>NZ_CP011047.1:0-2400000 GCF_000982825.1 Cronobacter sakazakii | reverse complement strand
CCAACCCGACCGTTGAAGTAATGCCTGCAGCAGCAGGAGCGGCATTACCGCCAAGAGTTGCCAATGAAGCCATTGCGGCTGCCGGAGCCCATGCAGAAGAAACAAGGGCTGCCTGAGCCATTGATGCTGCTGAAGATGCGGCACCAATCGTCTGGCCGATGATCATGTTTTTGAGCGCTTCAACACCCATTTGAACCATGCTATTGATGACACTGTTCAAAATCGTGTTGCCAAGCGACCTCATCGCATCCTGGGCATCCATTGTGCCAGTTAGCAGGCCAGTAAGAGCATTTGAGGCGTTACCCGAAAAAGCATCAACAGCACTGGTAAGCATGTTATAACCAAGGCTCTGTTGACTCAGGAGTTCCCATTGCGCCGCAGTTCTCTGTTGCTCATACTGCGTATCCGCAGCATTTTTGAGGGCCAGTGCATTTTGGTGAGCTAACAAACCTTCCTGCTCAAACTGCTGGATTAACGCCAACTCCTGAGCGTGCTGGTTTGCAAGTCTCTGGACAGGATCAACCTCACCTATAGCTGACTGCTGTGGAGTTACAACCTGTTGCGCTCTGATTTTGGCAAGCGCCACTTGGTGGTCTTGCTCAAGCTTTTCAGATGCCTGATTGTATTGCTCCTGAGATAGGATTAGCTGACCGTTAGCATCCTTCTGTCCCTTCAGGCTCTCAAGTGCTTTCTTCTGCTCTTCGTAATTAGCGTTTTCCTTTAGAATTGGCACTGCATTCTGTGCTTTTAGAGCCGCCGCCTTATCCCAGGCCGCCGCCGCATCACGCTCAACCTGAGCAATTTGTTGAGGTGTTGGATTGGTTAATTTCTGCCTGGCGGCAAGAATTGCCTGCTCTCGAGAAAGATCCGCAGTCGAGTCAGCTGAGAGGCTTGCCTTTTGCCTATACTCCTCCAGAACTTTTGCGTTTCTCTCCGCCTGGCTGGCTGACTGCTTGCCCTCTTTGTTACTTTGCTTTCTTGCTTCAGTTACCCGGTATGTCTCGGCATACTCGTCCTGAAGTGCCTTCACGCGTTTCTGGTCAGTAATCCCGGCATCGGCCGCATCATATTGAGCCTGCAACCGTGCGCGAGCCTCACCTTCAAGTTTGGCTAGTGCTAATCTGCGTTCAGAGTTTTTGACAAGCTTTTGGGTAGCAGCATCATCACCTTTGGACTGAGGTGCAGTGAATTTTTGATTTTTTTGAGCCTCAGCTGCAGCCTTTGCTCTAATATGAGCTATCTCCCCCTCAACAATTTTTAGTTGATTTGCAGCCTCTTTTCTTCGAATTTGGTAAATCGACTCTGTCTCATACCATCTTTTTGAATCGCTTAGTTCCTCGTTGTATTTTTTCTGATCGCTAATTAGCTTATTCATCCGAGATGATTCGCCAACGTTGCTATTATAGAAGTTGAGGTTATCAGCAACGCTTTGCATTAATCCGGCAAGTGTGGATGTCAGACCTATTGCTTGGTTGAGATCACTTATTGCGTTTTTAAAGGCAACATCGAGACTGTTTTTAGCTCTGTCGATGCTAACTGGCATTTTGTCGAATTCAGCGTTAACACTCTCCGACTGTTTCTGGATAGCGTTTAGCGCGTCCTGAGCGGTTAGCTTGCCTTCAAGCATCCGTTGTCTTAACTGACCAATCGAAATACCTAAACCAGCAGCTATCTGCCTTGCCAGCTCAGGCATTTGCTCCAGGATAGAGTTGAACTCTTCAGCACGAACAACGCCACCTGCAATTGACTGCCCGAACTGTCGCAGGGCATTAGACATTTCCTCAGCAGACGACCCGCCGATAGTGCCTATTTTTTGAAGTGTGTCAGTCAGGGAAAGAATCTGCGAATTTGTTGCCCCTGTTTCTTTCAGCGCTGAGGTGAGAGTCTCCCAAAGTCGCTCAGTATCTGAAAGGCTATTCCCGGTTTGAGAGGCAATGGCAGACAATGCCTTCATTGACTCTTTGGCAGCTTCAACGCTTGGACTAAGGCGCGCAACCCTGGCTTGCAGGGTATTCATCTGATCGCCAATTTCGATTAACCGCCTGGCCGTTTCTATTGTGAAAGCGCCAGCAATAGCAAGACCAACCTTATTTAATGCCCCCTCGAAACGACCGGCTGATTGTGATGACTTGTTAAAGCTACCATCCATTTGGTCAAGGCGCTGGTTAACCTTTTGCTGCGCTGCAATGAGTTGAGCAACATCCATTTCCACTTGGTAGACGATATTGCCTAACTGCTTATCTCCGGCCATTGGTGATCTCCAGAAAACAAAAAACCCGCACTTGGCGGGTTCTTTTTAATTGCATCTAATTTTTAAATCTCTTCGGGCCATATCTCCCTGAGAGTCCAAATCGTATAGTGTCGGGGTTTCAATATGTATGCGGCTGGCCTTCTCGACAATTGGGGCAATAAAAACTAGCTCCGCTGATTTGTTTGCGTTCTGTACGGACGCTTTTCCGCATACATTACCCATTCTTGCGTAAGCCGAATCTTCTTGGTTTGGGTAAAATTTGACTTCAGATAAAGAATTAACTTTAACATCTTTTGGAAAGAAGGTTTCTTTTGCCTCTTTTTCCACAAATTTTACTATTTCCGCATCGCTGGCAGCATATGCTGCCTGAGACACCAGGAAAGTTGCCAGAACCAAAAACAGTCTCATAGGGAAATCCTCTCTATTAAAGAGATTGAATCCTATCAAAATGCGATCACATATCAACCAGCGGGAGGGAAACTTGCGGAGGATTGCATAGCGACTGATACAAAAAAGCCACCCGAAGGTGGCTATTTTTTAGCTCGCGTTCTCGCAACCTGGCTGGCGACGGTCAATGACCTCAGTCCCTTCAACAATAAAGCCAAACTTACCGAACAGGAAAGAGTGGTTGAACTGAGTCACAACGACATCAGAAAGCGCAACTGAGCAACGATTCTTCTCAATCGCTCTGTCGATAGCAGTCTTCACATTTGGAATGCCGAGAGGGAAAAATACTACTGGAGCTGAGTCTTCTCCCTGAACGCGAGCACCTTTAACGAAATTGTTTGAATTGAGGTTGTAGTTTTTTGTGCTTGCCACGGTCAAATCGGCCACGCGTGAGCTACATCCTGCCAACAACATTACTACTGCGGCTAAAGCCAATGCCTTTTTCATTTTTTATGTTTCCATTGATTGCAATCAGAAACATCTTAACACCATAAGACCGCATGACTTACCCGCCATTTTTGGTAGCAAAAAACCCGCCGGGGCGGGCTTGATTAATCATTGCAGCACTAATGCTTAATAAGAGGATATTTAAGCCGTGACGGGCTTTCATCGCCAGTCATGATGAGCGCTCTGCCAGAGAACTCCATCAACACATCCACCAACTGCATAACATCCCTGCGCATGTCTCGAATGTACTGGTCCTGTATGCAATTGTGCCCGCTGATATTCATCAACTGGGGCGAGCCATTTTGGAAGTAGACCAGCCAGCGACCTTCGTGAGGAAGGCTAACTTTGAAACCTTCTTCAACTCCAGTTTCTTTGCCCAAGAACTCGCCATCAAGAACAATACGATGAATGTACTCTACCGCCAGGGGAATTTGGTCAATCTCCAGCTCATCAATGCTGTCGATGTTAAACCGCTGATGAACCATATTGTATGCATCGTCATAACGCAGTCCTTTCTTGCCAACCAGCATGTTCACAGCGTCACGCAGTGGGGTGCGCTCTTCGGCGGTTGTTTTCTTGCGAGGATTCTTAGCTTCCCCTTTTGTCCAGTAGTCGTGCAAGACTGTAAAGCATTCTTCCTGGTATTGAATTAGCTTGTCACGAATGTCCGCACGCACTTTCTCAGGGTTGATACTGAACAGCCAGCCGTTGAGTTTCTTAAGGGGAAGGCACAAAACATTGCGCAACTTGCTGTCTGTCGCAACCATGTTCATATGAACACAGTTGAATTTACCTTTATCGGCAGTCAGTTTACGAACCTGAGTTGACCAGCTCATCCCAAGGTTTTCCACGATAGGCTTCATAGCCACATACGCAACACCTGCCGACATGGCGGTAACGATCTGCTGACCGTTAAACGGAACGTAAGAGGTGTTAACTGCTTCAAGAATCGCTATACTTGTCATGTTGGTTTTTCCTCAAGATTGACTAACATCCGAAGCCCTGACTATCGCAAGTAGTTGGGGCTTCAACATTTCGGGTTAAAGTAATCCATCACGTTTCAAGCTATCCATTAACCTCTTTGCAATTTCGCTATTTACCGACCTTCCCTCATCTTTAGCTGATTTCTCGATAATCTCTTTAATCTCTGCGGGAATCCGCAGGTTGTACTTAGGCGCATCTGACGGAACTATCATACTACCTCCATATCAATTTGATATAACCGTTATACCATTGTGAGGACTGTGATGCAAGGGTAGTATTACGGTTACACCACGGAGGCATCATGTCTAGAGAAGAGCCGCAGATAAACATCCGCGTTTCCAATGAGTTAAAAGAGAAGATAAGGTTGCGTGCAAAGAACAACAGGAGGTCTATGAATGCCGAAATTGTTCAAATTCTGCTTGATGCTGTTTCCGAAAATGTAAGTAGCAAGGAGGAATTCGCCACACGTGAAGCTGAAAAGTTTAAAGAGGCGCTTCTTGAAACATTAAATAAAATGCACAGCAAGGAAAAATAATTATGGATATTGGCTTACTTATTACATCTCTTAAAAGTGGCCTCGGAGCCCTTTCTGTGGTTCAAAGCAACGAGGTGTTGCGCGAGCGTATCGCTTTCATCGGCGAGCAGATTGACGTACTTCAGAAAGCCCATGCTGCCACCGAGCAAAAACTTGCCGAGGCGGAAGCCAAATGCGTAGAACTTGCGAAGCAGATAGAGGCTTACCGGGCAAAAGAGCAGTTTGTCGAGCATATGGGAGCGGCCTTTAGAAAAAACCCCTCTGGTGGATACGTCGACGCGGTTTATTGCCCCAACTGTCATAAACAAGTCGGTAGTGGATTTGATGATTTTCCGTACCATTGTGACTCCTGTGGCTGGACATCGAGATTCGAAGCTCGTGAAACAGAGCGTGTTATGAAATCGCTACCTGAGTAACAAAAAGCCCGCCTGAGTGGGCTACGCTGAATTAGCCAGGCGCTTTGCCTTCCTGGCAAGATAATCATCTGCTACTTGATCGTACTCTTCGCGAGTAAAGCCTTTCTGTTCAGGGTATTTGGTTGCCAGCAGCATCTGAAACTTGGTCATCGTCAGATTTCCAGCTTCCTGCTCAGTCATGCCGAAATGCGCCTGCGCGGCCACGATGTAATCAACAGCGCGGAACTCTGTGCTGGTCTCTCCGCTTTCATGCCGCTGGAGCTTTCGAACTTTCGCCTTGCCGATAACGCCATGGGTTATCAGCGACTGCGCAATCAGCAGCATGTCAGATTCAGGCAGCGCGCCTTTGCGAATCTTGAATGTGCGTCCGTTGCCTTTAGAGGGATGGAATACGCCGGTCAACGGGCCAGCGTCTTTGTCACAACAGGCATTCAGAACAACCACTGAAGCGAGAAACGCCTTGCGGCCGTAACTGGTGCTTTTGATGTGGCTTATCAGCCATTGCGGAACGTATCCGTAAGCCTCAACGGCTCGACTCACAAGGCTGGTTACTTCATCGTTGTGCAGGTCGTAAAACACCTGTACGATTTCATCTGGCTCACCAATGCGTGACATGTTCACAAATGAAGGCCGGAAGAAATAATCCTCACCATCAACGCTGATGAGGCACTCACCAATCTCTTTAAGCGGGGTCATGTTGTCTCCATAATCATTATCAAGGGCGACCGTAACCGCCCTTTGGAATGGTTACGAAGCGGTGACGGTCACTGCTGTTTGCGCCGTTTTAGCACCGTTATTGGTGGTAAATGTTGCCGTGCCGGTACCAGCCGCTACACCAGTAATCAGGCCGCTGCTGTTGATAGTGAACTTAGTCGGATCGGAAGATGTCCATACGCCGGTTTTGTCTGTCGCATCAGTCGGGGAAACAGTCGCGGTCAGTTGCCGGGTTGATCCCACCACTACAGATGTGGTCTGTGGCGATACGGTGACGCCGGTAACAGGTACTTCATCAGGCGTTTCCTGAACATCAATCGTATCCGAATCGGAAACCTTGAACTCGGTAGATAGCGTTACAATGTCATTACTGCCACCATCCGAGCTGAGCGCAGTAATAACCATGTAACCCTGGAATTGCACCGGACCATAATCCATGAACACCCAGATGGTAGGCTGGCGGCCAGCCTTCACTTCATCGTTGTAGTATTTGATAAACTTACCAACTCCGAATTGATCCAGCTTGTCGCGCTTGCGAACCTCACCTTCAAAGCTGATGGTGAAATCCGAGTTGGTTACGATGTTTTCAACGTAGCCCTTCGTATCATCAGCATCGCTGGTTACAGTGTTTGGGCTAAAGTCAAATCCCTTTGATGTTCCAGCCATGAGCGCTTTTCGCTCGCTTTCCGGAGGAACGGCATCAGGGCAGCCCAAAGCCACCTCTAACACAACGGCACGACCGAAAAGCTTGCTGTTATCAGTAGAGCAGCCTTGCATAGATAGTTACCTCTTTTGTAATAAAAAAGGCCGCCATTTGGCGACCTTAGTTGGTGATTTTGGCCTTTATCGACCGTGATTTTCATGATATCCGTACTTTTTTTCTGCTTCTTTTCTGGCTGAAATAGCTTCTTCAAGTGAATTAAAATCACCCAAATGCTTTCTGCCTGCTGGCGTATTTATTCTTGCTCTATATTTCCCAGTGTCAGGCCTTATGGTAACCCCCATACATCCGCTTTTATTAGTTATGCGGGTTTTCTGATTGTGGGTATTTCCTCGATGGGTAACCTCTCTAAGGTTGGATATACGATTATCAAATCCATCACCATTGATATGGTCGATTGACCCAACTGGATAGCTTCCATAGTACAAGGCCCAGCACAATCTGTGCGCATAGTGCTTGGCACCCATGATTTGGACCGCGAGGTGATCTCGCAATACAGATCCAGCTCTTCGATTCGAAAACCTTCTGTTGAATCCACCATCGTTACCATCAGGGAAATGGGACAGAGGCCTAGATTTCCATGTCAACACACCAGACTCTGGACAGTAAGACAAGCACTCTCGTAAATAATCGAGAGGTAAAATCTTCTCTTCCGAAATACTCATGCACAACCTCGTCAAAGTTGCTCGTCGTTTGGTGGGTGTGGCAACCCGGCGACGAAACCGGGCCTTCGGTGATCAGCCTAGCCACTGGTTAATTATACAGTTCACTCACCATATTTAATAGCGAATTGCAGCCGATAGATGAGGCGACCTTCAGCTGTTAGGACTGGAGCGGGGATACCGCCGAAATTTTCGATATAGCCAATACAGTTGCTTGGCAGAGGGTCTGATTGCACGTGCTGGATAATTTGCTGCACCGAAGTGTCTAAATATCCATTCCCTCCTTTTGCGCCGATAACATCTACTAACACGTAATATTCGGCCCCTAGTTCATTGCGTATGGAAGAGCCGCCGTTAGGGCGGAATACCATAAAACGCTCTGACATGTTTCCGGTGTCATTCCATATAAGGAGTTGGGTTGTAAAACCAGCGGTAAGCCCGGCACCTACAAAATAATCACGCAGCCGGGTATGCATCGGAGGGTTCATAGCGACAACTCCTGTTTCATAACCCGGTCGATTTGCTCTCGGGTATCCTCAAACCCTTTTGTAAGGAACTCCTTCCTTGCAGTTGCACGGCGGAATTTCTGTGGGATGTTGGGATCGTGAACATAGACCGCATAGTTGGCTGAATACCCAACGCGCCCAGTCAGGCGAGTGCCGTTTACATCCAGTTCCTGATATTGACTATTGATGAGCGTGGAGGTGTCACCGATAGGCGTATATACGGATGCCTGTGATGAACCAATAATGAGCGCGCTCTTTATCGCTCTTATTGCTTTTCTTCCCTGAACATCAGCAATGAGTTTTTCAAGATTGGCCTTAGCCTGGCTTATGCCTCTGATTTTTCCAGCCATGCTCAGCCTCCGGTAATTATCGCGTAGTCATCCATAAGGCGGTCGAACGTGTCTTCATCCCTTATAGATTGGAGTATTTCATCAGCCCCAGCCTGAACAGGGTCTGCTTCGGTAGACACGCCAATCAGGATGTAATCCCCCATATCCGCATCGGCGAATTCCGTCCAGAAGGTGTTTTTGATTACTCGCTCTGAACCAATATCGCCGAGCCGCTTGCTCAACCCACCTTCATAGCCGCAATCGATGACCACCGGAGCTGCGAAACCCAACGGATCACCATAGTCATTCTGGCCTTCCAGTCGCTTCCAAAACGTCGCTTTGCCGGTGTATGACCAGCGGGCCAACTCTGACATTCTTATTCCCTCCAGCGCAGCACCTTCGCACCACTCTCCCGGATGCGCGGGCAGTTAATAAACCACTCCCCATCCGATTTAACGTATCCGGTGGTCTGCCGACCTGTTTCAGTAAGTACCCATACGCGCTCGAATGACCGCGGGAGTCGATTTTTAACGGATATCCACGTCATTAGCGTTCACCGTTACACATGCATCCACCTTTCCCTATCCAGATGCCTGCAAAAGCCTTATTACTGGGGTCTGGGGGAATCAGCGAGGTTGCACAGCCATACTTATCAAGCCCTCGCAGTAAGGACAGAGATCCTGACCACCGATCCGCAAACGACTGATATCGAAACGACCTTGAGGCACCTGACGGGGCTGTCTGAGAGCTGATATAGCGATCGCCCTGCCCCAGCCCCATCAGTCCTAACAAATACATTTGAATTAGCAGCGCTGTCGCAGCTGGGTAATGAGCATCAAGACATTCCTGAATGCTGTTCACCTGCTCAATCAGCGCGTCAAGAATAAAGTCGGGCAGCGTGATGCCGACCGACGATAGGTATTCCTTCGCCTGTGCTGTGGTTATCATGCTGACCTCAGATATAGCCCTCCGCAGAGGGCATAAAAAAACCGCCATCGCGGCGGCTGTTACTCAGCAGGGAAAAGCTTATCCAGCTCGCCCTCTGGCAGAAGGCCTGCGAGCTTGTCGACGCCCATATTGCCTTTGTACTCAATGCCCAGATCATCAAGGCGCTTGGTGATAGCCTGCTTGCGGGCCTGCTTATCGGTAGATGCATCAGGGGTCGCCGGAGTCAGCTCTGCTGACGCCTTACCGGAAAGCTTACGGACATGAGATTTCAACGAAGGGTGCAGGTTTTCCAGTTCAACCACTTCGCCTAAAGAGACACCATGCCAAGGACGGGTTACTTCGTATTTATCAGCCATGATTTATCCTTTATGCCAGATTAGCGCCGTAAACCACACCAGACAGGCCTTCGCCGTCCTTCTTAATCTGCAAGCCTTCTGCAGACATGATCTGGAAGTTGTAATTGCTCTGCGGCATCAGACGCGGCAGCGGAACTACGCCTACAGCCATGCCTACCAGCGGTGAAATTACGTCCTGGCGACGCTGATATCCGAAGAACTCATTGCCGCTTAGCGCGAAGGTCGGGCGGATCTCCTTGGCAGGAATGAAGCGAGAGATCGCATCAGCCACAGTGCCGCTTACCAGAGCGTTGCTGCCCGAGTTTACGTTGATGAGGTAAGGCTTGGACATGTTTGCCCAAATCTCAGAACTCACCCACAGAACATCATAGGCAGCAACTTTGTTACGGCGAGCAGTCAGGCCAAAAGCACCAGTCGGGCCGAAGAATGCCAGCATGTCAGCCGGTGAGGCCGTAGTCAGGTCGATATTCGCGCCGCCAGCGCCGCTGCCGAGGTTAATCTTCGCAGTGTTTCGGTGGTTACGGATGCCCTGACCTTTGTAGCCATCGACAGAAATGCTGTCATCGCCATTCAGGTAGTACCCGACGCGCTTTTTGTGGAACTTGCGCATCTTGGCAGCCTGCGAGTCCAGCGCCAGGTCAATACCAACAGTGCTCAGGCCTGCAGCGTGACGCCAGTTAACGCCATAACCTGCAGTGAACACCGGAATAGGGTCGCCATCGCCGCCGTATTCGGTGTGGTCGAAGGAATATGGTGCCTGACCATCGATGCTGATTGATACGTCATCAGCAATATCACCGGAAACGGTGTAGAGCTTCGCGGTTTTGCCGATAGGCAGTACGGTCTGGACAGCCAGAAGGTCGTTGATAATTTCCATGCCATCTTCCTGATCGCGCATTTGGATGATCTGGCGATCAATCTCAGCCCAGAATTCGCGGGTAAAACCGCCAACAGCGTTAGCCGCCAGCATTTCTGCGGTCATGCTTGGTCGGTAGGCATTAACCATCATGTCATGCTGTTGATTGAAGATGTTGCGGTTAGCCCACAGCTCGTTCCAGTGTCCGCGCAGTCGGCTGTTAGCAGCCAGTGTTTCAGCGGTAAAATACATTCTTATTCTCCTGATTAAGCGCCAGCTGCTGCGGCAACGGTGCCTACGCGAGCGCGTACGCGGATTAAATCGGTAGTACTGGCGGCGATGGTTACGTCATCCTGGCTGTAGCCAATCACTGAGTCAGTGTCGGCGCTCGCTTTGGTGAACTGACCATTAGTGCCAAGCTTGATCGGGTCATCTTTTGCGTAGGTGCCAGCAGCACACCGTAGCGCCAGTTCGCGACCCTCCTCCAGATAGTTGCCGACGGCAGAATCACCGGCAGGGATTGGCTCATTAACGGTCAGGCCCTGGTGATAACCGGTTTCAACGATGTAGAGACGACCAGTCAGAGCAGTTGCTTGTGCAAACTCGTTGTCGCCATTAATGACTACTGCAGTTCCCGGCAGGGTATCAGCAGCGACCACTCGGGTTTCGGTCTTGTACAGCGACTGACCGTCAATATTGATTCGACGATAACGTGCCATTACGCAGCACCTCCAAAGTAGGTTTTGTAATCAGGCGCGCCGGTTTCTGCCTGGTTCTGTGCAGAGTTAGTACCCAGCGGAGCGGCTTCACCCAAGGATTTAAACATTGCATCTAGCGCTTCGCCTGACAGCGCGTTAGCTACGACTTCGCCATGCTTAGCAGCCACAGCGGCGCGCTTGGTCTGTTCTTCAGCGCGAGAGTTGGCGGTCAGGGTTTCTGTCAGCTTTTCCTGGTTGGCCTGTAGCGCTTCAACCTTCTCGGAAAGCGGCTTAATTGCCTTCTCCGTATTGGTAGCCACAGCCTCACCAATCATGCTGCCGATTTGTTCCAGTTCTTCTTTGGTTAAAGGCATGTCGCCCTCCGTTTTGTGGTTTGTTGCAGGAGCGTCCTGCGGTGTGAAAAGAGATTTGAATTTGTTGGCTACAATTGCGACCCATGACTCCTGGCGCGCCACTTTGGTGCCTGTTTCGTCAAAGGTGATCTGCCCGCCATCACTGGTATACCCGTACACCTGTGCATCACCGCCGTTACGGATGACAATCGCCTGTGAATCGGTAAAGTCAGCAATCCATGCGTAATCGTCAGGCCCGGTCGCAAATTTGTCGCGGGCAGCTTTCTCAAGGCGGCGTTCACGTTCGCGGTAGGACTCGCCTACCAGTGCGCCAGAGTTGGTTTTGATGGACTTTGCCTGGTCAGCGTTAACCATCAGACCAACGCCCTGCTCTGGCTGTGCCGCACCGACTTCATGAAGGAGGATGGCGTCATGGTCCATTGCGTTGATTTTGGCAACCCATTCAATGCCCTGAGCCTTCTGTTGCTCGCTTGCCTCAAGCTGGTCGAGAAATACTGCAACGCTGGTATGAATGGGTGGTACATCATCGCCGCGCTCAATCGCTGCAACGCGCTCCAGAAGTTCACGCCCACCCTCACTCTGATTGGCAACCTGAACATCAACCCATTTCTCCGCATAAACCCGATTGCCGGATTTCTTCACGTTGCGGTTCCATGCGCCGATGTGGCCTACGTTGATTCCCTCAGGAGAGAAAGCTGATACAAACTGACCATTGACCGTTGGGTGACCCAATGGTGCCAGAGTGCCTTCCAGCCCCTGATAGTGCGCGTCGATTTCTGATGCGGGGTAAAGACCACCGTTCATTACTACGTTCGCCGGCAGCGTATAGCTGGGGAGAACCAGATGTTCGCGCCCGTTATACGTTTCACGGCGAATAGACTGACTGTTCACCTTTGTGGTGACGTTAACCTGCATTGTCATGGGTGATTACTCTTGTCTATGCCGCGTGTTTGCAGCAGTGATGTGATTTATTTGTGGCCATGCGCTTGCCCCATGTCTGAGCAAACTCTTTTTTGGCAATATCGATAACGCTGGAGTTGAGCGGAACGCCCTTCTCATCAACCAGAACGGTGACCTGAGTGCATTTACAGTTGCTTGCGATTATTCCATTGGCTATCATAAGGCCTGACACTTCTTCGAGATCGTAAACATGACCTTCAAAGAAATACCTCTCGACACTGACAACATCGTCAATCTCTATAAGTCCGGCCTCTCTGAGCAGGCTATCTCCAGAAAGATTGGTGCTTCCCGCAGCGCTGTTAAGCGACGGCTCGAAGCTGCTGGAATTGTTCGCAGAGGAAAAAGTACTGCTGCAATAAACCGATTCTCGCTTGCCACGCCTGAAGAAAGGCGACTTGTTACCGCTGCAGCCCTCGGCGTCAGGAGGGGCCAAATCGATAGCGATGAGGTCAGAGAAAGGCGATCCCTGAATCAACGCGCTGACAGAGTTGGTATGTTTGAGAGCGAAATAATCGAGCATCTTGCTCGTATGGGTGTCGCATGCAATGGTCAGTTGCCGGTCGGACCTTACAATGTGGACCTCTCCATTGCAGGAACTACCGTCGCCGTGGAAATCTACAGCACTCACCCATCTAAGGATCGAATGACCAGACTCCACCAGAGAGCTAAAGACATCCTGAACTGCGGATACTCTATGCTGGTCGTTCAGGTCACCTATCCCAACAGAATTTTCGACATTGCTGCTGTATGCGAAAAGATTGTCTCTTTCCGTGACTTCGTTAGCAGCAATCAATCCTCTGTCGGTCATTACGGGGTGATTAGGGGTAACGGTAAGGTTGCGACCACTACGAGTCACAAGCTTGACGACCATCCCCTTGTAGTAAGTTTTTGAGCCAGCCACAAACCTGCCTTGCACTTCTGTGTCAGGCAGGTAGCAGTTAATCGCGTTGCCATTGATGCTGTACCACTCCCTGACCTCATCCGAGGTATAGAGGTGTCCGTGCCTGAGAGCGTGTGTACGTCGCGTTGTGGGGCTTAAGGCGGACATATGAAGCAACATGACGTTAAGGCCTAAATCATCTTTTGCCTGGTCATGTTCGTCCCATCGCGCACGCCGGAGTGCGGTAGTGATTTCCGTGCGTGCAATGCGGTTGGCTCTGCTGCGCTCGATATCTGTTTGAGCGGTTATATTTCTGGCAACTTCGCGAGGGTTAAGCCCGCGCCCAATACCGTCCGTCAGTACGCGGGAAAGGTCAGCCTTTATCTGATTGCTAAGGCCTTTCATCTCTTCAAACTCGCGCGCCCTGACCAGTATCAGACGGGACTGATAGGCGTCACTTAACAGGATCTTCTCAATGCTTTCCCTGTCGGCGGCGTATGCCGGGGATTGCTGCGAAAGGTTGCTAAACTCCTGCGCCGTTCCTCGCTGATAAGCCGTAGAAACGTAGTCCTGCCAGAACCACAAATTCAACTCCCCGCCCTGCAACAAAATGTCATCGACGAGCGATTCACCGTTTTGAAGCAGCATGGAAAGAAGTGTCTGGTCAAGGCGGAAGGTGTAGCGCTGGTTTACTGCTGGCTCTGAAGGTATGCGGTTAAGTAACTCTATGTACCCCTTTCCGATTTTCCGTAGCCGTCTGCTGAACTCGCGCATTGCGCCGCGCTCCAGCCTGTCTACACCAGTCGGGTCCTGCTTATTGGCTGGTAATATCGCTGGTTTCGCTGGCTTGTTCGCTTTCTTCATCGTCATCCTCGGTCAGCGGTTCGCCAAGCGGCTCGTATCCTGCAGCAACGCGGATTTCGTTAGCGGTAAATACCTGCTCGCCGGTTGCCAGCGTCTTCTGGTTGATGTCGCTCATCTTGCTGGCGCTATCCAGCTTGTCTGAAGATGACTGTTCGTTAAGGTCATCCCAGACAATGCTGAACTTGGCTACCGGCTTCAGGATTTGCAGATCTATCAGCTTGTCCACCATATCCTCGATATCGAATGACAGGTCACCACGTCGCGACTGACAGCGAGCGTTGAAGTAAATCTGGTCTTCCGTGCTGGCGCGCTCGCCTGACTGGTTGCCAACGAGAATGCGAGAGGGAATATCAACCGATGCCGCAAAGGTCTTCAGGTTTACATCGTAAGTAGGTGAAGGGTCGGCAACCGAAGTTACCAGAGGCGTAACAGACGCGCCTTGAGTGGTCAGAAGCACATCATTGCCGCTGTTAACTTCAACGGCAGCCTCATTGAACTTCTCCTGCAGATCTGTGACGCTAACGCCATAAAGTGACGCGAGGTTGCTGAAGTTAATCTCTTTATCGAAATTGACGTTCAGTTGGCGCGCGGCGTTCTTCAGAAAAGATTCACCGCTGCCTCCTTCTACCTTTTCGAGGCTTACAGCTGCGTTGTAGCCAGGCTCCAGAAATCCGATCTCGTCATCGGACATATCACCGATAATCAGGATTCGGTCAGGGTGGATGTCACGTTGAACTCTACCCCCGTCAGGCTGCACTTCTGTGTAATGCCATTTCGTGACATTGCCGTTGTAATCACGACTGGCGACCTTCAGTGCACTAGCCCAAGCTGGCGTAATCTTCTGTAGCGAACGGCCTTTGACTACCGGCTCATCCCAGCGCTTATTGTCTTTGACGTGCAGAAGGATGCCAGCCCAGCGACCAACCAGTCGGCGCGTATCGGCTTTGGCGAATGAGCGCCAGAACCGATGGGTGAACACCTGTTCTTTGCTCGACTTCTCCCACGTCGATTCCTGGCGTGATTCATCATCCGGATCACCCTCAATAACTTCAGGGTTCGTTTTCCAGCAGTTGGATACCAGCTTATTTACCGCACCGTTAGCGATGCCTCCACGGCGATAAAGCTTATAGAGGTCATGGAAGTCTAAATCTTCCTTGAAGCCATATTCGCACCACGCCGTGCTACGTTTTGCATCCAGACCCATAGACGGGTTAGCCATCATCATGCGGGCGCGCGCAAGCCTGGCATCGTTCAACGCATGGTTGACGGCCAGTGTTAATTTGTCAGTCATGGTTTATCCGTCATTGAATGGCTTTGTGAAATGATCTGGCGATATCTTTCACCTGCCTGACATTTCCGCGCCCCTGAGATTTAATGACTTTGCGATCTCCGACTTGTTTCACAATCACCTCAACGCAGCCAGATTTAACCTGCGTGCAGGAGATATCGCCGATTTTTTTCGATTCGAAATAAACGCCGCTCATATGGTCCTCGTCTGTATGGTTGAGATAATAAAAAAGGCCGCCGTAGCGACCTGTTGAATATGTGAGGCGGCTGGACTCGAACCAGCACTCAGGTTCAGCATTAGCACCATGCCTGCCCTGCCGGATAATCCGGTTGATGCATTACTCTACCCATCTAACCCGCAAGCGGGAATTGAGTTACGCCTCATTTTCAGTTTACCGCCCTTGCAGGCGCTTAGGAATCATCATCCCTATAGGCTCCGAACCGCTTAATTCGGTCATCGCCCATACCAGCGCATCGAGGCGGTCAGGTGATTTTTTTGAGGTGGTTGGCACGTACTCCATCTGCTGGTTTTCCAGTTGATAGAGATTGCCGCGATGGGCTACGCGACCCTGTGCATACAGAGCGGATATTGGCTCGGCTCGCGCGAACTTACCCTTGCTCGCATGGACGCGGATAATGCGGTCTTTGAACCCGGCATTGCGGAGTGTGTCCTCTGCCATGTCACCGCCCTGGTTGGTTTCAATCACAATCGCGTCGGCGTCATGCTGCTTGTAAGCGTCCATTGCACGCGTTGCCCAACCGTTAGGGGAATATTTGCCGCTGTAGTCGCCGTCGGCTGAATACTGTCGCTTATCTCCTGCACCGTATGAGCTGGCTGCTACAATCCCCGTTTCATCGCTCTCTTCGCTGTTTGTTGCTTGCGGGTCGATAGCGATAACCGTTCTGGATAGCTGTTCGGTGATGTTCAGGGCGCGTGCTGCTGCAATCATCTGCTCTGTCCACAGCGCGCCCTCTGCGTTGAACCTGCGAGGGTTCTGCATGTACTGCGCTTCGGCTGTTCGGCGATGAGAGAAAAGCGCTGTGCGATGGCTCTCGTTGTGTTTGAACGGCCAGAGCCAACCATCAGGCAGGCCGTGCTCAATTGGTATGGCGTGACTATTTTCAGGGTACTGCTCCTGATAAGACCGGCTGTTGTCGATGATTACCGGCAGATTCAGGTGGTGCCACATCTCACCACTACCACCTCGCAGCAGATAGCCGCTCAGGTCGTGATAGTGGATGCGCTGCATGATGACTATCATCGGCGTGGTTTCGATAGCCAGGCGTGATTTAATCGTCTCGTTGAAGCGGCTGTTTACGCCGTCACGAACCGTTTCGGAATAGGCGTCATCAGGTTTAACCGGATCATCGATAATCAGAGCGCCCTGCCAGCCAGGTTCCATATGCCCGGCACGGAAGCCGGTTACCTGTCCTGCTGACGATGAGGCATAAACACCGCCGCCATACTCCGTCCACCACATCGCCTTACTGTCAGCATCGTCGCGCAGCTCCATCGGCCACATCGCTTGGTAGGCTTGCGACTTAATCATGCTGCGGGCAGTGGATGAGTTCAGAAGTGCGAGGTTGTGCGAGTAGGACAGGTGCATGAATCTGGCGCGTTTATTCAGTGCCAGGCCACGACCCATCATGTTGATGGTTGCCAGTTCTGTTTTCGTGTAGCCAGGCGGAACGTTGATGATCAGCCGGTTAATCTCGCCGTCTATCACTCTGTCCAGCGTTTGCTGTATCACCTTGTGATGCGGCGCCACTATCATCTTGCCGCCGGTACGTTGCTTGAAGAAGTAGCGGGCAAAGTAAAGCCCGTCCTCTTCGCACTCTATCCGGCGCGCATAGTTCTTTTGCTCAGCAGTCGTCATCCTCCAACATCTCCCGCCGGGCAGCTTTGTATTCATCTTTCGTTAGCGCGGCCACTTCAATCGGGCCGCCGTTCTTGCCCGTATGTTCGTGAGCAGCCTGCTCTTTGAATGCCATAACACTAATGTGTTTGCCGAGAAGCTCAAGATTCTTAACCTTGTCAGGCCACTTAATTTTCTTCAGCAAGGCGGAACTATCGGCGGCGGCCATCTCTATGACGTCAATTCCAGAAAGTGTTGTGCGCCATACCTTCGGCCAGTCCTTAATCGGCTTAATTTCCCCGTTAGCCAGGATGATGTCAGCGACGTCCATCTGGTCGATATCAAACAAGCGTTTCAGCACATAATCAGCATCAACCTCGACCCGATCATTGCGCTCTGCTTTAAGTTCGGAGATTCTGGACTGGATGTTAAGTTTCGCTAAGTTTTGCGAGCCTTGTTCATTGGCGGTCTTTTCGCTGTACCCCGCCCGAATAGCCGCTTGCGTAGCGTTCAAATCGATGAGGTACTCGCGACAGAACATTTCTTGCTTGTCGGTGAGTGCCATTTTAGTCCTTAAGGATAAATATGAATATCGTAACTCTTGCAGACATCTCTACACCGCTGAAAAATTACGGCCATCATCTTGATAATGTCACAACCGCATTTCATGAGAGCCTTTTCAGCTACTTGGAAGTACGTGATTTCTTCCATATCGCAATAACCGGCAAAATTGAACAGGGCCGCTTTTGCGCGACTATGCCTAAACTTCAATTTTCCTTTGCAAGTAGGAATAAATTCATTATTGATGATAAAAATTTAATATCGGTAGTTGAATTTTTCACGCTGGTTAACAAAGAGGAGATTTCTATCCTTAAGTGCTACCTGCGTTTTGATGGCGCCCTTACGTTTGAATCGCCAACATCAGATGTGGTTTTCAATACTGCCGACAGCAATCTTCAGAGTGAGGTTTTCACCAGAATATTGAGTTCGGCATATGAAAAGGGGTTGATCTCTGCTTAATCCATCATCAGGCGCACTCGCAAATGCGCCTTGTGATGAAAGCCGTTGTGAAAGAGGCTCTCACCTCTTCTTAGGCTGCCTGGTCATTAAGATTGTGACCTGCCAGCAATGCGGCTACCCATTGAATGCCACGCGGAGTGAACTTGGCCTGGGTGAATGCATGGCCGTTATTCTGGTTCTCTCCGGTTTTCATGGTGAAGCGGCCGGCATCGAGATGCTGAGCATAGGGTGTCAATTTCCCCGCCAGGCGATACATGATTCCCTGCTCTATCAGGAACAGTCGGAAGTCCGTTTCTTTCACCTTCAGCAGTTTCGCTGCCTCACGGAATCCCATAGCTCCGGTTGCCTCGACATAGTGATCAACGAATTCGACTTTAGGTGCGGCAATAGCGAGCTTGCTTTCCAGTTGGGCATTCTGCTCTGCGAGGTCTGCTGCGAGGCGTAGCGCTTCCGGCAGGCTCTGCGGTATTCTCACGGGCTGGCTAAGTTGGGCTTCAAGTTCCTGCCAGCGATCAACCAGGCGAGCGGTAAATTCAGGAGAAAGCTGAGCAACGACAATAATACTGTCGCGCTTACCCTGCTCACCTTCAAACACATAAAAACTCACTGGGCGGCCTGCCGTGGGCTTTTCCTCAATTTGAGGAGAAGCAATCGTGCCCCGTTCAATAAGGCTTTCTATCGTGCGCTTAACGTTATCGTGCCGTTTTTCTACCAGCTCAGCGATTTCAATGCTGGTCATTACTAACGGATGGTCATTTGCTGGATATTGCATAGGTTGGTGCTCCTATAGAGAAACAAGCCTGTCGCACAGATTAAGCCGTCCCCTAAGACGCACCATTTACGGATAATCTCAGGCTTGCTTTTCTGTAGGCTTAGGGATTGGTGTTTGCGCGTGCGAAGCGCATAAAAAAAGCCCCGCATTAGCGAGGCCGATATTGCTTTGTTGCTGATGGTGAATCTTCTTGGGGGTTGTCATGGTCGCAGGCTTCGCGATTCCTCACAGAATGGCTAACCCACTTACGGCTTACCCGTCAGCCAGATTGCGATCACCATCCTTACGGGGTTACACAATTTATTTGAGGCATTGTTGCCGGATGTAGTCCTGCAGATAGCTAACCTGTTTGGTCACTGTTTCGATTCGCTCTCTGAGGGTGAAATAATCCCGTTGAGCGGAGTCTTTTCACTGGTAACAGCGAGCAGGAGCAGATGGGTGAAGTTTTCTTTTTGCGGCCTTGTATGCCTGAGAGGCTTCACTCTGACTCTTAAATGACCCAAGCTCGATTCGCTTACCTGAAACAGTGATTCTTGCGCTATACATGTCACGCCGGGCGTCATATTTAACGCCCATGCAAATTCGATTATGTTGGTTTTCTGAAAGAGTCACAGGCCTCAAGTTTTCAGGAGAGTTATTTGCTTGATTGCCATCTATATGGTCAATACAAAAAGGCCAGTCTCCGTTTAACAGAAACCAAACTACCCGATGCGTGGAGAGCTTCTGTCTTTTTACGCCAACTCGGTAGTAACCATCAGGGTTTTTAACTCCCGCCTCTTTCCCGAGCATATGACCGTTAAATTTTGGTGCTTTCTTCCATTTCAGGCCTGATGATACACGGGCGTCTACTTCCAAGTGTTCCCTAATATACGCTTCAATTTCTTGTGTTACTTTGGCTCTTTTCATCAAAGACCACCGTGCGAATATATTCCTGAAGACCAAGTATTTGCTTTTCAGCCGTGACTAATTGCTCTCGGAGATGGAAATAATTTTGTCGAGCGTCTGGAGTGAGTTCGGCGGTGGAAGCATCATCCACGCCGGGGGAGCCGGTCGCTCCGTTCTTTCCGCACGTTGCTGCAAGGCGCAGCCGCTTATTACCAGCGGCAACATCGCGCTCAAGCTGATTGATAGTGCTCTGAGCATTTGCAAGCTCCTGTGTGTATTTTGCGTCGAGCGCGGCCACATCGCGCTGGCGAGTCTGCATGTCGCTGATGGTGTCTTTAGCCAGATTTAATTCACGATTAACTTTGGTTAAAGATGCCTGCGATTCTTTGAGCGCTGACCGGTAATGACTGGCGATGACAATAGCGATTGCCAGCAGCAGGCTCATTATGGCGAAGAGGATGATCTTCCAGTTAAAGGTCATTTTCGCTTTCCGCCAGGCACATGGAGCGCTCTATCTCCCTTCGAGTTTGCAATCCTTTCCACTGCTTGCCGCCCGCCCATGTCCATTTTCGCAGCTCGTCGCAGGCTCCTTTTCTGTCGCCATTGTTGAGCTTTTTAAGCAACGTCGATGAGCGGAAGGCGCTTACCCCTACGTTGTAGGTGAATGAGTAGAGCGCGGCACGCTGGTATGCAGAAATGGGAACCTTAACTGAGGCATCCACGGCTTTGATAACCGGTTGCATGTGCTTGTTAAGGAGGTCATCGCATTCCTGCTTTGTGTAGACCTTGCCCATCTTCACATCAGGGCCGGTAATTCCTGCACACACAGTAGGAATGCCGACAGGGTCGAGGTAAGGCTTGTACTTAACGCCTTCCTGGTACTGTATCAGGACGCCAGCGATAAATGACGCCCCTCCCGCCGCAGCTGCAACCAGTGCAGTACGTAGTTTCGCTGGTATCTGCATGGTCTCACCTATGGCGATAGTTCCTGGTCGATGTCTTTGACGATTTTGGCACCATCGGAAATGTTCGTTACATCACCACGGGCATATGCAGCTTTGAGGATTTCGGTTCGCTTGCGGTCTTCCTCAATCGCCGCTTTGTTCTTTCGGTCGTTTGAACGATATGTCAGCCAGGTGAATGTCGCCGTTATGACAAATCCCAGGGCAAACAGAACATCCTGAAGAGTCAACATGGCGAAGAATCCCGTCAGACCTGACCAGAAATACGACCAGAATCCGTTGTTGGTATTCATGCGTAGCATTTCTCACACCTCCGATAATGGAAGTGCTGTGATGTAGTTAGGAAAGGCCAGCGAGGCATCGGATGTGAGGGTTCATCTGTGATTGATTTCCTGTGGCCTAATACGAAAAAGGCCCGCCGAAGCGAGCCTTGAATATTTGGAGTGATTTGTTTGTGGTGGCCGGTGCTGAACTCCGGCTTATCGGTCCCGGCGGCAAGCGGCTTTACCCGTCTGGTGAACTCGCCTCGTGTACCAATGGGGCATTTCTTTCCGCGCATCAGCCTGCGCATTCACCACAACGGAAAGGAAACTGCCCGGAATCGCACCGACGCCAGCGCTTACCTGGCTTAAAAAGTTCAGTTCCCTTACCTGTTATGTGCTCCGTTTCGTGGAGCTGACGGCTGGCGATCAACCCAGCACCTATATGGGATTTACTAAGGCGATATGCCAGTTGTTACCCACGAATGAAAGCACTATCAGTTACGCTGCCTGTTCCGCCACGCGGTTACGCTGCCTGTTCCATCAATGCCCTTGCCGGTTTCGTCTCATGCTTCTTTGGTTTGACGATCCCACTCTTCACGAAATTTAGTCGGGTTATCGAAACCCTGAGTAGCGTTGCAGCTTTTCATATGAACACCTGTTGCTTTGGTTGAGCCAATAAAAAAGCCCCGAGCTATTAACTCAGGGCTTAATGTTTTTAGCGCTTAACAACGTGCGCAACTTCCACTGTTAGAAATCATATCCGCAGGTTCGGGAAAAGTAAATAGCGCACGACAAATTAATGCGCTATTTTCGGTTTTTACCTGGTGACTTCTCGTAACTGTGCGTCAGCCCACGATTCTTCCACCTCAAACTTGATGATAAGAGCATCGTAGAATGGCTTAACTGACTTCTTCCACGTGTCGAGTGATATGGAATCCGTGATTTGGCATACCGCAGCAAAGGCCTCGGTAGAGGGCAAACGAGGATAGCCGACGCCGCCGCAGCGCTTGCAGTCAGATATCACTGGAACGCCCTGCTTTTCTGTTTCCTCCTGATTTATCGCCTTCCCTCGCCCCTTGCAGTCAGAGCATGCCGTAGAAACCACACCCTTTCCTTTGCACTTCTGGCACAGCACTTTCACCTGCTCCCTTCTGGCCGCGAGATTCGGTCGACCAATGTGCTTCATGGTCACGACTTCCGCATGAATGAAGCCTGCGCCATTGCAGCATTCACACTGCCGGGTGCTCCCGGCGTTGCGTGAATAGTCCTCAAAGGCGTAAGTTGCGAGCGCTTGCATTACCTTTGGCTTAATATCACTTTCGAGCTTGCGCAAGGCGGCAACCTTATCGCAGCGCTCAATTGCATACAGGGTCAGCATTTCAATAGCTTTCTCACGGTCATTGCTGCTGACGCCCATTTTCCCCATAAACGCCGCAAAGCCCATCTGCGCGCGATTCTGCACCATTCCCTGAGCTGCCATGATATCAGTGCCGGTCAATGCGTCTGAAGCCGTAGCTCGCGGGGAATCGCTTATCATGGTCGATTTAGCGAAGTGGTATTTCAGTGCGTTTTCCAGGTTCATGCTGCATCGCCTCCCTCTGGTTTGTTGATGCCGAGCCGGTTTTCCAGCTCCTTACGCATTTCCTTTAAGCGCCGCTCGGTCTCGTGAACGTTGTTAAGCTGCCACTCAACAGCCTCAAGCATCTCCTTATCCTTCTGGCGCTGCTGAGCTAATGCGATGTTTGTTACCGTCGTCATGCTGGCTCTCCCACCATTGAATCGAGTTGTCGGCGCAGCATCTTGAGTGCACCGTCCGGGAATGGCTGGCGCGCCAGTCCGGTGAATATGCCGTGCACTTTCCGGTCGCTCAGCCGCGGCAGTAAGGCGTTCACCGTCGCGCGGATAGCACCGTTAACCTTGCGCCCGTCTTTCTGCGCCAGCTTTGCGGCCAACTCCACAGTCACCAGGGCATCGAGATATTCCTCGCAAACCTCTCTGCTTATTTCGCTCA
Organism: Cronobacter sakazakii; assembly: GCF_000982825.1. Lineage (NCBI taxonomy): Bacteria > Pseudomonadati > Pseudomonadota > Gammaproteobacteria > Enterobacterales > Enterobacteriaceae > Cronobacter > Cronobacter sakazakii. The sequence continues at coordinate 2,376,996 of NZ_CP011047.1, read as the reverse complement.
TGCGGCCTCCTCGCGCGAATTGCGCAGGTCTTTAAGCTTCTGCTGATACTCCGCCTTAATCGCTTTGCACTCTTCGATAGTCCAGCGGTGGCGATAGTGGTTAGATTCGACAGCCTCGACTGCTGACAGCCCGATACGCCGGATAAGCTCTGCCCGGTACGGCACGAGATTGCCGCTCTTGTGCTGATTGCACACGACGCATTGCTTATGGATATTGCGTTCATCAAAGCGAAGCTGAGGTGCCGCAGCAGTTGTCCGGTAGTGACCGGCATCCCACTGAGCAGACGTGAAAGTTCCGCACGAGATACATGGCAGGTCGCGGTCTCTTTCTCTGATGAAGGCGTTTACGGCTTGTTGGGCTTGTTTAATCCAGTAACTGCGGGGCTTTAAGGCGAGCTTTCGAATCTTGAGTCTGTCTTTCTGCTGCTGTTCTTCTCTTCGTCGTTTCTTCTCTGCTGCTTTGAGTGCTTTGTCTCGCTCCCTGTTTCGTCGCTCAAGCGCTATCTTTGCGCCACACTCGGGCCCACACCACCACTGGTTAGCGAATGCCGGGTGGAACCACTCTCTGCACTCTTCGTTTTTACAGCGCCTGCGAGGTGATTTAGCCATTAGCTTCCTCCTCTCTGATTTTTTTAATCGCAGCCTTCAGCTCGTCAACTTGCTGTGGCGTCCAGGCTTCGCGGAGGTTTTCGGTAACCCGCTTTAGCTGGTCGGCGCTATCCCTTGTCATCAAGCACACCTGTCGCCCGCTCTTCATCCAAACATCAACTTGTTCAACCTTTTCCTTGTAGAGCCTTTCTGCCGCAAACATGGAAAGTTTTAGTAAAATGTCATAAAGCCACGTCATCATTACCCTCCGACACAAAATGATTCGGGTCTCTATACACAAGCCATTCGTTGATGCACTCGCCGCAGGCATATACCTCATCGGCATCCAGCTGCTTGCTGCATCCTGCGCATAGAGCTCTGGCTATGCTCTGCTGCTCGTAGGTTTGGGTTTGGATGGGGTTAAGCATGTTGGCTTTCCTGCATCATGAGGAAGACAATCATGGCGGCGCGGAGTGGGTTTGGGTGTGTTTCTCCGTCAATCTGCCATTCAACACCGTCAACCCAGTACGCATCTGAGGACGCAAGCCACATCCCGTGCTCATATTTGGCGAGTGAAATGCCATTTCGTTGGATAATCGGCCATGCGGCGCCGGGGTCGTTGCAGTAGTCGGTGCGAAATCTCTGTGAAACTACGCGCCCTACCATGTTATTGATTTCATCATCACTTAACTGTGAATAGTCCATCAATGCAGCCTCGCTGTGTTTGTCTCTGCCGGCTCAATGGTGATAACCAGCTCTTTGTCTTCCAGTTGCCAGATGAGCCCTTTGTCTTCTTCGCCCTCGCTCATCTGCTCGACGAAGCCCATCAGGTAATTCATCAGGATGTTCATGGCATCCACGCCATCGCCCTGCATGTCTTCCATGAGGTCGGCGAAGCGCTCTGCGTACTCGTATTCATTGTTCATGCTTCCTCCTGGCGCGTTGACGAAGCCACCGGACATCAGCAAGGTGGGCCGTATACGCATACGTTGGGATTTGTGAGGGAGGCAATTCAGGTTTCTTCTTTCGGCGGGGCCGTACGATGAATATGCAGTTTTCCATTACAGCGACTAGGCTGCTTTTCCGTTTTCGCATTTCAGCGCCTCCATGCGTTTCCGGCCATACGCCATAAGCTCGTCGCGCTCAACAGTCGTCATCCGGCATTCGCCAGCTCGCGGCCACGGGTGCCAGATGATGAGCATCGAGCCTTTGTTGTTGCCGTTTACCGGCTTGCCCGTGCTTGCGTTCAGAAATGAGAGCCGCCCGCCAGTAATGAACCTGACCTCATGCGCTGTCTTGATAGCCTCTTTGAACCACTGGACAGAGGTATCAGCAGGCAGAAGCATCACGCAGCCAACACTGTGATCTGCATTCTCCTGTGCGGCCTTCTTAACGAAAGGCATCGGTGCACTGTATGGAGGGTTCAGCCACGCGTAAGCCCGCCCAACTCCGATAGGCATTTTCGAGAGCCAATTCGCTTCGAGCGTGTTTTCCATTTCATCAATGAACCTGGTGCAAAGCGCATTACTTTGGCTGGCTGCTGCATCAAGGAAAAACGGGAACTCGCTCCGTAACGCCCGGTAGATTTCCGGCGGGGTTTGCCAGAGGTCTTTTATCTCAACTGGCGTGTTTGATTTGTCTGTCATGCCGTCACCTTCCTTCCTGTTCGTTTAGCCCACTCAATCGCTTCCTGAGCGTCCTCACTCCACCGGACGTCTCTCTCTGCACCGAACGCGTGAATCAGCTCCAGAAGCTCGCTGAATTCGCTTACGCGCATCTTTGAGGTCGACTGGCCGAGCACGACAAAACCGCCTTTAATCCCCGGCGCTGAGCGTTGGCCTTTAAGCGCCGCCGTGAAGATGTGCTTCCAGTCTTCGCTATCCAGCTTCATGCCATGCCAGACGACCTGCTCAGACACATCGCGCAGGGTCGCCCAAAGACGCTTGTTCTGCTCTATTGAGCGCGTCTTTTCCTGAATGGTTACGATGAGAGGTCTTTCCGGGTCGGGGTAAAGCTGCTGGATGGTGCGGATTGCGTTTTGCTGGACTAGCGGTGTGCGAATTTCAAAAGTTTGTTTTCTCATTCCTCTTCTCCAGCTTAATCAGTACGAATGCACTGCGCAGCAGAATCAGCGCGTCAGTGAACATCAGGCCGTCCTGTTTAACGATGGCCGCGAACATGAAGCACAGGCCGATGAAGACCAGCATTATGATGCTCATACCCTCATCTCCTGCCGCACCGCGCGCAGCTGCTGATTGATAAACGCCGTCATGGGGTTTGAGCATCCGAACTTGCATAACTCATGCGCTGCGACATACAGGAATGAACCCTGGTGCTCGCTGCACTTCTCCGAGTTGTAGCGCTCAATACGTCCTGAATCGTGTTCGTCACGGAGAATGCGCTGTACTGCGCCCATATCTATGCCGGTGCCCTCTGAAACCTGGCGGGACGATACCGGACCATGTTCAGTGACGTATTCGCGGATACGCTGGCGACTCGTTTTACCTTCACTAAGTTCATAAAGGCGGCAGCGTGTTCCCATGCCGGTGCTTGCAGAGCGTACCAATGCGCCCTCTCGCACAAGACCACAGACTATGGCGGCCACACGGTCGCCCTTTCCGCCGAGCTCCTCAACGAGCTGCTTGACTGTGCCTTTCCGGTTCATTTCGAACCAGGTCATAATTTGCAACTTGGTTATCATGATGAGTCTCCGCTCAATACCTCGCCTTACTGATTGCCTGAAGCATTATCAGCTGGCTGGTAAAGAGATATCGTTTGGTGAGTGTTTCGATGTCGATGAAGCGAGGAGTGCCGATGTATCTGGCGATGGTGTCTATGTCGTCGAGGGTTATTTGCATGGCGGCTCGGGGAGCGGTTGCCAGTGAGTCGCCTTATATCTGTGAATAGAGCTACTGATATAGAAATGCGCGTCCTCGAAACTTTCTAATTGACCAATGCAAGTGTCGCCATGCTCGTCTGTCAGTAAAACATTTACGTATGTATCAGGCATCCGCTCGCTGCATGGAATCCAGCCATCAGGCTCCCCGGATGAACCATGCGTCATGGCTTCCTGCAGACGGTCAAGCTTCACGTATTCCCGCGCCGAATAACCATCTTTAATCCAGGCGGCAGCGACTTTTGCCGAGGTTGTATAGTCGTAACACTCGCCACACTTGGTAAGAAGCTCGTACAGGTCAGCGACTGGCGTACACTCGAAACCATCGCTGCCACCAACAACCTTACCTGCCAGCGATTCGAACTGCTGCGAGGTGGTGTCGGCTTGTGCCTGCTCGGCTTCCATCATTTGCTCATACTCAGCAATCTGTGGGTCATACGGCAGAGAGTCGTCATCAGCACCAGGCGCGGGCGGTGCTGTGCAATCACATTCAATGAGAATTGGCTCTCCCCATGGCTGCACCCCGCCGCTATCGGCTAATCCAGTGTTGCCGCATTTTGGGCAAACGGCTGATTCTTCCTTCTCCCGCTCTTTGCGCAGCGCCAGAAGCTCATCCATCGCCACAACGCCAAGGCCAAACATCTCGTACTGCTCTTTGTCTTCTACCGGGTCATAGTCATGCTGCCAGCATTCAAATGCGTTACGCAGGTCTTTGGCCTGTTCTGTGCTAATAGTGCTCATGGTTAATCCTTGTGATGTTCGGCTGGCGTTTGCCAGAAATCTTCATTGTCGCGATCTGCCCAGCGGAGCCAGACGCAGTCGTAAACGAAAGGGATGAATGCTTCGAAAAATGCCTTCCACTGCGCATCCCGGAAGCCTGTGGCGATATCCACCATATCTTCAATGGGGAAGCTGCGCGTTGGTGGACGCTTGATGCCAGAAAGTCTTTCGAACTGAACTATCAACTCCTCTTCATCGAGGCAGACATCCATTACTGCCTTGAATCGTGGGTTCAGAGCCAGCTCCATCATTGCCATAGATATGGTCATGCGAAATCCTTGTGATGTTCGGTAGGAGAATTGCTGATTACGGATTTGGCGATAAGCCTTTTCAGCCGGCGATACATTTTCTGATAGCGTTCCGGATCATCAGTGGTAATGCTCCATGGGTCCTCGATAAGCATGCCGTCACTGAATACCGAGCCGGTTGATGGGTATCTTGAAAAGATTATTGCCCGCGCTTCAGCATTAATTGCGCCCCTTAATGTCAGGTAACAACGCCCTCGTGTCGGGGCGAAATAGACCTCTCGCTGTCTCTTAATCACTGGCATGATCTGGCCTCCATTAGGCACCTGTTGAACATTTGGGTTAATGGATTTGCGCACCCGAAAGCGCCTGTCAATTTGGGTGATTGGTTGCCGCGTTTGCTTTTCCTCACCCGCTCACTCGCAGAATCGCCAACAAAATAAATAAATCCCCTGGCAGCGCTTTCCCTGCGAAGCCTTCCCTCTTTCGTCAGTCTGTTGAGTGCTGAAATAACCGAACCCCGCTCAATCCCTGTGCTCTTTACGACCAAAGACGAAAGACAGCCTGGATTCAGGTCAACGCATGAAACTATTGAGCCGCTATTGAATTTCCTCTTCACTCGACACCTCGACCTTCCTGCCAAAAGAAAAAACAGCTATTAACAAACGGGTTCAGGTAGCCGATAGCTGTTCTGGACAGGTCATATTTAGACCTGAAGATACTTGAGAAAAGCTCTTCGAAACGGATTCGTTCCATATCCATATCAGTGCCTCCGGAACTTGTGCTTAGCCCTTAACTCGGCGATTTTTGCCAGGCCTTTCTCGTTGCTAAGGGGGATGTGAAGTTTGGGGATCTGAACTACAGGCGCGGGGATTTGCTCACCTGACTCGATACGAACAGACATCTTTCGAAGCTCTTCAGAACACCGCTTCCGGAGTTCAGGCTCGGTAAGGTTGAATGAGCGCATAAGGTCGTAAAGCTTCGTTACCATCCAGTAGCAGGCGTTGCTTTTCCATGGGTACTCTTCAGGTGTGGCGTACTGACATTTTTTCGCGCAGTACTGCATTACCATTTCGAAAAGCTCTGTCGTATCTGGTAGTCCGCTACCCCTGAATTCCGCGTCTTTGCACCAGGCTATGAATTGCCCTGGAGAAGGCCAGAAAGGGGACTCACTGGCGCGGGCACGTTGCATGCCGGCTTTAAGCTGTGCTTTGTTTTGGATTTTGTTCTCTGCAAACGCGGCAATCCACTGACGCTTAGCAGCGGCCTCGTCGCGCGGGTCTTTCAGGACGGTGCTGACAGATGCCGGGAAAAGTTGCTTCAGGTTATCGAACAGTATGTCGACTAGCTTCTCGGCTTCGAAATTCACGCCGCGTTCTGGCTCCTGGTGATTTTCAGCAAGGCGAGCCAGAGCGTTGCTGTCGCGATTGTTTATCGCCTGGACAAGGTTTTTCATAGGAAGTTTTCCTCCCACTCGTCTTTGTCGTTCCAGTGTGATTGGTTGACAGCCGCTCTCTGAATTGGTCGGCCTGGAGAATGTTTGTTCTGGTAGTTCAGCTTGGCACTGGCAGTACTAAACCAGTTTTTCGGCTTCTCATGCGTGAATTCCAGATCCAGGCGAGTCAACTCTGCTGCCAGGTCAATATTTTTGAAAAGCGCCTTCCAGGAATCGAAGTCCTTCTGGTTCAGTCGAATAACATTTCCCTCGAAGGCGTAACGACTAGCCATCTGGTGAACATTGCCATCTTCGGAACAAGTCGCGTCAGCGGCTTGGGTGTTAACTACGGAATCAGGAATCAGAATGAGGGAATCAGGAATCAGGTTAAAGGAATCAGCAGGATTTAAATTGTTCTCCACTGGTTCTTGCACCGTGCTTGCACTGTGCTCTAACTGTGCTTGATATTTATCAGTGACTTGTGATTCATTTGCACTGTTATTGCACTGTACTTGCATGGTGCTTTCATCTTCCTTGACTTGTTCTTCTTCCTGTTTTTCATCTGCCTCGCAGTATTCAGGTATCTCACTAGGAGCTTCCTTGCAGTGAGGGTTCTGGTGTTTTTTCCAGTTGGTGATCTGGATGTATGCGCCATCCTGAACCTGATAGCGTTGAATGAATTTGCGATCATGAAGCTGCTGAAGAAGCTCATCGCAATCGACATTATCGAAAGGAAGAACGAGAGCTTTCACCTTCTTTGGCCGGTCATCCAATCGACCTTCTTTGTCGGCTATAGTCCATAACCCGGCAAACAAAAGCCGGGCGAGAGGTGAGCATTCGGCTAGTTCATCGTTAGTGAAGAAGCCTGGTTTGATGTTTCTTGATCTAGCCATAATTACCTCGGTCAAATTGGCAGATGGAACAGTCCAGGCTTATTTCTCTCCTCTGGATGTTCTTTTAGGTAGGCTTCAAAGCTCTGAGCTAGCCCTTGGATTATTCGCTTGGTTTTGTTTTCATGAAAAATGACGGATGAACCGTTGAGCGAGTAGGTTTTAATAAACCTTGTTGACAGTCGAATCATTGCTTCCGCTGTGGCAACAGGATCACCAAATACTTCTATTCCCAACTCTTGGAACAATTCGACTAAATCAAGCTTGTTTCTTTTGTCAAAGCAAAAGACGTCATATTTATCAGCGAGAGTTTCTACAGATGAACCTCTCTCATCCAGTCCACATGCAGACGCTGCCTCTTCTAATGTTTCGAGGTCACACTTAAAAAACTCTCTGTTTTGGCTTACGCGAAAATCATTTAGATACAGATGAATTTCGGCCTCATCTTCTCTCGGATTGTCGCTGTAATAGGCTTTAGCCACTTCAAATGGCATTGGAATGCCAGTCCCTTGAGAAATTTCCTTTGCTCTAACTTCTGGCTCAGAAGTGGTCATACCTATCTTAAAAAGACCAGGCATAACTGGATTTGTTAGGGCATAAACCCAGCCTTGATGACGGTAATCTTCTGGCAAATTCAAGTGCCTCAGAGGATCCATATCAATTTCCATGGCCTCATCAAGAATCCGTTGCTTGTGTTGCGATAGCTTTACTTTTTCTTCTGTAAATTCCATAATTACTCCTGTTACTTGGCGTAACACAGTTTGCTAAGCCTCAAGCGTTCCAGCGCTTGGGGCTTTATCTTTTGTGAGAAGCAGTGCTACCTGCTTTGCAAGATTCGATAATTCCTCGTCTTCAACTCCCCACTCCAGAATTGCCAACAGCATCGACATCTTCGGGATCATGCTGGATTTCCAACGGGTAATTTGCGACTCATCAACGCCCAGCTGCGATGCGATATTTCGCTGACCGCGAATAGCGATGCGGTTAAAAATGTTGCTGGTAATTGCGTTGGCTCTCTTGCGTGTGCTTGTAAGTTCCATTCGGTATTCTTCCTTTGTGGTTTAGATAGATACGTGCGCAGACCGTGGGGTCTGCCACTTGATTGAATTACCGCGTTGTCGGCGGTTCAGATTGGTAAAGAGCGGGTACTGCTTAGGCGGCTGAATCAGTCGCCTTCATGTATCGGTGCGGGTAGAGAATCTGCATCTCGCTAATCTTCCCCTTGAAGAACTTTGCGAGCTTCTCAGCTGTTTCGAGAGACGGAACCTGCATTCCCCTTTCGATTCGACTCAGGTTGCCAACGTCCAACTGTGTTGCGATGGCTACCTCGGCGATTGTCAGCTTTTTCTCTACACGCATTTTTCTAAGTGGCGTCTGCATATTGCACCTCCGTAATGCGCTATACGCATAATATGCGAAATAAAAAATATGCGCAAGGCGCTTTGCGTGTCACGCATAAAAAAGGTTGAATATGAGCCATGAAAATAGGCGAAAAAATCCGACAGATTCGCAAAGCGAATCAGATGACCCTCAGTGAGCTTGCGTTGCGCGTAGAAAGCGACGTAGGGAATCTGTCGCGTCTAGAGCGCGGCATGCAGGGTTATAGCGACACTCTCATTCAAAAGATTGCAGAAGCTCTCGGAGTTCCTGTAGCTGAGCTATTCTCTTCTAATGAAGCCAGTGATACTGTAGATACATACAGTGTTGGTTCCATTATAAAAAAGGGGAGGAATGATGTGTATCGAATTGACGTTCTTGATGTTTCAGCAAGCGCAGGTGATGGGGCTGCCTCGAAAGACGTCGTAGAAGTTATACGGTCTATTGAGTATGTGCCTGACCAGGCCAGGGTTATTTTTGGTAACCGGCCAGAATCATCTGTGAAGCTCATCAACGTTCGCGGTGACAGCATGGAAGGAACCATAGAGCCAGGCGATCTCATCTTTGTAGATGTCGGCGTCAGTGTTTTTGACGGTGATGGCATCTACGTTTTCAACTTTAATGGCGACATGTTTGTTAAACGACTGCAAAAGGTGAAGAGCCAGCTGATCGTGATTTCTGACAATCCTCGCTATCGTGAGTGGACAATTTCAGAAGAAGAAATGCATATGTTTCATGTGGCTGGTCGCGTTATGCTAAGCCAATCTCAGCAGTTCCGCCGTCACGGATAGCCAACATTTTGCATACTAAGCCCGCCATGTGCGGGCTTTTTTGTGCCTGTAGCAAACCCTGCCTAAATATTTTTCTCTCTCTGTTTCATACGCATACATCAAATTCCCCACTTTTTTAACTACACCCTCACATTATGCGCTTGACGCATATGCGCTATACGCATATTATTCATCTCAACAGCAGGACGCTGGTAGCCAAACGGAACAGATTGGCATCGCTCTTTAACTTCGACGGTGCGCTGACAAAGCGCGAACAGATACCAAACGAGATGGGTTTTGGATTGGATGAATGCGCAGGCTGATGCGCACACGAATGTAACTTGCTGGTCAAGTCTCCCCACAGCGACGGGGGTGCAACTGATTCATTTCGTGGCATGTCTAGCTAGCCGGGGTTCAGCGCCGGCCATCCAATCACCAAATCCATTTCACCAGGCGAAATGCAGCCGCCAAACACAGCCAATGCTGCACATGCAACAGGAGGATTTATGTGAATGCATAACTTCAAAACTCAGATTAATTAAATCTATCGATCCGGCGCGAGCATCGTCCTTTTTGGTGCATAGATGCTCTTTCTGCCCCTCTTATGAGGGGCTAGAGATGACTCTGAAATGAAAGCATTTCAAAGACATTTCACACGAGGACAAAGCCATGACGGTTATCCAATACGGTTCTTCAGTATCAGCTGGTAACGCTAAAACTCGCCGTCATGAGCGGCGCAGAAAGCTCGCTATCGAGCGTGACTCTATCGGCAATATCATCGACTCCATTTTAGGTTGCGAGGCTCCTGACGCTTCTCAGGAAGAATCACGCAAGCATGCAAGCCGCGTTGACCGAGCCACTTCGCTCGTAGCTCTCCGCGACAAGAAGCTGGAAGTAACCGAACGCAAGCGCAACCCGGCATACAAGAAGCCGGTTAACCACCCTACCCACTTGATTAACGCGCACCAGAAAATGCGCGGTAAATCGATTCCGGCCTACTACGACCAATCAAAAGGATTAACAAAATGAACTCTGCTGAATTATCAAAAATTCTGGATGAGCACAAAGTGTGGATGACTTCGTTTGGTGAAAACGGATCTAAAGCCAACCTGCGCGATGCCAACCTGTACGGTGCCAACCTGAGCGGTGCCAACCTGTACGGTGCCAACCTGAGCGGTGCCAACCTGAGCGGTGCCAACCTGAGCGGTGCCGACCTGAGCGATGCCAACCTGAGCGGTGCCAACCTGAGCGGTGCCAACCTGAGCGGTGCCGAGCGATGCCAACCTGAGCGGTGCCAACCTGAGCGGTGCCAACCTGAGCGGTGCCAACCTGTACGGTGCCAACCTGTACGGTGCCAACCTGAGCGGTGCCGACCTGAGCGATGCCAACCTGAGCGGTGCCAACCTGAGCGGTGCCAACCTGAGCGGTGCCGACCTGAGCGATGCCAACCTGAGCGGTGCCGACCTGAGCGATGCCAACCTGAGCGGTGCCAACCTGAGCGGTGCCAACCTGAGCGGTGCCAACCTGTACGGTGCCAACCTGTACGGTGCCAACCTGTACGGTGCCAACCTGAGCGGTGCCAACCTGTACGGTGCCAACCTGTACGGTGCCAACCTGAGCGGTGCCAACCTGAGCGGTGCCAACCTGAGCGGTGCCGACCTGAGCGATGCCAACCTGCCTGATCTCACATACGTAATCATAGGTGAGAAATACTTCATCAGCATCACGAACGGTGAATATGTGCGAGCTGGGTGCCAGAACCACACCGCAGAGGAATGGCGTAAATACAGCAAGCATGAAATTGCTGAAATGGATGGTCGTAAGGCCCTGAAGTTTTACCCACGCTTGCTGGATATTATTGATTTCTATCTTGGCAAGGGTGAAAGACCAGGCTGGTTAACCATCAAAGAATACGCAGATGAGGTCGCAGAATAAGCGGCCTTTCTTTTTGGCAGCAAGCCACTTATCTGAGGTGAGATATGGATGAGGAAGTCGAATGCGACATATGCGGCAAAGGGATTGCTGCGGTTGCCGTTTACAGTGGCGATGGTAATGAAGAGTTGTGCCACGAATGCTATCACGACATTTACGACATAGATGATGAGGCCGTTGAATATCAGCCGATATCCGATAGCCGATTCATGGAGTCGGTTATCTGATGCAATCCGCATCATAACCAAGACAGGAGACGAAGACCTGTTCTGGTTAAATGGAGAAATAACCCTTGTTGCCTGTTCGCCCGGCATTGCGTCCGGGCATTTTTTATAAGTCTTTAAACAGGCATTTTGCGGCAAAAACTGCTGAAGCATGAACATACTCTTCATAAGAGTATTTATGTCCGCACTCACAAGTAGCGTTGTTCCAGCCCTCTTCGGTACTTAAGTCCCCGATTATTTCCTCTGACCCGCACTCAGGACAGCAAAAGTTCTCTTCCATATAAAACCTCCGATGTGTTGTGGAATATGGAATCTATCACCTATCAAAAGCATTTGAACATTAATTCAGCATATCAATAGCGCCTATTTTAGGCGTTTTCGCTATGCCAATCACAAATAACAGGAACCCCACGATGACATTTGCTATCGCGGGCGGTGCCGTCTTGGGTGCCGCTCAACTCAATGAATCGCTACTCGACCTCATCACCCGCCGCATACGCGGTATCTGCACAACGCTTAAGGAGCTGACATGTACGGCAATCAAACAGTAAACCATCAGGCCCTTATGGCCGCGCAGAGCAAGGCGGTTATCGCCCGCTTCCTCGGTGACGCCGGGATGTGGCTGCAGGCCAATAAGCAGATGAAGCAGGCAGTGAGCATGCCCTGGTACCGGAGGCCGCAATGAAGACCCTCAACCCTCGCGACATGACTGATGAGCAGTTTGCCCGCCTCATGAAAGATTTGATGAAACAGACACCAAAACAACAGGAGCAGAAGCAATGAGACTGACCCTGAACGACGTCAAAGAAATCGAGCAGATTATCGCCGCGCTGGACGCAACTGATAACGAGCGCATCAGCGATGAAGTTGAGCGTCTGGCGAAGAAAGCAAACCCGTTTATTTCGGCTCTGGCGGGGCTGGATGCTGATGAGCATACCGGTGACGCCATCAACTATCTCGAAGGCCATAGCATCGCGTTTCAGGACGCATCCGAGGGTTGGTGGATTGATGCGCTGACCGAGCGCGTTACTGCCGAGTACGCCATCGGCATCTTCAAGGCACGGCATTCACACAGGGAGGCAGCGTAATGGCAAGCCCGGTTGTTAATCAGGTATACGAGCTTATCAATCCCCTGAAGGTTGAGTTCGAGCAGGTATGCGCTGAGCCATCAATAAATTTCAAGCGTGAATCAGAGTTTGCGATGCAGATATTCGCCAATAACGACTATCTCGCAAAGACTGCAATGAATAACACGACCAGTACCCGCAGCGCGATCATGAACGTTGCTGCGATTGGCATCACGCTGAACCCAGCGCAGAAACTGGCCTATCTGGTTCCACGGAAAGGAGCCATTTGCCTCGATATAAGCTACATGGGGCTGATGCATATTGCCCAGCAATCAGGGGCAATTAAGTGGTGCCAGTCGGCAATCGTCCGTAAAAATGACCAATTCCGTCGCGAGGGTCTCGATAAGCCTCCGGTTCACATCTATAGCGAGTTTGACACCAAAGAACAGCGCGGAGAGGTTGTAGGCGCTTATGTTGTCGTGAAAACGGACGATGGCGACTACCTGACGCACACCATGCGTATTGAAGACATTTATTCAATACGTGACCGGTCTGAAGCATGGAAGAAGTACAAAACTGACAACAGCAAAAAATGCCCGTGGGTTACCGATGAAGAGCAGATGATGCTCAAGACGGTCGTGAAGCAAGCTGCCAAATACTGGCCGCGCCGTGAGCGACTCGACGCGGCAATTGACTATGTTAATACCGAGGGGGAAGAAGGTATTAACTTCGCCGCAGAACGGCAGCCTGAGCGCGATATCACCCCGGCAGACATTGCAACCATCAAAGAAATTAACGACGTACTCATCGCCATGAATAAAACGTGGGATGAAGACCTGTTGCCTCTTTGCTCGAAAATCTTCCGTCGCGAAATTCTCGCGTCATCTGAGCTTACCCAAATCGAAGCCGTTAAGGCACTCGGATTCCTCAGGCAAAAGGCGGCAGCATGACTCCAGAAATCATCCTTGAGCGCACAGGGATAGATGTGCTCACGGTTGAACAAGGAGATGAGGCGTGGCAGAGGCTGCGCCTCGGAGTTATCACCGCATCAGATGTTCATAACGTCATATCAAAACCACGCTCAGGTAAAAAATGGCCGGATATGAAGATGTCATATTTCCACACCCTTCTCGCTGAGGTGTGTACCGGCGTAGCTCCTGAAGTTAACGCCAAGGCTCTGGCATGGGGAAAGCAATACGAGGATGACGCAAGAGCCCTGTTTGAGTTCACTGTCGGCGTTCAGGTAACCGAGTCGCCAATTATCTACAAGGACGAAACTATGCGCACTGCATGCTCACCGGATGGGCTTTGCAGTGATGGCCGAGGGCTTGAGCTTAAATGCCCTTTCACTTCTCGCGACTTCATGAAATTTCGCCTCGGCGGATTTGAAGCCATAAAGTCAGCGTACATGGCTCAGGTGCAGTTCAGCATGTGGGTAACTGGTAAGGATGCCTGGTACTTTTCGAATTATGACCCGCGCATGAGGCGCGAAGGACTTCATCATGTCGTTGTCGAACGTGATGAAAAATACATGGAAGAATTCACGGAAGCGGTGCCAGAGTTCATTGAAAAGATGGACATGGCGCTGGCAGAAATTGGCTTCACCTTCGGAGAACAATGGAGGTGAAATGCCAGCAGAACCATTCAAAAAACGCCGTGGCAATCAGCAGACGCTGGGCCGCAACTGGACCACCACCGAGTTAAGCCTCATCAAATCACTGGCCGGCAGCGTCCATCCCAAGATTATAGCCCGCCAGTTAAACCGCTCATACGAATCTATCCGCCAGATGGCAAAGCGCGAGCACATCAGCCTGCGTCGCGTTTAATCGTGCGCCACGGACGGCGCGAGGAAAAATTCATGATTACACATGACCCGCGTATCACACCAAGCGAGCTACAGGCTCGCGTCAAATCTCAGCCGATGCCGAGCCGCGAAGAGCTTATGAAACGCAACAGCTTCGGTTCTGTGAATAACAACAAATACCTCAACCGCTGGCTGCGTCAAGGCGGTGCCGCATGACCGACACAGCAAAACTGAAAGCGGCGGCTGAGAAAGCACGCTGGGGCGACTGGTCTGCATATAAGCCGCATAGTGGAGCGCGCGGATACGAGGTGCGCGTTGGTAGTGAGGCAGTTGCGCAGCATTGCCTGAAAGACGACGCAGCGTTTATTGCCGAAGCAAGCCCAAAGGCTGTTCTCTGCCTGATAGCAGCGCTGGAAGCCGCGCAGAAGCGCATCGCTGAACTGGAGGCGCGCAAGGTTAAGCTGCCGAGCATTAACCCGCAAATGTTCAACGACGATGTGATGTTTGGTTATCGAAAAGCACAACGCGAGGCGGTTGAATTTTGCGCCGTCGCGGGCATCAATCTTGAGACAGGGGGTGAAGCGTGAGCGAAATAAGCAAAGCGGCGCTGGCTGAAGCGTGCGAAGAGAAAGTGAGACAGCTTGAGTTTTCGGTTAAACAGAGCGCGTTTGATTCAGTCAGGCAGGAGCTTGAGACCGAATTAGCAATCGCGCGCGTAGCACTGCTGGCGCTGCGGGAGCGGGCGGAGCCGGTTGCGTGGCGTCACGATGACGGGCCTTTCTCTTCGGGGGCATTAACCAGATCAAAATCTGTAGCTGGAAGTTGGATTGCGAATGGGTGGAAAGTAACCCCGCTCTACACCGCACCGCCCGCGCAGGTTGTGCCTGATGATGCTCTGACCAGGCTGGCGTTCAACATAGCCTTGTATTTCGCAGATGAAGAGACGAAAAACAACAAGGAGCTGTTTCATAAACTTATTGACCACGCTGTGGATGATTGTCGTTCTTTCATGCGCGCGACAATTCCCGATCCGGTTGTGGCTGATTCACTTGTCTCCGAGCTTCTGGCTATTGCGAAAAGAGCCGCTGAGGAAGCAGACGAATGCGCTAATGCCGAGTTTAGTGACAACTCAATGAAGCACGCTCGCGAAATTGCTGAATGGGAAAGACGCGCCGCAATTCTTCAACCTGTAAGCCAGCATTACAAGTTGCCTGGAAAGGAGGGGTGATGGATTGGATAAATAAATATGCATGGTACGGCAGGAAGGCAGCCTCTTCTGTACTTCCATTCATTCTGGGGATAATCGCCGAACAAAGGGCTCCTGATTATGCCCTGTGGTTCACAATCCCTGTGATTATCTTCTTTGGATGGGCACGTAAGACGCGTGCAGCTAATGATGTATGGTTCAGAGGGAACCGCGGACCTATTGATGATGACTGACACCTAAACTCCCACCCAATTGCACCACGAATTGACAGCTCGCCCACCTCAATTTACTGTATATAAATACAGTTATTTTGGGGTGCTTCATGAGTAAAGACTCGGACTATCTGATTATTTACAGGGGCGAGGTGCATCATCGCATTACGCCCGGTCGCTGGGTGCTCATTCAGCGCGCAAAGGAGTACGGCGGCGGGTGGTGGTTGGGGAAAGCATACGATGATGTTTTTATGCTGGAGTTCGAGAAGCCAAGTTCTATGGCTGTGGCAACTGAGTACATCATGTCGCATGGAAGGATGCAGACACTCCCACCCTGGGACGATGAATTTGAGTTGAAACCATGACCCGCTTAGGCGGGTTTTTTGTTGGAGAAATTTATGTCTGATTTGGCAATGAAGGTTTTGAATTGGCAGGCAAAGGGTCGAGTTGGAATAAGCAGTGCGACGATGGCATCAATTGCACTTGGCCTTGAAAAGAACTTTTATCATGGGCGTTTCGATGCTCCATCCGACCCGGCAGACCTGCACAGATGCATGCTTCTGGTTGAGGATATCCCTGAGATTAAAGATAGCTTTACCGAAATAGCGAAGAGGGTTAAGAGTTTTGCTCCAATTCTGCGCGAATGGGATCGGCTGACAGGTTTGCTAAAGGAGGAGTTGAAGCGACCAGACAAGCGAGCGCCAGAAACTTATGCGCTCATGAAAGAACTACTCAAAGCCGCCTGATGGCGGCTTTTTTACGCCTGGAGATAATCGAATGAATACAGTAATGAGCGATAGACTCATGCCGATCACCGATGTGTGCGCGGCAACCGGCTACAAGAAGCCTACCATTTATGAATGGATGAGAGATGGTAAATTTCCACGTCCTGTTAAGATTGGCAGAAGCGTCCGATGGCCTTCCAGTGAAGTCGATGCGTGGATAAAGGATAAAATCACTTCTTGTCCTCGATCAGGCCAGCAATAACACCTCCCCACCAATCCATCATTTCCCTTCTTTCTTTCATATACTCCGCATGATTGTACGCGGCAGCTACCCTATTCTTTTGCTGATGAGCCAGTTGTGCTTCTATCACTTCTGGCCTGAAGCCTTGCTCATACAAAGCGGTGGATGCCGTGGCGCGGAAGTCATGCCCGGTTATCTCACCGCTTGCAAACCCCTGATACTCGATGGCGCGATTAATGGTGGTTTTGGCAATTGGTTGGCCAGGCTTTGATGGGCTGGGGAAGAGATATTCTTTATCACCTGTCAGTGGTTTAAGTTCTTCCAGCAATGCGATAACATGGTCGCACAACGGAACGCGGTGTTCGCGGCGTTTCTTCATCACTTCTTTTGGGATTATCCATTCGGCTTTTTCTAAGCTGATATCATCCCACCTGGCAAACCTAAGTTCCTGTTGACGCACGAATGTCATAACCAGCATTTTTATGCAGATAACCATGACCGGGCTTTTGTAATTCCTTAGCGACACAAATAACTGACGAAGTTCTTCTGTAGTTGCAGGTCTTGCGTGTGTGGTAGGCTTCTGCATCACCGCGCCGCGAAGGGCATACGATGGATCGACTTCAGCTCTCAGTGTGGCGACGGCGTAGCAAAAAACGGCTGAACATATCTGTCTCACCTTTCCTGCGGAATAAGCATTCCCGGCCTTCTCGAGCGTCCGCATCAATGCAAGTATGTGCGCGGCTTTAACGTCCTTTACTGGTATCTTCCCTATTGCGGGCAGGATGTGCTTATCCAGGAATCCACGATTAACTATCTGAGTTTTCTCTGCCCAAGTCTGGCACTTTCGCTCATACCATTCTTCAGCGATTGATTTGAAGGTGTTCTCTGCATCACCCATAACCATCAGCTTTTCAGTGTCTTTGACGATGGTTGGATTTTTGCCCTGCCTAACCTGTTCTCTTGCCCACTCTCTTTCTCTTCTGGCATCAGCCAGGGAGACGCCAGGGTACTCGCCTATCGTATAGCGCCCGTCTTTTTTTGGTGACAGCCAGAACCGGTATCGCCATATCTTGGCACCGGTAGGCCTGACATCAAGATAGAGGCCCTGACCATCCTGAAGCGAGTAAGGCTTCTCATGAGGTTTAGCATTTCTGATTTTTGTGTCGGTTAATGGCATGGCAACAGGACAAGGTGAAAAGTTTGTCCGGTAGGTTATCCGGTTTTTTCCCATCTCTCAATGAACGTTGGCATAACTCAACATAAACGTAACCGGCAGAGGTAAAGGGATTCAAGGTGGCTGACATAATGTGACATACCTCCACATTATTCAGTGTTGATAAGCCAGTAAGAGACGCATATCACATCCAGTAAAGTTTCTGTCGCGATGAAAGGAAACTGAAAGGCTTTAGTTTTAACAATCATGCAACCGATACGCTACAAAGCAGTTCACATAATCAGAAACATCACGGCAGTCATGCATGAGGATGAAAATGAAAACATCACTTCTCTCTACCCTGTTAGCAACGTCTCTGGCTTTCTCTTTTACCGAAGCCGTGGCGGCAGAAGCGCCGTCGCGCCCGGAGTGCATCGCGCCCGCCAAGCCCGGCGGCGGCTTCGATTTAACCTGCAAACTGATTCAGGTGAGCCTTCAGGAAACCGGCGCGCTGGAAAAACCGATGCGCGTGACCTATATGCCAGGCGGCGTCGGCGCGGTGGCCTATAACGCGATTGTGGCCCAGCGCCCCGGCGAACCGGGCACCGTGGTGGCGTTTTCCGGCGGCTCGCTGCTCAATCTCTCGCAGGGCAAATTTGGCCGCTATAACGTCGATGACGTGCGCTGGCTCGCAAGTGTCGGCACCGATTACGGCATGATCGCGGTGCGCGCCGATTCGCCGTGGAAAACGCTCGGCGACCTGATGAAAGCGCTGGAGAAAGATCCGAACAGCGTGGTGTTTGGCGCGGGCGCGTCCATCGGCAGCCAGGACTGGATGAAAACCGCGCTGCTGGCCCAGAAAGCGGGCGTCGATCCGCACAAGATGCGCTACGTAGCCTTTGAAGGCGGCGGCGAGCCAGTCACCGCGCTGATGGGCAACCACGTGCAGGCGGTATCCGGCGATCTCAGCGAAATGGTGCCGTACCTCACCGGCAATAAACTGCGGGTGCTGGCGGTGTTCTCCGCCGAGCGCCTGCCTGGCCAGCTCGCCAAGGTGCCCACCGCCAAAGAGCAGGGCTATGACCTGGTATGGCCTATCATTCGCGGCTTCTATGTCGGCCCTAAAGTGAGCGACGCCGATTACCAGTGGTGGGTGCAGACCTTCGAAAAACTCCAGCAAACCGATGAATTTAAAAAGCAGCGCGATCTGCGCGGCCTGTTTGAATTCAACCTGACCGGCAAAGCACTGGATGAGTATGTGAAAAATCAGGTCAACGACTACCGCGAAAAAGCCAAAGCCTTTGGGCTTGCGAAATAGCGCAGGAGGATGTGATGAGCGATCGCATTTTTGCGGGGATTTGGATCCTGCTCTGTATCGGCGGGCTGTTTGTGGCCTGGCAGATCCACAGCGAGTACGCCTACGAACCGGTCGGGCCGCGCCCTTTTCCGATGGGCATTATCGCGCTGATGCTGCTGTGCGCGGTGCTGCTACTGCTGCGCCGCCCGGATGTCGTGGACTGGCCGCACAACGCCGTGCTGCAACGGCTGGTGGTAATGGTCATTGTATTGCTGCTCTACGCCTGGGGTTTTGAATGGCTCGGCTTTCCGCTCGCCACCGCGCTGCTGACGGCGGTGATCGGTATGCTTTTCGGCGCGCAGCTTCCCGCGGCGCTGGTGTCCGGCGTGGCGATGGGCAGCGCGCTCTGGTACGCCTTTGACCGCCTGCTTGACGTAACGCTGCCTCTCGGGGCCTGGCTTAATTAACGGGAGCTTTTATGGATACCTGGCTTTATCTCTCGCAGGGCTTCGCCGTCGCGCTGACGCCCACCAATCTGCTGATTGCGCTGATTGGCTGTTTCGTTGGCACCATCGTCGGGCTGCTGCCGGGCCTCGGGCCGATTAACGGCGTCGCCATTCTGTTGCCGCTGGCGTTCGCGATTCATCTGCCGGCGGAATCGGCGCTGATCCTGCTCGCCACGGTCTATATCGGCTGTGAATATGGCGGGCGCATTTCATCGATACTGCTTAACGTGCCGGGCGACGCCGCGGCGATCATGACGGCGCTGGACGGCTACCCGATGGCGCAGCAGGGGCGCGGCGGCGTGGCGCTTTCTATCTCCGCCGTCAGCTCGTTCGTCGGCTCGTTTATCGCGATTTTCGGCATCATCCTTTTTGCACCCGTGCTGGCGGAGTGGTCACTGGCGTTCGGTCCGGCGGAATATTTCGCCCTGATGGTCTTTGCCATCGCCTGTCTTGGCAGCATGATGGCGCAAAACCCGCTGAAGTCGTTCCTTGCCGCGCTGATTGGCCTCGGGCTCGCGACGGTCGGTGTCGATGCCAACACCGGCGTGTATCGCTTCACGTTTGACAGCGTACATCTCTCGGATGGCGTGCAGTTTATTGTGGTGGTGATTGGCCTGTTCTCGGTCTCCGAAATTCTGCTGATGCTGGAGAGCACCAGCAGCGGCCAGACGCTGGTGCGCAAGACCGGGCGGATGCTGTTTAACGCCAAAGAAGCGGCTGCCTGTACCGGCGCGACACTGCGCTCGTCGGTAATTGGCTTTTTTGTCGGTATTCTGCCGGGCGCGGGGGCGACCATCGCCAGCGCCATTACCTACATGACCGAGAAAAAACTCGGTGATAAAGACGGCTCGTTCGGCAAAGGCGATATTCGCGGCGTGGCGGCGCCGGAGGCGGCGAACAACGCCTCGGCCTGCGGCTCGTTTATCCCGATGCTGACCTTAGGCGTGCCCGGCTCCGGCACCACGGCGGTGATGATGGGCGCGCTGACGCTCTATAACATCACGCCGGGGCCTGCGATGTTTACCGAACAGCCGGATATCGTCTGGGGGCTTATCGCGGCGCTGCTTATCGCTAACGTAATGCTGCTTATTATGAACATTCCGCTGATCGGCCTCTTCACCCGCATGCTGACCATTCCGCTGTGGTTCCTGGTGCCAGCGATTGCGGCTGTCTCGGCGGTGGGCGTTTACGCGGTGCACAGCACGACATTCGATCTGCTGCTGATGGTGGGCCTTGGCGTGCTGGGTTATATCCTGCGTAAAATGCATTTTCCGATGTCGCCGCTGATTCTGGGCTTTGTGCTGGGCGAGATGCTGGAGCAGAACCTGCGCCGCGCGCTCTCTATCAGCAACGGCGAGCTCGGCATTCTCTGGCAGAGCGGCGTCACCAAAACCCTGCTCATTATGGCCACGCTGGTGATTATCGTACCGCCGCTGGTGAAGCGACTGCGTAAGCGCCCGTTGAAAACGCAGAGCGATCTCTCTTCCTGATAGCCACCCTCGCTGGTGGCAGTTAAAATGCCGCCAGCGAGGGAAGTCGTTGTATTTTCGCCATATCTGCCCGATAGTTAGCCTTTTACATTTCTGGCAGATCATTATGACCGTCACATCATCTCGTACGGCGTTAACCTTCGCAGCGCTGGTGCTGGCCCTGATCCTGATTTACACCGGCATCAGCGCCAAAGACAAACTCACCTGGCTTATGGAAGTGACGCCGGTCATTATTATCGTTCCACTGCTACTGGCCACACACTCGCGCTATCCGTTAACGCCGCTGCTTTACGTACTGATTTTCTTCCATGCCATCATTTTGATGGTCGGCGGTATGTACACCTACGCGAAAGTGCCCATCGGTTTTGACGTTCAGGCGTGGCTGGGATTAAGCCGCAATCCTTACGACAAACTGGGACACTTTTTTCAGGGTCTGGTGCCGGCGCTGGCGGCACGGGAGATTTTGCTGCGCGACGGCTACGTTCACGGTCGTAAAATGCTCGCCTTCGTGGTCTGCTGTATCGCGCTGGCGATTAGCGCCGTTTACGAATTAATCGAATGGTGGTCGGCGCTGGCGCTGGGACAAGGTGCCGATGACTTTCTCGGCACCCAGGGCGATCCCTGGGACACCCAGTCGGATATGTTTTGCGCCCTGCTTGGCGCGCTCACTACCGTGTTCGCGTTGAGCCGCTGGCATACGAAGCAGCTAGTGAATATCCAGCGTCCCTGAATCCGCAATCGCCTGCTGGTTTACCCAGTCGCGTAGCGCCCGGCGGGAAATTTTAATCCCGCCGTTTTTAAGCGTCTCCGGTAGCCGTAGCCAGGCAACCGGCTGCTCAAATCGCGCCAGCTTATCGCTTGCCCACTGGCGCAGCGCCTGCGGCTCAAACGACGCCTCACACTCGATGACTGCCACCGGCCGCGCGCCGAACTCGTCATCCTCCAGCGGGACGACAAACGCCTGCCGTACCTGCGGATGCTGGCTCAGCACGCGCTCGATCGCCTCCGGCTGAACGCCTTCGCCACCGCAGAAAAAAAGATTATCCAGCCGTCCGGGCACCAGTAATTTGCCGTCGTGCCACGCGCCGCGGTCGCGGGTGGCGAACCAGCCCTGCGCATTGGTGAGCGGCACCAGCGCGCCGTCACGCCAGTAGCCGGCGGCCATGCTGGTACCACGCAGCCAGATCTCATCGCCCGCGAGCATCACCTCGCGCCCCGGCAGTGCCGTACCTACATCAGCCTCGCCATCGGCGCGTTTCGCGCACACCGTCGAGGCAAACTCCGTCAGCCCGTAGCCGCACCAGCAGGCGATGTCCCGCTGTGCCGCCGCTTGCGTCAGCGCAACGGGGATCGCCGCGCCGCCGAGCAACACCGCTTTAAGGCTCAGGCGACACTCTGGCATCGCTAACAGCCGCCAGAGCTGGGTCGGCACCAGCGAGGCGTGCGTACAGCCTTCCAGCGCCTCGTAAAGCGGCAGGGAATCACGTACCGCCAGCTGCGCGCCTGCCCGCAACCAGCGCCAGAATATTCCCTGACCGGAGACATGAAACAGCGGCAGCGAGAGCAGCCAACAGTCGGCGGTATGAAACGGGATCAGGCTCAGCACGCCTCTCGCGCTCTCCATATGCGCGAACGCCGTATGAACGGCAGCTTTCGGCAGGCCGCTGGAGCCGGACGTTAGCGTCATGGATACCAGACGATCCGCCTGCCACGCCGCGGCATGCGTCGCCGCAGGCTCGCGCCAGTCGAGCAACGTAAGGCCCGGCAGCGTAGGCGCATCACCGATACAAACGGCATACCGCAACGTGAGCGACGGCAGCAGCGCGTTGATTAGCGGTGCTGGCAGTTGCGGGTTTAGCGGCAGAATGCGCGCGCCGCACTGTAACAGCGCAAGCCAGGCGAGCAGCGTTCGCTCGCTGTTTTTCGCGCACAGCGCCACGCCGTCGCCGTCGCGCACGCCCTGCTGGTGAAACCCTGCAGCAAGGGCATCAATCCGCTTGCAGAGCGCGCGCCAGATGATATCGCCACTGTCGGCGCGCAGCGCGATGTCATGCGGCCTCACGCTTGCCCAATGACGCCACGGCCAGTCGAAGAGACTCACAGCAGCGGCTCCAGCGCATCCACAGGCCAGCACGGCAGCGGGCTGCCCGGCCACGGGCGCACCAGATGAGCCTGCATCAGCGCGAGCGTATCGAGCCCCGGCGTGACGCCCGGCGTCAGCCAGGCGGCAAGCCGTGCGAGCTGGGTCAGGCCGAGGCTTGACTCAATGGAGGAACTGATGACCGCCGTCAGGCCCAGCGCATGAGCCTGCGCCACCTGCTGCTGTACCGTTTGCAGACTGCCGGTGAGCGTCGGTTTGATAATCACCGCCCGCAGGCCAGGCTCCGCTGTAATGGAAAAATCGCGTTCGCGCAGGCTTTCATCCCAGGCGATGGCGATACCGGTTTCGGCGGCGAACGCGCGGGAATCGTCAGGGTTTTTGCAGGGTTCTTCGATAAATTCGATGCGCGAACGGTACGCCGGGTTAACGTATTTCGCGAACTGCTGCGCTTTCAGCGGCGTCCAGGCGCGATTCGCGTCAAGACGCAGCGTGAGATCGGGAATCGCCTCCAGCAGCAGGTTGACCACCATGCCGTCGCGCACCGCCTCATACAGCCCCACTTTAACTTTGGCGACTTTCTTGCCGGGCAGCCCGGCGAGGCGTGCGAAGAGTTCATCCGGATCGCCCGTACATAGCGGCGCGGTGTGATAATTCGCGGCCTCGGGCAGCGTGCCGTGAAGCTCCGCCTGCGCCAGGCTTAAACCAAACGCGACGCTTGCCACCTCCGGCAGCGGCTGCGCATCGCCATACTGCCAGGCATGGAGCCAGTCGTGCGCGGCAGACAGCGCCGCGTCCAGCGTCTCGTCGCTAAACCCCGGCAGCGGCGCAATGTCTCCCCACCCTTCGCGTCCGTTGTCAGAAAGGCGCACCAGCAGGCCGTCGCGGGTTTTCAGGCGCCGCTCCCGCAGTACCACGCCTGCGTCCATCGGCACCTGATAACGATAAAGCTGAGCCGCGCGCATTATGGGTTACGCTTGAATTTGCTGAAATCTGGCTGGCGCTTCTGGTTGAACGCGTTGCGTCCTTCCTGCCCCTCTTCGGTCATATAAAAGAGCATGGTCGCGTTGCCTGCCAGCTCCTGAAGCCCCGCCTGACCGTCGCAGTCGGCGTTGAGCGCCGCTTTCAGGCAGCGCAGCGCCATCGGGCTGTTTTGCAGCATTTCGCGGCACCAGCGCACCGTTTCTCTCTCAAGCTCCGCCAGCGGAACGACGGTATTCACCAGCCCCATATCCAGCGCCTGCTTTGCGTCGTACTGACGGCACAGGAACCAGATTTCACGCGCCTTTTTCTGACCGACGATGCGCGCCATATACGACGCTCCCCAGCCGCCGTCAAACGAACCGACTTTCGGGCCGGTCTGGCCGAAGACGGCGTTTTCCGCCGCAATGGTCAGATCGCACATCATATGCAGCACGTGACCGCCGCCAATCGCAAAACCCGCCACCATCGCCACCACCGGTTTCGGGCAGGTGCGGATCTGACGCTGGAAATCGAGCACGTTGAGATGATGCACGCCGGCGTCGTCCTGATAACCGCCGTAATCGCCGCGCACTTTCTGATCGCCGCCCGCGCAAAAGGCTTTTTCACCTTCGCCAGTGAGGACAATGACGCCGATATTGTCGTCATAGCGGGCATCGGCCAGCGCCTGGATCATCTCTTTAACGGTGAGCGGGCGAAACGCGTTGCGCACCTGCGGACGGTTGATGGTGATTTTAGCGATGCCGTCAGTGGATTTGTGGTAGCGAATGTCGGTGTAGCCTTCCGAACAGTCGAGCCATTCGGCAGGCGCATAAAGCATCGCTTCATCAGGATAGATCATGGGAGTTCTCCGTTAGGGGCGCAAAATCGCGTTAAGACAGCAGGCCACCGCAGCCGGGTTTTCCCGGTGCGCGTTGTGACCCGCGCCAGTAATGACATGCAAAGGCACATTGAGCGTGGCGGCGAGCGCGCGGAATTTTGCATCGCGCTCCCCGCACAGGTAATGAAAAGGTACAGAGAGCCGCGCTAAAGGCTCATACAGCGGCGGCTGGCGGCCAGGCGATGTGGCTTCCAGCATCATGGCCAGGGCGATGGGGGCATTGCGGGCGCGCAGCGTGATTAATTCCCGGCGCTGTGCATCTGTCAGCGTGGCGAAAACGGGCTGGCGATACCAGGCGTCCAGCACCGATTCAATCTGTTCATCGCGAAACCGCTGCGCCCACTGTTTATCCGCAACGAAACGCGCATCGCGCTCATCGGCATTCAGAAGCCCCGGATGGCCCCCCTCAACCACAAGCCCTCGCAGGCCGGGCGTATTCCCCTGCGTGGCGTGAAACATCGCTATCCGCCCGCCGAGCGAGTAACCCACCAGCCAGTATTCAAGTATGTTGTAACTATTTAACGTTGCGATAAGCTGTTCGTTCACGTGCGCAAAATCAACGGCGCAAAGATGCGCCGAGCCGCCGTGGCCCGGCAGATCGATAAACAGATGGTTATGCTCAACGCAGGCCGCGGCGACCGTCTGCCATTCCCGATGGTCGCCAAGAAAACCGTGCAGCCAGACGACAGTGCCACGCGCGGCAGCACGGGCGGGCTGAAAATACGCGGCCAGCGGCATCAGGCGCACACCGCTTTGAGTAAACGCGAGAATACCTGCGCGCCCGCGGTTTCCGGGACGCGCAGTTCAATGACTGTGGCGACCGATGAATGCCACGCGCGCGTCACCGCCTCTTTAAGCGCGGCCAGGCTCTCCGGCGCGTCATAGTTCAGCGAAAACATCGCCGCCGCGGGCGCAAAGCTGACGTTTTGCGGCATACAGTAAAATTTTTCGCGCTCGCGGGCGGGCGTCGGAAGCATGGAGAAAATCTGCCCGCCGTTGTTGTTCACGACGATCAGCACGAAAGGCGCGGGTGCGTCGCGTAGGAGCGCCAGCGCGTTGAGATCGTAAAGCGTGGAGAGATCGCCCAGCACGGCAAGCGTAGGTTTTCCGGTGGCGCGCTGTACGCCCGCCGCGGTAGAAACCAGCCCGTCGATGCCGCTCGCGCCGCGGTTACCATAGACGGGGTAACCGGCAGGCAACTGCGCCAGCGCATCCACCAGCCGCACCGTCAGGCTGTTGCCGAGAAAGAGCTGGCCGTCTGGCGGCAGCAGTTCTGGCAGGCGGTACGCCACCTGCGCCTCGCCCCACTCAGTGAGTTCGCGCGCCACGATACGCTGCGTCTGCGCCGCCAGCCCTTCCAGCGGCTCAGCCCATGGCATCATGGGGTGCGCCGGATGCTGTTCAAGCCAGGCGGAGATATCCGCCACAATCCGACGCCCGCGGTGGTGTGCCGGATCAAGCCGCCCTGGCAGCGGGTCAACAACCCAGTACTCCTGCGGGCGACATTCGCTTTGCCACTGCAACACGCGCTTGCCGGTCAGGCTGCCGCCAAACTGAACGACAATCTGCGCCTGCGCGAGCAGCGCGGCGGCACGCGGGTGCGCGAGCCAGAGATCGGCGCACGGCAGTGGCTGGCCGGTTTGCGAGAGCACATCGCCAATGAGCGGCCAGCCAAGACGCGCCGCCCACTGCGCAACGGCTTCGCCCTCCTGCGCCGTCAGCCTGCCTGCAAGCACCACGCCGCGCTGTTCACGCCAGAAAGGCCAGTCTGCCTGCGCGTTGACTGCCTGTGTGTTCTCATAGCGCAGCCAGGGTGTTGTCGTCTGCCACCACTCGCCTGGTGCCTGCTGCCACGTAAGATCGGTATCGTCCAGCTCGCCATAGAGCGGTTCGGCGAATGGCGTATTGATATGCAGCGCGCCTGCCTTTAGCGCGCCCATCTTTTCATCGATGGCGCTGATAAGCCAGGCGGCGGGAATGGAGGGCGTGGGGCGCGGTAAATCGAGCGTGGCGGCGGGGTGTGAGCCAAAAATGCTGTGCTGGCGAATCGCCTGGTTCGCGCCGCAGTCTATCAGCTCCGGGGGACGGTCGGCGGTGATCACCACCAGTTTTTCGCCCGTCAGACCGGCTTCTATCACCGCGGGATAAAGGTTCGCCACCGCCGTACCGGACGTGACAATTACCGCCACCGGCTTGCCGCTTGCTTTGGCAAGCCCGAGCGCCAGATGGCCAAGACCGCGCTCATCGAAGTGGGTATGCGGCGCGAACGCCGGATGTTGCGCGGCGGCGAGCGTCAGCGGCGTAGAGCGAGAGCCCGGCGCGATGCAAAGATGGCGCACGCCGTGGCGGCTCAGCGCTTCGAGAATGACGCCCGCCCAGCGGCGGTTAAACGTGCTTGTCGACATAAGCTTGTCCGGTATCAATTTAGCCGGTTTATTATAAAGCCTCGTCGGAATCGAATTTTGATATGGGTCGGGTTGTGGCTCGGCTCATTGTGTCAGAAGCGTGAGCAGCGCCGCCGCTTTGTTCTCGATCTCCTGCCATTCCGGTGCGGCCTGCGAGCCCGCCACCAGCCCGGCACCCGCGTAAATGCGGATTGTTTCGTCCTTCAGGCGCGCCGAGCGCAGGCTTACGCAAAACTCTGACTGCTCCAGCGACAAATACCCGGCAGAGCCGGCGTACCATTCGCGATCGAACGGCTCGTTCTCAGCGATAAAACGGCGCGCCGCCTCGCGCGGCAGCCCGGCCACTGCGGCGGTAGGCTGTAACTGATGCAGGCACGCGGCGTCATCGGGCGCGAAAAGGCGCGCGGTCATCGCACACCGAAGATGCTGCACCCGCCGCAGCCGCATCACCTCCGGCAGACGCGCCGTGATGCTATGCGCAATCGCCTGTAGCCGCTCGCGAATATCTTCGACCACTAACGCGTTTTCGCGGCGATTTTTATCATCATTCAGCAGCCAGATGGCGCGCGCCTGCGCCTGACTGTCGTCGGGAAGATTTTCCACCGTACCCGCCAGCGCCTCGGTATCCAGCGCCAGCCCATTGCGCCGCCACAAGCGCTCCGGCGTCGAGCCAAGAAATGCCTCGCGCGCGCTGAAGGCCAGATAAAAGTGGTAGCAGTGGTGATTAGCCTCGCGGCTGGCGGCCATCAGCGCCGTCGCGTCCGGCTGCGCGAGAAAACGCAGATCGGTGGCGCGCGCCAGTACCACTTTAGCGAAATCGCCGCGCTCAATAGCGTGTGTCGCCGCGCCAACCAGTTGCGCCCATTGCTGCGCCTGCGGAATATCACAGCGGCTGACACGGCGCGGCGGGCGTTGCAACAGCGTGTGCCGCGCTGGTTGCAGGTTGTGGATAAGCGGCTTTAACGCCTGCGCCGCCTTGTGTTGTGAGCAGGCATTATAAATGTTCACTATCAGCCAGGCGCGATCGTCCTCCCGGCGCAGCTCCAGGCGCGGCAGGAAAAAAAGCCCTTTTTGGGGATCGAACGCGTTTAGCCCCCAGACACGAAGGCCTGGTGTATCCGCATGCTTGTGTAAAAACGCCTGCGCCTCGTCGAGACTTGAGAATGTGCATGCCGCACCAAGCGTGGCAACCTCTTCATTGCCTTCACGAGAGCGCCAGTAAAACTGCGGAAACCCTGGCTGCGCACCAAGCCAGGCGAGTAAATCGTAAAATTCAGGGGAGAATTCAAACGCGCAACGGCAGAGACCGGGCGCATCAGGCACGTCCGCAAGCGCCTTTTCAGCCAACGCCTGCGCGGCGGCGAGGGTATTCACAGGTTTCCTTTCCTCTGCTTAAAACCCTGCATTCTACAGGGCTTTGCGCGCAAAAAAAATGGCGCACCCTAAACGGATGCGCCGGTGCGCGATGTGCGGAGGATTAACGGCGGGCTAACAGCAGGCCCAGTACCAGACCCGCAGCGGCACCGATACCAACGCCCTGCCACGGTTTTTCATGCACATAGTCATCGGCACGATAAACCGCCTGTTTGGCGCGGAAGTAGTAGTTGTCGGACGCGGTGCTGACGCGGTTTTTTACGTCATGCAGCGCCTGCTCGGCACGCGCTTTCAGTTCAACATACTTTTGATCCGCTGGATCGCCGGACGAGCGCAGGATCTCTTCCAGAGTATCGCTCAGCAGAGTCAGGTCATCGTCGACACGCGTTTCATAAGGTTGTGAAGATAAAGGCATAACTGGTCTCCGTGTTATCAAGTTACCGGTTTGCTAACTATAGACACACTCACGCTTTTTTGCCTGGACGCGGTTCGCGCCGCATCCCGATGTGCGGGATGCCGTCTTCGTCGTAGATCTCCGTGGCCGGGACAAAACCAAACTGTGCGTAAAACGCCTGCAGGTGCGCCTGTGCGCTCAGGTATAGCGGGCTTTGCGGCCAGTTGCGCTCACAGCTCTCAACCGCGCGTTTCATGAGTTCAACACCCAGCTTTTCACCCCGTGCGGCACCTGAAACAATAACCCGCCCTATCGCGACCGGCGCATATGGATCGTCACTTTTCAGAATCCTCGCATAAGCAATCAGCTGATTATCGCGCCAGGCCAGCAGATGACGGTTTTCGCCCACCAGATCTTCGCCGTCCACATCCAGATAAGGACACGTTTGTTCAACCACAAATACTTCACAGCGCAGCTTCAGCAGCGCGTACAGCGTCGGGACATCCAGCTCGGCGTGATGTTTATCCTGCCAGTCGATCATATTGGGCTCCAGAGTGTGCGGCTTTCCTCGTTATACTAAAAGCTTTCGCGCAATCGTACAGAGTAAATTCCTCATGGAACTGACATTTTTAGGCACCAGCGCCGGGCTGCCGTCCACCACCCGCAACGTGACGGCCATTGTCCTGAACCCGCAAAACAATCGCTCCGGGCTGTGGCTTTTTGACTGCGGCGAAGGCACCCAGCATCAGATGCTGCGCGCCACGGCCACTCCCGGCAAAATAGAGAAAATTTTTATCACGCACCTGCACGGCGATCATATCTTCGGGCTGCCGGGCCTGCTGTGCAGCCGCTCTATGGCAGGTTGTGAGACGCCGCTTGAGATTTACGGCACGAAGGGCATCGCGGAATTTGTCGAAACCACGCTACGTCTGAGCGGCTCCTGGACCAGCTACCCGTTAAACGTGCATGAGATTACCGAAGGGCAGCTATTGGACGATGGCGAGCTTACCGTGACCGCGTACCCGCTGACGCACCCGGTCGAATGTTACGGCTACCGGATCGAGGAGCAGGATAAACCCGGCGCGCTGGACGCGGCGCGCCTTAAAGCGGCGGGCGTTATGCCAGGGCCGCTGTTTCAGCAGCTCAAGCGCGGCGAGACGGTGACGCTCGCTGACGGGCGCACGGTGTGCGGCGCGGATTACCTGAGCGCCCCCCGCCCTGGCAAAAAAATAGCGATTTTCGGCGATACCGGCCCGACGCCACAGGCGGTTACGCTTGCCCGTGATGTGGATGTGATGGTTCATGAAACCACGCTTGAAGCGGCGATGGCGGAGAAAGCTAACGGACGCGGGCACTCGACCACACAGCAGGCGGCTGAGGTTGCCAGAGACGCGGGCGCGAAGCGCCTGTTGATGACGCACTTTAGTTCACGTTATAGCGCGGAAGAGTGTCAGCGGCTGCTCGCCGAGTGCCAGGCCATTTTCCCGGCAAGCGAGCTGGCGGAAGATTTCCTGACCATCACGGTATAGCGCTCATAAAAAAACCGCCGGTAAACGGCGGTTTTTATCTAAAGCACAAGGCTTACATCAGCGGTTTCGCCAGCTGCACCAGCGTAATCAGCGGCTGCGGCCAGACACCCAGCACCAGCACCAGCAGTGCGGAAATCAGCACCACGACACCGCCCGCGCTGTATGCCCAGTTGGACGGCGCATCGCGGTTGAGCTGCTGCGGCGCGTTCAGGTACAGGCTCACCGCCACGCGCAGGTAGTAGTAGAGACCAATCGCAGAGCCCACGACTACCGCACCGGTCAGCCACCACAGGTTGGACTGCACGCCGACGGCCAGCACGTAGAATTTACCGATAAAGCCGAGCGTCATCGGAATACCCGCCAGCGACAGCATCATCACGGTCATTACGGCCGAGAGAATCGGACGGTGCCAGAACAGGCCGCGGTAGGAGTAGAGCGAATCCGCGTCCGGGCCGCGATACGGGCTGGACATCAGGCTCACCACGCCAAACGCGCCGAGGCTGCTGAAGAGATAACCCGCCAGGTAAACGCCCACGGTTTCCATCGACATATCGCCGCTTTTCAGCGCAATCAGCGCGACCAGCAGGTAGCCCAGATGGGAGATGGATGAATAACCGAGCAGACGCTTAATGTTGGTCTGGGTCAGCGCCATCAGGTTACCGAAGATGATGGAGGCGAAGGCCAGAACACCTAACACCACGCGCACTGCCTCGCTGTCACCTACCGGCGCATAGAGGAACAGACGCATCACCACACCGAAGATAGCGATTTTGCTCGCGGTCGCCAGGAAAGTGGAAACCGGCGCAGGCGCGCCCTGGTAAACATCCGGCGTCCAGAGATGGAACGGCACCAGGGAGAGTTTAAAGCCCAGGCCGACAATCATCAGGCCCAGACCCGCCAGCAGCAGCGGCTCGCTCAGCATATTGTCCGCGAGGCTCTTACCGAGCGTGACGAACGACAGGCTGCCGGACTGCGCGTACACCAGCGCCATACCAAACAGCAGGAAAGACGACGCTGCGGCAGACAGAATGGTGTATTTGATAGCCGCTTCCAGCGAGCGTTTCTGACGAAATGCGTAACCGACCAGACCAAACAGCGGCAGAGAGATAAGCTCGATACCCAGGAACAGCGACGCCAGATGATTGGCGTTCGCCAGAAGAATACCGCCCAGCGCTGCGATCAGCACCAGCAGATAAAACTCTTCCTTGTTATCGTTGTAGCCCTGCAGCCACGGATAGGCGAAGGTACAGGTGGCGAGGCTCGCCAGCAGCACCAGGCCGGTATACAGCATGGCGTAACCGTCCACGCGCATCAGCGGCGTGACGTCCATCGCGCCCGCCTGCCCCACGAACCACAGCGACAGCAGCGCGGCGTTCAGGCCAACAACGGACAGCGTGGCATTGAGGAAGTGATTACGTCGCCACGCAATGGAGAGCATCACAACTACCACCGTCAATCCGACGATCAGCAGCGGTAGCAGCGCGATCAATTGTTGAGTAGTTATTGTCATGGCGAATTACGGCCTTGTAGTTGAAACAGAATCGGTAAACCACTGCTGAATATTGCTCATCGCCGAATGGGATGTATCCAGAATTGGCTGGGGATAGAAGCCCAGCAGCACCAGAAGCACCACCAGCAGCAGGATCATAAACAGCTCGCGCGGCGACAGACCGCGAATCTCCTGACGCGCCGCCTCGCTCTTCGGCTGACCGAAGTACGCGCGGTGCAGCATCGCCAGCGAGTAAACAGACGCGAACACCAGACCGAAGGTCGAGATGACGGTAATCACCGGCACCACCTGGAAGCTGCCGAACAGGATCATGAACTCGCCAACGAAGTTACCGGTGCCCGGCATACCGAGCGTCGCCACGGCGAAGAACATCGACAGCGCCGGCAGCCATCTGATTTTGCTCCACAGACCGCCCATCTGGCGCATATCGCGGGTATGCAGACGCTCATAAAGCTGACCGCAGAGAATAAACAGACCCGCCGCGGAAAGACCGTGAGCGATCATCTGAATAACCGCGCCCTGATAAGCGAGCTGGCTACCGGTATAGATGGCGATCAGCACAAAGCCCATGTGGGAAACGGAGGTGTACGCGATAAGACGTTTGATGTCGTACTGGGTAAAGGCCATCCACGCGCCGTAGAAAATACCGATCACACCAAGCCACATGGCGATTGGCGCGAATTCGGCGGAGGCGTTCGGGAACAGCGGCAGCGAGAAGCGCAGCAGACCATAGGCCGCGGTTTTCAGCAGAATACCCGCGAGGTCAACGGAGCCTGCGGTCGGTGCCTGGGAGTGCGCGTCCGGCAGCCAGCCGTGCAGCGGCACCACCGGCATTTTCACCGCAAACGCGATGAAGAAGCCGAGCATCAGCAGGTATTCGACACCGTGAGACATCGGCGTTTTCAGCAGGCGTTCGTAGTTGAACGTCCACTCGCCGGTGGCGTTGTAGTGCACAAATACCAGCGCCAGGATGGCAATCAACATCACCAGACCGCTCGCCTGGGTATAGATGAAGAACTTGGTCGCCGCGGTGATACGCGTTTTACCGTCCGATGCCTTATGACCCCACAGGGCAATCAGGAAGTACATCGGCACCAGCATCATTTCCCAGAAGAAGAAGAACAGGAACATGTCGATGGCGAGGAACACGCCGATCACGCCGCCCAGGATCCACATCAGGTTGAGATGGAAGAAGCCCTGATATTTTTCAATTTCATTCCAGGAGCAGAGCACCGCCAGCACGCCAAGCAGGCCCGTCAGTACCACCATCAGCAGCGACAGCCCGTCGATGGCTAAATGGATTGTGATCCCAAAGCGAGGGATCCAGTCGAGAATGAACTGGTCCTGCCACTTCGGAAACTCACCGGATTGCGTCAGGGAGTAGCCGCCCTGCAACCAGAGTTGCAGGCCGAGCGCCAGCGTCAGTCCCATCGTAATCAGCGCAATCCAGCGCGGCAACTTGACGCCGAAGCGTTCGGTCTGCCAGCACAGGAAGCCGCCGATAAAGGGAATCAGTATTAGCCAGGGTAGTAACATGGCGATTTTTGTTCCTTGTTTAAGTCCAGCTCAGGCTATCTTACTTGCCACCGTGGATCCCGCTGCGCGCAGAGAGTCTCCACGGTGGCTTCGCTGATAACGCCTGTCCTTTCGGACTTGATTTTCAACGAATTCTTTTAAAATTCACTTATGAATCAACGCAACACCATCAGCAACACCAGTACGACCACCGCACCGACGCTCATGGACGCCACATACCAGCGCAGGTAGCCGTTCTCGCTCAGCAGCAGACCACGGCCTGCGTAGCGGGACAGGATGGCCGGAATGTTCATCAGCGCATTCAGCGGATCGCGTTGCAGCAGCCAGGCGATACCCAGGAAAGGCTTAACGAACACTTTGTCATACAGCCAGTCGAAGCCCCAGGCGTGATACCACCAGGTGCCGAAGAAACGACCCGGCGCGCTTTTGGCGACGGCGGTAACCAGCGTACGTTTGCCAAGCCACAGCCAGGCGGCGATCAGAATACCGACAATCGCTACCACGCCCGAGGTGATTTCCAGCGCCATTTTGCCTTCGTGACCGAAGTGGTTTTCCGGCAATACGCCCGCCAGCGGCGGCGTAATCAGCGCGCCGACAAAGGTCGAAAGCACCAGCAGCACGATAAGCGGCAGATGATGGGTG
The DNA here is from genome assembly GCF_000982825.1 of Cronobacter sakazakii. Classification (NCBI taxonomy): domain Bacteria; kingdom Pseudomonadati; phylum Pseudomonadota; class Gammaproteobacteria; order Enterobacterales; family Enterobacteriaceae; genus Cronobacter; species Cronobacter sakazakii. The sequence continues at coordinate 2,342,808 of NZ_CP011047.1, read as the reverse complement.
ATCCCCTTCCCTGCGTGTGCGTGAATTTTTTCTTCGCCGTGGAACACGATGAAAATCATGCGGAAGGTATAGATGGACGTCAGGAACGCACCCACCAGACCCGCCAGCATTAAGTAGTTATGGCCGTTAGCAGCAGCGCCCCACAGAATTTCATCTTTACTGTAGAAGCCTGCAGTCACGACCGGCAGAGCAGCAAGGGCCGCGCCGCCCACCAGGAAGCAGGCGTAAACCAGCGGAATGGATTTACGCAGGCCACCCATTTTGAAGATGTCCTGCTCGTGATGGCACGCCAGAATGACGGAGCCGGACGAGAGGAACAGCAGCGCTTTAAAGAACGCGTGCGTCATCAGGTGGAAAATCGCCGCATCCCACGCCTGAACGCCAAGCGCCAGGAACATGTAGCCAATCTGGCTCATGGTGGAATACGCGAGAACACGTTTGATGTCGGTCTGCACCAGCGCGGCGAAACCCGCCAGCACCAGCGTGATGGCACCAACGATACCAACCAGATGCAGCACGTCCGGCGTCAGCAGGAACAGGCCATGAGTACGGGCGATAAGGTAAACGCCCGCGGTCACCATGGTCGCCGCGTGGATCAGCGCGGAAACCGGCGTCGGGCCTGCCATCGCGTCCGCAAGCCAGGTCTGGAGCGGAAGCTGTGCGGATTTACCGACCGCGCCGCCAAGCAGCATCAGCGTTGCCCAGCGCAGCATTTCATTGCCGTTGGCAAAATGCTGCGGTGCCAGTTCAACCATTTCACGGAAGTTCAGCGTGCCGAGTTCGTTGTAGAGGATGAACAGCGCGAACGCGAGGAAGACGTCACCCACACGGGTCACGACAAACGCCTTCATCGCGGCGGCCCCGTTCTTCGGATCGGTGTAGTAGAAACCGATCAGCAGATAGGAGCACAGGCCCACGCCTTCCCAGCCGAGGTACATCAGCAGCAGGTTATCGGAGAGCACCAGCACAACCATGCTCGCGATAAACAGGTTGGTGTACGCGAAAAAGCGAGAATAGCCCTCTTCGCCGCGCATATACCAGGACGCGAACATGTGGATCAGGAAGCCTACGCCGGTGACCACGGAGAGCATCGTCAGCGAAAGACCGTCCAGCACCAGGTTAACACCGATGTTAAAATCGCCAACCGACATCCAGGTCCACAGCGGCAGCGAGAACGCCTGCTTGCCGTTATTAAAGAAATCAATGCCAGCGTAAGCGGTGACCAGCGCCGCCAGACCCACAGAGCCGACCCCAACCGTCGCGGAGAGGTTTTCCGACCAGCGACCGCGGGAGAAGGCGAGCAGAATATAGCCAATCAATGGCAAAATAATGGTTAATGCGAGCAGGTTCATCCACGCATCTCACTTACTGAATCGATATTCAGGTTCTGGCGACGACGATGGAGTTGCAGCAGCAGCGCAAGGCCGATACTGGCTTCTGCCGCGGCTAAGCTAATCGCCAGGATATACATTATCTGACCGTCGGTCTGACCCCAGTAGCTGCCCGCGACCACGAAGGCCAGCGCGGCGGCGTTAATCATGATTTCCAGCCCAATCAGCATAAACAGCAGATTGCGGCGGATAACCAGACCGGTCAGACCCAGGACGAACAGAATAGCCGCCAGGATCAGTCCATGTTGTAACGGGATCATGCGTGCTCCTCCGTTTTTCTTTTCGATGCGTCCGACGGAGCACCGCCGCGCACGCTTACCACATCGCCCGCTTTCTCTTCACGGCCAAGATGGAAGGCCACGACCAGGCCTGCCAGCAGCAGCATGGACGCGAGTTCAACCGCCAGAACATACGTTTTGAACAGGTCAGTACCGACGGCTTTCGCGCTAATCGGGTTGCCTTCGATGCCCTGATCGTTAACGCCCAGAATGGCGTACACAATCACCACCAGCAGAACCGCCGAGAGAATGCCAGGGCCAATCCAGATCTGCGGTTTGAGCCATTCGCGCTCCTGACGCACCACGGAATCGCCGAGGTTGAGCATCATGACCACGAACACGAAGAGCACCATGATGGCGCCTGCGTAGACGATGATCTCCAGCGCACCGGCGAAGTAAGCGCCGAGTGAGAAAAAGACGCCTGCGATCGCCAGCAGCGAGATAATCAGGTACAGCAGCGCGTGTACCGGATTGCTGTGGGTGATCACCCGGGCGGTGGTCAGGACCGCCACAAGGGCGCAGATATAAAAAGCGAATTCCATTCCTGACTCCTTAAGGTAACAGGCCTTTGACGTCGATAGGTTTGGCTTCGTTTTCCGCGTCGCCTTTATCTTTGCCGTCGATTGCCATACCTGCCATCCGGTAGAAGTTATATTCCGGGTATTTGCCCGGACCGGAGATCAGCAGGTCCTCTTTTTCATACACCAGATCCTGGCGCTTGAACTCGCCCAGCTCGAAATCCGGCGTCAGCTGGATAGCGGTGGTTGGGCAAGCCTCTTCGCACATGCCGCAGAAAATGCAGCGTGAGAAGTTGATGCGGAAAAACTCCGGATACCAGCGACCGTCTACGGTCTCCGCTTTTTGCAGAGAGATACAGCCCACCGGGCAGGCGACCGCACAGAGGTTACAGGCCACACAACGCTCCTGACCGTCCGGATCGCGCGTCAGCACGATACGGCCGCGGTAGCGCGGCGGCAGATAAACCGGCTCTTCCGGATACATGCGCGTTTCGCGTTTGGAAAACGCGTGCAGGCCAATCATCCAGATACTGCGTAGTTGGGTGCCGAAACCAACCACTATGTCTTTCAATGTCATGGTTTTCTCACCCCTTATGCCGCTGTCTGCCAGAGAATGACAGCCGCGGTTACCAGCAGATTGATAAGCGTCAGCGGCAGGCACACTTTCCAGCCGAAGGACATTACCTGGTCATAACGTGGACGCGGTAATGCGGCGCGAATCAAAATAAACATCATCATGAAGAACGCGGTTTTCAGCGCGAACCAGATGAAAGGCGGTAACCAGGGGCCCTGCCAGCCGCCGAAGAACAGCGTCACGATCAGCGCAGAAACGGTCACAATCCCGATATATTCGCCCACGAAGAACAGACCGAACTTCATGCCGGAATATTCGATGTGGTAACCGTCAGCCAGCTCCTGCTCCGCTTCCGGCTGGTCAAACGGGTGACGGTGACACACCGCAACGCCCGCGATAGCGAAAGTGATAAAGCCGAAGAACTGCGGGATAACGTTCCAGAGGTGCGCCTGGTTGTTGACGATGTCGGTCATGTTGAACGACCCGGCCTGCGCGACAACACCCATCAGCGAGAGGCCGAGGAACACTTCGTAGCTCAGCGTCTGCGCGGAGGCGCGCATTGCGCCCAGCAGCGAGTATTTGTTGTTGCTCGACCAGCCTGCGAACAGCACCGCGTAAACGCCAAGGCCCGCCATCATCAGGAAGAAGAGGATCCCGATATTGAGATCCGCCACGACCCAGGTCGGGCTGACAGGCACAATCGCGAACGCCAGCAGCAGCGAGGTGAACGCAATCATCGGCGCCAGCGTAAAGATAACGCGGTCGGAGAAGCGCGGGATCCAGTCCTCTTTAAAGAACATCTTGATCATGTCCGCGACCAGCTGGAGCGAACCGCCCCAGCCAACGCGGTTCGGCCCGTAACGGTTCTGGAAGAGGCCGAGCAGACGACGCTCGCCAAAACTCATGAACGCGCCGCAGCTCACGACCACCAGCAGAATGACCACCGCTTTCAGGATGCTGAGCAGGATCTCGATAACATCCGGTGTCAACCAACTCATTGCGCAGCCTCCTGCAGATTTTCAAGACGAGCGCCAGCCATGACAGGCGCGATGCCCGGCATCCCCATCGGCAGACCGACCTGCCCTTCCGACAGCCCTTCAGAGAGCTGCAACGGCAGCGTGATGGTCTGGCCTTCGTAATTGAAGGAGACCTTCGCGCCCGCATTGACGCCAAGCTTCGCGGCATCGGCCGGATTCAGGCGGATGTACGGCTGCGGCATGCGGCTCTGGAAGACCGGTGAGCGCTGCGACAGCTCGTCGCTGCCAAACAGATGGTAGTAAGGCGCGATACGCCACTGACCATCCTGCGGCGCGAAACGCTGCGGTACGGTCGTGAAGTAGTCGATAGCGCCCTCGCCCGCCTCAATGAGGCGCACGCCCGGATCGCCATGACGCAGGTGGCCGCCCACTTCGTCCTGGAATTTGTTCCAGGCCTGCGGGGAGTTCCAGCCCGGTGCCCAGGCGAACGGCACCTGAGAACGCGGCGCGTCCGGATGGTTGTTCCCTTCCATGGAGAAGGCGAACATGGTGTCTTTATCCTGCGGCTGGCGCGGCTCGTGAACGCTGATGTTCGCGCGCATCGCGGTGCGACCGCTGTAACGATGCGGTTCGCGCGCCAGTTTCTGGCCGCGAATGCGGAACGTCGCGTCCGGCGCGGCGTTTTTAATGCCCGCCAGGTGCGGCAGTTTTTCGATGCAGGCGTCGATCACGTGATCAAGCTGCGTCCAGTCCGGATGACGGTTTTCCAGCGTGCTGTGCAGCGAATGCAGCCAGCGCCAGCTTTCCAGCATCGTGACGGTATTGTCGTAGTAGGACGGGTCATACACCTGGAAGAAGCGCTGCGCGCGACCTTCGTTGTTGATGACCGTACCGTCGCTTTCGGCGAAGCTCGCAGTGGAAAGCACAAGATGCGCGTGATCCATAATCGCGGTGCGCTGATGGTCAATCACCATCACCAACGGCGCTTTCGCCAGCGCTGCGTCCACACGCGCCGCCGAGGCGTGACGGTGCAGATCGTTTTCCAGCACGATAACGGCGTCAGCGTTGCCGGTTTCGAGTTCGTTCAGCGCGTCGTCAAGCGAACCGCCGCCAATCATTCCGAGACCGACGCTGTTAACCGCGCGGGCGATCATCGTGATACCGACATCCGCGCCACGGCCTTTCAGGGCTTTCGCCACGTTCGCGGCCGCCTGAATCACTTCCACGCTACCGGCGTTGGTGCCGGAGATAATCAGCGGCTTCTTCGCCCCTGCCAGCGCCTGCACAATCACGTCCACTTTGTTTTGCAGGTCGCGATCCAGCCCTTCCACCGCAGGCGATGCGGCGTCCAGCGCGTTGGCGATGGCAAAACCGAGACGCGCCTGATCTTCCACCGGCGCACGATAAGTCCACGCGGCGATGTCGTCCAGGCGGGTGCTGTCAACGTTAGTCACAAACAGCGGATGTTTGGCGCGCTGGCCGATGTTCAGGATGGCCGCAATCTGCCAGTCAGCCACTTTCTGGGCCGCCGCCATTTCACGCGCTTTGCCTTTCACCGCCTGACGTACCGCCAGCGCCACGCGCGCACCGGTCTGGGTGATATCTTCGCCCAGCACCAGCACAGCGTCGTAAGATTCAATCTCACGCAGCGCCGGCGTGCGGATGCCGCTTTCACGCAGCACTTTCAGCATCAGTTGCAGACGTTCCTGCTCGCCCGCCGCGATGCCGGTATAGAAGTTTTCCGCACCGACCAGTTCACGCAGCGCGAAGTTGCTCTCGACGCTCGCGCGCGGGGAACCGATACCAATCACTTTCTTCGACTGGCGCAGAATATCCGCCGCGCCCTGCATCGCCTGTTCGGCGTTCAGGGTGATCAGGTCATCGCCACGGCGCTGAACCGGACGACGCGGACGATCTTTCAGGTTGACGTAGCCGTAGCCGAAACGACCGCGGTCGCACAGGAAGTAGTGGTTAACGGTACCGTTGTAGCGGTTTTCTATACGACGCAGTTCGCCATAACGTTCGCCAGGGCTGGTGTTACAGCCCAGCGAGCACTGCTGGCAGATGCTCGGCGCAAACTGCATGTCCCATTTACGGTTGTAGCGCTCGGAGTGCGTTTTATCGGTGAAAACGCCGGTCGGGCAAATTTCGACCAGGTTACCGGAGAATTCGCTCTCAAGCGTACCGTCTTCCGGGCGACCGAAATAGACATTGTCATGCGCGCCGTACACACCAAGATCGGTGCCGTCAGCGTAATCTTTGTAGTAACGCACGCAGCGATAGCAGGCGATGCAGCGGTTCATCTCATGGTTGATGAACGGCCCCAGATCCTGATTACGGTGGGTACGCTTGGTGAAACGGTAGCGACGGAAGCTATGGCCGGTCATTACGGTCATATCCTGCAGGTGGCAGTTACCGCCCTCTTCACAGACCGGACAGTCGTGCGGGTGGTTGGTCATCAGCCACTCCACAACGCTTTCGCGGAACTGTTTCGCTTCGTTGTCGTCAATAGAAATAAAGGTGCCATCGGATGCCGGCGTCATGCAGGACATCACAAGGCGACCACGGGTATCTTCCGCGTTCTGATATTGCTTCACCGCGCACTGGCGGCAGGCACCAACGCTACCCAGCGCCGGATGCCAGCAAAAATAAGGAATATCGAGGCCGAGCGACAGACACGCCTGCAGCAGGTTGTCCGCGCCGTCTACCTCATATTCTTTGCCGTCTACATGAATCGTAGCCATAGTCAGCATGCTTCCAGTTGGCCTGGCGCGAGCCAGGCGTTAATCAAAATGCTTTTACCAGCGCGTCTTGAGCAGGTTCGGCTGAATACCATTAATGGCACGGGTGTTGCCGGGGCTCTGCTTAATGCCCGCTTCGAATTCGTCACGGAAATATTTAATGGCGCTCTGAAGTGGCTCTACGGCACCTGGCGCATGGGCGCAGAACGTTTTACCAGGGCCCAGGAAGCGGCAGAGCTGCTCCAGGGTTTCGATATCCCCCGGTTGCCCTTCGCCGCGCTCCAGCGCGCGCAGGATTTTAACGCTCCACGGCAGCCCGTCACGGCAAGGCGTACACCAGCCGCAGGACTCGCGCGCGAAGAACTCTTCCAGGTTACGGACCAGCGACACCATATTGATTTCGTGGTCGACGGCCATCGCCAGCGCGGTGCCGAGACGGCTGCCCGCTTTACCGATGCTGGCGAATTCCATCGGCAGATCGAGGTGCGCGTCGGTCAGGAAGTCTGTCCCCGCGCCACCCGGCTGCCAGGCTTTAAATTTCAGGCCGTCACGCATGCCGCCCGCGTACTCTTCGAGGATTTCACGCGCGGTGGTGCCGAACGGCAGCTCCCAGACGCCTGGGTTTTTCACGCGCCCGGAGAAGCCCATCAGCTTGGTGCCTTTGTCTTCGCTGGTTGACAGGCCCTGATACCACTCCACGCCGTTGGCGAGAATAGCAGGCACGTTGCACAGGGTTTCTACGTTGTTAACGCAGGTCGGTTTACCCCACACACCGCTGGATGCCGGGAACGGCGGCTTGGAACGCGGGTTGGCGCGACGGCCTTCCAGCGAGTTGATAAGCGCCGTCTCTTCACCACAGATGTAGCGGCCCGCGCCGGTATGCACGAAGAGTTCAAAATCGAACCCTGAACCGAGAATGTTTTTACCCAGCAGACCCGCTTCAGTCGCTTCCGCGATAGCGCGGCGCAGACGTTCGGCGGCTTCGATATACTCACCGCGCAGGAAGATGTAACCACGGTACGCTTTCAGCGCGAACGCAGAGATCAGCATGCCTTCCACCAGCAGGTGCGGCAGCTGTTCCATGAGCATGCGGTCTTTATAAGTGCCCGGCTCCATTTCATCGGCGTTACACAGCAGGTAACGGATGTTCATGGATTCGTCTTTCGGCATCAGGCTCCATTTCAGACCGGTAGAGAAGCCCGCGCCGCCGCGCCCTTTCAGGCCAGCGTCTTTCACGGCATTGACGATTTCATCCGGCGCCATGCCGGTGAGCGCCTTACGCGCGCCTTCGTAGCCGTTTTTGCTGCGGTATTCTTCAAGCCAGACCGGCTGCTTGTCGTCGCGCATACGCCAGGTCAGCGGATGCGTTTCGGCAGTACGAATAATCTGTTTCATTTGTACTGCTCCAGAAGTTCAGGGATCCCTTCCGGCGTCAGATAACTGTGAGTGTCCTCATCAATCATCATGGTCGGCCCTTTGTCGCAGTTGCCAAGGCAGCAGGTCGGCAGCAGGGTGAAGCGTCCGTCAAACGTGGTCTGGCCCGGTTTGATGCTCAGGTGTTTTTCAATCGCGGACTGAATGCCCTGATAGCCAGTGATATGGCACACCACGCTGTCGCAGTAGCGAATCACGTGACGGCCAACCGGCTGGCGGAAGATCTGGCTGTAGAAGGTCGCGACCCCTTCGACGTCGCTCGCCGGAATGCCCAGGACTTCCGCTATCGCATAGATAGCGCCGTCCGGCACCCAGCCACGCTGCTTCTGAACGATTTTCAGCGCTTCAATGGACGCCGCACGCGGGTCTTCGTAGTGGTGCTTCTCGTGCTCAATCGCCTCACGCTCTGCCGCACTCAGCTCAAAAGCCTCGTTCTGTGGTTGTTGATTCTCGTGCATAGTTAGCGATCCACATCAGACATTACAAAATCGATACTACCCAGATAGACAATCAGGTCGGACACCAGGCTGCCGCGGATCACCGATGGGATCTGCTGAAGATGCGGGAAGCTCGGTGTACGGACGCGGGTACGGTAGCTCATGGTGCTGCCGTCGCTGGTCAGGTAGTAACTGTTAATCCCCTTGGTTGCCTCAATCATCTGGAAGGATTCGTTGGCCGGCATGACCGGGCCCCAGGAAACCTGCAGGAAGTGGGTAATCAGGGTTTCGATATGTTGCAGCGTGCGCTCTTTCGGCGGCGGCGTGGTCAGCGGGTGATCCGCCTTGAACGGGCCTTCCGGCATGTTTTTCAGGCACTGCTCAAGAATACGCAGTGACTGGCGCACTTCTTCGACTTTCAGCATCACGCGGGTATAGCAGTCGCTGATGCCGCCGCCGACCGGCACTTCGAACTCAAAGTTCTGATAGCCAGAGTACGGGCGCGCTTTACGCACGTCGAAATCGATACCGGTAGCGCGAAGGCCTGCGCCGGTAGTGCCCCATGCCAGCGCTTCTTTGGCGTCATACGCCGCCACGCCCTGAGAACGGCCTTTCAGGATGGTGTTTTTCAGCGCCGCTTTGACGTAAGAGTCGAGACGTTTCGGCATCCATTCGAGGAACTCTTTCAGCAGACGATCCCAGCCGCGCGGCAGGTCGTGCGCGACGCCGCCAATGCGGAACCAGGCCGGGTGCATACGGAAACCGGTAATCGCCTCAACCAGATCGTAGATTTTCTGACGATCGGTAAAGGCGAAGAAGACCGGTGTCATGGCACCGACGTCCTGGATAAATGTCGAGATGTACAGCAGATGGCTGTTGATGCGGAACAGCTCAGAGAGCATTACGCGGATGACTTCCACGCGCTCCGGCACCTGAATCCCCGCCAGTTTTTCCACGGCCAGCACGTACGGCATTTCGTTTACGCAGCCGCCGAGGTATTCGACGCGGTCGGTATAAGGAATGTAGCTGTGCCAGGACTGACGCTCGCCCATTTTCTCCGCGCCGCGGTGGTGATAACCGATATCCGGCACGCAGTCGACGATCTCTTCGCCGTCCAGCTGCAGGATGATACGGAACGCACCGTGCGCCGACGGGTGGTTCGGGCCGAGGTTCAGGAACATGAAATCTTCAGTGTCGTTGCCGCGCTTCATGCCCCACTCTTCGGGCTTGAAGGTCAGCGCTTCCATTTCCAGCTCTTCTTTTTGCTTAGTGAGCGTAAACGGATCGAACTCCGTCGCGCGCGCCGGGTAGTCTTTACGCAGCGGGTGCCCTTCCCAGGTCGGCGGCATCATGATGCGGCGCAGGTTCGGGTGACCGGTGAACGTAATACCGAACATCTCCCAGGTTTCACGCTCATACCAGTTGGCGTTCGGGAAAAGGCGGGTAAAGGTCGGCACGTTGAGGTCGTTTTCCGACAGCGCCACTTTCAGCATGATGTCGCGGTTGCGATCGATGGAAAGCAGGTGGTAGAAAACGGAAAAATCCGCAGCCGGTAAACCGTTGCGGTGAGTGCGAAGGCGCTCATCCATGCCATGCAGGTCATACAGCATGACGTAGGGTTTCGGCAGCTTTCGTAAAAATTCGCCAACTTCCAGTAATTGTTCACGCTTAACCCAGACAACCGGAACACCGGTGCGGGTGGCCTGAACGGTAAAGGCATCCGGCCCAAAACGGTTACGCAGTTCGCCAATCACCGGATCGTCGAGGTGATCCCTGGTCTGCCACACAGGCAAAACGGCGTCTTGCGCAGTTAAATCGGTCATATTGTTCACCATTGCCAATGGTCTGTGATGACTGTCGGGCGGCGGCTTCTCGCTGTCGTTTATTGGTATACGTGAGAAGCGACCTCCCGCAGGCGCAAATTAAATTTCGTCCGGCGTACGCAGGTTAGTGACTGCGATACGTTCGCCGCGTTTACGCTCACGCTCTGACTGCATGTTGGCGCGATAAACGCCCTGATCGCCAACCACCCATGAAAGCGGACGGCGCTCTTTGCCAATCGATTCCTGCAGCAGCATCAGCGCCTGCATATACGCTTCCGGGCGCGGCGGGCAGCCTGGGATGTACACATCCACGGGCAGGAATTTGTCCACGCCCTGCACGACGGAATAAATATCGTACATGCCGCCGGAATTCGCACACGCGCCCATGGAAATCACCCATTTCGGTTCCAGCATTTGGTCATACAAACGCTGAATCACCGGGGCCATTTTGGTAAACGGCGTACCGGCGACCACCATGAAATCGGCCTGACGCGGGGAAGCACGTAATACTTCCGCGCCGAAACGCGCGACGTCATGGACCGCGGTGAACGAGGTCACCATCTCCACGTAGCAGCAGGAAAGGCCGAAGTTGTAAGGCCACAGGGAGTTTTTACGCCCCCAGTTCACCACGTCATGCAGGGCATGCTCGAGCTTGCCCATGTAGACGCTGCGGTGTACATGCTGTTCCAGAGGATCAGTCACAATCTCCTGTTTTTGCAGGGGGTAACGGTCATTCTCACCGTCGGGATCTATGCGGGTGAGCGTATAGTCCATCTTATTGCCTCGCTGTTACTGCGTATGACGATTAGTGAGACTGCCGGCTTCTTCGGTGTTAAGACGTTCGCGACGTGAGCGCGAAGGCGTCCACTCCAGCGCGCCGATGCGCACCAGGTAAACCAGACCAGCCAGTAGCACTAAAATGAAAATTGCGGCCTCGATAAAGCCGAGCCAGCCGACTTCACGAACTGATGTTGACCAGGCGAAGAGGTAAAGCGCTTCCACGTCAAAGATGACGAAGAACATCGCTACCAGGTAGAACTTCGCGGAAAGTCGTAAGCGGGCGGTGCCGACCGAGTCGATCCCCGATTCGAACGGGGTGTTTTTGTACCTGGCGCGGGCGCGTCCGCCGAGGAACCAGGCGCCGACCAGCATCAGACAACACAGGCCAATGGCAACAATAAGAAAGATACCGAACGCCCAGTGATGAGCGATAACTTCAGTGGATGTTGACATACTCATTGCTTACTCATCAAAAGTGGCGCTAAAGCCTCTGCTCTTGCTGGCAGATGAACGCCACATCGATTCAAGGGGAGGAACAATCAACCGTACAATAACTGCCGGAATTATTACTTAAGCAGCAAATTGATGGGGTTTTTTACTCCTTTCTATAACCTTTTGTCAACTTTAACAAAAGAAACCTAACATTAGTTTACATCTCCCCAAGACCCTTAACATTTGATGCTTTAAGCGTCCTGTGAGCCGCGTGCGAGACTACGGAGCCCGGCGGGTGAATCGTGTCCGTTAAAAGTGAGAAGACATAAACACCCCTTATTTTGGCAGGAATTTCTGACTATTCCTCCCCCTCGTCGGGAGTATTTTCTTGATCTGAGACACGCTTTTGTTAATTGACCACTGAAAAAGGCAACAAAATCGCTCACTTTTTAACAACAAAAGTAAAATTTTCTGCTGGCATACCAGCCGCAGAAGCGGGTGAAGCGAGTGGAACAGTGGATGATAAGGGCGTTTTATCAGAGCTAATTACAGTCACTTAGAGTGCGAAAGTGTATAAAAAAAGCCTCTGGAGAGCCTGAGACCCTCAGAGGCTTTATTAACACAGTTTTAACAAAAGCAGAGAAATTACTCCAGATCGCCCTGCATCAGGAGAGTATCATCGCCGCCTTCAAGCGTGGCGGTATAACGCCACGGCTGATAGTGGCTTTCCATCGCCTGGAAGATGATTTCCGCCATTTCGTTTTTGCTGTTCGCGTTGCGACACAGCATGTATTGCGTCTCCGGCAGGACGGGCAGACCGTCTGACGCGCCAAGCACGCGTAGCTCCGGGCTCATCATCTCGACCGGGCGCGCGGTGATGCCAAGCCCCGCTTTCACCGCGGCACGCACCGCCGGCAGTGTTGATGCGACATAGGAGATACGCCACGGTACATTCGCCGCATTCAGTTGCTCAATAATCACTTCACGATGCGGGCTCGGCTCATCAAGCATCACCAGCGGCACCGCTTCATTTTTGTGCAACGTGTAGTCGGCGGCGCAATACCAGAGCGTGGGCGACGTACGCAGTACCAGCGAGTCCAGATTCTCCGGCTGATGCGTGGTGACGACCAGATCAATCTCCTGCTGGTTGAGCATCTCGATGATGTACGGGTTACGCTGAACGCGAACATCAATCGCCAGCTTCGGATAAACCGAACTGATGCGATTGAGAAGATACGGCAGGATGGTATCCGCCGATTCGTCAGAAGCGCCAATGGTCAGGACGCCCTGCAGATTGCTATACATTAGCGAAGTGCATGCTTCATCATTGAAGCGCAAAATTTTACGGGCATAACCCAACAACTGGATGCCATGTTCGGTCAAAAGCTTATTACGCCCGTGGCGGGCGAAGAGCTCTTTACCGACCAGTTGCTCCAGGCGCTGCATCTGCTGGCTGACGGCCGACTGCGTACGGCATACCGCTGCCGCCGCGGCGGCAAACGTGTTCAGATCGGCGACTGCGACAAACGTTCTCAGCAGATCGAGGTCGAGGTTTAAGATCGGACGATTTGCGTTAATCATATTGTTATCACTTTCAGGTAACCGCACGCAGCGGGCACCGTCTGTTGCTATGTGTAAAGGAAAGAAAGCAATTCCTTTTGAAGCATGCTTCCGGGCTAACACAACCCGCGTCGGAAGACCGCCATGCGCTTTTCTAATTCAAACCCCTGGTTATTAAAACAGTAAAAGGGGCATTTCTCTGTTATAGTTGTGCCTTTATGTCAAATATTCTGCACAGCGAACCCGTGATTTGAATTAAAAATCTGGCTACGTTGGCTAAGGCGAAAAGCAACAACTTCACGACCTTAACATACTCTGGCAAAAGAAAAAGAAGAGTATATAACTATGCCTGACTTGTGTCCTGAATGACTATAAAAACAACCAGTTGCCCGCAAGAGGCGTTACGGCCTGGCTGCGCTGGCGAAACGTCTCGCGCAGGCGGCTTTATAATATCGCAAATCTGTTCTTTTTTTAAGACTTCGTGCGATTTTACTTATACGAGCCAGTAAATTTCAAAATTTTCGTAACTCTATTACAGACATCGTCAGAACCAATAATTAATATTATTTAATAATTCATAATTTCTCCGTCTTTTCATATAACAAGATTGTTACAAAGCGCGTTATACCGCCGCCTTTTTACAGTAATAAAGGTTGGGTTAAAGCCTGGCTAATTTCTGTGGGTAAATTTCATATCGCGTGAATTAATTAACGCGCTAATGTTGTGATTTTCCAGCGATGGTGGCATCAACCATAGTTAAATCTTATACCAGCACAAAAATTACAACTCACTCAGTTTTACAATATTTTATAAAACAAAAAGTTAATTATTAAAAACTTAACACCATTCAAATGAAGTGTTGATGCAGAACCTGGCTGGCACAGGAGGCTTTAAAAGCATGAGCGGGAGGAGTAAATTGTCGGCCATCGGCTTCCATGGCAGGAAGCGCAAAACAAGTAAGGTTCTGACGTTATGTCACCCATCGAAAAATCCAGTAAGCTCGACAATGTCTGTTATGACATCCGCGGCCCGGTACTTAAAGAGGCCAAACGCCTTGAAGAGGAAGGTCAGAAAGTTCTTAAGCTGAACATCGGCAACCCGGCGCCTTTTGGCTTTGACGCGCCAGATGAGATTCTTGTTGATGTCATCCGCAACCTGCCCACCGCGCAGGGCTACTGCGACTCTAAAGGGCTCTACTCCGCCCGCAAAGCTATCATGCAGCACTACCAGGCGCGCGACATGCGCGATGTGACGGTCGAAGATATCTATATCGGCAACGGCGTGTCAGAACTGATAGTCCAGGCAATGCAGGCATTATTGAACGCCGGCGACGAAATGCTGGTGCCTGCGCCCGATTATCCGCTGTGGACCGCGGCGGTGTCGCTCTCCGGCGGCAAAGCGGTGCATTATCTTTGCGACGAATCCTCCGACTGGTTCCCGGATCTTGACGATATCCGCGCTAAAATCACGCCGCGCACCCGCGGGATTGTCATCATCAACCCGAACAACCCGACCGGCGCGGTCTACTCTAAAGAACTGCTGCTGGACATCGTTGAGATTGCCCGTCAGCACAACCTCATCATTTTCGCCGACGAAATCTACGACAAGATCCTCTACGACGACGCGCAACACCACTCGATCGCCGCGCTGGCACCGGATCTGCTTACCGTCACCTTTAACGGTCTTTCTAAAACCTACCGCGTGGCGGGTTTCCGTCAGGGCTGGATGGTACTGAACGGGCCGAAAAAACACGCCAAAGGGTATATCGAAGGGCTGGAAATGCTCGCCTCGATGCGCCTGTGCGCGAACGTGCCCGCGCAGCATGCTATTCAGACGGCGCTTGGCGGTTATCAGAGCATCAGCGAATTTATCGTACCCGGCGGGCGGCTTTACGAGCAGCGTAACCGCGCGTGGGAGCTGATTAACGACATTCCGGGCGTTAGCTGCGTCAAACCGCGCGGCGCGCTCTATATGTTCCCGAAAATCGACGCAAAGCGTTTTAATATTCACGACGATCAGAAAATGGTGCTCGATTTCCTGCTTCAGGAAAAAGTGCTGCTGGTTCAGGGTACCGCGTTCAACTGGCCGTGGCCGGATCACGTGCGTATCGTGACGCTGCCGCGCATCGACGAACTCGATCTTGCCATCACGAAGCTCGGCCGCTTCCTTTCCGGCTACCATCAGTAACCGATTGGGGGGGAGATTTGCATCTTCCCCCCGCTCCCCTCACAATGGTTTTTTGTCGCAGTCACAGACAAGGGATCTTTATGAGTCAGAGTCATTTTTTCGCCTACCTTTCCCGCCTGAAATTAATCAACCGCTGGCCACTAATGCGCAACGTGCGCACTGAAAATGTCTCTGAACACAGTCTGCAGGTGGCGATGGTCGCCCACGCGCTCGCCGTGATTAAAAACCGCAAATTTCAGGGCAACGTGAACCCCGAGCGCATCGCGCTGCTGGCGATGTACCACGACGCCAGCGAAGTACTGACGGGCGATCTGCCCACCCCGGTGAAATATTTCAATTCTCAGATAGCCCATGAATATAAGGCCATCGAGAAAATCGCCCAGCAGAAGCTGATTGCAATGGTGCCGGAAGAGTTACAGGACATCTTCGCCCCGCTGCTTGATGAGCACCACTACACCGAAGATGAGAAATCGCTGGTGAAACAGGCCGATGCGCTGTGCGCCTATCTGAAATGTCTGGAAGAGCTTTCGGCGGGCAACAATGAATTCCTGCTCGCCAAAAGCCGTCTGGAAAAAACGCTGGCACAGCGGCACAGCGCCGAAATGGACTATTTCATGCAGGTTTTCGTGCCGAGCTTCCATCTTTCCTTAGATGAAATCAGCCAGGACTCCCCGCTCTGAGCGGTTCAGAACGGGAACAACACAGGAATTAACAGTACGCAGACCACCATCACGATAAGCGTGAACGGCACGCCGGTTTTTACAAAATCGCTGAAGCGATAATTCCCGGGCCCCAGTACCAGCGTGTTGACCGGCGACGACACCGGCGTCATAAAGGCCGCTGACGCCGCCATCGCGATGCCCATGGCGAACGGGTACGGTGACACGCCCATGGTTTTCGCGGCCGCCAGCGCAATAGGCGCCATCAATACGGCCGTCGCGGTATTGGAAATAAACAGTCCAATAACCGCGCACATCACAAACAGGCAGCCCAGCATCATATGCGGACCATAGCCGCCGCCGACGCGCATCAGACCGTCAACGATAAGCGCTACCCCGCCGGTTTTTTGTAGCGCCTGTGCGAATGGCATCATACCGACAATAAGAATAATGCTCGGCCAGTGAATGGCTTTCCACGCGCTTTCGGGGTTGATGCAGCGAAACTTGCCCATTAGCAGGCACGCTATAATCGCGGCGACAGGATTCGGAATTTCATCCGTCATCATCATCGCCACCATCAGCGCCAGACAGAAGATGGCGTGGGGTGCCTGACTATGAGCGGGCGAAGCGTCGCTCTCTTCCACCGGCAGATTGAGCACCACCACATCGCGGCTTTTCTGCCCGAGCTGGCTGATAAGCTTCCAGGTGCCGACCACTAAGAGTAAATCCCCAAGCTCAAGCGGTTCGTCCACTATCGCGCCCGGCAGGGCTTTCCCTTCGCGTTTGATGCCGACGACATTCAGCCCGTAGCGGCTACGGAAATTCAGTTCGCGCACCGTTTTACCCACCATGGTTCCTTCGGGCGTCAGCGACAGCTCGGCCATGCCGACATCCAGCGCCTGATCGGAAAAATAGTCGCCGCGCAGGATCATGGGCTCCAGTTGCTGCTCGCTGCAGAACTGACGCAAATCGATATCAGACGCGGAAATATCTATCAGCAACACATCCCGCGCGCGAAACTCCGTCACGCCATTCACATCCACAATCACACGGCGAAAATGACGCCAGCGCTCAACGCCTATCACATTCGCGCCATAGCGCTCACGGAGTTTTAAATCATCAAGGCGATGGCCGATAAGCGGCGAGCCGGGGCGAATGGCGAGGCGGCGCGCCCGCCCCGTAAGATGATAATCGCGGATAAAATCACGGAAGGTCCGGCGGTTCCACGCCTGCGGCTTCTCGCGGCCGTCACCGGAGCCGAGCATAAAGCGCATCACCAGCATATAGAGGATACCCAGCGCAAGAATCGCCAGGCCTACGGGCGTCACGCTAAAGAAGCCAAAGCCCGGATGCCCTTCACGCAGCAGTTCACTGTTCACCACCAGATTTGGCGGCGTCGCCACCAGGGTCATCATGCCGCTGATAAGCCCGGCGAAGCTTAACGGCATCATCAGCCGCGACGGCGCAATTTTCATCCGCGCGCAGACGCTTATTACCACCGGAATAAAAATCGCCACCACGCCGGTGGAGCTCATAAACGCCCCCAGCCCGGCAACGGTCAGCATCAGAAGGATTAACATACGGGTTTCGCTGCTGCCCGCCATCTGCACCAGCCAGGCGCCCATTTTCGTGGCAACGCCGGTACGCACCAGACCATCGCCAATCACAAACAGCGCGGCGATAAGAATGACGTTGGGATCGCTGAACCCTGCAAAGGCTTCGTTAACGGTCAGCGTCCCGCTGAGAATGAACGCCACAATCACCAGCAGCGCCACGGCGTCCATACGGATTTTCCCGGTGGCGAACAGTAAAACCGCCACACCTAACAGCGTCAGCACCCAGATTAATTCACCATTCACAACGTATCCTTGTGTTGTCATCACGGCCTTAGGAAACGAAAACGGCGGGAAGCAACCCGCCGTACAAAGAAAGGTGGCGCGAGAGCGCCTGAGGGCGGAGAGCCGTTACGGCTGCTTTTTAACGCTGACCCAGCCGTCCGCTCCTTTTTCCAGCACCAGTTCGGTAAGGGATTTAATCACCAGCACCGCCTCGTCAAGACGCGGCGTATCGGCAGGCGGGTTAGCGGCAATCACCGGGCAACCCGCCGCAAGGCCAGAGAGAATGCCCGCCGGCGCGTCTTCCACGACAGCACACTCATGAGGCGCAAGCCCCAGCAGCTCAGCGCCGAGCAGATAGGCATCCGGCTCCGGTTTGCCACGCTTCACGCGCTCCGCGGTAACGAACACTTCCGGCTTCGGCAGCCCCGTAGCACCACGACGCGCGGAAGCAACGGGCATAGAGCCTGAAGTGACAATAGCCCAGGGAATGCGGGCCTCGTTCAAATGGTTCAGCAGTTCCAGCGCGCCCGGCAGCGCGACGATGCCTTCGGTATCACTCGCTTCTATTTGTTCCAGACGATGAAACTCCGCCATGATCTCGTCTTCGCTGTGCCCCGCCATAAAATGGCGCAGCGACGTGATCGCCTGCTTACCGTGAATAAAGCCCAGCACCTCGTCATGCGCGATGCCAAAGCGATCCGCCCAGTGACACCAGGCGCGTTCAACGGCGGGCAGAGAGTCCACCAGCGTACCGTCAAGATCGAACAAAAACCCTTTACATTCCACAGCCTTCTCCCGTCAGGCGTTAATAATTTGCATAATTTCGTTGGCGCACAAATGGTACTGCCGCGGACACGCCTGCCACACTTTCAGCATCCGCTGGTATTTTTCCCACATCGGGGTTTGCGCGTTAAAGCCGTGCGTGCCGGCGTCGAAATGGGTATAGCGCCCTTCGGTATTGACCAGAAACCGCACGTAACCCAGAAAGCGCGCTTCGGTCGCCGCGTCGAAGCCCAGGAAGGTGACGCGACGCTCATCAATGCTCTGGCCGTCTTTCATATTTGATCTGGAGACCTGGAGGGCGTGATACATCTCCATGATGTCGATGACGGTGCGGCAGGTTTCTTCGCTGAGCTCGCCGAAATCGCGGTCGAGTTCGCGCATCTGTAACCCGTAACCGCGCTCAATAATGGTTTGCAGGCGGCGATAGCGCTCGCCATTTTCCGGATCGAGCAGGGTCATCATTTTGTACTGGTTGGAGAGAATAAGACGCTGGGCATGGGTCATTTCCATGGTGTGCTCCTGTTACAGGCGAAGCCCGATCAAAGTGGGATACTGCCCTTACTTTGCCTTTTTTTGCCCAAACGTCTTTTGATCAATTACAAGTCATCAAGAAATGTTTTATCAAGTTGCTTAAACGCACGTTTTAAGGTGTCGGCCAGCGCCTGATAATCGGGCTTGCCTTCCACCGGCGCGAGCGCCTGCCCCGCCTCCTGCAATTTCGTGCGCACTTCATAAAACCAGTTCAGCGTGCCCGGCGGCAGCGGCGTGACGGAGCGTTTGCCAAGCCACCACAGGCCCTGCATCGGCATACTCAGCGCGAACAGCGCCGTAGCGACGGCAGGCCCCAGCTGGCCGCCGAGCGCAATCTGCCAGCAGAGCGTAAATACGGCGACGGGCGGCATAATGCGTATCGCAAAGCGCGTGGCGCGGATTACGCGGTTTTCAATAAAGACCGGTGCCAGGCGTTTATCAGTCGGCCAGGTCTTGGAATAGTGTTGCCCACGACGAAACAGGCTAAAAAAGCTCACGGGGCGATTTTCAGGTGTCGACATGGCCTTACCTCAACTTCATTAATAAAAAATAAAATTTTCCTGCAAGATAACAACTCTCTATGACAACGTTCAAAATATTTTGTCAATACAAGTCGCAATCAGTTATCCTGTGCGCGCCTGCGATGGCGTAGAAGGCAAAGCCCGCGCTGTCAAATCTTTAAGGCCGTCTTTCGCGCCGGAAATTTGCGCAAAATGGCGTAAACTCTGTTTATTTCTTCGTCACAGCAGAATCTCGCTTCGCTATGACGTTAATCATAAATGTCGGCGTCATCTTACGCTACGCTGAGAGACTCACTGACGTTTTTTTAGCCACGTATCATTAATAGGTACTTCCATGTCGAGTAAGTTAGTACTGGTTCTCAACTGCGGTAGCTCCTCACTGAAATTTGCCATCATCGATGCACTGAACGGTGACGAGTACCTGTCCGGTCTGGCCGAATGTTTCCATCTTCCAGAAGCGCGTATCAAATGGAAAATGGACGGCGGCAAACACGAAGCGGCGCTTGGCGCCGGTGCGGCTCACAGCGAAGCGCTGAACTTCATCGTTAATACTATTCTGGCACAAAAACCAGAGCTGTCTGCACAGCTGACCGCGATTGGTCATCGTATCGTGCATGGTGGCGAAAAGTATACCAGTTCCGTTGTGATTGATGAGACTGTTATTCAGGGCATCAAAGATTCCGCCTCTTTCGCACCGCTGCACAACCCGGCTCACCTGATCGGTATCGCCGAAGCGCTGAAATCCTTCCCGCATCTGGCGGATAAAAACGTGGCCGTGTTCGACACCGCGTTCCACCAGACCATGCCGGAAGAGTCTTACCTCTATGCCCTGCCGTACAAACTGTACAAAGAACACGGCATCCGTCGCTACGGCGCACACGGCACCAGCCACTTCTATGTGACGCAGGAAGCCGCGAAAATGCTGAACAAACCGGTGGAAGAAGTGAACATCATCACTTGCCACCTGGGCAACGGCGGTTCTGTTTCCGCTATCCGTAACGGCAAATGCGTTGACACCTCCATGGGTCTGACCCCGCTGGAAGGTCTGGTTATGGGCACCCGCTCCGGCGACATCGACCCGGCTATCGTCTTCCATCTGCACGACGCACTAGGCATGAGCGTGGATGACATCAACAAACTGCTGACCAAAGAGTCCGGTCTGCTGGGCCTGACCGAAGTTACCAGCGACTGCCGTTATGTTGAAGATAACTACGCGACCAAAGAAGACGCGAAGCGCGCGATGGACGTTTACTGCCATCGCCTCGCGAAATACATCGGCTCTTACACCGCGCTGATGGAAGGCCGTCTGGACGCAGTCGTCTTCACCGGCGGCATCGGCGAGAACGCGGCGATGGTTCGTGAACTCTCCCTGGGTAAACTGGGCGTGCTGGGCTTCGAGGTTGACCACGAGCGCAACCTGGCCGCGCGTTTCGGCAAATCCGGCTTCATCAACAAAGAAGGCACCACCCTCGCGATGGTCATTCCGACCAACGAAGAACTGGTTATCGCGCAGGACGCCTGCCGCCTGACCGCCTGATCCCTCACCGCCAGCCTCGCTGGCGGTGTTGTTTTATGTGGTGCCAGCCGCACGGCTGGCTGCAACAAAAAGAGGATAAACCGTGTCCCGTATCATTATGCTTATTCCTACCGGAACCAGCGTCGGCCTGACCAGCGTCAGCCTCGGCGTGATCCGCGCTATGGAACGTAAAGGCGTTCGTCTGAGCGTCTTCAAACCTATCGCCCAGCCACGTACTGGCGGCGATACGCCGGACCAGACCACGACTATCGTGCGTGCTAACACCAATCTGCCGGCCGCTGAGCCGCTGCGCATGAGCCACGTCGAGTCGCTGCTCTCCAGCAACCAGAAAGACGTGCTGATGGAAGAGATCATTGCTCGCTTCCATGAGAACACCAAAGATGCCGAAGTGGTGCTGGTGGAAGGCCTGGTGCCGACCCGTAAGCATCAGTTCGCCCAGTCGCTGAACTATGAAATCGCGAAGACCCTGAACGCGGAAATCGTGTTTGTGATGTCTCAGGGTACCGATACCCCGGAACAGCTGAAAGAGCGTATCGAGCTGACGCGCAGCAGCTTCGGCGGCAGCAAAAACGCCAACATCACCGGCGTAATCGTCAACAAACTGAACGCGCCCGTGGACGAGCAGGGCCGCACGCGCCCGGATCTCTCCGAGATTTTCGATGACTCCACGAAAGCGAAAGTCATCAATATCGATGCACAGCATCTGCAGGCCATCAGCCCGCTGCCGGTTCTGGGCGCGGTGCCGTGGAGCTTTGATCTTATCGCCACCCGCGCTATCGATATGGCCCGTCACCTGAACGCGACCATCGTTAACGAAGGCGATATCAAAACCCGCCGCGTGAAGTCTGTGACGTTCTGCGCGCGCAGCATTCCGCACATGCTGGAACATTTCCGTCCGGGCTCTCTGCTGGTGACCTCCGCGGATCGCCCTGATGTGTTAGTGGCTGCCTGCCTCGCCGCGATGAACGGCGTGGAAATCGGTGCCATCCTGCTGACCGGCGGCTATGAAATGGACGAGCGCATCAGCAAGCTGTGCGAACGCGCTTTCGCCACCGGCCTGCCGGTATTCATGGTGAACACCAACACCTGGCAGACTTCGCTCAGCCTGCAGAGCTTTAATCTGGAAGTGCCGGCAGACGACCACGAGCGTATCGAAAAAGTACAGGAATATGTGGCAAGCCACGTTAACGCCGAGTGGATCGACTCTCTGACTGCCGCCTCCGAGCGCAGCCGTCGTCTCTCTCCGCCAGCGTTCCGCTACCAGCTGACCGAGCTTGCGCGTAAAGCGGGCAAACGCGTCGTGCTGCCGGAAGGCGACGAACCGCGCACCGTGAAAGCCGCGGCCATCTGCGCCGAGCGCGGCATCGCGACCTGCGTGCTGCTGGGCAACCCGGATGAAATCGCGCGCGTTGCTGCCGCACAGGGCGTTGAACTGGGCGCTGGCATTGAAATCGTCGATCCGGAAGTGGTACGCGAAAGCTATGTGGCACGTCTGGTTGAGCTGCGTAAAAACAAAGGCATGACCGAAGCGGTCGCCCGCGAGCAGCTGGAAGATAACGTGGTGCTGGGCACGCTGATGCTGGAGCAGGACGAAGTGGACGGTCTGGTATCAGGCGCGGTTCACACTACCGCGAACACCATTCGCCCGCCGCTGCAGCTCATCAAAACGGCACCGGGCAGCTCGCTGGTCTCTTCTGTGTTCTTCATGCTGCTGCCGGAACAGGTTTATGTGTACGGCGACTGCGCGATCAACCCGGATCCGACTGCAGAACAGCTGGCCGAAATCGCTATCCAGTCCGCCGATTCCGCTGCCGCTTTCGGCATCGAACCGCGCGTGGCGATGCTCTCCTACTCCACCGGCAACTCCGGTGCGGGCAGCGATGTCGAAAAAGTGCGTGAAGCGACCAAACTGGCGCAGGAAAAACGCCCTGACCTGGTTATCGACGGCCCGCTGCAGTATGATGCTGCCGTTATGGCTGACGTAGCGAAATCCAAAGCGCCGAACTCACCGGTTGCCGGCCGTGCTACCGTGTTCATCTTCCCGGATCTGAACACCGGTAACACCACGTACAAAGCGGTACAGCGCTCTGCCGACCTGATCTCCATCGGGCCGATGCTGCAGGGTATGCGCAAACCGGTTAACGACCTGTCCCGTGGCGCGCTGGTGGACGATATCGTCTACACCATCGCCCTGACGGCAATTCAGGCAAGCCAGCAGTAATCACTGCTGAAAAGAAAGCAAAAGGCCGCATGATGCGGCCTTTTTTATATCCTGCCAGTACGCGCTTAAGCACGCTCCAGCGAAAACCATCGCCGCCACACAAAGCGAATCACGTAATACTCCACCGTGCCGAGCAGTAAAAACCAGATGCAGAAGATGATGGTGTAGAGCTGGTTAAGATCGACCAGATGGAACATCGTCATCAGGTGCTGCGCCAGCGTCAGCGTGAGTCTCGGGGCCGGCAGCAGCAGGCAGGAGAGAAACGCCAGCAGCAAAATGCCACCAGCGGTGATCAGCGTTTCAAGAGGATGCTTCATGAGAGGCTTTCGGTTGGTTCAAAAGCGTATTGTCAGGGAATCTGGCGCGCTATGCAAACCGCCCGCGCTCAGTGGTTGGTCGGGGCATCGCCCTGCTTGCGCCAGGTGCCAGGCGACATCCGATACTTACGCGTGAAGAGTCTCGTAAAAGTTTGCTGAGAATCGAACCCGTATTTCATGGAAATATCCAGCACGCGGTCGTTGGTGGCACGCAGGTCCTGCGCCGCCAGCCGCAGCTTTTTCTCGCGAATATAACGCCCGATGCTCTCCCCTTTATGGTGGTGAAAAAGCCGCTGCAAATGCCATTTCGAATAACCCGCGTGGCGCGCGATATCATCAATGCGCAGCGGCTTATGAAGATTGTCATCAATCCAGTCGGTCAGCGTTTCAATAACCTGAGCGGGAAGTTCCATAGAATCCCTCCAGTAGTGGTAATCGCAATGATGTTTCAGGCCTTCGCCTGTCCTGAATTCCGGCTCGCATGAGCGCTCTGCTCATTTTCCGGGCGAAAACGGCCCGCACGCAGCACCATAAAAAATGGTAGCCAGTGAAACTTGATAATGAGTGAGTAAACACTCATTATAGGAATGTCGGCCGATTCGTCAACTCTGTTTTTTCCTGTGATCGCAAGCCTTGCAGCGGATCGGCGAGTCGTGATTCAATCTGCCCTTTTTACAGGAGAGCAATGTCCGTGGCGCGTCCCCGCAGTGAAGATAAAAGAATGGCGATTCTCGAAGCCGCCACCGAAGCGATAGCCGAGGCGGGCCTTGGCGCGTCGACCGCGCTTATCGCGCGTAAAGCGGGCGTGGCTGAAGGGACGATATTTCGCTATTTCGCCTCCAAGGACGATCTCTATAACGCGCTCTATGTCCATCTTAAGCAAGATTTCTGCCGTTCGATGATAGGCAAGCTCGACAGCAAGAACGACCACAAAGAAAATATTCGTTATGTCTGGAACAGCTTTATCGACTGGGGGTTAACCAAACCGGAAGCCAATCTGGCCGCGCGTAAGCTCGAAGTCAGCAGCCGTATTACCGATGAAAGCAAAAAACTGGTGACCGATATCTACCCGGAGCTCCATGAGCTTTGCGAGAAATGCATTTTGCCGCTGTTCCGCTCCAGTGAATTTCGCGCGTTTGGCGATGAAATTTTCTTTGCGCTGGCGCAGACGACCATGGATTTCGCGACGCGCGAACCGGCGCGCTCTGACGAGTTTAAAGCGGTGGGATTTGATACGTTGTGGCGCGCGATGTGCGACAACCAACAGGCGTAAGCTTACGCCGAAAAAGCCGCCCCGCGCGTCGCTGACGATGGCGGGGCCGCGACGCTTAGCTGAGCGTAGGGTTTTTCTCTTCCTGCTCTTTTTCTTTACTGTCTTTACTGTGACTGCCACTCTCCTGACCCGCGTTGCGGCTCAGCCAGAGCGAAAGCGCTTTTAGCGTATCCGGCGTAAATTCATCGCAACGCGCCGTTATCTCTTCCGGCTCCATCCAGCATACTTCGCTGATTTCGCTCTCCTGCAGCGCGAACGGACCGTGGGAGACGCAGCTGAACAACCCGCCCCAGACGCGGCAATGCTCATCTTCAAAGTAAAACTGGCCGTGCTCGGCGAAAGGAACGCCCGCGATGCCCAGCTCCTCTTCCGCCTCGCGACGCGCGCTCTCAAGCAGCGCTTCGCCCGCCTGCACTACGCCGCCTGCGGTGGCGTCGAGCATGCCCGGCATAAAGTCTTTGATATCGGTGCGACGCTGCACCAGGATTTTGCCCATACCATCATGCACCACGATATAGGTCGCGCGGTGACGCAAACGTTCGGCGCGCATCTGCGCCCGGCTGGACTGCGCTATCACCTCATTGTCTTCACTGACAATGTCCACCCATTCCATGTCTGCCAAATGATTCTGCTCCACCATCAGGAAACCTTCTTCAATAAGCGCTCTTACGGCGCGTTCTGGTTGTTCGGTAAATTAAGGGGAAATCGCGATCTGTGCAATAACCTGCGAGGTTTCCAGGGTAATGACGCTCAGCGTATCGCCATTGAGGAACCCGTAGCTTGCCGGATGCCCGCCTTTCGGCATACTGATTGAGCCTGGATTAAAGTGGAACTGCTCGCCGTGGCGCGCCGCCACCGGAATATGCGTATGGCCGTAGATCAGGACATCGCCTGCGGCCAGCGGCGGCAGGTTATCGGGGCTGTAGAGATGACCGTGGGTCAAAAAGAGCCGCTGTCTGGCGAGCAACACCTGCTGCCAGGGCGCGGTGACGGGAAACTCCAGCAGCATCTGGTCGACTTCGCTGTCGCAGTTGCCGCGCACCGCGATAATGCGGTCGGCCACGGTATTAAGCCGTTTCGCCACTTCGCCTGGGGCGTAGCCCTCAGGAAGCGGGTTACGTGGCCCGTGGTTTAAGAAATCTCCCAGCAATACCAGCCAGCGGGCGTCGCTGTCGGCAAAGCGCGCCAGCAGAAGCTCTGTGGCAGGCAGCGAGCCGTGAATATCCGAAGCAAACATCAGCTTCATTACTCACCTTCCGAATGAAAATTGTGGTGCACGCATGATAACGGATCGCGCCGGGCTTATCAGCCCAAACGCCTGGCAGAAAGTGCGATATAACGCTGCACTGACGCGCGCTGCCACTGGAACGCAGCGTAGTCGGCAAGCGCCTCCGGCACCGGGTCGCCATGCATGACCAGACGGTTAATCATCAGCGCCAGATCGGTATCTGCGAGTGACCATTCACCAAACAGATTTTGTTGCCCGTGCGGAAGTAACGCCTGCGCGCACGCGATAAGCTTATCCGCCGCCGCCTGGCCATCTGCGCTTAATGGCGCGTAGCGGGCCGCGCCAAAGATAACGTCAGTCGGACGTTCAGCACGTAACGCGCCCAGATCGCTGCGCAGCCACGCCTGCACCTGACGGGCGCGGGCACGTTTTTCAATATCGTGCGGATAGAGCCTCTCCCACACCGGCGGCGCAAAGCGCTCTTCAAGATATTCCGTAATAGCGGAGGATTCGCTCAGCGCGAAATCGTCAATCACCAGCAGCGGCACACGGCGCGTCAGGGCGAAGCCCTGCCAGTCGGCCTGTAAATGTTCGCCGCGCGACAAATCGCGGGTTTGCAGCTGAAATTGCAGACCTTTTTCCTGAAGCGCCACCCAGACGGACATCACGTAAGGGCTAAAGAAACTGGCATCTGACCAAAGCGTAATGGCGGGCTGCGACATAGCAATTCTCATCTCTGATGGCGGATAGCTAAAACTATACCGTAAACCGTTTTCTGTCATGCCGCCGGTTATGAGAGCTGCCGCATTATTCAGCAAACCGCCTATACTTTGAGCACGCCAAATCCCCATCTAAAGGACGCTGTCATGCTGGATCTCTACTACGCCCCGACGCCTAACGGCCATAAAGTTACGCTGTTTCTTGAAGAGGCCGGGCTTGAGTATCGCCTCCACCGCGTTGACATCAGCAAGGGCGAGCAGTTTAAACCGGAATTTCTCGCCATTACCCCGAACAATAAAATTCCCGCCATTATCGACCATGCGCCCTCCGACGGCGGCGCGCCGCTGAGTTTGTTTGAATCGGGCGCGATTTTGCTCTATCTCGCCGAGAAGAGCGGCAAGCTGTTGAGCGGCGAACTGCGCGAGCGTCAGGTGACGTTACAGTGGCTGTTCTGGCAGGTTGCCGGATTCGGGCCGATGCTTGGCCAGAACCACCACTTTAACCATTTCGCGCCCCAGGCAGTGCCTTACGCCATTGAACGCTATCAGGTGGAGACACAGCGTCTCTACGGCGTGCTGAATAAGCGTCTGGAGAAATGCCCGTGGCTTGGCGGCGAGCGTTACAGCATTGCCGATATCGCCACCTATCCGTGGGTGGTGTCGCACGAGCGCCAGCGAATCGATCTCGACAATTTCCCGGCGGTCAGCAACTGGTTTGAGCGCATCAGGCATCGTCCGGCGACCGAACGTGCGTACCAGCTCGCCAGCAGTTAACCAGTGCAAATACGTTGATAACCTTCTCTCTTTACAGGAAAAATTACGCCCGGCGTGCGCCATATCTCAGGCAAACCTTGCCGGGTCGCCTATGCTGAAGAGATAACACTACGTTATGCGCGGGCGGCGCAGGAGGCACTTATGGAGATTCTGGTAACTGGCGGTACTGGCCTGATTGGCCGCACGCTGACATCGCGTCTGGTGGCGTTAGGGCATCACGTCACGGTCCTCACCCGCAATCCTGAGCGTGCCCGCGCGCGGCTCGACACCGCTATTACGCTGGTGCCGGGCCTCGATCACTTCAGTAATCTCGATACGTTCGACGCGGTGATTAACCTCGCGGGCGAGCCTATTGCCGATAAACGCTGGACCGCCGCCCAGAAAGAGCGCCTGTGTCAGAGCCGCTGGCAGATAACCCAGCAACTGGTGGCGATGATGCAGGCTGGTAGCAATCCGCCTGCGGTTTTTCTCTCCGGCTCTGCGGTCGGTTATTACGGCGATCTCGGCGAAGTGGTGGTGACGGAAGACGAACCGCCGCACAGCGAATTTACCCATAAGCTTTGCGCCCGCTGGGAGCAGATAGCCGAAGGCGCGCAAAGCGATAAAACCCGCGTCTGCCTGCTGCGCACCGGCGCGGTGCTCGCGCCCGATGGCGGCATGATGAGCAAACTGCTGCCGCTGTTTCGTCTGGGCCTTGGCGGGCCGATTGGCAGCGGCCGTCAGTATCTCGCCTGGATCCATATCGACGATATGGTCAACGCGATTATCTGGCTGCTGGATAACGATCTGCGCGGGCCATTTAACATGGTCTCCCCTTACCCGGTGCGCAACGAGCGCTTTGCTCATGCGCTTGGCCACGCACTGCACCGCCCCGCGCTGATGCGCGCGCCCGCAACCGCCGTGCGCCTTATGATGGGCGAATCCGCGGTTCTGGTGCTGGGCGGCCAGCGCGCCCTGCCTAAACGCCTGGAGGAATCGGGCTTCGGTTTCCGCTGGTTTGAGCTGGAAGAGGCGCTGGAGGATATCGCTGCGCGAGCGCGTTGATGCCGTCTTTGGCTACGCGGGCAATGATGGTGCCCGCGTCCCGCTATTTTTTACACGTTTCACCCGCCGCTGGCATTCCCTCACCTGATTACGTTATAATCAATATCACGAATATCATTTATATCACGAAGGGGGCACGATGAGTTCCCGTCCACGCCACGTAAAACTGAACGAGTATCCACTGGACGTCAGCGTCGAGTTTGTCGATGTCGGGCATCTGGTGACGTCCCTGCACGAGACGCCTGCGCCCTGGGGACAGATTCACCTTTCCGATATTCCCGGTGAAGACGCCGGGCGCTATTTGATGCTCAAAATGCCGGACAACCTGGACGAAGAGACGCTGGATAACGATTTGCGGCTTGCAATTGTCAGCGCCGTCACGGCGGTGTCGCAAATGAAGCGCGCCGGGCACCATAGCGAGCCCGCGCACGCCGCGCCGTTGCAGGCCCGTAATCGCGAGCGGCTTGATGCGCTGCGCCAGACCGTGCTTGATGAAGGCCAGTGGCTGTCTGCAGGCGAAGTGAGCCTTGCCGCCGGTGCCGCGCTGAAAAACCCGAGCGCGACCGCGAACCGCTGGAAACAGGCGGGTAAAGTTTTTGCGCTGCCGGTCAACGGCAAAGATCGTTACCCCGCTTGGGCGTTTGACGAAGGCGGTCAGCCGCTGCCGTCACTCAAACCCATCCTTGCGCTGTTTCGTGAGAAAACGCCCTGGAGTATCGCCCTCTGGTTTCATTCGCCCAATGCCTGGCTTGGCGGCGCAAAACCCAAAGACCGTCTGAAAGCCGATCCGCAGGCGGTGCTGGACGCCGCAAAAGCGGAAGCCGAAGGGCCGATGCATGGTTGAATTCAGGGAAGAACGCCTGCCTGCGCCGCCTGCAGATATGCAAGTGCCGCGCGTCACGGTATGGCCCGCAGGGAAGCGGATAGTTCGCGTTCACAGCCGTCAGTTCGCGGGCGACGCTTTCAACCCCGGTTATGGTAACGCGCGTTTCAGCCCGCTACAGCGCGCCGATGGCCGTCTTATTCCTACGCTTTATGGCGGTATCGACGCCGAAGTGGCGATTATGGAATCGCTGTTTCACGATGTCCCGGCAGGCGCCTCCGGTGCCAGCTTCGATCTGCATAAGGCCCGTGAACTTTGCATCAGCACGTTAACACCGGACGTGGCGCTTGAGCTCGCTAACCTGACGCCGGTGCTGTTGCGCCGCTGGGGCGTCACGCAGGCGGCGCTGACCGGAAGCTCTCCGCAGTGTTATCCGCAAACACGGCTCTGGGCGGCGGCCATTCACGCCGCGAATCCGCGCCTTCACGGTATTAGCTGGGCGTCGCGCCAGCACGGCGGCAAAGCGCTGATGCTGTTCGGGGATCGCATTAAGCGTCTTACGCTGCATGAGAGCGTGCCGCTGATGCAAGGGGCGCTGACCGAGATTTACCGGCTGGCCGAAGAGATGGGTCTGATTCTGATAGACGACGAGGCATAACCGGCGTCCCTGCCGGACTGATAGATATTACTTCAGCGATCCCTTCAAAAACTGCTGCAGACGCGGGCTTTGCGGGTTGTTAAAGAGCGCGTCCGGCGGCCCTTCTTCTTCGATTTTGCCCTGATGCAGGAAAATGACATGCGAGGAAACGTGGCGGGCAAACTCCATTTCGTGCGTCACCACCACCATCGTTTTGCCCTCTTCGGCAAGCTTTTGCATGATACGCAGCACTTCGCCCACCAGTTCCGGGTCCAGCGCGGAAGTTGGTTCGTCGAACAGCAAGACATCCGGCTCCATCGCCAGCGCGCGGGCAATCGACACGCGCTGCTGCTGACCACCGGAGAGATGCACCGGGTATTTGCCCTGCGCGCGCTCATCGATGCCCACTTTGGCGAGGTATTTCACCGCCCGCTCGCGCGCATCCTGTTTGCTTAAGCCCAGCACCTGAACCGGCGCTTCCATCACGTTCTCCAGCACCGTCATGTGGCTCCACAGGTTAAAGTGCTGGAACACCATCGTCAGGCGCGTGCGCAGAAGGCGCAGCTGGTTTTTATCCGCCACCTTGAGCTGACCGTCCTTGTCACGCACCAGCGTAATGTTCTGGTTGTTCACCACGATGGTGCCTTCGCTGGGTTTTTCCAGAAAGTTAATGCAGCGCAGGAAGGTGCTCTTGCCGGAGCCAGAAGAGCCGATAATGCTGATGACATCACCGGCGTTCGCCTTCAGCGATACCCCTTTAAGCACTTCATGTTCGCCGTAGCGCTTGTGCAGATCGGTAACGTTTAATTTATTTTCAGACATGCGTAGCCACTCAGTGCGTTGAAGCCGGTTTCAGGTGCCGCAGCCAGCGCTTTTCCGCCTTGCGGAAGAGGCTTATCAGCACATAAGAGATAATCAGGTACAGCACCGCCGCGATGCCAAATGCCGTAAACGGCTGGTAGGTGGCGGCGTTAATATCGCGGGCGATCTTCAGCAGATCCGGGACGGTCGCAGTAAACGCCAGTGCCGTGGAGTGCAGCATCAAGATCACCTCATTGCTGTAGGCAGGCAGCGCGATGCGCAGCGCCGACGGCAGAATAATGCAGCGGTACATTTTAAAGCGTGAAAAGCCGTAAGCGCGCGCCGCCTCGATCTCGCCGTGCGGCACCGCCCGAATGGCGCCCGCGAAAATCTCGGTGGTGTATGCGCAGGTGTTGAGCGTCAGCGCCAGCACGGTACAGTTCAGGCCGCTTCGGAAAAACTCATTGAGTAACGGCGTGCCTTTCACCACTTCCAGCGTATACATGCCGGAGTAGAACACCAGCAGTTGCACGTAGAGGGGCGTGCCGCGAAAGACATAGGTAAAGAGCCAGATGGGGAACCAGACCAGCTTGTTTTCCGAAACGCGGCCAATGGCGAGAAAAACCGCCAGCACGCCACCCATCACCACCGAGGCGATAAGCAGCCAGAGCGTAATCGCCACACCCGTAAAGCGATAGCCGTCGGTCCACAACAGGGATTTCCAGTACTCCTGAATAATCTCGATCACAGGTCGGCCCTCTTCACGCCCACGGTATAGCGACGCTCAAGCAGCAGCAGAACGCCGTTGGAGAGCGTGGTAAACACCAGATAAATCAGCCCGCAGACAATCGCGAAGTAAAACGGCTGCCAGGTGCTTTTCCCGGCAAGCTGCGTTGCTTTCACGACATCTTCCAGGCCCAGCAACGACACCAGCGCGGTGGCTTTTAAAATCACCTGCCAGTTGTTGCCGATGCCCGGCAGCGCATAGCGCATCATGGAAGGAAACAGAATCCGCCGGAAGGTTTGCGAGCCGGTAAAACCAAACGCGGTCGCCGCCTCGATATGGCCTTTTGGCACGGCGAGATACGCGCCGCGGAAGGTTTCGGTGAAATAAGCGCCGTAGATAAACCCAAGCGTGATAATGCCCGCGATCATCGGGTCGATATCAAACTGGCTGAATCCCAGCGCGTCGGTAATGGCGTTCAGCGCAATCTGCAAACCATAAAAAATCAGCAGCATCAGAACGAGATCGGGCACGCCGCGAATCAGCGTCGTGTACGCCTCAAAAATCAGCGCCAGCGGGCGGTTGCGTGAGAGCTTCGCCCCTGCGCCGACCAGACCAATCGCCACCGAGAGGACAACGGCGCTGAGCGCCAGCTCCAGGGTGACGAGCGCGCCCTGAAGGATTACCTGTGAAAACCCATACAGCATGGTGACTTATCCTGTACTCAGCGTGCGCACGGCCCATCGGCGCCCCGCAGGGCGCCGTGCAAACGCGTGCGGATTAATCGCCGTAGACGTTAAAATCGAAATACTTTTTGGCAAGCTTCTCGTAGGTGCCGTCGGCGCGCATGTCGGCAAACGCCTTGTTCAGCGCCTCGCGCAGTTCGTTATCTTCTTTACGGATCCCCATCCCGGTGCCGACGCCAAAGAGTTTTTCATCTTTAATCGACGGGCCGCCGAACTGATAGCCCTTGCCCACCGGCTGCTTCAGAAAGCCTTCGCTGGCGGCCACTTCATCCTGAAACGCGGCGTCGATACGGCCCGCGGTCAGATCGGAATAGATATTGTCCTGGCCCTGATAAGAAACAATCTCCACCCCTTTCGGTGCCCAGTGCTTATTACCGTAAGTTTCCTGGGTGGTGCCCTGCAACACGCCCACGCGCTTGCCTTTCAGCGATTCCAGCGTCGGCTGAATGGGCGAGCCTTTTGCCACCACGAGGCGCGAATCCGCGGCGTAAAGCTTGTCGGTAAAGGCGATTTCCTGCTGGCGTTTTTCGGTGATCGACAGCGACGACATAATCGCGTCGATTTTCTTCGCTTTCAGCGACGGGATCAGCGCATCCAGCGGCTGTTCAGTGAACGAACATTGTGTCTGAATGCGTTTGCACAGTTCTTTGGCCAGATCGATGTCGAAACCGACCAGTTCACCCTGCGCGTTTTTCGATTCAAACGGCGCATAGGTAGGGTCAGTGCCGATACGTAAGTGCTGCGGAATTGCTGCGAAAGCCCCAGAAATGCTGGACAGCGCCAGCCCCAGAGAAAGTGCTAACAGCCTTTTTTTCATAACTATCCTCATCAGACGCGCATATTTAAATGTCAGGCGGAAAAACTGCACTTATCGTGCCATCACTGCCGCCTCGTAATCAAAACTTTATGCGCGCTGAGATAGATTTATTTTCATTTTCGGTGCGT
This sequence comes from Cronobacter sakazakii, assembly GCF_000982825.1. Lineage (NCBI taxonomy): Bacteria > Pseudomonadati > Pseudomonadota > Gammaproteobacteria > Enterobacterales > Enterobacteriaceae > Cronobacter > Cronobacter sakazakii. The sequence continues at coordinate 2,309,555 of NZ_CP011047.1, read as the reverse complement.
AGAAATGCACACATGCTCTTCTCTGGTGCATAACCTGCACCATTTTGCGTCATGCCAGCCAGGCACGCACCAACATGGTGACTGGCCGGCAAACGCGTTACAGATAATCAGTCGCCGTAGACGTTAAAGTCGAAATATTTTTTCGCCATTTTGTCGTAGGTGCCGTCTTTGCGAATCTCGCCGAGCGCTTTGTCGAACGCGGCTTTCAGCTCGGCGTCTTCTTTACGCAGGCCAACGCCGGTACCGTCGCCAAAGTAGTTTTTGTCTTTTACCGACGGGCCGGCAAAGGCGTAATCCTTCCCGGCAGGCTGTTTGAGGAAACCTTCGCTGGCGGCCACTTCATCCTGCAGCGCTGCATCAAGACGGCCCGCCGAGAGATCGGAGTAGATCAGATCCTGGTTCTGGTACGCCACGACATCCACACCCTTCCCGCGCCATTTTTCATTGGCGTAGGCTTCCTGCGTGGAGCCCTGCAGCACGCCCACATGTTTGCCTTTCAGCGATTCAATAGTCGGCTGAATGGTCGCGCCTTTGGCGGCAATCAGGCGGGAGTCGGCGGCGTAAAGCTTGTCAGAGAAGGCAATCTCTTTCTGACGCTTTTCGGTAATAGAGAGCGAAGAGATAATCGCGTCGATTTTTTTCGCTTTCAGCGACGGGATCAGCGAATCGAAATCGCTGCCAACCCAGGTGCATTTCACCTGCATGCGTTTACACATCTCGTTGCCGAGATCGATATCAAACCCGACAAAATCGCCTTTAGCGTCTTTTGAGGAGAACGGCGCGTAGGTGGCATCCGTACCGATGCGTACCGTCTGGGGGAGCGCGGCGAAAACGCTGGCGCTGGTGGAAAGGCCAAGCAGTAAGGAGAACGCGAGCACCTTCTTCTTCATACATTACCCTCAAGTTTTCTGTTTTATTATCTGTTGCGTTGTGTGTTGCAGTCGGACGTTGCACTTCCCATGCCAGCTTTACGTAACCGCATACACCGCCATGATTTGTTAAAAAATGGTTGCAATGAAGTTGTGTGAATGAAGATAGCATTCCGCGCAGCAGACGCTGAGCGTGAAATCGCAAAAGGCGGGATTAAATGTCGAGGATATGATCGCGCTTGCAGAATTGCCCCAAAATGAGGCGCCGCGCTGCGCTTTGCCCCAGGGTGGCGCGCCTTACGCGCCTGGCCAGCGGGTGAAGAGATCGGCAGGAAGCGTGATATCAAGCTGATCGAGCGCGCGGTTTACCGTCTGGTTAATCACATCATCCAGCGTCTGCGGGCGATGATAAAACGCGGGCATCGGCGGCATGATAATCGCGCCAAGCTCAGCGGCCTGGGTCATCAGACGCAAATGGCCGAGATGCAGCGGCGTTTCCCGCACGCACAGCACCAGCCTGCGGCGCTCTTTTAACACCACATCCGCCGCGCGGGTCAGCAGTCCGTCGGTATAGCTGTTCACGATGCCGGAGAGCGTTTTAATCGAACACGGCAGAATAATCATTCCGTCGGTTTTAAACGAGCCGGACGAGACGCTGGCAGCGATATCGCGCGCATCGTGGTTTACATCAGCCAACGCCTGAACATCGCGCACGCTCATATCGGTTTCAAGCGACAGCGTCTGACGCGCCGCCTGGCTCATGATGAGATGCGTTTCCACCTCTGCCACCGCCTGAAGCGTCTGCAACAGGCGAATGCCATAAATCGCGCCGCTGGCGCCAGAGATGCCGACAATGATTTTTTTCATGGAGTTATCTGGAAAAGGAGCACTGAGCGAGACTTTGCCGCAAGACGCGACGAGATGCAAACGGGGATTTCGCCCCTCGCGTTGCGCAAGGGGCGACGGCACGGGGAAAGATTAGCCTTCGTTGTGCATCTCTAAGTTTTCGACTTCGTTCTGGCGCATGACCGCTTTGGCGTCGTCGTTACGCAGGGATTCGAGATATTCCAGGTACTGGTGATCGACATCTTTGGTGACGTAAACGCCGTTAAAGACCGAGCATTCGAACTGCTGAATATCCGGGTTCTCGGCGCGTACGGCTTCGATGAGATCGTCGAGATCCTGGAAAATCAGGCCGTCTGCGCCGATGATCTGGCGGATTTCATCTACTTCGCGGCCGTGAGCGATAAGCTCGTTGGCGCTCGGCATGTCGATACCGTAGACGTTCGGGAAGCGAATTTCCGGCGCGGCGGAGGCCAGATAGACCTTCTTCGCGCCCGCCTCGCGGGCCATCTCGATAATCTGCTCGGACGTGGTGCCGCGCACGATAGAGTCATCCACCAGCAGCACGTTTTTATCGCGAAACTCGGCGCGGTTGGCGTTCAGTTTGCGGCGCACCGATTTACGGCGCAGATGCTGTCCCGGCATGATGAAGGTACGGCCGACGTAGCGGTTTTTCACAAAACCCTGGCGGTAGGGTTTGTTAAGAATGCGCGCGATTTCAAGGGCGATATCGCAGGAGGTTTCCGGGATCGGGATCACCACGTCGATATCCAGATCTTCCCACTCGCGCGCGATTTTCTCGCCGAGCTTTTTACCCATTTCCACGCGAGCGCTGTAGACGGAAATCTTGTCGATAAAGGAGTCCGGACGCGCGAAGTACACATACTCAAACAGGCACGGGTTGCTGACCGGGTTGTCAGCGCACTGGCGCGTGAAGAGCTGGCCTTTTTCGCTGATATACACCGCTTCGCCAGGCGCTACGTCGCGCAGGAACTCAAAGCCCAGCGTATCGAGCGCCACGCTTTCGGACGCCACCATGTACTCGGCGCGGCCGTTACCGGCATCGCGTTTACCAAGCACCAGCGGGCGAATACCGTTAGGGTCGCGAAACGCTACCATGCCGTGGCCGATAATCATCGCCACACACGCGTATGCGCCGCGGATCAGGCGGTTCATCGCCGCGATGGCCGCGAAAATGTTGTCCGCTTCCAGCGGGTAGTGACGGAAGTTATCCAGCTCGCTGGCGAAAATATTGAGCAGGATTTCAGAATCTGAGGTGGTGTTGATATGACGGCGCTTCTCTTCAAAGAGCATTTTGCGCAGTTCATGGGCGTTCGTCAGGTTGCCATTGTGGGCAAGCGTAATACCGTAGGGCGAGTTCACATAGAACGGCTGGGCTTCGGAGGCGCTGGAGCTGCCTGCCGTCGGGTAGCGCACATGGCCGATACCCATATTGCCCTGCAGACGCTGCATGTGGCGGGCTTCGAATACATCATTCACCAGGCCGTTCGCTTTACGCAGACGGAAGCAATTATTCGCATCGATGGTGATGATGCCTGCGGCATCCTGCCCGCGGTGCTGAAGCACCGTTAACGCGTCATAAATCGACTGGTTGACCGGCATAACACCGGCGATCCCGACAATACCGCACATGTTGTCTTTTCCTCAATTCAAAGACCGCCCCCGGCACGATTACCGGGGCAGGAAACTTGACGAGCTTTGCAGATAGTCAAAGAACCATCTGATGATGAAACTGAACTGCGGGATGAGCTGCGACTTTTGCCAGTCCTCGCTTTTGGACAGGCCCGTGAAGGTATCAAGAAAGAACAGAATGGCGGCGACAATCAGCACGCCTCGCAAGGCGCCGAAACAGATCCCCAACACCCTGTCTGTACCCGACAGGCCGGTTTTCTCCACCAGTGCGCCAATCACATAGTTGACTATCGCACCGACGATAAGCGTCGCGATAAACAGCACCGCGATAGCTATCCCATTACGTACCAGTTCATCTTCAAAGCCGGTGAACCAGACTGCCAGGTAAGTGTAGTAATGACTGGCGACAAAGAAAGCACAGCCCCAGGTGACCAGCGACAGCGCCTCTCTCACGAAGCCGCGGATGAGGCTGACCAGACACGAGAAACCCACTACTGCAATGATGGCGTAATCTATCCAGACCATGAATGTGTCCCACGATAAAACGCCCTGACATCCGGTTCGGGGCGCATTCTAACAGAAAAAGAAAACGTTTGCGTAGGGATTTCCTTTCCACGCGTTAATAAAAAATGGCGTTGAAAAAATCTTCAACGCCATCCGTCCGTTACGCCCGCGGGCGGCAAAAAAGCGCCGTATGCGGGCCGTCTGTGGCGCGATGCGGTTTCTCGGTGCGCCTTTTAAAAAGACGCCAGACCGCTTAATTCACGCTGTAATTCATTATCACGCCGTTAAGCCCTGACAGGCTGTTCAGCTCGCCAAGCGACGATTTTAACTTATCCTTCGACGCCTCCGGCCCTACCAGAATGCGGGTGATTTTCCCTTGCACCGGCGTGGACGGCGACGTATACGCCCGATAACCCGCCGAGCGCAGTTTGCCGACGATTTCATTGACTTTATCGGCGTTTTTCAGCGCACCGAGCTGCACGACATACGCCTTGCCCGCAGGCGGCGTTTGCGGTTTCTCCGGCGGCGCGGTTTTCGCAGGCGCGGGCGCTTCGGCCTCGCTCACCATCGCGAGCTGCTCGTCGGTTTTATCGCGTTGCGGCTTGCTCTGGGGCTTATCGGCAGTCCGTGTTTTCGCAGGCTCCGTCGCTTTCGGCTTCGCAGACGTCACCGGCACTTCATCCAAATCCGCGCCGGTATCGGCAGGCAGTCGCGTGGTATCTATCGACGTCGCCGCCGCGTTACCGGCTCTCACCTCTTCCGCCGCGCCTTCCGGTGGCTGAGACGGCAGCGCCTGGGTTGCAGCCGGCAGCATATCCGGCTCGTCGCGATCGCCAGGTTTCGGCACCAGCGGGATCGCCGCGAACTCATCCTGATAATGTTTTTTCTGGCCGTCCAGCAGCCCTGGCAGCACGATAACGCCCAGCGCCACCAGCACAATTGTGCCGACTAATCGGTTCTGAAACTTACTCGCCACCTCGTCTCCCCGCGTCCATCTCTTCCATTACCGCTGCGACGGTATGAAACGACCCGCATACCAGCACCGTATCAACAGGCTGCGCGTCGGCCAGCGCCGCGTGCCAGGCCTGCGCCACGCTATCAAAGACAGCGCTGGCCTGCAGATGTTCCGCAAGCTCTTCGGCGCGGGCGCCGCGCGGCCCGTCCAGAGGGGCACAATACCAGCTATCCACGACCCTCTCCAGACAGGCGAGCGTTCCGGCGATATCTTTATCATGCAGCATGCCGATAACGGCCAGTACGCGCCCGGCGGATGGCGACTGCGCGAGCCGCTGCGCCAGATAGCCCGCCGCGTGCGGATTATGGGCTACATCCAGAATGATGCGCGGGGCCTCGCTCACAATCTGGAAACGCCCCGGCAGCGCGGCGCGCGTGATACCGTCGCGGTAAGCCTGCTCGCTGATTTGCAGGCCGCTTGCGCGAAGCGCGGCGAGCGCAGTCGCCGCGTTAGGCTGCGGCACCTGCGGCAGCGGAAGATGAGTCAGTTCGCTGTCGCCATCACTAAAGCGCCAGCCGTCGCGTTCCGCCTCATAGCGCCAGGCGTCGTTCACACAAAGCAGTCGTGCGCCCTTCTCCTGCGCCACCTGCGCGATGGTGTGCGGCATGTCCGTCTCGCCCACGACCGCCGGTTTGCCCGCGCGGAAAATACCGGCTTTCTCGCGCCCGATGCTTTCACGATCCGGCCCCAGCCAGTCGGTATGATCGAGCGCGATGCTGGTGATGACCGCCACATCGCAATCCACCAGGTTGGTGGCGTCCAGACGCCCGCCGAGCCCGACTTCGAGGATAACGACATCCAGCTGCGCCTGCTTAAAGAGCCACAGCGCGGACAGCGTGCCGTACTCAAAGTACGTGAGGGACGTTTCACCACGCACGGCTTCAATCTCCGCAAAGGCGGCGGTGTGCTGGCTTTCGGCAAGCTCCTCGCCCTGCACGCGCACGCGCTCGGTGTAGCGCACCAGGTGCGGCGAGCTGTAGACGCCCACGCGATAGCCTGCCGCCATCAGCACCGCTTCGAGCGTGCGGCAGGTGGTGCCTTTGCCATTAGTGCCCGCGACGGTAAAGACAAACGGCGCGGGTTTCGCCACATCAAGCAATGCCGCCACGCGCGAGACGCGCTCAAGGCCCATGTCGATGGTTTTACCGTGCAGGTTTTCCAGATAAGAAAGCCACGTGGCCAGAGGCGACGTGGCTTGGGGAAGGTGTTGCTTTTCCATGATGCCCGTATCCTGGTTACGGTTCATAAACAAGAAGGGCAGCGCCTTATGGCCCTGCCCTTCATGACTATCAGGCCTCGTGATCCTGGTCCGGTACCGGCGGCACGACCACCGCTTCACGCGGCGCGTCCGGGCTTGGTGCCGGAAGGTTCATCAGCTTCGCCAGAATGCTGGCAAGTTTGAGGCGCAGCTCCGGGCGACGCACGATCATATCGATAGCGCCTTTTTCGATCAGGAACTCACTGCGCTGGAAGCCAGCAGGCAGTTTTTCACGCACGGTCTGCTCGATAACGCGCGGTCCAGCGAAGCCGATCAGCGCTTTCGGCTCGGCGATATTGAGATCGCCAAGCATCGCGAAGCTCGCGGAAACGCCGCCCATGGTCGGGTCGGTCAGCACGGAGATGTACGGCAGTCCACGCTCCTGCATTTTCGCAAGCGCCGCGGAGGTTTTCGCCATCTGCATCAGCGACATCAGCGCTTCCTGCATACGCGCGCCGCCGGAGGCGGAGAAGCAGATAAGCGGGCAGTTGTCTTCCAGCGCCTGCTCAACCGCACGCACGAAACGCGCGCCCACGACGGAACCCATTGAGCCGCCCATAAAGGCGAACTCGAACGCCGCCGCAACAACCGGCATACCGTGCAGGGTGCCTTTCATCACCACCAGCGCGTCTTTCTCGCCGGTTTCCTTCTGGGCGGTGGCCAGACGATCCTTGTATTTTTTGGAATCACGGAACTTCAGCACATCTTTCGGCTCAAGCTCACTGCCCAGTTCCACCAGCGACCCTTCGTCTAACAGGCTGTGCAGACGGTCGCGCGCCGCCATGCGCATGTGGTGATCGCATTTCGGGCAAACCTCAAGGTTACGCTCCAGTTCGGCGCGGTAGAGTACCTGGCCGCAGCTGTCGCACTTGGTCCACACCCCTTCCGGGATGTTTGCCCTGCGAGTGGGAGTAATATTGCTTTTATTGAGAATTCGTTCAATCCAGCTCATTGATAACCTTTCTGCCTGAACCTGGTCGATGCCAGTTTTTCTGTGGGGGCGCATAATGCCATTATTGCCTTCCACAGACCATAAATGGTGCTCATTAAACCATAACGGCCCGCAACTTTGGATAAAAAAGTGGTCGAACCGCCAGAGGGCTTATTTTATCTGGCGCGCCGCGGCGCGTTTGTGACGCACCACTTCATATACGCCCGGCAATACCGAGAAGACGATAATGGCGACGATCAGCAACTTCAGATTGTCCTGAATAAACGGCATCGCGCCAAAGAAGTAGCCCGCGTAGGTAAACAGCAGAACCCACAACAGCGCGCCCACCACGTTATACAGGGCAAAATGACGATAGGACATATGCCCCATCCCGGCGACGAACGGCGCGAAAGTGCGCACGATCGGCACGAAGCGGGCGAGGATAATCGTTTTACCGCCGTGACGCTCATAAAACGCATGCGTTTTATCAAGATAGCTCTGACGGAAGATTTTTGAATCCGGGTTGCTGAACAGCCGCGCGCCAAAGAGTCGGCCTATAGTGTAGTTCACCGCGTCGCCGAGTATCGCCGCGATAACCATTAAAAGCGCCATCAGGTGCACATTGAGATCGTTGGACGGCAGCGAGGAGAGCGCGCCCGCCACAAACAGCAGCGAATCGCCCGGCAGAAACGGCGTCACGACAAGCCCCGTTTCGCAGAACAGGATCAGGAACAGGATCGCGTATACCCAGATCCCGTACTGCGCCACCAGCTCCGCCAGATGCACGTCGATATGTAAAATAAAATCAATCAGAAAGCGAATAATGTCCATACTGGTTCTTCTTCCCCGACTGCTGTCAGTCAGCTAAAAAAAGTGGGCCCATCGGCGGCTTTGGAAGCTCAAACTGCGCCGGATAATCCACCGACACCAGATAAAGCCCTTCCGCCTTCGCCGTCGCTGCCGCAAGCGTTCTGTCCTTAGCCGCCAGCAGTTCTGCTATCCAGCTCTCCGGCTGGTTACCGCAGCCTATTTCCATCAGGCTGCCAACGATATTACGCACCATATGATGCACAAACGCGTTAGCCTTGATATCCACCACAATGTACGCCCCGAAGCGCTCAACGTTGATATGCATCAGGTTGCGCCAGGGCGTGCGGGACTGGCACTGCACCGCGCGAAACGAGGTAAAGTCGTTTTCGCCGATAAGACACTGCGCCGCCCGGTGCATACGCTCTGCGTCCAGCGGCAGGTGGTAATGCGTCACCCCTTGCGAGAGCACCGCCGGCCGCAAACGGTGATTATAGATAACGTAGCGGTAACGGCGGGCCGTGGCGCTGAACCGGGCGTGAAACTCCGCGGGCACATCTTTCACCCAGCGCACCGCGATGTCACCAGGTAAATTCGCATTTACGCCGAGCGTCCAGGCGGCATCTTTGCGAATAGCGGTCGTTTCAAAGTGCACCACCTGTCCGGTGGCATGCACGCCCGCGTCGGTACGGCCCGCGCAGAAGACGTTAATCGGTTCGTTCGCCACCTGCGAGAGCGCCTTTTCAAGCTTCTCCTGGACGCTGCGCACTTCCTGCTGACGCTGCCAGCCGTAATATTTACTGCCGTCGTACTCAATGCCAAGCGCGATTTTAACTACCGGCTTTTCCAGACTCTCCGACATCAGTACAGGTACTCCTGCAGCAGTTTTTCCGCCGTTTTGATGGCCATCAGCGCGCCGCCGAAGCGCACGTTATCAGCGACCGACCAGAACTGGATCTGCTCCGGCATGCCGTAGTCGTTACGCACGCAGCCGATGGAAAGATGCACGCTGCCGGAGGCGTCGCCCACCTGCGTCGGATAGTCGTTCTCTTCAGAGAGCGCGATGTCCTGATCGCGCTCCAGCGCGTCGCGGGCTTCTTCCGCCGCGAGAGGGCGCAGCGCTTCGAAATTCACCATCTGGGCATGACCGTAAAATACCGGTGCCTGTACGCTGGTGACGGAAATCATCAAACCTTCGTCCTGCAATACCTTGCGCACTTCATCCACCAGACGGCGATCCTGGCGCACGCTGCCTTCGCGGTCCGGCAGCAGCGGCAGCATGTTGAACGCCAGCTGGCGGCCAAAATGATCGTCTTCATCGACCGGCATCCCGTTCAGCAGGCGCGCGCTCTGGCCCGCCAGCGCGTCCACCGCCGTTTTACCCTGCGCGGAAACGGACAACAGATTCGTCACCTGAATGCGCGACAATCCGCCTGCTTCCATCAGCGGACGCAGCGCCGTCAGAAGCTGGCTGGTCAGGCTGTCGGCCACCGCCACTACGTTGCGGTTGCGGTAATCTGCCAGTACATACGGGTTGACGTCCGGCACCACCAGCGGCACGTCCGGCTCCAGCGCGAACAGGCCGCTGGAATCGATAACCAGACAACCGGCGTTGGTCGCGTCATCCACGTAGCGGGCGCTTGCTTCCTGGCCTGCGACGAAAAAGGCGAGCTGCGCCTGAGTCCAGTCGAACGCGTCGGCATCCTGCACCTGCACGCTTTTACCGTTGAAGCGCAGCGTTTCACCCGCGCTTTCATTGCGCGCCAGCGCATAAAGTTCACCCACCGGGAACTGACGCTCGGCGAGTTGCTCAAGCAGGGCCTCTCCCACGGCGCCCGTCGCGCCCAGTATGGCGATATTCCAGCCTTCAGACATGGTGGTTTTTACTCCAGAAAATAAAATGCCTTCCCCGCCGGTTTGCGGGGAATAAGAGAATCAGTGATTAACGGATCGGATGATGGGTCGCGTTAAAACCCAGCTTTTGCAGCAGCGCGGCGGCGGCTTCGTCATCGCACTGCACATAGAGCGACGACCATTCGCGGCGCTCCTGGTAATTTTTGCGAAGCTTATCAAACTCGCCTGGAATGCCCGCCACGCGGCGAAGCGGCGCGTCGTCGCGGCGCACATCATATACCAGATGCACCAGCCGTTTCAGCGTCGCCTGATCGAGCGGCCCCTGAAGCGTGATGCGGCCAAATTCCGGCGGCGGCAGCAACGTGGCAAGCGCCACCTGCTGCGGCGTGCCGAGAAACTGGCTGTACGCCTCAAACACCTGCGTAGTGCCGCGCGCTTTGCCTTCCAGCGTATAGCCCGCGATATGCGCGGTGCCGATATCAACACGCTTTAAAAGCTCAACGTTAAGCGCAGGCTCCGGCTCCCAGACATCCAGCACGACACTGAGCGGCTGCCCCGCCTCAAGGCGCGCCAGCAGCGCGGCGTTATCGACCACCGGGCCGCGGCAGGCGTTAATGAGAATAGCGCCGGGCTTAAGGCGCGCGATCAGCGCCTCGTCGGCCAGATGCAGCGTTTTGTACGGACCGTCTTTAAAGAGCGGCGTGTGGAAGGTGAGAATGTCTGCCTCGCGCACCAGCTCGTCGAGTGTGCGGAAATCGCCGCTGTCGCCGCGATCGGCACGCGGCGGATCGCACAGCAGCGTGCGTACGCCGAGCGCCTCCAGCCGCGCCTGCAAACGAGAGCCGACGTTACCCACGCCGACAATGCCGACAGTGCGGTCAGTGAGCGCAAAGCCGTCGCGCTCGGCAAGCATCAGCAGCGCGGAGAATACATATTCGACGACGGCGATAGCGTTGCAGCCGGGCGCGGCGGAAAACCCGATGCCTGCCTCGCGTAAATAGTCTTCATCAACGTGATCGGTGCCCGCCGTGGCGGTGCCGACAAACCGGATGTTTTTGCCTGCCAGCAAATCGCGATTCACCTGCGTGACCGAGCGCACCATCAGTGCGTCGGCATCGTCCAGCGCCGCCTGCGGGATCGGGCGGCCAGGCACGGCCTGCACCTCGCCAAGACGGCTGAACAGCTCGCGTGCGTAAGGCATATTTTCATCAACGAGGATTTTCACGTTTCTCTACCTGTTTATGTGCGGGAGATAGCCGTTAAGTGTGCCATAATCTCGCCGCCAGGCATACTTAACAGCGTGGTTAGTTTCGCGGCACCGTCCGGTCAGGTTAAGGATTATTGATGATGCAACCCATTCATGGCGCCACGCCCCGCCCGGCGGGGGAGCCTCCCACATCGCCCCACTCCGCAGGCGAGCAGCCGCTTTCCACTCAGCAGCGCACGGTGCTTGAGCGGCTTATCACCCGGCTTGTGGCGCTAACCCAACAGCAAAGCGCCGAAGTCTGGGCCGGTATGAAGCACGATCTGGGCTTAAAGAGCGATGCGCCGCTGCTTTCGCGCCACTTCCCCGCTGCCGAGCAGAATCTTAACCAGCGGCTAGGCCAGGCGCAGCAGACCCACACTCAGCGCCAGGTGTTGTCGCAACTGACCGAGCTTCTGAACGTCGGCAACAACCGCCAGGCGGTGAGCGATTATATCCGCCAGCAGTTTGGGCACACCGCGCTGAACCAGCTTTCCGGCGAGCAGCTCAAAAGCGTGCTGACGCTACTGCAAAACGCGCAGCTGAATATTCCGCAGCCTCAGCAGCGCCCGGCGACCGACCGCCCGATGCAGCCCGCAGAGCATAATACGCTCAACCAGCAGGTAACGAAGCTTGCCGCCGCGACCGGCGAATCGCCGAAGCTCATCTGGCAGTCAATGCTGGAGCTTTCAGGTGTGAAAAGCGGCGAGCTGATTCCGGCGAAGCATTTCGCCGCGCTCTCGACCTGGCTTGTTGCGCGCCAGACGCTCGCCGACCAGCCCGCGCCGACGCTGCACAGCATTCAGGCCGCGCTGCGCCAGCCGCTGGAATCGCGCGAATGGCAGGAGATAAGCGACTACGCGCAGCAGCGCTTTCAGGCCACGCCGCAAACGGTGCTGACCACCGCCCAGGTGCAGGATATTCTTAATCAGGTGTTTATTCGTCGCTCGGAAGGGTCGCCGGAAACGCTTGAAGTGCGCCATATTCAGCCGATCTACAGCCCGCTTATCGCGTTCTTCACCCAACCGATGAAGCAGATTTCCGCGAAACCTGGCCTTGCGATGTTCCTGCTGGTGCTGGTTATTCTTCTGCTCTGGCTGGTTATCTGACAGACAGCAAAAAGGCGTCTTACGACGCCTTTTCTTTTTCTTCAGTCCCTGTATCAGAAACTTAACGATACGCCGGCCATCACGCTGCGGTTGCTGTTGCGCCCGTCGCTGGTCTCCTGCTCGCCCGTCAGATTCAGATTCAGCGCCGGGTTCACCTGCCAGCCGAGCGATACTGCGCTGGTCAGCGTTTTCTCCGGTGCCGTCACGCCGTGCAGCGGCACCGGCTGATCCACGCCGGTGAAGCTCGCCTGGTAGCGGCCTTCATCCTGGCTCAACGCACGCTGCAGGTGAGTCTGGAAGCTCAGATCCAGCCGCCCGTGGGTTTGCAGATCGAACGTGTACGCCGCGCGCAACCCCACGCCCGCCTGCCAGCGCGTGGTGGTCTGGTTGTCAGCGCGCAGGCCAAAACCTGAGCCGCTCTTCTCGCTAAACGCATCCTGCTTCAGCGTGATGTATTGCGTATCGATAAACGGCGTCACGGCTAAGCCGTCCACGTTAAAGCGATAGCCGGTTTCGCTGCCAAGCGACATCCAGCTGCCGCTCTGACGGCTGCTGACGCGCTCGGAACGGCTGCCGAGCCACAACATACGGCGCTGCTGGCCGTCGTAATACCCGGACGCCAGGCGCCCGGTCAGGTAGTAGCCGCCGTAGATCTTGCCGCCGTACAGCGCCGCTTCGCTCAGCGTGCCGGTGTTGCGCTCGCCGCCGCTGCTCAGCGCGCTGAACGTGTCGGTGCGCGACAGCGACGTGCCGATAAACGTGTGCTCATCAATAAACCGGTCCTGGCCGGTCACCCACCCTTTCATGGAGTAGCTCACCGGCGAATATCCGCTGCGCCCGAGGCTGCCGTTCCAGGAGAGCGTATCGCTCCAGCTACGGCTTTGCGGCGCGTCCAGCAGCGCGTTGATGTGATTCGCGCTGCTGCGCTGATTCACATTGATGGCCTGCCAGGTGAGCGCCGCCGTCGCTGCCGGAAGCTGGCCGGAGAGGCTCTCCAGCGCCGCGCGGGCAGACGGGTTATTCGAGATGTGCTGCAACTCGCCCGCGGCGGACGCAAACGAACTGGCGCGTACCGCCACGCCGGTCGCGACTTGTTTATCAAGCTGCGTAAACGCCTGTTCCAGACGCACGGCGGCGGACTGCGTAGCCGCAGACGTGCTGGCGACTTTGGTCTGCGTCACCTGCAGGCGCTTGATGTTCAGCCACACCTGCTTCGTACTGTAGCCCACCGAGCCTGTCAGGAACACGCCCGCCGACTGCGTAAAACGGCTGAATTTGCCGGATACCGCGCCCGCGTTGACCACCGGCTGGCGCGCCTGGGTGATGTAGCCTGCCGGTACGCCCAAAAGATGCAGGTTACCGGCGAGCGTCGCGCGCCCTGCCACATCCAGCGTCGAGCCGAGCATAAACGCCAGACTGCCGGTGGTGCGCTGAGTATAGTTGGTCATAAAGCGCGTTTTGCCGTCGCGCAGCAGCAGAAAACCGCTGTTATCGACATTGCCTTTTACCGTGCGCACATCCAGCGTGCCCGCGCGGCCAATGTTCACCGCGGAGGCCAGACTTTTCGCCGACGACAGGCTACCGCCCAGCACCTGTGTGGTGCCGGTATAGCTGGCGTCCTGCGTCAGCACCAGCTTGCCGGTACCGCTTTTAATCAACCCGCCGCTGCCGCTGATTGCGTTGCTCCAGGTCGAGGTGTAGCTGTTAAACGCGACGCTCACGGTGCCCCAGTTAAACTTCGCCGGGCCGTTAATCGCCTTCGCGGCGTTCAGCAGGCCGTAACCAAATACCGCGTCCACGCCCGGTGCGCCGATATCGGTCGCGGTGCCGAGCACCGTCTGGCGAACCAGATCGTTCGTGAAATAAGGGTATTTCTGCCAGACCATCGCCGCCACGCCCGAAACCTGCGGCGCGGCGAATGAGGTGCCGCTCACCAGGCGCAGCACCGCTTTACCGGTGCTGTCTGTCGACTGCACGTAAACGCTGCCGGGTGCCGCGAGGCAGCTGTTTTTCATCACGCCGCAGCGGTTGGCATAGCTTGCGATATAGCTTGGGTTAAAAGTATCGACCGCCGTCGCCACCAGCCAGCCTTTATCCAGCCCGGAAGCGGGTGCCAGTGATGGCAGTTTCGCAACGCCTACCGGATTCGCCGCGCCATCGTTGCCGCTCGCAAACACAATCAGTCCGTTATACGACGAGATAAAAGGCTTCCAGGCGTTTACAAAATAGGTAGTCGTGGCCGTGCTGGTCGGGTTCCAGTCAGGAATACCCCAGGAGTTATTGATAATTTTCGCGCCTGCACGCGCGAGATCGTAGTTAATCTGCCCGAAATTCAGGCTCTGGCGCGTATTGGCGACATCAGGAATGATACGCGCGCTGATAAGCGTCGCGCCCGGCGCAGTACCGCCGGTGAACAGGCCTGTGGCGCGGCCCGCGAGCGTCTGGGCGACCATCGTGCCGTGGCCGCGCACATCGCCAACGCTCAGATTATTGGCGCTCGCGTCGACATAGTTCAGCGTGCCTTTCACCACCCCCAGCAGCGCCGGATGCGTGGTCAGAATACCGGTATCCGCCACGCCGACTTTTATCCCGGCGCCGTTGACGCCTGCCGCGCGCGCCGTCGCGGCGCTGGTGATAAACAGCGGACGGTTATAGTTGGTGCGCGTGACGACATCCGCTGCCGCCACAGAGGGGACATACGTGAAAGTATCATCCGCATTCTTCTTTGCGCTGGCAGAGGCGGCCCCTGAGCAGGACAGAATAATAAGTGGAATTACTTTTCCTGTGGTCAAAAAAGTCCCTTTACCCAGAGATACGTCTGTGGGCATGGTTGGTTTCCCCGGCTGGCAAGGCCTCGTGAGAGGCAAACAACTATTCCCTGAATTCCGCAAACTGATTTCGGATTTCTTTTATGCTGCGTCCTTCACTCTTATCTTTTTGAAAAGATTGAGAATGGCATTATGTGATATGCGTTTCCGCTACGAGTTACCGTTAATGCAAAGAAAACGGCTACTCAGATATATACGGATATATCGTCAAAAAATGCCATAACTTTAAGAAAGAAGCCAATAAAGGCATTTTCATTAAACTAAATTATATTTATCAGCAGGTTAGAATTATTATAAATATATTTTTTACGACTTAAGTTAAATTAAATAAAAACAGAAAAGTTTAAGCCATGGTTAAATAAGGATTTTCATGAAACGACACACATCAGGAAGGAACAGTGTTTAACACTATTAAATCAAAAGGTTATTCTTAATAAGGCAGGAGAGATGTCAGTAACTACAGGGAGGAGGAGATTAAGCCTGTTTCGGATAGAGAAACAAGAAATGTTAAAGGCGGAGAGTAAATATAAAAAAAGGAGCCTTTCGGCTCCATTTCTTTTAAAGAGACGTTACGCCTGATATTTACGCATAACCAGTGTGGCGTTGGTGCCGCCAAAACCGAAGCTGTTGGACATTACCGTCGTCAGCTCACGCTCAACCGGCGCGGTGATGATGTTCATGCCTTTCGCCTGCTCGTCCAGCTCTTCAATGTTGATGCTCGGCGCGATAAAGCCGTGCTCCAGCATCAGCAGCGAGTAGATAGCTTCCTGAACGCCTGCGGCACCCAGCGAATGGCCGGTCATCGCTTTGGTTGCGGAGATAGCCGGCGTGTTGTCGCCGAAGACTTCACGAATAGCGCCAAGCTCTTTCACGTCGCCAACCGGTGTAGACGTACCGTGGGAGTTCAGGTAGTCAATCGGCGTATCCACGCCATGCATCGCCATCTTCATGCAGCGCACCGCGCCTTCGCCAGACGGTGCGACCATGTCGGCACCATCGGAGGTTGCGCCGTAGCCGACGATCTCTGCATAGATGTGCGCACCGCGCGCCAGCGCGTGCTCCAGCTCTTCTACCACGACCATACCGCCGCCGCCTGCGATGACAAAGCCGTCACGGCTTGCGTCATAGGTACGGGACGCTTTGTCCGGGGTCTCGTTGTACTTAGTGGAGAGCGCGCCCATCGCGTCGAACTCACACGCCATTTCCCAGCCCAGCTCTTCACCGCCGCCCGCAAACACGATGTCCTGTTTGCCAAGCTGGATCTGCTCAACCGCGTTGCCGATGCAGTGCGCGGAAGTCGCACACGCGGAGCTGATGGAGTAGTTAACGCCGTGGATTTTAAACGGGGTCGCGAGGCAGGCGGAAACCGCAGAGGCCATCGCTTTAGTCACCACGTAAGGGCCGACCGCTTTCAGGCCGCGCGGGCTGCGCATCGCGTCAGCGCCGAACACCTGGGCTTTGGACGAACCACCGGAGCCGGCCACGATACCGACGCGCGGGTTGTTCTGATACACCTCGTCGGGCAGACCAGCGTCTTTAATCGCTTCCTGCATGGAGAGATAAGCATAAATAGAGGCGTCGTTCATGAAACGCACCACTTTACGGTCGATAAGACCGGTGGTGTCCAGCTTCACGTTGCCCCAGACGTGGCTACGCATACCTGCGTCGAGAAATTCTTGAGAGAAAGTGATCCCCGAGCGTCCTTCACGCAGGGATGCCAGGACTTCCTGCTGGTTATTACCGATGCTGGAAACGATGCCCAGGCCAGTAATTACTGCACGTTTCATTCAATACCTCTTCGAGTACGCTAAGTAAGTTGTCGTGTCGCAAGATAGCGTACAGTTGTACGCCGAACAAGTCCGATCAGCCAGATTGGCAAGAAATTTGCGATGTCTGACCGGGCTCGCTAAGATCGTGCGACTGCCTGTCATTCGAGCCATTTACGTGAAACCTATCGCCATACAGCCCGCCAGCCTGACGTTTAATAATGAGGGTACACCTGTTTCCCGAGATTTTGATGACGTTTATTTTTCCAATGATGACGGTCTGGAGGAGACCCGCTATGTCTTTCTGGACGGTAATCAGCTCCCTGAACGCTTTATGACACACCCGCGTGACAGCTTTATTGTCGCCGAAAGCGGATTTGGCACCGGGCTGAATTTCCTGACGCTCTGGCAGGCGTTCGCGGCGTTTCGCGACGCGCACCCGGACGCTACGCTGCAACGCCTGCACTTCATCAGTTTTGAAAAATTCCCGCTGACGTCTGCCGATCTTAAAAGCGCGCACGCCCACTGGCCGGAACTCGCGCCGTGGGCGCAACAGCTCCAGGCACAGTGGCCGATGGCGCTGCCGGGCTGTCAGCGGCTGGTACTGGATGGCGGACGCGTGACGCTCGATCTCTGGCTTGGCGATATCAACGAACTGGTCGATACGCTGGATGACACGCACAACCGCCAGGTGGACGCCTGGTTTCTGGATGGTTTCGCGCCGTCGAAAAACCCGGAAATGTGGACGCCAGGCCTGTTTACTGCGATGGCGCGCCTCGCCCGCCCCGGCGGTACGCTCGCGACATTCACCTCGGCAGGCTTTGTGCGCCGCGGGCTGATTGAGGCCGGGTTTGATGTGGTAAAGCGCAAAGGATTCGGGCGCAAGCGCGAAATGCTGACGGGCACGCTCAGCCATGACGCGCCGCCGCCTGCCCGCGCGCCCTGGTATGCGCGTCGTCCGGCAAGCGGTGATAAAGACGTAGCGATTATCGGTGGCGGTATCGCCAGTGCCCTGCTCGCGCTCGCCTTACAGAGGCGTGGCTGGCAGGTCACGCTCTACTGCGAAGATGACGCGCCGGCGCAGGGGGCATCGGGCAACCGCCAGGGCGCGCTCTATCCTCTGTTAAGCCATCATGACGCCGCGCTGGCCGCCTTCTTCCCGGCGGCCTTTACCTTCGCGCGCAGGCTCTATGACGCGCTGCCGGTCAGTTTCGATAAAGACTGGTGCGGCGTGACGCAGCTTGGCTGGGATGAAAAGAGCCAGACGAAAATCAACCAGATGCTGGAGCTCGCCCTGCCGGACACGCTGGCGCGCGGCGTTGACGCGCGAGAAGTGTGCGAACGCTGCGGCGTGGAGACCGGCTGTGGCGGCATTGAATATCCGCAGGGCGGCTGGCTCTGCCCGGCGCAACTGACTGCAGGCGTGCTGGAACTTGCGCAGGCGAACGGCCTGCGGGTGCATTACGGGCATAGGGTGAGCGCGCTGCATCGGGAAGACCAGGACTGGCAACTCGACTTCGCGAACGGCGCGCAGGCGCGCCACGCCGCCGTGGTACTGGCGAACGGGCACCAGCTCAGCGGCTTCCCGCAAACCGAAAAGCTGCCGGTCTACCCGGTCGGCGGCCAGGTGAGCCATATTCCCACCACGCCGGGCCTCGGCGCGCTGCGCCAGGTGCTCTGTTATGACGGCTACCTGACGCCGCAAAACCCGGCGAATGCGATGCACTGCATCGGCGCCAGCTATCACCGTGGCGTGAGCGAGATGCGCTACCAGGAGGAAGACCAGCAGCGCAACCGCCAGCGGCTTATCGACTGCCTGCCCGCGGCCAGCTGGGCGCAGGAGGTGGACGTGAGCGCGGGCGACGCGCGCTGCGGGGTACGCTGCGCCACACGCGATCATCTGCCCATGGTCGGCAACGCGCCGGATTACGCCGCGACGCTTCGCGATTACGCGACACTTTCCCAGGATGCCAGCGCGCCGGAGACGGTCATGCCCGCGCCGGTGCTCAAGAATCTCTTTGTGCTGGGCGCGCTCGGCTCGCGCGGGCTGTGCAGCGCGCCGCTGGCCGCTGAGATTTTAGCCTCGCAAATGAGCGGCGAACCGCTGCCGCTTGATGGCGCGACGCTCGCCGCGCTGAACCCCAACCGGCTGTGGGTGCGTAAGCTTCTCAAGGGGCGTGCGGCGGGTTAATGCGGTAATGTCGAACAGGTGACGTGGCTGAAAGCGTAAACGCTAAAAAAACCTGCGCGCCGGGCGGCGCGCAGGCTGTGAGGCTTAGTTGAGCTTCGCCTGCTGGAACAGGTTATCCCACATGCCCAGCACCAGCGCCTGGTCGCGCGGCGAAAGCTCGCCCGCGTGGATCGCCGTCTCAAGGCTGTTGGTCACTTTGGTGTACACCGCCTGCGGCGAGTGGTCGTCGCCCTGCTCCAGCGCCGCGACGGCAAGCGTCAGGTGTCCGCGCAGGTAGCCGCTGGCGAACAGTTCGTCGTCGCTCGCGTGCTCCACCATCTCATCAATCAGCGCCAGAATACGTGCTTCAAATTCGGCAATCATTCGTTTTCCTCGGTTAATAACATGGCGATTAGCACAAGTCTTCCGGCCATGGGAACTGTTGCGCCGCCAGCGGCGGCGTCTGGTAAAAATCCTGTAAGGCCGCGATAAAGCGCGCCGGACGTTCGGGAATGCCGTTGGTCAGATATTGCATCACCTGCGCGTGCACCCGGCGCTGAAACGCGATGCGATCCGGATCGAAATCGCCGTTAAGATTGTCGCAGCTGACGTTAAACGGAAAGCCCGCCGCCACGCAGAACAGCCACTCCAGCGCCTGCGGTTTGACTTCGACGTCTTCAAACTGGCTCTGGGTTTGCGCATCGCGCCCGTCCGGGCAGTACCAGTAGCCAAAATCCACCAGCTCGCGCCGCGCTTTCCCCGCGATGCACCAGTGCGAAATCTCATGCAGGGCGCTGGCGTAAAAGCCGTGTGCGAACACCACGCGGTGATAAGGCGCATCGGCATCTGCCGGAAGATAGATCGGTTCGTCGTCGCCTTTAATCAGACGGGTATTAAAATCACCGGCAAAACAGCCGTCGAAAATAGCAATTAAATCCTGATAGTGGTGTTCACGCATTACGCCATCCCCAGCCAGTGGAGGATCTCCTGTCCGTGGCTGTCATATAACAATTTGGCGCTCATCACCGCCGACACGATAACGATCATCGGGCGGATCAGGCGCTGTCCTTTACTTAATACCAGACGCGAGCCTAAGCGCGCGCCGAGAAACTGCCCGGCGAGCATGACAAAGCCGGTGCCCCAGATAACTTTGCCGCCAATGATAAAGAGCAGCAGACCGCCGACGTTAGAGGTGGCGTTAAGCACTTTGGCGTGGGCGGTGGATTTGGCGAGGCCAAAACCGGCGAGCGTCACAAACGCCAGCGCGTAAAACGAGCCTGTGCCGGGGCCGAAAAAGCCGTCATAAAAGCCGACGCAGCCGCCCGCCACCAGCGCGAACGGCAGGCCATACAGCCTGCGCTGGCGATCGTCTTCGCCCAGGCGCGGCATCAGCAGAAAATAAAGGCCGATGGCAATCACCAGCACCGGCAGGATCTGGCGCAGAATATCGGACTGCACATGCTGCACCAGCAGCGCGCCGCTGGTGGAGCCGATAAACGTCATCAGGATATTGAGCTTCTGGTCGCGCAGGCTGACCACGCCGCGACGGATAAAATAGAGCGAGGCCGATAGTGAGCCGCCGCAGGCCTGGAGTTTATTGGTCGCCAGCGCCTGGGCAGGCGACATGCCCGCCGCCAGCAGCGCAGGCACGGTCAGCAGCCCGCCGCCGCCCGCCAGGGCATCGATAAACCCTGCCAGCATGGCGACAAAAAAGAGCGCTGTCAGCAACAGCGGCGAAACCATAAACCAGTCCATCACGGCCATCCTTAGTCGGTGTTAAAGAACGTGTTTGTCGAGCAGCGCCTGACACGACGGCGGCAGCGGCGGCGGCGTGGTTTTCTCAGGCTTGCTGCTGCCAGGTGCGGCAGGCTTAAACCAGCTTTGCAGCTCTTCACCACAGCCATCGCCCGGCGGCGGCGGGTCTTGCTCCACGCACTCCAGGCTGTCCGGCGGGCAGCGCAGACGCACGTGCATATGGGCGCGATGCTGGAACCACGGACGCACTTTACGCAGCCAGTCGCGATCCGGCCCGGCATCCAGGCAGAGCTGCTGTTTGATGGCCGGGTTTACGAAAATACGCGTCACTTCATCATCAAGCGCCGCAAGCTTAATCAGCCCGCCGATCTCCGGCTTCCAGAGTGACTGCACCACCGATTTCCCGTCGCTTGAGACTAAATCCAGCGCCTGCGGACGACGCAGTTGCGCCGTGCTCCAGCGCGTTTTCGGCAGTTGCAGGAAAATATCGACGTCGAGCCCCGTCTGGTGGCTGGCGTGGCCGCCGTTGAAGCGCCCGCCCGCAGGCATTCCCATATCGCCCACCAGTACCGTTCCGAGCTGCAAGTCGCTCACCTGATTGCTCAGGCGCTCGATAAAGCGCACCAGCTCCGGGTGACCGAAATAGCGGCGCTGGTCGGTGCGCATGATTTGATAGTGCTCTGACTCGATCGGCAACGGCTGCGCGCCGACGATACAGCCATTGGAAAAGGTGCCGATCGACTGGGCCGCGCCCGGGATCGGCTGGGTGATTTTCTGCCACGGCGTGGCGGCGCTTGCCGCGCTGCAGGCAAGCAGCGCCAGCAAGGCTAAGCAGAGTTTTTTCATGACGTTACCAGCGAGGAAGCGTGGTGGTGACATCCGCGTTCTGGGCGCGGTGACGCAGCAGGTGATCCATCAGCACGATAGCCATCATCGCCTCGGCGATCGGCACGGCGCGAATACCCACGCACGGGTCGTGACGCCCGCGGGTGATCATCTCGACTTCCTCGCCAAAGCGGTTAACGGTACGGCCCGGCACCGTGATGCTGGAGGTCGGCTTCAGCGCGATATTCGCGATAATTTGCTGGCCGCTGCTGATGCCGCCGAGAATGCCGCCCGCGTGGTTGCTCTGAAAACCCTCTTTGGTGATTTCGTCACGGTTTTCGCTGCCTTTCAGCGCGACGACGCCAAAGCCTTCACCAATCTCAACACCCTTAACGGCGTTAATGCTCATCAGCGCGTGGGCGATATCGGCATCGAGACGGTCAAATACCGGCTCGCCGAGGCCCGGCGGCACGTTATCCGCCACCACCGTCACTTTCGCGCCAATGGAGTCGCCCTCTTTTTTCAGCGCGCGCATCAGTTCGTCCAGCGCTTCCAGCTTATCCACATCCGGGGAGAAGAACGGGTTCTGCTCCACCTGCGTCCAGTCTTTGATCTCCAGCGGAATATCGCCCATCTGGGTCAGGCAGGCGCGGATGACGATGCCGAATTTCTGCGCCAGATACTTTTTGGCGATGGCGCCTGCCGCCACGCGCATGGCGGTTTCACGCGCGGAAGAGCGCCCGCCGCCGCGATAGTCGCGCAGGCCATATTTCTGTTCGTAGGTGTAATCGGCGTGTCCTGGACGGAACACATCTTTGATCGCGCTGTAATCCTGGGAGCGCTGATCGGTATTTTCAATCAGCAGGCCGATGCTGGTGCCGGTGGTCACGCCTTCAAACACGCCGGAGAGAATTTTCACCTGATCCGGCTCGCGGCGCTGCGTGGTGTAACGGGAGGTGCCAGGGCGGCGGCGGTCGAGATCGTGTTGCAGGTCGGCTTCGCTCAGCGCAATGCCCGGCGGCACGCCGTCAATGATGCAGCCGAGCGCCAGACCATGCGACTCGCCGAAAGTGGTTACGCGAAAGAGTTGTCCAAGAGTGTTGCCTGCCATCACGGCTCCGTTGTCGTGTCGTTGTGGTGTTTTTATGATTCAGCGGGCCTGCGCCCGCCTGGTGTTAATCTTTGTAGATGCTGAAGTGTTCGCGGGCGCTGATGAGCTGCGCTTTGGTCAGCATAAAGACGCCGTCGCCGCCGTTGTCGAACTCAAGCCAGGTAAACGGCACGTCAGGGTACTGCTCCATCAGATGTACCATGCTGTTACCGACTTCACAAATCAGAATACCGTTGTCGGTCAGGTAGTCCGGCGAGCAGGCGAGAATGCGGCGCGCGAGCTTCAGCCCGTCGCTGCCCGCCGCCAGGCCGAGTTCCGGCTCGTGGCGATATTCGTTCGGCAGATCGGACATATCTTCTTCATCCACGTAAGGCGGATTGGTGACAATGATGTCGTACTGCACTTTCGGCAGATCGCGGAACAAGTCAGAGCGGATCGGCGTGACGTGATGGATAAGTCCATGCTCTTCAATATTGTGCTCGGTCACGGCCAGCGCGTCGGCAGAGATATCCACCGCGTCAACTTCCGCGTTCGGGAAGGCATACGCGCAGGCGATAGCGATGCAGCCGCTGCCGGTGCACATATCAAGAATGTGCTGCGGCTCGTGGTCGATAAGCCCGGCGAAGCGGTTATTGATTAACTCGCCAATCGGCGAACGCGGCACCAGCACGCGCTCGTCGACATAAAACTCATGGCCGCAGAACCAGGCTTTGTTGGTGAGATACGCCACGGGAATACGCTCGTTAACGCGGCGGATCACCCGCTCCACGATACGGTGGCGTTCGCTGGAGGTCAGGCGCGCGGTGCGCATATCTTCCGGAATATCAAGCGGCAGGTAGAGCGACGGCAGCACCAGCTGCACAGCCTCATCCCAGGGGTTGTCCGTGCCGTGACCATACCAGATGCCGGCCGCGCTGAAGCGGCTCACCGCCCAACGCAACATATCCTGAATGGTATGCAGTTCACTGACTGCCTCATCGACGAAAATTTTATCCACACTGCCCTCCGCATGACGCTCCGCGTTAAATTCGGCGGCTAGTTTGCCATGAAGGCGGCGATAAATCAGCAACCGGCGCGTCATACCGGAAAAATGGCTTTTGTTTGGCGGCGCGCCAAACTCGGGTACACTGCCTGCGCAAAGAGAAAGAAGAGAAGAAGATGAAAAAGAAGCCATCGCTAAGCGAAGAAGAAAAGTCGCTGTTTCGCGCGCTGATGAGCGGAACGCGCGAGCTGAAACAGGACACCATCGTGCATCCGCCCGCGCGTAAAAAGCTACGCGAGGTGCCGCCAAAACGCCTGTTGCAGGAGCAGGTGGACGCGAGCCACTATTTTTCTGATGAATTCCAGCCGCTTTTAAACAGCGACGGGCCGATGCGCTATGTGCGCCCCGGCGTGGATCATTTCGAGCTGAAAAAACTGCGCCGCGGCGACTATTCGCCCGAGCTGTTTCTCGATCTCCACGGCCTGACGCAGATGCAGGCCAAGCAGGAGCTGAGCGCGCTTATCGCCGCCTGCCGCCGCGAACATGTGTTCTGCGCCTGCGTGATGCATGGCCACGGTAAACATATTCTCAAACAGCAGACGCCGCTGTGGCTGGCCCAGCACCCGCACGTGATGGCCTTTCATCAGGCGCCGAAAGAGTATGGCGGCGACGCCGCGCTGCTGGTGTTAATCGAAGTGGAAGAGTGGCAGCCGCCACAGTTGCCTTAAGCGTCGCCTGCACTGCAGAAACAGAAAGAGCCGCATCAGCGGCTCTTTTCTTTTATGGTTCAGGCTTGAGTTAAATCGCTTTCGCCATTTTGAGATTGCAGGGGCTCATCTGCCAGTTAAAGATGCCCTTCTCGTTGTCGCCTTCAACCGTCACACAGGCGATAGCGGACGTGGAGAACATCGGCGGCGTTTCGCCAGGGCAGAGTTCCGCCACCAGATAACCGACCAGCGGCAGGTGAGAGATAACCATGACCGCGCTGACGCCATCACGGGCCAGAACGTGGAGGTAATCGCTCACCAGACCGACATCGCCGCACGGCGTGAGCTCCGGCAGAACTTCGGTTTTGACAGGCAGGCTCATGGCCTCTTTCACGACGTCCAGTGTCTGTTCGGCTCGCAGGAAAGGGCTCACCAGAACACGTTCGATATCCACCTTTTGACCTTTTAACCAGGTCGCCATTTGACGGGATTCATCACAACCGCACGCGGTCAGAGGACGAACCGAATCACTGGCGGCATCGAGTGCTGCGTCGCCGTGACGCATGATAAAAACTTGCATATTGCACCGCTTTTGTTGACCAGAAGCGCCAGCGAGAGCTTAAAAAGCAACGCGCTTTTTAAGGGTATCGTCTGGCGGTCGGGCATTGTGCCTGATCCGTACTTCGAATGAAACGCTGTTTTTTACCTTATTGACGTAAGTATAGTCAATCACTGTTTACAAATTAGCCAGCGCTGCGTTTTCGATATCAGGAACGTTCTTATATCAGACCGTCATTTCAGCTTGCGGGTTCCCCGCGTGCCAAAATGTTTGTCCGGTCTGCGCCATGCGCAACAGCCTGTCGCACGGGGTAAAACGGTCTCCATAACGGGTGGCAAGACGTGTGAGCGTCGCCACCACGGCCGCCGCGCCGAGCGTGTCCATATAGCGGAACGGGCCGCCAAGAAACGGCGGAAAACCGATACCAAACACCGCGCCGATATCGCCGTCTCGCGCGGAACGCACCACGCCTTCATCCAGACATCGCGCCGCCTCGTTAAGCATCATCATGACGCAGCGCTCGGCAATCTCCTCGCTGCTCAGTTTCCCGCCGGGTTTAACGCCAATAAGCCCGTAAACCGCAGGGTCAACCTGTTTTTTGCTTTTACGCCCTTTCGCCGGATAAAGATAGAAACCGCGGCCATTTTTTCTGCCTTTGCGATCGTCATTCAAAATTGCTGCAACGGCGTCTCCCGGCGCGCTGAATCGCGGCCCGTAAGCGCGCTCCAGCACCGGCATAATTTTGGTGCCGACATCAATGCCCACTTCATCAAGCAACTGAATTGGCCCCACCGGAAAGCCTCTTTTGACCAGCGCCTCGTCGATTTTCTCAATGCTCTCCCCTTCCATCAGGCAACGCATCGCCTCATTGATGTAGGGTGCCAGGATACGGTTAACGTAGAATCCGGCGCAGTCGGCCACCACGATCGGCGTTTTGCCCTGTTTTTTGGCAAGCTGAACGGTGGTGGCAATGGTTTCCGCGCTGGTGCCCGCGTGCGGGATAACTTCCACCAGCGGCATTTTATCCACCGGGCTGAAGTAGTGCAGGCCAATGACCTGCTCCGGGCGCGCGGCACCTGCGGCGATATCGCCGATAGGCAGCGACGAGGTGTTAGAGGCGAAAATCGTATGCGGCGCGGTATGCGCTTCGATTTCTGCCACCATGTTTTGCTTAAGCGTTAAATCTTCGAAAACCGCTTCCACGACGATATCGCGCTGGTGAAACCCACGGTAATCGGTGCTGGCGGAGATGAGCGCCATTTGAGCGTCGCGCTCGCTGGCGCGCAGATGACGGCGGCGCACTTTTTTCTCAAGCAGATCCCAGCTGTATTTCAGGGCATGGTTAATGCCCTTTTCGCTGATGTCTTTGATACGCACCGGCAACCGGGCTTTGATGGCGGTGACATAGGCGATCCCGCCGCCCATCAGCCCGCCGCCCAGTACACCGACCGAGTGCAGCGCGCGCGGGGCGGCCTCGCTGCCGGTCTCTTTTTTAAGCTCGGTGGTGGCGAAGAACAGCCCTCGCAGCGCGGCAGATTCCGGCGTCATCGCCAGTTCGCCAAAGGCGCGCGCCTCGGCCTGATAACCGCTGGCGCTGCCCTGCTCAAGGCCGGTGCGCACCACGTCAATAATGCGCTGCGCCGCCGGATAGTTACCGTGGGTTTTCTGATGCGTTTTCTGCGTCACCATGCGAAACAGCAGCGCGCGGCCAATCGGGCCTGCAAGCAAACGCTCGCGAACCGGCAGACGGCGCGGCGCGGGACGGCGCTTTTTCGCCAGTTCGGCAGCGGCTTCCAGCAGAATAGACTGCGGCACCACATCATCCACCAGTCCGGCTTTCAGCGCCTGACGCGGCCTCAGCTGTTTGCCCGCAAGGATCATCTCAAGCGCGGTGCTGACGCCAACGAGGCGCGGCAGCCGCTGTGTGCCGCCGGAGCCAGGCAGTAGCCCAAGCTGCACTTCCGGCAGCCCGAGCTGCGTTTTCGCATCATCGGTGCAGATGCGGCTGTGGCAGGCGAGCGCCAGTTCCAGCCCGCCGCCCAGGCACGCGCCATGAATGGCCGCGACCACATGCACCGGCAGCGCGCGGATCTCCGCCATGATCTGCTGGCCCTGGCTTGCCAGCGCTTCGGCCTCCTGCGCGCTCTGGCAGTGCGCGATCATGTTGATATCCGCACCGGCGATAAAGTTATCCGGCTTGGCGGAGATAAACACAACGCCCGCGAGATCGCGGTTTTCCCGCAGCATTTTAACAATCGCGCGAACATCGCGGGCGAACTCCGCCTTCAGCGTATTCATTTTCTCGCCCGGCACGTCGATGGTGACCACCGCAACATTGTCCGGGCGCATCTGTAAATTAAATGCGGATGTCGATTCCATTATTCGGCCTCCAGTATCATTGCCGCGCCGAGCCCGCCCGCCGCGCAGGCGGTGACCAGCCCGAAACCGCCGCCGCGGCGGCGCAGTTCATTAAGCGTCTGGGTGATCATTCGCGCGCCGGTGGCCGCGAACGGGTGCCCGTAGGCGATTGAGCCGCCGAGCACGTTAAATTTGCTTTCATCCACCTCACCGGTGGCCTGGCTGCGTCCCAGCACCTCGCGGGCGAAGCGGTCGCTCGCCATCAGTTTCAGGTTAGTGAGCGTTTGCGAGGCGAACGCCTCATGCATATCAATAAGCGTGAGATCGGCCATCGTCAGTCCGGCGCGCTCCAGCGCCAGCGGCGTCGACCAGGCCGGGCCCAGCAGCATGTCCTGCCAGACATCGACCGCGGTAAAAGCGTAGCTACGCAGATAGCCGAGCGGCGTCAGGCCAAGCTCGCGGGCGCGGGATTCCGTCATCAGAATGACAGCCGCCGCGCCGTCGGTGAGCGGCGTGCTGTTCGCGGCGGTCACGGTGCCGTGTTTACGGTCAAATGCCGGGCGCAGTTTCGCGTAATCGGCCAGCGACGAAGTTTTGCGGATGTTGTTGTCTTCGCTGAGCGGCTCGCGGTATGGCGGCGTGTAAGCGGTCATCACTTCTTCGCGCAATTTGCCCTCCGCCCACGCCTGCGCCGCCAGCTGGTGAGAGCGATGCGCCAGCGCGTCCTGCTGTTCGCGGGTGATGCCGTGCGTTTTCGCCATCTGCTCGGCGGTGTCGCCCATGCGAAGTCCGGTGGAATATTCCGCCACGGCGGGCGGCACCGGCAGCAGGTCACGCAGACGCAGGCGCGAGAAGAGTTTCAGTCGCTGTCCGGCGGTGCGGGCTTTATTCGCGTCCACCAGCGTGCGCGCCAGTTTTTTACTGACGCCAATCGGCAGCACGGAGGAGGAATCGGCCCCGCCAGCGATCCCGGCGCGGATAGTGCCCGCCATCAGGCTTTCGGCGACGTTCGCCACCGCCTGAAAACTGGTGGCGCAGGCGCGGCTGACGCTGTAGGCGTCGGTATGGACGCTCATGCCGGTGCCGAGCACGATTTCGCGCGCGATGTTGGGCGCTTCCGGCATCTGCACCACCTGGCCGAAAACAAGCTGTTCAATGACTTCAGGCGGGATTTCGCTGCGGGCCAGCAGTTCGCCGACCACCATTTTACCGAGATCGACCGCCGGAACGCCGTGGTACGCCGTTGCCTGACGGGCGAAAGGCGTGCGCAATCCACTGACAATGGCAATGCGATCCCCCTGCCGGGTGACCAGCGGTAGTGCCTGACTCATAACGTTCCCCTGTGAAAAGGCTAAAGATGAATTAAGTGGTCTGACCTGATAACAGTTTTAACCAGAATTTTACATTCAGCCAATCACATAAAGGAAAAATTGCGAGGCAAAACACGAATTACGTAACAAGAAATGCGCCCCGGAGTGCCGGGGCGTAAGCGGAGGGATTAACGCAGACCTAACTGGAAAATAACGGTTTCCGCCTGGCAGGCGAAAACAAAATCGATATCAAGACGCACGCCGTCGGCTTCTTCAGTAAAGCGCGGGGTGATTTGGCACGGCTCAGATTCGACTTCACGCGCTTTGGCGGTGAGAGCCGCGAGCGTGGCTTCAGCGTCGGCGCGGTTTTCAAACACGCGGCTGTAAGAGGCGACGCAGTCGGTATTATCAATAATGGTGCCTACATCAATACAGCAGCAAACCGGGGTTTCATCAGCACTGCATTTGGTCATGGTGATTTCCTCTGTATTTCCTGAAAAGAGATAAGGCTATTTTACGCCCCGCGCCGCCACCGCTCTACCTGTTCTTCCCGTTTACGCTTATAAGTGACCGAAATCACACTTAAAAATGATCTAAAACAATAATCACCAGATTGATGAATTTCTGAACCCCAAAATTTTGCTAAACGGATCGCGTTTCTTAGATCACAATTGAAAAAACTTATAAACATACTTGCAACATCTCTGCTGGTCGGACCTATACTCTCGCCACTGGTCTGATTTCCATGCCGTACCTCAGACCCTACACTCCGCGCTCCTGTTACGTCACGTAACATTATTTGAATAAAAATAAATGGATGAGGTTATGGTCATGCGCCAGAAAACCCTGTTTACCAAATCTGCTTTAGCAGTCGCAGTGGCAATCGTGTCTTCTCAGGCCTGGTCCGCAGGTTTCCAGTTAAACGAATTCTCTGCCTCCGGTCTGGGCCGCGCCTATTCCGGGGAAGGCGCTATTGCGGATGACGCGGGCAACGTCAGCCGTAACCCGGCGCTGATTACCATGTTCGATCGCCCGACATTCTCCGGCGGCGCGATTTTCGTTGACCCGGATGTGAATGTGTCTGGCCGTTCCCCGACGGGACGTAGCCTTAACGCCGATAACATCGCGCCGACCGCCTGGGTGCCGAACCTGCACTTTGTCGCGCCGATCAACGAGCAGTTTGGCTGGGGGGCGTCCGTCACCTCCAACTACGGCCTCGCCACCGAATATAGCAACAGCTATGCCGCAGGTTCTGTCGGCGGTAAAACCGATCTCGAAACGCTGAACCTGAACCTCAGCGGCGCGTATCGTCTCGATAACCACTGGAGCTTCGGCCTGGGCTTCGACGCCGTGTATGCGCGCGCCAAGATCGAGCGTTACGCGGGCGATCTGCCGCAAATCATCGCAGGCGGCTTACCGGGACTCGTGCAGTCCGGCAAGATCGATCCGCAGACAGCGGCACAGCTTGGCGCGGCTGCAGGCGGTATTAACAGCGACACCCAGATTGCGCACCTGAAGGGCGACGAGTGGGGCTTTGGCTGGAATGCCGGTATCCTGTATGAACTGGATAAGAACAACCGCTACTCCCTGACCTACCGCTCTGAAGTGAAAATCGACTTCGACGGCGACTATAAGAGCAGCCTGCCGGCAGCCCTTAACCCTGTTAACGCCGCGCTGGGCCTCGGCCTGCCTTACGGAACGGGTGGCAGAACCACCGGCGGCTCGCTGACCCTGAACCTGCCTGAAATGTGGGAAGTGTCTGGTTATAACCGTATCGCGCCGCAGTGGGCGATTCACTACAGCCTGACCTACACCAGCTGGAGCCAGTTCCAGGAGCTGAAAGCGACCAACAGCAACGGCGACACCCTGTTTAAGAAAGAAGAGAAATATAAAGACGCGTACCGCATCGCCCTCGGCACCACCTATTATATGGACGACAACTGGACCTTCCGTACCGGTATCGCCTTTGATGACAGCCCGGTGCCAGAACAACAGCGCTCTATATCCATTCCTGACCAGGACCGTCTCTGGCTGAGCGCCGGTACCACTTACGCCTTCAATGAAGACGCCTCTGTCGATGCCGGTGTTTCTTACATGCACGGCCAGCACGTGGAATTCACCGAAGGCCCGTACACCTTCAAATCTGAAGGTAAAGCGTGGCTGTATGGCGTGAACTTTAACTACCGTTTCTGATTGCTCTGTCACGACAAAGGCGAGCTGCGGCTCGCCTTTTTTATTGCGCTTTATCGTTCGGAAATAAAAAAGCGAGCCCCGGCCCGCTTTTTTTATTTACCTTAAGAATGATCGCATCCGGCGTTTTATTCCGAATCGATATCCTTGAGATCGCCTTCAATCGCCTGCGCGTTCGGGTTTTCATTTGGCTTAAGCTTACCGCCGTTGGCGATAAAGTCGTGACGCTGGAAATACGCCTCACGCACCAGGATGTAAGGATCGGAAGACTGGCGCAGCAGGCCGTCGGAATCGAGCAGTTGCGCGCGGGTCTCCACGCCTTCCACCGCCCATTTGCCGAGCGACAGCGGCCAGGTCAGCCAGGAGAGCACCGGATAAGTAGTGTCCGCCATATCGCCGACATCTTCACGCAGCGTAAAGCTGCCGTAGAACGGCAACTGCACATACGGCCCGTAACCGACGCCATAGGTGCCGAGCGTGCTGCCGAAACGGTGCGGCTCTTCTCGCTGCAGTTTCGGGTTCGCCATACCGGCCACGTCGATGAAACCGCCCATCCCCAGCAGGGTGTTCAGGAAGAAACGGGTAAAGTGCACCATCCCCTGGTAGGGGTCGCCCTGCAGAAATTTATTAAGCATTGAGGCGGGTTCTTCAAGGTTGCTGGTGAAGTTGCCCAGCCCGTTGCGCGCCGGTTGTGGCACGTAGTCGCGCCAGGCGACAGCCACCGGGCGCAGCACATAAGGGTCCACCACGTCATAGTTAAAAGTAAACATGGTGCGGTTGAACCCTTCAAAGGGGTCGGAACGCCCTTGCTGCGGCTCTGACGAACTGGCGCAGCCCACTAAAAGCGTGGCCGCCAGCGCAAGCCCGGTAAGGCGAAAGTTCATAGCAGTCTCCCTGTAAATGGTAACTAACCCGCTCCTGATGGCGAAGGCGCGACCAGGACGTCCACCGGCGCTGCCGGGTTGAGCGTGGTGAAGCGGCGCTCGCCTGTCCAGTCTCCGGGTTGTACGGCCGCGTTGCCGTCCCGGGAAATATGCACCTTCACAATGCCCTGCGTGACGTGTTCAAGCCCCCTGTCCGGGAGCATCGCGTCGGCGTCATCAAGCGTAATTGTCAGCGGAAAATGGCCCAGCGGCAATTTTTTCACCAACACCGGTACGTTTGATGCGCCATCCGTCACGCTGATAAAGAGTATCCCTTTATCTGGTAAGGCTTTTTTCGAAACGGGTGAGAGCGTGATTTTAACAGCCAGTCTCGCGTTGTCCATGCCGCTGTCCACGCGCGCCTGCGCAATGCCGCGCACGACCGCCGCACGGCGCGCATCGTCCGGCGGCAGGCGCGTCAGCATCGACTGCCAGACGGCAATCGCCTCCGTATAGCGCTGCTGGCGAAACGCGCTGAAGGCAAGCAGCCCCTGCGCGCGCAGATTATCAGGTGCCTGCGCCGAGACGTCTTTTAGCATCTGTTCACCGAGGCGGTTATCGTCCGGCTGCGGCGAGCGCGCCAGCACTTCAGCATAGTCGAGCCGCGCTTCGATGCTTTGCGAATTGAGCTGCCAGGCGCGTTTAAACGCTTCTGTAGCGGTATCAGCGTTATTGAGCACCATACCGATGCGCCCGAGCATCGCCCAGCCCGCGCCGTTATGCGGGTCGTCCTGCAAACGCGTGCGCAGCCCAAGCCCGAGGCGCGTCAGCTCCTCCACCGTGAGCGGTGTTGCGTGCGGATCCATCACGCGCGCCACCAGTGAGGGTGTCTCGCGCGCCGCCGCCTGCCAGTCATTCACCTGTTTAAGGCTATGCGTCGCCATGAACAGCCCGCCGCTCACCGCCACGACCAGCAGCACGCCCGCCAGCAACGCACCATTACCCGTGTGACTCGTTTTCTGCCCGCGCGGCTCGGGAATATCCGCCAGCAGGCTGTGTTGTAATTCCACCACCAGCGCCTGACGAGCCTCGGGCGGCTCCTCGTCAAGCTCCCGCAGGCGCGAGTAATAGAGTGTGCGGTTCAGCGCATCGCGGCTGACCGCGCCCCGCTCGCGCCACGGCCAGAAGACCAGCGCCGCAACGCCCACCAGCAGGACGACGATAACCATAATTAACGCGCTCACGGGCGTTTTCCTTCTTCATTCAGTAGCGCGCGCAGCCGCTCCTGTTCGTCTTCGTCAAGCACGAGCGGCTCCCGTCGGATGCGACGCGCGCGGATCACCAGCACGGCAACGCCGCCTGCCGCAAAGAGCGCGGGCAGCAGCCAGAGCAGTATCGTGCCGGGCGTAACGGGCGGATCGTAGGTCACGAAATTTCCGTAGCGCGCCACCATATACGCCACAATCTGCTCGCGGCTCTGCCCCTGCTGCATCAGCTCATAGACCTTCTGGCGCATATCTGCCGCGATCATCGAACCGGAATCAGCGATGCTGTTGTTCTGGCATTTCGGGCAACGCAGCGCGCTGGTCAGCTCGCGGAACTGCTGCTCCTGCGCCTCGTTCTGAAAAGGGTACGCCTCGATGGCGGCAGAAACATGACACGCCAGCAGCAGGCCAGCCAGCAGAGTTAACAGACGTTTCACGGCTCGACCTCCTGATTCAGCGCATCCCACAGTGGTTTGACGTCCTGCCGCCACACCTCGTCATTCAGATCGCCCGCGTGGCGATAGCGAATCACGCCGCGCCCGTCGATAACAAACGTCTCCGGCGCGCCATACACGCCCAGATCCAGCCCGAGCATTCCGCTGCCGTCAAACAGGCTCAGCGCGTAAGGGTTGCCGAGCGTGTTGAGCCAGGCCACGGCTTTAGCGCGATCGTCTTTATAGTTAAGCCCGACGATCCGCACGCCCTTCGCGGCCAGGCCGTTGAGAAACTGATGTTCGGCGCGGCACGTCGGGCACCAGGTCGCCCAGACGTTAAGCAGCAGCGGTTTGCCGTTCAGGAGGGCGGCGCGATCGTAGGTCACGCTTGGGTCATCAAGCGCGGCGAGCCGGAACGCGGGCAGAGGTTTGCCCACCAGCGTGGATTCGAGCTGAGACGGATCGTCCCCCGCCGCGTTGCGCGTCAGTTGCCAGAACAGCACGGCGGCGAGCAGCAGAAACAGCGCCAGCGGGAGAAGTAAAATGCGGCGTCTCATGTGGCCTCCTGGATTTTTTTCAGCCGGTAACGCGGGTCGAGCAGACAAAGCAGCCCGCCGAACGCCATCAGCAGCCCGCCGTACCAGATCCAGCGGACAAACGGTTTGTAATAAAGGCGCACCGCCCAGCTGCCGTCATCGAGTTCTTCACCGAGCGCCGCGTAGAGATCGCGCGTCAGCCCGCCGTCGATGGCGGCTTCGGTCATCACCACGCGGTTGCTGTTATAGGCGCGTTTTTCGGCGCGCAGCGTTGCCTCGGGTTTACCGTCGCGCAGCACATCGATAATCCCGACCGCGCCGCGCCAGTTCGGCCCCTGCGCGTCGCGCACTTCGCGAAACACAAAACGGTAATGATGAATATCAACGCTGTCGCCCGCCGTCATGCGCACGTCGCGCTCCACGCTGTAGTTCTGGCTGAACGCGATGCCGATAACCGTTACCGCAAGCCCTACGTGCCCGAGCGTCATCCCCCACTGGCTGCGACTTAATTTCCCCAGCCCGCGCCACAGGCTATGACGGTGCGTGGCGCGCTCAAGCAGCTCCATCAGCGTTAACACCAGCACCCAGACCGCCATCATCAGCCCGGCGACCGTCATCGCGTTAATGCTGTCCTGCAAAAGCCAGGGCAGCATCAGCGAGGCAGCGAGCGTAACGACCAGCGCCACCAGCAGGCGACGGCGCAGCTTTTGCGGCTCATCGCGCCGCCAGCGCACCAGCGGCCCGACGCCGAGCAACAGCGCGAACGGCACCATCAGCGCGCTGAACAGCACATTGAAAAACGGCGCGCCGACGGAAATCGACCCCAGCCCCAGCGCCTTATGCACCAGCGGCAGCAGCGTGCCGAGCAGCACTACCAGCATGGCGGTGATAAGCAGAATATTGTTGCCGAGCAGAAAACTTTCGCGCGACCAGAGCGCATTGCCCACCCGCGCCCTGACGCTGCCGCCTTTCACGGCATAGAGCAGCAGCGAGCCGCCGATAACAATCACCAGCAGCGCCAGAATAAACATGCCGCGCGCCGGATCGGAGGCGAACGCGTGCACGGAGACCAGCACGCCGGAGCGCACCAGGAACGTGCCGAGCAGACAGAGCGAAAACGCGGTGATGGCGAGCAGCACCGTCCAGGCGCGGAAGCTGCCGCGCTTTTCCGTCACCGCCAGCGAGTGCATCAGCGCGGTGCCCGCGAGCCACGGCATCAGCGAGGCGTTTTCTACCGGGTCCCAGAACCACCAGCCGCCCCAGCCGAGTTCGTAATAGGCCCAGGCGGAGCCAAGCATAATGCCGATGGTCAGAAACACCCACGCTGCCTGCGTCCAGGGGCGCGACCAGCGCGCCCATGCGGTGTCGAGCCGCCCGGTTAAGAGCGACGCCACGGCAAAGGCGAACGCGACCGAAAACCCGACATACCCCATATACAGCAGCGGCGGATGGAAAATCAGCCCGATATCCTGCAGCAGCGGGTTGAGATCGCGCCCTTCAATCGGGTATTCCGGCAGCGTGCGTGTGAAAGGGTTTGAGGTCAGCAGAATAAACAGCAGGAAGCAGAAATTAATCCCGCCCATCACTGACAGCACGCGGGCGATCGCCTCCTGTGGCATGGCGCGGCTGAACATCGCAACGGCAAACGTCCACGCGCCCATCAGCAGCACCCAAAGCAATAGTGAGCCTTCGTGCGCGCCCCAGGTCGCGGCCACGCGATACCAGACCGGCAGCTCGGTGTTGGAGTTGCTCGCCACATAGAGCACCGTGAAATCGTTCACCACAAAAGCATGCACGAGGATAAGAAACGCGCCCAGCAGGCAGGCGAAAAGCGCGCAGGCGAGCGGGCGCGCCAGCGTCATCAGCCGCGGTGCCTGACGCATCGCGCCCCACTGCGGCCAGAGCGTGAGCAGCAGCGCGAGGCCTGCGGCGAGGCACAGCAAGAAATTCCCGATTTCCGGCATCATGGGCGGTTGTCCTTATACGCCTGCGGCGGACGCGTGTGGTTGGCATCCATCGCCGCTTTCACCTCCGGTGGCGTGTAGTTTTCGTCATGCTTCGCCAGCACTTCGCGCGCGTGAATGCGCTGATCCTCGCCCAGCACGCCCTGCGCCACCACGCCCTGCCCTTCACGAAACAGATCGGGCAGAATGCCGTCGTAATCGACATCTACCACACCGCGTGCGTCATAGAGACGAAAGCTCACCTTCAGGCTCTGGCTGTCGCGCTTCACGCTCCCTGGCATCACCATTCCGCCGACGCGCAGCCGCTGGCCCGGTTGTGGTTTCTCCTGCGAGGCACCTTTGCCGTAGAGAATTTCACCCGGCGTATAGAAGAGATCGATATTGGCGCGCAGCGCGTAGAGCACCAGGGCCATCGTCAGCCCGAGGCCCGCCAGCACGGCGAGCGCGACCCACAGGCGCGTTTTACGACGCGGGTTCATCGCGACACCTCCGCGCCCTGGCGTCGGCGCTCGCGCGCCTGACGTTTCGCGATATCCCGGCGCAGCGTACGGCGCGCCAGACGCGTATGCGCTATCAGCAGTGCCAGCGGAATCACCGTCATCGCCACCGCCAGCCAGACGTAAAAGGCGTAGCCGCCCATCAGGAAAAACGAGGTCAACGCGGCGGTCATGATTTTTTCTCCAGCACCACGGCCACCCACGGGCGATGGCGCTCCTGAAGCAGCAGCAAATTGCCGAGGCGCGTCAGCGTGAGCGTCACAAACAGGCACAAAAAACCGGCGATATTCCAGCGCAGCGGCGCGCGCATGCTCGGGTCGATGCTCTGTTGCATATTGGTGGAGCCCTGATGCAGCGTATTCCACCACTCCACCGAGTAGTGGATGATGGGCAGATTCACCACGCCCACCAGCACCAGTACGCCCGCGGCGCGGCCCGCGAGGCGGCGGTCGTCAAAGGCGTGCCAGAGCGCGATGACGCCCGCGTATAAAAACAGCAGCACCAGCTCGGAAGTGAGCCGCGCATCCCAGATCCACCATGTGCCCCACATCGGTTTCCCCCAGGCGGAGCCGGTTGTCAGCGCGATAAAGGTGTAGACCGCGCCCACCGGGGCCATCGCCATCACGGCCAGGTCGGCCGCCCGGTTCTGCCACACCAGCCCGATAAACGCCGCGACCGCCATTGAGGCGTAAATGCCCATCGAGCCCATCGCCGCCGGAACGTGCAGATACATGATGCGGTAGCTGTCGCCCTGCTGGTAATCGGGCGGCGCAAAAACAAAACCCCAGATACAGCCCGTCGCGAGCATCACGGCACCCGGCCACGCGAACCACGGCGTGAGCCGCTGGCAGAGGCCGTAAAGCCGTTCAGGCCGCGCCCAGGGGTGTAAGAATTTCCACATGCTATTGCTCACATAAAATTATCGCCCGCGAAACCGGGCCTACTGAATAGTGATACGCAGCGCCGCCGCCGTCGCGAACGGCATTAGCGTGACGCTTGCTGTTAAAAACGCGCCGGAGAGCGCGAAAAACCCGCCGACCGGCAACTGCATCATGGCGGCATCCACCGCGGCGGTGGAGAAAATCAGCAGCGGGATCGCAAGCGGCAGAATAATCAGGCTCAACAGGATGCCGCCGCGGCGCAGCCCGGCCGTCAGCGCCGCGCCCAGCGCGCCGAGAAAGCTCAGCGTCGGCGTGCCAAGCAACAGCGTCAGCATTAGCGTCAGCGTCGCATAGCCGTTCAGTCCCATCAGCAGCGCCGCCAGCGGCGAGAGCACGACCAGCGGCAGCCCGGTCGCCACCCAGTGAGCGGTCACTTTCGCGATAATCACCACCGGCAGCGGCGTTGGCAACAGCATGAGCTGTTCCAGCGCGCCATCGCGCACGTCGTCGCGAAACAGCCGATCCATCGCCAGCAGCGAGGCGAGCAGCGCCGCGACCCACACCACGCCTGGCGCGATACGCGCAAGCCGTTGCGGCTCCGGGCCTGCGCCGAGCGCGAACAATACAATCACCACCAGAAAAAACCACAGCGGGTTAAGGAGTTCCGCCCGGTGACGCGCGGCGAGACGCAGCTCGCGGCGGATAATGCGGCCCATCATGCGGCGGGCTCCGGCGTAAGGGTTAATGTGCGGTGTGCAACGTTAAACGCCAGCGGTTGGTGAGTGGTGACTATCACCGCGCCGCCGCGTGCCGCGTGCGCCTCAAGACGCCTCGTCAGCGTCGCCACGCCTGCGGCATCAAGCGCCGTTAGCGGTTCATCCAGTACCCACAGTGATGCTTCGCTAAGCCACAATCTTGCCAGCGCTACGCGGCGCTGCTGGCCTGCTGAGAGTTGTTCAACCGGGAGATCTTCATACCCACCAAGCCCGATGGCGGCAAGCGCCTGCCAGCGCGTCTCGCGCCGGGTCTGTGGGTGATAAAACGCGAGATTTTCATCGGCGGTGAGCGCCGCTTTGATACCCGGCAGATGGCCGAGCCACAGCAATTCCTGATGAAAGGCAGAGCGCTGATGCGCAAGCGGTTCGCCGCGCCAGTACACCTCGCCCTCTTCCGGGCGCGCCAGCCCGACCAACAGGCGCAACAGCGAGGTTTTCCCGGCCCCGTTCGCGCCGGTCAGGTGCACAATCTCGCCAGGCGACACGCGAAACGAGAGCGCGCGAAACAGCAGCCGCTCGTCGCGCAGGCAGGCAAGATTCCGGGCTTCTAACATGGGACAGCTCCTTTCAGACGAGTCGGGAATAGTACCACAGGGCAATGACGCGGCCACCCCGCGGACTGCGCAGGCGGTGAAACCCTGCGCGATGCCTCGCAAAATATTCATCACGCAGGCTGAATTGTCTGTTTTTCCTGATAACGTTCGCCGACGCGCTACGCTTAATGCATTCCCTTATTTGACTGGAGTACATAATGAGCAAACCTGGCGAGGAAAAAATCGGCGAGGCGGATGAGCTGGAAGTCGAAAGTGAAGAAAAAGAGAGCGGAGAAGAAATAGAAGTGGATGAAGAGGAACTGCCGTCGCGCGCGATGGCCATCCATGAGCACATCCGCCAGGACGGCGAGAAAGAGATGGAGCGCGACGCGATGGCGCTGTTCTGGTCGGCCATCGCCGCCGGGCTGTCGATGGGCGCGTCGCTGCTGGCCAAAGGTATTTTCCACGTCCACCTGGAAGGCATTCCCGGCGGATTTTTGCTGGAAAGCCTCGGCTACACCTTTGGTTTTATCATCGTCATCATGGCGCGCCAGCAGCTCTTTACCGAGAATACCGTCACGGCGGTGCTGCCGGTGATGCAGAACCCGACC
Source organism: Cronobacter sakazakii (assembly GCF_000982825.1). NCBI lineage: Bacteria > Pseudomonadati > Pseudomonadota > Gammaproteobacteria > Enterobacterales > Enterobacteriaceae > Cronobacter > Cronobacter sakazakii. Next base: position 2,270,548 of record NZ_CP011047.1, on the reverse strand, counting down.
GGCACCAATATGCTGTTGCTCCTGCGCCTCTGGGGCGTGGTGCTGCTCGGTAATATCATCGGCACCGGCCTTGCGACGCTGGCGTTTGAATTTATGCCGATTTTTGACGAGGCAACACGCGATGCGTTTGTGACCATCGGCATGGAAGTCATGCACAACACGCCGGGGGAAATGTTCGCGAACGCGATTATCTCCGGCTGGATCATCGCGACGATGGTGTGGATGTTCCCGTCTGCGGGTGCCGCGAAGATCGTGGTGATTATCCTGATGACCTGGCTTATCGCGCTCGGCAACACAACGCATATCGTGGTGGGCACCGTCGAGATCCTCTATCTCGTCTTTAACGGCACCATTCACTGGAGCGAATTCTTCTGGCCGTTCGCCCTGCCGACGCTTGCGGGCAACATCATCGGCGGTACGTTTATCTTCGCGCTGTTAAGCCATGCGCAGATCCGTAACGACATGAGCAATAAGAAGAAATCGGAAGAGAAAGCGCGTCTGAAAAAGGAAAAGGCAGCGCGTGAAGACGAAACCGGGCGCGGCTCACAAAACCGCTGACGATGGCGATTGTTTAACCGAACAGGCGGCTAAGCCCTTAACGGCGGTGTAAAAATCGGTATACTGACGCCGCCTCGTCCCCTTAGTTAAATGGATATAACGAGCCCCTCCTAAGGGCTAGTTGCAGGTTCGATTCCTGCAGGGGACACCAGATATAACTCTCCTGATGTCTACCGAATTCAATAAAAACCTTTTATAATCAGCCATAACTCCTCTTCTCAGGCTATGCGACGTCAACTGAAGTCTACCCATATCTACGTGAATCAATAAACGTTTGGGGGCCTAAGTGGGGGCTTATCCTGTTCAACGGAAAATGAGGCCCCCAAATGCCACTGAATGCTCGTCAGGTCGAGACTGCAAAGCCCAGAGATAAAGCCTATAAACTCGCTGATGGCGGAGGGCTCTATCTCATGGTCAATACTAACGGTTCAAAGTACTGGCGAATGAAGTATCGATTTGCCGGTAAAGAGAAAAAACTCTCGTTCGGAACCTATCCTGACATCTCACTTGCGGAAGCCCGCACTAAGCGCGATGAAGCGAGAAAAACATTGGCAAATGATAAAGATCCCGGTGAAGTTAAAAAAGCCGAACTACTTGCCCAAAAACTATCGGTTACGAATACTTTTGAAGCGATAGCGGTTGAGTGGTACAACGCAAAAGTTTCTGGCTGGTCAAAAAACTACGCTGACTATGTTAACCGGGCCTTCAAAAACAATGTATTTCCCTTTGTTGGATCGCAGCCGGTTAATGAGATAAAGCCACTGGAGCTTCTGTCTGTATTGCAGCGTATGGAAAAGCGAGGTGCGCCGGAGCTTGCCAGTAAAGTGCGCCAACGTTGTAGCGAAGTGTTCCGTTACGCTATTGTTACTGGCCGAGCCGAGTACAACCCTGCGGCTGATCTTGGTAGTGCTTTACAGGGGTACGAGAAACAACATTATCCCTTTCTTACTGCTGCTGAGCTACCCGAGTTTTTACAAAAGCTTTCACAATACACCGGCAGTCTAGTAACGCTTCTGGCGACCCGACTACTCATGCTTACGGGCTTACGAACCGTCGAATTACGTATGGCAGAATGGAGTGAAATCGACTTCGAAAACCATATCTGGGAAATACCGAAAAGTAGAATGAAGATGAGGCGACCCCACATAGTCCCCCTTTCTGCTCAATCCTTAGCAGCACTTCGGCAACTAAAGCAATTGACCGGTACTTACCAGTTTATCTTTGCAGGTCGAAACGATGTTAATAAACCAATGAGCGAAGCCAGCATCAATATGGTTATTAAAAGGATTGGTTACGATAAGAGAGCAACCGGACATGGTTTTCGTCACACCATGAGCACAATCTTGCATGAGGAAGGATTCAACACTGCTTGGATTGAGACCCAGCTCGCGCATGTGGACAAGAACGCGATTCGCGGGACCTATAACCATGCGCAGTATCTTGAAGGGAGGAAAGAGATGATGCAGTGGTATGGGGACTATTTGGATGGATTGCGATTGGATGGAAACGTTGCCAGAGTTAGTTAATGAAGAGCCGATTCGAGTTCGGCCTTCGGCACCATTAGTACTTCCAAGATCATCCGAGAAAGTCCATAAAACCCTTTAAAATCAATGCTTGCAGCGATTTTTCCGTCCCGAGTTGTCCGAGGTCGTCCGTTGAAATCCGGATGTCATTGGGGGCATAATTGGGGGCATCTTAACTTCGATTAGAAATGTGCCCCCAAATGAAGCTCAACGCCAGACAGGTCGAGACCGCAAAGCCAAAAGACAAAACCTACAAAATGGCCGATGGCGGCGGTTTGTATCTCGAGGTTTCGGCCAAGGGTTCTAAATACTGGCGCATGAAATACAGACGTCCCTCTGACAAAAAAGAGGATCGCCTCGCTTTTGGTGTTTGGCCTACAGTGACGCTTGCTCAGGCAAGAGCAAAGCGCGATGAAGCTAAAAAGCTCTTAGTACAGGGCATAGACCCAAAAGCCGAACAGAAAGAAGCTCAGGCCGAGAATTCGGGAGCATATACTTTCGAAACCATAGCTCGTGAATGGCATGCCAGTAACAAGCGATGGAGTGAAGATCATCGATCGCGCGTTCTTCGCTATCTTGAGCTTTATATTTTCCCTCATATCGGTTCGTCCGACATTCGCCAGCTCAAAACCAGCCACCTGTTAGCTCCGATTAAAAAAGTTGATGCCAGTGGAAAGCATGACGTCGCTCAGCGCCTGCAACAGCGCGTTACGGCCATTATGCGTTATGCCGTACAGAACGATTACATCGACTCAAACCCAGCCAGTGATATGGCCGGTGCGCTATCGACAACCAAAGCGCGACATTACCCCGCTTTGCCCTCAAGCCGGTTCCCTGAGTTTCTTGCTCGTCTTGATGCATATCGTGGCCGTGTAATGACGCGGATCGCGGTCGAGCTCTCTTTACTCACTTTTGTTCGTTCCAGTGAGTTACGTTTCGCGCGATGGGATGAGTTCGACTTCGATAAATCTCTCTGGCGCGTACCGGCAAAACGAGAAGAAATTAAAGGCGTGCGTTACTCGTACCGTGGCATGAAGATGAAAGAGGAGCATATCGTTCCGCTTAGTCGGCAAGCGATGATTTTGTTAGAGCAGCTAAAGCAGATTAGTGGTGATAAAGAGTTACTTTTTCCGGGGGATCATGACGCAACAAAGGTTATGAGTGAAAACACAGTAAACAGCGCTTTACGTGCAATGGGTTATGACACGAAGACCGAAGTCTGCGGGCATGGTTTTAGGACGATGGCGCGTGGTGCATTGGGTGAGTCAGGGTTATGGAGTGACGATGCCATTGAACGACAGCTAAGCCATTCAGAACGCAATAATGTACGCGCTGCGTATATTCATACATCTGAGCATTTGGATGAACGACGTTTGATGGTGCAGTGGTGGGCTAACTATCTCGATGCCAACAAAAATGAATTTGTAACTCCATTCGATTATGCAAAACATCAAAAATATTGATGTTGAGAGTATTTACCTCTCTCTCTTTTCGAGAGAGAGGCAAATGCTTTTAAGCAGAAACAATCCTTCTATAGCGTTGACTAAATGCGTCTCTGCCCCCTTCCATTATGTCACAGATGTTTTTTCTTACTTCACGTTCTTGTAATCCTCCAAAGGAAAGGAAATCAGTGATACCTGACTGCTGGCTTAATGAAACAACTAGTTCAGAGTCTCCGTTCACAACAATGTTAGGATTGTGAGTTATTATAATTATTTGCCTTTTGCATTTGCTTTCTTTTATTTTTTTCACAATAAGCTCATAAACTAGTTGGTTATCTAAATCATCTTCAGGCTGATCTAAAATTATAGGGTCATCTCCATAGGAAAGTAAAAATGCGAGAACTGTTGCTGCCTTCTGGCCTGCTGAGCCCTGAGATAGATCTTTAAATCTTCGACCATCATTATATTTTACTGTGATTGAATCACTAGGGAACCAGCATATTAAGGCGGTGACCTCTTCTTCAGATAATGAGTTTTTAAAATCGAAGAAACGCTTGCTTAACTTCACATCCAATATTGTGTTAGCGGTTTTATCAAAAAATCCATTTTTTAGGTCTTGTATTTTATTTATAATCCCATCATTGTCCTCTGAAATTTCTTTAATCTTAGTATTTAATATATTTAAAAAACCATTATCATCTTCATTGTATATTTCATTGCTGAATGTAGTATCGTTTTTATCGATGGCGTTTCTAAAACTACTTTCAAGGAATTGTTTATCACCACAAAAATCAACATTAACTTTAAAGTTAGCATTATTATCATTTATGTCGACGAGGAATTGTCTTCTCCGGGCTGTGATTTCCTTACGAAGTTCAACTAATTTCTTGTAACTTTGAACAATTTCTGATTTTTTTTGTTCAATGGTTTTTTCATCGGCAGCGATTTTACTTAACCGTTCTGACAGTGCTTTCCTTGTACCAATAAGGCTTTCATACTCGCTTGGGTTATTAACCCCACTAGCTTGTAGGTTAGCTACTAATGTGGTGTATTGATTTTTATTGGCAATAATTTCTTGCTTCAATGCAGATGAGTCAAACCAATTGCTTAGACCTTTAATTTCGTCAGTGACATCATTGATGGTCTTATTGAATGTGATAATATTATCTTCAACTTTTTGTTGAAGCTCTAGGATTTTGTTTTGGGTAGTCGTTTCATTTTGATTGATAAAAAGTTCAGGATTGACTTCAAGTTTAATTGGTCTGGTTTGAGTAATGTAACTAGTTATATTTTCTAAGAAATCAACATTTCCTGTAATGAAATTACGTATCAAATTATCTTGGTTTAAAGATTTCTGATAATTTGCTAAAATGCTAGTATGACTGGATCTTTCAATAGATGCTATTTTTTGATTGATATCATTTAATTGACCGGTTAAGGTACTTTTAGTGGATATATTTGACTTTAAATCTTTAACTTCTCTTCTTAACTGAAAAATTGTGCTAACTTCATTTTCCCATTTATAGTTCCATTCGGTTAAGTTAACAATGCTTGACTCATCAATCAGGTTTAAAAGATAATTTGGTGAGCGAGATATTTCATATATTTGCTTTTGACTAAATATTTTTACGGGGAATCTACTTATTACATCCCCTTCTTCTAGGATGACGTTTTGCCCATCAATTCGGTTTATAGATATTTGCTGGCCGCCATATCTCCATTCTAACTTATAATGATTTTCTCCTTTTAAGTACTCTACGTGAATGCTACTATCTTCTAAAAAGACACCATCATCATCTCTGCTCTGTGCTTTTTTGGCTAGTTTAGAATAAGAGTTAAACATTTCTTTGTTAGATGATAACTGCTCCAGTTCTTTCTCTCTTCCCAAAGCCGTTCTCATAAACTCTAAAATGGTTGATTTACCGCTTCCTCTCCCACCTATAATACAATTTAACCATGGGTGAAACTGTATTGAAAATTCATTTATTCTCCCGCAGTATTTAGTTTTGTTTATCTTTATGGATGTAATTCTGTTTTCCGCGTAAATATTTGGAGAGTTTGGGTATTGATCTGACCTTTTTAATGAGTCATCACCGTCAAACAAAGCAAGCTTTAATCCATCAATTGATGGTGTACCCATTTTTACCCACGTAAAAGCTCTACCAACTCTGTTTGGGTGGTGAGAATCTGAACCAATTACCTCAGAAAGTCCTGTTTGTAACGAAACATACCCATGTAGTGGACTTGAACCTGGCTGGTTGGTTTCATATTCATCATGCGTTCTTATTATTTCAACTGCAGAAGCATTAGTAAGTATCTGCTTTAGGGTCGCACCTGAAGAATGAACGGTGCAAAGCCCGCTCGCTTTGTCAATATGTGCTGGAATCGCAACTCCCCCACGATTAATGATTAAGTCAATAACGTCTTGCGGACTGATTTGAGTTACTGCATCACTATCCCCTTCTGTACCGGAGTAGTTAGTTGCACCAATTATCTGAGATATAAAACTAGATGTTTTATCAATGTCAAATATACCTAAAATATGAATGTTACCATGTGCTGTAATCTCTATACTTGGAAATATGTATATTGAATGCCCTTCTGATCTTAAATTGTCTGCTTCTATCTTTAATCTGTCGATCCATGACCCAGTATTATGATCGGTCACTGCTATGCATTCAATTCCGTGTTGAATATAATCTAATAACCATTGCCTCGGGGTCATTGTTTGTTTTATTTGATGGTCTGCTTTACCGTAATCCATTGATGCGGGTGTATGTGTGTGGAAATCAAACTTCCACCACTTCGAACCTATTTGCTGCATGACATCCTCCTGTCAGATTAATGGTTCATTATGATTTTTTTGCTTTTCAGTGTTACCAGACCTACTTTAACCCTTTTTTATATCTCAAACATCCTACCAAAATATAATTAATTAATACTTATCGCGCGCAATGCTCTCCCCGCCCCGCCTGCCCGCTTAAGGGATCGCTTTTAATGCAGGTGCAAAGGTGGACTCAGGCCGCGCCGCGACTGGCGCGGGTCGGGAGTGTAGGAACGGGAAAACGCATGCAAAACCATGCACCCTTTGGATGCATGGCTTAATTCGGGAAAAATGACAAGATTTACAGGGATTTTTTGACAGGTTACTGCGCGGCCAGCCCGGCGCGTCGACGGGTGTAAATCATGTTCTGTGCAGGGGTGAATTTTTCACGATTATCATCCCGCGAAGGCGCGTCAGGCCTGTATCCGATGGCCGTTAAAATGTCGTTATCCTGTGCAGAATAATTAATTTCATTTCCTGCGGTCAGCCAGACGGAAAGAGCTTCTCGCAGGTAATCTACTGAACGGTCAAGCGCACGGTTTTTTATCATCGCGGGCTGGTTTTTAATCTCCATCAGCTCCGGTGCCAGTGCGGCGGCCAGCTCCGCGCCGTTCTGCTGCATAAAATCATGCAGCCGGTTACGGATGCTGATGCGCTGCACCTCCTCATGCGAGAAGATGTAGCGACCGGCGGCCTGATTAACTTCCCACTTTTTTACGTCAATCAGGTCACGCAGCGTCTGCAATCTGCGGGAGCCTGATGCATTGTCATCCAGCAATAATTCCTGATATTCCTGCATTGCGGCGGCCAGTTCGGTTTTACGGTTCAGCCACGCGGTTTTGTTCGTCTGACAGGCTTCATTGGCCTGCTGTAAGGTCAGGGTGGTCACGGGTTGTCTCTCCTGATTAGTGGCGGAACGGCGAGCTGTAGCAGCCTTTTACCCGACGGGGTGCTGCGGGTATTGTCGGCACCGGCGCGGGTTTCTCATCGACGACCGGCGAACGTATCACTTCAAAGATGGACTCATGCGTTTTGAATGTCGCCGAGCAGTGCACATTCTGGCACTGCAGGTAACTCTCTTTGACGCTCTCGGACATATAGCGGCTGGTGCGAACGTGTGCCGCCGTGCGGCAGAAAGGGCAGCGCATCATGACAGTAACCCCCGTGCTTTCAGGTCGGCTTCACGTTCCCGCATTTTTTCCTGCCAGACTTTCCGCTGAACGGGCGTGGCCGCAACGTCATGCTCCATATGTGGCAGCGTGGAGGCCGACAGCCCTGTTTTAAACAGCACCGGTTCATCGGTCAGACGGATATTGCAGCCTTTCACCGCCTGCTCAAGCCGGTCTTTCACCTGCTGCATCACAACCTTTTCCGGTTCGGTATATCCCTGATGGCCTGTGGTATTGGCAAGCGGGTTATTCAGAACCAGTACCCGCACCTCACCCTCGACGCGCTGGAAAGCGCCATTGCCGCCGAGCTTGAGGGCTTCTACCTGCGCCAGCATGGCGAGGAAAAAGGCCGTCAGATTGCCTGTGCATTACTGGAAGATTTAATGGAAGCCGGGCCACTGAAAGCCCCGCCGTCGCTGTCCTTTCTCGGGCTCGCCGTGATGGATGAGCTTTGCGCCCGCCATATCACCGCACCGGTACTGCACTGAGGGAGAAAATAACAATGAAAATGAACGTATCAGAAACGGTAAAACAGGCGTGCGGCCACTGGCCGCGCATTCTCCCGGCGCTGGGTGTGAAGGTGATTAAAAACCGGCATCAGTCCTGTCCGGTGTGCGGCGGCTCCGACCGCTTCCGCTTTGACGATAAAGAGGGGCGCGGCACGTGGTTCTGTAACCAGTGCGGCGCGGGTGACGGACTTAAGCTGGTTGAGAAGGTATTCGACGTATCGGCCTCAGAGGCCGCCCAAAAGGTGAATGCTGTCACCGGCAACCTGCCGCCGGTTGCCCCGGAGGTGATTGCTGCCGCAGAGACAGAAACCGATGCCGACCGCAAAGCGGCGGCCGGGCTGGCCGCGAAACTGATGGAGAAAACCCGACCGGCCACCGGCAACGCCTACCTTACCCGAAAGGGCTTCCCCGCTCTGGAATGTCTGACGCTCACCGTCATGCATAAAACCGGCGGCGTGACGTTCCGCGCCGATGATGCGGTGGTGCCGCTGCATGACGATGCCGGGGCGCTGGTTAACCTTCAGATTATTAATGCTGACGGTCTCAAACGCACCCTGAAAGGCGGAGCGGTGAAAGGTACATGCCATATCATTGAGGGGCAGAAACAGGCCGGAAAACGCCTGTGGATTGCGGAGGGCTATGCGACCGCGCTCACCGTGCATCAGACCACTAACACGCTTAGCTGTGGAGCTGACGTTGTTAGTCTTCATTCGATCTAGTGAGTTACGTTTTGCTCGCTGGTCAGAAGTTGATTTTGAAACTGCAATGTGGACGATTCCGGGAGAGCGTGAACCTTTAGAAGGTGTGAAACATTCACATCGAGGTTCGAAAATGCGCACTCCACATCTTGTACCCTTATCACGACAAGCTCTCGCCATTCTAGAAAAGATCAAAAGCATGAGTGGAAACCGAGAGCTGATCTTCGTTGGCGATCATGATCCACGTAAACCAATGAGTGAGAACACGGTGAACAAGGCACTGCGGGTGATGGGCTATGATACGAAAGTTGAGGTTTGCGGGCATGGTTTCAGGACTATGGCATGTAGTTCGTTAATCGAGTCGGGATTGTGGTCGAAGGATGCGGTTGAACGGCAGATGAGTCACCAGGAACGTAACTCTGTGCGTGCGGCTTATATTCATAAGGCTGAACACTTGGGGGAGCGTAGGCTGATGGTGCAGTGGTGGGCGGATTATCTGGATGCGAATCGGGAGAAGGGGGTTAGCCCGTTTGATTTTGCTAAGTTGAATAAGGGCTGATTAAAAGGATTTCTATAAGGCGCGCCTCAGGCATGCCTTATTTTTTTGCTAATTTTGGTGTTTGCAATTTATTGACTCAGCTGTGCCACTGCAGATTTTGCAACGCACTGATTTTGAACAAGGGTCAAAGACACTGCTCCGCGAGCAGGGCATAATACAACTATTAATCATTAGTACGGTTTCGTCTGATATGAGCACAATCACCCCCCACTACCGTAACGTACAGCAGTTGCTGCAAAGCCAATCCTTTTCTATCGATGAGTATCAGCGTGAGTACAAGTGGGAGAAGGAGAACATTGACGAGCTGCTGTCTGATCTTCAGGGAAAATTCTTTAACTACTACAAGCAGGGTGATGAAACCAGCGCTATTAGTAACTATGGGGAGTATTTTCTTGGCTCAATCATTGTCAGCAAACGCAATAACAAAAATTACTTGATCGATGGCCAGCAGCGAGTCACCTCTTTGACATTGTTGCTGATTTGCCTGTACCGATCTGCCGAGGAACAGAGGCTGCCGGTAGCCCAAACCTTAGCCCCACTTATTTTCAGCGACAACCTCGGTAACCCCAAGTTCAACCTCGACATCTCTGAGCGACTTCCTGTTATCAATGCCCTATTCAAGGGGGAAGCGTTCAATCCGGATGGTAAGGATGAATCCATACAAACCATGTACGCCCGTTATAGTGATATTGAAGCAAACGACTTGATGGCAGAGATAGGAAATGCATTGCCGCATTTCATCTACTGGTTGTTGACACGGGTAGGTTTGATAGAGATTGCCACTGATAACGACAGTTATGCTTACGCCATTTTTGAAACGATGAATGATCGGGGTAAGCCGCTTAGTCCGGTAGATATGTTGAAGGCATATTTATTGGCTCCGATTGAAGAACAGGATGCGCGGCTACAGGCCAATCAAATCTGGAAACAGCAAGTCCTGGAATTGATCTCCTGGGGAGGGGAGCACGAACCGGAGCGAGATGCCAACTGTATTAAGGCGTGGTTACGGGCACAGTACGCAGAAAGTATCCGTGAACGTAAGGCGGGATCGGTTGATAAAGATTGGGAGTTGATCGGTTCAGTCTTTCACCGCTGGGTGCGAGAAAACAACTCTCGCCTGGGTTTGGGTAAAGCTCAGGAAAATCAGAACATGATGGCTGTAAGCTTTCCATTTTTTGCCAAAGCGTACCGGCGTATCCTAAACAGCAGCAAGCATTACACTCCGAAGCTACGAGCGGTCTACTATAACGCTCACAATGATTTTACTTGGCAGAATACGGTGCTCCTGGCATCGTTGATAGAAACTGACGATGACGAGACTGTGGACCGGAAACTGGCGGTCACAGCTACTTATTTGGACATCTGGTTGATGCGTCGAGTAGTGAATTATGTCCGGGTTGGATACTCTAGTGTGTCTTACGCTATGTGGTTATTGTGCCGGGATATCAGGCGTAAACCGCTACCAGAGTTGGTAGCTATCCTCCAGAAGAAACTGGCAGATGATGATGTTACGTTCTCCGGCTACGCAGTAAAAGGACGAACGGGTATTGATGGTTTAGGGCTCAATCAATTCAGTCGCCGTTATATCTACCATTTGCTAGCACGACTGACAGAAGCAACTGAGATCGGTGCAGGGCGTACTGAGACATTTGATCGATTGGTGGACCGTACTCTCAAGAACCCATTCGACATCGAACATATCTGGGCTGATGATTACGAAATCGTGAAAGATCAGTTCAGTACTGAGCAGGAATTTCAAGATTGGCGCAATCATGTTGCGTCACTTTTACTCCTACCAGCAGATGTTAACCGGAGCCTGCAGGACAAACCGTTTCCCCTGAAGCGGGTGCACTATGCCAAACAGAACTTCTTTGCCGCAAGTTTGGACTCCAGTGTTTACGAACATCAGCCACAGTTTCAGCAGTTTTCTACCAAATATGAGTTGTCTTTCAAATTCGCTGAGGTATTCGATAAAGCGGAACAACAGGTACGCCGGAAACTGATTGCGGGATTAGTAGAATTAATTTGGTCACCGAATCGTTTATGTGAGGCCGCCCATGTCTGAGCAACCACTTCAGAACTCGCTTTTTGAGGACGATTACCTGCTACGGGAACTTGGGCAGGTAGCACATGTTCCACAGGTCGCTTTAACAGAGTTAGTTGCTAACGCCTGGGATGCCGGAGCGTCACGAGTAGACTTGGTTTTACCTACCGAAATAGGTGGAATATTGACTGTGACAGACGATGGTCATGGTATGACCCCGGAGCAATTTAAAAAGCGCTGGATGACTTTGCGCTACACTCGCGAGAAGTATCAAGGTTTCAATGTAGAGTTCCCTACCGGACGAACTGCCCGCCCGCGTAAGGCTTACGGTCGCAATGGCATTGGTCGCCATGGCTTGCTTTGTTTTGCTGACGAATACGAAGTGAAAACCTGGCGCGATGGCATTTTGGCAACATTCGTTGTTGGCACTGGAGCTGGTTCTAGTCCTTTCGTGTGTCGTAGCGAGACTGAGGAGAAACACATAGGCTCCGGTACACGATTGCAGGTACAGGTAACACGCAAACTGCCAGATGCTGATGAAATACTCACTGTATTATCCGCCCGCTTCATCCACGATCCTGAATTCGAGGTGCGTGTTAATGGCAAGTTACGACCCTTTACTGAGATTGATGGGCGAATAAGTGAAGAGACCTTGTGCCTCAGTGCAGGACGTCATGCCAAAGTGATTGTCATCGACTCAACTCGTCTGAATCATTCTTCTTTGCACCAAGGAATTGCATTTTGGGTACAGCACAGATTAGTTGGGACCCCGTCATGGGCAGTTGGACAGATAGCCAATTTCGACGGACGTACACGCTTTGCCCGGCGTTACAAGGTTATCGTTGATACAGAAGGTTTCGAATCTGATGTTGAACAAGACTGGACCGCTTTTTGTCCCACTGATTCTGTAAAGGAATTATATCAGGCTACAGCTGAGCACATTCGTGATGTTGCACAAAGGCTTGCTGTGGAATTTACTGAAATTACATCAGAGGATGCGCTGATGCAAAACCGCTCAGAGTTAGCAACCTTGGGTCAGGGGGCTCGCTTGGGAGTAGCTGAATTCACTACAGCGGTAGCTCAAGAGCATCCGACTGTCTCCCCAGAATTTCTTGCCACAGCAGTTAAGGCGCTTATTCATCTTGAAAAGACCAAGAGCGGAGCCGCATTACTGGAAAAGCTTGCTACTTTGCAGCACGACGATATAGAGAGTTTAGATCGGTTACTGGCTGAATGGACAGTCAAGGACGCGTTGCGGGTCCTTGATGAAATTGACAGTCGACTCAGCGTGATAGAAACAATTCAGCGTTTGGCTGATGACCCTGATACGGATGAGTTACACACTCTACATCCATTGATTTTACGTTCTCGTTGGTTGTTTGGTCCTGAATTCGAATCGCAGGAATATTGCTCGAATATGACATTACAATCTGTAGCCCGCGAACTATTCAAAAGCCCTGGTGCTCAATTTATAAACGAGCGCAATCGTCCTGATATTGTAGTTTTGCCGGAAAAAACAACGTGGCAAATGACTGGCATCGAGTCATTTGATCCAGTAGATGTGTCTCTTGTTCAAATGCAACAGGTTTTGGTAATTGAACTGAAGAAAGGTGGATTTGAGCTCACAAGAAAAGAGGTGAATCAAGCTGATGGCTATGTACAGGACATTGCAGCATCAGGTTTGATAACAGGAACACCATTTATTAACGCTTGGGTCGTTGGGCAAAAGGTTGCGGCTGGTGTTGCCCGTGAGAAAGTTGTTGGTGATGGAGAGCGTAATCCGTATGGGAGAGTTCGCGCTACGACTTTTGGTTCTTTGGTTGGAACAGCTAATGCTCGATTGATGAAACTACGCCATGTTTTGGCAGACAGGTACGAAAGCACATCTACAGATGACCTTATCAATCGAGTGTTATGTCAACCCGTTCAGTCAGGCTTGAAATTCAAATAAGCATGAAAAGAATTTACTTCACCTCAGCGGACAAATTCTATCCGCACTATGGAGCTTGTTCATCGCTGAGGGTTGGCGTCGCTGAGGTTAATATGCTGCCTTACAAGGTTGAGCACTTTTAAGGTTTAGACCTTCTGGATTTTTTTAACCCATTACAATTGTTACTAAAAATCTGACATACCCTAAAGGATTACTGATGGCCGTTAATCAGGCAAAAATATTTGAACAACTCGAGCAACTTACCCGTGAACTAGACCGGGATGAGTTCATTTATGGATTTATGGCAGCCTTTGACTTCCCTAAAGCAACGATCACACAGGTTCGACAAGGCAGTAGCCGTAATGTTGCCAAGGAAACTGGTCATGTTGGTTTGAAAAATAAACTCTATTTTCAAAGTGTCAATGACAAAGAAGACCTTGATGAGGCTTTTGAGTTACGTATCGTTGATTCAGTCATAGCGAAAAACAAGATACGTTTTGTATTAGTTACTGATTATGTTCGATTTTTAGCGTGGGATACATGTAGTAAAGAGAGACTCGATATTGAGCTAGATGAACTTTATAGCAACTATGGCTTTTTCTTACCTTTAGCTGGTTTAGAAAAGGCAATTATAAGTAGTGAGAACCCCGCAGATGTTAAAGCTGCAGAGAAGATGGGCAAGCTGTTTGATCTCATTCGTGTCCACAATGATCTCAGTAAACCAGAAGATATTCATGCTCTTAACGTCTTCCTGACACGTTTGCTATTCTGTCTGTTCGCCGAAGATACAGGTATATTTGAAGCAGCTCAGTTCACCTCTGCGATCAAGAGTTACACCGAGGAAGATGGTAGCGATCTTGATACCTTCCTCTATCAATTATTCACTGTCCTTAACGCGGCTCCAGCTAGCCAGCAACGACAAAAGATACCTACTCATTTAGCGGCATTTCCTTATGTAAATGGAGGGCTTTTTTCCTCTGATGAGCCTATTCCAGAACTAGGCAAAAAAGGCCGTAAGATGCTGCTTGAATGTGGCACGATGGACTGGAGTGAAATCAACCCTGATATTTTCGGAAGTATGTTCCAGGCGGTGATAGACGTCGAGCAACGTAGTCGTTTGGGGCAGCACTATACCTCGTACAGCAACATAATGAAGGTGATAAAGCCGCTGTTCCTGGAGCCGTTGGAAACTGAGCTGAACAAACAATTGCGTAGCCCGAAAGGTTTAAAGGCTCTACTAGTTCGTCTTACTGAAATAAAGATATTTGATCCTGCCTGCGGGTCAGGAAACTTTCTAATCGTATCTTACAAAGAACTACGAAAATTAGAGATGAAAGTCATTGATGCCCTGAAAGAGCTGGAACCACAAGGTTTTTCGATGAGTGGGCTACATCTTTCACAGTTTTATGGTATTGAAATTGACGACTTCGCTTGCGAGATAGCAAGGTTATCCCTCTGGCTGGCCGAACATCAATTAAATAGCCAGTGGGAACGAGCGTTTGGTTTTGCTCCACCTGCGTTGCCTTTACGTGAAAGTGGAAATATTTATAGTGGAAATAGCTTGCAATTAGATTGGAATAGGATTTGCCCGAAAACACCTGAGCAGGAAGTATATGTAATAGGTAATCCGCCATTTTTAGGTACTCGCGAACGTACCGAACTGCAGAAAGCCGATATGTTATCTGTATTTAATGGCTTTAAGACATTAGGTAATTTGGATTATGTTGCTTGCTGGTTCTGGAAAGGGGCACAATATATTCAAAATACATCTTCTGAATTGGCATTAGTGGCAACAAATTCGCTTTGTCAAGGTGAACAGGTAGCTACTCTTTGGCCATCGATTTTTAATCTAGGATTGAAAATAAAATTTGCTTACCCTACATTTATTTGGGCGAATAACGCTCGTGACAAAGCTGCTGTTCATGTAATTATCGTAGGGTTAACTAGTCGATCAAAGTTAGGGAAAATATATCATGAGATAGGTGGGGAGATACATATCCAAACAGTGCATAATATCAGCCCTTATTTGATTGAAGGTACTAACACTACGGTCCAAACTCGTAGTAAACCACATTTGAAGAATACAAAGATCATGGTTAAAGGTAATCAACCTACAGATGATGGCAATTTATTGCTAAATCGATCTGAGCGTGAAGATTTACTCAACCAAGAGCCTTTAGCTGAAAAGTGGATAAAACCTATTTTAGGAGCTGATGAGTTTCTGAATTCCAAAGAGCGTTGGTGTTTATGGTTGGTTAATTTATCAGAACTTGACATAAAGAAGGCTCCTAATGTTTTTAATCGGATTCAAAAAGTTTCGGAATTTCGCGCAAAAAGCACTAAATTAAGTACAAGAAAAAAGGCACTAACACCACATTTATTTGACGAAATTAGACAGCCTATCTCAGGTAGTTATATTCTTGTTCCTAGGCACTCCTCTGAAAGACGGGTATATATTCCAATTGGTTTTTACTCTCATGAGGTTATTTGCTCAGATGCGAATTTGATGATTCCAGATGGTACATTATTCGAATTTGGAATTATTTCATCCTTATTACATAACGATTGGATGAGAATGATCGCAGGCCGAATTAAAAGTGATTATCGCTATTCAGCAAAACTAGTATATAACCCATTTCCTTGGCCTGAAGTAACTGATTCTCAACGTAAAACGATTGAAGGACTAGCTGAAGAGGTCATTCTAACTCGAGAAGAATTCCCTGGTTGTTCCTTAGCTGAGTTGTATGATCCTGACAAGATGCCGCATGAGTTGCTAACCGCACATCAGGCGCTTGATAAAGCAGTTGATAGGCTTTATCGGGATCGCCCCTTTAAAGATGCTACCGACCGATTAAGTTGCTTGCTAGCACGTTACGAGGCACTGGTTCAAAACTGATACTGTTTTATGAACTTATAGTAGATAAAGGCACTAATGAAATTTAAGGACTAATGATGAAAAACCTTCTACATGTCGAGTATAGTCAAACGGGTCAAAGCTCTAACCTTAACTCAATGGGTATGCGTGAAATGCAAGCCCGAGCTTTTGCTGAACGTGGTAGCCAGTATCTTTTGATCAAAGCACCACCGGCGTGCGGAAAATCGCGTGCACTTATGTTTCTTGGCTTGGATAAGCTGAAACATCAGGGCTTGCGTAAAGTGATAGTCGCGGTTCCTGAAAAATCTATCGGGGGTTCATTTCAAGATACTAAGCTGAGTGAGCATGGTTTTTTCGCTGACTGGGTTGTTAAACCGGAAAATAACCTATGCGTTGATGGCGGTGAGTCGGGTAAGGTCAAAGCTTTCCAGCGGTTTATGTCCAGTTATGACAAGATTCTTGTGTGTACTCACGCAACCTTGCGTTTTGCTTTTGAAAAATTAGCAGTGACTGATTTTGATAATTGTCTTGTAGCTATTGATGAGTTCCACCATGTTTCAGCCGACGGTGATAACCGCTTGGGTAGCCTCATAGATGATTTGATGAAAAAATCAAGTGCGCACATTATCGCTATGACTGGCTCTTACTTTCGGGGCGATACGGTGCCTATCTTGTTGGCCGAAGATGAAGCATTGTTCACAAAGGTTACTTATACCTACTATGAGCAGCTAAACGGTTACCAATACTTGAAATCCTTGGGTATTGGCTATCACTTTTACCAAGGTCCTTACATCGAAGCTTTACCCTCAGTTCTTGATGCCAGTAAGAAAACTATAATTCATATTCCAAATGTTAACTCTGGTGAATCAACTAAGGATAAGCATGGAGAAGTAGATGCTATTCTGGATGTTTTGGGAAATGTGTTAAAACGTGACTCGGCCACAGGTGTATACCATATTGAGGCTAAAGATGGACGTTTGCTTAAATTAGCTAATCTGGTCGATGATAACCCCATTGAAAGGCCAAAAATCCAAGCCTATCTGCGTAATATCAAAGCTGCCGATGACATAGACATTATTATCGCGTTGGGTATGGCCAAAGAAGGTTTTGATTGGCCATTCTGTGAACATGTTTTGACCATCGGTTACCGTAGTTCGTTAACAGAAATTGTACAGATTATTGGCCGTGCCACACGCGATTGTATTGGCAAAAAACATGCGCAGTTCACCAACTTAATTGCCCAGCCAGATGCGCAGGATGATGATGTGAAATCATCGGTCAACAACATGCTAAAAGCGATTACGACCTCGTTATTAATGGAACAGATTCTTGCCCCCAGTATCCAGTTCAAACCTCGTTCGCAATGGGACGGAAAACCACTGCCGCCGAATACCTTATTAGTTGACGATTCATCAAGCACACCTGTATCTCAAAAAGTGCTCGACATTCTTAATGGCGACAAGAATGAGATTATGGCCACGTTAATGGCTAACGAACAAACGGTAAAAGAAGCAATCAGTGAAACCACACCTTCTGAGACTATCACTCAGATGGCATTGCCTGCAGTGATTCAAACTCTTTACCCTGACTTGACTGAAGAAGAACAAGAACAAATAAGGCAGGGTATCCTACAAAGTATGCTAATTACTCAGCAAGGTGGATTGTTCGAGGGTGAAGACCTGCCACCTGATGCCGTAATAGACATGGGAGATAATTCTGGGATGGAATCCAGTTCAAGCGTTGTTGGAAAACAGTTTCTTAAAATGGGCGAGAAGTTCCTTTGCATAGACAATCTTGATATAGATCTGATTGATTCTATTAATCCATTTCATGGCGCTTATGAGATCCTCTCTAAATCGGTTACGGCTCCTATGCTGAAAACCATTCAGGAGGCTGTCAGTGCTAGTAAATCTCAAGTTTCTGAAGAGGAAGCTGTAATCCTTTGGCCGAAGATTAAACAATTCAAAAAAGAGCACGGACAAGAACCATCGTTGAACTCAAGTGACCCGATTGAAGTACGGTATGCGGAAGCTTTAGCGTTTATACGTAAGATGAAACAGCAACAGATCGCAAAAAAGGGACAGTAATATGATCCGTTTATCGACTAATCACCTGTCTGGTAAATCGACATTGAATAGCATCATTTCAGAGGACGATGAATTCGACCTGCTTGACGTGCAACCGCTAAAACCCAAATCTGGCTTAGTTAATCTGTATGGTAATCAATTTTCAGAAATCGTAGCGTATTACGAACAGCATGGTCGGCTTCCAACTGAAGGAAATACGGTATCTCTTGATGAAAAGCGCCTTGCAAGGCGCTTAAAGAGTATTAAAGAGAACCCGGACCTGTGTTTACAACTAAGATCCATAGATTTCTATAACTTACTTGAATCAAATAGTTCGGACTATATACATACCAACTTGGCCGCAGAGTCTGAATCACCCGCTTATATCAATAAATCAGAACTTGTTACCTCATTGGAAGACATATTTGCAGATGACGATGACGAACTATTAAATTTCGATGAGCCTGATATTTTCAGTATTACGCATGTTTCGGTTGATAGAAAAGAGCAACCCGATGAAATTGCTCAGCGGCAGCCTTGCCCCGATTTCCAGCGGTTTGAGCCTCTTTTTCTTCAACTACGGGGTGGTTTAAAAAATGGCATTTTTTCCCTGGAACGTTTTACGCACAAGTTGAAAATTAGCGAAGGCGACTTTTTTGTTCTTAACGGCGTGGTTGGCTACGTGCATAGTGCTGGTGAGCGTCTGCGTGAATACAGTACTTATAATGCGCGTTTACACCTGATATTTGAAAACGGCACTGAAATGAATATGCTCTATCAGTCCTTAACTCATGGCTTAGTGAGGGACAAAGAAGGGCGCAAAGTGCAACTCAATGGTCAGAAACTGATACCTTCAGATGTTTCTGTTCCATCTGGTTTAGTTTATATACTTGCAACTAAGAGTAAAGATCCAGCGCTCATACCTTATAAACAAAATTTATACAAAATTGGCTTTACTGAAACGACTGTAGAACAGCGAATCAAAAATGCTGAAAAAGACCGTACTTTTCTTGAGGCACCTGTCAGAATTGTAGCCACCAGCCAATGTTTCAATTTAAATGCACAAAAACTTGAAGCCTTAGTACATGGCTTTCTAGCAACGCGTCGCCTTAATATTACACTCAAAAGTCATACTGGACAGGTTTATACACCGAAAGAATGGTTTCATGTCCCTCTGGCTACAGTACAGGCTGTAATCCAATATATTGTGGATGGTACTATTTCGCAATATCGTTTGGATAACACAACAGGCAAGATTGTAGCGAAACGTTGATAATTATGATTGTGTAATTAATATTTATATCAAAAATAGTCATTGCAGCTATTTTAGATGTAAGTGATTATCCTGAACAGGTCTTCATAAATTGCAGAGTATCACTGCGCTGCTGTTTATGAAGGTCTGAACGCATTCTGCTGCAGATAAACCTAACCATCTCAAGCCTGAAATAATAAAATTGATCCTCTGCATAATGAATCGCCACGGATAATCTAGACACTTCCGAGCCGTTGATAATACTGTTTTTCATATTCTGTCGGTGACATCTGTTCGCTAGAACCATGCCGACGCTTACTGTTATAAAACATTTCGATGTAATCAAAAATATCACTGCGGGCTTCTTCTCGCGTTCCGTAGATCTTTTTCTTGGCTTTGTTGAATAAATCGAACTTTTGCTGAGTTGAAGGATCAGATCACGCATCTTCCCGACAACGCAGACCGTTCCGTGGCAAAGCAAAAGTTCAAAATCACCAACTGGCCCACCTACAATAAAGCCCTCATCAACCGTGGCTCCATAACTTTCTGGCTGGATGATGAAGCTATTCAGGCCTGGTATGAGTCGGCAACGCCTTCATCACGGGGAAGACCTCAGCGCTATTCTGATCTCGCCATCACCACCGTTCTGGTCATTAAACGCGTGTTCAGGTTGACCCTGCGGGCTGCACAGGGTTTTATTGATTCCATTTTTACACTGATGAATGTTCCGTTGCGCTGCCCGGATTACACCAGTGTCAGCAAGAGCGCAAAGTCGGTTAATGTCAGTTTCAAAACGTTCACCCGGGGTGAAATCGCACACCTGGTGATTGATTCCACCGGGCTGAAGGTCTTCGGTGAAGGCGAGTGGAAAGTCAAAAAGCATGGCCAGGAACGCCGTCGTATATGGCGAAAGTTGCATCTCGCCGTTGACAGTAAAACACATGAAATCATCTGCGCTGACCTGTCGCTGAACAACGTTACGGGCTCAGAGGCCTTCCCCGGGTTAATCCGGCAAACCCACCGGAAAATCAGGTCAGCCGCCGGCAATGGCGCTTACGATACCCGGCTATGTCACGATGAACTGCGGCGTAAGAAAATCAGCGCGCTTATCCCTCCCCGAAAAGGTGCGGGTTACTGGCCCGGTGAATATGCAGACCGTAACCGTGCAGTGGCTAATCAGCGAATGACCGGGAGTAATGCGCGGTGGAAATGGACAACAGATTACAACCGTCGCTCGATAGCGGAAACGGCGATGTACCGGGTAAAACAGCTGTTCGGGGGTTCACTGACGCTGCGTGACTACGATGGTCAGGTTGCGGAGGCTATGGCCCTGGTACGAGCGCTGAACAAAATGACGAAAGCAGGTATGCCTGAAAGCGTGCGTATTGCCTGAAAACACAACCCGCTACGGGGGAGACTTACCCGAAATCTGATTTATTCAACAAAGCCGTCACAGCACTCAATCTGTAATGTTTCCAGCACTACATTAGTCAGCCTTGTAACAAGCAGCAGGTAACACCTGTCGCAACTTACTGCGGTGGTATAGCTGATGCCTTCCATTCAACATGCAATCAATGTTCAGCAATCTGCAGCAAGATGTTGTTTGATATAGCTGTCCATATATCGGTTACGCTGACTTTAAATATATCTTTAATTTTTATTTATTTGGTTTGATTGGCTGGGTTTTTAATTAATGTTTGAATTTATATTCCAATCTTGATCTGTTTGTAAGATTTAAATACTAGTAAATGCTGCGTGGGTAGCAACCTGAATCTTACCATTTTTACTTTAATGGCAGGTCTCATTTGATCATTTTGCATGATCAACTTAGGCGGTTTTATCGGAGCATCTTACAAAGACTACACCATCAATCGTTTCCTCCCCTCTAGTTCGCAACTGAAGTGAATTGTCAAGACAATTTCTAGAGCGATCTTTTGCCTGCACTTTGTGGCCCTATACAGCCAGTATCTTGCGAAAGGGCGGCACATCAGGAGAACAGTGTGGAAAGAAGTGAAAACAATGACATGCAACTTGTAGATATGAAGTGGATCGCAGCAACGCTGAAAGTCACTGATAAATGGATTTATAAGCAAATTCAGGACGGAAAATTTATGAAGCCAATAAAACTTGGCAGAAGTTCTCGTTGGAGGCTAAGTGACATACACGAATGGTTGGAAAACCGCGTGAAGTGAACATGGACGGTATGTAATGGCAATATGTTGCAGAAAAGGGTGCAAAGAGAATATAGCATCTATTAGCTATGAATATGGTGTCAGGCTTTGTTATATCCACTTTAATAGACGGAAGGAATTGAGCCGAAAAAGGAATGTAAAGAAAGACATTCGCTGTAAAGTTTGTGGTGCTAATTTCTCTGAAACGAGAAATAATAAATTTTGCTCAAATAAATGCAAAGGGATTGGTATGAGAACCCTTAAGGATTCTGATAAAACTGAAATCCATAATCACTCGTACTGGCTTAACACAGAGGGGTTTATTTAAAATAGGCAGCCGTTCAGCGTGGAAGCGTGTTGATGTGGTAGAAAACTAGGCTAGAAGCAATGCATTAGCGCAAGACGAATCGACACCTTCCGGGGTTTTGAGTTGTTTTGCGCTAATTTTTTGCCCCATGCATGCCACATAGATTGCTTTCAAGGCGCTATGGGCCATGAGATATCAGGAGCGGAAGTCGTGTCTATACGACTTAATAACACTCTGAATTTTTTCAAGGCTAAAAGTCTTGCTGTCTCATCTTCTGTTGCCATGTCAAGATCAACAGCATCCTGAAGGAGTGATATCTCGTTGCTTGCTTCATTCATCAGCATGGTTTTCCTTTCTACTGCCTCTCTCTGCTGAATATCTTTGAGTGCTTTATCGTCGGGTAGCCACTTTTCTCCATCCCAAAACTCCCATGCCCGAGGAGGACCAGACAAAGTAAACCCATCAGGAATGTCTCCAGGCTCATTTATAATAATGGTCTTGCTTTTGTCAGTTGAGTAGGCTGTCTTGCCACGATAATCTGATGTGATAATCCATTCAGATCCATTCGCATTTCTGATTATCGCCTTTCCCTCTTGCAGAGGCGGCGGCGCGTCGAGGTATGCGCCAGCTGGAAGTCCCGTTCCTCTACTTATCATGACTTCAGAGGTGCCTATGTATTCCCCACTGATGTCTGCAATATAAACTTTTTGGATGAAATCTTGTTCAGCAAAACCATCTGAATTGAATACCATTACGAAGCCCTCACTATCATATTCCAGACTATGTTCCTCATTCTGACTTCTGCTGAGTTTCCACGACCATAAGAAGCACTTGATTTTGATGCATCAATAGTTGCAGTCACACTGCGAAGGAAAGTTGTGTCACTCGTTGTTGTGTACGCAGCTGCAACGCCTCCTGCGCACGTTATCGCGCCTGTGCCAAATCCTCTGGAATCAACCGATGGCGCAAAAGACCCTACAATATTAGGAGCTGCGTCCAGTTGTTCCGAAAGCATTGCCCTCCCCTGATCTACTCCCCTGCCATCATCAAATCCCCTGACTACGTTAGCACGCATATCGGGAAGAACGCCTGTCGTATAAATAGAAGCTAATTTTGGGTATAGCGTTTTATCGAATGATGCCCCATTCAACCTGAGGTATTTAATTCCAAGAGTTGAGTTGTCAGGAAGATTTAAAGAAGGCCACACTAACATCGACCCCACAGGTGAAAGAGCGTCAACCATATCTTTAATGCTATTCAATGATGGGCCAGTCCATGAGCTACCGTCTGATAGAGTGACAGTAATATTACCTGCGCCTGAAAACATTTGCTGCCAGTTTGTTTTGTCCAGGTTAAGTCCACGTAAGGCTTCTGCGGTCTGTGAGGCAAGGGCCGCAGTAATTAAGCTTTGTGCTTCCTGCGGAACGGCAAACCAAGCGGCACCGCTCTGGGTTGGCCCTGTGTAATCACTAACAAGCATCAGTTGAGTGTTATTTGTGATTGCTTTAACGGGCAGTGTATAAGGAGTTCCACCAACTTTAACAACAATGAGGTCGCCAGCTTTTAATTCCGTTGTGAATGATGTTCCATTACCAGTAACCGCAGCTGATTTATTGGTTAGCGTAAGAGTTCCTGCAGACATGACTGTCTCCTGAAATAAAAAAAACCCGCCGAAGCGGGTTAAAGTGTAGGAAATATCGCGTAGGGGATTTTGAACCCCCTTGAATATAACGGCGTCTCGGTATAGGGCGGGTTGTTATAAGCGTCATATCGCAATAAAACGCTACCTGATTGTTGTTTAATCGCGAGACTGGCTCGCCCTCCGGCTCCTTCCGAGGTTTCATTAAGCAGGCCAGGAAACATATCGGACGGGAAAAATGGCGTTCCCGGCACGGCAACGGACAGCGTTTTATTTAAAAGGTCATAACCTGCGGGAACATTAATAAACCCGATTATTCGTGGAGTGGTTGCTGCCGATTTAGCAGACCATATCAATTTACCAGATCCGTCGAAAACATCTAAATAACCAGACTCTATCGGCGCGCTCATTGAGGTGAAGGCCAAATTAACCTGGTTGGGAATAAAATAATCTGCGCCAGGAAGTCCCCATGCACCTACAGCCAGCCGAAACCACATTATCTGGCCCGGCTTGTGGTAGTTTTGTGTATATGTCGTTCCTGAAGGGGTAATAGAATCTTCAAGGTAGGCCAAGCTTTCAATCTTGCCCATATCCGGTATTGTTCCGCCCCAGTCACCAGTTTTACCCATTTTAGGCTTCTCCTCATATCGGAGAAGCCTGGGTGATGAGTAGTCACTATTCACTGTGACAGAACCTGCTGAATTTCTTACCTCAAAACCGCTCACAAAGCACCTATATATATGAGTAAATTTCTAATGTTGCAGTTCCGTAAAAATACTGACTGAGAGTAAAGTAAATTGTCACCCCACCATTGTAGCAAGACGTAACCCATGTTTTGGACTGAATAGTGTCGCAATTAAGCACAGCAAAACAAGATTCTGTAACCCCCGATATTGGCACGTTAACTTGTTTATATGCCCCCGCTTTGGAAGGCACCTGTACTTCCGCTTGTTTTTTTAACAGGTAGTCTCCGAGATCTACCACAAGCCGCCCAGTGGCATCCCAACATTGCAAACCAGACATCAGAAAAGCCCCATTCTTACACGCAGAACATTATTGGAATCCCATATTTGTACTATGTTATTAGTAATTAGCATTCGACCATTGCCGCCGCTTCCGTTAAGTTCGAAGTTTCCATTCTTGTCCAATCGCCAGCCTGATGTTCCTGCCACGTAATTTGCCGACTGGATAAAGGCACCGATTTTAGCACTGGTAATAGTGCCGTCCTGGATAAAGGCCGAGTTCATAAACACCTGGCCGCCCACCACAGCAAACGGCGAGAACTGGCTGGCACCGCTGCCGGTGGTCAGCACAAACTGATCGGCATTAAACGCAACACGCGTTACGACTGGCTGCCCGGCCTGCGCCAGCACCGCAATGCTCATGCCGGCGCTGTAGTAGTCGCCGTTAATCCGCACACCTGCTTTCAGCGTATGAATGGCTGTAGCGCCACTGGCGTCGACCACGGCGGTCAGTTTGTCTTCAAGTGCAGCCGTGACATTACCTATCTGCGCCTGGACCTGAGTGCTCATATCAGCCATTGCCTTATCGACGTTGGCGATAGTGGTTTTCACCACCAGAATATCGGCGCGCACTTCGCCATACTGCTTCCACTGATGATCGACCGTGGCGTTGTTCGCCAGCGCGTTCTGCATCACCGCCTCAATGTTAGTGTCGATTTGCTGCTGCAGCGCCTGGCCGTCGGCACTGGTGAGAAAATCACCGGTAATATCACCCAGGTAATCCTCCGCGTTGTCGTTCGCCATGCCGCGCACCCAGCCAGTCCAGGCTGACTGGTTCCCGATGCGGTCCACCAGCCGCGCGCGGTACCAGAAGATCTGCCCGGCACGCAGACCAAGCTGCGTGTAACTGTGCGCCGGATACGGCACATCCGAAAGCAGCAGCGCGTCGCTACCGTCGCTCGCGGCGGCATACTGAATTTCGGTCATCAGCGTATCGTCAGCACCGTCAGGGAAGTTCCAGTCAAGCTGGATGCCCCAGTTGATCGGCGTGGTGCGGAAGTTCAGCGGTACCGGCGGCTGCCCCACCTTGCCGGTCAGTGTCACTTCCACGCTGGTCTGCCAGACCGAGGCGACATCGCTGGCGTTTACGGCGCTGACGCGCGCCATGTACCGCCCGGCATAAATGCCCTGCACCTCAAAGCCGAGCGAGCTTGTGCGCGGCACATTCACCCAGTCGCCGTTATCCTTGCGCCACTGACATTCATACGCCACGGCGCCGGGTGCCGCGGGCCAGGCGACACGCAGGGTTTCCACGCTGAGGTTCTGCACCACGCGGCTGTAACTGCTGAGGGTCACGGAGGCTGGCGGTGCCTGCACGCCCGGCGGAATGGCTGATACCGGACGCTCATCGAGCCGCGCGCCGGAATCAATGGCGGCATATTTATCCGGGTTGTGCTGCACGGCGCTGATGGTCCAGGTGCCGTCGTTGTTGTCTTCGACAGACGTGACGCGGTACTGCTGGATCGCGACATCCTGCGCATCCACCGACCAGACCGCCTCGCGCTCCGGCGTTTCGCTGAATACCGCAGACACCGTGACATTACGACCGCTGACCGCCTGAAGGGTACGGGCCTGTGATTTGCCGGACGGCAGGTTGACGATAAGCCTGTCGCCCGCTTTTGCATCCGGCACCCGGTCGAGCGTCAGCGCGCGACCGTTTACCTGGCTGATACGCCCGCCCATCACCCGCCCCGACAGATACTGATCCGCCACGCCGATGATATGGCCCGGCAGCGGGATCATGCCTTCCAGCCCGGTGGCGAAACTCACCATCCGGTCTTTAGCATTTGTCAGCAGTGCCCAGCGGCCGCGGCGGTTGGCCTCGGTGCGCCGCGTGCAGCCAATGGCGGAGATCTGCGTCTGGCGCACGCCGTAGCGCCGCACCAGATCAGGCTCCATCACCGCTTCCACTTCATCGGTGTAATGGTTCTCCGGGTTTGACCAGCTCACCATCGCCGTTGAATAACGGTTCTTCTCGCTGCCGCTGGCGTAGGAGAATTTGCCGTCAATAACGTTGGCGCGGGTGTAGACATACGTCATATCGCGCGGCATATCCGCCAGCGCGGCCAGCTGATTACCGGCCCAGTAGGTCATGCCGCGGAAGATGCTCGCCAGGTCGCGCAGCACCGTAAACGCCTCGTTCTGGCTCTGGATATACACGTCGCAGAGAAAACGTGGCTCAGTACCGCTGCCGCCGGTACCGTCCGGCACGGGCTGATCGCAGTACTGCGCGATGCGATAGAGTTCCCACTTGTCCACCTGCGTCGCGTCCAGCCGGTCTCCGATCCCGAAACGGTCGCTCAGCACCAGGTCGTAAAACACCCATGCGGGATTATTGCTCCAGGCCCATTTAAACGATCCGTCCCAGGTGCCGGAATAGGTGCGCGCCACCGGATCGTATGTCGTGGGCACGCGGATTTGCCGCCCGCGGGCGCGTACGCTGATCTGCGGAATATTGCTGAACTGCTTCGCGTTGAACGACACAAAGAGCAGCGCGGTGTTCGGGTAGCGCAGCTTTGCATCGATGATTTCGGAATACGCTTCGATGTTCGTCGTATCCACGATGCGGCTGGAGGTGCTGTCCGCCGTCGTCCGGCTCACACGAAGCTGCCAGCCGGTCCGGGCAGGCGGAAGGTCAATGCGATGGCTGCGCTCATAGAGGGAGGTGGTTTTACCGTCGAATGCACTGTTCAGCACCGTGGTATATCCGCCACCGTCAGTGGACAGTTCAATTTTGTATTCGACGCGGTAGCCCACCACATCCCCGTTGTCCTTCATGCGCTGCAGTGAAGGCACACCGAGACGCACCCGGACCGCAGAGAGCTGCGTGTTGCTGATGGCACGCGTCCACGGCTGTGTGGCTTTAAGCTGAGTGTTAACGGTGATTTCATTTTCCACCGACGGTATGCCGGGAATGTAATCCTGCGTCTGGGTACCCGGACGAAACTCCCATTTCACATCGGGAAAATTAAGCGTGCCGTCGGCGCTGCGGATCGGGGTACCGTCGAGGAAAATATCTTTATCCGTCAGGCCGCCGGCGAACTCCCCCTCGCCCAGCGCCAGCAGTATTTTGGCCGTCGCGATCGACTGTAATGAATCAGGAGACTCCCGCGGTGTGCGTGAATTACCACCGCCACCCTTTTTACCGGTTATTTTTTCCATACTGCGCCCATAAAAAAAGCGCCCGCAGGCGCTGTTATCAGACCGGTTCTCACTGGTCGTTGGTGTAGATGCCGGCGGAGACAATCGCGCCGCCGATTTCGCGCTCGCCATACAGGAGCCCGACGGGATTGCCCATAGCGGTAGTGTTCACAGGACCGCCAAAAGCGTAGCTCGGCGCGTTATCGGGGTCCTGACGCGATGCCAGTCCGCCGGGCTGGGGTGACAGCATCTGCACCACGCCGCCAATCATCATCGAACCGCCCATAAGGCCAATACTCATCGCCGTGCTGCCTGCGATGGCGCCGATGCCCACGGGGCCAAGAGCAAGCGCTCCCACCACCAGCACGGCACCGAGAATGGTCTGCAGCACACCGCCACGCTTGCTTCCGGAAATCACCGGCGCGATGCGGATATCCTCTTCGCCGCTGTTATGTTTCAGCTCGTCCTGGCCGATGTTCTTTTTCCCCCGGAACACGGCAAAGCGCAGGCCGCGCAGGTGCGCCGTCTGCATGTACTGCTCAAAACCCGGAAGAATGACCGACAGCGCGCGGCAGGCTTCTGCAGGGCTGGCAATCACCAGCCGGTGCACCCGGCCGAACCGCGCGCCAAGCGCGCCGTACAGCCGCACCGTTTTCAGTTCGTTCATGGCAGATCCTTGTGTCTGACTATTTTAATCGTGCGCTCGCGCAGATAGCCGCCGTAAGGCGTTGCGCAGGAGAGCTGGCCGTACAGATGATGCAGCAGCTGGTTACCTTCCAGCAGAATACCGGCATGATTCACCACCGGCGCGGATACCTGCATCAGCACCATGTCGCCGGGGCGCGGCTCTGTGACCTCGCGGAACCCCTCGGCATACCAGTTATCCATATAGAGATTTTCGCCCCGCTCCCACCACGGGTAATCCACGCTGTAGTTGCGAAGCGTTACGCCATGCTGTCGGTGCCAGTCCATCACCAGCGACCAGCAGTCGGCATAACCCAGTTCAAAGGCGCGCCCTTCCAGCGGCCGTTCACCGCGGGGCGCAATGGTGCGCAGGTCGCCTTCCGGCCACGAGACGATTACCCAGGGGATGCCGTGAGCATCGCACTGCAGCTGGTCGAGCTCGCTCGGCTGGGTGGTGGCGCCGTCGCCCGGGTGGGAATGCACAATGGCAGTAACGGTTCCCCAGTCTTCCGCCGTCGCGTAATCCTCCGGCGACAGCTCAAACTGTTCCTCCGGCGCGCCGGTAATGTTCCGGCACGGAAAATATCGCTCGACACGGCTTTTCTGCGCCACCACGCCGCAGCACTCGCGCGGGTATTCCGCCGCAGCATGCGCCAGAATGTCGGCAATGGTTTTATCCCGCATGGTTACCTCCGTATCAGGCTGGCACCCGGAAAGCCGCCGAAATCGAGCCGGGCATCCGGGCCAAAGCGTTTTTTACAGTCGGTCAGCAGGCCCGAGCATTTATCCTGTGCCGGGTCGGTCACCGGGTTACCTTTCAGATCAAACATGCGCGGCCCGTTGTAGGTACAGCCGTCACCGCTGCGGTATTTGTTGCGGCAGGCCCAGGTGCAGACCGCCGTGATTTGCCGCGTCGGGATCAGCAGTCCCTGCAGGTCCATCGGGCTGGAGAGGCGGAACTCCACAACTTCATTGTCTTCAGCCGACTTGCTGTCGATGTAAAACACCTGGCGGAAATACTGCCCCGGATCGGCAGACGGGTTGCCGTCGGGAAACGTGCGCGCATCGAGATACTGGCCGAACGTATCCAGAACAGTAACCTTCGCCTGTACCATGTCATCAAAGCGCAGGCAGAGCGCGGTCACCACGCCATCAAGGTTAGCGACGCGCAGCACCGGCTCCGCGCTCTGTCCGTCACTCGACGACGCCAGCCCGGTAATTTCAAATGGCCAGGCGCCGTACTCCTCGCCATCAAACCAGATGGATTTAGCGGCAAGCTTTGAGGTGTCGCCGCCGCTCGCCGCGATTTCTTCCGGCGTATGAGGAATGGTGCAGGCGTGAAAGCGCAGCACGCCCGCGCCGAACGCCGAGCCGTCGACGGTCACCAGGCGAACACTGTCGCCGGGCTCAAGCTTCTGAACGTCATTACTGATTGCCATAAGTACCTACGGAGCGAATGCCTGTGTGAAGGTCGCTGAAAGCGAATATTTACCGGCGCCCAGCGCCGACGGGCGATAAACGTCACAGCGGTAAAGCCCCGCACCTTTCAGCGGTGCCTGCCAGATGAATGAACGGCTGCCGCCATGTCTGTCGAGGAAGTCCATAATCGCGGTGATGTAGCTTTCATCCCCGACGAATTCCAGATCCCATTTCTGACCGCGGGCGTTGATGCCGTCGCCCGACGCCTGGGCATACCCGTCGCCGAACTGCGCGCGGCGGACGCGGTGAGTGACCTCGCCGCCGGCATTAATGCGCGGGCACCAGGTAAAAGTTTCGGTTGCCATGTTTCACCCATAAAAAAACCCGCCGTGGCGGGTAAGTAAGGAGGGTCAGCGCTTGCCCTGCGTGGCGTTCCACAACGGAGTGCCGGGCTTGCGCAGCTGCGTATTGATGGTATCGATGATGGCGCCGGTGATCTGGTTAGCCACCGCGCCGGCGGCATTAGCATTACCCTGCGCACCACCTGTGCCGCCTGTGAAATTAATGGTTCCGATGCTGACGCTGACACCCGCGCCGCCCTTCGTGCCACTGCCCAGCGCTTTAACACCAAGCCTGCCTGAAGCGTCGCGGGTAAGCGGCATAATGGCTTCCGGCCCGGCCTCGCCCATCACGCCCGCCCCTTTCGCAAACGCAAAAAAGGTGGGGGTATCAACGACACTGCCGCTGAATCTGCTCAGATCGGCTGACGAATAAACCCCACCCTTCGCGGCAAACTGAAAAGACGCGCCGTAGTTCTGGATGGCGGTGCCTGCATTCGCGTCGCCGGATGCGCTTCCGGCGACGCCTCCCACAATTCCTCCGAGAAGGGAGCCAAGAAGTCCACTGCCAGACGAACCGCCTCCCATCGCGTTAACCACGGCCATCTGCAGCGCAACCTTTGAGATAGTCTGCAGAACGGATAACCCCCAGTCCTTCCAGCTGGCCTTGTTACCCACCAGCATTGCGGAGACGTTATCAAGCGCACTGTCCATCGTGGAAGTGATACCTTGCGATACCGTGCCGGCAATGTTGCTGACGTTATCCATCCAGTCAGCAAGCCCCGCGCTTACGCCAGCGCGCCAGTCCAGTTCGCTGGCCTTCGCCTGCTGATATTTTTTATCAAGCGCATCCAGTGCAGCCTGGCGCGCAGCAATAGCCTCAGCCCCCTTATCGGTTTTATCAAACACGCGCTCAACTTCCTGCCGCTCGCGGTACTGCTCACGCTGACGGTTCCCCATCCCAGACGTGGCGGAGGTTAAGTCAGCTTCGTCCTGGTAGCGGCGCCCCGCATCCTTCAGATCTTTCAGCGCATCGGCCATTTCATGCTGCTTGCGGACAGCCTCATCGGCTTTCTGCGTCCACTGCGCCAGCGCCACGGCACCAGCTTCAATGGATTTGCGCTGCTCTTCGCTCCATTTAGTTCCGGCTTCATGGGAGGCGGCAAACAACTCAGCAGCTTTTTCACCCTGGTTGGCCCGAACCTTTTGCACCTCAGTGGCAATGCTGAGGTCAGCCATTTTCCGGCTGTATTGTTCGGTAGTTTGAGCGGCCTCGCGAGCGGCCTTGTCCGCATCACGTGTTGCGTCAGCCTGTGCTTTTTGAGCGGCAGCAACCTTCTGGCTATTTGCATAACCCTGCTCAGCAGCCTTTAGATAATCTGCTGCGTAAGTTGCGTTTTGAGGACCTGTGCGGCCCATATTTTGCAGCTCAATCTCTGCCTGCCGACGCACTCTGGCCAAGCCCGTTAAGCCTTCCAGTTCGGCCTGCTGCTGTTTGCGCAGTAACGTTTCCTGATCCTTATCCGATACTGGCGCTTGCGGTAGTCGAAGCGGGGACGCAGTTAAAGTCGTGTTGCGGGCAAGTGCTTCATTAATACCGTCAAGCGTTTGACGAAATAATGTACCCTGCCCGTTCATTAATATTAGATTATTATAATAAGCTGTTTGCGCGGCGGCATTCTGACGCAACAGCATGTTATGTCGATCTGTTGTTGCGATAAGTTGACTTAATATTTCATTTCTTCGCCTCTCAGCATCAGTTAATTCTTGGTTAACATTAACCAATGCTTCCTGAGCGTTATTATATGACCAGCTACCCTCCTCACTATTCTTCATGGCCTGACGAGCATTATATTGTTGCTGGTTTAATTCAGCGATTCGGTTATTTAGAAGTGATAATTCTTCGGCCTGGGCTCTCATAGAAACCGATGACTTATCGATTTCATTTGTTAAGTTACCCTGCGGAATGGCGACACCACTCACTGGTTTTGCTTTAGAAATTTCTTCGCCGTAGTCCAAGGCAGCTTTACGGGCCTGTTCGCTCTTCTCATAAACATACAGCCATGCTGCGCCGACAGCCATCAATGCGCCAGGCCAACCACCTATAACAGATAGCGCGCCGCTTAAGCCTGATTTAGCAAAACTGGTAAGCGATGTGGCTTTGTTGAGATTTTCCTGAGCGGTTATTACTGCCCTGTTAGACAGGACAAGAGAGGCATTGGCCGCCATCATCTCACTGCGTTTTTTGATCAGATTTTGTGAGGCAATTACCGATGCGTTGGTATTTTTAGCTACGTTTGCTTCTGCCACAGCCAATGCATAATCTGACCTTGCAGCTTCCGCTGCCGCAACCGCCTTTCTTTGAGATTGAGTTGCGGAATAAAGCTGCGCATCAGCCAGTGCGATTGTTTCCTTTTTGGCAGATACAAGCTTGCCAATCGAGTCAGAAACACCAGTAGCAATACCACCGAAGTATTTCGCTACGCCAACTCCAGCCAAAACCGCTCCGGCAGCGGCAACATTATCAATATTGTTAGCCAGGCCATCTAAAGCACCAGCTAAAGCTGAGGAAGCACCGGTAGCTTCGCTGGCCCCGCCAACCCAAGCCATAAAAGCATTCTGCACTTTCTGAGCAGATCCACTTACTGTGGCGGGAAGCGATTCGAACTCTTTACGAAGCTGAGAAACATTGGTTAGCAATGGGACGATCTTTTCAGTGGTTAGTTCGCCATTGTTAGCCATATTACGCAGGCCGCCGACAGATGTATTAAGCCCATCAGCAAGGAATTTTGCGAGGCGCCCGCCACTTTCCATAATGGCGTTAAATTCCTCACCTCGCAGGACACCGGAGCCAAGCGCCTGGCTTAATTGTGTAATTACCGAACTTGCTTCTTCTGTGCTGGCGCCGGACAACTTGAGGGAGGTCGCCACGGTTTCGGTGACGTTTGCCACGTCCGCAGATGCATAGCCAGCGTCACGCAGAGACTGTGCGATTCTGCTGTAGAGGTTGGCGTTTGCCTCAAACGAGGTTCCGGTCCGCTGACTGATAGACATCAGCGACTGTTGCGCCATGGTAAAGTCCTGTGCCGAGGAGGAAGCGAGGCGCAGACGACCATTCAGCTGGTTCCAGGTATCGGCATAATGAATAAGCTGTCCGGTAGCAAATGCTCCTGCAAAAGCACCAACCATACCCGCAGCAGAAGCGCGTACAGATGCAAGTTGAGAGTTCAATTCAGCCAGTGCGCGCTGAGTTTCTCGGGTAGATGCCGCAGCCCGACGACCACCCTGCTCCATGGTCCTGTAATAATCTGAACCCATGCGTGAAGCTCGGGCGATTTCAGACTGGAAGGATTGGGAGTTAGCGGATATTTTGATTATTAATTCGCGTAGAGTTGCCATTTAGCCCTCCAAACAAAAAAGGCTACGAATGTAGCCTTTTTGAATAAACAGTATTTTCAGTAAGTAAGCAGAACCCTTATTTACAGTGCACGTCTGATCCATTTTGATTTGAGAATCCAACACATTCGTTACCATTACCATCAAAGCTATAAGCTTCAATACTTCCATCTGGATTAACAACGCTATATGAATCTCCCCCATGTTTTTTGGCGAAAGATTTATGTGTTTCATATTGATGCCGTTTTGCTTTTTCTAGAGACTTTAACGCATCAGACTTCTCTTTTTCATCAATGGCTTTCGCTTCGGAATTCCCTGCTATTGCAGCATAGTGCGCATTGCATTGGTAAGGGATGTAATTAAAGAGAAAATTGTCATTTGGGTTTTCGTTAACAATACCAATATTAGAATCATGCTCTGGCTTTAAATAAAATGCATGGTTACCACAATAAGCATCAGCTTTTGATTGAGCTAAATTTATGTCAGTTGTGCTGTAGATTTTAACCCAACCATTTTCCTGGTCGAACGTATCCTGTAACGTGCGCTGTTGCTTGCATCCTAATAAAGATAAGGTTGCAACAGTGATCAAGACTATTTTTTTCATATCCCTTTCTCCTTGTTTAAAATGCTGAAAGAGTATCAGGGATCGAAGCGACGACAAAACCCGCAATTAAGCGGGTTTGAGATAAGCACCTACATTTCTTGTGTAGGTAGTCAGAACAGTTTCTGTAGGTCTACGCCATATACAGCAAGCCATGCCTCGCGGGGCCACGACTTCACCGTGCCAAATCGCGGATCTTCGACTTCATGCGGATCAGTGTCATTCTCCCTGCACCATTTGCGGAGCGGCTGCCATTTGAATTTCTGCCCGAGTTTCTTCTCTACCGGGATGATGGCGGCGTAGTTCTTTCCTTCCCCTATCCGTTCAGCCAATTTGTTCTTGGCGCGGACGGCTGCTGATGCTGTAGCCATTGCTGTAGCTTCACGTTTTTCACCGATCCAGGCTTTAGTTTCAATAGCCTGATCGCGCTCTAAAGCAATCTGCTCCTTTTCTGTTTCTGCTTGAACCAGCGCGAGTAATGCTTCTTTGTAGTTACCAGGTAAAGAGCGGCGGTTTATCTGCGCCTCCAACTGGTAGATATGTCTGATTACCGTCATACGAAGAACTGCACTATAGCCAGTAAGCAGGCACTCCACATGTGGCTTATCCAGCCTGAAGTGTGACACATAGCCGCGAGAATCAACCGTTACATCAACACCATCAGCCAACGTAACCGTTTGATTTTTCTTATGGCTCAGATCTGAGCCATCTTTTGCAACCCCATAAAGGTCATCAATCATTTCCCAGATATCGCGGATAACATTCTTATGATCCTTCCCGGTGAGCTTCGCAATCTCACGGCTGGACATAGTGACATGCGATCTTTGGTCTGCTATCTTTAATGCAGTCATAGACGTTCCTATACGTTGTTAGACATCAGTAGACCGCCAGCAGCCACTGGCGGTTTTTCTTTTTGGTGATCAGTGGAAGTCCACCGGCACCCTCAGCCACGTTAGTGGAAGTTTCAAATTTTCTTCTCGGGCACCATTATGAGCGTTCTTATCAATGTGGGCAGTGTGCTCTCGTAGAATGTCCCTCGCCCTTACAAATACATAGTTGAACTCATTGCCGTAATCGTACGCCTTGCCCGCATACTCAGATTTAAGGCCTCTCAGCGCCGGATGAATGTCCCTGGCGAAAACTCGCATACGCTCGGCCACATGCCACATCCATGCCAGCTCGCATAACTCTTCGTCCGTAAAATGTTTGGCGATAGGAGATTGCTCCACTTCGCGATCCAGAATATCCAACACCCACTTGCGAAATTCTTTAGCTACTGGAGTGCGGGCGAACATAGCTAACAAATGAGCGCCACGCAGTGAGAAGACGCGGGTCTTCATGCGACGAGATGAGCCGTTAATACCATTGGTCATCGATTCAATGACCATTGTCATTGCCGGTGAGAACTCATCAGCATACTGGTTAAAAAGGTTCGTAACTGACTTTGTGCTGCTGTAGTGGAGCGCCTTAGCAATATCCCCGGAGGTAAGCCAAATTCCCTGCATTTCAGAAACAGGAGTCAGGTTAACACCATGGAAGTTAAGTTCTGATTTGGCTACAATGTTCATGTTGGTTTTCTCGCAAAGGTTAACTGACAAATTAGAGGCCCTGACTGTTAGCGCAGTTGGGGCTTCGCTGTTTTTACTGACCATTAGCCCTTTCCTCTCTCAGGCTCTTTGCCAGCCGCTGAACAATCGCTGAGTTAATAGAGATGCCGTCCATTTCTGCCAGCTTGCGAATTTCCTCGTCCATGCGCTCCGGAAGTCTCAAATTGAAAACCACATTTTTACGACCGGTATAAATCACATCTTGCATTTCCTATCTCCTTACAATGGCACCAACTTGGTGCTAGTACCAATTTAGCACCATTTAACATGGTGTCAAGTAGGTGCTATTGTTAATCGTCAAAATTACAATTTTGAGGATTTATGAGTAAGTTCCCAAGCCAAGAAATGGACAGATTTAACGTTAGGCTTCCGGCAGGAATGAGGGAGGCAATAGCTGCTAGAGCCAAAGAAAACGGCAGGTCGATGAATACTGAAATCATTTTCATGATTGATGAGGCACTAAAGTCTCCCATACCAACTGCCGTTGATAACTCAAAGCTAATGAGAACCTATGGCGACCTTTCCCAGCGCAGGCCTAAAACTCCCGAAGAATTTTCTAAATGGGAGGAAGAAATGACAAATGTCACATTTTATCTCATGGAACAAATGTCATCATATACACAGATGTATCAAGCACTTAAAAACCTACATAGCCAAGCCAAGCATGACGTTTTCAAAAACAAAAAGCCCACCTGAGTGGGCTAACCAGCCAGCGCGGCAAAGAAACCTTCCAGCTCGGCGCTTTCTTCGTTCGGTTCCGTCGCGCTCCACTGAAGAAGCAGATCGTCCAGACTCAGCCTTGCGCCCTGCGAGTTAAGTACCGCTGCGGAAATCTGCGCGGCCTGAATATCGCCGCGCCGGTCGCTGATGGGGTTCAGTCGGTCAAACTCAATCCACATACGCAGTTCACTGGCCGTCAGAGTCTGCTTCAGCTCATGAAGCGTACGACCCAGACGGAGCGCCAGCGTCATCAGAAAGTAAGTACCGGGCTGGCTTACGGCTTTTCCACATCGGCCGCCGTAGTGGTCAGTTCCAGTGCCTGTTTAAGAAGACGGGCATGCACCGGACCGTAGAACTGTTCAATCTGCGTTTTATCTTCTTCGTTAAAGACCTGTGAGCCGTCTTCTTCAAGAAGCACATCGATAAACAGCACCACATCAGCGCTCTTGTTACGCAGTGCGCGTTCTGCTGCCGTCAGCTCTTCAGGTTCGCCCTCTCCCTGCTTCGGGTTCAGCACCTGCTGCCATTCCAGCCACGCCTGAGCGGAGGGTTCACGCAGTTTTACCGTGGCGTTTTCCCATTCCGGGACGGTAACGATTTTGGTACGAAAGCCTGCCATCGGTGCCAGCGCCAGCGCGCGTAGTGAATTCTTTGAAACGTTATTTGCCATTTGATCTTGTCCTATGATCTCGGTAATTAAAAAGCGGCCGAAGCCGCTCAGGAACCAGCCGCATAAATGCGTTTAGTTTTGCCACGAACGCGCAGGGAGTAAGTGGCGCCGACCACCGAGGACGTGGACGCAGACCAGGAACTCTGTCGAACCTCAACCAGCGCGTAGTATCCATTGCCGGAAGGAAACACAACCCGAAGGGCGCGCAGTTCGTCATTTTCATAGGCGGTCTGCAGGGCTTCCTGCGCAGCTTCGTCACCAACCCAGTTACGGGTGATGCTCATTTCAGCAGGCGCGGCAAGGCCGTTAGTCTGCTCCTGCTCGGTCGAGCACAACGTAGTGACGTCGATGTCCCCTTTTTGACCTCCGGTGAAAGAAATCTCTTTCGTGGCACAGGCTGCCTCCAGCCAGGAAACGCCAGCTCCGGGGAAAGTAGAGGAATTAAATTCATCTGCTGTAACAGGCGCGGCGGAGACTGAAAAGGTCATCCCCTTTGTGACTTCGTACTTACTGGTCATGATTTCTCCAGATAAAAAAGACCGCCGCAGCGGTCTGTTATGGTGGGTAATTTAAACGGTTACCTGAAATTCGAGCGTCGCCCGGTGATAGCGCATGTCAGGCTCATAGCTTGGTGTTTTGACAATGTTTTCTGGCTTCAATGCCTGCAAAGCATCGAGGGCCATATCCCTGATATTGCGCGCTTCAGTAATAGTGCTGGAGTAGACATCGACCTGCACAGAAACGGCAGACTCCGCCTGTCCGCAGAGAACCTCAGCAGCCACGTCGGTAATAATCGAGTAAATTACCCAAGGCGGCGAGACTGAAGGCTTCCCGTCACTGCCGAGCGGCACAACGTAGGGATAAACCTGCCCTCCGGCAAGATGCGCCAGCAGAGGGTAGAGATTGTCTTCCGTCATTTGCTTAACGCCTCGTCAATGGCCTGATTCATGCGCCTGATCGCCACCTCCGTCGCCTGCTCCTGGCGAACATCGAACGCGGGACGAACGAAAGGGTGTGGTGGCATATTAACGGTACCCATTTCAACGAATCGCCAGTAGAAAGCATTGCGTGGGTTATTCGCCTTCATCGTGTTATCGCTGTTGCCGGTGCGGGGATTAACGCCACGGATATGGACGCCTGAAGAAATTTCTCCACGGCGGCGCGCCTTCTGGGTCAGGATAACCACGTTTTTCTTCATCTTTCCTGTACGTTCTGGCGCCCGCTGGATAACTTCCTCTCTCAGCACTTCCGCACCAGCACGGGTGGCATCGCGCAAGACTTTGTTATTCTCTGCGCGGCTGAGAGTCTCAAGGTCTCGAGCTATTTCATCGAGCCCGGAGAAGTCGAGGTTTATGTCGATCACTTTTCACCTCCCTGCTTACAGAGAATTTCAAGCTGAATGCAACTGGCGTCGGGGATTGGCGGCCCCACCACGCTCAGGACAACCCCTTTAAACGCGCCGCTTAACACCCTTAGGCGGGAGGCAGCGGTAATATCCCGCCTGAATCGCACCCAGACGCGAACAGTTGCCGTAGCTGTCTCCGCGCCAGAAGAAACCAGTTCCCTGCCACTGATCCCCTTAACTTCAGCCCAGACGGTTTTACCTTCTTCCCATTTTTCAACGAGCTGACCTGATGGGTCCCGGACAGCCGTGAACTTAAGGATGGAAACCCGATCGCGTAAGCGCCCTGCCTGCATAGCACCTCCTCGCTATAAAATCGTTGGCCGACGGAGATCGTAGATAAGCATCGTGACGGAGAGCGGCAACTCACCTTGCTGAAGCTTTTCTTCCTCTTCACCACCCCGATTGCGATCCAGCCAGCCCAAGAGCATGAGCAGCGCCGTCTGCGTGCGTCGTAACGGTTCACCTTCGATCAGCGCGCCATCACTGTTGACAATAAGGTCACGGCTTCCCTGCACATAAGCGAGAATAGCGGCGCTGCCGGCCTGAATTTTCAGGGTCAGATCAGCATCTCCGGCATCATCATCTATGCGCAGGTGCTCTTTTGCCTGCAGGAGAGTAACCAGCTCAATCACGTTTATCCCTCCCGTCGCGCCCGCGCTTGGTCGCCAGCGTCCAGCCTTTAGCTCCCGTTTCGCCCGGTTTGTCCTGCGTCTGCTCGTCGCAGTGCCAGAGGGATCCGCCCCACGTTACCGTGTCGCCTGGCAGGTATTCCTGACCGGATTTGAACACGCCTTTATAAATCATGACCGGAACGTCAAACGATTTGGTTTCTCTGCTGCCGCTGGCGCGGTTAACCGTCAGGGTGAAGCGCCGCTGCTCGGAACGCTCAATCTCCACGCCCGCCACACCATCAACCACACATTCCCATCCGCGCA
Organism: Cronobacter sakazakii; assembly: GCF_000982825.1. Classification (NCBI taxonomy): domain Bacteria; kingdom Pseudomonadati; phylum Pseudomonadota; class Gammaproteobacteria; order Enterobacterales; family Enterobacteriaceae; genus Cronobacter; species Cronobacter sakazakii. Next base: position 2,231,044 of record NZ_CP011047.1, on the reverse strand, counting down.
TGCCGTGCGTTTTCTCATAAGCACGCCACAAGCCGCCGTTATGGGTTGCATAAGAGCCGCGAGGGTAGCTTTTCTCTTCATCAATGAATGGCAGAATTTCCAGTGCCAGCGCGTCGCGGCCATCTTCGCCATCCCTGCCCGGTTCAGCTGTCGGCAATGCGGCCACGGCTTCGCTAACCAGCGTTTTCACATCCGGAAGAACCGGTATTGACGCTGCGACGAGTTGCTCCAGCATAGGCTGCACGTCTTCAGGTGTAAGGCTTTTGCCGTCCTGCGGTACCGGGATGGCAGCTACCGCATCGCTTACAGCCTCTTCCACCGCCTGCTTCAGTACCGCCGGATCGTAATCCTTACCGTCTTTCGGTGTTGGTAAGGCGGCGAATGCTTTGTCCACCATCTCCTGAAGCATTGGCTGCACGTCGTCGGGCGTCAGGCTTTTTCCATCCTCCGGAGGCGGGATATTGGCTACAGCTTCACTGACCATGGAGGCGATATCAGGCAGTTGAGGAAGCTCAGGCGCTGGCAGAGCGGCCACAGCCTCTTCCACCATGGCGCCGAAGTCGGGCGCCGGGATGCTTTTGATTTCTTCCAGTTGACGGGAAAGCATGTTCAGCTTTTCATCATATACCTGGCGCTGCTCATCAAGGCTTTTAGTGAATCCTTCGCGCATTTCGGTGAGAGCCTGCCCGAACTCCTCACCGAGCACCTTTATCAGCGTTAATTCGCGTTCATTCATTTGGTAAGCAATCCTCTGAGCATGGCTTTTGCCGCCGATTGTTCAGCGTCAGACAGAGCCTTTCCTTCATCACTGGCGGGTTGCGATGGTGCAGGCGCACTGCTTTTGCCGAATGGATCATCCGAGGCATCGCGGCGGGCCAGCGCGCCAAGACTGTAGTTCTGCTGCTGAAGGTAAAGCTCATCACCACCAGTAACGGGCGGCAGGTTTTCACTGCGTCGCGCCTCATTAGGCGTCAGGATGGTATTTTTCACGCCTTCGCCCAGCGTTTTTATACGCCGTTCGCTGTCCATTCGCAGCAGCGCGTTAACATCAAATTCGGTGCCGGTATCACCCTCCAGAACAAACGCTTCATCCAGCAACAGCTCAATCGACTCGATAAGCGTCTGCAGGCACTGCGAGTAATACTGCTGCTCCAGCGCCTCGATGTTGTCGTAAGAGGGCAGCTCACCTATACCGGCTTTGTAAGCGGGAACGTGAAACACCGAACAGACGATTTTCGCGGTCATCTGAAGCTGTTCAACCATCTGAGCATCTGCGGCCGTCATAGCCGTTGGGTTGTACTTGGCGCCATTACTCAGAATTGCAGTTTTACCGGCGTTTTCCCCCGTATATCCCGTATCCCAGTTGTTTTTCAGGATGCGGGCATTTTCCTCGCTGATGCTACCCGGCACTTCAATAACCCCGCTGGGCTTGCCGCCGTTGCGGAAGAAGAAGGCCGCATTTTCCTGAATATGGTGCCCCTGCATCGCTGCCAGGCCGGCAGCATAAATCGGTGAAAGACCGATAAGCGGATGAAATAGGCAGTTAAACCGGTCGTGGATAACCTCGCGTGCCGGCACCGTCACTGATGATTCAACACCCGTCATGTTATCGGGGTTAATCTGGTAAAAAACGGAACCGTCATCCGCAACCAGCGGCGTAACCTTGTTCCAGTCCAGAATGCGCAGCTCTGTGATTTCTCCCCGGGTATTACGGATCTTCAGGACAACCGTATTCCCGTAGCAAAGCTTGGAGTTAAGCCAGCATTCGAAAAACTGCATCCGGTTCTGGAACGCATTCGGGCGCCTGTAAATCCTGGCGGTGCTGCCGTTATTGTTTTCTTTCCAGATGCCGTTTGAGTCGCGGCGCATCAACCGCACGGGCATTTTGGCGATATCACTCGCAATCAGCGATATACAGGCAAACACCGCGTGAAAGGAAAGCACTGTCGTCTGGTTAATCTCCAGATTGCGCTGCCAGGCACCGGCGAAAGGCTCATGGATAAGAGACATCCAGCCGCCGCGGCTGGTTGGCTGCTGAAGCGCTTTTTCTTTTCTCCGGAAAGGATTCCACATCAGCCATTCCCCGCATTATTTTTCTTTTTCCCGCCACCAGCACGCTTTGCGCCGGTGTACTCAGCCTTGCCCAGCAGCACCAGCACCCTCGCGCACTGGTCATCCACGGTTTTTTCATCGCCGGGCTTAGAGTCGTGGGTGCGCTGGAGATATCGGATTTTTGCCATGCAAAATGGCGGGGTCGCCCCCGCCCTCCTGAGTTGGTTAGCTGGTCTGGGTGGTGCCGTAGTTCACACCGGAAATCACGGCGACGGCAGCGGTACGGCGGCGCTTCCAGTTAATCCAGCGTTCGGCGCGGATAGCCACGCTGTTGGTCTGGAACATGGAAACCAGCTCGGTGCCCGTACCATTAACGCTGTCGCCGGTTGGTTCGCTCTGCATTTCGAGCGAGGCCTCGCGGGACATATCCACGGCAACGCCGCCGTCGTCAGCCAGATAGATATCCGGCGCGTTAACCAGCACCAGCTGGCTGCCCACATACTGGGAGACGATAACCGGCAGACCCTGGAAGGTACCGCCCAGCAGCGTCATTTCCGGATACTCTTTCTGACCCAGCGCGTTTTTACGCATGGACAGCGCCAGCGCGGTGGTGCTGGACATCAGCCAGACTGCACCGTTCGGTTGCAGGTTAGCAGCGACAAACACGCCAAAAGCCGCCGCTGCGTCGTCGTCCGGATTACCGGTGGACGGGATAGCGGTAATGCCGTTGGTAACGGAAGCCGGCGACACGTTGGCGACTTCCGCCTTGGACGGGTTGATAAAGTCAGTATCGAGACGGGCAATAACCGCTTCGGCCAGAGCATTGCGCACCAGCGCATCGGCTGCCGGGTTGGAGAAGCGGATAAGTTCGTCGGTCAGCACCGCGATTGCGGCCACTTTGGCAAAGCTGAAGGTGATCGACTCAAAGTCAAACTTGGTCAGCGGCTTCGCCTTGCCCTGCCCTACCCAGTTCGCTGAACCGCCGGAGGTCTGCGCCGGGATGCGGATGTTAAACGGCACCTGGCGCAGCGCCGGGATGTTACCCTGCCCGAAGCGGCCAATAATGGTCTGCGGTCGCAGGAACTCCACGAAATCCTGTGCGTATTCCTGGTATTCAACCAGCGCGCCAGCCCATTTCGGATCGGTAGTGGTGCCAGCGCCGACGGCCGCCTTCAGGACATGATGCAGTTTCGCATCGTCCGGATATTGCTTACGCGCAATCTCCAGCGCCTCGGAGCGGCTGCCGTTCGCGGCGGCCAGCGCCTTGGCGAAGCGGGCAAAGGCGATGCCTTTTTCCAGCTTCTGCTCTACGCGGATGATGCCCGGCGCGTTGGTCGTTACGACATTTACATCGCCGCCCGCCGCTTTGCTTACCGGTTTGGCAGTCGCAGCAAGGTTACTTTCCATGTCACGAAGGCGCTTCAGGTGCGCATCCACGGATTTGATTTCGGCTGAGGTGTTGTCGTAGCTTTCTTCTTCTTCCGAATCAAGCGTACGCCCGGCTTCAGCGGCTTTAGCCATGATGTCGGAGAGAGACGCCGCCAGCGCCGAACGCTTCGCTTCAAAGCTTTTGATTTGTTCTGCGATATTCATCGAACTGTTTCCTTTATTGGTAATGGTTTTGGGTGCTGTAGCGCCAGCGGACTGTGTTGCTTTAACCACCGGTTTCTCTTTGCCTGCCGCGGCGAGTAACTGGCGGTCGAATGATTTAACGGAGTTAATGGAGCATTCGGCGTTTGCCGGAATGGTCACTGCCGAGACTTCAAGAAGGTCCCAGGAAAGAAAGCGGATCCCGCCTTCATCCAGGAAGGAATATTCAATCGGCCGGAAGCCGATAGAGAGACCGCGCACCAGCCCAGCCTTAATGGATGCCCAGGCCTCATCGAGGCGGGCAACAAGCTGGGACGGCATATCCGGGGTGGGTTTCACCAGTCTTGCTGTGATCTCCAGCCCGCCCTTCACCATTTTCGGGGTGCAGGTGCCGATGGGTTGCGAGCGGTCATGCTGCCAGAGGAACGGCGTGTCGCTGCGGAACTTGGCGCCCTCCGGCTCCATAATGTCCCCGTCACGGTCGGGAGATGGTGTGGAAGCGATGCCGGTAATGATCCGCTCGTCCTCGTTCACCGCCTTTACCGTCATGAGGGTGCATGCGCGATTAAGCGTCATTTAGCTGCCTCCTGAAACGAAAAAACCCGCCGGAGCGGGTTATTAACTGACGTAACTGTCATATGAAATGCACCTGGTAATCCTGCTTTTTCGCTTCAGGGTTCAGCGCCATGAGCGAAACGCTGTTGAACAGCGCCATCAGCGGGTCAATCTTCCCCTTGCCGCTGGCCTGCTTGGTAATGAGGATGGCGTTACCTTTCGGCTCCACCCGGGCATTACCCACACACCAGGCCATCATCGGTTGCCCGCCATGGATAAGCACGCCCTCGGCAAGCTTGCGTTCGGTGGTTTTAATCGCACCGCCAAGACGCCAGCCCTGGCTTACGCCAACCACCGCATCGGCGGGTATTTCAGCCTCAATCAGCGCATCGAGGATTTGGCCGACGCCTGACGGGTCAATGCCTATCTTGTCGAGCAGTTCAGCAATGTGGATGCGCCGGACGTATTCCGCCACCTCTTCCGTGTCCTGGCCGACGCGTTTCACGATGGTCAGGTCGCCTGCCCTCACGAAGTCATTGAACCTGGATTCTTCGCTCTTACGCCGCCGGATGGCTATCTCATGCGCCCAGGCATGGCACCAGCAGAGCCACTCCCGCGTTTCAGCGTCACGTCCGACAGCAGCGAAGCCCAGCAGGTCATCAAGACCGCCGCCGTCAATGCCGACGGTGATCACCTCGGCGCGCCGCAGCAAATCATCAAAGCTGACATGCTGCGCCTGCTGCTCCCAGAAATCGACGCCCGCCCAGCGATCGCTACGCAGGTTAAGGCCAATTTCAATATTGAGATGCTTCGCCAGGAACTGCTGCAACGTGCCGTCCGTTTTCGCCTGGTTCTTGCGAAGTTGGTCGGCTATCCACTCCGCGCTGACCGAGCGGCCGATGTTCGGGTTGGTGATGTAGAAGTTTTCCGGATCGAGATAAGCCTTTCTTTGCACCATCCGTTCCGGGAACTCGTAAAGGATACCCAGCGTTTTAGGGTCGTTTATCCTGCCATCACGGACATTACGCCAGTAATCGAGGCGCTCTTTGAAAACGCCTGCCGGCGGCTCGTCGCTCTGCGTGGTGAGAAATATCACCCATCCTTCATTACGCGACACCTGCCCGCCGAGCGCTTCCATAAACATCGCCTCTGCGTTGGCGCGCTTGCCAAACAGCCAGAGCTCGTCAACCAGAATGCGCCCAGACTTTTTACCGGAAACGGTATCCGTATCCGCGGCTACCACTTTCAGCGTGTTTCGCGTCACCCGGTGCGTAATCGTGCGGATATGGTCCTGGATCTGGAACATATCGGACAGCTCGTCGTCGGCGCGTATCATGCCGGCGGCGGGCTTGAAGCTGTTATCGGCCACCTCTTTGGTGGGCGCGAGAATCAGATGCTCTTCATCCTCGCGCCAGCAGAGGATCAGCGCAGTCAGCATGATGCCCGCTGCGATGGTCGATTTTGTGTTTTTCTTCGATATCAGCAGGCCGTATTCGCGGATGAGCTGGTTTCCCGTCTCGGCGTCGTATCCGCCGAAGATGGCTTTCACGAAGTCGAACACCCATTCTTCAGAGCACTCGCCGAAAGTAGGCTTGCCCGGCAGGTCAGAAACCCGCAATTCACGGAAGATACCCAGCGCCTGCTCCGCCTGGTGGGGAAAGATAGGCGGCGGAATGATGGATTCACCTGCAACCAGGCGCGATTCCCAGTCTGTACAGGCTGTAGACCACTGCGCCATAAATTACCCCTTGTTGTTCACGACCAGTTTCGGCGGCGCCATCGCACCGAACTTGCTGGCACCGGATGCAGCTTTTGCCGCGGCGTTGCGCGCCTCTTTCTTCCCTGTCTCCCCTTTTTTGGGGTGAATATAGGGAAGCATGGCCTTCGCCGCGTCCTTCCTGACGTCAATTTCTTCGCTGGCATCGTTCATTACAGCCATCAGAAACTTGAGCGGGTCGTCGTAAGCACCAGCTACGGCGGGCGCCAGTGGCGCATCGTTTTTTTCGGTGTTGTTTACCGCTGGGGTATAAACATCCTGCCGGCAGGCCGGAACATCATCCGTCTCGATGACTTCCTTCTTTTTACGCTCAATAAACGCGATGACTTCCGGGTCTTTTGCAAGCTGCGACCCCTTGGAGCGTGCGGATTTCTCAGAATACCCCGCCTTTACTGCCGCATCTTTTTGAGACATACCGGACATCAGCGCGACAGCGAATTTCCGCTTTTGCGCTGTTAACATGTTTACACCCTCCAGAGGGGAATTTTTTCTGTGCGTGAGAGGGGGGGCGGTGTCCAGCGCGATTGATGTTTACTTCGGGACCCACCCCCCCGCCTTGATGATAATTGATATCATTCACATTGAAATGATTGCATTGACAACCATTCAGAAGAGAATCCGATAATCGTTCTCATTAGTGCTTCAGTGGAGGCAGAGGATCACTGCTTTCCCTGCTCTCCGCTACAGGCTGATAACCACCGACGGGGCGCTTGCTGTCGTGCGACTTTGGAGTTCCATATCGGTTTCTCATTTCCCGACAGTGCATCCATGTTGGCTGTGCGCCAGCGCTTGCATCCATCAAAAAAATTACGAATGCTACCAGTAAGATCAGCAGTAACCACTCCATCTTCTTCACCTCAGATAATCGTTACCGAATGACTGGCACTGTCTGGCACGGCATGCTCTAGGGCTTCTTCATCAGGCTGACCGGCTGCCGCTTCGCGTGCCGACTTCCCGGCGTGGCAGTCAGTGCATAATGTCCACAGGTTTCGCTCTGAGTTATCGCCGCCGAACTGTAACGCGATGCGGTGATCGAGTTCGCTTTCATGCAGGTCAACAGCGCGTGAGCACATGCAGCAGTGCCCACCGTCACGCACCCATATGCGGCGCTTAAGACCAACGCGGGCGCTGCCGCTGATGCGCCGTTGCTCGCCGTACACGGGCTTTATGCGGCGCGTATCAATAACCTTCAGACGTGGCTTTAACGTGGTCAGCTTAGCCATGTAACCTCCATGCGCGGCGACGTTCGCGGCGCGGCTGTCTGTCGGGATGCTTCTCTACAGGCAGGCCATCAGCATGGTCCACCAGCGAGTTACACGGGTAAATTACCGGGCCGCCGCAGGCATCACCCACCGCATAATCAGCAGGCTTGCTCGCATCCCAGCGCGCCAGCACCTTCAGGATTAACTTCGGGGGTACGCTGTAGCACACGGCATGCACGAGACGCTGCATGGTGATGTAGTCTGCCCTTTCGCGGTCAGCGGCGATAAGCTTTGTGGCTATCTCCAGTTGATACTGCGGCGGGCGGCCGGTACCGAGATAGAAGCTGATGAGTGAGTCAGGGAAGCGACTAAGCCATTCAGTAGCCAGCGCCTGAAACCCTTCTACCGGCAGCGCGTCATCCTCCAGCACCACAACGCGACAGCTTTGCTCTGCAGCCCATTGCAGCGCGCGGTAATGATTCCAGTTCGCGCCAGAGCTGTTCTCATCCACCAGCAGATAAGCATCCAGTGATTCAGCAAGCTTTTTTGCCTGTTCGTGGCGGGAATGATGGGCGACTATCACGAATCTCACTTGTGTTTCCACCATGCGGCCTCCCTACCAATCCCGTCAGTTTTGAATACGGTATGTACCAGAGGGCCGGTGACCAGCCTGTCAGCGAATGACTGCGCGACAATACCGAACGCCAGCATGTCACCCACCGCGGCGCCAGCCTGTTCTTTCTTCCAGAAACGATAACTCTCGATCCGGTAGTAAAGACGGATGATGCCGTGAGCAAACGCCATGACATCAGCTCGCGTGCCGCCCAGCAGTCCAGCGTTAAGCATCACATCGTTGAGGTGCGCTTCAATGAATTCCTGATAGATACGCTCAGGATGATTCTGTTTTGCCCAGGTATCGGCGTAGATCTTCGGTTCAGAACCGACGTAAACAGTACCGGGCTGCATTTCTTCCCACGGTGCGCGGAGCATCTCGACATCGGTGCCATCGGTGCACCAGACGAACCGATATTCGGGATGCTCGCGCAGGTGCTGCCAGATATGCAGCCAGCGCCGGAAGTAGATATTCATCTTCACGTCAGGAACTTGGCACAGCTCAACGTCTGCCGGGGCGGTCTGCAACTCATCCACCAGCGCGATACGCCCGCACTCTCGAAGCGAGGCTGCCCATTTGGCAAGCATGTCAGGCGAGGCGGCCATTTTGTTACCACGCTGCGGATCTGGCTGACTGGTTAGCAGAGTAGTGATGACCACGTCACGCTGTCTCCGGTATTCAACGTAACCCGTAAACCCGTTATCACGGCGCTCGTTGTGGATCTTCACGTTACGTTCCACCAGCGCTACCCGGTCCGGTTTAGGTACCGAACGCTCAATGGCTTCATGTTCATCGAGGGAATGAATCAGCTTTTCAGAACCAACAACATCGGCATAGGCCCATGTGGTCAGTCCCGCGTTATGAATGCGCAGGGCTAAATCGCTGTGCTCGTACATCCCGCGCCCGTAAATGGGGTCGAATCCGCCAACCTTTTCAATAGCGCTGCGGTGGTAGTAGAGCATCACGCCGCGCTGCCCGGTGTAGGCGATGTGGTTATCATCGCGGTACAGGACGGAGAGGTCATTCAGCTTGCGCGGGCCCGCCAGATCGAGAAACTGATAAGCCAGATGCGGCTCCGGTGATTCGATGTAAGGTAGATGCCATTCATCGGCAATCGGCCAGGCATCATCGTCCCACAGGAAAAGATGTTCGCAACCAGCATCCATCAGCGCTTCAAGGCTGGCGTTCTTCGATGCCACGATACCAAGAGAGGTTTCATGCCGGATTAAGCGAATGCCGTCAGGCACCACAGCGGCAGGACTGGAACCATCATCCACCACAACCACCAGCGCGCCGGCGGGCAAATGCTTCAGATGTTGCTCAATGGCTTGCTTCAGAACGTCATGACGGTTGTGCGTGGTTATTGCGATGCCGATGCGGGATTGCTGCTGACTGGCGGGCACATACTGAACGCCGTCAATAGTGACCTGCATACTTCATTCCTTTTATATGTGGGCCTGTCGCACGGGAAAGCCGCCCGAGAGAAAGCAGCGTTCCCTAGGCTCACGACTGAAAGACTCTCTTTTGTGCGTGTGCGATGCGCATAAAAAAGCCACCAGCGGATGCCAGTGGCTCACGACTGAAAGACGCTCTTTTCCCATCATCAGGCGCACTCGCAAATGCGCCTTGTGATGTTTAGTGGTTCACTATGTTTTGAGAACGCTTCTATATAACGGCTTGCCTATCTGTACATCAGGTCGCTCACCGTACAATTATCCCCGGACTATTCCTATAAAAGATGTCTGCCGCTTGTTAAGCTGAATATATCGGCCAGGATTATTTCCATCTTGTTGGTGGAGTGGCTCCTACAAACAAGGTCTGTGAGTCGCAGGGATGAAGACCATACAGACAGGAATGTCTTGCGAGAAAAAGCATCAGGGAAAACAAGTCAACGCTGCGTTAATAATTATAAAAAGAGAAAATATCTATCCTGTCGTCGCCCCAGCCATGGGGCTTTTTTTTATCTCAAACACTGCTCCCGAACATACGCCTGCAATCCGCTCAACTGCCTGGTCACGGTCTCGATCCGCTCCCTGAGGGTGAAATAATCCCGTTCAGCGGAGTCAGTAAGTCCGGGGCTGGCTGCATCATCCAGGCTGGCGGTGCCGGGGGCGGATTGCTTCGTACAGGTCGCGTGGAGCTGCAACCGACGCTTGCCAGAAGCAACGTCATCATGCAGCTGATCGATAGTCGCCTGAGCATCTGCAAGCTCCTGTGTGTATTTTGCGTCGAGCGCGGCCACATCGCGCTGGCGAGTCTGCATGTCGCTGATGGTGTCTTTAGCCAGATTTAATTCACGATTAACTTTGGTTAAAGATGCCTGCGATTCTTTGAGCGCTGACCGGTAATGACTGGCGATGACAATAGCGATTGCCAGCAGCAGGCTCATTATGGCGAAGAGGATGATCTTCCAGTTAAAGGTCATTTTCGCTTTCCGCCAGGCACATGGAGCGCTCTATCTCCCTTCGAGTTTGCAATCCTTTCCACTGCTTGCCGCCCGCCCATGTCCATTTTCGCAGCTCGTCGCAGGCTCCTTTTCTGTCGCCATTGTTGAGCTTTTTAAGCAACGTCGATGAGCGGAAGGCGCTTACCCCTACGTTGTAGGTGAATGAGTAGAGCGCGGCACGCTGGTATGCAGAAATGGGAACCTTAACTGAGGCATCCACGGCTTTGATAACCGGTTGCATGTGCTTGTTAAGGAGGTCATCGCATTCCTGCTTTGTGTAGACCTTGCCCATCTTCACATCAGGGCCGGTAATGCCTGCACACACAGTAGGAATACCAACAGGGTCGAGGTAAGGCTTGTACTTAACGCCTTCCTGGTCCTGTATCAGGACGCCCGCGATAAATGACGCCCCTCCCGCCGCAGCTGCAACCAGTGCAGTACGTAGTTTCGCTGGTATCTGCATGGTTCCACCTATGGCGATAGTTCCTGGTCGATGTCTTTGACGATTTTGGCACCCTCGGAAATGTTCGTTACATCACCACGGGCATACGCGGCTTTGAGGATGTCCGTTCGCTTACGGTCTTCCTCAATCGCCGCTTTGTTCTTTCGGTCGTTTGAGCGATATGTCAGCCAGGTGAAAATCGCCGTTATGACAAATCCCAGGGCAAACAGAACATCCTGAAGAGTCAACATGGCGAAGAATCCCGTTAGACCTGACCAGAAATACGACCAGAATCCGTTGTTGGTATTCATACGTAGCATTTCTCACACCTCCGGTTATGGAAGTGCTGTGGTGTAGTTAGGAAAGGCCAGCAAGGCAAAGGATGCGAGGGTTCATCTGTGATTGATTGCCTGTGGCCTAATACGAAAAAGGCCCGCGATAAGCGAGCCTTAAATATTTGGAGTTATTTGATTGTGGTGGCCGGCGCTTATCCCGACGAATGGTTTAACCAATCTAGCAATTGTTCTGCCTGCGCATTCACCACAACGGAAAGAGCACTGGGTAGGGATTCGAACCCTCTACCAATAATGGCGATCTCCGACATCGCTCAATGCTCTTACCTGTTGTGGAAACAAAAAAGCCCCGAGCTATTAACTCAGGGCTTTTGCCATACCAAGCCAGCATGCAGACTCTTAATATTATCTGCGGCCGGGTGGCGTGGACTTCAATTTGGGCTGCTCAGTTCGCTTTTGCTCCGAGCATACACAAAATGTACTACTTCGATTTCGCGAATGCAATGCTTTCGGAAAATATTTATTACTTAAGCCGCCAATTGAGGAAATTCATTCTCAATTTCACGCTTCATTGCGAAAAATATTTCCGAATCGAGCACGTTCTCGCACCAGACAACACGACGCCGACATGACTGCACATCCATTCCGGTGACATGGCTCATCAGCTTAGCGATATCTTGCGTGCAATTGCGGTGGCAATATCGCTTAATAGCTACATCGCGGACGGGGCTTTCACGGTGAAAGGTTTTAACCATTACGCGCTCAACAAACGCAGCATCATCTGATTCTTTGGCGAGAGCGATGATGTTGCTGAATGAAGATTGCGGGATGACCAATTTGCGAGCTTTCTGATACAGAGCATCGCCCCGCAAGCCTTCTTCCTCGTATAGCCGCATGACAACGTTTTCTATCTGCTTGGCCTTATCATCGCTCCACTGACTGCGAATCATCAGGCGTCCGATAACGTTGATAGCCCCGGCCGGCGAATCGTCACCTGCGTTTACTTTTCCCCATACCTGAAGCATGTAATGCACCCAAGCTTTCTGGCGGGAGTTTATAGTTTTCTTCGGATGCTTCCATACGCGGCGGAAGTGAGCATCGTCGATGAAGTTAACCATACCAAATACTGGTGTGAGCCTCATGCTGCATCGCCTCCATCTGGTTTGTTGATGCCGAGCCGGTTTTCCAGCTCCTTACGCATTTCCTTTAAGCGGCGCTCCGTCTCGTGAACGTTGTTAAGCTGCCACTCAACAACCTCAAGCATCTCCTTATCCTTCTGGCGCTGCTGCGCTGATGAGATATGGGTTATTGTGCTCATACTGGCTCTCCCACCATTGAATCGAGTTGTCGCCTTAACATCTTCAGCGCACCGTCCGGGAATGGCTGGCGTGCTAGGCCGGTAAATATTCCACTGACTTTTCGGTCGCTGAGTCGTGGAAGTAAGGCGTTCACCGTTGCGCGGATAGCGCCGTTAACCTTGCGGCCGTCTTTCTGCGCCAGCTTGGCTGCTAACTCAACCGTCACTAACGCATCGAGATATTCCTCACAGACCTCTCTGCTTACTTCGCTCATAAGGCCTCCGACATAACTTGGTCATGATTCAGGTATGTACCCCAACAACTGACCAGCATCTTTGACCTGACGACCGCGCGCTCTTCATTGCACCACCGGCAGAACCAGTTAACTGCGCCGTCTATTTCCTTCCGGATTGATTCGGGGCCGCTGAAACTGACTGGATAAACGACGCCGTCGAACACAGCGGCTGTGGTCATTTGGTACTGGATTTTGCTCATGCGGCCTCCTCCCTGCTCTCACGCAGTGCTTTGGTTTTCTGTCTGTAGTGCCTCGCCAGCTCCTGCAAATCCTCACGCGTCCACTTCTTTTTCTCGTGCGGACCCATCAATTTTTCATAGGCTTCATTCCCTATTTTTTCGATGAGCCTCGGGCGGTATGCTCCGATATTCCCCGACAGGTACGAATTACAGTGTTCGCATTGGATGTGACAGTTGGTTTCGTCGTACCGGGTTTCCGGAGAAGCCGCGACCGTCCTGAAATGGCCTGCGTTCATTTTTGCGCCCGTAAGCCTGCCGCAGCTTATGCATGGACTACCTGCATCTCTTGTGCGGATGTATTCGTTAAATGCCTGCTGAGTGAGTTTGTGGAAGTAGCTGAGGGGCTTTAAGGCGAGCTTTCGAATCTTGAGTCTGTCTTTCTGCTGCTGTTCTTCTCTTCGTCGCTTCTTCTCTGCTGCTTTGAGTGCTTTGTCGCGCTCCCTGCTTCGTCGCTCCAGCGCTATCTTTGCGCCGCATTCAGGGCCACACCACCACTGATTAGCGAATGCCGGGTGAAACCATTCTCTGCACTCTTCGTTTTTACAGCGTCGGCGAGGTGATTTAGCCATTATGGTTCGCTCCAGTAATTCTCGATTGCAGCGCCCATCCTTTGCATCCACTCAGCAAGCTTCAAAGCTGCTTCCCGCTCAGAACTGCACCGAGGAAAATCCTTCATTTCCATTGAAGCCTCAAAGAACGGGTAACGGAGGTCTCCTTTAATGACCAATTCTTGGTTCAGAATTGATCCTCGCCTGCCATTGAACCTTGTGCTTTTTGAGCAATGCTGCGTGAAATATCGGGTCTCTGTTGTCTGTGCATCACGGTCTTTTTGGAATGATACCAATTCAGAAAAGTCACTCATCTTCATCCTCCGCCACAAAATGATTGGGGTCTCGATACACAAGCCATTCGTTGATGCACTCGCCGCAGGCATATACCTCATCAGGCTCCAGTTGCTTGCTGCATCCTGCGCAGAGAGCTCTGGCTATGCTCTGCTGCTCGTAGGTTTGGGTTTGGGTGGGGTTAAGCATTTGTGCACTCCATATATGCTTCAATGAAAGTTTTCGCCGCCTGAGCATTTATGGCATTTCCGTAGCCTTTCAATCTTCCGGTGCGGTTGCGACTTGCCATTCTTGCCAGTGCGGGCTGCACTCGTCCCATTCGTGCGGCAGCCCCATCAACCAGCGGGAATGTGCCGGGTTCAACTGGACGCCATTTGCCATCTCGACATAAGAGCCAGTCCGCATCTCGCCAAAAACCGTTAACCTCAAGGGCCCGCACAGACTCGCCGCCCATCCGATTTTGTTCGGGGTTTCTCGACCATCTCCGCTCATCTGCACTGTTGTTGCGTTGGTTATGTTGCTCACTTGGGGAGTTGGCCAACCCGCAAGAAGAACCGAGTCCGGTAGTTTCAGGCAGACTTTCGGCGATCCGTCCTGATTCTTCCCGCTGTAGCAATGGGTCGAGCCGGTCGCGTCGTTCGCTACTGGCGTCTGCCAGCCAGCCAACGTAACCGCAGTCTGGATGTTCAGGCCACCTTGTCTGCCGGTCGCTCCAGCGCCTGTCACAGAGGCTGCTGTTGGAGTTGGCCACCCAGAAAGCGCGCTCTCTGATGTGCGGCGCACCGATGCTCGCTGACGTAAACGGCGTAAGCCCAAAGGCGTAGTCCATTCCTTCCAGGTCTGATTGAACAAGGTCGAACCATGCGTTTGCGTTACCTGCTGCAACCTGTTCGCCAAAGACATGCTGAGGTTTGCACTGGCTAATGAGGTGGAAGAATGCGGGCCAAAGGTGCCGCTCGTCAGCAAACCCATCGCCTTTGCCTGCCGCGCTGAAAGGCTGGCACGGGCAGGATCCTGTCCATACTGGCTTATCGTCAGGCCATTCTGCGAGGCGGAGGGAATGAGACCAGACGCCGATACCGGCGAAGAAATGGCACTGCGTGAATCCTCGCAGGTCGTCAGGTGTGACATCTTCAATGCTCCTTTCGTCAACTTCGCCTGGCGCTATATGGCCGGCGGATATCAGATTGCGCAGCCACTGAGCTGCATACGGATCAATTTCGTTGTAATAAGCTGGCATCAGTGCAGCCTCGCTGTGTTTGTGCCGTCGACTGGCTCAATGGTGATAACCAGCTCTTTGTCTTCCAGTTGCCAGATGAGCCCTTTGTCCTCGTCACCTTCTGTAGCCTGCTCGACGAAGCCCATGAGGTAATTCATCAGGATGTTCACGCGTCCACGCCGTCGCCCTGCATGTCTTCCATGAGGTCGGCGAAACGCTCTGCGTACTCGTATTCATTGGTCATTCTTCCTCCTGGCGCGTTGACGCAACCACCGGACATCAGCCAGGTGGGCCGTATACGCGTATGTTGGGATTTGTGAGGGAGGTAATTCAGGTTTCTTCTTGCGGCGGGGTCGGACCATAAACTTGCAGTTTTCGCAGACTATGTCGGTAATACTTCGTCGCTGTCGCCTCATGCTGCCACCTTCCTTCCTGTTCGCTTAGCCCACTCAATCGCTTCCCGAGCGTCTTCACTCCAACTGACGCCTCTCTCTGCACCGAATGCGTAAATCAGCTCCAGAAGCTCGCTGAATTCGCTTACGCGCATCTTTGAGGTCGACTGGCCGAGCACGACAAAACCGCCTTTAATCCCCGGCGCTGAGCGTTGGCCTTTAAGCGCCGCCGTGAAGATGTGCTTCCAGTCTTCGCTATCCAGCTTCATGCCATGCCAGACGACCTGCTCAGACACATCGCGCAGGGTCGCCCAAAGACGCTTGTTCTGCTCTATTGAGCGCGTCTTTTCCTGAATGGTTACGATGAGAGGTCTTTCCGGGTCGGGGTAAAGCTGCTGGATGGTGCGGATTGCGTTTTGCTGGACTAGCGGTGTGCGAATTTCAAAAGTTTGTTTTCTCATTCCTCTTCTCCAGCTTAATCAGTACGAATGCACTGCACAGCAGAATCAGCGCGTCAGTGAACATCAGGCCGTCCTGTTTAACGATGGCCGCGAACATGAAGCACAGGCCGATGAAGACCAGCATTATGATGCTCATACCCTCATCTCCTGCCGCACCGCGCGCAGCTGCTGATTGATAAACGCCGTCATGGGGTTTGAGCATCCGAACTTGCATAACTCATGCGCTGCGACATACAGGAATGAACCCTGGTGCTCGCTGCACTTCTCCGAGTTGTAGCGCTCAATACGTCCTGAATCGTGTTCGTCACGGAGAATGCGCTGTACTGCGCCCATATCTATGCCGGTGCCCTCTGAAACCTGGCGGGACGATACCGGACCATGTTCAGTGACGTATTCGCGGATACGCTGGCGACTCGTTTTACCTTCACTAAGTTCATAAAGGCGGCAGCGTGTTCCCATGCCGGTGCTTGCAGAGCGTACCAATGCGCCCTCTCGCACAAGACCACAGACTATGGCGGCCACACGGTCGCCCTTTCCGCCGAGCTCCTCAACGAGCTGCTTGACTGTGCCTTTCCGGTTCATTTCGAACCAGGTCATAATTTGCAACTTGGTTATCATGATGAGTCTCCGCTCAATACCTCGCCTTACTGATTGCCTGAAGCATTATCAGCTGGCTGGTAAAGAGATATCGTTTGGTGAGTGTTTCGATGTCGATGAAGCGAGGAGTGCCGATGTAGGCTGATATTACCTGGATGTCGTCGATGGTTATTTGCATGGCTCAGGCGCTACCGCGAGCATGTCATTCCATGACGCCGTAACATTGTCTACGCAGTCAGCTACCACCTGACGCCCGCAACCATGGCAAAGGGCCTCCGCGAAAGGATGAATTTTTCTGCGCATTTCCTTTGTTAGCTCAATCGGCACCAGTTTCCACCCCGCCGGTACAACCGCCTTACCTGCCAGCGATTCGAACTGCTGCGAGGTGGTGTCGGCTTGTGCCTGCTCGGCTTCCATCATTTGCTCATACTCAGCAATCTGTGGGTCATACGGCAGAGAGTCGTCATCAGCACCAGGCGCGGGCGGTGCTGTGCAATCACATTCAATGAGAATTGGCTCTCCCCATGGCTGCACCCCGCCGCTATCGGCTAATCCAGTGTTGCCGCATTTTGGGCAAACGGCTGATTCTTCCTTCTCCCGCTCTTTGCGCAGCGCCAGAAGCTCATCCATCGCTACAACGCCGAGACCAAACATCTCGTACTGCTCTTTGTCTTCTACCGGGTCATAGTCCTGCTGCCAGCATTCAAATGCGTTACGCAGGTCTTTTGCCTGTTCTGTGCTAATGGTGCTCATGGTTAATCCTTGTGATGTTCGGTTAGACGTCAGGCAGCGCGTAACGCTGGCCCTTCTGTTTCGGCGCGGCGGCCTGTGTGCATTTCTGGCGGGCTTCGTCCTGGTCGCAAGGTGTGAAGTGACCATGAACAAATCGCTGATACACGGTGCCGAGTGAGCCGAAGCGGTTTTTTGTGACGATGATTTCTGCGAATGGCGCGGCCGGACTGTTCTCGTCATACACCGCCTCGCGGTAGAGCATGATGATTGAGTCGGCGTCCTGTTCGATGCTGCCGGAGTCGCGCAGGTCAGAGTTGTTTGGTCGTTTGTTGGGGCGTTTTTCCACATCACGAGAAAGCTGGCTAAGGCAGATAACCGGCGTTCGCAGGTCTTTTGCCATTGCCTTCAGGCTTCCCGATATGTGTGCGATCGCCAGGTCATTACGCTCTGCCTTTGGCTTCTTAATCAGGCCGAGGTAATCGGCAAGAATCAGCGAAAGATTTGGGTGCTCCTGCTTGTGACGCTCTGCGATAGAGCGGATCTGCTCGATGGTCAGGCTTGATGCATCAACCAGCCATACATCCAGACCAATGAGCGCTGAAATGCCGTTAGAAATTCTGGCCCAGCCTTCATCGTCGAGTCGCGCGGGGTTACGCAGCGCGTTTACCGGCAACATTCCGGCTCCGGCGATGCTTCGCTCTGCTATCTGGAGGTTGCTCATCTCCATGCTGAAAATCAGAACTCCGCGACGCTCACCGCCAGGCATTGCGTGACTTGCAACGCCTTCGGCAATCTTCAACGCCAGCTCTGTTTTACCGCACCCCGGACGAGCCGCGATAATTACCAGGTCCTGCGCGTTCATGCCGCCGGTGATCGCATCCAGCTCATAAATCCCGGTCTTCAGCGTGTCCGACTCTTCCCCGTTGCGCTGGCGCTTTTCCAGCACATCGGCGTACTCGTTAATCACATCTGCCAGATGAACAGGCCGGACTTCGTCGCGTGGCTTGCGGATAGCCGATAGCCGCTTTACCAGCTCATCCATCGCCTGGCCGGATGCGTCGATGGTTCCGTTCTGAATTGGGCCTCGCATCTCATCCATCAGCTGCAAAACCAGCCGCCGGTGATGGTTGTCCGCGACCATGCCCGCGTACCCTTTCAGGTTCGCCGCGCTGGGGCATGACTTTGCAGTCTCGATGATGTCGCCGAAATGCTCGTCGCCGCACTCTTCCGCCACCATGAGCATGTCGATGAGGTTCCGGTTTCGGGCTTGCTTCTGGATAACGCGAAAGGCTTTCTGGTAGAGCGGGATGGTGAACGACTCAGGCTCAAGCGTCGCAAGAACCTCGCTCGCCATCGGCGTCAATCCGCCAATCATCAGGCCGCCAATCACGCTCGCCTCGATATCCTGTCTCATGCCATCTCCTTGCCTGCAAACTTGCCTTCGCGAACGCCTGTCAGGGTGGAGTCTCGCAGCAGGTAATCGATATCTGCCGACCATCCAGAGTCATTCTCACCGAAGTAAAAAGGCTTGGCCTGATGCACGAAAGCCCGCACGTAAGCGCGCCAGCCTTCTGCATTCGGGGTCTTCAGTTGCGGGATTAATTTCTTCAGGCGGCGCTTGCGGGAATCATTCAGCGCCACCGCGTGGGGTAGCAACTCGCCGACTTCTTCGTTGTAGGCCAGCAGGAATTCCTGGTAGTCGATGCGATTTGCTTTTCGCTTTTCAGGTTTAGAGTCCTGCCCGTCTCCCCCTTCAGGGGGTAAGGGGGTAGTTTCTTTCTTTTCTTTTGTAATAGTTTCTTTTGTGTGACTCTGTTTTGGTGACAGCGCTGTCACCGTTTTGGTGACAGTATTTGTCACCAATGCAGTGACATTATCACCAGAGTAGTGACACCCTTCGATTTGCCACTCACTGATTTCCTTGTTCGGACCGATTAAGTGCCCGTCACGCTTGATAACTTTCATTGCGATCAGCTCATTCTTGGCCTTGTTGACTTTCTGTCTTGGCAGCCGGGTAAGTTGAGCTAATTGGCTGTCGGAGATGCGGTCCATTTTCTTACCAAAGCCGTATGTTTTTCGACAAATGGCATGAGCAACCTTGCTCTGGTTCTTCGTTAAATCTGCGCCGATAAGCTCGTCATACAGGGCATTTGCAAGACGGGTATATCCATCTTCAATTTCTGCCACGCGACGCTCCGCAGGCCGCTCTACAGGCCTTAACTGAGTTACTGTTGCGAGATTACTCATGACCTTTACCTCTGAATAATTTTTTCACCCGTTCCCACTCAGCCCGGAATCGACCAGGCTGCTTAAAACTGGACAGGTAGCGATCACGAATAATGTTTTTGTGTAATTTGTCCTGGTCAGGACTGAGTGTTTTTGACATAATTACTCCTGTTACTTGGCGTAACACAGTGTTCTTAAGCCTCTAAGAATTCACCGTTCTTAGGGGCTTTTTCTTTGGTAATTCCTTCCAGTGCATGCCTGAATGCACGACTGATCGGACTGATATCTGAATCCATCCCAAACGCGCACAGAACTGATGCTATGAAGCGCCAGTCTGTCCGGCTTATCTTCGATTCATGACACCCCACCATCTTCGCCAGTCCACGCTGTGTGACCGTAGAGAGATTGATGAGTAAGTCTGTCTCTGCGCGGTCGATGTCGCGCTGGGATGGCTTGCTATAACTTGCGTTTTCCATTCGGTATTCTTCCTTTGTTGTTTAGATACGTGCGCAGACCGTGGGGTCTGCCACTTGGTTTTTGCTTACCCGGTTAGAGGTGAGCGGCCAGAACTGTTAAAGAGCGGGTACTGCTTAGGCGGCTGACCGTTCCGGAGGGAACACGTCGTCTAATTTCACTTTTGCACCGAGCTTATTAAGCGTCTTAACTAGGTGTCGGCATGTTTTCAGGTCCGGTTGGCGACGTCCTGCTTCCCAGTGACCAATGGCACCTTGAGTACACCCTATAATCTCGGCCAGAGCTGCTTGGGAGATTCGAACCTTCTCCCGGTACATTTTTAAATTGCTCATATAGGCTCCATGCTGTGTTTCAAATCAATAATACACATCGTACTTTTGAATCGCAAGCTAAAAAATACGCATTGTGCATGGATGCAAACAATACACTGCGTAATAATTAGCTTATGAAAACGACCTGGAATGAACTGGCTAAAACCAGAATGAAAGAGCTTGGTGTAACCCAAGAAGATCTCGCTGAGGCTTTAGGCAAAACTCAGGGTGGGGTTGGTCATTGGCTTAGAGGAATGCGGAACCCTTCCTTGCAGGAAATCGGTTCAATCTTTGAGTATTTGGGTATTTACGATGTGAAATTTAACTCTGATGGTACTTTCACTATTGGTGATAAGCCATTAGATAAACCAGTTAAAAAACAGTATGAGTACCCGTTATTTTCTTCAGTGCAGGCCGGGCCATTTTCGGAGGTGGGAAGCTACACAGCCAGCGATGCAAAGGCATGGGTACCAACGACCACAAAAGCCAGCGAAAAAGCTTTCTGGCTTGAGGTGAAAGGCCATTCTATGACTGCGCCACAGGGCGTAAGGCCGAGCTTTCCTGAGGGTATGCTAATACTCGTAGACCCGGCCGAACCGGTAGAGTCTGGGGATTTCTGCGTAGCTTCTGCAAATGGTGATTCAGAGGCAACGTTCAAGAAGTATGAGAAGGATGCAGGGGTTAGTTACCTGGTGCCTTTAAACCCGGCATACAGAACCCTGGATTGCGACCATAGCTGCCGCATCATAGGCAAGGTAGTTAAGGCGCAGTGGCCTGAAGAGACGTTTGGGTGATATTTCTGATAAGAGAGAGAGGTCGCAGAGATGCGGCCTTTTTTATTGGATGGAATTACAGGTGTAAAAAAAATCAGCCATAAGCTGATCATTTTGTTGAAGTTTCTTTTTTGCCTGGGTAGTATCCCGCTGTTGTGTGATCGTTTTCTGATCACCAATAAAGGGAAACCCCGTGAAAGGTCGAAGTTTCACGGGGTTGAAAAAACATCGGCTAGAATGTTTTCTTGAGATCTCAATTGGGGAGATTAACTCAAGCGATATCCCATGTAAAGCATTCGATGCCACATTTTTTGAGGCATTAGAATGAAACATATTTGCCATAAGAACCATCGTTACAATCCAATGTTTAGCGTTCTCCCTGAAAACCAAGGGAAGACAGGCCGCCATAAATGCCCAGGATGTGCATTTGAGCTTGCCATGCTGAATAAAGCCCAGGGCATCCCAGCCTCCAATGACGACTCTATATTGGCCGAGCTTCCTGAAAGTCAGGCAGGAACAGTTCGTCATAAAGACGCGTTTGCGGCTTATCAACTGGCTTATAAATACTGATCCCCAAACCCGGCCACCGCGCCGGGTTTTTTATTGCCTGCACATAACTATCACGCCAGCACCTGCCAGCCTATCTAGGTGTATGCGCCCACCTCAACACAGCCTCCTCCTTGACCATACCATCCCTCCACTCATTTTTTCACTAACAACAACCTTGTTGTTAGTTACATCAAATTAAAATCCTTTTAAATACATAACGATGCATCATTATTTAAGTATTTTATACATTTCGTATTGACGATAAGCAAATACACATCGTACTATTAAGTCATCAGCAGGACGCTGGTAGCCAAACGGAACAGATTGGCATCGCTCTTTAACATTGATGAACTCTCAACCTAACCGTTGAGACCAGAACCCAGGTGGTTTTGGAGATGGCGCGAATTGCAGCTCACAGAAGCAACCAGAAGATAAGCATCTGGCGCGCCATGTACCTAAACCACTTAACAGGAGGTCAGTATGGCAACCATCATCTGGAAAGAAGCAAAAGGCACTGCCAAGAGCCGCTATAAAGCGCGCCGGGCCGCCAAGATTGAACAGGCACAGCAAGACGCTTCTCTTGCGCGCCGAATCGAACAGAAGCTCTCTGGTTGCGTCAGAGCAGACCGAGCCACTTCGCTCGTAGCTCTCCGCGACAAGAAACCGGAAGTAACCGAACGCAAGCGTAACCCGGCATACAAGAAGCCGGTTAACCACCCTACCCACTTGATTAACGCGCACCAGAAAATGCGCGGTAAATCGATTCCGGCCTCCTACGACTAATCAAAAGGATTAACAAAATGAACTCTGCTGAATTATCAAAAATTCTGGATGAGCACAAAGTGTGGGTGACTTCGTTTGGTGAAAACGGATCTAAAGCCGACCTGAGCGGTGCCGACCTGAGCGGTGCCAACCTGAGCGGTGCCGACCTGAGCTGTGCCAACCTGTACGGTGCCAACCTGTACGGTGCCAACCTGTACGGTGCCGACCTGTACGGTGCCAACCTGTACGGTGCCAACCTGCGCGGTGCCGACCTGTACGGTGCCAACCTGCGCGGTGCCGACCTGAGCTGTGCCAACCTGTACGGTGCCAACCTGTACGGTGCCAACCTGCGCGGTGCCAACCTGCCTGATCTCACATACGTAATCATAGGTGAGAAATACTTCATCAGCATCACGAACGGTGAATATGTGCGAGTTGGGTGCCAGAACCACACCGCAGAGGAATGGCGTAAATACAGCAAGCATGAAATTGCTGAAATGGATGGTCGTAAGGCCCTGAAGTTTTACCCACGCTTGCTGGATATTATTGATTTCTATCTTGGCAAGGGTGAAAGACCAGGCTGGTTAACCATCAAAGAATACGCAGATGAGGTCGCAGAATAAGCGGCCTTTCTTTTTGGCAGCAAGCCACTTATCTGAGGTGAGATATGGATGAGGAAGTCGAATGCGACATATGCGGCAAAGGGATTGCTGCGGTTGCCGTTTACAGTGGCGATGGTAATGAAGAGTTGTGCCACGAATGCTATCACGACATTTACGACATAGATGATGAGGCCGTTGAATATCAGCCGATATCCGATAGCCGATTCATGGAGTCGGTTATCTGATGCAATCCGCATCATAACCAAGACAGGAGACGAAGACCTGTTCTGGTTATTGGAGAAACCCTCATCATCCCCTGAAGTTGTTCGCCATCTCCGGAGGGCTTTTTTTCGCCTGGAGGAAATATGAGCATTGCAGAAATGCAAATCGACTGCCGTGAAGTTCGCATTGAAGGTGTGCGCTATGACCTTATTCGAGTGGTTGCTGACTGGGTTGATACTGATGATGTAATGGAGGCAATTAAACGCAATGGAGACATTGAGGAAGCCTTGGATTGTTTATCAGAACAGGATGTGATCGAGTGGCTTAAAAAGAAAGGATACACAATCACTGACGATACTGAAGCCGCCTAAGCGCGGCTTTTTCATGCCTGCATATCAACAGAGATTCACGAGTCTCTATCGCTATGCAATCACACACAACATAAGGAACCAGCCCATGAGTGAAACAACGGATTTAGTTGTTATTGAGAAAGCGAATGCAATGACAGTCTTCAAATCTACTGACCAGATTGAAGATATTCTCCAGAAAGTTGAGCGTGAAGTTATGTCCTTTGTGCCTGATGTTACTACGGCAAAGGGCAGAAAGGAGATCGCTTCTCTGGCATATAAAGTTGCACAGACAAAAACCTATCTTGATGGTCTTGGCAAAGACTGTAGTGGTCAACTAAAACTGGCCACCGCGTTAGAGTTTTTCCAGTATCGGTTTTCCGATTCGTTTGGTGGTAACCCACAGTTATATTCATGCGGCCTGAGCGCGCTGTAATACCCAACGATATAGTCCGTTATAGCGTGAGCTGCTTCGCTGAAGCTTACGTAGCCCGTCATCGGCACCCATTCGTTCTTCAGGCTCCTGAAGAAGCGCTCCATTGGGCTATTATCCCAGCAGTTTCCGCGCCGGCTCATACTCTGCTTGATTCGGTATCGCCACAGTAACTGCCGGAACTGCCTGCTCGTATAATGACTGCCCTGATCGCTGTGGAACATTAACCCCATGGGCTTACCGCGAGTTTCCCATGCCATTTCCAGCGCTTTCATGGTGAGCCTGCTGTCCGGCGAGAACGACATTGCCCAGCCCACTGGTTTTCTTGCGAATAGGTCGAGGACAACGGCGAGGTACGCCCAGCGTTTACCTGTCCAGATATAGGTCACATCACCGCACCACACCTGGTTTGGCTCTGTTACGGCGAACTGTCGCTCAAGATGATTCGGGATAGCAACGTGCTCATGCCCCCCACGCTTATACCGGTGAGTCGGCTGCTGACAACTGACCAGCCCCAGCTCTTTCATGAGTCTGCCAGCGAGCCAGCGCCCCATCTGGTAGCCTCTCTGGGTTGCCATTGTGGCGATGCTCCTTGCTCCGGCTGAACCGTGGCTGATGTTATGCAGCTCCAGCACCTGGCTTCGTAATACAGCCCGCATGCCGTCTGGTTTTTCAGGACGGTTTTGCCAGTATTTGTAGCTGCTGCGATGAACCCCGAACACGTGGCAGAGAGAGGCCACTGGATAACGCGCCCTGAGTTTCCCGATTAACGAGAACTGTTCAGGGAGTCTGACATCAAGAGCGCGGTAGCCTTTTTTAGAATATCGTTTTCCATTTCAATACGTTGTAGCTTTTTCTTCAGCTCACGTATTTCGATTTGTTCTGGTGTTATCGGAGAGGCTTTTGGTGTTTTGCCCTGACGCTCTTCACGCAGTTGCTTGACCCATTTTGTCATCGTGGAAAGACCGACATCCATAGCCTTAGCGGCATCAGAGACGGTGTAGTTTTGATCGACAACCAGCTGAGCGGATTCGCGTTTGAATTCAGGACTAAAATTTCTTCGTTTCATTGGTGCACCTATATTGTTCTGAGGTGAGCATATCACCTCTGTTCAGGTGGCCAAATTCAGTAAACCACTTCAGACCTAGTTGCTGAGCTGAAAGAGATTCCAAAGCTAATCGATGCAAACCGCAAGACAGTTCGCGATCGCCTGGATGAGCTGAAAGAGAAAGCCCGTCAGCCATTGACTGATTATGAAGTCGAGCAAGAACGCATTAAGCAGGAAGAAGAAGCTAAGCGGGCTGCAGAGGAGCTAGCTAAGAAGATTGAATCAGATCATGAAATGGCTTTGCTGATGAATGACGCTTTCGACCGTGAGTTAGCAGAAAAGAAAGCTGAACAGGAACGCCAGCGCATTGCACATGAAGAGGAAATCAAACGGCAGGCTGAAGAGCGCGCTAAGCGTGAGGCAGAGGAAAAAGCAGCAGCAGAAATAGCAGCAGCCAAGAAGCGCGAAGAAGACGCCATTGCTGCAAAAGCACAGGCAGAGCTTCTTGCTAAGCAGGAAAAAGAAAAAGCTGAACGCGAAGCCAAAGAGTCGCTAGAGCGAGCCGAACGTGAGAAGCAGGAAGCTATAGAAGCAGAGAGAAAGAAAGCTCAGGATGAAGCCGACCGCATTCGTCGTGAAGCAGAAGAAAAAGAAGCGGCACGACTGGCAGAGGAAAAACGAATCAAGGATGAAGAAAAGCGCCGCGCACAAGATAAAGCGCATCGCAAAGAAGTGAATAACAAAATACTCGCTGACCTTATCAAGGTCGGAGCAAGCGAGGATGTAGCCAAGAGCATCATCACCGCAATCGTAAAAGGCGAAGTCTTCGCCACTCGCATCGCTTACTAATAAATCTAAACAAAAGGAACCACCCATGATTCTAGCAATCGCGGGAGGCGCTCGCATGGGTGCTTTCCAGCTACACGAATCCCTACTCGATCGCATCACACGCAAGTTACGCACTGGCTGGAAAAAGCTGGCCGACATCCTCTCTCAACCCGGAGTGCCTAACCATGACTATTGTCCCTGTTAACGGAACCATTCTGGTTCAACAAGGTAATCGCGAGTTCAACAAGCTCTATGAAGCTGCATTCCCGGACACGGATGACGGACGGCACTTAGCCTATGAATGGGCGTGGGAAATCGCGATGGGATGGAATGATATTCAGGACGACGACTGGAACAAAAAACATGCTGCATGAATTAGAAGACGACGACTTTATCGCTCTCATCTCTCCTGAAATTGAAGAAGAGGTGGAGCAGCAAATTAACCTGGCGGCTGAACGCATGAATCAGCCTATTACATGGCAAGAGTTCGCGGGGAATTACTCATGACAGAGAAGCTTGTTTATCAGGCAATCAGCGCTGTAGCCAAGGAAATGGCGGCAACGGGCATCAGCAAGGACAGGACGAACACCCAGCAAAACTTCAAGTTTCGCGGCATCGATCAGGTCTATAACGCACTGGCTCCGGCGCTGGTTAATCACGGACTCCTCATCCTCCCCCGCATCACTGAGCGCACCGTAACCGAGCGCACGACTCCAAAAGGCACTGTCCTGTTCTATGTGGTGGTTAAAGCAGAGTTCGATTTTGTGAGCACAAAGGACGGCAGCGTTCACACGGTAGTCACCTACGGCGAAGCGATGGATAGCGGAGACAAGGCCACGAACAAGGCCATGTCGATTGCCTACAAATACGCAGCGTTTCAGGCGTTCTGCATTCCGACAGAAGAGACGGCGATTGATGCTGACGCGGAGGTTCACCACATCCATCCTGCTGATGCTGACACCATTCTGGCTGAGTTCACCCAGTATGCAGGCACCGAGAACGACGCGAAGAAATTGCAGGAGCAATACGCATCAACATGGACGCGCCTTAACGGCTTCCCTGAACACCAGACTAAGTGCAAAGACGTAACCGGCATCCGAATCAAAGAACTGAAACAGGCGGCATAAATGGCGAGCAAAGGCGTAATAGAGCTTTACGCTTCTGGCATGAGCATTCCGCAGATTTCATCAACCACCGGCTTACCGCAATCCACAGTAAGACATCACTGCAAGAAAGCAGGCATTTTACGCAGCCGAGGTGATGGAATTCGTAGGGCGGCCGAAGATGGAAGGCTTGGGCAAAACAAAGGGAAGACGCGCATTTTCAGTGAAGAGTGGAAGCGCAACATCAGTGCAGGGAAGCTCAAGCATGCAGATGAACATGCCAGAGGCTACAGAATAAACAGCTCCGGTTACAAGGAGTTTACCAGAGGTGAGCACAAGGGGCGCTCAGAGCACGTAGTTGTCATGGAATCAATAATCGGGCGTCGAATAAAGCGCAACGAACACGTCCACCATAAAGACCGCAACAAGCTGAATAATCACCCTTCAAACCTTCAATTACTAACAATATCTGAGCACTCAGCACTTCATCGGAAAGAGGATGCCGAGGCCGGAGTTATTCGCAGGAGAAATAAAGATGGGACATGGAGTTAATCGCGTAATTTTACTCGGCCACCTCGGGCAAGACCCTGAGGTTCGCTACATGCCTA
Source organism: Cronobacter sakazakii (assembly GCF_000982825.1). NCBI lineage: Bacteria > Pseudomonadati > Pseudomonadota > Gammaproteobacteria > Enterobacterales > Enterobacteriaceae > Cronobacter > Cronobacter sakazakii. Next base: position 2,203,713 of record NZ_CP011047.1, on the reverse strand, counting down.
ATGGCGGAGCGGTAACAAGTCTTCGCCTCGCAACATCTGAATCGTGGCGAGACAAGCAGACCGGCGAGATGAAAGAAGTGACCGAATGGCACAGCGTCGTGCTGTACGGGAAACTGGCGGAAGTGGCGGGCGAATTTCTGCGTAAAGGCTCGCAGGTTTACATCGAAGGTCAGCTGCGCACCCGTAAGTGGCAGGATCAGAGCGGTCAGGATCGCTACTCAACCGAAGTCGTGGTGAACGTCGGCGGCACCATGCAGATGCTGGGTGGAAAGCAGCAGTCAGACCAGCCGAAACAGCAATCCCAGACAACAAAACAAAAACCGCCATCGCAGCAGTCTTCAGTCCCACCTATGGACTTTGATGATGACATACCTTTCGCTCCTGCGACATTACCATTTCCTCGCCACACCATTCAGGCTATTTAAGGATGAATATGAACCATTTAATGCTTGACCTCGAAACTATGGGTAATGGCCCATACGCGCCTGTTATCTCCATCGGCGCAACGTTCTTCGAACCAACGACAGGCGATATTGGAGAAGACTTCTCAGTTAACGTGTCGCTTGAATCATCAATGCGATACCGAGCCAGACCGGACGCATCAACAATCCTGTGGTGGATGGAGCAAAGTGCTGATGCGCGTCAGTCGTTAACAACTGAAACGGCATCCCTTCCTGATTCCTTGACATGGCTCAGCGAGTTCATCAGCAAGCATGCAAACCCTCGCTTTGTTCAGGTTTGGGGGAATGGAGCTTCATTCGACTGCGTAATTCTGCGCAATAGCTACGCGCTGGCGGGAATAGATGCCCCATGGCAATGGTGGAATGATCGTGATGTAAGGACTGTCGTCGAGATTGGGAAGGCCCTAGGATTTGACCCTAAGCGCGACATGCCATTCGAGGGTACTCGTCACAACGCATTAGACGATGCAATTCATCAGGCTAAATACGTTTCTGCTATCTGGAAGAAACTAATCAATTAACAAATCCTGAGAAAAAAATGCCATCACCTCTTCCCGGGGCGGGATACGCACGCCCACCAAAACGCTCCGGCACCAAAGAAGAGGTGCTGGAGCGCATCAAAGCACACCTGCAAGAGACGCTGGGACGCCAGTACGAAACCGAGAGCAAGGAAGCTCGAATGACACGCCAGGCTGATGCGCTGGCAGACCGGCAGTTGTGGGACGACAACCTTGCGGCATCGTTCATGCCCGGATTCGTCACCACCGGCCCGCGCCGCCCTGAAGAAACAGATAACCGTATGCGCCGCTTCCTCGGTCGCTACGGTCACGTTCTTAGCGATTAAGGAGTTAACCATGTCCAGAGACCAGGCAAATTATTTAACCGTAACCGTCGGCGGTAAGTCTGACCGCAAACACACTCCGATGCCGAGCCGCGAAGAACTCATGAAGCGCAACAGCTTCGGTTCTGTGAATAACAACAAATACCTCAACCGCTGGCTGGGAGCGAAGAAATGAACAACGACGAATTAATCGCAGCTGGCCATGAGCTGGCGAAGTGCCTCGACAGCAATACGCCGCTGATTGATATCGCGAAGATGATTGTCCGACTGGCGGATAAGCTCGACGTTACCACCGCGGCGCTGCGGGAAAAGACGAAGCAGTGCGAGAAGTTGGCGGAGGAGAATGCGGAGCTGAAGAATGCACTTGAGTGGCTGTACGAAGCTGTATCAATGCCCGACTCCGGACCCATTCCAGATAAATATTATTCTGCAGTTACTGATGCCGCTGCCGTCATGCGCGAAACCCCCGCCACGGACGCATTCCTGCGGGAAGTAAGGGCTCAGGGCGTGGATATGGCGGCGTGCGCGCTCGATGGCGTAAACCAGTTTAATTACGCAAATATGCTTGACGAGTTAGCGCAGAAGCTGCGTCAAGGCGGTGCCGTATGACCGACACAGCAAAACTGAAAGCGGTGGGCATCAATCTTGAGACAGGGGTGAAGCGTGAGCGAACTTAACGAACTTATCGCCAGCGAAATTGCAGATTTTTTCGCTGGATTCGGTGGACCGGGTGAGCCGGATGTTCAGAGCGGAGAGGCGCAGCGCTTGTTAACCGAACGCCTGTTGACTGTGCTGGCGCTGCGGGAGCGGGCGGAGCCTGTTGGCGAAGTAGTTGACCAGCCTGACGGGCTTGTCATGGATGGCACGGTTCACCTTGGCGGGAGTGGAACCCACCGCGCGATTAAGGGGCTGAACAAAATGAAGCGAATGCCTCTGGGAACGAAGTTTTACACCGCACCGCCAGCGCCGGTTGTGCTGCGGGAGCGGGCGGAGCCGGTGGCCTACGCTGAGCCGCAGGCGTTCCGCAATTTCCAGGCTGGAACAGCGAATAAAGGATGGATGTGGGCGCACCCCTATGCGGGGCTAGTTCCCGTATTCGTTGAAGCACCGCCCGCGCCGGTAGCTGCTGGCTGGATAGCGTGCAGCGAGCGGTTGCCTGAAGTTGGTGACATAGTTCTAACCGCGGATAATGGGTGTGTGAATGTTGGTGAAATGGAGCGTTCGGGAGCGAGTTGTCGATATTTCACATCAGTCGTTTCTGGGCGCGAGCTTCCTGCTACCCACTGGATGCCTCTCCCGGAAGCTCCCACCAAGAATTGACAGCCCGCCCACCTCAATTTACTGTATATAAATACAGTTATTTTGGGGTGCGTCATGAGCAAAGACTCGGACTATCTGATTATCTACAGGGGCGAGATACATCACCGCATTACGCCCGGTCGGTGGGTTCTCATTCAGCGCGCGCGAGAATACGGCGGCGGATGGTGGCTGGGGAAGGCATACTACGATGTGTTTATGCTTGAGTTCGAGAAGCCAAGCTCTATGGCTGCGGCATCAGAGTACATCATGTCGCATGGACGGATGAGCACATTCCCGCCGTGGGATGATAATTTTGAGTTAACACCATGACCCGCCGAGTGCGGGTTTTTTATTGGAGAAATTTATGTCTGATTTGGCAATGAAGGTTTTGGAGTGGCAAGCAAAGGGTCGCGTGGGAATAAGCAGTGCGACGATGGCATCAATTGCACTTGGCCTGGAAAAGAACTTTTATCATGGGCGTTTCGATGCGCCTTCCGACCCGGCAGACCTACACAGATGCATGCTTCTGGTTGAGGATATCCCTGAGATTAAAGATAGCTTTCCCGCAATAGCGAAGAAGGTAAAGAACTTTGCTGCAATTCTGCTCGAATGGGATCGGCTGACAGGGCTGCTAAAGGAGGAGTTGAAGCGACCAGACGGACGCGCGCCAGAAACTTATGCGCTCATGAAAGAACTACTCAAGGCCGCCTGATGGCGGGTTTTATTGGAGCAAAGATATGAAGCTAATTGATTTACTGGTGCAGGAATTGCCGAAACGTGGCGGGTGGCCTGAGGGTGCAGTTGAGTGCGAGCGCTATCTGCATGAAGCACAAATTGATTTCTATGATAAGGATGGTAATTGGGGTGCCGATTGCGGAAAGGTTTACGGTCATGACTTTGCGGCTGCTTGCGTGAAACCGCGTGAGAAAGGCGATGGAGTGCGGATAGAAAGAGTTACCCGCGAACAGTACGAAGCCGCACTCGCCGCTGCGCAACAGCCGGTATGGGATGGTGAGGGATTGCCTCCGGTTGGCGTGAAGGCTGAAGTGTCTGTCGATGGTGGTCGCTCATGGTGTTCGTATAAGGCGACCAGCGAAAATAATGGAATGCGTCTTGTTGAGATTGGAAATTTTACGGAAGAGTTTCAAGGGAATAATTGGATGTTCCGCCCCATCCGCTCAGAGGCAGACAATAAGCGAGCGGCAGGAGTAACAGCTTTAGCAAAGGCCGGCGGTGCTGTCGATTTTGAATATGGAAGAAAGACGATTGATGGCGAACTGTCATCTCCCGGATGGTACAAACTGTACGACATAATAGCGGCCGGTGAAATAGCTGGCATCCGCATTGAGTGAGCCGCCTGAGGGCGGCTTTTTTACGCCTGGAGATAATCGAATGAATGAAGTGATTCAGCTTGTCCCCAACAAATGGGTATCCGAAGAAGTGTTGATGGCGATCACCGGCCTGACGAAAAACGCCATTAAATCAGCGCGAGAGAAGTCATGGATGGAAGGTAAGGAATATCTGCACTACTCCGGCGACTGCCAGCCCAAGGACAACTCCCCTATCCTCTACAACCGGCATGAAGTCGATGCGTGGGTTGAACGTCAGCGGCCAGCGATTCCCCGCCAGAAATCTGCTTAAATACCCTTCCCTATTAACTGACGAGGAATCGTTATGACCAAGTATCCAACAGGAGTGGAGAATCACGGCGGAACACTGCGGATATGGTTCATCTACAAGGGAGCCAGGGTAAGGGAAAACCTCGGCGTTCCCGATACACCGAAAAACAGGAAGATGGCAGGTGAGCTAAGAACCTCAATAGGCTATGAGATAAAAACCGGCACGTTTAACTATGCTTCCCGCTTCCCGTCGTCGCCGAATTTAAAGCGATTCGGGTTTGTGAGACAGGGTGTGACGCTGGGCGAGCTTGCTGCGCGATGGCTGGAACTTAAGAAAATGGAGATAACAAAAAATGCTCATCTTAGATACGTATCATACATAACCATCGCTACAGATATTCTTGGGGCATCACGTACTGTTTCCAGCCTTAATAATGAGGACATGCTTAGACTAAGAAAGGAGTTGCTTACAGGAAACCAAATTGTCAGCAACAACCAAAAGTCACGCCTTTCCAAAAAGGGAAGAACGGTGAGGACTGTAAACGTCTATATGTCAACGATGGGCAGCATGATGAGGTTTGCTGAGCTTAATGGATACATAGATAAATCGCCAATGACAGGTATTGATCCACTCAGAAAGAGCAGGTCCGAACCGGAGCCACTTACGAAGGATGAGTATGAGCGTCTACTGACGGCTTGCCCTTCCGAGCAAATAAAGAACCTGTGGATTCTGGCAATCAATACAGGCATGCGGCACGGAGAAATATGCGCCCTAGCCTGGGAAGATATCGACATGGTCAACTGGACAATAACGGTGTCGAGGAATATGGCAATTAAGAATCACTTCACGCCGCCTAAAACGGAGTCAGGCAATAGGGTGATAAACCTGACTCTCCCGGCGATAGAGGCTCTAAAAAGCCAAATGGCATACACAAGGATGGGCAAACAGCACCACATAGAAGTTAATTTGAGGGAATTTGGCAGGACACGGATGGACTTATGCACATTCGTATTTGTGCCGCGGCTAACAGCAAGAAACGGGAAAGGTGGTGACTGGTATGCACCTGGCTCTTTCGGTGCCACCTGGAATGAAATTTTGAAGCGCGCGAAAATTAAGCACAGGAAGGCGTATGAGTCTCGACACACATACGCTTGCTGGGCATTAAGTGCCGGGGCCAACCCTAACTTCATAGCATCTCAGATGGGTCACAATTCAGCGCAGATGGTTTACAGCGTTTACGGGAAATGGATGAACGATAACAATGTGGATCAAATGAGCATACTGAACGCTAATTTTGGAGGAAATGCCCCACAGATGCCCCAGGCAGTAAATCAGAAGTAACAAATCCCTTTCATATCAACGCCTCAATCTGCCCAATCCGGTTTGTTAAAAACAATCCATTGCAATTGAATTCAATTAACGGTCTTGAGGATATCGCCAACATCATTTCACTATACCGAATTAAATCCCGATTACAGATTCCATGTAGCCATTTTTTGAAAAAGAAAATACGAGGCAACTGCAAAAAAAATGAACACAAACTAACTCCATTTATTAAGCTGGATTTAAGTCATAAGTATCCAAATTCAAAAGGAGGGATGAATGTACCAGAGAACATTATGATTGCACCTTCATTTATAAACAAAATGAATAAAGATAAAATCCCTGAAAATGATGCTTTTGAGATGTTTAATGGTCATTCTCTAAGTAAGAAAAGGAAGGATATGCCGCATAGTCTCATCAATTCTATCGTTAAAAATTATTCAGACGATGAAGTTAATGCATTGTTTTGTAAAATTGGCAAGCTGCCAAGAATAAAAAATGGACAAAGCAGATATTTAAATGCTGACGCAGTTTTCAACCAGGTTTTTATTTTTGATCTATTGAATGCGGAACTGATTCGCTTAAAAGAAAGAACCATCCTTTATTGTCTGAAATACATATGTAAGCTTTTTCGAAACAAAATAATTAAGTTTAAAGGTAAGCGTGTCACTTTTATTACCTGCTACTTTGATATGATTGCACTTGCTTTCTTTCATGCTTATTTGCGAGGCGATCCTGAACGCTTTTTATCCAGAATTAAGAGGTTCGTGTGGGTAATGGAAAATGGGAAGAAAACAATGTTAAGGGTACGTGCGCTTTTTTCTTCACTATCTCTGTTTAGGCGGTATTGTAAAAAACACCTGTCAATATCTGTTAGCGATCCTGCGTCTGCTAAAGAGAGTATATTAGACATTTATGCGAAGTTTTTTGCGGTTAAACCCTCCTACATTTCCGATGAGGGCTATCCGAGGTGGATTCGCAAATGCTAGTGAGGTGTGAATTCATTATTATCAAGTTCATCGCTAAGTATATCCATGAAATAATCGATCGCGTTCTTGATATTACGCAACTCAGTGCCTGAGGAATTAAGTGAGTTGTTTATTTCAGTGTTTTTTAAGATTACGCCTTTAGCTGCGCTCAATATTAAAGCATCGATGATAACGAATGTGTCAAGTGTGAGCAATTTCCTTTTTATTGTTTCAAAACTCAGCCAATTATCTATATCATTTTGCACTTGTTTTGGATATGACTGCCTTTCGAGTTTGATGAGGCCTGCAATTTGGCTGGAGAGAATATAATCAGAGTAACGAAGATCAATTGTAATCCATAAATTAGATAAAGAGGCCATTTCAGTTGAGTAAGGATAATTATCTGGAATGATTTGGCTGGTCAGATGATTGATTTTATTAAAAACAGAGCTTAACTCAGGATTGGCGCTTCGGGCATTAGGGTAATCATTAGGAGTGAAGGGGAAGCATGCATGGCATGCTTCAAGAAAACGCATGTGCTCCTTTATACTGGGATGTGCATTTCTGGATTCATTAAAAATCCTTTCAAAGGTAAGTTTTTGCACAGCCTGTCTGGGGTTTTGTTTCCAGATAATTAAATCCACATTGTCTTGCTTTAAAATATCAAGGTTTTCGATGCGTGTTGACAACGTTTTTAACTTTTCCTTATTTGAATCGTTTTGCATGAATTTGTTTCGCAGAGTTCTCTTTTGGCTGTCAGAAAGCTTTTTATTATCAAACTCCATGCTGTTTATTTCCATGCGTTTGATTGCTCTTTCACAGTTAAAGAATAACTCTCTGCAGTAGAATGCATTCATTAACTCTTCTTTTTTATAGGTTGATATACGCCTGGAGTATAGTGCTTTGTTCTTTTTAATGAATTCCAGAACTTCTTTTTTTGCTTTTTCTTGATTGTGACTTTTCATTTTTTTATTCACGATTTAAATTTTCTTTAAATATATATCACCAGATTGACAGAGGCAAGCGATGCTTTCTTAATCAATTGATAAGGTGACATAATGAAATGCAATAAAGAATTAAATCAGCTGTATTCGCCACTTAGTCTGCTGCCCAGCAATGTTGCAGAGGAAGTCACTAAACGTCTGCACGACATTATTCATTACCAGCCCATCATCGGCATAATGGGAAAGACTGGTGCTGGGAAGTCGAGTTTGTGTAACGCACTGTTTCGCAGCACGGTCTCGGCCGTTAGTCATACCACTGCGTGTACCCGTGAGCCACAGCGTTTTACGCTGCAGGCAGGTGAACGCCAGGTGACGCTGATTGATCTGCCCGGGGTGGGCGAAAGCCCGGAGCGGGATGAAGAGTATCAGGCACTGTATCAACGTATCTGGCCGGAGCTGGACCTGGTGCTCTGGCTGATTAAAGCCGATGACCGGGCACTGACCCCCGACTGTGATTTTTACTTTCGGATGCTGTCACCAGGCAGTGCTGGGAGGGATAAGGTGCTGTTTGTCCTGACCCAAGCCGATAAAATCGAGCCTTCCCGTGAATGGAGCGGCTTTCTTAATCAACCTTCAGAGCAACAGTTAAAACACCTGAAGGAAAAGCAGCGCGCGGTGTGCTCGTTATTCAACCACCCGGCACTCCCGGTGATCACCGTATCAGCAGCCACTGGCTGGCATCTGCCTGAGCTGGTGGAGGTGCTGTTTCGCTCACTGCCTGCCCGCGCCAGCAGTGCCGTCAGTTCGGTCATCAGACCACAATACCGCACGCAAAAAATTGAGGCGCAGGCGCAACAGGATTTTGGCGATACGGTCAGCGACGTGATGACACACACCCTGTCGGAGCTGTCCCTTCCCTCCGCAGTGAATGCGGTGGTCAGTACCGTGATTAGTGCGGTGGTCTCTGTTGCCCGCAGTGTCTGGCGGTTTTTCTTCTGACGGCTGAAATGCCGTTATCCCGTGAGCAAATGCACCACTATGTGTGCACCTTGCATTCGCTCTCCGTTTGCCGGACACACCCTGTCCATTTTAGGTGTGGTGTATCCGGTTAAAAAACAGACTGAATACAGTCAGTGCCGCAGCCCGTACGGTACTGACGGGTGATAAAAATATTTTTCGCCCTGTCCATACCCTGACCCTCCCCCTGTTTACAGTAATCACATCTTTTTCAATACGTTCATCACGATGGAGAACATGCCATGTCACAGACTGAGCACCGCTATGACCGACTGGCGGTCAGACTGTCTCTCATTATCAGTCGTCTGCTGGCAGGCGAAACACTGAGCGTGAAGACACTGGCAGTCGAGTTTGGTGTCTCGGTACGCACCCTGCGCCGCGATTTTCGTGAGCGGCTGATATATCTGAACCTTGAGTACCGTCATGGGCACTGCCGATTGTTGTCAGATCCCGGTATGGCACAGCGTGCCCCGGGAACCCTGTGCTTTATGCGCAATGTTGGGCTTCAGCAGGTGTTTCCAGAAACGGACCTTCGCTTGGTAAACACGCTAACGGACAGTGAGGATATCTCACCCTGTCTGGTCTGGCAGGAGGACGCCGAAAGCGCCCCCGTCCGCCCCGGTCTCTTTTCCCGACTGGTCGATACCATCATTCAGCAGCAGTGCATCCGGGAACTGGCTGAGGGTGTGCGGGCTGAACACCTGGCACCGTACCGGCTTATTTACCTTGAGGGAGCGTTGTATCTGGTCGGTGAGCAGCACGGAAGGATCGTTGTTCTGCCGCTGTCCGGGATCACCGCCATCACCGTCCTGAGTGAGGGCTTCGAGCGTCGTGATACGGTATGTCAACTCACCCGTCAGGTGGCCTTCATCCGGGCGCTGCCTCATTTCCCGGTCATGCACGACGTGATGGCTGCATCCCATTCTGCGCCGCCTTTAACAGAGGAGAAGAGCCCTGCTGCAACTAACACGACGGGGTGACCATCAGGCCATCCCTTTCATTGTTGTCTATTACCTACTTAATAAGGAAACACCGTATGCATCCGCGTTATCGTCGCATGATTGCCAGCGCCCTGGCCCTCAGCAGTGTCAGTCTTTTTATCCCCACCGTAGCCCAGGCTGGATACAGTGATTACGAGGCATTCCGTCTGGTCAGAACGGAGAACAGCGCCGCGGGCGGGGCACAGAAAATCTGCACGTATCAGAGTATGGTCACCCGAAAATATGTCCAGTTGGACATGCCCTATACCTGCCAAGGCATGATGTTTCGCAACCGGAACGACGGGCTGTTTTACGACAGAACAAACTAACTCACTGAGTTTATGGAAATTGCCATGTTTAAGGAGGGCTGCTATGCCTTTGAGCCTTTGTCTCAGCCTGTCAACCCTAGTGGGGCTGATTATCACGGTTGTTGATACCCGTATTGTCGGGTTCGGGTATTCAGCATGGGCCGCCGTGCTGCAGTGTGTCCTGCCGGGCCTGGGCGTCTGGCTGGGTAATCTCATCCGAAAATGGATCATGCCGGATGCGGTTTACGGAAGTACCGGTGCCGTCATTCAGGCCCGTCTGCTCTGGGCGGTATTGCCCCAGTTTATTGGCTGGTTCATCGGATTTATGGTCGCCATGAGCATACTGGGTATCCGGGCCTGAGCCTCCCGCGACAAACTCAACGACGGGTATTCCCCCTTCCGCACACTTTGCTGTTTAACCCCCTACCACGGCCTGCTCAGTTGAGCAGGCCGTTTTCGTTTGTTTTTTTCTCACAGGAGTCTCGCCATGACCCGATTAGCCAGCCGCTTTGGTGCGGTAAATCTTATTCGCCGTGACCGTCCGTTAACCCGTGAGGAGTTAATGCATTATGTACCGAGTGTGTTCAGCGAAGACAAGCATGAGTCCCGAAGTGATCGTTATACCTGTATTCCGACCATTACCCTTCTCGATAACCTTCAGCGCGAAGGCTTCCAGCCATTTTTTGCCTGCCAGACCCGGGTTCGGGACCAGAGCAAGTGAGAGCACACCAAACACATGCTGCGCCTGCGTCGCGAAGGCCAGATCACTGGCAAACAGGTCCCTGAAATCATCCTGCTTAACAGTCATGACGGCTCCAGCTCATACCAGATGCTGCCGGGGCTGTTTCGTGCAGTCTGCCAGAACGGGCTGATTTGCGGTGAGAGTTTTGGTGAGGTACGTGTGCCACATAAAGGCAATGTGGTGGAGAAAGTCATTGAAGGGGCTTACGAAGTACTGGGGATATTCGACCGTGTGGAGGAGAAGCGCGATGCCATGCAATCGCTTTTGTTACCGCCACCAGCACAGCAGGCACTGGCCAAAGCGGCGCTCACGTACCGCTTTGGCGAAGACCACCAGCCGGTGACGGAATCACAGATACTTTCCCCACGCCGCTGGCAGGATGAGAGTAACGACCTGTGGACCACCTACCAGCGCATTCAGGAGAATCTGATTAAGGGCGGTCTGCCGGGCAGAACGACCAAAGGCAAGCGAGCTCATACCCGTGCGGTAAAGGGGATTGACGGGGACGTGAAGCTCAACCGGGCGCTCTGGGTCATGGCGGAGAATATGCTGCACCTAGCGTCCTGACACGCTGACTATCCGGAGTCACCATGACTGAATCGTTAACCCTGCCTCCCGGTTCGTTCTCACGTCAGCAGGCCGAAACCCTTATCCGTCTGTACCGTAATATCACCATTGAAGACGACCAGGGCAGTCACTTCCGTCTGGTGGTTCGTGATACTGAAGGCCGGATGGTCTGGCGGGCATGGAACTTTGAGCCGGATGCCGGTGAAGGTCTTAACCGCTATATCCGCACCTCAGGCATCCGTACAGACACGGCCACCCGCTGATCGCGAAGCATTTACCCGCATTCACCTCCCCGAACACACTTTATATCCCCATACGCCAGCCATCGCCGCTGGCGTTTTTATTGACGGAGACATACCCATGACAACACAGACGCAGCACGACCTCGCACCCGCTAACCAACCCGAATTTGAACTGACCGTCACGCCGGTCCCCGATGAACAGCGTATCGATTTCTGGCCACAGTACTTTGGCGCTATCCCGCAGTGGCTACTCCTGGAGCCGCATATCTTCGCCTGGATGGACCGCTTCTGTGAGGGCTACAGCGGTGGTATCTGGTCGTTCTACACCCTCAGCAATGGCGGCGCATTTATGTCCCCCGAGCCTGACAACGATGAGACATGGCGTCTGTTTAACTGCCTGAACGGTAACGATGCCCAAATGAGTGCAGAAGCAGCAGGTATTGCTGTCTGCCTGATTGCGTATAGCCACCATGCCTGCCGTACAGAATGTGACGCGATGACCGCACACTATTACCGCCTGCGGGAGTATGCCATGCAACATCCAGAGGCTCACGCCATTCTGCGTATTATCGACTGACCGAAGGAGCAACAGATGAAACAGCTTTCCTTTTTACCCGGCGAGATGACGCTACAGGACCGGCGTCTCATTCAGCGGGCGCTCAGGGCTCTGGACCGCCACCTGCATGAGCCCGGCGTAGCCTTCACCTCTACCCACGCCGTACGTGAATGGCTGCGACTGCATATGGCTGCGCTTGAGCGGGAAGAGTTCCGGGTGTTGTATCTGGACAACCAGAATCAGTTGATTGCCCATGAAACGCTCTTCACCGGCACGATTAACCGCACCGAGGTGCATCCCCGGGAGGTGGTCAAACGTGCTCTGCACTTCAACGCGGCGGCGGTGATACTCGCGCATAACCATCCTTCCGGCGAGACGACACCTAGCCAGGCCGACAAAACCCTCACGCAGCGACTGGTTCAGGTGCTTCAGCTGGTGGATATCCGTGTCCCTGACCACTTGATTGTCGGTGGCAGGCAAATCTATTCGTTCGCAGAACACGGTCTGTTGTGAGGTATGACATGAAAATTATCAGTAAACGCCGGGCAATGACGATATACCGCCAGCATCCTGAGTCCCGGATCTTTCGCTACTGCAGTGGAAAATATCAGTGGCACGGTAGCGTCTGCCATTACACCGGCAGGGATGTGCCGGATATCACAGGAGTCCTCGCGGTATACGCCGAACGCCGCCAGGACCGCAACGGGCCCTATACCTGCCTGATGAGTATTACCCTGAACTGACAATAAAAGGAGAGCCGCCATGACCCACATCAACTGGGGCCTGCAGCGGGCTATCACGCCGCGCCTGGGAGCCCGTCTGGTACAGGAGGGCAACCGGCTGCACTACCTGGCTGACCGGGCCAGCATCACCGGTATGTTCAGTGACGCCGAATGCCGGAAGCTGGATGACACATTCCCACACTTTATCCGCCAGATGGAATCAATGCTGACCACCGGTGAACTCAGCCCCCAACATGCCCACTGCGTCACCCTGTACCACAACGGTTTTACCTGTGAAGCCGACACCCTTGGCAGTTGCGGCTACGTATACATCGCCATTTATCCCACTCAGCGTTAATTACCTTCACGAGAGCAAACATGAAAACTTTACCTGCAACAACTCAGCGGGCAGCGAAGCCCTGCCTGTCACCCGTGGCTGTCTGGCAAATGTTACTGGCGCGTTTGCTGGAACAGCACTACGGTCTGACAATAAACGATACCCCATTCAGCGATGAAGTTGTTATACAGCAACATATCGATGCCGGTATCACCCTGTCAGATGCCGTGAATTTTCTGGTGGAAAAATACGAACTGGTCCGTATCGACAGGAAGGGATTTCGCTGGCAGGAACAATCCCCTTACCTTCGGGCTGTCGATATTCTGAGGGCAAGACAGGCAATAGGTCTTTTACGAGGATCTCATTGAGATATGGTAAGATGAAGTTTTCGAGTACGATATCTATTAAGCGGAATCGAACCAAAGACGGTTAGTTATTATTCAATGAATTCTGTCAAAATAACTTTTGGGGGCCTTATTGGGGGCCCCTTAACTTTATTAACAACAAATAAACCTTAACTATCAACAAATAAACCATACATATTCGAAGTCTGCAGGGGGGACGCCATTTTGCTGTTCACTCACCTTTGAAACCGTTCGTAAATTTTATAAAAACAGTGATTTCACCACTCTTGTGTTCATGCTTGACCGCCTTGATGCATTAAATGTCTTATTTTTTCTGGGTAAATGTTGGGTAAAAACTTATTAAGTTCAACGTCCATTATATGAATCAACAATAACGCCCTGGCGCTTTTGCCTAAAAATCGAATTAACAGCCTCGTGAAATTTATACAGAAAATGAGTTTTGGGCACGCAAGGCATTTCAAACTAGAGACCTGTTAGGTTAACAAAGGTCCCGACTGGGAAGTAAATCCAGACAATGGTGATCACTTTAAGAGAGATTTAATGATATTTATCTCTTCCAAAGGGAGATATTCAGGCGTACTGAATATAAACCAAAATAATCAAACGTCTGGAGACGACATGCTGCGCACATTTCCACACACTCTTCTGTATTAAACAAAAGCCAACAACTCCCTGACGCCATATTCATTTAAATCTATTACATTCACAAATAATCATCATTTTTGCACAACTCGCAACATTTCCTTCCTGATTAAGAATAGCGCCTGGTTCCGTTATTTATTTTAAACGCTATGATATTCCGCCGTTAAATAAATACGTAACGGTCATAGTGTAAATAAGGACAAATAATATGTTGAGAAAAAGTGCGGCTGAATTTTTCGGCACATTCTGGCTGGTGTTTGGTGGCTGCGGGAGCGCGGTGCTTGCCGCCGCGTATCCTGAGCTGGGCATTGGTTTTACGGGGGTTGCGCTGGCGTTTGGTCTGACCGTCCTGACCATGGCGTATGCCGTAGGGCATATTTCCGGCGGTCATTTTAACCCGGCCGTCACGCTGGGTTTATGGGCGGGTGGACGTATTACCTTTCAGGATGTCATTCCTTACATCATTTCCCAGGTCATCGGCGGTATTGCCGCGGCGGGCGTGCTGTATGCGATTGCCAGCGGTAAACCGGGCTTTGACGCCGTCGCCAGCGGCTTTGCCGCCAACGGCTATGGCGAACACTCGCCGGATGGCTATAGCCTTTCGGCAGCCATCCTGACTGAGCTGGTACTGACGGCGTTTTTCCTGCTGATTATCCATGGTGCCACGGATAAAAACGCGCCGGCGAAATTTGCGCCGCTGGCGATTGGCCTCGCCCTGACGCTGATCCATCTCATCAGCATTCCTGTCACCAACACGTCGGTGAACCCAGCGCGAAGCACCGCTGTCGCTATTTTCCAGGGCGGCTGGGCGTTACAACAACTGTGGGTTTTCTGGCTCGTACCGATTGTGGGCGGCGTAGTGGGCGGCCTGATTTATCGCTTCCTGTTGCAGAGCAAAGACTAAATACTGTCATTTGCTGCGGGCAAATCGGTATTATTGAGCGCCCGGTATAAACGCTACACGTCTTTATTTAAAAGCCCCGACAGGGGCTTTGTATTGTTCGGAAATCTTTACTGTGGTGAATTTATGGCGTCGAAAATCTTACTTCAATAATGCCTTCTCGTTTACGGGGAATATCGCCACGATAACACCATAACCCCCTAATAAACCCGCTTTACCTCGCCATAAAAAAACCCACCGCAATAACGGTGGGTTTTCGGCATGTCCGAAAAGATAGATGATAAAAATTAACTGAATACCATACCGCCGTCGATCAGCAGTGACTGACCTGTCATGTAGTCGGAATCCGGGCCTGCCAGGAACGAAACGCAGGCGGCGACATCTTCCGGCTCGGAGAGGCGGCCAAGCGTGATGCGTTTGGCGAACTCTTCCGTGCCGTAGCCGAGCGGTTTGCCGGCGGCTTCGGAGATCTGACGGTCGATTTCCGCCCACATCGGGGTTTTCACAATGCCCGGGCAGAAGCCGTTGACGGTGATGCCGAGCGGCGCTAAATCGCGCGCGGCGGTCTGGGTCAGGCCGCGCACCGCGAATTTACTGGAGCTGTAAACCGCCAGCTCCGGGTTGCCGACGTGGCCCGCCTGCGAACAGGCGTTGATGATTTTCCCGCCGTGGCCTTCGGCTTTGAACGCTTCAATCGCCGCCTGCATGCCCCAGATAACACCTTTGACGTTGATGTTGTAGACCCTGTCGATCACCTCTTCGGTGATGGTCTCAATCGGCGTTGACGGCGCGATACCGGCGTTGTTGACGATAACATCGAAGCCGCCGAGCGCTTTACGGGTCTGCTCTACTGCGGCAAACACCTGGTCGCGTTTCGAGACATCCACGGTCACCGCCACGGCGCTGCCGCCCTGCTCGTTAATTTCCTGCGCCACGGCATTGGCCGTTTCAGCGTTATAATCGGCAATCGCGACCGCAAAACCGTCTTTGACCAGGCGAAGGGCGATGGCTTTACCAATCCCCTGCCCTGCGCCGGTAACCAGTGCTACTTTTTTCATAATCCGTTCCTTTTGGTAAGTCAGAGAATCTGGCTGAGATGGAGCTGGCCCATCAGCAGCGGGTTATCGCTGTAGTCCACCGGAATGGCGACCACCGCCGGCCCGTCGACATCCATCGCGGCGCGCAGCGTCGGCTCCAGCGCCTCGGCGCTTTCCACCGCGAACCCGGCCGCGCCGAACGCTTCGGCGTAAACTTTGAAATCCACCGGTCCGAAGCTCACCCCTGAGAGCCGCTGGTATTTTTTCTCTTCCTGAATCGCCACCATGTTGTAGGCGTTATCCACCCAGATGATGTGCAACACGTTGGCTTTGAGGCGCACCGCGGTTTCGAGCTCCATGCTCGATTGCAGGAAACCGCCATCGCCGGAAACAGAAACCACTTTGCGCGACGGATCCACCAGCCATGCGCCGATGGCCCACGGCAGCGCCACGCCCATGGTCTGCTGACCGTTCGAAATCATTACCTGGCGGGCGCGGAAGCTGTAGAGATAGCGGGCGATCCAGATATGGAAACTGCCCATGTCTACGGTCAGCGTCACGTCGTTGTTAATGATGTCCTGCATGGCACGCACGATACGCAGCGGATGCAGGGCGAACTGGTTTAACTGCGCGCCCCGGCGCGCCAGCAGCTCGCGCTGATTTTGACGGTCGATCAGGATTTCAGACGCGCGGTCGCTTAACACCAGCGGCTGTTCGATGCGCCCGGCCAGTTTTTCCAGCGTGCCCGCGATATCTCCCACCAGCTCGATTTCCGGCGCATAGTGGCTCTCTTCATACGCTGGCAGCACGTCGATATGCACCAGCGTGGCGTTACCGCAGTTCCACATGGCAGGTTCATATTCCACCGGGCTGTAGCCGATGCAGATAATGAGATCCGCCAGATGCAGCAAGCGGTCGCCCGCCTGGTTGTTGAAAAGCCCGACGCGGCCCGCAAAGCGCGTGAAGTGCTCCTGGTTGACCGCGCCCGCTGCCTGATAAGTGCTGGTAACGGGAATATGGCTTTTCTCCAGCAGGCGATGCAGCGCGCGGCTGTTCTCCGGCTGGCTCGCCATCAGGCCCAGCAGGATGACCGGGTTTTTGGCATTGCGAATCAGCCCGGCGACGTGGTCGATACACGCATCCGGCGCTGGGCCCAGTTTCGGCGCGTTGCCCGCAGGCAGAATGTTGCCCTGCGCCGGTTGGTCAACGATATCCTGCGGCAGGCTGACAAAGGCGCTGCCCGGTCTGCCGTGCTCCGCCACGCGAAAGGCGTTAGAAACCACTTCGGCGATAGCGTCCGAGGACGAGACTTCAACGGAATATTTGGTGACCGGGCTGAACATCGCCACGGTATCCATGCTCTGATGCACCTGGCGTGCTTTATCCGCGCGCTTAACCGCCCCGCCGAGCGCGACCACCGGGTCGCCTTCGCTGTTGGCGGTCGCCATGCCGGTGATGAGATTGCTGCATCCCGGCCCGGAGGTGACCAGCGCGACCCCGGCTTTGCCGGTGATACGCCCGACGGCGGCAGCCATAAACGCCGCGTTCGCCTCGTGGCGCACCGGAATAATCTGGATGCTGGAATCCAGCAGGGAGTCGAAAACTTTATCGATTTTCGCGCCGGGAATGCCGAAGACCTGTTTTACGCCCTGGGCCTCAAGCTGGCCGACCACCATGTCAGCGCCGTGCGCCCACTGGCGCATCCGGTTTTCGTTATCCATGATATTTCCCCTTTCTGACTGTTAGTTTTCAACCGAGCGGATGGCCGCATCAAGATTGTCGGGATGCAGGTTGGCGTTGAGGAACGCCGGGTCCGACGGCAGATCGATCATCAGTTTGTGGATCTCCCCGAAGGTGAGAACGCCGTGCTCTAACTGGTAGTCGAGCAGGTGCCCGCCGCCCTGACGATCGTCGGTGATGAAATGTTCGTGGTAGCCCGCGACGTTAATGCCCTGCATGTGCTGCGGCGTGCGAAACCCGACTAACACGCCGTCGCGGCCGTCGAAGCGGAATACCGGCTGGTCGTCCAGCACGTCGGTCATCGCGCGGTACGGCGGCGTCTGGCGCGGTACGGTGCGGGTGTGGGCATGGCGAAAGTGGCCGTCGATGCGCAGCGCGCAGAAAACGTTGTCGGACGGCACCTGGCGGTCAATCACGTCGTGAACTTGCTGACGGCTCATCGGCCGGTCAAAGCGCTGGCGGTAATGCGGTTTAAACCAGGTCATTACCGCGAACGGTGTTTTCTGGTCGGGCTGCGCTTTACGGGCGCTGCCGTCGGCGCGCAGCTGGTGAACCTCATGGCTGAAGGCAATTAATTCGCCGTCCAGTTCGTTAAAGGTGCCAAGGCCAAAATCGCCTTTGGTCAGGAGATCAGCAATGGTGGTATTTCCTTCGTAAACCCCACTGAGCAATGCGCTCATCATGGATGTTTGATATATCACACATTCTGTATCTTTTTCCCGCAGCGCCCGCACGGTTTCCAGCAAGCTTTCCTCGCAAGAACAATCGGTTGCATGGCTCATCGCACTGATCCTCACTCATATTTCGTAAGAAAGATTAATCAAATGTTGACGCGATTCAGCGCAGGGTTCCAATATAGAAAGCATCCCGGTTTGAGTCGTATTTGATATGGAACTTCGATATTTGCGTTATTTCGTGGCGGTAGCCCAGACGCGACACTTCACCCGTGCCGCTGAATTACTGGGTATTTCTCAGCCGCCGCTCAGCCAGCAGATCCAGCGCCTTGAGCGCGAAGTGGGCACGCCGCTGCTGCGTCGCCTGACGCGCGGCGTGGAACTTACCGAGGCCGGCGAGGCCTTTTATCAGGACGCGTGCCAGATACTGGCGCTTAGCGACGCGGCGCTGGAGAAAACCCGCGGCATCGCACGCGGCGTCAACGGCACGCTGTCGGTCGGCATCAGCAGTTCTAATGCTTTTCATCCGCGTATTTTCTCCCTGCTGCATGAATTTCAGCACCGCTATCCGGCGATTACGTTGCTGCAACAGGAGGCGAATATGGCCTCGCTGATGCACGATTTGCAGGAAGGGTTGCTGGACGCCGCGTTTGTCCGCCTGCCGTGTGAGAGCAGCAAAGCGTTTAACCTGCGTCTGATTGACGTAGAGCCGATGGTGGCCGCGCTGCACCGCAGTCATCCTCTGAGCGAGCGCGATGAAGTGGCGCTGAGCGAGCTGGCCGGCACGCCGCTGGTACTCTTCCCGCATGAAGTGGCACCGGGGCTCTATGAACTGGTGTTTAACGCCTGCCTGCGCGCGGGGCTCGCGCCTGCCGACAGCCAGCAGGCGTCGCAGCTCTCCTCCTCGCTCAGCATGGTGGCGGCCGGGTTTGGCTTCGCGCTGGTGCCGGTGTCGATGCAGTGCATCGGGCACCCGGAGGTAACGTTCCACCGGTTAAGCGATCAGATGCTGAAAACCGATATCGCGCTGGCCTGGCGTAAGTTTGAACGCTCGCCGTCGGTGCGCCGCCTGGTGGAGATGTTCTGAGCGCCAGAATCGCCTGAATTCACGCGAAAAAGAGGAAGACGGCACGCGCGGTGTTTATAGTTACCCGATAAGCGTACCGCCAGGGATGAGAAAATGATTGTTAACAGTATGGTGTACCGGCGCGACAAAAAGCCGGAAGTGATTAACCTCGAAGATATCAGCGAAGCGATTGAAGATCCTGACGCCTTTATCTGGCTGGGGTTGTGGCAGCCCGACGCGCCGTTTATGCATATCATTCAGCAGGAGTTCGGCCTGCACGAACTCGCCATCGAAGATGCGCTCACCGCCCATCAGCGCCCGAAAATCGAACAGTATGGCGAATCGCTGTTTATGGTGGTGAAAACCGCGTGGATGAACCGCCAGGAGCAGATTGAATTTGGCGAAACGCATCTGTTTATCGGCAAAAACTTTCTGATAACGGTGCGCCACGGTGCCTCCGAAAGCTATGCGCCCATCCGCGCCCGCGCTGAGGAAAAGCCCGACATGCTGGCCATCGGGCCGGGCTACGCGCTCTACTGCCTGCTCGATTTTATCGTCGATAACTATCTGGAAATCACCTCGTCGCTCACCAGCCGCATCGGCGAGATGGAAAACACGATGTTCCGCACCGAGTTTGACAAACAGGCCGTGCAGCAGGTCTATACGCTGCGCCGCCAGTTGCTGGCTATCCGTAACGCCGCGCTGCCGGTGGATGAAATCTGCAACCAGTTGATTCGCCTGCATGAAGATATCGTGCCGAAAACGCTGCGCCCTTACCTGCGCGACGTGCAGGATCACGCGCATCACGTGGTGATGGATGCCGAGGATATGCGTGAAATGCTGACCAGCGCCATGCATGTGAACCTGGCGCTGGTGACGGTGCAGCAAAACGAGGTGGTGAAAAAGCTCGCAGGCTGGGGGGCGATCCTGGTGGTGCCGACGGTCATTTTCAGCATGTACGGCATGAACTTTGAAAATATGCCGGAGATACGCTCGGCGTTCGGCTACCCGGTAACCATTGGCGGCACCATTGCCGTCTGTTATTTGCTTTACTGGAAGCTTAAACGCTCGGGCTGGCTGTGAGATTAACCCGGTCACCCCGCGTGGTCGGCTGGGAGATAACCAGAAATTCCACCGCCT
This sequence comes from Cronobacter sakazakii, assembly GCF_000982825.1. Classification (NCBI taxonomy): domain Bacteria; kingdom Pseudomonadati; phylum Pseudomonadota; class Gammaproteobacteria; order Enterobacterales; family Enterobacteriaceae; genus Cronobacter; species Cronobacter sakazakii. The sequence continues at coordinate 2,183,221 of NZ_CP011047.1, read as the reverse complement.
CCTGCCCGTCGTTACGCGCCTGGTGCGGTGCCAGCGGCGGAATTTCTATCGCTTCGCCTGCCGTAAGCGTGACGCGCTCGCCGTTCAGCGCCATCGTCAGTTCCCCACTCAGCACAAAAAAGCACTGGCGCGACTGCTCGTGATAGTGGCGCTGTTCCGCCCGCCCGACGGGCATCCGCTCATGGATAACGCTAAGGTTTTGGTTTTTGACCAGATGCCAGCCGTCGCAATCGCCGCCCCACAAATAATGTTCCGCATTTGCCTTGCTGATTTTCATACATGCTCCTGTTTTTACCCCTTCCAGAATGGCAGTCAGCGAAGCTGCTGGCAAGCGCCTGGAAGCGGGAGTTACGCCCCGTAATTAATTTCTTTTTAATTGTTTTTTAAGGAAAAAAGCAGTATGAAAAAATTTCTTTTAACGAGCCCGCGTGTCGCTTGTCACCTCTGAAATAAAGGATTACATTAGCGCCCGCTGACGTCATTTGACGCGCACGATTTTAGAGAGCGGTAGCCGGATTGGGGAATAGTCCCAAAGTGATTCGGCTGCGGCGTCAACTTTGTATACTGTGACCTTGCGTATTGATTCAGGCGTGTTTTAAGACATGCGGAGCGATGTAACGTGAAATATTTCTTTATGGGCGTATCGGTGATTTTACTGTTGTGGGCCGGCACGTTTGCCCTGATGATTTAGTAAAACACCTGAGTAAAAAAAACAGGAGCCACTGGCTCCTGTTTTTTTATTCGGCGTCCTGCGCCGCGGCGCTCTTCGCGCTTGCCGGTAACAGCCCGTCGGCGCGGAACATCGCTTTAATGCCGCGCACTGCCTGGCGAATGCGATCGCGGTTTTCAATCAGCGCGAAACGCACGTGGGTGTCGCCGTAGTCGCCAAAACCAATCCCCGGCGACACGCAGACTTTCGCGTCCTGCAACAGCTTTTTGGCAAATTCCAGCGAGCCCATCGCCGCGTAAGGCTCCGGGATTTTCGCCCAGACATACATCGAGGCTTTCGGGCATTCGACCATCCAGCCCGCCTCGTGCAGCCCTTTTACCAGCACGTCGCGGCGGCGTTTATACTGCTCAGCGATATCGCGCACGCACTGCTGATCGCCTTCCAGCGCGGCGATGGCCGCCACCTGGAGCGGCGTAAAGGTGCCGTAGTCGTGGTAGCTTTTGATGCGCGCCAGCGCGCTGACGAGCTCCTGATTGCCGACCATAAAGCCGATGCGCCAGCCCGCCATGTTGTAGCTTTTCGAGAGCGTGAAAAATTCCACGGCGACATCGCGCGCGCCCGGCACCTGCATGATGGACGGCGCTTTCCAGCCGTCGTAGACGATATCGGCGTAAGCCAGATCGTGTACCACCAGCACGTCATAGCGCTTCGCCAGCGCCACGACTTTCTCGAAAAATTCCAGTTCCACGCACTGCGCCGTCGGGTTCGACGGGAAGCCTAAAATCATCATTTTCGGCTTCGGATAGCTTTCGCGAATCGCCCGCTCCAGCTCGTTGAAGAAATCCACGCCCTCCACCAGCGGCACCGAACGCACCTGCGCGCCCGCAATCACCGCCCCGTAGATGTGGATCGGATAGCTTGGGTTCGGCACCAGCACCGTGTCGCCGTGATCGAGCGTGGCGAGCATCAGGTGCGCCAGCCCCTCTTTCGACCCGATGGTGACGATAGCTTCGGTTTCCGGGTCGATCTCCACCTCGTAGCGCTCCTGATACCATCGCGAAATGGCGCGGCGCAGGCGCGGAATGCCGCGGGAGGTGGAGTAGCCGTGCGTATCCGGGCGCTGGGCCACGGTGCAGAGTTTTTCAACGATATGCGGCGGTGTCGGGCCGTCCGGGTTTCCCATGCTGAAATCGATAATATCTTCGCCGCGCCGACGCGCAGCCATTTTCAGCTCAGCAGTGATGTTAAAAACGTAAGGGGGAAGGCGTTCGATACGCGAAAAACGGCGTTTGGGACTGAAGTCAGCCATAGGTTCCTCGATGTGACGTAAGCGCCCGGACCGTCCGAGCGACGCTGCCGCTGATGCGGCTTTAAGAACATAGCCTGGAAAATTTTCTGCTGTCGAGAGGCAATCGCAAAAATAATTTTCGGAACAAAAAACGGGAACTTTCATTTGAAAGTTAACCCTGTTTTATTTGATAAGGCGTAACTATATTAACTTCGACGCAACAAAACAATAACCCCTGTTCCTGATTGCCGGAGTACATGCTATGACCCTGCACATTCCCGATCTTCCCGCCGCTATCCGCGAGATAAAACAGCAGCTACGTGCGGCGCTGCCGAACTATCAGGCCGTGTTTGCCGAACTGGAAGCCGATATCGCGCGCCAGATTGACACCATCAAAAGCGAAACCGCGCGCGGCGAAAGCCCGGTGCCGCAGATCCATGCCGACGACATCCTTAATGGCCGCATCAGCGACGCGCAGAAAGCCCGCATCCGCGAGCGCGGCTGCTGCGTGATTAAAGGCGTCTTCCCGGAAAACCAGGCGCGCGCCTGGAATCAGGAGATTGGCGATTACCTGGAGCGCAACGACTTTGTCGAAAAGCTTAAGAACGCGGCGGAAGATAACTATTTCGGCACGCTTGCCGACAGTAAGCCGCAAATTTACGGCATTTACTGGTCGAAGCCGCAGGTGGAGGCGCGCCAGCACGAGCGTATGAAAGCCGCGCAAGTGTTTCTCAATAATCTCTGGCAGACGGAGAGCCACGGCAAACAGCATTTCGACCCGAATCGCGTGGTGACGTACGCCGACCGCACCCGTCGCCGCCCGCCGCGCTCGTCGTCGCTTGGCCTGTCGCCGCATGTGGATGGCGGCTCGGTGGAGCGCTGGCTTGATGAGAATTTCCGTCACGTTTACCGTCACGTCTTTAGCGGCGAGTGGCAGCGCTATAACCCGTTTGAAGCCGAGGGCCGCGTCGAGGCGCGGGAGATCCCCTCACCTGCCGTCTGCTCGATGTTCCGCACCTTTCAGGGCTGGACGGCGCTCTCCGAGCAGCGCAAGCACGGCGGTACGCTCACCCTGCTGCCGGTCGCCAACGCGATGGCGTATATCCTGCTGCGCGCATTACAGGACGATGTGCCGGAGGATTCGCTGTGCGACGCGAAGCCTGGCCGCGCGTTATCCATTAACGAACGCTGGTATCCCCTTTTACTGACCGGGATTTCCTCAATTCCCGATATGGAGCCGGGCGATACCGTCTTCTGGCACTGCGACGTTATTCACGCGGTGGAAAACGAGCATCAGGGCGAGTTTGACAGCAACGTGATGTATATCGCCGCCGCGCCGTGGTGTGAGAAGAACGACGCCTACCTGAAGCGCCAGTGGCCGGCGTTTGTGGAAGGCCGTTCGCCGCCGGATTTCGCGCCGGATGATTTCGAAATCGATTTCAGCGGGCGCGCCACCGAAGCGGATCTGACCCCTGCCGGACGCGAACAGCTCAAAGGCGCATAACCGGCAACACCTGGCGGCTGGTCAAGGGCCGTCAGGTTTTCTATCATGTGCGCTTTCCTGCCAGACTTCGGGTTTTCCGTGCACGAGATTTTCGACATGCTGCTGGCGGTCTTCGACCGCGCGGCGCTAATGCTGATTTGCCTCTTTTTCCTGATTCGCCTGCGGCTGTTCCGCGAGCTGCTGCATAAGAGCGCCCACACGCCGAAAGAGTTGCTGGCGGTCACCGCGATCTTTTCGATGTTCGCGCTGTTCAGTACGTGGTCCGGCGTGCCGGTGGAAGGCTCGCTGGTGAACGTGCGCATTATCGCCGTGATGTCCGGCGGTATTCTCTTCGGCCCGTGGGTCGGCATCATTACCGGCGTTATCGCCGGGCTGCACCGTTACCTGATTGATATCGGCGGTATCACCGCCATTCCCTGTTTTATCACCAGTATCGTCGCGGGCGTGATCTCCGGCTTTATCAGCCGCCGCGTGCCGAAAGCCCAGCACTGGCGCGCGGGTATTCTCGGCGGCATGCTGTGCGAAACGCTGACCATGATTCTGGTGGTGGTCTGGGCGCCGACCACGGCGCTCGGGCTGGATATCGTCTCGAAAATCGGCGTGCCGATGATTTTAGGGACGGTCTCGATTGGATTAATTGTGCTGCTGGTGCGAAGCGTTGAGGGCGAGAAAGAGGCCAGCGCCGCGCGTCAGGCCAAACTGGCGCTGGATATCGCCAACAAAACGCTGCCGCTGTTTCGCCATGTGAACAGCGAATCCCTGCGCCAGGTGTGCGATATTATCCGCCGCGATATCAACGCCGACGCGGTCGCCATCACGAATACCGAAAAGGTGCAGGCCTATGTCGGCGTCGGCGAGCATAACTATCAGGATAACAGCGACGCGCTAAGCCCCACCACGCAGCAGGCACTCCGTCACGGTAAAATTATTATCAAAAATAACGACGAAGCCCACCGCACGCCGGAGATTCACTCCATGCTGGTGATCCCGCTGTGGGAGAAAGGCGTCGTCACCGGAACGCTGAAAATCTACTACTGCCACGCGCATCAGATAACCTCGTCGTTGCAGGAGATGGCCATCGGCCTGTCGCAGATTATCTCCACACAGCTTGAGGTATCGCGCGCCGAGCAACTGCGCGAGATGGCGAACAAAGCGGAGCTGCGCGCGCTGCAGAGCAAAATTAACCCGCATTTTCTGTTTAACGCGCTGAACGCCATTTCTTCGTCGATCCGCCTGAACCCGGACACCGCGCGCCAGCTGATTTTTAATCTCTCGCGCTACCTGCGCTATAACATCGAACTGAACGACGACGAGCAAATCGATATCAAAAAAGAGCTGTACCAGATTAAGGATTATATAGCGATCGAGCAGGCGCGCTTCGGCGACAAGCTAACCGTGATTTACGATATCGACGACGAAGTGAACTGCCGCGTCGCCAGCCTGCTTATTCAGCCGCTGGTGGAGAACGCTATCGTGCATGGCATCCAGCCTTGCCGCGGCAAAGGCGTGGTGACGATTAGCATTGCGCAAAGCGGCAGCCGGGTGCGGATCGCGGTGCGGGATACCGGCCACGGCATCGACCCACACATTATCGAACAGCTGGATACCAACGAGATGCCGGTCAATAAAATCGGGCTGGTTAACGTACATCACCGCGTGAAGCTGTTATATGGCGAAGGGCTGCACATTCGCCGCCTGGAGCCAGGCACCGAGATTGCGTTTTACGTGCCCAATCAACCGCCGCGCCCTGACGCCGCGATGTTGTTGTAGAGAGAGAATGCGATGAAAGTCATTATCGTTGAGGATGAAGTCCTCGCGCAGCAGGAGCTGAACTGGCTGATTAAAACGCACAGCCAGATGGACGTGGTCGCCACGTTCGAAGACGGGCTGGATGTGCTGAAATATCTGCAGCAGCACGATGTGGACGCCATTTTTCTCGATATCAATATCCCGTCGCTGGATGGGGTGCTGCTGGCGCAGAACATCAGTAAATTCGCCCGCAAGCCGTTTATCGTGTTTATCACCGCCTGGAAAGAGCACGCGGTAGAAGCGTTCGAACTGGAAGCTTTTGACTACATTCTGAAACCGTATCAGGAGTCGCGCATTATCGGCATGCTGCAAAAGCTGGAAGCCGCCTTTGCGCAGCAGAGCGCGCCGCACGCCGCCGCTCCCGCCGGGCGTGAGAACGCGACCATTAATCTCATCAAGGATGAGCGGATTATCGTTACCGATATTAACGATATCTATTATGCCGAAGCGCACGAGAAGATGACGTTCGTCTATACGCGCAAAGAAGCGTATGTGATGCCGATGAATATCACCGAGTTTTGCAGCCGTCTGCCGGAGGCGCATTTCTTCCGCTGCCACCGCTCCTACTGCGTGAATCTCAATAAGATCCGCGAGATTGAGCCGTGGTTTAACAACACTTACGTGCTGCGCCTGCGCGATCTCGATTTTCAGGTGCCGGTGAGCCGCAGCCGGGTAAAAGCATTCCGCCAGCTGATGCGGCTGTGAGGGAAAAAGAAAAGGCGCCGCGTGGCGCCTTTTTTCTCAGAGGATCTGTCCGAGCGTCTGGCGCAGATGCGCGCCCGCGCCGAGCAGCCCCGGCTGGTCGTGAACAATCAGATAGACCGGAATATCCTGCACGTACGCTTTAAAGCGGCCTTTATCTTCAAACCCGCCGCGGAAACCGCTGGAGGTGAAGAAATCCAGGAAGCGCGGCACGATACCGCCTGCGATATAGACGCCGCCGAAAGTGCCGAGCGTCAGCGCCAGGTTGCCGCCGAAACGGCCCATGATGACGCAGAAGAGCGACAGCGCGCGACGGCAGTCGGTGCAGCTGTCATCCAGCGCGCGTTCGGTGATGTCTTTCGGACGCAAATTATCCGGCAGACGGCCATCGGCTTTAACAATGGCGCGGTAGAGATTCACAAGCCCCGGCCCTGAGAGCACGCGCTCGGCGGAGACGTGCCCGACTTCGGCGCGCAGCTGCTCAAGAATAATCGCTTCTTCTTCGCTGTTCGGCGCGAAATCGACGTGACCGCCCTCGCCCGGCAGGCTGACCCAGCGTTTATCCACATGCACGAGGTGCGCCACGCCAAGCCCGGTGCCCGCGCCATAAACGGCGATCGGTTTATTGGGCTGCGGTTCGCCGCCGCCAAACTGGATTAGATGGTCGGTTTTGAGCATCGGGATCGCCATAGAAACGGCGGTGAAATCGTTAATAATTTCCAGATGATCGAAGCCGAGATTCTTTTTCATTTCGGCGACAGAAAACGCCCATACGTGGTTGGTCATCGCCACCCAGTCGCCGGTAATCGGGCATGCGATGGCGATACAGCCATCCGTCACCGTGGCGTTATGCTCTTCCAGATACACCCGCACCACCGCTTCCAGGCTCGGATAATCAAGGCCGGAATAGGTTTTCGCCTTGAGAATCTCGCCGCTGTCTACGTCGCACAGCGCTAAGCGTGCGTTGGTGCCGCCTACGTCTCCCACCAAAGCATATTTGGTCATTCTGTTGCTGCTCCGCTAAATACAAAATAATCTTGGCACACTCTAAATTCACGGCGCCTGAACAACAATGACCATAGCATAAGTGCCCCGCGTTTAGAGACTTACATCACAGATTACCTTGAACGTTTCAGCATCTTCTGTACCGAAAGGCGCTTATTCGTCCTGCGCGCCGTTGCGGGCCTCCAGCGCACGGCTGACGGCGTCGAGCAACGGCGGCACATCGTCGCGCGGCAGCATCACCTCAATTAACGACAACCGCTCGGGCCGCGAGAGACGCTCCAGCACCTCTTTGAGTTGCGCCGCGTCGCTGACGCGCCAGCTTTGCGCCTGGCTGTCGGCATGCAGCGCGTGCGGCAGTTTCGTCCACTGCCACGGGGCGATGTCGTTATAACGCTGCGTCGCGCCGTGGATGGCGCGCTCCACCGTATAGCCGTCGTTATTGAGCACAATCACCACCGGCGCCTGACCATCGCGCAGCATAGAACCCATTTCCTGGATAGAGAGCTGCGCCGCGCCATCACCGGTGATCAACACCACGCGGCGGTTCGGGCAGGCCGTCTGCGCGCCGAACGCAGCAGGCAAGGCGTAGCCTATCGAGCCCCAGAGCGGCTGCACCAGGAAATCACAGCCAGCGGGCAGACGCAGCGCGGCGGCGCCAAACGCGGCAGTGCCCTGATCGACGGCGATGATGTCGCCCGGCTGTAAAAACGCCTCAATCAGCGGCCAGAAGTTTTGCTGGTTAAGCGCGCCTGCGGTGGTGGGTTTGGCTACAGGCGGCGCAACGTCCGGCGGCAGGCGCGCGCTGTGGCGTCTGGCGATGTCATGCAGAATCGCTACCGCCTGATCCATCGCGATCCCGCTGAACCAGCGGTCGCCTACGCGCGTCGCCCAGGGCTGGATGTCGATGGTCTGATCGCGCGTCAGACGCTGGGTAAACCCGGCGGTGATCGTATCGGCGAACTGCACGCCAACGCAGATAACGAGATCCGCCTCTTCAATAGCCTGGCAGACCGCCGGATCGCTCGCCGCGCCGCTGTAAGTCCCGGTGAAACCGGGTTTGGTTTCATCCAGCACACCTTTGCCCATCAGCAACGAACTGTGCGGCATCGGCGTGTCGTCCAGCCACTGATGCAGCGCGTTTTGCACGCCGAAGCGCTGGGCCAGAAAATCCGCCAGCAACGCCACGCGTCCGGCGCTGGCGAACCGCGCCTGCGCCGCCTCACGAAATGCGGCCAGCTGCGCGTCGTCGCCATGCGGGCGTGGCACGGTGATAGCGTTTACAGGCGCAACCGCCGGCGCACTTGCCACATCGGTGGGCAGCACCAGATATCCGGGGCGGCGGGTACGCAGCATTTCAGCAATCACCCTGTCAATTTCGCTGCAGGCGTTCGCGGGCGTGAGCCAGCCCTGGGCTGCGGTCACTTCGCGGGCGATGCGCATAAAGTGATGGAAATCGCCATCGCCCAGCGTGTGGTGCAGCACTTCGCCCTTGCGCTGCGCCGCCTGACACGGCGCGCCGACGATATGCAGCACCGGCACCGCCTCAGCGTAACTACCGGCAATGGCGTTGAGCGCGCTGAGTTCGCCGACGCCATAGGTCGTCAGCAGCGCGCCGATGCCGTTACAGCGGGCGTACCCGTCGGCGGCATAAGCGCTGTTAAGCTCATTCGCGCAGCCGACCCAGGTAATACGCGGGTGGGCAATGACGTTATCGAGGAACAGCAGATTGTAATCTCCAGGTACGCCAAACAGGTGCTTAACACCACATCCTGCCAGACGATCCAACAGATAATCGGCAATACAATAGTGAACTGGCATTTTTGCCATCCTTTTTCAGGGACCTGTAGTGAGTATTAATGAAGTGTGATCGCTGTCCAGAATGCGGCAGCAAAAAGCGGTGGCAAGCAAGATTTACGCGCGTCGGGCGTGTAGGCTGTCAGCTTTCGCGTTGAGTGTAAACGTATACACTTGCGGTACGGGTGAGTCACTCAATTCGATAATTACACAGGGCAGTAACCACATACAGAGGTGAAGAAGCATGGTTTATCAGGCAGATCCGGCGCGCTACGCCACTATGGAATACCGCCGTTGCGGACGCAGCGGCCTGAAGCTCCCGGCCATTTCTCTCGGCCTGTGGCATAACTTTGGCGACGCCACGCTGGTCGAGACCAGCCGCCAGTTGCTGCGCCGGTCGTTTGATCTCGGCATTACCCATTTTGATCTCGCCAATAATTACGGGCCGCCGCCGGGCTCCGCCGAAAGCCATTTTGGTCGCCTCCTGAAAGAGGATTTTCTGCCGTACCGTGACGAGCTGATTATCTCCACCAAAGCGGGCTACACGATGTGGGACGGCCCTTACGGCGACTGGGGCTCGCGCAAGTATCTGATTTCGAGCCTTGACCAGAGCCTGAAGCGCATGGGCCTTGAATATGTCGATATTTTCTATCACCACCGCCCGGACCCGGAGACGCCGCTCGAAGAAACCATGCGCGCGCTGGACCATATCGTGCGTCAGGGTAAAGCGCTGTATGTCGGCATCTCTAACTACCCGGCAGACCGCGCACGCGAGGCTATCGATCTGCTGGCGCAGCTCGGCACGCCGTGCATTATCCATCAACCCAAATATTCGATGTTTGAGCGCTGGGTAGAGGATGGCCTGTTGGATCTCTTGCAGGAAAAAGGCGTCGGCAGTATCGCCTTCTCGCCGCTGGCTGGCGGGCAACTGACGGACCGTTACCTGAACGGCATTCCGGCAGATTCGCGCGCCGCCAGCGGCAGCCGTTTCCTGAACCCGGATCAGATCACGCCTGAGAAACTCGATAAAGTGCGCAAGCTGAACGATCTCGCCCTACAGCGTGGGCAGAAACTGTCACAGATGGCGCTCGCCTGGGTGCTGCGCGATGAGAAAGTGACGTCAGTGTTGATTGGTGCCAGCAAGACCAGCCAGATAGACGATGCGGTGGGAATGCTCGCAAACCGGGGCTTTTCCGCCGAAGAACGGCAGGCGATCGAGGCGATACTCGCATAGTGCATCAGGTGACACTGCTTTAGCAAAAAGTGCGGTCATACCTGTTTTCAGAGTCGGAGCGATGCTGCAGGGATTTACAGGTCCGTAATATTACTGCAACAGGCCACTACGGCCCCGATCGTGAAGGAGATAAGTATGTTCAGGTCACTGATTCTTGCAGCAGCGTTACTGGCAGGCACCGCGCCACTTATCGCCAGCGCTGGTGAAATCACCCTGTTGCCATCCATCAAATTACAAATTGGCGATCGCGACAATTACGGTAACTACTGGGACGGCGGCCGCTGGCGCGACCGCGACTACTGGCGTAACCATTATGAGTGGCGCGGCGACCGCTGGTGGCGTCATGACAATGGCCTGCACCGCGGATGGGATAAACATCGCGGCTGGGATGACCGCCGGGCGTATGAACGCGGCTATCGTGAAGGCTGGAACGATCGCGACGACCGTCGCGGCTGGGGTAAACATGGCCGCGGACATGGTCATCACCACTGATTTCACACGCTACATCACAAAAAAGGCAGGCTCAGCGCCTGCCTTTTTTACGTCTTTTACGTCGCTATAACCCAAGCGCCGTGCCCACCAGTAGCCAGATATTGAGCGCCACTACCAGCACGACAATCGCCCACCCGGTACGTTTCACCCACGGCGTGTTGACCAGCTCGCCCATCAGCGCTTTATTGCTGGTAAAGAACAGCAGCGGCACCAGCGCCAGCGCGATACCAAAGCTCAGCAGCACCTGGCTCATCACCAGAATACGCGTCGGATCAAGCCCCATCAGAATAACGATAAACGACGGCGCCATGGTGACCGCGCGACGCACCCAGAGCGGAATACTGAAGCGTACAAACCCCTGCATCACTACCTGCCCTGCCAGCGTGCCCACCACCGTGGAAGAGAGACCCGCCGCTACCAGACTTAACCCAAAAATGGTCGCCGCCGCGTGGCTCAGCAGTGGTTCGAGTGTCAGGTACGCCTGATCAAGCTCCGCCACTTTGGTGTGGCCGCTAAAGTGAAACGCCGCCGCTGCGGTCGCCATCATCGCCAGATTCACAAAACCGGCGATGGTCATGGCGATCGCCACGTCCCATTTGGTCGCCGAGTAGCGTTCTTTGCGCGAGCCGTCATGCAGGTTTTGCGTCAGCGACGAGTGCAGATAGATAACATGCGGCATGATGGTCGCCCCCAGCACGCCTGCGGCCAGGAACACCGCTTCGGATGTAGGCAGGCTTGGGATCAGCATCCCTTTGCCGAGCTCCGCCAGTTTCGGCTGCGAGAAGAAGAGCTCGACGATATAGGCCGCCGCCACAAACAGCAGCAGCCCGCCGATGACTTTCTCAAGCGGCTTTTGCCCGCGCTTTTGCAGCATCAGGATCAGAAACGTGGCGATACCGGTCAGTACCGCGCCCTGCAGAAGCGATACGCCAAGAATGAGTTTAAAACCTATCGCCGCGCCAATGAATTCCGCGAGATCGGTCGCCATCGCGATGATCTCCGCCTGCACCCAGTAAAACCAGACAACCGGGCGCGGATAGTGATCGCGAATTTGCTCAGCGAGATTTTTGCCCGTCGCGATGCCAAGCTTGGCCGAGAGCACCTGAATCAGCATCGCCATCAGGTTCGCCCAGACGACGACCCACAACAGCTGATAGCCAAAGCTCGCGCCTGCCTGAATATTGGTCGCAAAGTTACCCGGATCGATATAGCCAATGGCAGCGATGAAAGCTGGCCCCATCAGCGCCAGCCTTAACTTCCGCGCTGTACGGCCACGATTTTGCTCAACGCGAGTGTGGTTCATGCTCTGCCTCTGAAATATAGCCTTTGCTATGTTTCATGCTACCAAAATGAGAATGATTATCAAGTTCATTAAACCGGACAATCCTTAATGGCTCTGATAGCTGAAATCAATGAAAGGTGGGTTAAGATCGAGGAATACGCGGAAAATACTTTGCCGTGCGCCCACGTATGTTAAAAGTGTAGCAGCAAAAGATAACCTTTCACTGCTTTACGCAACATAACATTTTTGTATGTTTGATCACTCTTTTAGCGTTTGGTCACATGACGTAACTATAGTGTGTTGCAGATCTCGTTTTCTAAATGGTTGTTGCATAGAATGTGCACGGAAATTAAACCTGCCTCATATTTGGAGCAAATATGTCCCGCGTTCTTCATTTCGTTTTGGCGCTCGCCGTTGTAGCGCTGCTTGCTTTGCTGGTCAGTCATGACCGCAAAAAAATTCGTCTGCCTTATATTGGCCTGCTGCTGGTGCTTGAAGTGCTGCTGGCCTGGTTCTTCCTTAATTCAAATATTGGCCTGGGCTTTGTTAAAGGCTTTGCCGATATGTTTGAAAAACTGCTCGGCTTTGCTAATGAAGGGACAAACTTTGTCTTTGGCAAAATGAACGATGAAGGTCTGGCATTCTTCTTCCTGAAAGTGCTTTGCCCTATCGTTTTTATCTCTGCGTTAATCGGTATTCTGCAACACATTCGCGTACTGCCGATTGTTATCCGGGCTATCGGTACGGTTCTCTCTAAAGTGAACGGTATGGGTAAACTGGAATCCTTTAACGCGGTAAGCTCGCTGATTCTGGGACAATCAGAAAACTTTATCGCCTATAAGGATATTCTCGGCAAAATGTCACGCAACCGTATGTACACCATGGCCGCAACTGCGATGTCCACGGTGTCCATGTCTATCGTCGGCGCGTACATGACCATGCTGAAACCGCAGTACGTGGTGGCGGCGCTGATCCTGAATATGTTCAGTACCTTTATCGTCCTCTCCATCATCAACCCGTACCGCGTTGAGAATGAAGAAGATTTGCAGATGTCTAACCTGCATGAAGGGCAGAGCTTCTTCGAAATGCTGGGCGAGTACATTCTGGCAGGTTTCAAAGTGGCGATTATCGTAGCCGCGATGCTGATTGGCTTTATCGCGCTGATTTCTGGTCTGAACGCGCTGTTCGCCGCGGTGCTTGGCATCTCCTTCCAGGGCATTCTGGGCTACATTTTCTACCCGGTTGCCTGGGTGATGGGCGTGCCGGCTAACGAAGCGCTGCAGGTCGGCAGTATTATGGCGACCAAACTGGTCTCCAACGAATTCGTCGCGATGATGGATTTGCAGAAACTGGCAGGCACAATTTCTCCGCGCGCGGAAGGCATTCTGTCGGTATTCCTGGTGTCGTTCGCTAACTTCTCCTCTATCGGCATCATCGCCGGCGCTATCAAAGGCCTGAACGAAGAGCAGGGTAACGTGGTTTCCCGCTTTGGCCTGAAGCTGGTGTACGGCTCTACGCTTGTGAGCGTGCTCTCTGCGTCCATCGCCGCACTCGTGCTGTAATCAAAACGATACTTAAAAACCGGGGCAAGCCCCGGTTTTTTTATGCCTCGCGCTCAAGCCGTTCTGGCCGCCCCGGCAGGTGGCCCTGAATGTATTCCACGCCAAGCGCGAACAGCAGATCGCGCTGCGCTGGCGTTTCCACAAACTCTGCCACGACAGTCAGCGAACGCGCTTTCGCCAGATCGCAAATCGATTTCACCACCAGCGCGTCAAAGGTATTGCTCACCACGTTACGTATAAAACAGCCGTCGATTTTAATAATGTCAGCCTGTAAATTTTTAAGCCGCTCGAAGTTAGCGTAACCGGTGCCAAAATCATCAATGGCGATGCAAAACCCTCGCGCCTGCAACAGCGAAATATTTTGAACGGTGTTTTCCGAGCCGGAGAGTGCCTGCTCTTCTGTTACCTCCAGGATCACCGCGCTGATGGGCACCCGGTAGCGCTCAAACAGTGCGATAGCCTGTTGAGCGATGCCCTGCTGTTCCAGCGTTAAGGGCATCAGGTTAACGGAGAAGCGCGCGCCAGGGCGCGTTTGCGGGTGGGTATGCAGGTAAATAAGGAGTTTCTCAAGCACCTGCATATCGAAACGCGCGCTGAGATTAAATCGGGTGATAAGAGGGATAAATCTGGCGGGCATGATGAGTTCGCCATCGCACTCAAGGCGCGCCAGGATCTCGGCATACCCCTCGCCTTGTGCGTTTTGTATCGGTTGTGCAAACAGCGTAACGCCCCCTTCTGAAAGCGCCTGTTTGACTTTCTGCAGCATAAGCACCGGCTCGCTGGTTTGCCCGGAAAGCCCCTGACTGCGACTCTCCAGCGCCACGACCGGATCGCCGGGGCCAGCAACCTCTGCCAGATAACTGAGTTGCCCAATGGTGCGGTAGAGCTCTTCTGGTGTCTGTGCCCGAGGTACGGGTGCCCAGGCGGCACTATAGTCGAGCTCAAGCTGTGCGCCATTCCACTGGATGCGTTTGCTGTTCAGCAAATCCACCAGGTGGCGCAACCGGCTCTGCGGCTCGGGGCCTGCCAGATAAATGAGCAGGTCGCTGTCGGGCAACTGAAAGACTTTCTCACCGGTGTTAAGCCAGGGCAGCAGCAGCGTCGTGACCTCTTTTTTGCACTGAATGCGCATCATGAGGCCATAGTGGCGGCTCAGAAACTCAAGATTAGCGACGCGCAGGCAGCAGAGCGCGCCCCCGGAGATGCCTTGCAGGTGCCGCTCCAGCGCACGCAGGTTCGGCAGGCGGGTAAGCGGGTCGGTCAAGGCGAGCATACGGTACTGCCGTTTCATCCATTCACTCTTGTTAAAAATGACCGTCATGAAACGCATTGAAACCGTAAATGCGATAAAGCCAGACAGCATAAACGCCAGTAAAAAGCCGTTTTTTTCAGCCGGTAAAAAGTTGCTGCTGCTGCCCAGTAATAATAACAATGAAAAAGACCACAACAGCGTAATTAACACCGGACCAATAAGGAAAATCCCGGCGGTAAATAAAACAAAGATGACTGGCAGGGTATAGATCGAAATTAAAAATAGTTTAAAGGGCAGCAGGAAGAGTATCAGCAGAATGAAGACGCCCGCAAACCACCCTGCGGCCAGCACTTTCTTTTCAGGTGCCAGCAGCGGAATAACGCAACGATGCCAGAAAGCCCGCGCAAAAGCCGGGCTTAACGCCATACGAACGGGATAATAAAAAATATCGACAAAAATGACCGAGGCCGCCATTAACCCCTGCACGGTGACAACACTATAAAACGAGGTGCTTTCACCAAAGTAAGATGAAATAACCTCTGGATAATCAAGCCAGTAGCCTGAAACCACCATTAAAAACTTTATCAGGCAAGGGGCTAACAGACCGGGCAGAAACAGCCGCAGCCCGGTACTGTGACGGGAGATCGCAAAGCGCCAGCGCGGGCCTTTTAACGCGCGAAGAATAGCGCAAGTCAGAATCACCGGTAATAAAAAACTCGCGATAAACGCCAGCAGTTGTTGGCTATTTAACGGGAAAAACCAGCCATAAAAAAATAAAAAAGTGATGACCAGAGGGAATAATGGGTGATGCTGCCAACTTACTGATTTAGTGTATGATGGTGTTTTTGAGGTGCTCCAGTGGCTTCTGTTTCTATCAGCTGTCCCTCCTGTTCAGCTACTGACGGGGTGGTGCGTAACGGCAAAAGCACCGCCGGACATCAGCGCTATCTCTGCTCTCACTGCCGTAAAACATGGCAACTGCAGTTCACTTACACCGCTTCTCAACCCGGTACGCACCAGAAAATCATTGATATGGCCATGAATGGCGTTGGATGCCGGGCAACCGCCCGCATTATGGGCGTTGGCCTCAACACGATTTTCCGCCATTTAAAAAACTCAGGCCGCAGTCGGTAACCTCGCGCATACAGCCGGGCAGTGACGTCATCGTCTGCGCGGAAATGGACGAACAGTGGGGATACGTCGGGGCTAAATCGCGCCAGCGCTGGCTGTTTTACGCGTATGACAGGCTCCGGAAGACGGTTGTTGCGCACGTATTCGGTGAACGCACTATGGCGACGCTGGGGCGTCTTATGAGCCTGCTGTCACCCTTTGACGTGGTGATATGGATGACGGATGGCTGGCCGCTGTATGAATCCCGCCTGAAGGGAAAGCTGCACGTAATCAGCAAGCGATATACGCAGCGAATTGAGCGGCATAACCTGAATCTGAGGCAGCACCTGGCACGGCTGGGACGGAAGTCGCTGTCGTTCTCAAAATCGGTGGAGCTGCATGACAAAGTCATCGGGCATTATCTGAACATAAAACACTATCAATAAGTTGGAGTCATTACCGAATAATGCATAGCGACCGAAAAGATAAATCATCGCCAGCATCAGGCTGAGCGGTAAAAACGTTAAATATATTCCCGCGCCATCGACAATGGCTTTGGGAGATAACAGGCGCGCTAGCGGCAACAGCAGGACGCAGAGCAATAACGCGATGCCTGACTTACGCAAACCGTAGCGAGCATTCATAGGGAGCTTCTCAGGCATCAGGGCGGCGTGTCGTACAGACTTTAATAATAAAAACCTTTCGACGGGCTGGCAAGGAAATGGCAGAGAACAAAGCACGAGCCGTCAGTGACGAACTGCGCGCAAGACCCTGAAAGCAAAAACCCCCGCTATTAAGCGAGGGTTTTAATTTTGGTGGAGCTAAGCGGGATCGAACCGCTGACCTCTTGCATGCCATGCAAGCGCTCTCCCAGCTGAGCTATAGCCCCACGAGATTTTAGTGTTACTGACCAAACCTGATGGGATGTAGGTTTGGTGGAGCTAAGCGGGATCGAACCGCTGACCTCTTGCATGCCATGCAAGCGCTCTCCCAGCTGAGCTATAGCCCCGTCGGAACACCTTGTCGCGTTGACGGGCGGGATAATAAGAATTCCACCGGACAGTGTCAACGCCAAATTCATCTTTGCCTTTCAAGTGCCGAAAAAGGCAGCAAAAAGGTTCCAAAAACGCGATTCTCCCGATACGCTGTAGTTATTCACGTCACAGTTTCATGTACTGTGTTCTTGTACGATTAACTACTAACAGGTTTACATTTTGTAAGGATTAGTCATGGTCAAGGATCGAATGACCCCGGACGAGCTGGCGCACTATACCGGATATAGCCGCCAGACGATCAATAAGTGGGTGCGTAGAGAAGGCTGGCATACATCGCCGAAGCCAGGCGTGCAGGGCGGTAAAGCGCGCGTTATTCATATTGATGAAGAGGTGCTGTCATTTATCCGCAGCGCCCGCCGCGTCTCTGACAACGTGGCCCCTTACACAGCCACGGTCGACGCGCCGCTGGAAAATCTGCTGCTAAATTCATTGCGAGAGATGAGTCAGTCAGAGCAAAAACAGCTGACCTCATTACTGCTGCGCGAAGGCATCGCCGGACTGTTGCAGCGTCTGGATATTCGCCATACGGATTAACGCATGAACCAATTTACACGCTGGATGACAGCGGGAGAACTGGGCGAGCTATCAGGCTACACGGCCCAGGCCATCAGCCGCTGGGCGCGAAAGTATGGCTGGAAGCGCATTCCGCTCAAAGGACGTAAAGGCGGCGCGCTGTTAATTCTTATCACACAGCAGGTGTATGACTATTTCCTTGCTACCGATAAGCTGCGCTATTCCGCGCATCTTTATAACCGCATTGAAGAGACCCCTGCGCCCTACGTGACCTGGGATAACGAGATGATGGCACAGTTTATTCGCACGCTGGAGATGCTGAGCCCTCAGGAGCAGGCGCGCCTGAGCGAACTCATCAGCGAAGAAGGAGCGGCGGGCCTGGTGAAAAGGCTCGGCCTTCGCGACGAAAAGTAAAAGCCGGCGTGCGCCGGCTTTTTTATTACTGCTGGTTTTCGCGCTCGGCGATAAACGCCAGCGCTTTATTGATACGTTCCACGCTTCGGGATTTGCCAATCGCGTGAACTGTCACATCCAGGCCCGGCGACTGCCCTGCCCCGGTCACTGCGACGCGCAGCGGCATACCGACTTTACCCATGCCCACTTCCAGCTCATCAGCCGTGGCCTGAATGGCGTGGTGCACGTTTTCGGCAGTCCAGTCGGTCAGGGCCGCGAGTTTATCGCGCACCACTTCCAGCGGCTGACGCGCGACCGGACGCAGGTGTTTTTTCGCCGCATCGGCGTCGAACTCGCTGAAATCTTCGTAGAAGTAGCGGCAGGTTTGCGCCATCTCTTTAAGGGTTTTGCAGCGCTCACCCAGCAGTTTTACCAGCTCCGCCAGCTGCGGGCCGTTGCGGGTATCGATATTTTCCTGCTCGATATGCCACTGTAGATGCGTCGCCACATATTCCGGTGCCAGCGTATTAATATAGTGGTGGTTCAGCCACAGCAGTTTATCGGTATTGAACGCGCTCGCCGATTTACTGACCGCGTCAAGCGTAAAGAATTTGATCATCTCTTCACGGGAGAAAATTTCCTGATCGCCGTGGGACCAGCCCAGACGCACCAGATAGTTCAGCAGCGCTTCCGGCAGATAGCCGTCGTCGCGATACTGCATAACGCTCACCGCGCCATGGCGTTTAGAGAGTTTTTTACCGTCATCGCCGTTGATCATAGAGACGTGCGCGTACAGCGGCACCGGCGCGCCCAGCGCTTTCAGAATGTTGATCTGGCGCGGCGTGTTGTTGATATGGTCTTCGCCACGGATCACGTGCGTGATTTCCATATCCCAGTCGTCCACCACCACACAGAAGTTGTAGGTCGGGGAGCCGTCAGTACGACGGATAATCAGATCGTCAAGCTCAAGGTTGCTGAACTCAATCGGGCCGCGGATTTGATCGTCAAACACGACGGAGCCATCCTGCGGGTTCGCAAAACGCACGACGCAAGGCTCATCGTCAGCATGATGCTCATGGCTGTGACGGCAGCGGCCATCGTAACGCGGCTTTTCACCTTTCGCCATCTGCTCTTCGCGCAGCGCTTCCAGACGATCTTTCGAGCAATAGCATTTATACGCCGTACCCGCCGCCAGCATTTCATCAATGACCGCGTTGTAGCGATCGAAGCGTTTGGTCTGGAAATACGGGCCTTCATCCCACTCCAGGCTCAGCCAGTTCATCCCATCCATAATGGCTTCGATGGCTTCCGGCGTGGAGCGCTCAAGATCGGTGTCTTCGATACGCAGCACAAATTCGCCGCCCTGATTGCGGGCGAAAAGCCAGGAATAAAGAGCGGTACGGGCGCCACCGACGTGCAGATAGCCGGTCGGGCTTGGCGCGAAGCGGGTTTTGATTTTCATTGATTGGCCTTAGTGTTAAACAATGCCATTAAGCGGCACATGCCAGGGAGTGACAAAGTGGGCAATATTCTACCACCGTGCGCTGATTCCTCAATGTTGATACCTTCCCCCCCTTCTTTTCCGGCGTTATCTGTTGAGAAATCATACCTTAACGACCATAAAATCAGCGCACTGTCTAATTTTACGACGAACAAACAAAAACTTTGGAAAAGGCGTTGACTCATTTTCAACTCTCCCTATAATGCGACTCCACACAGCGGGGGTGATTAGCTCAGCTGGGAGAGCACCTCCCTTACAAGGAGGGGGTCGGCGGTTCGATCCCGTCATCACCCACCACTCTAAGTGGTTCCCGCCGTGTAGATAAGAAATGAGAAGTGGGTGATTAGCTCAGCTGGGAGAGCACCTCCCTTACAAGGAGGGGGTCGGCGGTTCGATCCCGTCATCACCCACCACTTTCTCGCCAGCGAATTTCTTGTCATTAGTAACAGAAGTACCGAAGTGGGTGATTAGCTCAGCTGGGAGAGCACCTCCCTTACAAGGAGGGGGTCGGCGGTTCGATCCCGTCATCACCCACCACTTCGGGTCGTTAGCTCAGTTGGTAGAGCAGTTGACTTTTAATCAATTGGTCGCAGGTTCGAATCCTGCACGACCCACCAATGTAAAAAGGCGCCCTAAAGGCGCCTTTTTGCTTATCTGTATGCCAAAAAGATTCGAACCTGCAGCAGGTTTGAGTCGAGCCATTTATGGCGAGACAACGGAACCGCTTGCGGCGACGGCCCGAAGGGCGAGCGAAGCGAGTCATCCTGCACGACCCACCAATGTAAAAAGGCGCCCTAAAGGCGCCTTTTTGCTATGCGCGTTATTCTCATCGCTCACGTCTTTCCGTATTCACCCGCCCTGCTTCGTTTTTATCCACGATTTATCCATTAAACACTCAGTTTTCCCATTCCGGTGCCGATACCTTCTCCAGGCTTATAAAAAAGGAGAACATGATGTCGACGACCATTACTGCTTCAACCCCGTCGGTACAGACGAGCAGCAGCAGCGCGCCCACCGGCAATGATATCGCATCGCAGATTGCCCGCCTGACCCAGCAGATCACTAAGCTTACGACCAAGCTTAAAGATCTCGCGACCAGCGAAGGCAGCGCGGAAGAGAAGCAGAAACAACAGCAGCTTATTCAAAACCAGATCAAAATGCTGCAGGCGCAGCTGGCTCAGTTGCAGCGTGAGCAGGCTGAACAGGCGCAGAAAAAACAGGAAAGCAAGCAGGTGGAAGCCGTGAAGCAGGCTTCCGGCGACCATCAGATTGATATCTACGTATAAGAAAAACGTTCTCACCGGCCGGTAACAGGGCCACGGTGAAATGGCAGGAAAAATCACGGCGCGAGGTTCGCGCCGTTTTTTCAGGGCTTTTTCAGCGGCTGAACCAGGTGGCCCAGCCCTTCTGATTTGATAAGCAGCGTCACCGCCATCAGTTCGCCAAGTTTACCGGCGGGAAATTCATCCTTACGGGCAAACCACAGCAGGTACTCCTCTGGCAGGTCGATAAGCCGGCGGCCTTTGTATTTTCCAAACGGCATTTCCGTATTAGCGATAGCGATGAGTTGCTCTTTTTCCATATTACTCACCTAACAGACGCAGCATTTCCGCCTCATCGATGACCTCAATGCCCAGCTCCTGCGCTTTCGCAAGCTTGGAGCCTGCCGCTTCACCGGCAATAAGCAGATCGGTTTTCTTCGACACGCTGCCGCTCACCTTCGCGCCCAGCGCGGCAAGCCGCGCTTTGGCGTCATCACGCGACATCTGGCTTAACGTCCCGGTCAGTACTACGGTTTTCCCGGCGAACGGGCTGTCTATCTCTTCGGCTTTCACCACCTGCGGCGCGGGCCAGTGAATGCCTACTTCTTCGGTAAGATCGTGAATGACAGCGCGGTTGCTCTCTTCTTCAAAGAAGTTGAACACATGCGTGGCGACCACGATGCCGACATCCGGTACTTTTTGCAGATCGTCAATCGAGGCGTTAATCAGCGCCTCCAGCGTGCCGAAATGCGCCGCAAGCCCGGCGGCGGTCGCCTCCCCCACTTCCCTGATGCCAAGGGCATAGAGGAAACGCGCGAAGGTGGTTTCTTTGGCTTTTTCCAGCGCATTGACCAGATTTTGCGCCGATTTCGGCCCCATACGATCGAGCCCGGTCAGTTTGCCCGCAGTCAGACGGAACAGATCGGCAGGCGTATGGACATATTCTTTCTCAACCAGCTGGTCGATGATTTTATCGCCCATGCCGTCCACATCCATCGCGCGGCGGGAAACAAAATGCTTGAGCGCCTCTTTACGCTGCGCGCCGCAGATAAGCCCGCCGGTGCAGCGCGTTACGGCCTCGCCTTCAACGCGCTCGACATCCGAGCCGCAGACCGGGCACTGCGCCGGGAAGACCACAGGCCGCGTCTCTTCCGGGCGTTCTGAGAGCACCACATTGACCACCTGCGGGATCACATCGCCCGCGCGGCGAATGACGACTTTATCGCCGATGCGCAACCCAAGGCGCGCTATCTCATCGGCGTTATGCAGCGTCGCGTTGCTCACCAGCACACCTGCTACCTGCACCGGCTCAAGGCGCGCCACCGGCGTGATAGCGCCGGTACGTCCGACCTGGAACTCCACGTCGCGTACGGTCGTCATCTGCTCCTGCGCCGGGAATTTAAACGCCACGGCCCAGCGCGGCGCGCGCGCTACGAAGCCAAGCTGCTCCTGAAGCTCGAGCGAATCGACTTTAATCACCACGCCATCGATGTCAAACCCGAGCGTCGGCCTGTCGGCCTCAACCTGATGGTAAAACGCCAGTACCTCTTCCGGCGTTTTCACGAGACGAATACGCTCGCTCACCGGCAGACCCCAGGCTTTAAACTGTTGCAGACGTTCCATATGGCTGCGCGGCAGCTCGCCGCCTTCCAGCAGCCCGACGCCATAACAGAAAAACGTCAGCGGTCGTTTGGCCGTAACGCGCGGATCGAGCTGACGCAGCGAGCCTGCCGCCGCGTTACGCGGGTTCGCAAAAACTTTCCCGCCGGTGCGCCGGGCTTCTTCGTTAATCTTTTCAAAGCCCGCCTGCGGCAGAAACACTTCGCCGCGCACTTCGAGGCGCGCCGGAATGTTGTCACCACGAAGCTTCAGCGGAATGGCGCGAATGGTGCGCACGTTGAGGGTGATGTCTTCGCCGGTGGTGCCGTCGCCGCGAGTGGCGGCGCGGACCAGCAGACCATTTTCATACAACAGGCTGACCGCCAGGCCATCAAGTTTCAGCTCGCAGCAGTACACCAGCGCATCAGTGCTTTTCAGGCGATCCTGCACGCGCTTGTTAAACGCGAGGAAACTCGCCTCGTCAAACACGTTGTCCAGCGACAGCATCGGCACTTCATGTCGCACCTGGCTGAACTCGGTCAGCGGCGCTGCGCCAACGCGCTGAGTGGGTGAATCGGGCGTTACCAGCTCCGGATGCGCCTCTTCCAGCGTGCGCAGTTCGCGCATCAGGCGATCGTATTCGGCGTCCGGCACTTCCGGCGCGTCCATAACGTGGTAGAGAAATTCATGATGGCGAAGCGTGGTTCGCAGTTGAGTCAGTTTTTCTTCGATTGATTCCATAACGCACCATCAATGATAAAAAACCCCCGACAGGCGGGGGTTAGGGGAGAAAACTTAACGGCGGGCGGTTAACCGTTCGCCTCTTTCACATCGCGAATTCTGTCCTGATATTCACGGAGCTTCTGCGGCGTCATCATACGGCGCTGATCGTCCAGCACCACGCCGCCGACTTCATCGGCGATATGCTGCGCCGACTGCAGCATCAGTTTAAAGTTTTGCAGCTCATCGCCAAAGCCCGGCACCTGCATAAAGATGGTGATACCCGGCGTGGTGAAATCGGTCATGGTTTCCGGATCAAACGACCCGGGTTTAACCATATTCGCCAGGCTAAACAGCACCGGGCCACTGCCGTCCGGGCTCAGATGACGATGGAAAATATTCATGTCGCCAAACTTAAAACCGGCCTGCTGAATGCTGTTAAACAGCACATCACCATTCAGCTGGCTGCCCGCGTGTGCCGCGACATTCATGATAATAACGGTTTCTTTCGGCTGCGGTTTTTCCGGGGCGCTCACGGGGGCAGGCTCAGCAACCGGCTCGGGCTGTGGCGCGGGCTCGGCGACCGGCTGCGGCGCAGGCTGGCGCATGGCAGGCTGTGCCGGTGCGGGCTGCGACGGTTGCGGCGCGGTCTGGCGAACCGGCTGTGGTTCTTGCGGCTGATGCAGGGGCGCTTGCGGCGCTTCCCTGTAAGCCACTTCTGGCTCCGGCTCGACCGGCTCGCGAACAGGCTGACGCGGCTGCGAAGGCGCGTAAGGCGGCTGATAGTTATGCTGAGGCTGGCGAGCAGGCGCGCTTTCCGGCGCCGGCGCGCTGCGGCGCACGCGAACTTCGCCAACGCCGTCATCATCCGGCTCATCGACGTCGTCTTCGTCTTCATCCTCATCGCGCTTCGATTTCATGCGCTTCATCGGACGATCGCGGAACATAGAAGAACGCTCCTTACGGCTGGTCCACAGACCGTGCACCAGTAAGGCGATTATGGCGATCGCGCCAACAATGATTAATATCAGACGCAAATCCTGCATCATTATATTCTCTGTTGTTCTAACACCTTGCCATGACGGCAAACATTTACTCACTAAGAGTATTTGCCCATTACGGCAAGTGCAAGTGCGCGCTCGGTTTTCCGGACAGAAAGATGAAAGAAATCGTGCTTTTTGCTGTTTTTTCGACCATTTCTCGGGTGGCGCAAATTTCCCTCTCGGTTAAGATAACCGGGCCCCGGTTCGGGGAGGCTAATAAGGAGCTTTGCGGAACTATGGTTTCAACGACAGGCGCGGGTTCGCGCAGCGGTCTGTACTACCTTTCAGAAGGATTCAGGCTGATAAGCCAGCCCGGCATTCGGCGCTTCGTCATCCTTCCCCTGCTGGTCAATTTCCTGCTGATGGGCGGCGCGTTCTGGTGGCTGTTTACCCGCCTCGATAACTGGATCCCGCAGCTCATGTCTCATGTACCGGACTGGCTGCAGTGGCTTAATTACCTGCTCTGGCCCCTCGCGGTTATCTCCATTGTTCTTGTTTTCGGCTATTTCTTTTCGACGGTGGCCAACTGGATAGCCGCGCCGTTTAACGGTCTGCTGGCGGAACAATTGGAAGCACGCCTCACCGGTGCCACGCCGCCGGATACCGGTATTTTCGGCATCATGAAAGATTTGCCGCGCATTATGAAGCGCGAATGGCAAAAGCTCGCTTGGTATCTGCCCCGCGCGCTGGTGCTGTTACTGCTCTACTTTATTCCGGGTATTGGCCAGACCGTCGCGCCCGTGCTGTGGTTTCTCTTCAGCGCCTGGATGCTCTCAATCCAGTACTGCGATTACCCCTTCGACAACCATAAAGTGCCGTTTAAAACCATGCGCGCGGCGCTGCGCGAACGTAAGAGCTTAAATATGCAGTTCGGCGCGCTGGTCAGCCTTTTTACGCTGGTCCCGGTGCTGAATCTGGCGATTATGCCCGTCGCGGTCTGCGGCGCAACGGCGATGTGGGTGGATTGTTATCGCGGTAAACATGCGAGCTGGCGCTAGTCCGGCTGGCATATAGCCGGGCTTATTCCATACTCTTAAGCATTATTTCGCACGAGTATAACGATATACGAAATCCTTACTTCCTCACACGCGGTGAGCGGGTATGCTGGTGCGGCTCCCAAATTTCATACAGTTAAGGACGGGCTATGAGCAAGATTTTTGAAGACAACTCGTTGACTATTGGCCATACGCCGCTGGTTCGACTGAACCGCATCGGTAACGGACGCATTCTGGCGAAGGTGGAGTCACGTAACCCAAGCTTCAGCGTTAAGTGCCGTATCGGTGCCAACATGATTTGGGATGCGGAAAAGCGCGGCGTACTGAAGCCGGGTGTGGAGCTGGTCGAGCCGACCAGTGGTAACACCGGCATCGCGCTGGCGTATGTCGCCGCCGCCCGTGGTTATAAGCTGACGCTGACCATGCCGGAAACCATGAGCGTTGAGCGCCGTAAGCTGCTGAAAGCGCTGGGCGCAAATCTGGTACTGACCGAAGGCGCTAAAGGCATGAAAGGCGCTATTCAGAAAGCGGAAGAGATTGTCGCAAGCGATCCGTCGAAATATCTGCTGTTACAACAGTTCAGCAATCCGGCTAACCCGGAAATTCACGAAAAAACCACCGGCCCTGAAATCTGGGAAGACACGGACGGCCAGGTTGATGTATTTATCGCAGGCGTCGGTACTGGCGGTACGCTGACCGGCGTGAGCCGCTATATCAAAAATACCAAGGGTAAAACCGAGCTGATTACCGTCGCTGTTGAGCCGACCGATTCCCCAGTAATCGCCCAGGCAATCGCAGGTCAGGAGCTGAAACCAGGCCCGCATAAAATTCAGGGCATCGGCGCAGGGTTTATTCCGGGCAATCTGGATCTCAAACTGATCGATAAAGTTATCGGCATCACCAACGAAGAGGCCATCTCCACCGCGCGCCGCCTGATGGAAGAAGAAGGGATTCTGGCCGGTATCTCTTCCGGTGCCGCCGTTGCCGCTGCGCTCAAGCTTCAGGAAGATGAAACCTTTACCAATAAGAATATTGTGGTTATCCTGCCATCCTCGGGTGAGCGTTATTTAAGCACCGCGCTGTTCGCCGATCTCTTCACTGAGAAAGAACTGCAACAGTGATGCCAGATTGTTAAATATGCGCAAAAAAGCACCCAAAGGGGTGCTTTTTTGTGGCGTGCATCAAACTTTTGTCTTGTATGGCATTGCCTGGATTGACCGGGTCTGGTATTTAACCAGCAATTATTTCGATGCGTGAAATTAATCCTGAGGCGAATTGATGTGTGCTGAATCGATTTAACGATTTGGTTATGCTACTTCGATCGCGTCATAATGATTAATGACGAGCGAAACGCGAGCCGCATGGAACAAAAAGCCATGCGTTTTTCGTGGTTCTGGCATCCGTGCTGCGTTCCGTTACGCCGACGCTAACAATACAGGCTAAAGTCACGCCGCCAGGCTAGACTTTAGTTCCACAAACTAAACCTATAAGTTGGGGAAATACAATGTTCCAGCAAGAAGTGACTATTACCGCTCCGAACGGTCTGCATACCCGCCCTGCTGCTCAGTTTGTAAAAGAAGCGAAAGGCTTCACCTCCGAGATCACTGTGACTTCCAACGGCAAAAGCGCCAGCGCAAAAAGCCTGTTTAAACTGCAGACTCTGGGCCTGACTCAGGGCACCGTTGTGACCATCTCCGCAGAAGGCGAAGATGAGCAGAAAGCAGTAGAGCATCTGGTAAAACTGATGGCTGAACTCGAGTAAGTTCCGGGTTCTTATTAAAATCAGTCACAAGTAAGGTAGGGTTATGATTTCAGGCATTTTAGCGTCTCCGGGTATCGCTTTCGGCAAAGCATTGCTGCTGAAAGAAGATGAAATTGTCATCGACCGGAAAAAAATTTCTGCCGATAAGGTTGATCAGGAAGTAGAACGTTTCCTGAGTGGTCGCGCCAAAGCCTCCGCTCAGTTGGAAGCTATCAAGATCAAGGCCGGCGAAACTTTCGGTGAAGAAAAGGAAGCTATCTTCGAAGGCCACATCATGTTGCTGGAAGATGAAGAGCTGGAGCAGGAAATCATAGCCCTGATTAAAGATAAGCACATCACTGCCGACGCGGCAGCGCATGAAGTTATCGAAGGTCAGGCGACCGCCTTGGAAGAGCTGGATGATGAATACCTGAAAGAACGCGCCGCTGACGTGCGCGATATTGGTAAGCGTCTGCTGCGCAACATTCTGGGCCTGGCCATCATTGATTTAAGCTCCATCCAGGACGAAGTCATTCTGGTGGCAGCCGATTTAACCCCGTCGGAAACCGCACAGCTGAACCTCAAAAAGGTGCTGGGCTTTATTACCGATCTGGGCGGCCGTACTTCCCACACCTCCATCATGGCGCGCTCCCTTGAGCTGCCAGCGATTGTGGGCACCGGCAACGTCACCACTCAGGTGAAAAATGACGACTACCTGATCCTCGATGCGGTTAACAACAAAGTTTACGTTAACCCGACGAACGAAGAGATTGAATCCCTGCGCGCGATTCAGACTCAGGTTGCTGAAGAAAAAGCAGAGCTTGCGAAGCTCAAAGATCTGCCGGCCATCACTCTTGACGGCCACCAGGTTGAAGTCTGCGCGAACATCGGCACCGTGCGCGATGTCGCAGGCGCCGAGCGTAACGGCGCAGAAGGCGTAGGCCTCTACCGTACCGAATTCCTGTTCATGGACCGCGATTCTCTGCCAACCGAAGAAGAGCAGTTCCAGGCCTACAAAGCCGTTGCTGAAGCGTGCGGCTCGCAGGCCGTTATCGTGCGTACCATGGACATCGGCGGCGACAAAGAGCTGCCGTACATGAACTTCCCGAAAGAAGAAAACCCGTTCCTCGGCTGGCGTGCAATCCGCATCGCGATGGATCGTAAAGAGATCCTGCGCGATCAGCTGCGTGCCATCCTGCGCGCCTCCGCGTTCGGCAAACTGCGCATCATGTTCCCGATGATTATTTCGGTTGAAGAAGTGCGCGCGCTGAAAAAAGAGATCGACGTTTTCAAACAAGAACTGCGTGACGAAGGCAAAGCTTTCGACGAAACGATTGAAATCGGCGTCATGGTAGAAACCCCGGCTGCCGCGACCATCGCGCGCCACCTCGCCAAAGAAGTCGATTTCTTCAGTATTGGTACCAACGATCTGACGCAGTACACCCTGGCGGTTGACCGCGGTAATGATATGATATCGCATCTTTACCAGCCGATGTCACCGTCTGTCCTGAACCTCATCAAGCAAGTTATTGATGCATCTCATGCTGAAGGTAAGTGGACCGGCATGTGTGGTGAGCTTGCTGGCGACGAACGTGCTACACTTCTGTTGCTGGGGATGGGTCTGGATGAATTCAGTATGAGTGCCATTTCTATCCCGCGCATTAAGAAGATTATCCGTAACACGAACTTCGAAGATGCGAAGGTTTTAGCAGAGCAGGCTCTTGCTCAACCGACAACGGACGAGTTAATGACGCTGGTTAACAAGTTCATTGAAGAAAAAACAATCTGCTAATCCACGAGATGCGGCCCAAATTACTGCTTAGGAGAGAAGGCTAATGGGGTTATTTAGTAAACTGTTCGGTGATAAAGGCAATAGCGACACCGGAACCATTGAGATCGTTGCTCCACTGTCTGGTGAAATCGTTAATATTGAAGACGTGCCGGATGTAGTGTTCGCAGAGAAAATCGTTGGTGATGGCATCGCTATCAAACCGACCGGTAATAAAATGGTTGCGCCGGTTGATGGCACCATCGGTAAGATTTTCGAAACTAACCACGCTTTCTCTATCGAATCGGACAGTGGCATTGAGCTGTTCGTCCACTTCGGTATTGATACCGTTGAGCTGAAAGGCGAAGGCTTCAAACGCATCGCTGAAGAAGGCCAGCGCGTGAAGAAAGGCGATCCGGTTATCGAATTCGATCTGCCGCTGCTGGAAGAGAAAGCAAAATCCACGCTGACGCCGGTTGTTATTTCCAATATGGACGAAATCAAAGAGCTGACCAAGCTTTCTGGTAGCGTGACCGTCGGTGAAACGCCGGTAATCCGTATCAAGAAATAAGACTGACTCGTGTACAAAAATGGCGCCGCAAGGCGCCATTTTTTTATCCCTGCCCTTAACCGCGGGCTTCAACCAACCATGCGCCACCGGCGTTTCTTCTGACCGTTTCCGACCACCCTGCTGCTGGATCTTGATGGGTTACCGGAAAACGCGGCGGCTGAAATCCCCATCTGGCGTATGCCCGCCGTTATGGCGTTAAATCCCCGCGCCCTGGCTGTAAATCTCTTCGCTAAACACACCCGTGGAGAGATAGCGGTCGCCCCGGTCGCAAATAATCGCCACCACGACAGCCCCCGGATTCGCGCGCGCCACGCGCAGCGCGCCGCATACCGCGCCGCCGGAACTGACGCCGCAGAAAATGCCTTCTTTACGCGCCAGATCGCGCATTGTGCTTTCCGCATCACGATGATGAATATCCAGTACTTCATCCACTAGCGATGGGTCAAAAATCCCCGGCAGATACTCTGCGGGCCAGCGGCGAATACCCGGAATACTGCTGCCCTCTTCCGGCTGTAATCCAACGATGGTCACCGGTTTGGCCTGCTCACGTAAGAAGCGGCTGACGCCGGTAATGGTGCCGGTCGTGCCCATGCTGGAGACAAAATGCGTGAGACGTCCTTCAGTCTGGCGCCAGATCTCCGGCCCGGTGGTCGTATAGTGCGCCCAGGGGTTATCCGGGTTATTGAACTGATCGAGAATAATCCCTTCGCCCCGTTTCGCCATTTCAGAGGCGAGATCGCGCGCGCCTTCCATTCCCTGTTCGCGGCTCACCAGCACCAGCTTCGCGCCATACGCCTGCATCGCCGCCTTGCGCTCCATGCTCATGTTATCGGGCATCAGCAGCGTCATACGATACCCTTTGACGGCGGCGATCATCGCCAGCGCAATGCCGGTATTACCGCTGGTGGCTTCAATCAGCGTATCGCCAGGCTTAATCTCGCCGCGCGCTTCGGCGCGGGTAATCATCGCCAGCGCCGCCCTGTCCTTGACGGAGCCCGCCGGGTTATTGCCTTCGAGTTTGACCCAGATTTCACTGCCGTTGTCCGGCGCAAGGCGCTGGAGCTTCACCAGAGGCGTATTGCCGATCGTTTGTTCGAGTGTGTTCACGATGTTTACTCAAAAAAAAAGCCGGGTATCGCTTCGCTTACCCGGCCTGAAAAATGCGGTGATAACTGTCGGCACGGCAAGCGTAGCGCCACCGGGCGATAAACCTGCGCAATAAGCTATCAGGCAGACTTCGCCAGAGCAATATTCTCGCGCGTCTCGATACGCTCATTACCGTGGTAAATGCGCGCATGCTGCAGGCCGACAAACAGCCGCTCGCCACGCTGCGGCACATAATCCTCGCGCAGCACCACGGTGAGCGGTTCGTCATACCAGCCCTGCGGCTGTACCACGAGCTGCATGTAGTGGCCTTTCGGGCTCACTTCCAGTACGTGCACCGGCAGCGGCGAATCAAGGCTCGTGCGGCGGCTCACGTCCACTTCCCAGGGGCGTAAGAACAGATCCACCGGCCCCTGGTATGCAGGCGTAAAGCCGAGCGGCCAGCGATGCGCGCCGACGTGGAATTGCCCGCCGCGCACGGTGCCCTTGAGCCGGTTCACTTCGCCTAAAAACTCCAGCACAAAGCGGGTCGCCGGTTCACGCCACACCTGCTCCGGCGCATCGGCCTGTTCGATATCGCCCTGGCTCATCACCACCACGCGGTCGGCCACTTCCATCGCCTCTTCCTGGTCATGGGTCACGAAGACGCTGGTGAATTTCAGCTCTTCATGCAGCTGACGCAGCCAGCGCCTGAGCTCTTTACGCACCTGGGCGTCGAGCGCACCGAAGGGTTCATCCAGCAGCAGAATTTGCGGTTCAACCGCGAGCGCACGCGCCAGCGCCACGCGCTGTTTCTGGCCACCAGAAAGCTGTGCCGGATAGCGGTCAGCCAGATGCGCCAGCTGCACCATTTCTAAAAGCTGTGTCACTTTTTGTTTAATCGCGGCGGCGTTCGGACGCTCGCGGCGCGGCAGAACGCTCAGGCCGAACGCGATGTTGTCAAACACCGTCATATGGCGAAACAGCGCGTAATGCTGGAACACGAACCCGACTTTACGCTCGCGCGCATGCAGGCGGCTCACATCGGTGCCGTGAAAGCGGATCTGCCCGCTGGTCTGGTGTTCAAGCCCGGCGATAATGCGCAGCAGCGTGGTTTTCCCGGAGCCGGACGGCCCCAGTAGCGCCACCATCTGGCCGGAAGGGATATCCAGAGAGATATCATTCAGCACCTGGGTGCGACCAAAAGACTTCTTAATATTGGCAATCTCAATGCTCATGATTTCCCTCCTGTTGCACGCGTTTCTCCTGATTATTCAGGCGCCATTGCAACGCACTCTTTAAAAACAGGGTCAGAATCGCCATCAGCGTCAGCAGCGCGGCGGCGGTAAACGCGCCGACGGTGTTGTAGTCCTGCTCCAGCAGTTCAATCTGTAACGGCAGCGACAGCGTCTCGCCGCGAATAGAGCCGGAGACCACCGACACCGCGCCGAATTCGCCGATGGCGCGGGCGTTAGTCAGCACCACGCCATAGAGCAGCGCCCAGCGAATATTCGGCAGCGTCACGCGGCGGAACATCTGCCAGCCCGAAGCGCCCAGCAAAATCGCCGCCTCATCTTCATGGCTGCCCTGGCTTAACATCACCGGCACCAGTTCGCGCACGACGAACGGACAGGTCACAAATATCGTTACCAGCGCCATGCCCGGCCAGGCGAACATAATCTGCATGTCGTGCGCGTCCAGCCAGCCGCCGAGCGGGCCGTTGGAGCCGTAAAACAGCAGATACACCAGCCCCGCCACTACAGGCGAGACGGCAAAAGGAATATCCAGCAGCGTCAGCAGCAGCTGACGACCGGGGAAGTTAAAGCGCGTCACCAGCCAGGCCAGCAGCGTACCGAAGACCAGGTTAACCGGCACGGTAATCAGCGCGATCAGCACCGTCAGCCAGATCGCGTGCAGCATATCCGGGTTAGCGATATTCTCCAGCACCGGCATCAGGCCGTCGGAAAAGGCTTTGGCAAAGATATAGACCATCGGCACCACGAGAATAAACGCCGACAGCAGCATCCCGATGCCGATAAGCAGCCATTTACCCCAGTTTATGCGCGCGCCTTCGCGCGCCTGTGTCATCATCGTCATCAGTGTCCCACCACCCTGCGTCCAAACCGGCTTTGCAGCGTGTTAATCGCAAACAGCAGCAGCAGCGACGCGGCAAGAATCACGGAGGCAATCGCGCTCGCGGCCGGGTAGTCAAACTCCTGCAAACGAACAAAAATCATCAGCGAGGTCACTTCGGTTTTCCAGGCGATGTTGCCTGCGATAAAAATCACCGCGCCGAACTCGCCGAGGCTGCGGGTAAAGGAGAGCGCCACGCCCGCCATCAGCGCCGGCGAAAGCTCCGGTAGCACCACTTTGCGAAAGCTTTGCAGGCGGGTAGCGCCTAAGGTTTCCGCCGCCTCTTCATACTCCGGCCCCAGCTCTTCGAGCACCGGCTGAACGGTACGCACGACAAAAGGAATACTGGTGAACGCCATTGCCACCGCGATGCCAAGCCAGGTATACGTCACTTTGATATCAAACTTCGCCAGCCACTCGCCGTAAAAACCATTAACCGAGAACAGCGAGGCGAGCGTCAGGCCAGCCACGGCGGTCGGCAGCGCGAACGGCAGATCCATCAGCGCGTCGAGCAGCGTGCGGCCCGGAAAACGGTAGCGCGTTAAAATCCAGGCCATCAGCAGGCCAAACGCGCCGTTAAAGAGCGAGGCGACCGCCGCGGAGAGCAGCGTCACTTTGTACGCTGCCACCACCTGCGGATTAGAAATCACGTCCCAGTACTGCGCCCAGGTCATCTGGGAGAGCTGCATTACCAGCGCGCTCAGCGGCAGCAGCAGAACAAGGCAGACAAACAACAAACTGGTGCCGAGGCTTAAGGTAAACCCCGGCAGCACGCGTTTAGACACAGCAAACATCACTTACGCCCCGCCGCCACCAGCTTGTCGAACTCACCGCCGCTCGCGAAATGGGTTTTCATCACGTCCGGCCATGTGCCGAAGGCGTCTTCCACGCGGAACAGCTCGGTTTGCGGGAATTTATCTTTCAGCGATTCCATCACCTGCGGGTTATTCACGCGGTAGTAATAGCTGGTGATAATCTGCTGCGCCTGTGGCGTGTAGAGCCAGTTCAGGTAGGCTTTGGCCGCTTTTTCCGTGCCGTTGGCCTTTACGTTTTTATCGACCCACGCCACCGGGAACTCCGCCAGGATATTCACCTTCGGCACCACGACTTCGTAGCCTTCTTTGGCGTACTGATTACGGATGTTATTGACTTCCGATTCAAAACTAATCAGCACGTCACCCAGGCCGCGCTCGACAAACGTGGTGGTCGCGCCGCGCCCGCCGGTGTCGAACACCTCAACGTTTTTCAGGAACTGGGTCATAAACTGCTCGGTTTTGGCTTTATCGCCGCCGTCGGCTTTATCCGCCGCGCCCCAGGCCGCCAGATAGGTATAGCGCGCGTTGCCGGAGGTTTTCGGGTTCGGGAAAATCAGCTTCACGTCCGGGCGCACCAGGTCATTCCAGTCGTGAATGTTCTTCGGGTTTCCTTTACGGACCAGGAACGCCATGGTGGAGTAAAACGGCGAGCTATTGTTCGGCAGACGCGCCTGCCAGTCGGCCGGGATCAGATTGCCTTTGTCATGCAGGATCTGAACGTCGGTCACCTGGTTATAAGTTACAACGTCTGCTTTTAAGCCCTGTAAAATCGCGAGCGCCTGCTTTGAGGAGCCTGCGTGAGACTGTTTGATCGTCAGCTTGTCGCCGTTGTTCTCCTTCGCCCACTGCTGTTCAAACGGCGGGTTCAGGGCAGCGAACAGCTCGCGCGAAACATCATAAGAGCTGTTAAGCAGTTCAGTCGCCTGCGCGGAACCCGCCATCAGCAGAGAAATCGCCAGCGCGCCCCATGCTTTTTTCACTGATTTCACGGCCATTTTGCACCTTATAAATGTGATAACGATCGAGCCATCAGTGTATTTATACGGGTGAGAAAGCTATACCGCTTTTATATACCGTTTAGTGATTTGCAAGCGCAAAAGGATATAAGACGAAAGGCGTGAAGGCGCGGCCCGTAAGGCCGCGCGCGAAGGGAATTAAAGGGCAAGCAGGCGGGTCAGTGAAGGCGCGAAATAGTAGCCGCCGGTCACCGGACGCGTGAAGCGCAGCATGGCGTCGCGCTTGCCGTCAGTATCGCCAAACATGCTCAGCAGTTGCTGTTCGATGTTATAAAGACGCGCGCAGTAGGCGCAGAAGTAAAGGCCATGCACGCCGCTGGCCGTGCCGTAAGGCAGGCTCTGGCGCACAATCTTCAGTCCTTTGCCGTCTTCTTTCAGATCAACGCGTGAAAGATGCGACGTAACAGGACGCACGTCGCCGTCGATCTCTTCGTTAGCGACTTTGGTGCGCCCTATCATCATCTCCTGATCCGGCACGCTCATACGATTGAGCTGTTTGAGATTATGCTCCCAGCGCTGCACGAAGACGTAACTGCCGCCCGCGTCGATGCCGTTCTGAATCACTGCCACTTCGCGGCGCGTCTCTTCGCCCGCCGGGTTTTCGGTGCCATCGACAAAACCGCTCAGGTCGCGATCTTCCACCCAGCGAAAACCGTGGGTTTCCTCTTCGATTTTCAGCGCGTCGCCGAATGCTTCCAGCGCCGCCTGGGCCACGGAGAAATTCACATCGTGACGCAGAGAGAGAATGTGGATAAGCACGTCGTGCTGCGTCGCGGGCGCGAGCCCTTTACCGAGCGGCGCAAAGTCTTTCAGCTCCGCCGCGCTGTCATCTTTCGTCAGCGCCCGCCAAAGGGTGTGGCCGAACGCCACGACAACGCCAAGATTCGCCTCGGGAAACTGCGCCTGAAAGGTCGCGACTTTATCGGCGAAAATTTTACTCGCCGCGCGCAGCGCCTCACGCTGGCTTTCATCAACGCTCGCCTCAAGCCAGATAGCCGCGCGACAATGCTCCGGCAAAATGCCGCTTTGAACCACAGACATCACTCCTCCTGATAAACCGCTGCCACCGGGTGGCAAAACCGGGCGTATTGTACCCGATTTCACGGTTCAGGCGTTGCGTTTACGCAAGACTCAGCGACGCCAGATAATCTTTTTCAGCGTCCAGCCTTTGAGCGTATCATCCGGCGGCATCAGCTCCTGCGGGCCGCGCCATTCACCGCTGAACACATAGCTGATGTGCTCGCTGTCAGGCGCTTTGCACTCCACGCCCTCATCATCCGGCGCGCTGGCTTTCTGGCAGACGCCCTGCGCTTTTTTATAGAGATCGCCAAACGGCGTGCCGATCTCGACACCATTGTCTTCAGGAATCGCTTTATCCAGCACGTCGATGCGGCTCACCGTGCCGTTTTCGCCGTCAATGACCAGCGCCAGCTGGTTCTCTTTCATCGCTTCGAAGTAGCGCACAATCGTGCCGCCATTAGCGCGCATGCCGCTGCGCAGGCGATAATCGTCACCCAACGCCTCGCTTATCGCGGCTTCCTGCAGCGGCGTATCGGCAGTGATATCGCCGACGCCCTTTTCGGTGACTTCCAGCGACGATCCCCACCCGTCAAACCAGTGCCAGGGCGCCGCCTTTGACCAGTTAACGTTAGAGAGCGTTGAGCAGCCGCCCAGTAACAGCGACGTTCCACAGAGCAGCAAAGGCAATTTCTTCATCCCGGTTCCTTTTATCAGTCGACAATGTCTCGTTGGAGCGTAAAGACGGCAAAAAGTGCCGTTCAGGGCTGTGGTGTTGCAAAACAGGCACGCAGTCGGCGATGCGAGGCCAGCAGCCAGAGCGCCCAGGCGTCCAGCACGAGCAGGGCCAGCGCGATGCCGCCCGGCGTATCGCACCAGAGCAACAGCGCCTGCGATAGCAGCATCACGGTCTGCGTCAGCATTAACAGATAACGCGCGCCGCGCCACAGGCGGGGGAAATCGTGCCGCCGCCCGCTTAATAGAAACGTCAGCAACGCAGGCAGGCCAGCAGCCAGCCCCAGCCAGAAGCTCTGGCGGTCAGGGTAGAAGAGCCCCAGCAATGCCTCGCCCTGCCCGCGCGACGCGCCCGCCAGCACAAACAGCGCCCAGGTGCGGGCCTGTAATAACAGCACCGCCCAGAACAGCAACGGGAGTTTAAGCCAGCCGCGGCTGTCGTAATCGGAAGGTAAATACACGTATAAACCCTGGACTCTTTCGGTATTAGATCCAAAATTATGTCTTGTCTTATCCGACGAAGAAAGGTCTTCGTCGTACATAACTCAAGGAGATGGAGATGAAAAAACAGCTTATCGCTCTGTGTATCGCCGCTTGCGCGCTGTCAGCGACGCCCGTGATGGCGCAGAAAGGCGGTTTCTCAGGCCCGGATAACAGCGCCAGCGCGACAGCCACGAAAGGCGGTTTCCAGGGGCCGGACGCCGCAAGCACAACCGTCAGCGAAGCGAAAAACCTGCGCGATGACGCGTGGGTGGTGCTGGAAGGCAACATCGTGCGCAAGATGGGTAAAGAGCTTTATGAGTTCCGTGACGCCAGCGGCACCGCCAACGTAGACATCGACGACCACGTCTGGAATGGCGTCACCGTCACGCCGAAAGACAAAGTGCGCATCGAAGGTGAAGTGGATAAAGACTGGAACTCCGTCGAAATCGACGTGAAGAAAATCACCAAAGGCTAAACGCCTGGTTCACCCGGCCGCGGCCGGGTGAAGGGTTATCAATACTCCTGATCCTCGATAAGCCGTTTGCCAAGGCTAATCACATCCTGATGTTCATAGCCCAGCCGCTCGTACATGCCGAGCACGACGTCGTTTTCTTCGCGGATCTGGATATTGATTTTCGGGCAGCCGCGCGCGATGAGTTTTTTCTCCAGCCGGTTTAACAGCGCGTTGGCGATGCCGCGGCCGCGAAACTCCGGGTGTACGCCCAGGTAATACGCCGAACCGCGATGGCCGTCATAGCCGCCCATGATGGAGCCGACGATTTCGCCGCTCACTTCCGCCACCAGGAAAAGATCCGGGTCATGGTTAAGTTTACGTTCGATATCCATTTCAGGATCGTTCCACGAACGCAGCAGATCGCAGCGCTCCCACAGGGTAATGACTTCTTCAAAGTCGGCCTGGCGAAAAACGCGTATCTCCATGGTATTCCCCGTCTTTTGTGGCGTAAAAACTCCGATTATGGCGCTACCGACGCCAATAGCCAATATCTCCGGCAAAAGTTCCCTGAAAATGGCATACTGATGAATCATCACGCCCTGAAATGAATAGTAAAACTTTTGTTGCAACAGGGTGTCGTTCCACCCCGTTACGCCAGGTTATAACACTCCAGGACAGTAAAATCAGAAGTCAGGACGCATGAGCACTTTCAAACCCTTAAAAAAACTCACCTCGCGACGTCAGCTGCTACGTACCGGTCTTGCCGCGCTGGCGCTGACCGGTCTTAACCAGGCGCTGGCGAAAGAAGAGAGCCCGGCGCTCAGCACGCGTAACAGCCACAGCAAGCCTAAAGCGAAAAAAGCGGGCGCGCGCCGCCTCGTGATGCTCGATCCAGGCCACGGCGGCATCGATACCGGCGCCATCGGCCATAACGGCTCGAAAGAAAAACACGTCGTGCTCGCCATCGCGAAAAACGTGCGCGCCATTCTGCGCGCCCACGGCATCGACGCCAAACTGACGCGCAGCAATGACACCTTCATCCCGCTCTACGATCGGGTTGAAATCGCGCACAAGCATGGCGCGGATCTGTTTATGTCGATTCACGCCGACGGCTTTACCAGCCCCAGCGCCGCGGGCGCGTCAGTCTTTGCGCTCTCCAACCGCGGCGCCAGTAGCGCCATGGCGAAATACCTCTCCGAGCGCGAGAACGCCGCCGACGACGTGGCGGGCAGCAAGGTCAAAAATAAAGATCACTATCTGCAACAGGTGCTGTTCGATCTGGTGCAGACCGACACCATTAAAAATAGCCTGACGCTCGGCTCGCATATTCTGCGCCAGATAAAACCGGTTCACCGCCTGCACAGCCGCAACACGGAACAGGCGGCGTTTGTGGTGCTGAAATCGCCATCGATCCCGTCCGTGCTGGTGGAAACCTCGTTTATCACCAACCCGCAGGAAGAGAAGCTGCTGGGCACGGCCGCCTTCCGCCAGAAAATCGCGACCGCCATCGCCAACGGCGTCATCAGCTATTTCAACTGGTTTGATAATCACAAAGCCCACTCGAAACGAGGCTAACGATGGCACCTGATATTCAGCGCGTAAAAGCTTTCCTGCTCGATTTACAGGACCGTATCTGCCAGCAGTTGTCGGCGGTGGATGGCGATGATTTCGTCGAAGACGCCTGGCAGCGCGAGGGCGGCGGCGGCGGACGTAGCCGCGTACTGCGCGACGGCGTGGTGTTCGAGCAGGCGGGCGTCAACTTTTCCCACGTTCATGGCGACGCAATGCCCGCGTCCGCCACCGCGCACCGTCCGGAGCTGGCAGGCCGCAGCTTTGAGGCGATGGGCGTGTCGCTGGTTGTGCATCCGCGAAACCCGTATGTACCGACAAGTCACGCCAACGTGCGCTTTTTCATTGCCGAAAAACCGGGTGCCGATCCGGTCTGGTGGTTTGGCGGCGGCTTCGATTTAACGCCGTTTTACGGCTTTGAAGAGGACGCCGTGCACTGGCACCGCACCGCACGGGATCTCTGCGCGCCTTTCGGCGATGACGTCTACCCGCGTTATAAAAAATGGTGCGACGACTATTTCTATCTGAAGCATCGCCAGGAGGCGCGCGGCATCGGCGGGCTGTTCTTTGACGATCTGAACACGCCCGATTTCGACACCTGCTTTGCGTTTATGCAGGCGGTGGGCGACGGCTATCTTGAGGCTTATCTGCCCATTGTAGAGCGCCGTAAAGCGCTGCCCTGGGGCGAGCGCGAGCGCGAATTCCAGCTTTATCGTCGCGGCCGCTATGTGGAGTTCAACCTGGTGTGGGACCGCGGCACGCTGTTTGGCCTGCAAACCGGCGGGCGCACCGAGTCGATACTGATGTCGATGCCGCCGCTGGTGCGCTGGGAATATGGCTATCAGCCGGAAGAAAACAGCCCGGAGGCAGCGCTGTACCGCGATTTCCTGCCGGTGCGCGACTGGGTGAAATAACGCGGCGTCCGCCTCGCGCGGACGCCCTTTTTACCCGGCGAAACGCCCGTTTGCCACATCCTCCGGCGTCACCACGCCGCTGTCCAGCACCCAGCCGCTAATCAGCGCGGCGGGTGTGACGTCAAATGCCGGGTTATAGACCCGCGCATCTTCCGGCGCCCACTGTACCGCGCCGAAGCTGCCCGCCACACCGGTCACTTCCGCCGCAGAACGCTGCTCAATCGGGATCGCCGCACCGTTCGGGCATGCCGGATCGAGCGTCGTCTGCGGGGCCGCCACGTAAAACGGCACGTTGTGGAATTTCGCCAGTACGGCAAGCGAATAGGTGCCGATTTTATTCGCCACGTCGCCATTGACCGCGATGCGATCCGCGCCCACCCAGACGGCGTCCACCTGCCCCTGCGCCATCAGGCTCGCCGCCATCGAATCGGTAATCAGCTGATACGGCACGCCAAGCTCGCCGAGCTCCCAGGCGGTTAAGCGCCCGCCCTGCAACAGCGGCCGGGTTTCATCGACCCACACGTTCGCCACCTTGCCCGCTTCATGCGCGCGCGCAATCACGCCCAGCGCCGTGCCGACGCCCGCCGTCGCGAGCCCGCCGGTATTGCAATGGGTGAGCAAACGGCTGCCAGGCTTCACGAGTTCACTCCCGGCGCGCGCGATGCGCTCGCACAGCTCGCGGTCTTCCTGCACCAGGCGTAAGGCCTCCGCGCCCAGCGCCGCCACGAAATCCGGCTGCGTGAGTGCCTGTTTCATGCGGTCGAGGTTATTCATCAGGTTGACCGCCGTGGGCCGTGCCGCACGCAGTACCTCCAGCGCCTGGCCGAGCGCGTCGCGCGTCATGCCATGTTCGGCCAGCAGGGCCAGCAGCAGGCTCGCCGAAAGCCCAATCAACGGCGCACCACGCACTCTCAGCGCGTGAATGTGCCCCACCAGCGCCTCTGTATTATCGGCGGGCAGCCAGTTTTTCTGCTGCGGCAGCGCCTGCTGGTCGAGGATCCAGAGCTTGTTATCCACCACCCGCAGGCTGGTCGTCTGAAGTGTCTGCATGCGTTAAATCCTTGTTGCGTTATTGTGTTCTATTGTGTCAGGATGAAGTCCAGATGTATAGACGTCCGTACGTCTTTATAACCAGATTGAATGAGGATATCAGCAATGTCGCAATACCGAACCTTTACGGCCAGCGATGCGGTGGCTTATGCGCAACAATTTGGCGGACTCAGCGCGCCGGAAGCACTGGTGAGCGCGCAGGAGGTCGGCGACGGCAATCTCAATCTGGTCTTTAAAATCTTTGATAAACAGGGCATTAGCCGAATTGTCGTTAAACAGGCGCTGCCCTATGTGCGCTGCGTGGGGGAATCCTGGCCGCTGACGCTCGATCGCGCGCGTCTCGAAGCCCAGACGCTGGTGGCGCACTATCAGCACTGCCCGGCGCACACGGTTAAAATTCATCATTACGATCCCACGCTTGCCGTTATGGTGATGGAAGATCTCTCCGATCACCGCATCTGGCGCGGCGAACTGATCAAAGGCGTGCATTACCCACAGGCGGCCCGCCAGCTTGGCGAATATCTGGCCCAGACGCTGTTTCACACGAGTGATTTTTATCTGCATCCCCATGCGAAAAAGGCCGAAGTGGCGCGCTTTATCAACCCGGAGATGTGCGAGATCACCGAAGATCTGTTCTTTAACGACCCGTATCAGGTTCATGAGCGCAATAACTATCCGGCTGAACTTGAGGCCGACGTCGCG
Organism: Cronobacter sakazakii; assembly: GCF_000982825.1. Classification (NCBI taxonomy): domain Bacteria; kingdom Pseudomonadati; phylum Pseudomonadota; class Gammaproteobacteria; order Enterobacterales; family Enterobacteriaceae; genus Cronobacter; species Cronobacter sakazakii. The sequence goes on along the minus strand of NZ_CP011047.1, from coordinate 2,142,385 downwards.
GCGCTGCGCGACGATGCCGCGCTGAAATGCGCCGTGGCTGCACTCAAGCACCGCTTTTTCTCCCATGCCGAAGCGCTGTTGCACGGCGATATTCACAGCGGCTCCATTTTTGTCGCCGACGGCAGCCTGAAAGCTATTGACGCCGAGTTCGGGTATTTCGGCCCGGTGGGCTTTGACGTTGGAACGGCCATCGGCAACTTGCTGCTGAACTACTGCGGCGCGCCGGGCCAGCTCGGCATTCGCGAAGCCGCCGACGCGCGCGAGCAGCGCCTTATCGATATCGCCACGCTGTGGCACACCTTCGCCGAGCGTTTCCAGACGCTGGCGCGCGAGAAAACTCGCGACGCGGCGCTGGCAGAGCCTGGCTACGCCAGCGAGTTTTTGAAGAAAGTATGGGCGGACGCCATTGGCTTTGCCGGTACGGAGCTTATCCGCCGAAGCGTCGGCCTGTCGCATGTAGCGGATATCGATACCATTCGGGATGAAGAGATGAAGCTGTCGTGCCTGCGCCACGCCATCGGGCTTGGCAAGGCGCTGATCCTTCTTGCCCCGCGCATTGAGAGCGCCGACGAGTTTATCGCCCGCGTGCGGCAGTACGGGTAATTGGCCCCGGTGGGTGCGCTACGCTTACCCACCCTACAAAAAAGAAGGTCGAAACTGGGTTTGTAGGGCGGGTAAGCAAAGCGCACCCGCCACCATATCTCCCCCGCCCCGTAGGGCGGGTAAGCGCAGCGCACCCGCCGTCATGCCGCCTACCGCGCGATGCCCCTACCCCTGATACTCAATCACCGACAACCCGCCGTTATAATCCGTGCTGTAAATAATCCCCTGCGCATCCACAAACACATCGCATGACTGAATCACCTGCGGGCGTCCGGGCCGCGTATCCATCATTCGCTCTGGCGCGGCGGGCACCAGCGCGCCGGTCTCCACTGGCCGGTACGGGTTCGAGATATCGTACGCACGCACGCCCGCGTTCTGCCAGGTCGCGAAAATCAGCGTTGAACTCACAAAACTGCCGGGGCGGTTCTCATGCAGATTATGCGGCCCGAAGTGCGCCCCTTTCGCCACGTAGTCGGTTTCATCCGGCTGCGGGAAGGTCGAAATACTCACCGGATTTGACGGCTCGCGAATATCAAACAGCCAGATATGCTTTTCGCCATCCTGCTGGTTATCCAGCACGGCTTCATCCAGCACCACCAGCAGGGAGCGATCCGGCAGCGGCAGTGCGGTATGCGTGCCGCCGCCAAACGGCGGGCTCCAGTTACGGTGGCTGATTAGTTTCGGCTGGCTGCGGTCTTTCACATCGAGAATCGTCAGCCCGCCGTCGCGCCAGCTCCCGTAGGCGGTATCGCCCGCGATAATCGCATGGTGCAGCGCGTAGCGTTTGCCGTCGGGCCAGTGGGGCGTCTCCCCCGCCGCCTGATGCATCCCCGGCAGCCACCAGCGCCCCGCCACTTCAGGCTTACGCGGGTCAGCCAGATCGATAGTCAGGAAAATGTAATCGGTAAAGCCATCGAGAAGCGCCGAGACATACGCCCAGCGCCCGCCGACATACCAGATGCGGTGAATGCCGATGCCGTTGAGCGGCAGAAAGCCGATTTCGCGCGGCTTTTCGGGTGTGGCGATATCAAACACGCGAAGCCCCGCGCTCCAGCCTTTGTCGTGGACATCGCGCACCGTCTCGCCGACCGAACGGGTGTAATAAACTTTTTCGTCGGCGAAGCGCGCATCGGCAAAGAGATCGCGGGCGTTAATCACCAGCAGCAGGTCATCGTGCGCCTGGAGATGCACGTTCCAGGTGCCGGGCGGCGCGGGCACATAGCCCGCCGCTGTCGGGTTTTTCGGGTCGCGCACGTCAACGATGGAAAAGCCCTGCGACACCATATGGCCGATATACGCAAAGCCCCGGTGCACCATCACCTGCACGCCGTCCGGGCGGCCGCCCTGGTCGGAGTGGCCAATCAGCCGCATATTGCGGCTGTAGTCCGGGCGCGGTAACTCAGTCGCCATTATTTGTGCTTCGCTTCAAGCGTCGCAAACCACGGCGCGATGAAATCCTCGGTCTGGCCCCAGCCCGGAATGATTTTACTGAGCGCCGCCACGTTCACCGGCCCGCTCTGGCTTGCCAGCAACGCCTGCGGGATGGCCGCGGCTTTAAAATCATAGGTGGCAGGCGTCGGCTCACCGGCGATTTTATTGGCGATAAGTCGCACGTTGGTCGCGCCAATCAGCTTCGGATCGACCGCCACGCTCACTTTCCACGGGCTGCCCGCTTCGCGCATCAGTTGCAAATCCTGGTTGGAGATATCGATGCTGTAGAGCTTGATCTCGGTGCGGCCATTCTCTTTCAGCGCCTTGTAAGCGCCCTGGCTGAAGGCGTCCCAGGTGCCCCAGATGGCGTCAATCTGGCCTTTCGGGTATTTCGCCAGCACCGCGCCTACTTTGTTGGCGGTATCGCCCTGCACGTCTGACGAGACTGCGCCTATCGATTCCAGCTCTTTAATGCCAGGGTTTTGCTTCAGGATCTCCTGGTACGCCGCCTGACGACGCTCCATCGGCGGGAAGCCCGCTACCCACAGCTTAATGATGTTCGCCTTGCCGTTGAAATCTTTCACCAGCTGGCCTGCGGAGAGCTGCGTGAGCGACGCGTCGTCCTGCTGGGTGACGGTGACGCCCGGGATCTCGCCTTTCACGGCGGTATCAAACACCGAGACTTTAATGCCCGCGTCCACAATACGCTTCACCAGTTCGGTGGAGTACGGATCGCGCCCCTGAGAGAGAATGATGCCGTCATATTTCTGGCTGATGGCCTGATTGACGAAATCCTGAAATTTCGCGTCGTCGCCGTTGCTTAAAAAGGTGCTGACCTTAAAGCCGAGCTTTTTGCCTTCCTGGATCGCGCCCGCCACAAACTGCGTGGTGTTGTCGTCCGACCCTAAGTTGCGGATAACGGCGATGCGCACCGGCCCGTTGTGACTGGCGATGGCGTCCGGCACCGGCGCGGGCGTGGCGGCGAAACCGGGTAGCGATGAGAGCAGGCCCAGCGCCAGTAAAGAGAGCGTCAGTTTTTTCATTCTGTTTATTTCCCTGTCTGTGATTAACGTCGCTGGATGTAAGTGATGGCAAGCGCCCCAGCGAGCACCAGCCCTTTGATAATGTCCATTGCGTAATACGGCACCGAGAGCATCACCAGGCCGTTGGAGAGCACGCCCAGGATCACCGCGCCCACTAACGTACCGAGCGCGTTCGGTTTGCCGGAGCCGGCCAGCGAAAAGCCAATCCACGCCGCCGCGACGGCGTCCATCAGATAACCGCTGCCCGCGTTCACCTGCGAGGAGCCAATGCGCGAAGCAAGCAGAATGCCGCCAAGGCCCGCCAGCAGCGAGGCGATGACATACGCCGCCACTTTGTAGCGCGTAATGCGAATGCCGGAGAGGCGCGCCGCCTCCGGGTTGCCGCCGATGGCGTACATGCGCCGCCCGTGGGTGGTCAACGACAGCCCAAGCTGCGCCACGACCGTCACCACCAGCATCACAATCACAATCACCGGCACCTGGCCGAGCAGGCTGAAGGCGTCAGGAATCACGCCCTCCGCCATCTCGCCGCTCGGCAGAACCATGTTCTGGGTGATTGAGCCACCGTAGCTGTAGGTCATCGCGACGCCCTGAATCACAAACAGGCTGGCAAGCGTGGCGAGCATGTCCGGGATTTTCAGCACCACAATCAGAAACGCGTTAAACAGCCCGACCAGCGTGCAGAGCGCAAGCGTGATGACAATCGCCTCCGTTGTGCCGAAGCCGTGCCAGACGAACAGCGAGACAACCAGCGCATTGGCCAGCGACGCCGTCGAGCCCACCGAGAGATCGAACCCGCCGATAGTCAGCGAGATAGAGACGCCGATAGCGATCACTGTCACGATGGCGATAGAGCGCAGAATGTTGATGATGTTGAACGGATCGAGAAAGTTGTCCGAGGCGATGCCGAACAGCGCGACCAGCGCCACGACCGTCAGCAACATTCCCCACTTATAGAAAAACTCAAACAGCTGGTGGCGCGCCGACGGCGTGCTCTTCAGGGTTGCGGCCTTGCTCACGCGGGGGTTCCTCCGGTGGAATAGAGTAATAAGGTTTCTTCGCTGGCGTCGCGGCCATCCAGCTCCGCCACAATGCGCCCGTCCCACAGCACGCAGATGCGGTCGCACAGGCCCACCAGCTCGGTGAACTCGCCGGAGGCGTAAATAATGCCCTTGCCCTGGCGGGCCAGCCCGTCAATCAGGTTGAAAAGATCGGTTTTGGCTTTGACGTCCACGCCTTTCGTCGGCTCGTCGAAAATCAGCACGTCGCTATTGCCGCGCAGCCATTTGCCGATAGCCACTTTCTGCTGGTTGCCGCCGGAAAGCCTGCGCAGCCGCTGCCCTGGCCCGCTGGCGCGAATGCCGAGACGCGAAATCACCTCCTGCGCCCAGCGCCAGGCGTCGCGGTGACCAAACAGCCCCCAGCGGGTAAAGCTGCCATCAGCGCTGGCGGCGAGATTCATGGCGATCGGCTCGTCGATAAAAATGCCCTCTTTGCGTCGCTCTTCCGGCACCAGCGCCAGCCCGCGCGCCACCGAATCCGCAGGATCGGTGGGCCGCCACGGACGCCCCGCAAGCTCGCCCTGGCGCAGCGTACTTTTGCTCGCGCCAAAGAGCGCCTTGCACAGCTCCGTTTTCCCGGCCCCCGCCAGCCCGGCGATCCCCAGGATCTCCCCTTTACGCAGGTGCAGCGAAATGTCCTGTAGCAGCGTGTCGTCATGCAGCCCGTCCACCGCCAGCAATACGGCATTTTCAGGCGTCGGGCGGCGCGGCGGGTAGAGCGTGTCGAGCGCATGTCCCAGCATTTTCTCGACGATCTGCGAGCCAGAGAGCGACGCCATCGGCCCGCTCTCAATCAGCCTGCCGTCGCGCAGCACCGTCAGGGTGTCGCAGATGGCTTTTAGCTCATGAATGCGGTGCGAGATAAACACCACGCCCATGTCCTTCGCCTGGAGGCGTCTGACCACCGCGAACAGACGTTCACTTTCGTGCTGATCGAGGGGCGCGGTCGGTTCATCAAGGATCAGGTAACGGCAGTGATGCGAAAGCGCGCGCGCCAGCAGCACATGCTGTTTTTCGGCAAGCGAACAGCTGTCGATGCGGCGGTTAACGTCCATTTCCACATCAAGCTGCGCCAGCGCCGCTCGGGCGCGGCGGCGGGTTTCACCCCAGCGGTAGCGCAGGCCGCCTTCACGCAGGCTGTCGAGCATAATGTTTTCCGCAACGCTCAGCCCCGGCACCAGCGCGGCGTCCACTTCCTGCTGCACGAGATGAATGCCGAGCGCTTTGGCGTCGCGCGGCGAGCGGATGTGTACGGGTTCGCCATCCAGCAGGATCTGGCCCTGATAGTGATCCCAGGCACCGGAGAGCACCGCCATCAGCGTCGATTTTCCGGCACCGTTCGCGCCGGTGAGCGCGTGTACGGAGCCTGCCCGCAGGGTGAAATCCACCTGCGTCAGCGCCGGAAAGCCGCTAAAGGCCAGGGATATCGCGCGCATCTCAAGGCACTGGTTCAGGGACATAGCAGGCCGTCTCCACATGAATGATTAATCAGCTAAGGCAATCATTCACGCGGATATATCCGCTTGCAATGAATGAATCGGCATAAGATAAAGCAAAAAATTATTAGCCGTCCAGATGTCTGGACGTAACATTAGAATTTTTCAGGTTGCCGCTGCGTTTCGCTGTCAACGTGAAAAGATTGCATGCGCGAGGACGACAATAATCAGACGTCCGGACGGCTTTCTGTGGCAGGATGGTAAAAAAGACAAGGACAACTCTCATGAGCGATACCGACATCCGCGTGGTTCCCGGCCCGGCAAACTACTTTTCTTATCCCGGCGCGCTGGCTCGCCTGCACGATTTCTACACCCCGGCGCAACTCGCGCGCGCCGTCTGGATCTATGGCGAACGCGCTATTGCCGCCGCGCGCCCTTTTCTCTCAGACGCCATTGACGCCCCCGGCGCTACGCGGATTTTGTTTCGCGGGCATTGCAGCGAAAGCGATGTCAGCGCGCTTGCGGCCCAGGCGGGTGACGATCGGGCGGTGGTGATTGGCGTTGGCGGCGGCGCGCTGCTGGATACCGCCAAAGCGCTGGCGCGACGTCTTGGCCTGCCGGTGGTCGCCATTCCGACCATCGCCGCCACGTGCGCTGCCTGGACGCCGCTCTCCGTCTGGTACAACGACGCTGGTCAGGCGCTGCATTTTGAGATTTTCGACGACGCCAACCATCTGGTACTGGTGGAGCCGGAGATTATCCTGCGCGCGCCGGCGGAATATCTGCTCGCGGGCATCGGCGACACGCTCGCCAAATGGTATGAAGCCGTGGTACTGGCACCTGCGCCCGCCACCCTGCCGCTTACCGTACGGCTTGGCCTCAACGCCGCGCTCGCCATTCGTGACGTGCTGCTGGAACAGAGCGAAGCGGCGCTCGCCTGTCAGCATCGTGGCGCGCTCACGCAGGATTTCCGCGATGTGGTGGATGCCATTATCGCGGGCGGCGGCATGGTCGGCGGGCTTGGCGAGCGCTATACGCGCGTGGCGGCGGCGCATGCGGTACATAACGGCCTGACCGTGCTGCCGCAGACGGAAAAATATCTGCACGGCACCAAAGTGGCTTACGGCATCCTGGTACAGAGCGCTCTGCTCGGCCAGGACGACGTGCTGACGCAGCTGATTGACGCCTGGCGGCGCTTCAGGTTGCCCACCACGCTTGCAGAGCTGGATGTCGATATTCATAACGCGGCGGAGCTGGACCGTGTTATCGCCCACACGCTGCGCCCGGTGGAATCCATTCACGCCCTGCCGGTGGCGCTGTCACCCGCAGCCCTGCGCGCGGCCTTTGAAAAAGTGGAAACCTTTGCTCGCTAACTAAATCGCACAGGGTGCGATGCCACTTTTTGCGAAATCCCTGTAGGCTTAAACCTCGCTCACGCGGCGATAACTATTCTTTCACGCCGCGTTTTTATACGTTCGGGATGGTTTATGGCTTCTGTACACTCTGATGGCGGCGCGTCGCTGATGGCGCACCGCTCGTTTGTCGCGTTCTGGCTGGCGCGTACCTGCTCCGGCTTTGGTTTCCAGATGTTGTCTATCGTAGTGGGCTGGCAGATTTACGCCCTCACCCACAGCGCGTTTTATCTCGGTCTGATAGGCCTGGTGCAGTTTCTTCCCTCTATCACGCTGGCGCTCTGGGCAGGGCACATTGCCGATCAGCGCGATCGCCGCCGCGTGGTGTTGATTGGCCAGTTGGTGGAATGGCTCGCCATCGCCGCGCTGACCGCCGCCACCGTGGCGCATCTCGCCGATGTGAAGATTATCCTCGGCCTGATTTTTATCATTTCCGTCGCCAAAGTGATGGAAGCGCCGTCGTTGCAGTCGATGCTGCCGGCGCTGGTGCCGCCTTCCCTACTTGCGCGCGCCACGGCGGCGAGCGCGGTATCAAGCCAGGCGGCGATGATCATGGGCCCGGCGCTGGGCGGCCTGCTGTATGTCTTCGGCGCACAGGTGGTTTATGCGCTGACCGCCGTGCTGTATCTCATTTCGGTCGTGATGGTGAGCCGCCTGCGCTATGAACAGGCGCCGCCTGCGCGCCAGCCCGCGAGTCTCGCCACGCTCTTTGCAGGCGTGAAGTTTATTCGCGAGCGCCCGGACGTGCTGGGCGTGATTTCACTCGATCTCTTTGCCGTGCTGCTGGGCGGCGCTACCGCGCTGCTGCCGATTTACGCGCACGATATTCTGCACACCGGCCCGTGGGGGCTGGGGCTGTTGCGCGCCGCGCCTGCCGTGGGCGCGCTGCTGGTGGGCTTCTGGCTGAGCCGCCGGTCGCTTGAGAAACATGTCGGGATGATTATGTTCTTATCGGTAGCGGGCTTTGGCGTGGCGACGCTGGTGTTTGCGCTATCAAGCAACCTGTGGCTGTCGCTTATCGCCCTCTTCGCGACAGGCGGGTTTGATATGGTGAGCATGGTTATTCGCGGCGCGCTGGTGCAGCTCGATACCCCCAACGAGATGCTGGGCCGCGTGAACGCGGTGAACTCGATATTTATCAATACCTCGAACCAGCTTGGCGAATTTGAATCCGGCATGCTGGCCGCGCTGCTGGGCACCGTGCCCGCTGCGGCCATTGGCGGTATCGGCACGCTGGTGGTCGTCGGGCTCTGGATGCGCCTGTTTCCGTCGCTGCGTAAACGCCAGCGCCTGGAAGAAACCCCCGCCTGATCCCACGCAACGCCTTCTTCGGAAGGCGTTTTTGCGAGACGTCACGAAGAATCTTTCCCTGCTGCTTCCCCTGTACCCTGACCGGGTTTAACGTTGCCATATAAGAAAACGCTTTTCGGATAAAAGCTTATATTCTTATATTTTACTTATAAAAAGGAAACGGATAAAGTGAGGGAACCACATGGAGATCAGATGGACGAAGCGGGCGATTGCGCAGTTGCAGGCGATTAGCCAGAACGACCAAAAAGCCATTGTGAGTAAAGTCGCGGCGATAGCGTCTCCCGGCCAAACGAGACTGGATATCGTCAAACTGGCGTGCCGTCAGGCTCGCTACCGGCTGCGGGTGGGAGATTACCGGGTAATTTTTGAACGCCGTCAGGGCGTGCCGGTTATCTGCCTTATCATGGAAGTCAAACGCAGAACGACAACCACATACCTTAACTAAATCAGGGTGGCGCTATGTTTAATGCACAGGTGATTCACGATAAAGAAGGGAAACCAGAATATGTCGTTATCCCTTATGAGCTTTACTTATCGCTGCTCACGCAGCTTGAAGACAACGAAACGCTCATGCCGTTACCTTTTGAAATGAGCGATGAAAACGACGTCACCGTGCCGCATGAAGTGGTGGGGATTTCCGTCGAGCAGAACGTGAGCTTACAAGCCGCCTGGCGCATCTGGCGCGGCCTTTCCCAACAGGACGTGGCGGAAAAACTCGGTATCAGTCAGTCCGCCGTTTCTCAGCTGGAATCACCGGATTCACGTCCACAAAAACGCACCCGCGAAAAACTGGCAGCGCTGTATGACTGCCAGCCAGAACAGCTAATCCTTTACCGTTGATGTACGGCGCTCAGCAACATTTCGCGCCGCCTTTCGCGCCGTAACGGGCGTCCTGGCGTTCACGAAAGAACTCTTCATAAGTCATCGGCGTCTGGTCCGGGTGGTTCACACGCATATGCTCGACGTAGTTGTCGTAGTCGGGCACGCCAACCATCATTTTCGCGGCCTGACCGAGGTATTTACCGGCTTTGGCGAGGGTATCGAACATATCTTTATCCTTACGCGTTGGCTCTGATTCATTGTGACCCGTGGCCGGGTTCTGGACGGCGGGCGCGCTAACGCTTACCCGCCCTACGATATGTGCCATTCCTGTAATCACGGCGGGTGCGCTTCGCTTATCCGCCCTACGATGTGTGCCATTCCTGAACCTACGGCGGGTGCGCTTCGCTTATCCGCCCTACGATGTGTGCCATTCCTGAACCTACGGCGGGTGCGCCTCGCTTACCCGCCCTACGATATGTACCATTCCTGTAATCACGGCGGGTGCGCTTCGCTTATCCGCCCTACAACAACAAATAGCGCGGTGGTCGCACGTAGGGTGGGTAAGCGTCAGCGCACCCACCTGCCCGGGCCACCTTTCCACCACCCACCGTACCGTTACCGGCACCTACCGTTCCCCACGCCTCAATCAATGCGCGTTCTTCGCCTGCGCGACTATCTGCTCCGCACTGGCAGGCATCGGCTCATACGGTGTCTCGTTGGCGGTCGGTTTATCCTGCTTCAGCGCCGCCAGCGCCGTTTTAATCGAGAACACTGCCAGCACCACGACCACCACCATAAAGAAAATGGTCAGGCCCGCGTCAAGACGGTTATTGAACACCAGCTGGCTCAGTTGCGCCTCGGTGTACTGCGGCGGAATGGTGCCGCTGTCCAGAATCGCCTGGAACTTATTGGCGATGGCGAGGAAACCCACTTTGTTATCCGGGCTGAACGCTTTCTGCCAGCCGGCAGTCAGCGTACAGACCAGCAGCCACGCGGTCGGCACCAGCGCCACCCACGCATAACGCTGGCGCTTCATCTTAAACAGCACCACCGCACAGAGCATCAGCGCCATGCCCGCCAGCATCTGGTTGGCGATACCAAACAGCGGCCAAAGGGTGTTAATACCGCCAAGCGGATCCACCACGCCCTGATGCAGGAAATAGCCCCACGCCAGCACGCACAGCGCTGTCGCCAGCAGGTTAGCGGGCAGTGAATCGGTACGCTTGAGGCCCGGCGAAATCACGCCCAGCAGATCCTGCAGCATAAAGCGCGCGGCGCGGGTGCCCGCATCCACCGCCGTCAGGATAAATAACGCCTCAAACAGAATAGCGAAGTGATACCAGAACGAGACATCCATCAGGCCGCCGAGCGCCCCGTGGAGAATATACGCCATGCCGACCGCAAGCGTCGGCGCGCCGCCCGCACGCGAGATAATCGTCTGCTCGCCCACTTCATTCGCGATCTGATTAAGCGTATCCGGCGTTATCTGGAAACCCCAGCCGCTCACCACCTGGGCGGCCGACGCGACCACATCCGCCGTGCCTGCGGGTGCCAGCACCGCCATCGGGCTGTTCATCGCAAAATAGACGCCGGGGTCGATAACGCAGGCCGAGACCAGCGCCATGATCGCGACAAACGACTCCATCAGCATGCCGCCATAGCCGATAAAGCAGGCCTGATTTTCATTGGCGAGCATTTTCGGCGTGGTGCCGGAGGCGATAAGCGCATGAAAGCCCGACACCGCGCCACAGGCTATCGTGATAAACAGGAACGGGAACAGGTTACCGGTCCAGACCGGGCCAGTGCCGTCGATAAATTTGGTCATCGCGGGCATCGTCAGCGTCGGGCGCATGATCAAAATGCCGATGGCGAGGCCAACAATAGTGCCGATTTTCAGGAAGGTGGAGAGATAATCGCGCGGTGCCAGCAGCAGCCAGACCGGCAGAACCGCCGCGACAAAACCGTAGCCCACCAGCATCCAGGTCAATTGCACGCCGGTGAAATCAAACCACGGCGCCCAGGTCGGGCTCTCTGCCACCCACCCGCCGGAAACAATCGCAAAAACCAGCATCACAAGGCCGATGACCGACACTTCGCCGATGCGTCCTGGCCGCAGATAACGAATATAGATGCCCATAAAGAGCGCGAGCGGAATGGTAAAGGCGACGGTGTAAGTGCCCCACGGGCTGTGGGTCAGCGCTTTCACCACAATCATCGCCAGCACCGCCAGGATGATTATCATAATCATAAAGCAGGCGACGAGCGCGATGACGCCCGCCGTGTTGCCCATCTCCTCTTTCACCAGTTCGCCGAGCGAGCGCCCGTCACGGCGGGTGGAGACAAACAGCACCATGAAATCCTGCACCGCCCCTGCCAGCACAACGCCTGCGAGGATCCAGATCATGCCCGGCAGATACCCCATCTGCGCCGCCAGCACCGGCCCAACCAGCGGCCCGGCACCGGCAATCGCCGCAAAATGGTGACCGAACAGCACTTTTTTATCGGTGGGTACATAATCGAGCCCGTCGTTATGGCGCACCGCAGGCGTCATGCGCGTCGGGTCGACGGCCAGCACCTTTTTCGCGATATACAGACCATAAAAACGGTAAGCGATGAGATAGATACAGACAGCAGCAACCACGATCCAGAGCGCGTTGATCTGTTCGCCGCGGTTAAGCGCGATATAGCCCAGCGCAAACGCGCCCACGACAGAGAGCGCTGCCCAGATAAGGTATTTCCCTGAGTTCGTCATAATAGTTATCCATTCAGTGAAACAGTGAGTGAAACACAGGTGTTACATTTTGTTTCTATATCACCAAAATGAATTTAACAACTTAGCCACCCGAGAAACGCGGGATGGCGTCAGGGATTTACGTGAGTCTGCTAGCGGGATCACGTGATGATGGCGGGTGCGCTTCGCTTACCCGCCCTACGAAAACAAGATTTCCGAAATTGCACGCCGATACGTGGGGGTTTCCCGGCGGCTGCCCTTTGGCCGCGAGCCGGGATTGTTAAGGGGGCGGCGGCGAGCCCCCTTAACACGTTCGCGTGAGGAAAGGCGGCAGAGAAAGACAGCGTGTCGGCGAACGGAACCGTTCACCGAGCGTATATATTCGCCGCTCATCACGATACAGACCATCGCCTTCTGCAATGGTGGGTGCGCTTCGCTTACCCACCCTACATCCTTTGTGAACCGGGCTTTTGTAGGGCGGGTAAGCGAAGCGCACCCGCCAGATGTGAAGGCGCACCCACCACACAAAAAATCTATCCCAGAATCGCCGTGCTTAACCGGCTGGTGCAGCAGCGCCGCCCCTGTTCGTCATAAATCACGATTTCCCAGCACTGGCTCTGCCGCCCCAGATGCAGCGGCTGGCAGACGCCGCGCACCTGGCCCTGCGACACCGCGCGATGATGAGACGCGCTGATTTCGGTGCCCACCACGCACTGCCCGTCGCGGGTGGTCAGATAACTGGCCATCGAGCCGAGCGTTTCGGCAAGCGCCGCGGAGGCGCCACCGTGCAGGAGACCGAACGGCTGATGCGTGCGGGTATCGACCGGCATCGTCGCCTCCAGCAGATCGTCGCCCAGACGGGTATAAACAATCCCGAGATTTTCCACCAGCGTGCCAGTACTGGTCGCGTTCAGCGCCTCAAGCGTCATGTGTCGTTTCCAGATCATCTATGCTCCAAGCGTTGAGCCGCCGTCGATGACGATATCCTGCAGCGTAATGTGGCTCGCAAGATCCGAGGCGAGAAACAGGATGGTGTTCGCCACTTCCTGCGGCTGCGCAATCTTGCCGAGCGGAATGCCGAGCTTAAATTGCTCCGCGAAACCGCGAATGCGCTGCTGTTCGGCATCGTCGCTTTTCCAGAGCGTGCGCTGCATATCAGTGTCGGTCGAACCCGGCGACACCAGATTTGCGCGCACGCCAAAGGAGGCCAGCTCCAGCCCCACGGTCAGCGCCAGGCTTTTAAGCGCCGCTTTTGATGCGCCATACGCCGACATCCCGATGCGCGGCGTGTGGGCGGCGTCGGAAGCAACGGTCACAATAGCCCCGCCCTTCTGCGTGCGAAACTGCGCCATCGTCTGCTGAAAGAAGTTAAACGCGCCGCCCACGTTTACCGCGAACGTCTGCTGCCAGTCGTCGGGAGCGAGTTCATCCGTCGCGCCCATGCGCAGAATGCCCGCGGCGTTCACCAGCACGTCAAGGCGCGGGTTATTGCCGAGCAACCGCTCGCAAACGCCCGCCACCGCCGCGGCGTCTGCCACATCCAGCGTTTCACAGGCGAACGGATAATCAGCCAGTGGAAACGCGAGATCAAAACCAGTCACGTTCGCGCCCGCCGCGGCAAACGCCAGCGCGGTGGTGTAGCCAATGCCCTTGCCCGCTCCGGTCACCCAGACGTTTTTCCCCTGGAAATCGAGCGTCATGCCTGCGGCTCCCGGCTTAGCAGCGCCCACCAGGCATCGATGGTCGGGTTTTTCGCGAGCATCACGAAGTCGATATCGCCATGCACTTTGCGCCAGCGCGCCGCCAGCGCCATCATGCGCACCGAGTCGAGACCGTAGTCGATCAGGTTTTCGTCATCTTCCGGCTCGTCGGACTCATCCAGCAGCGGCAGCACCAGCGCACGCAGCGCCGCTTTGCTGCCCGGCGCGTCCGGCTCACTGGCAGGCAGCAGATCGGCGGTCATGACCACGCGCCCGGCTCGGCCCGCGACGTAATTAAGCGCCATCAGGTGCTCATCCCGGCTGAAATCCGCCAGCGCGTCGGCCACCATAAACGGTTGAATATCACGCATAAACGCGTCGGTGGCGGTGATCATGCAGCCGATGTGCGCATACACCCCACAGATAATGAGCTGATCGCGGCCCGTCTCTTTCAGCGCGTGCTCAAGCGGCGAGCGGTGAAACGCGCTGTAGCGCCATTTCACCAGCACGGTGTCGTCGGCATCCGGTGCCAGCGCCGCAACCACCTTTTGCTTCTCCGGATGGCTATTCAGCCCCGGCCCCCACATGTCGTTCAGCAGCGCGCGATCGGCGTCGCTCTGGTTATTGGGCTGCGCGGTGTAATAAACCGGAATGCCCTGTGCCTTGCAGTACGCTCGCAGCGCGGCGATATTCGCCACCACATGCTCGATCATCGGGCAGTTTTCGCCCCAGAAGTTAAGGAAATACTCCTGCATATCATGAATGAGCAGCGCGGCGCGCGGCGGCTCCAGCGCCCAGCTCACTTTATTTTGCGGGAGATCCGCCGCCGTGGGCAGCGTATAGGCGTTCAGTTTTGGGATAGCCATCTTCTTTCCTTACTCAGAGACGGGCTGACGCGCGGCCAGCCACAGACGCAATTGTTTTTTATCTACTTTGCCGACCGGCGTAAGCGGCAGTTCATCGACGCGCTCCACGCGATCCGGCAGTTTGAAATCGGCGACGCCCAGCTCGCGTAAAAAACGGCGGATCTCCACCGCCTTGATCGGGCGGGTGATGACGATATACGCGCAGCTTTTTTCGCCAAGCAGGCTGTCTTCCATCGAGACCAGCCCCGCATGCACAATGGCCTCGTGGCCGAGCAGCAGGTTCTCGATCTCTTCCGCGGCGATCTTCTCGCCCCCGCGGTTGATCTGATCTTTCTCGCGCCCCTGAACGGTGATGTAGCCCTGCTCATCAATGGCCACCAGATCGCCGGAGCAGTAAAAGCCGTTCTCATCAAAGGCGCTGGCGTTGTGTTCAGGACTGTTGTAGTAACCGCGGAAGGTGTACGGGCCGCGCGTCATCAGCCGTCCCGTTTCACCGCGCGGCAGCGGATTGCCGTTTTCATCGGCTACCCAGACTTCATCGTCCGGGCTCATCGGGCGGCCCTGGGTGGTGAAGATGCGCTCGTCCGGGTCGTCCAGGCGGGTGTAATTCACCAGCCCTTCGGCCATGCCGAACACCTGCTGAAGCTGGCAGCCGATTTCCGCCGGAATGCGCGCAGCGAGCGTGTCGGAAAGCCGCGCGCCGCCGACCTGCAAGAGTTTCAGCGATGCCAGCTGGCGGTTATCGCCCCACTCCTGAATGGCCTGCAGCCAGAGGCTGACGGCGGGCGGCACCAGCGCGGTGACGTTAATCTGGTGCGCCTCAATCAACGGGAAGCAGAGCGTCGCGCTCGGGTCGCGCGCCAGCACCACGCAACCTTCGGCGAAGAAGACGCCGAGCGCGCCGGGGGAGCTTAGCGGGTAGTTGTGCGCCGCGGGCAGCGCGCAGAGGTAGCGCGTTTCGCGGCTGAATTCGCAAATCTCCACGCTGCGGCGAATGCTGTAGTAGTAGTCGTTGTGCGTGCGCGGGATGAGCTTCGGTGTGCCGGTACTGCCGCCAGAAAGCTGGAAAAACGCCACTTCATCGGCAGCGGACGGCGTGGGAATGAAATCCGTCGTCGGCGCTGAAATGAGCGCCTCCAGCCCGTCGCCACGCAGAAGCGTTACCCGCAGCGACGAACACTGCGCTTTCAGCGCCGTGATATACGCGTCGTCGCTAAAGAGCGCGTGCTCGCGGTCGGCAATCAGCAGCGCGGGGGCAATCTGGCGCGCGTAAGCGTCAAGCTCGGTGCGTTGATGACTGAACAGCGCGTTAACCGGCGCTACGCCGATTTTCAGCAGCGCGAAGAACACGATGTAAAACTCCGCCACATTGCCAAGCTGCACCAGCGCGGTATCGCCGCGCTGAAGCCCGCGACACGCCAGCGCGCCCGCAAGACGTGTAGCTGCCGCGTCCAGCTCGCGGTAGCTGTAGCGGCGCTCGCCGTCGATAAGCGCCGTCGCGGCACTCTGCGCGTGGCGGCTCAGAATATCGGTGAGCGGCAGGTCAAGCCAGTAGCCGCGGGCGCGGTAGCGCGCGGCAAGTTCATCCGGCCAGCGGGTGTAAGGGATCGTCATGCGTAAAACCTCAGTGAAGACCTAAAACGTGGAGCATGGTGGAGAGCTTGACGCCGGTTTCGCGCCACTCCGAGGCCGGATCGGACGCCGGAACAATGCCCGCGCCCGCAAACAGCCGCACCTGGTTTTCCCGCAAACGCGCGCAGCGGATAGTCACCGCCCACTCGCCGTTGCCGTCGGCATCGCACCAGCCGACGATCCCGCCGAACAGTTCGCGCTCGAACGGCTCCAGCTCAGCGATATACGCTTTCGCCGCCTCGTGCGGATAACCGCTCAGCGCGGGCGTCGGGTGCAGCAGACAGGCGAGCGACAGCGCGTTGTCATCCGCAAAGCGCGTTTCGCCCTCCACAGGCGTCGCGAGATGCCAGAGCGTCGGCGTGGTAATCAGCTCCGGCGCGCCCGGCATCGCAAGGCGCTGGCTGCGCGGCGCGAGTACGTCGCGCATTGCCTGCGTCACAAGTTCATGTTCATGGCGATCTTTGGCCGAACAGAGCAGCGCCTGGCCTGCGCTTTTATCCTGCGCCGCGTCGGCATGGCGGCGCGCGGAGCCCGCCAGCGGCAGCGAGCTGAACGTATTGCCATCTTTGCGCAGCAGCAGTTCCGGGCTTGCGCCGAGCAGCGCGCCGCCGTCCGGCAGCGGCACGTGAAAGTTAAAACTCGCGGGGTTTTGCGCCACCAGACGCGCCAGCAGCGCGAGGCTGTCCGGAGCCTGTTCGGTGGTAATGTCGATAAGGCGGGAGAGCACGATTTTGCTGACCGCAGGCGTCGCGGTCAGCGCGGCGGCGCGCGCCACCATCGCCATAAACGTCTCTTCATCCGGGAGCGCCTCACGGCTCATCACTCGCGGCGCGGCGCTGTTGTCGATAAGCGAATAACCGCCGCGCGCGGTGTCACTGTAACTTTCAGGAATAAACAGCGCAGTGGGTTTGCGGGTATCGAACGGGATAGCGCCAACGATCATGGGGCGCGCAATGCCCTGCCTGCGGGCGCTGTCGAACGCGTTACGCAACGCGGTCTGAAACACGCCGTGACGCGCTGCGCCGTCGGCCGCGGGCGTCTCCAGCCGCCTAAAACAGCCGCGCGTGGTAAAGCTGCGATAAGGCGACATGAAGAAAAAGCTGTCAGATGAAAGGGTTGCGGCAGCGTCGCAGCGTTCCCCGGCCAGTGACGTATCCATGCGCTCCTCCTGTACCAAAAAGTGAACTGATAATTGTTATCATTTGTATTTGGAGGCGTAACCTAAGGCGAAATGACGGGGTTGTCAACCATGGGGGTGAAGTGAAGGCGACAGTGGCGCTTGCATCCTGTCGGCAAATGATGAAAATGAGAAGCATTATTAACTCATCGTACAGGAATTGTTGCCGTGACGTTCACTTCCGCTCTGCGCGCCGCATTCGTCGCCAGCCTGCTGGTTTTAGGAATATCCTCAGTCTCACAGGCGGCGTCGTGGCCGCGTCAGGTGACCGACAGCCGCGGCGTACATACGCTTGAAAAAGCGCCGCAGCGCATCGTCTCCACCAGCGTCACGCTAACCGGTTCGCTGCTGGCGATTGATGCTCCGGTGGTGGCAAGCGGCGCGACGTCGCCCGGCAACCGCGTCGCTGACGACCAGGGTTTTTTGCGCCAGTGGGGTGATATCGCCAAAGCGCGTCATGTTGAGCGGCTGTACATCGGCGAGCCAAACGCTGAAGCCGTCGCCGCGCAGATGCCGGATCTGATACTGGTGAGCGCGACCGGCGGCGATTCCGCGCAGGCGTTGTATGAACAGTTTTCCGCTATCGCGCCGACATTAATCATCAATTACGACGACAAAAGCTGGCAGGCACTGTTAACGCAGCTTGGCGAGATAACAGGCCATGAGAAGCAGGCCGCCGAACGCATCGCGCAGTTTGATCAGCAGCTTGCGCAGGCAAAAGCGCAGATGACGCTGCCGCCGCAGCCCGTGAGCGCGCTGGTTTATAACCCTGCCGCGCACGGCGCGAATCTCTGGACCGCCGAATCGGCGCAGGGGAAACTGCTCGGCCAGCTCGGCTTTACGTTCGCGCCGCCGCCCGCCGCGCACGGCCTCACCAGCATGGGCAAACGCCACGACATTATTCAGCTCGGCGGGGAAAATCTGGCGGCGGGGCTGAACGGCGAGACGCTGTTTTTGTTCGCGGCTGATGATAAAGACGCGGCGGCACTGATGCGCGACCCGTTGCTCGCGCACCTGTCGGCGGTGAAAAATAAACGCGTTTACGCGCTTGGCACCGAGACTTTCCGGCTCGATTACTACAGCGCCAGCCTGTTGCTGAAACGGCTTGAAGCGTTGTTCAAACAATAAAAAACGGGGCCGACTGGCCCCTTTTTTAATGCGGCGCGGGTTCCGGCGGCGGCTGGCGTAGACAGCGCAGTTCCGCCAGCAGCAGTGCCAGCGCAAGGGTAATAATCGCAAGCCCCATCCCGCCCACGCTCGCTGCGCTCACGGGCGACAGCCACGCGCCCATGCCGCCGAGCGCCGCCGCACCGATGGCGTCGCCCGTCACGTTTTGCGCCGTCCACAGCCCGTTGATGCGCCCGAGCATGTGATCCGGCGTGCGGGTCTGGATGAGCTGATACTGGATCAGCGAACTCACGCCGCTCAGGTAGCCGAACAGCGTCAGGCAGATAAACGCCAGCGGCCAGAACGGCATCAGGCTGAACACGCTAACAGCCGCGAGCGCCAGCACGGAAGAAACCAGCAGTGTGCGCCCCGGGCGTGGCGCGTGCGCGAGCCCGCCGCTGGTGAGCGCGCCCAGCGCCGCGCCAAGCGGCACGGCGGCGTACAATACGCCGATTTCGCCGCTCGCCATCTGCCAGTGGTTCGCAAGCGCCGGATAGAGCACGCGCACCGCGCTCGCCATCGTCAGCAGCGCGCCGATCAGCGCCACGCCGCCCACCACCGGGCTTGCCGCGAGAAAGCGCAGCCCGTCGGCCAGCGCGCGCAGCGGATGCTGGCGCTGCATCTGCGGCGCAGGCAACGCCGGAAGGGTCAGCAGCGGCAGGAGCGTAAGAAACGTGCCGAGCGCCGCCAGCGCGTAGTTCCAGGCCACACCGCCCCAGGCGAGCAGCATCCCGCCGAGCAGCGGCGAAATCACCGACCCCAGACGCACCGTCAGCATGGTAATCGCCCCCGCCTGCATCAGGTTTTCACGCCCGACGATAGCGGGCGTCGCCGCCAGCAGCGCCGTCACGCCGATTGCTCCGAAAAACCCGTCCCACAGCCCGAGCGCGTAAATCGCAATAACCGACGGCGCAGGCAGCATGGCGTTGACCCAGAGCCCGATAAACCCGAGGCCGCAGGTGGAGCGCGCCAGCAGAATGAGCGTTTTGCGCTCGTAGCGGTCGGCCAGTACGCCGCCCGTCATCAGCCCGATAAACATCGCCGCCCCCGTAAGCGTGACCGCAAGCCCCACCTGAAAAGGCGAGCCGGTGAGCGTCTGGATCTGTACCGGCACCGCCACGCCAAGCAGACCAAGACCGAGAATGGAGATAAAGCGCGCCAGGAAGACGGCGCGGTAAGCGGGATGAGTTTTCAGTAACGAGAGGTTGAGCAACAGCGAATGTCGGTTCATTACAGGGCCTTAACGCGAATTTTCCTTGCCGGATAACGGGACGGCCATGCTAACATAGCCAGATAAGAGTGATAATAACTATCATTATCGATTCCAGGATGTGCGTTATGTCGGCCTCGCGCCTTTCCTCCAGGATGGTTGTCCTGTTGTGTCTCTTGTTATTGCTGCTGTTGATGGCCGCCCTCAGCCTGCGGGTGGGCGCCAAATCCCTGCCCTTCTCTCTTGTGATGGACGCGCTCACCGGCACCTGCCGCGAGGCGGACTGCACTATCGTGCTCGACGCACGCCTGCCGCGCACCCTTGCGGGGATTGTCGCCGGGCTGTCGCTCGGGCTTGCCGGCGCGCTGATGCAAACGCTGACCCGCAACCCGCTCGCCGACCCCGGCCTGTTAGGCGTGAACGCCGGTGCCAGCTTCGCCATTGTGCTGGGCGCGGCGCTGTGGGGCGTGAACGATCCGCTGCCTGTTCTCGCGCTGGCGCTGTGCGGCGCGCTGGCCGCCACGCTCATCGTGGCGTTTACCGGCAGCGCGGGCGGCGGACAGCTTAGCCCGGTGCGCCTGACGCTCGCGGGCGTGGCGCTGGCCGCGGTGCTGGAAGGGCTTTCCGGCGGTATCGCGCTCTTAAACCCGACGGTGTATGACCAGTTGCGCTTCTGGCAGGCGGGCTCGCTTGATATCCGCACGCTGACGACGCTTAAAGCCATCGCGCCGCTCGTGCTCACGGGCGCGGTTATCGCGCTGCTGCTGGGGCGCGCCCTGAACAGTCTCAGTATGGGAGCCGACACGGCGACGGCGCTCGGCAGCCGCGTGGCGCGCACGCAGGTGCTAGGGCTTGTCGCCATTACGCTTCTGTGCGCCAGCGCCACCGCCGTGGTCGGCCCCATCGCCTTTATCGGCCTGATGATGCCGCACCTGGCGCGCTGGCTGGTGGGCGCGGATCACCGCTGGTCGCTGCCGGTGACGCTGCTCGCCACGCCGTCGCTGCTGCTGCTCGCGGATATCATTGGCAGGCTGATAGTGCCGGGCGAGCTGAGGGTCTCAGTGGTCAGCGCGTTTATTGGCGCGCCCGCGCTCATTTATCTGGTGCGCCAGCGGCGCGGCGGAGGCGCGTTATGAGATCCGTTCCCCCTCGTTTAGGGCTCTTTTGCCTACTGACGCTGAGCCTGTGCACAGGTCTCGGCCTCTGGGCGTTGACGCAGGGCGCGGTGACGCTTGAGGCCCGCCAGGTGCTGGACGCGCTGACCGGCCACGCGCCGCGCAATGTTTCGCTTATCGTCACCGAATGGCGGCTGCCGCGCGTGGCGATGGCGCTGCTGCTGGGTGCCGCGCTCGGCGTGAGCGGCGCGATTTTCCAGTCGCTGATGCGCAACCCTTTAGGCAGCCCGGATGTGATGGGCTTCAACACCGGCGCGTGGAGCGGCGTGCTGGTGGCGATGGTGCTGGCGGGCCAGCATCAATCCGCTATCGCGTTCGCCGCCATCGCGGGCGGCACGCTGACGGCGTTTGTCGTCTGGCTGCTCGCCTGGCGCAACGGCATCGACACTTTCCGGCTGATTATTATCGGCATTGGGGTGCGGGCGATGCTGGTGGCGTTCAATACCTGGCTGCTGCTGCAGGCGTCGCTTGAGACGGCGCTGTCCGCGGGCCTGTGGAACGCCGGTTCGCTGAACGGCATTACCTGGGGGAAAACGCTGCCCGCCTCCCCGCTGCTTGTGCTGGCGCTGCTGGCGAGCGCGCTGCTGGTGCGCCGGATGCGGCTGCTGGAGATGGGCGACGACAGCGCCTGCGCGCTGGGGGTGGCGGTGGAACGCTCCCGCCTGTTGCTGATGCTGACCGGCGTCGTGCTGACCGCAGGCGCGACGGCGATGGCCGGGCCGATTTCCTTTGTGGCGCTGGTGGCCCCGCATGTCGCGCGTCGCTTAAGCGGCACCGCGCGCTTTGGGCTGACGCAGGCGGCGCTGTGCGGCGCGCTGCTGCTGCTGGCCGCTGACCTGTGCGCTCAGTATCTGTTCACGCCTTATCAGCTGCCGGTGGGCACCGTCACTGTCTGCCTCGGCGGCATTTATCTCATCGCCTTGTTGATACAGGAGTCACGCAGGAAATGACTATGACTTCACGCTTAACCGGCGAAGCGCTGACGCTGGGCTACGGCGATTTTCGCGTCGCCGACGGGCTGAACGTGGCGATCCCCGATGGCAAATTTACCGCGATTATCGGCCCGAACGGCTGTGGCAAATCGACGCTGCTGCGCACGCTGAGCCGCCTGATGAAGCCGCTCGGCGGGCAGGTGCGCCTCGATGGCGAGGCTATTCAGCACTTCGCCACTAAAGAGGTGGCGCGGCGCATTGGCCTGCTCGCGCAGAACGCCAGCGCGCCGGGGGATATCACCGTTGCGGAGCTGGTGGCGCGTGGGCGTTATCCGCATCAGCCTTTGTTTACCCGCTGGCGCGACGAGGACGAGCGCGCGGTGCAAAAAGCCATGGCGGCGACCGGCGTGACCGCGCTTGCCGACCAGAGCGTCGATACGCTCTCCGGCGGCCAGCGCCAGCGCGCCTGGATTGCGATGGTGCTGGCGCAGGAGACCTCAATTCTGCTGCTCGACGAGCCAACCACCTGGCTTGATATCAGCCATCAGATCGATCTGCTGGAACTGCTCTGCACGCTTAACCGCGAGCAGGGGTATACGCTTGCCGCGGTGCTGCACGATTTGAACCAGGCGTGCCGCTACGCGAATCATCTGATTGCGTTGCGGGACGGGAAGATTATCGCCGAGGGCGCGCCGTCAGAGATTGTGGACGCGGCGCTTATCGAGGCAATTTACGGGTTACGATGCATGATTATTGAGGATCCGGTGGCGGGTACGCCGCTGGTGGTGCCGCTCGGGCGGCGGTGAGCGTGGGTGAATGGCGGGTGCGGCTGGAAAAATGGTGGGTGCGCTTCGCTTACCCACCCTACAAACCACGAACAACCGCTTTCCCTTGTAGGGCGGGTAAGCCTGCGCACCCGCCGGGTTAATGTCAGGTGGGTGCGCTTCGCTTACCCACCCTACAAAACCACGAATAACCACTTTGCCGTGTAGGGCGGGTAAGCCTGCGCACCCGCCGTTAACCAATTACAGCGGGTTGGTTTGCGCTTCGACCACCGCCAGCGCCACCATATTCACGATACGGCGAACCGAGGCGATCGGCGTCAACACATGTACCGGTTTCGCCACACCCATCAGCACCGGCCCCACGGTCACGCCCTCGGAGCTTGATACGCGCAGCAGGTTATAGCTGATACGCGCCGCTTCCACGTTCGGCATAATCAGGATGTTGGCCGAGCCTTTCAGCGGGCTGTCCGGCATACGATCGTTGCGGATGCTCTCTACCAGCGCCGCGTCGCCGTGCATCTCGCCGTCGATCATCAGATCCGGGGCGCGCTCACGCACCAGCTGTAGCGTTTCGCGCATTTTGCTGGCGGCAGGCGAATCGGAAGAGCCAAAGTTGGAATGCGACAACAACGCCACTTTTGGTTCGATCCCGAAACGACGCACCGTTTCCGCCGCCATGACGGTGATCTCCGCCAGCTGTTCCGGCGTCGGATCGTCGTTCACGTAGGTATCGGCGATAAACGTATTGCCGCTCGGCAGCAGCAGCGCGTTCATCGCACCTGCGGCTTTCACGCCGTCGCGATAACCGAAAATTTGCTGAACCACGCTGAAATGCTCATGATAATCGCCGATCGTACCGCAAATCATCGCGTCGGCTTCGCCGCGATGCACCATGATAGCGCCAATCACCGTGCTGTTGCCAATCACTGCGCGCTGCGCCTGCTCCTGCGTGATGCCACGGCGCTTCATAATGCTGTAATACTCGTTCCAGTACTCCTTAAAGCGCGGGTCCGACTCGTTATTCACGATCTCGAAATCTTTGCCCGCCTCGATTTGCAGACCGAGTTTTTTCAGGCGCATCTCGATAACGCCAGGACGGCCCACCAGCACCGGCTTCGCCAGCCCAAGCGTAATGAGCTCCTGAGTGGCGTGCAGCACGCGCGGCTCTTCGCCTTCGGTAAGCACCACGCGCTTCGGATCTTTGCGCGCCTGGTTGAAGACCGGCTTCATGAACAGGTTGGTTTTGTAGACAAATTCGGTGAGTTTGTCTTTATAAGCGTCGAAATCCTCAATCGGACGGGTCGCCACGCCGGAATCCATCGCCGCTTTCGCTACCGCAGGCGCGATAGTCACAATTAAGCGCGGATCGAACGGTTTCGGAATGATGTAATCCGGCCCGAACGACAGCTCCTGATCTTCATACGCGGAGGCCACCACTTCGCTCTGCTCGGCGTGTGCCAGTTCAGCGATGGCGTGGACCGCCGCAAGCTTCATCTCTTCGTTGATGGCGGTCGCGCCGACATCCAGCGCGCCACGGAAGATAAACGGGAAGCAGAGGACGTTGTTCACCTGGTTCGGGAAATCTGAACGGCCTGTGCAGATGATCGCATCCGGACGCACCGTTTTGGCGAGCGGCGGCATGATTTCCGGCTCCGGGTTGGCGAGCGCCAGGATGAGCGGCGAATCCGCCATCTTTTTGACCATCTCCTGGGTCATGACTTTCGGGCCGGAGCAGCCAAGGAAGATATCCGCGCCCTCAATCACGTCGCCCAGCGTGCGCTTACCGTTGTCGTCAATCGCATAAGCGGCTTTGGTTTCCGCCATGTTCTCTTCACGGCCTTTGTAGATAACGCCTTTGGAGTCGCACACCACGATGTTGTGCTTCTGCATGCCAAGCGCCACCAGCAGATTCATACAGGCGATGGCGGACGCGCCCGCACCGGAAACCACGAGGCGCACGTCGGAAATGTTTTTCTGCACCACGCGCAGGCCGTTTAACACCGCGGCGGTACAGATGATGGCGGTGCCGTGCTGATCGTCATGGAACACCGGAATATTCATGCGCTCGCGCAGCTTCTGCTCGATATAAAAACACTCCGGCGCTTTGATATCTTCCAGGTTGATGCCGCCGAAGGTCGGCTCCAGCGCCGCCACCACATCGATGACTTTATCGGGATCGTGTTCGTCGATTTCGATATCAAACACATCGATACCGGCGAATTTCTTAAACAGAACGCCCTTGCCTTCCATCACCGGTTTACCGGCCAGCGCGCCGATATTGCCAAGCCCCAGCACCGCGGTGCCGTTGGAGATAACCGCCACGAGGTTGCCGCGCGCGGTGTATTTATGGGCGGCCAGCGGGTCGGCGGCGATTTCCAGACAGGGCGCGGCTACGCCTGGCGAATAGGCCAGCGCCAGATCGCGCTGAGTGGCCAGCGGTTTGGTCGGAGAAACCTGAATTTTGCCTGGGACAGGGAATTCGTGAAAATCGAGGGCGCTCTGTTTTAGTTGCTCATCCATTTTACTGATCCTTTTTCTTCTGCAGGGTATGAAGCGGCGTGTCGCACGCTCGTTTAACCAGGCCGTCAGTATCGCCCGTTAGCGGCGGCTAAACTTTGAAGACCGCCAAACTCTGAGTCATGCAACCCTTTGATGTTATCAATTTATAGCAGCGATGTTGCCGGTTCGGGAAAGCATTGCTATGCGCGTCTGCTATGCTTTTTTGTTATGTCCCTGATGAGATCCCGGCGGGCGACACTGACAGCGCCCCATAAAATCTTTGCTTTTCAAGGAGTAGCAAAATGAACCAACTCGATGGCATTAAACAATTCACAACGGTAGTCGCCGACAGCGGCGATATTGAATCCATTCGTAACTATCAGCCTCAGGACGCGACCACCAACCCTTCCCTGCTGCTGAAGGCCGCAAGCCTTGAGCATTACCAGCATCTGTTCACCGATGCGCTGGAATACGGCAAAAAACGCGGCAGCACGCAAAAAGAGCAGGTCGCGGAAGCGAGTGACAAACTGGCCGTCAATGTGGGTGCGGAAATTCTGAAAAGTATTCCAGGACGCGTCTCAACCGAAGTGGACGCGCGTCTGTCGTTCGACAAAGAAAAAAGCATCGCCAAAGCGCGTCGCCTGGTGGAGCTGTACCAGGAACAGGGCATCGATAAATCGCGCATTCTGATTAAGCTCGCTTCCACCTGGGAAGGCATTCGCGCCGCAGAAGAACTGGAAAAAGAAGGCATTCACTGCAACCTGACACTGCTGTTCTCCTTTGCCCAGGCGCGCGCCTGCGCCGAAGCGGGGGTGTATCTCATCTCCCCGTTCGTGGGCCGTATCTATGACTGGTACAACACCCGCAAACCGATGGACCCGTATGTGGTTGATGAAGATCCCGGCGTGAAGTCGGTGCGTAACATCTACGACTACTACAAGCAGCATAACTACCAGACCATCGTGATGGGCGCGAGCTTCCGCCGTACCGAGCAGATCCTGGCGCTGGCGGGCTGCGACCGTCTGACCATCTCCCCTAACCTGCTGAAAGAGTTGCAGGAGAGCGATGCGCCGGTGGCGCGTAAGCTTATTCCGGCCTCCCAGGGCTTTAACCGTCCGCAGCCGATGACCGAAGCGGAATTCCGCTGGGAGCATAACCAGGACGCGATGGCGGTCGAAAAACTGGCCGAAGGCATTCGCCAGTTCGCTGTCGACCAGCGTTCACTTGAAGATCTGCTTGCCGCCAAACTTTAACTTTTGCCATGGAGAGAAACATGTCTCGTCAGCTTTTAGCCAACGCCATCCGTGCGCTGAGCATGGATGCGGTTCAGAAAGCCAAATCCGGTCACCCCGGCGCGCCGATGGGGATGGCAGATATCGCCGAAGTGCTGTGGAACGATTTCCTCAAACACAACCCGACAAACCCGACGTGGTATGACCGCGACCGCTTTATTCTTTCCAACGGCCACGCCTCGATGCTGCTCTACAGCCTGCTGCATCTGTCGGGCTACGACCTGCCGATGGAAGAGCTAAAAAACTTCCGCCAGCTGCACTCCAAAACGCCGGGCCACCCGGAAATCGGCTATACGCCGGGCGTGGAAACCACCACCGGGCCGCTCGGTCAGGGGCTCGCGAATGCCGTGGGTCTGGCGATTGCCGAGAAAACGCTCGCGGCGCAGTTCAACCGCCCGGGCCATGAAATCGTCGATCACAATACCTATGTGTTTATGGGCGACGGCTGCCTGATGGAAGGTATCTCCCATGAGGTCTGCTCGCTCGCGGGCACGCTGGGTCTTGGCAAGCTGATTGGCTTCTACGATCACAACGGCATCTCGATTGATGGCGAAACCGAGGGCTGGTTTACCGACGACACCGCCAAACGTTTTGAAGCCTACCACTGGCACGTAGTGCATGAGATTGACGGCCACGATCCAGAGGCTATCAAGCGCGCCATTGAAGAGGCGAAACAGGTTACCGATAAACCGTCGCTGATTATCTGTCGCACCGTGATTGGCTTCGGCTCGCCGAACAAAGCGGGCAAAGAGGAGTCCCACGGCGCGGCGCTTGGCGAAGAAGAAGTGGCGCTGACCCGTAAACAGCTCGGCTGGAACTACCCGCCGTTTGAAATTCCGGATGAAGTCTACAAAGGCTGGGATGCGAAGGAAAAAGGCCGCCAGGTTGAAGCGAGCTGGAACGAGAAATTCGCCGCGTATCAGGAAGCCTACCCGGAGCTGGCGGCCGAGTTTAACCGCCGTATGGGCGGTGAAATGCCGGAAAACTGGCAGCAGGTAACGCAGGAGTACATTGAAAAACTCCAGGCGGAACCGGCGAAAATCGCCTCCCGTAAGGCGTCCCAGAACGCGCTGAACGTTTATGGCCCGGTACTGCCGGAGTTGCTGGGCGGCTCGGCAGACCTCGCACCGAGCAACCTGACTATCTGGTCGGGCTCGACATCGCTGAAAGAAGATCCGGCGGGCAACTACATTCACTACGGCGTGCGCGAATTCGGCATGACGGCCATCGCCAACGGCATCGCCCACCACGGCGGCTTTGTGCCCTACACCGCCACCTTCCTGATGTTCGTCGAATACGCCCGCAACGCGGCGCGCATGGCGGCGCTGATGAAGGCGCGGCAGATTATGGTCTACACCCATGACTCTATCGGTCTTGGGGAAGACGGCCCGACGCACCAGGCGGTGGAGCAGCTCGCGAGCCTGCGCCTGACGCCGAATTTCAGCACCTGGCGTCCGTGTGACCAGGTGGAAACCGCGGTGGCGTGGAAAGCCGCTATCGAGCGCCATAACGGCCCGACGGCGCTGATCCTCTCTCGTCAGAATCTGGCGCAGATCGAGCGCTCGCCGCAGCAGCTGAAAGATGTGGCGCGCGGCGGGTATATCCTGAAAGACGCGGGCGGCAAACCGGATCTGATCCTGATTGCCACCGGGTCGGAAGTGGAAATCGCCGTTCAGGCGGCAGAAAAACTGCGCGGCGACGGCGTGGCGGTGCGTGTGGTGTCGCTGCCGTCGACTGATGTCTTTGACGCGCAGGATGAAGCCTATCGTGAATCGGTGCTGCCGTCCGACGTCAGCGCGCGCGTGGCGGTGGAAGCGGGCATCGCCGACTACTGGTACAAATACGTCGGCCTGAAAGGCGCTATCGTCGGCATGACCGGCTATGGCGAATCCGCGCCCGCGGAGAAACTCTTCCCGTACTTCGGCTTTACCGTCGAAAACGTGGTAGAAAAAGCCCGCAAAGTGCTCGGCAAATAAGCCAGCCTTAACGGGCTGAGGCCGATCGTTTAAGCGTATCTGAACGATTCTGCCAGTAAGAAATAAGCCAGAGTCAGTTTCCTGATTCTGGCTTTTTTATGACTGCACACGATATGGATTTCGTTATCCGTTCAGCTTTAAATCACATAAAGCTTAAGTGAGCGGCATTACGGCAGATGCCTGGGGTTATTCTCTACAGGCCGCTTTCAGCAGCAGACTTCGCGCGAGCGATGGCGCCGGCGTTAAATATTGGATGCTCATAGTTATCGGTGACATCACGGACTCGGTATATCTTCCAGATGTCTGACTCCCGACGAACAAACACTTCCAGCTCTACTTTTTTCCCGCCCTCCCTGCCAATCCATACTGGCATTACCTCGCCCCCCATGAACGGTCTGGCGGCACCGACAGTTAGCGCCGATATCCATGATGGATCATAGTCCTGTGCATAAGCGAAGTAATCCGAGCCAATCAGGTCTTGTTCTGATATCGACTCGATATCCTCCAGTCTCTTGATCGTGTCGGCAGAAACATATTCGCGCAAATCAGACAGCGAGTATTGATGGTCGCTACTTGTAAGAGACATCAGATAAGTAGAATAAAAAGAATGTACTCGCGTCGGCGCGCTCTGTTCCGGCTTAACTGCGCAAGCGGAGAGCAAGAAAGCGCATAACATTATTACTGCTCGCATCAATTCATCCTGTATATTTTGAAAGCCGGTTGGGCGGCGCGATACCCTGGGCCCGGGTACATACTGCGTTGCCTGAAATCGGAGATCCACTGCGTGCCATCATACATTGTCATATGCCCGCTCGGGTTTCCTCCGGGATACGGCTGAATCACAGCAACATCGCCGCTCAATAATGTTGAGCCCGGCGGGACTTCACGAAATCCAGCGCGCAGTAATGCAGGCCCGTAATCTTTGGCGTTTAGCGTTCTCTCCAGCCGTATGCCGCCAGCAGTTATCGCCTCCCTTGTAAAGGTCGCACATTCGTTATGTGAATGACCATGCGCGCGGGAGCGGAGGTGCGAAATAGCAACGTCTTTATTCCAGTTCATTCTTAGTTCCTTTAAGCATGAAAAATGGAATTATTACGTTAACCATAAATATTTAGTGGGATAAAAAATGCTGAAATTATCCCACGTAAAATGATTATTTCCGGATTCGGCCCGGCAGAACTCGCCTGCAAGCAAACAGGATCGAACGGGTGCCTCTCGTTCCTCGGCGCAAGGGTTTTAAATTAGCCTTAACAGGCTGGCTTTTATTTCCGGCGCGGTTTTATTTCAGAACGTTCAGCGTCTCGGCGCTTTTGTTTATCACAATATCTTCCGTTTTCTCATCCCACTGCGCCTGCGAGACAATCACCTGCCCAGGATGCTCTGGGTCTCGCGTCACCAGCGACGTGCCATCCACATCCTCCTGCACGTTCAGGTTCATGGAAAACGAGGGAATCGCTTTTACCCACTGCTGTTGCTGCACGTCATAGAGATAGGTCGCCCGCCAGGCGCTGCTCCACCATTCGGGATAAATCAGCGCACGGTCGCGTCCGCTGTCGTCAAGGTTGGAGAGCACCTCGACGCCGCCACCGATGCAGGAGGGAATTGCTGCCGGTTTGATCGCCGGATCGCTGTTCCACAGCTGGCACTCGCAGTCACCGCTCTCATCGCAGACGCCGTTGGTTTTCGGGTCATGCGCCGTCAGCCAGGCGTAGCTTTTGGCGCTGCCGTTAAACCGCCCGCCCGCCAGACGGTAATCGCGCGTTTTCTGGCGATTCGCCTCGGTTATCCAGTCGGTTTCTTCGCTGATGCGCCAGCCTGCGGCCTGTTTCGTTAAGGTGAGCTGCGCCGGGTAGTTGCGCGGCGTTTGCGGCTCAAGCCCCGCCTGTTTCACAAACGTGGCCTGTACGGCAAGCGGCTGCCCGTCCTGTTCGGTGAGCGTGATATTGCTGATGATGGCCTGTGCGTAGTGCGGATGTTTTTGCACGAAGGCGGCGTTTTCCTGGATAACGGCGTCGCGCGCAAGCGCTTTGCCGTACCAGCTGACCTGTTCGCCATAAAGCGCCGCGCCTGCCTGGGCGGAGGGATGATTTTTAAACTCGTTCCAGCGCGCGACCAGCGCGTTCGCGTCGCGCTCGTCCTGTGGTGTCATCGCGGCACTGGCGCAAAGCGTCAGTCCTGTGAGCGCCAGTCCGAGAACCGCGCGCAGCCCCTGAGTGAAAGCCATACATTCCCTGCCATTGTTATTGGTTATGTTAAGCCACAGGAATATACGCAAAAACGCGCGCCGCCAGAAGCGGGATTATTGAGTCACCCAGAGCGTCGGCCAGGCGTCCGGACCGTGCCAGTTGTCGCAGCTTGGCTCTTCGGCGTAACGCACCAGGCGAAACCGCTGGCCGTCGAAGCGCCAGCGCGTCGCGACGCCGCAGTCGCCGAGGCCGCGGCCTTTGGAGAGCGTGGTCAGTTCTTTGGTTTTTTCATCGAAGCTCGCGTTCATCAGCTCCAGCTCTTGCTCTTTATCGGCAGGCAGGAACGGCAGGCGCAGGCGCACCATGCGCGAGGCAAACGGCTTCTGGCGCGACACCAGCCAGGCGAGATCCACCGTGTTGTAAGCACCCGCTTCACAGCTGATTATCATCAGCGCCGTGTCGTCAGTAAGCGCGGAAATACGCACTTCGCGGCGCATCGGATCAAGCGAGCACTGGCTGTTGGTCATCCGCCAGGTGCCGTAATCGAGCAGTTCGTTCAGCTCGTCGTGAGAGAGCGGCGTCGGCGTCGGGTTGGTGATTTTGACGCCCTTTAACGCAGGCGCAGGCGGCACGCTGAGCGGCGGGTTGTTGCCCTTTTTGATCCACGCGGTTTCGCTGCCGACGCGCTTTTGCTGGGCGTCGATAAACAGCAACGCGGCTTTCAGCCCGTCGAGCGACAAACGCCCCGGCCCGTCTTTCAGCGTAATGACCGACGATTCTTTAATCTGATCGAGAAAATCGATAATGGTAGTCGGGTCGTCCGTCATCAGGCGGCGCGGCATATCACGCCATTTGCTGCCCGCCGGCACCAGCGTTTTGCCATCCAGCAGGAGACGCGGGGCAAGCGGCGGTGCTTTATTCACGGCGGCCTCCGGTTTGCCCGCCTCGATGCGCAGCGACGCGTCGGGTTTCGCACCGGCGCTGCGCGACAGCGTCATCACCAGATCCTGATGGCCGCCGATGTTACGGGCCGTGCAGAAATTCTGGTTATTGCAGGTCACCTGCCAGTCACTAAAAATCTTCTGCGCGGGCGCAGCCCAAAGCGGCGAGGCGAGCAGCAAAGAACAGCTAAACAGTGACAGCAGACGAAAAAGCATGAACGGCGCGTATCCCGGGCGTAAACAGCGGTAGAAGAAACGCGCCTATCTTCGTTGCCCTGCACGGGCGGCTCAATCGGATTTATCGGATAGCAATATCCGTAATACCGCCTCTTATTGTGAGGGAAATCAGTCCATTATTCCGCGTAGCTGAAGATGCTGAAGCAGCAGCACCGTTTTCGCATCGCGAATCACGCCTTGTCTGACTTTTTCCAACGCTTCACTGAAGGGCATTTCCAGCACTTCTATCTCTTCATCTTCCACGCCGCCGCCTTCGTTCGCGCGTGAGGCATCGTCATATTCCGCGATGAACAGATGAATGAGTTCGGTAACGCCGCCGGGGGAGGTATAAAGCTCAAAGACTTTCTCCGCCGCGTTCACGCGGTAGCCGGTTTCCTCAATGGCCTCTTTGCGAATACAGACTTCCGGCTCGTCATCGTCAAGAAGCCCCGCACACGCCTCAATCAGCATCCCGTCCGGGTTACCGTTAACCCAAGTGGCGACGCGAAACTGACGGATCAACACGACGCTTTTTTTCTCGCGGTTATACAACAGTACGGCAGCGCCGTTGCCGCGATCGTAGACTTCGCGCTTGTGGCGGACCACTTCGCCATCTTTTCGCGTCAGATCGTAGGTGATATTGCGCAGAACAAAGTAGTTTTCCGACAGAATTTTATCTTTTATCAGTTCGACATTTAACGACATAGCGACTCCATAAACGCCTGGTGTGGGGTGAATAGTACGACCCGAAACGCCATTTGTCGCCCCCGGCGCGTCGCCGGAATAACGGCGCTTTTTCCGGTATTCTGCCCATTGCCGGCGGCGTCTGGCGGTTAAGCTTACGCACAGGCTATGGTTTATCCAGCCGCAACGCAGAAAAAACCCACAGAGCGGAGTAAGCATGTCGCAAATTATCCCCTGGCACGTTCTTATCGTTGACGATCACCCGCTGATGCGTCGCGGCCTGCGACAGTTGCTTGAAACCGATGCGCGGTTTCGGGTGACGGGCGAAGCAGGCAGCGGCGAAGAAGCGATAGCGCAGGCGCGGGCGCTTTCCCCGGACGTCATTTTGCTGGATCTGAATATGCGGGGTTTAAGCGGGCTGGATACGCTGACGATGCTGCGCCGCGACGGCGTGAACGCACGGATTATCGTACTGACGGTCTCTGATGCGCAAAGCGATATTTTTGCCATGACCGATGCGGGCGCTGACGGCTATCTGCTGAAAGACAGCGAACCGGAAGCGCTGCTGGAGGCCATCCGGGCCGGTGCGGCGGGTGCTGGCGCGTTCAGCGAGCAGGTGCAGGCGTATCTGCTCGCGCGCAAGCCTGATGAGCAACGCGACGCGCCGTTTGCGCTGCTGACCGGGCGCGAGCTTGACGTGTTGCAGGAAGTGGCGCGCGGGCTCTCCAATAAGCAGATTGCGTCGGCGTTACAGATCTCGGAAGAGACGGTAAAAGTGCATATTCGCAATTTACTGCGCAAACTTAACGTGCGTTCGCGCGTCGCGGCGACCGTCCTGTTTCTGGGCTCCCGGAACGCGTAAGGGTCTGCGCGGCGTCGCGCGAGATAATTTACATTATCTCCTTATTTTCTCCACGTTTGTTGTGTGCCCTGAGGCTACAGTGATTGCGGCTACCAATAATAACGACGCTAAGCATTTAAGAGGTCCCGACTCGCATGGCGAATTTCTTTATCGATCGCCCGATTTTTGCCTGGGTGCTGGCAATTCTCATCTGCCTGACCGGCACACTGGCGATATTTTCACTTCCCGTTGAGCAATATCCCGAACTGGCGCCGCCTAACGTGCGCATCACGGCAAACTACCCTGGCGCCTCCGCCCAGACGCTGGAAAATACCGTTACGCAGGTTATCGAACAGAACATGACCGGCCTCGATAACCTGATGTATATGTCGTCGCAAAGCAGCGCCACCGGCCAGGCGACCGTGACGCTGAACTTCAAAGCAGGCACCGCCCCGGATGAAGCGGTCCAGCAGGTGCAAAACCAGCTGCAATCCGCGCTGCGAAAGCTCCCCCAGGCCGTACAGACGCAGGGCGTGACGGTGCGCAAAACCGGCGATACCAACATTCTGACCATCGCCTTTGTCTCCACCGATGGCAGCATGGATAAACAGGATATCGCCGATTATGTGGCGAGTAATATTCAGGAGCCGCTCAGCCGTATTAACGGCGTCGGGGATATCGACGCTTACGGCTCGCAGTACGCCATGCGCATCTGGCTCGACCCGGACAAGCTCACCAGCTTTCAGCTCACCACGGCGGATGTGGTGGCAGCGATTAAATCGCAGAACAGCCAGATAGCGGTCGGCCAGCTCGGCGGCACGCCGTCTGTGGATAATCAGGCGCTGAACGCCACCATCAACGCGCAGTCGCTGTTACAGACGCCGGAGCAGTTTCGCGCCATTACGCTGCGCGTGAATCAGGACGGCTCGACCGTCACGCTCGGCGACGTGGCAACCGTCGAAATGGGGGCCGAGAAATATGATTATCTGAGCCGCTATAACGGCAAAGCGGCCTCGGGGCTCGGCGTGAAGCTCGCCTCCGGCGCGAACGAGATGGAAACGGCGCAACTGGTGCTGAACCGCCTCGACGAGCTGTCGCACTATTTCCCGCACGGGCTGGAATATAAAGTCGCGTATGAGACCACGTCTTTCGTGAAAGCCTCGATTACCGACGTGGTGAAGACGCTGCTTGAAGCGATCGCGCTGGTGTTTCTGGTGATGTATCTCTTTTTGCAGAATTTCCGCGCCACGCTGATCCCGACCATCGCGGTGCCGGTGGTGCTGCTCGGCACTTTCGCGGTGCTCTACAGCTTCGGCTACAGCATTAATACCCTGACGATGTTCGCGATGGTGCTGGCGATAGGTCTGCTGGTGGATGACGCTATCGTAGTTGTGGAAAACGTCGAGCGCATCATGAGTGACGAAGGGCTATCACCGCGCGCCGCCACGCGTAAATCGATGGGCCAGATTCAGGGCGCGCTGGTGGGTATCGCCATGGTGCTCTCGGCGGTGTTTATCCCGATGGCGTTTTTCGGCGGCACCACCGGCGCGATTTACCGCCAGTTCTCCATCACGATTGTCTCATCGATGGTACTGTCGGTGCTGGTCGCGATGATCCTCACCCCTGCCCTGTGCGCCACGCTGCTTAAGCCGCTGAAAAAAGGCGAACACCACGGTTCGCGCGGGTTTTTCGGCTGGTTTAACCGCACCTTTGAGCGCAGCGCGCTGCGTTATGAATCCGCCGTAGGAAAAATTTTACAGCGCAGCCTGCGCTGGATTCTGCTCTACGCCCTGCTGCTCGGCGGTATGGTGTTTCTCTTTTTACGCCTGCCCACGTCGTTTCTGCCGCAGGAGGATCGCGGCATGTTTGTGACCTCGGTCCAGCAGCCCTCCGGCTCCACCCAGCAGCAGACGCTGAAAGTGGTGCAGCAGGTGGAGCGCTATTTCTTTGAGAAAGAAAAAGCCAACGTCGCCTCGGTGTTCGCGACCGTCGGCTCCGGCCCCGGCGGCAACGGCCAGAACGTGGCACGCATGTTTGTACGCCTGAATCCGTGGGAGGATCGCGACCCGGACACCGGCAGCGCGGATGCCATCATTGAGCGCGCCACGCAGGCTTTTCGCCATATTAAAGAGGCGCGCGTGTTCGCGAGCAGCCCGCCTGCCATCAGCGGCCTTGGCAGCTCCGCCGGGTTTGATATGGAGCTTCAGGATCACGCCGGGCTTGGGCATGACGCGCTGATGCAGGCGCGCGATCGCCTGCTGGACATGGCAAGCCAGGAGCCTGCGCTGACCCGCGTGCGCCACAACGGCCTGGATGACAGCCCGCAATTGCAGATAGACATCGACCAGCGCAAAGCCCAGGCGCTCGGCGTTTCCATTGACGATATTAACGACACGCTGCAAACCGCGTGGGGCTCAAGCTATGTGAACGACTTTATGGATCGCGGGCGCGTGAAAAAGGTCTATGTGCAGTCGGCCGCGAAATACCGGATGCTGCCGGAAGATATTACGCGCTGGTATGTGCGCAACCAGGCGGGTGCAATGGTGCCGTTCTCGGCCTTTGCGACGTCGCGCTGGGAAACCGGCTCGCCGCGCCTTGAGCGCTACAACGGCTATTCAGCGCTGGAGATTGTCGGCGAGGCGGCGCCGGGCGTCAGTACCGGCACCGCGATGGACGTGATGGAGAAACTGGTGAGCCAGCTGCCGACCGGCTTTGGGCTGGAGTGGACAGCGATGTCGTACCAGGAGCGGCTTTCCGGCTCGCAGGCTCCTGCCCTTTACGCGCTCTCGTTGCTGGTCGTGTTCCTGTGCCTGGCGGCGCTGTATGAGAGCTGGACGGTGCCGTTCTCGGTGATGCTGGTGGTGCCGCTCGGCGTGATTGGCGTACTGCTCGCCACCTGGCTGCGCGGGCTTGAGAACGACGTCTATTTCCAGGTGGGGCTGCTGACGGTCATCGGACTTTCCGCCAAGAACGCGATACTGATTGTGGAATTCGCCAACGAGATGAACAGCAAAGGCCACGAGCTTATCGCCGCGACGCTCGATGCCTGCCGCCAGCGCCTGCGGCCGATTTTAATGACGTCGCTGGCGTTTATCTTCGGCGTGCTGCCGATGGCGACCAGCAGCGGCGCAGGCTCCGCCAGCCAGCACGCGGTCGGCACCGGCGTGATGGGCGGGATGATCTCCGCAACGCTGCTGGCAGTTTTCTTCGTGCCGCTGTTTTTTGTACTGATCCGCAGACGTTTTCCGCTTAAGCCTGCGCCGGAAGAATAACCCCGAAAAGAAAAAGGCGACCTTAACGGTCGCCTTTTGGTATGTTCAGTGAGTGGAATCACTGCTGTGTGTCTATTAAAGCGATGTGCTCTTGCTTATTGCTGGACTTATTTACGAAGCATCGCTTCAATAAAATCTTTCCAGTTCCCCAGTTCATGTTCAATCATAATGACCTCTCTTATTATTGTTTGCATGGTACAAAAATAATGACGCGGAGTGAAGACAATTTAACCAATCGAATTGATAAGCCTCCCTCATGTATTTGTTATCGGCTTACAGTTCACTATGACGAGGATAAGTTTTCTGTTGTGTGACGGCTGGCAATATTCGGGAATTTTTTACTGAAAAAGAGGCAACCTGGCATGCGCATCATCACAAATCAAGACCATGAAACGCCTGACTGGCAGGCGCTGGCGACGCTGATTGAACGTGCGGGGCTCGGCGCGCGCGACCCGCACGAGGTCGAACGCTGCTACCGCAATAGCACCTTCTGCTGGTACGGATTTCACGAGGGAAAGCTGGTCGCGACCGCGCATGCGATTAGCGATCTGACATGGTCAAGTTACGTCGCCGATATTGTTGTCGATCCCGATTATCAGGGCCGCGGTTTCGGGGTAATGACTCCAACTTATTGATAGTGTTTTATGTTCAGATAATGCCCGATGACTTTGTCATGCAGCTCCACCGATTTTGAGAACGACAGCGACTTCCGTCCCAGCCGTGCCAGGTGCTGCCTCAGATTCAGGTTATGCCGCTCAATTCGCTGCGTATATCGCTTGCTGATTACGTGCAGCTTTCCCTTCAGGCGGGATTCATACAGCGGCCAGCCATCCGTCATCCATATCACCACGTCAAAGGGTGACAGCAGGCTCATAAGACGCCCCAGCGTCGCCATAGTGCGTTCACCGAATACGTGCGCAACAACCGTCTTCCGGAGCCTGTCATACGCGTAAAACAGCCAGCGCTGGCGCGATTTAGCCCCGACGTATCCCCACTGTTCGTCCATTTCCGCGCAGACGATGACGTCACTGCCCGGCTGTATGCGCGAGGTTACCGACTGCGGCCTGAGTTTTTTAAATGGCGGAAAATCGTGTTGAGGCCAACGCCCATAATGCGGGCGGTTGCCCGGCATCCAACGCCATTCATGGCCATATCAATGATTTTCTGGTGCGTACCGGGTTGAGAAGCGGTGTAAGTGAACTGCAGTTGCCATGTTTTACGGCAGTGAGAGCAGAGATAGCGCTGATGTCCGGCGGTGCTTTTGCCGTTACGCACCACCCCGTCAGTAGCTGAACAGGAGGGACAGCTGATAGAAACAGAAGCCACTGGAGCACCTCAAAAACACCATCATACACTAAATCAGTAAGTTGGCAGCATCACCCGGTTTCGGGAATCAATTAATGGACGAGATCCTCGAAACACTTTTACCTTTTGGTAAAGTTTTTATCTATGCAGTTTTAGATAAGGTCGCTTTTTATAAAAAATATCAATTCCGCGAATTAACCAGCGGAATGGTCTGCGCCACCGATGAAAAATTATTCAAAATGCACGAACAGGGATATATACGCTAACCATAATTGTCAGTGATGCGTTATATTAGCAGGCTATTGTTTACCCTATTATCTGTTCGGATAATTTGTTTAACTGGACCGATTTTGGACAAAAGGATTCAATTATGGTCGTGATGTACGGCATTAAAAACTGCGACACCATTAAAAAAGCCCGCCGCTGGCTTGAAAATAATCACGTCGATTATCAATTTCACGACTACCGTACCGACGGCCTTGATGCACAAATGATGCATAAATTTATCGCTGAGCTGAGCTGGGAGGCGCTGCTGAATACCCGCGGCACCACCTGGCGTAAACTCGACGAGGCGCAACGCGCGGCAATTACCGACGCCGACAGCGCGGCCGCGCTGATGCTGGAAATGCCGGCAATCATCAAACGACCATTGCTCTGCGCGCCGGGTAAGCCTATGCTGCTTGGTTTCAGTGAATCCACCTACCAGCACTATTTTAACGAGGTCTAGTGTTATGTCTTGCCCGGTTATTGAGCTGACGCAGCAGCTAATTCGTCGCCCTTCTCTGAGCCCCGATGACGCGGGCTGTCAGGCGCTGCTGATTGAGCGGCTGCAGGCCGTAGGGTTTACGGTTGAGCCGATGAATATCGGCGACACGCAGAATTTCTGGGCATGGCGCGGCACCGGCGAGACGCTGGCCTTCGCGGGGCATACCGATGTGGTGCCGGCGGGCGATGTCGAGCGCTGGATCAATCCGCCGTTTGAGCCGACCATTCGTGACGGGATGCTGTTTGGCCGCGGCGCGGCGGACATGAAAGGCTCGCTGGCGGCGATGGTGGTGGCGGCGGAGCGTTTTGTCGCGCAGCATCCGCATCATCGCGGGCGTCTGGCGTTTCTGATCACCTCTGATGAAGAGGCGAGTGCCACCAACGGCACCGTGAAAGTGGTCGAAGCGCTGATGGCGCGCGGCGAACGTCTCGATTATTGCCTGGTGGGCGAGCCCTCCAGCAGCGAAGTGGTCGGCGATGTGGTGAAGAATGGCCGTCGCGGCTCGCTCACCTGCAACCTGACCATTCACGGCGTGCAGGGCCACGTGGCATATCCGCATCTGGCGGATAACCCGGTACATCGCGCCGCGCCGATGCTCAATGAGCTGGTCGGTATCGAGTGGGATCGCGGCAATGAATTTTTCCCGCCCACCAGCATGCAGATCGCCAATATTCAGGCAGGCACCGACAGCAATAACGTGATTCCGGGCGATCTCCACGTACAGTTTAACTTCCGCTTCAGCACCGAGCTGACCGACGAGATGATTAAACAGCGCGTGGTGGCGCTACTGGAGAAATATCAGCTGCGCTACACGCTGGACTGGTGGCTCTCCGGCCAGCCGTTCTTAACCGCGCGCGGTAAACTGGTCGATGCGGTGGTGAACGCCGTTCACCACTATAATGAAATTAAACCGCAGCTGCTGACCACCGGCGGCACGTCCGACGGGCGCTTTATCGCCCGCATGGGCGCGCAGGTGGTGGAGCTTGGGCCGGTCAACGCGACGATTCACAAAATCAACGAATGCGTGAAAGCGTCCGACCTGCAGCTGCTGGCCCGTATGTATCAACGCATTATGGAGCAGCTCGTCGCCTGACGCGCGCTCTCAAGACGAGGATAACGTCATGGAATGGCTTGGAAAATATTGGTGGGTGCTGGTGCTGGTGTTTCTGCTCGGCGTCCTGCTGAACGTGATTAAAGATTTAAAACGGGTGGATCATAAGAAGTTTATGGACAACCGCCCGGAACTGCCGCCCCACCGCGATTTTAACGATAAGTGGGACGACGAAGACGACTGGCCGAAGAAGAAGTAAGCGCCTGCTTATTCTCTCCAGCCTCTCCGTCAGGCAGCCCGCCTGACGGAGCACTCGCGTTACATCATCTGAATCACATCGTCATCGCCAGGCTTACCGCCGCTTAACGCCTCATCAAAATAGTGCTTCGGCACGGTATAGCGCAGATGATCGAGTGCTAATTGCATGCTGCGGTTATCGATCGCATGCCCAAGATCTTCAACGATATCGAGCGTGACGTCGCCACCGGCGCGCAGCAGCGCATCCGCCGCCGCCTGAGCGTAGCGGGAATCGATTACTTCATCGTCTTCGCCGTGGATCAGATGCACCGTGGTGGCGGTTGTCGCCGACGTCGGCAACTCAGCAAAGCGCCCGTTAAACGCAATAACGCGAGAAGCCAGACCAGGCGCGGCTTTCACCCCTTCCAACACCATGATCGCGCCCTGCGAAAAGCCGATCAGCGCCGTGGCGGCCGGGCTAACGCCACTTTCGCGCTGCCAGTGGCGCACGGTGTCGATAAACGTCGGCATAATTTCATCCACCCGCTGCTGGCGGTTGGATTCGCTGACGCCCTGCACGGAAAACCACTCTCTGCCGGGTGCCGGACCGCTCGGCGCAGGCCCGCCGACGCTGACCACCAGCGCATCCGGGAACAGCGGCGCGAAATAGCTGCCTATCTCGCCCATCGCCACCGGGTTATCCCCGACGCCGTGGAACAGCAGCAGCAGTTGTCTGGCAGGCAGTTCAGGGCTCTGAACCACAAAATGATCATGTCTCATGGCACTCTCCTTCATGGGTTACAGCCAGTTTACGCCGGCCTGAACAGATGACCATCGCAATTCATTGATGGACTTAGTGGAAAAATTGCCATTGCATTAGTTGCGCGTTTAAGGTCGCGGCACGCGGCGCATCAAGCGCGTCCAGCGCCAGCGCGGTTTCCTGACGCAGCGCGGCAAGCAACGCCTTACGCCCGGAAAGCCCGAGCTTACGGCAGAGCACATCCACCGGCATTTGCAGCGCCAGCCGCCCGCGCAGCGCCTGCAACCCCTGCGGGCTCGCCTCAAGCAACCGGTAGAGCGGGCCGAGAGAGGTTTCCAGCGGGCGATGCGCGAACGCGAATCCGGCGAGCGCTAACCAGTCATCACTATTAAGGGTAGCCTGGGGGGCGGGCGTTAGCGGCAGCGTTTCATCCACCCAGCGCTGAAGCAGCGTCGCATCGCGTGCCAGCCGCTGGTGCTCTTCACGCACGAGCTGTGAGCCCGCCGCACTCAGCGCCACGAGCGCCATCGCGTTATAGCAGCCGCTGCTGGCCTCGCGATGGCTGCCAAAACGCACCAGCGTAAAACCGCAGCGCTGCCAGAAGCGCCACAGCGCAGGCGTATAGCCGAAACTCACGGAAAGATAGTCGCAGCCTTCAGGCGCTTGTGCGCGCGCCTGCTCAATCAACTGGCGTCCAATGCCTTCGCGCTGGCGGCCCGGATGCACCGCCACGCGGCTAACGCGCAGACCAACAAGCGTGGCCGCGAGCGGATCGCCGCCGTGCGCCGCCAGCGACTGCGCCACCAGATTGCCGCGCGGACGGCGATAACCGGCCCACACCGCCTGGCTCAGCGCTGCGTCAAGACCGCCTTCCGCCACTAACCACAGCGCGCCAACGGTCTCGCCGCCCGCCTCGGCGGCGATAAAAGACTGCCCCGGCGCATCCATCATCCGGCGCAGATCGAGCGGCGACGTGCGATAGTGCGCGCCCGCCAGCAGCCGGTACAGCGCGGCCGCGCGGTCGGGCCGGGTTTGCCAGTCGTTCTGCGAAACAGAATAAAAGCGTACGTCGCCTGCGGGCGTGCGGGCGAAATCGTCATCGTCAAACAGCAGCGCCTGACTGACCAGCCGCTCCAGCGGATCGTCCTGCGCCCAGCGCACCGGCGTACTCAACGTGCGGTAGCGCAGGCCGTCGATGCCCGCGCAGAATTTCAGCAGGAAACCGCGCCCGGTGCCTTCATAGCCCTGCACGGTGCTGGTCAGAAGCGTGGCGGGAAACGCCCGCACCAGTTTTTGCAGCACCGGGCCTGGGAGCGCCGCGGCTTCATCAATAACCAGCCAGTCGCAGGGCGCGAGCGTGCCATCCTCAAGCGCGGCCAGCAGCGCGTCTGGTGCCATGAAGACAAATTTCTCGCCCGCGTGCGCGGCGATAACCTCCGCCGAGGCGCGCGACGGCGCGGTCACCAGCGCCCTGCCCGGCAGCGCGCGAATAAACATGCCAGCGAGCGCCGATTTACCGCGCCCGCGCGCAGCGGTGATTACCGTCACGCCATTAGTGGTGGTTAATAACTCATCCAATAGCCGCGCCTGTTCCTGCTGCGGCTCGCCGCAGGCCGGGTGCCAGCGCGGGCGCGGCGCAGACGGGCTTAACGGTAACGGCTGCTCCTGACGCCAGCAGATAACATCAGGATCATCAAGAAAAAGCCGCTGAAGATGATGGATAAAATGCGGGGTAGAAATGGGCTCCCGGC
This sequence comes from Cronobacter sakazakii, assembly GCF_000982825.1. NCBI lineage: Bacteria > Pseudomonadati > Pseudomonadota > Gammaproteobacteria > Enterobacterales > Enterobacteriaceae > Cronobacter > Cronobacter sakazakii. Next base: position 2,100,114 of record NZ_CP011047.1, on the reverse strand, counting down.
TGTCGCTCCAGCGGCAGGAATCGTTATCCACGCGCGTGGGCCAGGCCTGCCACGGCGGCGTCAGCAGTACCAGCCAGCTGCCCGCTTTCAGCGTGCCTGCGAGCGCGGCAAATGCCGCAGCGTCAAAACCGCTACGGGCATCAAAGACCGCATGCAGGTATTCGCGCCCGAGCAGCGTATTGATAGCGCCCGGCGCGCCGTTGAGCGCCATCTCCGGCGCGGTGCCTACCCACAGCCAGTCGCCGGGTAGAGCGTTCGACAGCTGTCGCGCCTGCTGTGAGCTCCAGGTTTCATCACCGCTTAACACTAACAGGCGGCGGATGCCCGCCGCCGCCATCTGCGCCGTCAGCGTGGCGAGACTGTCATTCACGTCAACCTGCCTGCGTTACAGCGCGTTGCCAAAGGTGTTGCACTGGGCCGGGTCGCCGCTGTCAAAACCGCGTTTAAACCAGCTGTAGCGCTGATCGGACGTACCGTGGGTAAAGCTGTCCGGCACCACGCGCCCCTGACTCTGCTGCTGAAGGCGGTCATCGCCGATCGCCTGCGCGGCGTTCAGCGCCTCCTGCAAATCGCCGGTTTCCAGCACGCCCTCTTTCTGCATCGCATTGCCCCAGACGCCCGCAAAACAGTCCGCCTGTAACTCAAGGCGCACCGAGAGGCGGTTCACTTCGGTCTGAGAGGCGTTTTGCTGGAGCTGGCGCACTTTCGGCTCAATGCCGAGCAGCTTCTGCACATGGTGGCCGACTTCGTGCGCGATGACATAGCCCTGCGCGAAATCGCCGCCCGCACCAAGTTTCTCTTTCATTTCGTCATAGAAAGAGAGATCGATATACACGGTGCTGTCCGCCGGGCAGTAGAACGGCCCCATCACCGACTGGCCGGTGCCGCAGCCGGTGCGGGTGGCACCGCGGTACATCACCAGTTTCGGCTCCTGATAAGTACGCCCCATTTTCTGGAATTGCTGACCCCAGGTCTCTTCGGTGGTGCCGAGAATCACCGAGGTGAATTTCGCCGCTTCGTCGTCGTTCGGGCTGATGGAGCGCGACGCCTGCTGGCTGACCGGCGCGCCGCCGGTGAGAAGCCCGGTGAGATCGACACCGTAATAGCTGGCGACCACCACAACCACCAGCAGTACCAGCCCACCCTTCCCGGCAGGCAGGCGGAATCCGCGCCCGCCCATCATCGGCGAACTGCTGTTTCTTCTGTCTTCGACGTTGTCGCTTTCGCGACGTCCTTGCCAACGCATACTCTGACCTCATCACTCTCAATTATTATGATAATGATCGTAGGTGGTTCAGGCGCGCTTTACCATAAGAAAACGGGGGAAGGCGCAGGGTATGAGGGCCATACCCTGCGAAAATGCGAAGGAAAAGCTTAGTCGAGATTCACGCCAAGACGGCGCGCGACTTCTTCGTAGGCTTCGATAAGGCCGCCCAGGCTCTGACGGAAGCGGTCTTTGTCCATTTTGTCCATGGTTTGTTTATCCCACAGACGCGCGCCGTCCGGCGAGAACTCATCGCCCAGCGTCACTTCACCTTTGAACAGACCAAACTCCAGCTTGAAGTCGACCAGAATCAGGCCCGCGTCGTCAAAGAGCTTTTTCAGCACGTCATTGGCTTTGTAGGTCAGTTCTTTCATGCGCGCGAGGTTTTCCTGGCTCACCCAGCCGAACGTTTCGCAGTAGGATTCGTTAACCATAGGATCGTGCATCGCGTCGTTTTTCAGGAACAGGTCGAACAGCGGCGGATTGAGTTCGATGCCCTCTTCAATGCCGAGACGCTTCACCAGCGATCCCGCTGCGCGGTTGCGGATAACGCACTCCACCGGCACCATGTCGAGCTTTTTCACCAGCGCTTCGGTATCAGAAAGCAGCTGTTCCATTTGCGTCGGGATACCCGCTTCAGCCAGTTTGCTCATAATGAAATAGTTAAACTTGTTGTTCACCATTCCCTTACGGTCAAACTGTTCAATGCGGGCGCCGTCGCCTGCTGACGTATCATTGCGGAACTCGAGCACCAACAGATCCGGGTTTTCCGTGCTGTATACGGTTTTCGCTTTGCCACGATACAACTCAGCTTGCTTTTGCATCTTTATTACTCCAGGTGTGGTGACCGCTCGCGCGGCCTGAGGATTTATCACAAAACTTGCCATTTTCTGGCGACGCACACGTTTGCGTCCACCACAGAAAAAAGGGCCGGAGTGATCCGGCCCTGCGTATTACTTGCTGAATGCAGCCTGGAAGGCGGCTACCAGCGCATCGTTCTGCGACTGGGTCAGCGTATGGCCTTTCGGGTCGATAAACTGCAGGCTGGTGCGGTTATCGAGATCGCCGACCTGAAGTTTGTAATCGCCGTTAGAGAGGCCCGGATCGCGTGCGCCCAGCGCCTGCCAGTCGCTGTCAGACAGCGCTTTGTAGGTCACGGCGACGCTGCCCGTTGAACGGGTGGAGTCGGTCACTTTCATGCCCACTTTGGCAAGCGTATCCGGCAGACGGTTCCAGACGGCGTTGAACGGCGCGCGCACCACCAGTACCGGCAGGCCGACATCGTCGGAACCGCTGGTGACGTCGATTTGCGACGCGCTGCGGTTATCGGCGGCGTTCTGACGCGCGGTTTCGTTTTTATCAAGACCGGAGGCAATGGCGTTCAGCATTTCGGCGCTGTAACGCTGCAATGAGGCGGTATCCGCCACCGGTTTGCCATCCTGCTCAAGATTGACGAGCTTCACCACCAGCGCCTGCTGATAGCCCTGCGGCTTCACGCTGACCTGATAGCGACCGCGATACTGCTGGTCTTCATCGGCGCGGTTCCACTGTACCCAGTCGGTGTTGAGCGTCTGAGCGGCGTCGTCGCGTTTTTCAATGGTGTAGTTGAGCGACTGCACGACGCTGACCACCTGCGGCCAGAGCGCACCGTTGCGGCCGCTTTCAAGCAGCAGCGTCGCGGTGTCGCCCGTGAACTGCGTACGCGCGCCACTGACCAGCGCCAGCGGCTGTGTGGGCGGGCGAATATCAAGCTGTTTGCCAACCGGGCCGTTGGTACGCGGGGTCGGGATGTTATAGTCGCCGTTCTGCACCGGCAGGATCATACCGGCCGGCGCGTGCAGTTCTGCCAGCGAAGCCGCGTCCAGATAGGACTCGTCGCCGCTCACCTGACGCTTGTAGCGCGAATCGGAACTACAGGCGGCGAGCAGCATCACCAGCGATACGGTTGCTACTTTCGCCACACGCGACTTCTGTACTGAGTAAGCCATCAAATCTCCCTAAACTTTACAGCAGGCCGGCATGCTTAAGCGCGGAGCCAACAATGTCGCGACCGGCATCGGTAATCGGCGTCATTGGCAGGCGCAGCGTATCGGTCGCCACAAGTCCCAACTCCTTACAGGCCCATTTCACCGGGACAGGATTGGGTTCGACAAATAATTTATGATGCAAAGGCATCAGGCGACGATTGATGATGCGCGCATCGTCAAACTTCCCTTCCGCCGCGAGCCGGCACATATCGGCCATATCGCGCGCTGCGACGTTGGTGGTAACAGAAATCACCCCGTGGCCGCCAAGCTGCATGAAATCCATCGCCGTGGCGTCATCGCCGCTTAACAGCGCGAAATCCTCACTGACCAGCTCTTTGATCAGGTGAACGCGGCTTAAGTTCCCGGTCGCTTCTTTGATACCGACAATATTTTTAATTTTCGACAGACGACCTACCGTCTCCGGCAGCATATCGCAACCGGTACGGGACGGCACATTATAGAGGATCTGCGGCAGGTCGGTATGCTCTGCGATAGCTTTAAAATGCTGGAACAGGCCTTCCTGGGTCGGACGGTTGTAATACGGCGTAACGGTCAGACAGCCTGCGATGCCGCTGTCGTTGAAACGCTGAGTCAAGCTGATGGCCTCGGAAGTGGCGTTCGCGCCCGTGCCTGCGATAACCGGAATGCGGCCGTCGGCAAGTTCCAGCGTCATCATCACCACCTCAGCATGCTCGTCATGGCTGAGCGTGGCGGATTCCCCGGTCGTCCCTACCGATACAATCGCCGACGTTCCGTTAGCGACATGGTAATCAATCAGTTTTTTCAGGCTCGCCCGGCAGACATTACCTTTTTCATCCATCGGCGTGATAAGCGCGACAATACTTCCCGTGAACATTGGCCATCCTCTGTGCAAACAAGAGCCTCAATGGTACGTTTGGTGCCGTAATAAAAGCAAGCGGCCAGGGCGCGCTATGCGGTTGTATGGCGGATTTTTTTATGGTTTCCTAAGGAATAATTCATCGTTTCAACAGGAAGCACAGGTTTGACATCCTCATCCCCCCATTATCTGGTGATTACCGCGCTGGGAGCCGACCGCTCGGGTATCGTTAACACTATCACCCGTCACGTTAGCAGTTGCGGCTGCAATATCGAAGATAGCCGTCTGGCGATGCTGGGAGAGGAGTTCACGTTCATCATGCTGCTGTCCGGAAGCTGGAACGCGATTACGCTGATTGAATCCACGCTGCCGCTTAAGGGCGCCGAGCTGGATTTGCTGATTGTGATGAAACGCACCACCGCCCGCCCGCGCCAGGCGATGCCGGCGTCCGTCTGGGTGCAGGTCGAGGTGGAAGACTCGCCGCATTTGATTGAGCGCTTCACCGAACTGTTCCATTCCCACGACATGAATATCGCTGAACTTATCTCGCGCACGCAGCCTGCACAGGAAAATAAGTCCGCACAGCTCTATATTCAGATAACGGCGCACAGTCCGGCTTCACAGGATGCGACGATTATCGAACAGCCTTTCCGTCAACTCTGTACAGAGCTGGGCGCGCAAGGCACTATTAGCGTGGTTAATTATCCACAGCAAGATGAACAGGATGGAGTGTAGTGATGAATCCACTGAAAGCCGGTGATATCGCACCGAAATTTAGCTTGCCCGATCAGGACGGTGAACAAGTAAATTTGACCGACTTCCAGGGACAGCGTGTTCTGGTTTATTTCTATCCCAAAGCCATGACGCCGGGCTGCACCGTCCAGGCATGTGGGCTGCGCGATAACATGGATGACCTGAAAAAAGCGGGTGTGGAAGTGCTGGGCATCAGCACCGATAAACCTGAAAAGCTCTCGCGTTTCGCTGAAAAAGAGCTGCTTAATTTCACGCTGCTCTCGGATGAAGATCATCAGGTGAGCGACCAGTTTGGCGTCTGGGGTGAAAAGTCCTTTATGGGGAAAACCTACGACGGCATTCATCGCATCAGCTTTTTGATCGATGCCGAAGGAAAAATCGAGCATGTGTTCAATGATTTCAAAACCAGCAATCACCACGACGTGGTGCTGGCCTGGCTGAAAGAACACGCCTGAAGTCAGATTGCCGGGAGGCGCAACGCCTGCCCGGCCCGTATGACGTTACTCTTGCGCCGTCGGCGTGGTTTCCGGCCAGGCGTGAACCACCGCTTTAATCAGCGTCGCCAGCGGAATGGCGAAGAAAATCCCCCAGAAGCCCCACAGCCCGCCGAAAATCACCACCGAGAGAATAATCACCAGCGGATGCAGATTGACCGCTTCGGAGAACAGCACCGGCACCAGCACGTTGCCATCCAGCCCCTGAATAATCAGATAGACCGCAAAGCAGCTCCAGAACTCTGTGCCCATGCCGAACTGAAACAGCGCCACGCACACGACCGGGATAGTCACCATAAACGCGCCGATATACGGAATGAGTACTGAGATGCCGACCAGCACCGCCAGTAACAGCGAGTAGTTAAGGCCGAAAATCAGGAAGCCTATCCAGGTCGCGACACCCACCACAATCATCTCCAGCACTTTGCCGCGGATGTAATTGGTAATTTGCTGATTCATCTCCACCCACACCTGTCCTGCGAGACCGCGGTTACGCGGCAGCACGCGCCGCACCGCGTTCAGCAATTGTTCTTTATCTTTGACTAAAAAGAACACCATCAGCGGCACAAGAATCAGGTAGATAGCAAGCGTCAGCAGGCCCACCAGCGAGGCGAGCGAATATTTCACTACCGAATCGCCAAGCGTGATGATGCGGGTGCGCATATTTTCGGCGATGGCGTCGATAATGCCCGCGTCCATCAGCGCCGGGAAACGCTTCGGCAGCGTCGCCGCAAAATCGGAGAGCTTATTGAGCATGCCGGGAATATCGCGGATCAGGTTAATTCCCTGCTGCCAGGCCACCGGCACCACGACAAACGCCATGACCAGCACAATACCGATAAAGAGCACCAGCACCAGCGTTGCGGCAAGGCCACGTGAACAGCCGATGCGTTGCAGCCGCGACGTAGGCCACTCCAGCAGGTAGGCAAGAACGATAGCGACCAGCAGCGGTGCCAGCAAACCATGCAGGAAGAAGAGGATACAAAAACCGGCGACCAGAATCGCCAGCAGCGCTATCGCCTCCGGATCGCTGAAGCGACGACGATACCACTGGGTTAACATTTCAAGCATAAAAACCTTCCCTCACGGGTGACGGCACGGGCGTGAGGGCGAATTGTATCGAAATGTCACAAAAAAGACCGTGATTTTTGTGCCCCCCCGCAAGACAACCCGTTGCCGGATGAATATGATTTCCCGACGCATTTGTAAAACGGACTTCCCAGCCGGGCGCGCGGACTGAACAAAGCGATGCCGGGCGGGTCAAAAGAGACTCTATACAGACGGGAAAGAGGCTATGTTCAGGCAGTTGAAAACGACACTGGTTGCAACGCTTATCGGCGGCATGCTGGCAGGCCAGCTTGCGCCCGCCTTTGCAGCGGACCCGGCCGACGGTTTGCCGGATATGGGTACCTCGGCGGGCAGCACGCTCTCTATCGGTCAGGAGTTACAGATGGGCGATTACTACGTCCGTCAGTTGCGCGGCAGCGCGCCCCTGATCAACGACCCGCTGCTGGTGCAATATATCAACGGGCTGGGTATGCGCCTGGTCTCGCACGCCGATTCGGTAAAAACCCCTTTCCACTTCTATCTCATTAATAACGACGAAATTAACGCCTTCGCTTTTTTCGGCGGCAACGTGGTGCTGCATTCGGCGCTGTTCCGCTATGCCGATAACGAAAGCCAGCTCGCCTCGGTAATGGCGCATGAAATCTCCCACGTCACCCAGCGCCACCTGGCGCGCGCGATGGAAGATCAAAAACGCAGCGCCCCGCTCACCTGGGTCGGCGCGCTCGGCTCAATACTGCTCGCGATGGCGAGCCCGCAGGCGGGTATGGCGGCGCTCACCGGCACGCTCGCCGGTACGCAGCAGGGCGTTATCACGTTTACTCAACAGAATGAACAAGAAGCTGACCGCATCGGTATTCAGGTGCTGCAACGCTCGGGCTTTGATCCGCAGGCGATGCCGACTTTCCTTGAGAAACTTCTCGACCAGGCGCGCTACTCCACGCGCCCGCCGGAAATTCTGCTGACTCACCCGCTGCCGGAGAGCCGTCTGTCGGATGCCCGTAACCGCGCGAACCAGATGCGCCCCGTCGTATCGCAATCCTCTGAAGCGTTCTACATGGCGAAAGTGCGCACGCTGGGCATGTATAACTCCGGGCGCAACCAGCTCACCAGCGATATTCTCGATTCGCTCGCCAAAGGCAACCAGCGCGAACAACACGCCGCGCAATATGGCCGCGCCCTGCAGGCGATGCAGGATAAACGCTTCGCCGAAGCCCGCCAGCAGCTGGAACCGCTGTTGCGCGCGCAGCCGGACAACGCCTGGTATCTCGACCTTGCCACCGATATTTCGCTTGGCGAGCACAAAGCGCAGGAGGCGATTGACCGTCTGAAAAGCGCGCCGGATCTGAAAACCAATCCGGTGTTGCAGTTGAACCTTGCTAACGCGTATCTGGAAGGCAGCCAGCCGGCGCAGGCGGTGACTATCCTTAACCGCTACACCTTTACCTGGCCGGATGACACCAACGGCTGGGATCTGCTGGCGCAGGCGCAGGCGGCGCTTGGCAATCGCGATCAGGAGCTGGCGGCGCGCGCCGAAGTAATGGCGCTTCTGGGTAAACTCGATCAAGCGATAACGCTGCTCAGCAGCGCCAGTTCGCAGGTGAAACTTGGCAGTCTGCAACAGGCGCGTTATGACGCCCGTATCGATCAGATCCGCCAGCTGCAACAGCGCTTCCGCCCTTACGAAAAAATGTAACAGGAGAGACCATGTCCCGGGACGTGACGATTTACCATAACCCGCGCTGCTCAAAAAGCCGCGAAACCCTGAGCCTGCTGACCGAACGCGGCATTGAGCCGGATGTCGTGCTGTATCTGGAGACGCCGCCGGATGCCGCGACAATCAAAACGCTGCTGAACCAGCTCGGGTTCAGCCAGGCGCGCGAGCTGATGCGCACGAAAGAAGATCTCTACAAAACGCTGAATCTGTCTGACCCGTCGCTCAGCGAAGAGGCGCTGATTCAGGCAATGGTGGACAACCCGAAACTGATTGAGCGCCCGATTGTGATTAGCCACGGCAAAGCGCGACTGGGGCGTCCGCCGGAACAGGTGCTGGAGATCCTCTAAAAAAAAACGCCGCGGGCACTCCTCGCGGCGTTCTTCTTTCTGCGACGGTTTTTACAGCCCGAGCGTGTCTTTCACAAACGGGATCGTTAGCTTGCGCTGGGCGCTGATCGAGGCGCGATCGAGCTGATCGAGCGTCAGGAACAGCGTGCGCATTTCACGATCGAGCCGTTTTAACAGAAAACGCCCCACATCTTCCGGCAGTTCAAAACCGCGCATCCGGGCGCGCAGCTGCAGCGCCTGGAGCTTATCGTCATCGGAGAGCGGCTGGAGCCGGTAGATTTGCCCCCAGTCGAGGCGCGAGGCGAGATCGGGCAGCTTCAGGTTGAGCTGGCGCGGCGGCCTGTCGCCGGTAATGAGCAGCCGGGTATTGCCCGATTCCAGAATGCGGTTATAGAGATTGAAGATAGCCATTTCCCAGGGCTCATCGCCTGCGATGCACTCGATATTATCGATGCATACCAGCGAGAGTTGCTCCATGCCCTCCAGCACTTCCGGGACAAACCAGGTGCGTTTATCGAGCGGCACATAACCAACCGCGTCTCCGCGCTGCGAAAGCTCAGCGCAGGCGGCATGCAGCAGATGACTGCGCCCACCGCCCTCTCGCGACCAGAAATAGATGTAGCCGCTGCGGTCGTGGCGCAGCATCGTCTGGAGTGCGGCTAATAAAGAGGGGTTGTCGCCCGGCCAGAAGCTGGCAAACGTTTCGTCATCGGGCAGCCAGAGCGGCAAGGAGAGCTGTGCCGGTGTGTTCAGAAGGACCTCTTCAAGGACATACGAAAAAACGCATTGAGTCTATCACACAATCGCTTCGCTGTTGAACCGGGCGACAGCGCCGCCCGGCAGGCGGATCAGTGCGGCGATTTTTCGTGCTCGTCAGCGTCAAGCACCGTCTCTTCCGGGCGCAATACATTGATAAGTTTGAAAATCAGGCTCAGCGCCACGCCGACAATCGTTGCCAGCGCCATGCCTTTCAGCTCGGCCGCGCCAATATGCACTTTCGCGCCGCTGACGCCAATGATCAGGATGACTGACGTCAGGATCAGGTTCTGCGCCTTGCTGTAATCCACTTTGGATTCAATCAGTACGCGAATACCGGATGCGCCGATCACGCCGTAGAGCAGCAGCGAAACGCCGCCCATCACCGGCACCGGGATAATCTGGATCGCCGCCGCCAGTTTGCCAACGCAGGAGAGCAAAATCGCAATGATCGCAGCGCCACCAATAACCCAGGTGCTGTAAACGCGGGTGATCGCCATAACGCCGATATTCTCGCCATAGGTCGTGTTCGGCGTGGAGCCGAAGAAACCGGAAATCATCGTCGAGAAACCGTTCGCGAACATCGAGCGGTGCAGGCCCGGATCGCGGATCAGATCTTTTTTCACGATGTTCGCCGTTACCACCAGATGCCCGACATGCTCGGCTATGACCACCAGCGCCGCAGGCAGAATGGTGAAGATGGCAAACCACTCAAAGCGCGGCGTATAGAATGTCGGCAGCGCAAACCAGTGAGCATTGGCGATCGGCGTGGTATCCACAACGCCCATCGCGAAGGAGAGCGCATAGCCCGCCAGCACGCCGATGAGAATCGGTATGATCGCGAGAAAACCGCGGAACAGCACCGAGCCAAACACCGTGACCGCCAGCGTTACCAGCGAAATAGTGATTGTAGTGGAATCCGCCGTCTGGCCTTCTGCAGGCAGCAGGCCCGCCATATTGGCCGCAACGCCCGCCAGCTCCAGGCCGATAACCGCGACGATGGCACCCATCGCCGCAGGCGGGAACATCACGTCGAGCCAGCCGGTGCCCGCTTTTTTGACAATCAGCGCCACGATGCAAAACAGCGCGCCGCAGACGATAAACCCGCCGAGCGCCATCTCATAGCCGAGCGGCAGCAACAGCAACACGGGCGAGATAAAGGCAAAGCTTGAGCCCAGATACGCCGGGATTTTGCCTTTACAGATAAAGAGATACAGCAGCGTGCCGATGCCGTTAAACAGCAGTACGGTGGCCGGGTTAATATGAAACAGGATGGGCACCAGCACGGTTGCGCCAAACATGGCGAACAGGTGCTGCAAACTAAGCGGGATAGTCTGTAAGAGCGGCGGACGTTCACTTACCCCGATAGCACGGCGCGTCATAGCGTTTTCCTCAAGAGTGTTGATGTGTGATGTGTTAAGTGTGGGACCAAAAAAAAGCCGACTAATAAGTCGGCTTAATGTTTATTTCGTACCAAATATTTTATCGCCCGCATCGCCGAGGCCCGGGATGATGTACCCGTGCTCGTTAAGCCCCTTGTCGATGGACGCGGTATAAAGCTCGATATCCGGGTGCGCTTTTTCCAGCGCCTTGATGCCTTCCGGCGCGGCAACCAGAACCAGCACTTTGATGCTGGTGCAGCCCGCTTTCTTCAGCAGGTCGATAGTGGCGATCATCGAACCGCCTGTCGCCAGCATCGGGTCGACAACCAGCGCCATGCGCTCGTCGATATTAGAAACCAGCTTCTGGAAATACGGCACCGGCTCCAGGGTTTCTTCATCACGGTAAACGCCGACCACGCTGATACGCGCGCTCGGTACGTTCTCCAGCACCCCTTCCATCATGCCAAGACCGGCGCGCAGAATAGGCACTACGGTAATTTTCTTGCCTTTGATCTGCTCGATTTCCACCGGGCCGTTCCAGCCTTCAATGGTCACTTTTTCCGTCAGCAGATCGGCTGTGGCTTCATAGGTCAGCAGGCTGCCCACTTCAGAGGCGAGTTCACGAAAACGCTTGGTGCTGATGTCATGCTCGCGCATCAGGCCCAGCTTGTGTTTAACCAGCGGGTGTTTCACTTCAACGATCTTCATTCTCTTTCTCCCCAGCAAGATGGCAGCCACAAAAAAAATCGCCGGATTATACCGCTTTTTGCGGGCCGCGCCATACGTAATGGGCTTGATCGGGATCAACCGAACAGAAGTCAGTCATCTTATTAGTGTGTTTTATTCAACGCAACAAGGGCTCGCAAACGTTTGCCTGGACTGTTAGAATTGCCGCGTTTTCTCTACTACCACCAACCGCAACCGCGTGGGGACTTTAGCAGTGACCGACAAAACCTCTCTCAGCTATAAAGATGCCGGTGTTGATATTGATGCTGGTAACGCTCTGGTCGACCGAATCAAAGGCGTCGTGAAAAAAACCCGTCGCCCGGAAGTGATGGGTGGCCTGGGCGGCTTCGGCGCCCTCTGCGCGCTGCCGCAGAAATACCGCGAGCCGGTGCTGGTCTCCGGGACGGACGGCGTCGGCACCAAGCTGCGTCTGGCGATGGATCTGAAACGTCACGACACGATTGGCATCGATCTGGTGGCGATGTGCGTCAACGATCTGGTGGTACAGGGCGCTGAGCCGCTGTTCTTCCTCGATTACTACGCGACCGGCAAGCTGGATGTGGATACCGCGGCAAGCGTGATTAACGGCATCGCCGAAGGCTGCCTGCAATCCGGCTGCGCGCTGGTGGGCGGCGAAACGGCGGAAATGCCGGGCATGTATCACGGCGACGATTACGACGTGGCCGGTTTCTGCGTCGGCGTAGTGGAAAAATCAGAGATTATCGACGGCTCGAAAGTCGCCGATGGCGACGTACTGGTCGCGCTAGCTTCCAGCGGTCCGCACTCCAACGGCTACTCGCTGGTGCGTAAAATTCTTGAAGTGAGCGGCGCGGACCCGCAAACCACCGAGCTTGACGGCAAACCGCTCGCCGATCACCTGCTGGCCCCTACCCGCATCTATGTAAAACCGGTGCTGGAGCTGATTGAGAAGCTTGAAGTCCATGCCATCGCCCACCTGACCGGCGGCGGCTTCTGGGAAAACATTCCGCGCGTGCTGCCGGACAACACCCAGGCCGTGATTGATGAAGCCTCCTGGCAGTGGCCGGCGGTCTTCAACTGGCTACAGCAGGCGGGCAACGTCAGCCGTCATGAAATGTACCGCACCTTTAACTGCGGCGTTGGCATGGTCATCGCCCTGCCAGCCGCAGAAGCGGATAACGCGGTAGCGCTGCTCAATAGCCTTGGCGAAACCGCATGGAAAATCGGCGCGATTAAAGCCTCCGATGCCCAGGAACGCGTGGTTATTGCGTAATGAAGCGCATCGTAGTGCTGATTTCCGGCAGCGGCAGTAATTTACAGGCGATTATCGACGCCTGCGCGCAGAAGAAAATCAACGGCCTGATTAGCGCCGTCTTCAGCAACAAGGCCGACGCATTCGGCCTTGAACGCGCGCGCGAGGCCGCCATTCCCGCCCATGCGTTAAGCGCATCTGATTTTGCCAGCCGCGAGGCGTTTGACCGTGAGCTGATGCAGGAGATAGACGCCTACGCGCCGGATCTGGTGGTGCTGGCGGGCTATATGCGCATTCTGAGCCCGGCCTTTGTGGCGCACTATGAAGGACGGCTGCTGAATATTCACCCTTCCCTGCTGCCGAAATATCCGGGGCTGCATACGCACCGCCAGGCGCTCGCCAACGGCGATGACGAGCACGGCACGTCGGTGCATTTTGTCACGGACGAGCTGGACGGCGGCCCGGTGATTTTACAAGCCCGCGTCCCGGTCTTTCCCGGCGACAGCGAAGAAGACGTCACCGCGCGCGTTCAGGCGCAAGAGCACGCCATCTACCCGCTGGTGGTGAGCTGGTTTGTCGAGGGCCGCCTCGCGATGCGCGAGGGCCGCGCCTGGCTGGACGGGCATCCGCTCCCGCCGCAGGGTTACGCTTCTGACGAGTGATTAAAGGGCCACGAGGCCCTTTATTTTTTCTCTCGTCTGGCGTTAATTCCGTCATCGACACGGAAAACTTGTCCGCCAACATCACGGTTTCACAGGCTTTTTTGCCGCTTTCTCGTAAGCCTGCGGATAACTGTCATACTTTTCTGGCACAGTTGGACAGAGCATGACAAAGCTCGCCATAATAACCCCGAGACGGATTTGCCACGTCCCGAGTTAATCAACCGGAGTGTGAGTAGTAATGGGTCAGGAAAAGCTTTATATCGAAAAAGAACTGAGCTGGTTATCGTTCAACGAACGCGTATTGCAGGAAGCGGCGGATAAATCTAACCCGCTGATTGAGCGCATGCGCTTTCTGGGCATCTACTCTAACAACCTTGATGAGTTTTATAAGGTCCGGTTTGCCGAGCTTAAGCGGCGCATTATCATCAGCGAAGAGCAGGGTTCTAACTCTCATTCGCGCCACCTGCTGGGCAAGATCCAGTCGCGGGTGCTGAAGGCAGATCAGGAGTTCGACGGCCTGTATAACGATCTGCTGCTGGAGATGGCGCGCAACCAAATCTTTCTGATTAACGAACGCCAGCTTTCTGAAAACCAGCAGGTGTGGCTGCGTCACTACTTCAAACACTATCTGCGCCAGCACGTCACCCCAACGCTGATTAATCGCGACACCGATTTGGTGCAGTTTCTGAAAGACGATTACACCTATCTGGCGGTCGAAATTATTCGCGGCGAATCCATTCGCTACGCGCTGCTGGAGATCCCGGCGGATAAAGTGCCGCGCTTCGTGAATCTTCCGCCCGAAACCCCGCGCCGCCGCAAGCCGATGATCCTGCTGGATAACATTCTGCGCTTCTGCCTGGATGATATCTTTAAAGGCTTTTTCGATTACGACGCGCTGAACGCCTATTCCATGAAAATGACGCGCGACGCGGAATACGATCTGGTGCATGAGATGGAATCGAGCCTGCTGGAGCTGATGTCTTCAAGCCTCAAGCAGCGTCTCACCGCCGAGCCGGTGCGTTTCGTTTACCAGCGCGATATGCCGGATGCGATGGTACAAATGCTGCGCGAGAAGCTCTCTATCTCCCGCTATGACTCCATCGTGCCGGGCGGTCGCTACCATAACTTTAAAGATTTCATTAGCTTCCCGAATGTCGGCAAAGCGAATCTGATCAACAAACCGCTGCCGCGCCTGCGCCACATCTGGTTCGATCAATTCCGCAACGGCTTTGACGCCATTCGCGAGCGCGACGTGCTGCTCTACTACCCGTATCACACGTTCGAGCATGTGCTGGAACTGCTGCGCCAGGCGTCGTTTGACCCGAGCGTGCTGGCCATCAAAATCAATATCTATCGCGTGGCGAAAGACTCGCGCATTATCGACTCGATGATCCACGCCGCCCACAACGGCAAAAAAGTGACCGTCGTGGTGGAATTGCAGGCGCGATTTGATGAAGAGGCGAATATTCACTGGGCGAAACGCCTGACCGAAGCGGGCGTACATGTGATCTTCTCAGCGCCGGGCCTTAAGATCCATGCCAAACTGTTTCTCATCTCGCGTAAAGAGGGTGACGACGTGGTGCGCTACGCGCATATCGGCACCGGCAACTTTAACGAGAAAACCGCGCGCCTTTATACCGACTACTCGTTGCTGACCGCCGATGCGCGCATCACCAACGAAGTGCGCCGGGTATTTAACTTTATTGAAAACCCTTACCGCCCGGTGAGTTTCGATTACCTGCTGGTGTCGCCGCAAAACTCGCGCCGCCTGCTTTATGAAATGGTCGATCAGGAGATAGCCAACGCGCAGCAGGGGTTGCCGTCGGGGATTACGCTTAAGCTTAATAACCTCGTCGATAAAGGGCTGGTGGACAGGCTCTACGCGGCGTCCGGCTCCGGCGTAAAAGTGAATCTGCTGATTCGCGGCATGTGCTCGCTTATCCCGCAACTGGAAGGCCTGAGCGACAATATTCAGGTCATCAGTATCGTTGACCGCTATCTCGAACATGACCGGGTTTATATTTTCGAAAATGGCGGCGATAAGCGCGTTTATCTGTCGTCTGCCGACTGGATGACGCGTAATATCGACTACCGCATTGAAGTCGCCGCGCCGCTGCTGGACCCGCGCCTGAAACAGCGCATTCTGGATATCATTGATATCCTGTTCAGTGATACGGTGAAGGCCCGTTATGTGGACAAAGAACTGAGTAATCGCTATGTGCCGCGTGGTAATCGCCGCAAAGTTCGCGCACAATTGGCGATTTACGATTACATAAAATCTCTGGAACAGCCTGAATAATCTATGCCGATAACTTCTGATGCTCCACGACCGGAGGAATTTGCTGCGGTCGATCTCGGCTCTAACAGCTTCCATATGGTGATTGCCCGTGTGGTGGATGGCGCCATGCAAATCATTGGTCGTCTGAAACAGCGCGTACACCTGGCCGATGGGCTGGACGAAAATAATATGCTGAGCGAAGAGGCCATGGAGCGCGGCCTCGCCTGCCTCTCCCTGTTCGCCGAGCGCCTGCAGGGGTTTTCCGCGGCGAAAGTCTGCATCGTGGGCACCCACACGCTGCGCCAGGCCGCTAACGCGACGGATTTCCTGCGTCGCGCGGAAAAGGTTATCCCCTACCCGATTGAAATTATCTCCGGCAATGAAGAAGCGCGCCTGATTTTCATGGGCGTGGAACATACGCAGCCAGAGCGCGGGCGTAAGCTGGTTATCGATATCGGCGGCGGCTCGACAGAGCTGGTGATTGGCGAAGATTTCGAGCCGCAACTGGTGGAAAGCCGCCGCATGGGCTGCGTCAGTTTCGGGCAGCATTTCTTCCCGAACGGTGAGATAACGCCGGATAATTTCCGCCGCGCGCGTCTCGCCGCCGTGCAAAAGCTTGAAAGCCTCGCCTGGCAGTATCGTCTTAAAGGCTGGACCGTGGCGCTGGGCGCTTCCGGCACCATCAAAGCCGCGCATGAAGTGCTGGTAGAGATGGGCGAAAAAGACGGTTTTATCACGCCGGATCGCCTCGATATGCTGCGCGATGAAGTGCTGAAATTCGGCCACTTCTCCGCGCTTACCCTGCCGGGCCTGTCGGAAGAGCGCAAAGTCGTCTTCGTGCCGGGGCTGGCTATTCTCTGCGGCGTGTTTGACGCGCTGGCGATCCGCGAGCTGCGTCTCTCAGACGGCGCGCTGCGCGAAGGCGTGCTGTACGAGATGGAAGGCCGTTTCCGCCATCAGGATATCCGCATTCGCACCGCGCAGAGCCTCGCCAATCAGTACCATATCGACAGAGAACAGGCGCACCGGGTACTGGATACCACGATGCTGATGTATGAGCAGTGGGAGCAGCAGAATCCTAAGCTTGCGAACCCGTCGCTGGCGGCGCTCCTGAAATGGGCGGCGATGCTGCATGAAGTCGGGCTTGGCATTAACCACAGCGGCCTGCACCGCCATTCGGCGTATATCCTTCAGAACAGCGATCTGCCGGGCTTTAATCAGGAGCAGCAAATGATGATGGCGACGCTGGTGCGCTATCACCGTAAGGCGATTAAGCTCGACGAGCTGCCGCGCTTTACGCTGTACAAGAAAAAGCAGTTCCTGCCGCTTATCCAGCTGCTGCGCCTTGGCGTACTGCTGAACAATCAGCGTCAGGCGACCACCACACCGCCGACGCTGGTGCTGAATACCGATGAGAATCACTGGACGCTGCGTTTCCCGCACGACTGGTTCAGCCAGAACGCGCTGGTGCTGCTGGATCTCGAACGTGAGCAGCAGTACTGGGAAGGCGTTACCGGCTGGAAGCTGAATATTGAAGAAGAAGCGAGCCCGGAAGTGGCCGCCTGAAACACGAAACGGTGAGCCTGGCTCACCGTTTTTTTTATGCCTGCGCTTGGGGCTTCGCCGCGATAAGCGACTCCAGCGGTTGCGGCTTACCAATCACATAGCCCTGCAGATAATCGATACCGAGCGAACAAGCGACGTTTTTGATCTCTTCGCTTTCAACATACTCCGCCACCACCTGCATATTTTTCATCCGCGCCAGATGGCACATCGATTCAACAATCTGATAATCCAGACTGCTGGTCACGATATTGCGAATAAAACTGCCGTCGATTTTTAAAATATCGGCATTGATGCTTTTCAGCCGCGCGTAGCTCGCATAGCCGGTGCCGAAATCGTCAATTGCAATGCTACACCCCATTGCTCGCAGTCGCGAGAGCGTCATTTGCGTCTGTTCGACATTCGTGAACGACTGGCTTTCAGTGATTTCAAAAATCAGTTGCCAGGGCTCAATGTGATAACGCGCCAGCAGCCGCTGGACCTCGCCCGGAAACGGCACGCGACAGACTGTGGCAGGCGTCAGGTTGATAGAGAAACGGCTGCCTGGCAGCTGTTCGCGCCACTCATCCATAAATTGCAGTGTACTTTCCAGCACCATCAGATCGATGCGCGACGAGAGACCGAACTCATGCGCTACCGGCAGGAAATTCTCCGGGGCAATCAGTTCGCCGTCATCACCGCGCATACGCAACAGAATTTCGTAGTAGCTGTCGCCGCGCATCCCTTCGATACGCTGCGCCATCAACCGGAAATGATGATTATCTAGCGCCTGCTGGAGGCGGTTGAGCATATCCACTTTCAGCTTTACAGCTTTCTGCACGTGGTTTGCGCCACGACACTGCAAGCTTTCGGGCTGATTGGTGGCAAGCGACAGATCCGCCATGGTGCTCATTTCACCAAGCAACAAATGCAGATGCGTGACCGGCGAGCGCACAAAGCTGTAACTGATACCCACCTGCGGCTGTAACGGCATACCATCCCACATAAAGCGGAACTGCCGCACGCGTTTATCCAGCGCGTCGATGCGCTCAAGATACGATTCCGTGTGAATACGCAGCACTAAATCGTGCCCGGAAAGCTGGTACGCCAGCTCATCCGGCAGCAGGATCTGGCGCAACCACGCCGCCATCTGCTGTTTATAGAGAATGCGCAGCATGACGCCATAGTTGCGCCCCAGCAGCTCAAGCTCGGGAATACGCATAAAGCACAGCACTGACCAGGGCGCTTTGCCGAGATCCCGGTTCAGCGCACGCAGATTCGGCATGTGGCTTAACGGATCGATTAACGCCAGACGACGGCCGCGCAGATGCATCGTGCGCTGGCGGGTGGCCGTCAGCGCCATAAAGACAATCACCAGCGAAAAGACGCCATAGCTGGAGGTATTGACCACCATCTGGGTTTCGTAGCCGGGTACCGACGGGAAGTAGAGATAATAGAAATGACATAACACAGCCAGCACCGGCATCCAGACGGTTGTGATGAAGAAATAGCCAAACCGCATCGCGCCCCAGAGCATCACGGGCAACAGTAATGAAAGCGTATAGGTGGTACTGAACAGCGAACTGCTGTCGCCCGTCGGCTGCACCAGACAGCCAAGCAGGAACAGAATCACGCCGAGCCAGACAACCACTTCGATTTTGCTGACTTTCTTATCGCGCTGGGCACGCGCCTGCGAGAGAAAACTCTTCAGATAGCGCGGGTGGCACAGCACGCGAATCAGCAGATAGAAAAAAGGCATCCCCGTAAGGCAGCCGACCAGTACGGCCTGATAGCTGATAAGCGTCAATACGGTAAAAGGATTATCGCCCGTCAGTGACGTTGGACGTTCATAGAGCCCGAGAAACGCGGCTATCTGGTAAAACAGCATAAAGACCGAGGCGTTAAAGAACACCAGCCAGAACATACGCTGCGCGCCGCTGCGTGAATGCCACCAGGAAACCGCGTGCTGACCTGGCGCGAAAATACGGTAGCCTGCCCAGCTCAGCGTTATCGGGACAAAGAAATTCAGCAGCGTGACCGAGAGATCTAATAACCCCACATTGCGGTGATAATAGACAACGATGCCAAGGCCGATGCCGGGCAGCGCGCGACGGCCATAAATCATCAGAAAGGCGCTAAACAGCGACAGCGGCAGGTAATAAAGCACCACCAGACCGCCTTCAATATGCACGTAAGTATTGCCTGCGCGGGCGAGTGGTAATAACAACAGCGGTAACACCAGCGGCAGAGCCCACCACTGATCTTTATTTTTCTTGAGTGTTTCAACCGATAACATAGATGCTCGATACCAGGGTCCCGTTCCCGGGCAAGAATTTCAGGCAGGCATCCGACCTGGCTGTTGAGAAGCGCGACAGACCTGAGCCGGACGCGGCGCGGTTAGCCAATCTTAGCCACAGGAAACCGCTTTCCTTTGATATACATCAAGTAATGCAACCGCACCATACGCGAACCGGCATTTGCAGAAAAAGACTCTTATCGCGTTATGCATCAAATGCTTAAATCCATTGATAAAAATCATCCGCGGCAGATTCGTACGGAAATTTACATGATGAATAATTGACCTCTTCGGCTCGCTGTGCCTTAATATTTACGTCGCCCGCAGTTGACGGGTAAACCTGAAGGGTAAAGGCGTGTCACAGGCCACCAGCATACGAAGACGGGACAGATTCAACGGTCGAATGACCCGTATTGTACTGCTTATCAGTTTTCTTTTCTTCTTTGGTCGCTTTATCTACTCCGCCATCGGCGCGTGGTATCACCACCAGGATAAAGTCCAGGCCCAGCAAATCAGCATGCCTCTCGACGCCTCCTCGCAGCAACAGCAGCAGCGCTAGTGTCTTAAGCTTCCCTTGCGACGCCAGAAAACGCCCGCAATCGACGATTAACGGGCGTTTTTGTATTATCGATATAACGCCTTGCGGCGAGCGTATGTTTAACAGGAATTAGCTGTTCCGGTCAGACAGGTTTATGCATCATCATGGTAATAATTTGTTTATCGGTA
This sequence comes from Cronobacter sakazakii, assembly GCF_000982825.1. Classification (NCBI taxonomy): domain Bacteria; kingdom Pseudomonadati; phylum Pseudomonadota; class Gammaproteobacteria; order Enterobacterales; family Enterobacteriaceae; genus Cronobacter; species Cronobacter sakazakii. The sequence goes on along the minus strand of NZ_CP011047.1, from coordinate 2,080,010 downwards.
TATTGCATTGCGTGACAGGCCAGCGAGCAAAGCGCGTTCAGCGAATCCTCAACATCGTCGCAGACAATCCCTTCCCGGCCTGTAACCGCCGTATTATCGAGCGCCATCAGCACCGCTTTGAGCGCGCAGGCTGCCCCGGTAGAGACTTTCATGGCACAGCTGTTCGAAGCGCCGTCGCAGATTATGCCGGTGATATCCCCTACCATACTGTTAATCGCCATAGCAATGGTTTTCAGATCGCCGCCCAGCAGCCAGGCCATCCCTGCCGCCGCTCCCATTGAGGCCGTGGACGCCGCGCAAAGTGCGGATAGCGTCGGCAGTTTGCTGTGAATATAGACCGCCGTCAGGTGTGAGAGCATCAGCGCCCGCGCCAGTTGTTCCTGGCTTGCCTGAGTATATTCTGCGACCACCACTACCGGCATGGTGGCCGCAATCCCCTGGTTCCCTGAACCGGAATTACTCATGGCGGGCAGAGGTGCGCCCCCCATACGTGCATCAGAAGCCGCAGAAGAACGGATGAGAATACGGGTTAACAAATCATCGCCGATAAGCTCCCGCCCGCGCTGCCGCGCCAGCGTGGCGCCAATATGCAACCCCCATTCTTGACGCAGCCCTTCCAGAGAAAGCGCGTCATTTAGTGCAGCCGCATCAAGAATAAACGCAATATCCCTAAAGGCGGCATTCCGGGCGAAGTGTAAAATATCCTTCAGCGAAATATCCTGGAAGAACGCAGGCAGATTCACCGTAAGGTTTTTCTGCGCGCTGGCGTCGCGATGAAAAATCACCCTGTCGCCCTGCTCAATACGGATGATGTTGGTATGATCGTCAGCAATAGTGGCCGTGGCATGATGCTCTCCATGCCAGACCCGAACCCGCGCATACAGCACCGCTTTGCAGTCAGGATCAATAGCGATCCGCACCTGCTTTTGCGCAGTCCACCGTATGGCTTCGGTGACATCAGTCTGGGTGACATTCTTAAGCACCTCCAGACCGCATGCTGGATCCCCGCATAAAGCGCCCAGCGCTGCCGCCACCGGCAAACCTGTCATCCCCGTTCCGGGGATCGTGACTCCCATACCGTTTTTCATCAGGTTCGGTGATACGGTCGCTTCCAGGCGCTGCGCATCTCCCGCAAGAAAGGATGCCGCCGTAGCGGCCGCCAGCGCGAGAGAGACAGGTTCAGTACAGCCCAGCGCCGGTTTCACTTCAGTTTTCACAATCTGTAGGAAATTCTCCCACAGCCCGGCAGTGTGTATAGTGTTCATCACATCATCTCTCATCTTGATTATGCAAAGGCCAGGAGCGGCGAGACGCAGAGCAGGGTGATGCTGCCAACTTACTGATTTAGTGTATGATGGTGTTTTTGAGGTGCTCCAGTGGCTTCTGTTTCTATCAGCTGTCCCTCCTGTTCAGCTACTGACGGGGTGGTGCGTAACGGCAAAAGCACCGCCGGACATCAGCGCTATCTCTGCTCTCACTGCCGTAAAACATGGCAACTGCAGTTCACTTACACCGCTTCTCAACCCGGTACGCACCAGAAAATCATTGATATGGACATGAATGGCGTTGGATGCCGGGCAACCGCCCGCATTATGGGCGTTGGCCTCAACACGATTTTCCGCCATTTAAAAAACTCAGGCCGCAGTCGGTAACCTCGCGCATACAGCCGGGCAGTGACGTCATCGTCTGCGCGGAAATGGACGAACAGTGGGGATACGTCGGGGCTAAATCGCGCCAGCGCTGGCTGTTTTACGCGTATGACAGGCTCCGGAAGACGGTTGTTGCGCACGTATTCGGTGAACGCACTATGGCGACGCAGGGGCGTCTTATGAGCCTGCTGTCACCCTTTGACGTGGTGATATGGATGACGGATGGCTGGCCGCTGTATGAATCCCGCCTGAAGGGAAAGCTGCACGTAATCAGCAAGCGATATACGCAGCGAATTGAGCGGCATAACCTGAATCTGAGGCAGCACCTGGCACGGCTGGGACGGAAGTCGCTGTCGTTCTCAAAATCGGTGGAGCTGCATGACAAAGTCATCGGGCATTATCTGAACATAAAACACTATCAATAAGTTGGAGTCATTACCCATGTTGCCATGTGTTTCAACCTTGTTTTACCTGATACAGGAATCGGCTTTTTAACTGTCGCTCCTTTTCATGCCGTTAAGGGCACGTTTTTTATTACCGTGACAGGCCGCTCTCAACCATTCCGCCCGGAAGGTGCCGGTGAAATAGCAATGCGCCACTATAAAAAAACCCTCTGTATAAACAGAGGGTTGATTGACGTTTAATTGCTTATGAATGCGTCGGAAAGCTGCGAAATCATTCCCACTCAATCGTCGCGGGCGGCTTACCGCTGATATCATAAACCACACGGGAAATGCCGTTGATTTCATTGATAATACGGTTGGAAACGCGGCCCAGGAAATCGTATGGCAGATGCGCCCAGTGAGCGGTCATAAAGTCGATGGTTTCGACCGCACGCAGTGAGACGACCCAGTCATACTTACGGCCATCGCCCATCACGCCGACAGAGCGCACCGGCAGGAACACCGCGAATGCCTGGCTCACTTTGTCGTAGAGATCCGCACGGCGCAGCTCTTCGATGAAGATAGCATCGGCGCGGCGCAGCAGGTCGCAGTACTCTTTTTTCACTTCGCCCAGCACGCGCACACCGAGACCCGGCCCCGGGAACGGGTGGCGATAGAGCATGTCATACGGCAGGCCCAGCTCCAGACCAATTTTGCGCACTTCGTCTTTAAACAGCTCTTTGAGCGGCTCGACGAGGCCCATTTTCATCTCTTTCGGCAGGCCGCCCACGTTGTGGTGAGATTTGATCACGTGCGCTTTGCCGGTGGCAGACGCCGCAGATTCAATCACATCCGGGTAGATAGTGCCCTGCGCCAGCCATTTCACATCTTCTAGCTTCAGCGCTTCTTCGTCGAACACTTCCACAAATACGCGGCCGATGGTTTTACGCTTGGCTTCCGGCTCGTCGATGCCCGCCAGCGCGTCAAGGAAGCGCGCTTCCGCCGGAACGTGAACGATGTTAAGGCCGAAATGGTCGCCGAACATATCCATCACCTGCTCGGCTTCGTTCAGGCGCAGCAGGCCGTTATCAACAAATACACAGGTCAGACGGTCGCCAATCGCGCGGTGCAGCAGCATGGCGGTCACTGAGGAATCCACGCCGCCGGAGAGGCCCAGGATCACGCGATCGTTACCCACCTGCTGACGAATGCGCTCAACCGCGTCGTCGATGATTTTCGCCGGCGTCCACAGCGCTTCGCACTCACAGATGTCGCGCACAAAGCGCTCCAGCATACGCAGGCCCTGACGGGTGTGGGTCACTTCCGGGTGGAACTGCACGCCGTAGAAACGCTTCTCTTCGTTCGCCATGATCGCGAACGGACAGGTTTCGGTGCTGGCGACGGTCACGAAATCAGACGGAATGGCGGTCACTTTATCGCCGTGGCTCATCCAGACATCCAGCAGTGGGTTGCCGTCGGCGCTCAGCGCATCTTCAATACCACGCACCAGCGCGCTGTCGGTTTTAACTTCTACCTGCGCATAACCAAATTCACGCTCGTTAGAACCTTCCACATGGCCGCCCAGCTGCATCGCCATGGTCTGCATACCGTAGCAAACGCCAAGCACCGGCACACCGGCGTTAAAGACATATTCCGGCGCGCGCGGGCTGTTCTCTTCAGTGGTGCTCTCCGGGCCGCCGGAAAGGATAATTCCGTTCGGATTAAAGCCGCGGATTTGCTCTTCCGTCACGTCCCAGGCCCACAGTTCACAGTAAACGCCCAGCTCACGCACGCGGCGGGCCACCAGTTGGGTGTACTGAGAACCGAAGTCGAGGATTAGGATACGATGCTTATGAATGTTGTCCGTCATTGACGCGTTTTCCAGAAAGTAGCTGATACAAAGTAAACGCCCGGCGCGAACGCCGGGCGAAGAAAATTAAGAACCCATACGGTAGTTCGGAGACTCTTTGGTGATGGTCACATCGTGAACGTGGCTTTCCTGAATGCCCGCGCCGCTGATGCGCACGAATTCCGCTTTGGTGCGCAGTTCGTCGATCGTAGCGCAGCCGGTCAGGCCCATGCAGGAGCGCAGGCCGCCCATCTGCTGGTGGATGATTTCTTTCAGACGGCCTTTATACGCGACGCGGCCTTCGATGCCTTCCGGCACCAGCTTGTCAGCGGCGTTATCGGTCTGGAAATAGCGGTCGGAAGAGCCTTTGGACATCGCGCCGAGCGAGCCCATGCCACGATAGGATTTATATGCGCGGCCCTGGTAGAGTTCGATTTCGCCCGGGGATTCATCCGTGCCAGCCAGCATGGAGCCAACCATCACGACGCTTGCGCCCGCCGCGATCGCTTTGGCGATATCGCCTGAGAAACGAATGCCGCCGTCCGCGATAACCGGAATACCGGTGCCTTCCAGCGCTTCTACCGCGTCCGCCACGGCGGTGATCTGCGGTACGCCCACGCCGGTTACGATACGGGTGGTACAGATAGAACCAGGACCGATGCCCACTTTCACCGCACTGACGCCTGCGTCCGCCAGGGCTTTCGCGCCTGCGGCCGTCGCGACGTTACCGCCGATGATTTGCAGATCCGGGTATTTCGCGCGGGTTTCGCGAATGCGTTGCAGCACGCCTTCGGAGTGGCCGTGAGAAGAGTCAATCAGCAGCACGTCAACGCCTGCGGCAACCAGCGCGTCAACACGCTCTTCGTTACCGGCACCCGCGCCCACCGCCGCACCGACGCGCAGACGGCCCTGCTCGTCTTTACAGGCGTTCGGTTTACGTTCGGCTTTCTGGAAATCTTTTACGGTGATCATGCCGCGCAGGTGGAAGCTCTCATCCACGACCAGCGCTTTCTCAACGCGTTTTTCGTGCATTTTCGCCAACACAACGTCGCGGGATTCGCCTTCGCGAACGGTCACCAGACGCGCTTTCGGCGTCATGTAAACACTGACCGGCTGATTCAGATCGGTCACGAAGCGCACGTCGCGCCCGGTGATGATACCGACCAGTTCGTTCTCTTCAGTCACAACCGGGTAGCCTGCGAAGCCGTTGCGCTCGGTCAATTCTTTCACTTCACGCAGGGTGGTGGTCGGCAGGACGGTCTGCGGGTCAGTCACGACGCCGGATTCATGTTTTTTCACGCGGCGAACTTCTTCCGCCTGGCGCTCGATAGACATGTTTTTGTGGATAAAGCCGATGCCGCCTTCCTGCGCCAGGGCAATCGCCAGACGCGCTTCCGTGACAGTATCCATCGCCGCAGAAAGCATCGGGATGTTCAAGCGGATGGTTTTGGTCAGTTGCGTGCTGAGATCTGCGGTGTTCGGCAGAACGGTAGAGTGAGCGGGAACGAGGAGGACGTCGTCAAACGTCAGTGCTTCTTTAGCGATACGTAGCATGGGCAATATCTCAACCTGGGGTGAATGAGAACAGATAAAATATTGCCGCGGCATTATACAGAGCGTAACCGATTGCTTCTACATTTTTTTGCGAAAAAAGGTTGCGCTGGTCTGCGCGAAGGTTACTATCGATTGAATAACCCGCTGATTTAAAATTTGATCCAGCTCACATGCCGCTTACTCAGACACCCTCAATTTTTACCGTCAGCCGCCTTAACCAGAGCGTGCGTCTGCTGCTTGAGCAGGAGATGGGCCAGGTCTGGATCAGCGGCGAAATCTCCAACTTCACTCAGCCCGCGTCCGGTCACTGGTACTTTACGCTCAAAGACGACACCGCCCAGGTGCGCTGTGCGATGTTTCGCAACAGCAATCGTCGCGTGACGTTCCGCCCCCAACATGGCCAGCAGGTGCTGGTGCGCGCCAATATCACGCTCTACGAGCCGCGCGGCGACTATCAAATCATCGTCGAAAGCATGCAGCCTGCCGGTGAAGGCTTGCTTCAACAGCGCTATGAACAGCTTAAGCAGCAGCTCGCCGCCGAAGGGTTGTTCGATCCGGCGCTGAAAAAGCCGCTGCCCTCCCCGGCGCGCCAGGTGGGCGTGATTACGTCGAAAACCGGCGCAGCGCTGCACGATGTGCTGAATGTCTTACGCCGTCGCGATCCGTCGTTACCGGTGGTTATCTACCCGACCGCCGTACAGGGCGACGACGCGCCCGCGCAGATTGTGCGCGCCATTGAGCTTGCCAACCTGCGTGATGAATGCGACGTGTTAATCGTCGGGCGTGGCGGCGGCTCGCTGGAAGATTTGTGGAGCTTTAACGACGAACGCGTCGCGCGGGCGATTTTCGCAAGCCGCATTCCGGTCGTCAGCGCGGTCGGCCATGAAACCGACGTCACTATCGCCGATTTCGTCGCGGATCTGCGCGCGCCAACGCCGTCCGCCGCCGCCGAGATAGTCAGCCGCAACCAGCTTGAACTGCTGCGCCAGGTACAGGCCTTGCAGCAGCGTCTGGAAATGGCGATGGACTACTCGCTGGCTAACCGCCAGCAGCGCTTTACGCGCCTGCATCACCGTCTTGAACAGCAGCACCCGCAGCTGCGCCTCGCCCGCCAGCAAACGCTGTTGATGCGCCTGCGCCAGCGTATGGATAACGCGCTGGACAGCCGGATGCGCCAGGCAACGCAGCGTCAGACCCGCCTGATGCAACGTCTGAACCAGCAGCAGCCGCTGCCGCGTCTGCATCGCGCCTCGGCGCGCGTTCAGCAACTGGAGTATCGCCTCGGGCAGATTATCGCGGCCCGCCTGAGCCACACGCGTGAGCGCTTCGGCAACGCCATTACGCATCTGGAGGCCGTCAGCCCGCTCGCAACACTTGCACGCGGCTACAGCGTCACCACGGCGCAGGATGGCAACGTGCTGAAGGCGACGAAGCAGGTGCGGCCCGGCGATATGCTGACTACGCGGCTTGCCGACGGCTGGGTGGAAAGCGAAGTGCGTCAAATTACACCCGCCAAAAAAACGCGCAAAAAGAAAACCGGATAAACCTCAGCAGCGCCGGACTGGTCGCGAACTATACTGCAAGTGTTGGTTTTTTCAACGGCACTTGCCGTGTAAGGAGACCCTAATGAACCAGTCACGTTATCCAACCGTTATTCCCCCGTACATCCTGCGCCGCATTATCGATCATGGCTCAGAGCCCCAGCAGCAGAAAGCGCGCCAGACCCTCACCCACGTCCAGACCCTGATGGCGCATCAGCCCAAAGAGACCGCTGCCGCGCATGTCTCCGCCAAAGGCAAGCTGGAGCGCGATATCTATGACGCGCAGAACCGCGAAACGCTGCCAGGCGAGCTTGTGCGCCGCGAAGGCGCGCCATCCAACGGCGACGTCGCCGTGGACGAAGCCTACGACTATCTGGGCGTGACGCACGATTTTTTCTGGAAAGCGTATAAGCGCGATTCGCTCGACAACAAAGGCCTTGTGCTCAGCGGTACGGTACATTACGGGCAGGAATACCAGAACGCCTTCTGGAACGGCCAGCAGATGGTCTTTGGCGACGGCGATGGCGAAATCTTCAATCGCTTTACTATCGCCATTGACGTGGTGGGCCATGAGCTTAGCCACGGCGTGACGGAAACCGAAGCCGGGCTTATCTATTTCGAACAGGCGGGCGCGCTCAACGAATCGCTTTCTGACGTCTTCGGCTCGCTGGTGAAACAGTATCAGCGCCAGCAGACGGCAGATCAGGCGGACTGGATCATCGGCGAAGGGCTACTGGCGGAAGACATCAACGGCAAAGGGCTGCGCTCGATGTCAGAGCCAGGCACCGCGTATGATGACCCGCTGCTCGGCAAAGATCCACAGCCCGGCCACATGAAAGATTATGTGAAAACCCGCGAGGATAACGGCGGCGTGCATATCAATTCCGGCATACCTAACCGCGCGTTTTATCTCGCGGCGACAGCCATCGGCGGGTACGCCTGGGAGAAAGCCGGTTATGCGTGGTATGACACGGTTTGTGACCGCTCACTCTCGCAAAATGCGGATTTCGCCAGCTTCGCGAAGCTGACTATCGAGCAGGGGCGTAAACGCTCCGGCGACAGTGTGGCGCAGGCAATTGAACAGGCGTGGAAAACCACAGGGGTGTTGTGATGGATTTGCCAGATCTGACGGATGACGCCGTCGTGGAGCTGGCGCGTGAAGGCGGCGTGGCGTATATGCCACGCCTGGCCGGTCAGCGGCGTATCGCCGTCGCTGAGTTAAACGCCCAGCAGCGTCAACGGCTTATCGATATTCTGCACCAGGCTCTGCCACAGGCGTTTCCGCCCGGACAGTCCGATTCGCCCGGGGGCGGCGATCAGCGCTACTTCCGCATCCAGATCCTCTGGACGCAGCATAATCAGGCGGGCTACGCCGACATCGTTCTGCTGGTGCCGGAAAACGCCGCGCCGGAAGGGCTGCGCGAGCTCTGGAAGCGTGGCGAAGACTGCATCTGCGACTAGTGCGCCTGCAGCGTAAATTCCACGCGTTTACGGGAAATGAGACCGTGGCCGTTACGGCAGAAATAGTCCACCGCACCACACGCTTTCAGCACTTCCAGGGGCTGATGGCACTCCGGGCAGCGCGCCTCGACCTGGTAATCCTGATGACATGCATAGCAATGCGCGCCGCGCTCGCTTTGTTCAAGCTCGTGCTGACAGTTCGGACAACGTAATTCCACGTGAGACCTCCTTGAAAACACAGCGGGAGTCATGATGACTCCCGCTTCGGTTATTTACTTTTCTTGATGTGCTTAATCAGGCGCTTACGCTTACGCAACTGGTTTGGCGTCAGCGTGTTGCGCTTGTTGGCGAACGGGTTCGCGCCTTCCTTAAACTGAATGCGAATCGGCGTACCCATCACATCCAGCGATTTGCGGAAGTAGTTCATCAGATAGCGTTTGTAGGAATCCGGCAGGTCTTTCACCTGAGTGCCGTGGATCACCACAATCGGCGGGTTATAACCGCCCGCATGCGCATACTTCAGCTTCACGCGGCGGCCACGCACCATCGGCGGCTGATGGTCTTCTTCCGCCATTTTCATAATGCGTGTCAGCAGCGCCGTGCTGACGCGGCGCGTGGAGCTGTCATAGGCTTCGCGTACCGATTCAAACAGGTTACCAACGCCACTGCCGTGTAGCGCAGAGATAAAGTGTACGCGGGCGAAATCGATAAAGCCGAGACGGTAATCCAGCGTCTCTTTCACTTCTTCTTTCACTTCCTGGCTCAGGCCGTCCCACTTGTTGACGACGATAACCAGCGAACGACCGCTGTTGAGAATAAAGCCCAGCAGCGAGAGATCCTGATCGGAAATGCCTTCACGCGCATCAATAACCAGCAGCACCACGTTGGCGTCTTCAATCGCCTGCAGCGTTTTGATGACCGAGAATTTTTCCACCACATCGGTGATTTTGCCGCGCTTACGCACGCCCGCGGTATCGATGAGGACGAATTCGCGTCCGTCGCGCTCCATCGGAATGTAGATGCTGTCGCGCGTGGTGCCCGGCATGTCAAAAACCACGACGCGGTCTTCACCAAGAATACGGTTAGTGAGTGTGGACTTACCTACGTTCGGACGACCAACGATAGCCAGTTTGATCGGCAGATCCTGCGGGTTGAAATCGTCCTCTTCTTCTTCGACGAGTTCACCGTTCTGCTCAGCTTCAAACTGCGCCCAGTATTCGGCTTCTTCATCCACTTCTTCCGGCGGATCGACATCGTCCATCCACGGCACCAGCACGTGTTCAAGCAGCGAGGTCACGCCACGACCATGAGAAGCGGCGATCGGGTGAATTTCACCGAGGCCAAGCGAATAGAAATCAGAGACCGCCTGATCCGGATCGAGACCGTCAGTTTTATTAGCGACCAGGAAGGTCGGTTTCTGGCGGCTGCGCAGATGTTTAGCGATTGCCTCATCCGCCGGCATCAGGCCAGCGCGGGCATCTACCATGAAAAGCACCACATCGGCTTCTTCAATCGCCAGCAGCGACTGTTCCGCCATGCGGGTTTCCACGCCCTCTTCCGAGCCGTCGATACCGCCGGTATCGATACAGATAAATTCACGTCCTTCCACTTCAGCACGACCATATTTGCGGTCACGCGTCAGCCCCGGGAAATCCGCTACCAGCGCATCCCGGGTGCGGGTTAAACGGTTGAACAACGTGGATTTTCCGACGTTAGGGCGCCCGACCAGCGCGACCACAGGTATCATTCTTAAAGCCTCATTACTGATAAATCATTGTTAAACCCGCAGAAAATCCACGGGCTTCAGAAAACAGGAAACGGCCCCTGCGCTAATCAGGAGCCGTTTTAGCTGTGCTACGCCTGTCTGTTAACGCGAAATCGCGTAAAGCGTACCGTCTTTGGCCTGGATCAGGATTTTATTATCCGCCACGACCGGCTCAGTCTGGAAGCCGGAGCTGTCCACTTTTTGCTGAGCCACAAAACGGCCGTTATCGGTATCCATCCAGTGCAGGTAACCTTCGCTGTCGCCGACCACCAGCGATCCATTATAGAGCACCGGCGCGGTCAGATTACGGTGCAGCAGCTGCGTCTGTGTCCAGAGCGTTACGCCGCCTTCCACGTTCAGCGCCAGCACGTTATCGTTCTGGTCCACCAGGTAGATACGCCCGCCATCGACGATGAAATCATTCACCGAGCCCAGCTCGCGTTTCCACATAATCTGACCGGAGCGCAGATCCAGCGCGGTCAGGTTGCCGTTGTACGCCAGCGCATACACCACGCCATTAACAACAACCGGCGTTGTATCGACGTCGCTCAGACGATCGATTTCGGTCGCACCTGTCGCCTGCGAAATACGCTGCTGCCAGATCATCTGGCCGCGCTGCATCAGCACCGCGCTGACGCGGCCGTTATCACCGCCGACAATGGCTGCGCCAAAGGCGGACGCCGGTGCGGATTCGCCGCGCAGCGAGAGCGACGGCATATCCAGATTGACGGTCCACTTAATCGCGCCGTCGCTTTCGTTCAGCGCCTGCAGCATACCGTTGCTGGTATGGATAAGCACCAGGCCGTCGCTGACTACCGGACGGGAAAGCGCTTCGCCCGCCACTTTGGTCTGCCAGGCGATGGAGCCGTCAGACGTGTTCAGCGCATACACCTGCGCTTTTTCGCTGCCCACGTAAACGTGCGCGCCGACGGCAGTCAGGCCGCCTGAGAGCAGCGCCGGACGGTTACGGGAGAAGAAGCCGGTTTTCTCAGAGAGATCGATGCTCCAGATTTCTTTACCGTCCTGCGAATTCACGGCTTTCACCGTGCCGCGACGGTCAGCCGCGTAGACGTTGCCATCAAGAAACGCCGGGTGCAGGTTGGAATAAAAATCGCCAATCCCGCTGCCCACGGAGGTGTCCCACGCGACTTGCGGCGAGAACTGGTTTTCGACAGTCGGCAGCGGCGACATTTTCACTACGTCTTCTTCACCGCTAAACAGTGAGCAACCGCTTAACAGCGTGACGGAAAGCATCGCTGGCAGAACTAATTTACGCAATTGCATCGGGTCCCTCTCAGATGGACAAGTTATTGATTTTCATCTGCATCATATCGCCAAGCGCCGGAGAATTTTTATCATCCGCCCCTTTGCTCCAGGCATCACGCGCGCCCTGCTTATCGCCTTTGCTCAGCAGCGCATCGCCACGCAGATCGGCCACCATCGCCGACCAGTTTTCGCCTTTGACGCTTTCCAGGGTTTTCAGCGCGGCATCCGCCTGTTTCTGCTGGATCTGAATGCGCGCCAGGCGCAGATTAATCAGCGAGCGCAGATTCTCGTCCTTCGTGTTCTTAAGGCCCTTCTGTAACTGCTGCGCGGCGTTGGTGAGATCGTTTTTATCCACATAACGCTGCGCCAGTTCCAGCGCGGCCAGCGCACCGTAGGTGTTTTGATTCTGAGCGACGAACTGCTGCGCCGCGCTCAGGGTTTTCGGATCGTCAGCGCGCACATCGGTCATTACATTCTGATAATGCAGCGAGGCTTCGCGGGCGGAATCGACCTGCGACCCGTTCCAGAAACGCCAGCCGACGAGCGCGCCAATCCCTAATACCACACCCACCGCCAGCGCTTTGCCATTTTCAGCAAAGAAACGCTTTACCGCGTCGAGCTGCTCGTTTTCGTTCTCGTAAATTTCCACGCAGTCCTTCTCCTTAACGATATGTCGCCGGGAAATCAGCCCAGCAGCGTCTGCAGATGCGCGGCCAGCTCGCTTTGCGCAAGCGCCTGCTGCTCACCTGAGCGCAAATCTTTCACCACAACCTGACGGTTGGCGACTTCGTCCTCGCCCAGAACCAGCGCGATGCGTGCGCCCCATTTGTCCGCGCGCGCGAACTGTTTCTTGAAGTTGCCGCCGCCATAGTTGGTCATCAGCTTGCAGCCCGGCAGCGCGTCACGAACCCGCTCGGCCAGTTGCATTGCCGCCGACTGCGCGCCGTTGCCGGACGCAATCAGGTATATATCGACAACAGGATCCGCCGTAAATTCCGGATTAACCGCCTGAACGAGTAAAACGAGGCGCTCAAGGCCCATCGCGAAGCCCACCGCCGGGGTAGCACGTCCGCCTAACTGCTCAACCAGGCCATCGTAACGACCGCCCGCGCAGACGGTCCCCTGCGAGCCGAGGCTCGTGGTCACCCACTCAAACACGGTGCGGTTGTAGTAGTCGAGGCCGCGCACAAGGCGCTGGTTAACGGTGTAAGCGATACCGGCATCGTCAAGGAACGCGCACAGCCCCGCGAAATGTTCGCGGGACTCTTCATCCAGATAATCGCCGAGCGCTGGCGCGTCGTTTAAAAGCGTCTGGACGTCCGGGTTTTTGGAATCGAGCACGCGCAGCGGGTTCGAATACATGCGGCGTTTGCAGTCTTCATCAAGCTTATCGACGTGCTGCTCAAGGAAGGCAATCAGCGCATCGCGGTAGTTAGCGCGCGCTTCCAGCGAACCGATGGAGTTCAGCTCCAGCGACACGTGCTCAGCGATGCCCAGCGCTCGCCACCAGCGGGCCGTCAGCATAATGAGTTCAGCGTCGATATCCGGGCCCTGCAGGCCAAACACTTCTGCACCTAACTGATGGAACTGACGATAGCGGCCTTTCTGCGGACGTTCATGACGGAACATCGGGCCGATGTACCACAAGCGCTGTTCCTGATTGTACAGCAGACCATGTTCGATGCCGGCGCGCACGCAGCCCGCGGTGCCTTCAGGACGCAGGGTCAGGCTGTCGCCGTTGCGGTCCTCAAAGGTATACATCTCTTTTTCAACCACGTCGGTCACTTCACCGATAGCGCGTTTGAACAACGGGGTCTGCTCTACAATCGGCAAACGGATTTCGCTGTAACCGTAGCTGCCGAGCACCTGCTTGAGTGTGCCTTCAATGCGCTGCCAGATGGCGGTATCGCCCGGCAGGTAATCGTTCATGCCGCGGATGGCTTGAATGTTTTTTGCCACGTTTATTCTCTTTTTCTATACAAAAAATGAACCCGAAACAGACCGCTCCGGTGTGGCTGGGGCGGTTCGCGGGTTCAATCATACACGGGAAGCACGCCGCTTCCCACGTTTGCGTTATTTTTCCAGCTGCTGCACGCTGATACGACGGCTCTCGTCGAGCATCGAGGCCTTGGCGCGAATGCGCGCTTCGAGTTGCGTAATCATGTCGTCGTTATCGAGGCGGTCTTTGCGTACGCCTTCTTCATAGAAGCCGCTTTTCTTGTTGCCGCCGGTGACGCCAAGTGTGGAGACCAGCGCTTCACCCGGACCATTCACCACGCAACCGATGATAGAAACGTCCATCGGCGTAATGATATCTTCCAGGCGCTGCTCCAGCGCGTTCACCGTGCCGATAACATCGAACTCCTGGCGGGAACAGGTCGGACAGGCGATAAAATTAATGCCGCGCGAGCGAATACGCAGGGATTTCAGAATGTCGAAACCGACTTTGATCTCTTCCACTGGATCGGCCGCGAGCGAAACACGCAATGTATCGCCGATCCCTTCAGAGAGCAGCAGCCCAAGACCGATCGCGGATTTCACCGCGCCAGCACGGGCTCCGCCCGCCTCGGTGATCCCAAGATGCAGCGGCTGATCGATCTGTTTCGCCAGCAGGCGATAAGACTCGACCGCCAGGAAAACGTCAGAGGCTTTCACGCTCACTTTAAACTGATCGAAGTTCAGCCTGTCGAGATGATCGACATGGCGCATGGCGGATTCCAGCAGCGCCTGCGGCGTCGGCTCGCCATACTTTTCCTGAAGATCTTTTTCAAGCGATCCGGCGTTCACGCCGATGCGGATCGGAATGTTTTTATCGCGTGCGCAATCCACGACGGTACGAATGCGCTCTTCATTGCCGATATTGCCGGGGTTGATGCGCAGGCAGTCGACACCGTATTCCGCCACTTTAAGCGCGATGCGGTAGTCGAAGTGAATATCCGCGACCAGCGGCACACTGACCTGCTGCTTGATGAGACGAAACGCCTCGGCGGCATCCATCGTCGGCACCGAGACGCGAACGATATCCGCGCCCACGCGCTCCAGCGCTTTGATTTGATTTACCGTCGCCTCGACATCCGTCGTGCGGGTATTGGTCATCGACTGCACGGCGATGGGAGCGCCATCGCCGATGGGGACGTTACCGACGTATATCCGTTTCGATTTTCTACGTTGAATGGGCGCTTCATTATGCATGACAAATCTCCCTCATTGCCCGTCTGTTACTGCGCTACTGATTGTTCGGCATTGAGGGTCAGACGTGCAACCTGGTTAGTTCTGATAAAACGGCTCAAATCCACCGGTTTGCCCTGGTACTGAATCTGCACTGCCGACGGCGCGCCGATTTTAAGGCGGTACGGCGCCTGACCGGACAGATTCAGATTAGTATCTTTACGTTGCAGACCGCTGAATAATTTCTTACCGGTCGCGTCAGTCACTTCAAGCCAGCAATCGGCGGTGAAATTCATCACCAGCGCGTTGGCGTCCGCCGCAGGCGCAGTGGAGGCCTGGCCTACCGGCAGCTGACTTTGTGCCGGCTGCGTCGTATTCTGCTGCGCCGCGGTGTCGGTGTTCGCCTGGCTCGGCGGCACCACCACTGGCTGCTGGCTCGCCGTATTTGGCGACGGCATCGGCGTCGGCTGCGGGTTGTTAGACGCGGTGTTCTGCGTATCGCCAGACGGCAAATCGGCAGGCGGCGTCGCCTGATCCTGCGACGCGTCAGCGGTGTTATCGGTATTCAGAGGAACGGCTTGCGGGCTGTTGGCCGCGTTCTGGCTCAGCTCAGCGCTGGACTGATCCGCCATGGTGCTGATTTCTTCCTGCTGCGCTTTGTGGTTTTGCCACCACCACGCGCCTGTCAGGCCGACCACCACAAAAAGCACAAGCCAGGTGAAACTCATCAGCCAGCCGTCACGTTTTTTACGGCTTTTGCCAAGCGCGTAGGTTTGCATCGGCGCAACCTGAGCGGTTCTCACCGGCGCCTGTTTGGCGAGCATCGGCAGCAGTTCTTCTTCCGGAACGTGCACCAGACGCGCATAAGAACGGATATAGCCGCGCAGGAACGTGGAAGCCAAATCGGCAGGCGCTTTGTCCTCTTCGATGTCGCGAACCGTCGATACCTTCAGGCATAAACGTTCCGCCACAACCTGTTGGCTGAGTCCCAGTTGTTCACGGGCCAGGCGCAGACGCTCACCCGTGGTGTGTGGTGCATTTTCTTCGTGAGTGGCTTCAGTATTCATTAGCTACAACTGCTGGTACTGTTTTCATTAGGAACCTGGCACCGGCAGGAATAAGACAACGTTTCGCTGCCCTGTCTGCCCATACCGCGAAATCATTCTCATCGAACACGCACATAACGCGTATCCGTTACCCGTTTCCGTATTTTAACGCCTCAGACGGCATAACGCCGCAGGCGATAAGCAGAAACGTTAGTTAACCATAGCCAGCTTTTTATCCGGTGTCTGTTAAGTAACGCCAGATAAGCCAGAAAGCCCCAGCTAACATGTTGTTGCGACGCTACATACTGCCTCAAAGCACAGAGAAACGCACCGTAATTATTTACCCTGCACGCTTCTTTACGCAGCAATCGCTGCGCCTGTGCGGAAAGTGGTCACGCGATAGCCTGTTCGCGTGACCTTACCGGCTTTTGGCTCGCTGTCAGACCGCCTTAACGGCAATCGGCTCACCCTGCATACGCTTGCGCATAGTGCGTTTGGTACGATCGATAACATCGCCTGCCAGCTGTCCACAGGCCGCGTCGATATCGTCACCGCGCGTTTTACGCACGATCGTGGTGAAACCGTAGCTCATCAGCACTTTAGAGAAGCGATCGATACGGCTGTTAGAGCTGCGGCCATACGGCGCGCCCGGGAAGGGGTTCCACGGAATCAGGTTGATTTTGCACGGCGTATCTTTCAGCAGTTCCGCCAGTTGATGCGCATGCTCGGTGCCGTCGTTCACGTGATCCAGCATGACGTATTCGATGGTCACGCGGCCCTGATTGGCGTTGGATTTGCCGATATAACGACGCACGGCAGCGAGGAACGTCTCGATGTTGTACTTTTTGTTGATAGGCACAATTTCATCGCGAATTTCATCGTTCGGCGCATGCAGGGAGATAGCCAGCGCAACGTCAATCATATCGCCAAGCTTATCCAGCGCCGGCACAACGCCGGAGGTTGAGAGCGTAACGCGACGTTTAGACAGCCCAAAGCCAAAATCATCGAGCATGATTTCCATCGCCGGAACGACGTTGGTCAGGTTCAGCAGCGGCTCGCCCATGCCCATCATCACCACGTTGGTGATAGGACGCTGGCCGGTCACTTTCGCCGCGCCAATGATTTTCGCCGCGCGCCACACCTGGCCGATAATTTCAGACACGCGCAGGTTACGGTTAAAGCCCTGCTGCGCCGTCGAACAGAATTTGCACTCAAGCGCACAGCCCACCTGGGAAGAAACGCACAGGGTGGCGCGGTCATCTTCAGGAATATAGACCGTCTCGACGCGCTGATCGCCGACCGCAATCGCCCACTTAATGGTGCCGTCGGAAGAGCGCTGCTCTTCGACCACTTCCGGCGCCCGGATTTCCGCCACTTCCTTGAGCTTACCGCGCAGCACTTTGTTGATGTCGGTCATCTCATCGAAATCATCACAGCAGTAGTGATACATCCATTTCATCACCTGATCGGCGCGAAACGGCTTTTCACCCAGCGTTTTGAAGAACTCGCGCATCGCCTGGCGGTTCAGATCGAGGAGGTTAATTTTTTCAGATTTAATAGCAGGCGCCGCTGAGGCATCCTCAGGCGTGACAATGTGTTCAGACATATTCGATCCTGGCCTCGTTGTTACACGTTACGGCCTCTGGAGGGTTGATAAAAAAGAAACGCCCCGGTCAGAGCAGGCTCATCCGGGGCGCAGCATTGTACAAATTCTATGGCAGTGACGCCACGGCTTAAAGCGACATCATGAAAATAAAATGTAAATGTCTCTTTGCCGTTTCGCTTATTAGCGAGTGCGCGGGCAGATTTCGCCTTCGCCGAAGAAGTAGGCGATTTCGCGGTTAGCAGACTCAACGGAATCGGAACCGTGGGTGCCGTTTTCGGTGAAGCTGTCTGCGTAGTCAGCGCGCAGAGTACCTGCCAGCGCGTTTGCCGGGTTGGTCGCGCCCAGCAGGTCACGGTGACGCTGTACCGCGTTTTCGCTTTCCAGTACGGAAACTACGATCGGGCCAGAGGTCATGAATTCCACCAGACCGTCAAAGAACGGCTTGCCTTCGTGCTCGGCATAGAAACCGCGCGCCTGCTCAACGGTCAGGTGCAGCATTTTGGTACCGATGATTTTGAAGCCTGCGGATTCAAAACGCGCGAAAATGCTGCCGATAACGTTTTTAGCGACTGCGTTCGGTTTGATGATGGAAAAAGTACGCTCGATTGCCATGATTACCTCTGTAAGTTGTTCTGTTTGCCCGACAGGCAAGTTTAGAATTGGCGGCGATTATAATGAGCATCGAAAGCCTTGCCTACCTTCGGGGATAACATTTTTTTAAAATAATATGAGCTTCGGCAACACTTCATGCCATAAGCGTGCTTTTCAGGCGTCTTTCCTTATTTCACCCGGAACTGCGCAGCCGCAATCTGCCCGGCTTCATCCATCAGCAAAACCTGATAATCCCCGCTTTTATCAAAGGTCAGCGTCACGCTGTCGCCTTCTTTATCGAGCGGTTCGCCGTTTAAAAACCACCAGTGGCGTCCGCCGCCGCCCTGACTGCGCAGCGGCAGCGACAACGCGGCTTGCCCTGGCAGTCGTTTCAGCACAGCCCCTTCGCGCACGCCGGTAAGCAGCAGCGGCACCTGATCCTGCTGATGAACTGGCGGACACTGCGCTGAAACCGGCGGCAGGCGGGCGGCCCGCCGCTCGGCGGGCGGCAGCCACGGTTCAAGCGGCAGCGGCCAGAGCAACAGACGGCTTTCGGAAACATGCGGGCAATCCGCTGCCACCCGCTCGCCCTTCGCATTCAGCCACAGCGGGAACTGAATGCCCCGGCTCCCCTCCTGCCCTTCGGCAAGCAGCGTTGGCGGTTCGCTGTTATCAAGAAGCCACGTCGATAACCGGCGGCGACAGTTGCTGTCTCCCGCCGGTAAATGCTGCCCGCCCGGCCAGCAGATGGTACCTGCCGACACCGAAGCCGGGCGCGGATCGACGGGTTGTCTCGCCTGCTGCACCGCCGAGGCGGCCCCCGCCTGTAACAGGTTATTGACCTGATTCAGCACCGGCACGGCGCTTGCGAAACCAAACTGTCCGGCGACCGGTGTCGCATCCGGGCGGCCGGTCCAGACGCCAATCAGATAGCGCGACGTCACGCCGACAGCCCAGGCATCGCGATAACCGTAACTGGTGCCGGTTTTCCAGGCGAGCGGCACCACCTGCGGCAGCGAGCCGTCCGGCAGCGGCTGCGCCTCGTTCGCAAGGATGCGGCGGATAATCCATGCCGCGCCCGGCGACATCAGAGGACGCTCTACCAGCGGATCGCCCTTCACCACCCGCAAGCGCGCCGCCTGACCGTGACGGGCGAAAGCGCTGTAGGCCGCCACAATCTCATCAAGTCTTGCACCCGCGCCGCCCAGGATCACCGCGAGGCTTGGCTGCGCCGTCGGCGGAAAACGCAGCGCCAGCCCGACATTACGCAGCTTCGCCGTAAAGCGCTTCGGCCCATAGGCTTCCAGCACCTGAACGGCGGGCAGGTTCAACGACCGCACCAGCGCCTCGCTCATGCTCACCGGCCCGTTAAAACCGCTGTCGAAATTGCCGGGCCGGTAATCCCCGAAGCGACGCGGCACATCCTGTAACAGCGACGCCGGATGAATAAGCCCCTCATCCAGCGCCAGCCCGTAGACAAACGGTTTTAACACCGAACCGGGTGAACGAATCGCCGTCACCATATCGACATGACCAAAGCGGGCATCATCGTTAATATCCGCCGAACCGACCCAGCCGCGCACTTCCATGGTGGTGTGATCGACCACCAGGATAGCCAGCGATGTCCGCGCCGGGAGGCGGCCTTTCCAGTTCAGCACGAGATCTTCAAGCTGACGCTGTAAAGCGGCGTCAAGCGTAGTGGTGATTTTGGTGTCGCGACGCTGCGTCACCAGCCGCCGTGAGAGCAGCGGCGCCAGCTGCGGCATCTGGCGCGGAGCCAGCCAGACCGGTTCTTCCAGCGACTCGCGTACCTGTTTTTCACTCCAGACGCCCTGCGTCGCCATGCGGCGCAATACTTTGTCGCGCGCCGCCTGCGCGCGGTCAGGCCAGCGGTCAGGCCGGAGCCTGCTTGGTGCCTGTGGAAGCACCGCCAGCAGCGCGGCATCGGAATAGCCAAGTTGCGAAGGCGGTTTGCCGAGATATACCCAACTGGCTGCCCCGATTCCCTGCAGCGTGCCGCCAAACGGCGCGCGATTCAGATAGAGCGTGAGGATCTCGGCTTTGGAGAGATGCCATTCAAGCTGCATCGCCCGCCATACCTGACGCAGCTTGCCACCAAAGGTACGCGGATGCGGATCCAGCAGGCGCGCCACCTGCATGGTAAGCGTACTGCCACCGGAGACAACCGAGCCGGAGCGCAGATCCTGCCAGGCCGCGCGCGCGATCGCGAGCGGGTTAATGCCGGGATGACGCCAGAACCAGCGGTCTTCATAGTTCAGCAGCGCCTCAAGGTAACGCGGCGAGACATCGTTAATGGTGACCGGGTAGCGCCAGATGCCGTTTTTGTCGGCGAAGCGCCACAGCGGCGTGCCGTCCTGGGCCACGACCACGCGCGCGGGCTGCACTTCATACAACGGCAGCGGCCAGCACTTATCGGCAAGCCACAGCGCAGCGCACAATAAAAGCGGCGCCGCCGCCAGAATTATCCAGCGGCGGCGCCTTTTACACAGGCTTTTAATCACAGCTCACCTGTCAGGGGTTGATGGTCAGCGCAGGGATAGTCGCACCGGTCGAACGCCATTGCGGCACATACATCGACTCCACCTGCGGCGCGGGCACTTTGTAGGTGCCCGGCGTCACGGCACGCGCCATATACACCAGCGTGGCGTTAACGCCTTCGTTCACCGGCAGCGCCGCGACGAAGCGGTCGTCACGAAACTCCATATGCTGAATATCCATCTGCTGCATCCGGTTAATGAGATCGCTCGCCTCACCCGCGCTACTCAGACTGGCGCTGGCGTTCGCCAGGTTCTGGTTTTCAAGCTCCAGCCCGGCCGGGAGAAGATCGACCACCAGCGCGTCAGGCACCGTTTTGCTGGCTGAAACTTCAAGCCACACCAGCACCAGCTCGCCGCTCTTGAGATTTGAGAGCGAAATCGACTCGCCTTTGCTGTTGAGGTAGTGACGCTCAATATGCAACACGTTGCCTGACGGCTGCGGCGCAACGTCCGGGTACCCCTGGCTGTCAAGACGCAGCCAGAGCGGGGTCTGGGCCGTGTTAGTCACCTGCAATGCGCCAAGCTGATCGGCGTTAAGCGCTACGCTCTGCGCTTTGTCGCCACCCATGAACTGGCCTTGCAGCGTGGTTTGCGCCTGCCAGTTCCCCGGCTGGTTTACCAGATTGCGGCCCGCCAGGAACAGCGCGTTGCTTTCCTGAGTCGAGAGCCAACGCTTGCCATACGCTTCATCGGAGAGCGCGTTAAGCAGCGTGCTTTGCGTGTCAGCCTGCAGGTTATATTCCTGCAGCAGGCTCAGCTTGAGCGCATCGTCACGCAGATCGCTGCCGTAGTCGCCAATCCAGACGTCGTTATGCGGCCGCTCGGTTTTAAGGCCCAGATCCAGCGCGGCCTTACTGCGCGGCGCATCACCCATCAGTTTCAGTGCCACACCAAGCTGCACCAGCGGCAGACCGCTGCCCGCTTGCGCGCGATGCTCCCAGAGGTCGCGCAGCGCGCCGAGCGGCGCTTTCTGCTGACGAGCCAGCACCAGGCCCGCATAGGCCTGCACCGCAAAGCGCGAGGCCGCGTTATTTTCGCTGTAGCGCAGCGCGATGGTGGCCGGATCCTGGAGATAACGCAGCAGGCGCGCGTTAGCTTTATTTAAAGCATCAGCCGGCACGCTGTAGCCCTGTTCGCCCGCGCGTACCAGGAAATCGGTCACATAGGCCGTCGCCCAGTACTCTTCCGGGCTTTCTTTATCCCACAGCCCAAAACCGCCCTCTTCACGCTGCATCTCCAGCAGGCGGGCAATGCCGATATCCACCGCCGCGCGGCGCTGTTCATCGGTGTCGCCTTTGATGCCGAGCGCTTTGAGCTGGGCGGCATTGGTGTAGAGCGACGGGAACAAGCCGCTGGTAGTCTGCTCAAGGCAGCCGTACGGATACGCGCGCAACTCTTCAATGTAGCGGGCGATGTTCAGCGGCGGACGACCGCTTAACAGCAATCGGCCTTCCAGCGTGGAGGCGTTAAGCCCCTGCAGATGCGTGGCCGGTACAGTCCAGATTTCACCTGCGCGCAGCATCGCGCCGCTGTTGATAGTCTGTGCCGGATACGCCGGGCGCACACCGATTTTCCATTCGCGGTTGATGGGCGCGAAACGTTCGCCCGGCAGTGAAAGCCCGGTGATCTGCGCCTGTACCGCGCCATCGCCAAACCCGTTGCTGGCGGCGACCGGCACGTACAGCGTTGTGCGCCCGCCCGCTTTCAGGTTCACCTGCTGGCTCGACTGCGCATCAAGGCGCACGAGCCCGCTGGCGCTAAAGGTGACGTTAAGCTGCTGCGGCTGTTCGGTCAGGTTCGTGACATCCAGCGCCAGGCGCGAGGTATCACCACCCGCGAGGAAGCGCGGCGTACTCATCTCGGCAATCACCGGTGCTGCCACAATCACTTTGCTTTCGCCGCTGCCGAAGCGGTCGTCGCTCCAGGCCTGCGCCATCACGCGCAGTTCACCGTTAAAGTCGCCGACAGGCAGCGTAATTGTGCCTTCACCCTGGTCGTTTAACTGCACCGGCACCGCCTGTTCAGCGATGATAGTCACATGGTTGACCGGCGGTTTGCCGCCGCGGTTCAGCTCATCGCCGTCGCCACCAAAGCGCAGCGCCGCCAGACGGCCCTGTCCTTCAATGACCTGGCCGTAGATATCATAGATATCCGCGCCATAGCGTTTCTTACCAAAGAAGCCGCGCCACGGATCCGGCGTGACGTAGTCGGTGATGTTAAGCACGCCGCTGTCCACGGCGGAAACCAACACGTTGATCTGCTTCGGCAGTTCGCCGTTTTTCACGCTGGCTTTCACTTTCACCGACAGCGTGCTGTCCGGGCGCATCTTCGCGGGGGTTTCCAGCGACAAATTCAGGCGACGGTTTTCATCGCCCATCGGCAGATGCAGCAGGCCGACCGCGCGTTTTTGCGTCGCGGAGCGGGATTTATCGCCAGGGCGCACCACCAGCGTGCTGAGGTAGAGATCGTGACGCTTCCAGGCTTTATCCACCGGAATGTCCAGATCGAGGCCTTTCTCCGGCACGTCGATCTCCTGCCACCACAGCGGGCCTTCAGAGGATTCCACCATCGCATAGCCTTTGCCTGCGGCTGGCGCGGCGATATGCAGCTTAATGGTGTCGCCTGGCTGATAGAACGGCTTATCAATTTTCAGCGTCACACGGTCCGGGCGCGGCGCGCTGGCACCGTCGTTGTTATCCTGCCAGCTGTAACCCGCCCAGAAGCGCACACTGCTGACGAGATCGTCAGGCGAGACGACTTCCAGGCGATAGGAACCCCACTCCACCGGGAAGCTGACTTTGCCAGTTTCACCCGCCGCCA
The DNA here is from genome assembly GCF_000982825.1 of Cronobacter sakazakii. Taxonomy (NCBI): domain Bacteria; kingdom Pseudomonadati; phylum Pseudomonadota; class Gammaproteobacteria; order Enterobacterales; family Enterobacteriaceae; genus Cronobacter; species Cronobacter sakazakii. Next base: position 2,056,753 of record NZ_CP011047.1, on the reverse strand, counting down.
GATCGATAGTCTGCTCGGCTTCCACCAGATCTTTCTGATCGAACTGCGACAGCCAGCCTTCAGAATCTGACCAGTTCCAGTAGTAGTCGCGGCGCTCGCGCACCAGGCGCACTTTGAGCCCTTTGACCGCGACTTTTTCACCCTGCGCGTTGGCATAGACGATATCGAAACCGGCATTGCCGTTTTCATCGACCATCGGCTGACTGACGGTATCGTCGGTACGGTAGTCGTAAACCGCTTTTTCACCAAACTGCGGGCGAATACCCACCAGCGCGTCGGCAGGCCAGATGGCCTGTTCAACGCGGCGCGTCACCGGACGACCGCCGGATTCCAGCAGGCTTGCCTGCAAAATCAGACGCAGCGGCGAGCGCACATCCTGCCACTGGCTTTCAGCAGCGACCTGCGCGACACCCGCGTCGTCAAGATTAAGCTGCACTTCATCCAGGCTGCGGGAGAGGTTTTCTTCCGCGATATTGCCGAACTGGAAGCCCGGCAGTTGCGCCACCGCGTCACGCAGCGGACGCAGATAGAGCTGCCCCTGCAGGCTGTTGCCCGCGGCAGGCGCGCCGTAGAGATAGTGACCTTCGATACCAAAATTGACGGTATCAGCAGGTGCCAGAGGCGTTTTCTGCACGTTGAGATTGAGCGCCATCCGCTCCGGCATAAAGTCTTCCACATGGAAGAGCCAGTTACGGTTCTGGTTGTCGCCGGTATTGGCGCGGATCACCCACTGGCCGGTGGCGGCCTGAGCATCCAGTTTCCAGGTCAGTTGATAAAGCCCGTTATTCGGCTCCACCACCTGCGTGCGCGCCACCTGGCCGTCCGGGCGCACCACTTCGAATTTCACCGGCTGCGCCGTCAGCGGCTTGCCGTCGCTGTCGCGCAGCAGGCCATTAACGATCACCGTTTCACCCGGGCGGTAAAGATCGCGCGGGCCAAACATAAAGAACTGTTTGCTGTAGCCGCGATCGCCATCGATATCAAACTCGGCGAGATCCAGCGCCGGGAGGTTGAGATCGAGCATCGTGGTCTGCTCGCCCATACGGGCCAGCACCAGCGCCGCCTCTTTCGGATTTTCCAGACGCACGTGACCGGTGCTGTCACTGGTCGATTGCGCCAGCGTCTGCCCTTTGTCATTCAGCAGACGGACTTCGACGCCGCTTTGCGCCGCGCCGTTCTCCAGGCTCTGGGTGAAGATATCCATGCGGTCGTGGTAGCGGTGCAGCGAAAGACCAACGTCGCTCAGCGTAAAGAGCGTCGCGGCGTTGCTGTAGTTGTAGTGCCCCGCCTGGTTCATTACCGCCAGATAGACGCCCGGCTGTTGCAACGGCTTGATGTCGCTTAACGGCAGCAGCAGTTTTTCGCGCGTATTGCGGGCCGGGTTGAGATCAAAACGCCCGGTATAAACCAAATCCGCCATTTTCAGCAGCTGGTCTGATTCCCAGTTACTGAGTGAATTACGGTACTCCCACTGGCTCACCATCGCCGCCAGCGATTCCGGCTTCACGCGATAGAAGTTAACGTCGACGCTTGAGATATTGAGCGCCATCACCGGCAGCCCCTGCACGACTTTGGTCGGCAAAAGCGATCCACGGCTCGCGAACCCGACGCTCGGCGCGATATCGCGCGTGGTCAGGGTTTTCTCATACGCCATGCCGAAAGTGGCTTTATTAAGCGCCAGCAGTTCGCGATCGACGCTCAGCACCAGTTCGCGGTTCGGCTCCAGATGGCGCAGGCGCAGCTCTTTTAAATTCGGTGCAAGCTCCCACGCGCCGTCCACCTTGCCGTCTTTCTTATCAACAAGATGTACCACGCGGCCGAAATCCTGGTTGGGATCGAGCGGCACCGAGAAGGTAAGCACCATCGTACTGGCGCCATCAAGCTGAACCTCGGAGGCGTCCAGTAATTTGAGTGGTTTTCCGGCGCTTTGCTGCGCCAGTTTTTGCAGGTCAGCCGCCTGGGGCTTTGCCTGGGGCGCCGGAGCGCTACTCTGGGCCGCAGGCGCGGTGGAATCGGCGGAAGCACTCTCCTTGTCGTCGCACCCGCCGAGAGTGAAAGACGCCAGTAACGCTGTCGCGATGACAGCCAGACGCAGTTGTTTCATAGTTTTCCCTGGCCGTAGTGGCCGTCGGTTGCCGGTAACGGCGGCTATTATGCTTAAAAGCTGTGACAAAAAAAAACCACCAAAAATGAATAGCGGAAGATGCTTTGCAAATTCCTTGCAACGACCTGCAAAACACTGGCTTTCTCCTCACCTGCCCCCGGATGTTACCGCGATCACAGTGCATAACGTTACATGTTACCTTTGGAGTTATTTGTTTTTAAAACAATCAGATAACTGGATTTTAAAGGCAGCGGGTTGCTACCTTTGAGCGGTGCCTCTGCACATCAGGTGGTTTAGCCAGACGATAAAAAAGAGAGAGCTAAATGAGATACGCCGTAAACGCCCTACAAAACTTTGGCAAGTCCCTTTACGGACCGGTATTAATCCTGCCGATTGTCGGCCTGTTTATCGCCTTCGGTAACGTGCTCGGCAACGGCAGCCTGGCGGGTTATCTGCCGTTTCTCGGCCATCCGGCATTGCAGCACACCGGCCAGCTTATCGCCAAATCGGCGGTCTCGGTGCTGGCGAACCTGGCGCTGGTCTTCGCCGTCGGCATTCCCATTGGTCTTGCGGCGCGCGACAAAGGCTACGCGGCGCTGACAGGGCTGGTGACGTTTATTGTTTTTATTAACGCCATGAATGTGACTTTACAGTTGCAGGGCGAACTGGCGCCTGCCGATCAGATGCGCGCGGCCGGGCAAAGCATGGTGCTTGGCGTGCAGGTGCTGGAGATGGGCGTGTTCGCGGGCATTCTGACCGGCGCGCTCTCCGGCTGGCTCTATAACCGCTACTCCGGCGTGCAGTTCTCAGGCGCGATGGCGATTTACTCCGGCCACTGCTTTGTCGCCATCATTATGCTGCCGGTCTCGATGGTATTAGGCGTAGTGATGAGTGAGATCTGGCCCTTCGCCCAGCACGGCATCAGCGCGATGGCGCTGGCGATTAAAGGCGCAGGCCCGTTTGGCGTGGCGGTGTATGGCTTCCTGGAGCGCATTCTGGTGCCGACAGGCCTGCATCACCTTGTCTATACGCCGTTTCTCTATACCGAACTCGGCGGCACTCAGGACGTCTGCGGTACGGTCTACCAGGGCGCGCGCAATATCTATTTTGCCGAGATGGCCTGCCCTTCCGTCACGCAGTTAAGCCCGACCGTAGTCTGGGATGCGCGCGGCATCAGCAAAATGTTCGGCCTGCCCGCGGCGGCGCTGGCGATGTATATGACGGCCAAACCAGAGCGCAGGGCCGCCGCCAAAGCGATTCTGATCCCGGCGGCGCTGACGTCGCTTCTGGTAGGCGTCACCGAGCCTATCGAATTTTCATTCCTGTTTATCGCCCCGCTGCTGTTTGTGGTGCACGCGGTGCTGACCGGCATCGGCATGATGCTGTTTTATCTGCTGGACGTTCACGCCATCGGCGCTAACGGCATTATCGATTTCATTCTCTATAACCTGCCGCTTGGCACCACGAAATCGAACTGGCCGATGTATCTGCTGGTGGGGCTGATTATGGCGGTTCTCTATTTCACTGTGTTCCGCTTCCTGATCCTGCGCTTCAACATGAAAACGCCGGGGCGCGAGGATGACGACCAGGAGACGCGCCTCTACAGCAAGCAGGAATATCAGGCGAAAGGCACAAACGACGGTCTGGGCGAGGCGATTATCGAAGGCCTCGGCGGTCGGGCCAACATCGAAGTGGTTGATAACTGCTACACCCGTCTGCGCGTCACGGTGCGCGACGTGGCCACTATTGATGAGCCGCGCCTGAAATCAACCGGAGCAAAAGCGGTGATTAAACAAGGCAATAACGTTCAGGTGGTCTACGGGCTGCATGTAAAAAAAATGCGTGAAGCCGTTGAAATGTTTCTCTGACAGGAGCTGATGATGTTGAAACCTCCCTTTATTCTTGCTATCGCCGGTGGCGGCAGCACCTATACGCCAGGTATTGTAAAAAGCCTGATGGTGCGCTTAAGCGATTTTCCGCTCGCCGAAATTCGTCTCTATGACATCGACAGCGCGCGTCAGGAGACGATCGCGCCGGTGGTGGAGAAAGTGATCCGCGATCACAGCCAGACCATTAAATTCACTACCACCCGCGACCCGGAAGTGGCGTTCAGCGGCGCGCATTTTGTGTTCGCCCAGATGCGCGTCGGCCAGTACAAAATGCGCGAGCAGGATGAAAAAATCCCGCTGCGTCACGGCGTGGTGGGCCAGGAAACCTGCGGGCCGGGCGGCCTCGCTTACGGCCTTCGCACTATTCTGCCGATGGTCGAACTTATCGATATGGTCGAGCGTTACGCCGATGAAAAAGCCTGGATTGTGAATTACTCCAACCCGGCGGCGATTGTGGCGGAAGGCGTGCGACGCCTGCGCCCCACTGCCCGCGTGCTCAATATCTGCGATATGCCGGTGGCGGCGATGCGCAACATGGGCGCGATTCTCGGGGTCGACCGGCATAAGCTTGAAGTGGATTACTTTGGCCTGAACCACTTCGGCTGGTTCACCCGCGTGCTGGTGGATGGTGAAGATCAACTGCCCGCGCTGCGCCGTCATATCGCGAAATTCGGCCTGCTGACCGAAGACGCGGCGCAGACCGATCCGCAGCACTCCGATCCGTCATGGGTGAAAACCTGGCGCAATATTAAGCCGATCATGGATCACTTCCCGGATTATCTGCCGAACCCGTATTTACAGTATTACCTGATGCCAAACGACATCGTTGCGCATCAGAACCCGGATTACACCCGCGCCAATGAAGTGATGGACGGGCGCGAGAAAAAACTGTTCGCGGCGGCGGAAGAGTACAAGCGCACCGGCACTCTGCCGGATGCGTTCCACGTAGGCGTTCACGGCGCGTTTATTGTTGATGTCGCCTGCTCGCTGGCGTTCGATTTACGCCAGCGGCATCTGGTGATTGTCGAAAACAAAGGCGCTATCGCCAATCTGCCTTACGACGCGATGGTGGAAGTGCCGGCGTATATCACCGCCGCCGGGCCGGAGCCGGTGCGTATGGGCGAGGTGCCGCTCTTCCACCAGACACTGCTGATGCAGCAGCTCGCCTCCGAGCAACTGCTGGTCGAGGCGACGCTCGAAGGCAGTTACGAAAAAGCGCTGCAGGCATTTACACTTAACCGTACTGTCCCCACGATGCAGCACGCTAAAGCGATCCTTGATGACATGATTGAGGCGAACCGCGACTACTGGCCGGCGCTGCAAAAAGCCTGGGTGAACGGAGAAGCGGCGTCATAACCGGAGCCTGCTCGCGACATCAATAATGATGGCTTGTGGTGAGGTGAAAAAGCGCTGACAATCCGTTTCTCAGCGATGACACGGAGAACGCCATGTCCACATCCTTTTTTGTCGCGAGCCACTGGCTTGCAGAGCATATCGACGACCCGGAAATTCAGATCCTCGACGCCCGTATGGCCCCTGCGGGCCAGGAGCACCTGCGCAATATGGCGCAAGAGTATCGCGCGGGCCATCTTCCCGGCGCGCGCTTTTTCGATATCGAAGCGCTGTCCGATCACTCTACCCCCCTGCCCCATATGATGCCGCGCCCGGAAGCGTTCGCGGTCGCGATGCGTGAACTGGGCGTCAGCCACGACAAACATCTCATTGTCTATGACGAAGGCAACCTTTTCTCAGCGCCGCGCGCCTGGTGGATGCTGCGCGCCTTCGGCGTACAGAATGTGTCAATTCTGGCGGGCGGCCTTGCCGAATGGCAGCGCGACGGTTTTCCGCTGGAAGAAGGTATGGTCGACGCGCCCGAAGGCGACTTTGAAGCCAAATTTGACGACGGGCTGGTCAAACGCCTGACCGATGTCTTACTGGCAAGCCACGAGAAAACCGCACAGCTCGTTGATGCCCGCCCGGCGGCGCGCTTTAACGCCGAAGCCGATGAACCACGACCGGGCCTGCGGCGCGGCCATATTCCCGGCGCGCTGAACGTACCGTGGACGGATCTGGTCGTTAAAGGCCAGTTGAAAACCACCGACGAACTGCGCGAGATATTCGCGGACCAGGGCGTGGATCTGCATCGCCCGATTATCGCCAGCTGCGGCTCCGGCGTGACGGCGGCCGTCGTGATGCTCGCCCTCGCCACTCTTGAGGCCAGCGATGTGAAGCTCTATGACGGCTCCTGGAGTGAATGGGGCGCGCGCGACGATCTGCCCATCGAACCGGCGTCATAATGGATAACCGCCTGACGCCGCTGCTGATGCGCGGCGAGTCGCTGACCCGCGCCGAGTACCGCGTGCTTTCCCACCTGACGGCGCATCCGCTGCGGGTGGGGAATATCACGGTACGCGAACTGGCGCAGGAGACGTTTGTCTCCACCGCCACGATTATGCGGCTGTGCCATAAGCTTGGCTTCAGCGGTTACAGCGAACTTATCTGGCACTGTAAGCAACTGCTCACTGAAACGCCCCATCTCGCCATTGAACCCGACGCCGCGCCCGACGTTCTGCCCGCCCTGTTTAACCGCTTTGTCGAAAATTATCAGCAGACCTTTCGCTGGGTAACGCCCGAAAAGATCGCCTCGTTCAGCGAACTGCTGCGGGAAAAAGAGCGTTTTTTTCTCTACGGCGCGGGGTTTTCGTATCTCTTCGCGGAATATCTGACCAAAAAGTTACAGGTGCTCGGCAAGACGGCCTTTATCTCCGGCCCTGGTGACAGCCGTAATATTTTTCTCAGCAACGCGGCGCGGTATGAAGTGTTTGTTGCCGTCTCGCGCAGCGGCGAAACGGAACAGGTGCTCGACAAAGCGCGCATCGCCCGTAATGTCGGCATGGAGGTGGTGGCATTTACCCGCGCGTCGCCAAATCCGCTGGCGGCGCTGTCCGGGCTGCATTTTCCACTCTATGACGAGGCAATCCATTTCGCCGCTGAAGCGGCGGGGATCACCTCGTTTGAATCCAATCTGGTGATGCTTATCGACCTGCTGCTGTTGCAGGCGCAGGCGTAACGGCGCGGCCAGCAGGCCGCGCCGCTTCCTTACGAGAAACGCGACAGCGCGTCGCGCGCGTGGATAGCGTTAAGGTTACGCACCAGCAACTCCACCAGCATGTCGGCGGAGTACGCCTTACGGCTCTCTCCTTCGCGAAGCCCGCCGATAAATACGAACGCCAGCTTACGTTTACCGCGCTTCACGCGGGTGAAGTTTTTCCAGCGGCCGCCGACGGCGCGCGGCGGCTCAAACCCTTCGCGGTAAATCAGCGTCACGGTGGTGGTATCGTTGGCGGTCTGCACCGAGAAATCTTCAATGGCGCTCAGCGGAATTCCCGCGGTGAACTGACGGCAGTGCAGCGAATCGGGCGTCATCGTCAGGAACGGGATCTCGCGCTTCTGCCACTGCTGCCAGAGCACGTAACAGGTCAGTAAGCTCAGCAACCCCGTGCCAATCGCGATGGCGACGATTTTACCGTCGGCAATGCCCTGAATATTAAACGGATCCACGATTTTCAGCATGGCGACCGTCGCGACAAACAGCACCACCGCCAGAATCCCGCCGACGAAAAAGACTTTTTTGCCGGAGTAGAGCGTGACGGTCTCGCCAGACTGCTGCACCACCTCTTCCAGCTCGCGGCGAAACTCTTCGCGATGCTCGGCGGCTTTCCCGGCGAGCTCGCCAGTCATTTTGCCGGAGAGCGCTTCTGGCTGTGCGAACCACAGGCGCAGGTTTTCCCACGGGTCCTGCGGCACCGCGCGGGTGGCGTGCTGAATCAACGTGTCGTCGATGGCGCAGCCGAGCGCTTCGATACGCGCGCGTGACGGCGGATGGCTGTCGGTCGGGTGTGCGGCTTTGTGCTCCAGATAAGCCTGGATATCGCCAAAGCCTTCTTCGCGCAAGCGAGTGACCAGCGCGGCCACCAGATCCTCAAAGCCCGGTTTGCCGTTAAAGAAATCGTCGAGCGTGTTGTTCAGCGGCTCACTGACGGCAGAAATACGCAGCAGCGACGATGCCAGCGCCTGCGGGGAGCTGGCGCGCGCGCCCATCTCATCGGCGGCGTGTTCGCGGATGCGGCTCCAGTGGCTCACCGTTTCATGCAGTTGCTCGATAAAATAGACGCCCATATAGAGCGACGGGTAAAGCACCACGTGATCGATAAACGGCGCGCTCTGCTGGTTTTGCGCCATGGTATTGATGCTATTGGTAATGCCCGCGTACAGCGGCGCAAACCGCAGGCTGTACTGTGTATCCTGACCTGCGAAGTGGCCCAGTTCGTGACCAATAACCGCGCAGGTTTCGTCTTTATCAAGTAGCGCCGCCCAGGTGAGCGGAAAATAGAGCGTCTGACCGGTTAACAGCGGGCCGTCTTCCAGTTGCACGCTGTTGGCGGTGACGTAAAAGCCTTCCAGCATACCGACCACGATGTTATCCGGCATCATCGCACCGGTTTTCTGCGACAGCGCTTCCACCATGCTCCAGAGCGCGGGTGCCTGTTCGCGGGTCAGGTTATAGCCCACCACTTCATTTGGCTCCGGCTGGAACAGCGCGAAGCAGCGGCGGATGCTGCCGAGGCTTTTGTAAAGTACCCAGAGAATACCGAACAGGATCACCAGCGCGAACAGCATCACTTTGATGCCGCCGGCGTTCATTTTGTAATGGGTGGCGAACCAGAGCGTCTCATACCCGACGACCGCGAACAGCGCCAGGCCGCAGCAGACAATCTGCGACACCATCAGCCACGGCAGCAGTTTGCGGCACTTATCAAACGCCTGTACCAGCGCATCCTGCGACTGCTTTGCGATGGTCACGCTGCGCCGACACAGCGCGATCGCTCCGGCGTTCAGCACCATGCACAGCAGCGCCAGCCCGACGGCGAAAGAGGCCAGCCCGCTCTGGGTGCGCGCCAGCATGATTTGGCCCGCGTATTCGTTCTGAACGCTCCGTTCGCTCTCAATCACTTCTGTCGCGGGAACGCGATAGTTTTTCCCGTCGCTGGTGAATTCAATGATTGCTTTCGGATCCTGTTTCAGCGCGTCGCTCGCCGTCTGAATCAGGCTGTTTGAGCTGTCGACGCTCTCCAGAATGTCGCTGACGCGCCAGTGCTGCCAGACGGCATAGCAGGCCACCAGCAGCGGCACCAGAAAAAGATAAGCGAGATGCTTCCTGTTCATCGTTACGTCGTTTCCTTGTTAATCCATAGACGGCGGGGACACGCCCCGCGGTTAAACGCGTCTGTCTGATAACAGACGCCTCCTCCCACAGCCCTCTGACGGGGCCGATGGGTTACTGCATCGTATCGAGCTGCGCCTTTACATCAGGGGCATGGAAATACATTTCGATCATCTCCATCAGCGCCTCCTGTGAAACCGGGTTGTTGTCGGCGTCATACAATTTGCCATCTGCATCCAGCAGCATCAGACGCTCTTTTTTATTCACGTAGCGGTAAGGCCGAAAGCGCGCGCCAGCCAATGCAGGTGGCTGATAGCCCTCTTTATATTCAAGGCCTATCATCATTTCCTTTTTTGCTGCCATGAACAGATAACTGGTCAGCGCTGAAAATGGCACAGGTTCTTTTAATTCACGGAAAATCAAATGTTGTGGGGTTAACACCAGCAATGGCGCTTTGCTTTCGCGCCAGAAACGCAGCACGCTCCTGGCGCCAAGCCAGATGAAATACGCAAATATCAGCGTAATGATAAGCCCCGCCCATTCCCGCTTACCGGGCGGAAACTGCCACTCGCGATCGGCATGAAACGCCACAAGCATCGACACAAACGTCACGATGGTCAGCACGCCGCCGCGCGAAATACGGCGGCGGGAATAAATGACCTTCTCGCCAGAGACGGCCTGCACCACGGTTTGTAATTCGTCGCGCCAGGCATTGCGTTGCTCAGCAACCCGGCCAGTCAGTGTGGCGGTCAGCGAACGCGCCAGCTCATCGGTGTTGGTGAACAATGCGTGCAAATGTCCGTAATTCTGCAGGCTTACCGGACGTGAAGCCTGAATCGCCGCCAGCTCGACCGAGCAGCCCAGCGCTTCAATGCGCGCACGGCACGACGGGTGGGAGTCATAAGGGTGCGATATTTCGTTTTCCAGATACTCGCGCGGGTCCGGCACGGGATGTCCGCTGAGATGCGTCAGCAGCGTTGCCGCCACATTATCGGTTTGCACCTGCGCCTGATAAACGGCCTCCAGATACGCATTCACCGGGCCGCCTAGCGCCACAATACGCAACAGCGCCGACGCAAGCGCCTCTGGCGAGCTGGCCTGCGCGCCCGCCTCGTCAGCAGCATGTTCGCGTCGCTGGCGCCACATCATGACCAGCCTGTGGAACTGCTCAAGAAAGTAGTGCGCGCTGTACAGTGCCGTGCGTAACTCAACCCGTCCCACGTACGGTTTTTTCCCGTCATCAGGATCGAGCACGTCAAGGCTGCGGCTAAAGCCGTCATAAACTGGCAAAAACCGCTGGCTGAATTCAGTATCTTTACCCGAGAAGTGGCCCAGTTCATGGCCGATGACCGCTGTCATCTCCTCCGGGCTTAGCAACGCCGCCCAGGTAAGCGGAAAATAGAGCGTCTGTCCGGTAACCGTTTCGCCATTATCAAGCAGAAGCGGGTTTGCGGTGACGTAGAAATTGTCCGTCAGCCCCACGACGATATTATCCGGCACCACAGCGCCAGGGCCGCTGGCCAGTGCTTCTACTGCCTGCCAGAGCGCAGGCGCGTCGTGACGACTGAGTCGGTGTCCCATTATCGGCTTCGCCATTGGGCGGAAAAGCGCGAAGCATTTCACCATGACTTTCAATATGTGCCAGAACACCCAGAACACGACGCCTGCCATCATCAGAAGGTAAAGGCCTATCGTAAAAGCGTTGATGTTCGGCTTAAAAGTAACCGCAGCCCAGACGACTTCGTAAAAAATAATACTGAACTGATAAACCGCGCCGACCACCAGCTGCGCGGCCATAATAAAAGGCAGCAGGAGTCGGCACAGCCAGAAGGCGCGCAGTAACGCGCCCTGCGAACGCTGGCCCTGCGCCACGCAAAAGCGGCAAAGCGCTACGGTCGCGGCGTTAATCATCAGGCTGATAAAGGCAAAGAGCATCCCCCCGCGCGCCAGAAACAGCTCGACATCCGCCGCATCAATCCAGTCACGATTCTCCGCAAGGTATGCCTGCGCCCGCTCCTGCGCGTCGATGGCGGGCATTTCCGTCTCCTGGCCATCGTGACGATACGTCAGCGTCGCGCGCGGCGACTTGCTCGCGGTTTCAACGATTTGCGTTTCATACTGCGCGCGCTCCAGCACATGGCTGACACGCCAGTGTTGCCAGGTGGCATAGCAAAACAGGATCAGTGGAATTAAAAAGAGGTAAACGACGCTCTTTTTATGCATGGTATGGCCCTTGTGCGATGAAAACAGAAACGGCGCCCGCCCATGAATTCAGGCAGCGAAAGCGTGGATAAACGTAATGAGGGGCGCAGAAGGCCGAAAGCTTAACAAAGCGAGCCCGCAGGCGGGCCTACCAGAATTTGGCTTGCTACTAAAAACAAGGTGTTAACGAGAAAGAAAAACGCGGCATTGAGTGCCGCGTGAAGGGTATGTCAGATAATGCGGTTTTGTTTGAAATCGCGAAGGAAGCTGCCCCAGCGGCGCTCGTAGAACGGGGTCAGGTGCGCCATCATAAAGTGGCTGATGCCCTTCTCGCCTTCCACCACCTGGCAGATATCCACCGGCTCGTCGCCCGGCAGGGTGTCGGTCGCCACGCTACCGGCGGCGTTAATCACCGGCTCGATGTCGCCGTCCGCCTCAATGCCGATCAGATAGTTCGCGGGCTCGTCGGCATGTTCTTTTAAAAGGCACAGATACGCGCGTTTTACCGTTTTCATCTCTTTGAACAGCACGGTCAATGATTCGATCATTTGCGCAGGCGGTTCAGCGACTTCGGAAAGCAGCAGCGACGCGCCGCCTTCCAGCACCTCCTGCTGGCTGAGCGCGGAGCCTTCCGGGCTTATCAGGTGGCGAATCTCATTGGGGGTAAACTCTTTGCCGGTCGGCAGTTTGGCGTTAAGGAACAGCGTTTCGCCAAGCGTCATTTCAAAGAGTGTGCGCACCGGCATCGCCACGAACGCCTGCTCACCTTCGACTGCCTGTTCCAGCGCCGCAGGAGAACTAAAGAAAGGGATCACCGACGTGCCGTCGTCCTTTTCCCAGTGCTGAAGATCCACCGCGCTTTCAGCGACCACCGCTTCGCCATCCGCCGCTTCGCCTGGCACCCAGACGGTGGATTCCAGCAGCGTGCGGAAAAACGCCGGACGGAACGCAGGCTCCGCCGCGGCCTTTTCCAGCAGGGTTTCGAGTTCGTTTTTTTCTGCGTTGTTTTCGTTTTTCGTTTCGGACATAGCGTTTGTATTTGTCAGTAATGGGCGAGAGAAAAGCCTCTCGCCCCGGCCCTCGCCTGCCGGAGAGGGGGAACCTGGGCATCGCGCTAATAGGGATGTAAGGCAGATGAAAGCAGCGCAATCATCGCTTCACATTATTATCGCGTTGGTGGGTGCGCTTCGCTTACCCACCCTACAGGAATAAAACTTTGTTTCCAGGGCGGGTAAGCGAAGCGCACCCGCCACGCCCCTAACACGCCCCGCCGTTACTCGGCGGTCAGCAGATTCGCCAGCGTGCGCACGCCGATGCCGGTCGCGCCCGCCGCCCACTGCTCCACCGCCGCTTTACGGTAAGTGGCGGAACAGTCGATATGCAGCCAGCCCTGCTGATAATTTTCCACAAAGTGCGACAGGAAACCGGCGGCCGTACTGGCCCCCGCCGGATACGCGCCGCCCGCCGTGTTGTTCAGCTCGGCGAAGTTCGACGGCAACTGGTTACGGTGGAACTCCGCCAGCGGCAGACGCCAGAAGGCTTCGTTTTCCGCCTGCGCGCTTTGCAGCAGACGGTTCGCCAGCGCGTCGTCAAAGCTGAACAGCGCATGGTAATCGTTGCCAAGCGCGGTCTTGGCCGCGCCGGTCAGCGTCGCGGCGTCGATAATCAGCGCCGGCTTCTGGGCGCTGGCGTCAATCAGCCCGTCCGCCAGCACCAGACGCCCTTCCGCGTCGGTGTTCATCACTTCCACGGTTTTGCCGTTGCGGTAGCGAATGATATCGCCCAGACGGAAGGCGTTGCCGCTAATCATGTTATCCGCGCAGCAGAGGATAAGCTTCACGCGCTTGTTCAGACCGCGCGTAATGGCGAACGCCAGCGAGCCGGTCACCAGCGCCGCGCCGCCCATATCGGATTTCATCGAATCCATAAACGCAGTCTGCTTGATGCTGTAACCGCCGGAGTCAAACGTAATGCCTTTGCCGACGAGGCAGGCATAGACCGGCGCGTTCGCATCGCCCGTCGGGTTAAAATCGAGCGCCAGCAGCACCGGCGGGCGTTCAGAGCCGCGGCCTACGGTATGCAGGCCCATGTAGTTCTGCTCGCGCAGATCTTCGCCTTTGGTGATGCGGTAGCTCACGCGCTCGCCGCCGACATCCGCCAGCAGATCCACGGCGCGCTGCGCCAGATGCTCCGGGCCCATCTCTTCCGCCGGGGCGTTAATGACATCGCGCACCCAGTCGATGACTTTCAGGCGGCTGTTCAACTCTTCCTGCTGCACGTCGTCAAGCGGCGCCCAGGTGACGGTGCGTTTGCCTTTCGGGCCGCGATAGCCCATCCAGAACGCCCAGCTTTTTTCAACATCCCAGCCATCGCCGGCAAGCTCAACGTGTTTGAGCCCCTGGCCGTCGATTTTACGCCCGGCGCGCTGGATGAGATGCAAATCGTCTTTGCCCGTCAGGTGCAGCGCGATACCGTCCTGCGTAAAACTGTACAGTGCTTTTTCACCCCAGCGAGCGTCGGCAGGCTCGTGGGAAAGGGTAATCTTCATGGCTTCGGTCATTTTATTTTCCTTATCTCGCCTGATGCGCAACGAAAACGGGCCGCCTTCTGGCAGCCCGTTGCGTTATTCTGCTTCGTCTAACCAGACCAGCAGTATAGCCTCTAAAACCTTTTCGTTAGAGGCCTGTGGATCGTCATCGAAATCCTCGAGGTCGCAGATCCACTGGTGCATATCGGTAAAGCGCACGGTTTTCGGGTCCACGTCCGGGCGGCTGTCATACAGCGCCTCGCCGATTTCGCGGCTGTCGGTCCATTTCAGTCCCATATTAATGCTCCCTGGCGTGGTTGATGGTGTAACGCGGCATCTCCACCACCAGATCTTCGTCCGTGACGCGCGCCTGGCAGCTCAGACGGCTTTCCGGCTCCAGCCCCCACGCTTTATCCAGCATGTCGTCTTCATCTTCGGTGCTTTCCGGCAGCGAATCGAAACCTTCACGCACGATGCAGTGGCAGGTGGTGCAGGCGCACGATTTCTCACAGGCGTGTTCAATTTCAATGCCGTTGCGCAGCGCAACGTCAAGAATGGTTTCACCGCTTTGCGCTTCCAGTACTGCGCCATCAGGGCAAAGATCCTGATGAGGCAAAAAAACAATCTTAGGCATTATTAAACCTCGTCAACGGAGTGGCCTTTCAGCGCCTGACGGATGGATTCATCCATGCGGCGAGCGGCAAACTCCTGGGTCTGTTTATCTGTATTTTTTATAGCGTCTTCAATGGCGCTGGCGTCATTGCCTTCCGCGGCGGCGCGCAGTTGCGCCATCGCGTCATCAATGGCGGCGCGCTCGGCCGCGCTAAGCAGCGCACCGTCGCTTTTCAGCGCGCCGTCGAGGCTTTCCAGCACCCGCGCGGCTTCCACCTTTTGCTCGGCAAGCATGCGTGCCTGCACGTCCTGCTCGGCAAAGCTCATGGAGTCCTGAATCATGCTGGCGATTTCGCCGTCGGTCAGCCCGTAGGACGGTTTCACCTGAATAGACGCTTCAACGCCGGTGGATTTCTCCATCGCCGTCACGCTCAGCAGGCCATCGGCATCCACCTGGAAGGTGACGCGGATATGCGCGCCGCCTGCCGGCATCGCCGGGATGCCGCGCAGCGTAAAGCGCGCGAGCGATCGGCAATCCTGCACCAGTTCACGCTCGCCCTGCATGACGTGAATCGCCATCGCAGTCTGACCATCTTTAAAGGTGGTGAACTCCTGCGCGCGCGCCACCGGGATCGTGGTATTGCGCGGAATGACTTTCTCCACCAGGCCGCCCATGGTTTCAAGACCGAGCGACAGCGGGATAACGTCCAGCAGCAGCATTTCGCTGTCCGGCTTGTTGCCCACCAGAATATCGGCCTGGATAGCCGCGCCAATGGCGACCACGCGATCGGGGTCGATGGAGGTGAGCGGCGTGCGGCCAAAAAACTCGCCGACGCGCTCGCGCACCAGCGGCACGCGGGTTGAACCGCCGACCATCACCACTTCCAGCACGTCGCTTGCTTCCACGCCCGCGTCTTTCAGCGCGCGACGGCACGAGAGCAGCGTGCGCTTGACCAGCGGCGCGATAAGTTCATTGAACTGCTCGCGGGTGATGCTGCCCTGCCAGCCAGCCACATTCACCTGCGCGACATCGGCGTCGCTGAGCGCGATTTTCGCCGCTGTGGCGGCATCGAGCAGCTGACGCTGAATGCGGTTGTCGCTGCGATCGGCGATACCCGCCTGCTCGCGAATATAATCCGCCAGCAGATGGTCGAAGTCGTCGCCGCCGAGCGCGGAATCGCCGCCCGTCGCCAGCACTTCAAACACGCCGCGGCTTAAGCGCAGCACGGAGATATCAAACGTGCCGCCGCCTAAATCGTAGACGGCGATAACGCCTTCCTGACCGGAATCAAGGCCGTAGGCGATCGCCGCCGCGGTCGGCTCATTCAGCAGGCGCAACACATGCAGCCCGGCAAGGCGCGCGGCGTCTTTGGTGCCCTGGCGCTGCGCATCGTCAAAATAGGCCGGAACGGTGATGACCACGCCGTCGAGATCGCCTGCCAGCGCTTCGCGCGCGCGTTCGGCGAGGGCTTTAAGAATATCGGCGGAGACGCGTACCGGGTTCAACAGCCCTGCCGGCGTATCAATCATCGGCAGACCGTTTTCGCTCGCGCGCAGCTGATACGGCAGATGCGGGTAGCGCGCCTGAATGTCGGCAAGGGAGCGGCCCATCAGGCGCTTCACGGAGCTGATGGTGTTTACCGGATCGTCCGCCGCCTGGGCACGGGCATCGTACCCGACGTTGTAGCCCTGTGCCTGATAGTGCACCACGGACGGCAGCAGGTGACGCCCCTGATGGTCTGCCAGCGTTTCCGGCTGGCCGCTGCGAACCGTCGCGACCAGCGAATGCGTAGTGCCAAGATCGATGCCCGCCGCCAGTCTGCGCTGGTGCGGCGCGCTACTCATGCCGGGCTCACTGATTTGTAATAAGGCCATGTTGAGCTTCCAGAATTAAAAATCGAGCCACTTTTCTTCGAGTTGTTCTGACTGGCTTAACAGCTTGTCGAGAAAACGCAGCTTGCGTACCGTATCGGCCGCCTGCGCCCACGCGCCGTCGTCCAGCTCCGTGACCATATGCTGGTGGCGTTCCTGATACATTGCTTTGACGTTACGGACGAAGGCTTCGAGGCGGTCGGCGTCTTTGGCCTGCTCAATCTCATCCAGCGCTTCGCGAAGCTCCAGTTGCTCCATCAGAAACGCGGTATCGCGCACGGTGTGCTGTTCATTCGCCAGATCAAAGCCGTGCAGAGAGAGCAGATATTCCGCGCGCGTCAGCGGATGGCGCAGCGTTTGCCATGCCTGATTGATAGTGGCGGATTGCGAGAGCGCCGCCAGTTGTTCGGCCTGGGAATGGCTTGCGTATTTATCGGGATGATACTGACGTTGCAGATCCTGGTAACGAGCCGCCAGTTGGGCACTGTCCAGCGCATAACGGGCCTGCAGCCCAAAGAGGGTGAAGTAATCCATAACAGTCTCGGGGTCAGTCAACGTGATAAAGCAAATACCCCGCCTGCGGCTGGCGCAGACGGGGAGAGGCGGGAAAGACTATCAGACGTTAAAGCTTTCGCCGCAGCCGCACTCATCTTTAACGTTCGGGTTGGTGAATTTAAACCCTTCGTTCAGGCCTTCTTTGACGAAGTCCAGCTGAGTGCCATTAAGGAATTGCAGGCTTTTACCATCGACCACCACCTTCACGCCCTTGTCTTCGAACACCGTATCTTCTGGCTGCGGTGCGTCAACAAATTCCAGCACATAGGCCATGCCGGAACAGCCGGACGTACGAACGCCAAGACGCAGGCCAAAACCTTTACCGCGGTTGGCCAGGAAAGCGTTGACGCGCGCGGCGGCGGTGTCGCTAAGGGTAATCGACATACTACAACCTCAACTCATCAATGATTATTTTGCTTCACGTTTGCTTTTATAGTCCGCAATAGCGGCTTTGATGGCGTCTTCCGCCAGGATAGAGCAGTGAATTTTTACCGGCGGCAGTTCGAGTTCGTCTGCGATGTCGGTATTTTTAATTGCCTGCGCTTCGTCCAGGGATTTGCCTTTGACCCACTCGGTGACCAGCGAGCTGGACGCGATAGCGGAGCCGCAACCGTAGGTTTTGAAACGTGCGTCTTCAATGATACCTTCATTGTTGACTTTGATCTGCAACTTCATCACGTCGCCGCACGCCGGCGCGCCGACCATGCCGCTGCCGACGTTGTCGTCGTTGTTGTCAAAAGAGCCGACGTTGCGCGGGTTTTCGTAATGATCGATGACTTTTTCGCTGTATGCCATGTGTTATTTCTCCTGAATCCGATACCGATTAATGATGAGCCCATTCGATGGTGGTTAAATCCACGCCCTGCTTAAACATCTCCCACAGCGGAGAGAGGTCGCGCAGGCGGCCAATGGATTTGCGTACCAGTTCGATGGTGTAGTCGATCTCTTCTTCAGTCGTGAAACGGCCCAGAGAGAAACGGATAGAGCTGTGCGCCAGCTCGTCATTCATACCCAGCGCGCGCAGCACGTAAGACGGCTCAAGGCTCGCAGAGGTACAGGCGGAGCCCGACGATACGGCCAGGTCTTTCAGCGCCATGATCAGCGACTCGCCTTCAACATAGTTGAAGCTCACGTTCAGAATGGTCGGAACGCCCTGCTCGAGATCGCCGTTCAGGTAAACTTCTTCGATATCTTTAATGCCGTTCCACAGACGGTTACGCAGGCTGCGCAGACGTTCCATTTCGCTCGCCATCTCTTCTTTCGCGATACGATAGGCTTCGCCCATGCCGACAATCTGGTGAACCGGCAGCGTACCAGAACGCATGCCGCGCTCGTGACCGCCGCCGTGCATCTGCGCTTCGATGCGGATACGCGGTTTACGACGCACGTAGAGCGCGCCGATGCCTTTCGGACCATAGATTTTGTGGCCGGTGAAGGACATCAGGTCCACTTTCAGCTGGGTCAGGTCGATAGGCAGTTTGCCGACACTCTGGGTGGCGTCAACGTGATAGATAATGCCACGCGCGCGGCACATTTCGCCGATGGTCGCGATATCCTGCACCACGCCGATTTCGTTGTTCACGTGCATGATGGAAACCAGGATGGTGTCGTCACGCATCGCGGCTTCGAGTTCTTTGAGATCGATAATGCCGTTGCTCTGCGGGGCGAGGTAAGTCACCTCAAAGCCTTCGCGCTCCAGCTGACGGCAGGTATCCAGCACCGCTTTATGCTCGGTTTTGCTGGTGATGATGTGCTTGCCTTTTTTCTGGTAGAAATTGGCCGCACCTTTAATAGCGAGGTTGTCGGATTCGGTCGCGCCAGAGGTAAAGACGATTTCGCGCGGGTCGGCGCCAATCAGATCGGCCACCTGGTTACGGGCGATATCCACTGCCTCTTCCGCCTGCCAGCCGAAACGGTGGGAGCGGGAGGCCGGGTTACCGAAGGTTCCGTCCATCGTTAAAAACTGCATCATTTTCTCGGCGACGCGCGGGTCCACCGGCGTGGTCGCGGAGTAATCGAGGTAAATCGGTAATTTCATTGCTCTTAAGCTCCGTACATCTCAAAGCGGTGAATCAGGCAGCCGGCTGGATGTACGCCGCAGTCTACAGGATGCCGGAGCTTCCTGGCCTGATTCGGGAAAAGCGTATTATTTTTTTAAGCGCGCAGTTTAACGTCGATAGCGTCCTGAGCGCGGGTCGGGCGATGGGCTTCATTATGCTGACGGTCAGAGACATCCAGCACTTCCTGGTTGTTCACCAGTTCACCTAAGGTAATGTTGTTCAGAAAACCGGTCAGGCGGTCGCTCAGATCGCGCCACAGCGCGTGGGTCAGGCATTTATCGCCGCCCTGGCAGCCGCCTTTGCCCTGACAACGGGTCGCATCGACAGACTCATCAACGGCGCTAATTACTTCACCGACCGCAATCTGGCCCGCGTCTTTACCCAGCAGATAGCCGCCGCCCGGACCACGCACGCTGGCCACAAGGCCATTTTTACGCAGACGAGAGAACAGCTGCTCCAGATAAGAAAGGGAGATACCCTGACGTTCAGAAATATCTGCCAACGGTACCGGACCGGATTCGGAGTTGAGCGCAACGTCAAGCATTGCGGTCACGGCATAGCGCCCTTTAGATGTCAGTCTCATGTCTTACTTAACCTCAAGCTCGCCCCTCGACGCGGGGGTTTTTATGAAAATGGGGGTATTGCATAGCAGGCGCAAGTCTGACATTCCCGAGTAAAATGGTCAACTATTTACCCGAGTATTTTACTCAAGTATTACGGCTTCTCATTACGGCTGCTTTCTATCGACGCCAGCATGCCGCGCAGGATGTTAAGTTCCTGACTTTCCGGGCGTGCGCGGGTAAAAAGACGACGCAATTTGTTCATTACCTGGCCGGGATGATTCGGGCGAATGAAGCCGGTTGAGAGCAAAACTTGCTCAAGATGACCGTAAAAACGCTCCAGATCGTCCACCAGCGGATACGGGTTTTCTTCTTCACCAGGCGCAGGCGTTTGGGCGTCCTGCGAGGCAAGCCACGCCATGCGAACTTCGTAGGCTATGACCTGTACCGCCATCGCGAGATTGAGCGAGCTGTACTCCGGGTTCGCCGCGATAGCCACGTGATAGTGGCACTTTTGCAGTTCGTCATTGGTCAGTCCCACACGCTCGCGGCCAAATACAATCGCCACCGGCGCATGCGTCGCTTCAGAAACGCTTTTCAGCCCGCATTCGCGCGGATCGAGCATCGGCCAGGGCAGCGTGCGCGAACGCGCGCTGGTGCCCACCACCAGGCTGCACCCCGCCAGCGCTTCATCCAGCGTATCGACGATGCTGGCGTTGCCAATCACATCGCTGGCACCGGCGGCGAGCGCGATGGCCTGGGAATCCGGTTTCACCAGCGGATTAACCAGCCACAGGTTGGTGAGGCCCATGGTTTTCATGGCGCGGGCAACAGAACCCATGTTGCCGGTGTGTGAGGTTTCAACCAGCACGATACGAATGTTTTGCAGCATAGCGACTCAGTATCCGAAAAGAATATCAGCGCATCTTATCATAAACCTGAGACATATTCCGAACCCTCTGCTATAATCCGCGCCGTTTTCCCGTTCTTTAACATCCAGTGAGAGAAACCTGATGCATCCGATGCTCAACATCGCCGTGCGTGCTGCGCGCAAGGCCGGAAATTTTATCGCCAAAAACTACGAAACCCCGGACGCCGTAGAGACCAGCCAGAAAGGCAGCAACGACTTTGTGACGAACGTGGATAAAGGCGCAGAGCGCATTATTATCGACACCATTCGCCAGTCCTACCCGCAACACACCATCATCACCGAAGAAAGCGGTGAACACGCCGGCACCGAGCAGGATATTCAATGGGTTATCGATCCGCTGGATGGCACCACCAACTTCGTTAAACGTCTCCCGCACTTCGCGGTTTCTATCGCTGTACGCATTAAAGGCCGCGCGGAAGTCGCCGTGGTTTACGATCCGATGCGTAACGAACTCTTCACCGCCGTTCGCGGCCAGGGCGCGCAGCTTAACGGCTACCGTCTGCGCGGCAGCACCGCTCGCGATCTGGACGGCACCATTCTGGCGACCGGCTTCCCGTTTAAAGCCAAACAGCACGCCACGCCGTACATGAATATCGTGACCAAACTGTTTACCCAGTGCGCTGATTTCCGCCGCACCGGCTCTGCCGCGCTGGATCTGTCCTATGTGGCCGCAGGCCGTGTGGATGGTTACTTTGAAATCGGCCTGAAGCCGTGGGATTTCGCCGCGGGCGAACTGCTGGTGCGTGAAGCTGGCGGTCTGGTATGCGATTTCGTCGGTGGTCATAACTACCTGACGACCGGCAACATCGTGGCCGGTAACCCGCGCGTCGTGAAAGCGATGCTTAGCAATATGCGCGACGAGCTGAGCGAAGCGCTGAAGCGTTAATCGTTTCCCGGCACAAAAAAGGCAGGTACGCGTAAGCGGCCTGCCTTTTTTGTTGGTTTTTTGGCGCGTGAGATTTCGTCAGCCGGTGGGTGCGCTACGCTTACCCACCCTACGTGCAAAAATCCCAACTGACCTGGTGGGTGCGCTTACCCACCTTGCATTAAACCCGCTAATTTCGTAGGGCGGGTAAGCGAATGCGCACCCGCCGTGTCGCGTCTAAAACGCTCTCAACCCCTGCGCGACGGGCGCTGCGCCTGACCACATCACCAGCGCGGCGACGACCAACACCACGCCGCCGGCGAGCGCCAGCGTCGCCCCGCCCGTTCGCCGCCACAACGGGGGCGTTTTCTGCCCGCCGAGCCGCGCCGCCAGATGCCGGAAGCTGTGCACAAACATCGCGATGGCTGAGATAGTTAATGACGTTCCCGCCGCCATCGCCAGCGCTGACGCAACACCCCAGCTAAACACCCCAATCACTTTACTGAACAACAGCACCATCAGCGCGCCGGAACAGGGCCGCATCCCCATCGAGAGCACCACCATCAGCCTCGCGCGCCAGTCCTCACCGCGCTCAAGCTGCGCCTGCGACGGCACATGCTGATGCCCGCAGCCGCAGGTGTTGCTGTGCGTATGGTGTGGCGTAAACGCGGTAAACACCGGACGCCGCACCAGCCCGCGCAGCGTTTTCACCGCACGCCAGCAAAGCAGCAACCCCAGCGCGCCGACCAGCAGATAGCTCCCCTTCTCCAGCCAGTACCCGCTCAAATGCAGTTGCCGCGAGGGCAGCGCCAGCACCGTCAGCACTACCGTCACCAGCGCAATCGCCACCAGCCCCTGCAGTAATGACGACGCGAACGTCAGTTGCAGGCTGGTTTTCAGGCGCGACGGATGTGTGGCAAGCCAGGTGGCGATCACCACTTTGCCATGACCCGGCCCCAGCGCGTGCAGCACGCCATAAACCAGGCTAAACAGCAGCAGCGAACTGCCCGCGCGCGTCGGGTTTTCCGCCACCTGCTGAAGCAGTGCACTCATCTCGCGGTTAATATCGCGCTGCCAGACGGTGCTTTTCATCAGCACCTGCGGCCACTCAAGCCACAGCCAGACGCCCGCGCCGAGCGCCAGCACAACAAAGAGCGCCAGCGGCCAGAAATGCAGCCAGCGGCGGGTCGCGAGCGGCGTTGAAATCACTGACATTGCAACGTCACCTCCTGAGCGAATTGTTTGCCTAAATCCATATCTTCCGGCGGCGCGTCAGATTTATCGAGGGACAGCGCGAAATCCTGCACGGCGGCATCCGGCTGCGGCGTTTTCACCGCCACCTTGCAACGCTCGCGCAGCTCAGCACTGAGCGTCACATCGCCCGGTGCGTCATAACTCATCGACACATAATAGGTGGGATCGAACGTGGCGAACGTATAGCGCGCGCCTGAGGCTTTTTGCGGATGCGCGAGCGGCAGCGTGAAAGTCAGCACTGCCTGATGCCCTTCGCGTGCCAGACCATACGCCAGCGGCGTGGCGGCGAATTTCACCTTCTGCCCGTTGTGCCAGAACTCGGTGAAATAATGCTGTCCGATAACATTCGCCATTACTTCCGCCGCCAGCTTTTTCCACACCGGCGAACCGGGCGCGGCGTCGCCTGCGTCATACAGTAGATCCGCTGAAGTGATTTCATCCATTTTCCAGCGCATTTTCAGCGCCGTTATCTGTCCCGCTTCGCTGACGATGTCGGTTTTCAACGAGATAAAACTGTGCGGATGCGCCAGCGCCTCCTGCGCCGGAAACAGCGATACTACAGCCGCAGCACACATTAACCGGTAAAGACGAGCGCTCATTATCTTCCTCTGGCGAAAAATTCTGTGAGCCAGCCAGAATTCCGCGATCAAACTGGGCACCCTGAACGGCATTCAATAATCCTTTAGCTATTCTTAGCAATATTCTCACTCACTGGACAAAACGGATGATGACTCTGCTCTGCCCTCCACCATCTGTGCTCTCCAGTCCGCAGCGCCGCTGCCAGGTGCTTTTAATGCTCTATCTGCCGGGGCAAACCATCACGCCGGAAATGTTAGGCCGGCTGAATGGCGTTGACGGCGCCATCGCCCGTCAGGACATTGCCGAAACCGGCGACGAAATTAAGCGGTATCACCGCCTGAGTATTATCACCCAGCAGGACGGCAGCTACCGGATTGAAGGCACGGCGTTAGACAGACGCCTCTGCCTGCTGCACTGGCTGCGCCGGGCGCTGCGCCTGTGCCCCGAGTTTATCCAGCAGCATTTCACGCCCGCGCTGAAAAACGAGCTTCGCCAGCACGGCATCGCGACAGCGCTGTATGACGATACGAATTTACACGCGCTGGTCAACCTTTGCGCGCGTCGCCTGAACCGCCAGTTCGAGCCGCGCGACGTACAGTTCCTGCGCCTCTACCTGCAATACTGCCTGGTGCAGCACCATTACGGCCAGACGCCGGAATTCACCGAACCGCAACAGCTCTGGATGCGCGCTCGCGCCGAGTTTCTCGCCGCGCAGGAGATAGTCCGCCACTGGCAGCGCCGCGTCGCGCAGTCGCCGCACGTGAACGAACACTGCTTTCTGGCACTGCTCTTTATGATGCTGCGCACGCCCGATCCGCTGCGCGACGCGCACCCGGAAGATCACCGGCTGCGTCACGCCGTGCTTTCGCTGATTGCCCGCTTTCGCGAGCTCTCCGGCATGGCGTTCAGCGATGAGCAGGGACTTGCGGATCAGCTCTATATTCATCTCTGCCAGGCGCTTGACCGCAGCCTGTTCGGCATCGGTATCGATAACGCGCTGCCGGAAGAGATTAACCGTCTCTATCCGCGCCTGATGCGCACCACCCGCAAAGCGTTTGATAGCTTTGAGGAAGAGTACCGGGTGACGTTTTCTGATGAAGAAGTCGGGCTGGTGGCGGTGATTTTCGGCGCGTGGCTGATGCAGGAGGCGGATCTGCATGAAAAACAGGTGCTGCTGCTGACGGGCAACGACCCTGCGCTTGAGGCAGAAATCGAGCAGCAGCTACGGGAACTTACCCTGCTGCCGCTCAACATCAAACATCTGACGCTGCATACCTTCCAGCAGGAAGGCGCGCCGAAAGAGGTGGCGCTGATTGTGACGCCATACACCACCTCGCTGCCGCTCTTCTCGCCGCCGCTCATTCACGCGACGCTGCCGCTCGGTGAACACCAGCAGCAGCGGATACGCGAGATTCTGGAGGCTTAAGCGCGCGCCACGACTTTCGGGCGCAGGAAGAGCGCGGGCAGCGCAACCAGCGCCATCACCCAGAAGACGCCGCCTGCGAGGTGCTGATACAGGAAGCCTGCGAAGACGGTCATCACCGCAATCCCGCCGCCCATCGCGACGGCGGAGTAGACCGACTGTAGCCGGATGATTTCTGAGCCTTCGCGGGCGGCGATATAGCGCATCGCCGCCAGATGGCAGATGGAGAAGCTCCCGCAGTGCAGGATCTGCGCCACGATGAGCCACGGCAGCGCGGTCGTCCAGCCCATCATTCCCCAGCGGATAATCCCCAGCACGCCGGAGAGCAGCAGCAGATCGCGCGCGCCAAACCGGCTGAAAAGCCGTTTACTGAGCGCGAAGATGATAATTTCCGCCACCACGCCGAGCGACCACAGATACCCCACGACCGAGGCGGAATAGCCTTTACTCTGCCAGTAAATGGCGCTGAAGCCGTAGTAGGCCGCGTGCGCGCCCTGAAGCAGGCTTACGCAGGCGAGAAAACGCCAGTTTTCAACCATTAACTTGCGCCATACCGGCCAGCCTGCGGCCTCGTTATGACGCGCTTCGCCCTGCGGCATCACGGAGGGTTTCAGCAACATCCCGATAAGCATTGACGCCACGCCGAGCGACAGCAGCGCCAGAATAGCGCGGTAATCGTAGACGCTTACCAGCTTGCCGGTGAGCGCCGAGCCAATCACAAACGCCAGCGATCCCCACAGCCGCACTCGCCCGTAATCCATCGCTATTTGACGCTGCCAGGTGGCGGCGAGCGCGTCGGTGAGCGGCACCAGCGGCGAGAAAAAGAGGTTAAAGCCCACCAGCACGACAAACAGCCAGGCGGTCTGATGCCCGAACCAGAAGCCGAGCGCGAAAACGAGCGTCAGCAATGCAAGCAGGCGCAGCGCAAACACTAAACGGGAAGGATCTTTGACGCGCGGTGCCAGCAGCAGGCTGCCAAGAAAACGTGCAATCAGGCCGGAGCCGAGCAATAGGCCGATAGTTTCCGGCGCGACGCCGACGCCTGCGAGCCAGACGCTCCAGAACGGCAGGAAAATACCGTAGCTGAAAAAATAGGTGAAATAGCTGAGCGCCAGCCAGCGCGTGGATTGCAACACCATGATTCCCTCCCGTTTCGCAGGCGTTAGTCTGGCGGGAAAGCGCAGGGGTTGCAAGCGATGCATAACACGTTAATAACAATTCGCTTTTACTGCGTAATGAGGCCGCCGCAGCGGCCTGTCCTGTTATATGCCCGCCTCGGCAAAGACCTTTTTGGCGGTAAACATCGCATTCAGCGCCGCCGGGAAACCGGCATAGAGCGCAATCTGGATGATGACTTCAATAATCTCTTCGCGGGTGCAGCCGACATTCAGCGCCGCGTGCAGATGCACCGCCAGCTGCGGCTGCGCGTGGCCAAGCGCGGTAAGCGCCGCGACGGTCGCGAGCTCCCGGCTTTTCAGCGACAGCCCCGGCCTGCTGTAGATATCGCCAAAGCCGAATTCAATGACGTAGCGCCCCAGATCCGGCGCGATATCGGCCAGCGCTTTAATGACATTTTCCCCTGCCGCGCCGTCGATTTCAGACAGCCGCGCGAGGCCTGCCTCGTAACGTGATGAAGTCATACCGTTCTCCTTTTGTGTGGTTGAGATAACGGTAAGCCTTCGAGTTAACTCCAGGTCAAGCGCTGTTTTTTAACAGCGTTTCATCGTAATAGGCCATTTTCTCTTTCAGGCGCGCCAGATGGTCTGCCTGCTCCGCGAGCCGGGCTTCGAGCCGCTGCGCGTGATGCGCCAGCAGTTCACGACGTGCGCCAGCGGTCGTCTCCCCCTGCGCGCGCAAGAGGGCGTAGCGCTGAATCTCCTCCAGCGGCATATCGGTCGCCTTTAACCGTTTAATAAACGCCGCCCAGTCGAGATCCGAACGAGAATAGTCGCGATGCCCGCTCGCATTACGCGCCGGCACCAGCAAACCGAGCTTTTCGTAATAGCGCAGCGTATGAACGCCAAGCCCCGTCAGCGTCGCGAATGCCTGAATACGCATGGCCGCCTCCTGTCTACCGTAGCCCCATAAAAAAAGGCCGCGCGAGGCGGCCTTCAGCAGTGAGTGAACGCTTACGCGTAAACCGGGAAGCGTGCGCAGATATCCAGTACTTTACCTTTGACGCGCTCGATAACCGCTTCGTCATTGATGTTGTCCAGGATGTCGCACATCCAGCCTGCCAGCTCTTTAACTTCGGCTTCTTTAAAGCCGCGACGTGTGACCGCCGGAGAACCGATACGGATGCCGGAGGTGACGAACGGGCTCTTCGGATCGTTCGGCACGCTGTTTTTGTTAACGGTGATGTTGGCGCGGCCAAGTGCGGCGTCCGCTTCTTTACCGGTCAGGTTTTTATCAACCAGATCCAGCAGGAACAGGTGGTTTTCCGTACCGCCGGAAACCACTTTGTAGCCGCGGTTCAGGAACACTTCCACCATCGCTTTGGCGTTTTTGGCCACCTGCTGCTGGTAGGTTTTGAACTCCGGCTCCATCGCTTCTTTCAGCGCGACCGCTTTCGCCGCGATAACGTGCATCAGCGGGCCGCCCTGCGCGCTCGGGAACACGGCAGAGTTCAGTTTTTTGTACAGCTCTTCGCTGCCGCCTTTGGCGAGGATCAGACCACCGCGCGGGCCAGCCAGCGTTTTATGAGTGGTGGTGGTCACGACGTGCGCGTGCGGAACCGGGTTCGGGTAGACGCCTGCGGCAATCAGGCCCGCCACGTGCGCCATATCGACGAACAGGTATGCGCCGATGCTGTCAGCGATTTCACGCATTTTTGCCCAGTCAACAATGCCGGAGTACGCGGAGAAACCACCGATGATCATTTTCGGTTTGTGCTCTTTCGCCTGCTTCGCCATGTCCTCGTAATCGATTTTGCCAGACTCGTCGATACCGTAAGGAATGATGTTGTAGAGCTTACCGGAGAAGTTAACCGGGGAGCCGTGAGTCAGGTGGCCGCCCTGCGCCAGGTTCATACCAAGAACGGTATCGCCCGGTTGCAGCAGCGCGGTGTAAACCGCGAAGTTGGCCTGAGAACCGGAGTGCGGCTGCACGTTAGCGTAGTCAGCGCCGAAGAGTTCTTTCGCGCGGTCAATCGCCAGTTGCTCAACGATATCCACATATTCGCAGCCGCCGTAGTAGCGCTTGCCCGGATAACCTTCGGCATATTTGTTGGTCAGCTGAGAGCCCTGCGCCTGCATCACGCGCGGGCTGGTGTAGTTTTCGGAGGCGATCAGTTCGATGTGCTCTTCCTGACGTACTTTTTCCTGCTCCATAGCCTGCCACAGTTCGGCATCATAATCGGCAATGTTCATTTCACGCTTTAACATCCGCATCTCCTGACTCAGCTGACAATAAAATGTACTGCAATTAGGGGCCCTTTTGGGCGACGGCCAACAGTGTAAACCGATTGGCAGCGTGAAGATAGGGCTTGACAGAGGTTTTTACGCAAACGTTTGGCATGGCGTGGCGCAAGGGTTTGAACGATTAAGCAAACGTGCCGTTTACGCGACTTATTTTCATTTTCAACCTGTCGTTTTTTCATACGCCGTGGTGTTTTCCCCAGGCTTGATAAAACCATTTACAGCGTGCAGGTATTTTTATAAGATGCATTTAAAATACATTTTATAGAAAAACGGAAGGAAGCAACCATGCTGGATAGTCAAACCATCGCCGTCGTGAAATCCACCATCCCGCTGCTGGCGCAGACTGGCCCGAAACTCACCGCGCACTTTTATGACCGGATGTTTACACACAACCCGGAGCTGAAAGAGATTTTCAACATGAGCAACCAGCGCAATGGCGATCAGCGTGAAGCGCTGTTCAACGCCATCTGCGCCTACGCCACCAATATCGAAAACCTCGCGGCCCTGCTGCCAGCGGTGGAGAAAATCGCCCAGAAGCACACCAGCTTTAATATCAAACCGGAGCAGTACAACATTGTGGGCGAGCACCTGCTGGCGACGCTCGATGAGATGTTCAGCCCAGGCCAGGAAGTGCTGGACGCGTGGGGCAAAGCCTATGGCGTGCTGGCGGGCGTGTTTATTAACCGCGAAGCCGAGATTTACCAGAGTAACGCGCAGAAAACCGGCGGCTGGGAAGGCACGCGCGAATTCCGCATCGCGAATAAAACGCCACAGAGCGCCATTGTCACAAGCTTTGAGCTGGAACCGGTGGATGGCGGCCCGGTCGCCGATTACCTGCCCGGCCAGTACACCGCCGTCTGGATCAAGCCGCAGGGGTTTGCGCATCAGGAGATTCGCCAGTATTCGCTCACCCGCAAGCCGAACGGTAAAAGCTACCGCATCGCGGTGAAACGCGAAGGCGAAGGCCAGGTGTCGAACTGGCTGCATCAGCATGCGCAGCCGGGCGATGTGATTCGCCTTGCCGCGCCTGCGGGCGATTTCTTTATGGATGTTGAACCGCAGACGCCGGTGACGCTTATCTCGGCGGGTGTGGGTCAGACGCCGATGCTGGCGATGCTCGATACGCTGGCAAGCGCGCAGCATCCGGCGCAGGTGAACTGGTATCACGCGGCGGAAAGCGGCGATGTGCATGCGTTTACCGATGAAGTGGCGCAGCTCGGCGCGACGCTCCCCCGTTTTACCAGCCATATCTGGTACCGCGTGCCGACCGACGCCGATCGCAGCGCGGGCCGTTATAACAGCGAAGGGTTGATGGCGCTTCACGATCGCAAGGCGCAAGTGACCACGCCCGGTATGCAGTTTTATGTTTGCGGCCCGGTGAATTTTATGCAGTTCGCCGCGGAGCAGTTAGTGAGCATGGGTGTGAATAAAGAGAACATTCATTACGAATGTTTCGGCCCGCATAAGGTGTTGTAAGCGCCCGGCGGTTTTTTGGGGCGGTTCGGCGGGTGCGCTTCGCTTACCCGCCCTACAAAATCACACCGTCTGTTATAAGGTGGGTCAGCGCAGCGCACCCACCATGCCGAACACCAGCGCCCCTGTAGGGTGGGTAAGCGCAGCGCACCCACCATGCCGAACACCAGCGTCCCCTGTAGGGTGGGTAAGCGCAGCGCACCCACCATGCCGAACACCAGCGTCCCCTGTAGGGTGGGTAAGCGAAGCGCACCCACAATTCATATCCCTGCGCGCCCCATGCGCGTCGGGCATAAAAAAAGCAGGCCCACTGGCCTGCTTTTTTTGTCGTCGCGCCCGCTTAAATCGCGGCGTCGTCTTCCTCGCCGGTGCGGATACGCACCACGCGCGCCACGTCGAAAACGAAAATCTTGCCGTCGCCGATTTTACCGGTCTGGGCGGTACGGATAATCGTATCCACGCAGGTATCGACGATATCGTCGGTCACCACGATCTCGATTTTCACTTTCGGCAGGAAATCCACCATATACTCTGCGCCGCGATACAGCTCGGTATGGCCTTTCTGACGACCAAACCCTTTCACCTCGGTCACCGTCATCCCGGTGATCCCGACTTCCGCCAGCGCTTCACGTACGTCATCGAGTTTGAAGGGTTTAATAATCGCATCAATCTTTTTCATGGTGGATCCTTAATTCCTGCCAGCGCCTGCACGGCGATTCAGTTCGCGAAATCGGTTGCTCAAATTACCATACCTTGCAGCGGTTTGGGCACCAAAAACTACTCTTTAAAATCATTCGCCTCAAGCTCGTGGCGAGCCAGTAATTTATAGAATTCGGTACGGTTACGCCCCGCCATCCGCGCGGCATGCGTCACGTTGCCTTTGGTGATTTGCAACAGTTTACGCAGATAGTTGAGCTCAAACTGATTGCGCGCCTCGACAAACGTCGGCAGCACGGTGTTCTCGCCCTCCAGCGCCTGCTCCACCAGCGCCTCGCTAATGACCGGCGCGGAGGTCAGCGCCACGCACTGCTCAATGACGTTCACCAGCTGGCGCACATTGCCCGGCCAGCTCGCCGCCATCAGACGCTTCATCGCATCGGTAGAGAAACTGCGCACGAACGGCTTATGGCGATCCGCCGCCTGACGCAGCAGATGGTTCGCCAGCAGCGGAATATCTTCCGCGCGCTCCTGCAACGCCGGGATCTTTAAATTCACCACGTTCAGGCGATAAAAAAGATCTTCACGGAACTCGCCGCGCGCCATCGCCTTCGGCAGATCGCGGTGGGTAGCGGAGATAATCCGCACGTTGATATCGATATCGCGGTTGCTGCCGAGCGGGCGTACTTTGCGCTCCTGTAAAACGCGCAGCAGCTTCACCTGTAACGGCACCGGCATATCGCCGATTTCATCGAGAAACAGCGTGCCGCCTTCAGCCGCCTGAAAAAGCCCTTCACGGCTGCTGACCGCACCGGTAAACGCGCCGCGCGCATGGCCGAACAGCTCAGATTCCAGCAGCTGTTCCGGCAGCGCGCCGCAGTTAATGGCGATAAATGCGTTTTTGGCGCGCGGGCTGGCGTTATGGATGGCCTGCGCCAGAATCTCTTTGCCCGTGCCGCTCTGGCCGTTAATCAGGACGCTAACGTCCGACTGCGCCACCATGTGCGCCTGCTCAAGCAGCCGCAGCATCACGGGGCTGCGGGTGACAATCGTCTCGCGCCACTGCTCGTCGCCTGCGGGCGCGGCATGCGCCAGCGCGTCATCGATGGCTTTATACAGCGCGTCTTTATCCACCGGTTTAGTGAGAAAACTGAAGACACCCTGCTGGGTTGCCGCCACCGCATCAGGGATCGAACCATGCGCGGTCAGAATGATCACCGGCATGCCCGGCTGGAGCTTCTGGATCTCGGCAAAAAGCTGCATGCCGTCCATTTCATCCATCCGCAGATCGCTAATCACCAGATCGATCTTCTCACGCGCTAAAATGCGCAGCCCTTCATGGACGCTTTCAGCGGTCTCAACGGTAAATCCTTCGCTGGTGAGCCGCAGGCCCAGCAGTTTCAGCAGGCCCGGATCGTCATCCACCAGCAACAGGCGCGCGGGTTTATGCTGCGTCATGGTTTGGTCTCCTCCTGCGCGGGTGCGGTGTCCTTATCAGCCGGCGCGGCGCCCTCTTTCTCGGCATCCGGGCTGTGGCTGTTGTCCTGAATATAGCCGCCCGCGCTTTTCCGCGTGGAGAGCTGGCGTTCAATATCGGTCAGGTTTTCCAGCTTGCGGGTGGTGAGCTCAAGCTCGCTGCGCAGGTGCCGCTGCTGCTCGCGCAGGGCATCCAGTTCGCTGTCGGTGCTTTCCTGAAGCTTGCTGTAGCGGCCACGCTCTTCCGAAAGCGCAAGCTGCGCCGCCTGGCCGTCGCGCCAGGTTTCATAGAGCGGGCGCACGTGCGCCGGTATCGCGCCGGAGGTGGCGCTGAGCGTGGTGAGATAGCTGCGGCGTTCGGCAGGCGTAATGCGGGCGTTAGCCAGCAAAATGCCGCGTCGGAAGGCATACTGCCAGGTATCGTCCGGGAAACGACGCGCCTGCGCGCGCGCCTCGGCGGGCGAAAGGCGTTCCGCGCAGTCCATGCCGCGCAGCCAGAACAGCGGGTTATTTTCCACACTGGTGCCGGAGAGCTGCCAGATGCCGGAACAGTCGGTAAAGAGAAAATCCGCCAGCTGCTGTTCCGGCAGTTTTGGGTCGTGCGTTTGTTTGATATGGCTGGAAACCGGGCTTTGCACGCAGCCTGCCAGAAGGCATGGCAACAGCACGGAACAGGCCCGCGTGCGAAGAGAGAAAAACCGTGTGCCGCGCGAGCGCAGGCTGCGCCATGCGCTTACCAGACGTGAATTCATTTTTTTAATCGTTCCGGGTCAAAGAGCGGTAATTCGATGCGAAAACAGACGTCGGCGGTGTCATCTTCAACCAGACGCAGTTCGCCGTGCATACGTCGGATGCAGTCCTGTGCAATGCTCAGGCCCAGGCCGCTGCCTTTCACCGCCCCTTTACGTTGATGGCTTCCCTGATAAAAGGGCTCGAAAATCATTTGCCGTTCCGCCTCAGGAATGGGCGTGCCGGTATTCGCCACCTCAATACATAACGTACTGGCAAGGCGGCGGCTTCGCAGATAAATGGTACCGGATTCACGCCCGTAGTGCACCGCATTGGAGTAGAGATTATCCAGCACGCTCATCAGCAGCATCGGCTCCGCGAGGCAAGGCGCATCGGCAAGCGACACCTCGGTATGCATCATTTTAGCCCGCGCTGGCAGACTGTGTGAGGCGATGACAATCTCCACCAGCGGCGCCAGTTCCACTTTTTCAAGCTCCACCGCGCCGCCTGCGAGTTTACGGTTGTAATCAAGGAGTTGCTCAATGAGCGTTTGCAGATTACGGCTGCTGGTATCGAGAATTTCCACCACCTCGCGCTGCTCCGCGGTCAGCGGCCCGACGACCTGATCGGCAAGCAGTTCGGTGCCCTCGCGCATACTGGCGAGCGGCGTTTTTAATTCATGGGAGATATGACGCAAGAATTGATGACGCTGCGATTCAAGCCAGGCGAGACGCTCGCTGAGCCAGATAATACGCTGGCCTACCGATCGCAGCTCGCGCGGGCCTTTAAACATCATGGCAGTGCCGAGCGATTTCCCCTCGCCCAGCCGGTTGATCATCCGCTCGATGCCTTTTACCGGGCCGATAATCATCCGCGTGAAGAGCAGCACCAGCGCGAGGCTTGCCAGAAACAGCGCCAGCGCCTGCCAGCCGAACAGTCGTCCGCGCGAGGCGATTTCCTGCTGAAGCTGCTGGCCGCGTGCGTAAATCACCGCGCGGGTGGCCTGCACCAGCCGGGTGTTGGTATCCGCGAAGGCTTCCAGACGTGCGGCGGCATCCGGCTTCGGGCCGCTGTTGTGACACTGAAGCTGCGCCAGATCCACCAGGCTCTGGCGCAGGGCTTTATAGAGTCTCGCGTCAGGCAGCACGCTCGCCTGCGCCTCCAGCATTCGGGAATAGCGCTGGCGCTGGCTTTCATAGACTTTCGCCAGCGTCACGTCATCCAGCACGCAGTACTGCCGGTAGCTGCGCTCCATTTCGAGCGCGATATTGGTCATCGCCTCGCTGCGCCGGGCATCCATCTGGGTGAGCGTGTTGGACTGCGCCGCCTGGGCGCTTAACGTATTCAGGCTCTGCCAGGCCTGCCAGGCGAGAAACAGCAACGGCACCATCACCAGTAAGAAAGCCATCATCACCAGTTGGCGAAGCGAGCGGGGAAAAGCAGGCCAGCGTTTCACGGCGTTATTCCGAAGTGATTGCAAAAGCCTGATGCTAACCGACAGCCGCGCCGGAGCAAAGCCAAACGCAAAAAACAACAAAGGCAGGGGATTAACCCTGCCTTTGTGATGGAATCAGGCGGTGCCTTACTCAACGTGTCGCCCGGGTTCTGAAATAGCAGCGCTATGATCAGCAGTTGGACGGCAGGCACCTTTGAGTGCGTCATTCGAAGTTTATGTAGCGCTCGCAATGGGGCTGACATAAGAAGGTGAATGAGCCACTGCGTGTGATTATGCAGTAACCGTGCCAGATTTACCACATAAAACATAAGTGGCTGTTATGTAATAGTTTTAATTATATGAGGCGCTTCAAAGTTTTGCGTTATTTTTCGCCAGAGTGTCGCTAAATCCCAACACTTCCCCTGATGCTTTTCATGCGCTATATAAATCAATGGGTTACATGTCGCAAATCAGCGACACTACGATCCTGTCGCTGTCGCAATTTACCGACACCTGCCGGATTCGCACTCAAAGAAAAAGCGATTAAAAGAAAAAAGGCCTCTTGCGAGGCCTTTATCAGGATAAAACGAGCAGGGTTAACCGAGCTGCTTACGCGCGTTGCGGAAAATGCGCATCCACGGGCTGTCCTCGCCCCAGTTCGCCGGATGCCAGGAGTTCGCCACGGTACGGAAGACGCGCTCCGGATGCGGCATCATGATAGTGACGCGCCCGCTTTCGCTGGTCACGGCGGTAATGCCGTTCGGTGAACCGTTCGGGTTCGCCGGATAGGTTTCCGTTACCGCGCCGAAGTTATCGATATAGCGCAGCGCCACCAGCCCTTTGCTCTCAAGTGCTGCCAGATGCGCGTCGTCGCGGACTTCCACGCGGCCTTCGCCGTGGGAAACCGCAATCGGCATATGGGAGCCGGTCATGCCGTCCAGCAGCAGCGACGGGCTGGCCGTCACTTCCACCAGACTGAAGCGCGCTTCAAAGCGGTCGGACTGGTTACGCACAAAGCGCGGCCACAGTTCGCTACCGGGGATCAGCTCGCGCAGGTTGGACATCATCTGGCAGCCGTTACAGACGCCGAGCGCCAGCGTCTGCGGACGGTGGAAGAATTCGGTGAACTCGTCACGCACGCGGTCGTTGAACAGAATAGACTTCGCCCAGCCCTCGCCCGCGCCCAGCACGTCGCCGTAAGAGAAGCCGCCGCAGGCGACGAGCGTGTGAAAATCGCCGAGGCCACGACGACCGGCGAGCAGATCGCTCATATGCACGTCGATGGCGTCAAAGCCCGCGCGGTGGAACGCGGCCGCCATCTCCACATGGGAGTTCACGCCCTGCTCGCGCAGTACCGCGACTTTCGGGCGCGCGCCGGTGGCGATGAACGGTGCGGCGATATCTTCTTTGATATCGAACGTCAGCTTCACGTTAAGGCCCGGATCGCTGTCGTTGGCTTTCGCCTGATGTTCCTGATCCGCGCATTCCGGGTTATCGCGCAGGCGCTGCATCTGCCAGGTGGTTTCCGCCCACCACATGCGAAGCTGGGTGCGGCTTTCGCTGTACACCACCTTGTCGCCCGCCGTCAGCGTGAAGCGATCGCCCGCGACCGCCTTGCCGAGATAGTGCGTGCATTCGCCAAGACCGTGATCTTTCAGTACGCGCTCTACCTGCTCGCGCTCGGCGGCGGCAATCTGAATCACCGCGCCCAGCTCTTCATTAAACAGCGCCGCCAGGGCGTCGTCGCCGAGGGCGGCGATATCCGCTTCAATGCCGCAGTGACCCGCAAACGCCATCTCCGCGAGCGTCACCAGCAGGCCGCCGTCGGAGCGGTCGTGGTAGGCCAGCAGTTTACGCTGCGCCACCAGCGCCTGGATGGCGTCGTAGAAGCATTTCAGCTGACCGGCGTCGCGCACGTCGGCAGGCTTGTCGCCGAGCTGACGATAAACCTGCGCCAGCGCCGTCGCGCCCAGCGCGTTCTGGCCGTTGCCGAGATCGATTAACAGCAGCGCGTTATCTTCGGTAGTGAGTTCCGGCGTCACGGTGCGACGCACATCTTCCACGCGGGCGAAAGCGGAGATCACCAGCGACAGCGGCGAGGTCATCTCGCGCTGTTCGCCATCCTGCTGCCAGCGGGTTTTCATCGACATCGAATCTTTACCGACCGGAATGGTCAGGCCGAGCTGCGGGCAGAGCTCCTCGCCCACCGCTTTGACGGCAGCATAGAGACCGGCGTCTTCGCCAGGGTGCCCCGCCGCCGCCATCCAGTTGGCGGAAAGTTTCAGGCGTTTGATATCGCCGATTTGGGTCGCCGCAATGTTAGTGAGCGCTTCACCTACCGCCAGACGGGCGGAAGCGGCGAAGTCCAGCAGCGCCACCGGCGCGCGCTCGCCCATCGCCATCGCTTCGCCGTAGTAGCTGTCGAGGCTTGCGGTCGTGACTGCACAGTTCGCCACCGGCACCTGCCACGGGCCGACCATCTGATCGCGCGCTACCATGCCGGTCACGGTGCGGTCGCCAATGGTCACCAGGAAGGTTTTCTCCGCGACTGTCGGCAGATGCAGCACACGCTTCACCGCATCGGCAAGCGTAATGCCCGTACGGTCAAACGGCTGGCCCTCGGCCTGTAAACGCGTAACGTCGCGGGTCATTTTCGGGGTTTTGCCGAGCAGAACGTCAAGCGGCATATCCACCGGCTGGTTGTCGAAGTGGCTGTCGGTAAGCGTCAGGTGCTGCGCTTCGGTCGCCTCGCCAATCACGGCGTACGGCGCGCGCTCGCGGCGGCACAGCTCATCAAACAGCGCCAGCTGTTCGGGCGCCACGGCCAGCACGTAACGCTCCTGGGATTCGTTACACCAGACTTCCAGCGGGCTCATGCCCGGCTCGTCGCTTAAAATATCGCGCAGTTCAAAACGCCCGCCGCGCCCGCCGTCGCTCACCAGCTCCGGCATGGCGTTGGAAAGGCCGCCCGCGCCAACATCATGAATAAAGAGGATCGGGTTGGCCTCGCCAAGCTGCCAGCAGCGGTCGATCACTTCCTGGCAGCGGCGCTCCATTTCCGGGTTGTCGCGCTGTACCGAGGCGAAATCGAGATCGGCGTCTGACTGGCCAGACGCCATGGAGGACGCCGCGCCGCCGCCAAGACCGATATTCATCGCCGGGCCGCCGAGCACAATCAGCTTCGCGCCGGGCGGAATTTCGCCTTTCTGCACATGGTCGGCGCGAATGTTGCCGATGCCGCCTGCCAGCATGATCGGCTTATGGTAGCCGCGCAGCTCTTCGCCGTTGTGGCTGGCCACTTTCTCTTCATAGGTACGGAAATAGCCGTTCAGCGCCGGACGACCAAATTCGTTGTTGAACGCCGCGCCGCCAAGCGGGCCTTCGGTCATGATATCGAGCGCGGTAACGATACGATCCGGCTTGCCGAAATCTTCTTCCCACGGCTGCTCAAAGCCCGGAATGCGCAGGTTCGAAACAGAAAAACCCACCAGGCCCGCTTTCGGCTTCGCACCGCGGCCCGTCGCGCCTTCGTCACGAATTTCGCCGCCGGAGCCTGTCGCGGCACCCGGCCACGGGGAAATGGCGGTCGGATGGTTGTGCGTTTCCACTTTCATCAGAATGTGCGCCGGTTCCTGATGGAACGCGTAGCGGCCCGCTTCATGATCGGCGTAGAAACGGCCCACGGAAGAGCCTTCCATAACCGCCGCGTTATCTTTATACGCGGAGAGCACGAAATTCGGGGTCTTCTCGAAAGTGTTTTTAATCATTTTAAACAGCGACTTCGGCTGTTTTTCGCCGTCGATAACCCAGTCGGCGTTAAAAATTTTGTGACGGCAGTGCTCAGAGTTGGCCTGCGCGAACATGTAGAGTTCGATGTCGTTCGGGTTGCGCCCCAGGCGGGTGAATGCGTCATGCAGGTAGTCGATTTCATCTTCTGCCAGCGCCAGCCCCAGACGCACGTTGGCGTCTGCCAGCGCCTGACGGCCCTGCCCCAGCAGATCCACGCTCTGTACCGGCGCGGGGTCGTGGTGCGCGAACAGCTGCGCGGCGTCTTCCAGCGCGCCGAACACGCTCTCCATCATGCGGTCATGCAGCTCTGCCGCAATCTGGCGCCAGGCGTCGTCGCCCGCGGTGGGATCCACATCGAGGTAATACGCCACGCCGCGCTCCAGGCGTTTGACCTGGGCGAGCCCGCAGTTATGGGCGATGTCTGTCGCTTTAGAGGACCAGGGAGAGATAGTGCCAGGGCGCGGCGTTACCAGCAGCAGACGGCCCGACGGCGCGTGGCCAGTAAGGCTCGGCCCATATTTCAGCAGGCGCTCAAGGCGCGCGTGCTCTTCGGCATTCAGCGGTGCGGCGAGGTCAGCAAAATGGACATACTCGGCATAAAGGGTTTTCACCGGGAGGTGAGCGTCTTTGAAACGAGCCAGCAGTTTGTTAATACGAAATGCCGACAGAGCGGGCGAACCACGCAGAATTTCCATCATCTAGTCTCTCGTCTTCGAAGCGCCGGAGGGCACCTCAGTGGGCGCAAGGGGGAAAACGGGCGTCATTATAGAGAATCCGGCGCGCTGACGAAACCGTTTGCGTAGAAATAAAATCCCGCCGTCGCGTTAACGTTTGGTGTGGCCGATTCCTCTAATTAGTTGCCAAGTGGCGCTTTGTTACGCAAAATGCCGCTCCATGCCATTCAAACGAAACGGTTTACTAACGATTGTTCGCTGAGCCCCGAGGCAACGCAGAGAATTAACTAATTGAAAAAATTAAAGCTTAATTATCTGCTCATCGGCGTCGTTACCCTGCTGCTGGCAGTGGCCTTGTGGCCGGCCATTCCCTGGTCCGGCAAAGCCGATAACCGTATCGCCGCGATTCAGGCGCGGGGGGTTTTGCGCGTCAGTACCATCGCCACGCCGCTGACTATGTACCGCGCCGGTGACACCATGTCCGGGCTTGATTACGAGCTAAGCCAGGCCTTCGCCGACTATCTGGGCGTGAAGCTTAAAATCACCGTGCGCCAGAACATCAGTCAGCTCTTTGACGATCTCGACAATAACGACGCCGATCTTCTCGCCGCAGGCCTGGTCTATAACGAAGCGCGCAGCCAACACTATCAGGCTGGCCCTATCTATTATTCCGTCTCGCAGCAGATGGTTTACCGCGTCGGCAGCCTGCGTCCGCGAAGCCTCGCCAGTATTAAAGAGGGGCAACTGACCATTGCGCCGGGCCACGTGGCGCAAAGCGAGCTGGAACAACTCAAAGCAAGCAAATACCCGGGTTTAACCTGGCGCGTCGACCCGAAACTCAGCAGCAACGAGCTGATGCTGCAGGTGGCTCAGGGCACGCTGGATTACACCATCGCCGATTCGGTCGCCATCGGCCTGTTCCAGCGCGTTCATCCGCAGCTTGCGGTCGCGCTCGATCTCAGCGATGAGCAGCCGGTGACATGGTTCAGCCGCCGCAGCAGCGATAACTCGCTCTCAGCCGCGCTGCTCGATTTCTTCAATCAGATTAACGAAGACGGTACGCTGGCGCGCCTGGAAGAGAAGTATCTGGGCCACGGCAATGATTTCGATTACGTGGATACCCGCAGTTTCCTGCGCGCCGTGGACAGCGTGCTGCCGGAGCTGCAGCCGCTCTTTGAGAAATACGCGACGGATATCGACTGGCGACTGCTGGCGGCCATCTCGTATCAGGAATCCCACTGGGACAGCCAGGCCACCTCGCCCACCGGCGTACGCGGTCTGATGATGCTGACGCGCAATACGGCGCAAAGCCTGGGCCTGACTGACCGTCTTGATGCCGAGCAGAGCATCAGCGGCGGCGCGCGCTATCTGAAAGATATGATGAGCAAAGTGCCGGAAAGCGTACCGGAAGAGGAGCGGATCTGGTTTGCGCTGGCGGCGTATAACATGGGCTACGCGCATATGCTGGACGCCCGCGCGCTGACAGCAAAACAGAAAGGCAACCCGGATAGCTGGTCGGATGTAAAACAGCGGCTGCCGCTGTTAAGCCAGCGCCCCTATTACAGCAAGCTCACCTATGGCTACGCGCGCGGGCATGAGGCTTACGCCTATGTGGAAAATATCCGTAAATATCAGATAAGCCTGGTCGGTTATCTGCTGGAGAAGGAAAAGCAGGCCGCCGCGGCAGCGCAGCCTAAGCTTGTGCAGAGTTACCCGACGAATATTACGCCGCAGGGTCTGTTCCCGTCGCCCTTTTCGTCGCTTCCTTTAGGGCCTTTTTCTCAAGCCGGCGCTGGCGGAAAAACGCACTCAGCATTGCCGAACACTCTGTCGCCAGTATCCCCTCGATAACCTGCACCTGATGGTTCATACCGGGATGCCCGGTGATGTCCATCAGCGACCCGACCGCGCCGGTTTTGGCATCACGCGCGCCGAACACCAGCGTGCCGATACGCCCGTGCACCATCGCGCCTGCGCACATGACGCATGGCTCAAGCGTGACATACAGCGTGGTATCCAGCAGACGATAATTTTGCAGCACCAGCCCGCCCTGGCGCAGCGCCATGATCTCGGCGTGTGCGGTCGGATCGTGGCGGCCAATCGGGCGGTTCCAGCCTTCGCCGATAACCTGATTGTTGTGTACCAGCACCGCGCCTACCGGCACTTCTCCCTCGTCCCAGGCGCGCTGCGCCAGCGTCAGCGCATGGCGCATCCAGTATTCATGGGTGAGTTCAGTCTGTGACACAAGCTTCTCCGGGAGTATAAGGCGGGCGGCATTATACACACCGTTTATGGGTTGCGAAACGCGCCTTATTCGAGCTGCTGGAGCTGCCCCTGCGGAGTGACGCGCCAGCGGTGCTGGCAGAAGTAAAGCAGCGGGTTATCTTGCTTGCTGTCGCTGTAGCCGCTGTAAAGACGCAGCGGCGTGCCAATCTGGCGCTCCAGCTGCGCCACTTTTTCATGGCCGAGGCAGCGCAGCGTCAGTACCCAGCCGCCAAAGCGCCGCTCCATCTGACTGGCGATGACATTCACGCGCGGCAGCCACGGGGTATCGTAATAAACCTGTTCTACCAGCGTCTGCGGGGAGCCGGTGATGAGCCAGACGTCGGCATCGGTGCTGGTGAGGTAACTGGTCAGGCGCTCATGCACCACCGGAAAGGTGACGACATGGGTGCGAAACCAGTCGGCGAAAGCTTTTTCCAGCGTTTTCAGACGCACCTCGCTGTGGCCGAAGGTACAGCCCCACAGCAAGAGGCTCATCGGCCAGCGAGCGGCGCGCCCTTTGATTAACAGCCCGCCCAGGATAACGGGCAGCAGAGGAATAACCAGCAGCAGGTTAAGCGGCTGACGCCGCAGCAGATAGCGCATAAAAGTGCCGAACATATCCTGTTGATGCAATGTGCCATCCAGATCGAAAAACACCACCCGACGCTCGTTATTGGCCAAACCTTACTCCTCTGGATCGTTAAAGCCCAGGAACCACGTAAACAGAAAACCGGCACTCACCG
The DNA here is from genome assembly GCF_000982825.1 of Cronobacter sakazakii. Taxonomy (NCBI): domain Bacteria; kingdom Pseudomonadati; phylum Pseudomonadota; class Gammaproteobacteria; order Enterobacterales; family Enterobacteriaceae; genus Cronobacter; species Cronobacter sakazakii. The sequence goes on along the minus strand of NZ_CP011047.1, from coordinate 2,015,436 downwards.
CTACCAGATAGCCTAACAGATAGAGCATCACTTTTCCGGTCACGATGGTAAGCGCCAGCGGTAGCCCGGAGATGCCAAAAGTGATGACCGTCGCCACTTTAAAGTAGCTGATAATCGCGCCGCCTGCCGCCCCGCCAAGACACGCGCCGATAAACGGCTTGCCGAGCGGCAGCGTCACGCCGAAAATCAGCGGCTCGCCGATACCGAGCAGACCGACCGGCAGCGCGCCTTTAATCACCTTTTTCAGCCGGGCGTTACGGGTTTTCAGCAGCACCGCCAGCGACGCGCCAATCTGCCCCACGCCCGCCATCGCGAGGATGGGAAAGAGCGCGTTATAGCCGTGCGCCTGAACCAGCTCGACGTGAATGGGCACCAGCCCCTGATGCAGGCCCGTCAGCACCAGCGGTAAAAACGTGCCCGCCAGCACCGCGCCCACCAGCAGCCCGCCTTTATCGATAGCGAGCGACGCGCCATGCGCGATGGTTTCTGAGATCCAGCCGCCGAGCGGTTGCAGCGCCACAATAGCGATGGTGCCAGTAATCAGTGTTGTCAGCAGCGGGTTGAGGATGAGTTCGACCGACACCGGCAGCAGATTACGCAGCTTTTTCTCAAGCCAGCACATCAGCATCACCACCAGCAGCACGGCGATAACGCCGCCGCGTCCCGGCTGTAACTGCTCGCCGAAGAGCGTGATCTGCGCCAGCTGTGGGCTGGAGAGAATACCCGCCATAACGCCGCCCATCGCCACCGAGCCGCCGAACACCCGCGCGGCGTTAACGCCGACCAGAATGTTCATGATGGCAAACACGGCGCTGCCGAAAATGCCGAGTAACCCCAGCAGATTGGGGTAACTGGTGGCGAAGCCGCCGACGATATCAGGGCGTTTGAGGATATTAATAATCCCGGTAATCAGCCCCGAAGCAATAAACGCCGGGATCAGCGGAATAAACACGTTCGCAAGCTGGCGCAGCGCATCGCTCATCGGCGCTTTATAGCGCGCTTTCGCCAGGGCTTTCGTACGTGCGGCGTCATCAATCGCCGGTTCGGTGGACGTCGCGCCCTGCATCTGCGCGCGCATCGCATCGACGATTTGCGCGGCGCGTCCGGGGCCGGTAATCAGCTGATGCTGTTCGCCCTGCTTCACATAACCGCTGATGCCTGGCAGCGCCTTCAGCGCCGGGAGATCCATCAGACTCTCGTCGCGCAGCTCCAGACGCACGCGCGTCATGCAGTTTTCCAGCCGTAAAATGTTGCCTTCACCGCCCACGCCGTTGAGGATTTGCGTGGCGAGCGTCACCGATTTTTCCATACGTTACGTCCCCTTACGGCTGCAACGCCGCTCTTAAAAAGCCGTTATGCGCCACGAGACGCGCGTGGGCGGCCTGCGCGTCCAGCCCGGTCAGCACCATTAAAATGGCGGGTTTCACCTCGTACTCGGTCTGCGTGAGCACCGCTTCGGCCTCTTCACGCGTCACACCCGTCGCTTCCATCACCATCCGGCAGGCGCGATCCACCAGTTTGACATTGGTCGCTTTCATATCCACCATCAGGTTCTGGTAGACCTTGCCGCACTTCACCATCGCGCCGGTGGAAATCATATTAAGGACGAACTTCTGCGCCGTACCGGATTTCAGGCGCGTGGAGCCAGTGAGCGCCTCCGGGCCGACCACGGGCGAAATGGCGATTTCCGCCGCTTCAGCTATCGGCGAGCCGGGGTTGCAGGAGATGGCCGCCGTCGCGCAACCCAGCGCGCGGGCGTACTTCAGGCCGCCGATGACATACGGCGTGCGCCCGGAGGCTGCCAGCCCTACCACCATATCGCGCGCGTTAAGCCCAATGGCTTTAAGATCGTCTTCGCCAAGCTGCGCGTTATCTTCCGCGCCTTCGACGGCTTTCAGCAGCGCGCCGGGGCCGCCTGCGATAAGCCCGACCACCACGCCATGCGGCACGCCGAACGTTGGCGGGCATTCCGAGGCGTCCAGTACGCCAAGACGCCCGCTGGTGCCGGCCCCCATATAGATGAGCCGCCCGCCGCTGGTGAGCGCCGCGGCTGCCGCGTCCACCGCTTTCGCGACCTCCGGCAGCGTTTCACTGACGGCGTACGCTACCCGCTTGTCTTCTTCGTTAAAACGCCTCAGCATCTCAAGCGTCGGGAGCGCGTCGAGATCCAGCGTATCGGGATTGCGGGTTTCTGAGACCAGCGAGCCAAGATTCATATTGCACCTCTGAATTTTTAATTCATAATGATGACGCTATAATGGAATATAAAATTCAAAGTGGCGAGTAAATTTCCCGGCATTGAAAAGCCGATCACACTTAATCCAGCCGGAGGCGTTGATGAATACCCTGATCCTTATCCGCCAGCGATACCCGACGCTGGCGCAAAGCGACCGAAAACTTGCCGACTTTTTGCTTCAGTTCCCTGACTACGCTCGTCATTTAAGCTCGCAGCAGCTGGCGGCGGAAGCGGGCGTCAGCCAGTCTAGCGTGGTGAAGTTTTCGCAGAAGCTCGGTTATAAAGGCTTCCCGGCGCTGAAACTCGCTATCAGCGAAGCGCTCGCGAGCCAGAGTAATATTCACTCGGTGGCAGTACATAATGAGATCCTGGGCGACGACCCACTGCGCCTGGTCGGTGAAAAGCTGATTAAAGAGAATGTCGCGGCGATGCATGCGTCGCTGGATATCAACCCGGAAGAGAAACTGCTGGCGAGCGTCGGGCTGCTGCGCAACGCGCGGCGCATCGTGCTGACCGGCATCGGCGCGTCAGGGCTGGTGGCGAAAAACTTCTCCTGGAAGCTGATGAAAATTGGCCTTAACGCCGTCGCCGAACAGGACATGCATGCGCTGCTGGCCACCGTGCAGGCGATGGAGCCGGAAGATTTGCTGGTGGCGCTTTCTTACTCCGGCGAGCGGCGCGAAATCAATCTCGCCGCCGACGAAGCGCTGCGCGTGGGCGCTCGCATTCTCGCCATTACCGGTTTTACGCCGAACGCGCTGCAACAGCGCGCGACGCAGTGCCTTTATACGATTGCCGAAGAGCAGGCGACGCGCAGCGCGGCTATCTCCTCCACCTCCGCCCAGATGATGCTCGCGGATCTGCTGTTTATGGCGCTGGTGCAGCAGGATCTGGAGAAAGCGCCGGAGCGCATTCGTCACAGCGAGGCGCTGGTAAAAAAACTGGTCTGAGTAACAAATGGGCGTATAATGCCCGCCCTGTTTGTGTTGTTTCTGAGATTTTCCTGATGGCGCTGCTAATCACTAAAAAATGTATCAACTGTGACATGTGCGAGCCGGAGTGCCCGAACGAGGCTATCTCAATGGGAGACAACATCTACCAGATTGACACCAGCCGTTGCACAGAATGCGTGGGGCATTACGAGACGCCCACCTGTCAGAAAGTGTGCCCGATCCCCAACACGATTATTAAGGATCCGGCGCATGCAGAGAATGAAGAGCAGCTGTGGGATAAATTCGTGCTGCTCCATCATGCCGATAAGATCTAGCTTTCGATAATTACCGTGGCACAGGCGTAGTGCCGCTCGTCAGCAAGCGTGACGTGCACTGATGTCACGCCCATCCGCGCCGCCAGCCGTTCAGCCTCATCCCACAGCCGCAGCTTCGGTTTTCCCAGCTCGTCGTTAAACACTTCAAACTGATTAAACGCCAGCCCGTTGCGGATGCCGGTGCCGAAGGCTTTCGCCGCCGCCTCTTTCACCGCGAAGCGCTTTGCCAGAAAGCGCACCGGCTGCTGGTGCGCCTGATACTGCGCCCATTCGTTCGCGCTCAGCACCCGCTTCGCCAGCCGGTCGCCTGAGCGGGAGATGACCGCCTCGATGCGGTCAATCTCCACGATATCGGTACCGAGCCCCAGAATCGCCATTAGCGACGCGCTTCCAGCATCAGGCGTTTCATCTCAGACACCGCCTCTTTCAGGCCGCTCATCACGGCGCGTCCGATAATCGCGTGGCCGATATTCAGCTCATGCATTTCCGGCAGCGCGGCAATCGCCTGGACGTTGTGATACGTCAGCCCGTGTCCGGCGTTCACTTTGAGGCCCTTGCTCGCGGCGTAGGTGGCGGCTTTCGCGATACGCTCAAGCTCGCGCGCGCGGGTGGCGTCGTCTTCGGCATCCGCATAGCAGCCGGTGTGGATTTCAATGTACGGCGCGCCGACGGCGACCGCTGCGTCAATCTGCGCGTTATCGGCGTCGATAAACAGCGACACCAGAATGCCCGCCGCCGCCAGACGCTGGCAGGCGTCGCGCATTTTATCGAGCTGGCCTGCGACATCGAGCCCGCCTTCGGTGGTCACTTCCTGACGCTTTTCCGGCACCAGGCAGCAGAAATGCGGTTTTGTCTCGCAGGCGATGGCCAGCATCTCTTCGGTGACGGCCATCTCAAGGTTCATACGGGTGTGGAGTGTCTGGCGCAGGATACGCACATCGCGATCGGTGATATGACGGCGATCTTCACGCAGGTGAACGGTGATGCCATCCGCACCTGCCTGCTCGGCGATGAACGCCGCCTGTACCGGGTCCGGATAAGCCGTGCCGCGGGCGTTACGCAGCGTGGCGATGTGGTCGATGTTAACCCCTAACAGCAATTCAGCCATGACAATCCTCGTAAATCGACAAAAAGTGCAGGCAGTTTACACCTGGTCGGGAAAGGCTGGCTATGGTTGCGCGGTCAGGCGGTTTCGCCTTCCGGCGGAAGCGGACGTTTTTTAGGCACAAACTGGCGAAACAGCTCGCGGCTCTTTAACGGTTTGCCGCCAAGATACGGTTTGAGCGCCATACGCGTGAAACGCTTGGCGGCGCGCAGGGTGTCTACATCGGGAAATTCGCGGGTGGCGAGCGCTTTGAGCTGGCGGCCGGTAAAGGAGGTGTTGTCGATAACCAGGCTTGCGATAAAGCCCTTCTCTTCGCGGTAACGGTACGTCATGGCGTCATCGACTTCATCGCCGGTGCCCGCGCAGTGCAGAAAATCGACGCCGTAGCCGAGATGCCCGAGCAGCGCCAGTTCAAAGCGACGCAGCGCAGGCTCCGGCGATCCGCTGGCACCCGCCAGCGCCTGAATACAGTGCAGATAATCAAAGAAAAGTTCGGAAAAGCGGGTTTCCGGCTCCAGCACGCGCGCGACCAGTTCGTTAACGTACAGGCCGCTGTAAAGCGTGATGCCGGAAAGCGGAAGCGCGAGCGAAACGGCTTCGGCGCTGGTGAGGTTTTTGACGTCGCCGCGCCCGCTCCAGCGCACCAGCAGCGGGGTAAACGGCTGAAGCGCGCCTTTAAGATTAGAACGTTTGCGGCGCGCGCCTTTGGCGACAACGCGCACGCGGCCGGATTCTTCGCTGAACAGATCGATAATCAGGCTGGTTTCGCTCCACGGACGCGCGTGGAGCACAAAGGCACGCTGCCAGCCTTCCATCAGGCGGCCTTAGAGATCGTCGACGTAACCGAGACTGCGCAGGGCGCGCTCATCGTCGGCCCAGCCCGATTTCACTTTGACCCACAGCTCCAGATGCACCGGCGCTTCGAACATGTCCTGCATGTCCTTACGCGCTTCGATACCGATGGTTTTGATTTTGGCGCCTTTATTGCCAATCACCATTTTCTTCTGCCCTTCGCGCTCAACGAGGATCAGCCCGTTGATGTCGTAACCGCCGCGCTCGTTGGTCACGAAACGCTCGATTTCGACCGTCACCGAATACGGCAGCTCAGCGCCCAGGAAACGCATCAGTTTTTCACGGATGATTTCAGAGGCCATAAAGCGCTGCGAGCGGTCGGTGATGTAATCTTCCGGGAAGTGGTGAATCGCCTCTGGCAGATGCTTGCGCACAATCGCCGCGATAGTATCCACATTCATACCGGTTTCCGCGGAGATCGGCACGATATCGAGGAAATTCATCTGGCTTCCCAGGAACTGTAAATGCGGCAGCAGCTCCGCTTTGTCCTGCACGTTGTCGACTTTGTTGATAGCCAGAATAACCGGCGCTTTGCCTTCGCGCAGTTTGTTCAGCACCATTTCGTCGTCCGGCGTCCAGCGGGTGCCTTCGACCACAAAAATTACCAGCTCGACGTCGCCGATAGAGCTGCTGGCCGCCTTGTTCATCAGGCGGTTAATGGCGCGTTTCTCTTCCATATGCAGGCCGGGGGTATCGACGTAAATCGCCTGATACTCGCCTTCGGTGTGAATGCCTACGATACGGTGGCGCGTGGTTTGCGCCTTACGGGAAGTAATTGAGATTTTCTGCCCGAGCAGTTTGTTCAGCAGCGTTGATTTCCCGACGTTCGGGCGGCCAACGATGGCGATAAATCCGCAGTATGTTTTGGTTTCGCTCATTCCAGCTCCAGTTTTTTCAGCGCCTGCTCAGCGGCTGCCTGCTCCGCTTTGCGGCGGCTGGAACCCGTGCCGACCACCGGTTCGCTCAGGCCACTTACCTGGCAGTGGATAGTAAATTCCTGATCGTGAGCTTCCCCACGCACCTGCACCACCAGGTAAGACGGCAGCGGCAGATGGCGCCCCTGCAGATATTCCTGCAGACGCGTTTTCGGATCTTTTTGTTTATCGCCCGGACTAATTTCATCCAGACGCGTTTGATACCAGGTGAGAATTAAGCGCTCAACGGTCTGGATATCGCTGTCGAGGAACACGCCGCCAATTAAGGCTTCAACGGTATCGGCAAGAATCGATTCGCGACGAAAACCGCCGCTTTTCAGCTCGCCCGGCCCAAGACGCAGGCACTCGCCCAGCTCAAATTCACGCGCGATTTCGGCGAGCGTATTGCCGCGCACAAGCGTTGCGCGCATACGGCTCATGTCGCCTTCATCGACACGTGGAAAACGGTGATACAGCGCGTTCGCAATCACGAAACTTAAAATGGAGTCACCCAGAAACTCCAGACGCTCATTATGTTTGCTGCTGGCACTGCGATGCGTTAATGCCTGCTGCAACAGATCCTGATGATGAAAAGTGTAGCCCAGCTTTCGCTGAAGCCGATTAATTACGATGGGGTTCATGCGATACCAATTAATGAATGCGTCAAAAATTCAGCACACGGAACAGGGCTGATGGGGTTCAAAGCTGTTTCGTGTGCCGTGGCTCCCTTGCGGGAGCCAGCCGGAAATCGTCGGGGGAATATTCTATACACAACGACAGGGGATGTCGTTAGTTCCAACAGATTTAATTCGTTAATGAATGCCGCCGATTCGATTCAGACGCACGCCTGTCGGCCATTCACCTTCCTGCTTCTCGAAACTCATCCAGATAGCGGTCGCTTTACCCACCAGATTCGCCTCCGGGACGAAGCCCCAGTAACGGCTGTCGGCGCTGTTATCGCGGTTGTCGCCCATCATGAAGTAGTGGCCCGGCGGAACAATCCAGGTACCGGTCTGCTGGCCCTGCTGACGGTAGTAAATACCGACCTGATCCTGCGCGATAGGCACTGTCAGAATACGGTGCGTGACGTCGCCTAAGGTTTCCTTACGCTCGGTCAGGCGGATGCCGCCGTCTTTGCTTTCGTTTTTCGGTACCTGGAAGAAACCGCTGCTCGCCTCGCCGCCGCTCTGACGACCGAACGTCTGCACGAAATCGCTCGGCTCGACGTTCGAATAGGTGATAGGCAGCGCGTTCGCGCACGCCTGGCCTGAACTGCAGTTCGGCTGGACGGTCACCTCTTTCGCGACTGGATCGTAGCTGACTTTATCGCCCGGCAGACCAACCACGCGCTTGATGTAGTCAAGGCGCGGATCGCCCGGATATTTAAACACGGCGATATCACCGCGCTTCGGATGACCGGTTTCGATAAGTGTTTTCTGGTAAATCGGATCTTTGATGCCGTAGGCGAATTTCTCCACGAGGATAAAATCGCCGATAAGCAGCGTCGGCATCATGGAGCCAGACGGGATCTGGAACGGCTCATAAATAAACGAGCGCACCACCAGAACCACCGCCAGAACCGGAAATATCGACGCGCCGGTTTCCAGCCAGCCCGGTTTCGGGCCTGCTTTCTTCGACGCGCCCGCGTCCTGCGCATCCGCGGCGGCAAGCGCCGCGCGCTCGCGACGCTTCGGCGCGAAGATAAATTTATCCACGCACCACAAGATGCCCGTCACCAGCGTTGCGATGACCAGGATCAGGGCAAACATATTCGCCATGCCAACTCCTTAGGTTATTTACCGTCTTTCCCAACGTGCAGAATGGCGAGGAACGCTTCCTGCGGCAGCTCGACGTTACCGACCTGCTTCATGCGTTTTTTACCCTCTTTCTGTTTCTGCAACAGCTTTTTCTTACGGCTGACGTCGCCGCCGTAGCATTTTGCCAGCACGTTTTTACGCAGCTGTTTCACTGTGGAGCGGGCAATAATGTGGTTGCCGATGGCCGCCTGAATGGCGATATCGAACTGCTGGCGCGGGATCAGATCTTTCATCTTCTCCACCAGCTCGCGGCCGCGGTACGGCGCGTTATCGTTATGGGTGATCAGCGCCAGCGCATCGACACGCTCGCCGTTGATCAGCACGTCGACACGCACCATGTTTGAGGCCTGGAAGCGCTTGAAGTTGTAATCCAGCGACGCGTAACCGCGGGAGGTGGACTTCAGGCGATCGAAGAAATCGAGCACCACTTCCGCCATCGGAATTTCATAGGTCAGCGCAACTTGGTTGCCGTGATACACCATGTTGGTCTGCACGCCGCGTTTTTCAACGCACAGCGTGATGACGTTGCCAAGATATTCCTGCGGCAGCAGCATGTGACACTCGGCGATAGGCTCGCGCAGCTCCTGAATGTTGTTCAGCGGCGGCAGCTTGGACGGGCTGTCGACATAGACCACTTCGTTATTGGTCATCTGCACTTCATACACCACAGTCGGTGCCGTGGTGATGAGGTCGAGATCGTACTCGCGCTCCAGACGCTCCTGGATGATTTCCATATGCAGCAGGCCGAGGAAGCCGCAGCGGAAGCCGAAGCCCAGCGCCGTCGAGCTTTCCGGCTCGTAGAACAGCGAGGCGTCGTTCAGGCTTAGCTTGCCAAGCGCGTCACGGAAAGACTCGTAATCGTCAGAGCTGACCGGGAAGAGGCCCGCGTAAACCTGCGGCTTCACTTTCTTAAAGCCAGGCAGCGCTTTTTCCGCCGGGTTACGGGCAAGCGTCAGGGTATCGCCCACCGGCGCGCCGAGAATGTCTTTAATCGCGCACACCAGCCAGCCCACCTCGCCGCATTTCAGCTCGGTGCGGTCGATTTGCTTCGGCGTGAAAATCCCGAGACGGTCAGCGTTGTACGTCTGGCCGGTGCTCATGACTTTCACTTTGTCGCCTTTGCGCAGGGTGCCGTTCTTAACGCGAATAAGTGAAACGACGCCCAGGTAGTTATCAAACCAGGAGTCGATAATCAGCGCCTGTAACGGCGCGTCCGGGTCGCCTTCCGGCGGCGGAATGTCGCGCACCAGACGCTCCAGCACATCCTGCACGCCCACGCCGGTTTTCGCCGAACAGCGCACCGCGTCGGTAGCGTCGATGCCGACGATATCTTCGATCTCTTCCGCCACGCGCTCAGGATCGGCGGCAGGCAGGTCAATTTTGTTCAGTACCGGCACCACTTCGAGATCCATTTCGATCGCGGTATAGCAGTTGGCGAGCGTTTGCGCTTCCACGCCCTGGCCTGCGTCTACCACCAGCAGCGCGCCTTCGCACGCGGCGAGAGAGCGGGAAACTTCATAGGAGAAGTCCACGTGGCCGGGGGTGTCGATAAAGTTAAGCTGGTAGGTTTCGCCGTCGGAGGCTTTGTAATCCAGCGTCACGCTCTGGGCTTTAATGGTAATGCCGCGCTCGCGCTCCAGATCCATGGAGTCCAGCACCTGCGCTTCCATTTCGCGATCGGAAAGGCCGCCGCAAATTTGAATAATACGGTCAGACAGCGTCGATTTACCGTGGTCGATGTGAGCGATGATCGAAAAGTTGCGTATGTTCTTCATATAGCGAGATTTTTATGCCTTATAAATCCTGAGAGGCTCGGCGCAACGCGCGGTACTGAGCATGATGTCTCTGGCTGTCTTATGCCTGAAACGCTGCATTCTACACTACAACCAGAAAGCGGGGAAACTGCGTCTCAGGTAAGCATAGACGGCGAATGAAAATCATCGGGAAAGGAGGCGTAAAACCAACAGCCGGCGATTACCGGCTGTCAGAAGAAGGGGTGGTTTCAACGCGCAACGCATCGGGCGGAAGCCCGACGCTGAGAATGACCGGCTGCCAGCTTTCACGGGAGGCGAATTTCGGCGACAAACCGCGTGCCAGCAGAAAACCGCCCACGCCGCCCAGCGCCGCACCGCACATCGCGGCAAGGTCAGAGCCAAACAGCGCCTGGAAAACACCGGCCATGACAAACAGCCCCACCAGCGGAGAGAGATAGACCAGCATCGCGGAGCCCAGCAGACTGCCTTCGGCGATGCCCAGCTCCACTTTCTGTCCGGCTACCAGCGGCTGCTCGCTCGGTACGTTGATATAGTGCGTATTCTGCGGCCCCAGCTTATTCAGCACGCGCGTGCCGCAACCAGCGCGAGACGCGCAGCTGCTGCAGGAGGCTTTAACGTCGCAACTGAGTACGGCTTCGCCGTCTTGCCACGACACGACCGTGGCCCACTCTTTAATCATTGAGATGCCCTGAAGGTAATACTACTCGCGATGCGCTTCGCCGTCGGCGGCGGCAGCTCGCCTACCACTGTGATTTCAGCATTATTGCGCACTTCGGTGCTGACGGTGCGCCTGCCAGTGCGCAGCATCTGTTCGCTGCTGTTAGCGCTGGCGCGGCTGACGTTAATCGAGAAGCTAAAGAGCCCGTCAGAATAGAGCCGCGACTCCACCGGCGAATCGATACCGGGCAGCGGCCGGCGGCTGCTGGAGATTTCAGTAAAGCCCTGCGGCAGCCACGACGCTGACCAGCCAAATTTTGCATTATCGCCCGATGGTACCGAGAGCAGCGGCGGCAACGAGGCCTTCGCCAGATTCTGCATCATCGTGCCGGGCTTATCGTTCACCGTAAAGGAGACGACGCGGAACTGCTCCAGCGTTTCGCCATCGCGATCCAGCAAATCGACACGCATTGGCAGACGCGTTTCGCTGTCTACCCATGCGATATAACCATAACGGGTACCATCGCGCGCCACCACGCGGATCACTTCGCAAAGCCGGTCGGCAATGCGGGTGCGCCCGACAGAGATAAAATCGTAATACGGCGCAAGGCGGCGGAAATCGGTGTAAACCAGCGACGGCAGCGAATCGACGATGAAATCGCCGTTCAGGGTAAACGGCTCAAGCCCTGGCTCGAAATAGCTGATTTCCGAACCACGCTGCACGACTTCGCGACGCGGGCCGTCCAGCTGCAATAACTGCGCGAGGGGCTTATTGTCGAGCCTGGCGTGGCGATAGCGTAAAGATTCCACACCCTGCTTGTTGATGCTGACAAATGAAAGCTCGTAGTTGAGTGACTGGCTCGCCAGGTTCATTTGCTGCAACAACGCCTCGGACGATGCATCTGCCGAGGCGTTGAAGGAAACGAACAGGCTGCCCGTCAAAAGAGAGACGGCGCACCAAAGTTGCTTCATTACTGCGATTGAGTTCCTAAAGTCTGGTTACCAGGCACTTGTAAGGCGGCCTGCTGCGTCTGCGACTGCTCCAGCTGGAGCTGCTCGGCATGCAGGCGGCGTTGCAGTTCGTAATCCTGCAACATCGCGTTGATGCGACGACGCTGTTCCTGCACCTGCGGCTGACCGCCTGCGGCGTTATTATCCGCTGTCGGCACGCCAAGGCTAACCGGGCTGGCTTTACCCATCATCGGCAGCGTATTGAACACCGGCGCTTCCGGCTGTGCGCTCGCATCAGGCTGCGCATTATAGTGCTGAACGCCGACAATCACCGCCAGCGAAACGCATGCGGCCATACCGACTTGCGTGAGCTGGCTCGCCCAGGGCCGCACTTTCTGCCAGAACGGCATTTTGCTCCACTGCTGTGGCGCAGGCTGTGATTCAGGGATGAGCGGCGCAGCCTGTCGGGCGGGCTCATTTTCAATCGCCGCCATGACACGTGCGGAGATATCAAAATGAAGCGTTTCGCCGGTATCGCCGCGCAGGGTATCGCGAATGAGGTGATAGCTTTCCCAGGTTTGCTGTAACGCTTTGTCGTTTTCGACCGCGCTCAACAATTCGCTGTCCAGTGCTTCCCCATCCATTAAAGCGGAAAGTTTTTCTTTCTGCATGCTTAATACCTTTTCCAGTATCCCGCTATCGTCAACGCCTGATAAGCGGTTGAACTTTATTATCAATGGCTTCCCGCGCACGGAAAATGCGGGAGCGTACCGTACCGACCGGGCAATCCATAATAGCCGCTATCTCTTCATAGCTCAGGCCATCCAGCTCCCGCAACGTAATTGCCATGCGTAAATCTTCCGGGAGTGACTCTATGGTACGGAATACAATCTGTCTCAGTTCCTCAGACAACATTAAGTTCTCTGGGTTCGAAATTTCTTTCAACGCGCCGCCACTTTCGAAATTTTCCGCCTCGTTGGCATCCACATCACTGGACGGCGGACGGCGGCCCTGAGCCACTAAATAGTTTTTTGCCGTATTCACGGCGATACGGTAGAGCCAGGTATAAAATGCGCTGTCGCCGCGAAAAGAATCAAACGCGCGCCAGGCTTTAACAAAAGATTCCTGAACAACATCAGAGACGTCGCCTGAGGGGACATAGCGGGACACCAGATTCGCCACTTTATGCTGGTAGCGAATGACCAGTAAGTTAAAGGCTTTCTGATCTCCCTTCTGGACCCGTTCGACAAGGACCTGATCCGTTAACTGCTCGCTCATCCGAGGTAATGTCTCCCCAAACCTGAATTTCCACGCGTAATCGAAATGCCACCCGAACTCTGCACTGTGAGCAAGCAGAAGCTTAGAGCGCCGGTTGCCCGGAAAGTTCCGTTACGCCTTTGTTTTTGTGCGGCAATGGCGAACGCCAGTTCTACTCATTATATGTTCACAATCTGAATAACGGCCTGCCAGGGCTGTATTTTGTTGCACAGACCGCTTGCAGGGTAACGCAACACCACCATTTTTTCACCTTTAAATCCTGAGGATGCGCGGCGGTACGCAGCGTTTTGAGTATGCGGCTATGCGTTAAGTCAGAATCTCTCTCTCGTGTTTAGCGTTTACAACGCAGATTAAAAAAAGCGTGTTTGATTTCGCATTACGGTGCTATGCTGGCCAAACCTTGTTTAGTAAATTAAACACGACAATGAATAAGACACCTGAACTTCACTGTGATGTGCTGATTGTCGGCAGCGGTGCCGCCGGCCTTTCACTGGCGCTGCGCCTGGCGGAACATAGCCAGGTGATAGTATTGAGCAAAGGTCCTTTGAGCGAAGGCTCTACCTTTTATGCCCAGGGCGGGATAGCCGCGGTTTTTGACGAAACCGACAGCATCGCCTCGCACGTAGAAGACACGCTGATTGCAGGCGCTGGCCTGTGCGATCGCAGCGCCGTCGAGTTTGTCGCCAGTAATGCCCGCCACTGCGTGCAGTGGCTTATCGATCAGGGCGTGCTGTTTGATACCGAAGTGCAGTCGAACGGCGAAGAGAGCTACCACCTCACGCGTGAAGGCGGCCACAGCCACCGCCGCATTCTGCATGCGGCGGACGCCACCGGTAAGGCCGTCGCTACAACGTTGATGGATAAAGCGTTAAGCCATCCGAATATCCGCATCCTTGAGCGTCATAACGCCGTGGATTTGATTATCTCTGATAAAATCGGTCTGCCGGGCACGCGCCGCGTGGTGGGTGCCTGGATCTGGAACCGCAATAAAGAAGAAGTGGAAACCTGTCGCGCGAAAGCCGTGGTGCTCGCCACCGGCGGTGCGTCAAAAGTCTATCAGTACACGACCAACCCGGATATCGCCTCGGGCGACGGCATCGCGATGGCCTGGCGCGCCGGTTGTCGCGTCGCGAATCTCGAATTCAATCAGTTCCATCCAACCGCCCTGTTTCATCCGCAGGCGCGCAATTTCCTGCTGACCGAAGCGCTGCGTGGCGAAGGCGCTTATCTTAAACGTCCTGACGGCACCCGCTTTATGCCGGAGTTTGACGAGCGCGCCGAACTGGCGCCGCGCGATATCGTGGCGCGCGCCATTGACCATGAAATGAAACGTCTCGGCGCCGACTGCATGTATCTCGACATCAGCTACAAGCCGGAGGCGTTTGTTCGCCAGCATTTCCCGACGATTTATGAAAAGCTACTGGGGCTTGGCATCGATCTCACCCGAGAGCCGGTGCCGGTGGTGCCCGCGGCGCACTACACCTGCGGCGGCGTAATGGTCGATGAGCACGGACGCACCGACGTCGACGGGCTTTACGCCATCGGCGAGGTGACCTACACCGGGTTGCACGGCGCGAATCGTATGGCCTCAAACTCGCTGCTGGAGTGTCTGGTTTACGGCTGGTCGGCGGCGGAAGATATCCGGCTGCGCCTGCCCTATGCGCGCGAGGTCAAAACCCTGCCCGCCTGGGACGAAAGCCGCGTGGAGCACCCGGATGAACTGGTGGTATTGCAGCATAACTGGCATGAGCTGCGGCTGTTTATGTGGGATTACGTGGGCATTGTGCGCACCACCAAACGTCTGGAGCGCGCGCTGCGACGCATTACGATGTTACAGCAGGAGATAGAAGAGTATTACGCCAACTTCCGCGTCTCCAATAACCTGCTGGAGCTGCGTAACCTGGTTCAGGTGGCGGAGCTTATCGTCCGCTGCGCCATGATGCGCAAAGAGAGCCGCGGGCTGCACTACACGCTGGATTACCCGGAAACGTTGCCGGAATCCGGGCCGTCGGTGCTCGCCCCGCTGGTTCACATAAACAGGTAGAAAGCTTCCGTGAGGGCGCAATAGGCCGGTGAGTAGTGCTGATCCGGCCCGCGGATCAGTAAATCATCACAGAAGCATTCGCCAGGCGATGGGGAAAACGCCAGCAGCACCCGGTGCGGCAGTTTTCCTTCGTTTTCGGCCACATCGGTGCGTAGCCGCAAATGCCAGCCTTGTTCGCCGGCCAGACGGCTGAACGCTTCGCCGCTGCTTTCCGGCAACACCACGCAGAAGAACCCCTCTTCCGTAATTAACTGTGCCGCACAGGCGAGCAGCGTTCCGTGATCGAGCGTTGTAGTGTAGCGCGCCTGTTCACGGGCGGGCGTGGCGCAGGCGACGCCTTTGTCATAATAAGGCGGATTGCTGACGATAAGTTCGTAGCGCTGCGTCTGCTGCTGCGTCCAGGTCTGTATATCGGCGCTATGCACCTGAATCCGCGCCGCCCACGGCGAGGCATCAATGTTTTCACGAGCCTGATCTGCGGCCTGGGCGTCAAGCTCGACGGCATCCAGCGTCACGGTATCATCCGTGCGCTGCGCCAGCATCAGCGTCAGCAAACCGCTGCCCGCCCCGATATCCAGCACGCGCTGCGCTTTCGCAACCGGTGCCCACGCCCCGAGGAGAATGCCATCAGTACCGACTTTCATCGCACAGCGGTCGTGCGCGACAAAAAATTGTTTGAAGGTAAAACCATTGCGGCGTAACGGGGTTTTTGGCTGCGACATCTTTAAGACCTGGTAACAAAACCGCTGTAGCATAGGCGAAAGCGCCGCCGGGGAAAAGGAGAAGCCGGGAAAGGGATGAACATTGGGCGCTGAACGTCTATAATCTGCGCCCCACACTGAGGTAGAAAATGACTGTAACCACTTTTTCCGAACTTGAACTAGATGACAGCCTGCTGGACGCGCTCCAGGAAAAAGGCTTCACCCGCCCGACCGCTATCCAGGCGGCCGCCATTCCGCCTGCGCTCGACGGGCGTGATGTGCTCGGTTCTGCGCCGACAGGCACCGGTAAAACGGCAGCTTATCTGTTGCCGGCGTTGCAGCATCTGCTCGACTTCCCTCGCAAAAAATCGGGGCCGCCGCGCATTCTTATCCTGACCCCGACCCGCGAACTGGCGATGCAGGTTGCAGAGCATGCGCGCGAACTGGCAAAGCATACGCATCTGGATATCGCCACGATCACCGGCGGTGTGGCTTATATGAATCACGCGGAAGTCTTCAGCGAAAACCAGGATATCGTGGTCGCCACGACGGGTCGTCTGCTGCAATACATTAAAGAAGAAAACTTCGACTGCCGCGCGGTGGAAACCCTCATCCTTGATGAAGCCGACCGTATGCTGGATATGGGCTTCGCGCAGGATATCGAAACTATCGCGGGTGAAACCCGCTGGCGCAAACAGACTTTGCTGTTCTCCGCCACGCTTGAAGGCGACGCGATTAAAGATTTCGCCGAACGCCTGCTGGAAGAGCCGGTGGAAGTCTCTGCGACGCCCTCCACCCGCGAGCGCAAAAAGATCCACCAGTGGTATTACCGCGCCGATAACATCGAACACAAAACCGCGCTGCTGGTGCACCTGCTTAAGCAGCCGGAAGCCACCCGCTCCATCGTGTTTGTGCGTAAACGCGAGCGTGTGCATGAGCTGGCGAACTGGCTGCGTGAAGCGGGCATCAATAACTGCTATCTCGAAGGCGAAATGGTGCAGGTGAAGCGTAACGAGGCGATTAAACGTCTGACCGACGGCCGCGTTAATGTGCTTATCGCCACCGATGTGGCCGCTCGTGGGATTGATATTCCGGATGTCAGCCACGTCTTTAACTATGACATGCCGCGC
Source organism: Cronobacter sakazakii (assembly GCF_000982825.1). Taxonomy (NCBI): domain Bacteria; kingdom Pseudomonadati; phylum Pseudomonadota; class Gammaproteobacteria; order Enterobacterales; family Enterobacteriaceae; genus Cronobacter; species Cronobacter sakazakii. Next base: position 1,998,709 of record NZ_CP011047.1, on the reverse strand, counting down.
ACCGCCGACACCTATCTGCACCGCATTGGCCGTACCGGTCGCGCAGGGCGTAAAGGCACCGCGATTTCGCTGGTTGAAGCGCACGACCATCTGCTGCTGGGCAAAGTAGGCCGCTACCTTAACGAACCGCTGAAAGCCCGCGTGATTGATGAACTGCGTCCGACCACGCGTGCGCCGAGTGAAAAGCTCACCGGCAAACCGTCCAAAAAAGCGCTCGCGAAACGCGAAGAGAAGAAAAAAGAGAAAGAAAAAGAGAAGCCGCGCGTGAAAAAACGTCACCGCGACACCAAAAATATCGGCAAACGCCGTAAGCCGAGCGGTAACGCGACAGCGTCATCCGATAAGGCAGAGTGATAAAAAAACCGCCAGCCGATGCTGGCGGTTTTTGTTTTATCCGACGGCGCGCCGCCGGTGAACGAACGTCTGAACTTACAGGCTTTCGGTAAAGGTACGGGCAATCACGTCGCGCTGCTGTTCCGGAGTCAGCGAGTTAAAACGCACCGCGTAACCGGAAACACGGATAGTCAGCTGCGGATATTTTTCCGGGTGCTTAACGGCATCTTCCAGCGTTTCACGACGCAGCACGTTCACGTTCAGGTGCTGACCGCCTTCCACACGCACTTCCGGTTTGATTTCCATCGGAATTTCACGGTATTCGAACTGGCCAAGCTGGCTCACCGGCACGATGTCATCTTCATTAAAACCGGCTTTGGCGCAGACGCAGCGTGCTTCGCCTTTTTCGTTATCGAGCAGCCAGAAAGAGTTCAGCAGACTGTCGTTTGCGGCTTTAGTAATCTGGATACCTGTGATCATAAGTTGCCTCCCTGTGGGCGAGTTTGATGCGTTCAGCCAGCAGGCGTCAGAACAGGCGGCTGGCTAATTGGTAAAACCAATGTTGTCTTATTGTTTTATATACCACCAAAGGGCGGTCATTCTTTGATTTAAATCAAAATAAACCACTCTATGAATGTGGGTATAACATAAAGGAATTGCTTTACATCAACTTAGCGCTGTCCCGAACCTTCGGGAATTTTGTAAATCTGCGTCACGCACGGCCCGGTTTTGTTCTTCGGAAATAAGGCGTTAAGCTTAGGAAACAGAAAATCGCAGGAGAGCGAGATGACCGATAAACTGACCTGGCACGACGTGCTGGCTGATGAAAAAGAAAAGCCTTACTTCAAAAAGATCCTGACCACTGTCGCTGCCGAGCGTGAAGCAGGCGTCACCATCTATCCGCCGCAGAAAGAGGTGTTTAACGCCTTCCGCTTTACCGAGCTTGGCGATGTGAAAGTGGTGATCCTGGGCCAGGATCCTTACCATGGGCCAGGACAAGCGCATGGCCTCGCCTTTTCGGTACGTCCGGGCGTCGCGCCGCCGCCATCGCTGGTCAACATGTATAAAGAGCTGGAGCAGTCGGTGCCGGGTTTCGCCCGCCCTTCTCACGGTTATTTAGAAAGCTGGGCGCGCCAGGGCGTTATGCTGCTTAATACCGTGCTGACGGTACAGGCCGGCAAAGCGCATTCGCATGCCAATCTGGGCTGGGAGACCTTTACCGATAAAGTGATCTCGCTGATTAACGAGCATCGTGAAGGCGTGGTGTTTCTGCTCTGGGGCTCGCATGCGCAGAAAAAAGGCGCGATTATCGACCGCAACCGCCACCATGTGTTGCAGGCGCCGCACCCGTCGCCGCTCTCCGCGCATCGCGGTTTCTTTGGCTGCGGTCATTTCGTCAAAACGAATCAGTATCTGGAAAGCCGTGGCGAAGCCCCCATCGACTGGATGCCCGTTCTGCCGGAAAACGCCCAATAAAAAACCTCCCGCAGGAGGCTTTAACGTTTATCACGCCAGCCTTACGCTGGCGTTTTTTTTACGCTTTATTCTGACGCCACCACTCGGCGAGCAGTACGCCGGTCGCGACAGAAACGTTCAGGCTTTCTACATTGCCGGTGCCGTCGATGGAGAGGCTTAAATCGGCATTCGCCTGCGTCGCTTCAGAAATACCTTCGCTTTCCTGGCCCAGCACCAGCACCATTTTCTTCGGCAGCGTCGCTTTAAAGAGCGGCGTACCTTTATGGCTGGAGGTGGTCACGATGGCGTAACCGGCAGCGCGGAACTGCGCCAGCGCGTCGCTGAAGCTGTCGCCGGTGATCGGCTCGACATGCTCGGCACCGCCTTCTGCGGTACGCACCGCCGCGCCGGATTCCAGCAGCGAGGCGTCCTGCACGACCACGCCTTTCACGCCGAAGTGCGCGCAGCTGCGCACAATAGCGCCGAGGTTATGCGGGTTGCCCACATCTTCCAGCGCCAGCACGCAATCTTCATCGCCCGCTTTACTCAGCCACTGGTCAACGCTCGCGCCGCTGCGTTTTTTAATCAGGAAGCAGACGCCGCCGTGATGCTCGGTGCCGGAAGCTTTGGTGAGCTCCGCGTCATCCACCACGTGATACGCTTTGCGGTTCGCCGCCATCCAGCGCAGTGCTTCTTTAAAGCGCGGGGTCACGCTCTGGATAAACCAGGCGCGAACGATAGATTCCGGACGGCTCTGGAACAGCGCCTGACAGGCGTTTTCGCCATAGACGCGGGTCTCTTCGGCGCGCTGACGGCGCAGCACTTCCGGATCGATAAAACTTTTGCCACTGATGCCGCCATGATCCGGCTTCGCTGGCGCTTCTGCGCCCGGCGCGCGGGAAACAGTGCGCCACGGTGATGCCTCACGGTCGCCGTCGCCGTCACGGCCACGGCTGCGTTCACGGTCAGACGGTCTGTCACTGCGCGCAGCACGACGACCGCCTTCCGGTTTACCGTTGCCAACGGGACGACCGCCGCCTTTTCCGGTACGCGGGTTTGAGCTGCGTTTGTCCGTATTTTCATCACTGCGGACATACATCACTTTGACCTTGCCGCTCTTGCCTTTAAATTCGTCGTTCATGTCTTTCTCCACCTGCGCTGCGCGAAGCGCGCAGATTACCCGATGTGTCCGCGCTTAGCCATTCTTTCGCGCAAAAGCTAATAACTATTGTACTCATTGGATAAAACGGTTTGAGCCTCGAAACATTCTTGCAGATACTGGATAACATTATCGAAACATAGCCGACGTTTCCGCGTCGGTTTCTGTCACCTGCAACCCAGAGGTTAGCTATGAATACCGTTTGTGCCGCTTGCCAGACTGTCAATCGCGTGGATGAAGAGCGTATTGAAGACGGCGCGAAGTGCGGCCGCTGTGGCCACGCGCTGTTTGACGGCGATGTGATTAACGCCACCAGCGAAACGCTGGATCAGCTGCTTAAAGATGACCTGCCGGTAGTGATTGATTTCTGGGTGCCGTGGTGCGGCCCGTGCCGTAGCTTTGCGCCGATCTTTGAAGATGTCGCCGAAGAGCGCAGCGGCAAAATACGCTTTGTAAAAGTGAACACCGAGGCCGAGCCGGAGCTGAGCGCGCGTTTTCGCATTCGCAGCATCCCGACCATCATGATGTTCAAAAACGGACAGCTGGTGGATATGCTCAACGGCGCTGTACCAAAAGCGCCGTTCGATACCTGGCTGAACGAAGCGACGAACGAAGCCGTATAACGTCTGCCGCGGGGCGCGTCTTGTGCCCCGCGATTCCCTCTGCGACAATGGCGTTTTTGCCGACTTCCCATGACTGAAAACGCCGTCCTTCGCCTGCGCGCCGAGCGCCTGGCACGCGCCACCCGCCCTTTTCTCGCCCGCGGCAACCGTATTAAGCGCTGCCAGCGTTGCCTGCTGCCGTTACGACACTGCTTATGCGACACGCTGCAACCCCAACCGGCCCGCAGCCGTTTCTGTCTGGTGATGTTTGATACCGAGCCGATGAAGCCCAGCAATACCGGCAGGCTTATCGCCGATATTCTGCCTGATACGGAGGCGTTTCAGTGGTCGCGCACCGAGCCGCCCGCAGCGCTTCTTGAACTCGTGGCAAACCCTGACTATCAGCCTGTGGTGGTGTTCCCGGCGTCTTACGCCGATGCCGGACGCGACGTGCTGACCGCCCCGCCGCGTACCGGCAAGCCGCCGCTTTTTATTATGCTCGACGGCACCTGGACCGAAGCGCGCAAAATGTTTCGCAAAAGCCCTTATCTTGACGCGCTGCCGGTGATGTCGGTGGATTTAACGCGGGTATCGGCCTATCAGCTGCGCGAAGCGCACGCCGACGGGCAGTACTGTACGGCGGAAGTGGCGATAGCACTGCTGGACGGCGCGGGCGATACCGCGGCGGCGCAGGGATTAAGCGATCACTTTGCGCTGTTTCGCGAGCGCTATCTGGCCGGTAAACCACATCATCAGGGCAGCGTCACAGCAGCGCAGGCAGAAAGCGTTTAAAATCATCAGGTCACTTCGACGCCGGAGGAAATGATGAGCCAACGTGGCCTGGAAGCGCTGTTACGTCCCAAATCCATCGCCGTCATCGGCGCAACGATGAAACCCGACAGAGCCGGTTTTCTGATGATGCGCAATCTGCTGGCGGGCGGTTTTAGCGGGCCGGTTCTGCCGGTGACGCCTGCCTGGAAAGCGGTCTGTGGCGTGCTGGCCTGGCCGGATGTCGCAAGCCTGCCGTTTACGCCCGATCTCGCGGTGCTGTGTACCCACGCAAAGCGCAATCTGGCGCTGCTGGAGGCGCTTGGCGAAAAAGGCTGTAAAACCTGCCTGGTGCTCTCATCGCCCCCGGAACAACATGCCGAACTGCTGGCCTGCGCGGCGCGCTTCCAGATGCGCCTGCTCGGCCCGAACAGCCTGGGGCTGCTGGCGCCGTGGCAGGGTCTTAACGCCAGTTTTTCGCCGGTGCCGATCCGCAAAGGCAAACTTGCGTTTATTTCGCAGTCCGCTGCCGTTTCAAACACGATTCTCGACTGGGCGCAGCAGCGCCAGCTCGGCTTCTCCTGGTTTATCGCGCTGGGCGACAGCCTGGATATCGACGTCGATGAACTGCTCGATTACCTGGCCCGCGACAGTAAAACCAGCGCCATTCTGCTCTACCTGGAGCACCTGAGCGACGCCCGACGCTTTGTCTCCGCCGCGCGTAGCGCCTCGCGCAATAAACCTATCCTGGTCATCAAGAGCGGGCGCAGCCCCAGCGCGCGCCGTCTGCTGAATACCCACGCCGGGCTGGACACAGCCTGGGATGCGGCAATCCAGCGCGCCGGTCTGCTGCGCGTACAGGACACTCATGAACTGTTCTCGGCGGTGGAAACCTTAAGTCATATGCGCCCGCTGCGCGGCGAGCGACTGATGATTGTCAGCAACGGCGCCGCCCCTGCCGCGCTGGCGCTCGACGAACTCTGGCGGCGACAGGGGAAACTCGCCACGCTCGATGACGCCATGCTGACGCGGCTTCAGCAGCAGTTGCCGGAAGGCATTCACGCTGACAACCCGCTCGACCTGCGCGATGACGCCACGCCTGCGCGCTATTTAAAAACGATCGAAGCGCTGCTGGACAGCCACGATTTCGACGCGCTGATGGTTATCCACTCGCCGAGCGCCGCCGCGCCCGGCAGCGAGAGCGCCCGCGCGCTGATCGATCTCTTTAACCGCCACCCGCGCGGCAAGTACGTGACGCTGATTACCAACTGGGGCGGTGAGTTCTCTTCCCAGGAGGCGCGTCATCTGTTCAGCGAAGCGGGTATTCCCACCTATCGCACGCCGGAAGGCGCAGTCACCGCCTTTATGCATATGGTGGAGTATCGCCGCAACCAGAAACAGCTGCGGGAAACCCCGGCGCTGCCCGCCACGCTCCCGGCGGATACCGCCCAGGCGCACCAGTTGTTGCAGCAGGCGTGCGCCGAAGGCGTGACGCAGCTCGATACTCATGAAGTGCGCCCGATTCTGGAGGCTTATGGCCTGCACACGCTGCCGACATGGATAGCGGGCGACAGCGCCGAGGCGGTGCATATCGCGGGAGAGATTGGTTACCCGGTGGCGCTGAAGCTGCGCTCGCCGGATATTCCGCATAAATCTGAAGTTCAGGGGGTGATGCTTTATCTGCGCACCGCTCACGAAGTGCAGCGCGCGGCGGACGCGATGCTTGACCGGGTGAAAATGACCTGGCCGCAGGCGCGCATTCATGGCCTGCTGGTGCAGAGCATGGCGAACCGCGCCGGCGCGCAGGAGCTGCGGGTGGTCGTCGAGCACGACCCGGTCTTCGGGCCGCTGATTATGCTGGGCGAAGGCGGTGTCGAGTGGCGTCCTGAGGCGCAGGCCGCCGTCGCGCTGCCGCCGCTGAACATGAATCTGGCGCGTTATCTGGTCATACAGGCCATTAAGAGCGGCAAAATTCGCGGGCGTAGCGCGCTGCGTCCCCTGGATATCGCAGGCTTAAGCGAGCTGCTGGTGCAGGTGTCTAACCTGGTGGTGGATTGCCCGGAAATCGCGCGTCTGGATATTCATCCGCTGCTTGCTTCGGGCAGCGATTTTACGGCGCTGGACGTCACGATGCAGCTTGCGCCCTTTAGCGGTGATGCAGACGCGCGGCTGGCGGTTCGCCCCTATCCACACCGTTTAGAGGAGTGGGTGACGCTGAAAAACGGCGAGCGCTGCCTGTTCCGCCCTATTCTTCCCGAAGATGAACCCCAGCTACAACGCTTTATCTCGCAGGTGACGAAGGAAGATCTTTATTACCGTTACTTTAGCGAGATCAATGAATTTACCCATGATGATTTAGCCAATATGACCCAGATCGACTACGATCGAGAAATGGCTTTTGTGGCGGTACGTCAGCAGACAGGCAGTGAGGAAATTATTGGCGTTACCCGCGCCATTTCCGATCCGGATAATATCGACGCCGAGTTCGCGGTTCTTGTCAGATCCGATCTTAAAGGCCTCGGCCTCGGGCGTCGGCTGCTGGAAAAATTGATAGCCTACACGCGCGATCATGGTTTATCGCGGCTGAATGGCATTACCATGCCGCATAACCAGGGGATGGTGGCGCTAGCCCGCAAGCTTGGCTTTAGCGTCGATATTCAGTTGGATGAAGGCATCGTTGCCCTGAGCCTGGCGCTGGCAAAACCCGCCGATTCGTGAGTAAGGTACTGGAAATGTTGACCACTTTTTTGGACAGTAATGGTATTATCGTCCGCTTCCGTCGTCTGCATTGCACAGAAGACCATCCACTTCAGAGAAGATATGCACTGTGATGTTGTCAAAATTTAAACGCAACAAACATCAACAACACCTTGCCCAACTACCGAAGCTTTCTCAGTCAGTTGATGATGTCGCGTTCTGTTTCGCGCCCGCCGATTTCCGCAAACAGCTCCTGGAAAAGATAGCGACGGCGACCACGCGTATCTGCATCATCGCGCTCTACCTTGAGCAGGACGATGGCGGCAAAGGCGTGTTGTCGGCACTTTATGAAGCCAAGCGTCAACGCCCGGAGCTTGACGTCAGCGTCCTGGTGGACTGGCATCGCGCGCAGCGCGGACGCATCGGCGTGGAAGCCTCGAACACTAACGCCGACTGGTATTGCCGCATGGCGCAGGAAAACCCGGACGTCAGCGTGCCGGTCTACGGCGTGCCGGTGAATACCCGCGAGGCGCTGGGCGTGCTGCATTTCAAAGGCTTTATCATCGATGATTGCGTGCTCTACAGCGGCGCGAGCCTGAACGACGTGTATCTGCACCAGCACGATAAATATCGCTATGACCGCTACCATTGCATCCGTAACGCGAAGCTTGCCGACGTGATGTTTGACTGGGTGCGCACGCAGTTAATGAATGGCCACGCGGTGAATCGTCTCGACGATCCGAACCGTCCAAAAAGCCCGGAAATCAAAAACGACATCCGCCAGTTCCGCCATCTGCTGCGCGACGCCGCGTACCATTTTCAGGGCGATGCCGATAACGATCAGCTGGCCGTGACGCCGCTGGTGGGGCTTGGCAAATCGAGCCCGCTGAATAAAGCCATTTTTCACCTGATGCCCTGCGCGGAAGAGAAGCTGGTCATCTGTACGCCGTACTTTAACCTGCCCGCGGTGCTGGTGCGTAATATCATCCAGCTTCTGCGCGACGGCAAAAAAGTGGAAATCATCGTCGGCGATAAAACGGCGAACGACTTCTATATTCCGGAAGATCAGCCGTTTAAGATCATCGGCGCGCTGCCTTATCTCTATGAGATCAACCTGCGCCGTTTCTTAAGCCGTCTGCAGTATTACGTCAACACCGATCAACTGGTGGTGCGTCTGTGGAAAGATGGTGATAACAGCTATCACCTGAAAGGCATGTGGGTCGACAATGAATGGATGCTGCTGACCGGCAACAACCTTAACCCGCGCGCCTGGCGTCTCGATCTGGAAAACGCGATTCTTATCCACGATCCGAAGCAGCAACTGGCTTCCCTGCGCCAGCGTGAACTTGCCGAAATCCGCACCCATACCACGGTGGTAAAACACTATCGCGACCTGCAAAGCATCGCCGATTACCCGGTAAAAGTGCGCAAGCTTATCCGCCGCCTGCGCCGTATCCGTATCGACCGGCTGATTAGCCGCATTCTCTGACGCCTGTCGCTTAACGAAGCCCTGCCATGCAGGGCTTTTTTATGGAGAACGCTATGCGCGCCTTTCTGCTTTCGTTAGTTGTCACACTTACCGGCTGTAGCCATATGGCGCAGGATAGCTGGGCAGGCCAGGATAAAGCCCAGCACTTTTTAGGCTCAGCGCTGCTCGCCGCCGCCGGGAATGAATACGCCCAGCGGCAAGGGCATTCCCCGGATCGGTCCGCCGCGTTCGGGCTGATGTTTTCGGTTTCCCTTGGCGCGACGAAAGAACTCTGGGACAGCCGCCCGGCGGGGAGCGGCTGGAGCTGGAAAGATCTGGCGTGGGACGTGGCGGGTGCCAGCGCCGGTTATGCGGTCTGGCAGATGGCGGAGCATTAAAGGCGCATGCCTTTTCCTTTGCGGTGAAGCTTCAGCGAAACCAGAAACGCGACGGCACCCATCGCCGAGACATACCAGAAAAACGCCGTTTCTGAACCCAGCGATTTCAGCGACAGCGCCACATACTCCGCCGAGCCGCCAAAGAGCGCGTTGGCAACCGCGTAAGAAAGCCCGACGCCCAGCGCGCGTACCTGCGCGGGAAACATCTCGGCTTTCACGATGCCGCTAATCGAGGTATAGAAGCTGACAATCAGCAGTGCGAGCATCACCAGCCCGAACGCCGCGAGCGGCGAACTGACATTTTGCAGCGCCATCAGGATCGGCACGGTACAGAGCGTGGCAAGCGCGCTGAAGCAGAGCATCGAACTGCGACGGCCAATTTTATCCGACAGCGCCCCGAAGAACGGTTGCAGCAGCATAAATGCGAAGAGTGCGGCGGTCATCACCATACTCGCGGTATTCGCATGCATTCCCGCCGTATTGACGAGATATTTCTGCATATAGGTCGTAAACGTATAAAAACTCAGCGAACCGGCGGCGGTAAACCCGAGTACCATGATGAACGCCCGACGGTTGCGCCAGAGGCCTTTCAGCGAGCCCGCCTCTTTCAGCGCGCGCGTCTCCTGCTGCGAAGTCTCATCCAGTGAGCAACGCAGCCACAGCGCCACCACCGCCAGCACCGCGCCCAGCGCAAAGGGAATACGCCAGCCCCAGGCGCGCAGAGCGTCATCTGACAAAATCTGTTGCAGCACGACGACAACCAGCAGCGCCATTAACTGCCCGCCGATAAGCGTCACGTACTGGAATGACGCATAAAAGCCTTTGCGCCCTTCGATAGCCACTTCGCTCATGTAAGTCGCGCTGGTGCCATATTCTCCCCCGACCGACAGCCCCTGGAACAGGCGCGCCACAAGTAACAGCAGCGGCGCCCAGGTGCCAATCACTGCGTAACCCGGCAGGCAGGCAATGACCAGCGAGCCGAAACACATCATACAGACAGAAATCAGCATGGAGGTTTTACGGCCATGTTTATCGGCGATGTAACCAAAGAGCCAGCCGCCGATGGGGCGCATCAGAAAGCCTGCGGCGAAGATGCCTGCCGTTTGCAGAAGCTGTGTGGTGCTGTTGTCAGAGGGGAAAAAGATATGCGCAAAGTAGAGCGAACAAAAGGAGTAGACGTAGAAATCAAACCACTCGACGAGGTTGCCAGACGAGGCACCGACAATCGCCCAGACACGTCGGCGGGTATCGCTGGAAGTCAGTGACGGTTTATCTGTCCGGGCGGTAACTTCGGTCATGTCTCTCTCCTTTTTAAATCCGCGGCTTGTACTCCGGGGCAACTAGCAGGCTATAAAACATCATGTTAATTATATGTTAATAGCATTTCCGTGAGGAGGCGGGGAATTTACGCGTCGTTAGCCCCACTTTTCCTGATGGGCTTTTTTACGCCGCAGATAATCTTCATCTGCCCGAATGCGATCCCACCACCCTTTAAAGACTTTTGCCGCCGCCGCTTTAGTCGGATCGTTGCCGCGCGGATTCAGGTTACGGTCGGCGTCATATTTTTTGCCGCCTTTATAATTGGCGTAGCGACGCGCGCGGGTGTACCCCATCTGAATGAACTTGCGCGCCATATCCATCCCGACAAAATCGTCCTTTTCACGGTACTCTTCAAACAACTGATAGATTTTTTCCGCCGAGGCTTTGGCGCTCTCTTCGTCTTTATAGCGCCAGTACGGGAGGATTTCGCTTTTATACGGCTCAACCAATAAGACGCCCTGTTCGCCACGCCCGACCTGATACCGTTCCGGGTGCGCGCGAAAGTCGATGCTGTCGAAGTCCTGCTGATAATCAAAAGGCTTTGTGGCCACGATAGTGCCTCCTGTAATGCGTTTCGTATAACCATAGCAGGCTTCAGAGAACTCCCGCTTTTCGCTTACCTCTATGAAGTGGACTACCCTTCAACAGGTTAGCTTTTCGAGCGCAGCTCAGGATTTATGCGCACACTCACCTGACGCGAGGCACGATAATGACCAAAAAAACGAGCGACTTTTTTGTAGAACGACTGAAAGCCTGGGGCGTAACCCGCATTTACGGCTACCCCGGCGACGGGATTAACGGCGTACTGGGCGCGTTGCAGCGCGCCGATAAAGCCGGCGACGGCATTGAGTTTATCCAGGTGCGCCATGAAGAGATGGCGGCATTTATGGCCTGCGCCCATGCGAAATTTACGGGCGAGCCGGGTGTTTGCCTCTCAACCGGCGGGCCGGGCGCTACCCATCTATTAACTGGCCTGTATGACGCGCAGATGGATCATATGCCGGTTATCGCAATTGCAGGCCAGGCGGAAACGACCGCCCGCGGCGCGACCTATCAGCAGGAACTGAATCTGGATCGCGTCTTCAGCGACGTGGCGAGTTTTGTTCAGGAGGCGGCAACGCCCGCGCAGTTGCGTCATCTGGTGGATCGCGGGGTGCGGATTGCGAAAGCGAATAATGGCGTGACGGTGCTGATCCTGCCAAAAGATCTTCAGGATGAACCCTGGCAGGAGCCGCAGCACGCGCATGGCTTCACGCATTCCGGGCCCGGCTATCAGCGCCCGCACGTGATCCCGCATCAGTACGATCTTCAGCGCGCCGCGGATATTCTTAACGACGGCAAAAAAGTCGCGATCCTGATAGGCGCGGGTGCGCGCGAAGCGGCGGTGGAAGTGGTACAGGCGGCAAACCTGCTCGGTGCGGGTGTTGCTAAAGCGTTGCTTGGCAAAGATGTATTGCCAGATGATGCGCCGTTTGTGACGGGCTGTATTGGCCTGCTTGGCACCGAGCCGTCGTGGGATCTGATGCAGGGCTGCGATACGCTGCTGATGATTGGCACCGGCTTCCCGTGGACAGAGTTCCTGCCAAAAGAGGGACAGGCGCGAGCGGTACAGATAGATATCGATGCCTCGATGCTCGGTCTGCGTTACCCGACAGAGGTAAATTTGCATGGCGATGCCGTAAGCACGTTACAGGCGCTGCTTCCTCTGCTCAAGCGTAAAGAAGACCGCAGCTGGCAGGAGAAAATCGCGGTTTCCGTCAAAGCGTGGTGGGAGAAAATCGAAGAACGCGCAATGGCGAAAGCGACGCCGGTCAACCCGCAGCGCGTGGTGTGGGAGATGTCGCCATTGCTGCCGGAGAACGCGATAGTCACCTCAGATTCCGGCTCATGCGCCAACTGGTTTGCGCGGGATTACAGAGTGAAGCAGGGCCAGCGGGCGTCGCTCTCGGGCGGTCTGGCGTGTATGGGCGCGGCAGTGCCATATGCCATTGCCGCGAAATTCGCTTTCCCGGAAAAACCCGTCGTGGCGCTGGTGGGCGATGGCGCGATGCAGATGAATAATCTCGCGGAGCTGATTACCATCCAGAAATACTGGCAGCGTTGGTCCGATCCGCGGTTGATCGTCTGCGTATTTAATAACCAGGATCTGAATCAGGTAACGTGGGAGCAGCGCATTATGGAAGGCAACCCGCGCTTTGCCGCCACGCAGGATGTGCCGGACGTGCCCTATGCGCAGTTTGCGGAATCAATCGGGCTGAAAGGGATTTATGTAGATTCGCCGGAAGAACTTCAGGCCGCCTGGCAGCAGGCGCTGGCGGCCGATCGTCCGGTCGTACTGGAAGTGAAAACCGATCCGGAAGTGGCACCGCTGCCACCGCATATCAGCTTCGCCCAGGCGAAAGGGTTTATGTCCTCTATGGCGAAAGGCGATAAATCGGCTGGTAAGGTGATTGCCGATACCGCGCATCAGGTGATGAATACCGTCCTGCCGGGTAAGAAATCGTAACGCGTCGGCTCCTCAGGCAAGCTGAGGAGCCTTTTCTCTTACTTGCGCAGTAATTTTTGCAGCCGCTGCTGCTGCCATTGTTCAATCCAGCCCCGTAGTAAGAATAAACGCAGGCCTTTCACTACCAGTAATCCACCCCAAATGAGCATCGCCCATAATGACCAGTGACTTTCCGGCGCTGTAAAACGATTAATCAGGAAAAGCCCAACGCAAACCACCACGGCAGTGGACAGGCTGCGATAAAAGTGTCGCTCCTCATCCAGACGCCTGCGGGCAGTGGATACCGCTTCATCCAGAGGGCCCGCAGCCTGGAGCGGCGCGCCCGTTAATTCTTCTACGCGCGTGTCAAAAACGGCGGCCAGCGCGCTTAAGGTTTCGAGCGAGGGCGGCTCGCCTTTTTCTATGCGCTGAATAGTGCGAACGCTGACCGAGGAGAGTTCTGCCAGTTGTTCCTGAGACCAGGCGCGAGCGAGGCGAAGCGCGCGGATGCGGTTTTCGGTTTGCATAACTGTGACCTTCTTTATGAGGGATGTGGCAGACAGTATTGCGCTCTGCTGGTAAAAACCGCCACGACACGGGCCTGACAGAGACACGACAGTAAGGCGACACGCTGCTGACATAGCTTCACAGGCTGAAAATCAGAATATGACGTGGCCGCAGGTTGAGCAAGATCGGGGCTTATTGTAAGCGGGGTATGGATGGATTTAATGTAGCAACCCTGATGTGCGTAGCGTCGGTATTCTGTTGCGAAGCTTGATTCTGGTGGAAGGGTTTAAACACGAGGCGATCGCGAAAATCATGCTGTTCCGGGAGGGTGCCGGGCGGGACGTCGCAGAGTTAATGCCGGACAGCCACGTGATTGCCGTGGCCAGCGATATCCCCCTGCCCGGCGTGGCACAGACGGTACTGGATATCAACGAGCCCGCGCAGGTGGCGGCGTTTATCGCTGACTGGCTGACAGCGCAGCGAGCACAGGTGTCATTCCGGCGATAAGCGCAAAGGGGCGGGGTTCAGGGAAAGAAAGGCGGAGGATAACCAGATGGTGGCATTAAGTGCTGTCGCGCGTAAAAAGCCGGATACGGTAATACCCGAAACCCTGCGGTTTTGTATCCATTTCATAAAGCAAAAACCCCTCAGCGGTGCTGAGGGGTTCTTTATTTGATGCCTGGCAGTTCCCTACTCTCGCATGGGGAGGCCCCACACTACCATCGGCGCTACGGCGTTTCACTTCTGAGTTCGGCATGGGGTCAGGTGGGACCACCGCGCTACAGCCGCCAGGCAAATTCTGTTCCGTTCACCGCTTCCGCCATGAACGTTTATCCGTCACAAGCTGAATTGTCTCTCAACACGCCAGACTTCTTTGGCGTTGTAAGGTTAAGCCTCACGGTTCATTAGTACCGGTTAGCTCAACGCATCGCTGCGCTTACACACCCGGCCTATCAACGTCGTCGTCTTCAACGTTCCTTCAGGAGACTTATAGTCTCAGGGAGAACTCATCTCGGGGCAAGTTTCGTGCTTAGATGCTTTCAGCACTTATCTCTTCCGCATTTAGCTACCGGGCAGTGCCATTGGCATGACAACCCGAACACCAGTGATGCGTCCACTCCGGTCCTCTCGTACTGGGAGCAGCCCCCCTCAATTCTCCAGCGCCCACGGCAGATAGGGACCGAACTGTCTCACGACGTTCTAAACCCAGCTCGCGTACCACTTTAAATGGCGAACAGCCATACCCTTGGGACCTACTTCAGCCCCAGGATGTGATGAGCCGACATCGAGGTGCCAAACACCGCCGTCGATATGAACTCTTGGGCGGTATCAGCCTGTTATCCCCGGAGTACCTTTTATCCGTTGAGCGATGGCCCTTCCATACAGAACCACCGGATCACTATGACCTGCTTTCGCACCTGCTCGAGCCGTCACTCTCGCAGTCAAGCCAGCTTATGCCATTGCACTAACCTCCTGATGTCCGACCAGGATTAGCTGACCTTCGTGCTCCTCCGTTACACTTTGGGAGGAGACCGCCCCAGTCAAACTACCCACCAGACACTGTCCCCACGCCAGATTATGGCGCCAGGTTAGAACATCAAACATTAAAGGGTGGTATTTCAAGGTCGGCTCCACGCAGACTGGCGTCCACGCTTCAAAGCCTCCCACCTATCCTACACATCAAGGCTCAATGTTCAGTGTCAAGCTGTAGTAAAGGTTCACGGGGTCTTTCCGTCTTGCCGCGGGTACACTGCATCTTCACAGCGAGTTCAATTTCACTGAGTCTCGGGTGGAGACAGCCTGGCCATCATTACGCCATTCGTGCAGGTCGGAACTTACCCGACAAGGAATTTCGCTACCTTAGGACCGTTATAGTTACGGCCGCCGTTTACCGGGGCTTCGATCAGGAGCTTCTCTTGCGATAACCCCATCAATTAACCTTCCGGCACCGGGCAGGCGTCACACCGTATACGTCCACTTTCGTGTTTGCACAGTGCTGTGTTTTTAATAAACAGTTGCAGCCAGCTGGTATCTTCGACTGACTTCAGCTCCACCCGCAGGGGCTTCACCTACATGTCAGCGTGCCTTCTCCCGAAGTTACGGCACCATTTTGCCTAGTTCCTTCACCCGAGTTCTCTCAAGCGCCTTGGTATTCTCTACCTGACCACCTGTGTCGGTTTGGGGTACGATTTGATGTTACCTGATGCTTAGAGGCTTTTCCTGGAAGCAGGGCATTTGTCACTTCAGCACCGTGGTGCCTCGTCATCACGCCTCAGCCTTAACTTTCCGGATTTGCCTGGAAAGTCAGCCTACACGCTTAAACCGGGACAACCGTCGCCCGGCCGACATAGCCTTCTCCGTCCCCCCTTCGCAGTAACACCAAGTACAGGAATATTAACCTGTTTCCCATCGACTACGCCTTTCGGCCTCGCCTTAGGGGTCGACTCACCCTGCCCCGATTAACGTTGGACAGGAACCCTTGGTCTTCCGGCGAGCGGGCTTTTCACCCGCTTTATCGTTACTTATGTCAGCATTCGCACTTCTGATACCTCCAGCATGCCTCACAGCACACCTTCGCAGGCTTACAGAACGCTCCCCTACCCAACAACGCATAAGCGTCGCTGCCGCAGCTTCGGTGCATGGTTTAGCCCCGTTACATCTTCCGCGCAGGCCGACTCGACCAGTGAGCTATTACGCTTTCTTTAAATGATGGCTGCTTCTAAGCCAACATCCTGGCTGTCTGGGCCTTCCCACATCGTTTCCCACTTAACCATGACTTTGGGACCTTAGCTGGCGGTCTGGGTTGTTTCCCTCTTCACGACGGACGTTAGCACCCGCCGTGTGTCTCCCGTGATAACATTCTCCGGTATTCGCAGTTTGCATCGGGTTGGTAAGCCGGGATGGCCCCCTAGCCGAAACAGTGCTCTACCCCCGGAGATGAGTTCACGAGGCGCTACCTAAATAGCTTTCGGGGAGAACCAGCTATCTCCCGGTTTGATTGGCCTTTCACCCCCAGCCACAGGTCATCCGCTAATTTTTCAACATTAGTCGGTTCGGTCCTCCAGTTAGTGTTACCCAACCTTCAACCTGCCCATGGCTAGATCACCGGGTTTCGGGTCTATACCCTGCAACTTAACGCCCGGTTAAGACTCGGTTTCCCTTCGGCTCCCCTATACGGTTAACCTTGCTACAGAATATAAGTCGCTGACCCATTATACAAAAGGTACGCAGTCACCCTCTTACGAAGGCTCCCACTGCTTGTACGTACACGGTTTCAGGTTCTGTTTCACTCCCCTCGCCGGGGTTCTTTTCGCCTTTCCCTCACGGTACTGGTTCACTATCGGTCAGTCAGGAGTATTTAGCCTTGGAGGATGGTCCCCCCATCTTCAGACAGGATATCACGTGTCCCGCCCTACTCATCGAGCTCACAGCCTGTGTGCCTTCGTGTACGGGGCTGTCACCCTGTATCGCCGGCCTTTCCAGACCGTTCCACTGACACACAAGCTGATTCAGGCTCTGGGCTGTTCCCCGTTCGCTCGCCGCTACTGGGGGAATCTCGGTTGATTTCTTTTCCTCGGGGTACTTAGATGTTTCAGTTCCCCCGGTTCGCCTCGTTAGCCTATGTATTCAGCTAACGATGATGCACCGAAGTGCACCGGGTTTCCCCATTCGGACATCGCCGGTTATAACGGTTCATATCACCTTACCGGCGCTTTTCGCAGATTAGCACGTCCTTCATCGCCTCTGACTGCCAGGGCATCCACCGTGTACGCTTGTTCGCTTAACCTCACAACCCGAAGAAGTCTTCGTGCTGCGAGTTTGAGAGACTCTGACACACCGCGCATTTCTTATTACGGAGAAATACAGCAGCGTGTCTGTTTCAATTTTCAGCTTGTTCCGGATTGTTAAAGAGCAAATACTTCGCAGTATACTCACTGAGTACACTCTGAAGTGATGGTGGAGCTATGCGGGATCGAACCGCAGACCTCCTGCGTGCAAAGCAGGCGCTCTCCCAGCTGAGCTATAGCCCCATCGTAGTTAAACCTCTTCAACTCCTGCGGAGTTGGTAGGCCTGAGTGGACTTGAACCACCGACCTCACCCTTATCAGGGGTGCGCTCTAACCACCTGAGCTACAAGCCTGTAGAGGTTTTGCTTCTTTACTTTCTATCAGACAATCTGTGTGAGCACGCGAGGTTGTATCTTTCAGGTAAGGAGGTGATCCAACCGCAGGTTCCCCTACGGTTACCTTGTTACGACTTCACCCCAGTCATGAATCACAAAGTGGTAAGCGCCCTCCCGAAGGTTAAGCTACCTACTTCTTTTGCAACCCACTCCCATGGTGTGACGGGCGGTGTGTACAAGGCCCGGGAACGTATTCACCGTGGCATTCTGATCCACGATTACTAGCGATTCCGACTTCATGGAGTCGAGTTGCAGACTCCAATCCGGACTACGACGCACTTTATGAGGTCCGCTTGCTCTCGCGAGGTCGCTTCTCTTTGTATGCGCCATTGTAGCACGTGTGTAGCCCTGGTCGTAAGGGCCATGATGACTTGACGTCATCCCCACCTTCCTCCGGTTTATCACCGGCAGTCTCCTTTGAGTTCCCGGCCGAACCGCTGGCAACAAAGGATAAGGGTTGCGCTCGTTGCGGGACTTAACCCAACATTTCACAACACGAGCTGACGACAGCCATGCAGCACCTGTCTCAGAGTTCCCGAAGGCACTCCCGCATCTCTGCAGGATTCTCTGGATGTCAAGACCAGGTAAGGTTCTTCGCGTTGCATCGAATTAAACCACATGCTCCACCGCTTGTGCGGGCCCCCGTCAATTCATTTGAGTTTTAACCTTGCGGCCGTACTCCCCAGGCGGTCGACTTAACGCGTTAGCTCCGGAAGCCACGCCTCAAGGGCACAACCTCCAAGTCGACATCGTTTACGGCGTGGACTACCAGGGTATCTAATCCTGTTTGCTCCCCACGCTTTCGCACCTGAGCGTCAGTCTTCGTCCAGGGGGCCGCCTTCGCCACCGGTATTCCTCCAGATCTCTACGCATTTCACCGCTACACCTGGAATTCTACCCCCCTCTACGAGACTCAAGCTGACCAGTTTCAAATGCAGTTCCCAGGTTGAGCCCGGGGATTTCACATCTGACTTAATCAACCGCCTGCGTGCGCTTTACGCCCAGTAATTCCGATTAACGCTTGCACCCTCCGTATTACCGCGGCTGCTGGCACGGAGTTAGCCGGTGCTTCTTCTGCGGGTAACGTCAATTGCTGCGGTTATTAACCACAACACCTTCCTCCCCGCTGAAAGTACTTTACAACCCGAAGGCCTTCTTCATACACGCGGCATGGCTGCATCAGGCTTGCGCCCATTGTGCAATATTCCCCACTGCTGCCTCCCGTAGGAGTCTGGACCGTGTCTCAGTTCCAGTGTGGCTGGTCATCCTCTCAGACCAGCTAGGGATCGTCGCCTAGGTGAGCCGTTACCCCACCTACTAGCTAATCCCATCTGGGCACATCTGATGGCATGAGGCCCGAAGGTCCCCCACTTTGGTCCGTAGACGTTATGCGGTATTAGCTACCGTTTCCAGTAGTTATCCCCCTCCATCAGGCAGTTTCCCAGACATTACTCACCCGTCCGCCACTCGTCAGCAGAGCAGCAAGCTGCTCCCTGTTACCGTTCGACTTGCATGTGTTAGGCCTGCCGCCAGCGTTCAATCTGAGCCATGATCAAACTCTTCAATTAAAAGTCTGATGCTCAAAGAATTAAACTGTTAGTTCGTAATGAATTAACTGTTGTTCACTTGAGACTTGATATTCGTTTATCGTCCGAGGACGTTAAGATATCAGTGCCCCGAGTGCCCACACAGATTGTCTGATAAATTGTTAAAGAGCGGTGCGACGCGGCATTCAGCCTGCTGTCGCGAGGTGGCGTATATTACGCTTTCCTTTTTCAGAGTCAAGCGTTTATTTTCGCTTTCGTCTGTCTGACGGGCCGGCTCGTTTGCCGTTGTGCCGTGTCAGTGGAGGCGCATTATAGGGAGTTCTTCTCAACTGACAAGAGGTAATTTTAAAAAAAATTCCGATCGTTCATTTTCCAGGCAGAACGGCTGAGGAACCACCATCATTGCCTGGTTTATAAACAAAAACGAGCCCCGCAGGGCCCGTTTTTCATTTTTTGCGAGTTACTGCACAGCGACAATATGGTTGTCGCGCACGATAAGCTCGATAGTTTTACCGGGCACCAGCTCACCGGAGAGGATTTGCTGGGCCAGCGGGTTTTCAATCTGCTGCTGAATCGCACGTTTCAACGGACGCGCGCCATAAACCGGGTCGTAGCCGTTCTCACCAAGCAACTGCAGCGCGTCATCCGAGATATGCACCGCATATCCCCGGTCTTCCAGGCGCTGATAAAGCCGCTGCAACTGGATCTGCGCAATAGAGGCAATGTGTTTCTGTCCTAACGGATGGAATACCACCACTTCATCAATACGGTTGATGAATTCCGGGCGGAAGCTCTGCCCGACCACGCCCATCACCAGCTCTTTCATGCTCGCGTAATCCAGCGCGCCGAAACGCTCCTGAATCAGATCGGAACCCAGGTTAGACGTCATGATGACCACGGTATTACGGAAATCGACCGTTCTGCCCTGCCCGTCCGTCAGACGTCCATCATCCAGCACCTGCAGAAGAATGTTGAACACATCAGGGTGCGCTTTTTCCACTTCATCCAGCAGAATGACGGAATAAGGACGACGGCGAACCGCTTCAGTCAGATAACCGCCCTCTTCATAACCGACATATCCCGGAGGTGCGCCAACCAGACGCGACACCGAGTGTTTCTCCATAAACTCGGACATATCGATACGTACCATCGCATCGTCACTGTCGAACATAAAGTTAGCCAGCGCTTTGCAGAGCTCAGTTTTCCCCACCCCGGTCGGCCCGAGGAACAGGAACGACCCAATCGGCCGGTTCGGGTCGGATAGCCCGGCGCGGCTACGGCGAATCGCATTCGACACCGCTTCGACCGCCTCATCCTGGCCGATCACGCGCTGATGCAGATCCTGCTCCATACGCAGAAGCTTATCGCGCTCGCTCTCCATCATGCGGGAGACCGGAATACCCGTCCAGCGCGCCAGCACCTCGGCGATTTCCGCGTCAGTGACTTTATTTCGCAGCAGCCGCATCGTTTTGCCTTCCGACTGCGTGGCGGCGGCGAGCTGTTTCTCAAGCTCCGGAATTTTGCCGTACTGCAGTTCAGACATTCGTGCCAGGTCACCCACGCGGCGCGCCTGCTCGATGGCGATTTTCGCCTGCTCCAGCTCTGCTTTAATGGTCTGCGTACCGGAGAGTGAGGCTTTTTCCGCTTTCCACTCTTCTTCCAGTTCGGAATACTGACGCTCTTTATCCGACAGCTCATCGTTCAGCATATCGAGGCGTTTTTTACTGGCCTCGTCAGACTCTTTCATCAGCGCCTGCTGTTCCAGTTTGAGCTGAATAATGCGGCGGTCGAGGCGGTCAAGTTCCTCTGGCTTCGAGTCAATCTGCATACGAATGCTGGACGCCGCTTCATCGATAAGGTCGATGGCTTTGTCCGGCAACTGGCGGTCGGCAATATAGCGGTGCGACAGCGTCGCCGCCGCGACAATCGCCGGGTCGGTTATCTGCACATGGTGATGCAGCTCATAGCGCTCTTTCAGGCCACGCAGAATCGCAATGGTATCTTCCACCGACGGCTGGGCGACAAACACTTTCTGGAAACGGCGCTCCAGCGCGGCGTCTTTTTCAATGTACTGGCGATATTCATCAAGCGTCGTGGCGCCTACGCAGTGCAGCTCACCGCGCGCCAGCGCCGGTTTGAGCATGTTGCCCGCATCCATCGCGCCATCAGCTTTACCCGCGCCGACCATAGTATGCAGCTCATCGATAAACAGAATGACGTTGCCTTCCTGTTTCGACAGATCGTTCAGTACGCCTTTCAGACGCTCTTCAAATTCGCCGCGGTATTTCGCACCGGCCACCAGCGCGCCCATATCGAGCGCCAGCACCCGGCGCCCTTTCAGGCCTTCCGGCACTTCGCCATTAACGATACGCTGCGCCAGCCCTTCGACTATCGCGGTTTTACCGACGCCAGGCTCACCAATCAGTACCGGGTTGTTTTTGGTACGACGTTGCAGAACCTGAATCGTACGACGAATTTCTTCATCGCGGCCAATGACCGGATCGAGCTTGCCCTGCTCGGCACGCTCGGTCAGATCGACGGTATATTTTTTCAGTGCCTGCCGCTGATCTTCGGCACCCTGATCGTTCACGGTTTCGCCTCCGCGCATATTTTCAATCGCTTGTGTGACGTTCGCGGTCGTGGCGCCCGCAGCTTTAAGTAAATCCGCAAGCGTTCCGCGCGACTCCAGCGCCGCCAGAACAAACAGCTCTGAGGAAATAAAATTGTCGCCCCGTTTCTGCGCCAGCTTGTCGCAGAGATTCAGTGCCCGCACCAGATCCTGCGACGGCTGAACGTCGCCGCCGGTGCCTTCCACCTGCGGCAGGCGGCTCAGCGCCTGGTCGAGATCGGTGCGTAACTTCCCGGCATTAACGCCTGCGGATGTCAGCAAAGGACGAACGGAACCGCCTTCCTGATTTAGCAGGGCGCTCATGAGGTGAAGGGGTTCGATAAACTGGTTGTCGTGCCCCAGTGCGAGTGACTGGGCATCGGCAAGAGCAAGCTGGAATTTATTGGTAAGACGATCCAGACGCATAACTCCTCCCATAACAGGTCAAAATTGCTACTGGAGATTAAATGAGGTCATCCCTCAATTATTCAAGGTTAATGACCTTAATTATGTAGAGCGTCAGTTATCCGTACCGGATCGTCTTGATTCAATAGGTTATATCAGCCAAATGAAACTTGCCATACGACCTGTCGTTCTGTCGCGGCGATACGAGAAAAAATCGTGGCTTTCGCTATGCGTACAGCGCTCACCGCCATAAACGGCGGTCACGCCCATCTTCGCGAGACGCTGGCGCGCCAGCAGATAGATATCGGCGAAATATTTCTCGCCGTGCGGGCGAAAAGCAGCTGCAGCCGCCGGATCTTTAGCGATAAACGCCTCGCGCACTTCCGGACCAACTTCAAAAGCCTGCGGGCCAATCGCCGGGCCAAGCCAGGCCTGAATAGTGGCGGGCGGCGCGCGAAAACAGGCGACGGTCTCTTCGAGCACGCCTTCGCAGAGCCCGCGCCAGCCTGCGTGCGCCGCCGCCACTTCCGTGCCGGACGACTCGCAAAACAGCACCGGCAGGCAGTCGGCGGTCATCACCGCGCAGACCGTTCCCCGCTCACGGGTATAAGAGGCATCCGCGCGCTTAGAGGGATACGGCCCGCCGTCGAGATGAAGCACCGCGTTGCCGTGGACCTGCTCAAGCCAGACGGGCGATGAAGGGAAATTCGCCGCCTGATAAAAGCGGCGACGGTTTTCTTCGACATGTTCAGGATTATCCCCGCAGTGCGCGCCCAGATTTAAGGCATCGTAAGGCGGCAGGCTGACGCCGCCGTGGCGGGTAGAGCTACAGGCCGCGACGCCCGAAGGCAGCGGCCACTGCGGAGTAATCAGTTTCATAACCAGTCCACGTCGTCTTTATGGGCTTCGAAGTCGGCGCGCAGCGCGTCGATAAGATCAACCATGTCCTGCGGAATAGGCGCATGCCACTCCATCAGAATACCGCTGATGGGGTGATAAAGACGCAGCATGGTTGCGTGCAGCGCCTGGCGATCGAACTTACGCAGCGCCTGAATAAATGCTTCACTCGCGCCTTTCGGCGGACGCGGACGGCCGCCGTACAGCTGATCGCCCACCAGCGGATGGGTGATGTGCGCCATGTGTACGCGGATCTGGTGCGTACGGCCGGTTTCCAGACGCAAACGCAGGCGGGTGTGAATCCGAAAATGCTCCATGATGCGGTAGTGCGTCACCGCCGGTTTGCCCATCGGATGCACCGACATATGGGTGCGTTTGGTCGGGTGGCGGCTGATAGGCTCGCTGACCGTACCGCCCGCCGTCATATGACCAATCGCCACCGCTTCATATTCGCGGGTGATTTCACGCAGCTGTAGCGCTTCAACCAGACGCGTCTGCGCCGGAACGGTTTTCGCGACAACCATCAGGCCGGTCGTGTCTTTATCCAGACGATGCACGATACCCGCGCGCGGCACATCCGCGATAGGCGGATAATAGTGCAGCAGCGCGTTAAGCACCGTGCCGTCCGGGTTGCCGGCACCCGGATGAACCACCAGATCGCGCGGTTTGTTGATAACCAGAATATCGTCATCTTCATAAACGATATTGAGCGGGATATCCTGCGGCTCAAAGCGCGCTTCTTCTTCGATTTCAGCATTGATGGCGACACGTTCCCCACCCAACACTTTCTCTTTCGGCGTATCGCACATCTGGCCGTTTACCAGCACGCGCTGGTCAAGGATCCATTCTTTTATGCGTGAACGTGAATAATCCGGGAACAATTCGGCCAAAGCCTGATCTAAGCGTTGACCGAGTTGTGACTCGGACACCGTTGCGGTGAGTTGTACTCGTTGTGCCATATACAGCTTCTTCGTTAACGTTGGGTTTTACGGCTTTGCCGTTTAATATAGTGTGCTATTGTAGCTGGTCTTAATCGGGAGCTGGAACAGTGAAACTCCCGCATAACATCTGAGGAAAGTCAAAACGTCATGACGCGCATGAAATATCTGGTGGCAGCCGCCACGTTGAGCCTGGCTTTGGCGGGCTGCTCCGGTTCTAAGGAAGAGGTGCCCGATAATCCGCCTTCAGAGATCTACGCGACTGCGCAGCAAAAGCTGCAGGACGGTAACTGGAAAGCGGCAATAACGCAACTGGAAGCGTTAGATAACCGTTATCCGTTTGGCCCATATTCTCAGCAGGTACAGCTGGATCTGATCTACGCCTATTATAAAAACGCCGATCTGCCGCTGGCCCAGGCCGCTATTGACCGCTTTATTCGCCTTAACCCGACCCACCCGAATATCGACTACGTTATCTACATGCGCGGCCTGGCCAATATGGCGCTTGATGACAGTGCGCTGCAGGGCTTCTTCGGCGTCGATCGCAGCGACCGCGATCCGCAGCATGCGCGCGACGCGTTCCGCGACTTCTCGAAGCTGGTTCGTGGTTACCCGCAGAGCCAGTACGCTACCGACGCCACTAAACGTCTGGTCTACCTGAAAGACCGTCTGTCGAAATATGAGCTTTCCGTTGCGCAATATTACACCAAACGCGGCGCGTGGGTGGCCGTTGTGAACCGTGTGGAAGGTATGCTGCGTGATTATCCGGATACCCAGGCGACCCATGAAGGGCTGGGCCTGATGGAAAACGCCTATCGCGAGCTGCAGCTCAACGCGCAGGCGGATAAAGTGGCGAAAATTATCGCCGCGAATAACACCGGCTCCTGATCCTTACATCAGCGTAAAAAGCCAGCCCGGCGGGCTGGCTTTTTTTATGGCGTTACTCACCGGTCCACGTCGATCCGTCAATAAAGGTAACGCGGTCATCCACCCACTCGCGCACGATGTTCTCTGCCGCTTTACGGGCGTTTTCGGGCGTAAAGCCGCGATCGTTTTGCAACCACTCTGCCGTTGCCTGACGCGCAGGCTCAAGCGCCGCCAGCACTTTTTCACGCTGCGCTTTTGGCCAGGCCGCTTCGTCTTTCCACTCGCGGATCTCTTTTTCCGAATCCCGCGGTTTTTGAGCCGGTTCGGAAGGGTTGAGGTAATCCTCCGGCTTAACGGTCACGTGCAGCTCAAAAATACGCCAGTCCGCATAGCTGGCATGCTGAATCGTCCCGGCGCCTTCACTCGCTTTGCTCAGCGCATCGGAAAACGCATCGTCGAGCGCTTTCCAGGCGGGCGTACTGAAAATTGCAGCCTGAGGGGCACAAACTGGCGCTGCGCCATCGCGTGATGAACCATACAGCGCCCCAAACGCTTCATAAGCGGCCTGCCCTTGCGCCGGGAAAATAAAGCAGTGGACGTACGGGCGATCGCTATCGTTTTCGTAATCCAGCCTTTCGATATTCATACGCAGCAGCGTCAGCACCGCCCGGTCTTTGCCCTCTTTCGGGTCGCTGTCGATATCTTTCATCACCGACCAGGCGAAATCATCATCCTTAAGCCCGTCCAGCGCCATCTGATGACGCTTATTGGCCTCCTGCGCCGTCACGCCGCTGGCGGGTACGAAACGGTTGAGATAGACCAGCCATGCGGAGGCGAGCGGTGTCTGATACTGGCGCAGCTTATCCGTGGCGGTCGCCGGTGAAGCAGGGATAAGACTGACCGCGGCATCGAAATCGTGGGTGGCGCGGCGCGCGATACGCTCAAGCTGTTCAGCGCGGGGTTTCATGGTCGCCATAAGACACGCGTTAAGTTCACTCGCGTTACCCGCACAGGCGTTGCGCGTTTTAAGCCACGCGCGCTGCTCCGTGCGTAACGCCGCGGCGTCCTGTGCGGTCATGCTGCTTGTCGCGCGCAGGTAGCTGTCGCTGATTTTGCTGTCGAGTTCGCCGAGCGACGTTTGCTGGCAGATGGCGTGTTCAACAGGCGTGCCCGCTTTATCACAATCAAATGACGCGCCGATGGCAGGCGCAGCGCCACAGGCGAGCGTCACACAGAGCGCGAGACGACGAAGCGCCGTCAGCCGAAAGGTGGCTTTCATAACAATCCTTTTTACGTAAAGAGCCGTGCATTTAGGCAGGTATGAGTGACGCATTATTGCCGAAGCTGCGCCTTTCGAGGAGCTCTTAAAAAAGGTATACGGACCAAAAAAGAGGCATAAAAACGGATTTGATGAAGGTTTAAACAGAGAAGGCGGTGGAGTTAACTCATCAACTATGACCGCTTTTAACGAGGCCGACAAGCGAAATCCGCCCTCTTCCTGTCCTGACTCACAAAAACGTTTTATTGACAAAAAGTGACAAAATAAAGTGATCTGAATCACGCAAATTGACGCTGGGGCGGTTATGCTGAAGTTACCAAGACGGGAAAGACAAGAGGTAACATTTATGACAATGAACATTACCAGCAAACAGATGGAAATCACCCCCGCTATCCGCCAGCACGTCGCCGACCGTCTCGCCAAACTTGAAAAATGGCAAACTCATCTGATTAATCCGCATATCATTTTATCTAAAGAGCCCCAGGGGTTCGTCGCGGACGCCACCATCAATACGCCTAACGGCCATCTGGTCGCCAGCGCCAAACATGAAGATATGTACACGGCCATTAACGAACTCATTAACAAGCTGGAAAGGCAACTGAACAAGGTGCAACACAAAGGCGAGGCCCGCCGCACCACAGGCTCCGTTAAAGACGCCAACTTCGCCGAAGTCGAAGAAGAAGAGTAAAAACATCAGCGTCATCTTTTATCACGCGCCTTCGGGCGCGTTTTTTATTGACAGAACAAAAAGGGTGCGGGTACTTTACCGGTATGCTTATTAAGGAATCTCTCATGAAGCAACACGCGTTTTTCTTCGCTTTCTTTTTTACCTTCCCCTGAACGGGAGGCGTGTCGTCGTACAGAAAGCAAGCGAAGACGAACTAACAGGCCTCCCACTCCGGGGGGCCTTTTTTATGGCTATACACAAGGTGGCGTTATGACTGCGGAAAACCCGTTGCTGGCCCTGCGCGATAAAATCAGCGCGCTGGATGAACAATTACTCGCCCTGCTGGCGCAACGCCGGGCGCTGGCGGTTGAGGTAGGCAAAGCGAAACTCGCCACCCATCGTCCGGTCAGGGATATCGATCGCGAGCGAGATTTACTGGAGCGGTTAATTAGCCTTGGCAAAACTCACCATCTCGACGCGCACTACATCACCCGGCTTTTTCAGCTGATCATCGAAGACTCCGTTCTTACCCAGCAGGCGCTACTCCAGCAGCATCTTAACCAGACCAACCCGCACTCCGCCCGCATCGCGTTTCTCGGCCCGAAAGGCTCTTACTCGCACCTGGCCGCCCGCCAGTACGCGGCTCGCCATTTCGATCACTTCATCGAAAGCGGCTGCGCAAAATTTCACGATATCTTTAATCAGGTGGAGACGGGCCAGGCCGATTACGCCGTCGTGCCGATTGAGAACACCAGCTCCGGCGCGATTAACGATGTCTACGATCTGCTGCAACACACCAGCCTGTCGATTGTCGGCGAGCTGACGCTGCCTATCGATCACTGCGTGCTGGTCTCCACCTCCACCACGCTTGAGAAAATCGAAACCGTCTACAGCCATCCGCAGCCGTTCCAGCAGTGCAGCCAGTTCCTCAAGCGCTACCCGAACTGGAAAATCGAATATTGCGAAAGCACCGCCGCCGCGATGGAGAAAGTGGCGCACGCCAGCTCTCCGTATGTCGCCGCGCTCGGCAGCGAAGCAGGCGGCGCGCTCTACGGTTTGCAGGTGCTGGAGCGCAATCTCGCCAACCAGACGCAAAACATCACCCGTTTTGTGGTGCTGGCCCGCAAGGCAATCAACGTATCCGATCAGGTGCCGGCAAAAACCACGCTGTTAATCGCCACCGGCCAGCAGGCTGGCGCGCTGGTAGAGGCGTTACTGGTGCTGCGTAATCACAATCTGATTATGACGAAGCTTGAATCGCGCCCGATTAACGGCAACCCGTGGGAAGAGATGTTCTATCTGGATGTTCAGGCGAATCTCCACGATGCTGCGATGCAGCAGGCGCTGAAAGAGCTTGTGGAGATCACCCGGTCGATGAAAGTACTGGGCTGTTACCCGAGCGAAAACGTGGTGCCGGTCGACCCGGCATAACCAGACACGGCCGGAGATCCGGCCGTTTTTTTATCCTTTAAATCGCGGCTTCGGCAGGCCTGCGACGCTGACCTCAAGCGTAAAGAGCGCGCCCGAGAGCGGAAACTTCTCCAGCTCCTCCAGATCCATATTTTCCCGCGTGGTGGTGATATAGAGCGTTTTCATCTCCGGGCCGCCAAAACAGACCATCGTCGGGCAGCGCACCGGCAGGCGATACTCCTCAAGCTGCTCGCCGTCTGGCGAAAACCGCGCGATGCGGTGACCGTCATACATCGCCGTCCAGTAGCAGCCTTCCACATCCAGCGCCGCGCCATCAGGAATGCCTTCGCCTTCGCCAAAGGTTTTAAAAATCTCGCGTTTGCCCGGCTCGCCGAGCTCATCAAGCGGCGTGCGGTAAATCACGCCTTTCGGCGTATCAGAGGTATACATCCAGCGTCTGTCAGGGCTGAAGGCAAGGCCATTCGCGCCGTGAATATCACTCTGGATAACATGCGCGCTGAGATCATTGTCTACACGCACCAGCAGCGCGCCTTTGTAGTCACCGGGAGCCCAGAAAGTGCCCGCGTAAAAGCGTCCGTCGTGGTCGGTGCCGCCGTCGTTAAAGCGCGCCAGCGCCGGGTTATTGGGGTTATCGCAAATCTTCTGCCCCAGAATGCCCCGCTCGTCAGCAAGCCAGATGCCGCTGCGCAGCGCGACGATAAAGCCGCCCTTCTCACGCAGCGCGAAGCATCCCACCTCTTCCGGGAATTGCCAGACGCGGTGTTCGCCGCTTTGCGGCTGGTAGCGATGGATCTCCTGCTCCAGGATATCGGCCCAGTAGAGCGCCTGCTCCTGCGCGTCCCAGGTCGGGCATTCCGGCAGGTGGCCGGTGTAATCAAACAACAGCTGCGGTTGCGCCATTTCGTTCATCCTTTTTCGCCATAAAAAAAGCCAGCGGAACTGGCCTGCTGGCTTTTGAGTATAAGCGGATTTTGCGTTACTGGCGGCTGTCGTTTGCCTGGCGCAACAGCGCGCGGCTCTCCTGCTGGAATCGTTTCGCATAATCGCCGAACCAGTGCTCCACTTTCCGGAAGCTGTCGATAAACGCACGCTTATCGCCCTGCTCCAGCAGGCCAATCGCCTCGCCAAACCGCTGGTAGTAACGCTTAATGAGCGCCAGATTGCCCGGCGACGACATAATAATGTCGGCGTAGAGCTGCGGGTCCTGCGCAAACAGGCGGCCCACCATCGCCAGTTCCAGCCGGTAAATCGGCGAGGAGAGCGCCAGCAGTTGCTCCAGCTGTACATTTTCTTCGGCCAGATGCAGACCGTAGGCAAACGTCGCAAAATGGCGCAGCGCCTGGATAAACGCCATGTTTTGATCGTGCTCGACCGCGCTGATGCGGTGCAGCCGCGCGCCCCAGACCTGAATTTGCTCAAGGAACCACTGGTACGCCTCCGGCATACGTCCGTCGCAGTAGACCACTACCTGTTTGGCAAGGCTGCCGCTGTCCGGCCCGAACATCGGGTGCAGGCCCAGTACCGGGCCGGAATGCGCTTCCAGCATAGCCTGGAGCGGTACGTTTTTCACCGAGGTTAAATCGACCAGCACGCAATCTTCCGGCAGCGCGGGCAGCTTGCGGATAATCGCTTCGGTCAGGTGCACCGGCACACTGACAATCACCATTCCGGCATCAGCACACAGCGTCTGCGCCTGTGGCCAGTCCTGCTGCTCCAGAATGCGCACCTGGTAGCCGGAAAGCGTGAGCATTTTTTCAAACAGCTGGCCCATCTGGCCGCCGCCGCCGACAATCACCACCGGACGCAGGGCCGGGTTAAGCGTTTTAAAGCCTTTATCGTTCTCGCTGGAGTACGATTCGCGCATCACGCGCCGCAACACATCTTCGATAAGATCCGGCGGCACGCCGAGCGTTTCGGCCTCATGACGACGCGACGCCAGCATAGAGGCTTCGCGCTCCGGCACATAAATCGGCAGCCCGTAGCGGCTTTTTACTTCGCCCACTTCCGCCACCAGCTCCAGACGGCGCGCCAGCAACCCCAGCAGCGCCTTATCCACTTCATCAATTTGATCGCGCAGCGCGGTCAGTTCAGCCACCATCGTTAAACCCCTTACGCCAGGCGCGCCGCCAGCGCCCCTCGCAAATCCTGATGAAGCTCGCGCAGGAGCGCCTCGGTGGTTTCCCAGCTAATGCAGGCGTCGGTAACCGATACGCCGTATTTCATGGCGCTGCGCGGCTGTTCGGAAGACTGATTGCCTTCGTGAAGGTGGCTTTCAATCATCAGACCAATAATAGAACGGTTGCCGTCTTTAATCTGCGCCACCGCGGATTCCGCGACGCCCGGCTGGCGGCGGTAGTCCTTGTTCGAGTTGCCGTGGCTGCAGTCAATCATCAGCGCCGGACGCAGACCCGCCTGCTCCATCTCTTTTTCACACTGCGCGACATCCGCCGGGCTGTAGTTCGGCGCTTTGCCGCCGCGCAGGATCACGTGGCCATCCGGGTTGCCCTGCGTTTGCAGCAGACACACCTGGCCTGCCTGGTTGATGCCGACAAAGCGGTGCGGCATCGCGGCGGCGCGCATCGCGTTAATCGCAGTCGCAAGGCTGCCGTCGGTACCGTTTTTAAAGCCAACCGGCATTGAGAGGCCGGACGCCATTTCGCGGTGCGTCTGCGATTCCGTGGTACGCGCGCCAATCGCGGACCAGCTAAAGAGATCGCCTAAGTATTGCGGACTGTTCGGATCGAGCGCTTCGGTCGCGAGCGGCAAGCCAAGGCTCACCAGATCCACCAGCAGGCGGCGCGCGATCTTCAGCCCCGCTTCCACATCAAACGAGCCATCCATATGCGGATCGTTAATCAGCCCTTTCCAGCCAACCGTGGTACGGGGCTTTTCAAAATAGACGCGCATGACAAGGTAAAGACTATCGCTGACCTGTTCAGACAGGGCTTTAAATCGACGAGCATACTCCATCGCAGCTTCAGGATCGTGGATCGAGCAAGGTCCACACACCACCAGCAGGCGCGGATCGCGACCGGCGATGATATCGGAAATGGTCTGGCGAGTGCGCGCGATCTGCGCCTCCTGTTCAACGGTCAGCGGAAACTGGGCTTTGAGTTGATCCGGAGTGATTAACACTTGTTCATCGGCGATATGAACGTTATTCAGCGCGTCTTTTTGCATGATGGCGATCCTGTAAGTTTGCTCGTTGCGATAGTTTTCCTCTGCGAGGAGGATTTAACAATATCACAGATGGTAAAGATTTCAATCCATAAAACGTACCGATAACTTTACAATAGGAAAATAAATGGCGATTACCGGGCCTGAACGTGTAATTATTACTTTCCACAATAAGAAAAGGCGGGTTTCCCCGCCCTGTTATTATTGCCCTTTCTCAACGACCGGTTCGCGACGCCCCTGCCGCCAGCGCCAGTAGTCCATCAACAATATTATAACGAGGCTAATGCCCATGACCGGCAGCGCCAGCCCCAGCAGTATGACTACCGCGAGTGTCACCACGCGCCAGACAACCGGCAGATTCAGCCAGCCCTGGCTTAGCGTCGCTGCCGGGCTAACCAACGGCCCCTGCGGGCGACGCAACCACCAGAGCCGGTAGCCAAGCACAATTGCCACGCACAGCGCGATGCCAAAGGTGATAAGCAGCAACTGGTTTAGCAGGCCGAACAGAATGCCCATATGAAAATCGACGCCCCAGCGTGTGAGCTTCGCCATCAACGGGTAATCCGCGAAGCGTGTGACATCGATAACCTGGAGCGTGGCGCCGTCCACTGCCACGGCATCGACCTGCGTGGGCCAGGTACGGTCTATCTCAGTTACCGTCCAGGCACGCCCCGCCTCGCGCGGCGGACGAATCTCCAGCCTGCGGGCGTCAATACCGGCGTTTCTCGCCGCCTGCAACACCTGGTCATACTGACGCGCATCAATGTGCAGCGCTGGCATGTCCATCGTGCCGTGATGCATATGGTGTTCCGCATGCGGATCGTGTTCCTGCGCCCCGCCATGCAGTTGCGTATTGACCTGCGGCGTCAGCCAGCCAAACGCGGCGCGCATTTTATCGACGTTCGCGCCTGCCCACTGCGACCAGGTGAGTCCCGTCGCAGAGAAGAGCAGCATACCGGCAAGCAGCGCCCAGCCGAGGCCCGTATGCAGGCGGCGTGTATTCTGAAACGCGTTTTTCATGCGCCGTTTCGGGCGGGTCAGGCACCAGAGCGCGATCCCGCCGAGCGCCGCCACCCACATCCATGAGGCCGCCAGTTCGCTGTAGACACGCCCGACGTCGCCAGCCAACAGCGAGCGGTGCATATAGTCTATCCACTGGCGCAGGGGCAGAATGCCGCTGGTGCCATAGACGGTCATGTCGCCTTTTACCGCAAGGGTCACCGGATCGATAAATATGGCGTGCGACTCCGACTCACCAAGCGACGGGTCAGCAAACATCACCCGCGTCGTCTCGCCAGGCGTTAATGCCGGACGCACCGCAGAGAGGCGCAACTTACCGCCGGTCTGTTGCTCCGCCACCGCGATTTGCTGCGCCAGCGGCAGAGGCGTGCCCGACGTAGCGCCGGACAGCGCCTCGCGATAGATCCAGTTTTCCAGCTGCGGGGTTGCGACATAGAGCGTGCCCGTCAGCGCGGCGATGAAAATAAACGGCCCGATAAACAGACCAATATAGAAATGAAGGCGTCGCAGCAGGTTGAGCCATGCCGCGCGCGGGGTGCAGGAAGTCATACTTTTCCTTTTTTAAAAGCAGATGTTATCGCTGCGCCAGGGCGCAGGGGTTTTTAGCAGGAAAAAGCAGACAGGCGCGGCGGCGCGCGGGTATCGGGCCAGAGACGCGGGTAAAAACGCCAGTGCCTGGCCACCGGGCGAGGAACCGGCAACCGCACGCGTTGGAGAATAAAGGAGATGAGCAGTACAAGCGCCAGCAACAGGCCAGGCACGTGCGCCAGTAAAACGCAGTAGCCGCACGCTTCGGCATGATCGACCGGCATAGACATCGGCTCAGGGGCAGCCCTCTCGTGATGCATCCCCTGATGCATATCAGCCATATCGCCCATATCCGCCATCGGCATCTCATGATGCATGCCGGGCATCGCGCTCATCGGGCCTTTTTGCAGGCTGACAGAAATAAGCGGCGCCACCACAATCAGCAGGATCGCGAACAGCGCAAGCATGGCTGCGCGATAACGAAACACGGACTGATAAAAGATGTTGCTGCCCACTGCACCTCCAGAAAGGGAGGCTTATTGTAAATGATTTGGATGTAAAAGGTTAACGCATGGGAAGGGAAACAGCTGCTCTTTACACTCAGTTTAAGCGATAAAGCGACAAAAAAAGGGCCAGCCCGCAGGCCAGCCCTTTTTATATCGGATGTCGCTTAAGCGAATCTTAGTTAAGACGCTCTTTGATACGAGCAGACTTACCAGTGCGCTCACGCAGGTAGTACAGTTTAGCTTTACGTACAGCACCACGACGTTTAACAGCAATGCTGTCAACTACCGGAGAGTGAGTCTGGAAGACACGCTCAACGCCTTCGCCGTTGGAGATTTTGCGAACAGTGAATGCAGAGTGCAGACCGCGGTTACGGATAGCGATAACCACGCCCTCGAATGCCTGCAGACGTTTTTTGGAACCTTCAACAACCCATACTTTCACTTCCACGGTATCACCCGGACGGAAGGAAGGTACGTCCTGCTTCATCTGCTCTTGTTCAAGTTGCTTAATAATGTTGCTCATAATTTAATCTCTTATCCTGGGTAAACTGATGTTTCGGGTAGCGGCTTACGCGTCGCCAGTCCCATCATGTCTATGTTGCTGTTGTGCGTGTTCAGTTTTGAACTCCGCCAGCAACTTTGCTTGCTCTTCAGTCAGAGCCAGGTTTTCCAGAAGTTCAGGTCTTCTAAGCCAGGTACGGCCCAGCGACTGCTTCAGGCGCCAGCGTCTGATTTCGGCATGGTTCCCCGACAGTAAAACTGGCGGTACTTCCATCCCTTCTAACACTTCAGGCCGGGTATAGTGCGGGCAATCCAGCAACCCGTCGGCAAAGGAATCTTCCGTTGCCGACGCTTCGTGACCGAGTACGCCCGGAATAAACCTGGCGACCGAATCAATCAGCGTCATGGCGGGTAGCTCGCCGCCGCTGAGAACGTAATCGCCGATTGACCATTCTTCGTCAATTTCGGTCTGAATTACGCGCTCATCTATCCCTTCGTAGCGGCCACAAACCAGAATTAACTTCTCGTTCGTCGCCAGCTCACTGACGCCCGCTTGATCAAGCTTGCGTCCCTGAGGTGAAAGGTAAATCACCTTTGCG
This sequence comes from Cronobacter sakazakii, assembly GCF_000982825.1. Classification (NCBI taxonomy): domain Bacteria; kingdom Pseudomonadati; phylum Pseudomonadota; class Gammaproteobacteria; order Enterobacterales; family Enterobacteriaceae; genus Cronobacter; species Cronobacter sakazakii. The sequence continues at coordinate 1,964,364 of NZ_CP011047.1, read as the reverse complement.
CCCTCACCTGCCGCGGCTTTCGCTGCGTGAATGGCGTCCCGCAAGGGTTGCACCATCATTAGCATCCCCGGTCCGCCGCCGTAGGGCCTGTCGTCCACGGTACGGTGCCGGTCGTGCGTGAAGTCGCGAGGACTCCAGCTGTCGATGCTCAGCAGGCCATTTTTTACTGCCCGGCCAGTTACCCCGTAATCGGTAATCGCGCGGAACATCTCAGGAAACAGGCTGATTATGCCAATCCACATAGCGCCGTTTATTACCGTTTGTCCGGAGGTTTAAAAACCAGGATCCCAATCTACTTCAATGGTTTGAGTAGCGAGATCGACTTTCTTGATAACCTGCCCATCGAGGAACGGAAGTAACCGCTCCTTGATACCGAACGCATCTTTCAGGTTTGCCTTAACGACGAGAACGTCGTTCGACCCGGTTTCCATCATGTCGATGACTTTACCGAGGCTGTACCCTTCCGTCGTGACCACCTGGCAACCGATAAGGTCTTTCCAGTAGTAGTCGCCTTCTTCGAGGTCCGGCAACTGCGAGGAATCCACGACAATTTCGCAATTGGTCAACAGATTCGCGGCATCACGATCGTCAACGCCTTTCAGCTTGATAATCATGTCCTGATTGTGGTGCTTCCAGCTTTCCAGCTGTACTTGCTGCCACTGACCCGCCTGCTGGATAAACCAGGGCTGATAGTCAAAAATGCTTTCAGCGTCTTCGGTGGAGGAAAACACTCTGAGCCAACCACGAATGCCGTAAGAAGAACCCATTTTCCCGAGAACAATCGGGTTAACAGGGGCTTTAGCGGCGTCTTGCTTGCTCATCATGACCACCGTGACAGATTAAGCTGCTTTTTTTGCTGCTTTGATCAGCGCGGAAACGCGATCGGAAACGGTAGCGCCCTGGCCAACCCAGTGCTCGATACGATCCAGATCCAGGCGGGTGCCTTCTTCTTTCTCGTTCGCGATCGGGTTGAAGAAACCAACGCGCTCAATGAAGCGACCGTTGCGTGCATTACGGCTATCAGTAACGACAACCTGGTAGAACGGACGCTTTTTAGCGCCGTGACGTGCTAAACGAATAGTTACCATAACATCCTCTTGTGTGAATAAAACACCGGGCCCCATCGAGGAACGGAGCCCGGCGTCATATTAAAAGCCCGAAAATTTTACTGATTTCTGAGGAAAAAGCAATCTGCAGTTGATACACCCACTGTAAAAGGCCGTCGGCGGTGCAGTCAGTTCGGTGCCGGCGTGCGCACAGCCACCGGAGTGTACACGTAGTACGTGAGGATGGCGAGCACACCCTGGTGCCAAAATGGCAAACAAGCCAGGCCCTTTAGCGGCCAGGGAATCCTGGCGGCATCATCCCCTTCATATTCCGCATCATCTTCGCCATCCCGCCCTTCTTCATCTTCTTCATCATGCGCTGCATGTCGTCGAACTGTTTCAGAAGGCGGTTAACGTCCTGCACTTGCATCCCGCAGCCTGCCGCGATACGACGCTTGCGAGAGCCTTTGATGATTTCCGGCTTCGCGCGCTCTTTCATCGTCATCGAATTAATGATGGCTTCCATACGCACCAGGATTTTGTCATCCATCTGCGATTTCACGTTATCCGGCAGTTGTCCCATGCCCGGCAGTTTGCCCATCAGGCTCGCCATGCCGCCCATGTTTTTCATCTGCTTGAGCTGCTCAAGGAAATCGTTCAGATCGAAGCCGTCGCCTTTTTTCAGCTTGGAGGCGAGTTTCTCCGCCTGCGCGCGATCGACTTTGCTTTCGATATCTTCGATAAGCGACAGTACATCGCCCATGCCGAGAATACGCGACGCGATGCGGTCCGGGTGGAACGGCTCCAGCGCTTCGGTTTTCTCACCAACGCCGAGGAATTTAATCGGTTTGCCGGTGATGTGACGAATCGAGAGCGCCGCACCTCCGCGGGCGTCGCCATCCACTTTGGTCAGCACCACGCCGGTCAGCGGCAGCGCTTCGTTAAAGGCTTTCGCGGTATTGGCGGCGTCCTGGCCGGTCATCGCATCGACCACAAACAGCGTTTCCACCGGTTTGATAGAGGCGTGAACCTGCTTGATTTCGTCCATCATCGCTTCGTCGACGTGCAGACGACCGGCGGTATCCACCAGCAGCACGTCGTAGAATTTCAGCTTCGCTTCTTTCAGCGCCGCGTTAACGATGTCGACCGGCTTTTGCGCGACGTCAGACGGGAAGAAATCCACGCCGACCTGCTGCGCCAGCGTTTCGAGCTGTTTAATCGCCGCCGGGCGATACACGTCCGCGGAAACCACCAGCACTTTTTTCTTGTGCTTTTCGCGCAGGAATTTACCGAGCTTACCGACGCTTGTCGTTTTACCGGCCCCCTGCAGGCCCGCCATCAGCACCACGGCGGGCGGCTGCGCGGCCAGATTCAGGCTCTGGTTTTCTTCGCCCATCGCCGCCACCAGTTCGTTACGAACAATCTTCACAAACTCCTGGCCTGGCGTCAGGCTTTTGTTAACTTCATGCCCTACCGCTTTCTCTTTTACGCGGTTGATGAAGTCACGCACCACCGGCAGCGCGACGTCGGCTTCCAGCAGCGCCATGCGCACTTCGCGCAGCGTCTCTTTAATGTTGTCTTCAGTCAGGCGCCCACGGCCGCTGATATTGCGCAGCGTGCGCGACAAACGGTCAGTTAAATTATCAAACATGATCTCTTGCCCAAGGGTAACTTTAGGCCGCCGCAGCGACACCGAGTAAGAATGAGGCGCAGTATAACATGAAGCCGCCCTGGTTGTGATGCAACGGTTGGAGCAGGCGGCGCGTAACGCTATACTGCTTCTCTTTCTCTTCTGGCTAATCCGACATCCTATATGCCTGTTTTTTCACTGCTGGCGCTTGTCGCCTACTCGGTAAGCCTGGCGCTTATCATTCCCGGTCTGCTTCGCAAGAACAGCGCGTGGCGTCGTCTTGCGATAATTTCGGCGGTGATAGCGCTCGTCTGTCACGCCGTGGCGCTGGAAGGTCGACTGTTCCCGGACGACAGCAGCGGCGGCCAGAATCTCAGCCTGCTGAACGTCGGTTCGCTGGTCAGCCTGATGATCTGCACCGTGATGACTATTGTGGCCTCGAAAAACCGCGGCTGGCTGCTGTTGCCGATTGTTTACGCGTTTGCGCTGATCAACCTGGCCTTCGCGACCTTCGTGCCGAATGAATACATTACGCATCTGGAAACCACGCCCGGCATGATGGTGCATATCGGCCTGTCGCTCTTTTCCTACGCGACGCTGATTATCGCCGCGCTCTACGCGCTGCAACTGGCGTGGATAGACTATCTGCTGAAAAACAAAAAGCTGGTGTTCAGCGCCGACATGCCGCCGCTGATGGGTATCGAGCGCAAGATGTTCCATATCACCCAGGTGGGCGTCGTGCTGCTGACGCTGACGCTCTGCACCGGTCTGTTCTATCTTCACAACATGTTCAGCATGGAGAATATCGACAAAGCGGTGCTGTCCATCGTCGCATGGTTTGTCTATATCATCCTGCTCTGGGGACACTATCATGAAGGCTGGCGCGGCCGCCGCGTAGTGTGGTTTAACGTCGCAGGCGCCGCCTTGCTGACGCTCGCCTACTTCGGCAGCCGGGTTATCCAGCAGTTCGCTGGCTAAACTTCAAAGGACAATACGTTGGAACATATCTCAACCACCACACTCATCGTAACGCTTATCGTGATGGTGGTGGTCTCCGCCTACTTCTCCGGCTCGGAAACCGGGATGATGACCCTCAACCGTTATCGCCTGCGGCACCTGTCGAAGCAGGGCAACCGCGCGGCGAAACGGGTGGAACGCCTGCTGCGTAAGCCCGACCGGCTGATAAGCCTGGTGTTAATCGGCAACAACCTGGTCAATATCCTTGCCTCGTCGCTCGCCACTATCGTCGGCATGCGTCTGTATGGCGATGCGGGCGTGGCGATCGCCACCGGCGTACTGACGTTCGTGGTGCTGGTTTTCGCCGAAGTCCTGCCGAAAACCGTTGCGGCGCTCTACCCGGAAAAAGTGGCCTTCCCGAGCAGCTTTTTGCTCGGCCCGCTGCAAATCATCATGATGCCGCTGGTCTGGCTGCTGAATATGATCACGCGCGTGCTGATGCGTATGGTCGGTATTAAAGCGGATAACGTGGTGAGCGCCGCGCTCAGCAAAGATGAGCTGCGCACCATCGTGCATGAATCGCGCTCGCAGATTTCGCGCCGCAATCAGGACATGCTGCTCTCCGTACTGGATCTGGAAAAAGTGAGCGTCAGCGACATCATGGTGCCGCGTAACGATATCGTCGGCATTGATATTAACGACGACTGGAAATCCATCGTCCGCCAGCTGACCCACTCGCCGCACGGGCGCATCGTGCTGTATCGCGAATCCCTTGACGACGCTATCGGCATGCTGCGAATCCGCGAGGCCTGGCGGCAGATGAACGAGAAAAAAGAGTTCACCAAAGAGGTGATGCTGCGCGCCGCCGATGAGATCTACTACGTGCCGGAAGGCACGCCGCTCAGCGTTCAGCTGGTGAAATTCCAGCGCAATAAAAAGAAAGTGGGCCTGGTGGTCAATGAATATGGCGATATTCAGGGGCTGGTGACGGTAGAAGATATTCTTGAAGAGATTGTCGGGGACTTCACCACCTCGATGTCACCCACGCTTGCTGAGGAAGTCACGCCGCAAAACGACGGCTCGGTTATCATCGAAGGCAGCGCCAACGTGCGCGAGCTTAACAAAGCGTTTAACTGGCGCTTACCGGAAGAAGAAGCCCGCACCGTCAACGGCATGATCCTCGAAGCGCTGGAGGAGATCCCCTCCGCCGGCATTCGCCTGCGTCTGCACCAGTACGATATCGATATTCTCGATGTGCAGGAAAATATGATTAAACAGGTACGGATAACGCCGGTAAAACCGCTGCGGGAAAGCGTGGAAGGCAACTAACCGTTACCCCATTAAAAAATGGCCAGTCGATGACTGGCCTTTTTCATTACTACGTCCGTTACGACGCGGCTTACGCCTTCGCTTTCGCGACGGTCACCATCGCGGCGCGAATGGTGCGGCCGTTCAGGGTATAGCCTTTCTGCATCACTGCCAGCACGTGGTTCGGCGCAACGTCTTCCGATTCCACCATGGCGATAGCCTGATGCACGTTCGGATCCAGCGGCACGTTGGTGTCGGCAATCACTTCCACGCCGAACTTACGCACTACATCCAGCATCGATTTCAGGGTCAGTTCGATCCCTTCCACCATCGCGGCCATATCCTGGTTTTCTTTGTTCGCCACTTCGAGCGCGCGATCGAGGCTGTCAATGACCGGCAGCAGCTCGTTGATGAATTTCTCCAGCGCGAATTTATGCGCCTTCTCGATATCCTGCTCGGTACGGCGACGCAGGTTTTCCATCTCCGCTTTCATGCGAAGCACAGTGTCGCGCTCGCGGTTCTGGGCCTGCGTTAACTCCGACTGCAACCGGGCAATCTCTTCATCGCGCGGATCCACCTGCTCAGCAGATTCGGCAGATTCTACAGCCTCAACCTCTTCATGCTGCTCCGTGACGATCTCTTCCGGGGCTTGCCCGTCAGGCGTTTTCTGTTCTTTACTACTCATGAAATTCTCCGCGTTTATGCATTCGTATCGCTAACCTGGATTATTATGGGGATCAGTTTGCGGGTTTCAAGGGAAGCAGACAGATTGTCCCCCTTTCCACGCCTATAAGGACGACCAGGAAAATGAATAACCATTTCAACTGCATCGGTATTGTCGGACATCCACGCCACCCTACCGCGCTGACGACGCATGAAATGCTCTGGCGCTGGCTCTTAGATTGCGGCTACGACGTCATTATCGAGCAGCAGATAGCCGAGGAGTTAAAACTCACGGATGCCCGCACCGGGACGCTGGCGGAAATCGGCCAGCAGGCGGATCTGGCGGTCGTGGTCGGCGGGGACGGCAATATGCTCGGCGCCGCGCGCGTTCTGGCGCGCTACGATATCAGCGTCATCGGCATCAACCGCGGTAATCTCGGTTTCCTCACCGATCTCGACCCGGACAACGCCCAGCAGCAGCTGGCGGACGTGCTTGAAGGTCATTACATCCGCGAGCAACGCTTTTTACTGGAGGCGCAGGTCTGCCAGAAAAATTGCCAGAAGCGCATCAGCACCGCCATTAATGAAGTGGTTTTACACCCCGGAAAAGTAGCGCACATGATTGAATTTGAAGTCTATATTGATGAAAAATTCGCCTTCTCTCAGCGCTCTGACGGCCTGATTATCTCAACGCCGACCGGCTCCACCGCCTATTCGCTCTCGGCAGGCGGCCCGATTCTCACGCCGTCGCTCGATGCCATCACGCTGGTGCCCATGTTCCCGCATACGCTCTCGGCACGTCCGCTGGTGATTAACAGCAGCAGCACCATTCGCCTGCGTTTTTCCAACATGCGCAGCGATCTCGAAATCAGCTGCGACAGCCAGATAGCGCTGCCTATCCAGGAAGGCGAAGATGTGTTTATACGCCGCTGCGACTACCCGCTGAACCTCATTCACCCGAAGGATTACAGCTATTTCAACACGTTAAGCTCAAAACTCGGCTGGTCAAAAAAATTATTCTGAAACCGGCATCAGCCACTTTACTGTATATAAAACCAGTTTATACTGTATGCAATTACAGCTCTGTGAGTTTATACAGGAAGGCGGCTATGCTGGCACAATTAACCATCAGTAATTTCGCTATTGTTCGTGAACTGGAAATCGACTTTAACGCCGGGATGACCGCCATCACCGGCGAAACCGGCGCCGGTAAATCCATTGCGATCGATGCGCTGGGTTTGTGCCTGGGTGGCCGCGCGGAGGGCGATATGGTGCGCGCCGGTGCCAGCCGCGCGGATCTCTGCGCCCGCTTTGCATTGAAAGACACGCCCGCCGCGCTGCGCTGGCTGGAAGAAAACCAGCTTGAAGATGGCAGCGAGTGTCTGCTGCGCCGCGTTATCAGCAGCGATGGCCGCTCGCGCGGCTTTATCAACGGTACCGCTGTGCCGCTCTCACAACTGCGAGAACTCGGCCAGTTGCTGATTCAAATCCACGGTCAGCACGCCCACCAGCTTCTGCTTAAACCCGAGCATCAGAAACGCCTGCTGGATGGCTATGCGGGCGAAGGCGAGTTGATGGCACAGATGGCGCAGAGCTACCGCCAGTGGCATCAAAGCTGTCGCGATCTCGCCCTGCATCAGCAGCAAAGCCAGGAGCGCGCCGCGCGCGCCGAGCTGCTGCACTACCAGTTAAAAGAGCTTAACGAATTCAACCCGCAGCCGGGCGAGTTCGAGCAAATCGATGAAGAGTACAAACGCTTAGCCAATAGCGGGCAGCTGCTTTCTACCAGCCAGCAGGCGTTAAACCTGCTGGCCGACGCGGAAGATGCCAATCTGCAAAGCCAGCTCTACAGCGCACGCAATCTGGTGACCGATCTCGTCGGCATGGATGACAAACTCTCGGGCGTGCTGAATATGCTTGAAGAGGCCGCCATCCAGCTGAGCGAAGCCAGCGACGAACTGCGTCACTACTGCGAACGCCTGGATCTCGACCCGAACCGTCTGTATGAGCTGGAACAGCGCATCTCCCGTCAAATCACGCTTGCGCGCAAGCACCATATCGCCCCGGAAGAGCTGCCCGCGTTCCACCAGAAGCTGCTTGAAGAGCAACAGCTCCTGGACGACCAGGCCGATTGCCTGGAAACGTTGACTCTGGCGGTCAACAAACATCACCAGCAGGCGCTGGCGGTAGCGCACGCGCTGCATGAAAGTCGCGTAGTGTATGCGCGCGAACTGACGCAGCTTATTACCGACAGTATGCATTCGCTGTCGATGCCGCACGGCCAGTTCACCATCGACGTGCTGTTTGAAGAGCATCACCTGACAGCGGAAGGCGCGGATCGCATCGATTTCCGCGTCTCCACGAACCCAGGCCAGCCGTTGCAGCCGCTTGCGAAAGTGGCCTCCGGCGGCGAGCTTTCTCGTATCGCGCTGGCGATTCAGGTGATCACCGCCCGTAAGATGGAAACCCCGGCGCTGATTTTCGATGAAGTGGACGTGGGTATCAGCGGCCCGACCGCCGCCGTGGTGGGTAAACTGCTGCGCCAGCTGGGCGAATCCACTCAGGTGATGTGCGTTACCCACCTGCCGCAGGTCGCGGGCTGCGGGCATCACCACTTCTTTGTCAGCAAAGAGACCGATGGCGCGATGACCGAAACCCATATGCAGCCGCTGGATAAAAAAGCGCGCCTGCAGGAGCTGGCCCGTCTGCTGGGCGGCAGCGAAGTGACGCGCAATACGCTGGCGAACGCTAAAGAGCTGCTGGCAGCATAATTTCTCCCAGGCGGGGCTTTGCGCCCCGCGTTTTCGCTCAGAAAAGCATCAACAAAAGCGCGTGGCGTGCTTTAATCGCTTTTTGCGCTAACTTTTTTCCTCCGCTACGGTCATAGTGAAGCGCCTTAAGGTTTTAAACTGACTGAAGGTTTATTATCATCGGCTAATTATGTATGAGCCGCGTGTTGCTCGGGCCCGAAAAGGAATCTAATCACTATGCGCTGTAAAACGCTGACTGCTGCCGCAGCGGTCCTTCTCATGTTGACCGCAGGCTGTTCTACTCTGGAGCGAGTGGTTTACCGCCCCGACATAAACCAGGGTAATTACCTGACGTCTACCGACATTGCTAAAGTCCGTATTGGCATGACGCAACAGCAGGTTGCTTACGCGCTGGGCACGCCGATGATGACGGACCCGTTCGGCAGCAATACATGGTTCTACGTTTTCCGCCAGCAGCCGGGTCACGAAGATGTCACGCAGCAGACGCTGACGCTGACCTTCAACAGCAACGGTGTGTTGACCAATATGGATAACAAGCCGAAGCTCGACGCGAAGCGTTAATCGCAGCGGATGCTGAAACGAAAAAGGTGCCTCAGGCACCTTTTTTATTGGCCGCTTTATGGCGTGAGCCAGACGGCGACATTGAGTAATGCGTTGCGAGGCTCGCCGCTTACTTTTTTGCCGCGCGTTCGGCACGCTGGCGGCGCAGCTCTTTCGGGTCGGCAATCAGCGGGCGGTAAATCTCCACACGATCGCCGTCATTTAACGTATCAGCAAGCTTAACCGGACGGCTGTAGATCCCGACCTTATTCTTCTTCAGATCGATGTCTTTACGCAGCTCCAGCAGGCCGGAGGCGATAATCGCCTCTTCCACCGACGCGCCTTCGGGCAGTTTGACCTTACGCAGGTACTGTTTTTCGGGCAGGGCATACGCCACTTCCACCTGAATCTCACCCGGCACTGTAAACCTCTTTGGCGCGCTGCGAGAACGCCTGCACCATGCTGGACGCAAGCTCTTTAAAGACCCGGCCAAACGCGAGTTCGATGAGCTTATTGGTGAATTCAAAATCGAGATTGAATTCAATCTGGCAGGCGTCTTCGGTCAGTGGCGTAAATTTCCAGCCGCCCATCAGTTTTTTGAAAGGGCCATCGACCAGATGCATCAAAATGCTCTGATTGCTGATCAGCGTATTGCGGGTGGTGAACGTTTTGCTGATGCCGGCTTTCGATACTTCCACCGCGGCCGTCATCTGGCCCGGCGACGATTCCAGCACGCGGCTTCCCACGCAGCCTGGCAGAAACTCCGGGTAGGATTTTACATCGTTCACTAACTTATACATCTGCTCAGCGCTGTAAGGCACCAGGGCAGTACGACTAATCTGGGGCATAGTATTTCCTGTGAGTCATACGACTTAGAAATAATAACATTTATCATCCATTAAACAAAAACTCGCCGGCAGACATGCTAAGATAACCCTTTTCCACCCCGGGAAAGGGGTGCGTTTTACGACCGGATTACCTATACTGAGCGGCACTATGACCAAGAAAAAAGCACACAAACCTGGCTCAGCCACCATTGCGCTCAACAAGCGCGCCCGCCATGAGTACTTCATCGAAGAAGAATTTGAAGCAGGCCTGGCCCTTCAGGGCTGGGAAGTTAAATCCCTGCGCGCGGGGAAAGCCAACATCGGCGACAGTTACGTTATCCTCAAAGACGGCGAGGCGTATCTGTTCGGTGCCAACTTCCAGCCGCTGAACGTGGCGTCCACGCACGTGGTTTGCGACCCGACCCGCACGCGTAAGCTGCTGCTTAACCAGCGCGAGCTGGATAATCTGTATGGCCGCATTAACCGCGATGGTTATACCGTGGTGGCGCTGACGCTGTACTGGAAGAACGCGTGGTGCAAAGTCAAAATCGGCGTGGCGAAAGGTAAGAAGCAGCATGATAAGCGCTCCGACCTGAAAGAGCGCGAATGGCAGCTTGATAAAGCACGCATTATGAAAAACGCGGGGCGTTAAGCCTGGCGACAAAAAAACCGGCGGATGCCGGTTTTTTTATGGGCGCGGTGGGTGCGCTTCGCTTACCCACCCTACAAGATGACACTATATACGCGTGTAGGGCGGGTAAGCGCAGCGCACCCGCCATCTCAATAGCGCACCTGCACCTCACTATCAGGCCGCCAACCTAACGCTCCCTTAACGCCTCTTTCACCTTATTAAGCGGCTTAATCAAATAATCGAGCACCGTTTTCTGCCCGGTTTTGATCTCCACATTCGCGACCATCCCCGGCAGGATCGGGAAACGCTTGCCGTTGCGGTTCTTAAGCTCGGCGCTTTTGGTGCGCACATACACGCGGTAATAAAACTGATCGCGCTTTACCTCATCCTGAAGCGTATCGGGCGAGACCATCTCCACCTCGCCTTTCAGATCGCCATAGATAGATGAATCGTATGCCGTGATCTTCACCGTCGCGGGTAATCCCGGCCGGATATAAGCGATATCGCGCGGGTTGATGCATGTTTCTACCAGCAGTTGATCTTCCAGCGGCACAATCTCCATCAGCTTGCCGCCGGGCTGGAGCACGCCGCCCACCGTCGTCACCTGGATATCTTTCACCACCCCGCGCACCGGCGAAAACAGCGTAGCGCGATCGAGTTGATCCGCCTTGCCCGCCATCACCTGCAACTGCGCGTCGAGATCGGCATTATTCTTCACCTGCTCTTCACGCGCGCGCACCGCGAACTGGTTACGCGCATCGTCCATTTTGCCTTTCAGCTCCGCGGCCTGACGTTGCAGACGAATAACCTCCACTTCGCTGGCAGCCCCCTTCGCCACCAGCGGCTGGGTCATGCGCAGCTCCGCCATCACCAGATTGTAGGTTTTTTGCAGGTTCTCCAGCGTCTCGTTGAGATTACGACGGCGCGATTCATAAAGCTGGCGTTCGCGGGCCACCAGCGCCGGTTCGCGCATTGATTCCTCGCTAAACTGAAGCGGCTCACCGGTCAGTTCCGAGCGCAGCCGCTCGCTGGACGCGCGCAGCGCCCGCGCTCTCGCCGCCGCCTCGCCGTAGTTTGACTGAAACCGCGTCGGGTCGAGCCGCGCCAGCATCTGCCCGCGCTCCACCACGTCGCCCTCATGCACCATCAGCGCGTTAACTATGCCCCCGTCCAGGCTCTCAATCACCTGCGCGCGGCTCGACGGCGTGATTTTGCCGGTACCGACCGTCACTTCATCGAGCGTGGCAAACCACGCCCAGACGAAAAACAGCACCAGCGCCGCCAGCGTCAGCCAGATAACCGACGAATAAAACCGCCCCTGGCGCGCCAGCTCTTCCTGCATCGTTAATTGGCTCATCAATGCTCCTTACGCCACCGAGGCGACATTGCTGTTGCGCTGCGCCGTCTGCAAAATCGCGTCGCGCGGGCCGTCCGCCACCACTTTGCCGTTTTCCATCACCACCACGCGGTCAACCAGCGACAACAGCGCCGGGCGGTGCGTCACCAGCACCAGCGTGCGGCCGGTCAGCCACTGGTGAAGCTGGCGGATAACGTAGCTTTCCAGCTGTTCGTCCATCGATGCGGTCGGCTCATCAAGCAGCACAATCTGCGGATTACGCACCAGCAGACGGCTCAGCAGCACCATCTGGCGCTGCCCACCGGAGAGCCCGCGCCCGCCTTCGTTAATCAGCCGGTCTAGGCTTGCGGCGTCATGCTGCACCATGGAGAGCGCGCCGCTGATGCGCAGCGCCTGCAACAGTTCAGCATCGGTGGCGTTCGGGTGCCCGAGCATCAGGTTCTGGCGCAGGGTGCCGAAAAAGAGCCGCGACTCCTGCGACAAAAATCCCACCTGGCGGCGCACGTCCATCGGATCGATATGCGCCAGATCGACACCGTCGATAATCACTTTGCCCTTGCTCGCCTGCGCCTGGCCGGAGAGCAATTTCAGCAGCGTCGATTTCCCGGCACCCACTTTGCCGAGGATCGCCACGCGCTCGCCGGGTTTGATCTCAAGTGACGGCACCAGCAGCGCCTGATCGCCTTTTTCTTTATCGTAGCTGTACTGCACATCCTGAAACTGATAGTGGCCCGCCAGCACCGGGCAGTGCGCCATCTTGCTGCCCGCTTCTTTATCCAGCGGCTTTTTCAGCAGCTCATTCAGCCCGCTCATGGCGGTTTTGGCGTGCTGCCAGCGGGAAAAGACCATCGTCAGTTGCATCAGCGGCGCCAGCGTGCGCGAGGAAAGCAGGCTGCACGCCACCAGTGTCCCGGTGGTGATTTGCCCGTCAAGCACCAGATAGCTGCCGAACACCAGCATGCCCGCGTAAGTAATCTGCTGCACCGTCGAGGCCCAGCCGCTTAAGCGCGCGCCCCAGACGCGCTGCTTCATGCCGATGTTCGCGCCCACGCTGTGCGTGTGCTCCCACTGGCGCTGAAAATAGGGCTCGGCCTGGAGCGCTTTAATATCCTCAACGCCCTCGATCGACTCCACCAGCACGGCGTTACGGATAGCGCTCTCGCGCATCCCCTCTTTGGCGAGTTTCGCCATCGGCCACTGGATCAGAAGCCCCGGGATCACAATCAGCGGGATCGCGATAAGCGGGATCGCCACCAGTTGCCCGCCTACCAGCGCCATGATCCCGAGGAACAGCAGCACGAACGGAATATCCATCGCCGCGCCAACAGTGGTGGAGGTCAAAAGCTCGCGCACCTGATCGATCTCACGTAACTGCGAGATAAACGATCCGGTGGATTTCGGCCGCTCGTCGTTTTTAATCGCCATGGCGCGGGCATAAAACAGCGATGACACATTGAGATCGATATGCTTGCCCATGATGTCGGAGACATGCGTGCGGGCAAGCCGGATGAAAAATTCAAACAGCGCCGCCAGCAGCACGCCGAAGAACAGCACCCACAGCGTCGGGAACGACTCCGCCGGGATCACGCGGTCATACACCTGCATCGAAAATAAAATGCCCGCGAGCGCCAGCACATTGCCGAGAATCGACGCCAGCGAAATCTCCGCCAGCTTGCGCCCGGCATGGCGGAAGTGACGCCAGAACCAGTGTTGTTCGTAAGGGCGGGTAAAATCATCGATGCGGGCGTCGCGCCCGCGGGCGGCGATACCGAGCAGCGCCACCTCCGGTTTGACGCGCTTGAGTAACTCTTCCAGCGGCTCTTCGCGCACCAGGTCGCCGCCTTCGCTCAGCCAGTAAGTCACCACGCCGTCGGCGTCGATGGCTTCCAGCAGCATCAGCCCGCCCTCTTCCAGTTGCACGATGACCGGCAGCGTCTGGCTGTTCCAGCGCATATTTTTAATGGGCGTCAGGCGGACCTGTAAGCCCATCAGCCCGGCGAGCCGCTCGAGCCGTGGCGCGAGCGGTAAATTTTCAAACCAGCGCATCTGCTGGCGCACCGCCGGCGCGTCGGCGGGCAGTCCGAACCGCCCCGCCGCGCGCGTCATGGCGCGGATCCAGCTTTCGGTATCAGGGATCTGGGACATCGCTACTCCTTAAAATGCCGCGCTCAGAGCGACGGCAGGGTATCTCCGGTCATCCGGGCGCGTTCAATGCCAAGCATATCGAGCAGGTTATCCACTGCGGCGGCGTAGCGCACCGCGGCATCCCACGCGTCGTAGCGGGCGGTAATGGCGAGCGTGTCGGCCTGAAAAACGTCCTGTTCGATGCTCAGAAGATCGTTCAGGCTGCGCTTGCTGAGCCGGTATTCATCGCGGTACACCTCGCGCGCGTGCCCGGCGCTGGCGATCTGCTGTTCACCCGCCAGCTGACGCTGCTGCGCGCCGGTCAAATCAGCCCAGGCGGTGGCGGCTTTCTGGTTGATATCGAGCTTGCTCGCCTCAACATCGGCGCGCGCGCTGGCGCGATCGCCTTCGGCCGCCTCCACGCGGGCGCTCACCGCGCCGCCCTGATAGACGGGCGCGTCCACCACCAGCTGGACCTGGTCATCCCAGTAGTTGGAATTGTCGTTCTGGTAGCGCGTGCGCCCGGCCTGTACAGAAACCGTCGGCCAGTGCTGGGCCTGCGCCTGGCGAATGCGCTGTTCAGCCGCGAGCTGTTTGGCCTGGGCCGCGCGCACCGCGTTGGTCTGTTCATACGGCAGCGATTTGAGCGTAATCGGCTGGCGCAGCAAATCCTCTGGCAGATCCGGCAACGTGTCAGCCACCACGCCAGTAAGCACGCTTAGCGCCGCCTGCGCCGAGCGCGCCTGGGCGCGGTACTGCTCAAGTGTGGCGTTCATCCCGGCGATGCGGCTTTGCGCCTGTAACACATCAGACTGCGTACTGAGCCCGGCCTCTGAGCGTAAATCCGCCATGCTCTGTACTGAACGCAGCGACTCAAGATTGCGCTCGGCGGCCGCCGCGAGGCTCTGGTAGCGGCGCACCTGTAAATACGCCTGCAGCGTCTGCATTCCGACCTGATTCAGGGTGTCGTAGAGCTGAAAGCGGTAGGCTTCGGAGAGATTTTCCTGCTCGTCAATACTGCCGCCGGTTTTGCCGAAATCGTAAATCAGCTGTTTGAGGTTCACGCCACCTGCGGCGTTACTGTTGAGAGAGCCTGAAGAGTCGGTACGGTGGTTTCGCCCGACATTGCCCTGTAAGGAGATTTGCGGAAACCAGGCGCTTTGCGCCTCTTCCAGATTGGCTTTGCCGACACGGATTTGCGCCGCGGCCTGTGCGATTTTTGGGTTACGCGCGAAGGCGCGAAGTATGGCTTCTTTTATCGTAAGCTGCGCCTGTAGCTGCTCGCTGGGAGCGGTCTGCCAGGCGAATTCCTCCTGTGAAACGGCGGGAAAACTGACAAGGGCAGCGGCCAGCAGCAATGCCAGCCGCCTGTAGCGCATTGTGTTGTTGTACATCCAGTTCCACCTTATGACGCCGTCTGCGCGGCTGGTGATATTGTTAAGATGACGCAGGCGCCTCCTCCCTGAGGCGCCGTGGCGTTAGACCATATTGACGTGCAATCCGTGCTGGATCAGGACATCCCCCAACGTGTTGGTTTGCGAGCTGTTATGCCAGACATCAAACTGCACGCCGTCCACTTCGCGCTGTCCGCTCACTTCCCAGATATCGCTGCCGCCTTTCACCAGATTGACCTGATCCCCGTTCACGCCTTTGACGATCAGATCGTCTTCCGGCTTGTCGGTGATGGTCAGCGCCTGGTGCAGATCCAGCGTCAGGCTGTTGGTGCCGGACTTACCGAGATCGAAGATCTCAATGTGCTGAACCTGTCCGCTCAACGCCGTCAGGTCGAGTTTGAGATTGACGCCATCGATGACCAGGGTGTCGGTTCCCGCGCCGCCGTCGAGCGACGCAAAGCCAAGCGAGGCGAGGTGAATCGTGTCGCTGCCGCTACTGCCCTGCACCGACTCGCCGCTCTGGCTGGTGCCATCGGCGAGATCGATGCTGACCCCGCCGATAGTATAGCCACCCGCTACGCTGCTGCTGTCGTCTGCCACGGTGGAACCGCTATCACTGTTTGTTTCTGTGATCGCGCCAACAGCGGCGATTTTCGCGGTCACCGCAGACTGCTGGCTGTCGGCTGTCGTCGCGGTCTGACTGGTCTCATCAACCAGCGCGAACAGCGAGGCTTCATGCTCAACGCTCGCGGCCGCGAACGTGGCTGGCGGCGTGGTGGAGATAATCTGCCCGCCGAGCCCGACGTTGAGGTACCCGGTATTGCCCGCCACATCGGTGGCGTAAATATTCAGCACGCTGGAGAGCGACAGCAGTTGCAGAATATTCAGCCCCAGGCCGAGGTTTGCTGACCAGTTGCCATTGCTGTCGGTAATAGCCGTGGTATTGACCGTCCCGTTCAGCAGTGACAGATGCACCACCGAGCCCGGCGCCAGGTTAGCGGAGCCGCCGCGCAGCGTCAGGCCTGTTGAGAGCAGCGCCAGCGGGTTAAGGCTGGTCAGCGGGTTGAACGTTAGCGTCGGCGTGGTGAGTTTCACCGTCACGTCGCTGCTGGTGCTGTTGACGTTGCCCACTTTATCCGTCACCGAGACACCCACTTTCAGCGCGCCGTTGGACAGCCCATCCAGAATCGAGCTGCTGACCGGCAGCGACCAGGTGCCGTCGCTCGCCACCGTCGCGTTATAGGTGTTTGTGCCAAGCGTCACTTTCACCGTCGCGCCATCCGCCGCGCCGGTGATTTTCCCGCTGATCGTCTGGCCGCTGCCCGCCTCGCTAACGTTCAGATAGCCATCGTTACCAAACAGCGAGGTCAGTGACACCGTCGGCAGCGAATGGGTAATGACATTCAGCACGCCGCTGGTGTTAGCGCTGTTGCCCGCCGGGTTGGTCACGCTCGCGTTCACCGTCAGCGTGCCGTCGAGCAGCCCGCTGAGGTCGGTTTTCGGCACCGACAGCTGCCAGGTGCCGTCATTACCGACGGTGGTGACGTAATTTTTACCGCCAAGCGACACCGTGACCTGCGAGCCGACAGCGTTGGTGCTGGTGCCGGAAATGGTCTGGGCGCTCAGGATATCGGTGGCGTTAAGGCCGTTATCGCCAAACAGCGAGGTAATGGCGAGCGTCGGCAGCGCGCCGATATTCACCGTCAGCCCGTTACTGCCGCTGGCGGTATTACCTGCCGCGTCGCGCGCCGTCACGGTGACGTTCAGCGGGCCGTCGGTCAGCCCCTGCAGAGACGTGGTTGGCACCGACACCTGCCAGGTGCCATCGGCGCGCACCGTGGTGTTAAACGTCAGCGCGCCCAGTTTGACCGTCAGTGCGCTACCCGCCGCCAGGTTAGTGGCGGTGCCGCTGATAAGCTGTGGGCTTAACAGATCGCTGAGGCTCAGGATGCCATCCCCAAAGATGGGGTTGACCGCCACCTGCGGCAGCGCCTGAACAATCGCATTCACTATCTGCGAGCCGGTCGCCACGTTGCCGACCGGGTCGGTAACGCTGGCGCTGACCGTCAGCGTGCCGTCCTGGAGGCCTTTCAGCGTTGCCGACGGTACATTCACCGACCAGGCACCGTTACTAATCGCCGCCGTGAAGGTGCTGCCCCCCACGTTAAGCGTGACCGTACCGCTCGTGAGGTTGCTGGTGCCGCTGATAACCTGCCCGGCGTTCGCCTCCGCCGCGTTCAGCCAGCCGTCGCCGCCAAACAGCGTATTGATGGCGACCGTCGGCAGCGTGGTGATGCCCACGACCACCGGCGTTCCGTTGACCGTCGTGGTATTGCCGTCCGGCGTGGTGATGGTGACGCGCGGCGTCAGCGAGCCCTCCGCCAGCGAGGCGAGATCGGTCGGGTTAAGCTGGATAGTAAAGCGCCCGCCTGTGCCCACCGTGCCGGTAAAGGTGCGCGCGCCCAGCGCTACGGAGACGCTGGAGCCTGCCGTCGCGTTAGTGACGACGCCTGAAATGGTCTGGCTGACCAGCGCGTCGGCGGCATTCAGCAGCCCGTCGCCAAAGACCGAGAGCGACGAGAGCGCCGGTGCCAGCAGATCCAGCGTCAGCGAGCCCGTCGCCGAGGCCGAGTTGCCGTTAACGTCAGAGGCGGTCACGGTTACCGTCTGGTTTCCGGTCGCTATTCCTGGTGATGCTGCCAACTTACTGATTTAGTGTATGATGGTGTTTTTGAGGTGCTCCAGTGGCTTCTGTTTCTATCAGCTGTCCCTCCTGTTCAGCTACTGACGGGGTGGTGCGTAACGGCAAAAGCACCGCCGGACATCAGCGCTATCTCTGCTCTCACTGCCGTAAAACATGGCAACTGCAGTTCACTTACACCGCTTCTCAACCCGGTACGCACCAGAAAATCATTGATATGGCCATGAATGGCGTTGGATGCCGGGCAACCGCCCGCATTATGGGCGTTGGCCTCAACACGATTTTCCGCCATTTAAAAAACTCAGGCCGCAGTCGGTAACCTCGCGCATACAGCCGGGCAGTGACGTCATCGTCTGCGCGGAAATGGACGAACAGTGGGGATACGTCGGGGCTAAATCGCGCCAGCGCTGGCTGTTTTACGCGTATGACAGGCTCCGGAAGACGGTTGTTGCGCACGTATTCGGTGAACGCACTATGGCGACGCTGGGGCGTCTTATGAGCCTGCTGTCACCCTTTGACGTGGTGATATGGATGACGGATGGCTGGCCGCTGTATGAATCCCGCCTGAAGGGAAAGCTGCACGTAATCAGCAAGCGATATACGCAGCGAATTGAGCGGCATAACCTGAATCTGAGGCAGCACCTGGCACGGCTGGGACGGAAGTCGCTGTCGTTCTCAAAATCGGTGGAGCTGCATGACAAAGTCATCGGGCATTATCTGAACATAAAACACTATCAATAAGTTGGAGTCATTACCCAAGTGTTTTTGCTGATATGTATCCTGTACTATGTACAGTTTGTTATTTGCCCCATGTATGGGGATACTGGAAAGGCTACTGATTAGTAGCCTTTCGTCCCTTTAAGCAGCAAAAATTTTAAGCTGTTGCGCCAGGACATAATCTCCCCACCACTGCATGAGAGCTACTCGTTCGGTAATATATTCCGCACGATTATATGCAGCGATAATTTCGTCTTTTTTTGAGTGGGCAAGGGCCGCTTCAAGGGCATCTGTCCTGAACTTACCTGACTCTTCCGCTGCCGTTCTTGCAATAGATCGCATCCCGTGGGCAACAAGTTCACCTCCCAAGCCCATACGGATAATTGCTGCATTGGCTGTTTGTTCATGCATATGATTTAAGGGAGCCTTTATGCTGGGAAATACCCACTCGCGGTGCCCACTGATTGATTCCATAGACTTGAGTATCCGAAGAGATTCTTTGCTTAATGGGACCTTATGAGGTTTTTTCATCTTCATAAATTCAGCTGGGATGTTCCACATGCTGTTATCCATATCTATATCAGACCATCTTGCGCGGACAGCTTCACCAGGGCGAACCCATGTGAGAAGTTGCCATTCAATCAGTAGTCTTGTTTCTAAACGGACAGAAGCATTGTTCAGTGCTGCCAGAAAACGAGGGAGTTCAGAGGGGGGTAAGGCAGGCATATTCTGTTTTTTAGGCTTACTGAAACGTTGGCCTAGATTATCTGCGGGGTTAAATTCAATCAGCTCTTCTGTAGCCGCCCAACGGAAGATTTCATTCAACCTGGAAATTAGCCGCCGCAAAGTTTCCAGTACTCCCCGTTGTTCAATTGGATCAAGATGCTGTTTTAAGAGCTTGGGACGGATCTCATTGATTGGCACATTACCCAGACCGGGGAAAATATTTCGTTCAAGGCTCCGCCAGATGTCTTCTGCATGGTCTTGTGAGATGCCAGAGGTCTTTACCTTCTCATCCAACCATTTTCTCGCCACGGCTTGTAATGTGTGTTCTGTGGCATTCTTTAATGCATTAGCTTTATCGTTGTTATGGACTTGAGGGTCCGTGCCATTCGCAAGCAAGGAGAGGTATTCATCACGTAAGGCTCTTGCTCTTGCCAGGGTAAGGTGAGGGTAGGTCCCAAGGCTCATCTTGGTTCTTTTCTTGCTCACTGGCACTGAATACCTGAAATACCAATTCTTTTTCCCACCTGTTGAGAGGGGAGAGATTCGTAGAATCAAGCCATCCCCGTCAAACAAGTTGATTTCTTTGTCTGCTGGCTTGGTGTTTTTGATTTCAGTGTCGGTGAGTTTCTTCGCGATCTTTGCCATTTTGGGACCCTCGATTTTTGGACCCTTTGTCTTGGGTCCCATTTAGGGTGCCATAACTCGTGGTTCTCAGCAATTCTCACTAGACGACAATGGACGTAAAAAAGCCCGCAGAGCTTGTGCTGTGCGGGCTTAGTAGACTTTACTGAACTTCGGTACATCAATATTTGGTGGAGCTGGCGGGAGTTGAACCCGCGTCCGAAATTCCTACATCCTCGGTACTACATGCTTAGTCCAGTCTTTACATTCGCCTGGCAGCTGCGGACGGACACGCCACTACCAGACTAGCCTGATTAGTTTTAACGCTTCAACCCCAGGCAGGGTATCCACGCGATCTCTTTTGGGTTTGACCTCTCTTGATCCCCGTCCTAAGAGCGGAGGCTAGGGAGAGAGGGCTCTAAGCAGGTTATTAAGCTGCTAAAGCGTAGTTTTCGTCGTTTGCGACTATTTTTTTGCGGCTTTTTACGAGGCCAACCGCCCCTCGGCATGCACCTTGGGTTTCGCGAATCCCGTCGAATCCAGAATCAGCCCCAAAAGTGTAACGCTAAGTATAACAGAGTTTACCCGTGCGTGACCAGTCCATATCGTTTCGCCTGCTGACTGCTGCATTTTTGGCCTTATCGCTGAGTTCTTCGGGTAATGACTCCAACTTATTGATAGTGTTTTATGTTCAGATAATGCCCGATGACTTTGTCATGCAGCTCCACCGATTTTGAGAACGACAGCGACTTCCGTCCCAGCCGTGCCAGGTGCTGCCTCAGATTCAGGTTATGCCGCTCAATTCGCTGCGTATATCGCTTGCTGATTACGTGCAGCTTTCCCTTCAGGCGGGATTCATACAGCGGCCAGCCATCCGTCATCCATATCACCACGTCAAAGGGTGACAGCAGGCTCATAAGACGCCCCAGCGTCGCCATAGTGCGTTCACCGAATACGTGCGCAACAACCGTCTTCCGGAGCCTGTCATACGCGTAAAACAGCCAGCGCTGGCGCGATTTAGCCCCGACGTATCCCCACTGTTCGTCCATTTCCGCGCAGACGATGACGTCACTGCCCGGCTGTATGCGCGAGGTTACCGACTGCGGCCTGAGTTTTTTAAATGGCGGAAAATCGTGTTGAGGCCAACGCCCATAATGCGGGCGGTTGCCCGGCATCCAACGCCATTCATGGCCATATCAATGATTTTCTGGTGCGTACCGGGTTGAGAAGCGGTGTAAGTGAACTGCAGTTGCCATGTTTTACGGCAGTGAGAGCAGAGATAGCGCTGATGTCCGGCGGTGCTTTTGCCGTTACGCACCACCCCGTCAGTAGCTGAACAGGAGGGACAGCTGATAGAAACAGAAGCCACTGGAGCACCTCAAAAACACCATCATACACTAAATCAGTAAGTTGGCAGCATCACCAGAGAGTAGAACCAAGTATTTTCGGCGGTCTCTGTAAGATCACTTGGGAAAAGTGGAAGAGCACGGACAAGCTTTTCCTTCTCTCGACTTAATTGTTCAGAAACCATTCCTGAGATCTGAATGAGCAAAGATATAAAACGCATGCTGCTCGGTTCGTAGCTTGATTCAGTGCGTCCCATATATTGAGTCGCAGTTTTCGAGTCAAATACTTGGGCATACTTGAGCATCGGATGTGGGGCAGCCCCCGCCTGCCAATTGATTTCTACGGGTTTACCATCAATGGTGATTCGACATTGAGCACTGCATGTATGCTCTTCGCTGCTGAAAACATTCGGGCGGATTTCGTCCCTTGAACGTGAGCCACAGAGTTGTTTGAGCAGACGAGAAAAACTACTTTTCCCTGAGCCATTCTGCCCATATATAACAGCTAAACTACCAGCTCCGAATGGTAAGGACGCCCCTGGTTTGATGGCATTTACACCAAATACTTGGCTTACTTCTTCAATACGTACAATTCGCTGTAGCAACCCTGCTGAGAATGAGCCAGGTGCAACCTTCAAGAACCCAGGGTCATTTTGTTTAGCTGCTTCCAGTTTGCAGAGTCGAACCAGCTCAGTGAGTTCGACCTCATTTGGTAAACGTTTATTCTCGATAAGCTGTTTTGCTGCCGTTTGAAGCCAGTTACTACGTTCATTCAGCCACTTTTCGAAGTCATTGGTTCCGATTGATTCTTGTGCTAATTCAGACATCTTTGCTTCCTTTGCTCTTTGATGTACAAGTCGAAAAAAATATCGTATCTTTTTTGGGGGCTCCTGAATGAGTGCTCGGTCAAACGATACTGCAAAGAGCTGCCCTGACTTGCTCCCAGTTTTAAAGCTAGAAATGTCTGCTTCTGGCACTAAGCAGAAGTTCCTGAACAACGTAAGCTGGCATATGCCCTCGTTCCTCCGTGGGGACTATCGATCTATTTGCCGGTGGTGTTTAAGCAATATCGCCAGCGGCGTGAGCTCACAGTGCATTCAATCAAGCTCACAAATCACACAGTCTTTACTTTTTTCAGATTCCCGGTGATGCTGCCAACTTACTGATTTAGTGTATGATGGTGTTTTTGAGGTGCTCCAGTGGCTTCTGTTTCTATCAGCTGTCCCTCCTGTTCAGCTACTGACGGGGTGGTGCGTAACGGCAAAAGCACCGCCGGACATCAGCGCTATCTCTGCTCTCACTGCCGTAAAACATGGCAACTGCAGTTCACTTACACCGCTTCTCAACCCGGTACGCACCAGAAAATCATTGATATGGCCATGAATGGCGTTGGATGCCGGGCAACCGCCCGCATTATGGGCGTTGGCCTCAACACGATTTTCCGCCATTTAAAAAACTCAGGCCGCAGTCGGTAACCTCGCGCATACAGCCGGGCAGTGACGTCATCGTCTGCGCGGAAATGGACGAACAGTGGGGATACGTCGGGGCTAAATCGCGCCAGCGCTGGCTGTTTTACGCGTATGACAGGCTCCGGAAGACGGTTGTTGCGCACGTATTCGGTGAACGCACTATGGCGACGCTGGGGCGTCTTATGAGCCTGCTGTCACCCTTTGACGTGGTGATATGGATGACGGATGGCTGGCCGCTGTATGAATCCCGCCTGAAGGGAAAGCTGCACGTAATCAGCAAGCGATATACGCAGCGAATTGAGCGGCATAACCTGAATCTGAGGCAGCACCTGGCACGGCTGGGACGGAAGTCGCTGTCGTTCTCAAAATCGGTGGAGCTGCATGACAAAGTCATCGGGCATTATCTGAACATAAAACACTATCAATAAGTTGGAGTCATTACCCGCCAGCTCCTGCAACGTACGCAGTTGCGCGACCGCCTCCTGCATCGCGTCCATCCCTTTCGCGACGACTTTCAGGCGGCCCAGGCTCTGGGCGACGTTTTCGCGCTCTTCGCTGGTCTGCTCGCTCATCGAAGCGATACGATCCGCGGCTTCGATACTGCGGTCCGCCATAGTCTGGGTCGCGCTGACCGTTTCCGTGGTGACCTGACGAATACGCGCGATAGTTTCAACAGACTCGTTGATGCTGTGCGCCGTCGCCTCCGCCTGCTCGCGTGACAGATGCGCCAGGCGGCGCACTTCGCCTGCCACCACCGCGAAACCGCGTCCGGATTCCCCGGCTCTCGCGGCTTCCACCGCGGCGTTGAGCGCCAGCAGGTTGGTCTGATCGGCGATAGAGCGGATCCCGCTGGTGATTTTGGTGATCCCCGCCGAAATGGTCTCCAGATCGCTTAAGCCCTGCTCCAGCCTGTCCTGCGCGTCACGGGTGTCGCGCGCGGCATTGCTCATGGAGCGGATATTCCCCTGCGCAATATCCAGCGTTTCGGTCTGCTGCGACGTTGCGTGCTCCAGCAGCGGCAGCGTGGAGAGCAGCGGCGACAGCTCCTGCTGATAGCTGATGACCTGCTCAATCACCTGCGACTGCATACGGTGCATCGCCTCCCAGCGGCGCAGCGTGCGTTGCGCGTAGTGTGCCGCGTAAGCCGCGTATTCCACCGGGAATTGGCTCATCGCCTGATTGGGCTTATCGAAAAACACCAGCGCGGAGAGCGTCTGGTTGATAGGCACCCCAAGAATTTCACCAAAGCTTGAAAAGCCCGCCGCCGGGATCTTGCGAAAGAAATCGGCGCGCGGCAGCGTTGCCAGGTTGTTCATCCGGCGCAGTACGCAGTCGTTAAGCAGCATCCCGGACGGTTTACCGTAACGGCGCGTGAACGCCTGCCAGTCGTGCTCCGTGTGCGCGACAAAATCGGTCGCTTTCATCAGATACAGCCTGTCGCCAAACTCCAGATCGCAGAAGAAGCGAATCTGTGAGGATTCAATCTGCGCCACGGAACGAATAAAGAAGTCATCGCCCACTTTTACCGCGAAGGTATACCCCTCCAGCGCCTGCGCCAGCTGATCCGGTTTGCAGTTGAGCTGGCTTGCCAGATACGACGTAATGGGCTGTTGATGATCCTTGGCGTCGAACAGCGACGTGACGGTACGCGCGACCGGATCGGCCTGCGCCACCAGCCAGCTTTTGTCGGTCGGCTGGAAGTTCTGGCTTTTAAACGGCGCGAAAGATTTACCCGGTGCCATTTCACACAGGATGACAATCGCGCGGCCATCCATCATCCGGCCATTGACGCTCATCCAGGTGCCGCTGAAATCGAGCTTGCCGCCCGCCGCCCCGCCAACCGCGAGGCACGGGAAACGCCCGGATTTATACCAGGCCTGCATCAGGAACCCTTCCGAGGCGGCAAGCCCATCGCAATAAATCATTGCAAAGGTGCGGTCAGCGCTTAACGACATCTTCACGTCGAGTGCGCTGAGATCGCGTGAAATTGCCTGCACGCGCTGTACCGCGCCCGGAATGCGGGTATGAAGATCGACAGAATGCACTTCGTGGCGGCCGATCAGCCCTTTGGGGAGCAGCAGCCAGCTTCCCTCGTCGCTCTCCAGAGAGCAATAGACCGTCGCTTTATCCTGCTGGCACAGCGTGCCGGTGGAGGAAAGCACCAGTACGGTGCGTTCCGGCGTGGCGAAGCGCTGCCAGACCTGACTGACAGCATGAAAATCCGCGTTGGGCGGTACAAATACCATTAAGATGCCCGGCTTATCCGGCACGCCCGCGTCACGTAACGATGTAGGTAATTTATTACAGCGATACACACCGCTACGGGGGCTTTGCGCCGAAAATGTCCGTCCTGGACCCGTGATTAATGTTGACAGGATCCCCATGGTGGCCTCTTTTTATCTCTATTTTTCAAGTTATTCAGAGAAAAACGCCTCTCTGCCCCTCTGTTATCGGCAAAAGTTTCGATTAAAACAGTTCATTCGCTAAAATATTGTTAAGCGCGAGTAAATCCGCACGTTTTGTATGCAATTAAAATGCAACACTGCGGTTAAATCGTGAGCGGTTTCGCAGTCGGGTTGAAACGGGAAAAGGGCGGGAAAAAATGGCAGAAATCATGCGTAAAAAAACCCGCCGTAGCGGGTTTCTTTAAAGAGGGATTAGTTTTTGGTTTGCACCCAGAAGGCGTGGATGAGCCCCGGGAAATAGCCCAGCAGCGTCAGGAGGATGTTAATAAGGAACGCCCCACCGACACCTTTCCCCAGCAGTACGCCAAGCGGCGGCAGAATGATGGTAAAAATGATTCTCCAGAATCCCATAGTTACTCCTGTAGTTTTTTGCAGGTGTTGTAAGTCGCTTATTTTTATTAAGTTTAGTCGCTGAAACACAAAGCGCCACCCGCCATACAGGACTTTACCTGGCCTAACGCGGCTATACAGAAGATAAGTTATTAACATTTTGCCAACAAAGCGCGGGATTGCGGTTGTCGGTGAGCGCGGTGGTGGGCTACTGTTACAGAAACCCTATGAATAAAGGAGGTCATGATGTTTGCAGCAGGCGATATCGTTCAACCGCGTCTGGGCGGCCCGAAACTGAAAGTTATCGAAGTGCATGGCGATCAGATTGTCGCGGTGCGCCCGGATGACGAGCAGGGTGAGAAAGTCACGCTGAAAGCCGCCGATGTGGCGCTGTATAAAGAAGACGGCGATTTCGGGGTGTGTTGATCTGCGGCCGCGCCGGTTGTGAGTACGGTAGCGGCGTTTCACGGTGGGTGCGCTTCGCTTACCCACCCTTCGGTTTTACGTCTGGCGGATAAGCGAAGTGCATCCGCCTTACATCTTCTGCCCCGCATTCTCTCTGAACGCCTGTTCACTCAGCCTGTGATAAAACCTCAGGACAGCTTTAAGCCACTGCTGAACCTCGTTCTCACTCCACTGCGCGACCGGGCGCGCCTGCACAGCGCTGAAAGGCGCACGAAGCATATGCAGCTCGCGCTGTAGTGCTTCTGGCAGTGCGGCGGGCGATATGTCGATAAGCGATTCAAACCAGAATCGCCGCAGTTTTTTGCGCAAATCCCCTTCACGAACGAGCGCCATAATGCCCCGTTCAACCTGATATAACACGTCGCTGATTGCGTCCATGATGATAGTTAATCCCCGTAGAAAGCATGACGGGCATTATCCGACAGCACGCACAGAGTTGGGCTGAATAATGGTTAAACCTGTTTTACGGCGGGCTAATCATATTCATCGCACCGATAAATCCTTCCCATGGCACCTGCCTGTACCTCACGCCAGAACAGCATAAAAAGCTGCAATTTTCACGCAGACGCTATGGAAAACTCCACGACAAACCCAAAAACGCCTGGCAAAAAATTCTCTGCCGCAGGCGAAGCAATACGTTTGCCAGAGAAAAAATAACCCATTGAAACTAAATATAAAAATGATAACGAGTGCGAAAAAATAGCGAAGCGCCGCACGTTTTTGAATTTACAGAGGATTTTATGGACAAAGCGGCGATAAATAAAAATTTATCGCTAATTGAAAGCAATAAGCCAGCCATATACTCTATCATCAACGCAAAATGCAAGGCATATCGCCAGCATAGCCTTTACCTTCCCGTTTTCCCTGTTGATGAGCCAGGAGCTTAATTCGATGTTTTCGCCGCATTCTCGCCTGCGTCACGCCGTAGCGGACACGTTTGCCATGGTAGTGTATTGCTCCGTCGTGGGGATGATGATTGAAATATTCGTCTCAGGAATGAGCTTCGAACAATCGCTCTCGTCACGCCTGATGGCGATCCCGGTCAATATGGTGATTGCCTGGCCGTATGGCCTTTACCGTGACGCCGTGATGCGCCTTGCCGCGCGTGTGGGTAAGGGCCGCCTGGTGAAAAATCTGGCAGATGTTATCGCCTACATTACTTTTCAGTCGCCGGTGTACGCCGCCATCCTGCTGTTTGTCGGCGCGGATATCCCGCAGATTATTACCGCGGTAAGCTCCAATATTGTGGTGTCGATGATGATGGGGGCGGCCTACGGGTATTTCCTCGATTATTGCCGCCGTCTGTTCCGGGTAAGCCCCGCTGCGCCGGTCAGCGCGCAGGCCTGAGAAGGGACGGTTTACTGCGGTTCGCCAAATAAGCCGTTCAGATAACGCTCCAGCGCCATGCGGGAGCTGAATCCCAGCGGGATGCCGTAATGCTCCTGCGCGTCCCCGCCAAGCCACAGCGGAAACTGCTGGTAGTGATCGCAGGTTTTCATTTCTGAAGCCGGGTCCGCCAGCGACTGGCTGCGCTCTCTGAGCGTCGGGTGAATAACCAGCGCCGTGCGCCCCATCCGCGCTTCACGATTCACATAGACATAATTCTCGCCGCGACGATAACCATAAGTTTTTGGCGTCACCACATCCATGGTAAATCCGGCTTTCTCCAGGACGCGCGCCACCTCATCGGGTCGTAAATACATAAATTTTCCTCATCTGCTTCAGCTGCGGGGAAACCTTACATTAGGAGGAATAGCAGGGCTTTCGGAAAAGTCCAGAAACGCCTCCTGACGGCCCCACGCGCCGAGACGGCTCACATTTTGTTCTATACTGTTATTAAGTAAACACAAAAGGGAGAGCGTTATGTTTAACCGAAATACCCGTAGTGACGTGAACGCTGGTGTGGATGAGATTAACCAGGACATTAGCCGCCTCGCCGATACGCTGGAAGGCGTACTCAAATCCTGGGGCAGCGATGCCAAAGGCGAAGCGGATGTGGCGCGCCGTAAAGCAGAATCGCTGCTGCGCGAAACCCGCGCCCGTATGCACGGGAGAAGCCAGGTTTCTCAGGCGGCCCGTGACGCGGTGAGCTGCGCGAGCACGTTTGTGCGCGAGCGCCCGCTGAGCAGCCTGGGTATCGGCGCAGCGGTCGGGATCTTCCTCGGCGCGCTGCTGATTACCCGCCGCTAACCTCTGAAGCACGGTTCAATGCCTTTTCCCCGGCGCTGCCGGGGAACGGCGTCTTGTAAGTCTCTTCTCTGCCCTTCTTCCTCTCAAAAATCTTTCTTGTGCCTGAATGGCGTCCTGCCTGCGTCTGCGCGGCGTTGACACGCCCTTCTCCATAAACCCTATATATTGCGTAGTTGAAACTTATTATAACTACATCTAGTATCTTTCTTATCAGACAACCCCAATCTTCACTGCCTCGCTGTGGGGATTTTAATCTATTGATGAGAATACGAATCATGCGCATAACTATTTACACAAGAAATGATTGCGTCCAGTGTCACGCCACTAAACGCGCGCTGGAAAGCCGCGAGATCGCGTTTGACACCATCAATCTCGACGAGCAGCCGGAAGCCATCGACACGCTGCGCGCACAGGGTTTTCGCCAGTTACCGGTCGTGATGACCGACTCCCTGAGCTGGAGTGGTTTTCGCCCGGACATGATTAACCGCCTGCGCGCGGACTCCCTTGCGGCGAACGCATGACCAGGCTCATTTACTTCTCCAGCCGCTCGGAAAACACCCACCGGTTTATCGCGCGTCTGGGGCTGCCGGCGGCGCGAATTCCGCTGGAAGACCGCGAGCGGCTGCGGGCAGACGAGCCTTACATCCTGGTGGTGCCAACCTACGGCGGTGGCGGCACCGCCGGTGCCGTACCGCGCCAGGTGATTCGGTTTCTTAATGATGAACACAACCGCGCGTTGCTGCGCGGGGTGATCGCCGCAGGCAACCGTAATTTCGGCGAAGGGTATTGCCGCGCTGGCGACATCATCGCCCATAAATGTCAGGTGCCGTTTCTCTATCGCTTCGAGCTGATGGGCACCGGGCAAGATATCGATAACGTGCGTAAGGGAGTGAGCGAATTTTGGCAACGACAACATTAACCGGCGACGCCGTACTGCAAACGCCGCCGGACTATCACGCGCTGAACGCGATGCTCAACCTTTACGATGCCGACGGACGCATCCAGTTTGAGAAAGACCGCGAGGCGGTGGCGGCGTTTATGACCGCGCATGTGGCGCCGCGCTCGGTGACGTTTCCCGACACCCACGCGCGTCTGGCGTATCTCGTAAGCGAAGGCTATTACGATGAGAATGTCCTCAAACGCTACGACGCCAGCTTCGTTGCCGGGCTGTTTGATGAGGCACAGCGCTACGGTTTTACCTTTAAAACATTTCTCGGCGCGTGGAAGTTTTACACCAGCTACACGCTGAAAACCTTCGACGGCAAGCGCTATCTGGAGCACTTCCCGGATCGCGCCTGCATGGTGGCGCTGACGCTCGCCTGCGGCGATGAAACGCTGGCGCGCCAGATCCTCGATGAAATCTTAAGCAGCCGCTTCCAGCCCGCCACGCCCACATTCCTGAACTGCGGGAAAAAGCAGCGCGGCGAACTGGTCTCCTGCTTCCTGCTGCGTATTGAAGATAATATGGAGTCCATCGGCCGCGCGGTAAACGCCGCGCTCCAGCTCTCCAAACGCGGCGGCGGCGTGGCGTTTTCGCTCTCGAATTTGCGTGAAGCGGGCGCGCCGATTAAGCGCATCGAAAACCAGTCCTCCGGCGTTATCCCGGTGATGAAAATGCTGGAAGACGCCTTCTCTTACGCCAATCAGCTCGGCGCGCGCCAGGGCGCGGGTGCGGTCTATCTGAGCGCGCATCACCCGGATATCCTGCGTTTTCTCGATACCAAACGTGAAAACGCCGATGAGAAAATCCGCATCAAAACGCTCTCGCTTGGTGTCGTGATCCCCGACATCACCTTTGAGCTGGCGAAAGCCAACGCGCAGATGGCGCTGTTTTCGCCCTATGACGTGGAGCGTATTTACGGCAAGCCGTTCGGCGATATCAGCGTCAGCGAGATGTATTCACAACTGGTGGAAGACGAGCGTATCCGCAAGCGCTATATCAGCGCGCGCGAACTGTTCCAGCGCCTGGCGGAAATTCAGTTTGAATCCGGCTATCCGTACATCATGTTTGAGGATACGGTGAACCGCGCCAACCCGATTGCCGGGCGCATTAACATGAGCAACCTGTGCTCGGAGATTTTGCAGGTCAACAGCGCCTCCACGTTTGATGAAAACCTCAATTACGCGACCACAGGCCACGATATCTCCTGCAATCTCGGCTCGCTGAATATCGCGCATACCATGGATTCGCCCGATTTCGGCCGGACGGTGGAAGTAGCGGTACGCGCGCTGACGGCGGTGTCAGACATGAGCCATATCCGCAGCGTGCCGTCCATCGAAGCGGGCAACGCCGCCTCGCACGCCATCGGGCTTGGGCAGATGAACCTGCACGGCTACCTGGCGCGCGAAGGCATCGCTTATGGCTCGCCGGAAGGGCTCGATTTCACTAACCTCTATTTTTATACCGTTACCTGGCACGCGCTGAACACGTCGATGAAACTGGCGCGCGAGCGCGGCGAGCGGTTTGAAGGGTTCGAAGCGTCGCGCTACGCGAGCGGCGAGTACTTTGACAAATACCTTACGCAGATATGGACGCCGCGCACCGCGCGGGTCGCAGAATTATTCGCGCGCGCGGGCATTACGCTGCCGACGCCAGAGATGTGGCGCGCGCTTCGCGACGACGTGATGCGTCACGGGCTCTATAACCGCAATCTCCAGGCGGTGCCGCCGACCGGCTCTATCTCGTATATCAACCATGCGACGTCGAGCATTCACCCGATCGTCTCGAAAATCGAAATCCGCAAGGAAGGCAAAATCGGCCGCGTCTATTACCCCGCGCCGTTTATGACCAACGAGAATCTGTCGCTCTACCAGGATGCGTATGAAATCGGCCCCGAGAAGATCATCGATACCTACGCCGAGGCGACGCGCCATGTGGATCAGGGGCTGTCGCTGACGCTCTTTTTCCCGGATACCGCCACCACGCGCGATATCAACAAAGCGCAGATTTACGCCTGGAAGAAAGGCATCAAGACGCTCTATTACATTCGACTGCGCCAGCTGGCGCTGGAAGGCACCGAAATTGAGGGCTGCGTCTCCTGCGCCCTGTGAGGAAACACCATGATCCGTTTAAGCCGTATTAGCGCCATTAACTGGAATAAACTTCAGGACGAGAAAGATCTGGAGGTGTGGAACCGGCTCACCAGCAACTTCTGGCTGCCGGAAAAAGTGCCGCTCTCAAACGATATTCCGGCCTGGCAGACCCTAACGCCCGGCGAGCAGCAGCTGACCATCCGCGTTTTTACCGGGCTGACGCTGCTCGACACCATTCAAAACGCGGTGGGCGCGCCCGCGCTGATGGCCGACGCGCTGACACCGCACGAAGAAGCGGTGCTCTCGAACGTGAGCTTTATGGAGGCGGTACACGCGCGCTCGTACAGCTCGATTTTCTCCACGCTCTGCCAGACGCCGGACGTGGACGCCGCCTACGCCTGGAGTGAAGAAAACGCGCCGCTGCAACGCAAAGCGCAGATTATCCTTGCGCATTATCGCGAGGACGATCCGCTGAAGAAGAAAATCGCGAGCGTATTTCTGGAATCTTTCCTGTTCTACTCCGGTTTTTATCTGCCGATGTACTGGTCGAGCCGCGGCAAGCTCACTAATACCGCCGATCTGATTCGTCTTATCATTCGCGACGAGGCGGTGCATGGGTATTACATCGGCTACAAATATCAGCAGGCGCTGGCGCAAGAGGACGCCGCGCGGCGCGAATCGCTCAAAACTTTCGCGCTGGATCTGATGATGGAACTCTACGACAACGAACTTGCGTACACCGAAGCGCTGTATCGCGACGTCGGCTGGGTGGACGATGTCAGCGCGTTTTTGTGTTACAACGCCAACAAAGCGCTGATGAATCTCGGTTATGAGGCGCTGTTCCCGCCGGAAATGGCGCAGGTGAACCCGTCGATTCTGGCCGCCCTCTCCCCCGGTGCCGATGAAAACCACGACTTTTTCTCCGGCTCTGGCTCGTCTTATGTCATGGGCAAAGCGGTGGAAACCGAAGACGAAGACTGGGATTTTTAATTCGCCCTCAGGCGCAAATAATCGCTATAAATTTCGCAGAATTATTTGCTGCAAAATTGTAAAATCCACGAAAATATCTCTGCGACATTCCTGACCGCTATTTCCGGACTCTCACGGGTGAATCACGCCGATTCACCCGCCATTTCGACACCTGGCCGCAAAAATATCACACTTCATTCATTGCCGCTCAGCCCAGCAATAGCGGGAAATAATCGCCATTCGACGACGCAATTCGCCCCGGACTGCGGAAATTGAGGGTTGTCTCAGAATCTGAGTATGCTAGGGTATGCCCCGGTAACTATTTCCTGCAGGAATCATCTTAACGGCAAAATATAACAGGACTCACGCTATTGCATGGCAATTAAATTAGAAATTAAGAATCTATATAAAATATTTGGAGAGCACCCACAGCGGGCCTTTAAATATATTGAACAAGGGCTTTCAAAAGCCGAAATACTGGAAAAGACTGGGCTGTCTGTCGGCGTAAAAGACGCCACTCTGGCCATTGAAGAAGGCGAGATATTTGTGATCATGGGGTTATCCGGCTCGGGTAAATCCACTATGGTTCGCCTTCTCAATCGCCTGATTGAACCCACCCGCGGTCAGGTGCTGATTGACGGCGAGGATATCGCCAGAATATCTGACGCCGCGCTGCGCGAGGTGCGCAAGAAAAAGATAGCGATGGTATTCCAGTCATTTGCGCTGATGCCGCATATGACGGTTTTAAATAATACCGCCTTCGGCATGGAATTAGCTGGCGTGCCGCAAAAAGAGCGTCAGGAAAAAGCGCTTGACGCTCTGCGCCAGGTCGGGCTTGAGAATTACGCCCACGCGTATCCCGATGAACTTTCAGGCGGAATGCGCCAGCGTGTCGGGCTTGCGCGCGCGCTGGCCATTAACCCTGACATCCTGTTAATGGATGAAGCCTTCTCGGCGCTCGATCCGTTAATTCGCAGTGAAATGCAGGATGAATTAATTAAGCTTCAGTCGCGCCACCAGCGCACCATCGTGTTTATTTCCCATGACCTGGATGAAGCCATGCGAATTGGCGATCGCATCGCGATTATGCAAAACGGCGAAGTGGTGCAGGTCGGCACGCCGGATGAAATTTTGAATAATCCGGCGAACGATTATGTGCGCACGTTTTTCCGCGGTGTTGATATTAGCCAGGTCTTTAGCGCGAAAGATATCGCACGCCGCAGCCCGGCGGGCCTGTTGCGTAAAACGCCAGGCTTTGGCCCGCGCTCGGCCATCAAGCTGTTGCAGGATGAAGACCGTGAATTTGGCTACGTCGTCGAGCGCGGCAACCGCTTTGTCGGCACCGTGTCTGTCGATTCCCTGAAAGCGGCGCTGGCGGCAGGCCAGGGGCTGGACAGCGCGTTGCTGGAGACACCCGCGGCGGTAAGCGCCGATACGCCGTTAAGCGAACTGCTCTCACCGGTTGGGCTTGCGCCGTGTGCCGTCCCGGTCATCGGCGACGAACAACAGTATGTGGGCGTTATCTCAAAAGGGGTATTGCTGAAAGCTTTAGATCGCGAGGGGGCCATCCATGACTGACCAGACGCAAAATCCGTGGGATACCGGCAGCGCGGATGCCGCCGCGAACAGCGCCAGCAGCGCAGACGCCTGGGGCAGCCCGACACCTGCGCCGGAGAGCGGCTCTACCGACTGGCTGAACAGCGCGCCCGCGCCTGCGCCCGAGCATTTCAACATTATGGATCCGTTCCATAACACGCTGATTCCGCTCGACCGCTGGGTAACGGAAGGCATCGACTGGGTGGTGACGCACTTCCGCCCGCTGTTCCAGGGCATTCGCGTGCCGGTGGATTACATCCTGAACGCCTTCCAGCAGCTGCTGCTGGGGATGCCCGCGCCTGTCGCGATTATCTTGTTTGCCCTGATCGCCTGGCAGATTTCCGGGGCGGGTATGGGGGTTGCGACGCTGGTATCGCTGATCCTCATCGGCGCCATTGGCGCCTGGTCGCAGGCGATGGTGACGCTGGCGCTGGTGCTGACCGCGCTGTTGTTCTGCGTGGTGATTGGCCTGCCGCTTGGGATCTGGCTGGCGCGTAGCCCGCGCGCGGCGAAAATTATTCGCCCGCTGCTGGATGCGATGCAGACGACGCCCGCGTTTGTTTATCTGGTGCCGATTGTGATGCTGTTTGGCATCGGCAACGTGCCGGGCGTGGTGGTAACGATTATCTTCGCCCTGCCGCCAGTAGTGCGCCTGACGATCCTCGGGATTAACCAGGTGCCGGAAGATCTTATCGAAGCGGCGCGCTCGTTCGGCTCCAGCCCGCGCCAGATGCTGTTTAAAGTACAGTTACCGCTGGCCATGCCCACCATTATGGCGGGGATTAACCAGACGCTGATGCTGGCTCTCTCTATGGTTGTGATCGCCTCGATGATCGCCGTCGGCGGGCTGGGCCAGATGGTACTGCGCGGTATTGGCCGCCTCGACATGGGGCTTGCCACGGTCGGCGGCGTGGGGATTGTTATCCTCGCCATTATTCTCGACCGGCTGACGCAGGCCGTGGGCCGTGACGCCCGCAGCCGCGGCAACCGTCGCTGGTACGCCAGCGGCCCGCTTGGTCTTATCACCCGTCCATTCATTAAATAAAGCGCTGGCGGCGCAGGCCGCCCGCTTTCCCTCATCTGAATAAAAGGAATAACGATGCGACATTCTGTTCTTTTCGCCACAGCCTTTGCCACACTCGTTACCACCAGCACCTTTGCCGCCGACCTGCCCGGCAAAGGCATTACCGTCCAGCCGGTGCAGAGCACAATTTCCGAAGAGAGTTTTCAGACGCGGTTAGTAAGCCGCGCGCTGGAGAAGCTCGGCTATACCGTGAATAAAACCAGCGAAGTGGATTACAACGTCGGCTACACCTCGATTGCCTCCGGCGACGCTACTTTTACCGCCGTGAACTGGCAGCCGCTGCATGACGATATGTACGCGGCCGCAGGCGGCGACAAGAAGTTTTACCGTGAAGGCACCTATGTGACCGGCGCGGCGCAGGGGTATCTGATTGACCGTAAAACCGCCGAGAAATATCACATTACCAATATCGCGCAGCTGAAAGATCCGAAGCTCGCGAAGCTGTTTGACAGCAACGGCGACGGCAAAGCGGACATGATGGGCTGTACGCCTGGCTGGGGCTGCGAGGCGGTGATTAATCATCAGAACACGGCATATGGCCTGCAAAACACCGTGACCGTGAACCACGGCAACTACGCGGCGATGATGGCCGATACCATTGCACGTTATAAAGAAGGCAAACCGGTGCTCTATTACACCTGGACGCCGTACTGGGTGAGCGACGTGCTGAAGCCGGGTAAAGATGTGGTGTGGCTGCAGGTGCCGTTCTCGTCCCTGCCGGGCGAGCAGAAGGATATCGATACCAAACTTTCAAACGGCAATAACTTCGGCTTCCCGGTGAATACGATGCACATTGTGGCGAACAAAGCCTGGGCGGAGAAGAACCCGGCGGCGGCGAAGCTGTTCGCGGTAATGAAGTTGCCGATTACCGATATCAACGCCCAGAACGCGATGATGCACAGCGGCAGAGCGAGCGAGGCGGATATCGAAAGCCATGTGGATGGCTGGATTAAAGCGCACCAGCAGCAGTTCGACGGCTGGATCAAGGAAGCGCTGGCCGCGCAGAAGTAAGCGCTTTGCGATGAGAGATAACACCCGCCACCCGGCGGGTGTTTTGTTTTAATGGCGGGCGTATTTTTAACGGCGGGTGCGCTGCGCTTACCCGCCCTACAAATGGAGTCGCTTCTTCAATGTAGGGTGGGTAAGCGCAGCGCACCCACCGCACCCACCGCGCCAAAACGCACAATCCGACACTTAACAAATCCCCAACATTCTGGCGCTACGATGCGGTTCCGTTATCATAATGGCTTTCGGCAAGCGTTTTCCCGCCTCTCTGGATAACAATACAGAACCATTATGACCAAACAAACTCAAGGACTTAGCACATCGCTGACGGTACTGATGTCCGTCGCTACCGGGCTTGTGGTCGCGAGCAACTACTATGCTCAACCGCTGCTCGACACCATCGCCCACGCGTTCGCCATTACCGCTAACCAGGCGGGCTTTATCGTCACCGCCGCCCAGCTCGGCTACGCTTTCGGGCTGCTGTTTCTGGTGCCGCTCGGCGATATGTTTGAACGCCGCAGCATGATCGTGGTGATGACGCTGCTAGCCGCCGCCGGGATGCTTATCACCGCGAGCAGTCATACGCTCGCGATGATGATTCTGGGCACCGCGCTGACCGGCCTGTTCTCCGTCGTGGCGCAAATCCTGGTGCCGCTTGCCGCCACGCTCGCCGCGCCGGAAAAACGCGGTAAGGTCGTGGGGACCATCATGAGCGGCCTGCTGCTCGGCATTCTGCTGGCGCGTACCGTTTCCGGCGCGCTGGCGAATCTTGGCGGCTGGCGCACGGTGTACTGGGTCGCGACGGTGCTGATGGCCGTTATGGCGCTGGCGCTCTGGCGCGGCCTGCCTGTCGTCAGGCAGACCAGTACGCTTAACTATCCGCAACTGCTCGGCTCCATCTTCCGCCTGTTTACCCGCGATAAACTGCTGCGCACCCGCGCGCTGCTCGGCTGCCTCACCTTCGCCAACTTCAGCATTCTCTGGACATCAATGGCGTTTTTACTGGCGGGCGCGCCGTTTCATTTCTCAGACGGCGTGATTGGACTGTTCGGTCTCGCGGGTGCGGCTGGCGCACTTGGCGCGCGTCCGGCAGGCGGTTTTGTCGATAAAGGCAAGGCGCATCTCACCACCACCTGGGGGCTGGTCCTGCTGCTGCTGTCGTGGATTGCCGTAGCGTTCGGACAGTTTTCGGTTATCGCGCTCATCATCGGCATTCTGGTGCTCGATCTTACGGTACAGGGCGTACATATCACCAACCAGAGCGTGATTTACCGCATCCCCCCGGACGCCCGTAACCGTCTTACCGCCGGTTATATGACCAGCTACTTTATTGGCGGCGCGGCGGGTTCGCTTATCTCCGCCTCGGCGTGGCAACACGCAGGCTGGAACGGCGTCTGCGCCGCAGGCGCCATTGTCGCCCTACTAAATCTGGTAGTGTGGTGGCGCGGCTATCACCGCCATAGCGGGGCAGAGTGAGGTCTGCGTCGCACCTTTGCCGTCCAGAATGCCTGCGAAGGGTGTTAAGGGCGGTAACACTCTGTTAAGGTTATGCGGAGTTATTTATTCGAGTGATTTTAACTTCGGTAATATATCAAAAACGTATATGGATATACCCACACCTTTAAGCCCCTCCCTGCCTCCTCGCGCATTTTCACTGGCAGGGAGCATAAGCGAAACTTTGCCATCATTTTTCAGCGGCTTGTCCGTGGCTGTTATCCCGCGTTTGTGCTCGCTACCGTCTGGTTTGACATCATCCGAATCCACTTTTTACTTTTCTGTCGCTTATATGAACGACCGCCGACCCGCACCGTTTTTCGCCGATACGCATACCGCGCAGGGGTCGTCGATTTCATATTCTGCCCGCCAGGTCGCAGGCGGCGGGCGCTCCGGGTATGGAATAGCCCGGAAGCTCATGACGGTAACGTAGCCATTAATGATTCATCTAAATAATAGATTTACATGATTTGTTACCGTCGTTATTATATCGGCTGCAATTAATGAGGTTATACCCAAATGGATAGTTCGTTTACGCCCATTGAACAGATGCTTAAATTTCGCGCCAGTCGCTATGAGGATTTTCCGTACCAGGAAATTCTCCTGACTCGCCTGTGCATGCACATGCAAGGCAAGCTGCTGGAAAACCGCAATAAAATGCTGAAGGCTCAGGGGATTAACGAGACATTGTTTATGGCGTTGCTGACCCTGGAATCTCAGGAGAATCACAGCATTCAGCCGAGCGAGCTGAGCTGCGCACTGGGATCGTCGCGCACGAACGCCACCCGTATTGCCGATGAGCTGGAAAAACGCGGCTGGATCGAGCGTCGTGAAAGCGATAACGATCGCCGCTGCCTGCATCTTCAGTTGACAGAAAAAGGTCAGGAATTCTTACGTCAGGTACTGCCGCCGCAGCATCACTGCCTGCATCTGCTCTGGTCCTCTTTAAACAGCCAGGAAAAAGAGCAGCTTGAGCAGATAACCCGCAAATTGCTCGACCGCCTCGACCAGATGGAAGAGGACAATACGCTGCTTGAGGCCGTTCGCTAACGCGCCGATAAGCGCTCGTTTCGCAAACGTGCCGTTGCAAGGAAACCGCTACACTGACAGGCCAGCATTTTCATGCTGGCCTTTTTGACAACAGAGGTCGGCTATCGCCGACAACAACAATAAGAACGTGGAGATAAACATGAGCGCAAATGCGGAGAACACCACCCCGCAGCAACCGGTCAGTAACAAAAAGGGCAAACGCAAAGGCGCCCTGCTGTTATTAACCTTGCTCTTTGTTGTTATTGCCGTGGCGTATGGCGTTTACTGGTTTTTAGTGGCGCGTCATTTTGAAGAGACCGATGACGCCTACGTGGCCGGGAATCAGGTACAAATCATGGCGCAGGTCTCCGGCAGCGTCACCAAAGTCTGGGTGGAGAACACCGACTTTGTGAAAAAAGGCGACGTGCTGGTGACGCTCGACCCGACCGACGCCCAGCAGGCGTTTGAGAAAGCGAAAACGGAACTGGCCTCAAGCGTACGTCAGACCCGACAGCTGATGATTAACAGCAAGCAGTACGCCGCGAATATTGAGGTTAAGAAAACCGCACTGGCGCAGGCGCAGAGCGACTTAAACCGCCGCGTGCCGCTCGGCAGCGCGAATTTAATTGGCCGTGAAGAACTGCAGCATGCCCGCGATGCGGTCGCCAGTGCCCAGGCGCAGCTGGATGTCGCTATCCAGCAGTACAACGCCAACCAGGCGATGATCCTCGGCACGAAGCTTGAAGACCAGCCTGCGGTGCAACAGGCCGCCACCGAAGTGCGCAACGCCTGGCTTGCGCTTGAGCGTACCAAAATCGTCAGCCCGATGACCGGTTATGTGTCGCGCCGCTCTGTTCAGGTCGGCGCGCAGATTAGCCCGACGACGCCGCTGATGGCTATCGTTCCGTCGAGCGGTCTGTGGGTGGACGCGAACTTTAAAGAAACCCAGCTGGCGCATATGCGCATCGGCCAGCCGGCTACCGTGGTGAGCGATATCTACGGCGATGACGTGGAGTACACCGGTAAAGTGGTCGGCCTCGATATGGGCACCGGCAGCGCCTTCTCCCTGCTGCCTGCGCAGAACGCCACCGGTAACTGGATCAAAGTGGTTCAGCGTCTGCCGGTACGTATCGAGCTGGACGCGAAACAGCTGGAGCAGCATCCGCTGCGCATCGGCCTGTCCACGCTGGTGAAAGTCGATACCACCAATCGCGACGGCGGCGTTCTCGCGACCCAGACGCGCTCTGAGCCTGCGTACCAGAGCAACGCGCGCGAAATCGCGCTGGAGCCGGTGAACAAGCTGATTAACGATATCGTGCAGGCGAACGCGGGTTAACCGGCGGAGGTTGTATGCAGCAACGTAAACCGCTTGAAGGGGCGCAACTGGTCGTCATGACCATCGCCCTTTCGCTTGCCACCTTCATGCAGGTGCTGGATTCCACCATCGCGAACGTGGCGATCCCGACGATCGCCGGTAACCTCGGTGCCTCGTTAAGCCAGGGCACCTGGGTTATTACCTCCTTCGGGGTGGCGAACGCCATCTCGATTCCCTTGACCGGCTGGCTTGCGAAGCGCGTCGGCGAGGTGAAGCTGTTCGTCTGGTCGACTATCGCGTTCGCGATTGCCTCCTGGGCCTGTGGCGTCTCAAACAGTCTGAACATGCTGATTTTCTTCCGCGTGATTCAGGGGATCGTGGCCGGGCCGCTGATCCCGCTCTCTCAGAGTCTGCTGCTGAGCAACTATCCGCCCGCCAAACGTTCGGTCGCGCTGGCGCTGTGGTCGATGACGGTGATCGTCGCCCCCATCTGCGGGCCCATTCTCGGCGGCTGGATCAGCGATAACTATCACTGGGGCTGGATATTCTTCATCAACGTGCCGATCGGCATCGTCGTGGTATTGATGACGCTGCAATCGCTGCGCGGGCGCGAAACCCGCACCGAGCAACGGCGCATCGACGCCGTGGGGCTGGGGCTGCTGGTGATAGGCATCGGTTGCCTGCAGGTGATGCTCGACCAGGGTAAAGAGCTCGACTGGTTTAACTCAACCGAAATCATCGTGTTGACCGTTGTGGCGGTAGTGGCGCTGAGCTTCCTGATTGTCTGGGAGCTGACCGACGAACATCCGATTGTCGATCTCTCGCTGTTTAAATCGCGCAACTTTACCATCGGCTGTCTGAGTATCAGTCTTGCCTATATGCTCTACTTCGGCTCGATTGTGTTGCTGCCGCAGCTGTTGCAGGAGGTCTACGGCTATACCGCGACCTGGGCGGGGCTGGCGTCGGCACCGGTCGGGATAATCCCGGTGATTCTCTCGCCGATTATCGGGCGCTTCGCGCACCGGCTGGATATGCGCCGCCTGGTGACATTCAGCTTTATTATGTACGCGGTGTGCTTCTACTGGCGCGCGTATACATTTGAGCCGGGAATGGATTTCGGGGCGTCGGCATGGCCGCAGTTTATTCAGGGCTTCGCGGTGGCATGCTTCTTCATGCCGCTCACTACCATCACCCTCTCCGGCCTGCCGCCGGAGCGGCTGGCGGCGGCGTCGAGCCTGTCGAACTTCTTAAGGACGCTCGCGGGCTCCATCGGCACCTCGATAACCACGACGCTGTGGACCAACCGGGAATCGATGCACCACGCGCAGCTGACCGAGTCGGTCACGCCGTTTAACCCCAACGCGCAGGAGATGTATAACCAGCTCCAGGGCATGGGAATGACGCAGCAGCAGGCGTCCGGGTATATTGCGCAGCAGATTACCAACCAGGGGCTGATTATCTCCGCCAATGAGATTTTCTGGGCGTCTGCGGGCGTGTTCCTCGTCCTGCTCGGGCTTATCTGGTTCGCGAGACCGCCTTTCGGCGCGGGCGGCGGCGGCGGTGGCGCTCACTGATGGTTCTGTAAAAAGGCCCGCACTGGCGGGCCTTTTTTATTGATGCGGATTATTCCTTCGCGGGGGGGATGCCCTGCTTACGCAATTGCGCGATGAGACGCTCCAGCGGCAGTGGCCGACACATCAGATATCCCTGGGTTTCATCGCATTGATACATTTTAAGCTGCGCCAGCTGCTCCGGCGTCTCCACGCCTTCCGCGGTGATGCTGAGTGAGAACGCTTTGCCAAGCCCGATGATATTCTCCACGATGCTGTTGGCGTTATCCGAGTGCGGCATGCCCGCCACAAAGGATTTATCAAGCTTAATGCCATCGAACGGGAACGTGCGCAGGTAGCTTAACGACGAATAGCCCGTGCCGAAATCATCGATAAGCAGCCGCACGCCGAGCGCTTTGAGGCCATTCATCAGCGCAAGACTCTGCTCAGGGTTTGAGAGCGTGGCGTTTTCCGTGACTTCCAGCTCCAGCCTTTCTGGCGCAAGCCCGGTCGTGTTCAGCACCTCCTGCACACGCTCCACCAGCCCTGGCGTTCGGAACTCCATCGCCGAAATATTCACGGAGACAGAAAGCCCGGGCATGTCGCGCTGCGCATCGCGGCAGGCGGCGTTCAGCACCCAGTCGCTGATGGCGATAATCAGCCCGGTCTCTTCGGCGAGCGGAATGAACT
This sequence comes from Cronobacter sakazakii, assembly GCF_000982825.1. Classification (NCBI taxonomy): domain Bacteria; kingdom Pseudomonadati; phylum Pseudomonadota; class Gammaproteobacteria; order Enterobacterales; family Enterobacteriaceae; genus Cronobacter; species Cronobacter sakazakii. The sequence continues at coordinate 1,922,321 of NZ_CP011047.1, read as the reverse complement.
GATCCGGCATCAGCAGCCCGAGCGTCGGGTGATGCCAGCGTAACAGCGCTTCAACCGCCACCACCTTTTCAGCGTTGACGTCATAGCGCGGCTGATAGACCAGCCGGAACTGCTGCTCGCGGATAGCTTCACGCAGGCTGTTCTCCATTTCGCGGCGCTGGACAATCTGTTCGGCCATATCGGCGTTATAAAATACCCAGCCGTTGCGCCCGCGGCTTTTCGCTTTATAGAGCGCGATGTCCGAGAAGCGCAGCAGATCGGTCGCGTTTACCGCGTCCTGCGGCGCGAGCGCGATCCCCATACTGGCACCGATGAGGATCTCATGATCCTGCACGCTGAAGGGCCGGTTGAGCTCGGCAAGAATGCGCGCGCAGAGCTGCTCCAGCGCTTCCTTGCGTTCGATATCCGGGATAATCAGGATAAATTCATCGCCGCCCTGGCGCGCCACCAGATCGAAATCGCGCAGGCAGGCGCGCAGACGCTCGGAAACCTGATGCAGCAGTTCGTCGCCGACGCCGTGGCCAAAGAGATCGTTAACCGGTTTAAACTTATCGAGATCGAGGCTAATCATCGCCAGCGGATGCTCGCGCGTCGGGCGCGACTGAAGTTTGCCTTCCAGAAACTCTTTCATGCGCACCCGGTTAGGCAGGCCGGTCAGTTCATCATGCAGCGAGAGATACTGCACACGCGCCTGCGCTTCGACTTCAAGCGTGACGTCGGTCGCGGTGCCGCGAAAGCTTAGCCCGCCCTCCGGTGTGGCGATGGGCTTCGCCACCAGATTGCAGTAGCGCTGATGTCCCTGCGCGGACAGATAGCGGCAGTGGGTCATGTTGCGGTGTCCGCCGTGCCCCGGCTGATGGAACCACGCTTCCAGCGTCGCCCTGTCCTCCTGAATAAACTCGGTGACGCGCCGCCCTAACCAGTCGGCGATGCGATAGCCGGTAATGACCGGAAAACGCTCGGAAAGCCAGGTGAAGCGCAGCTCGTCGTCCGTTTCCCAGATCCAGTCGGTGGTCGCTTCCGCGACATCACGAAAACGCCGTTCGCTGGCAGCCAGCGCGAGCCGGTTTTGCTCCAGCAAAAAGGCATTTTCATCATTGAGCCGCGCTTTATTGAGCGCGTTACGCATGGAAATACCTGCGACCAGCCCCGTAAAACACATCAGGAAAATCAGCAGCGGCAGGATAACGACAATCAGGTTGTGGCCGGGATCTTCGCTGCGCCAGACCATCGTGACGTGGCCGTTGCCAAGCGGCAGGCTCAGCGTCACCTCACGGTAGCCGGGCGATGCGTCGCCGGGTTTACGCACATGCAGATCCTCAATGCCGTATTCGTGGCCCATCTGCGCGAGCTCCGCGCCACTCAGCACATCGATAAAAATCAGCAGCGACGGCGTGCCGGGTTCAGCGGCAACATTTTTGTCCCCGCCACTGCGTATCCAGGCGGCCCCCACCAGCGCGGGCTGGCCGTGGTATTCCATCGGCGTGATGACACAAGCCCCATCGGAGGCATCAAGCGCGGTGCGCAGACTGCTCAACACCGGCGCGCCTGTCCAGTGCTCCACTTTCTGGTGACTGAGTTTGCCGTTCACAACGCTGTAGCGGGTCGCATTGCTGCCATCAACGACAAAAACGCCGTCATAGCCGAACATCTCATAGAGCGATGCGCCCAGATTTCCGCGGTCCCACGCCCAGGTCACGTTGACCGCCTGATGCAAATTCAGGTAAGCCTCGCCCCAGTCAGAGTAGTCATTAAGCGTGGTTTTTATCGTATCCTGGCGATTTTGCAGGGCTTTTAATAACAGATGGCGGCTTTGTGCATCCGCGCGCTCGTTGATAGTATTCGCAATGTGCAGAAGAGAAAGCATCGCTATCAGGAAAAACAGCCCTAACAGAGCGCCCATAAAAAGTAATGTTCGCCGGATAAACCGGGTGGTATTTCCCGTCTCGTTACCGGATAAGTCAGAAACGCCGCGTCTGAATAAACCCCTCATTCCTCGTTCCCAGTCTGCAATAGCCTTGATAATAGTATGACGTCCGTGAAAAGATCTGCGCAGCGCGCGATATCATTATTATTCACGGTGTTACCCCTGAACGCATGACGCTGACGATATGCAAGACCGGACGCGGCCCGCCACGCATCTGCAACGCTGTTCAGGCTATTCGTTAAGGGGTTAATGATTGAAAACCGATATTTTATTTGACGGTCCTATTTTAAGGCTTACAAAAAATTTGTTTTAAGTCGCCTGGATGGCGCCAGGTGGCGCGTGAATATAACCGTTACGGCAATCATATAATAAAAAAGGAGCCATTAAGGCTCCCTTTTTATTATTTATTTTGACGGCTTACAGATGCAGTTCCTGTAATTTTTCTTTCGGCAGCGCCAGCGCATCATTGCTGTTAACGCCTACGCCGCGTTCGATAATGTGGCGGGCGATTTCCTGGGCCTCTTCCAGCGAGTGCATCTCATAAGTGCCGCACTGGTAGACGTTCAGCTCAGGGATCTGATTCTGCTCTTTGACTTTTAACACGTCCTGCATCGCCGCTTTCCAGGCGTCAGCCACGCGCTGCTCGTCAGGCTGGCCGATGAGGCTCATATAGAAACCGGTGCGGCAGCCCATCGGGGAGATATCGATGATCTCCACACCGTTGCCGTTCAGATGATCGCGCATGAAACCGGCAAACAGGTGCTCCAGCGTGTGAATGCCTTTTTCCGGCATCACTTCTTTGTTTGGCACGCAAAAACGCAGGTCGAACACGGTGATGGTATCGCCGTGCGGCGTGTTCATGGTTTTCGCCACACGTACCGCAGGCGCTTCCATACGGGTATGGTCAACAGTGAAGCTATCAAGCAATGGCATCTGATCACCTCCGAGTAGTGATTTTTTTAAATTTAACTGAACTTATGTTCGCGGGCCCGGTCTGAATCTATGAAAGACGCGCATTTGTTATCATCATCACTGAGTTCAGAGATGACAATTTGGCCACAGCGATGTGGCCTTTTTCTTTTGTGTCACGCCTGCTTCGCCAGCCATTCATCAAACGGTTCGGTATCCGCGGCCTCAATCTCACGCTGGCGCGCCAGCGACGCCGCCTGCTCCTGACGAAAATCTTCTTCATGCAACGCCTGCAACGGCTCTTCACGCAGCATGGTGCGGTAGCGATCCGCCAGCATCCGTCCGGTGCCGCCAATCCCGTTTTCAATCATCGAACGCAAAATCTGCGCCGAGTAAGTGAGCTCGGGATCGTCAAAGCAGGCCACCAGTCGGTCACAGACCTGCTGGTACTCCTGGCCGCCGTGAATGCCGTCGAGCGTTTGCGCCACGCGACGTAAATCGCGGAACAGATCTTTGCCCACTTTCTCCAGCGGGAACTGCGCCGTTTCGCAGCCGATGCCAAGCGTCAGCCCCGGCTTGCGGCCTTCCAGAATCACGCGGTTCCAGTTGGTGCGGGTACACAACAGCTCATCGCTGCTCATCTCCGGCGCATCCGCCAGCGCGCACCAGACCATAAAGAGATCGAGGAAACGCACCTGATTTTCATCAACGCCAATCGGCGAGAATGGGTTGATATCGAGCGAACGCACTTCGATATATTCAATACCGCCACGCAGCAGCGCATCGGACGGCGATTCGCCATCACGCGTGACGCGCTTCGGACGAATGGGCGCGTAGAGTTCATTTTCAATCTGCAAAATGTTGGTGTTGATTTGCAGATATTCGCCGTCTTTCTTCAGCCCCAGCTTCGCATACTCTTCCGACGGGGTTTTAATCGCGCGCTTCAATCCTGCCACATAACCGTGCAGATCGTTAAACGTAATCCCGAGATTGCTTTGCGATTTATTGGTATAGCCCAGATCGCTTAAGCGCAGCGACGTCGCATAAGGCAGGTAATACATGCCGCAGTCGGTTTTCTCAAACGGCAGTTTGGTCGGCTTGCCCTGCAGGAAAGACGAACAGATCGCCGGTGATGCGCCAAACAGGTACGGGATCACCCAGCCAAAACGGTAGTAGTTGCGGATCAGACGGAAATAGCCCGCTGAAATCGCCTCTTTACCGCTTTCGGCATCGTCCACCTGGCACTTCGCCTGCCAGAACGCCAGCGGCAGCGAGAAGTTATAGTGCACGCCGGAAATCGTCTGCATCAGCGCGCCATAGCGATTTTTCAGCCCTGAGCGATAGAGCGTTTTAAAACGCCCGATATTCGAGGAGCCGTATTGCGCGAGCTCAATGTCCTGCCCCTCTTTGATATAGCAGGGCATGCTGAGCGGCCACATGCGCTCGTCGCCGAGCGCTCTGGCGGTGTGGCGATGGATATCGCGCATAACCGTCAGCATGTGGTCGATATCGCCATCTACTGGCGTGATAAATTCCAGAAGGGCTTCGGCAAAGTCCGTCGTGATCCACTTATGGGTTAACGCGGCGCCCAGGCTTTCCGGATGCCCCGTGGTCGCCAGCTCGCCTTCGGGCGTGACGCGCAGTGTTTCGCGCTCAAGCCCACGGCGAATGCCTTTCAATGCCTCAGGATGCTCGGTTAGCCAGGCCAGCGCCTGTGATACGTCCGGGATCAAATTGACCTCCCGCCTGTCGTGTCGAAAATATTTTTATTAAGCATAATTGTAATGGTAAAGGTTGACGATGAAAGGTCGCTCAAACAATCCAATTAGTGCCACCACGTCATACCCTGTAAAGTCGCTGCTGCAATGATGATGTAGCGCAGCGCCTTGCCAAGGCACAGAAAAAAAATCACCAGCCCCCAGGGAAGACGCAGCCACCCTGCCAGCAGGCATAATAAATCACCGACTAAAGGCAGCCAGCTTAACAGCAGCGCCGGCGCGCCGAATCTTTGCAGCCAGCCCTGCGCGCGCTCCTGCCAGCGCGACGACTCGCGCAGCGGAAACAGCCGCCCAAGAATAACGTTAGTTAACCCCCCAAGGCTATTACCTATTGTTGCGGTTAATACCAAAAGCCAGGGGGCGGTTTTTACGCTAACCAACAGCGCCACCAGTACCGCTTCGGAACTGCCCGGCAGCAGCGTGGCGCTCAGAAAACTGCTGGTGAAGAGCGAGAGGAGCGACAGCGCGTCGCTCACAGCAAACGCACGTCCACGGCATCCATTCCCGCGAGACGCGCCGCTTCGAGACCGAAATCCGCGTCTTCAAACACGACGCATTTCTCAGGCGCGACGCCCATGAGCGTGGCACAGCGCAGGAACGTATCGGGAGCGGGTTTGTGATGCTGTACATGATCGGCGGCAACCACCGCGGTGAAATAGTGACGCAGGCCAAGATGCGCCAGCAGCGCTTCCGCCATCGCGCTTTCGCTGCCGGTGCCGACAGCCATAGGACGACGGCCATGCCACGCTTTAACGACATCAATGAGCGGCAGTGGACGCACCGTATCCAGCAGCATCGCCTGTACCGCCGCGTTTTTCTCACGCGCCAGCGCATGCGGACAGAGATCGGCCTGATTCAGTTCAATGACCGCCTGGGCGATGCGCCAGGTAGGCGAACCGTTCAGCGCGACCATCGCCTGCTCGTCAAACTGCATGCCGTAGCGGCCAAGAACGTCGCGCCAGGCTTTCCGGTGCGTCGGCTCGGTATCGAGGATGGTGCCATCCATGTCAAAAATCAGCCCGTCGTAACGCTCGTACATCATGTCCTCATCACCTGACCGCCAGGAATGTTACTTTAGCCTAAACCGTTAATGTTGTCGCTGTTAAGGCTTGCGGGCGATGGCGATGGCTTAAGGAATCAAGCTGGTAAAAGTGATTTCAGGGAAAGTATAAAAAGGGAAAGGAGGCGTTGCGAAATATCTTTGGCAGAGAAAGGGTATATTCAGGTGAGGAAATGGTGCATCCGGGAGGATTATTCGGCTTCGCCTCACCCTGACGGGCCGCTGCCAGGGCAGCGTTATCCTCCCTGGAATTCGCGATAATCATCGCATACCAGGTCACGTCATCATTGCTGATACTGTGCAGGAAGATGGTGCATCCGGGAGGATTCGAACCTCCGACCGCTCGGTTCGTAGCCGAGTACTCTATCCAGCTGAGCTACGGATGCATTGGGGATACTGCTTTACTGCGGTTCACATCATCATAAAGACAGCGTGAAAAATAATGGTGCATCCGGGAGGATTATTCGGCTTCGCCTCACCCTGACGGGCCGCTGCCAGGGCAGCGTTATCCTCCCTGGAATTCGCGATAATCATCGCTTACCAGATCACGTCATCATTGCCGATAACGTGGAGAAATATGGTGCATCCGGGAGGATTCGAACCTCCGACCGCTCGGTTCGTAGCCGAGTACTCTATCCAGCTGAGCTACGGATGCATTGGGGATACTGCTTTACTGCGGTTCACGTCATCATAAAGACAGCGTGAAAAATAATGGTGCATCCGGGAGGATTCGAACCTCCGACCGCTCGGTTCGTAGCCGAGTACTCTATCCAGCTGAGCTACGGATGCATCGGGAATACTGCTTTACTGCTGATATTAGTATCGCTACGAAAGCCATACTAAGTAAGAGATGGTGCATCCGGGAGGATTCGAACCTCCGACCGCTCGGTTCGTAGCCGAGTACTCTATCCAGCTGAGCTACGGATGCAAAATGGCGGTGAGGGGGGGATTCGAACCCCCGATGCAGCTTTTGACCGCATACTCCCTTAGCAGGGGAGCGCCTTCAGCCTCTCGGCCACCTCACCACACGCCTCTTACGAGTGCTTCGAAGAGCTTGTTTCCTCTCATCGTCGCTGCGTGGCGCACATATTACTTTCTGGGACTTATAAGTCAAACAATTTTTCCCGACTCTGTATCGTTTGCACAATTACCGCCCAATCCGCCTGTTTTGCCAACAAAAAGGCTGTTTTATCAACGCAAATGCGCTGCAACAGGGTCGTATCAAATGAGGAAAAGGGAAACGGAAAAGCGCGTCAAAAGACGGAGAAACAGGAAGAAGCGAGGAAGAAACCAAAAGGGGGATGCGCCTCGCCGGTATGAGCGAGACGCGACAACTCAGTAACTGGACTGTTGCGATTTTTCAGCCTGGATACGCTGGTAGATCTCTTCACGGTGTACAGATACCTCTTTGGGGGCGTTAACGCCAATACGTACCTGGTTGCCTTTTACCCCAAGAACTGTCACGGTCACCTCATCCCCAATCATGAGGGTTTCACCAACTCGACGAGTCAGAATCAGCATTCTTTGCTCCTTGAAAGATTAAAAGAGTCGGGTCTCTCTGTATCCCGGCATTATCCATCATATAACGCCAAAAAGTAAGCGATGACAAACACCTGAGGTGTAAGCAGTCACGGCATTACATTCTGTTAAACCTAAGTTTAGCCGATCCAGAAAAAATCAACCCGACTTTATCGTTATAGTTCGGGCACAGATAAAGACGCCATAACAACAATGCGTTATGGCGTCTTTACTGCCGTTTTGGTTTTACAGCTTCGCGGTTACCCAGCTTTCAACGCTGCCCAGCGCTGCGGGCAGCGCCGCGGCATCGGTGCCGCCTGCCTGCGCCATATCCGGGCGGCCACCGCCTTTACCGCCGACCTGCTGAGCGATCATGCCCACCAGCTCGCCAGCTTTGACGCGATCCGTCACATCTTTTGATACGCCCGCGATCAGAGAGACTTTCCCCTCCGCGACGGTCGCCAGCACGATAACCGAAGAACCCAGCTGATTCTTCAGATCATCAACCATCGTGCGCAGCATTTTCGGCTCGACGCCTGCAAGCTCGCTCACCAGCAGTTTCACGCCATTAATGTCCACGGCTTTGCTGCTGAGGTTAGCGCTTTCCTGCGCCGCCTGCTGTTCTTTGAGCTGCTGCAGCTCTTTTTCCAGCTGACGGGTGCGCTCAACCATCGCGCGAACTTTATCGTTCAGCGTCTGGCTGTCGCTTTTAAGCAGGTGAGAGAGTTCGTTCAGGCGGTCGTTCTGGGCATGAACCAGAGACAGCGCGCCTTCGCCGGTTACCGCTTCGATACGGCGCACGCCTGCGGCAGTGCCTGATTCAGAAACGATGCGGAACAGGCCGATATCGCCAGTGCGCGACGCGTGGATACCGCCGCACAGCTCGGTGGAGAAATCGCCCATGCTCAGTACGCGTACGCGGTCTTCATATTTCTCGCCGAACAGCGCCATCGCCCCTTTGGCTTTCGCCGTTTCCAGATCCATGACGTTGGTTTCAATCGGCAGATTACGGCGGATCTGGGCGTTGACCAGATCTTCCACCTTGCGGATCTCTTCCGGCTTCATCGCTTCGAAATGGGAGAAATCGAAACGCAGGCCTTTGTCGTTGACCAGAGAACCTTTCTGCGCGACATGGGTGCCAAGCACCTGGCGCAGCGCGGCGTGCATCAGGTGCGTCGCCGAGTGGTTGAGACGGATACGGTCGCGGCGCGCATGGTCCACTTCCGCTTTAACGCCCTCGCCCACTTTCAGAACGCCGCTGGCCAGCTCGCCAATATGACCAATCGCCTGACCATATTTCTGGGTGTCGTTAACGGTGAATGTAAAGCCGTTGCCTTTCAGCTCGCCTTTATCGCCCACCTGACCGCCGGACTCCGCATAGAAAGGCGTTTCATCCAGCACGACGACAGCCTGCTGGCCCGCTGTGACTTGCTCAACGGATTTGCCGTCGACAAACAGCGCGGTGACTTTCGCTGTCAGTTCGGTGTGATCGTAGCCTTTGAATTCTGACGCGCCGTCAACGCGGATCATCGCGTTGTAATCCGCGCCGAAACCGCTGGATTCGCGCGCGCGACGGCGCTGCTCTTCCATAGCGGCCTCAAAGCCCGCTTCGTCAACTTTAATGTTGCGCTCGCGGCAGACGTCCGCGGTCAGGTCAACCGGGAAGCCATAGGTGTCATACAGACGGAAAGCCGTTTCGCCATCGAGCGTGTCGCCGGTAAGCTTAGAAAGTTCTTCATCCAGCAGTGCCAGACCACGCTCTAGCGTGCGGGCAAACTGCTCTTCTTCGGTTTTCAGAACCTGTTCCACCTGCGCCTGCTGGCGTTTCAGCTCTTCGCCCGCCGCGCCCATCACGTCCACCAGCGGCCCAACCAGCTTGTAGAAGAAGGTGTCTTTCGCGCCCAGCATATTGCCGTGACGAATCGCCCGACGAATGATGCGACGCAGCACATAGCCGCGGTTTTCGTTAGACGGAATGACGCCATCCGCGATCAGGAATGCGCACGAACGGATATGGTCGGCGATAACGCGCAGCGATTTGTTGCTCAGATCGGTGGCACCGGTGACGTTCGCCACTGCCTTGATAAGCTTCTGGAACAGATCGATTTCGTAGTTGGAGTTAACGTGTTGCAGCACCGCGGCGATACGCTCAAGGCCCATTCCGGTATCCACGGACGGCTTCGGCAGCGGTTCCATGGTGCCGTCAGCCTGACGGTTAAACTGCATAAACACGATGTTCCAGATCTCAATATAACGATCGCCATCTTCTTCCGGGCTGCCCGGAGGCCCGCCCCAGATGTGGTCGCCATGATCGTAGAAAATCTCGGTGCACGGGCCGCACGGACCGGTATCGCCCATCTGCCAGAAGTTGTCAGACGCGTAAGGCGCGCCTTTGTTATCACCGATGCGGATGATGCGTTCGCGCGGGATCCCGACTTCTTTTTCCCAGATTTCGTAAGCTTCGTCATCGGTTTCGTAGACGGTTACCCACAGGCGATCTTTCGGCAGGTTAAACCACTGCTCACCGGTCAGCAGCTCCCAGGCGTACTGGATAGCGTCATGTTTGAAGTAGTCACCGAAGCTGAAGTTGCCCAGCATTTCGAAGAAGGTGTGGTGGCGGGCGGTGTAACCGACGTTTTCCAGGTCGTTGTGCTTACCACCAGCGCGCACGCAGCGCTGCGCCGTCGTCGCGCGGGAATAATTACGCTTGTCGAGACCAAGGAACACGTCCTTGAACTGGTTCATCCCGGCGTTGGTAAACAGCAAAGTCGGGTCATTATTCGGGACCAGAGAGCTACTGGCGACTACCTGGTGTCCCTTGCTATGGAAAAAGTCGAGAAACGCCTGACGGATCTCAGCGGTGCTCTTGCTCATAATTATCCTGAAATCAAGCTAACGAAATGTGTCACCCGAGTGGCGCAGCACGCTGCCGCCAGACCAGGCTAAACGGAAAAAAGTGGGAATAAGATAAGTTTTCTTTACAGGGAAGTAAAACCCCGCATGGGGTCATCACTCAAAATTTCGGTAGATCGCCTGGATATCTTCCATGTAATAGCCGCGATACAGTAAAAAGCGCTGGACTTTGGCTTTTTCGGGGAAGGTGCGCGGCAGCGGCGCGCCGAATTTACGCTCGGCCTGATCGCGGGCCTGTTGCTCCCAGTCCACCTCGCAGTCAGCGAAGGCGCTGTCGCACGCGTTTCGGGAGATACCCTTCTGCTGCAGCTCCTGGCGAATGCGTTGCGGCCCGTAGCCTTTGCGGCCACGGCTGGCGATATAGCGCTCGGCGAAACGCGCATCGTCGAGATAATGCTGCTCGTGGCACCACGCAATCACTTTCTCGATATCTTCCGGCGTCGCCTGCGCCTGCTCATCTTCATTTTTGCCCGGCAACACGTCACCAAGCTTGCGCCTGAGCTCTTGCTCGCTGTGGTCGCGCATCGCGAGTATTCGCATGGCGCGGTCAAGAAGGCGGGAGTAAGCGGAGCGGCGGGGAGTAGCGTCAGTCATAGGCGTGAATAACAGTGGCGAAGTTGAGGAGACAGAAAAAAGTAAGGGCTGCATCAGCAGCCCTTGAGATTAAAACTCTTCGTTGGTTTCTTCAACGCCGCCGTCGTTATCATCGACGGTGAAGTCAGGCGTAGAGTCCTGATTGTTGAGCAGCATGTCGCGCAGTTTCTTCTCAATTTCGTCAGCCATCGGCTTATTCTCTTTGAGGAAGTTGGTCGCGTTCGCTTTACCCTGGCCGATCTTCTCGCCGTTGTAGCTGTACCAGGCGCCCGCTTTTTCAATCAGCTTGTGCTTCACGCCAAGATCAACCAGCTCGCCGTAGAAGTTGATCCCTTCACCGTAGAGGATCTGGAACTCAGCCTGTTTAAACGGCGCAGCGACTTTGTTTTTCACCACTTTCACGCGGGTTTCGCTACCTACCACTTCCTCGCCCTCTTTCACCGCGCCGATACGGCGGATGTCGAGACGCACAGACGCGTAGAATTTCAGCGCGTTACCACCGGTCGTGGTTTCCGGGTTACCAAACATCACGCCAATCTTCATACGGATCTGGTTGATGAAGATAAGCAGGGTATTAGAGTTTTTCAGGTTACCGGCCAGCTTACGCATCGCCTGGCTCATCATACGTGCCGCGAGGCCCATGTGAGAGTCACCGATTTCCCCTTCGATTTCCGCTTTCGGCGTCAGGGCCGCAACGGAGTCGACCACCAGCACGTCTACCGCGCCGGAGCGCGCCAGCGCGTCACAGATTTCCAGCGCCTGCTCACCGGTGTCCGGCTGAGAGCAGAGCAGGTTATCGATATCTACGCCGAGTTTACGGGCATAGACGGGATCGAGCGCGTGCTCTGCGTCGATAAACGCACAGGTTTTACCCGCGCGCTGTGCTGCGGCAATCACCTGCAGCGTCAGCGTGGTTTTACCTGAAGATTCCGGGCCGTAAATTTCCACGATACGCCCCATCGGCAGACCACCCGCTCCCAGCGCGATGTCCAGGGAGAGAGAGCCGGTGGAGATCGTTTCCACATCCATGGTGCGATCTTCACCCAAACGCATGATGGAGCCTTTGCCGAATTGCTTCTCAATCTGGCCGAGTGCTGCCGCCAACGCCTTCTGCTTGTTTTCGTCGATAGCCATTTTTACTCCTGTCATGCAGGGTGAGCCCAATTGCGCCACGCTGCGAATTTGTTTCGTTGGTGCAATTATACTGTATGAGCATACAGTATCAAGTCTTTTGTATAAAATGTTGCCACAAGGTTTGCAGCGCAAACGCGGTCGCCTGGCGGCGTACGGAATCCCGATTACCATCAAAGCGTTGCACGTGTGCCTCCACCCTTCCCTGGTTGTCGGCAAAACCAAACCAGACGGTGCCGACGGGCTTGTCAGGGCTGCCGCCATCGGGCCCGGCAATACCGCTCACAGAAACAGCATAAGAGGCCGCTGCGGCATTCAGCGCGCCCTGCGCCATTTGCCTGACAACCGGCTCGCTGACCGCGCCGTGCGCCGCGAGCGTAGCGCCATCCACGCCGATAAGTTGTTCTTTAGCCTCATTACTGTAGGTCACGAAGCCGCGTTCAAACCAGGCGGAACTACCGGCGATATCGGTAATGACTTTCGCCACCCAGCCGCCGGTGCAGGATTCCGCCGTCGTCACGGTCGCGCCCTGCGCCTTCAGCGCAGCGCCAAGCTGCTGACTTAACTGCATTAATTCGTTATCTGTCATGACGGCTCCGATTGTAAACGTAACCCCAGGCATCCCACAGCGATTTTTAAGCGTTGCAGGCAGTTACATCGGGTTTTACGAGGCGAATTCAAGGTTTGAGGTCGTGTTTATTTCCCCGCCTGTACAGACGGGGAAACGTCTTATTGTACCCGGGCGAGCGCCACCGCCTGGCCGAGCTGCCAGACCGCCATCGCATAGTGCGTACTATGGTTATAGCGCGTAATGGCGTAGAAGTTAGGCAGGCCGTACCAGTACTGATAGCCGCTGCCGATATCAAGACGCAGGAGGCTTGCTTCGGTGTGATCGCCAAGCGGCTGCTGCGGCGTTAAACCCGCCGCCGCCAGCTGGCCGACGCTGTATTTGGTTTTAAAGCCATTCTCAAGCTGCGGTGCCTGACCGTTGGCGGGCACGGCCACCAGATCGCCCTTCACCCAACCGTGCTGCTGGAAGTAGTGCGCGACGCTGCCGATAGCGTCTTCCGGGTCCCACAGGTTGATATGCCCGTCGCCGTTAAAGTCGACCGCGTACTCTTTATAAGAGGACGGCATAAACTGGCCGTAGCCCATCGCGCCCGCAAACGAGCCTTTCAGCGCCAGCGGATCGTCGCCTTCATCGCGCGACATCAGCAGGAAAGTTTCAAGCTCACCGGCAAAATAGTCAGCGCGGCGCGGGTAGTTAAAGGCGAGCGTCGCCAGCGCGTCGATAATACGGGTTTTGCCCATCACGCGGCCCCAGCGCGTCTCCACGCCGATGATCCCGACGACGATTTCCGGCGGCACGCCGTAAACCTGCCAGGCGCGGTTAAGCGCATCCTGATACTGGTTCCAGAACGCCACACCGTTTTGCACGTTGTCCGGCGTAATGAATTTATTGCGATAGCGCAACCAGGCGCCGTTCGGCCCCGGCGCAGGCTGGGTGGTCGGCGCCTGGCGGTCCATCAGACGCAGCACGTAATCGAGCCTTTTGGTCTGTGAAAACACTTCCTGGAGCTGCTGGCGGTTAAACCCGTGCTTGCTGACCATCATGTTGATGAAATTTTCCGCCGCCGGGTTGCCGGTGAAATCGCCGGTTGGCAGCAACATATCGTGCTGCGGCTGGAGCAGGAAGCCGCCCTGGCTTGCGCCTGCGGTCTGGGTGGTTGCAGATTGAGACTTCGGCTTGCTGCTGCAGGCGGCAAGCGCCATCATCAGCGGCAACAGGGCGACATAGCGACGCTTTAACATGAGATATCCATATGGCTGTTCAGAACGAATGGCAGTAATGGTAGATCATCCTGGGCCAGCCGAGGAAGCGCGGGCATGAGGCGCAGGCGGTAAATTTTTCCGCCTGCGCCCGCCATCAGAGAACTTTGCTGAGAAAAGCCGCGGTGCGCGGGTTTTGCGGGGCGGTAAAAAGCTGTGCGGGCGGGCCTTCTTCCTGAATCACGCCGCTGTCGATAAAAATCACCCGGTCGGCGACTTCACGCGCAAATCCCATTTCGTGGGTGACGATAACCATTGTCATGCCCTCTTCGGCAAGATTTTTCATTACCGCCAACACTTCGCCCACCAGCTCCGGATCCAGCGCGGAGGTCGGTTCATCAAACAGCATAACCGACGGGTTCATCGCCAGCGCACGGGCAATCGCCACACGCTGCTGCTGGCCACCGGAGAGGCTCGAAGGCCACGCGTCGCGCTTATCGCTAAGCCCGACTTTGGCGAGCAGCCCTTCGGCGAGCGTCACCGCCTGCGCGCGTTTCATGCCCTTCACGCTCATCGGGGCCATAATAAGATTTTCCAGCACCGTCATATGCGGGAACAAATTAAAGCGCTGGAACACCATCCCGACGCCTGCGCGCAGCTGGTTTATATCGGCGTTGCGGTCATGCACCGCAAAACCGTTCACGACAATTTCGCCCTCTTCTGCCGTCTCCAGCGCGTTCAGGCAGCGTAAAAAGGTGCTTTTCCCGGAGCCGGAAGGGCCAATCACGCAGACCACTTCTTCCGGCTTGATGTCGCAGTGAATACCGCGCAGAACGTGGCTTGCGCCGAAATGCTTATGCAGATTTTTAACGTGAATCACTTTTGCCAAACCTCTTTTCCAGCCGCGCCACCAGTTGCGATAGCAGGAAGGTAATCACCCAGTAGACCAGTGAAATGGTCAGGTAGGGCTCCCAGTATGTGGCGTAAGCGCCGGAGACGGTACGCGCCGCGTAAGCCAGATCCGCAAGACCGATGGCAGACGCGAGCGACGAATCTTTCACAATGGCGATCGCATTGTTGCCAAGCGGCGGCAGGATGCGGCGAAACGCCTGCGGCAGAATGACTTTGCGCATGGTTTTCCACCACGGCATGCCGAGCGCGCGCGACGCTTCCATCTGCCCGCGATCGATAGACTGAATACCCGCACGGAAAATTTCGGAAACATACGCGCCCGCGTTAAGGGTGATCGCCACGATACAGGAGAGAAACGCGCCGTAATCGGAGCGCAGCATACGGGCGAATTCGCTGCTCATCAGCCCGCTCTCCACCAGCCAGCCGTCGCGCGGGTTAATAAAGAGCGGCACCAGCGCGAAGTGCACCACCATTATCTGTACAAACAGCGGCGTGCCGCGAAACGCGCTGACATAAAAGCGCACCGGGAACTGCACCAGGTAGCGCAGCACATATTTCCACGGCCCGTGCTCCGCGTGCGCCATGCGCCCCAGCCCGAGCGTTAAGCCCCACAGCGTGCCGAGGATCACGCAAATTATGGTGCATTTGATGGTCATCCAGGCGCCCTGCATAAACAGCGGTGATGGTAATGCCGGAGATGATAATGTCGCGATCGCCTGAACCGAGCGTTGCGAAAATCCCTTCCCACGGCGTGTTCACCAGCTTCACGTTGAAGTTTTCGGCTTTGGCGATGGCTTTAATGATGTCGATATCGAAGCCTTCCAGCTGTTTCTGGCTGTTTTCGAATTCAAACGGACGATAGGTGCCGCCCGCGCCGACAACATAGGTTTCCTGCGCTGCCAGCGCGCTGCCCGCGAGGGCTGCCATTAATAAACCGGCCTTGAGTAAAGATTTCACCATGATCGCAACCCTCATTTTTATGCACTCAATGTGAATAAAAATACATAGATTAGTCAAGCCGCGCAACAAGAATATATTCTTCGCCGCTCCACCCGCCCCGCCAGTTCTGGTAGTCAAGCGCAGCGGGTGAAATGCCGATAACGCTCAGTGGTTTTCAAATCAAGGGGCTGAAATGAAACGACATCCTGTCCAGTCGAGAACGTTTAAAAGCGCAGGCTACGATCCAACCTGTTCGATTATGGAAATTGAGTACGCCAATGGGCGCGTGGAGCAGTTTCTCGGCGTACCGGCGAAAACCTGGCAAACGTTTCTGATGAGCAACGAGAAAGAGAGCTGGTTCAACAGCAATGTCAAAAGCAGCTTTTTCAAAGTGTCCGTCAGCTGAAGCGATAAACAGAAGGCATAAAAAAAGCGTGGCTCGCCACGCTTTTTTATTTCGCTAACAGACAGAGATCAGAACGTTTCCCAGTTATCGCTGCCCGCAGGCGCTGCCAGCGCGGGTTTTACCGGCTCGACGCGGGCAAGCGGCGCGGCACCGGTACGTGCTGATGCACTGACGACGCCGCGGGAGACCTTAAAGGCTGCCACGGCCTGGCGCAGCTGCTCTGCCTGATCTTCCAGCGCAGCGGCGGCTGCCGCGGATTCCTGCACCAGCGCGGCGTTCTGCTGCGTAACGCTGTCCATCTGCGACACCGCAAGGCTCACCTGCTCAATACCGCGGCTCTGCTCATCGGACGCCGAGGCGATTTCGCCCATAATATCGGTCACGCGGGTGACCGCCTGCACGATCTCTTTCATAGTATCGCCCGCTTCCTGTACCTGGCCGGAGCCGGTATCGACGCGGTTTACTGAATTTTCGATAAGCGCTTTGATCTCTTTCGCCGCGTTGGCGCTACGGCTGGCAAGCGTGCGCACTTCACCCGCCACCACCGCGAAGCCGCGGCCCTGCTCTCCGGCGCGCGCCGCTTCTACCGCGGCGTTAAGCGCGAGAATGTTGGTCTGGAAGGCGATGCTGTCGATAACGCTTGTGATGTGCGCAATCTGCTGCGAACTTTCGGCGATGGACTTCATGGTCTGCACCACGTTCTCCACCACGCGCCCGCCTTTATCTGCGGTCTCCGAGGCGTTTTTCGCCAGTTGCGACGCCTGACGCGCGTTATCGCTGTTCTGTTTCACTGTCGCGGTCAACTGCTCCATGCTGGCGGCGGTCTCTTCCAGCGACGCGGCCTGCTGCTCGGTGCGCGCGGAGAGATCGTTGCTGCCTGCGGAGATTTCCCCCGCGCCGGTGTAAATGGATTCCGTGCTGTCGCGTACCGCCGTGACGGTGCCCGCCAGCGCCTGTTGCATCGCCAGAAGCGACGCGGCAAGCTGCCCCATCTCGTTACGCCCTTCTACCGCGATCTGGCGCGTTAAATCGCCGCCAGCAATGGCGCGGATATGCTCCATCGCTTCACGCAATGGCCCCAGCAGCAGATGACGTAAGCCCTGCCAGATAGTGGCGATGGCCAGTACGACAATCACTGCGATAACGCCAAGCGTCCAGAGCATGCCCGTAAAGCTCTGCTGGTTCTCCTCGGCGGCGGCCTGCAGCAGCGTGGTGTTCTGCGCGCGCCACGTGGTGTAGATCTCCTCCATCTCGTCCTGCGCTTTCTGGGCGTCGAGATTGCCGTAAGCCTCATAGTTATTCGCGCTAAGATAACCAATGGACGCCTGAAGAGTGTCATGCAGCGCCTGGTATTTTTCAGTTATTTTGCTGGCCGTCGCTTCATCCTGCCCGTTCAGACGCGGCGAGCCTTTGTAGAGTGCGAAATGTTTTTCCGCTTTGCCAAGCGAGGTCGAGGCGGTCGCCAGTAGTTTGTTGATTGCCGCAAGCGACGCCGGATCGCGCTGATTTTTCAGAAAACGGATCGCAACGCGGTTCACCGTCACGCGGGTTTTTACCAGCGTCTGAAAACTGTCGCCAAGCTGCTCCTGCTGAAAATTAAGTAAATTCGCATTCTGAAAATTATTTCTGTCATTATTGACTGCCGAATAAAAAAGGCTGCCGGTGACCATCTGCAACACCGTAAAGGTCAACAGGATAATAATAATCCCGCTAACCACTTTTATATTTTTAATCATCGTTAACTATCCCCTGAACAAGGCGCTCGTGTGAAGCTGTTATCGGAATAGCGCGCACAAACTTTATCCACCCGGCTGAAATATGCGAACGACGCCATAAATTAAAATAAAAAGATAAAAACCTTAGCTTTTTGACCGATAGTCAAAGTATCCCTTTCACCCCGCGAGCGTTCCAGAACGTCCCCTTCCGGGTTTTAAGGAGGCACTATGAAAGAGCTAAACAGCTTCGGTCAGTATGTCGGCCAGCCTGTGGCGGACTGGAAACCGCGTGAGCTGCCACAAAAGAAAATGTTCGCCGGGCATTTTTGTCACCTTGAGCCAGTCAGCGTGCGCCACGCGCTGGCGCTGCACCACGCCTGGCACAGCATTGACGACACCCGCGACTGGACTTACCTCGCCGATGAGCGCCCGCCGGCGCTAACCGCCACGGAATATTATCTGCGTCGTCTGGAGGCCACGCCGGACGCCTGGTATTTCACCGTGCTGGAAAATATTAGCGGCCAGCCCACCGGCACACTCTGCCTGATGAATGTCGATAAAACCCACGGCGTGATTGAAATTGGTAATGTGAACTGGTCGCCTTCCATGAAAAGAACCCATTACGGTACGGAGGCCATCTGTTTATTACTGGCGTATGTTTTCGAAGAATTAAAATACCGGCGCTGCGAATGGAAAACCGATGAGCTGAATACGCCTGCCATTCAGGCTGCTCAGCGTCTCGGCTTTATTTATGAAGGGACATTCCGGGAATGTCAGGTGCGAAAAGGCCGCAACAGTAATGTGAACTGGTATTCGATTGTCGAAGCCGAGTGGCCGCACCACGCCAAAGCGCTGCGCGCCTGGCTGCGCCCGGAAAACTTTAATGAGCGCGGTCGGCAGATTAAACATCTGGACGAGTTTAAGGACAAATAAAGGCGTGACCAGATGTAAAATCGCGAACGATTGCGGCGCGGTTTTTTATCAGTAAAAAAGAGGAGCCCTGCCCACGCGCGGTTCCTCGGCGCGCATTTTTGCGACCCGGCTTCAGGGTGTCGCGCATTGCCGCACGCCACCAGTTTCCCTGCTCCCGAGACTTGGTTATCATACCCTTCTGCGTGATAACCCACGATAACTACAAATATCACATCCTTTTGAAATCCAACGAAATGGACATCTCCACTCCATGAGCACAAGCGAAACCTTCGACGCCCACACGCCCATGATGCAGCAGTATCTGAAGCTCAAGGCGCAGCACCCTGACATTCTGCTGTTTTATCGCATGGGCGATTTTTACGAACTCTTTTATGACGATGCGAAACGCGCGTCGCAACTGCTGGATATTTCGCTGACCAAACGCGGCGCTTCGGCGGGCGAGCCGATCCCGATGGCGGGCGTGCCGCACCACGCCGTGGAAAACTATCTGGCGAAGCTGGTTAACCTTGGCGAGTCGGTGGCGATTTGCGAGCAGATTGGCGACCCGGCCACATCGAAAGGCCCGGTGGAACGCAAAGTGGTGCGCATCGTCACGCCCGGCACCATCAGCGATGAAGCGCTGTTGCAGGAGCGTCAGGATAATCTCCTGGCCGCCATCTGGCAGGATAGCAAAGGCTTTGGTTACGCAACGCTGGATATCAGCTCCGGGCGTTTTCGCGTAAGCGAGCCGCAGGACCGCGAGACCATGGCGGCGGAATTACAGCGCACCAACCCGGCGGAATTGCTGTATGCGGAAGATTTCGCCGAGATGTCGCTGATTGAAGGCCGACGCGGCCTGCGCCGTCGCCCGCTCTGGGAGTTTGAACTCGATACCGCGCGCCAGCAGCTTAATCTGCAATTCGGCACGCGCGATCTGGTGGGCTTTGGGGTTGAGAACGCGCCGCGCGGGCTGTGCGCCGCCGGGTGTCTGTTGCAATACGTGAAAGACACGCAGCGCACCAGCCTGCCGCATATCCGCTCGATCACCATGGAGCGCCAGCAGGACGGCATCATTATGGACGCCGCCACGCGCCGTAATCTGGAGATCACCCAGAATCTGGCGGGCGGGGTGGAAAATACGCTGGCCTCCGTACTCGACTGCACCGTCACGCCGATGGGCAGCCGCATGTTAAAACGCTGGCTGCATATGCCGGTGCGCGATACGAGCGTGTTGCGCCACCGTCAGCAGGCCATCGCGGCGCTAATGGAATACAGCACAGAGATCCAGCCGGTGCTGCGCCAGGTGGGCGATCTGGAGCGTATTCTGGCGCGCCTGGCGCTGCGTACCGCCCGCCCGCGCGATCTGGCGCGCATGCGTCACGCCTTCCAGCAGTTGCCGATGCTCAATACGCTGCTTGCCGATATTGACGCTGAGTATGTACAGACGCTGCGCGAACAGATGGGCGATTTCGCTGAGCTGAGAGATTTGCTGGAGCGCGCGATTATTGAAGCGCCGCCGGTGCTGGTGCGCGACGGCGGCGTGATTGCGCCTGGCTACCATGAAGAGCTTGATGAATGGCGGGCGCTGGCCGACGGCGCGACCGATTATCTCGACCGCCTGGAGATCCGCGAGCGCGAGAAGCTCGGCATCGACACGCTCAAGGTAGGGTTCAACGCCGTGCACGGCTACTTTATTCAGGTGAGCCGCGGGCAGAGCCATATGGTGCCGATTCACTATGTACGCCGCCAGACGCTGAAAAACGCCGAGCGCTATATCATCCCTGAGCTCAAAGAGTATGAAGACAAAGTTCTGACCTCCAAAGGCAAAGCGCTGGCGCTGGAAAAACAGCTTTATGACGAGCTGTTCGATCTGCTGCTGCCGCACCTGGCGGAACTGCAAAAAAGCGCCGCGGCGCTTGCTGAGCTCGACGTGCTGACAAACCTTGCCGAGCGCGCCGACACGCTGAACTACCACTGCCCGACGCTGACCGACAAGCCCGGCATTCGCCTGGTGGAAGGCCGTCACCCGGTGGTGGAGCGCGTACTGAACGAGCCGTTTATCGCCAACCCGCTGTCGCTCAGCCCGCAGCGCCGGATGCTGATTATCACCGGCCCGAACATGGGCGGTAAGAGCACTTATATGCGCCAGACGGCGCTGATTGTGCTGATGGCGTATATCGGCAGCTTCGTGCCCGCCGAACAGGCGGAAATCGGCCCGATCGATCGCATTTTTACCCGCGTGGGCGCCGCCGACGATCTGGCTTCCGGGCGTTCGACCTTTATGGTTGAGATGACCGAAACCGCCAATATCCTGCATAACGCCACCGAGCACAGTCTGGTGCTGATGGATGAGATTGGCCGCGGCACATCTACCTATGACGGGCTGTCGCTCGCGTGGGCGTGCGCGGAGAGCCTCGCCAACCGTATTAAAGCGCTGACGCTGTTCGCCACGCACTATTTCGAACTGACCCAGTTGCCGGAGAAGATGGAAGGCGTCGCCAACGTGCATCTGGATGCGATTGAGCATGGCGATACGATAGCGTTTATGCACAGCGTTCAGGACGGCGCCGCGAGCAAGAGTTACGGTCTGGCGGTTGCGGCGCTGGCGGGCGTGCCGAAAGAGGTGATTAAGCGCGCGCGCCAGAAGCTGCGCGAGCTGGAGAGCCTTTCCGGTAACGCAGCGGCAACGCAGGTGGACGGCACGCAGATGTCGCTGCTCGCCGCCGCCGAAGAGACCAGCCCGGCGGTTGAGGCGCTGGAGAATCTCGACCCGGATTCGCTGTCGCCGCGTCAGGCGCTGGAGTGGATCTACCGGCTGAAAAGCCTGGTGTAAGTTTGATGTGGTGGGTGGGTGGTCTGAGGTGGCGGGTGCGCTACGCTTACCCGCCCTACGGGGTGGATGTCGTTGGTGATGGCGGGGCGTGAATGGTGGGTGCGCTTCGCTTACCCACCCTACGTGAATGCCATCATTTTGTCGTGTAGGGCGGGTAAGCGTAGCGCACCCGCCGTTTAAAGTTTCGCACCCGCCGTTTTACGCTTCGCACCCACCGTTCAACTCTCCATCGTGAAAGCTTAACGCTTACCATCCGCCAGCAGCGGCGGCACCGTCGGTACCTCCGGCGCGTTATCGATATCGGCCTGCGTCATCCGGAACGCCTCGGGGTAATGCTCGCGGCTGGTACGACGCAGCGGCTCGGTGTCGCGCCAGGTGTACAGACAATGCTGGCACTGATACACCGTCCAGACGCCTTTCACTGGCGACGTCGCCATAATTTCGATGGTTTCATCGGCACAACGTGGACAAATCATCTCGTCTCCTTATTTTTTACGGTTAGCCAGCATGGCGGTCAGCTTCTCTACCCACTGCGCGGTTTCCGGCAGGTCTTTCACCGGCTGGCTGTAATGCCCGCGGTTATCCGGCGCAACCGGCGTCGTGGCGTCGATAATCAGCTTGTCGGTAATCCCCGCTGGGCTTGAGCCAGGATCAAGCTCCAGCACCGACATATTCGGCAACTGCACCAGATCGCCCGCCGGGTTCACTTTTGACGACAGCGCCCACATCACCTGCGGCAGATCGAACGGATCGACATCCTCATCCACCATAATCACCATCTTCACGTAGCCAAGCCCGTGCGGCGTGGTCATCGCACGCAGGCCCACCGCGCGGGCGAAACCGCCGTAGCGTTTTTTGGTGGAGATAATCGCGAGCAGCCCGTGGGTATACATCGCGTTCACCGCCTGCACTTCCGGGAACTCCGCTTTAAGCTGCTGGTAAAGCGGCACGCAGGTCGCCGGGCCAATCAGGTAGTCGATTTCGGTCCACGGCATGCCGAGATAGAGCGATTCGAAAATCGGTTTGGTGCGATAAGAGACTTTATCGATACGCACCACGGTCATGTTACGCCCGCCGGAGTAGTGACCGGTAAACTCGCCGAACGGCCCTTCTATTTCGCGCTTGCGCCCTTCAATCACCCCTTCGAGGATCACCTCCGACCCCCACGGCACGTCAAAACCGGTGAGCGGCGCGGTGGCGATCGGGTACGGGCTTTCGCGCAGCGCGCCCGCCATTTCATACTCAGACTGATCGTATTTCAGCGGCGTGGCGCCCATCAGCGTGATGATCGGATCGTTGCCAAGCGTAATCGCAACCGGCAAATCCTCGCCACGCTCTTCGGCCTTATGCAGATGCAGCGCGATATCATGCATCGGCACCGGTTGCAGCCCGAGCTTACGCTTGCCTTTCACTTCCATCCGGTAGATACCGACGTTCTGCTTGCCGAAGTGTTCGGGATCGAGCGGATCGCGCGAGACCACACACGCTTTATCGAGGTAGAACCCGCCATCGCCGTCGTTTAAGCGAAACAGCGGCAGAATGTCGAACAGGTTAATGTCATCACCGTCGACGCTGTTTTCCGCCCACGGCGGATTATCGCGGCGTTCCGGCGCGACCGGGAAGGTATCCCAGCGGCGAATAAATTCTTCTATCTGCTGCTTTACCGGTGTGGCAGGCGGCAGACCGAGCGAGATCGCGTGGTTCGGCCATGAACCAATGGTGTTCATCGCCACCCGCGCGTCAGTAAAGCCGCGGATATTGTCAAACCAGAGCGCGGGCGCGCCTTCGCCGATGCGTCCGGTCGCGTTGGCGGCCGCCGCGATATCCGGCTCCGCCTGCACCTCTTCGCTGATCCTTAGCAGTTGCCCCTGCTCTTCAAGCGCCTGCAAAAAGCTGCGCAGATCGTCAAACGCCATGCGTGTTTCCTCCTCGTGATGAATGGGTGTCGGCTGTTTTCGCAGGATTTAGCCCCTGCCAGCGGCGGGCGTTGCGGGCATCGAGCCCGAAATGATCGAGTACGCGGGCGACGATATGGTTGATGATGTCGTCGATCGTCGCGGGATGGTTGTACCAGGCGGGCATGGGCGGCACGATGGCCACGCCCATCTTCGAGAGCGCCAGCAGGTTTTCCAGATGAATGGTGCTAAGCGGTGTTTCGCGTGGCACCAGCACCAGTTTTCGGTTCTCTTTCAGCACCACATCAGCGGCGCGGCCCACCAGCCCGTCGGCGTAGCCCGCGCGGATGCCCGCCAGGGTTTTCATGCTGCACGGAATAATCACCATGCCGTCGGTACGAAACGATCCTGAGGAGATCGTCGCGGCCTGATCTGCCGGGCTGTGCACCACATCCGCCAGCCCCGCGACATCCTGCCAGGAGAACGGCGTTTCCAGTTCAATCGTGGTTTTCGCCCACTTTGACATCACCAGATGGGTTTCCACCTCGGGCATCGCTTTCAGCGCCTGCAACAGCGCGACCCCAAGCGGCGCGCCGGTTGCGCCCGTCATTCCGACAATTAGCCTCATGTGTTACCTCAATTATTGTTCGTGTACGAACATATAAATTAAAAGTACGCCCGGCAGGGGAATCTGGCAAGATCGTTCGTGTACAGTCACACTTTTTGCTAAAAAGCGCCGCGTTAGCTTTCCGCATCGCAGCGGTTATGATGGTGAGAAGATCCTGATCCCGGAGAGTGTATGGCCGTAAAACAACAAGCCTTTCATCTGTTACGCCAGCTTTTTCAGCAGCATACGGCGCAGTGGCAGCTGGCGCTGCCTGAGCTGACCAAGCCGCAATACGCGGTGCTGCGATCGATAGCCGAAAACCCCGGCATCGAACAGGTGGCGCTGACCGAGGCCGCCGTCAGCACCAAAGCGACGCTTGCCGAAATGCTGAGCCGGATGGAGAGCCGCGGGCTGGTGCGCCGTGAAAGCGCGCCGGAGGATAAGCGCCGCCGGTTTATTTACCTCACACCAGAAGGCGAGGCGCTTTTGCACGCCAGTATTCCGAAGGGCGACGCCGTGGATGAGGCGTTTTTAGGCAAGCTGAACGCCGAAGAGCGGGCGCTGTTCGCAGCACTCATCACGCGGATGATAGACAAACCGTAACGCTATTTGCCAGTTGCCTGCGCTTCGCGGGCGCGCAGAAAATCGATAAACCCCCGCACTTTGCCGGAAACGTGGCGCGCGTCGGGATAGACCGCATAAACACCCTGCGCCGGAAAGCGATACGCAGGGAGCAGCCGCACCAGGCTTCCCTCTTCCAGCGCGGTTTTAACCAGCCACGCGGGCAGCAGCGCCACGCCGCAGCCCTCCAGCGCGAACGTCATCAGCGCGCCTGCGCCGTCGGCCGCAATCACGGGCGGGCGCGTAATCTCAAACCACAGCGTCTCGTTATGCGGGCCGGTGAGTTCCCAGCGCAGTGGCGACGCCAGCCGGGTATGCACCAGCCAGTCCGCGTCGCCGAGCGCCCCGGGCGTTGAGATCGGGTGGCGCTCAAGCCACGCCGGTGATGCGACAGGGAAAATATCGAAACGGGAAATCAGCGCCGCACGGTAGGCGGAATCCTGCAACGTGCCGAGCCGGATAGCGACATCCACCCGCTCTGAGATTAAATCGGCGTGCTGCGACGACGAAAAATGGCGAATGCGCAGCGCCGGATGCGCGCGGCTGAAGGCGGCGAGCGCCGGGCCGACCACGTGCGTTGCATATTCCGGCGTGGTGGTCACACGCAGCTCGCCGCTGAACCCATCATGGCTTGCCTGAACATCGTCCAGCAACGCATCAGCATCTTTCAGCAATACCAGGCTGCGCTGGTATAACCGCTCGCCCGCGTCGGTCAGCGTCAGGCGGCGCGTCGAGCGCAGCAGCAGTGTCACGCCGAGTTCGCTTTCAAGCTGGCGGATATTAAAGCTGACTACGGCTTTGGTCTGCCCGAGCGCCGCTGCGGCACCGGTAAAACTTTTCGCGTCCACGACGGCGACAAACATGGCCAGCCGCGATAAATTCAGCATCGTCTTTGCGTCGATTGTCAAAAAGGGTTTGACAGTATATCAACCCGGACGCCGTTTTTCCTTTCATGGCGAGCGGTTAGAGTGCCCCTCTTCCACAGAGGGCGTGCCATGACCTATCGAAACAGAGTTACCCTGATTTATCTGCTGGGCTTTTTTCTCGATCTCATCAATATGTTTATCGCGGCGGTGGCCTTTCCGGCCATTGGCGATGCGCTGCATGCGTCAGTGACGCAGCTTTCATGGATTAGCAACGCCTACATAGCCGGGCTGACGGTGGTGATCCCGCTCAGCGCCTGGCTCACGCAGCGCCTCGGCGCGCGGCGTCTGTTTTTACTGTCGCTGGCGCTGTTCACCGTGGCGACGGCGGCCTGCGGTATGGCGATGTCACTGGAGTCGCTCATCTTCTGGCGCGTCATCCAGGGCGCGGGCGGCGGCGTGTTGATCCCGGTCGGGCAGGCGCTGGTCTGGCAGTTATATGCAAAACACGAGCGTGCCGGGCTCTCTTCCGCCGTGATGCTGACGGGCCTGCTGGCACCGGCGCTTTCGCCGGTCGCAGGCGGAGTTATCGTTCAGACGGCGGGCTGGCAGTGGGTTTTTCTGGCGAGCCTGCCGCTCTCGATGCTGGCGCTTGTGATGGCGTTCTGCTGGCTCAGGCCCGATGCGCCAGCGCCCGATAAACGCCCGCTCGATACGATAAGCGTCATTACCGGCGCAGGCGGCCTGCTGCTGGTGCTGTTCGGGCTGAATGAACTTAGCGAAAAAGCGTCGCCGTGGCTTGCCGCGGCAGGTCTTACGTCGGGCATGGTGCTTATGGCGCTGATGCTGCGCCGCTGTCGTCGTCATCCCGCGCCGCTGCTGAGAGTGCATCTGCTGGGCGAGCCGCTGATGCGTTTTTCGATGCTGGTTTATCAGTGCGTGCCCGGCATGTTTATTGGCGTTAACGTGGTCGGCATGTTCTGGCTACAAACCGTCGCGGGGCTTTCACCCGCCGCCAGCGGCGCGCTGATGGTGCCATGGTCGGTGGCGTCGTTTATGGCGATTTCCGCGACCGCCCGTCTGTTTAACCGCCTCGGCCCGCGGCCGTTAATTTCCCTCGGCTGCCTGTTGCAGGCGGGCGGGATTGTGCTGCTGACGCAAACCAATGCGCAAAGCCCGTGGGCGCTGCTGGTCACGGCGTTCTTTCTGATGGGCGCAGGCGGCAGCCTGTGCAGCAGCACGGCGCAGAGCAGCGCGTTTTTGCATACCGCCAATACCGATATGCCGGACGCCAGCGCGCTGTGGAATATCAACCGCCAGCTCAGCTTCTGCTTTGGCGTCACGCTGGTGAGCCTCGCGCTGAATGCGCTGCTGATGTAGTTTTCACCACTTGTCGCCTGGCAGGCGACGTTTACCCTCGCGGCGGCGCTGACGCTGGTGCCGCTGATTTTCGCGTGGCGTCTGCCCCGTCAGGCTGTCACGCTGTCATTTGTCGAAAAGAAGGAGAAGTGATGAATCGCTGGTTTAAAGAAGTTCTCGACGCCCATGTGGCAATTGAACGCTGGCTCGGCCGGGGCGAGGGTGATGTCCAGGCGCTGCTGGGCCGTTTTAGCCCGGACTATTCCATGATCCCGCTGAACGGTGTGCCGCTCGATATGCACGCGCTCAACGCGTTCTTTACCGCCGCGGGCGGCAGTAAACCCGGGCTTGAGATTCAGGTGGATGCGCTTTCGGTGATCGCCGAATGGCCCGATGGCGCGGTCGTGGGGTATCGCGAAACGCAGCGGATAGCGCAGGAGAGCACGGTGCGCTGGTCGACCGTCGTGTTTGAACTTCATGAAGGAGAGCCGCGCTGGCGTCATCTGCAGGAGACGCGGCAGGCGTAAGGTGCAAAAGAAAAAGGCCAGTCGGATGACTGGCCTTTTTGACGGGAATGGTGATTATTCGCGGAACAGCGCTTCGATGTTCAGCCCCTGGCCCTGCAGAATTTCACGCAGACGGCGCAGGCCTTCAACCTGAATCTGGCGAACGCGTTCACGAGTCAGGCCAATTTCACGACCGACATCTTCAAGCGTTGCCGCTTCGTAACCGAGCAGACCGAAACGACGGGCCAGAACTTCACGCTGTTTGGCGTTCAGTTCGAACAGCCATTTGACGATGCTCTGTTTCATATCATCGTCTTGCGTGGTGTCTTCCGGGCCGTTGTCTTTCTCATCGGCCAGGATATCCAGCAGCGCTTTCTCTGAATCACCACCCAGCGGGGTGTCAACAGAGGTAATACGCTCGTTCAGGCGCAGCATACGGCTAACGTCATCAACCGGTTTATCCAGCTGTTCTGCAATCTCTTCTGCACTCGGTTCGTGGTCCAGTTTATGCGACAGTTCACGAGCGGTACGCAGATAGACGTTAAGCTCTTTTACGATGTGAATCGGCAGGCGAATCGTACGGGTTTGGTTCATGATTGCCCGTTCGATGGTCTGACGAATCCACCAGGTTGCGTACGTAGAGAAACGGAACCCGCGTTCCGGGTCAAATTTCTCAACAGCGCGGATAAGCCCCAGGTTGCCCTCTTCAATCAGATCCAGCAGCGCCAGACCACGATTGCTGTAACGGCGGGCAATCTTCACCACCAGACGCAGGTTACTTTCGATCATGCGACGGCGGGAGGCTACATCACCACGCAGAGCGCGGCGTGCGAAATAAACTTCTTCTTCAGCGGTTAGCAGAGGCGAATAACCAATCTCACCAAGATACAGCTGAGTTGCATCTAATACACGCTGTGTTGAACCCTGCGACAGCAGCTCTTCTTCAGCCAGGTCGTTATCACTGGGTTCCTCTTCTACCAAGGCTTTTTCGTCAAAAGCCTCTACTCCGTTCTCATCAAATTCCGCGTCTTCATTTAAGTCATGAACTTTCAGCGTATTCTGATTCATAAGGTGGCTCCTACCCGTGATCCCTGAGCAAAGCGCCTGAAGAAGCGCACTCTGCCAATTTATCGCTGCGGCAAATAGCGCAGCGGGTTTACGGATTTCCCCTTGTAACGAATTTCAAAATGTAAGCGTGTTGAACTGGTTCCGGAGCTACCCATGGTAGCGATTTTCTGCCCCGCCTTAACTTCTTGTTGTTCCCGGACCAGCATTGTGTCGTTATGGGCGTAGGCACTCAGGTAATCATCGTTGTGTTTGATGATAATAAGATTACCGTAACCGCGAAGCGCATTACCGGCGTACACAACACGACCATCTGCGGTCGCGATGATTGCCTGTCCTTTGCTGCCTGCGATATCGATCCCTTTGTTCCCCCCTTCAGCGGCGGAGAAGTTCTCGATAACGTTGCCTTCAGTCGGCCAGCGCCAGGTAGCGACAGGTGCGCTATTGGTCGTGCTGCTTACGGTCGGTTCTTGCGTGCTAACAACAGGTGCTGTGGAAGGAGCCACGACTGCCCCAGAGCTCACATTCCCAGGCAACATTTTGTTAGCACTCTGTTCACCTGAATCCTCAGAGTAAATAATTGTCGGTTTCGACGCAACCACTGTGCTGGTATTTTGCGCAGGTTTTGAGACTATTCCTTGTGCGCTTGCATCAGCTTGTGTAATTGCATTGCCACCTGTGATCGGCGTACCAGATGCGTTACCTACCTGCAACGTCTGACCGACATTAAGGCTGTACGGGGCTTCAATATGGTTACGCTGCGCGAGGTCACGGAAATCGTTCCCGGTAATCCAGGCGATATAAAACAGCGTATCCCCGCGTTTTACGGTATAGGTGCTACCGCCCGCATAGCTGCCTTTCGGAATATTCCCATACTTGCGATTGTAAACAATACGGCCGTTCTGGGTCTGAACCGGCTCATCAGGGATCGCCTGCGTCTGACGCGGCTGGCTTATCTGCGGCTGCACCGGCGCTGGTTGAATCTGCGGCTGGCTTGCCTGCGTGGAGATATTCGATGGCGGCATAATCATCCCGCCGCCTGCGCCGGAACTGGCTTCTGCGCTGCTGCTCGCGCTGCCGCCAACGGAACTGACAGGCGCCGGTGCGGAGGAGTTATTTGAATTACATGCCGCCAGACAAAGCGAAATCAGTGACAGCGCCGCGACACGGCGTGCTGTGAAGGTTGGGCTTCCCGCGCTCATTTATCCCCCTGGAATGGTTTACTTCTCTATAAATACGATGACAACCGCTCTGCCCGGCGTCTGGCCGGCGCGATTTTCGCCCACCATACGCCAAAAACGCGCTAAAAACTCAGGAAAAATTCCTGGTTTACGCCAGCTCCCCTTTTACCAGAGGCACAAAGCGTACGGCTTCTACGGTGTCGATAATAAATTCGCTCCCCCGCCGACGAACGCGCTTTAACACCTGCTGTTCGTCGCCCACGGGAAGAACCAGAATGCCGCCCTCGTCCAGTTGCGACAGCAAGGCTGTCGGGATTTCAGGCGGAGCGGCAGTCACAATAATAGCGTCAAATGGCGCGCGCGCCTGCCAGCCCTGCCAGCCATCGCCGTGGCGGGTGGAGATATTATGCAGATCGAGCTGCTTTAAACGCCGTCTGGCATGCCATTGCAGGCTTTTAATGCGCTCGACAGAACAGACATGATGCACCAGATGCGCCAGAATCGCCGTCTGGTAGCCGGAGCCGGTGCCGATTTCCAGCACCCGGGAGGCGGGCGTAAGCGTCAAAAGCTCGGTCATCCGCGCCACCATATAAGGCTGAGAAATGGTTTGCCCTGAACCAATAGGCAGCGCAACGTTTTCCCAGGCCTTGTGCTCAAACGCTTCATCGACAAATTTTTCACGCGGCACGCGCGAAATCGCCTCAAGCACGCGTTCATCTTTAATGCCCTGAGCACGCAGTTGATTCAGAAGGGTCTGAACACGATTGTTTACCATTGCCCGTTCACTCCGGCGCTGGATAACCAGCGGGTTACCACATCCTGCGCGCTGTGCGCGGTTAAATCGACATGCAACGGCGTGACGGAGACGTAGCCTTCGTCCACCGCGGCGAAATCGGTATCCGGGCCGGCGTCGAGCTTCTCGCCCGGCGGGCCAATCCAGTAGAGCGTGTTGCCGCGCGGATCGTCCTGCGGAATGACTTTATCCGCCGGATGACGGCTGCCGCAGCGGGTGACGCGAATGCCTTTGATCTCCTCAAGCGGCAGATCGGGCACGTTGATATTGAGGATGCGCCCGGTGCGCAGCGGCTCGCGGGCCAGCGCCCGTAACAGCGTGCAGGTCACGGCAGCGGCGGTCTCGTAGTGCTCGTGGCCGTTAAGAGACACCGCCAGCGCCGGCAGGCCCAGATGACGGCCTTCCATCGCCGCGGCCACGGTGCCGGAGTAAATCACGTCATCGCCAAGATTCGGCCCGGCATTGATGCCGGAGACGACCACATCAGGGCGCGGGCGCATCAGCGCGTTAACGCCGAGGAAGACGCAGTCGGTGGGCGTGCCCATCTGCACCGCGATGTCGCCGTTGGGGTAGGTGAACGTGCGAAGCGAAGATTCGAGCGTTAAGGAGTTAGACGCGCCGCTACGGTTGCGGTCGGGAGCCACCACCTGAACCTCAGCGAATTCACGCAACGCTTTCGCCAGCGCCTGAATGCCCGGCGCGTGGATCCCGTCATCATTACTTAACAATATCCGCATAACGCGCGTAATCCTTTCCTGGTGTTAAACATGCAAGCGTGATTCCTTAAATCTCATTCTGCTTTTTCTGTTTGCCTGCGCTGAAGCTGATTCAGGCAGAAGGCCGGATAGCCGCTCGCTGGCATTCTAACGCGCGATGCCGCTGTCCGGTAGGGTCGATTTTCGCAATATCATGTCGTTACATGAGCAGGAGGAATAACGTCCCGCGCTTCGCGTCATCAGTTATTAGTTCATTTTTGCCAGGAAAGCCAAACTGTGGTGTTCAGGAAAAGCGCAATCCGCGAAAGCCGGGCGCTGGCTGTTTGACTGAGCGTAAAGACAAAAAAACCGCCCGGAGGCGGTTTTTGAATGCGTCGCGAAGAAGAAAACGCAATGGGGTGTTACTCGCTGATATCCGAGACATCGTCAGCGGTATTAAACAGCTCCCGGATAACGCTGGTGGCGAAGCTGCCGGCGGGCAGCCAGAAGCTCACCTCAAGCGTCGCATCGTCCTGCCACTGCCAGCGCAGCTCGCGCGGGAACAGTAACATGGCGCGTCGGGCGGCCTCGACCTTTTCACGGGTCAACAGCGTCAGCAACTCGGTTTCGTCTGCAAGCGTCGCCTGCTCAAACGCCAGCGCCGCGCGCTGGGTGCCCCAGTCGCCGCTGCCGGGCAGCGCGGCGGTGATCAGCAGCTCACCGTTATCCACCCGAGCCTGTAAATCAGTAAGTTCCTCAGGGGTGGCGACAAACCAGCTGCCGCGCCCGGCGAGTTGCAGCGCGTCGCCGTCCATCACCTGGTTAACCCCGAAGCGTTGCAGACGTTCGCTGACCAGCGTGTTAAACATCAGGCTGCGCGCGGCAGAGAGCGCGAAACCGCGCTTATTGCGCTCGCGCGGCGGCTGGCCGGTTTGCGCCCAGCGCTTCGCCTGGTAGATATTGCTGCCGCCCCGCCCGAAACGCTGCGGGCCGAAATAGTTCGGCACGCCCTTTTCGCTAATCAGGATCAGGCGCTGTTCGATTTCATCGCGGTGCGTAATATCGCGCAGCACCAGTGAGAAGCGGTTGCCTTTCAGCGCGCCTAAACGCAGCTTGCGGCGGTGACGGGCGAACTCCAGCACCTCACAGCCTTCCAGCGTAAACGCGCGCATCGCGGGCATCTCTTTGCCCGGCAGTCGCGCGCACAGCCACTGCTCCGTTACCGCGTATTTATCTTTCTGCCCCGCAAAGCTGACCTCACGCGCCGCGATGCCGAGAAACTTCGCCAGCGCGTCCGCCACCGCGCGGGTGTTGCAGCCGGTTTTACGGATGCGCACCAGCAGGTGTTCACCGTCGCCGTCAGGCGCGAAGCCTAAATCCTCGACCACCTGAAAATCGCTCGGGCTGGCCTTCAGACGCCCCTGCCCCTGCGGCTGACCGTGCAGCCAGCGCAGCGTGTTGAAATCACTCATGCGCCAGCCTTCATCAGCAGCGCCACGGCTTCGCAGGCGATGCCTTCGCCGCGGCCGGTAAAGCCGAGTTTTTCCGTCGTGGTCGCTTTCACGTTCACCTGATCCATATGGCAGCCCAGATCTTCGGCGATAAACACGCGCATCTGCGGGATGTGCGGAGCCATTTTCGGTGCCTGAGCGATGATGGTGACATCGACGTTGCCAAGCGTGTAGCCCTTCGCCTGGATACGACGCCAGGCTTCACGCAGCAGTTCGCGGCTATCGGCGCCTTTAAAGGCCGGATCGGTATCCGGGAACAGTTTGCCGATATCGCCCAGCGCCGCCGCGCCAAGCAGCGCGTCAGTCAGCGCGTGAAGCGCCACATCGCCGTCAGAGTGCGCCAGCAGCCCTTGCTCATAAGGAATACGGACGCCGCCAAGAATAATCGGGCCTGTGCCACCAAAGGCGTGTACGTCAAAACCATGTCCGATACGCATTATGCCGTCTCCATAGGGGTTAAGCGGGTAAGATAGAACGCCGCCAGAGCCAGATCCTCAGGGCGGGTCACTTTAATATTGTCCGCGCGACCGGCGACCAGCTCCGGGTGGAAACCGCAGTGCTCCAGCGCCGAGGCTTCGTCGGTAATGGTCGCGCCTTCCGCGAGCGCGCGCGTCAGGCAGTCGCGCAGCAGTTCCAGCGGGAACAGCTGCGGGGTGAGCGCATGCCAGAGGTTTTCGCGATCGACGGTATGCGCGATAGCGGGTTTGCCCGGCTCCGCGCGCTTCATGGTGTCGCAGGCGGGCGCGGCGAGAATGCCGCCGACCTGGCTGGTTTCTGTTAAGGCCAGCAGCCGTTCGAGATCCTGGACGGCAAGGCACGGGCGCGCGGCGTCATGCACCAGCGCCCAGCGCGCGTCGCCCGCGGCCTGAAGCCCGGCCAGCACGGAATCAGCCCGCTGCGCGCCGCCGCGCACCACCTGGATATCCGGATGCGCCGCGAGCGGCAGCCGGGCGAAGGCGGTGTCAGCAGGGCTTATCGCGATGATCACCCGGCTGATGCGCGGATGCTGCAACAGCGGGGCGACCGCGTGTTCGAGAATCGTCTGGTTCCCGATGGTGAGGTATTGTTTGGGACATTCCGTCTGCATACGGCTGCCGATTCCGGCCGCCGGCACCACGGCAATCACGTCCGCAAAGGAAGGCGCCATGTGTAAAACCCGCTTCTGGTTATCGATTATTTTGCGCAGGCCCACCGGCGCGTTTTGTGGCGTCCGGCACCAGACGATAGAAGGTTTCGCCCGGTTTGGTCATGCTTAATTCGTTGCGCGCGCGTTCTTCGATAGCTTCCTGACCGCCGTTGAGATCGTCTATCTCGGCGAAAAGCTGATCGTTACGCGCTTTGAGTTTGGCGTTCGTGGCCTGCTGTACCGCCACGTCGTCGGCTACGCGGGAATAGTCGTGGATGCCGTTTTTTCCAAACCACAGCGAATACTGTAGCCAGACCAGCAAAGCCAGCAATAGCAGCGTTAGTTTACCCATTCTGCCCCCTGAAAAACGGCCTCATCATCCCATAACTTCCCGCCGGACTCTACCCGGCTTGCTACGACGTGCAGGTTAAGAAATTAAACAGCGGCAGAATGTACCACAGAAAGCGCGCCGATGCGCATGCGCCGGTAGAGAGAGTGTGAAAATCGCGAAAGGTTAGCTCACCAGCCAGAGAAAGAGCAGACCGAACATCAGCCCGACGCTGATGAGCGTGGCAAGCGTGCTGTAGACCAGACGGCGCTCCAGCAGCGAAAAGACCGCCACGCCGACCACCACGGCCACCGGCATCAAGGCCAGAAAAAACGGCCAGGTATAGAGCATGAAAAAGAGCGTATTGGAGCCGTAGAGCAGAAACGGCGCGCCAAGCGCCAGTAGCCACGAAATAAAGCCCACCACGGCGCCAGGCCAGGCCCAAGTGGGTTCTTCGACGGCAGGCGCGCTATCCGCCTGGGTGACAATCATATTCGTGGTATTCCGCATCGCTTATCCTGTGACGTGACGGGCCGGGAAAAGGACTCCCGGCGCGGTCTCAGGATTTGATGATATCTTCGCGACGCAGCAGGTCTAACAATTGCGCCATCAAATTTGTTACCAATTGTTGGCCGTCGAGATGAATTTCCGGGCTCTCGGGTGCCTCATACACGGCATCAATGCCGGTAAAGTTACGCAGTTCGCCGGCGCGGGCTTTTTTATAGAGCCCCTTCGGATCGCGTGCTTCGCACACCGAAAGCGGCGTGTCCACAAACACCTCGATAAAGCGCCCGTCGCCCAGCTGATCGCGCACCATCTGACGCTCGGCGCGGTGCGGCGAGATAAACGCGGTCAATACAACGAGACCGGCGTCCACCATGAGTTTCGCCACTTCGCCGACGCGGCGAATGTTCTCTTTACGATCGTCGTCGCTAAAGCCCAGATCGCTGCACAGGCCGTGGCGCACGTTGTCGCCATCCAGTAGATAGGTGCTCACGCCAAGCTGATGCAGCGCCTCTTCCAGCGCCCCCGCGACGGTGGATTTTCCGGAGCCCGAAAGCCCCGTAAACCACAGCACCACGCCGCGGTGGCCGTGGAGCTGCTCGCGCTGCGCTGTGGTCACCGGGTGGGCGTGCCAGACGACATTTTCGTCATGCTGCGCCATTATTTGCCTCCCAGCAGATCGCGCGCGCCCCAGTGCGGGAAGTGACGGCGAATCAGCTGATTCAGCTCCAGCTCAAACGCGCTGAATGCGGAAGGCTCCTGATACACATTCTGTTGCGGCTCGCGCACCATACCCGCGCCGACCGTCACATTAGAGAGGCGGTCGATAAAGATAAGCCCGCCGGTCACCGGGTTCTCCTGGTATTTATCGAGGTTCAGCGGCTCGTCGAAGGTCAGATCCACAAGGCCGATGCCGTTGAGCGGCAGGTTTTCCACCACGCGCTGGGTCAGGTTGTTGATATCGACCTGATACTGAACGTTGTCCACACGCGCGCGGGTTTTCTTCCCGGCGATTTTGATGTCGTAGCTCTGGCCCGGCACCAGCGGCTGCTCGGCCATCCAGACCACGTCCACCGCGGCGCTTTGTACCGCCGCCAGCGTCTGGGAGGCGTCCACCAGCAGGTCGCCGCGACTGATGTCGATTTCATCTTTCAGCACCAGCGTGACGGCTTCGCCCGCGCCCGCTTCCTGTAAATCGCCGTCAAAGGTGACGATACGCGCCACGCTCGACTCCACGCCGGACGGCAGCGCCTTCACGCGCTGGCCCACTTTCACCACGCCGCCCGCGACGGTGCCCGCGTAACCACGGAAATCGAGGTTCGGGCGGTTAACGTACTGCACCGGGAAGCGCAGCGGCTGCTCGTCGACCACGCGCTGGATCTCGATATTTTCCAGCACTTCCAGCAGCGTCGGGCCGGTATACCACGGCATATTCTGGCTCTGCACCGCCACGTTGTCGCCTTCCAGCGCCGACAGCGGCACAAAGCGAATGTCCAGGTTGCCCGGCAACTGCCCCGCGAACGTCAGGTAGTCCTGGCGAATGCGCTCAAACGTCTCTTCGCTGAAATCCACCAGATCCATTTTGTTCACCGCCACCACCAGATGCTTGATGCCGAGCAGCGTCGAGATAAAGCTGTGGCGGCGGGTCTGATCCAGCACGCCTTTACGGGCGTCCATCAGCAGAATAGCCAGATCGCAGGTAGAAGCCCCGGTCGCCATGTTGCGGGTGTACTGCTCATGCCCCGGAGTGTCGGCGATGATAAATTTGCGTTTTTCGGTGGAGAAATAGCGGTACGCCACGTCGATCGTGATGCCCTGCTCGCGCTCGGCCTGAAGGCCGTCCACCAGCAGCGCGAGATCCAGTTTCTCGCCCTGGGTGCCGTGGCGCTTGCTGTCATTATGCAGCGACGAGAGCTGATCTTCATAAATCTGGCGGGTATCGTGCAGCAGACGGCCAATCAGGGTGCTTTTCCCGTCATCCACGCTGCCGCAGGTCAGAAAGCGCAGCAGGCTTTTATGCTGCTGAGCGTGCAGATAAGCTTCCACGCCGCCTTCTTTGGCGATCTGTTGTGCGATAGTGGTGTTCATGGCGGCTCCTTAGAAATAACCCTGACGTTTTTTAAGCTCCATTGAGCCTGCCTGGTCGCGGTCGATAACGCGCCCCTGGCGCTCGCTGGTGGTGGAGACCAGCATCTCTTCGATGATCTCCGGCAGCGTCTGCGCGTTCGATTCCACCGCGCCGGTCAGCGGCCAGCAGCCCAGGGTACGAAAGCGCACCATGCGCGGTTTGATCTCTTCGCCCGGCTGCAAATCGATACGATCGTCGTCGATCATCATCAGCATGCCGTCGCGCTCCAGCACCGGACGCTCGGCGGCCAGGTACAGCGGTACAATCTCGATATTTTCCAGATAGATGTACTGCCAGATATCCAGCTCGGTCCAGTTGGAGAGCGGGAAGACGCGAATGCTTTCGCCTTTGTTGATCTGGCCGTTGTAGTTGTGCCACAGCTCAGGACGCTGGTTTTTCGGATCCCAGCGGTGGAAGCGGTCACGGAAGGAGTAAATACGCTCTTTGGCGCGGGATTTCTCCTCGTCACGGCGCGCACCGCCGAAAGCGGCGTCAAAACCGTACTTGTTCAGCGCCTGCTTCAGCCCTTCGGTTTTCATGATGTCGGTGTGCTTGGCGCTGCCGTGAACGAACGGGTTAATGCCCATCGCCACGCCTTCCGGGTTTTTGTGCACCAGCAGCTCGCAGCCGTAGGCTTTGGCGGTGCGGTCGCGAAATTCGTACATTTCACGAAACTTCCAGCCGGTATCCACATGCAGCAGCGGGAACGGCAGCGTGCCGGGGTAAAACGCCTTGCGCGCCAGATGCAGCATGACGCTGGAGTCTTTACCGATGGAGTACATCATCACTGGGTTGGCGAATTCCGCAGCCACTTCACGAATGATATGGATGCTTTCCGCCTCCAGTTGCCGCAGGTGAGTGAGTCGTTTTTGATCCATAACCTTTCCTTAAGCCAGATTCACCACGGAAGAACGAAGGTTTTCCGCGTCGGTTGAATGTTGAAACCAGGCGAGCTGCTGGTGGAGCTGCACCACTTCGCCCACAACGAGCAGCGCGGGCATGGGCGCATCTTTCGCAAGAATGTTGAGTGTGTCGAGCGTGCCGGTCAGTACGCGCTGGTCGTCGCGCGTGCCGCGGCTGATGACCGCGACCGGCGTTTTGGCGTCGCGGCCATGCGCGATAAGCTGCTGGCTTATCTCCGCCGCTTTCATGGTGCCCATATAGATGGCGAGCGTCTGACGGCTTTTGGCGAGCAACGCCCAGTCGAACGGCTCGCTGTCCGGTTTGTAATGGCCGGTGACGAACACCGCGCTCTGGGCGTAATCACGATGGGTCAGCGGAATACCGGCGTAGGCCGTGGCGCCGCTGGCCGCCGTGACGCCGGGCACGACCTGAAACGGCACGCCTGCGGCTTTGGCCGCTTCCAGCTCTTCGCCGCCGCGCCCGAAAATAAACGGGTCGCCGCCTTTCAGGCGCACGACGGTTTTGCCCTCACGGGCGAAATCAATCAGCATCTGGTTGGTTTCATGCTGCGCCACCGCGTGCGCGCCCGCGCGTTTGCCCACACAAATGCGGTCGGCGTCGCGGCGCACCAGATCCAGCACGCCGTCGCTCACCAGATGGTCGTAAAGCACGACGTCCGCCTGCTGCATCACCTGCAAACCGCGCAGCGTCAACAGCCCCGCGTCGCCAGGGCCTGCGCCCACCAGAATGATTTCCCCCTGCGGGCCTTGCGGCGCATCGAGTTCGGCTTCCAGCACCGCTTCGGCGGCGCGGGTGTCGCCTGCGGCCATCAGGCTCGCAAAGCGTCCGCGAAAGGCTTTTTCCCAGAAGCGGCGGCGTCCGTCGGTCGTGGGAATGCGCGCTTTAATCCGATCGCGAAAGCCGCCCGCCACTTCGGCCATACGTCCTAGGCTTGCCGGCAGCAGAGATTCGATTTTCTCGCGCAGCAGCCGCGCCAGCACCGGCGCGTTGCCGCTGGAGGAGATAGCGACAATAAGCGGCGAGCGGTCAACGATTGAGGGGAAAATAAACGAGCACAGCGGTTGATCGTCCACCACGTTGACCAGGCGCTGACGGGCGTTAGCTTCATCAAAGACCCGGCGGTTGAGCGCTGCGTCACTGGTTGCCGCGATAACGAGAAACACCGCATCGAGCTGCGCAGGCTCAAACGACTGCGCCAGCCAGCGCAGCGCGCCTTCCTGCTCAAGCGCTGCGAGTTCCGGGTGCAGCTTTTTCGCCACGACAGAGACGCAGGCACCCGCGCGACGCAGCAGCGCGATTTTACGCAGCGCCACTTCGCCGCCACCGACCACCAGCACCGGGCGCTGTTTCAGTTGAGCAAATAACGGGAGATATTCCACGACGATACAACTCGCTAACAACAGGGGACCAGAGGGGACTATAGGGGGAGGCCGATCGCAGATGAAATTACGAATTGGCATTTATAGTTCCACAAAGGAATAAGGCCGCAGAAATGCAAATATCAAAAAGTGCTTAAGCCGTGAAATTTCTGGCGTTTAACGGTAAATCAAATTGTGTAACCGACGTCACAGTTTCATACTAAGCGCCATTAACTGGTCGCGCTTTTTTGAGTAAGGACGTTCTATGTTTTCCGCAGTGCGCCACTGCACCCTGAGCCTGGCGCTGAGCGTATGCTTCACCCTGCCCGCTTTCTCGCACCCCCTTCATCCCGGCGATATCGCCAGTGAGCAAACCCGTCATATCGCGACGTTATTTCCAGGCCGCATGACCGGGTCACCCGCTGAGATGCTCGCTGCAGATTATCTGCGTCAGCAGTTTGTGCGTCTCGGTTACCAGAGCGATATTCGCGCGTTTCACAGCCGCTATATCTACACCGCCGGAAACCATCGTACCAACTGGCAGAACGTGACCGGCAGCACTGTCATTGCCGCCCACGAAGGCACATCGCCGCAACAGATTATCGTGATGGCGCATTTTGATACCTATGCGCCGCAGAGCGACGCGGATGTCGATAACAATCTTGGCGGGCTGACGCTACAGGGCGTGGATGACAACGCGGCGGGCGTCGGCGTGATGCTGGAGCTGGCGGAGCGCCTGAAAGATGTGCCGACGCGCTACGGCGTGCGCTTTATCGCCACCAGCGGCGAAGAAGAAGGCGGCATGGGCGCGGAGAACCTGCTTAAGCGGATGAGCGACATTGAGAAAAAACAGACGCTGCTGGTGATTAACCTCAGCCATCTGGTGGCGGGCGATAAACTCGCGTTTACCAGCGGTAAGCGTACGCCTGCCGCAGTGCGCCAGCTAACGCGCGACAGCGCGGTGAAGCTTGCGCGCCGTTTTGGCATTCCGGTCGCGGCAAACAGCGTGCTGCCTGCGGATAACGACGCCGCCGCGTTTGATAACGCGGGCATTCCGGTGCTGGCGATTGCCGCCGTCAATGACGCCACCCGCCATCGCGGGCGTCACGCGCTCGCGCCGGTGGCGCGCAACGCCCGCGAGGATAGCCTACAATATCTGGATCAGACGCTGCCGGGGCGTATCGACAAACGCTGTCGCGACGTGATGCGCGTACTGCTGCCGCTGGTGAAAACGCTGGCGAAAGCGGAGAAGTAAAAAAGCGCGCCTCAGGGCGCGCTTTTTTTTATTAGCCTTCGTGCAGGCCGCATTCGCGTTTCAGGCCAAAGAAGCGGGTCTCTTCTTCCGCCATGCCGGGCTCCCATTTACGGGTGGTATGGGTATCGCCCACCGAGAGATAGCCTTCGTCCCACAGCGGGTGGTATTTCAGCCCGTGCTTCTGGAGGTATTGATAAACCGTGCGGTTGTCCCAGTCGATGATCGGCAGAATTTTAAAGACGCCGCGCTGCACGCCCAGCACCGGCAGATTCGCGCGGCTACCGGACTGATCGCGGCGCAGGCCCGCAAACCAGGTCTGCGCGTTAAGTTCTTTCAGCGCGCGGTTCATCGGCTCGACTTTATTGATGTCGTTGTATTTCTCGATCCCTTCAACGCCCTGCTCCCACAGCTTGCCGTAGCGCGCCTCCTGCCAGGCCGGGCTTTGCTCGGCGCGATAGATTTTCAGGTTCAGGTTGAGCTTTTCGGTCAGCTCGTCGATAAAGCGATAGGTTTCCGGGAAGAGATAGCCGGTATCGGTGAGGATCACCGGAATATCCGGGCGCTGCTGCGTGACCAGATGCAGGCAGACCGCCGCCTGGATGCCGAAGCTTGAGGAGAGCACAAACTCGCCCGGCAGGTTTTCCAGCGCCCAGCTGACGCGCGCCTCGGCGCTTAACGCCTCAAGCTGCGCGTTGGTGTCGGCCAGCGCCCCGGCACGGGCGTCTTTTTCCAGTGCGTTCAGCGCATGTAGATCGAGTACGGACATGTGAACCTCGCTTGCATGAATGTGATACCGGTGTGGCGGTGACGCGCCAGGCGCGCTGGCGGGTGCGCTACGCTTACCCGCCCTACGGAATGGCAGCCCGTTGTAGGGTGGATAAGCGCAGCGCATCCACCGTTACCGCCCACCGCGCTAACCGTTTATTCCCAGAAATCCCGCGCCGGGTCGAGCACCGGACGGATAATCCCGGCGCGCACCGTGAAATCGCCAAACCCTTCGCCTGGCTCACGCTCCTGCGCCCAGCGGCCAACCAGCTCGTCGATATTATCGAGGATCTCCGATTCGGTAATGTTTTCACGATACATTCGCGGAATACGCGTACCAATGCGGTTGCCGCCAAGGTGCAGGTTGTAGCGCCCCGGCGCTTTACCCACCAGGCCCAGCTCCGCCAGCATCGCGCGGCCACAGCCGTTCGGGCAACCGGTCACGCGCAACACAATGTGCTCTTCCGCCAGGCCATGCTTCGCCATGATCCCGTCGACTTTATCGATAAACTGCGGCAGGAAACGCTCCGCCTCGGCCATCGCCAGCGGGCAGGTCGGGAAAGAGACGCACGCCATCGAGTTTTCACGCTGCGGCGTCACACCCGCCATCAGGCCGTGGGCGCGGGCGAGCTGTTCGATCTTCGCCTTATCGCCTTCCGGCACGCCCGCCACGATCAGGTTCTGGTTGGCGGTCAGGCGGAAATCGCCTTTATGGATTCTGGCGATTTCCTTCAGGCCGGTTTTCAGCGGCTTGTCCGGGAAATCGAGAATACGACCGTTTTCGATAAACAGCGTCAGGTGCCATTTATCATCGATGCCTTTCACCCAGCCGATGCGATCGCCGCGGCCGGTAAATTCATACGGACGCACCGGCTCAAACGTCACGCCTGCGCGGCGTTCCACTTCCGCTTTGAAGACGTCAGGCCCGACGCGCTCCAGCGTATATTTGGTTTTGGCGTTTTTACGATCGGTACGGTTGCCCCAGTCGCGCTGCGTCGTCACCACCGCTTCGGCTACCGCCAGGGTATGCTCCAGCGGAATGTAGCCAAACTCGGTCGCGGTGCGCGCGTAGGTTTTCTTGTTGCCGTGCTCAATGGACAGACCGCCGCCCACCAGCAGGTTAAAGCCGACCAGCTTGCCGTTTTCGGCAATGGCGACGAAGTTCATGTCGTTCGCGTGCAGATCGACATCGTTCTGCGGCGGCACCACCACGGTGGTTTTGAACTTACGCGGCAGATAGGTCGCGCCGAGGATCGGTTCTTCGTCGGTGGTCGCCACTTTCTCCTGATCGAGCCAGATCTCCGCATAGGCGCGGGTGCGCGGCAGCAGATGCTCAGAGAGCTTCTTCGCCCACTCGTAAGCTTCGGCATGCAGTTGCGACTCGACCGGGTTCGAGGTGCAGAGCACGTTACGGTTCATGTCGTTGGCGGTCGCCAGCGCGTCAAGCCCGATGGAATGCAGCATCTGATGCGCCGGCTTGACGTTTTTCTTCAGCAGGCCGTGATACTGGAACGTCTGGCGGTTGGTCAGACGAATGCTGCCGTAAATCGTGTTTTCTTCAGCGAATTTGTCGATAGCCAGCCACTGCTGCGGCGTCATGATGCCGCCCGGCAGACGGCAGCGCAGCATCATCGCGTGACGCGGCTCCAGCTTCTGGGCCGCACGCTCGGCGCGGATATCGCGGTCATCCTGCTGATACATGCCGTGAAAGCGGATCAGCAGAAAGTTGTCGCCATTAAACCCGCCGGTCAGCCCGTCATGTAAATCTTCGGCAATGGTGCCGCGCAGGAAGTTACTTTCACGCTTCATGCGTTCCGCATCGGAAAGTTTTCCTTCGACCACCAAAGGTCCTGGGTATTTTTCGCTCATCAGTAGACGTCTCGCTGGTAACGGCGCTCAACGCGCAGCTCACTTAAATATTCATCCGCCGCTTCGGCATCCATCCCGCCGTAAGCCGCAATCACTTCCAGTAACGCCTGCTCGACATCTTTCGCCATGCGATTGGCGTCGCCGCAGACATAAAGGTGCGCGCCTTCCTGGATCCAGCGCCACAGCTCCGCGCCCTGCTCGCGGATTTTATCTTGTACGTAAATTTTATGGTCCTGATCGCGCGACCAGGCAAGGTCGATGCGGGTCAACAGCCCTTCTTTGACATAGCGCTGCCATTCGACCTGGTAGAGGAAGTCTTCCGTAAAGTGCGGGTTGCCGAAGAAAAGCCAGTTTTTACCGGTCGCGCCATCGGCTTCGCGCTGCTGCATAAAGGCGCGGAACGGCGCGATGCCGGTGCCGGGGCCAATCATAATGACGGGCGTTTCAGGCGTTGTCGGCAGGCGGAAGTTGTCGTTGTGCTCGATGAACACGCGCACTTCGCCATCTTCTTCCAGACGGTCAGCAAGATAGCTCGACGCCCCGCCCGCACGCGCGCGGCCTTCGATGTCGAAACGCACCACGCCGACGGTAATGTGCACTTCGTTTTCGACTTCCGCCTGCGACGAAGCGATGGAATAGAGGCGCGGCGTAAGGGGGCGCAGCAAACCGAGCAGTTGGTCGGCCTCAAGCTGGGCCGGTGCGAAGCGCACCATATCGACGATGGGCGTCCTGGCGGCATAGTCCTGCAGCTTCGCTTTATCACCCACCAGCGGCAGCAGCGCTTCACTGCGGGTCAGCGTCGCGTAATTTTCAACGATAGCGGCGGTATTCACCGTCAGCTCGAAATGCCACTGCAGCGCTTCGCTGAGCGGCAGCGTTTTCTCGCCCACCGTCACCGGCTCGTCGCCTTTCAGCCACAGCAGCTCAAGAAGTTCCTGCACCAGCGCGGGATCGTTCTGATACCAGACGCCGAGCGCGTCGCCCGGCTGATAGCGCAGGCCCGCATCGCCGAGATCGATTTCGATATGGCGCACGTCTTTTTCTGAATGACGACCGGTGATTTTCTGGTTCACCGAGAGCGTCGCGGTAAGCGGCGATTCTTTGGTATAGGGGGTCGAATCGACCAGATTGACCGCGCCGCTGGCGGTGATCGCCGCCTGGGACGGCGCTTCTTTTGGTACGCGCGCTTTCAGGACGTCAACCACGCGCTGACGCCACGCCTGGGCGGCCGCCTGGTATTCGACATCGGCATCCACGCGGTCCAGCAGGCGCTCGGCACCGAGTTCCGCAAGACGGGTATCGAAATCTTTACCGGCCTGGCAGAAGTGTTCATAAGAGGTGTCGCCAAGGCCAAAGACGGCGAAAGCCGTGCCATCAAGCTTCGGCGCTTTTTTCGACAGCAGGAATTTGTGCAGCGCGACGGCTTCTTCCGGCGGATCGCCTTCGCCCTGGGTTGAGGCCACGACGATAAGCAGTTTTTCCTGGGCAATTTGTTTGAATTTATAGTCGCCCGCGTTTACCAGATTCACATTGAGCTGCGCCGCCAGCAGATCGTCGCGCAGCGCTTCCGCCACGCGGCGCGCG
The DNA here is from genome assembly GCF_000982825.1 of Cronobacter sakazakii. Taxonomy (NCBI): domain Bacteria; kingdom Pseudomonadati; phylum Pseudomonadota; class Gammaproteobacteria; order Enterobacterales; family Enterobacteriaceae; genus Cronobacter; species Cronobacter sakazakii. Next base: position 1,878,067 of record NZ_CP011047.1, on the reverse strand, counting down.
TTGCCGGTCTGGGAAGCGGAAATCAGCGTAATCACCGACGCCGGCGCCGCGGGCTTTTGCATCACCGCCGCACCTGGCTGTTGGTTTACCATTCCCCAGAAATAGCCCGAAAGCCAGGCGAGCTGCGTGGGGGTGAAATCATGAGTCGCCGTCTGAAGGCGAGCCAGCTGCTCCGGGCTGAGCGGGAGCAAAGCGTTCGGTGGGGCCTGAGTCGTCATGCGTCGTTATGTTCCAGTAGCAAAGCTGTTTTTTATCGCAAAAACAGAAGAGAAAGTAAGGGTAACGGCGGCAAGAATAACAATTAAAGAAGGGATGGAAATAATAAATAACCAAATGGACTAACCAGTTTTACCAATAAGCATAAGCGTAAAAACGGGTTAACCAATCAATTGAAATTAATGATTATTTTTTTAAATAGCGATGCGTTTTGTGCGCTTATCGTTTATGAGGGTTTTAGTTAATGCTAAAAACGGTCAATTCCGGTACTATGCGGCGGTTTTTTAGCAAGACTGAGACTGCGTTATGCCTACCACCCTGTTTAAAGATTTTATCTTCGAAGCCGCTCACCGACTCCCCCATGTCCCCGAAGGCCACAAGTGCGGTCGTCTGCACGGACACTCTTTTATGGTGCGCCTGGAGATAACGGGCGAGGTGGACCCTCATACCGGCTGGATTATCGATTTCGCCGAGCTAAAAGCGGCGTTTAAACCGATTTACGATAGCCTGGATCACTATTATCTGAACGATATTCCGGGCCTTGAAAACCCGACCAGCGAAGTGCTGGCGCGCTGGATCTGGGATCAGATGAAACCCCGTCTGCCGCTGCTGAGCGCGGTGATGATTAAAGAGACCTGCACCGCCGGTTGCGTGTATCGCGGCGAATAGGGCGTTAGTTGTTGATGATGGCAGATACACGTTCTGATGGCGGGTGCGCTGCGCTTACCCGCCCTACAAGACAAACGCCCTGGAATTCTCGTAGGGTGGGTAAGCGCAGCGCACCCACCGCTCACCGCTCACCGCTCACATGCCACACACAAAAAAGAGAGGCTCCATGCCCCTCTTTTTTGTTTATGCGATATTCAGATACTTATGCGTCTGCATCGACAGCCGCCAGTTGCGGGCGATACAGGTTTCGATACACAAGCGGGTCGCATCTTCTTTCTGGCTAATCGGCTGCAGCGCGATCACCCGCTGTCTTTCGTCATGCAGACGCGCCAGCAGTTCATCCAGCGCCTCGATATCACGCATACGCCCCACCGGGTGCTTGATCTCATCGGCGCGCATCAGCGCCTGATCCAGCACCTCGTAACCGCCGCGCATATTCACTTTCGGCGAAACCGTCACCCAGGTGCCCGTGGTACAGCGCACTTCATGGGTGCCGCTGGTTTCAATCTGGCAGCTATAACCGTGCGCTTCCAGAAGCTCCGTTAAGGGCAGCAGGTCGTGAATACACGGCTCACCGCCAGTGATCACCACATGGCGCGCGGTATAAGCCTGGCGCTCAATGGCCGCCAGCAAATCTTCCGGGCTCGCCGCGCCCCATTTATCGCTCTCTTTGGTTTTCGCGATAATGCTGAAAAGCGACACTTCCCGATCGGCGAGCGTCTCCCAGGTGTGTTTGGTGTCGCACCAGGCACAACCTACGGGGCATCCCTGCAGACGAATAAAAATGGCGGGCACGCCGGTAAAATAACCCTCGCCCTGCAGGGTCTGAAACATCTCATTAATCGGGTACTGCATGATTCACTCAGTTGATGACTAAAACGGTAATTATTACAGATAACCGTCGGACTGGCATGTGCCATTTGCGCTATCCGGGCCACCGCTGCCAGGCCCGATAAGAATTCCCCCGAATTCCAGGGCATTGGCAGGCCTGTAAATCGGCAGTTACTATGGCGCGGGACGGCCAGCCGGATAACAAGGACAAGGCGAGAGTTATGGTACGCATATTAACGTCATTCATTTTAACAATAGCGCTGACGTTAGTGAGCGTAAGCGGGCTGGCGCAGCCCCTCGACGTACCGCCGATGCGTGGTGTTATCAACGATCCCGCCGATCTGCTGAGCGGGCAGGAATACGTGGCCTTGCTTGACGACGTGTCGGCAATCAATACCCGCACCCACGCGCAAACAGCGATTCTGGTGTTACCGGAATTAAAAGGCGACAACCTGGAGCGTTTTGCGACGCGCACTTTTAATACCTGGCGGCTCGGCAATGCGCAGCGCAACGATGGCGTGCTGATTCTGGTCGCCTGGCACGATCGTCTGGTGCGTATCGAAACGGGCCGCGGGCTGCAGAAGACGATTCCGGATGCACTGGCGAGTCGGGTAATCAAAGAACAGATGCTGCCCTGGTTCAGGGCGGGCGATCTCACCGCGGGCCTGCGTCATGGGCTGACCGGTATCGATGCGCTGCTCAGCCATCAGCCGCTGCCGCCCGCGACATCGCCCTCGTGGGTACAGGCCTGGCTTAAGCCGTTGCTGCTGAATTTCTCTTACTGGCTGGCGCTGCCTGTTCTCGCCATCGTATTGTTTGCCTTAATCATGCTGCGCAAAAAGAAAACGCTGGTGACGCTTTTTTTCGGCACCTCCTGCCTGCTGACGCCCGCGCTTGCCATCACCAGCAACTTTTTCCCGTGGGTGGAGCCCTTTCTCTGGCTGAGCTTTTCCGTGCCCTTTTTGCTGATGATTCTCGCGCTGGTCGTGGTGTTTGCCTTTCCGAATTATCGGCTCAGCGCGACAGGTAACGGCTCATCGTCCGGCGATACCTCCGCCGCCTGGCTTGCGACCAGCCACCTTCACTCGTCCTCAGGCGGGGACAGCGCCAGCCACCACAGCAGCCACCACAGCGTCAGCTCAGGCGATGGCGGCTCAAGTGACGGCGGCGGCTCGTCAGACAACTGGTGAGCGCAGCGCGTCGGCGAAGCGGCGGGTGATTTGCTGCGGGCGCGTAATAGCGCCGCCCACCACCACAGCATGTGCGCCAAGCGCCAGACAGCGCGCCGCGGCCTCCGGCGTGTCCACATTCCCTTCGGCAATAACCGGGACCGTCACCGCCGCCTGCACGGCTTTTAACAGTGCGAAATCGTCTTCTGGCAGACGATGCCCCTGGGTCTTCGCCGTATAGCCATAAAGCGTGGTGCCCACGCAGTCGAAGCCGAGCGCCTCGGCCGTTACGGCCTCTTCAACGTTTGAGACATCCGCCATCAGCAGTACATCAGGCCAGGTACGGCGGATCTGCCCGACAAACTGTTCGAGCGTTTCGCCGCCAGGGCGCGGACGTGCGGTGGCATCCAGCGCGATCATTTCAGGCGCGGCTTCCATCAGCTCGCTGACTTCGCGCATCGTCGCGGTGATAAACACGTCGCTTGCGGGGTAATCCCGTTTAATGATGCCAATGACCGGCAGCGCCACCTGTTCTTTAATTGCCTTAATATCCGCCACGCTATTAGCGCGGATCCCCGCCGCTCCGCCCTGTGCGGCGGCCAGCGCCATCCTCCCCATAATAAACGGGCTGTGCAGCGGTTCGTTTTCCAGGGCCTGGCAGGAGACCACCAGCTTTCCTTTAATCTGCTCTAACATCGTTGACCTCAGCTTAATAGCTCTTCGACTTCGTTCTTAATAATCGTGACATGCGGGCCGTAGATGACCTGCACGCCGTTGCCGCGAAGGATTACGCCGCGCGCGCCGGTCGCCTTCAGCGCGGCCTCATCGACTTTGGTTCCATCGTTCACGGTGACGCGCAACCGCGTGGCGCAGCAGTCGACCTCCTGAAGGTTCTCCCGCCCGCCGAGCCCGGCCACGACGGCCTGCGCCCGCTCGCTGTCTTTCATCGCCACGCTGTCCTGGGTTTCTTTCTCCCGGCCGGGTGTGGCGAAATCGAAACGTGTAATGAGGAAGCGGAACGTGAAGTAATAGAGGAAAAACCACGGCACGCCGACCAGCGGCACCATCAGCCAGTGCGTTTTCGCCTCGCCCTGCAACACCCCAAAGAGCATGAAATCGATAAAACCGCCTGAGAATGTCTGGCCGATAGTGATGTGCAAAATGTGCGCCAGCATAAAAGCCAGCCCATCGAAGAAGGCGTGGATGACATAGAGCACGGGCGCGACAAACAGGAAGGAGAACTCAATCGGCTCGGTGATGCCGGTGAGAAATGAGGTCAGCGCCGCAGAAAGCAGCAGACCGGCGACGCGCTTTTTATTCTCAGGCTTCGCGGTGTGGTACATCGCAAGGCACGCGCCGATCAGACCAAACATCATGGTAATGAAGCGCCCGGACATAAACCGCGATGTGCCGATATAAAACTGCTGCGTGGTCGGGTCTGCGAGCTGCGCGAAGAAAATACGCTGCGTGCCTTCCACCAACTGGCCGTTGACAATTTCGCTGCCGCCGAGCGCCGTCGTCCAGAAAGGCAGATAGAAGATATGATGCAGGCCGAACGGGCCAAGCATACGCAGGATAAAACCATACAGCAGCGTGCCGACATAACCAGTCGCCTCAACCAGCCCGCCAAGCCCGAAAATCAGCTTCTGAAAATGCGGCCAGATGACGGTCATCGCCGCGCCGACCACAATCGCCGCCAGCGCGCTGATGATGGGCACAAACCGCGAGCCGCCAAAAAAGCCCAGAAACTGCGGCAGCGCGATTTTATTAAACCGCTGATGCAGCGCGCAGGTCACAAGGCCAATCACCACGCCGCCGAAAACGCCGGTTTCCAGCGTCTGAATGCCGAGCACCATTCCCTGGCCGACCGCGCCAGGATTGCTCTGCGCGAGCTGGCCGGTCAAAGTCAGCAGCGCATTGATGGTGGCGTTCATCACCAGAAACGCCAGTAACGCGGCAAGACCGGCCGTGCCTTTATCGGTACGCGCGAGCCCCACCGCCACGCCAACGGCAAACAGCACCGAAAGATTCGCAAAGACGATCGCCCCGGCGCTGCTCATGATCGTGAAAATCGCCTGCAGCCAGCCGACATCGAGAAAAGGATACGCCGTGAGCGTGTTGGGATTGGAGAGCGCGCCACCCACGCCAAGCAACAGGCCCGCCGCCGGTAACACGGCAATCGGCAACATAAACGATTTACCAAAACGCTGCGCCTTTTCAAACCAGCGCCCTGACGATGTTCCGCTGAAAAATGCCATGGTGAATCCCCCGCCGTAATTTTGATGAAAATATTTATCACAATAAAAATATATTGTGAAAATTATCACCAATAATAGCGAAGCCGATCATACTTTTTTAAAATGGCTGGCATTGTTGGCGGGCTTTCCCGCACACTCATCGGCAGTCGTCGGTGCTTCAGGATCCTGTTATGTCTGACCATGAAAATTTACTGCTTAAGCTGCGCCAGGCGCTGTCAGGGTTTAGCCCCACACAGCGCAAACTCGGGGACTATGTGCTGAGCGACCCGGCGCGCGTGCTTTATCTCACTATCACCGAACTCGCCCGCGAGAGTGACACCAGTGAAGCCAGCGTGACGCGGCTCTGCCGCGCGCTCGGGTGCAAAGGCTATACCGAATTTAAAATGGCGCTGGCGCTGGATGTTCAGCGCGGGCAGGCACCGCGCGCGCAGAGCGGCGATGCGCTGGACGCGCTGGTGGAGGAATCGGTGCAGGCGCTGCGTGATACCGCGCAACTGCTGGATCGCGCCGTGCTGGAACAAGCCGCGCAGGCGCTGCATCAGGCGCGGTCGGTGCAGATTTACGGCGTCGCGGCGAGCGCCATTATTGGCGAATATTTGCATTACAAGCTGCTGCGCCTTGGCAAAGCGGCGCATCTGTTTAGCGATATGCACCGCGCATCGATGAACGCAACTACGCTTGGCGAAACCGATCTGGTGGTCGCCATTTCCAGCTCGGGCTCCACGCGCGACCTGCTGCATGCCGTGACGCTCGCGCGTAAGGCGGGCGCGCCGGTGCTTACGCTCAGTAATACGCCGCGCAGCCCGCTGGCATCACTAAGCAATATGCTGCTTGTGGCCGCCAAACCGGAAGGGCCGCTTAACGCCGGCGCGCTGAACGCCAAAGTGGGCGCGATGCTGCTGGTGGAGTTATTAACAGCAGGGCTGATAGCGACGGATAGCCATTACCGTGAAATCAGCCAACAAACCGCCAGCGCCACGCTGCCGTTATTGCTGTAATAAAAAGCCGTTGCAAGATGCGAATAATCTGCAACGGCTTTTTTAAATCTACAATAATGTAACCAGACGTAATTTTCGTGGAATTTTTCGGTTAAATAGTATTTTCTATTAGCCTAATAAAATCACATAAATTCAATAAGATAAATATTTTTATTATAGTGAAAGGATTTTTCCCATCATTACGATGTCATAGAAAAATGCCTCATGCGACTTTCCTTAAAATAACCTTAATTTTCCTCTTTTTCCGCCTCATTGTTATTTAAACGCCGTTTACTTTTCTGCTCCTACAATCCGCCCAATTAACCCAGGTGGAATAACAGAAATGAAGACTTTATTAATAACGGGCGTAACGGGTTTTCTGGGCGGTGCAGTATTAGAAAAAATTCTTCAGCGCACTGAAAAGATCAATTTATTGCTGCTGGTGCGTGCGCAGAACAGCGAAGCCGGACTGGCGCGCGTGCTCAGCAATATGCGCAAGTTCAACCTCAGCGAGGCACAGCTTGCGATGCTGAACACCACGCAAGTTTTATGCGGTGATTTAGGCGAGCCGGAGAGTTTTCTGCACGATACCCGCCTTGATAGCGTCACGCATGTCATTAACTGCGCGGCCGTGGCGTCGTTTGGCAACAATCCGCTTATCTGGAAAGTGAATGTTGAAGGAACCCTGGCGTTCGCCCGCCGCATGGCTGAGGTTGCAGGTTTGCAGCGCTTTCTGCATGTGGGCACGGCGATGTCCTGTACGCCTGAGCCGCATTCGCTGGTGCCTGAAAGCACCGAGTTTCGTGAAAACGCCGAGCACCTGGTGACCTATACGCATTCGAAATCGACGATTGAACAGCTGATGCGCCAGCACTGTCCGCAACTGCCGCTGGTGATCGCCCGCCCTTCTATCGTGGTTGGCCATACCCATCACGGCTGCCAGCCTTCCACCAGTATTTTCTGGGTTTTCAGCATGGGGCTGATGCTTCAGAAATTTATGTGCTCGCTGGAAGACCGCGTGGATGTGATCCCGGTAGATTATTGCGCCGCGGCGTTGCTGTTGCTGCTTGATAAAGATATCGCGCAAGGCGAAGTGGTGCATATTTCTGCCGGCGAAGAGAACAGCGTGCGTTTCGCTGACATTGATATCGCCATGGCGAAGGCCCAGGAAAAAGCGCCTATCGCGGATAACTATGCGCAGGTGAGTTATGAAACGTTAGTGAAAATGCGCCGTGAGCTGAAAACAATTTTCGGGCCGTGTAATGAGCGTCTGATGCTGAAAGCGATGCGTTTATATGGCGCGTTCGCCACGCTGAACGTGCGTTTCTCTAATGATAAGCTGCTGAAGCTCGGTATGCCGAAACCGCCGCGCTTTACCGACTATATTGCACGCTGTGTGCAGACCACGAACGGGTTGACCATTCCGCAGCAGATGGAAGTCGATTTTAAGTAAAAAAAATGCCAGTCAATCGACTGGCATTTTCACAGAGAAAGGTCGGGCGATTATGCCTGGCCTTTGATCTCTTTACGGCCGTTGTACGGTGCTTTTTCGCCCAGCGCTTCTTCGATACGAATCAGCTGGTTGTATTTAGCAACGCGGTCAGAACGGCTCATGGAACCGGTTTTGATCTGGCCTGCCGCAGTACCTACCGCCAGGTCAGCGATGGTTGCGTCTTCGGTTTCGCCAGAACGGTGAGAGATGACAGCGGTGTAGCCAGCGTCTTTCGCCATTTTGATCGCAGCCAGAGTTTCGGTCAGAGAACCGATCTGGTTGAATTTGATCAGGATGGAGTTAGCGATGCCTTTCTCGATGCCTTCTTTCAGGATTTTGGTGTTGGTAACGAACAGGTCGTCGCCCACCAGCTGGATTTTGTCGCCCAGCACTTTGGTCTGGTATGCAAAACCGTCCCAGTCAGACTCGTCCAGACCGTCTTCGATGGAAACGATCGGGTACTGTTTGGTCAGGTCTTCCAGGAAGTGGGTGAACTCTTCAGAGGTGAACGCTTTGTTGCCTTCGCCCGCCAGAACGTATTTACCGTCTTTGTAGAATTCAGACGCTGCGCAGTCCATCGCCAGGGTGATGTCTTTGCCCAGTTCGTAGCCTGCTGCTTTTACCGCTTCAGCGATAACAGCCAGAGCTTCGGCGTTAGAACCCAGGTTCGGCGCGTAGCCGCCTTCGTCACCCACAGCGGTGTTCATGCCTTTGCCTTTCAGCACTTTCGCCAGGTGATGGAAAACTTCAGAACCCATACGGATGGCTTCTTTAACGCTGGAAGCGCCAACCGGCTGGATCATGAATTCCTGGATATCAACGTTGTTGTCAGCGTGTTCGCCGCCGTTGATGATGTTCATCATCGGAACCGGCATAGAGAATTTGCCCGGAGTGCCGTTCAGTTCAGCGATGTGCTCGTACAGCGGCATGCCTTTGGAAGCAGCAGCAGCTTTAGCGTTAGCCAGAGAAACGGCCAGAATGGCGTTTGCACCGAAGTTAGATTTGTTTTCAGTACCGTCCAGATCGATCATGATCTTGTCGATACCAGCCTGATCTTTAGCATCTTTGCCAACGATAGCCTGAGCGATCGGGCCGTTAACCGCGCCAACCGCTTTGGTTACGCCTTTGCCCAGGAAACGGGATTTGTCGCCATCGCGCAGTTCCAGCGCTTCGCGGGAACCAGTGGAAGCACCTGACGGGGCAGCAGCCATACCTACGAAACCGCCTTCCAGGTGAACTTCGGCTTCAACAGTCGGGTTACCACGGGAGTCGATGATTTCACGACCGATGACTTTAACGATTTTGGACATTAGATTTTCCTCAGTACAAGTTAAACTAAAACTCCAGACAAACAACGCGCGAAATCGTCGCGCGTTGCCGTTTTAACTCTGCTTACTTCGCCTGGCGTTTCTGGTACTCGCTGGCGGCTTTTACGAAGCCTGCAAACAGCGGATGCCCGTCGCGCGGTGTGGAAGTAAATTCCGGGTGGAACTGACAAGCGACAAACCACGGATGATTCGGCACTTCGATGATCTCGACCAACTGATCATCTCCGGAACGGCCCGCAACGCGCAGGCCAGCTGCTTCAATCGGTTTCAACAACATGTTGTTGACTTCATAACGGTGACGGTGACGTTCTGTAATCACTGGCTCGCCGTACAGCTTGCGCACCAGGCTGTCATCGGACAACTGGCACTGCTGCGCGCCCAGACGCATCGTCCCGCCGAGATCGCTCTTTTCACTACGCGTCTCGACATTACCGTTTTCATCACGCCACTCGGTGATGAGCGCCACGACAGGGTACTTACAGTCTGGCACAAATTCGGTGGAGTTGGCGTTCTCCATGCCCGCAACATTGCGTGCATATTCAATCATCGCAACCTGCATACCGAGGCAGATGCCGAGGTAAGGAATGTTGTTTTCACGGGCGTAGCGCGCGGTGGCGATTTTGCCTTCCACGCCGCGATAACCGAAGCCGCCAGGGATAAGGATCGCATCCAGACCTTTCAGCAGTTCTTCGCCGCGGGTTTCTACGTCCTGCGAATCGATAAGCTTGATATTGACGGTCACGCGGTTCTTCAGGCCACCGTGTTTCAGCGCCTCGATAACCGATTTATAGGCGTCCGGCAGTTCAATGTATTTGCCGACCATACCGATAGTGACTTCGCCCGCCGGATTCGCCTCTTCATAAATAACCTGTTCCCATTCAGACAGGTTAGCTTCCGGGCAGTTCAGGCTGAATCGTTTACAAATATAATCGTCCAGCCCCTGCGATTTCAACAGGCCCGGAATTTTATAAATGGAATCGACGTCTTTCAGAGAAATGACCGCTTTTTCCGGAACGTTACAGAACAAAGCGATTTTGGCGCGTTCGTTAGCCGGAACCGCGCGATCGGAACGGCAAATCAGCACATCCGGCTGAATACCGATAGACAGCAGTTCTTTAACGGAGTGCTGGGTCGGTTTGGTTTTCACCTCACCTGCCGCCGCCATGTATGGCACCAGCGTCAGGTGCATGAACATCGTGTGTTCGCGACCCACTTCAACCGCCATCTGACGAATGGCTTCAAGGAACGGCAGGGATTCGATATCACCTACGGTGCCGCCGATTTCGACCAGTACCACGTCATGGCCTTCGCCGCCCGCAAGAATGCGTTCTTTGATAGCGTTGGTGATGTGCGGAATAACCTGAACGGTGGCGCCCAGATAGTCGCCACGGCGCTCTTTGCGCAGAACTTCAGAGTAGATACGGCCTGTCGTGAAGTTGTTGCGGCGCGTCATGCGGGTGCGGATAAAACGCTCATAGTGCCCCAGGTCCAGATCGGTTTCAGCGCCGTCTTCAGTAACGAACACTTCCCCGTGCTGGATTGGACTCATGGTGCCAGGATCGACGTTGATATACGGATCCAGTTTCATGATGGTCACGTTAAGGCCACGGGCTTCAAGAATGGCTGCGAGGGAGGCTGCGGCAATGCCTTTACCCAGAGAGGAAACGACCCCGCCGGTCACAAAAATATAGTTCGTTGTCATGCTGAACCTGAGAAGTTAGGTTTAAAGACGATGGAATAACCAGGACGGGAAAGTAGTATACCCGAACAGGACGGGGCTCACAAACTTTCATTCTGCACGAATATCCGCCGGCCTCGCCAGACCCAAGCCGGAAGAAAATAGCCCTTTTCTCAGAAATGTTTTTGACGCAAATCAAGCGCTTGTTTGAAATAAGTGTTAACAACAGGCGCTTGATGCGAAAAAACGTTAACTATCAATTTCCTGGCGTTTAACACGTTGCCAGGCCGCTTCCATTTGATCGAGGCTCGCCTGCTCCATTTCCAGGCCCTGTGCGCGAATAATCGCCTCAACCTGACGGAACCGACGCTCAAACTTGCGGTTCGCTTTTTGCAGCGCGGTCTCCGCTTTCGCCCCCAGATGGCGGGAAAGATTGACGGTCGCGAACAGCAAATCGCCGATCTCTTCTTCGAGTTTCGCCTCGTCGATAACCGCCTGCTGCGCTTCGTGCATCACTTCGTCTATCTCTTCATGCACTTTGTCGACCACCGGCCCAAGCGACGTCCAGTCAAAGCCGACCGCCGAACAGCGCTTCTGGATTTTCTGCGCGCGCATTAGCGCAGGCAGGCTTTCCGGAATATCGTCCAGCGCCGAGTGCTGCGCTTTTTCAGCGCGCTCGGCGCTCTTGGTTTTCTCCCAGTTGGCCAGCACCTCGGCGCTGTTGCCGAAATCCGCGTCGCCAAAGATATGCGGATGGCGGCGCTCAAGCTTATCGCTGATGGCGGCGCAAATGTCGTTGAAATTAAAACGCCCCTCTTCCTGCGCCATCTGGGCGTAAAACACCACCTGGAACAGCAGGTCACCCAGTTCGCCGCGCAGGTCGTCGAAATCCTCACGCGCAATGGCATCAAGCACTTCGTAGGTTTCTTCAAGGGTATATGGAGCGATGGTCGCGAAGGTTTGCTCTTTATCCCACGGGCAGCCGGTTTGCGGGTCGCGCAGACGCTTCATAATGCCGAGCAGGCGGTCGATTTGAGTCATGGAAAATCCTTATAAAACAGGCGTGGCGATATCGCCACGCGCCTCAAGCTGGAGGAAAAATAAAAGGCGGCGACGCCGTTACCGACTGCGCCGCCGCGCGTCAGCCGCCATGCAGGCGGCGCGCATCAATGACATCAGGCACCTGGTTGAGCTTACCCAGCACGCGCCCGAGAACCTGGAGGTTATAGATTTCGATTTCCATATCGATGGTCGCCAGCTGCTGACGGGTATCGCTGCGGCTGGTGACGCCAAGCACATTGACCTTTTCGTTAGCGAGGATCGTCGTGATATCACGCAAAAGGCCACTGCGGTCGTTCGCCGTTACGCGCACAATGAGCGAATAGCCTGCTGAATAGCTTTCGCCCCAGACGGCGTCAACGATACGCTCCGGCGCATGCGACTGAAGCTCCGCCAGCTGATCGCAGTCGGCGCGGTGGATGGAAATCCCGCGCCCCTGGGTGATAAAGCCGACAATATCGTCGCCAGGGATCGGCTGGCAGCAGCGGGCGATATGGTGCATCAGATTACCCACGCCTTCGACGACAACGCGGCCATTATCTCGTGTGTTTCTCCCCTGCGGCGTATAGGTTTTTTGCTGCAACTGGCGCAGCGCTGCGGCGTCCTGCTCTTCCGCGCTGGGCTTGTTGAACTGCGCCTGGAGGAAATTCACCATCTGGTTAAGGCGAATATCGCCGCCGCCAATCGCCGCCAGCAGCTCATCGACTTCATTGAAGTTGTAGCGCGGCAACAGGTGTTTTTCGGCCTCTTTCAGGCTGATGCCGAGATGCGCCAGCTCGTCGTCGAGGATCTGGCGACCAGCGATGATGTTTTTATCGCGATCCTGTTTGCGGAACCAGGCGTGAATTTTCGCGCGCGCGCGGCTGGTGCCAACGTAGCCGAGGTTCGGGTTCAGCCAGTCGCGGCTTGGGTTTGGCTGCTTCTGGGTGATGATTTCAATCTGATCGCCCATTTGCAGCTGGTAAGTAAACGGCACGATCCTGCCGCCGATTTTCGCGCCGATGCACCGGTGCCCGACATCGCTGTGAATGTGATAGGCAAAATCAAGCGGCGTGGAGCCTGCGGGCAGATCGACGACATCGCCTTTCGGGGTAAACACGTAAACGCGGTCGTCAAACACCTGGCTTCGCAGCTCATCGAGCATCTCGCCGGAATCAGCCATCTCTTCCTGCCAGGCGATGAGTTTACGCAGCCAGGCGATACGGTCTTCGTGACCGTTACGCACGCCGCTTGCCGCGCCTTCTTTGTACTTCCAGTGCGCCGCCACGCCGAGTTCAGCGTCTTCGTGCATCTGTTTGGTGCGGATCTGAATTTCCACGGTTTTGCCGCCAGGGCCTAGCACCACGGTATGAATGGACTGGTAGCCGTTGGGTTTCGGGTTGGCGACATAATCATCGAACTCATCCGGCAGGTGGCGATAGTGCGTGTGAACTATCCCGAGCGCGGCGTAGCAGTCCTGAAGGCGTTCCGCGACAATGCGCACGGCGCGCACGTCGAAGAGTTCATCAAACGCCAGATGCTTTTTCTGCATCTTGCGCCAGATGCTGTAGATATGTTTCGGACGCCCGTAAACCTCTGCCTTAACGCCCTCTTCTTTCATGGCGGTGCGCAGATGCGTCACAAACTCGTCAATATAGTGCTCGCGGTCGATGCGTCGCTCATGCAGCAGCTTTGCGATGCGCTTGTATTCTTCGGGGTGCAGATAGCGGAAGCAGAAATCTTCCAGCTCCCACTTGAGCTGGCCGATGCCAAGACGGTTCGCCAGCGGCGCATAGATGTTGGTGCACTCTTTCGCCGCCAGTACGCGTTCATCTTCCGGCGCGTCTTTCACTTCGCGCAGGTGCGCGATGCGCTCCGCAAGTTTTATCACCACGCAGCGGAAATCATCGACCATTGCCAGCAGCATGCGGCGCACGTTATCGACCTGTTCAGAAGAGACAGAGTCGTGATGCGTGGCTTTAAGCTGGCGAATGGCGGCCATATCGCGCACGCCGTGGATTAACCCGACAACGGATTTACCCACGCTCTCTTTGAGCACCTCTTCGCTAACCACGCCGCCATCCACCAGCGGGAAGAGCAGCGCGGCGCGCAGCGTATCGATATCCATACTGAGCGTGGTGAGGATTTCGACCATCTCCACACCGCGCCAGAGCAGAAGATCCGCCTGAGGATGGCCCTGAGTCTGCTGCTCGCAATAGCGCCAGGTTTCGGTTAAGCGTTCACACGACGGCTGACTGGCGATGCCGAGGCTCGCCACCCATTTTTCATGGTCAAATTCGCCAGCTTTATTAAGATGTGCACTTCTTACCGCAACCATCGTCCTCTCCTTTCGGGACAGCCTGCCCGCACCGCGCGGTGGCCTGACTACTTAATCTCTTTCAAATAACGCCATCGATTCCAGATGGCCAGTGTGTGGAAACATATCCAGCATCGCCAGCCGTACCGTGCGATAGCCCGCCGCGAGCAGCGTCTCACTGTCACGCATCAGCGTGGCAGGGTTACAGGAGACATAGACCACCCGACGCGGTTTTAATTTCACAATATGTTGCATCACGCCCGCCGCGCCCGCACGCGCGGGATCGAGCAGCACTTTGTCGAACCCTTGCTGCGCCCACGGCTGGCGGGTGACGTCTTCTTCCAGGTTATGCTGAAAGAAAGTGACATTTTTCAACGCGTTAAGACCGGCATTATAGTCGCCTTTCTCCACCAGCGCCCCAACGCCCTCAACGCCCACCACGCTTTCCGCGCGCCGGGCCAGCGGCAGCGTAAAGTTACCCATGCCGCAGAAGAGATCCAGCACCCGCTCGCCGGGCTGAATCTCCAGCCATTCCAGCGCGCGGGCCACCATCTGCTGATTTACAGCATCGTTGACCTGAATAAAATCGCGCGGGCTGAAGGTAAGCCGCAGGCCGTCGGATTCATACCACGGCATCTCGCCATTAAGGTGCTCAAGGGTATCGCTCTGTGGCGCAAGGTACAGCGCCACGCCTTCGGAATGCGAAAAGCATTCCAGTTTTTCGCGATCGGCGGCGCTTAGCGGCTTGAGATGACGCAAGACCATCAGCGGACCGCTGGTAACATCTACCAGTTCGATATGGCCAAGATGACGAACGCCATCAAGGCTGCTCAGGCAGTCGCGAAGTTTCGGCAGCAACGCCTCAAGACGGGGCACAAGCACAGGGCAGCGATGCACATCCACCAGATCGTTTGAGCCCGCCTTGCGAAAACCCATCTGTAAGCCTGGTTTGCGCGGCATGAAATTCAAGCTCAGACGCGCCCGGCGGCGGTAGCCCCACGCAGGCCCGCTGATGACCTCATCGACCTCGCGCTTCATCATGCGGCTCAGCGCCTGCGCCTTGCTGCGCTGCTGTAGCGCCACGCTGGCGTGCTGTTGCTGGCAGCCGCCGCATACGCCAAAATGCGGACACCGCGGCGTCTCGCGCTCGGGGCTTTCTGAAAGCCGCTTTTTCACGTCGCCGCGGGCGAACTGTTTTTTATCTTCGCTGAGCACCACTTCCGCGCGCTCGCCTGGCAGTAGACCGGCGATGAACAACGCCTTACCGTGGTGGCGCGCCACGCCCTGCCCGAAGGCATCGAGGCCGTCGGCCGTCACGGTTATGATTTCACGCGTCGTCACGCGTCGCTTTGCAGAGTAGAATTGCGCCATCGCCAGGAAATTTCTCACATAAACTGAATGTCGCTGATTGTCCCATAACGGAACCCCATGACCAACTACAGCCTGCGGGCGCGGATGATGATTCTTATCCTGGCGCCCACCTTTATCATCGGCCTGCTGCTCAGCGTTTTTTTCGTTGTGCACCGCTATCATGATTTGCAGCGTCAGCTGGAAGACGCCGGTGCCAGTATTATCGAGCCGCTCGCGGTCGCCAGCGAATATGGCATGAGCCTGCAAAATAAGGAGTCGGTGCGCCAGCTGGTCAGCGTACTGCATCGTCGGCATTCAGAAATTGTACGCGCCATTTCGGTTTACGATCGGCACAATAAGCTGTTTGTCATCTCCAATTATCAGCTTGACCCTTCCGAACTGCAGCTTCCTGACGGCGCATCCATGCCGACCGGGCTTAGCGTGACTCGCCGCGACGACATGCTGATTTTGCGCACGCCCGTGGTCTCCGAGCGCTATTCTCCTGATGAGTCTGAAATCTCTGAGGCCAAGCTCAGCACTAACCCGCTGGGCTATGTCGCGCTGGAGCTTGATTTGAAATCAGTGCGACTGCAGCAGTACCAGGAGATCGCGATTTCGCTGCTGATGATGCTGATTTGCATGGCCTGCGCGGTGCTGTTCGCCTGGCGTCTGATGCGCGACGTCACCGCGCCTATCCGCAATATGGTTAATACCGTCGACCGCATTCGCCGCGGCCAGCTCGACAGCCGCGTGGAAGGCTTTATGCTGGGCGAGCTGGATATGCTGAAAAACGGCATCAACTCGATGGCGATGTCGCTTGCCGCTTATCATGAAGAGATGCAGCACAATATCGACCAGGCAACGTCTGATCTTCGTGAAACGCTGGAGCAGATGGAAATTCAGAACGTCGAGCTGGATCTGGCGAAAAAACGCGCCCAGGAAGCGGCGCGCATCAAGTCTGAATTCCTTGCCAATATGTCTCACGAGCTGCGCACGCCGCTGAACGGCGTGATTGGCTTTACCCGCCTGACGCTGAAAACTGACCTCACGCCCACCCAACGCGATCATCTTAATACCATCGAGCGCTCGGCGAATAACCTGCTCAGCATTATCAATGACGTGCTGGATTTCTCGAAGCTTGAGGCCGGGAAACTGCTGCTGGAGAGCATTCCGTTCCCGCTGCGCAGTACGCTGGATGAAGTGGTCACGCTGCTCGCGCACTCCGCGCATGATAAAGGGCTGGAGCTGACCATCAGCGTGCGCCACGACGTACCGGACAATGTCATTGGCGACCCGCTGCGTCTTCAGCAGGTGATTACGAATCTGGTGGGTAACGCGATTAAATTTACCGACCACGGCAATATTGACATCGTGGTTGAGAAGCGCGCTATCAGTAACAACAAGGTGCAGATCGAGGTGCAAATCCGCGATACCGGCATCGGCATTCCGGAGCGCGATCAGTCGCGTCTGTTCCAGGCGTTTCGCCAGGCCGACGCCAGCATTTCACGCCGCCACGGCGGCACCGGGCTTGGGCTGGTGATCACCCAGAAGCTGGTGAACGAAATGGGCGGCGATATCTCCTTCCACAGCCAACCGCATCGCGGCTCGACGTTCTGGTTCCATATCAGCCTTGATCTCAACCCGAACGCGCTGGTGGACCGCCACGCCACCGATATGCTGGCGGGAATGCGCCTGGCGTATGTTGAGAAGAACGAAGCCGCGGCGAAAAGCACACGCGATTTGCTGGCCAATACGCCGCTGACGGTCGTCTACAGCCCCGATCTGGCGTCACTGCCGCAGGCGCATTACGACATTTTGCTGTACGCCGCGCCCGTTACGGATCGCGAGCCGCTGTCGATGCGCCACGATCAGCTGGCCCGCGCGGCGACGTTCACCGATTGCCTGATCCTCGCGCTGCCGTGCCACGCCCAAATTAACGCTGAGATGCTGAAAAAAGAGGGGGCCAGCGCCTGCCTGCTGAAACCAGTGACCGCCACGCGATTAATGCCGCTGTTGCTGGAGCACTGCCGGCTCATTCACGCCCGTGAGCTGCCGGAAGGCGATCAAAGCCGGATGCCGATGACGGTGATGGCCGTGGACGATAACCCGGCCAACCTGAAGCTTATCGGCGCGCTGCTTGAAGATATGGTTCAGCATGTGGTGCTGTGCGAAAGCGGGCATCAGGCGGTGGAGCGCGCCATGCTGCAGCCGTTCGACATTATTCTGATGGATATCCAGATGCCGGATATGGACGGCATTCACGCCTGCGAGCTTATCCGCCAACTGCCGCAACAGCAGCATACGCCGATTATCGCGGTCACGGCGCATGCCATGTCGGGGCAGAAGGAAAAGCTGCTCAGCGCCGGGATGAACGACTATCTGGCGAAACCCATTGAAGAAGAGAAACTGCGCGCCATGCTGCTGCGTTATCAGCCCGGCTACGCCGTGCCGGTTGTGGCAAGTGTACCCGCGATAGCGCCCCCCGCGGTGAAGGCTGACGCCACGCTCGACTGGAGTCTGGCCCTGCGACAGGCCGCCAATAAACCCGATCTGGCGCGCGATATGCTGCACATGCTGCTGGCGTTTTTACCGGAAGTTCGCAACCGCGTGGAAGAACAGCTGGTCGGTGAAAACCCGGAAGGGCTGACCGATCTTATCCATAAACTGCACGGGAGCTGCGGCTACAGCGGCGTGCCGCGTCTGAAAAACCTCTGCCAGCTGATTGAACAGCAGTTGCGCAGCGGCGTTCCCGCAAGCGACCTGGAGCCGGAGTTGCTGGAATTGCTGGATGAAATGGATAACGTGGCGCGTGAAGCGCAGCGGATCTCCGGGATATAAACCGCGTCGGCGCACAAAGCGCCGACCGCATGGTTTACTTAAGCAGCGCGCTCCACTGCTCGACCCAGGGGCTGGAGAGCGTTTCCGGCTCCGGATATTCCGCGGCGTCAATGTATAACACCTCGCCGACGCGCTGCGCCGCATGCTCCTGCAACAGCGCGTCAAATTTCTTGCCGCCGCCGCAAAAATGGCTGTAGCTGCTGTCGCCGAGCGCAATCAGGCCGTAACGCCGCGTCGGCTGATGACCATGCTGATCTTTGATAGCCTGATAGAGCGGCACGATGCTGTCCGGCAGATCGCCCTGACCGGTCGTGGAAGTGACAATGAGCGCGTACCCATCGCTATAACGCTCCCAGTCGGTGATATCAGGATCTTCATATACCGTTGCGTTATGTCCCTGATTTTTCAGGATCGCCTGTGCTTCTTCCGCCACCAGCAGTGAATTCCCGTACATGGTGCCGACAAAAATCCCTACGCTTGCCATCGCTTACTCTCCTTTTGAATGCAGACTGTCTTCATCGTGAGGGTTCGCAGCGGGAAACTCAACCCCATCGGCAGCGGGGAGATGCGTCTGCCAGCCAAAATGCGCCAGCGCCAGACGCCAGACATCATCCAGACCTGCGCGGATGGTGAGCGGCGCGCCGGTAAACGGGTGCGTCAGCGTCAGCTCGCTGGCGTGAAGCATCAAGCGGTTACAGCCGAAGTGCTCGGCCGCCGCGCGGTTCTGGCGCAGATCGCCATGCTTTGAGTCACCGATAATCGGGTGGCGCAGATGCGCCATATGGCGGCGCAGCTGATGTTTACGGCCGGTCTGCGGCAGCATCTCCACCAAGCTGTAGCGCACTGAATCATAACGCCCGACGGCGACCGGCTGCGAGGTGGTCGCAAGGCCGCGATAGTGCGTTACGGCTGGCTGCGGTTCTTTATCCTGCCGTGAGAATTTATCGGCGATTTTATCAAGCTCTTCCACCAGCGGATAATCCAGCACGGCGCTGTCGGTGAGCCAGCCGCGCACGATAGCGTGGTAGCGTTTCTGGATCTGATGCTGTTCAAACTGCTGCGCTAACCGCCTTCCCGCCTCGCTGGAAAGCCCCATCAGCAGCACGCCGGATGTGGGCCTGTCGAGACGGTGAGCGGTAAAAACGTGCTGGCCTATCTGATCGCGAACCGTCTGCATGACGACGACTTTTTCATCGCGATCGAGCCAGCTGCGGTGGACCAGCCAGCCGGACGGCTTATTGACCGCCACCAGCCATTCATCCTGATAAAGGATTTCGAGGCTCACGCGTCGTCACCGGCGAACAGCGCGTCCAGCTCAACCAGCGTCACCAGTACAGCGTCGCGCGCCGGATGGCTCGCTTCAAGCGCAACTTCATAATAAGGGGCAACGGCAAACGTCTGCGGCAGCGGCGCGCCGGCGTCCAGCAGCGCGTGTAGGCGTGGGATCAACACCCATTGCAGCCATTCGTAAGGCTCAAGCGTGTCCATGCAAAAAGGCTGCGTGCTTTCAAACGCGGAGGAATGCGGCGCGGCGCTTTGCCACTGCTGATGATGACGCAACACCTGCTCGACGCGCTGCAACTGCTGGCGAACCCGTTGATGGCGTTCCATAACAACCTCTGTGAATCAAAAAAACCGGGCGCGCAGCATACCATTTCCCGGCGGAAGAAAAAAAAGCATAAAAAAGGGAGCACTGTGATAACACAGTGCTCCCGGTTCGTTTCGCAGCAGTCCGGCTACTTTTCGGTGCTCCCTGCTCGTCCGTGACAACTTTTCCTGCGGCCTTTCGGCCTTACGTCCGTTTACGCGTCCTGCCCACATCGTCCTGATGTCACTGGTGCATCATCCTGATGCGTGTCCCTGGTCTTCCTGACCCACCGGTAATCCTGACCGGCTCACATTCTCCTTCCTGGAGGTGTCCCTCAGCGCTCCTGCGCCGTCCTTTCGCTTCATCCTGAAGCCTTCCCTGAATCGCCCTCCGGCGTGTCCTTTTTGAAGCGCCATCATCCTGATGTTCGCTTCAGCGCCACTCCGTGTCGGCAGGGATAGAATCTCGCAATCCGCCTGCACTTACAAGGCGGCTTACAGGTTCAATTTAAGATAAGTTTCATTCGCAAGCGAAGCGTGAGCACAAAGGCCTTTGAATTATAAGACTATTCATTTTTAGCTGACGTAAGAAAACCCTTACTCTGACGGCGATCTCTCACAGGGTTTGTGAGAGATCTCTTACACGGGTGCAGGCAAAAAAGGATTACACGAAGGGGGTAAGCTGGCTCAGAAATGTGCTGAGCGACGGTGCCAACACGCGGCGCTTGCGGGTGCCGAGCGTCTCCTGGACGACTTCACCGGTCAGGTTACACAGCGAAATCACATCCAGCTCGCTATCAAGCGTAGCAATAAAAATGGTCGGCGACAGCTTCAGGCGTTTTTGCGTTACCAGGTGGCCTATCAGGTTTTCCTGCACACGGCGGAAATCGTCCTGGCTCCAGGCCTGTAACAGCGTTAATGCTACGTCATCATACTGCGCGGTCATATCGCCAGCGTACTGGCTTGCGTAAAAGGCATGGGCGTCCGGCTGAATCACAATGTCGAGCGCCTTCTCAACCGCGCCGAGCGATTCTTCAGGCGTAAACGGCTGAGGTTCCCACTCTACCGCGTCCGGGTGGGTGGATACAATGCACGGGGAGGAAATACCGATATATTCTTCACTGACGGGCAGGCTGCCCCGCTGTTGCCGCCACGCTTCGCAGTAGCGCGCGCTGAATGCCGCCAGCGCCTGTTGGACTTCG
The DNA here is from genome assembly GCF_000982825.1 of Cronobacter sakazakii. NCBI lineage: Bacteria > Pseudomonadati > Pseudomonadota > Gammaproteobacteria > Enterobacterales > Enterobacteriaceae > Cronobacter > Cronobacter sakazakii. Next base: position 1,857,117 of record NZ_CP011047.1, on the reverse strand, counting down.
TTTTGCACCAGATTCTCTCTTCAGGTCAGGTAAGATACACTGAACCCTGTATTGTACCTGTATTATCACGGTGACACATGACTTCTTATGAAAATCATCAGGCGCTTCACGGCCTGACGCTCGGCAAATCCACTGATTATCGCGACGTTTACGACGCCTCGCTGCTCCAGCCAGTTCCGCGCAGTTTAAACCGCGATCCGCTGGGCCTGCGCGCCGATGCCCTGCCCTTCCACGGCGCGGATATCTGGACGATGTATGAGCTATCCTGGCTTAACCGCAACGGCCTGCCGCAGGTGGCGATAGGTCAGGTTGAGATTAACGCCACCAGCGTCAACCTGGTGGAATCGAAAAGCTTTAAGCTCTATCTCAACAGCTTTAACCAGACGCAGTTTGAAAGCCTGGACGCGGTACGCGAGACGCTGGAGCGCGATTTACGCGCCTGCGCGCAGGGCGATGTCTCCGTCACGCTTCGCCGCCTTGAGGATGTGGAAGGCGAGCCGGTCGCGCGTCTTAGCGGCGACTGCATCGATAATCAGGATATTAACATCACCGATTATGAATTCGACGCCGCGCTGCTTTCCGGAGCAGCAGGTGAAGAGACGGTGGATGAGACGCTGGTGAGCCACCTGCTCAAATCCAACTGTCTTATCACGCACCAGCCGGACTGGGGCTCCGTACAAATTCACTATCGCGGGCCGAAAATCTGCCGGGAAAAACTGCTGCGCTATCTGGTCTCTTTCCGCCATCACAACGAATTTCACGAGCAGTGCGTCGAGCGCATCTTTAACGACATCACGCGATTCTGCCAGCCGGAACAGCTCAGTGTGTATGCGCGCTACACCCGCCGCGGCGGTCTGGATATCAACCCATGGCGCAGCAACGGCGACTTTACGCCAGCCACCGGCCGTCTGGCGCGTCAGTAATTGCTAAACATCCCGCAAATCCGTCATGAAGGCGGTGCGGGGTGGGTTGTTAAATGTCACATGGCGGGGCTATTGTAATCAGAGGGAGCGGCGTTTATCGCCCCGTAAGGAGCTTACTTGATTACACATATTAGCCCGCTGGGCTCGATGGATCTGCTGTCGCAGCTGGAAGTGGACATGCTTAAGCGCACCGCCAGCAGCGACCTGTATCAACTGTTTCGCAATTGTTCGCTCGCGGTTCTCAATTCCGGTAGCCAGACCGATAACAGCAAAGCGCTGCTGTCGCGCTTTGAAAATTTCGATATCAATGTGCTGCGCCGCGAACGCGGCGTAAAGCTTGAGCTGATTAACCCGCCGGAAGAGGCCTTCGTCGACGGGCAGATCATTCGCTCGTTGCAGGCCAACCTCTTCGCGGTGCTGCGCGACATTCTGTTCGTCAACGGGCAAATCCATAACGCCGGGCGCTTTCAGCATCTGAATCTGACTGACTCCATTCATATCACCAACCTGGTGTTTTCTATCCTGCGAAACGCGAAAGCGCTGCACGTGGGCGAGGCGCCGAATATGGTGGTCTGCTGGGGCGGCCACTCCATTAACGAAACCGAATATCTCTACGCCCGACGCGTCGGCAACCAGCTGGGGCTGCGCGAGTTGAACATCTGCACCGGCTGCGGGCCGGGCGCGATGGAAGCGCCGATGAAAGGCGCGGCGGTCGGCCATGCCCAGCAGCGTTATAAAGAAGGGCGTTTTATCGGCATGACCGAGCCTTCCATCATCGCCGCCGAGCCGCCTAACCCGCTGGTGAACGAACTTATCATCATGCCGGATATCGAAAAACGCCTCGAAGCGTTCGTGCGTATCGCCCACGGGATCATCATCTTCCCAGGCGGCGTTGGTACGGCGGAAGAGCTGCTTTATCTGCTTGGTATTCTGATGAACCCACACAATGCGGATCAGGTACTGCCATTGATCCTGACCGGCCCGAAAGAGAGCGCCGATTACTTCCGCGTGCTGGACGACTTTATCGTCAACACGCTCGGCGAGAAGGCCCGCCGCCATTATCGCGTCATCATCGACGACCCGGCGGAAGTGGCGCGCGAAATGAAAAAAGCGATGCCGCTGGTGAAAGAGTGCCGCCGCGAAACGGGTGATGCGTACAGCTTTAACTGGGCGATTCGCATTTCGCCGGATCTCCAGGTGCCGTTCGAGCCGACCCACGAAAACATGGCTAACCTGAAGCTCTACCCCGATCAGCCGACGGAAATTCTGGCGGCCGACCTGCGCCGCGCCTTCTCTGGTATCGTCGCGGGTAACGTGAAAGAGGTGGGCATCCGCGCCATTGAGAAGTACGGACGCTATAAAATTCATGGGGATGCGCAGATGATGAAGCGCATGGACGATCTCCTGCAAGGGTTCGTCGCCCAGCACCGCATGAAACTGCCTGGTTCTGCCTATATTCCCTGCTACGAAATCTGTACCTGAAATCAGGCGGCCGCGAGGCCGCCTTTTTTATCATCTGTCACTTAACCAAAACGTTTGCGCTCTAAAAAACACCGCGCATAATCCCGGAAATTTCTGCGAAAGAATCCGGACGTGCTGTTTTTGCTGGTTTTTACAGAAAATTAATCATCATTTTCTTCCGCTCTATTTACCTCATCTGCCGTCAGTGTCAGGCTCTGCGCGCATTAATAACGGTGTCGCGCCCAAAGCCAGTGATATGATCTAAAAAACGCGTAATAAAAAAGTGGATTATTGCAATTGGGATCGGGATCACTGATAGATTCAGTGCGTGAATGTATCTTTCGCACCGCCAGAGATTTGGGGAAAAATTACAAAAAAATCCCGCTCTACAGGATTTCGTTTTACCGTTCGTCGCAAATTTATTGAATGTCACTTTAAAGTTCGTTTTTGCTTCCTCCAGGAGATACACAGATGGAAACGACTCAAACCGTCAATGTTGCTACAGCAGCCAAAAGCAGCGCGTGGCGAAAAACTGATACCATGTGGATGCTTGGCCTGTACGGCACCGCGATTGGCGCAGGGGTGCTTTTCCTGCCGATCAACGCCGGTGTTGGTGGCCTGATTCCCCTGATTATCATGGCAATTCTTGCATTCCCGATGACCTTCTTCGCACACCGCGCGCTGACCCGCTTCGTGCTGTCCGGTAAAAACCCGGGTGAAGACATCACCGAAGTGGTCGAAGAACATTTCGGCGTTGGTGCAGGTAAAGTCATCACTCTGCTCTATTTCTTCGCGATTTACCCTATCCTGCTGATGTACAGCGTAGCGATCACTAACACGGTTGATAGCTTCATTACGCACCAGCTGGGGCTGGCGTCTCCGCCGCGCGCGATCCTTTCTCTGATTCTGATTGTCGGCATGATGACTATCGTGCGTTTCGGCGAGCAGATGATTGTGAAAGCGATGAGCGTACTGGTGTTCCCGTTCGTTGCTGTCCTGATGCTGATGGCCTGCTTCCTGATCCCGAACTGGAGTGGTGCAGCGCTGGAAACTCTTTCTTTCAGCCATGCTTCCACCGGTAATGGCCTGCTGATGACCCTGTGGCTGGCTATACCGGTCATGGTGTTCTCCTTTAACCACTCGCCGATCATCTCCGCTTTCGCCGTGGCGAAACGTGAAGAGTACGGCGCTGAAGCGGAGAAAAAATGCTCCCGCATTCTGGCATACGCGCACATCATGATGGTCGTTACCGTGATGTTCTTCGTATTCAGCTGCGTACTGAGCCTCTCCCCGGAAAACCTGGCGGAAGCGAAAGCACAGAACATCACCATCCTGTCTTACCTGGCTAACCACTTCAATGTGCCGGTTATCGCCTGGGTAGGTCCGGTTATCGCAATCATCGCCATCACCAAATCGTTCCTCGGCCACTATCTGGGCGCACGTGAAGGCTTCAACGGCATGGTGATTAAATCGCTGCGCAGCCGTGGCAAAACCATCGAAGTAAACAAACTGAACCGCATCACCGCGCTGTTCATGCTGATCACCACCTGGATCGTAGCGACCCTGAACCCGAGCATTCTCGGCATGATCGAAACGCTGGGCGGCCCGATTATCGCGATGATCCTGTTCCTGATGCCGATGTACGCCATTGCAAGAGTCCCGGCGATGCGCAAATACAGCGGCCACATCAGCAACGTATTTGTGACCATCATGGGTCTTATCGCCATCTCCGCGATTTTCTACTCACTCTTCAGCTAATGTTTTGTCCGCGCCGCCGCCCGGCGGCGCGAGCCCTCCCCCGTTATTTATTCGATGGTACACATCATGATCAGCGTTTTTGATATTTTCAAAATCGGTATTGGTCCTTCCAGCTCCCATACCGTAGGGCCAATGAAAGCGGGCAAACAGTTCACCGACGACCTTGTCGCGCAGAACCTGCTGTATAAGACGACGAAAGTGGTGGTGGATGTGTACGGCTCCCTGTCGCTGACCGGCAAAGGCCACCATACCGATATCGCCATTATTATGGGCCTCGCGGGCAACCTGCCGGACACCGTAGACATCGACGCCATTCCCGGTTTCATTCAGGACGTGAATACCCACAGCCGTCTGATGCTGGCGAACGGCGCGCACGAAGTGGCGTTCCCGGTAGATCAGTGCATGAATTTTCATGCCAATAACCTGCCGCTGCATGAAAACGGCATGCGTATTACCGCGCTTGCGGGCGACGATGTTGTCTACAGCCAGACCTATTACTCGATTGGCGGCGGCTTTATTGTTGACGAAGCACACTTCGGCCAGACGCAATCGTCCGCAATCGATGTACCGTATCCGTATAACACTGCCGCGGATCTTCAGCGCCACTGCCGTGAAACCGGCCTGTCACTCTCCGGCCTGATGATGAAAAACGAGCTGGCGCTGCACAGTAAAGAAGAACTCGAAGCCCATTTCTCGCAGGTGTGGGACGTAATGCGCGCAGGCATTGAGCGCGGCACCACCACCGAAGGCGTTCTGCCCGGCAAACTGCGCGTCCCGCGTCGCGCCGCCGCGCTGCGTCGTATGCTTGTCAGCCACGACAAGAACGACGCCGATCCGATGAACGTCGTGGACTGGATCAACATGTTCGCGCTGGCAGTCAATGAAGAGAACGCCGCAGGCGGTCGCGTGGTCACCGCCCCGACCAACGGCGCGTGCGGTATCGTGCCGGCGGTACTGGCGTACTACGACAAATTTATCCGTGAAGTAAACGCTAACTCACTGGCGCGCTACCTACTGGTGGCGAGCGCGATTGGCTCACTCTATAAGATGAATGCGTCTATCTCGGGTGCCGAAGTTGGCTGTCAGGGCGAAGTGGGCGTCGCCTGTTCGATGGCGGCGGCAGGTCTTGCGGAACTGCTCGGCGGCAGCCCGGCGCAGGTCTGCATCGCGGCGGAAATTGCCATGGAGCACAACCTGGGGCTGACCTGCGACCCGGTGGCAGGGCAGGTACAGGTGCCGTGCATTGAGCGTAACGCCATCGCCTCGGTGAAGGCGGTCAATGCCGCGCGCATGGCGCTGCGCCGCACCAGCGAGCCGCGCGTCTGCCTCGATAAAGTCATCGAAACCATGTTCGAGACCGGCAAGGATATGAACGCCCGCTATCGTGAAACCTCACGCGGCGGACTGGCAGTTAAAGTGGTCGCCTGCGATTAACCCCCTCCTCACCGCCCTGTTCGCAGGGCGTTTTTTTGCGCGTTATCTTCCTGAATCCACACGGCTTAATGGTGAGCATCCGGCAAAAATGTTACGGTAACGGCCTGTCATTTTCGTAAGGGATGCCGCCATGCCCGTTCATTTGCTGATTGTCGATGCGCTAAACCTGATCCGCCGGATACATGCGGTGCAGGGCACGCCGTGCGTGGATACCTGTCTGCACGCGCTGGAGCAACTGATTGGTAACAGTCAGCCGACACACGCCGTCGCGGTGTTTGACGATGAAGCCCGCGCGCAGGGCTGGCGTCACCAGCTTCTGCCCGATTACAAAGCCGGACGCCCGCCAATGCCGGACGATTTGCATCAGGAGATGCCCACGCTTCGCGACGCTTTTACCCGCCGCGGCGTGCCCTGCTGGCATGTGGAAGGCAACGAGGCCGACGATCTCGCCGCGACGCTCGCAGTGAAAGTGGCGGCAGCGGGCCATGAGGCGACTATCGTGTCGACCGATAAAGGCTATTGCCAGCTCTTACGTCCGGAAATTCGCATCCGCGACTATTTCCAGAAACGCTGGCTGGACGCGCCGTTTATCGAGAGTGAATTTGGCGTGTCACCAGGCCAGCTGGCAGATTTCTGGGGGCTTGCGGGGATCAGTAGCTCGAAAATACCGGGGGTTGCGGGGATTGGCCCGAAAAGCGCCACGCAGTTGATTAACGATTTCGGCACGCTCGAAGCGCTCTACGAGCGGCTCGACGACGTGCCGGAGAAGTGGCGTAAAAAGCTCGAAGCGCACCGTGAGAGCGCCTTTGTTTGCCGCGCGGTGGCGACGCTGAAAACGGATCTACAGCTCGACGGGAATTTGCAGCAGCTGCGGTTGCATGGATGATTTCAGGGCGCTATGCGCTCCATAAAAAAGGCGGGTGCGCTCACGCTTACCCGCCCTACATTAGTTATTCAACCGTATATCCCGTAGGGTGGGTAAGCGCAGCGCACCCACCATACCATAATTATTCAACAGCATATCCCGTAGAGTGGGTAAGCGCCGAGCACCCGCCATACCATAATTATTTAACCGCATATTCCCCAGGGCGGGTAAGCGCAGCGCACCCGCCGTTTCCTTATGCGTCATTCAACGCGCTTATCGCTCGTCGCGACGCCCGCCGACGGCAGCCCACCAGCGGCGCACGTGAACGGTCACTTCTTCACGGTCGTGATAAAGCTGACGCGCCTGGATCTGCGCGTTAATACCGTGTTCATCCAGCTGCGCCTGAATCGAGGCGATATTCTGCGACACCTCTTCATAGCGCTTTTTCATCGGCAGCTTGAGGTTGAAAATGGTTTCGCGGCACCAGCCGTTCACCAGCCACTGCGCCATCAGCGCCGCGACTTTGGCCGGTTTTTCCACCATGTCGCACACCATCCAGGTAATGTTGGTGCGGGTCGGGCGATATTTAAAGCCGTCTTCACGCAGCCACGTCACCTGCCCGGTATCCATCAGGCTCTGCGCCATCGGGCCGTTATCCACGGACGCGACCCACATGTTTCGTTTCACCAGCTGATAGGTCCAGCCGCCAGGGCAGGCGCCCAGATCCACTGCGTACATGCCGTTTGCCAGACGCTCATCCCACTCATCCGCCGGGATAAACACATGAAACGCCTCTTCCAGCTTCAGCGTTGAACGGCTTGGCGCGTCTGCCGGGAATTTGAGGCGCGGAATGCCCATATAAAACGGCGAGTTATTATTGGTATACGAATATCCGGTGTAGCAGCAGCCCGGCGCGATGAAAAAGACATGCACCACCGGGCGCTTTGGCGTTTCGAAATTTGCCAGAATCTTCGCGTCGCGAAGCGCAGTACGCAGCGGCACGGTGAATTTGCGGCAGAACTTCATCAGCTCTTTGCTTTCGTTGGTGTCCGCCACTTCAACACGCAGCTCACCGCCCTTCTCTACCACGCCCTGCAACATTCCGATGACCGGCGTGACGCGATCTTCCGGGGGCAGATCCTGCAACAGCTCGCCTGCCACAAACATCTGGCGGGCAAAAATCAGCGAGCTGAATGGCAGCTCGCGCGCGAGCTTATCGGCCTCTTCCGGCTGATAACATTCGAAAATCACATAGGCGCTGTTTTCTTTGACGCGGGCGAAACCAAACACGCCCTGCTGCGCGGCTTTGTCGGTTATCTCTGCCGCGCACTCTTTCTCAAAACCCTGACGGCAGTACAAAATGACCTTATTCATGAACCGAACCTTTACGCTTCAGACGCACCGCGCCAATTAACATTAATATCCAACCGGCCAGAAAACTTACGCCGCCGACCGGCGTAACGAAGGCCCATAAATGCAGATGAGAGAGCGCCAGACAATATAAGCTGCCGCTAAAAAGTACCGTGCCGAGCGCCAGGAAAACGCTGCTCCAGTAAAACCAGATGCTGATGCGACGCTGCATCGCGACCGCCAGCCCTAAAATCGCGAGCGTATGAAACGCCTGATATTCAAGTCCGGTCTGGATCCAGCCCATCTCCGCAACGCCGAGCGTTTTACGTAAGACGTGCGCGCCGAAGGCACCCAGCGCCACAAAAACAAAGCCACTGATTGAGGCGAAAATCAGCATAAAACGGCTGGTCATGATGTAACCCTACAGTAAAGCGCGATTACATCGCGCGAATCGTCGTTATTGTTCATAGCGAAAACGGAATTTTTCTTGTTCACTCGCCGCCTTCGCCAGTATCCATTGTCGAAAGGCCGCTATTTTACCCAGTTCTGCCTGGCTGTCATGACAAACGAGGTAAAAAGCGTTTTTACTGACCAGGACATCGTTGAACGGGCAGACCAGGCGGCCCGCTTCGATCTCCGACTGCGCCATCACATTGTTGGCGAGCGCCACGCCCTGGCCGTGAATGGCCGCCTGCAGCACCATCGCGCTGTGGCTGAAAATGGGCCCCTGCTGGACATTAATATGATTGAGACCAAGCTGGCGCGTATAAGTTTGCCAGTCGCGGCGCGAAGCGTCATGCAAAAGCGTGTGGCGGGCTAAATCCTCCGGCGCTTTTAACGGCTTGTCGCCCGTGAGCAGCAGCGGCGAACAGACCGGCAGCAGATACTCGGCGTAGAGTTTTTCTACGCGCAGACCCGGCCAGTTGCCTCGCCCATAAAAAATCGCCACGTCTACGTCATCGGCAAGCTTATCTTCCTGCCGGTCCACCGCCTGAATACGCACGTCGATCCCAGGCCAGCTGCTGTTAAAACTGGAGAGCCGCGGCACCAGCCAGTGGATCGCGAAACTCGGCAGCAGGCTTACCGTCAACGCGCCTTTTGCGCTGCGCGCCTGGAGTTTGCGCGTCGCTTCCGTCAGCTGTGAGAAAATCTCTTTGATATCCTGGAAATAGCTCTGCCCCTCTTCCGTTAACAGAAGAGAACGGTTGCGTCGGCGGAATAACTTAAGCCCCAGGAAATCTTCCAGTGATTTTATCTGATGGCTGACGGCAGCCTGGGTGACAAACAGCTCTTCGGCGGCTTTGGTGAAGCTTAAATGGCGTGCGGCGGCATCAAAAACACGTAATGCGTTTAACGGCGGTAATCGCTTGGACATGATGATTTGGCTTATGTGTAAATGCGTATTAACAAACGAGAAACAAGTCGTCACCCATTAGTTTTTTTTATCTGAGCCATTATAATTTGTCCGTTGAGGTTACACCAGCAAATACCTATAGTGGCGGCACTTCCTGAGCCGGAACGAAAAGTCTTTAGGAATGAGAGTTCTGGAGGGCTTTTGGCTTACGGTTGTGATGTTGTGTTGTTGTGTTTGCATTTGGTCTGCGATTCAGACCATCGTAGCTAAGCTACTCTTTCACTTCCTGTACATTTACCCTGTCTGTCCATAGTGATTAATGTAGCACCGCACTTTGCGGTGCTTTTTTTTGCCTGCGCGAGTCGATTATTTCTCCAGCGCAACCATCTCTTTCACGTCAGTACGGTTGATCTGCTGCTGATTACCGTTGGCGTCTTTATATTTGATCATACCGGTATCGTCATCGGTTTTCGGTTTCCCGTCGGTCACGATAGAACGGCCATCATTGGTATGCATTACGTAGTTAGGACCGGAACAAGCGCTCAGAGCAAAAGTCATCATGCATGCTGATACTACAGCGGCAAGTTTATTCATGGTTCTTCTCCTTTAGAGTTTAATGCTATGTAAACTTCGTCTGCTAACAGGCTGAAATATTCACCTAACACTATTCAGCATAACCTGCTTTCTGCCGTTTGCCAGAATAAACAGACTTATCCGATGGTTATCAATGACCTTGTTTAACGACGTCAAATGGGCCACGATCGAAGGACTGGAAAGAGGAGTATCATGAAAGCATTCAGTCCCGCCCAATTTCGCGCGCAGTTTCCCTCGCTTCGTGACGCGGGCGTCTATCTCGACAGCGCCGCCACGGCGTTAAAGCCACAGCCGGTTATCGACGCCAGCCAGCAGTTCTATTCGCTGAGCGCAGGCAATGTGCATCGCAGCCAGTTTGCCGAGGCGCAGCGCCTTACCGAGCGTTACGAAGCCGCGCGTGACGGCGTTGCTCGCTTAATTAACGCGCCAGACAGCCGCGATATCGTCTGGACGCGAGGCACCACCGAATCCATTAATCTCATTGCCCAGTGCTACGCGCGTCCGCGCCTGAAGCCGGGCGATGAGATTATCGTCAGCGAAGCAGAGCATCATGCCAACCTGGTGCCGTGGCTGATGGTCGCGGAGCAGACCGGCGCGAAGGTTGTGAAACTGCCGCTGGGTGCCGATCGTTTGCCGGATCTCACGGCTCTGCCCACGCTTATCAATGAACGCACATTCCTGCTGGCGCTCGGGCAGATGTCCAACGTCACCGGCGGCTGTCCGGATCTCGCGCGGGCGATTGCCTGTGCCCATGCTGCAGACGCGGTGGTGGTGGTGGATGGCGCGCAGGGCGTGGTTCACTGCCCGCCTGACGTTCAGCATCTGGATATCGATTTTTACGCTTTCTCCGGCCACAAACTTTATGGCCCGACCGGCATCGGCGTGCTGTATGGCAAAACTGACCTGCTGGCGCAGATGTCGCCGTGGCTGGGCGGCGGAAAAATGGTGACTGAAGTGACGTTCGCTGGCTTTAAAACCCAGCCGGTGCCGTACCGCTTTGAGGCGGGCACGCCGAATGTCGCGGGCGTTATCGGTCTTAGCGCCACGCTCGCCTGGCTTGAGGAAATCGATCTAGTGAAAGCTGAAAGTTACAGCCGGGGGCTTGCGACGCTTGCCGAGTCGGAGCTGGCGAAACGCCCGGGCTTTCGCTCGTTTCGCTGTCAGGATTCCAGCCTGCTGGCGTTTGATTTCGCAGGCGTGCACCACAGCGATCTGGTGACACTGCTCGCGGAATCCGGCATCGCGCTGCGCGCCGGCCAGCACTGCGCCCAGCCGCTGCTGGCGGCGCTTGGCGTCAGTGGCACGCTGCGCGCCTCTTTCGCGCCCTATAACACGCAAGGCGACGTCGAGGCGCTGATCGCCGCCATCGACCGCGCGCTGGACATACTGGTGGATTAAATGACGACTGCTTACCTTGCCGGACACCCGTTCGGCGCTTCCATTACCTCTGACACGCTGCGTGAGACGTTTGGCCCGCTCACCCAGTGGGAAGATAAATATCGCCAGCTGATCCTGCTCGGCAAACAGCTTCCGGCGCTGCCGGAGGAATTAAAACAAGAGGCACAGGAGATCCCCGGCTGTGAAAACCGGGTCTGGCTCGGCTATGAAAAACGCCCCGACGGCGGCCTGCACTTTTATGGCGACAGCGAGGGGCGCATCGTGCGCGGATTGCTGGCGGTGTTGCTCACCGCCGTGGAAGGCAAAACGCCGCAGGAGCTACAGGAACACTCTCCGCTGGCGTTATTTGACGAGTTAGGGCTGCGCGCCCAGCTCAGCGCGTCTCGCGGCCAGGGCCTGGCGGCGCTGGCGCAGGCGGTACAGAATGCCGCCCGCAACGCCTGATCACACGGCGCTGCGCGCCGCTTTCGCCATCATCTTCTTCAGCGCGTGCGACACCGCCACAAAACCAAACGTGGCGGTCACCATCGTAGCCGCGCCGAAACCTGAAGCGCAGTCCATACGCTTCGGCCCTTCCGCCGTGCTTTTCATCGCGCACACCGAGCCGTCGGCCTGCGGATAGACCAGCGCTTCGGTGGAGAAAACGCAGTCCACGCCAAGTTTCCCTTTGCTGTTTTTCACCACGCCGAAATCGCTCTTCAGCCGCTCGCGCAGTTTTGCGGCAAGCGGGTCCTGAATCGTTTTGGCGAGATCAACCACCTGGATCTGCATCGGATCGGTCTGTCCGCCCGCGCCGCCGGTGGTGACCAGTGGAATTTTATTACGACGGCAGTACGCAATCAGCGCCGCCTTTGGCCGCACGCTGTCGATAGCGTCGATGACATAGCTAAACCCGGCGTTCATGTATTGCGCCACATTATCGACAGTGACGAAATCATCCACCACGGTGATGCGGCACTCCGGGTTGATCTGGCGAATACGCTCGGCCATCACCTCGGATTTTGCCTGCCCGACCGTGTCGCGCAGCGCATGGATCTGACGATTGGTATTGGTGACGCACACGTCATCCATATCGATAAGCGTAATCGCGCCGATACCGGTGCGTGCCAGCGCTTCCGCCGCCCATGAACCGACACCGCCGATCCCCACCACGCAGACATGCGCGTCGGCAAAGAGCTGCAACGCCGCTTCGCCATATAAACGGGCCGTGCCGCCAAAGCGGCTGCGCCAGGCGTCTGTGATAACTACAGCCATAAAACCTCAGATGTAAAAAGGGTGAGAGTTCTCCCTCACCCTTGCTCAGAAATCCGCAGGCCCGGCAGACGTTACGCCGCCGGGCGACAGGTTGCTCAGAATAGCATAATCAGCCGCTGAACACGTTGCCGGCACCCGGCGCGGTTTTCAGCACCCAGACGCGGCCGTAGTGATTATACCAGCCTGCGCGGTGCCCGGCGTCCGGGCCGATGCCCTGATAAATATCGAAATGCTGGCCTTTAATCGCGCCGCCGACATCCAGCGCCACCATCAGCCTGAGCTCATATTGTCCGTTGAACTTGCCGTTATTGTCCAGCAGCGGCACCTCTGCCAGCAGCGTGGTGCCTGCCGAAATAATCGAGCGGTCAGAGGCCACCGACGCGCGGCCAATCAGCGGTACGCCGCTTGCGCCTTTCACCGGCGCGTAATTTTGCGGTTTAAAGAAAACGAAAGACGGGTTTTCTTCCAGCAGCGCGCGTACTTCCTGCTCGCTGTGGGTTTCGCCCCAGTGGCGAATCGCCTGCATCGACATATCTTCACGCTTCACTTCACCGCGATCGATAAGCACTTTACCGATGCTGCGGTACGGATGGCCGTTTTTACCGGCATACGCGAAGAAATTCAGCGGGCGTCCGTCGCCGAAATCGATATAGCCGCTGCCCTGCACATCCATAATGAAGTTATCCATCAGCGAGTTACTGTACGCCAGCACGTAGTTATCGCTGAGCGCGCCGGCGTAAATCTCGGCGCGCGACGGCAAGCGTCCGCGTTTCGGCGGCATACGGTAAATCGGGTACTGGAATTCGCCCTGACGGGTATAGCGCGCCTGCACCACCGGCGTGTAATAGCCAGTGAACTGGACGTTACCGTAATTATCCGCCCCTTCCATCTGCCAGGCATCGATGCCGAACTGGCGCAGCGAACGGGTATCGCCACCGGCGCGCAGCCACTCCTGCACGGCGTTATAGACGCTGCTTTGAGAGCCAAAAAGACGCGGAGAGGTGCTGCGAATAGCCGCGACCTGCTCGGAGAAATCTCCGGCGTTAATGGGCGCACCAACGGCGTCCGGCTGGTTTACCAGCGAAAACGGCTGCGTAAATTTGCCGTCTTTATATTGCTGACCGCGATCGGTCGGTTTGGAGGAACAGGCGGAAAGCAGCGCGATCATCGCCCCTGCCGCCAGATATTTTGCCCAACGTCCTTTCATGACTCTCTCCGCTATTGCGCTGTCCGCAGGCGAAGATAGCAAACCGGCGCTCGCAAGGAAACGCATAAGCCCTTTCAGACAGGCATCGGGATTAAAGAATCATCAAGACGGATAATATTTCGGCAAGCTGACGCCGATTCAGCTTATTGTTTTAAAAAAAGGTTGCAACGAAAGCTCAGCGGAGTATAGTGCGCATCCACGGACGCGGGGTGGAGCAGCCTGGTAGCTCGTCGGGCTCATAACCCGAAGGTCGTCGGTTCAAATCCGGCCCCCGCAACCAATTAACGCGCACAGCGCGACAATGTGAAGCAGTAAGACGGACGCGGGGTGGAGCAGCCTGGTAGCTCGTCGGGCTCATAACCCGAAGGTCGTCGGTTCAAATCCGGCCCCCGCAACCAATAAAATGAACACCCTGACGGGTGTTTTTTTATGCCTGCAATTCAGCATTCCCTTTGACTGCCTTTTACGGCCAGTCAAAAAGGCGCGTTATCCGCGCCTTGCCAGCGTCCCACCATCGGCGAAATACGCTTTTATCCCTGCCAGAATCGACTCCGCCACTTCCTGCTGGAATGTCGCGGTGCGAAGCTTACGCTCCTCTTCCTCATTACTGATAAACGCGGTTTCGACCAGAATCGACGGAATATCCGGCGCTTTCAGCACGGCGAAGCCCGCCTGATCCACTTTGTTCTTATGCAGTTTGTTGACCCGCCCGAGACGCCCTAACACCTCTTTGCCAAATTTCAGGCTGTCGGAAATCGTCAGCGACTGCACCATATCGAACATGGTGTGATCGAGATAAACGTCCCCGCTTTTACTCACGCCGCCCACCAGGTCCGCGGCATTCTGGGTTTGCGCCAGGTATTTCGCCGCCGTACTGGTCGCGCCTTTGGTTGAGAGCGCAAAAACGGACGAACCGCGCGCGGCGCGGCTGGTAAAGGCGTCAGCGTGAATAGAGACGAACAGGTCGGCGCGCTGCTTCTGGGCCTTCGCCACGCGCACTTTCAGCGGAATAAAAATATCTTCGTTGCGGGTCATGAACGCTCTCATGTTCGCTTCGCGTTCAATCAGCGCGCGCAGGCGGCGGGCGATTTGCAGCACCACGTCTTTCTCACGCGTCTTATTCTTGCCAATCGCGCCGGGGTCTTCGCCGCCGTGGCCGGGGTCGATCATAATGACTATCGGGCGATCGCGCCCTGCTTTGCCCGGCTGCGGGCCGCTGGTGGCAGGCGGCACCTGTTTATCGAGCTCGCCCTTGTTGTAATCCTCAAGCAGCGCCAGCAGCGGATCCTGCTCGTTAGTGCCATTAGCCGGGTAGAGATCGATAACCAGACGTTCGCGGAATTCCGCGACCGGTGCCAGCGCAAAAAGATGCGGCGTCACGTTTTTCTTTAATTCAAACACCATGCGCACGGTTTTCGGGTCAAACTGCCCGACGCGCGCGGATTTTATAAACGGATCGTCGACGCGGATCTGGCTGCCCACGCCTTTTAGCACCGCGTTCAGGTTAACGCCTTCGAGATCGACCACGATGCGTTCCGGGTTACTTAGCGCGAACTGGCGATATTTCAGCACACGGTTAGATTCCAGCGTCACGCGGGTATAGGCGGAAGCAGGCCAGACGCGCACCGCAATAACCTGGCCCGACGCAGCCAGGCCTGCCTGGCTGACGCTCAATAACCACATCGCCCCCGCGCCCTGTAACAGCTGGCGGCGACTAAAAAGATGACTGGAACCTGACATGCCACTCCCGAGCACTAATGCGAATAACTCAACTTACGACCAAAATGGCCAAAAACTTTAGCGAATGGTAGCGAAACTGTCATCTATAAAAGGGTAAACAAATGCCTTTGAACGTCTAAGTTCGCGGTAATGACGCGCCGCCGCCATAAAATTGCCACTTGCGCATGGGATAATAAAAGAATAAAAATACACAAATTACGAATAACCATTCACTGAGAGGTTTTGCCGTGGTGAAGGAGCGTCGAACTGAACTGGTCCAGGGATTCCGCCATTCTGTTCCCTATATTAATGCCCATCGGGGCAAAACGTTTGTCATCATGCTTGGCGGCGAGGCCATTGAGCATGAAAACTTTTCCAGTATCGTCAACGATATAGGTCTTCTTCACAGTCTTGGCATCCGCCTGGTGGTGGTCTATGGCGCGCGTCCGCAAATCGACGCTAACCTTGCCGAACACCATCATGAACCGGTTTATCACAAACACACCCGCGTCACCGACGCCAAAACGCTGGAGCTGGTAAAGCAGGCCGCCGGGCTGTTGCAGCTCGATATCACCGCCCGTCTCTCAATGAGCCTCGGCAACACGCCGCTGCAGGGCGCGCATATTAATGTGGTGAGCGGCAACTTTATCATCGCACAGCCGCTCGGCGTGGATGACGGCGTCGATTACTGCCACAGCGGGCGTATTCGCCGCATCGATGAAGACGCTATTCACCGCCAGCTCGACAGCGGCGCGATTGTGCTGCTCGGGCCGGTGGCGGTGTCGGTGACGGGCGAGAGCTTCAACCTGACGTCTGAAGAAGTCGCCACCCAGCTTGCCATCAAGCTCAAGGCTGAGAAGATGATTGGGTTCTGCTCGTCGCAGGGCGTGATGAGCGACGACGGCGACATTATTTCCGAGCTGTTCCCGAACGAGGCGCAGGCGCGGCTCGACACGCTGGAAGCGGCAGGCGACTATCACTCCGGTACCGTGCGCTTTTTGCGTGGCGCGGTTAAAGCCTGCCGCAGCGGCGTGCGTCGCTGCCACCTCATTAGCTATCAGGAAGATGGCGCGTTGCTGCAGGAGCTGTTCTCCCGTGACGGCATCGGCACGCAGATTGTGATGGAAAGCGCCGAGCAGATCCGCCGCGCCACCATTAATGACATCGGCGGCATTCTGGAGCTTATCCGGCCACTTGAGCAACAGGGCATTCTGGTGCGCCGCTCGCGCGAACAGCTGGAGATGGAAATAGACAAATTCACGATTATCCAGCGCGATAACCTGACCATCGCCTGCGCCGCGCTCTACCCCTTCCCGGAAGAGAAAATCGGCGAGATGGCGTGCGTGGCCGTGCATCCGGATTATCGCAGTTCAGCGCGCGGCGAAGTCCTGTTGCAGCGCATCGCTACCCAGGCCAAACAGATGGGTTTATCCAAACTGTTTGTGCTAACCACCCGCAGCATTCACTGGTTCCAGGAGCGCGGGTTCGCGCCGGTGGATATCGACCTGCTGCCCGAAAGCAAAAAACAGATGTACAACTATCAGCGCCGCTCAAAGGTGCTGATGGCGGATTTAACCTGACAGCCCCGCTGCGGCCTGGCCATCGCCGGGCCGCGCTTATTGTTCAAAGCAGGCCATCAGGCCGCTGCGCCGTTCTGTTCTGGTCGCGATGGCCATCTCCAGCACCCGCTCATCCGCATACAGCGACAACCGCCGCCGCGCGCGCGTAATCGCCGTATAGACCAGCTCCCGCGTGACCACCGGCGCGAACTGCCCTGGCAGGAGTAGCGCCGCATGATCGAACTCCGAACCCTGTGATTTATGCACCGTCATTGCCCACGCGGTGTCATTATCCGGCAAGCGGCTTGGCACGACGGGTTTCAGCTTGCCGCCGGGCATCGGGAACCAGACGCGCAGGCCGTCGCCACGATCCAGCGCCACGCCGATATCGCCGTTAAACAGCCCCAGCGCGCTGTCGTTGCGCGAAATCATCACCGGCCGCCCTTCATACCAGCGCGACAGCGGCGTGCGACGAATCAGACGCCGCTGCGCCAGCGCATGTTCCACACGCTCGTTAAGCCCGGCGACGCCGAACGGCCCTTCACGCAGCGCGCAGAGCATCTGGAATTCGCTGAAGGCCGCAAGAATCGCCTCCGGCTCGGCACGTTCGCGTACCAGCGTTAAGAACCGCTCGTAGCCTGCCAGCGTCTCGTCAATCATCTGGGCGTAGTCATCGTTACCCGCCAGCGTCTTGCAGGCGATATCGTCAAAGCCCCGGCTAAACGTCGCTCTGGCGGCGCGATGATCGCTGCGATTAACGGCAAACGCGAGCTGCCCAATGCCGGAATCGCTGCCAAAGCGATAACTTTTCTGCAGCAGGCACAGGCAGTCGCGCAGCGCCCCGGCCGGATGCGGCTCACCGCCGTTAATGTGACACCCCGTGATGCGGGCAAGCTCGGTGGCGCGTTCAGTGGTAAAACCGTGGTTCACGTAGTGGCAGATATCACCGAGCACCGCGCCCGCCTCCACGGACGCCAGCTGATCGCGATCGCCTAAAAAAATCACCCGCGCATGGTCCGGCAGCGCCGCGATAAGCCGCGCCATCATCGGCAGGTCTATCATCGAAGCCTCATCCACCACCAGAACATCCAGATGCAGCGGGTTACCTTCGTGGTAGCGCAGACGCTGGCTGCCCGGCTGCGCACCCAGCAGGCGGTGCAGCGTGCTGGCTTCTTCCGGCAGCGCGTTTTTCTGCGCGTCGCTCAGTGGCAAACGACGCAGCGCAGCACCGAGCGATTCCGTCAGGCGCGCCGCGGCTTTACCGGTCGGCGCGGCAAGGCGGATACGCGGCAGTTTCTCTTCCGAGAGCTGCACCATGGCCGCCAGCAGTTTCGCAACCGTGGTGGTTTTCCCGGTGCCCGGCCCGCCGGAAATCACCGAGATGCGCCGGGTGAGCGCGACTGCCGCCGCCACTTTCTGCCAGTCCACTTCATCGCCTGGTGGCCCAAAAAGCGCCTCCAGTACCGCGCTCAGGCGCGCTTCTTCCAGTTCAATACTATGGTTACGCTCGCGAAAGAACGCCGCGACCGCCCTCTCATGACGCCACATACGGTTCAGATACAAACGCTCGCCGATGAGCTTCAGCGGCGTCGGCGCGTCGTCCTCACTCACCGCAGGCGATGCCAGTAAGAGCGAGCGCCAGTCGTCCGGATTGCCCGCCGCCTCAAATAGCGTTTGCGCCATTTCATCGTGACGCCCGGCGAAGCAGTGCGCTGCACACAGCCGGGAGAGCGGCATACAGACGTGGCCTTCACCGGCATCGCGGCTCACCAGCGCGGCGGCGAGCATCACCGCCGGTTCATCATCGCTTGCCACCATCATCGCAAACTGGGCATCCAGCGGGCGCAAAAGCTTTTGCACTACGGCCTGCTGGATCAGTTGATGCATTTTCATGACGCTTTCTCCTCCGCGCCGGCAAACAGCGCATCCATTGCCGTGACCAGCGCCTGCGCCGGGCGAGTCGTAAAGATGCCCTGGCGCATATCTTCTTTCGTCACGCCGCGCAAAAACAGGTAAATCACGCCACCGAAGTGACGCTCGTAATCATAGTCCGGCAGGCGATGGCGCAAATAGCGGTGCAGCGCCAGCGTGTATAGCTGATACTGCAGATCGTAACGGTGCGTCTGCATCGCCTGCGACATCGCTTCCACCGTATACGCTTCCGGGCTGTCGCCAAGCCAGTTCGATTTATAATCCAGCAGGTAATAACGCCCCTGCCAGCGGAAAACCAGATCGATAAAGCCTTTCAGCATGCCGCGCACCTGGCGGAAATCGAGCGGCGGACACTGCGCCGAAAGCGGGTCGTACTCGCGAATCAGCGCGTCAAGCGCCTCAGGGCGCAGCGCGGCGTCAATCGGCACGTAAAACTCCAGCTCCACCTGTTTATCTTTCGCGCCAAGCTGATTCAGCGACACGCCGGTCTCGTTCAGGGGCGCGCTCAGCACGTCATCTATCCAGCGGCTCAAAACCGGCTGCCAGGCTTCGTCGAAACCGCCCAGTTGCAACTGCTGCGTTACCCACTCCGCTGATACCGGCTGGGTAAAATCGATCTCCTCAAAGAGGCTGTGCAGGAAAGTGCCTGGCGACGCGCCGCGTGGAAACGTATGCGGCGACATTACCGGTTCATCAGGCACGTCACGCGCGCCCGCGCCGTCCAGATCCAGCTTCGGCAGCAGATCCAGCGCGCGCCCTGCACCATGCTGTTGTAAACCTGAATAACTGGTGACGCGCCATTCATCAATAATGCGTCGTTGCAGCTCACGTGCGGCAAGCGTCGGCGGCGCTGACTCCGGCGGCATCCAGGGCGTGTTATCCGGCTCGCCCGGGATCTCCAGCGCCAGATTTTCATCGCATAAGGCTTCAATACAGCGACGCAGGCCGTTCGCATCCAGCGCTTCGCCTTGTTGAATCAGCCTGCCAAGCGCGCTGCGGTGGAGATCGGTTTCCCCTTCTTTTGCGCCACGGCGGCGAAAGAGCGGCGCCACGCCCAGGCTGCAATGCCAGATGGAGCGCGTCAGCGCCACATAAAGCAGACGTAAATCCTCCGCCAGCCGCTCCATCTCCGCCAGTTCAAGGCTCTCTTCAGCGTTGCTCAGATCGAGCATCGGCGTAAACGTCTCGCGATCGTGGTAAAAGGCCTGTTTCTGCTCGCGGAAATCGGCAATAAAGGGCAGCCAGACCAGCGGATATTCAAGCCCTTTCGATTTATGAATAGTGACGACCTGAACCAGATGTTTATCACTTTCCAGACGCAACTGCTGGCTGGAGGCGCTCGCGTCCGGCTCGGCGATATGCTGGGCTAACCAGCGCACCAGCGCATATTCGCTGTCGGCCTGCGCAGAAGCCTCCTGGAGTAATTCGCTCAGGTGGAGAATATCCGTCAGCCTGCGCTCGCCGCCCGGTGTGGCGAGCAGATTTTCCGCCACCTGCCGGTGCGTCATCAGCGCGCGCAGCATCGGCATCACGCCGCGCCGCAGCCAGATCTGCCGGTAGCCGTCGAATTCCTCTACCAGCGCATCCCAGGCGTTTTCATTTTCATTGAGCGCCTCAATGGCTGGCGCATCCAGCCCGAGCATACTTGCTGCCAGCGCGCTGCGAAGCCGCGTCTCCACCTCTGGTGCCAGCACGGCCTGGAGCAGCCAGAGCATCTCCAGCGCCTCCTGGGTGGCGAAGACGCTGTCGCGGTTAGAAAGATAAACAGAGGGAATGTTTAACGCATTCAGCGCCTCGCGCACCAGATTCGCTTCGATGCGGTTACGCACCAGCACCGTAATATCTGACGCCTGAACCGGTCTCGCACGCTCTTCGCGCCACAACAGCGCTTCACCCTTCATACCCGCGCTTAACCAGTCGCGGATCTGCTGCGCACAGACGCGCGCCATTGTTTGTTGGTAATCACTTACTCCTGCGCCGTCGCCTTCCATAAGCCAAAGCTTCATGGCGGGCTGTGTTTTCCCGGCAAAAGTAAAACGCAACGACTGATTACGCGCGGCAGGCTTCACTGCCAGAAAAGGGATATCGCGAAACATAAACGCGTTTTCCATCTGGCTGAATATTTTATTGACGCTCTCCACCATGCCTGGTGCCGAACGCCAGTTCGTATCAAGTGTATAGTGAGCGTTTACTTCCCCGCGAGCACGCATGTAAGTAAAGATATCCGCACCGCGAAACGCGTAAATCGCCTGTTTCGGGTCGCCGATGAGCAGCAATGTGGTCTCTTGCTGGCCCAGCCAGATGCGACGAAAAATACGGTATTGCTGCGGATCGGTGTCCTGAAACTCATCGATCATCGCCGCCGGGTAACGGGTGCGAATCGCCGCCGCCAGCGCCTCGCCGCCCGGTTGATTCAGCGCCTCGTCAAGACGGCTAAGCATGTCGTCAAAGCCCAGCTCGCCGCGGCGGCGCTTCTCCTGCGCGACGGTGTAGCGGATTTCCGCCATCGCTCTGGCAATGAGCAGATCGCGGATGGTGAAAGGCTCTGCCAGCAGCGCATCGATTGCATCAAACACCGCGTGACGTGGCGCGTCGCCTTTTTTAGTCTTCTCAAGCAGCGTACTCTGGGCAAATTTCTCAAGCGCGCCCGGCAATTGCCAGGAAGTGGTTTCTTCCTGCGCCCAGGCGGCCATCTGGTCAAGCCATGCGGGCAAATAACGGCTGCTGTAGCTGCGCTTATCGACGCCCGAATTCTGAATCAGCGCCGCCAGCTCTTCAGCGTTTTCACGCCACAGGGCTTTGACCTCGTCAATACGCGCTATCGCGTTTTCATAGCGCGATTCAATCGTTTCGTCATCCGGCGGTGGCGTTTTGAGCTTCGGCGCTTCGCCATGCAGAAAGCTGTTTACATCGCGCAGCAGCGATTCCGGCCCGTCCCACTGTTCGCAGACCACGCGCGCCAGGGGTTTGGCGAGCGGGTAACAGTGGCGACGCCAGAAATCGGCGCAGGCCTGATAACGCAGCAGCGATTCATCTTCAATTAACTGCTGCTCGAATGGCATCCCCGATTCAAAGGCATTCAGGCTCAGCATGCGCTGGCAGAAGCCGTGAATGGTAAAGATGGCCGCCTCGTCTATCTGCCGTTCCGCCAGCAGCAGCGTGCGGGCCGCCAGTGGTTTATCCGGAATCTCATCCAGCAGCCGCTGGTAGAGTGGATCGTCGGTGCGCTCGCGCAGGCAGGCCACACGCAGTTCGTGAATATTGCTGCGGATACGCCCGCGTAGCTCTTCCGTCGCGGCTTCGGTAAAGGTTACGACTAACAGCTCTTCAACGGTTAACGGGCGCGGGTGAGCCGCCTCGCCGCCCAGGCCTAACAGCAGACGCAGATACAGCGCTGCGATGGTATAGGTTTTCCCGGTGCCAGCAGAGGCTTCTATCAACCGCTCGCCCGTTAAGGGCAGGCGGAGGGGATCAAGGGAGGCTGCGGGCTCATCGGTCATTGCGTATCACTCAGAAGCGGTAAAGATTGTTGCAAGTCGCTGACGCTCTGATACACCGGCCATCCTTCAGGCGCTGCATAACGCGCCTGCGGGCTCTGGCTGCCGGAGACCTGTGAGAGGATGGTCATACCCTGTCGGGCCAGTACGGCCTGATGGAAAAAGTCGGCCAGTTTTTGCGGCGTCAGCTGTCTGATTTCGGCCACAACTTTATCACGAGAATCGAAGTTTAAATTATCCCGATCGAAGTCTTTACTCACCTGCGAGGCTTCTTCGCCAAGCGTCTGGGGCACTTGCTGCATGTCGTTAATGATACTTTGTTGAATATGAGCAAAATCCTGCGCGTTAAGCGTGCGAAGCCGCGACTCCACTTGCGGGAAGAAAGCCTGATAGCGCTTCCAGAGATAATCGGGCTGCTTTTCGCTGCTTTGCAGCAGGAAACCGATCCCCCACTGGCGGCCGACAGGCATCGGGAAGGCGAAGACGGCATAACCTAACTGCTCCTGCGTACGCAGCTGGTTGTAGAACCAGGGCGAAATAATCTGTCCAAGCATGGCGCTACAGGCAGAGCTGGTCGACTCGTTATACCCGACTGGCACAAACAGCGCGGCCAGGGCGGAATCCGTGCTGCTGCCCGCTTTGTTAAAGATAGCCTGCTGCGCTTTATCTACGCTGACGTCCCGGGTGCGCGTCCAGCTTTTCCCTTTCAAGCCCAACTGACGAACGGCCTCCTGTGTGAAATTTTTCACCTGCTCAGGGGCCAGGTTGCCGACCACAAGGAATTCCGCGCGGGCATGGGTTTTCAGGCTCTCGCGATAAGCGAGAATGTCCTTAAGTGTGATTTCAGGCAACAGCGCGCGGCGCGCTTCACGCTGGAAATACGGCACCTGGGAGACCATCTGTACCGGCATAATAGCCTGATCGTAGGCTTTGCCCTGCTCCGCCGATGCCAGCATCTGCTTATACCAGGATTTCGCCTGCGCCAGCTGATCCTCGGTAGGCTCATAGCTGAAATAGCCGTCCAGCAACGTCAGGAACAGCTTACGTAAATGCTGGGTGTAGCCATTCGCGCTAATCATCAGCCCGCTGTTGGCGCTGCTGGAGAAACTGATGCCACCTACGGAGGCCTGGTTGCTCAGCTGATCAAGGGCAATCCCGGCCAGATAATCATTCAGCGCGAACAACACCTGGTTTTTCGCGCTGTTCATCGCCTGCTCATTGCGCAGCACCAGGGTGATATCCGCTCTCGGCTCGCTGGCGAAATAGCGGCTTGGCATATAGAGCACGCGTAGCTCCGGCTCCTGAACCAGCAGCTTAGGATGCGCATACGGCTTCTGCGGTTTAATCAGGCTGAAATCGCTCGGGATATAAGGGTTTGGCTCCGGCAAAGTAAGCGAAATCTGCTGCCCGAGCGTTTGCCACTGTTTTAGCGTTGCCGCCGGGATTTTATCCACCTGATACGGCGCGCCGACAAAATAGGCCGTTTTGTTGTGCGGTTCGTCAGGGCTGATATACCAGATACGGGCGTTTTCCGGCGTCATCATCGCAAGGCGCGCGTTCACCGCTTGGGGATCGAACTGATCCGCAATATTTACCACATCCAGCGTATGCTCAACGGGCACGCGCAGCATGCTGTCAGCCAGCCACTCAACATAATTCATATCCCGGGTGATGGAGGGATAGCGGAAATCGAGATCCAGCACATGAGAAAGCTCGGTGAAATAGCGTTTATCAATGCCTTTATCACGAAGCGTCTGAAGGTAACGGAAGATGGCTGCTACGACGTTGTCGCGCTGCGCGAGTCCTTTATCCGTCAGCGAGACGGAAATGACCATCACGCCGCTGTTTCCGGCGACAACCGGATCGGAGTCCGCTCTGACGCTTTCGGCAAGCCCCTCTTTTTGCAGCCAGTCAGATAATGTGCCAGGACTGCGGCTGCCTATCATGTAGCCGATGAGTTCATCGGTTTTACTGCGGAATTTGTCGCTGTTGTTATCGATGCGAAACTCAACGCGCAACGCCTTAAGCGGCTGCACAGGGACATAGTGAATAAAAATGCCTTGCTGTGCGGGTGTTACGACAGGGGTAGTGATTTCAGGCACCGTCAGGTTTTTATTCGGCACGCGTCCCCAGGTTTGCGCGGCCATGCGGGCAAGCTCCGGCAACGGGCGGTTACTGTAGACCACGGCTTTCATGAGGTTCGCGGAGTAGTATTTATCCCGAAAGCCCACCAGTGCCTGATGGAGCGGACTGCCAGGCTTATCACGCAGCGTCTCCAGGTTGCCGCCGGAAAAACGCGAGCCCGGATGCGCCGGGTTTAACGTTTCGGCGCTGATTTGCGCCATACGCATCCCGTCGCGCGCACGCGCCATGGTTAATTCCGCATTTACCGCGTTGCGTTCACGATCGGCATAAGTTTTATCGAGATTCGGCGCAGCGATCGCGTTCGCAAGCCTGTCCATCGCGCCATCGAGAGCGTCATTTTCTACTTCCAGATACCAGGCGGTGCGGTAAGGTGCCGTGCTGGCGTTATGGCTTCCGCCGTGGAGCTTCAGGTATTCCGCCAGACTGTCAGGCTCAGGGTATTTTTTGGAGCCCATGAGCGTCATGTGCTCAAGATAATGCGCAAGCCCCAGATGATCGTCAGGGTCTTCCAGCGAACCTACCGGCAGCACCAGCGCGGAGAGCGATTTTACGGCCTGCGGATCGCAGACCAGTAAAACCACCATTCCGTTATCGAGCCGGATAGCCTGGTATTCACGGTTATCACGATCGCTTTTACGGATCGTTTCTTTCAGTGGTTGCCAGCCTGTATCGGCCTGAGACAAGGGAGCCCAGAAGGCCATGCATAACAACAGCGCTTTGTACCAGTTACGACATCCAGGCATCAATAAACCTCTCATTTACTGCTTCTGCTATTCATCATTAACATGCGGCGCATACGGCTACGTCCTTCTTATGAGGGCGTCAACGTCGCCGTCTGCGCTTAATGGTCAGGGTTGGTGATGGCGGAACAGCGGCAGCAGATAACGCTGCGCCTCGCGGATGATGGCCTCGTAATACTCCGGCTCCAGGTGACGCCACAGACGCTGATACCAGATATCCATCCCCTCGCCTTCTACCATCTGGTTACCCGTCCAGGCCTGAATCAGCTTATTACGTGCTTTCAACTGGGTTTCTTCATCCCACAAAATGGCATCATTCTTCACGTCATAACAGGCTTTTAGCCACTCACCACCACTCTGCGGCAACAAAATCAGCGGTTCGCGCATTCCCTGCTGATACCCCTCGGTAAGCTCGCGCAAATAGTGTTCCGCTTGCTCACGCGGTACAGGCGGAAAGCGCCAGCAGCTATCTTTACGGCCATAAAGGCGGCTGGTTCCTTCACCGCCACAGGCACAGTAGACCAGATGCTCAAGCCAAAGTTGCATTCCATGTTCAACACGCAGTATGGAAGGCCGCCACCGTAACAGCCCGTCCTGCTGCACATGCTGCAACCAGCCCGTCATTTCGACATTACCAAGCTCAAGCGCAATCTCCTGGCTTTCGCCGCCATCGCGCTCAGCCAGCACTCGCTCGGCCAGAGCCTGCATTTCCTGTAGCTGGCTTTCCCAGAACAGCTCGCCGAACGCGCCATAGGGCAGCTCACCTGCCGCACGGTATCGACGATAGAGGGCTTCAGGATCTTGTTGCTCCACCAGCGTATTCAGTAGCTGCTGATTCATGTGGTAGCGGCCGAGGCTATCCAGGGTAAAAGGCTCAGCATCCGGCAGTTCGCTCTCTTCCGTGCGGAAGTTAACTTTCAGCCGCAACTGGAAAAAGGCTCGCACCGGGTGGCGCCAGAAGCGCTGGAACTGTTCAAATGGCAGTTCCTCAAGCGTGACTGGCGTCAGCGGTTTGATAAATTCCGGATGCGCCTCACCCTGCTCGCTGGCGGCGGGCAGCCATTCGCGGGCGTAGCTCTGAGTCTCTCTGGCAGGCTGAAAGTTTTCCGCATCAAAAGGTGTTCGAGGGTAGAGCCGCATCAGGTGGGCTTTGACCTTTTTCGCGCTTTCATCACAGTTGAGCGCCTCGTCGCCCGGCAGATAATGGCTCTGGGCAAGATAATCCACCAGCTCCTGCACCAGCACTGATGGATACTTTTCGCTGTTATCCTGTACCGAACGGCCAATGTAGCTGATGTAAAGTTGCTGCTGAGCGGAAATCAGCGCCTCCAGGAAGAGGTAACGATCGTCGTCGCGACGGCTGCGATCCCCGCGCTGCGGCTTCTGGCTCATAAGATCAAACCCCAGTGGCGCGAGTGTTCTTGGATAAACGCCATCGTTCATGCCCAGCAAGCATACGACCTTAAAAGGAATCGAGCGCATCGGCATCAACGTACAGAAGTTTACCGGCCCGGCGAGAAAACGCTGGCTGATGCGCTCCTGGTCGAGCATTTTCGCCAGCTCATCACGCAGCAACGTGAGCGGCACTTCATCTTCATAATGTGCGCTAATGCCTTGCTCGATAATCGCCTGCCACTGTTGTTCGATGAGCGCCAACGCGGCTTCGGTCTCAGCATCAGGTGCAAAGAAGCTATCGAGCATTTCCCGACAGACCGGTAGCCATTCTGCCAGCGGCCGCGCCTGCGAAAGCCCTTTGCGCCACAGGTTAAGCTGCATTAAGAGTTCAGCAAGATGGCCGACCAGTTCAGCAATTAACCCGCTGGATTCATCATACGGCAGCACCGACTGCCATTCGCCAAGATGGCTTTCCATGGCGTAGCCCAGCAGCATACGGGTAAGACCAAACTGCCAGGTGTGCTGACCGGTCGCTGGCAGCGCCAGTTCACGCACGTTGTCATCATCAATGCCCCAGCGTACGCCGGACTCATTCACCCACTGTCGCAGGAAGCGCAGCCCCTCTTCGCTGATATTGAAACGGGCGGCAAGCGACGGGACTTCCAGCAATGCCAGGACATCTTCAGAGACAAAACGGCTGTCCGGCAGCGAGAGTAACGTAATGAATGCCTGAAGCGCAGGGTGCGCCTGACGCGCGCGCCGGTCAGAGATGGCGAACGGCAGGTATCGCTCCTGGCTCGCGCTGCCAAAGACAGCCTGAATAAACGGACTGTAGCTGTCGATATCCGCCACCATCACGATGATATCGCGCGGCGTCAGCTGTGGATCGGCCTCCAGCATTTGCAGAAGCTGGTCATGGAGAATTTCCACTTCGCGCTGGGGGCTATGGCAGACATGCACACTGATACTGCGATCGTCAGGATCCAGCAGGCGTTTTCCATCGCTTCGCTCAAACTCCTCAAGCGTCACGCCCGCCTGCGCCTGATTACGTAGTTCCAGCAGATCGAACTGCAGACTGTGCAACAGGTTATCGGGTTCGAGATCGACAAATACATCCATCTCCTCAAAACGCTCAAGGCCTGAAAGCAGGTACGTGTAGTCACGGCCTAATTTGCCCCAGGAAGCAAGCAGCGGGTTTCCCACTTCCTGCTCGCCTTCTTCATTGAACAGAGCAGGGGCCGTTTCGCTGTCTTTAAAAAGCGGTGCCGTTCCCTCTTTCGCATGCAGTTTACGCTTGCGGCTTAACAGGCGCGCGAGGAAAGCCGGATCTTGTATATCGCCCCAGTAATAACGGCACGGGTTAGTAAAAAGTAGATGCACATCAATGTGTTTACCCAGCGCCTGTAAAGCCTGTAGATAGACAGGGGGCAGCGCCGAAATGCCACAAATAAACACGCGGGCGGGCAGCCCTTCCGGGCGGCTTTCCGCCGTCTCAAGCGTACGAATAAAACGCTGATAAAGGTTGGCGCGGTGCCACTGCGGCTGCCCGAGCGCTGCGGTGTGTTCAACCAGCGCCCGCCAGAGCGGCGCCTGCCAGCGCTGTGGCTCGCCAAGACCATCGACAACATCTCCTGCCTCCCAGCGGGTTAACCATTCGGGGCGATACACCAGATACTGATCGTAGAGATCCGCCACGCGTGAGGCGAGCTGGAACAGCTTGCGTTTATCTTCGTCATCGTGCAGGTAGTGCCGCAGCATGTCGAAGTCAGGCGAAGTGAGCATACCTGGCAAAAGCTTCATGAGTTTCCAGCTCATGTTCTGTTTGGTAAAGGCGCTCTCCTGCGGAATATCACGCAGCACGCGCACGAACATGTCCCAGATGAAGCTTGCCGGAAGTGGAAACTCGATATTCGCGGCGATGCCAAATTTCTGTGCCAGGCTCATCTGCAACCACTGCGCCATACCGGTGCTTTGCACCAGGACGATCTCAGGCTCGAAGGGATCGGGAAGCGGCTGTTGTTCAACAATGAACTCCATAATCGCTTCCAGCACATCAAGCCGGTTGGAGTGATAAACCCGTAACATAGTGACTCCTGACTACTGCTTTTCAGAGGGGCAATGTAAACGTCTTAACTGCCCTTGCCTGCCCCCAGGGCTCGACACAATAACCGAAATGCTGACACATCCCGCTACGGAAGTCTCCACCCGCGTCGCTTTCCAGCCTTCAGGCAAAGGTGGCGGGTTGATTTCTGCCTGCTGACTCGCAAAACGCCAGAGCTGCCGATAGTGCCACTGATTAAGAAACCCTTGCGCCAGTACCTGGTAATACCCCGTTAACGCCCCGATGATGACGATGAACAAAACCAGAGACATCAACACTTCGGGCAAGCTAAACCCGGCCTGACGCTGGCGAGCTAAGGTAACTGGCATTGCTTCGCCTCCGTGAGCGGGCAGAAGTCGCTCCAGCCATGCGGCATAAAACGCAGGCGATCACCGTCAGGCTGCGCCCAGCGCCAGAGCGTGAGGGGCACGGCATTCTCATCCGCGCCCTCTGCTGCGACCAGCAGATACGTTTGCATCTGCCTGACGCAGGCCCGTCCTTTGACTTCAGGCAAAGTCTGACATTGCCACTGTGGTGTAAACACCCAGCGTTGGCTTTGCGACAATGCCAGCGCTGAAAGCGCCGCGTTAAACGCTTTAATCGCCGCACTTTCGTTTGCCGCGCGGCCAAAACGGCTGTCCAGTTGCTGCTGAAGCCCACCTAACATCAGACTGCCCAGCAGCAACAAAGCCAGAACCATAGCAATGGTCGACATGCCCTTCTCTCTGGCGTTCATAAGTTAAACCCACTGACGCTATGCTCCACAGCCACCGGATCGCCGTGGTAGCGGAGCATTATTGCGCGCAATGCCACGGTAAATAGCGCAGGGAAGCCGGGCCGCCGTTTTTCCCGCACCTGAAATTTGTCGATGCGCACCATGGCGGGATTCGTCATTTTCTCCCACCCTTTCCCCTCGCAGGATGTAGCGCCCCTTAGCGTCTCAACGCTGCCGTCGCGCAGGCGATACCCCGTTTGCTCAGCATCGGCTGAAGGCGCGCTCTCGAAACGGCCATTGCTGTTCGCATCCCACTGCACCAGCAAACAGCTGCCGTCGCTATTGAGTTGCAGTGCGCGGCTATCACAACCGCCGTAGCAGTAACCAGCTCGCTGTATCTGTTTGCCCACTGTAAATGCCAGCTGCCAGAGCTCTTCTTGCAAGAGCGTTTGTTGCGCCTGACGCAGTATGCCGAGCTGCAACGCGGGAAGCAGCCTTGCGGCTCCGGTTAACAATACGCTGCTTATGCCAAGCGCAATCAGCACCTCAAGCAGAGAGAATCCTTTCTCCTTTACACGCATGATGTCCCTTCTCCTGGCTCGCATAGCCGGATCCGCCCCCAGACCGAAATAATGATGCGCCACTCCCCAACGGGGCTACGTAAAATGATGTGTCCTGGCCAGGCCGTATTGCGTAATCCAAAGAAGGCCAGCCCGGGCGTCATTTCAGCGATCTCCACTTCCGGCCACGGCGGTGAAAACTGATCCTTTGCTCCTTTACGACACGTCTGCTCGCTACTCGTCTGTGTACCCAGGCACCATCCCTGCGAACCACGATTTACCCAGAGTTTGTAGTCAACATTACGCCAGTTCGCCTCCTCCCTGAGTGCTTCAAGAAAATCACGCGTTTGCTGCGCGGTCTGCCATAAACGTTGCTGGTTTTGCCAGCGCTGCCAGCCATACACGCCCGCCGCGCTCATGCTGATAATAATCACCAGCACCACCATCACTTCTATCAGGCTATAGCCCTGCTGTTTTCGGTTCATGGCGCAAGTGTGCCACTGCCAGTAAACGTGACCAGCGGTAATCCGCGAAACCGGAAGACATCTCGAAAGAAATCGACTCGTTTGCATGTGCTTGCATAAGCGCTGGAAGATGTGCCGAAGAATGAATAACAGGAATAAAAAAACCGACGCGGAAGTGCGTCGGTTATGGCAGGGTAAGCATTAAATCGCGACGGGCGCTTTGATGGCCGGGTGAGGATCGTAGCCTTCGATTTCGAAGTCTTCGAACCGGTAATCAAAGAGCGATTCCGGCTTACGCTTGATAACCAGCTTCGGCAGCGGGCGCGGCTCGCGTGTGAGCTGCAAACGCGCCTGCTGCAGGTGATTGCTGTAGAGGTGCGTATCGCCGCCCGTCCAGACGAAATCGCCGGGCTCAAGGTCACACTGCTGCGCCATCATATGCACCAGCAGCGCGTAGCTGGCGATGTTAAATGGCAGGCCAAGGAACACATCGCAGGAGCGCTGGTAGAGCTGACAAGAGAGCTTGCCGTTCGCTACGTAGAACTGGAAAAACGCGTGGCAAGGCGCCAGCGCCATTTTATCCAGCTCACCGACGTTCCAGGCAGAAACAATGATACGGCGCGAGTCCGGATCGTTTTTCAGCTGGTTCAGGACGGTTTCCAGCTGGTCGATATGGCGGCCATCGGGTGTCGCCCATGAGCGCCACTGTTTGCCGTATACCGGGCCCAGATCGCCGTTTTCATCTGCCCACTCGTCCCAGATGGTGACGTTATTTTCATGTAAATAAGCGACATTAGTGTCGCCTTTCAGAAACCAAAGCAGCTCATGGATGATGGAGCGCAAATGACAACGTTTAGTCGTAACCAGCGGAAAACCTTCCTGCAGGTTAAAACGCATCTGGTGGCCAAAAATCGAAAGCGTCCCGGTGCCGGTACGGTCATCTTTTTGTGCTCCCTCATGGAGCACTTTGTTCATCAGTTCAAGATACTGTTTCATGGCGTCTCACGAAAGTTGCTGCTGTGGGCGGCAGCGATAAGCCCAGATCATCATGGCTGCGCCTGCGACGATCATCGGAATGGAGAGGATTTGCCCCATGCTAATGTACTGCACCCACTCGCCGGTAAACTGCGCGTCCGGCTGACGGAAAAATTCAACAATAATACGGAATGCGCCGTAACCAATCAGGAACAGGCCGGAGACCGCCCCCATCGGACGCGGTTTACGGATAAACAGATTCAGAATGATAAACAGCACGATGCCTTCGAGGAACAACTCATAAAGCTGCGACGGATGGCGAGGCAGCACACCGTAAGTATTAAACAGCGATTGCCATTCCGGATGCGAGGCCAGCAGGCCGATATCTTCGCTGCGCGAACCGGGGAAAAGCATGGCATACGGGAAGCCCGGATCGACACGGCCCCACAGCTCGCCATTAATAAAGTTACCCAGACGGCCCGCGCCAAGCCCGAAGGGGATCAGCGGCGCGATAAAATCGGAGACCTGGAAGAAGTTACGTTTGGTGCGCTTCGCAAACCAGATCATCACGCAGATTACGCCGATGAGTCCGCCATGGAAGGACATCCCGCCATCCCAGACGCGGAACAGATAAAGCGGGTTTTCGAGGAAGAGCGGCAGATTGTAAAACAGCACATAACCGATACGCCCGCCAAGGAAGACGCCGAGAAAGCCCGCATACAGCAGGTTTTCCACTTCGTTTTTTGTCCAGCCGCTGCCAGGACGATTAGCACGACGAACGGCGAGCCACATGGCGAACACAAAGCCCACAAGATACATCAGCCCGTACCAGTGAAGCGAAACCGGTCCAAGAGAGAAGATTACCGGATCAAAATCGGGAAAATGCAGATAGCCACTATTCATCTGTCACCAAAACCTGTTGTTATCCCGCTGAAAGTGGACAGCGGGTGAGATGCTGCGCCCTTTTCCGGACGCTCCTGAGGCTGCGGATCATAGCATAAAGCCTGGCGTGGGCGAGGGCAGGAAGTTGTAAAAGATATGTAAGAGCACAACCGGTTATAGCAGTGTTACAGGCCGCCGCGAATGAGACCGCCCATGCCGCGACGCTCCATAAACGCCGCCACCTGGTGACGCACTTCTGTGGCTGATTGCGATTCGAGGCTGCGCGCGCTGAGCGTCTCGGCCTCTTCCAGCGTGATATGTCTAAGCAGATACTTCACGCGCGCGACCGAGCGGCCGTTCATCGAGAGATGGTGATAGCCCATGCCAACCAGCAGCGCGACGCACATCGGGTCACCCGCCATTTCGCCGCACAGGCAGAGATCGATGCCGAGGCGCTGTGCCTCAAGGGCAATCATTTTTAGCGCGCGCAGCATCGCCGGATGGAGGCTGTCATAGAGACTGGCGACCCGCGTGTTATTGCGATCTACCGCCAGCAGATATTGGGTGAGGTCATTGGTGCCAACGGAAATAAAGTCAACGCGGCTTGCCAGGTGAGGCAGCATAAACAGCATCGATGGGACTTCTACCATAATGCCCAGCCGCGGTTTAGGGATCTCATAGCCGAGCATCTCTTCCATTTCGCGGCCAGCTCTGTCGATAAGCCGACGCGCTTCGTCCACTTCGTCGATGCTCGTGATCATCGGTAAGAGGATGCTGAGATTGCCCGTTGCAGCATTGGCACGCAACATGGCGCGCACCTGGATCAAAAAGATCTCCGGCTGATCGAGTGTGATGCGTATCCCGCGCCAGCCAAGGCAAGGGTTCTCCTCGCTGATGGGCATATAGGGCAGCTGTTTATCCGCGCCGACATCAAGCGTGCGCAGCGTCACTGGCTTGTCGTTAAACATCTGCAACATGCCCTGGTACTGCGCTACCTGCTCTTCTTCGGACGGAAAACCGCTTTGCAGCATAAACGGGATTTCGGTGCGATAAAGCCCAATGCCGTCGATACGACTGCCGAGTTTTTCTTCATGCTCCGGGCTCAAACCCGCATTGAGCATGACCTGCACCCGCTCGCCGCTCTTCAGGCAGGCGGGCTGTTCGACATAATCTTCGGCAATCCGGCTAAGTTCATTTTCTTCGCTGAGGAGCCGCTGATATTCATGAAGCAGCACCGGGCTCGGGTCGACCAGCAGTTCGCCGCGATAACCATCGACCACCAGCATACGATGATGCAGCACAGAAGGCTGAATATCCGCGCCCATCACGGTTGGAATGCCCATCGCGCGCACCATAATAGCGGCATGGGAGTTGGCGGCCCCGTCACGCACGACGACGCCCATCAGCCTGTCCTGGGGCAGCTCGGCGAGCGTTGTGGCGGAAAGCTCATCCGCCACCAGCACAAAACGCTCAGGCCAGGTGTTCGGGCTCTGAATATTATCGTCGAGATGGAACAGCAACCGCTGCCCGAGCGTGCGCAAATCGCCTGCGCGCTCTTTCAGATAGCCATCGGTCAGCGCGGCAAACTGCTCGGCGAATTTCTCAATAACTTTTTTGACCGCCCATTCGGCGACCGAGCCTTTATCCACCTCGTCGTAAAGCTCACGACGCAGCCGCGCGTCGGACAACAGGTGGGAATAGAGATCGAAAATCGCCGCCGTCTCTTTTTGCGCGCCTGCGGCAAAACGTTTGCTGTAGCGGCGGAATTCGCCAGCGGCTTCTTCAAGCGCGGTGGTCAGGCGTTCGCGCTCAAGCCCGGTATCGAGCGTCGAGGCTTCGTAGACCTGCTCCATCAACGGCAGTGTGGCGTCCATCCAGCCCGGCGCGATCGCCACGCCCGGCGAGGCCGGCAGCGCGCGGATACGCGTCTGACGATACTGGCCAAACAGCGCGGTCAGCTGAGACTGCGACAAAATCGCCGCCATCTGGGTGGCGAGCGTCACCAGGAAGGATTCTTCGCTCTCGTCATACTGGCGCAGCTCGCGCTGCTGGACGACTAAAACGCCAAGCAGCTGGCGGCGCTGAATAATCGGCACGCCGAGAAAAGCGCGAAAACGTTCTTCACGCACAGAGGGAATGTATTTAAAGCTGGGGTGTTTTTGCGCATCGGCAAGGTTAATCGGCTCGGCGAGGCGCCCGACCAGGCCGACGATACCTTCATCAAAGGCCAGCGTTACGGTGCGCCCGCGCGGTTTTTTCAGCCCACGCGTTGCCATCAGGTAATAGCAACGCCGGTCGTGATCGGCGAGATAAACCGAACAAACATCGGTATCCATCGCAAGACAGATATCCGTAACGAGAATATCCAGCGCCTCGTTGAGGCGCGGGGCGCTGGCCACTTTCTCGACTATTTCTCGCAACCGGGTGAGCATAATTTGCGTGGCTTAACCTCTTTTACGTCGCCAGGCAGGCGAAGGATTACGCTGCGGTGGCGCGCTCTCTTGCAACGGCATCACAACGCTTGCGAACTCTTTCATCACTCGACGATAGACATCGCGCTTGAAAGAGACCACCTGGCGCACCGGATACCAGAAGCTTACCCACCGCCAGCCGTCAAATTCTGGCGTACTGCTGGTTTGCATGTTGATATCGGCGTCGTTGCTCATTAACTGCAGAAGAAACCACTTTTGTTTCTGGCCGATACATACCGGCTTTGTGTCCCAACGCACCAAACGTTTTGGTAATTTGTAACGTAACCAGTTTCGGGTAGTCGCAAGGATGCGCACATCTTTTCGTTGTAAACCGACCTCTTCGAAAAGCTCGCGGTACATCGCCTGCTCCGCCGACTCGCCAGGATTAATACCCCCTTGCGGAAATTGCCAGGAGTGCTGACCAAAACGCCTGGCCCACATTACCTGTCCCTGACGATTACAGATCACGATACCAACATTCGGGCGGTAGCCATCATCATCGATCACCGGACTACCTCAAAATAAACCTGGATAGTAACGATTGTTTCATACTCCTCATTGACGGTAAACCACTCTGTTAGCCGCTGTGAACAGGAATAACATTTGAATAACTCACAAAAATATGCGGGGTTATAAACAGGGGAAGCGATTAAGACCCGCTTTTATTCACTTTTTCTGTGGATATCTTTGTGAAGAAGTGTCTTATTTCCCAGGGAAAACCCAAAACAACCCAAAACCAGGGATTATTCTTATAGAAAAAATTGCATTGCTATTCAAACAATTATAATACAAAAAACGTGATACTCACCGCTCAGTGTGACGATCGTCACACTCACGATCCTTACTCTGACGAAAGATCGACCAGCGTCGTTTTTATCCACAGATTATGCCAATAACTTAGTCACAATTTGTTGAAAAAGGCGTTTTCCCCCGTCCGTCAAGGCTGTAAATCGAAACAGTAGTGAGGGATTTACACAGTTATCCCATTTTTCTGTGGATAAACTGGTGTAAGATCCTGTTTATTGTCGGTGACCAGATTTGAACAACCTTTATTTCTGACGTCTGAGAAATCCTTCTTTTTCATAAAAATCATTTAAAATCATGTAATTGAATTGCTTGCTCACAAGCAGGTAAACTCTTTCCACAAGCAGGCATTTTGCTGTTCATTTTTTAAACAGAAGGTAATCGTTATGACTTCCCTTGCTCCTCTTGTTCAACCGCCCGTCGATGAAGCGCAGCTGCTGCATCAGGCGCAGCAGTTGGCGGGGCTGACGCTTGGCGAACTGGCGGCGCTGGCAGGCCTCGAAACGCCCGCCGATTTGCGTCGTGATAAGGGCTGGATCGGCGTGCTGCTGGAGCGCTGGCTTGGCGCGAGCGCAGGCAGTAAACCCGAGCAGGATTTCGCAGCGCTTGGCGTAGAGCTGAAAACGATCCCCATCGACAGCCAGGGCCGCCCGCTTGAGACGACGTTTGTGTGCGTCGCTCCGCTTACCGGCAATACCGGCGTGACATGGGAAACCAGTCACGTGCGCCACAAGCTCAAACGCGTACTGTGGGTGCCGGTAGAAGGCGAGCGCGAAATCCCGCTGGCAGAGCGCCGCGTTGGCGCGCCGTTGCTCTGGAGCCCATCGCCACAGGAAGACGATCAGCTGCGTCGTGACTGGGAAGAGTTAATGGACTTGATTGTGTTAGGTCAGGTAGAGCGCATCACCGCGCGTCACGGCGAGGTATTGCAGCTGCGTCCAAAAGCCGCCAACAGCAAAGCGCTGACGCCCGCGTTCGGCGCACATGGCGAGCCGATAATGACGCTGCCGCGCGGCTTTTATCTGAAGAAAAACTTCACCGCCGCCCTGCTGGCGCGCCATTTTTTGTTATGAATCCCTTAAAATTTTGTCAACAGCCCTCCCCCGACGCATATAATTAGCGTTTTGTTTCTTTGAGCAGGACTTTTTTGAATGTGGTTTGCATGGATAACGGATCCCAACGCCTGGCTGGCACTCGGTACGCTGACGCTGCTGGAGATTGTGCTTGGGATCGACAATATTATTTTTCTCTCTCTGGTCGTGGCGAAACTGCCGAAATCTCAGCAGGCGCTGGCGCGCAAAATGGGCCTCGGCGCGGCGATGATTATGCGCCTCGCGCTTCTGGCGTCGATCGCCTGGGTCGTGAAGCTCACAAATCCGCTGTTTACCGTTTTCGATCAGGCGATCTCGATGCGGGATCTGATCCTGCTACTGGGTGGTCTGTTCCTTATCTGGAAAGCCAGTAAAGAGATCCACGAGACTATCGAAGGCGAAGAGGAAGGCCTGAAAACCAACGTGCACTCTTTCTTTGGCGCCATTATTCAGATCATGCTGCTGGATATTATCTTCAGTCTGGATTCGGTTATCACCGCGGTGGGTCTCTCCGATCATCTGTTTATTATGATGGCGGCGGTGGTGATCGCAGTGGGCGTAATGATGTTCGCCGCGCGCCCTATCGGCGAGTTTGTTGAACGCCATCCGTCCGTGAAGATGCTGGCGCTTTCTTTCCTGATCCTGGTGGGTTTTACCCTGATGCTGGAGAGCTTCGATATTCACGTGCCGAAAGGCTACATTTACTTCGCGATGTTTTTCTCCATCGCCGTGGAAAGCCTCAATCTGCTGCGCAACAAGAAAAGACCGCTGTAATCAGAACGCTCCTTCGGGAGCGTTTTTGTTTATTCCCCTGAACTTTTAAGAATTTGCTGCTTTTTCGCGCCGCCTCGCTGCTTTTTACTAGACTCTACGTGGACCCCTTCCTGATGAGGCGAAAAACAATGAATAAATGGGCTGTAGCAATTTCTGCCGTCGGATTGGCCTTCGCGGTTTCAGGCTGTAGCAGTGATTACGTCATGGCGACCAAAGATGGCCGGATGATCCTGACTGAAGGCAAACCGCAGGTTGATGACGAAACCGGTCTGGTCAGTTATCGTGACCCACAGGGTAACGAGATGCAGATAAACCGCGATCAGGTTTCGCAAATCATTGAGCGTTAAATAAAAGGTCAGCATCGCGCTGACCTTTTGGTTTTTTCTCCCTTGCCTCTTTTCCTTTTGTCTCCCCTCTGCCATGTTTATATTCCTTTGTCAGGAATGGCCTGACGCGGACTGAACAACAGAAGGTAGGCCGGCTATGCATTATCACCGTATTCCTCATAGCTCACTTGAAGTCAGCACGCTGGGGCTGGGAACCATGACCTTTGGTGAACAAAACAGCGAGGCCGACGCCCACGAACAGCTCGATTACGCCGTAAGCCAGGGCATAAACCTGATTGATGTCGCCGAAATGTATCCCGTGCCTCCGCGCCCGGAAACGCAGGGCCTGACGGAAACCTATGTTGGCAACTGGCTGAAAAAACGCGCCAATCGCGAAAAGCTGGTGATCGCCTCCAAAGTCAGCGGACCGAGCCGCAACAACGACAGCGGCATTCGCCCCAATCAGGCGCTGGATCGCAAAAATATCCGCGACGCGCTCGACGCCAGCCTGAAACGTTTACAGACCGATTATCTCGATCTCTACCAGGTGCACTGGCCGCAGCGCCCGACCAACTGCTTTGGCAAGCTCGGCTACACCTGGACCGACAGCGCGCCGGTCGTCACGCTGCTGGAAACCCTGGAAGCGCTCGCGGAATTCCAGCGCGCCGGGAAAATCCGCTATATCGGCGTCTCGAACGAAACCGCTTTTGGCGTGATGCGCTACCTGCATCTGGCGGATAAACACGATCTGCCGCGCATCGTCACCATCCAGAACCCGTACAGCCTGCTGAACCGTAGTTTTGAGGTAGGACTTGCCGAAGTGAGCCAGTTTGAAGGCGTGGAGCTACTGGCCTATTCCGCGCTGGCGTTCGGCACGCTGACCGGCAAATACCTGAAAGGCGCGAAACCCGCAGGCGCACGCAATACGCTTTTCAGCCGCTTTACGCGCTACAGCAGCGAGCAGTCGCAAAAAGCGGTGGCGGCGTATGTTGATGTGGCGAAGCGCCACGGGCTGGATCCGGCGCAGATGGCGCTGGCGTTCGTGCGCCAGCAGCCGTTTGTGGCGAGTACGCTGCTCGGTGCCACGACGATGGAACAGCTGAAAACCAACGTTGAAAGCCTGCACCTGACGCTCAGTGAAGATGTGCTGGCGGAGCTGGAAGCAGTGCATCAGGTCTATACCTACCCGGCGCCGTAAGCGCGGCAACGTAATTTGCTGGTGATAAAAAAAAGACCCGCCGGAGCGGGTCTTTTTTTACTGTTTACGTCGCCACAGCCACAGGCCAGCGATGGCCAGCGCGAAAATCGCCCCGAAGCCGACGCCAATTCCCACCACCGGCAGCGAGAGTTTCACCGCCAGCGAATAGAGCCCCAGCATCAGCAGCATCGCGGTATTCTCGCCGAGGTTTTGCACCGCAATCGCGTTGCCCGCGCCGACGGAGCGCTTGCCGCGCTCCTGCAACAGCGCATTGAGCGGCACCACGAAAAACCCGCCGAAAAAGCCTATCAGCAGCAGCAACAGATAAGCGGGCAGCGCCGCCTGCTGCAGGGAGAAGAAGATAACCGCAATGCCAATCAGAATGCCCGCCGGCATACAGCGCGACACACGCTCCAGCGTCACCAGCTTCGCCGCAGCCCCCGCGCCCGCCACAATGCCGACCGCCACCATCGCGTTCAGGTAGGTCGGCGTGGCGTTATCGGTAATGCCAAGCGCCACCGGCACCCACAGCACCAGCAAGAAACGCAGCGTCACGCCCGCGCCCCAGAACATACTGGTGCCGACCAGCGAGAAGCGGGTTTCGTCGTTATGCCACAGCGTGCGGCAGGCCGTGAAGAAGCTGCGCGTCATCGGGCCAAAGCGCCACGACTGGCCAGGGCGCGCGGCGCCCAGTTTCGGGATCAACAGGTTCGCGCCAACTGCGCCCGCATAGGCCAGCGCACAGACGCCAAGTGCTGCGCCCACATGCCAGTCCGCCAGCATGCCGCCTGCCATAGAGCCAATCAGGATCGCCGCGATCGTCGACGATTCCATCAGCCCGTTCGCTTTAACCAGACGATCGCCCGTGGTGATTTCGCCGAGAATGCCGTACTTGGCGGGCGAATACGCCGCCGCGCCGACGCCCACCAGCGTATACCCGACAAACGGGTTGCCGCCAAAGACGATGACCACCGCGCCGAGCAGCTTCAGACCGTTGGCGACCATCATCACCCGGCCTTTGGAAAAGCTATCCGCCACCTGGCCTACAAACGGCGCCAGCAGAATGTAAGCGCAGACGAACACCATCTGCAGCACCGGCTGGCTCCATTCCGGGTAGAACTGCTGTTTAAGCAGCGCGAGTGTGGCAAACAGCAGCGCGTTATCGCCAAACGCCGAGAGAAACTGCGCGACGATAACCGCCATCATTCCCCGCGAAAACAGCGAGCCGTTCGGGCTTTGCGAATCAGGCATGATGCGTCTCTTCCTGGTCGACAAGTTTTTTCAGCGACACGAAATCCGGCTTGCCGCTGCCAAGTAACGGCAGTTGCTTGAGGAAGCGGATATCACGCGGCACCGCGAGTTCCGGCACGCCTTTACTGCGGGCCTGCTGCGCCAGTTTTTCGCGGGTCAGTTCCGGGTCGGTGGTGAACAGCACCAGCGCCTCGCCTTTCGCGGCATCGTGTTTAATCGCCGTGGCGTGCATTTTCTCCGGCGAGACGGCGAGCGCCAGGCTTTCCACCATCTCAAGCGACACCATTTCACCCGCAATTTTGGCAAAGCGTTTGGCGCGCCCCTGGATCTGCACAAATCCCTGCTCGTCAAAAGCGACGATATCGCCGGTGTCATACCAGCCCGGCTCGCTGACGCCCTGCGGGTTTTCCGCCGCCGGGGCTTCCAGCACGCCCGGGTTTTCCACGCGCAGATAGCCTTTCATGATGTTCGGGCCTTTTAACTGCAAACGTCCGCCCTGCTCAATGCCCGGCACTTCAACGAGCCGCGCGTCCATCGCCGGCAGAATACGCCCGACGGTGCCCGGCTTCGCCGCCATCGGCACGTTAATGGACACCACCGGCGCGCACTCGGTCACGCCGTAGCCTTCCAGAATGCGCAGGCCAAATTTATCCTGCCAGATCTGTTTGGTGCTCTCTTGCAGCTTCTCGGCACCGGCCACGACATAGCGCACCAGATGGAAATCGTACGGATGCGCGAAGCGTGCGTAGTGACCGAGGAAAGTGGATGTGCCGAAAATCACCGTACAGTTGCGGTCATACACCAGCTCCGGCACCACGCGGTAATGCAGCGGGCTTGGGTAGAGGAAGACTTCCGCGCCGGTCAGCAGCGGCGTAAACAGCCCGACCGTCAGACCAAAAGAGTGGAACAGCGGCAGCGCCGACATAAATTTATCGTCGGCGGTGAAATCCGCGATGGTGCGGATCTGCTCCACGTTCGCGAGCAGGCTCTTGTGGCTGTGCACCACGCCTTTCGGGTTGCCTTCTGACCCTGAGGTAAAGAGGATCAGCGCCGCGTCTTCCGGCTGCTGCTCCACCTGCGCGAGGCGCGGCATTAACAGATGCGCGAAGATCCACGCTTTGTCTTTCGCCGTCACTTCGCCTTTCAGATCTTCCAGGAAGACCCAGCGCACAGAGGTGATTTGCTCAGGCAGATGCCAGAGCTTGCCTTTATCCAGGAACTGGCGCGAGGTGAAAATGGTTTTGATCTGCGCCGCCGTAATGGCGCTGGTCAGCCCCTGCACGCCCGCCGTGTAGTTCATCATCGCCGGAATTCGCCCGCGCATCACCGCGCCGAAAATCACCGCGGCGCTGATGCTGGCGTTCGGCAACATCAGGCCGATGGCCTCGCGTGGCGCGCTGTATTTATCGAGAATGCGCCCCACAAACAGCGTTTTCATCATCAGGCTGCGATAGGTGTCCGGCGTGAAGTTGATATCTTCCAGGCAGTTTTTGCTCTCGCCATAGCGCTTTTGCGCATTAATGAGCGCCTCAAACAGCGTCTCGCGCGGGCGCGCCGCCATGCGCGCTTCCATCATTACCTGATGCAGCATTTCGCCCGCCATTTTGCGGCGGTCGCGCGCTTTCGGCGCGTCAGGCATCGGGATACTGGTCGGCGGCAGGATGTGAATGGAAATACGCGGGAAGAGACGGCGTTTCACCAGGCCTTTCAGGCGGCTAAAGAAGGTCAGCTCCGCGCCTTCGATACGCACCGGGATCACCGTGGCCTGCGATTTCGCCGCCACAAAGCCCGCCCCTTCGTAGATTTTCATCAGAGAGCCGCTGATAGAGATGCGCCCTTCCGGGAAAATCACCACCGGACGCCCCTCGCCCACCAGACGCACCAGCTGTTTGACCGACATCGGTTTGGTCGGGTCGAGCGGAACAAAATCAATCAGCGGCTTCAGCGCGCGCATATACCACTGCTGGCTGATAGAGGTGTAGACCGCGAACACCGGGCGGACAGGCAGGAACAGCGCCATCAGCGCGCCGTCCAGAAACGATACGTGGTTTGGCGTGATGAGCACGCGCTGCTGAGTCAGCGGCCCGGTATCTCCGTATACCTGAATGCGAAAGAGCAAACGGAACAGCCAACGAAAAAATTTCAAAACCATATCAACGCCCTTTGTTTTCCTTTAGCGAGGGTTAAGTATAGTTATCGCAGATTACACGACTCGGCGAACAGGGGCGACAGGAGAAATTGTCACGCCCAGCGCGATAAATAATGTGGTGAGTGATTCAGGCAGCGGGAGGGCTATAGCGAGGCGGAAAGCAGGCAAAAAAAAACCTGCGCATCCGCGCAGGTTGGTGTAAGTGTTGTGATCAGCTAAGTCGCTGACTTCACCTATCAATACCTCTGGGATCTCAAATGTAGCAACCCGCCCACACTCCCCGCCAGCCAGCAATCGCAACAGCCCATCGCAAAGTGTAACTAAAGGTTTTACCTGAAATTATTTGGCTTTTTCTGTTTACATCCACAGGGTCTTCTTCTTATTTTTCTCCCGGTCTTTTGTGAGCAAGCGCCCGCCCGACCGGCATTCGGCTTGAAGTGACTGCGCTTTTCCGTAACACTTACCGCAGTGTAAACGCTTACCCCTGAAGGTACTGAATGCCGACTATTAAGGATGTTGCGCGGCTTGCGGGAGTCTCTGTTGCGACGGTCTCCCGCGTTATTAACGACTCCCCCAAAGCCAGTGACGCCTCCCGCCAGGCGGTGCTGAGCGCCATGGAACAGCTCAATTACCACCCTAACGCCAATGCCCGGGCGCTGGCCCAGCAGACCACAGAAACCATTGGTCTGGTGGTGGGCGATGTCTCGGACCCGTTCTTCGGGGCAATGGTCAAAGCGGTGGAACAGGTGGCCTACCACACCGGGAATTTTCTGCTTATCGGTAACGGCTACCATAGCGAGCAAAAAGAGCGTCAGGCGATTGAACAACTGATTCGTCACCGCTGCGCGGCGCTGGTGGTCCATGCCAAAACCATTCCCGATGAAGACCTTATCCCGCTCATGAAACAGATCCCAGGCATGGTGCTGATTAACCGCATTCTGCCGGGGTTTGAATCACGCTGCGTGGCGCTCGACGACCGCTACGGCGCCAGGCTTGCCACTCGCCATTTGATTCAGCAGGGCCATACGCGCATCGGTTATCTCTGTTCAAATCATGCAATTTCGGATGCCGAGGACCGTTTGCAGGGTTACTACGATGCGCTGCGCGAGCACAGTCTGCCGTGTAACGACCGTCTGGTCGCCTGGGCGGAACCAGACGAGAGCGGCGGCGAGCAGGCGATGACCGAGCTGCTCGGGCAGGGAAAACAATTTACCGCCGTGGCCTGTTATAACGACTCGATGGCGGCGGGCGCGATGGGCGTGTTGAACGATAACGGCATCGCGGTGCCGCAGGAGATTTCGCTGATAGGGTTTGATGACGTGCTGGTGTCGCGCTACGTGCGCCCGCGGCTGACAACCATCCGCTACCCGATCGTCACGATGGCGACCCAGGCGGCGGAACTCGCGTTAGCGCTCGCGGATAACCGCCCCGCACCGGAAATCACCAATATCTTTACCCCGACGCTGGTGCGCCGTCACTCCGTGGTGGCACCCGCCGAGCCGGATAAATCGTAACGATACAGATGCACGGTCTGGTCCGGATAGTC
Source organism: Cronobacter sakazakii (assembly GCF_000982825.1). Classification (NCBI taxonomy): domain Bacteria; kingdom Pseudomonadati; phylum Pseudomonadota; class Gammaproteobacteria; order Enterobacterales; family Enterobacteriaceae; genus Cronobacter; species Cronobacter sakazakii. Next base: position 1,813,225 of record NZ_CP011047.1, on the reverse strand, counting down.
CAGACCGTCGCCGATATACGCCCAGCCAAACCGCTCGTAGTAATCCCGGCAGGCGGAGTAGAGAAACAGCTCCGAAAACCCCTGCTCGCGCGCGTAGTCCATCACCGCGCGCTGTAACGCCCCGCCAAGCCCTCTGCCGCGCTGCGCCTCATCGATGTAAAGCGCTGCCAGCCACGGAAAGAGATCCTGACGGCTGATTAAATCACAGCGCCAAAGCCCGACAGTACCGAGCACTCGTTCGCCATTAATCGCCACAAAAGTAAGTGGCAACTGACCCGGCCGCTGGCTGTGCGTGACGATACTTGCAAAAAACGCGCGCGGCAGCGAGGTGCCGAACGCCTGCCACAGCCAGTCGGTCACCTGCTCCGCATGTTGCGGCGCTTCATAGAGCGGCACTATGTTCATTGCAGTTTTCCCTGGAAAATGGGCACCGATTCAAACAAGTAGCCGTCAAAATCGGGCGCGTCGGCATCAGACAGCTCCATCAGGCTGTTTTTCACATTTTCCAGATGTTGCCACATCGCCTGCCAGGCCCCCATGACGTCGCGACGACGCAGCGCCGCGAGAATGGTCTGGTAATCGCCAAGCCATTTCAGGCGATGCGCGCGGGTTTCGATATGGGCGCGCAGCTGCTGCCAGAGCGGGCTGCTGTCCATGTGATGCCAGATGCTTTCCACCGTCGCCAGCAGCATCTGGTTTTGCGACGCGCCCGCCAGCACCAGATGAAACAGCTTGTTGTTATCCTGCGTGGTGTCATTCATGGCGATGGCGCGCTGTTCCTGCTCCAGAATGCGCCGCAGGTTGTCGATATCCGCTTTGGTGGCCATTTTCGCCGCGAACGCCGCGATATTGCTCTCCAGCAATTGCCGCGCCTGCAGCATTTCAAACGGGCCGATATCGCTTGAGAAAAAGCGCTCCTCTTCGGCTTCGTGCTCCGCCGGAATGCGCATCACATAGACGCCGGACCCCTGGCGAATATCCACGGTGCCCTGTAGCTCCAGCATCAGCAGCGCCTCGCGCACGATGGTGCGGCTGACGCCATATTTCTCGGCGATATTGCGCTCCGGCGGAAGACGGGAGCCGACCGGGTAGTGGCCCTGGATAATTTGCGCGCGCAGATCCTCACCAATCTCCTGATACTGCTTTTTCTCCGGCGGAACGACTGCCTTCTCCACGTGATCACCTGTGCTCTGAATGGACCCAATTTCGCGTGCCGCAAGCGGGCTTCGCGGCGCGTTAGATTACCAGAGATAACGCCTGATCGAGAACTTTCGCGCCGTTAAGCGTGCCATAAGCGACAGAATCAATGACCGCGATCGGGATCTGGTGTTCGTCAGTCAGCTTTTTATTTTCGGCAAGCTTAAAGCGTACCTGCGGCCCCAGCAGCACCGCCTGAATATCGCCGCCGTGGAGTTCCAGTTCATCGCGCAGATTCTGCTCGGGAATAGCGTAGATGTTCAGTTCAAGCCCGCGTTCGGCGGCGGTTTTTTCCATTTTGGTGACCACAAGCGACGTGGACATGCCAGCGGAACAACACAGTACGATACGTTTCATCAGCGGTCCTTATTTCCATTCATCATCAATCGTAAGCGTCAGCGTGCGCGACTCGCGCAGCCGCCTGTACCAGTGCAGGGATTTTTTCGGCCGCCGCGCGCGCTGGTTTGCTAAGTCAATTTCGACCAGACCATAACGGTTTTTAAAGGCGTTCATGGGCGAGACGTTATCGGTAAACGCCCACAGCATATAACCCTGGCAATTGGCCCCCGCCTCGCGCGCCAGCAGCGTCTGGTACAGGTGCTCGCCGATAAACCCGATGCGGTAATCATCTTCAATCATGCCGTCGGCGTTGCGAAACTGCGCTTCGTTTTCGACACCCATTCCGCTCTCTGCGACAAACCACGGGATGTTGCCGTAGTCGTTTTTGAGCCGCATCGCCATGTCGTAAATAATGCGTGGGTAGATCTCCCAGCCGCGCGATTTGTTCATTCGCCGCCCCGGCAGTTCAAACGGCTCGTAGTAATACGCCGGATGGAACGGCGTCTCCGGGTGCCAGGCGCGCGACGGCGCTTTGACGCGATGCGGGTAATAAAGATTGATGCCAAGCTCATCCACGGTGTTGTCGCGAATAATCGCAAGCTCCTCTTCGCTGTATTCCCACATGACGCCATGTTTCTCAAGCAGCTCCATAAGTTCAGGCGGATAGACGCCCTTGACTAACGGGTCGAGAAAAACACGGTTATAGAAGAGATCGTAGCGTTCGGCGGCGCTGACATCGTGCGGCGCACGCGATCGCGGATAGGTCACTTCCGGGTTCAGAATCACCCCCACGCTGCCCGCGTAGCCCTTCTCGCGAAACAATCGCACCACTTTCGCAGTGGCGAGCGTTTTATGGTGGTTCCACTGCATCCAGGTCGCGGTGTTCTGCTCATAGGGCCAGCGCAGCGCATCGAGATAGACGCGCGTCTGCACCACAATCGGTTCGTTAAAGGTAAACCAGCGCGACACTTTGTGGTGGTAGCGCTCAAAGACTTTTTCGGCGTAGAGAACGAACAGCTCGACCACCTTTTTGGACGACCAGCCGCCGTAGGTTTCAAAGAGATAGCCCGGCAGCTCGTAATGCTCCAGGCAGATCATCGGTTCGACGCCCGCCGCCCTGATCGCATCCAGAAAGCGGTCGTAATACGCCGCGTACTCTTCATCGACAACACCGTTTTCATAGTCGGTGAAAAAGCGCGACCAGTTGATCGACGTGCGATAGTGCGTCAGCCCCGCCTGTTTCATCAGCGCCACGTCTTCTTCGTAGCGATTGATAAGATCCGTCGCGCCCGCCGGGCCGTAGCCGTCGTGCCAGACGTGGCGATCGTTCAGATACCAGAGATCGAGCCACGAATCCTGGCCCGGTTTTTTGCCGCTCCACCCTTCGGTCTGCCAGGCGGACGACGCCGCGCCGAGAATGAAATCCTGCGGGATGGCGAGAGTTTTTTCGCTCATGCGGTCCTCATACGTTTTTCGCGGTTTCAACGCGAGTGGCTTCTGCCTGCGCCTGTTCGGCACGGCGCGACGCGATCTTCACAAACGGCAGATAGATAAGAATGGAGACCAGAATGCAGACCAGTTGCGTGACGACCGCGCCCATTGAGCCTGCGGTGGAGAGCCAGGCGTTAATCAGCGGCGGCGTGGTCCAGGGCACCATCACCACGGCTTTCCCGGCAAAGCCCATGACCGTTGCGAAATAGCCTATCGTGCCGGTCACCAGCGGCGTGATGATAAACGGCACCGCGAGGATCGGGTTGAGCATAATCGGCATCCCGAAAATCACCGGTTCATTAATATTGAAAATGCCGGGGCCAAACGAGAGCTTGGCTATCTCTTTCATCTCTTTGCGTTTGGTGGCGATCATCACCGCGATAAGCAGGCCGATGGTCAGCCCGGAGCCGCCGATGCTCATATAGACATCCCAGAACGGCATCGTGATGATGTTCGGCACCTCTTTGCCCTGTTCGAACGCGCTCATGTTGACGGTAATCGCGCCGAGCAGCAGCGGTTCGCGAATCGGCTTAATCATCTGGTTACCGTGAATGCCGATAACCCAGAAAAGCTGGGCGACGAACATCAGCAGCAGAATACCCGGCAGGCTTTGCACCACGCGCTCCAGCGGCTGCTGCACCACCTGATAGACCGCGTCGTAGAGATACATGCCGGTCACCTGATGGAACACGAAACCGAATGTGGCGATAGCGGTAGTGGTAATGATCGCCGGGATCAGTGCCGAAAACGACGCCGAGACGTTTGGCGGCACGGTATCAGGCATTTTGATTTTCAGCCCGTCGCGGTGCTCAAGCCAGGTATAGATCTCAACGGAGAGAATGGCGATAAACATCCCGAGGAACAAACTGCGGGTGTCAGAGAACTGGCGCAGCAGCACATCTTTAACCACATGCATTTCGCCATCCACCAGCATTTCGACCGTGGTTGGCGTCACGCAGATAAAACAGATCACCGCCAGCAGGCCGGGGAAAAGCGTCTTGATGCCGTTGATGCGCCCAAGCTCAATGCCAATCAAAAACACCGCGCCGATGTTTAAGAAGTTCAGCGTCGCGTAGTTAATGGCGCTGGTGATGGGCTTGAGCGCCGCCAGGAACGACAGCGCCTGAAAGCTCGCCAGCCCGTTTTTCGGATCCAGTACCATATTGGAAATCAGCACCGAAAACGCGCCGACGATAATCACCGGCATCAGCGTAATAAACGACGCTTTGATCGCCATGATATAGCGGTAACTGTTGAATTTAGTCGCGAAACTGCCCAGAGAATCGATCAACTTTTCCTGGAACGCCATAGGGTGTGCCCTCTTTGAATGTGGCTTTTTTAATGGAAAGGTTACCGCTGAACACCTTTTTTGGTATGCCAAAAAATAGGATCGACTGGCACAATTATCTGTGACGCTTCTCCCACAACCGGCCATTGGTATTCCAAAAAATGCAATTTATGAAATTTGGTATACCAGAAACGGGGCCGGTGTGAACGCGCCGACAGCGTGCGTGGGCGGCTCCGTCGCGGTCCGGCTTGTGTGTTAAACTCCATCGAATCACGACGACAACGGGAGCGAAGGGAATGGTGACAATGCGGGATGTTTCAGTTTGGGCAGGCGTTTCCAAAGCGACCGTTTCACGCGTGCTGAACAACACAGGCCAGGTGAAAGAGAGCACCCGCGCGCAGGTGTTCCGGGCGATGGAAGAACTGGGATACCGCCCTAACCTGCTGGCTCGTTCGCTGGCACACCGCACCAGTAACAGCATTGGCCTCGTGGTATCGAGCTTTAACGGCTTTTACTTCGGGCGTCTGTTGCAGCAGGCGTCGCGCCAGACCGAGGCGCACGGCAAACAGCTCATCGTCACCGACGGCCACGACACGCCCGCGCGCGAGCTGGAAGCCGTGCAGATGCTGGCGGACAGACAGTGCGACGCCATCGTCCTCTATACCCGCCATATGAGCGAAACCGCGATTATGGAACTTATCGATAACACCGCCGTGCCGCTGGTGATTATCAACCGCGACGTCAGCCAGGCGCGCGAACGCTGCGTCTTTTTCGAACAGCAGGACGCGGCTTTTCAGGCGGTGGAATATCTGATTGAACAGGGGCACCGGGAGATAGCCTGCATCACGGTGTCGCTCGCCACGCCCACCGGGCAGGCGCGTCTGCTCGGCTATCGTCGCGCGCTGGAAAAGCACGGCATCGCCGGGAACGAGGCGCTGATTAAAAACGGCGATTCAAGCATGAGCGGCGGCCACGCGCGCTGTAAAGAGCTGCTGGAGCGCGGCGTGCGCTTCACCGCGCTGTTCGCCTGCAACGACGATATGGCGCTCGGGGCGTCAAAGGCGCTCTACCAGGCGGGCCTGCGTATTCCTGAAGATGTGTCGCTGTTCGGCTTCGACGACGCGCCGAGCGCCGCCTGGCTTGAGCCTGGGCTCTCGACGGTCTGTCTGCCGATCGAAGATATGATAACCACCGCGATTGAGAGCGCGGTGCGGCTGGCGCGCGACGAACCGCTCGCCGCGATCCCGCCATTTACCGGCACGCTGGTATTGCGGGATTCCGTCGCACCCGGCCCTTACGCCGTCACGCCGTTAAAAGCGCTCAAGCGCCAGTAATTCGTCGATCGTCTGACGGCGACGAATGGTGCGCGCCTCGCCGTTTTCCAGCAGCACTTCCGGCAACAGCGGACGGCTGTTGTAGTTTGATGACATCGACGCGCCATACGCGCCGGTATCGTGCAGCACCAGATAATCGCCCGGACGCACCGCCGGCAGCGCGCGGGTTTCCACTTTGCCGCCTTCCTGCTGCGTAAACACATCGCCTGACTCACACAGCGGCCCGGCAACCACCGTTTCCAGCAGCGGCGCGGCGCGCAGATCGCGCCCATCCGCCGCCAGCGCGGAAATATGGTGATAGCTGCCGTACATCGACGGGCGCATCAGATCGTTGAAGCCCGCGTCGATCAGCACAAAGTGGCGCGATCCCATCTCTTTCACGCTGCGCACCTGCGCCACCAGCACGCCCGCTTCCGCCACCAGAAAACGCCCAGGCTCAATCTCAAGCTTGATCGGGTGGCCAAAGTGCGCGGCGATCTGCTCGCGGGCGCGATTCCACAGGCCGAAATAGTGGTCGGTATCGATGGTTTCGTCGCCTTCGCGGTAAGGAATGGACAGCCCGCCGCCGGCGGAGATCGCCTCCAGATCCTGGCCGAACTCGATCACCTGGCTTACCATCGCGCCGCATACGCGTTCCAGATGTCCGTAATCGACGCCGGAGCCGATATGCATGTGCATGCCAACCAGCTTCAGCTGATAGCGCTGCATCACCGCCAGCGCCGCCGGGAGATCGCTGTACCAGATACCGTGCTTGCTGTTCTCGCCGCCGGTGTTGGTTTTCTGGCTGTGGCCGTGGCCAAAGCCCGGATTAATGCGCAGCCAGACCCGATGCCCCGGCGATACCGCGCCGAGCTGCGCCAGCATATCCACCGAGCCTGCGTTGACCGGCACGCCCAGTTCATGCACGCGGGCGATGGTAGCGTCGTCCAGCACATCCGCCGTAAATACGATGTCATCCGGGTTCTGGCGCGGATCGTAGCCCGCGGCGATAGCGCGTTCGATCTCGCCGAGCGACACGGAATCCACTTTAACGCCCGCCTCGCGCATCAGACGCAAAATATGAATATTCGAGCAGGCTTTCTGCGCAAAACGAATAACGTCGAACTGGCGCAGGCGGTCGATTTGCGCGCGGATGATCTGCGCGTCATAAACCCAGACCGGGCCGCCGTACTGCGCGGGCAGCGGCAGCAGCGTGTCGGCGTTAAGGGCGCTGTCGGTGTGATAAAGCGAACGTGGCATGGCGAGACTCCTTTAAGCTGATGCCTTTATTACGCCACAGCCGTTAACGAAGAAAAAATATCGTTTTCTCGTGAGTCTATGCAAAAATGATATGGATTTTGGAGTCCGCAGATTAACCCGTAGTTGTTGTAGGGCGGGTAAGCAAAGCGCACCCGCCGCCGGATCGCCAGCGGTGTATGTTCACACAAACAAGGGTTCACTTATGCCTGGCGTCACGCTTCGCCATATTGAAATCTTTCACGCGGTCATGACGGCGGGCAATCTCACGGAAGCCGCGGCATTGCTGCGCACCTCGCAGCCCACCGTCAGCCGCGAACTGGCGCGCTTTGAAAAACTCATTGGCCTGTCGCTCTTTACCCGTAGCCGCGGGCGGCTGCATCCCACCGTCCAGGGCTTGCGCCTGTTTGAAGAAGTCCAGCGATCCTGGTACGGGCTTGACCGCATCATCAGCGCCGCCGAAAGCCTGCGCCAGTTCCGCCAGGGCGAGCTTTCCATCGCCTGCCTGCCGGTTTTCTCACAGTCGCTACTGCCACTGGTGTTAAAACCCTTTCTGGATAGCTACCCGGACGTGAGCCTGAACATCGTGCCCCAGGAGTCGCCGCTGCTTGAAGAGTGGCTCTCCGCGCAGCGTCACGACTTAGGCATTACGGAAAATACCGCCACGCCCGCCGGCACCGAGCGGCTGACACTGTTGACGTTAAATGAGGTGTGCGTATTGCCCACAGGCCATACGCTGGCCGATAAACCGCAGCTGACGCCGCAGGATTTCGCAGGGGAGAACTACATCAGCCTGTCGCGTACAGACAGCTACCGGCAACTGCTTGATTCGCTCTTTCAGGAGCATAACGTGCAGCGCCGCATGGTGCTGGAAACGCACAGCGCCGCGTCGGTCTGCGCGATGGTGCGTGCAGGCGTCGGGGTATCGATAGTAAACCCGCTCACCGCGCTGGATTACGCGGCGACGGGCATTGTGGTGCGCCGCTTCAGCGTGGCGGTGCCCTTCACGGTAAGCCTCATCCGCCCTCTGCACCGCCCCGCTTCGGCGCTGGTGGACGCGTTCAGCCAGCACTTACAGCAGCAGATGAGAGGGCTTAGCGATACGCTGGAGGCGATGCTGGTCAGTTCTGGTCGCTCAGCATAAAGTTCACCGCATCGGCGGCGTGCAGCGCGGCGGTGTCGAACACCGGCAGCGGGCAATCCTGCGCACCGAGCAACAGACCGATTTCGGTACAGCCGAAAATCACGCCCTGCGCGCCCTGCTCTGCCAGAATTTCTACCTGCTGCTGATAGTAGCGTTTTGACTCCGTCGTGATTTTCCCAAGACACAGCTCATCGAAAATAATCTGATTGATGCGCAAACGTGCGGGCGCATCCGGGATAATCGAGGTGACGCCAAACCCCTCTTCCAGCCGCGCGCGATAGAAATTCTGCTCCATGGTGTACCGGGTGCCGAGCAGCGCAACCTGGCGCAGCCCCGCCTGCGCAATCGCGCGGCCCGTCGCGTCGGCGATATGCAAAAACGGCAGCGCGCAGCGCGCTTCAATCTGGTGCGCCACTTTATGCATCGTGTTGGTACAGAGCACGATGGCCTGCGCACCGGCGCGTTCTAAACCGAGCGCCGCCTGCGCCAGCATCTCGCCCGCCTTTTCCCATTCACCGCTCGCCTGGCTGGCTTCGATATCGTGAAAATCGACGCTGTGCAGCAGTAACTGCGCGGAGTGCAGCCCGCCGAGCCGGTCGCGCACGCCTTCATTAATTAACCGGTAATAAGGAATGGTCGATTCCCAGCTCATGCCGCCGAGCAAGCCTACTGTCTTCATCGTTGCCTCCTGTTTGCGATTCCCCGGTTATAACATGCTCACAGAGCGGAACAAATGTGATCTGCCCGCCATTTCACACGCCGGCGCGTTCTCATCTTTTTCCTGCCAGGATAGATTAATTGAAACAACGTTTCACAAATCAGAGGCACGGCATGTTTATCTATCACAAAGAGACGACGCTTGAAGATTTAGGCAATGGCGTCACGCGCCGCATTCTGGCCCATGGCGGAAAAATGATGGCGGTGGAAGTGAATTTTGACGCCGGTGCGGTCGGCCCGATGCACTGCCACCCGCATGAGCAACTGACGTATGTGCTCTCTGGTGAATTTGAATTCACCATCGGCGAAGAAACCCGCCGCGTGAGCGCAGGCGATACGCTTTATAAACAGCCGAATATTATGCATGGCTGCGTCTGTATTACACCCGGCACGCTGCTTGATACCTTTACGCCGGTACGGGAAGATTTTCTGAAGTAAATCGCGCCCATAAAAAAGCCGCCTCATCAGGCGGCTTTTTTGTCATACGAACGGTATCAGGAGAGCAGCGCGTCGACGTCGCTTGCGTGCTGCGTCATAACCTGACGCTTCGTGAAGACATCACGCACCAGCACCGTCGCGCAGGCAATGATAAAGCCCAGCATCGCGGCAAGGATAAGTACCAGCGCTTTTCCCGGCCCGTCGCTTTTCATCGGCAGCGAAGGTGCCATCTGATAGTGGAAGGGCTGGAAATCCACGTCCGCCAGGTTGAGCTTTTTCAGCTCTGCCAGACGATATTCGCGGTTCTGGATGGCCGCATTCAGCGCCGTCACGTCGGTAATGGAGCGCTCAATAGCCAGCTTCTGCGCAAGCCCATCCGCGCCAAGCGCAATGGAGTAATCCGGGTCGTCTTTCACCGCCTGTCCATTGCTGTACACCGGCTTTTTAATGCCCGCGGCATTGGCAACCTGCAATGAATAGTTCAGTCGCTGAATCGCGATTTTATGCTCGTTAGCGAGCGTGTTACGGTCAAGGATCAGACGGCTCTCTTCCGATTTCACTTTAAGCTCAATGGTCGAGCGCAGGTTCTCAAGCACCTCTCGCTGTACCGCCAGCGCCGCATAATTGATGTATTCCTTCAGCACGCGCTGCGCATCTTGCGCTTTCGGCGCGGTGAAGCTCAGCGTCCAGGAGCTGTAAGGCGAGGCTGACGCCGCTTTCGGGTTGTCGTTAGAAACCATTTTTATCCGCTGCGCCACAAGCGTAATCGCGCGCTGCAGGCTTTCAGTATCCCCCTGCGCTTCCTTCACCTGCGCCTGCACCCACGGCGAGGTGCGGAGAAATTTTTCCTGAAGCGCGCGCGAATCGAATTTTTTCAGGAACATATTTTCAAGCGACGCGGCATCGATAGCGGCATCCACATCCAGCACCTGGAGATCAACCAGCACGCGCTTTAATTCAATAAGTGCGGCGTTTCAGGAATGGACACCACGGCGTCACTGGTCCATTTTTGCGGGAGCAAAAAGGCCAGCGCCAGACCCATCACGATAAACAATGCCGTAATGGAGAGGATCACCTTACGGGATTTGAAAAGCACGTCGACCAGCGCAAACAGATCTAACTCAGCGCGCGGCTGCCCCAGGAGCGGATAATCCGCAGACGAAGTAAGCGGATTATTTTTGATATCTATCGATGACATAGTGAGTGCGTTACGTTTAATTAAGCTGCTGATGAAGTCGAAATTATTTCCGCCAAAAACAATATGCGTGCGAATTGTTTCATCGGTCAAATGTATTGTTTTGAGAAAGTGAACGGGCGCACACAACTATCTCTTTGACAAAAAAGGAAAAACTATGCAAAACAAAGAAACATATCCTTGTTGTGAGGAGAGGTATTACGTCCGTAATCATCATTATTACGAATAATCCTAATTGAGAGCAAACACTAATTTGCGTGCCTACCAAAAGTTGTATCACCGCCCTTGCCCCGAAAACGGCGCTGCTTCAAAAAACCAGAACAGCGTTTCGACCACGATCACATTTCCACTATTTATCGAATGACGGCGAAACAAATAGCAATAAAATAAATTAAAACGCTGTTTTAGAAACAAGAAACAACGGTTCAATAAATTATAAAAATCGCGATATTCATTACGTTACGCCCGCCGGTTTCCATGGCGATACGTTGCTGGCATCGCGATGGCATGGCAGTCCAGCCACGCCCTTACGAGCCTGGCGCATTCGCTGTCACGCTTTAAACACCATCTCACATCCGATTAACGAACCCTTGAATGCCAGGTAGGTATGTATGAATGAAAACAAGCTCCTGGGTCTGGCCTGGATATCGCCCTATATCATCGGGTTGATAGTCTTTACGGCCTTCCCGTTTGTTTCCTCTTTCGCGCTCAGCTTTACCGAGTACGACCTGATGAATCCGCCGGTGTTTAACGGCATCGAAAACTACCGTTATATGCTGATGGATGACGATCTGTTCTGGAAATCGATGGGCGTGACGTTCGCTTATGTATTCCTGACTATCCCTCTGAAGCTCGCCTTCGCGCTTGGCATTGCGTTTGTGCTCAATTTTAAACTGCGCGGCATCGGCTTTTTCCGCACGGCCTATTACATCCCGTCGATCCTCGGCAGCTCTGTTGCCATCGCCGTGCTGTGGCGCGCGCTGTTTGCCATTGATGGCCTGCTGAACAGTTTTATCGGCGTGTTCGGGCTCGATCCGGTGAACTGGCTTGGTGAACCCTCGCTGGCGCTGATGTCCGTCACGCTGCTGCGCGTCTGGCAGTTTGGCTCCGCGATGGTGATTTTCCTGGCCGCGCTGCAAAACGTGCCGCAGTCGCAGTATGAGGCGGCGATGATCGACGGCGCCTCGAAGTGGCAGATGTTTATGAAAGTGACAGTCCCGCTGATCACACCGGTCATTTTCTTTAACTTCATTATGCAGACCACTCAGGCGTTCCAGGAATTTACCGGCCCGTATGTGATTACCGGCGGCGGCCCGACCTATTACACCTATCTCTTCTCGCTCTATATCTACGACACCGCCTTTAAATATTTCGACATGGGCTACGGCGCGGCGCTCGCGTGGGTGCTGTTCCTGGTGGTGGCGCTCTTCGCCTCCATCGCCTTTAAGTCTTCGAAATACTGGGTCTTCTACTCCGCCGATAAGGGAGGCAAAAATGGCTGATATCCAACAGGAAACGCTGGCTCGCCGCCCGGCCATGAGCGCGGGCGATCGCGAAGTGGCGCGCACGCTACGGCGCGAAAAAGCAAGCCGCGCCATCCGTTACGTAATTTTGCTGTTCGTCGGCCTGCTGATGCTCTACCCGCTGGCGTGGATGTTCTCTGCGTCGTTTAAACCCAACCACGAGATTTTCACCACGCTCGGCCTGTGGCCGACGCACGCGACCTGGGATGGCTTTATTAACGGCTGGAAAACCGGCACTGAATATAACTTCGGCCACTACATGATGAACACGTTTAAATATGTGATCCCGAAAGTGGTGCTGACGGTTATCTCCTCCACCATTGTGGCGTACGGTTTCGCGCGCTTTGAAATCCCGTGGAAGAAATTCTGGTTCGCCACGCTTATCGCCACCATGCTGCTGCCGAGCACCGTGTTGCTTATCCCGCAATACCTGATGTTCCGCGAAATGGGGATGCTCAACAGCTACCTGCCGCTCTGGCTGCCGATGGCCTTCGCCACCCAGGGGTTCTTCGTCTTTATGCTGATCCAGTTCCTGCGCGGCGTGCCGCGCGACATGGAAGAAGCGGCGCAAATCGACGGCTGCAACTCCTTCCAGGTGCTGTGGTATGTGGTGGTGCCTATCCTCAAGCCCGCCATGATCTCGGTCGCGCTGTTCCAGTTTATGTGGTCGATGAACGACTTTATCGGCCCGCTGATTTACGTCTATAGCGTCGATAAGTACCCGATAGCGCTGGCGCTCAAGATGTCCATCGACGTGACCGAAGGCGCGCCGTGGAACGAAATTCTGGCAATGGCGAGTATTTCCATTCTGCCGTCCATCATCGTCTTTTTCCTGGCTCAGCGTTACTTCGTACAGGGCGTGGCCAGCAGCGGAATCAAAGGTTAACAGGGGAATATCATGGCTGAAGTTATTTTCAATAAGTTAGAAAAAGTCTATTCCAACGGCTTTAAAGCGGTTCATGGTATCGACCTGAAAATCGCCGACGGTGAATTTATGGTGATTGTCGGCCCGTCAGGCTGCGCCAAATCCACCACGCTGCGTATGCTCGCAGGCCTTGAAACCATCAGCGGCGGCGAAGTGCGCATCGGCGAGAAGCTGGTGAATAACCTGGCACCGAAAGAGCGCGGCATCGCGATGGTGTTTCAGAACTACGCGCTCTACCCGCATATGACGGTGCGCGAAAATCTGGCATTCGGCCTGAAGCTCAGCAAACTGCCGAAAGATCAGATTAACCGCCAGGTGGATGAAGCCGCGAAAATCCTTGAGCTGGAAGAGCTGCTCGACCGTCTGCCGCGTCAGCTCTCCGGCGGCCAGGCCCAGCGCGTGGCGGTGGGCCGCGCGATTGTGAAAAAGCCGGATGTCTTTCTCTTCGATGAGCCGCTCTCTAACCTCGACGCCAAACTGCGCGCCTCGATGCGCATCCGTATTTCCGATTTGCATAAACAGCTGAAAAAGAGCGGCAAACCGGCCACCACGGTCTACGTCACGCACGATCAGACCGAGGCAATGACTATGGGCGATCGCATCTGCGTGATGAAGCTTGGTCATATTATGCAGGTGGACACGCCAGATAATCTCTATCACTACCCGAAAAACATGTTCGTGGCGGGCTTTATCGGCGCGCCGGAGATGAACATTAAACCCGGCAAACTGGTGGAAGAAGCAGGCGAGCTGCGAATTTGCATCGGCGATGACCGCCTGGCGCTGACGCCACGCCAGCAGGAGAAAGTGACCGCATACGCCGGGCAACAGGTTTTCTTCGGCATTCGCCCGGAATATGTCTCAATTTCCGACACGCCCTATGCCGAACCCTGCGGCACCGGTGAACTGGTGCGCGTGGAGAATATGGGTCACGAGTTTTTCGTCTATCTCAAGGTCGCGGATTTCGAAATGACCTGCCGCATCCCTTCCGATGAAGCTAAGCCGATGATTGAAAAGGGCCTTCACCGCAAGGTGTTTTTTAAGTTCGACATGAATAAGTGTCATCTTTTTGACGCCAAAACAGAACAGAACCTCACTCTCTGACAGGAATCTTATAATGAAAAAAGCCCTCGTTAGCACAGCATTAGCGTCTACCCTCACCCTTTGCGCGCTGCCGTCGCACTCGGCGGAAAACGTCGAGCTGCGTATGTCCTGGTGGGGCGGCAATGGCCGTCACCAGGTCACGCTGAAAGCGCTGGAGGAATTTCACAAACAGCACCCGGAAATTAGCGTTAAGCCGGAATACACCGGCTGGGACGGCCATCTTTCGCGTCTTACCACGCAAATCGCGGGCGGCACCGAGCCGGACGTGATGCAAACCAACTGGAACTGGCTGCCGATCTTCTCCAAAAACGGCGACGGGTTTTACGATTTAAATCAGGTAAAAGATGTCATCGACCTGAGCCAGTTCGACCCGAAAGAGCTGAAGTCCACTACTGTCAACGGCAAGCTCAACGGTATTCCGATCTCCGTCACCGCCCGCGTATTCTACTACAACAATGAAACCTGGAAGAAAGCGGGCGTCGACTACCCGAAAACCTGGGATGAGCTGATGGCCGCCGGTAAAACGTTCGAGTCGAAACTCGGCAAACAGTATTACCCGGTCGTGCTGGAGCATCAGGATGTGCTGGCCCTGCTCAACTCCTACATGGTGCAGAAATACAATATTCCGGCGGTGGATGAGAAAACCAAAAAATTCGCCTACAGCAAAGCGCAGTGGGTCGAGTTTTTCGGCATGTATAAAAAGCTCATCGACAGCCACGTGATGCCGGATACTAAATATTATGCCTCGTTCGGCAAGAGCAACATGTATGAGATGAAGCCGTGGATCCAGGGCGAGTGGGCGGGCACCTATATGTGGAACTCCACCATTACCAAATACTCCGACAACTTAAAGCCGCCCGCGAAGCTTGAGCTGGGTGCTTACCCGATGCTGCCGGGCGCCAAAGATGCGGGCCTGTTCTTTAAACCGGCACAGATGCTCTCAATCGGTAAATCCACTAAACACCCGAAAGAGGCTGCGCAGTTGATTAACTTCCTGCTGAACAGCAAAGAGGGCGTGGCGGCGCTGGGGCTTGAACGCGGCGTGCCGCTCAGCAAGGCCGCGGTGGCGCAGCTTACCGAAGCGGGCGTGATTAAAGATGACGATCCGTCGGTGTCTGGCCTGAAGCTGGCGCAGTCGCTGCCGACCACGCTTGCCGTTTCGCCCTATTTTGACGATCCGCAAATCGTGTCGCAGTTCGGCACCGCGCTGCAATATATCGATTATGGCCAGAAATCCGTTGAAGACGCCGCGGCGGAATTCCAGCGCCAGGCAGAGCGTATTCTGAAACGCGCGATGCGCTAAGCGTAGTTTCTGTTGCAACCCCGCCTGTGTGGGCGGGGTTAGGTAAACGTGGTAAAGATGGTGTCCGGCGGGTGCGCTTCGCTTACCCGCCCTACGCTAACATCAGGATTACCTACTTTGTAGGGTGGGTAAGCGAAGCGCACCCACCCTACGAGCGAAAAGGGCTATGTGTTTTGTAGGGTGGGTAAGCAAAGCGCACCCACCGCATCCCGCACCGCTAAACGTTCCCCATAAAAAAAACCTCCACGCGGGAGGTTTTTTAACTGCACATTACGCTTACCGCGCGAGCCAGCCGCCATCAACCGCAACGGTATAACCGTTAATGTAATCTGACGCGCTGGACGCCAGGAACACCACCGGCCCCATCAGATCGCTCGGCAGACCCCAGCGGCCTGCCGGAATGCGGTCAAGGATCTCGGCGCTGCGCTGCTCATCGGCGCGCAACTGCTGGGTGTTGTTGGTCGCCATATACCCGGGCGCGATGGCGTTCACGTTGATATTGTGCTTCGCCCACTCGTTCGCCATCAGGCGTGTAATACCCATCACGCCGCTTTTAGACGCCGTGTAAGACGGCACGCGAATGCCGCCCTGGAAGGAGAGCATCGACGCGATATTAATAATTTTGCCGCCGTTGCCCTGAGCGATGAACTGCTTCGCCACGGTCTGAGACATAAAAAACACGCTCTTAATATTCAGGTTCATCACGTCGTCCCAGTCCTGCTCGCTGAAGTTAATTGCGTCTTCGCGGCGGATAAGCCCTGCGTTATTGACCAGCACGTCGATATGCCCGAACTCTGCCACCGCGCGTCCGATAAGCGCCGGGATCGCGTCGATTTTACGCAGATCGGCCGTCAGGCTCAGAAAACGGCGGCCCAGCGCAGTCACACGCTCAATGGTTTCCGCCGGTTCGACAATATTAATGCCCACGATATCGCAGCCTGCTTCTGCGAGGCCCAGCGCCATACCCTGACCAAGACCGGTATCACAACCGGTAACGATCGCGACTTTACCCTGAAGAGAGAATGCATCGAGAATCATGTGTGTTTCCTTGTTATCGGGCCTGTCTGTGACAGGCGTGACCGTAATAAGGCTGTCCGCCGCTTACGCCCTCTCTTCATCACGGATATCGATGCCATAAAACGCCAGGTAACAGGCAGCCCGGCACGTATCGCGTTAGACATCTGCCACTCACCGCGCATCAAAAGAGAGACCGCAGAAGGAAATAAAACAGCGAAACAGCGTTTCTTTTTTTGGGATGACATCCATCTTAAACGTAACGAAACGCGTTTTCAATTATAAATAAAACATTGTTTCATTTTTATGGTTACATCTTGCCGGATTTGATGTTGCGGTCACGTTTATCGCGTTGGCCCGACAGACAGCCTTTACACAATCTGCAAATTTTCGTTTTAAAATCAGTTAAATAAAATTTTATGGCGCGGTTTTAATGAAAAGTCTACCGCCCGTCGCCCGGCATCCCTCGATACCGCTTTCGCGCTGATTTTGTCCAAAAATACTCTTTCCATTAGAACAGTTGAGCAGAAATGCGCCCACAGTCACACACATTGAAACACTGTTTTGATAATTTATATTACTGTTTTCGAAATTTAATCAGCGAACGCCAGCCGGTAACGTAAGGAGCAGAGTATGGCCAAAGGCATGCGGGTGAAACTTCAGTATCAGGTAAGCATTGACCCGGATACCGGGGCGGAAGTCACGCGTTTAACCCCACCGGAAGTGACGTGTCACCGCAATTATTTCTACCAGAAATGCTTTTTTAACGATGGCAGCCACCTGCTGTTTGCCGGCGAATTCGACGGGCACTGGAACTACTATCTGCTGGATCTGGAAAACGCCGAAGCGGTACAGCTCACCGAAGGCGCGGGCGACAATACCTTTGGCGGTTTTCTCTCGCCGGACGACAACTATCTTTACTATGTGAAAAACGATCGCGTCCTGCGCGAAGTTAACCTCACCACACTTGCCGAGCGCGACGTCTATCGCGTGCCGGAAGCGTGGGTCGGCTACGGCACCTGGGTGGCGAACAGCGACTGCACCAAACTGGTCGGGATCGAAATCGCAAAAAGCGACTATGTGCCGTTGAGCGACTGGAAAATCTTCCATGATTTCTTCCACAAAGGGCCGCATTGCCGCCTGCTGCGTATTGACCTGCAAACCGGCGCCAGCCAGACGATCCACGAAGAGAAAATCTGGCTGGGGCACCCGATTTATCGCCCGTTCGACGACAATACCGTCGCGTTCTGTCATGAAGGCCCGCACGATCTGATCGATGCCCGTATGTGGATGGTGAATGAAGACGGCAGCAATGTGCGCAAAGTGAAGGAACACGCCGAGGGTGAAAGCTGCACTCACGAATTCTGGGTGCCGGACGGCTCAGCGCTGGTTTATGTCTCTTATCTCAAGGGCCAGCAGGGCCGCACGGTTTACCGCTACCTGCCGGAGCGCGGCGTTAATGAAGAGATCATGCCAATCCCGGCATGCTCGCACCTGATGAGTAATTTCGACGGCACGCTGCTGGTGGGCGACGGCTCTGGCACACCGGTCGATGTGAAAGACACCGGCGGCTATACCATTGACAACGACCCTTATCTCTATGTTTTTGATGTAAATAATAAATCCTATTACCGTGTGGCGCGTCACGATACGTCCTGGGAGACATTTGCCGGCAGCCGTCAGGTGACGCATCCACACCCTTCTTTCACGCCGGACGGCAACGCCATTCTTTTCAGTACCGATAAAGACGGCAAACCGGCGGTCTATCTTGCAAAATTACCCGAACAGCGTGAAATGCTGAGCGGGTGATGCTGCCAACTTACTGATTTAGTGTATGATGGTGTTTTTGAGGTGCTCCAGTGGCTTCTGTTTCTATCAGCTGTCCCTCCTGTTCAGCTACTGACGGGGTGGTGCGTAACGGCAAAAGCACCGCCGGACATCAGCGCTATCTCTGCTCTCACTGCCGTAAAACATGGCAACTGCAGTTCACTTACACCGCTTCTCAACCCGGTACGCACCAGAAAATCATTGATATGGCCATGAATGGCGTTGGATGCCGGGCAACCGCCCGCATTATGGGCGTTGGCCTCAACACGATTTTCCGCCATTTAAAAAACTCAGGCCGCAGTCGGTAACCTCGCGCATACAGCCGGGCAGTGACGTCATCGTCTGCGCGGAAATGGACGAACAGTGGGGATACGTCGGGGCTAAATCGCGCCAGCGCTGGCTGTTTTACGCGTATGACAGGCTCCGGAAGACGGTTGTTGCGCACGTATTCGGTGAACGCACTATGGCGACGCTGGGGCGTCTTATGAGCCTGCTGTCACCCTTTGACGTGGTGATATGGATGACGGATGGCTGGCCGCTGTATGAATCCCGCCTGAAGGGAAAGCTGCACGTAATCAGCAAGCGATATACGCAGCGAATTGAGCGGCATAACCTGAATCTGAGGCAGCACCTGGCACGGCTGGGACGGAAGTCGCTGTCGTTCTCAAAATCGGTGGAGCTGCATGACAAAGTCATCGGGCATTATCTGAACATAAAACACTATCAATAAGTTGGAGTCATTACCTGCTGAGCGTGTCATAATAATAAGCGTCCTGTTTCCATTACTGACCTTTGCCCTCCTCTCCTGGAGGGCTTTTTTATTTTTTCATGTTTAAGGTAAACCCGGCAGCTTAATAAGAATGAGCGCATGCGAAAAAAAATAATTTACAGCGGGCATAAAAAAACCGCCCCTGCATGGGCGGTGTGCTTATTCTCAGGAGCACGCTATCAGGAAACAGCAAAACAGAATTAACGCCCCCGCACTGGCGGAGGCTAATTTTATCAGAAGCTGTATGCCACGCCGACACGTAAACGCGTCTGGCGCTCGTCAGACTCTTTTACGCCAATATTTCCGACTTCAAAATAAGGTGCCCAGTTTTTATCAATTTTATAAGCCACTTTGGCGTTATATTCGTTGGAATAGTTTTTCCCGTTATTACGGGTAAAGCCTTCTTCGCTCTGGGCATACACATAGTTCAGCTCAGTGCGCCAGTCGCCGAGCGCAAATCCTACCCAGGCATCACCACGGTTAACTTTATCGTCATCATCTTTACCTTCCGGGACGCGGGTATACTCATAACGATAACGGGCCGCGACATAGAAGCCATTCTCAAAGCTGTACTGCACATGGATGTTTGGCTTATAAATGGTTTTACTATCAACACTTTCAATAGTAAATGCTGGCGTGATAGCGATAGCGTCGGTTGCTTTCCAGCGCCAGCTTATCTGATCTTCATGACCGTTACCCACGACTTCATTAAATGGACGCGACTGATCGTCTCCGCCGGTTTTCCATTTCGCCTCCACGGAAAAACCAAATCCATTATCAAAACGATGTGAAACCGCAACGCGATCGGCATTGATTCCGCTATCAATGTACTCGTGACGTAAATCAACGGTTACGGCTTGCGCCGCGAATGATGAACCACAGAGGACAGTCAGTACCAGAGCTTTATTAAACATAAAATACCCTCAATGAAATATCGTTTCTTTTTTATGAAACTGTATTTTATTTTTTAATATTGGTTATTTTAGCGATCCGGATCGCAATACTTTGTTTCAAAAATAACGAAAAGAAAGCACGTGATTGCGCTCAATAAAAAATCAACAAACGACCATAAAATGATGTTTTGAGTCACAGTTTGTTTTTAAATTCACCCATGAAAAGCGGCGATAGTGACTGCAATCTGCGAATTAACTTAAATGAAGGAAATAGTAAACAGAGCAACTGATATCAGGAATATAATTGCTCTTTCAATACTATTAGCTGACAAAGAAAGTGCGCCGTGAAGTGACGGCACATTTCTTAATAAGAAAGGAAAGGATTAATCGCGTTCAATCGCCAACGCCACGCCCTGGCCGCCACCAATGCAAAGCGTGGCGAGCCCTTTGCGAGCCTGACGCTTCACCATCTCATGGACCAGAGAAACCAGAATGCGGCAGCCGGACGCGCCAATCGGATGTCCCAGGGCAATCGCACCGCCGTTAACGTTCACCTTGCGCTCGTCCCACTCCAGTAGCTTACCGACCGACAACGTCTGTGCCGCGAATGCCTCATTGGCCTCGATAAGATCGACATCATTGAGCTGCCAGCCCGCGCGCTCCAGACAGCGCCGCGTAGCGTAGACCGGCGCGATGCCCATCAGAGCCGGATCAACGCCCACGCTTGCGAAAGCGCGTATGCGCGCGAGCACCGGCAGCCCCATTTCCTGCGCCTTGCTGGCGCTCATCATCAGCACCGCCGCCGCGCCATCATTCATTGACGAGGCGTTGCCCGCAGTAACGCTTCCCAGCCGGTCAAAGGCGGGCGACAGGCGCGCCAGCCCTTCCGCGCTGGTATCGGCGCGTGGCTGCTCGTCGGTATCGACCACCAACGGCGCGCCCTGCATCTGTTCGATCACGACGGGCACGATTTCGTCACGAAAGCGTCCGCTGTCGATAGCGACCCGCGCTTTATGCTGTGATGCAAGCGCGTAAGCATCCTGATGTTCACGGCTGATGTTATATTCGCGCGCCAGATTTTCCGCCGTGACGCCCATATGGTAATCGTTAAACGCATCCCACAACCCATCATGCACCAGGCTGTCGATAATATGGCTGTCGCCGGGCCCGCCGGTGCGCCCTTCGGTCAGCACATGCGGCGCGCGGCTCATATTTTCCTGACCGCCAGCAATCACCACATCCGCCTCACCGCACTGGATCGCCTGCGTCGCCAGATGCAGCGCCTTCAGGCCAGAGCCGCACACATCATTGATGGTAATCGCCGAAACCGACCACGGCAGGCCGCTGTTGAGCGCAGTCTGCCGCGCCGGATTCTGGCCTGCGCCTGCCGTCAGCACCTGGCCCAGGATAACCTCATCGACATCCTGAGGGTTAAGCCCGGTGCGCGTCAGCAGTGCCTCAATGACCACCGCGCCGAGCTCGACCGCCGAGCGACGCGTAAGCTGGCCCTGAAAGCAGCCAATGGGCGTGCGAGCAGCCCCGACAATTACCACATCTTTCATTGTTATCTCCGGGAAGTGAACCGGGACATAGTAGCCGCTTGTTATAAAATCATTTCGTAAATGTTTAAAAATTGGTGAGGGGTATCACAAGGAATCTGCGCCGCACCCCATCGGGCGTCGGCACAGGTTTAAGGCAGTGACGCAGAGCTAATAGCGTTCTGGCAGTTTATTAATTGATTTAAGGCGTCCGCGTGAAATATCGATGTAGTCGCCTTTTCTTAAATCGCTTAAGACTTTGAGAATATAACTTTGAGAAAGATTGGTTTTACCACGAATAAAATCACAGGCGTTAATCTCCTCTCGCTCCTGCTCGTTTTTGGCTGCCAGCTCTATTAAGCAGTTGCGAATAAGCGTATAGGATTGCCGCCCAAGATAGTGGTAACTCTTCCAGTAAAGCACATCGTAGTACCAGGAGACGACCAGCAACAGTTCGCGCCAGAGCTGACGCGTCTCAATAATGGCTTCAAAATCGCTACGCGGCACCAGACGCGCCTCACAAACTGATTCGGCTTTAATCGTGAAATGGTGGCTGAACTGATTATTGTAGGTGATGCCGAGCAACTGAGGCCGCGTCGACTCGATCATCATCAGGCCATCCATCATGCGGTGCATCGACAGTGCGCCCTGCTCTATCACAGTAATATGATCAGGCTGCACAGGAATATGCGCACCACTGGCGAAACGACGCAGTTCACCGCTAATTTTCAGGGCGTCGATAAGCTGATTGATGGCCTCTTCGGGCCTTTCAGGAAGCGGATATGTTTCCATTCTGATAACACGCACCAGAGATAACGTTACGATCAGCATAGTAAAAACTTGATTGCGCGCCGCCTTATTTTTTCACAATGAGACGGCGCATTAATAAAACCACTAAAGAAAGAGCTTATTTACGTTTAATATTCTTAAACGCGCTGGCGCCAGCACCGCATTAGCGTTTACTTAAGGCCAGCTTTACGGCAAACAGCAGGAACACCCCACCAGTGACGCGATCCATCCATTTCACCACGCCTGGTTTTTTTAGTACGCCTGACGCGTAACGAGTTGCGACAATCAGCGTCAGCGACCAGAGTGTGCCGATCAGCGCATGGATGGCCACCAGCAGGAATGTCCAGACCATCGGCGAATGCCCGGCCGGGATAAACTGCGGCAGAAAGGAGACATAGAACACGCCCATTTTCGGGTTCAGTACGTTGCCCAGCATACCGCGCAGAAAACTGTTGCTGGCGCGCGCTTCATTTCCCACGCGGGTATCAAACGTGGCGCGCGGGCGCAGCAGCATCTGAATACCGAGCCAGCAGAGATAGCCTGCGCCGCACCATTTCAGAATGGAGTACGCCATTTCAGACACAGCGAACAGCGCTCCCAGACCAAACGCCACCAGCGCGCCCCAGATAAAACAGCCAACATCGATGCCAAGCGCCGCCTGAACGGCTTTCTTACCCCCG
Organism: Cronobacter sakazakii; assembly: GCF_000982825.1. Taxonomy (NCBI): domain Bacteria; kingdom Pseudomonadati; phylum Pseudomonadota; class Gammaproteobacteria; order Enterobacterales; family Enterobacteriaceae; genus Cronobacter; species Cronobacter sakazakii. The sequence continues at coordinate 1,790,484 of NZ_CP011047.1, read as the reverse complement.
TCCGCCGCCGCGGTTCGCAATATGAGCGCCGTATCCAGCCCCGGCGTCAGGGTTAACAGCGTCGCCGCAAGAGTATAGGCAAGCAGAGCATCAGTAACCGACATATTTATCCTCCGAAAAGAAAAATCTTATAGAAGAAAAACAGACCCGGCAATCAGGGAGTTAGTTACGCAGGGGGATATTAACAGTATGGGCAAATCGGATGCTGTGACCAGAAAGCAGACTTGATGTTTAACGCTCCAGAAAGATTAGCACCATGATAAAAGTCATCGGCAGGTTCACCGCATTTATAGTTTTACCTGATATCTGTGATGACATATTAATGCGTCAGCATGATTCATGTGGCTCCCCACCGCTTCACTGATAAATATTATCAGGCGCTTTTTTGTTTGCTGGCTCACTGAATAGCGTGATGACAGACAGTTGCAGGGCTTAAATTTTTGTCAGGGAGGATTGGCGCAATGAAAATGGAACAACGCCAGGCAGCAGAGCCATTATCCTGAAAGGTCAGGACACCATACATAATGAATTACTTAACAGGATTTGTGAGAACAGGGCATGTTCAGCCTGTCTTAAGCACCTGTGCAGTGTCATAACATAAATGTGTTATTACACAGAAATCAGGGAGTGCCAGGAAGGATTCTGGAGCGGGCGAAGGGAATCGAACCCTCGTATAGAGCTTGGGAAGCTCTCGTTCTACCATTGAACTACGCCCGCGATGAGGTGCGATAAGCATTATAGGCCTTCACCCATGGCTGACAAGCCCCCGGCACGTTAACTGACGGATTTATAAGCAACCGCCCGCGCGCAGGCGGGCGGTATACCGTTAACAGGAAGGCGATTTGCCCTGCGGCGGCAGGTAGCGCAGTGGGTCGATGGCCGTCGCACGATAGCGCAACTGGAAATGCAGGCCGACGGAATCGGAGCCGGTGCTGCCCATCGTCGCGATTTTCTGCCCCGCTTTCACCTGCTGGCCATTGTTCACCAGCATCGTGTCGTTGTGCGCGTAGGCGGTGATGTACTCTTCATTATGTTTAATCATGATGAGATTCCCGTAACCGCGCAGCTGATTGCCGACATAGACCACCCTGCCCGCTGCCGAGGCGTAAATCGGCTGGCCGCGGCGGCCGGCGATATCGATGCCTTTATTGCCGCCATCAGCGGTTGAATATCCCATCACCACTTTACCGCTGGTCGGCCAGCGCCAGCAGCGTTGACCCGGCGGTGGCGCGTCCACTTTCGGTAACGAGGCGGTTTTGCGTGCGGCCGTTGTCTGGCGGGAGGCGGTTTTACGGGAAGAGGCTGAACCAGAGGAACTGCTCACGCGCAGCCGCTGCCCAACCTCAATCGTGTAAGGCGCAGAGAGACCGTTCAGTCGCGCCAGTTCGCTGACGCTGGATCCGGTAATGCGGGAAATGCGATAGAGAGTGTCGCCTCGTTTGACCGTATAGACAGAGCCGCTATAGCCGCCTTTTGTCGCATCTGAGACGCCCGCTTTGTTGCTGGAACAGGCAGTCAGAAACAGGCAAAACAGTAAACACAGCGTTTTCAGAATTGTGCGGGCGGCCAGCCAGTCCGTGTTCAAAACGGCTCCTTAATTCAGTGACACCTTGAAATAACGGCGGTTATCTTAGCAGCTACGCCCGGATGACCCAAACCCGTAACCCTAAAAGAAAAGCCGCGCGTCCCGAAGGAGCGCGCGGCTTTCACGATAAAGCCGGATGGCTTATTTCACCGGACGCATCGCCGGGAACAGGATAACGTCACGGATAGTGTGGCTGTTGGTAAACAGCATCACCATACGGTCGATCCCGATGCCGAGACCCGCCGTCGGCGGCAAGCCGTGCTCCAGCGCGGTGACGTAGTCTTCGTCGTAGAACATCGCTTCGTCATCGCCCGCGTCTTTTGCGGCAACCTGATCCTGGAAGCGTTGCGCCTGGTCTTCCGCGTCGTTCAGCTCGCTAAAGCCGTTGCCGATTTCGCGGCCGCCGATGAAGAATTCAAAGCGGTCAGTGATTTCCGGGTTTTCATCATTACGACGCGCCAGCGGAGAGACTTCTGCCGGGTATTCGGTGATGAAGGTCGGCTGAATCAGGTGCGCTTCGGCCACTTCCTCGAAGATTTCGGTCACAACGCGGCCGAGACCCCAGCTTTTCTCAACTTTAATGCCGACTGCCTGCGCAATGCCTTTGGCCTTCTCGAAATCATCCAGATCCGCTAAATCGGTTTCCGGGCGGTATTTCTTGATGGCTTCGCGCATGGTCAGTTTTTCAAACGGCTTGCCGAAATCAAACGTCTCTTCGCCGTAAGGCACCTGCGTGGTGCCGAGCACATCCTGCGCCAGAGTACGGAACAGGGATTCGGTCAGCTCGATCAGATCTTTGTAATCCGCATACGCCATATAGAGTTCCATCATAGTGAACTCAGGGTTATGGCGCACAGAGATGCCTTCGTTACGGAAGTTACGGTTGATCTCAAACACGCGCTCGAAACCGCCCACGACCAGACGCTTGAGGTACAGCTCCGGCGCGATACGCAGATACATGTCGAGATCCAGCGCGTTGTGGTGCGTCACGAACGGACGCGCGGACGCGCCACCCGGGATCACCTGCATCATCGGGGTTTCCACTTCCATAAAGCCGCGGCCAACCATGAACTGACGGATACCCGCCAGGATCTGCGAGCGCACTTTAAAGGTTTTGCGGGATTCATCGTTCGCGATGAGATCGAGGTAACGCTGGCGGTAGCGCGCTTCCTGATCCTGCAGACCGTGGAATTTATCCGGCAGCGGGCGCAGCGCTTTAGTCAGCAGACGCAGCTCGGTGCAGTGAATGGAAAGCTCGCCGGTTTTGGTTTTAAACAGCTTACCGCGGGCACCCAGGATATCGCCGAGATCCCATTTTTTGAACTGCTCGTTGTAAACGCCTTCCGGCAGATCGTCGCGCGCGACATACAGCTGAATACGGCCGCCAACATCCTGCAGCGTAACGAAGGACGCTTTACCCATAATACGACGGGTCATCATACGGCCTGCCACGCAGACCTCAATGTTCAGCGCTTCCAGCTCTTCGTTTTCTTTACCATCGAAGTCAGCGTGCAGTTGGTCTGAGGTATGGTCGCGACGAAAATCGTTCGGAAACGCGACGCCATGTTCGCGAAGCGCAGCCAGCTTCTCGCGGCGCGTTTTCAGTTCGTTATTAAGATCGACCGCCGCTTCTGCGCCTTGTGCTTGTTGTTCAGACATGTTGGTTCCTCATAACCCTGCTTTCAGACTTGCTTCGATGAATTTATCCAGATCGCCGTCCAGCACCGCCTGTGTGTTGCGGGTTTCAACGCCGGTGCGCAGATCTTTGATACGGGAATCGTCCAGCACGTAGGAGCGGATCTGGCTGCCCCAGCCGATGTCGGACTTGTTATCTTCCAGCGCCTGCTTCTCAGCATTTTTCTTCTGCATTTCCAGCTCGTACAGCTTCGCCTTCATCTGCTTCATGGCCTGGTCTTTGTTTTTGTGCTGCGAACGGTCGTTCTGACACTGTGTGACCGTACCGGTCGGAATGTGGGTAATACGCACCGCGGATTCCGTACGGTTAACGTGCTGACCACCCGCGCCTGACGCGCGGTACACGTCGATACGCAGATCCGCCGGGTTGATTTCGATATCGATATCGTCTTCCACTTCCGGGTAGACAAACGCGGAGCTGAAGGAGGTGTGGCGACGACCGCCGGAGTCAAACGGGCTCTTACGCACCAGACGATGTACGCCGGTTTCCGTGCGCAACCAGCCGAATGCGTAATCGCCGGAGATTTTAATGGTGGCGGATTTAAGGCCAGCCACTTCGCCTTCGGACTCTTCAATGATTTCTGTTTTAAAGCCGCGCGCTTCGGCCCAACGCAGATACATGCGCAGCAGCATGCTGGCCCAGTCCTGCGCTTCGGTGCCGCCGGAGCCAGCCTGAATATCCAGGTAGCAGTCGGCGCTGTCATATTCGCCGGAGAACATGCGGCGGAATTCGAGCTGCGCGAGTTTGGCTTCAAGCTGATCCAGCTCGGCTACCGCTTCATTGAAGGTTTCTTCATCGTCCGCTTCAACGGCAAGCTCAAGCAGGCCCGCGACGTCATCGAGCCCCTGGGACATTTGATCCAGCGTCTCGACGATAGCTTCAAGGGATGAACGCTCTTTACCCAGCGCCTGCGCGCGCTCGGGCTCGTTCCAGACGTCCGGCTGTTCCAGCTCGGCGTTTACTTCTTCAAGACGCTCTTTCTTAGCATCGTAGTCAAAGATACCCCCTAAGAACGTCTGAGCGCTCCGTGAGGTCCTGAATGCGGTTCTTTACCGGGTTAATTTCAAACATGGCTGTAGAATCTTTTAGTGATGAAGATGGGCAAAATGCGGTCGTAAAACGGAAAGTTTACCGGATTTACGCCGCCTTTTATAGTTTATCCTGGCGCTAAACGGGCCAGAGATGGTCAATAATTAATTGCAGGCTGCGGTTGCCGCGAAACTCATTCACATCAAGCTTATAGGCAAGCTCGACTTCACGCACGCCGGGGTCGGGCCAGCAGGTGGTATCGACGTTAAACGCGATGCCGTCAAGCAATGGCCCACCGCCGACCGGCTCCAGCATCAGCTTGAGATGACGCTCGCCGACCAGACGCTGCTGCAGAATGCGAAAACGCCCGTCAAACAGCGGCTCCGGAAACATCTGCCCCCACGGGCCCGCGTCGCGCAGCATCTCAGCCACTTCCAGCGTCATCTCCTGTGGCGCGAGCGCGCCGTCAGACCATATTTCGCCCTGCAACATCGCCGGATCTAACCAGTCGTTAACCAGCTGTGCGAAACGCGCCTGAAACTCCGGGAAACGCGCCTCTTCAAGCGAAAGTCCTGCCGCCATCGCATGGCCGCCGAATTTAAGCATCATACCGGGATAAAGCGTGTCGAGACGCTCCAGCGCGTCGCGCATATGTAGCCCCTGCACCGAACGGCCCGAGCCTTTGAGTATCCCCTCGCCCGCAGGCGCAAACGCGATAACCGGGCGGTGAAAACGCTCTTTGATACGCGAGGCGAGAATGCCGACCACGCCCTGATGCCATTCGGGATGGAAAATCGCAATTCCGCTCGGCAGCGTTTCCCCGCTGCGCTCAAGCTGCTGGCAGAGCGTTAACGCCTCCGCCTGCATTCCCTGCTCAATCTCTTTGCGGGTCTGGTTCAGCGCGTCCAGCTCGTTTGCCAGCATGCGCGCTTCGCCGATGTTGTCGCACAGAAGCAGCGCGACGCCGACAGACATATCATCCAGCCTGCCTGCCGCGTTAAGACGCGGGCCCAGCGCAAAACCGAGATCGCTTGCGGTCAGTCGGTGCGCCTCGCGATTGGCTATTTCCAGCAGCGCGCGAATGCCAGGGCGGCATTTACCTGCCCGGATGCGGCTCAGCCCCTGCCAGATAAGAATGCGGTTGTTGGCATCCAGCGGCACCACGTCTGCGACAGTGCCAAGCGACACCAGATCAAGAAACTCCGCGAGATTCGGCTCCGGAATACCCTTTTCCGTAAACCAGCCGACGGTTCGCAAATGCGCGCGCAGCGCCAGCATCAGGTAAAACGCGACGCCGACGCCTGCGAGTGATTTCGAAGGAAAGGTACACTCCGCGAGGTTCGGATTGATGATAGCGCCCGCCGCCGGAAGCGTATCGCCGGGTAAGTGGTGATCGGTAACCAGCACCGGAATGCCCAGTTCATGCGCGCGCGCGACACCCGCATGAGATGAAATGCCGTTATCAACGGTCAGGATCATCTGCGCGCCGCGCGCGTGGGCCTGATCGACCACTTCCGGGCTCAGCCCATAACCGTCATCAAACCGGTTAGGCACCAGATACGCCACGTTGCTGCCGCCAAGCGCGCGAAGCGCCAGCACACTAAGCGCGGTGCTGGTAGCACCGTCCGCATCGAAATCGCCGACAACGATAATGCGCAGCCCTTCGCGCAGCGCGTCATGCAACATCGCAACGGCTTTATCGATGCCGCAGAGCTGCTGCCAGGGGAGCATGCCTTTTACGCTGCGCTCAAGCTCCTGCGCGCCGCGCACGCCGCGGCTGGCATAGAGCCTGCGCAGCAGCGGCGGCAGGGTATCCGGCAGCGTAATAGACTCATCCGGAGAACGCCTGCGAAGTTGTGTCTGTCTGCTCACCCGTTACTTTCCGCTCGCCTGAAGCTGTTTCTGATGCTCATCAAGAAACGCTTTCATCTCTTTTGGCCCCTGATAGCCCGGCACCATCGCGCCGTTGCTCAGCACGATCGCCGGTGTGCCCTGGACGCCAAACTGCACGCCGAGCTCATAATGTTTCGCGGTGTCGACGTCGCAGCTTGCCGCTTCAACTTTGCCTCCGCTCATCGCGTTATCGAAGGCTTTATTACGATCTTTCGCGCACCAGATAGCCTGCATATCTTTCGCTGTTTCGCTGCGCGGCCCTTGACGCGGGAAAGCCAGGTAGCGCACGGTGATGCCCAGCGCGTTATAGTCTTTCATCTCTTCGTGCAGCTTATGGCAATAGCCACAGGTGATATCGGTAAAGACGGTGATGACATGTTTTTCCTGCGGCGCTTTATAAACAATCATCTCTTTTTCGAGCGCGTTGAGTTTGGTCATCAGCATCTGATTGGTCACGTTGACCGGCTGGCCACCGCTGACGTCATACAGCGGGCCCTGAATGATATGTTTGCCGTCTTCGGTGACATAGATAACGCCGCTTTCGGTCAGTACGGTTTTCATGCCTGCCAGCGGAGAGGGCTGAATTTCGGCATTTGCCACACCCAGTTTGGTGAGTGACTGTTTGATGGCCGCGTCATCCGCCTGGGCAAATCCTGAAAAAGCCGCCAGCGTAACGGAGAGCAGCGCAATAGTTTTTTTCATAACATGTCCTTAAATTCGGCACTCACGCTCTGGGGTGGTGCTGTTGATGAAGTTGCCGCAACCGTTCCGTCGCCACGTGCGTATAGATCTGCGTGGTGGAAAGATCGCTATGGCCTAAAAGCATCTGTACCACGCGCAAATCGGCGCCATGATTTAACAGATGCGTTGCGAACGCATGGCGTAGAACGTGCGGCGAAAGCTTTTCACTATCAATGCCCGCCAGTTGAGCATAATGTTTGATGCGATGCCAGAAGGTCTGACGGGTCATCTGCCGGGCGCGGTTGCTTGGAAAGAGGATATCCAGCGATTGCCCGTTAAGCAGCCACGGGCGGCCGTGCGTGAGATACTGTTCAAGCCAGTAAACGGCCTCTTCGCCAAGCGGCACCAGCCGCTCTTTGTTGCCTTTACCGATAACGCGTACCACGCCCTGGCGCAGGCTCACATCGCTCATGGTCAACCCGACCAGTTCAGAGACACGCAAACCGGTGGCATAGAGCACTTCCAGCATGGCTTTATCACGCAGCTCAATCGGCTCTTCGACCGTCGGCGCCTGAAGGAGTCTTTCCACCTGCGCTTCGCTTAAATCTTTTGGCAGACGCTGCGGCAGCTTAGGCGACGCCAGCAACGCGCTCGGATCGTCGTCGCGAATTTTTTCACGGTAGAGATGCTGAAACAACCGACGTACTGCACTGAGCATACGCGCAGTGCTGGTCGCCTTATAACCGCCTTCGACGCGCTCTGCCAGCAGCGTCTGGAGATCGCCGCTCTGTGCCGTTACCAGGGATAACCCGCGATGGTGCAACCACTCCACGACCATGCTGAGATCCCGCCGGTACGCGCTCAGGCTGTTCTCGGCCAGGTTGCGCTCAAGCCAGAGCGCATCGAGAAATTGTTCGATACGGACTAAATCCTGTTCCACTGCCACCTCTCTTACGCTCCCGGTCGCTGCATTATGCCTGACAGGAAGCGGGATCTGATACACTGACGCTTCTGCAGAATAGGAAATGAGACGTTATCGTTATGAACATTGGTCTTTTTTATGGTTCCAGCACCTGTTACACCGAAATGGCGGCTGAGAAAATCCGCGATATTATTGGTCCCGAACTGGTCACGCTGCATAACCTTAAAGACGACTCGCCGACGCTCATGGAACAGTATGATGTGCTGATCCTCGGCATTCCTACCTGGGATTTCGGCGAACTCCAGGAAGACTGGGAAGCCATCTGGGAACAGCTGGACGCACTAAACCTCGACGGAAAAATCGTGGCGCTGTACGGCATGGGCGATCAGTTAGGCTATGGCGAATGGTTCCTCGACGCGCTCGGCATGCTACATGACAAACTGAGCCCTAAGGGCGTGAAGTTTGTCGGCTACTGGCCTACAGAAGGCTATGAGTTCACGAGCGCCAAACCCGTTATCGCCGATGGTGAGCTTTTCGTCGGCCTCGCGCTGGATGAAACCAACCAGTATGACCTGAGCGACGCCCGTATCGAAAGCTGGTGCGAGCAAATCCTCGGCGAAATGGCGGCGCACTTCTCCTGATTTCAGGGCTTCATTAGCGTTTGTCGCCTACGGGCTGTTGCAACAGAAGGCGACGCAAATCGCGCCACTCTGCTTCCGTCATGCTATCCGCCGCCAGCCAGACATGATGGCGGCGTGTCGTTTTAGGATGACCCAGCCGCAGCATCATTCCGCTGCGCAGCATCCAGGGCGTGGCGCAAATCTGCCAGTCAACGCCCTGCCAGCGAAGGTGATAATCAGCCGTCAGGCTGACCTCGCCCTGGAACGCATTGATACGCCGCTGGCTACGTACGCAGTCAAACACCACCAGAGACAGCAACAGCATCCACACGGGCAGATACCGCAGCGGCCAGGGGAGCAGCAAAATAATAACGGCCACGGCGCCGTGCAGCAGCAGCGATAGCCACTGCGAGCGCCATGAAACGCGAAGATCAGAGTGCCACAGGACCACGTGCCTGATTCCGCTGCTGGATTAATTCCACCATTCGCGCCAGCTCCGAATCAGCTGGCTTGCCGTGATTCATCAGCCAGTTGAATAAATCAGGATCGTCACACTCCAGCAGGCGGACAAAAACGCGTTTGTCTTCGTCGCTCAGGGAGTCATAGTCATATTCAAAGAAAGGCATGATGGAAATATCCAGCTCGCGCATACCTCTGCGACATGCCCAGTGAATACGGGCTTTATTATTAATATCCATGTCTTTTACCTGCTAAACCACCATTGGATGACGGCTGCTAGTGTAACCCGTTTTTCATCCATCCTTCAGCCGAATGTGCGTATTTGCGAGGCGTTATCCTGAATATGACGTCTCTGATGCAATCGACATTTTTTCTTTCGAGCCGTCTCGAAGAATGCATTAACGGCACAAAAGGGAATGCTAAAAGGCTTGCAAACTTCGCCCGCTCTTTAACAATATGAAGCTATCTCTCCACTCATGTGGAGCATTATTGCGATAGCACACTGGGACTTTATTTATGGCATTTACTCCATTTCCTCCCCGTCAGCCAGCCGCCAGCGCGCGCCTGCCGCTGACGCTCATTTCGCTGGAAGACTGGGCGCTGGCGACGATAACGGGCCCGGACAGCGAAAAATATTTGCAGGGCCAGGTGACGGCGGACGTTACCGAGCTTGGCGAGAATCAGCATCTGCTGGTGGCGCACTGCGATGCCAAAGGCAAAATGTGGAGCAACCTGCGCCTGTTCCGTCATGGCGACGGTTTCGCCTGGATTGAACGCCGCAGCGTGCGTGACACGCAGCTCGCGGAAATGAAAAAATATGCGGTGTTCTCAAAAGTCACCATCGCGCCGAACGACGACGCCGTGCTGCTGGGTGTAGCCGGTTTCCAGGCGCGTGCGGCGCTGGCGAACCATTTCGCTACGCTACCGGATGAGCAGAATCCGCGTGTCGTGGACGGTGCCACCACACTTTTGTGGTTCGGCCTGCCGGCAGAGCGTTTTATGGTGATTACTGATGCTGAAACCGCAAGCCAGCTGAGTGACAAACTCCATGGCGAAGCGCAGCTCAACGCCAGCGCGCAGTGGCTGGCGCTTGATATCGAAGCCGGTTTCCCGGTGATCGACGCGCCGAACAGCAATCAGTTTATTCCACAGGCAACCAACATTCAGGCGCTGGGCGGCATCAGCTTCAAAAAAGGCTGTTATGCAGGCCAGGAGATGGTGGCACGGGCAAAATTCCGCGGTGCGAATAAACGCGCGCTCTGGTATCTGGCAGGCCACGGCAGCCGTGTGCCGCAGCCTGGCGAAGATATCGAAATGCAGATGGGTGAGAACTGGCGTCGCACCGGCACCGTGCTTGCCGCTGTACAGCTGGATGACGGGCGTCTGCTGGCGCAGGTAGTGATGAATAACGATCTGGAAGCCGGTACGCTCTTCCGCGTTCGCGAAGAGAGCGGTGCGCATACGTTGCACATCGAACCGCTGCCCTACTCGCTTGAAGAAGCGTAACCGTCTGATGGCTTTATAAAAGCAGTCACGCCGCCAGGGGCATCTGCCGCCTGGCGGTGGGTCTTCGAGGGAGTGAGTGAAGCGATTTGCGCAGCGCGCAATCCTCAGCGAATGTAGAGGTAAATGGCCAGAAAATGGCAAACGCTGCCGCCCAGCACGAAGCCGTGCCAGATGGCGTGATTGTACGGGATCCGCTTACAGACATAAAAAATGACGCCCAGCGAATAGATAATGCCCCCTGCCGCGAGCAGCGTGACGCTGCCAGGCGCGAGTTTCATCACCATCTGATAAATCACCACCAACGACAGCCAGCCCATCGTCAGATAAGTGACCAGCGACAGCACTTTGAAGCGATGTGCGATTGTGAGCTTAAACAGGATGCCAAGCAGCGCCAGGCTCCAGATGACAATCATCAGGCCGTGTGCCAGTGAGGATTTCAGCCCTACCAGCAAAAACGGCGTATAAGTGCCTGCAATCAATAGATAAATCGCGCAGTGGTCAAACTTTTTAAGCCAGGTTTTGGCGCGCGCATGCGGTATGGCGTGGTACAGCGTCGAGGCGAGAAACAGCAAAATCATGCTGCCGCCATAGAGGCTGTAACTGGTAATGGCGGTGGCGCTGGCATTGCTGTCCACGGCCTGAACAAGTAACAGGACAAGTCCGACTATCCCGAACACCAGTCCAATCCCGTGACTGATGCTGTTGGCTATCTCCTCAGCCAGTGAATATCCCTGCGCAAGTAATGGTTTACGAACCATGTGGCGACTCCGGTAAAACTGAATAAAAAAAACGCAGCCCACATAGCCTAACTGAGAATGATTCCAGTGAACACCTGTTCGCTAAAATAAATCTGTGACAGTCCGTTACCGTTTTGTTCAACGTTCGCCGCAACGCCGGGCGTTACCCTTCAACCTTTTTAAAAGCAACCACATACAGCTCATTTTTTCCCGGATAAATGTCAGCGATAACTTTTTTGAGTTCAGCCAGCGTCATGTTCTCCTGCCGCGCGTGTTCCTCATCCAACTGTGCTAACGTGACCGGCGTCACGCTCAGAACCTCCAGCGTGCAGAAGTAGCCATTATCTTCATAACGGCCGGTGCGCAGCCGCTGGCCTGGCGTGAAGTGCGCTTCGCTCTCGTCACGGATGGTAATGGTCTTCGTGCCCGCCAGGATGTCCTGCTGGAAACGGGTATAAAACGTGATGTCGTTTTTCATTGTCTCTCTCTCAAAGTAACGGCCTATGATAAGTCTGATGGCGCGCAGGCGCTATTCGCGGCGCAAAGAGTGACGCGCGCCTGCGTAAATTATGGCAGCATAAGCGAACCGATGCGGCTGAGAGTGCCCGTGCCGGAGCCCGAACGCTTTGACCAAAGGATGTTGCGCCGTGACGATGTTTACCCATTCCGCTGTCGCCAGCCTCAATAATCTTGAGATGATGGTTTACAATTTTGTGGTCAAAAACCGTGATAAGGTCATGTACATGACCATTCGCGAACTGGCGGATGCGGCAGGCGTCTCCACCACCACCGTGCTGCGTTTTTGCCGCAAGATGAATTGCGATGGATATTCTGAATTCCGCGTACGCTTTAAATTATATCTGGAACAAAATGAACCGCAGCAGGCCAATTTTGGTGCCAGCGAAATAATTAGTTTTTTCCGAAGCGTAAATAATGATGAATTTGACGCGCTACTGGATCGGGCGACCGACATTATTTTACAGTCTGAGCGTATTATTTTCGTTGGTGCAGGAACCTCCGGCGCGCTTGCTAAATATGGCGCACGATTCTTCTCAAACGTCGGTAAATTCAGTAACCATATCGATGACCCCTATTTTCCGGTCACCAGTGACATGGCGAAAAATGCGCTGGCGATTGTGCTTTCAGTGTCTGGCGAGACAGAAGAGATCCTGCGTTTTGCCAGCCAGTTTAGCCTGCATAACTGCAAAGTGCTCTCTGTTACCAGCCACGAGAACTCATCGCTGGCGAAACTCGCGGACTTTAATCTCTCCTGGCATATTCCGCAAACGCGTATCGCGGGCGTGTATGATATTACGACGCAAATCCCCGTTATTTATATTCTCGAAACACTCGGTCGCAAGCTGGCGAAAAAACTCGCATAAAAAAACATCCTGTTTTTCATTTGTAACAAGTCACACCATGCGCTATTTGTTATAGCGTGACATTTCTTTTTCCTTTGTTAGACTCGCAATCAGCCTCAATAACTTTATCGTTATTATTCCCTTTTACTATTTCTGTTAATGAGATGACACGATGAAACAGCTTAAATTACCGAAAGACTTTTTATGGGGCGGCGCGGTCGCGGCGCATCAGGTAGAAGGCGGCTGGGATCAGGGCGGCAAAGGACCAAGCATCTGTGACGTCCTGACCGGCGGCGCGCATGGCGTACCGCGTGAAATTACGCAGGAGGTGGTGCCGGGCAAATATTATCCGAACCATGAAGCCGTCGACTTTTACGGTCATTACAAAGAAGACATTAAACTCTTCGCCGAAATGGGTTTTAAGTGTTTCCGCACATCGATCGCCTGGACGCGTATTTTCCCCAACGGCGACGAGACGCAGCCTAACGAAGCGGGCCTTCAGTTCTACGACGATATGTTCGATGAGCTGTTGAAATACAATATCGAACCGGTGATTACGCTTTCTCACTTTGAAATGCCGCTGCATCTGGTGAAGCAGTATGGCGGCTGGACCAACCGCAAAGTGGTGGATTTCTTTGTCCGCTTCGCCGAAGTGGTGTTTGAGCGCTACAAGAATAAGGTCAAATACTGGATGACCTTTAATGAGATCAACAACCAGCGCAACTGGCGCGCGCCGCTGTTCGGCTACTGCTGTTCCGGCGTCGTTTACACCGAGCACGACAACCCGGAAGAGACGATGTATCAGGTGCTGCATCATCAGTTCGTGGCGAGCGCTATGGCGGTGAAAATCGGCCATCGCATCAACCCGGAGATGCAAATCGGCTGCATGCTGGCGATGGTGCCGCTCTATCCGTTCTCCTGCAAACCGGAAGACGTAATGTATGCGCAGGAATCGATGCGCGAGCGTTATGTGTTTACCGACGTTCAGTTGCGCGGTTACTACCCCTCTTACGTGCTGAACGAGTGGGAGCGCCGTGGTTTCAATATCAAGATGGAAGAAGGCGACGCGCAAATCCTGCGTGAAGGCTGCTGCGATTACCTGGGTTTCAGCTATTACATGACCAACGCAGTGAAAGCCGACGGCGGCAGCGGCGATGCGCTGAGCGGTTTCCAGGGCAGCGTGCCGAACCCGCATGTGAAAGCCTCCGACTGGGGCTGGCAGATTGACCCTGTGGGCCTGCGCTACGCGCTGTGCGAGCTTTACGAGCGCTATCAGAAGCCGCTGTTCATTGTGGAGAACGGCTTCGGCGCGTATGACAACGTGGAAGCGGATGGCAGCATTAATGACGATTACCGCATCGATTATCTGCGCGCCCACATTGAGCAGATGATGAAAGCGGTGACGTATGATGGCGTCGATCTGATGGGCTATACGCCGTGGGGCTGTATCGACTGCGTGTCGTTTACCACCGGACAGTACAGCAAACGCTACGGCTTTATTTATGTGAATAAGCACGACGACGGTACGGGCGATATGTCGCGCTCGCGCAAAAAGAGTTTTGCCTGGTATAAAGCGGTGATTGCGAGCAACGGCGAGACGCTTTGATGTGATGTTACCGCGGAGAGTTGCGCCAGGTTTGCAGCCGTGGCACAGCTATCCCGGTGGGTGCGCTGCGCTTACCCACACTACGATGCTGAAAACCGGCCGGATTTGCTGGCGTGGCGCGACTATCCGGTGGGTGCGCTGCGCTTACCCACCCTACAATAGCGTTTGGCCGAACGTAGGGCGGGTAAGCGCAGCGCACCCGCCTTAAACGCCCCTATTTCCCGCCAGCGAGATCGAGAAAACTCCCCGTCACGTACGAGGCTTTATCACTCAACAACCAGGCGATCGCTTCCGCCACCTCTTCTGGCTGCCCGCCACGCTGCATCGGCAGGGCGGATTTCACACGGTCAACGCGCCCCGGCTCGCCGCCGCTGGCATGAATATCGGTATAGATAAGGCCCGGACGCACGCCGTTGACGCGGATACCCTGCGCCGCCACTTCCAGCGACAACCCAATGGTCAGCGAATCCACCGCCCCTTTTGATGCCGCGTAATCGACATATTCGCCGGGCGCGCCAAGCCGCGAGGCGGCGGACGACACATTGACAATCGCGCCGCCCTGCCCGCCGTGATGATGCGCCATACGCTTCACGGCCTCACGGCAGCACAGAAAGTAGCCCGTTACGTTGGTCGCCAGCACTTTGTTGATACGCTCCGCCGTCAGGTTCTCCGTCATACACTGGGTAAACAGCACGCCCGCGTTATTGACCAGGACACCCAGCGGCTCGTCCTGCTCATCAATCTCACGGAACATGGCCATCACCTGCGGCTCGTCGCTGATGTCGGCCTGAATGGCAAACGCACGTCCGCCGCTCGCCACGATGCGCTCAACTACCTCCTGTGCCGCCGCGGCGTTATGCAGATAATTGACCGCCACGGTGTAGCCCTGCGCGCCCAGCAGAAGCGCCGTCGCTCTGCCAATGCCGCGGCTCGCGCCGGTGATAAGTGCAACGGACATACTTCTCTCCTTTTCATGGTATGGGATACAGAAAGCTTGCAGTACCTTACCCATCCGCGCGCCACAGGAACACTCTACCAATCAGGTAGTGTGGCTATAAAAACGGGCGCTACAGAATAAAAAAGGGCGCCGGAGCGCCCTCTGTGGTCTGTATTTAAAGCCTGACGTTACTGATACTCGCTCATCGGCACGCAGGAGCAGAACAGATTACGGTCGCCGTAGACGTCATCGAGACGCTTCACGGTCGGCCAGTATTTATTCTCAAAACCTGCCGGGAAAGCCGCCAGCTCGCGGCTATAGGCGTGTTCCCACTCCTGCGCCAGTTCGCGCTGCACGTGCGGCGCGTTCACCAGCGGGTTGTCGTCCTGCGGCCATTCGCCCTGCGCCACGCGGTCAATTTCGCCACGAATAGCCAGCATCGCGTCGATAAAGCGGTCCAGCTCAACTTTGCTTTCCGATTCGGTCGGTTCAACCATCAGCGTACCCGCGACAGGGAAGGACATGGTCGGCGCGTGGAAGCCGTAGTCGATAAGACGCTTGGCGATATCCAGCTCGCTGATACCGGTCGCCTCTTTCAGCGGACGAATATCCAGAATACATTCGTGCGCCACGCGGCCATCACGGCCGGTGTAGAGCACCGGATAGGCGTCTTTCAGGCGGCTTGCGATGTAATTCGCGTTGAGGATGGCCGTCTGGCTCGCTTTTTTCAGCCCCTGCGATCCCATCATGCGGATATACATCCAGCTAATCGGCAGAATCGACGCGCTGCCGAAAGGCGCGGCGGAAACCGCGCCCTGCGAGGTCAGCATGCCTTCAATCTGTACCACGCTGTGGCCCGGTACAAACGGCGCCAGATGTGCTTTCACGCCAATCGGGCCCATGCCCGGGCCGCCGCCGCCGTGCGGAATGCAGAACGTTTTGTGCAGGTTAAGGTGCGACACATCCGCGCCGATGTAACCCGGCGAAGTGATGCCTACCTGAGCGTTCATGTTGGCACCGTCGAGGTAAACCTGGCCGCCGTACTGATGCACGATGTCGCACACCTCGCGGATGGTTTCTTCATACACGCCGTGGGTGGACGGGTACGTCACCATAATGCAGGAGAGCTTATCGCCCGCCGTTTCGGCTTTGGCGCGCAGATCGGCGAGATCGATGTTGCCCTGTTTATCACAGGCGACCACTACCACCTGCATCCCCGCCATCTGTGCAGAAGCCGGGTTGGTGCCGTGGGCGGAGCTCGGGATAAGGCAGATATCGCGATGGCCTTCGTTACGGCTCTCGTGATAATGGCGAATCGCCAGCAGTCCCGCGTATTCCCCCTGCGCGCCGGAGTTCGGCTGCATGCAGAGCGCGTCATAACCAGTGAGTTTCACCAGCCAGTCGGAGAGCTGCCCAATCATCTGCAGATACCCTTCCGCCTGATCCGCCGGACAGAACGGATGCAGTTCGGCGAATTCCGGCCAGGTGATCGGGATCATTTCCGCCGCCGCGTTGAGTTTCATGGTGCAGGAGCCAAGCGGGATCATTGCCTGGTTCAGCGCCAGATCTTTACGCTCGAGGCTGTGCATATAGCGCATCATCTCGGTTTCGCTGTGATAGCGATTAAAGACCGGATGCGTCAGGATAGCGTCATCGCGCAGCATTGCGGCCGGAATGGAGCGGCTGTCATGCGCCACCTCTTTATCCAGCGCGTCGATATCAAACGTCGCGTCCTCGCCCGTGACCACGCGCAGCAGCGCCTGCACATCGGCGCGGGTTGTGGTTTCATCAAGGGTGATGCCCACTGCGCCCGGAATATCGCTGCGCAGGTTGATTTCACTGGCCTCGGCGCGCGCCAGAACAGTGGCTTTATCCGCCACCTCGACGCACAGCGTATCGAACCAGGTCGCGTGACGCAGTTTCAGCCCTTTGTGTTGCAGGCCCGCCGCCAGAATATCGGCGAAGCGGTGAATGCGGCTGGCGATGCGCTTCAGCCCTGCCGGGCCGTGGAACACGGCGTAGAGGCTTGCGATATTGGCCAGCAGCACCTGAGAGGTACAAATATTGGAGTTCGCTTTCTCGCGGCGAATGTGTTGCTCGCGAGTCTGCATCGCCATACGCAGCGCGGTGCGCCCGGCGGCGTCTTTTGACACGCCGATAATGCGCCCCGGCATAGAGCGTTTAAATTCATCGCTGGCGGCAAAGAACGCGGCGTGTGGGCCGCCGTAGCCCATCGGCACGCCAAAACGCTGGGCGGAGCCGAAAACGATATCCGCACCCTGTTTGCCAGGCGCGGTCAGGAGCACCAGCGCCATAAAATCGGCCGCCACGCTCACAATCACTTTGCGGGATTTCAGCTCGCTAATCAGTTCGCGGTAGTCATGCACTTCACCGGTGGTGCCGACCTGCTGCAACAGCACGCCGAAGAGATCCTGATGATCGAGCGCTTTTGGCGCGTCATCGACGATCACTTCAAAGCCGAACGTTTCGGCGCGGGTGCGAACCACATCCAGCGTCTGCGGATGCACATCCGCCGCCACGAAGAAACGGTTGGCGTTTTTCAGTTTGCTGACGCGTTTGGCCATCGCCATGGCTTCCGCCGCCGCGGTGGCTTCATCGAGCAGCGAGGCGGAGGCGATATCAAGCCCCGTCAGATCCAGCGTCACCTGCTGGAAGTTCAAAAGCGCTTCCAGACGCCCCTGCGACACCTCCGGCTGATACGGCGTATAGGCCGTGTACCAGCCCGGATTCTCCAGCATATTGCGCAGAATAACCGGCGGCGTGTGGACTGAGGTGTAGCCCATGCCGATATAGTTTTTAAAGCGCTTGTTGCGCCCGGCGATGGCTTTCAGCTCCGCCAGCGCGGCGAATTCGGTGGCGGCATCGCCGACATCAGGCGGCGTCGCAAGCTGGATATCCGCAGGAACGATTTGCGAAATCAGCGCATCCAGCGAGTCCGCGCCAACGGTGCGCAGCATCTCCTGCTGCTGGTCAACACCCGGTCCGATATGGCGCTCGATAAAAGCGTCGCGATTTTCCAGGTGGCTCAGGGTCTGGGTCATGGGCGATATTTCCTGAAACGTGCAGTGAGGCAAATAAATGCGATGGTCAGTCTTGCTCCCGGCGGGAGCGGCGCAGGCGAAGCGCGCCCGCGCCTGCCCCTGACGTTACGCAGGGGCGAGGTCCGTGAATTACTCGTCTTCTAACAGCGCTTCATACGCGCTGGCATCCAGCAGCGCAGCCACTTCGGCCTCGTCGCTGGCTTTGATTTTGAAGATCCAGCCCTGGCCGTAAGGCTCGCTGTTAACCAGCTCCGGCGAATCGCTCAGCGCGTCGTTGACGGCCACAATCTCGCCGCTGACCGGCGCGTAGATGTCGGAGGCGGCTTTGACGGATTCCGCGACGGCGCAGTCATCACCCGCGTTAACGGTCGTGCCGACGTCCGGCAGATCGACAAACACCATGTCGCCCAGCAGTTCCTGCGCGTGCTCGGTGATCCCGACGGTGTAAGTGCCGTCAGCTTCTTTACGCAGCCATTCGTGTTCTTTGCTGTATTTCAGTTCGTTTGGCACATTGCTCATTGCTTCTCTCCTGATAACAAAACTTACTGCGTGACCGGCTTACCGGCGCGCACGAAAATGGGTTTAGTGACTTTCACGGGCATTTCGCGGTTGCGGATCTGCACAATGGCAGTATCGCCGATACCCGCAGGAACGCGAGCCAGCGCAATGCTGTAGCCAAGCGTTGGCGAGAAGGTGCCGCTGGTAATGATGCCTTCGCGGGCGTTGCCATCGGCATCGGTAAAACGCACCGGCAGCTCGCCGCGCAGCACGCCTTTTTCTGTCATCACCAGACCAACCAGCTGTTCCGTGCCGTTCTCACGCTGGGCTTCCAGCGCATCGCGACCGATAAACGCGCGGTCTTCCGGCTGCCAGGCGATCGTCCAGCCCATATTGGCGGCGAGCGGCGAAACGCCTTCGTCCATCTCCTGGCCATAAAGGTTCATGCCCGCCTCAAGGCGCAGCGTATCACGCGCGCCAAGCCCGCACGGTTTGACGCCCGCTTCCACAAGCTGGCTCCAGAAGCCGGCCGCTTTTTCATTCGGCATCGCGATTTCATAGCCCGCCTCGCCGGTGTAGCCGGTGGTGGCGATAAACAGGTCATCCGCCTGTACGCCGAAAAACGGCTTCATGCCTTCTGTGGCTTTACGCTGCGCGTCGGTAAAGAGCGTGGCGGCTTTCGCCTTCGCGTTCGGCCCCTGGACGGCGATAAGGGAGAGATCGTCGCGCACCGTGACGGACACGCCATACGGCTCGGCGTGCTCGTTAATCCAGGCGAGGTCTTTTTCACGGGTGGCGGAGTTCACCACCAGGCGGAAATAGTCCTCGGTCATGAAGTAGACAATCAGGTCGTCAATCACGCCGCCGGAGGCGTTGAGCATGGCGGTGTAGAGCGCTTTGCCCGGCTGGGTGAGCTTTGCCACATCGTTTGCCAGCAGGTAACGGAGGAAGTCGCGGGTACGCGCGCCGCGCAGGTCGACAATGGTCATATGGGAGACATCAAACATCCCCGCGTCGTTACGCACCGCATGGTGCTCATCAATCTGCGAGCCGTAATGCAGCGGCATCATCCAGCCGTGGAAATCCACCATGCGCGCGCCGCAGAGGTTGTGCTGTTCATACAACGGGGTTTGTTGAGCCATCTTTTCCTCATCCTGTCAGCCGGGTTGGTGTGGGTTTCGAACGGCGCAACGCGCTGAATGAAACCCGGCGCCGACGCCGATCCCGGCGGCGACGCAAACGTTAACTTGCATCTGAACTTATCACCGAACGAGGGCGTAAACCATAAGCCAGGCTGTGTCATCAGATTAGCTTATGGCGCAAAATCCTTTTTCACGCCGCAGCATGAAACACTGCCTGAATGGTTTCAGGTGCCGTCAAAACGCTAACGCTTTGCCGCCTTATCAAAATAACCGGGCAGAAAACGCTGTTTTGAAGGGAAAATAATGGAAAGAGAAAAATTCAGAGATTAAAAAAACTAATCCGAAAAAGAGGGTGAAATTAGAATATTTCAAACGGGGAGAGACTTCTCTTTCCGTGCGCCGGAAAGAGAAGTGTGACGCAGTTAACGCAACCACTCCGGCAGGTCGTTAAGCCCCATCGCCTGGCGAATCAACTGCGGTTTAACGCCCGGCAATTTATCGGCAAGCGTTAAGCCCAGATCGCGCAGCAGCTTTTTCGCCGGGTTAGCGCCGGAGAAAAGCTCGCGGAAACCCTGCATGCCCGCCAGCATCATCGCGGCGGCATGTTTACGGCTGCGCTCGTAGCGGCGCAGATAAAGGTGCTGGCCGATATCTTTGCCCTGCTGATGCAGACGGCGCAGTTCGCTTATCAGTTCGGCGGCATCCATAAAGCCGAGGTTAACGCCCTGCCCGGCCAGCGGATGGATGGTGTGCGCCGCGTCACCGACCAGCGCCAGACGGTGCGCGGCGAACTGGCGCGCGTAACGCCCGGTGAGCGGAAAGACCTGACGCTCGCTCTCAAGCGAGCATAAGCCGAGACGATTATCGAACGCCACGCAGAGTGCCTGATTAAACGTCGACACCGGTGCCTGCTGCATCCGGTCGGCTTCCTGAGGCGAAAGTGACCAGACGATGGAACACAGATGCGGGTCGCTTAGCGGCAAAAACGCCAGAATACCGTCGCCGTGGAACACCTGGCGCGCCACGCCGCCATGCGGCTCATCGGTGCGGATCGTGGCGACCAGCGCATGATGCTGATAATCCCAGGACGTCAGCGGAATTTCCGCTTTTGTACGCAGCCAGGAGTTCGCGCCATCTGCGCCGATAACCAGACGCGCCGTCAGCATGTTGCCGTCTTCAAGCGTAAGGAAGGCTTCGTTTTCTCCCCACGCGACCTGCTGCAGCGTCGCGGGTGCCATCAGCGTCACCGATTTACACTGCTGCGCTTTTTGCCACAGCGCGTAGTGGATCGCCTGGTTTTCAATAATGTGCCCGAGATGGCTGAAGCCAAACGACGCGTCATCAAACGCGATGCGCCCGAAACTGTCTTTCTCCCAGACTTCCATGCCGTGATAGGCGGCAGCGCGCTGGCGAAGAATGGCATCCCAGACATCAAGCTTTTTGAGCAACGCTTCACTGGCGGCGTTAATCGCTGATACCCGCAGTGCTGGCGGCGCGCTCGCCTCCAGCGGTTCCGGCGCGCGCTGCTCCAGCACCGCGACACGCAGCCCGCTGCCTTCCAGCCCGCAGGCCACCGCCAGCCCAACCATGCCGCCGCCAACAATCGCTACATCTACACTTTGCACATTCGACTCCTTAGCGCGGCACCCAACCGAGGGTGCGTCTGGCCAGCGCGTCACGCGCCGGGGTAAATAGATCCATTGCCATCAGGCCAAGGTTGCGCCCAACGACCAGCGGCGACCAGCGGTTGGCGAAAAGCTGCACCAGTCCGTCGGTCACGCCGATGGTTGCGGCTTTATCCTGCTCGCGGCGCTGTTGATACGCGCCAAGCACCGGATATGCGCCGATATCTTCGCCGCGCACGAAAGCCTGTGCCAGCGTCTCGGCGAGCGTCATGACATCGCGAAGCCCGAGGTTAAACCCCTGGCCTGCGATCGGGTGCAGCGTCTGGGCGGCATTGCCGACCAGCGCCGTGCGGTGAGAAATCACCCGCGAGGCGAGACTTAACGCGAGCGGATAACCGCTGCGCGCGCCCGCGTGCGTAATGCGCCCCAGCCGCCAGCCAAAGGCGGTCTGCAATTCGCGGCAGAAACGCTCATCGCTCCAGCCAAGCACCTCGGCCTGTTTATCGAGAGGATGGCACCAGACGAGCGAACTGCGACCGCCCGACATCGGCAACAGCGCCAGCGGGCCGTGTTCGGTAAAACGCTCGAACGCGCGGCCCTGATGCGGCAGCGCCGTCGCAACATTCGCGATGATTGCCGCCTGATGATAAGGCTGCTGACGCCACTCGATGCCGCACTGCGCGCCAATAGACGAGCGCGAACCATCAGCCGCGACCAGCAATTGCCCTTCCAGCGTCTCGCCGTTATCAAGCTGTACGCTGACTGTCTCGTCACGGCGGGTAATAGCCGTCACGCGCGCCGGGCAGTGCAGATGAACGCCAGGCGCTTTACGCAGCAGGCTGAAGAGCCGCTGCCCGGCGTCGTGCAGCTCCACCACGTTCCCCAGCGCCTGCGTCTGGTAATCGCGCGCGTTCAGCGTCACAAAACCGGCGTGGCCGCGATCGCTGACGTGAACGGTGGTGATAGGCGTGGCGCAGGGGGCGAGCGCCTGCCAGACGCCAACGCGCGCCAGCTCACGACAGGTGCCGTCGGCAAGCGCGATGGCGCGGGCGTCAAAGCCCGGATGCGCGGCGGATTCCGGCGCGCTGGCTTCCACCAGATGCACCGGCAACGCGCCATGAGTAAAACGAGAGAGCGCCAGCGCCAGTGTCGCGCCAGCCATGCCGCCGCCGGCGATAATCACGCTCATGAGCGACGCGCCGCCGCCATCAGCGCTTCGATATCGTCCGCCGATTTCACCACGCTGGCGGTCAGGTTCTCATTGCCGGTTTCGGTAATGACGATATCGTCTTCGATACGGATGCCAATGCCGCGGTACTCTTCAGGCACGTCGGCGTCCGGTGCGATATAAAGCCCCGGCTCAACGGTAATGACCATGCCTGGTGCCAGGATGCGCGAACGATCCGGGCCATAGAAGCCGACATCATGCACATCCAGCCCCAGCCAGTGGCTGAGCCCGTGCATAAAATACGGACGGTGCGCGTTCTCGGCGACCAGCTGTTCCACGTCGCCTTTCAGAATGCCAAGCCCGATAAGCCCTTTCACCATCACGCGCACCACATCGCCGGTCACATCCTGAATCGAGGTGCCCGGACGGAAAAGACGCAGCGCGGTTTCAAGCGATTCCAGCACGATGTCGTAAACCGCGCGCTGGGCGGGTGTGAATTTGCCGTTCACGGGAAAGGTGCGAGTGATATCGCCCGCGTAGCCTTTGTATTCACAGCCCGCGTCGATAAGCACTAAATCACCGTCGCGCAGCTGGCTTTCGTTTTCGGTGTAATGCAGGATGCAGCCGTTTTCGCCGCCGCCCACAATGGTGTTGTAAGACGGAAAGCGCGCGCCGTGGCGGGTGAACTCATGCAGAATTTCGCCTTCGAGCTGGTATTCATACATGCCCGGACGGCACTTCTGCATCGCGCGGGTATGAGCCAGCGCGCTGATTTCACCGGCGCGGCGCATAACGGCCAGCTCTTCCGGTGATTTAAACAGGCGCATTTCGTGTACCCAGGGCCGCCAGTCGGTGAGGGTGGCGGGCGCGGAGAGATTCTGACGCGCGCCGCGGCGCAGTTTATCCAGCGCGGCGAACACGATGGCGTCGGCGTAGGCATATTCGCCCTGCGAGTGGTAGACCACATCCAGCCCGTTCAGCAGTTGATACAGCTGCTCGTCGATTTCGTTAAACGCCAGCGCGCGGTCGACGCCAAGCTTCGCCGGTGCAGCCTCCTGGCCGAGACGACGGCCGAACCAGATTTCCGCGGTTTTATCGCGCAGGCGGTTGAAAATCACGCTGTGGCTGTGCGTTTCATCGCTTTTGATCAACACCAGCACCGCTTCAGGCTCGTTGAAGCCGGTGAAGTACCAGAAATCGCTGTTCTGACGGTACGGGTATTCGCTGTCGGCGCTGCGTGTCGCTTCCGGCGCGGCGAAAATCAGCGCCGCGCTGGCCGGAGCCATTTTCGCCAGCAACGCCTGACGGCGTCGCAGAAACTCTTGCTGTGTCATTGCACCTCCTGAGTAAACGAATGTTAGTGAAGCGTGGGCTTTTTCACTTCCGGCGCGGTCGGTGACTGGCGCGTAAAGGTGTCGTGGCAGAGCAGCGCCGCGACGCGCACATATTCGATGATCTCCTCAAGCGACATCTCCAGCTCTTCCTGATCCTCGCCTTCGTCATAGCCGAGCTGAGCGATGTTGCGCAGATCGTCGATGGCTTCGCCGGTTTCGCCGGTGATTTTGTCGAGCTTCGGCTGGGTGACGCCGAGGCCCAACAGGAAATGGTTTACCCAGCCTGCCAGCGCGTCGGCGCGATCAAAGACCGAGACATCGTCGCCGTCCGGCAGCCAGAGCTGGAACAGAAAACCGTCATCCTCCAGCGTATCGCTGGTGGCGGCGTGCAGCTGACGCAGCGCCTGAGCGAGCTGCTGGCCGAACGCCAGCCCCTCGTTGGTCAGGTCGTGCAGTAGCGGTTGCCAGCTGCTGTCATGATTGCCGCCGCACAGGATTCCGCTGATAAGGCCGTGCATTTCTGCGGGGGTCAGGCCCACGCCTTGCTGATTAAGCAACTGGCCGACCTCGTCGTAACCAGGCATTTCGTTCTGTATAGACATGCGCATTCGTCGTCGTTGGGAGGATGAGTTCGTGTTATGCTACCACTTCGTGCCCTGGTGATACCAGAAAAGGGCTTGTGTCTTCATATCAGGGTAGCTATAGTGTCGCCCCTTCGCAGCCCCGGCGCGAATGGTTGGCGAGTCAACAGCAGGAAAGTGGAATGTCTGCACAACCAGTCGATATCCAAATTTTTGGGCGTTCACTGCGGGTGAATTGCCCGCCTGAACAGCGAGATGCACTGAATCAGGCTGCGGACGAGCTGAATCAACGGTTGCAAGATCTGAAAGTTCGCACTAGAGTCACCAATACTGAGCAGTTAGTTTTCATCGCAGCATTAAACATATGTTATGAACTCGCTCAGGAAAAAGTGAAAACCCGAGACTACGCGGCCAACATGGAACAGCGTATCCGGATGCTCCAGCAGACCATTGAACAAGCATTACTTGAGCAAGGTCGCATAAGCGAAAGAGCGGAGCCTAAGTTTGAATAACGCTTCTGGGTCTACTATGGTAGAGTGACCGTGAAGCAAAAAATTTCTCTGAGATGTTCGCAAGCGGGCCAGTCCCCTGAGCCGATATTTCAAAAAAACAGAATGTGACGCTCCACGGTTGGTGAGCATGCTCGGTTCGTCCGAGAAGCCTGAAAACCGTGACGACGCATTCACCTTGAACCGCGGGTTCAAGGGTTACAGCCTGCGGCGGCATCTCGGAGATTCCCCTTCTTTTACTACCATGACAGAACTTCCCGTTACTTCAGACCTTCGTCAGCACATCCGTAAAGAGATCCGCCAGAAGCGTCGCGCGTTGACGGCTGAGCAGCAGGCGCATTTCGCTGAACAGGCCGCTGCCCGTATGCTGGGCTTCGCGCCGGTGGTGGAAGCGAAAAGCGTGGCGGTGTTTCTCTCATTTGATGGCGAACTCGATACCCGACCGCTGATCGAAGGCCTGTGGCGCGCCGGAAAACAGGTATACCTGCCTGTACTTCACCCTTTCAGCCCCGGCAATTTGCTGTTTTTGCGTTACCTGCCGGACAGCCTGCTCGCCACGAATCGTCTGAAAATTCTTGAGCCTGCGCTTGATGTGCGCCATGTGCTGCCGTTAGACCGTCTCGACGTGCTTATCACGCCACTGGTGGCGTTTGACCGCACAGGGCAGCGCCTCGGCATGGGCGGCGGTTTTTACGACCGCACGCTGCAAAACTGGCGCGCGCACGGATTCTTGCCGGTCGGCTACGCGCACGACTGCCAGCAGGTAGAAAGCCTGCCTGTGCAGGAGTGGGACATTCCACTGCCAGTGGTAGTGACACCCACCCAAACCTGGCGCTGGTGAAATAAAAAACCGGGTCGCTTACGCTCACCCGGCTCAACATCTCGTTCAGCAGGCCGGGTAAAATGCCCGGCCTTATCACATCAATACAGCAGACGCGCGCGGATCGTGCCCTGAATCGCCTTCATGCTTTGCAGCGCGTTGTACGCGATGTCTTCCGGCGCATCAATATCAATTACCACATAACCCATCTGCGGCGTAGTTTGCAGATACTGCGCCGCGATGTTGACGCCCTGCTCAGCGAAGATCTGGTTGATGGCAGTCAGCACGCCCGGGCGGTTTTCATGAATATGCAGCAGACGGCTGACGCTGCCGCCGTGCAGCGGCAGAGAAACTTCCGGAAAATTCACCGCCGAGAGCGTAGAGCCGTTATCGGAGTATTTCGCGAGTTTGCCCGCCACTTCGAGACCGATATTTTCCTGCGCTTCCTGGGTGGAACCGCCGATGTGCGGCGTCAGGATCACGTTGTCGAATTCGCACAGCGGCGAGTTAAACGGATCGCTGTTGGTCGCAGGCTCAACCGGGAAAACGTCAATCGCGGCGCCGGCCAGATGTTTGCTGGAGAGCGCCTCGCACAGCGCCGGGATATCGACCACCGTACCACGCGCAGCGTTAATCAGCAGCGCGCCGGGTTTCATCAGCGCCAGCTCTTCGGCACCAATCATATTTTTGGTGGACGCGTTTTCCGGCACGTGCAGGCTCACCACGTCGCTCATATTGAGCAGATCGGAGAGATGCTGCACCTGGGTGGCGTTACCGAGCGGCAGCTTGCTTTCGATATCATAGAAAAACACGTTCATCCCCAGCGATTCCGCGAGGATACCGAGCTGGGTGCCGATATGGCCGTAGCCGATAATGCCGAGTTTTTTACCACGCGCTTCAAACGAGCCCGTCGCGAGCTTATTCCAGATACCGCGGTGCGCTTTAGCGTTCGCTTCAGGAATTCCGCGCAGCAGCAACAACAGCTCGCCAATGACCAGCTCGGCCACCGATCGGGTGTTGGAGAACGGCGCGTTGAAGACCGGAATGCCGCGCTTCGCCGCCGCGTCCAGATCCACCTGATTGGTGCCGATGCAGAAGCAGCCGACCGCCACCAGTTTTTCCGCCGCGGCAAAAATCTCTTCAGTCAGATGAGTACGGGATCGCAGGCCGATAAAGTGCGCATCGCGGATGGACGCTTTCAGCTGTTCGCTGTCGAGCGCGCCCTTGTGGTATTCGATATTGGTATAACCTGCGGCACGCAGGCTATCGATGGCTTTCTGGTGAACCCCTTCCACCAGCAAGAATTTAATTTTGTCTTTCTCCAGCGATACTTTTGCCATTTCCCGACCCTGTCTTGTCTGAACTGTTATGAAGCTGAAATAAGCCAGCCTTCTGCCAACATATCAAAATTTGCGTTCCCGGCAATATGAACGTTTGCGTCGCGACGTTGAAGAAACATCACGCAGAGATAAAAGGCAGAAGAAAATGTTGCATGGCAGAAATATGACGGAAGGATTAACAGGATGGAAACAAAAATGTGAGAGATGTCACCAAATTTAACGCAGGGGAATTTTTTTAACCGCAGGGGCGCCGGAGCGCCCCGGTCAGATCATTTTACGATGGTTTTCACGCCATCGGCGGTGCCGATGAGCGCCACGTCCGCGCCGCGATTGGCAAACAGACCAACGGTAACGACGCCCGGAATGCCGTTAATGGCATTTTCCAGCGCGATCGGGTCGAGAATGGTTAAACCGTAAACGTCCAGAATCACGTTGCCGTTATCCGTCACCACACCCTGGCGATACTCCGGGCGACCACCGAGCTTTACCAGCTGACGCGCGACCGCGCTGCGGGCCATCGGGATCACTTCTACCGGCAGCGGGAAAGTGCCGAGCACATCCACCTGTTTGGACGCATCCGCGATACAGATGAACTTTTGTGCCACCGACGCGATGATTTTCTCGCGCGTCAGCGCCGCGCCGCCACCTTTGATCATCTGCATCTGGCCGTTGATTTCATCTGCGCCATCGACATAGATGCCCAGTGAATCCACCTCGTTAAGATCGAAAACAGTAATGCCTAAGCTTTTGAGCTTTGCAGTGGAGGCGTCAGAGCTGGAAACCGCGCCTTCAATCTCGTTTTTCATGGTGCCCAGCGCGTCGATAAAATGCGCGGCGGTGGAACCGGTGCCTACGCCGACAATCGTGCCCGGCTCGACGTACTTCAGTGCGGCCCAGCCGACGGCTTTTTTAAGTTCATCCTGCGTCATGAGAGTTTTGCCTGTGGTGTAAAAACTGTGGCGCATTATAAAACAACCCGCCGGGCAATGGGGGAGTCATTCTGCGGCACAGCTCCGATGTTTGCGTTTGGGTCTGTATCCGGTGCAAATTTATGTCATAGTGCGGAACATAACGAGACAGGGAGCACACCAGAGAGATGAAACGCCCGGACTACCGAACACTACAGGCGCTGGATGCGGTAATCAGAGAGCGCGGGTTTGAGCGCGCCGCACAAAAGCTGTGTATTACGCAGTCCGCCGTGTCACAACGTATTAAACAGCTGGAAAACACCTTCGGCCAGCCGCTGCTGGTGCGCACCGTGCCACCGCGCCCGACCGAGCAAGGGCAAAAGCTGCTGGCTCTGCTGCGCCAGGTTGAGCTGCTGGAAGAAGAGTGGCTGGGCGATGAACAGACCGGCTCAACGCCGCTGCTGCTGTCGCTTGCGGTCAACGCCGACAGTCTCGCGACCTGGCTTTTGCCCGCGCTTGCCCCCGTGCTTGCAGATTCGCCAGTGCGTCTCAATTTGCAGGTGGAAGATGAAACCCGTACCCAGGAGCGGCTGCGCCGCGGTGAAGTGGTCGGCGCGGTAAGTATTCAGCCGCAGGCGTTGCCAAGCTGCCTTGTCGATCAACTGGGCGCGCTGGACTATCTCTTTGTCGCCTCGAAACCTTTTGCCGATCGCTACTTTCCAAACGGCGTGACGCGCGCGTCGCTTCTGAAAGCGCCCGCCGTCGCGTTCGACCATCTGGATGATATGCATCAGGCGTTTTTACAGCAGAATTTCGATCTGCCGCCAGGCAGCGTGCCCTGCCACATCGTTAACTCGTCAGAAGCCTTCGTACAGCTGGCCCGTCAGGGCACTACGTGCTGTATGATCCCGCACCTGCAAATTGAAAAAGAGCTGCAAAGCGGTGAGCTTATCGATCTCACGCCGGGGCTGTACCAGCGCCGGATGCTCTTCTGGCACCGATTTGCGCCGGAAAGCAGAATGATGCGCAAGGTTACCGATGCGCTGCTGGAATACGGCCACAAAGTGTTGCGTCAGGATTAAAAAACCCGCCGGATGGCGGGTTTTTCGTTTACTGCTGTGATGGCGCGTTGGTCGCCGCAGGCGCAGTGCCCTGGCTTCCCGAACCATTCTGATTCGCCGTACCGCTCTGCGCCTGAGAAGGCTCAAGTTCAAACACTACATCCACCTGATCGTCAAACTGGATAGTCTGCTGATCGTAGGTGTCCTGCGCTGAAGCCGGCGCTGCCGCTTCGGCTTTCATCATGCGCATCACAGGCGTCGGCTGGTAGTTAGAGACGTGATAACGCACGCTGTAAACCGGGCCAAGTTTACTGTTAAAGCCGCTCGCCAGCTGCTGCGCCTGACGCACCGCGTCATCGATAGCCGCTTTGCGGGCTTTATCTTTATATTCATCCGGGTGCGCCACGCCTAAAGAGACGGAGCGGATTTCATTCAGGCCCGCTTTCAGCGCGCCATCCAGCAGCTCGTTCAGTTTATCGAGCTTGCGCAACGTCACGTCGACGGTACGTACCGCACGATAGCCTTTCAGCTGGGTTTTACCATCCTTGAGGTACTCATATTCCGGCTGGGTACGCAGGTTAGCGGCATTAACGTCTTTTTTCTCAACGCCGTTATTTTGCAGGAAAGTCAGGTACTGCCCTACTCGCTCGTCCGCCTGTTTTTTTGCCGCCGCCGCGTCTTTCGCGGAAACATTGACCTCAATAGCCAGCGTCGCGATATCCGGTATCGCATCCACGCTCGCCGTGCCGGAGGTGACGATATGCGGGCCGTTGGGCAGTTCATTCGCCTGCACAGACGCCGCGCCGAAACCAATCATTGCCGCAAGGGCCATCACTTTAAACTTCACTGTTCTTCCTCCATGCTGCGTGCAAGTAAAACTGCCCGCCAGAGAGTGTCGGGCATCTGCCTGCAAGCTTAGCGGTTCAGTGCCGAATGTCCATCAGAGAAGGCTTAGAGGCCGAGCGCAGACAGATTTTCTATCCCTTCGCGCGCCAGCTGGAAGGCGATAACCCACATCACCAGACCAACTAACAGATTAATCATCCGTTGCGCGCGTGCGGTACGAAGCCGCGGCGCAAGCCAGGCGGCCAGAAGCGCAAGGCTGAAAAACCAGATAACCGACGCGCTGATGGTGCCGAGCGCAAAGGCGCGTTTCGGTATGGCGTCAAGCTGCCCGCCCAGGCTGCCGAGCACCACAAAGGTGTCGAGATAAACGTGCGGATTAAGCCAGGTCACCGCGAGCATCGTGGTGATAATACGCAGCCTGCCCTGTTTGAGAACGTCTGCCGATGCCAGCTCCGGGTTGCCCGCCAGCGCGGTTTTCAGCGCTCCGAAGCCGTACCACAGCAAAAACGCCACACCGCCCCACGTGACCAGCGCCAGCAGCCAGGGCGACTGCATCAGGACAGCGCTGCCGCCAAAAATTCCGGCGCAGATCAGGACGACATCGCTGAGCGCGCAGAGCGAGGCGATCATCAGATGATACTGGCGGCGGATGCCCTGATTGAGTACAAAAGCGTTTTGCGGGCCGAGCGGCAAAATCATCGCTGCCCCCAGGGCAAGCCCCTGAAAATAAAAACTTAACACGTTGCGTTCCTGAAGAGTGGTGATGTCTGGCGCTCAGTGTACGGGCTGCTTTTTATTAGCAAAAACGAATAGTTTTAATCACCAATAAGCAACGCTAATAGTGAGGCGTAAAAAAACGGCCTGCGCGTGGCAGACCGTCCTGAGCTTACTGGCCGTCGGCCGGTTTTTCTTTCGGCGCGTCAGGCTGCGTAATAATCGCTGACTGCGGCGCTTGCGGCTGCGCTTTTTCTTCAGCCTCGATTTTTACCGGCTTGTAATGCACGTCCATCTGCGGGTAAGGAATGCCGATACCGTTGGCATCCAGCGTTTTCTTGATGCGCTCCAGCACGTCCCAGTAAACCTCCTGCAGATCGCTGCTCTTGCTCCACACGCGAATAACAAAGTTCACAGACGACGCGCCCAGTTCGTTCATGCGCACGGTCATTTCGCGATCTTTCAGAATGCGGTCTTCGGACTGAATGATCTCAGTCAGCAGAGCGCGGACTTTATCGATATCCGCGTCGTAAGACACACCAATGATAAATTCATTACGGCGTACCGGCTCGCGCGAGAAATTAATGATGTTGCCTGCGATGATTTTTCCGTTCGGCACCACGACGATACGCCCATCCGGCGTGCGAAGCGTAGTGGAGAAGATCTGCACATGCAGCACCGAGCCCGCGACGCCGCCAAGATCGACATATTCACCCGCGCGGAACGGACGGAACGTGACCAGCAGAACGCCTGCCGCGAGGTTTGAGAGTGAGCCTTGTAAAGCCAGACCGACGGCCAGACCGGCGGCGCCGAGTACGGCGATGACGGACGCCGTCTGCACGCCGACGCGGCCCAGCGCGGCAATCAGCGTAAAGGCGATGATCCCATAGCGCACCAGGGCTGAGAGGAAATCCGCCACGGTGGCGTCAATATGACGGGCGATCATGACGCGGTTAAGCGTATTGGAGATGGCGCGCGCCACAATCATCCCGACAATAATAATGGCGATGGCCGCCACAATATTCACGGCGTAGCTGATAAGCAGCGCCTGGTTGCGCACCAGCCAGCCGCCGGCGTTATTAATGCTGTCTATTACGTGTAAATCATCCATTCGACATCCTTTCCCCTGGTCGGGTGATTGATAAACTGCCCGGATTGCGGCAGCGCCAGTCGTTAAAGGGTAAACAAAACCCCGCCGCTCTGCCAGTCGACCACCCGCGAATCAGATTTCGGTATGTTGCTCTTCCCAAAAAGAAAAGCCCACCAGAGGTGGGCTTTTTCAGATGACGCTGTAGAAAAGATTACAGTACGTCTACCGCGTTCAGTTCTTTGAACGCCTGCTCCAGACGAGTCACCATGCTGGTCTGCGCGGCGCGCAGCCATACGCGCGGATCGTAGTATTTCTTGTTCGGCTGGTCTTCGCCTTTCGGGTTGCCCAGCTGACCCTGCAGGTAAGCTTCGTTTTCTTTGTAGTACTTCAGAATACCTTCCCAGGTTGCCCACTGGGTGTCGGTATCGATGTTCATTTTGATTACGCCGTAGCTGACGGAATCTTTGATTTCCTGAGCGGAAGAACCGGAACCGCCGTGGAACACGAAGTTCAGGCTGTTGTGCGGCAGGTTGTGTTTCTTAGAAACATATTCCTGAGAGTCGCGCAGGATGGTCGGGGTCAGTTTTACGTTACCCGGCTTGTAAACGCCGTGTACGTTACCGAAGGACGCCGCGATGGTGAAACGGTGGCTGATCGCGTTCAGTTTGGTGTACGCGTAGTCAACGTCTTCCGGCTGGGTGTAGAGTGCGGAAGCGTCCATATGGCTGTTGTCCACGCCATCTTCTTCACCGCCGGTGCAGCCCAGTTCGATTTCCAGGGTCATGCCCATTTTGGACATGCGCTCCAGGTATTTGGAGCAGATTTCGATGTTCTCTTCCAGAGACTCTTCAGACAGGTCGATCATGTGAGAAGAGAACAGCGGTTTGCCGGTAGCGGCAAAGTGTTTTTCACCCGCGTCCAGCAGGCCGTCGATCCACGGCAGCAGTTTCTTCGCGCAGTGGTCGGTGTGCAGGATAACCGGCACGCCGTAATGTTCAGCCATCTGGTGAACGTGATGCGCACCGGAGATAGCGCCCAGAATGGCTGCCTGCTGGCCTTCGCCTTTGAAGCCTTTGCCTGCGATAAACGCGGCACCGCCGTTAGAGAACTGAACGATAACCGGCGCTTTAACTTTCGCAGCGGTTTCCAGAACGGCGTTAATGGAATCGGTACCCACGCAGTTAACTGCCGGCAGCGCAAAGTTGTTCTCTTTAGCTACCTGGAATACTTTCTGTACGTCGTCGCCAGTGATGACGCCCGGTTTTACGAAATCAAAAATTTTAGACATATTGCGTTGTCCTGTATGTGTATCTTCGACCGTTGAAAAGGGTAAGCGAGCTGTCAGGCGCGCTGAAAAACAGGCGGGATGCCCCGCCTGCTTAGATTATTTCTTCGCGCGCTCTTCGAGCATCGCAACTGCCGGCAGGACTTTGCCTTCCACGAATTCGAGGAATGCGCCGCCGCCAGTGGAGATGTAGGAGATTTTGTCGGCGATGCCGAACATGTCGATAGCCGCCAGGGTGTCGCCGCCGCCGGCAATGGAGAACGCGTCGCTTTCAGCGATAGCGCGAGCCACAATTTCGGTGCCTTTACGGAAGTTCGGGAACTCGAACACGCCTACCGGGCCGTTCCACAGAATCGTTTTGGCGTTTTTCAGGATTTCAGCCAGTTTCTCAGCGGAAACGTCGCCCATATCCAGGATCTGCTCTTCATCTTTGATTTCAGTAACAGATTTCAGGGTAGCCGGTGCGGTTTCAGAGAACTCGGTCGCTACGCGAACGTCTGTCGGAACCGGAATGTCGCAGGTGCCCAGCAGGCGTTTCGCTTCGTCAACCAGATCCGCTTCGTACAGAGATTTACCGACGTTGTGGCCCTGGGCTGCCACGAAAGTGTTGGCGATACCGCCGCCCACGATCAGCTGGTCAGCGATTTTAGACAGGGAGTCCAGTACGGTCAGTTTGGTAGAAACTTTAGAACCACCCACGATAGCAACCATCGGGCGAGCCGGCTCTTTCAGCGCTTTACCCAGCGCGTCCAGTTCTTCTGCCAGCAGCGGGCCTGCGCACGCGACGTCAGCGAATTTCGCGACACCGTGAGTGGAAGCCTGCGCGCGGTGCGCGGTACCAAACGCGTCCATTACGAATACGTCGCACAGGGACGCGTATTTTTTCGCCAGTGTTTCGTCGTCTTTCTTCTCGCCTTTGTTAAAGCGAACGTTTTCTAAAACGACCAGCTCGCCTTCAGCCACTTCAACGCCGTCGAGGTAGTCTTTCGCCAGGCGAACCGGGGAGTTCAGTTTGTCTTTCAGGTAGTTAACTACCGGCAGCAGAGAGAATTCTTCGTTGTATTCGCCTTCGGTCGGGCGGCCCAGGTGGGACGTCACCATCACTTTAGCGCCCTGTTTCAGAGCCAGTTCGATGGTCGGCAGGGAGGCGCGGATACGCGCGTCAGAGGTAACTTTGCCCTCTTTTACCGGAACGTTGAGATCGGCGCGGATCAGAACGCGTTTACCTGCCAGATCCAGATCGGTCATCTTAATTACAGACATGGTGAATCCTCTCGTTGATTCTTAAAGTTTTGCAGACACCATACGCACAGGCCTTAAGGCCGTAACGCATGAAATCTTACCTGAAACCAATAGCTGCCATCGCTAACGTGGTGTCGAGCATCCGGTTAGCGAAGCCCCATTCGTTATCGCACCAGACCAGTGTTTTAATCAGGTGCGCTCCACTCACCCGTGTCTGGGTGCCGTCCACAATGGCGCTGTGCGGATCGTGGTTAAAATCTGTTGAGACCAACGGTAATTCCGTATAGTCAACTATACCATGAAATGCACCCTGTGCCGCTTTTTGCAGCAACAGGTTGACTTCATGGGCTTTTACCGGTTTTTTAACCGTCACGCTTAAATCAATGGCCGTCACATTAATGGTAGGCACGCGCACCGCAATTGCCTCAAAGCGGTCATGAAATTTAGGAAAAATACGCGTTATACCGGCGGCAAGCCTGGTATCGACCGGAATGATGGACTGGCTGGCCGCGCGAGTGCGGCGCAGATCCGGATGATAAGCGTCGATAACCTGTTGATCGTGCATGGCGGAATGGATGGTCGTCACGGTGCCGGATTCAATCCCGAAGGCGTCGTCCATCAGCTTGATAATCGGAATAATGCAGTTGGTGGTGCAGGAGGCGTTAGAAACAAGGCGGTGCTCAGCGCGCAGTTCCTCTTCATTAACGCCATAAACGACAGTAGCATCGAGATCGTTGCCGCCCGGGTGTGAGAACAGCACTTTGCGCGCGCCCGCTTCGAGATGGGCAATGCCATCGGCGCGGCTGCCGTAAACGCCGGTGCAATCGAGCACCACGTCCACATCCAGCGCTTTCCAGGGCAGCGCGTTGATGTCGCGCTCATGCAGCAGGCGAATGACATCGTTACCAATCCAGAGCTGCTCGCCTTCCTGACGAACATCCCACGCGAAACGGCCGTGGCTGGTGTCATATTTCAGCAAATGCGCCATGCCCGCAGCGTCGGCCAGCTCATTAATGGCGACCACACTGATTTCCGCGCGACGGCCGGACTCATACAACGCACGAACTACGTTGCGCCCGATGCGACCGAAGCCATTAATCGCTACGCGTAAGGTCATATCTCTCCTGCCAGAATCCCGGATGTAAAGGAGCTGACAGAGTAATGCAGCCACCTTTGAAGGGGAATCCTCGCCCGTCACAAACTACAACCGTTTGATGGATTGTCGAACAATCAGTCGACTGAAACGCTTCAGCAAGAATAAGCGAAACGTGGAATAAAAGGAATGATAACGCAGCGAAATGACACTAACTTCTGACCTGCATCACATTTTTTCTGGAATAAATTCCACCATTACACCTGCCGGGGTGAATGACGGACAGAAATAAACCATAACGGCAGTCAATATCGACGTTACGCGCCCGCCGCCGCATCCTACAATGGTCACGGCTCCACATTAACAAAGGGATGGTGATGGCGTATCCAGAAGAGTACGAAAACGCAGGAAGTCTCGCCGCCCTGCGCGCGCGCTTTCGCGGCTGCTTGCTTGGCGGCGCCGTGGGCGATGCGCTCGGCGGCCCGGTGGAATTTTTACGGCTTGCGGAAATCACCGCGCGCTTCGGGGCGCAGGGCGTCACGGATTATGAATATGCATGGGGCGGCATCGGGAAAATCACGGACGACACGCAGATGACGCTCTTTACCGCTGAAGGGTTGCTGCGGGCCTGGATGCGTGCGGCGATGCGCGGCATCGGCCCGTCGTTCACCGGTGTGACCGCTCACGCGTATTTACGCTGGCTGCTGACGCAGGGCGAGCGCAACCGCCACAATCTGCTGGATAAAACGCAGATGTCCGGCTGGCTTGCCGGGCATAACGCGCTTTTCCATGCCCGCGCGCCGGGCAATACGTGCCTCAGCGCACTGCGCGAAATGCGCGCCTTCGGCAAACCGGCCCGTAACGACAGCAAGGGCTGCGGCGGCGTTATGCGCGTGGCGCCGGTGGGGCTTTTTTACATGCGTTACCCTGGCGGCGATTTACTGAAAGCGGCGTTTGACACCGGCTGCCAGCTCGCCGCACTCACGCACGGTCATCCGACCGGCTATCTCACCGGCGGAGTGCTGGCCGCGCTGGTTTTGCAGCTCGTTCAGGGAGAATCCCTTGACGCTGCGCTGACGCGCTCGCTGGATTTAC
This sequence comes from Cronobacter sakazakii, assembly GCF_000982825.1. NCBI lineage: Bacteria > Pseudomonadati > Pseudomonadota > Gammaproteobacteria > Enterobacterales > Enterobacteriaceae > Cronobacter > Cronobacter sakazakii. Next base: position 1,754,039 of record NZ_CP011047.1, on the reverse strand, counting down.
TGAAAAACGCGCCGCAGCATGAAGAAACATGGCGCGCACTGGAGCATGCGCGCACGCTCGCCGCCGCGCCGCTTACGCCGCGGGAGGCTATCAAAACACTGGGCGAGGGCTGGGTGGCCGAAGAGGCGCTCGCCATCGCGCTGTTTTGCGCGCTGCGCGCCCGCTCGTTTGAAGAGGGCGTACTGATGGCGGTAAACCATGACGGCGATTCCGACTCGACCGGCGCGATAGTCGGGAACCTGCTCGGCGCGATGTACGGCATCACGGCTCTGCCGGAAACATGGCTGGCGCGGCTTGAGCTTAACGCGGTGATTCAGGAAATGGCGGATGATTTGCTGGACTACCGCGACTGGCCGGTCTCTGACTACGATAACTCACCGTTTGCCATCGCGTTGCGGGAAAAATATCCGGGCGACTGAGCCCAAAAAAACGGGAGGCGCTGGCCTCCCGTTCGTTTTTATAACGCTATGCGCGATTACAGCAGCGCTTTCGCTTTGCTTACCACGTTATCCACGGTAAAGCCGAACTCTTCAAACAGCTGCTCAGCCGGTGCGGATTCACCGAAGGTCGTCATACCGACGATAGCGCCGTTCAGGCCAACGTATTTGAACCAGTAGTCGGCGATACCCGCTTCGATAGCCACGCGCGCGCTGACCGCTTTCGGCAGCACGGCTTCGCGGTAAGCGGCATCCTGTTTGTCGAAAACATCAGTAGACGGCATGGAAACCACGCGCGCTTTCACGCCTTCTGCAGCCAGTTTATCGGCAGCGGCAACCGCCAGTTCAACTTCAGAGCCGGTGGCGATGAAGATGATTTGCGGCTGGCCGTCGCAGTCTTTCAGGATGTAGGCACCGCGGGCGATATCCGCCAGCTGCTGCTCGCTACGTTCCTGCTGCGCCAGGTTCTGACGGGAGAAGATCAGCGCCGTCGGGCCATCGTGACGCTCAACCGCGTATTTCCACGCTACCGCAGATTCCACCTGGTCGCACGGACGCCATGTGCTCATGTTCGGGGTCACGCGCAGCGCCGCCAGCTGTTCAACCGGCTGGTGGGTCGGGCCGTCTTCGCCAAGACCGATGGAGTCGTGGGTGTAGACCATGACCTGACGCTGCTTCATCAGCGCGGCCATACGTACCGCGTTACGGGCATATTCCACAAACATCAGGAAGGTCGAGGTGTACGGCAGGAAACCGCCGTGCAGCGCGATACCGTTCGCGATGGCAGTCATGCCGAATTCGCGCACGCCGTAGTGAATGTAGTTGCCTGCGGCATCTTCATTAATTGCTTTCGAGCCAGACCAGATGGTCAGGTTGCTCGGCGCGAGGTCGGCAGAGCCGCCCAGGAATTCCGGCAGCAGTTTACCGAAGGCTTCGATAGCATTCTGAGAGGCTTTACGACTGGCGATTTTCGCCGGGTTCGCCTGCAGGTTTGCGATAAACTCCTGCGCTTTCGCGGCGAAATCAGCCGGCATTTCGCCTTTCATACGGCGGGTAAATTCAGCGGCTTCCTGCGGGAACGCTTTCGCGTAGGCCGCGAATTTTTCGTTCCAGGCGCTTTCTTTGGCCTGGCCCATCTCTTTGGCATCCCACTGCGCGTAGATTTCCTGCGGGATCACAAACGGCTCATATTTCCAGCCCAGCTGTTCGCGAGTCGCGGCCACTTCGGCGTCGCCCAGCGGCGCGCCGTGGGAATCATGGGTGCCTGCTTTGTTCGGCGAGCCGAAACCAATAACGGTTTTGCACATCAGCAGAGACGGTTTGTCGGTAACAGAACGCGCTTCCTCGATGGCGCGCTTGATGGAATCGGCGTCGTGGCCGTCCACGCCGCGCACCACGTGCCAGCCGTAGGCTTCAAAGCGTTTCGCGGTATCGTCGGTGAACCAGCCTTCAATGTGGCCGTCGATGGAGATGCCGTTGTCATCGTAGAACGCCACCAGTTTGCCGAGGCCCAGCGTACCGGCCAGCGAGCAGACTTCGTGGGAGATGCCTTCCATCATGCAGCCGTCGCCCAGGAAGGCGTAGGTGTAGTGGTCGACAATGTCATGCCCAGGACGGTTGAACTGCGCCGCCAGCGTGCGCTCGGCGATAGCCATGCCGACCGCGTTCGCAATCCCCTGCCCCAGCGGACCGGTCGTGGTTTCCACGCCAGGCGTATAGCCGACTTCCGGGTGACCCGGCGTTTTGGAATGCAGCTGACGGAAGTTTTTCAGCTCTTCGATCGGCAGATCGTAACCGGTGAGGTGCAGCAGGCTGTAAATCAGCATAGAGCCGTGACCGTTAGACAGCACGAAGCGGTCGCGGTCGGCCCAGGACGGGTTCTGCGGGTTATGGTTCAGGAAATCACGCCACAGGACTTCGGCAATGTCAGCCATACCCATCGGGGCACCCGGATGGCCGGATTTGGCTTTTTGTACTGCGTCCATGCTGAGCGCACGAATAGCATTGGCAAGCTCTTTACGAGAGGACATTTTGACTCCAGATCGGATAGTTGAAGGCCACGCCTTGTTAACGGCTTGACTACTACGCGTTATGGGCTACGCCCGAAAAAGTGTCCCACAATGTAACCCAAGCGGCTGGGCATGTACATGGAGCATCCTTTTGTCCGATAAGAAATCTCTGGAAGCCGCTCGCAGTTTGCGCAACCCACTCGCCGCAGGTGCGCAAACCTCTTTATACTAAGCCGCAAGCCAGCGAAGCCGTTTCGCGGCGACGATAATGAAAACCTCAATGGAGCGTGGAAGCATAACGATGAAAATGCGCGCGATAGTACTGAGCATGACCGCAGCAGCGCTGCTGAGCGGCTGCCAAAATATGAATTCCAACGGCCTGCTGAGCTCAGGCGCCGAGGCGTTCCAGGCCTACACCTTAAGCGACGCGCAGGTAAAAGCGCTGAGCGACGAAGCCTGTAAATCGCAGGACAGCAAAGCGAAAATCGCGCCAGCGAACAGCCAGTATACCCAGCGACTGAATAAAATCGCCGCGGCGCTTGGCGATAACATCAACGGCCAGCCGGTGAACTACAAGGTTTACGAGGAAAAAGACGTTAACGCCTTCGCGATGGCGAACGGCTGCATCCGCGTTTACAGCGGTCTGATGGACATGATGAACGATAACGAAGTGGAAGCGGTGATTGGCCATGAAATGGGCCACGTCGCGCTGGGCCACGTGAAGCGCGGCATGCAGGTGGCGCTGGGCACCAACGCATTGCGTGGTGCGGCGGCTTCTGCGGGCGGCATCGTGGGCAGCCTGTCGCAGTCGCAGCTGGGCGAGCTTGGCGAACAGCTGGTGAACGCGCAGTTCTCGCAGCGTCAGGAATCTGAAGCGGATGACTACTCTTACGATCTGCTGCGTAAACGCGGCATTAATCCGTCAGGGCTTGCCACCAGCTTTGAGAAACTCGCGAAGCTGGAAAAAGGCCGTCAGAGCTCCATGTTCGACGATCACCCGGCCTCGGAAGCGCGCGCGCAGCACATTCGCGATCGTATGAAGGCAGACGGGCTGAAATAAGCGGCTTTCGTTATATAAAAGAAAACGCCGGACAGAGTTTCGCCTTGTCCGGCGTTTTTGCGAATGAATACTGTCAGCCCGGCAAGCATTACGCTATCGGGCCTGGCAGAGATTACTCGCCTTTTTTCGCCGCCTGGATGTAGAGCATTTCCAGCGCCAGCGTCGCCGCGGCCAGCGCGGTGATATCAGACTGGTCGTATGCCGGTGCCACTTCCACAATATCCATCCCGACGATGTTCAGATCCTGAATGCCGCGCAGCAGTTTCAGCGCGCGATCGGAGGTCAGGCCGCCAATCACCGGCGTGCCGGTGCCCGGTGCGAACGCCGGATCCAGGCAGTCGATGTCGAACGTCAGATATACCGGCATATCGCCGACGATCTGTTTCACCTGTGCCACCACATCGTCAACGGTGCGGTCGTTCACCTGCGGCGCGTCCAGCACGGTAAAGCCGTTGTCTTTGTCGAACTCGGTACGAATACCAATCTGCACGGAGCGGGTCGGATCGATCAGGCCTTCGTTCGGCGCGGTGTAGAACATGGTGCCGTGGTCAAATTCACAGCCGTTCGCATAGGTGTCGGTATGCGCATCGAAATGCACCAGCGCCATTTTACCGAAGTGCTTCGCGTGGGCGCGCAGCAGCGGCAGCGTCACGAAGTGGTCACCGCCGAAAGAGAGCATACGCTTACCGGCCGCCAGCAGTTTTTCCGCGTGCGCCTGGAGTTTCTCGCTCATCTCGCGCGCATCGCCGAACGCGTAAACCAGATCGCCGCAGTCCACGACGTTCAGGCGCTTACGCATATCGAAGTTCCACGGGAAGCGGTTGCCTTCCCACGCGAGGTTGGTGGACACCTGACGAATAGCGGCAGGTCCGAAGCGGCTGCCCGAACGGCCAGAGGTGGCCATATCAAACGGAATACCGGTGATCACCCACTCGGCGTCGCTGTCATACGGCATGAAATTCAACGGCAGGCGTAAAAAACCAAAGGCGTTGGAAACCAGGGAGTTGTCGTACTGATGGCCTAAGGTGTTCATGAATCTGACCTCTTTTTAAGGTTGAGACGTGGGATAAAAAAAATCCCCTCCGCGTCGTTAAACCCGACGAGGAAGGGATGGATTCGTGTACAGCTTGTTGGCGCGGATTATCGCCAGATTTTCGTTCAGGTTCAATAGCGCGCGGCTCATGCTCGTCAGTATAGAACAGGAAATTTCGCCGCGCGTTTTTTAGCCTCCCGACCGGCAGGAGGATAAAACCTGATTACTCGTCTTCGAGATAGGTGTAGCCGTACAGGCCGCTCTCGAACTCTTCCAGGAACTGCTGTTGCAGCGCCGCATCAAGACCAGTCTGTTTGACCTGATCGCGAAAGTGCGTCAGCAGCGTATCCGGGTCGAGCTGGACGTAACGCAGCATATCCGCCACGGTGTCGCCTTCATCGGAAAGCTCCACTTCCACGCTGCCATCCGGGAACACAAACACATCCACCGCTTCGGTATCGCCGAAGAGGTTATGCATGTTGCCCAGGATCTCCTGATACGCCCCCACCATAAAGAAGCCCAGCGGCGGCGGGTTTTCCGGATCGTATTCCGGCAACGGCATGGTGGTCGCGATGCCGTCGCCATCGACGTAGTGATCGATGGTGCCATCGGAATCACAGGTAATATCGAGCAGCACGCCACGGCGCGTCGGCGCGTGGTTCAGACCTTCCAGCGGCAGCACCGGGAAGAGCTGATCGATACCCCAGGCATCCGGCATCGACTGGAAAAGCGAGAAGTTGACGTAAATCTTATCCGCCATGCGCTCCTGGAGTTCGTCGATAATCGGGCGATGCGCGCGGTTTTGCGGATCGAGCTGTTTCTGCACTTCCTGGCACAGGCTCAGGTAGAGCTGTTCCGCCCAGGCGCGATCCTGGAGCGAATATGAGCCCGAAGAGTAGCCGATATGAATATCGTGCAGATCCATCTGGCTGTCGTGCAGCCACTCGCGCAGCGAACGGCGCGTGCCCGGCTCGTGCATCTCCTGCCAGGTTTCCCACATGCTTTGCAGCGGGCGCGGCGCGTCTTCAGACGGCGCGGTCGGCTCGGTATATTCGTTACGCTCAACGCCGATGATATTGGAGACCAGCACGGTGTGGTGCGCGGTTACCGCACGGCCCGATTCGGTAATGACCGTCGGGTGCGGCAGGCCGTTTTCTTCACACGCGTCGCCGATAGCCCAGATAATGTTGTTCGCGTATTCGTTCAGGCCATAGTTGACCGAGCAGTCCGACTGCGAGCGAGTCCCTTCATAGTCCACGCCCAGACCACCGCCCACGTCGAAGCACTGAATATTCACGCCAAGCTTGTGCAGTTCCACATAGAAGCGGGCGGATTCGCGCACGCCGGTGGCGATATCGCGGATATTCGCCATCTGGGAGCCCAGGTGGAAGTGCAGCAGTTGCAGGCTGTCGAGACGATTGGCCTCGCGCAACATCTCAACCAGTTGCAGCACCTGCGTCGCCGCCAGGCCGAATTTCGATTTTTCGCCGCCGGAAGATTGCCATTTGCCGGAGCCCTGCGAGGCGAGACGCGCACGCACGCCAAGACGCGGGATCACGTTCAGGCGTTCGGCTTCTTCCAGCACAATTTTGATTTCCGACATTTTCTCGATGACCAGATAGACCTTGTGGCCCATCTTCTCGCCGATCAGCGCCAGACGAATGTATTCGCGGTCTTTATAGCCGTTGCAGACGATAACGCTACGGGTCATGCCCGCGTGCGCCAGTACCGCCATCAGCTCCGCTTTAGAGCCCGCTTCCAGGCCCAGCGGCTCGCCGGAGTGGATCAGCGATTCAATGACGCGACGATGCTGGTTTACCTTAATCGGGTAGACCAGAAAGTAGTCGCCGTTATAGCCGTAGGATTCACGGGCGCGCTTAAACGCCGCGTTAATGGAACGCAGGCGATGTTGCAGGATCTGCGGGAAGCAGAACAGCGCAGGCAGGCGCTGGCCCTGAGCTTCACGCTCCTTTACCAGCTTCGCGAGATCGACGCGCGCTTCGGGGACGTCAGGATCCGGGCAAACGCTGATATGGCCCAGTTCGTTGACGTCGTAGTAGTTATTGCCCCACCAGGCAATATTGTAAGTACGCAGCATCTTGCTGGCTTCCTGGGAGCTCATTGCAACCTCCTGCATGGAACGTAGTACACCCTGTTCGCCCGCTGACGAAGGCGAAGATGAAAAGATGTCGTCAGACATAGCGAACCTCAAATTTTGTCGAAAGTGTAAAACAGTTAACTACTATCGCAGCGTTACACTGTGATAACAACCCATAAACAGCAGAGTTATCCAGCACATAGTGCTGACCACCCTGCCGCGCGACCGGTTTCTTATTCATATCATTGTAAAACACGTAACCGAACTCCGTGTGACGGGTCGGCGAAACCACGAGAAAACTCCTGACGTCAGGAGAGCCCTTGTTCAGTTATCGCAAGCCGTGACCGGCCCGGGAATCCTGAGAAGCGCCGAGATGGGTAGAACATCGGCAGGTTTGCAAAAAAGAGATGCAGGTTGCGGGGGAAAAGCGCACGCCAGAACGGCATGGCAGATTAAGCGAATAACGGCGGTTCATTATCTGGTATCACCTCCACGCCAGCCCTTGTAGACCGGCGATAAGCCAAAGCTAAAAATCACTCTCAGCCCGGCTGGAAGTGGCGACACGGAGACTGTTTCCGTGCGCTTTTTTGCAGGAGCCGCGCGCGCCGTTTTATACCGGGAACACAGGTAAAAAGCAAAACAAAAAAGCGCCGTTTGCCGTCCTTGTCAGGAATTCTTGCCAACGCGGCGTTAAAGGCATTGTTCAATGCCGCAAAAACTGCTGGAAATCGGCTTAAGATTTAACCTAGAATAGCCGTCCAGATGTTAATCCATCTATACTGATTAACACTTAGCCTTCCTGTGTGTTTACCTGCATGGCCGCAGAATTTTCTTCTTAGATGGCACCGACACACGGTATGCTGAGCTAATTGATTTATCCAGGGTGATACAAAACATGGCAAAACACCTTTTTACTTCTGAATCTGTCTCAGAAGGACATCCCGATAAAATTGCGGACCAGATCTCCGATGCGGTGCTGGACGCCATTCTTGAGCAGGATCCGAAAGCACGCGTAGCCTGCGAAACCTACGTGAAAACCGGTATGGTGCTGGTCGGCGGTGAAATCACCACCAGCGCGTGGGTCGATATCGAAGAGATTACCCGCAACACGGTACGCGAAATCGGCTACGTTCATTCCGATATGGGCTTTGACGCCAACTCCTGCGCCGTACTGAGCGCTATCGGCAAACAGTCTCCGGACATCAACCAGGGCGTTGACCGCACCGATCCGCTTGAGCAGGGCGCGGGCGACCAGGGCCTGATGTTCGGCTACGCCACCAACGAAACCGACGTGCTGATGCCGGCACCGGTCACCTACGCACACCGTCTGGTACAGCGTCAGGCCGAAGTGCGTAAAAACGGCACCCTGCCGTGGCTGCGCCCGGATGCGAAAAGCCAGGTCACGTTCCAGTATGATGGCGGCAAAATCGTGGGTATCGATGCCGTTGTGCTTTCCACCCAGCACGCGGAAGACATCGAGCAGAACGTTCTGCACGACGCGGTCATGGAAGAGATCATCAAGCCGGTTCTGCCTGCGGAATGGCTGAATGAATCCACCAAATATTTCATCAACCCGACGGGCCGTTTCGTTATCGGCGGGCCGATGGGCGACTGCGGTCTGACCGGTCGTAAGATCATCGTTGACACCTATGGCGGCATGGCGCGTCACGGTGGCGGCGCGTTCTCCGGTAAGGACCCGTCTAAAGTTGACCGTTCCGCAGCGTATGCGGCGCGTTATGTCGCGAAAAACATCGTGGCCGCAGGCTTGGCTGACCGTTGTGAAATCCAGGTTTCCTACGCCATCGGCGTCGCAGAGCCGACCTCCATCATGGTTGAAACGTTCGGCACCGAGAAAATTGCCACCGAGCAGCTCACCCTGCTGGTGCGTGAGTTCTTCGACCTGCGTCCGTACGGCCTGATCCAGATGCTGGATCTGCTGCACCCGATCTACAAAGAGACCGCCGCTTACGGTCACTTTGGTCGCGAACACTTCCCGTGGGAAAAAACCGACAAAGCGCAACTGCTGCGCGACGCTGCCGGTCTGAAATAATCCCTGCGTGATTCTCTTAAAGGCCAGCCTTGTGCTGGCCTTTTGCTTTTTGGGTAGTGATAGCCCCTGCCCCTTCTTCTTTTCTGCCAGCAGCTATACTTTCTGCCATCGCGACGGACACGATCTCACTGAAACCGATTACATGAGCAGGAAAAGCGGCGTTTTTTCAGAATTGTCTATAGGCAAATGCCCTTTCTGCATTCTGTTACATCCCGCTTCGGTTTAGTCTGAATTCCTCTCCGCCGCTTCGTTTCTGGCTACACTAATTAACTGATTAAAAAAGGGATAAGCGCTTTACACAAGCTGACAGTAGTGTAACCGATTACACGCACGTGACTGATATCACATATTTTTACGTTACGCTAACTTACCCTTTACCACGATAAAACCAATAACCCAACTGGAGGGCAGTATGCCTGACAATAAAAAACAGGGGCGTTCACACAAGGCCATGACGTTCTTCGTCTGCTTTCTGGCGGCCCTGGCAGGACTTCTTTTCGGCCTCGACATCGGCGTCATTGCGGGCGCACTGCCCTTTATCGCCAAAGATTTTAATATCACGCCGCATCAACAGGAGTGGGTGGTCAGCTCCATGATGTTTGGTGCCGCGGTCGGCGCGGTCGGCAGCGGCTGGCTCTCTTCGCGTCTCGGGCGTAAATACAGCCTGATGATTGGCTCCGTGCTGTTCGTTATCGGCTCCCTCTGCTCGGCGTTCGCGCCGAATGTGGAAGTGCTGATTATCTCCCGCGTGCTGCTGGGCCTCGCGGTCGGTATCGCCTCCTACACCGCGCCGCTGTACCTCTCTGAAATTGCGCCGGAGAAAATCCGCGGCAGTATGATTTCTATGTATCAGTTGATGATCACCATCGGGATTCTGGGCGCGTATCTCTCTGACACCGCGTTCAGCTACAGCGGCGCCTGGCGCTGGATGCTGGGGGTTATCACTATCCCGGCCATCCTGCTGCTGATTGGCGTTTTCTTCCTGCCGGACAGCCCGCGCTGGTTCGCCGCCAAACGCCGCTTCCACGACGCCGAGCGCGTCCTGCTGCGCCTGCGTGACTCCAGCGCCGAAGCCAAACGCGAGCTGGAAGAGATTCGTGAAAGCCTGAAGGTAAAACAGGGCGGCTGGGCGCTGTTTAAAGACAACAGCAACTTCCGCCGCGCGGTCTTCCTCGGCATTCTGTTGCAGGTGATGCAGCAGTTCACCGGGATGAACGTCATCATGTATTACGCGCCGAAAATCTTTGAACTGGCGGGTTACTCCAACACTACCGAGCAGATGTGGGGCACCGTGATTGTCGGCCTGACCAACGTCCTGGCGACCTTTATCGCCATCGGCCTGGTTGACCGCTGGGGCCGTAAGCCGACGCTGATTCTGGGCTTTATCGTTATGGCCGCCGGTATGGGCATTCTCGGCACCATGCTGCATATGGGCATCGACAGCCCGGCTGGCCAGTACTTCGCCGTCGCGATGCTGCTGATGTTTATCATCGGTTTCGCCATGAGCGCCGGCCCGCTGATTTGGGTGCTGTGCTCTGAGATTCAGCCGCTGAAAGGCCGCGATTTCGGCATCACGCTCTCCACCACGACCAACTGGATTGCGAACATGATTGTCGGTGCGACCTTCCTCACCATGCTCAACACGCTGGGCAACGCGCCGACCTTCTGGGTCTACGCCGGTCTCAACCTGTTCTTCATCGTGCTGACCGTACTGCTGGTACCGGAAACCAAGCACGTGTCGCTGGAGCATATCGAGCGTAACCTGATGCAGGGCCGTAAACTGCGCGACATCGGTTCGAACGACTAAGCCTGACCTTGCCGCCCGTTCACGCGGGCGGTATGCGCAAGGGGCTGCCGCCTCTTGCGCCCATCCCCTCCTCAGCTCTATCCTCTCGCTATGAAAACCCCACGTCTCCCTATCGCCATTCAACAGGCCGTAATGCGCAGCCTGCGCGACGCGCTCGCACGCGCTAACCTCAAACTTGGCCGCAATTACCCTGAACCGAAACTGGTCTATCAACAGCGCGGCACCGCTGCAGGCACCGCCTGGCTCGAAAGCTATGAAATCCGCTTAAACCCGGTACTGCTGATGGAAAACCAGCAGGCGTTTATTGATGAAGTGGTGCCGCACGAGCTGGCGCACCTGCTGGTCTGGAAGCATTTTGGCCGTGTGCCGCCGCACGGCAAAGAGTGGAAATGGATGATGGAAAGCGTGCTTGGCGTTCCGGCGCGCCGTACGCATCAGTTTGAGCTCGATTCGGTGCGAGCTAACACCTTCCCCTACCGTTGTCGTTGCCAGCAGCATCAACTGACCGTGCGCCGTCATAACCGCGTCGTGCGCGGCGAAACCCAGTACCGCTGCGTGCGCTGCGGCGATACGCTGGTTGCAGAAAACTGACGCCTTCAGGAAATTTCTGGCAATAACCGATTGCTTCCGGCGCCTGCCTTCGTTACGTTGCGAACACCTTCGGACAAGGAGCTGGAAGATGTCTCGCAAAATTACACTGGCGGCGGCGCTGTGCGTCGCCTTTGCCGCACCCGCCGCGCTGGCGTCCGGTATTCATAGTTTCAGCCAGGCCAAAGCGGCTGGCGTGAAAATCAACGCCGACGCGCCTGGCGATTTCTACTGCGGATGCCCGATTACCTGGCAGGGCAAAAAAGGGATCCCCGATCTCAAGGCATGCGGCTATCAGGTGCGGAAAAACGAAAATCGCGCGTCGCGCATCGAATGGGAGCACGTGGTGCCCGCGTGGCAGTTCGGCCACCAGCGCCAGTGCTGGCAGGATGGCGGACGGAAAAACTGCGATAAAGACCCGGTCTATCGCGAAATGGAAACCGATCTTCATAACCTGCAACCCGCCGTTGGCGAGGTGAACGGCGATCGCGGCAATTTCCTTTACAGCCAGTGGCGCGGCGGTGAAGGCCAGTACGGCCAGTGCGAAATGAAAGTCGACTTTAAAAATAAACAGGCCGAGCCGCCTGCCCGCGCCCGCGGCGCTATCGCGCGTACCTATTTCTATATGCGCGATAAATATCAGCTCAACCTGTCGCGCGCCCAGACGCAGCTTTTCGAGGCCTGGAACAAGCTCTACCCGGTGACGCCGTGGGAGTGTACCCGCGACGAACGCATCGCGAAGGTGCAGGGCAACCATAACCCCTACGTACAGCAGGCTTGCCAGGGGCAAAACCGCTAACCTACACTACCGGGCAATTGTTAACGCAGGGCTTGCCGCGCGATGCCGCAAGCCCGTTTACCGGAAAATGCCCATGCGAATTCCCCGCATCTATCACCCCGAGCCGCTGGTCGTCGGGCGTGAAATCGCTCTTGATGAAGACGCCGCGAACCACGTTGGCCGCGTGCTGCGCATGAGCGCAGGCCAGGCGCTGCAACTGTTCGACGGCAGCAATCACGTCTTTGCCGCTGAAATCACGCAGGCGAGCAAAAAAAGCGTGCTGGTGAATGTGGTGAGCCGTGAAGAGGCGAACCGCGAATCGCCGCTCTTTTTACATCTCGGCCAGGTGATGTCGCGCGGCGAGAAAATGGAATTCACCATCCAGAAATCGATTGAGCTTGGCGTCAGCGTCATTACCCCGCTCTTCTCCGAGCGCTGCGGCGTTAAGCTTGATGAAGAGCGCCTCAATAAAAAGCTGCAGCAGTGGCAGAAAATCGCGATTGCCGCCTGCGAGCAGTGCGGTCGCAACGTGGTGCCGGAAATCCGCCCGGCGATGGATCTCGAAGCCTGGTGCGCCGAGCCGGACAGCGGCCTTAAGCTCAATCTTCACCCGCGCGCCGCCCACAGCATCAACACGCTGCCGCAGCCCGTTGAGCGCGTGCGTCTGCTGATTGGCCCGGAAGGCGGCCTTTCCGCTGACGAAATTGCCATGACCGCACGTTACCAGTTTACTGATATCCTGTTAGGACCACGCGTTTTGCGCACAGAGACCACTGCGCTCACCGCCATCACCGCACTGCAGGTGCGCTTTGGCGATCTGGGCTAAAGGAGAAAAATAATGATCAAGCTCGGCATCGTGATGGACCCCATCGCAAACATCAACATCAAGAAAGATTCCAGCTTCGCTATGCTGCTGGAAGCCCAGCGCCGCGGCTATGAACTCCACTATATGGAGATGGCGGATCTGTACCTCGATAACGGCGAAGGCCGCGCCCGCACGCGTCTGGTGAGCGTCGAGCAAAACTACGACAAGTGGTACGAGTTCGGCACCGAGCAGGATATTGCGCTGGCCGATCTCGACGTAGTGCTGATGCGAAAAGATCCGCCGTTCGACACCGAATTCATCTACGCCACTTACATCCTTGAGCGCGCCGAAGAGAAAGGCACGCTTATCGTCAACAAGCCCCAGAGCCTGCGCGACTGCAACGAGAAACTCTTTACCGCGTGGTTTGCCGATCTCACTCCGCATACGCTGGTGACGCGCAACAAAGCGCAGCTGAAAGCCTTTTGGGAAAAGCATAGCGATATCATTTTAAAACCGCTGGACGGCATGGGCGGCGCGTCGATTTTCCGCGTTAAAGAAGGCGATCCGAACCTTTCCGTTATCGCAGAAACCCTGACGGTGCTCGGCAGCCGCTACTGCATGGCGCAGAACTACCTGCCGGCGATTAAAGACGGCGACAAGCGCGTGCTGGTTGTCGACGGCGAGCCGGTGCCGTACTGCCTCGCGCGCATTCCCCAGGGCGGCGAAACCCGCGGCAATCTGGCGGCGGGTGGCCGTGGCGAACCGCGTCCGCTGACAGACAGCGACTGGGAAATCGCCCGTCGCGTCGGACCGACGCTGAAAGCGAAAGGGCTGATTTTTGTCGGCCTCGATATCATCGGCGACAAGCTAACGGAAATTAACGTCACCAGCCCTACCTGCGTGCGTGAAATCGAAGCGCAGTACCCGGTTTCCATTACCGGCATGCTGATGGACGCTATCGAAAAACGCCTCGCTAAGTAAGCCTTTCGGGCGGGAACTCTCCCGCCCGTTACCCCACCGGGGGTGACAGCTCGCGACTTTCCCCGCATACTGAATCTGCCGATTTTCCAACCAGGACTACAGAACTTTTGACGATGAATTTACAGCATCATTTCCTCATTGCCATGCCGGCCCTTCAGGACCCGCTGTTCCGCCGTTCCGTGGTGTATATCTGCGAATACAATAATGAAGGCGCGATGGGCCTTATCATTAACAAACCTCTGGAAAATCTGCAGGTTGAAGGTGTTCTTCAGAAACTGAAAATCACGCCCGAGCCGCGCGACCCGGCAATTCGCCTCGATAAGCCCGTGTTTCTCGGCGGCCCGCTGGCCGAAGATCGCGGTTTTATTCTGCACACGCCGCCGGATGCGTTCTCCTCCAGCATCCGTATTTCCGATAACACCGTGATCACGACATCGCGCGACGTGCTCGAAACGCTCGGTACCGCCGAACAGCCCGATGACGTACTGGTGGCGCTCGGCTACTCCTCCTGGGAGAAAGGCCAGCTTGAAGAAGAGATCCTGGAGAACGCCTGGCTTACGGCACCGGCGGATCTGAACATTCTGTTCCGCACGCCTATCGCCGACCGCTGGCGCGAGGCCGCGAAGCTTATCGGTATCGACATCCATACCATGCCTGGCGAAGCGGGGCACGCGTAATGAGCGGCACCCTGCTGGCCTTCGATTTTGGCACGAAAAGTATCGGCGTGGCGATTGGGCAGCGCGTGACGGCCACAGCCCGCCCGCTTACCGCCATCAAAGCGCAAAACGGCAACCCGGACTGGACGCTCATCGAACGGCTTCTGAAAGAGTGGCAGCCGGACGACGTGATTGTTGGCCTTCCGCTGAATATGGACGGCACAGAACAGCCGCTGACGGCGCGCGCACGGACATTCGCCAACCGGCTGCATGGCCGCTTCGGCATTAAAGTGACGCTGCACGATGAACGCTTAAGCACCGTGGAAGCCCGCGCCGGGCTCTTCGAGCGCGGCGGTTTCCGCGCGCTGAACAAAGGCAGCGTGGACTCCGCCTCGGCAGTCGTCATCCTGGAAAGCTACTTCGAGCAACACGGCTAACGCATAACGCGCAGCGTGTCAGGCGCTGCGTTCGTGTTTCTCTTATCCGCCCGAATTCCTTTATTTTCACTCATGAATCCGCCCCGGATCACACTTCTCTGGTGTGGCCTTTGCCCGGCTCGCCGATCGTTTCTATAAAAGAAACATAGCAAGTTTACGTCACACCGGTTTCATCAGCCGCGCGGCAAGCGCATCAAGCTGCTCCAGGCGCGAGTGGATTTCAGGATTGCTGATGTTCCACATGCCAGCCAGCGCTACCGCGGCGTTATGAATGCCAAGCGGTTTCGCCATTGAGACTTCACCGTCGTCGTGGCGCCAGACCACCCGGCCCTGCTCGCGCTGCTGCGCCACGTGTGGTGCGAGTTGTTCCCACTGCTCAGGCGTGAAGCGCGCTTCCAGCGCCTCGTCGCTCTCCGCTGCCAGCAGCGACATGCCGATGACCGACTGCCAGGCAGGCAGCATACGAAAACCGGCCAGCGCCTGGCTCATCTGAGTGCCGGGCGTGGAGTGATAAATGTAGATGATTTGATCTTCCCAGAGCACGCCCAGCGCCACCACCACATCTTTAGGGGCGTAGCGCTCAAGCAGTGGCAGGGCATGGGAGAAAAGCGCAGAACCACGAATCGACTGTGCCGCCAGGGCGTGAATGCCGGGGCCTGGCAGATAACGGCGCTGCTCATCCTGCATGGTGAGGCCGATAGAGGCCATTGTCATCAGCAGGCGGTTGACGCGTGTGGTGTTGATGCCCATCAGCCGGGCAAGCTCCCGACACCCGATGGCCCGATCGCTGGAGACCAGGTATTGCAGGCAGCGGATCCCATCGATCAGGCTCTGGTTGGGTTGTGAAGACATAGCGAAGTCCCGTTGCATGACAATGTCATGAGTGTAATGCCAGTTAAGAAGGATACAAGTTTATGAACGTCTTTCCCCGCAGCGCCGACCGGACCTTTCCTGAAGAACAACTCCATGCCGATCTGCTGGTGGCAGGCGGCGGCCTTGCCGGTTTGTGCGCCGCGCTGGCGGCCGCCCGCGACGGATTGCAGGTAATTCTGGTCCAGGACAGGCCGGTGCTGGGCGGCAACGCCTCCAGCGAAGTGCGGCTGTGGGCCAACGGCGCAACCTCGCACATGGGCAATAACAACCGCTGGGCGCGCGAGGGCGGCATTATGGGCGAAATCCTCGAAGAAAACCTCTGGCGCAACAAAGAGGGTAATCCGGTGATGTTCGATCTGGTGCTGCTGGATCTCGCCCGCTCGCAGCCGGGACTGACGCTGTTGCTGAACACCGCGCTCTTTGACGTCGTCAATAACGGCCAGCGGATTGCGCGCGTCCGCGGCTTTAACGCCATTAACGAAACTTTTTATACCATTACCGCTGCCCAGTTTTGCGACGCCACCGGCGACGGCGTGCTGGGCTATCTTGCGGGTGCCGAGTTTCGCGTCGGCGCGGAAGAGGCGGACGAGCTTGGCGAAAAAATGGCACCGGGCGACAGCTTCGGTCACAAGCTCGGGCATTCGATTTACTTCTACACCAAACAGACAAGCGGCCCGGTGCGCTTTGTTCCGCCGTCGTTTGCGCTGAAAGAGATAACCGATATTCCGCGCTATCAACGGCTTACCTCCACGCTCAACGGCTGCGATCTCTGGTGGCTCGAATGGGGCGGCCGTCTTGATACCGTTCATCAGAGCGAAGAGATCAAATGGGAGCTGTGGAAAATAGTCTGGGGTGTGTGGGATTACATTAAAAACTCTGGCCAGTTCCCGGATGCGGAAAATCTCACGATCGAATGGGTCGGCACCATTCCCGGCAAGCGCGAGAGCCGCCGTTTTATGGGCGATCACCTGCTCTGCCAGCAGGATATTATCGAGCAGCGCGACCATTACGACGCTGTCGCCTACGGCGGCTGGTCTATCGATTTGCACCCGGCGGACGGCGTTTACAGCACGCATGACGGCTGCCGCCAGTTCCACAGCAAAGGCACATACACCATTCCCTGGCGCAGCCTCTACAGCCGCTCGCTGGATAATCTGTTTCTGACCGGGCGGCTTATCTCCGCCTCGCATGTGGCCTTCGGCAGTGCCCGCGTAATGTGTACCTGTGGGCTGCTGGGCGAAGTGGTAGGCCGGGCGGCCGCGCTCTGCCATCAGCAGGGCATCACGCCGCGCCAGCTGGCGGCGCGCGAGCGCATTACTGCGTTGCAACAGCACTTGCAGGCGACCGGCTGTTATATTCCCCGCCAGCGGCTGGACAACCCGGCGCGCGGCGCGCGGCTTCGCGTCAGCAGTGAATATCAGCTCACTGAACTCACGCCGAACGGCGAATGGGCAACGCTTTCGGCGCGCACGGCGCTGCTGCTGCCCCTGCGGGCCGGGCAGTCGCTGCCGCCCCTGCACTTTACATTGCGGGCCGAGACCCCACAGCGCCTGCGCGTTCAGTTGCTCACCAGCCATAAACCGGGCAACTATACGCCGGAGCGCTGGCTGGACGAGTGCGAGCTGGAGGTTCACGATGCCGCACCCTACCGGGTGGCGCTGCGCCATACCGCCGAGCAGGACTGTTACGTGTTTATTGTTTTCGAGCGATGCGATGCCATTGAAATGGCGCTCAGCGCGCAGCACTTGCCTGGCATCATGATGGTATTTAACAGTCTTAACGCGCGCGTCGCCAAACGCTCGCGCCAGGTGGCCGATGGCGATTACGGCGTGGATGAGTTTGACTTCTGGCTGCCGCGCCGCCGCCCGCACCAGATTATGCCCGCGCTGCGCCTCGACGCGCCGCTGCGCTGTTATCCGCCCGAAAACCTGCTTAACGGCCGCCTGCGGCCCGAACAGCAAACCAACGCCTGGGCACCCGCCGCGGACGATCCGCAACCCACCGTCGAATGGCGCTGGGCGCAGCCGCAAACGTTCGACACCCTGACGCTGATTTTCGATAACGATTTCGATAATGCGATGGAAACCGTCCAGATGGGCCATGACTGCGCCGTGACGCCCCACTGCGTCACGCATTACCGCCTGTGGGCCGATGAGACGCTGCTGGCGGACGTGACGGATAACCATCACGCCGTCTGCGAATACCGCGTCGATGCGCCACGCACCGCGAGCGTCATACGCCTTGAAATCCTCAACACCGCAGGCGCGCTGCCCGCCCTTTACGCGCTCCACGTGCGTTAGCCCCAGTGCCCGGCGCTGGCGTCTTTTTGCAGCGCCAGCCTGCCTTCGTTCAGGCGCATCGCCACGCTTTGCGCGAAGGTTTGCATCCCCTGCTGCTGGCCGGTTTCCATCAGGCCCGGCAACTGGTGCGTTTTCCCTTCGCGGATGAGATTTGCCACGGCGGGCGTATTGATAAGCAGCTCATGCAGCGCCGTTCTGCCACCCTGCGCATCTGCCACCAGCTTTTGCGCTAACACTGCCTTCAGGCTGCCCGCCAGCTGGCTGCGCACTTTGTTTTGCTCATCAGCGGGAAACACATCCACCAGCCGCTCGACGGCCTGCGCCGCGCCGCGGGTGTGCAGCGTCGCCAGCACCAGATGGCCGGTTTCCGCCGCCGTGAGCGTGAGCCGGATCGTTTCGCTGTCTCGGAGCTCCCCCAGCAGGATGACATCGGGATCCTCACGCAGCGCGCCGCGCAGGCCGTCGCTGAAGCTCTGGCAGTGCGTGCCAATTTCTCGCTGCTGGATAAGACAGCGCGCCGGCTGATGACAAAATTCGACCGGATCTTCAAGCGTCAGAATATGGCCGTCGAGCGTTTCGTTCAGATGGCCGACCATCGCCGCAAGCGTGGTCGATTTACCGCTCCCGGTAGCGCCCGTGACCAGCAGCAGGCCATCCGGCATCGTCAATAACCCCGGCACGGCGGCGGGCACGCCGAGCGCCTCAAGCTTTGGGCAGCCGCGCGGCAGCAGACGCAATACCAGCGAAATGCCCTGCATCTGGCGAAACGCGTTGCCGCGCAGCCGCACGCCGCCCGCCAGACTGACCGCGAAATCGGTCTGCCCGCGCTCGGCAAGCTCGCGCTGATGGGCGTCGTCAAGCCAGCGCGCCAGCAGGTTTTCCGGCTTCGGGACAGGCTCCTGCAGCGTCTCCAGCCGCCCCTGTCTGCGCCAGCGCGCCGGCAGCTCGCTACACAGGTGTAGATCCGAAACGTTATGCTTTACACTAAGCGCCACTAATTCATCCATTTCCATACAGCTTCCCTGATCATGAGTGAGACAGAACGCAACTTAACGCAGGTCCGGCAAAAGATCTCAGCGGCTGCACAACGCTGCGGCCGGGCTCCAGAAGAAGTTACGCTGCTTGCAGTAAGTAAAACAAAACCTGCGAGCGCGATAGCAGAAGCAATCGCCGCCGGGCAGCGTGAATTTGGTGAAAATTATGTGCAGGAGGGCGTGGAAAAGATCCTTCACTTCCGCGACGCGGGCGTTGACGGGCTGACCTGGCACTTTATCGGTCCGTTGCAGTCCAACAAAAGCCGTCTGGTGGCGGAGCATTTCGACTGGTGCCATACGGTTGACCGACTGCGCATCGCCACTCGCCTGAATGAACAGCGCCCGGATGAAATGACGCCGCTTAACGTGCTGATTCAGGTTAATATCAGCGACGAACAGAGCAAATCCGGCATCGCCTTAAGCGAGCTGGACGCGCTGGCAGAGCAGATAGCGGCGTTGCCGCGTCTGCGGCTGCGCGGGCTGATGGCTATTCCGGCACCGGAAAAAGAGTATGCGCGCCAGTTTGCCGTCGCCTGTGAAATGGCGGCGGCCTTCACGGCCCTTAAAGCGCGCTACCCGACGGTAGACACGCTTTCGCTCGGCATGAGCGATGATATGGAAGCCGCCATCGCCGCTGGCAGCACGATGGTGCGCATTGGTACCGCGATTTTCGGCGCGCGCGATTACGCCCGCGCCACTCAACAATAACTTCTGAGGAACGCCATGCTGACGTTGACTTTCCTGGTCAAAACGCTGATCGACCTGTATGTGATGGTGCTGCTGCTGCGCATCTGGATGCAGTGGTCGCGCTGCGATTTTTACAACCCGCTCGCCCAGACGGTGGTGAAATTTACCCAGCCGGTGATAGGCCCGCTGCGCCGTATTATTCCGTCGATAGGGCCTATCGACACCTCATCGCTGCTGGTGGCGTTTATTCTCTCGACGCTGAAATTCCCGCTGCTGTTATTGATTCAGTCGGGCGCGCTGTCGCTCGATCCGTTTAACCTGGTGGTGGGCCTGCTGTCGCTGCTGAAATCCGCAGGCCAGTTAGTCTTCTGGGTGATTATTATCCGCTCGCTGATGAGCTGGGTAAGCCAGGGCCGCAGCCCGATTGAGTTTGTGCTGATTCAACTGACTGAACCGCTGATGGCCCCGATCCGCCGTATTCTGCCGGCCATGGGCGGCATCGATTTTTCCGCCATGGGCGTGATTATCGTGCTCTATCTGCTGAATTACCTCGCCATGGATCTCTTCCCGGGGCTGTGGTATTTGCTGTGAGTGCCGTCAGTAAAACCGTCGACGGGCTGGTGTTACGGCTCTATATCCAGCCGAAAGCCAGCCGCGACAGCATTATCGGTTTACATGGCGACGAGCTGAAAGTCGCCATTACCGCCCCGCCGGTTGACGGCCAGGCCAACGCCCATCTGGTGAAATATCTCGCGAAACAGTTCCGCGTGGCTAAAAGCCAGGTGGTGATTGAAAAAGGCGAACTGGGCCGTCATAAACAAGTCAAAATTATCGAACCCCAACAGATCCCAACGGAAGTTGCGGCTGTCACCGATTAATACAGGATTACGCTATGCAGAAAGTTGTCCTCGCGACCGGCAACGCCGGTAAAGTGCGCGAACTCGCCTCATTGCTGCAGGAGTTTGGGCTGGATATCGTGGCGCAGACCGAGCTTGGCGTCGACTCCGCCGAAGAAACCGGCCTGACGTTTATCGAAAACGCGATTCTGAAGGCGCGTCACGCGGCTCAGGTCACTGGCTTTGCGGCTATCGCTGACGATTCCGGTCTCGCGGTCGACGCGCTGGGCGGCGCGCCGGGAATTTACTCCGCGCGCTACGCAGGCAGCGACGCCACCGATCAGGAAAACCTGGAAAAGCTGCTTGAGGCGTTAAAAGACGTGCCGGACGAGCAGCGTCAGGCGCAGTTCCACTGCGTGCTGGTCTATATGCGTCATGCCGACGATCCGACACCGCTGGTCTTTCACGGCGCCTGGCCTGGCGTGATTACCCGCGCGCCTGCAGGCCAGGGCGGCTTTGGCTACGACCCGATTTTCTTTGTTCCTTCTCTTGGCAAAACCGCCGCCGAACTGACGCGTGAAGAGAAAAGCGCGGTTTCCCACCGCGGGCAGGCGCTGAAATTATTACTGGAAGCAATGCGTAATGGCTGATTTGCCACCCTTGAGTCTGTATATCCATATCCCCTGGTGCGTGCAGAAGTGCCCTTACTGTGACTTCAACTCCCACGCGCTGAAGGGTGAAGTGCCGCATGACGATTATGTCCAGCATCTGTTACGCGATCTGGATAACGACGCACCGTGGGCGCAGGGCCGCGAGGTGAAGACGATTTTCATCGGCGGCGGCACGCCGAGCCTACTCTCAGGACCTGCGATGCAGACGCTGCTGGACGGCGTGCGGGCGCGGCTTACGCTCGCGCCGGATGCCGAGATCACGATGGAAGCCAACCCTGGCACCGTCGAAGCTGACCGCTTTGTGGAGTACCAGCGCGCGGGCGTGAACCGCATTTCCATCGGCGTGCAGAGCTTCAGCGAGCCGAAACTCGCGCGTCTTGGCCGTATTCACGGGCCGGAAGAGGCGAAGCGCGCCGCGCGTCTTGCGAGCGGTCTTGGGCTTCGCAGCTTTAACCTCGATTTGATGCACGGCCTGCCGGATCAGTCGCTCGAAGAGGCGCTCGATGATTTGCGAGAGGCGATTGCGCTGAACCCGCCGCATCTCTCCTGGTATCAGTTGACCATTGAGCCGAATACGCTGTTTGGCTCGCGCCCGCCAGTGCTGCCTGACGACGACGCACTGTGGGATATTTTCGAGCAGGGGCATCGGTTGCTGACCGCCGCCGGGTATGCGCAGTACGAAACCTCGGCCTACGCGAAACCGGGCTATCAGTGCCAGCACAACCTGAATTACTGGCGCTTCGGGGATTATCTGGGTATCGGTTGCGGCGCGCACGGTAAGGTGACGCTCGCCGACGGGCGTATTTTGCGTACCGCGAAAACCCGCCATCCGCGCGGCTATATGACCGGTAATTACCTCGATAAGCAGCATGAGGTCGAGGCACAGGATAAGCCGTTCGAGTTTTTCATGAACCGCTTTCGCCTGCTGGAGCCCGCGCCGCGCGCCGAGTTTGCCCGTTATACCGGGCTTAGCGAAGCCGCGATCCGCACGCAGATTGACGAGGCGATTGCGCTGAATTATATGGTGGAGACGCCGGAGAGCTGGCAGATAACCGAGCACGGTAAGCTGTTTCTTAACTCGCTGCTGGAGCTGTTCCTGGCGGAGTAACAGGCCTGGCGCTGCGGCATATGGCGGGTGCGCTGCGCTTACCCGCCCTACCTCTCCTGTTTCGCGCTGCTAACGGCGGGTGCGCTGCGCTTACCCGCCCTACTCTCCTGTTTCACGCTGCTAACGGCGGGTGCGCTACGCTTACCCGCCCTACTCTCCTGTTTCACGCTGCTAATGGCGGGTGCGCTGCGCTTACCCGCGCTACCTCTTATATTTCACGCTGCTATCGGCGGGTGCGCTCGACCTACGAGCCTGAAAGGGCGTTGTAGGGTGGATAAGCGCAGCGCATCCACCGTTTACCATCCGCGGGCGTCATGCAACTGATACAAAAAAAGCCGCTTCTCAGCGGCTTTTTTCATATTCATCGAACGGCTTACGGGGCCGGGTTTACGACCATCTGCCCCACCGAGCCGCGGTCGGCCATCTCCAGCGTCTGGCTCGAATAGAGGAACGGGAAATGCTCCCACGACGGCTGGCTGAAATACACCAGCAGTTCCACCTGGCCATCCACCCACACCGTATCCTTCCAGCCGCGATCTTCCGGGAACGGCGCTGCGCCATTCACGCTGCGGATCAGAAAACTCACGCCTTCCATATGGAACGCCTGCGGCATATCGGAACGTACCGTCCAGCGCTCCCACGCCCCCTGCTGGGTCTGCACGTCGGTACGCTTCATATCCCACAGCTGGCCGTTAATACCCGGATCGTCACTCAGCGTGATATCGCGGCTACGCACCGGCGCGCCGTTGATAATTTCATCCGGCAGCAAGCGCATCGGCAGCGTATCCGTCACCAGCGGCAGCAGGCCGGTGGGCCGCAGCGTCAGCACCAGCGTGGAGATAAGAATGCTGGACGGCTCAAAAATGCCGCGAATGCGGTCCATAATCGACGCCGCCTCACCGCAGGTAATGGAAACCTCGTCGCCGTTGGTCATATCGATGAGTACTTCACGGCGCTCGCCGGGTGCCAGCGCCAGCTGTTTCACCGCCACCGGCGCGGGCAGAAACCCCTGATCGCCGGCGATCACGTGCAGCGGGCGGCCATCACTCATCTGTAACTGATAGCGACGCGCGTTAGAAGCGTTCAGCAAGCGCAGGCGTACCCAGCCGCGCGACACCTCCACATACGGGCTTTGTGCGCCGTTCACCAGCAGCGTGTCGCCGACAAAACCGCCGCTGCCCGGCTCGCTGTACTCCGGCGTGCCAAAGTTGTCGAGGCGTTTGTCCTGAATAATGACCGGGAAATCATCTACGCCGTAGTGGTTCGGCACCGGCAGCGCTTTGCTCACGGCATCTTCCACCAGCCACATTCCGGCGAGGCCGTTATAGACCTGCTGACCGGTGCGGTTGGGCGTATTGGCGTGGTACCAGAGCGTTGCGGCCGCCTGGCGTACCGGCAGCACGGGTGCCCAGTCGGCACCGGGCGACATCATGCGCGGCGCGCCGCCCATCAGCGGCCCTGGCACCTGTAGCCCGCTCACCGTCATGGCGACATTTTCCTGCAGGCGGTTGCTGTAGATAAGCTTGACGTCGTCACCGCTCCAGACGCGAATAGTCGGCCCCATATAACGGCCGTTGAAGCCCCAGACCTGCGCGCGGGTGCCTGGCACAAAAGACCAGTGCGCGCGGGAGAGCGTCAGAAACAGCGGCTGACCGCGGCGTGATTCCAGCAGCGGCGGCACCGGCAGCGCCTGCTGCTGACCTGCGGCATGTGCCCTCAGCGGCACCGCGCCCGCGCAAAGCGCCGCGCCCGATGCCTGAATAAACTGACGCCGACTGAGTGACATAAGTGCTCCATGAAAACGGGTAATGAATGACGGTCTGCCCGTCAGTCTCAGATCTTGCCAGCGGCTTCGCGCTCGGCTACTTCGTTATCCAACTGGGCGATTTTCTCTTCCATCAGCTGGCGGCAGTGGGCGGCAAGTTCCCGTACCTGTTCTTTTCCCCAACCCTGGGTGTCGACAGGCGGTAACATTTCGACGATGACCAGACCGTTATTCCAACGGTTGAGCTTGATTTTACCATGGGTATTGGAAACGCAGACCGGAATAATCGGCACGCCTGCGGCAATGGCGGCATGAAACGCGCCGGTTTTAAACGGCATCAGGCCGCGCCCGCGGCTGCGGGTGCCTTCCGGGAACATCCAGATGGAAATATCGCGCTTGCGGAACTGGTTCACCACTTCAGCGATGGTGCCGTGCGCCTTGCTGCGGTTGTTACGGTCGATTAACAGGTTGCCGGTCAGCCAGTAGAGCTGGCCGAAGAAAGGGATCCAGACCAGGCTTTTTTTGCCGACGGTCACGGTCGGCGGCTGAACGATATTCGACGCCGTCACCATGTCGTAGTTGTTCTGGTGGTTGGCGATGTAAATCGCGTTGCCGTAGTTTTCAGCGCCCTGCGGTTTGCGCAGTTCCACCTTCAGACCGAACACCCTGGAAAGGCGTCCGAACATATGGCCGAAGGTCGCCACGTGGCGCGGACTGCGCGGGCTGAACAGACACCAGATGCTACCCAGAATACAGACCACAATGCTGTAGAGAACCACAATAATTATTCGAACGATCGATAACATAACTACCTCTGAAGCCGCAGCCGCGGACCAGTATAACGGCTTTAACGGAAAACACACCGCTCACGGTCAGGCATCCCTGGCGGCTCATGATGTTGAGCAGACTCAAACACTTATTTTTATGCGTCACGCGCTAACAAACAATGGCGTGGGCGGGAAAATTACGCAAGCGAGGCCGCCGCGCTTCCTGCCAGTAATCACAGAAAGCGTGGCGGCGATGCGTTTGCCACTATTTCGGGGGGTTACGCCTCGCTGTCGTCAGCTTTCGGGCGCGACGGCGAATCCACTTCGACGCTGTCGATGCGTTGCAGGCCGCGCATCAGCGTGCCGCGACGACCGCGTTCGCCATGCACTTTTTGCAGCTCTTCCGGGCGCAGCTTGATTTTGCGCTTGCCGACATGCAGCGTCACGGTGCTCTGCGGCGGCAGGATGGTGAGATACGCCAGCTTATCGTCGCCCTTCGCCGCATCGGCGGAAGGAATGGAGATAATTTTGTTGCCCTTGCCTTTGGAAAGCTGCGGCAGATCCGCCACCGGGAACATCAGCATACGTCCTGCCGCCGTGATGGCGAGCAGCATGTCGTCGTCATGCTCAATTTCCAGCGGCTTCAGCACATGCGCGTTTTCCGGCAGCGTAATCAGCGCCTTACCGGCGCGGTTGCGCGCAATCAGATCGTTGAAGGTGCAGACAAAACCGTAACCAGCGTCGGACGCCATCAGGAGTTTTTGCTCCTCGCCGGTCATCAGCATATGTTCCACCACCGCGCCCGGCGGCAGCGTCAGTTTGCCGGTAATCGGCTCGCCCTGGCCGCGCGCCGACGGCAGCGATACCGGATCCAGCGCGTAACTGCGACCCGTGGAGTCGATAAACACCACCGGCTGGTTGCTCTTGCCTTTGACTGACGAGAGCCAGCCGTCGCCCGCTTTGTAGCTCAGGGCTTTGGCGTCGATATCATGACCTTTGGCGCTGCGCACCCAGCCCATCTGAGAAAGCACGATAGTCACCGGCTCGGACGGCAGCATGTCGTGCTCGCTCATCGCTTTCGCTTCTTCGCGCTCATGCAGCGGCGAACGGCGATCGTCGCCGTACGCGTCGGCATCCGCCTGGATCTCTTTTTTCAGCAGCGTATTCATTTTGCGCTCGGAGGCGAGAATGCCCTGGATCTGATCGCGCTCTTTCTCCAGATCGCTCTGCTCGCCGCGGATCTTCATCTCTTCCAGTTTGGCGAGATGGCGCAGTTTCAGTTCGAGAATCGCTTCCGCCTGCGTCTCGCTGATGCCGAAACGGCTCATCAGCACCGGCTTCGGCTCGTCTTCGCTGCGGATAATCTCAATCACTTCATCGATATTGAGAAACGCCACCAGCAAACCTTCAAGGATATGCAGGCGCTTGAGCACTTTCTCCAGACGATAGTTCAGACGACGGCGCACCGTATCGCGGCGGAACGCCAGCCATTCGGTGAGGATCTCCAGCAGGTTTTTCACCGCCGGACGGCCATCGAGACCAATCATGTTGAGGTTGATGCGGTAGCTTTTTTCCAGATCGGTAGTGGCGAACAGGTGATTCATCACCTGATCCATATCCACGCGGTTGGAGCGCGGCACAATAACCAGACGCGTCGGGTTTTCGTGATCCGATTCATCACGCAAATCGTCGACCATCGGCAGCTTTTTGGCGCGCATCTGGCTTGCGATCTGCTCCAGCACGCGGGCACCGGAGACCTGATGCGGCAGCGCGGAGATCACCACCGCGCCGTCTTCTTTCTTCCACACGGCGCGCATGCGCACCGAGCCGCGGCCGCTTTGATAGATTTTGCGGATTTCAGCGCGGGAAGTGATGATTTCCGCTTCGGTCGGGTAATCCGGCCCCTGCACGATATCCAGCAGCTCATCAAGCGTGGTTTTCGGGCTGTCGATAAGGCTCACGGCCGCTTTGGCGACTTCGCGCAGGTTGTGCGGCGGAATATCCGTCGCCATACCCACCGCGATGCCCGTGGTGCCGTTCAGCAGAATGTTCGGCAGGCGCGCCGGCAGCATTTTCGGCTCGTTCAGCGTCCCGTCGAAGTTCGGCACATAATCCACGGTGCCCTGGCCCAGCTCGCCCAGCAGCACTTCGGCGTATTTAGACAGGCGCGATTCGGTATAACGCATCGCCGCGAAGGATTTCGGATCGTCCGGCGCGCCCCAGTTCCCCTGCCCGTCCACCAGCGGGTAGCGGTACGAGAACGGCTGCGCCATCAGCACCATCGCTTCATAACAGGCGCTGTCGCCGTGCGGGTGATATTTACCCAGCACGTCGCCCACGGTACGGGCGGATTTTTTGAATTTGGCGCTGGCATTCAACCCCAGTTCCGACATGGCATAGACGATGCGGCGCTGAACAGGCTTAAGCCCGTCACCGATAAACGGCAGCGCGCGGTCCATGATGACGTACATGGAATAGTTGAGATAGGCGTTTTCAGTGAATTCATGCAGCGCCAGGCGCTCTGCACCATCATGAGTCAAATCACTCATTACTCGTTATTCCTCAGACAAGCCAGCCGTACACGGGGGAAACGGCAATATTGCCGCGATAGTACCTTATCTGCGACGCCGAGTCACAGCAGGGTTCATTATTGCTCATTTCGCAAATGTCTTTGCGCGTTTTGCCAATATTACCGTCTCGCCCGATGGGGTAAAATTAATGACAAACGCGATAATTAGAGGACAAATAATGAACAATGTACTTATCATTAACGGCGCGAAACAGTTCGCGCATTCCAGTGGCCAGCTTAACGACACCCTGACTGAGGTCGCGGAGAGCTACCTGCGCGACGTTGGACATGATGTTAAAGTCACCCGCGCAGACAGCGAGTATGACGTCAAAGAAGAGGTGCAGAATTACCTCTGGGCTGACGTCATTATTTACCAGATGCCGGGCTGGTGGATGGGCGCGCCCTGGACCGTGAAAAAGTATATCGACGATGTCTTTACCGAAGGCCACGGCTCGCTGTACGCCAGCGATGGCCGCACCCGCTCTGACGCCTCGAAAAAGTATGGCTCCGGCGGCCTGCTGCAGGGCAAAAAATATATGCTGTCGCTCACCTGGAACGCGCCGCTGGAAGCGTTCACCGAGAAAGATCAGTTCTTCCACGGCGTGGGCGTGGATGGCGTGTACCTGCCGTTCCACAAGGCGAATGAGTTTATTGGCCTGACCGCGCTGCCGACGTTTATCGCCAACGACGTGATTAAAATGCCGGACGTGCCGCGCTACATTGCAGAATATCGCGAGCATCTGGCGAAAATTTTTGCTTAACTGTCTGACGGTTTTACAAAAGGAGTTAACCATGCTGACAGTAATAGCAGAAATTCGTACCCGTCCTGGCGCGCATCACCGTCAGGCGGTGCTGGAAGAGTTCAAGAAGATCATTCCCGTTGTGCTCGCGGAAGCAGGCTGCCACGGCTACGCGCCGATGGTGGACAGCGCCACCGGCCTTGATTTTCAGACCAGCGCGCCGGATTCCATCGTGATGGTGGAACAGTGGGCGAGCGCAGAACACTTAAAAGCGCACCTGGAAACGCCGCATATGCTGGGCTTTCGTGACGCGGTGAAAGGCGATGTGCTGGACACCACCATTCGCATTCTGGAAAGCGGCGTCTGACGTTTAAATGCGAATAAAAAAGGCGATGAATATTCATCGCCTTTTTTGTTTATCGCATCACGCTTATTGAATATCGAAGCGGTCCAGGTTCATGACTTTGGTCCAGGCCGCGACGAAATCCTTCACGAACTTCTCGTGCGCGTCCTGGCTCGCATAGACCTCCGCGAAAGAACGCAGAATCGCGTTCGAGCCAAATACCAGATCCGCGCGGGTCGCCGTGTATTTCACTTCGCCGCTCTCGCGGTCGCGCCCTTCAAACACTTCAGCGGTCGCGTCAGTCGCTTTCCACTCGTAACGCATATCCAGCAGATTCACGAAGAAATCGGTGCTGAGCACGCCCACGCGGTCTGTGAACACGCCGTGCGCGCTGGCGTCGTAGTTCGCGCCAAGGGCACGCATCCCGCCCACCAGTACGGTCAGTTCCGGCGCGGTCAGCGTCAGCTGCTGCGCTTTATCGATAAGCAGCGACTCGGTCGGGGTGCTGCTGCGCACGCCGCGATAGTTACGGAAGCCGTCAGCTTTCGGTTTCAGGAATTCAAACAGTGCCACATCGGTCTGCTCCTGGCGTGCATCAACGCGGCCCGGCGCGAACGGCACGGTAATCTCAACGCCTGCGGCTTTCGCCGCCAGCTCAACGCCCACTACGCCCGCCAGCACGATGATGTCAGCGAGCGATGCTTTATTCGCGGTACGCTGGATAGCTTCAAGCGTCGCCAGCGCACGGGCGGCAGAGGCGTTTACTTCCCAGTCGCGCTGTGGGGCGAGCGCCAGACGCGCGCCGTTGGCACCGCCGCGTTTATCACCGCCGCGGAAGGTCGAAGCCGACGCCCAGGCGACGGAGACCAGTTCGCTTACCGATAAACCGGCGCTGGCAATCTCCGCTTTCAGGCTGTCGATATCTGCCTGCGTCGGCTGATAAATCGCCGCCGGTAACGGGTCCTGCCAGATCAGATCTTCTTTCGGCACTTCCGGGCCGATATAGCGCGCTTTCGGCCCCATATCGCGGTGCGTCAGCTTGTACCAGGCGCGGGCGAACGCTTCGTTGAATGCCTGCGGATCGTTAAGGAAACGGCGTGAGATCTTCTCGAACTCCGGGTCGAAACGCAGCGTCAGATCGGTCACCAGCATCGTCGGCTTACGTTTTTTCGACGGATCGAACGGGTCAGGAATGATCTCCGGCGCATCGACCGCTTCAAACTGGATGGCGCCTGCCGGGCTGCGGGTCTGCACCCATTCATATTTGAACAGATTCTCGAAGAAGTAGTTGCTCCACTGTGTTGGCGTCTGGGTCCAGGTCACTTCCAGGCCGGAAGTGATGGCATCCGCCCCCGCGCCGCTGCCAAAGCTGCTGTGCCAGCCGAGCCCCTGCGCTTCAATAGGCGCGGCTTCCGGATCGACGCCGACGTGATTCGCTGCTGCCGCACCGTGGGTTTTGCCGAGCGTATGGCCGCCTGCGATCAGCGCCACGGTCTCTTCATCGTTCATGCCCATGTTGCCGAAGGTCGCACGAATGGCGGGGGCGGCGGAAGCCGGGTCGCCGCTGTGGTTCGGCCCTTCCGGGTTAACATAGATAAGGCCCATTTCGGTCGCGCCGAGCGGCGCCTGCGCCAGCGATTCCGGGTGACGATGCTCAAGCCAGTTTTTCTCATCGCCCCAGTTCACGTCCATATCCGGCTCCCAGACGTCTTCACGCCCGGCACCGAAACCAAAGGTACGGAACCCGGAGTTTTCCAGCGCCACGTTACCGGCGAGGATAAACAGGTCGGCCCAGGAGATTTTCTGGCCATATTTCTGTTTCACTGGCCACAGCAGACGGCGCGCTTTATCAAGGCTCACGTTATCCGGCCAGGAGTTGAGCGGCGCAAAACGCTGCTGCCCGCGGCCCGCGCCGCCGCGCCCGTCAGCGGAGCGGTAGGTACCCGCGCTGTGCCACGCCATGCGGATGAAAAGCCCGGTATAGCTGCCCCAGTCGGCAGGCCACCACGGTTGGGAATCGGTTAACAGGGCTTTCAGATCGGCTTTCAGCGCCGCGTAATCCAGCTCGCTGAACGCTTTACGGTAGTTGAAATCTTCCCCCAAAGGGTTGGTGCGGTTTGAGTGCTGGGCCAGCAGCTCCACGCGCAGTTGATTCGGCCACCAGTCACGGCTGGACGTGCCACCGCCCGCGGTCTGGTTGCTGTTGCCCTGATGGAAAGGGCATTTCCCGGCAGATAACGTATTGTGTTGATCAGATGGCGTGCTCATGTCTCGCTCCGTTTTCCATTTTCAGGCTACGATAGCCCCGCTTTTTGATAAGTCCTACCTGAATTAATCTACGGATTCGATAGCCTGTGCCTTGCTAATGCGACGCATAATCGGTGCAGTGTTTTTCAGCCAAAAGCGTCAACAAGAGATGCAGGCGAATCGTGTCCTGTTGAGTACGACGGATGAAAGCTGGCGTGTTTGATCGGGATCGCAAACGAAGCGGTAAAACGCAATCCGCCATAAAAGTAAGGAGTTACATCAGGGAAACAGCAGCGGCGCCAAAAGGCGCCGCTGAAAGGAGTGTTGTTACAAAACGGGCGTTATCAGACTTCGATATCTGCCATATCGCCTTTCTCCTGAAGCCAGTTACGTCTGTCTTCAGAGCGTTTTTTGGCGAGCAGCATATCCATCACCGCCAGCGTGCGCGCGTCGTCGTCATCGCTGATGGTGAGCTGCACCAGGCGGCGGGTATTCGGGTCGAGCGTCGTTTCGCGCAGCTGCATCGGGTTCATCTCGCCGAGACCTTTAAAGCGCTGGACGTTCGGCTTGCCCTTTTTACGCTTGAGCTGTTCCAGCACGCCCGCTTTTTCTTCTTCGTCCAGCGCGTAGTAAACCTCTTTACCGAGATCGATACGATAAAGCGGCGGCATGGCGACGTAGACATGGCCGCCTTTCACCAGCGCGCGGAAGTGTTTCACAAACAGGGCACACAGCAGCGTGGCGATGTGCAGACCGTCAGAGTCCGCATCCGCGAGGATACAGATCTTGCCGTAACGCAGCTGGCTGAGATCGTCGCTATCCGGATCGATGCCGATCGCAACAGAGATATCATGCACCTCCTGCGAGGCCAGCACTTCATCCGACGACACTTCCCAGGTGTTCAGGATCTTACCCTTAAGCGGCATGATCGCCTGGTATTCGCGATCGCGCGCCTGTTTGGCGGAGCCGCCTGCGGAATCCCCTTCCACTAGGAAGAGTTCCGTGCGGTTGAGATCCTGTGCGGTGCAATCGGCAAGCTTGCCGGGCAGCGCCGGGCCGCTGGTGAGCTTTTTACGCACCACTTTTTTGGCGGCGCGCAGTCGGCGCTGGGCGCTGGCGATGGCGAGCTCGGCGAGCTGTTCCGCCGCCTGGACGTTCTGGTTCAGCCACAGGCTGAAGGCGTCTTTCACCACGCCCGAGACAAACGCCGCGCACTGACGCGAGGAGAGACGCTCTTTGGTCTGGCCGGCGAATTGCGGGTCCTGCATTTTCACCGACAGAACATAAGCGCAGCGCTCCCAGATATCTTCCGCCGAGAGCTTCACGCCGCGCGGCAGGATATTACGGTATTCGCAAAACTCACGCATGGCGTCCAGCAGGCCCTGGCGCAGGCCGTTGACGTGGGTGCCGCCCTGCATGGTCGGGATCAGGTTGACGTAGCTTTCGGTCAGCAGCTCGCCGCCTTCCGGCAGCCATAACAGCGCCCAGTCTACGGCTTCCGTCTCGCCGGAGAAGTTACCGATAAACGGTTTTTCCGGCAGCGTAATCAGCCCGTTTACCGCCTCGGAGAGATAGTCGTTAAGACCATCCTGATAGCACCAGCGCTGTTCAGTGTTATTCACCTGATCTTTAAAGTTGATTTCAACGCCCGGGCAGAGCACCGCTTTCGCTTTCAGCAGGTGCGTCAGGCGGGAGACGGAAAAACGCGGGCTGTCGAAGAATTTCTCATCCGGCCAGAAGTGGACGCTGGTGCCCGTCTGGCGTTTCGGGCAGGTGCCGACCACGCTCAGCTCTTTGACCTTTTCGCCGTTTTCAAAGGCGATGTTGTAGATCTGCCCGTCGCGTTTCACGTTCACTTCGACACGTTTTGACAGGGCGTTAACGACCGAGATCCCAACACCGTGCAGGCCGCCGGAGAACTGGTAGTTTTT
The DNA here is from genome assembly GCF_000982825.1 of Cronobacter sakazakii. Taxonomy (NCBI): domain Bacteria; kingdom Pseudomonadati; phylum Pseudomonadota; class Gammaproteobacteria; order Enterobacterales; family Enterobacteriaceae; genus Cronobacter; species Cronobacter sakazakii. The sequence goes on along the minus strand of NZ_CP011047.1, from coordinate 1,721,429 downwards.
GTTCGAGAATTTACCGCCCGCGTGCAGGCGGCAGAGGATCAGCTCCACGGCGGGAACGCCCTCTTCCGGGTGAATATCCACCGGCATGCCGCGCCCGTCGTCGATAACTTCCAGCGACTGGTCGGCGTGAAGGATCACGTCGACGCGTCTGGCATGCCCCGCCAGCGCTTCATCGACGCTGTTATCAATAACTTCCTGGCCCAGATGGTTGGGACGGGAGGTGTCGGTATACATCCCCGGACGGCGGCGCACCGGCTCAAGCCCGGTGAGCACCTCAATGGCATCGGCATTATAGGATTGGGTCATGATTTTATCGTCAGGTCACAAAACGGGATCGTTGCCTTAGCGTTAACGCAGGCTAAGGAAATCGACAATCTGCGTGAAATAATCTTCAAAGCCTGCAAAAGCGTGGTTGCCGCCGGTTTCCACCGTCTGACGGCACGGCGCGTAGTACGCCACCGCCTGGCGGTAATCCAGCACCTCGTCGCCTGTCTGCTGTAACAGCCAGATAAGATCCGGAGCTTCGAGCGGCTCTATTTGCATCACTTTCAGATCGTAAATATGGCGAGACTCTAGCACATATTGCTGCCCGGTGTAGGGGTTCTCGTTCGCGCCGAGAAAATCGGTCAGCAGCTCAAAGGGGCGTACCGCCGGGTTCACCACTACTGCGGGCAGCATAAAACATTGCGAAAGCCAGGTCGCGTAATAACCGCCAAGCGAGGAGCCCACGACGCCGAGCGGCTCGCCGCCGTGCTCAAGCACTAACGACTCCAGCAGCTCCGCGGCATCAGACGGATACGGCGGCAGTTGCGGAACAACCATATTAATTTCTGGATGCTGCTGTGCCAGCCAGCGTTGCAGGCTGGTGGCCTTCGCCGAGCGAGGAGAACTGTTAAAACCGTGGAGGTAAAGGAGCGTAGACATCAGTATCCTTCTGATGCGGTATCAGGGCGGAACTGCGCGCCTTCGAGGCGGCACACTTCCGTAGTGAGCGAGCCGTCAGGGTGCAGATTCAGCCAGCGCCAGCCGGGTGCGACCGTATCAAGCGTAAAGCCCGCGCAGTGAGGTTTGAACTGAACGCAGGTAGACGGCGTCGCCATCAGGCGGCGGCCGTTCCAGTCGAGATCCAGCTCCTGATGAATATGTCCGCAAAGCAGATGCTTCACTTGCGGGTAATGGTTCAGCACATCGTCAAGCGCCTGGGCGTTGCGCAGGCTGTGTTGATCGAGCCAGCCGCAGCCGGACGGCAGCGGGTGATGGTGCAGAAGCAGCAGCGTATGGCGCTCCGGCGCCGCCTGAAGCATGCGCTCAAGCCACTCGAGCTGGTAGTCGCTCAGCTCGCCGTGCGGCACGCCGAAGACCTGGCTGTCGAGCAGCAGCACCTGCCAGTTATCTCCTGCGAACACGCGCTTGGCGGGCGAAATGCCGGCGTCCTGCAGCGTGCTGTACATCGCGGGCTGGAAATCGTGGTTGCCCGGCAGCCAGACGCAGGGTGCGGGCAAAGAGGCGATACCTGTTGCAAAGTGTTCATAAGCCTCAGGCGTATGATCCTGCGCCAGGTCGCCTGTCGCGACAATCAGATCGCACTCGCGCTGTTCGGCGTGAAGCTCTGCCAGCACCGCCTGGTAGCTCTCCCAGGTGTTGACGCCGAGCAGGGTATCGTTCTTTCCGGCAAACAGGTGAGTATCGGTAATTTGTAGAATCCTGACGCTGGCCCCACCAGCAACAGGAAGATTTAACAGGCTTTCCAAATGGTGTCCTTAGGTTTCACGACGCTAACAAACCGGAACCGCCATTGCTCCATGCGCTAAACAGTAGCGTAGCCAGTCGGCAAGAAACTGGTTAATTTGATGTTTTTCGTCGCGCTGATGCAACTTTTTATTTGGGTAATCATAACGCGCTTTGAAGCGAAAGATCTGCTGGCTTGAACACACTTCCGCGACCATGGCGTCATGGTAAAGCCTTACGCTCATTGACGGCAAACTCCAGTAGCTCACTTTCGGCGCGGTTTGCTCTATCTGTACAAGCGTGGTGTACCGGGTTGATTCGAGGATAGTTAAACGGTATTGCGCGCCCGCCACCTGATAACTTACGGCTTCGCCCGGCGCGTCATTACGCGGCAACAGGCGGCGCAGCTGCGCGAAATTGGTCTCGCACAGGCGCATCATTTCTGGAAAATCAGGTGTATAACGCTTCATATTCAGGTGTTCCACTCGTTTCTCAATGCTTGATAATGTAATTGCAGCCATTGCAATGCGATGACGGAGGCTGCGTTGTCGATTCTCCCCTCTTCTACCCACTGGTATGCCTGTTCCCGGCTTACCACATGAACCCGAATATCTTCGTTTTCATCAGCCAGACCGTGTATGCCTTGCGCGGTCGTGGCGTCCACTTCGCCAACCATTAATGACAGGCGCTCACTGGTGCCGCCAGGGCTTGCCAGATAGCTCATGAATTTTTTTACTCGCCCGACGGAAAGACCCGCCTCTTCCATCGCCTCGCGGCGCGCGACCTCTTCCACCGTTTCGCCAGGCTCAATCATACCGGCGACCAGTTCCAGCAGCCACGGGGTGTCGCTGGTATCGAAAGCGGCGATACGAATCTGCTCGATCAGTACCACCTCATCACGCACAGGGTCAAAGGGTAGCAGGACTGCGGCATGGCCGCGCTCAAAAATTTCGCGCCGCACTTCCCCGCTCATTTCGCCATTGAAAAGGCGGTGGCGAAAGCGGTAAAGATCGAGCGAAAAAAAGCCGCGATATAACTTTTCCCGTGCAATAATTTCTACATCGTTTTTGGTGAAAGTAACGGGGCGTGGGGTTGATTTGCTCATGATGGTTTCCGGTTCGAGATGGTGCCGAATCTGGGCATTTCAAGCCAGTTTACCTGCCGTTTCATTGCCCATGTGATAGATTGTGGAAATTTAGCGGCAGAAGGCACGTTACGCCAAGCCTCACGGCGGGTTGACTCTGGTAGAATCGGCGATCAATTTTTCGGCTTCTGACAGCGCTAATAAATTCTTTATGCTTCACAACAAGGAATGCAAATGAAGAAACTGCTCCCCATCCTTATCGGCCTGAGCCTGACGGGCTTCAGCGCTATGAGCCAGGCAGAAAACCTGTTGCAGGTTTACCAGCAGGCACGTTTAAGTAACCCGGACCTGCGCAGCTCCGCTGCTGACCGCGACGCCGCATTCGAAAAAATTAACGAAGCCCGCAGTCCTTTACTTCCGCAGCTCGGCTTGGGTGCAGATTACACCTATAACAGCGGTTTTCGCGATAACGACGGCGTAGACAGCACTGCCAAGAGCGCGTCGCTGCAATTAACGCAGACCATTTTCGATATGTCCAAATGGCGCGCCCTGACCCTGCAGGAAAAAACCGCAGGCATTCAGGATGTGACCTACCAGACCGATCAGCAGACGCTGATGCTGAACACCGCGACAGCTTATTTCCAGGTGCTGAGCGCGATTGACGCGCTCTCCTACACCGAAGCGCAGAAACAGGCGATCTACCGCCAGCTCGATCAAACCACCCAGCGTTTTAACGTGGGCCTGGTGGCGATTACCGACGTGCAGAACGCCCGCGCGCAGTACGATAACGTGCTGGCGAACGAAGTGACCGCACGTAACAACCTCGACAACGCGCTGGAACAGCTGCGTCAGGTGACCGGCAACTACTACCCGCAGCTCGCGTCGCTGAACGTCGATAATTTCAAAACCACCAAACCGGCCGCCGTTAACGCGCTGCTGAAAGAGGCAGAACAGCGTAACCTGACGCTGCTGCAGGCGCGTCTGAGCCAGGATCTGGCGCGTGAGCAGATCCGCTACGCTGAAACCGGCCATATGCCGACGCTCGGCTTAACGGCGTCCAGCAGCGTGTCGGACACCGACTACAGCGGCAGCAAAACCAGCGGCGCGGCGGCAAGCCGTTACGCTGACAGCAAAATCGGCCAGAACTCCATCGGCCTGAGCTTCAACCTGCCGCTCTACAGCGGCGGCTCGGTGACATCACAAGTTAAACAAGCGCAGTACAGCTTCGTGGGTGCCAGCGAAAAACTGGAAAGCGCGCACCGCAACGTCGTGCAGACCGTGCGTTCGTCTTATAACAACGTTAACGCCTCCATCAGCAGCATCAAAGCCTATGAGCAGGCGGTCGTTTCCGCGCAAAGCTCACTGGATGCGATGGAAGCCGGTTACTCGGTCGGTACGCGTACCATCGTCGATGTGCTGGACGCCACCACCACGCTGTACAACGCCAAACAGCAGCTCTCCAGCGCGCGCTATAACTACCTGATCAACCAGCTCAATATTAAATCTGCGCTGGGTACGCTTAACGAGCAGGATCTGGTCGCGCTGAATAACTCGCTGGGCAAACCGGTCTCTACCGCGCCTGAAAGCGTCGCCCCGGAAAACCCGGAGCAGGACGCCGCCGTGAATAACATGGCGAACGGCGGCGGCAATGCGCCTGCCATGCAGCCTGCCGCGGCCACCCGTAGCAGCAACAGCAACAGCGGCAACCCGTTCCGTCAGTAATCGCTGTGGCGGGAGGCGCAACGGCCTCCCGCCTGAACGTAAGTCAACGTAAAGATCCCCGCCCCCTCCGGCCTCCCGCTTTAATTTCAACCACTCATCCACTATCCTGAGCACCATAACTGTGCAATACCACTGGGTCAGGATGCAGGCATGAAACGGACAAAACAGATTAACCGCGCGATGTTTCGCAAAAGCTGGAACGCGCGTCATTTAACGCCGGTGGCCTTCGCGGTCACCGCAGCATTCATGCTGGCGGGTTGCGAAAAGAGCGATGAAACCGTCCAGCTTTATCAAAACGCAGACGACTGCTCGGCGGCCAACCCCGGCAAAAGCGCTGAATGCACCACCGCGTATAACAACGCCCTGAAAGAGGCGGAACGCACCGCGCCGAAATACGCCACGCGTGAAGACTGCGTGGCGGAATTTGGCGAAGATCAGTGCAAACAAGTCAATAACACCAATACCAGCCAGGCCACGCAGCAGACCGGCAGCATGTGGATGCCGCTGATGGCGGGTTACATGATGGGCCGTCTGATGGGCGGCGGCATGGGATTCGCCCAACAACCGCTGTTCAGCTCGCGCAACCCGGCAAGCCCGGCTTACGGTAAATATACCGACGCCAGCGGCCGCAACTACGGTGCCGCGCAGCCGGGCCGTACCATGACCGTACCGAAATCGGCGATGACACCGAAACCGGCGACCACGTCAACCATCACCCGCGGTGGTTTTGGTGATTCCGTCGCGAAACAGGCCACGATGCAGCGCAGCGCGGCGGGTTCTTCTTCTCGTTCAATGGGCGGCTGACACATGGAAAGAATCGCTATCAGCGAGCGCCCGGACTGGCGCGAAAAGGCCACGGAGTACGGTTTTAACTTTCACACCATGTACGGCGAGCCATACTGGTGTGAGGACGCGTACTATCGCCTGACGCTGGCGCAGGTCGAAAAGCTCGAAGAGGTGACGGCCGAGCTGCACCAGATGTGCTTACAGGTGGTGGAGAAAGTGGTCGCGAGCGACGCGCTGATGACCAAATTCCGCATTCCGAAGCACACATGGGAATTTGTGCGCCAGTCCTGGCGCAGCGGCCAGCCGTCACTTTATTCGCGTCTCGATCTCGCCTGGGACGGACACGGCGAGCCAAAGCTTCTCGAAAATAACGCCGATACGCCGACCTCTTTATATGAAGCGGCATTCTTTCAGTGGATCTGGCTCGAAGATCAGTTGCGCGCCGGGAATCTCCCGCAGGGCAGCGATCAGTTCAACAGCCTCCAGGAGAAGATCATCGAGCGTTTCGGTGAGCTAAAAGCGCAGTACGGCTTTAACCGCCTGCATCTCGCCTGCTGTCGCGATACGGTGGAAGATCGCGGTACGGTGCAGTATTTACAGGATTGCGCCAGCGAAGCCGGGATCGAGAACGATTTTCTGTTTATCGAAGATATCGGTCTTGGCGAGAAGGGGCAGTTTACCGATCTCCAGGATCAGGTCATCAGCAACCTGTTTAAGCTCTATCCGTGGGAGTACATGCTGCGCGAAACCTTCTCCACTAAGCTTGAGGACGCGGGCGTGCGCTGGCTGGAGCCGGCGTGGAAAAGCATTATCTCCAACAAAGCGCTGCTGCCGCTGCTGTGGGAACTCTACCCAAATCACCCTAACCTGCTGCCGGCGTACTTCAGCGAAGATAACCCGCCGCCGATGGAGAAATATGTGGTGAAGCCCATTTTCTCCCGCGAAGGCGCTAACGTGTCGATTATCGAAAACGGCCAGACTATCGCGCAGGTGGAAGGCCCGTATGGCGAAGAAGGCACCATCGTGCAGCAGTTCCATCCGCTGCCGAAATTCGGTGACAGCTACACGCTTATCGGCAGCTGGCTTATCAACGATCAGCCCGCCGGGATCGGTATTCGTGAAGACAGAGCGCTGATCACCCAGGATCTCTCCCGCTTCTATCCGCACATGTTTGTGGAATAACCGAAATGGCGCCCCAGGGCGCCATGGTTAACCCACCTGCACCGATAACATACTCAACGACGCCATTTCCAGCCCATCGACCGGAATGCTGATGTTTTCGCTGCCGTCCCACGCGCCGAGCGTGTACAGCAGTGGCAGGAAATGCTCCGCCGTCGGGTTCGACAGGCTGCCGCCGGGGTGATCCAGATAGTTGACCAGCGGGTGTGCCGCCGCCTCGCCGCGCCACGTCAGATTCTCTTTAACAAAGTTATTGAACGACTCCGCCCACGCATACGGTTCGCCTTCGCCATGCCAGCGCGCGGTACGCAGGTTATGGACGACGTTGCCGCTCGCCACCAGCATAACGCCTTCGTCACGTAATGCCGCAAGGCGCTGGCCCATCTGATAGTGCCAGACCGGGGGTTTGGTGCTGTCTATACTCAACTGCACCAGCGGAATATCGGCCTGCGGATACATTTTTATCAGTACGCCCCAGGCACCGTGGTCAAAGCCCCAGGCTTCTTTATCAAGCGTGACTGGCAGCGGCGCCAGGAGATCGACCACGCGCTGTGCCAGCGTGGGCGAGCCGGGCGCAGGGTAGTGTGTATCGTACAGCGCCTGCGGGAAACCGCCGAAATCGTGAATGGTTTGCGGCTGCTCCATCGCGGTGACACCGGTGCCGCGCGTAAACCAGTGTGCCGAGACCATCACAATGGCTTTCGGACGCGGCAGCGTTTCGCCAAGCGTGCGCCAGGCGCGGGTATAACGGTTATCTTCCAGCACGTTCATCGGGCTGCCGTGGCCCAGAAACAGTGCGGGCATGCGAGTGGAAGCAGTCATTTTTATATCCTGAAACGGTAAAATCAATAACGCTACCTTACGCTTATCGCACACAGAAAGAACGGAGATAACCGTGATGAAGACCGTCAGAAAATTTGAATGTAAGTAATCTGTAAAAGCCACGGACGGGCCTCGACTTTTCCGTTCCGCCCGATAAATTAATGATAATTATTATCAAAAAGGAGTGTTCGATGTCAGTGCCTCTGATCCTGACCTTACTGGCGGGTGGCGCCACGTTTATCGGCGCGCTGCTCGGTGTGCTGGGGCAGAAGCCCTCCAACCGGCTGCTGGCCTTCTCGCTGGGCTTTGCCGCAGGCATTATGCTGCTGATTTCGCTAATGGAAATGTTGCCCGCCGCGCTCGGCGAAGACGGCATGTCACCGGTGCTGGGGTATGGCATGTTTATCGTCGGCCTGCTCGGCTATTTCGCGCTCGACCGCATATTGCCGCACGCGCACCCGCAGGATCTTATCGACTCGCCCCCTGCCCATGCGTCGCGCAATCTGCGCCGCACCGCGCTTCTGCTGACGCTTGGCATCAGCCTGCATAACTTCCCGGAAGGTATCGCCACCTATGTGACGGCCAGCACCAACCTGGAGCTGGGCTTCGGGATTGCGCTCGCGGTCGCCTTACACAACATCCCGGAAGGGCTGGCGGTGGCGGGCCCGGTTTACGCGGCCACCGGCTCGCGCCGTAAAGCGGTTATCTGGGCGGGCCTCTCCGGGATGGCCGAAATTCTGGGCGGCGTGCTGGCGTGGCTTATTCTCGGCACCATGGTGTCGCCGGTGGTCATGGCGGCGATTATGGCGGCAGTCGCCGGGATCATGGTGGCGCTGTCGGTGGATGAGCTGATGCCGCTTGCCAAAGAGATCGATCCGCATAACAACCCAAGCTACGGTGTGCTGTGCGGCATGTCAGTGATGGGATTAAGCCTGACGCTGCTGCAAACGAGCGGCCTTAGCGGCTAATAAAAAAGCCCGGTCTGACCGGGCTTTCAGAAGCATTCAGGCCCGGCGCTCGCCGGGCTTTTTGTCAGCTCGCTTTGCGCTCCTGCGCCTGGCGATAGCTCACTAAATCTTCAATGGTCACGACCGGCATATTGTGTTCGCGGGCAAACGCGATGCACTCCGGCGCGCGCGCCATGGTGCCGTCGTCGTTAGTCAGTTCACACAGCACGCCTGCCGGTTTAAAGCCCGCCAGCGAGACTAAATCGATAGTCGCTTCGGTGTGGCCACCGCGGGTCAGTACGCCGCCCGGCTGCGCGCGCAGCGGGAAAACGTGGCCAGGACGGTGCAGATCGGACGGTTTCGCGTCGTCGGCAATCGCCGCGCGAATGGTCGTGATGCGGTCGGCGGCGGAAACGCCGGTGGTCACGCCGTGCGCCGCTTCGATAGTCACGGTGAAGCCGGTGCCGAACGCGCTGGTGTTGTTTTCCACCATCATCGGCAGGTCGAGCTGTTTACGGCGTTCTTCGGTCAGGCACAGGCAGACGATGCCGCTGCCGTGACGGATGGTCAGCGCCATCTGTTCAACAGTCATGGTTTCGGCGGCGAAAATCATGTCGCCTTCGTTTTCACGGTTCTCGTCATCAAGCACCATCACACCGCGCCCTTCGCGCAGTGCGGCGATCGCGTTTTCCACGCGTTCAAAAGCGGCGCCAAAAGCAGAAAGAAGCGTCTGATTCATGGTAAAGAAACCTCATTAATTATATGGATTACCAGAATCAGGGCGGTCTTAGGAGTGCCGGCAAGCGGCAAGCAAAATAACGTGAGTGGGCGCAAGCCCAGGCAGATCGTTACCCTCTCCCATCCGGACTTTAACCGTCGGCCCCGGAATTACACCGGATCTGCTGACCTTCAGAAACAACCTGAAGCGCTCGCGGGCTTTCAGTTTATCTTGCGTCTTCGCTTTCGCGCTGGAGCAGAACAAGCCTGATTTACCGCCGGTGGGGAATTTCACCCCGCCCTGAGAATAAGCGGGATAACTATAACGCCATTGATAATCGTCGGCAATGCATGAGATTCAAACATTTCCGGTTTATACCCTTCCGATCAGCGATTACAATTACTCTTCAGACCATACCAGATCAGGGAAACCGCTATGATTGACCCGAAGAAAATTGAACAGATCGCCCGTCAGGTCCATGAATCGATGCCAAAAGGGATCCGTGAGATCGGGGAAGATGTTGAGAAGAAAATCCGCCAGGTACTGCAGGCCCAGCTGTCTCGCCTGGATCTGGTGAGCCGTGAGGAGTTTGACGTACAGACGCAGGTACTGCTGCGCACTCGCGAGAAACTGACGGCGCTGGAGCAGCGTCTGACCGCGCTGGAATCGCGTGGTGCTGCGGCCTCCGCACCGGCTGACGCCTCAGCGACCACGACCGCAGGCAGCGCCAGCGCGCCCGTGACCGCCGTGACGCCGCCGCCTGCCATCCCGCCGGTCGATAGCCTCGATAAACAGGACTGACAGAAACGACAACGCCCCCTGCCAGGCAAGGGGCGTTCGTGCAACGCGCGTTAGCTGTTCTTCTGGATCTTCTTGATGATATTAGTGGTCGAGCAGCCATCTTCGAAGTTCAGCACCATGACGTCCCCGCCATTCGCCCACACCTCTTTGCTGCCCGCGATATCTTCAGGCTTATAGTCGCCGCCTTTAACCAGCAGATCCGGCAGGATTTCGCTAATCAGCCGCTGCGGCGTATCTTCTTCAAACGGCACCACCCAGTCTACCGCTTCCAGCGCGGCCAGCACGATCATACGCTGCTCCTGCGGGTTTACCGGGCGCGTATCGCCTTTCAGGCGTCGGGTGGAGGCATCGCTGTTGACCGCCACAATCAGGCGATCGCCAAGCTTACGGGCGTTGGCCAGATACGAGACGTGGCCTGCGTGGAGGATGTCGAACACGCCGTTGGTCATCACCACTTTCTCGCCGCGCTTGCGTGCGGCCAGTACGGCTTCTTTCAGCGCCGCCTCGCTCATCACGCCAAAGCCGGTTTCCGCGCGTCCGCGCACCGCGTTTTCCAGTTCGACCGGCGACACGGTTGATGTACCGAGTTTGCCGACGACCACACCCGCCGCCGCGTTGGCGAAGAAGCAGGCTTCTTCCAGCGAATTGCCGGAGGCCAGCGTCGCCGCCAGCACGCCAATCACGGTGTCGCCCGCGCCGGTCACGTCATAGACTTCCTGCGCCTGCGTCGGCAGGTGGAACGGCGCTTTGCCCGGTTGCAGCAGCGTCATACCCTGCTCTGAGCGGGTCACCAGCAGCGCGCTGAGATCGAAATCGGCGATGATTTTCATGCCGCGCTCGACAATGTCCTGCTCGGTTTTACACTTGCCTGCCACTGCTTCAAACTCAGACAGGTTCGGCGTCAGCAATGTCGCGCCGCGATAACGCTCGAAATCGGTGCCTTTCGGATCGATAAGCACCGGAACGCCTGCTTTACGCGCCAGCTGGATCATCTGCTGAACGCTTGCGAGCGCGCCTTTGGCGTAGTCAGAAAGCACCAGCGCGCCGATCTGCCCCAGCGCCTGGTTAATGCGCTCGTGCAGCGGCTCGGGATCCACGCCATCGAAGCCCTCTTCAAAATCCAGGCGGATCAGCTGCTGATTGCGGGACAGCACGCGCAGCTTGGTGATGGTCGGATGCGTCGGCACTGACACAAAATCACATTTCACGTTCACCTGTGCCAGAGACTGGCTGAGCGCGCGCGCCGCGTCGTCAATACCCGTCAGGCCGACCAGGCGCGAGCTGGCGCCCAGAGACGCGATGTTCATCGCCACGTTCGCCGCGCCGCCCGGGCGCTCTTCGATGGTTTCCACTTTGACGACCGGCACCGGCGCTTCTGGTGAAATGCGGCTCGTCGGGCCATACCAGTAGCGGTCCAGCATCACATCACCCACTACCATGACGCCTGCGCGTTCAAAATCGGGCAGCGTTACTTTCATTCCTGACTCTCCTGAGAGACACCAAAATTTGCGCGCGATGATAGCACAGTTACGCGCAATCGCACGGTTACGCCGGGGCCAGCCAGCGCCGCCAGCTCTCGCGCACCTGTTCGCGCTCAGGCCCGAACGCCGTCTGCGCCACATGACCTGGCTGTTCCTGTAGCGCCAGATGGTGCAGTTCATCGCGCAGCGTAACATAGGCGTGCGTCAGCGCTTTCGCCTCGTCCTCGCGCATAATGTCATTCTGCGCCAGCAGCTCCAGAATACGCACGTTATCGGACCAGCGCGTCAGCTTCGGCTGCTCCGGCGCGTAGCGCAGCACCAGATACTGCGTAATAAATTCGATATCCGTAATGCCGCCTTCATCGGCTTTGATATCAAACCGGTCGCGGTGTTTGTTACCCAGATGCGCACGCATTTTCTCGCGCATTTCGCGCACGTCCGTTTGCAGCTTGTCGCCATCGCGCGGGGTGGCGAGGACGTCGCGGCGAATCGCGTCAAACTGCGCCTGCAGCGGCCTGTCGCCGTACACAACACGCGCGCGCACCAGCGCCTGATGCTCCCACGTCCAGGCCTCGTTTTTCTGGTAATCGGCGAACGCTTCCGCGGTGGTCACCAGCATGCCTGCCGCGCCGGACGGGCGCAGCCTGGCGTCCACTTCATAGAGAATGCCGGACGACGTGCGGGTGCTGAAGAGATGCATAATGCGTTGCGCCAGGCGCAGATAGAACTGGCGGCCATCGATTTCGCGCTCGCCGTCGGTCATGACATCCGCCGGGCAGTCATGCAGGAAGACTAAATCGAGATCGGAGCTGTAGCCGAGCTCCCAGCCGCCGAGCTTGCCATAGCCCACCACCGCGAAACCGCGCCCGTCGCGACCGCGCAGATGCGTCGGCTGGCCGTAGCGCGCCACCATATGGCCCCACGCCTGCTGCACTACAGCGTCAATAATCGCCTCGGCAAGCCAGGTTAAGTGATCGCTCACTTTCATTACCGGCAGCGTACCGGCGATATCCGCCGCCGCCACGCGCAGCAGTTGCGCCTGTTTAAACTGGCGCAGCGCCTCAAGCTGTTGTTCTTCGTCGTCATCCGGCACGCGCAGCAGATACTGGCGCAGCTCGTCGCGATAGGCGTCCATCGCCGTCGGCTGATAGAGCGTATTCGGGTCGAGCAGTTCATCAAGCAGTAGCGGGTAGCGCGCCAGCTGGCTTGCGACCATCGGCGAGGCGGCGCACAGGCGAATTAAGTGCTTCAGCGCGCCAGGATATTCGCTTAGCAGCTCAAGATACGTGGTACGGGTGACAATGCCGGTGAGCAGCGGTGTCACGCGGGAGAGCGCCAGCGCCGCGTCGTCCGGGCTTGCACAGACGGCGTTCAGCAAAGGCGGCATCAAATTATCAAGCACCTGACGACCGCGCGGGCCGATGGTGCGCTTTTCGGTCTCTTTACGAAAATCCGCGAGCGTCGCGAGGAACCGCATCCGGCTTTCCGCGCCCAGCTCGCTCAGCACCGGCGTGTCGTCGTCGGCATCAAGCGCGTCATGCCACAGCTCGCGCCAGCCTTCGTTCAGCGCCTCTTCGCCCGTGCCCGGCTCTTCATCGCCGATAAGCTCGTTAAACACGCGCCGCACGCCCGCCATATGGCGCTCCAGCCGCGCGCTGAGCGCGTCCCAGTTCTCTTCGTCCATTGCCCAGGCCAGACGCGCGCGGTTCAGCACGTCGCCCGGCAGCGTCTGGGTTTGCTCATCGTTGATGCTTTGCAGCAGGTTTTCGAGACGCCGCAGGAAGAGATAGGCCTCGCGCAGGCAGGTAGCGTCATCCGGCGAGAGCAGATGCAGTTGCTCAATCGCCTCAAGCGTCGGCAGCAGCGAGCGCTGCTGTAACGACGGCTCGCGCCCGCCGCGAATCAACTGGAACACCTGAACGATAAACTCGGTTTCGCGGATACCGCCCGCGCCGAGCTTGATGTTATCGGTCAGCCCCCGTCGGCGCACTTCGCGGGCAATCATGCCCTTCATGTTGCGCAGCGACTGGATCACGCTGAAATCGATATAGCGGCGGAAGATAAACGGCCGCAGCATGGCGCGCATTTCCTGGCTCCAGGCGTCGTCGTTATCGCCCATGATGCGCGCTTTGACCATCGCGTAGCGCTCCCAGTCGCGCCCCTGCTCCTGGTAGTAATCCTCAAGTGCCGCGAAGCTCAGCACCAGCGGGCCGCTGTCGCCAAATGGCCGCAGGCGCATATCCACGCGGTAGACAAAACCGTCCTGCGTGGGCTGGTCAAGCGCTTTGATAAGCCGCTGGCCGAGGCGCGTGAAAAACTGCGCGTTATCGAGTTCACGCCGTCCGCCCTGGGTGGAGCCGCCTTCCGGCCAGGCGAAGATAAGATCGATATCCGAAGAAAAGTTGAGTTCGCCGCCGCCAAGTTTTCCCATACCAAGGATCATCAGCGGCTGCGGGACGCCCTGCGCGTTGCACGGCGTGCCCCATTCGCGACAGCAGGCGGCGTAGAGCCAGTCGCGCGCGGCGACGATAAGGGTTTCCGCAAGCTGGCTAAGCTGCGTGAGCGTTTCCTGCGTGGTGGCCTGCTTAAGCGTCTGCGACCAGGCGATGCGCGTCATCATCCGGCGGCGGAACTGGCGCAGCGCGCGCATCAGCGCCGCCTCGTCGTTCACCTCCGCAAGCGCGGTCTGAAGCCAGGCGGGATAGTGACGCCATTCGTCAGGCGCGGGCGGCGCGGCTTCCAGCTCGCTCAGCCATTCCGGGTGCGCACTGAGCGCCTCGCGGACAAAATCGCTGAAGGTGAGCACCGCGCGCGCGTCATCGCTGAGCGCGGCGGCATCAAACGGCAGCCGCTCCACCACGGCTTGCCACTGCTGTTGCAAAGGGAGGGAGAGCGGCCTCATGCGGGTTTCCTGTGGTTATTTACACTTTCCCGCTGTGCCGCCAGAACGGCGCCTGCGAGATAGCCTCATTGCGGAAATGCTCGATTTCAATACGCTGGCCGGTTTCAATGGCGTGACGCAGCCCCTGCCAGTTATCGAGCCAGAACAGCGCGACGGTGTCGTCATAGACGCCCGCCAGCAGACGCAGCGCGTCCAGCTCGCGCGAAAGACGCGGCAGCTGATCAACGTAACGGTCGCCGAGCGGCTGACCAAACGCGGCTTTCAGCTCGGCGGCGTGACGTGAGAGATTGATATCGGCAAAGCGTTTCCAGGAATCCGCCATTTTCTGACGGCCCTTTTCATCAAGGAAAGGCTGCCAGCTACGGAAAATCAGCCATTCGGTGAGCGCCAGGCGCGCAGAGGCCTGAATGGCGCTGAAAGCCACCGTCTGGGCCGATGCGTCGGTCGCAAGCGTCGCTTCGCACTGGGTCAGCAGATCGCGTAAGCGAGTGCTCGCTTTTCGCGGAACAATGCCGCCGAACAGCGCCAGCGTATGGCGCACCAGCGCAATGGCCTCACGCACCTGCTGCTTCGCTTTGTCGTTACCGCGCAGCCACAGCTCTTCGTGGTACAGCCAGTGATCGAGCGCCCATTCCAGCGACGCTTCAAGCCCCTGTTCGACCGTGATTTTCGCAGGCACTTTAAGAAGCGTCAGCGGACGCAGCGGACGTTCAGGATTCCCCTGAGCCAGATGATAGCCGCGCGCCGCTTTGCTGAGGCTGCCCTGGCGCAGGCCCGGTTTCGCCACCAGCTGACGGGCGAATTTCAGCACATCGGCCGCCTCGCCCTGCAGCAGTTCCAGCTCCAGCTCGCAGATCGGTTCCGCCAGCTCGCCGGCTTTCACTTCGCCACGATCAAGCGCAAGCTCAATGCGGCTTTCGCCGTAAGTAACCACCCACTTTTCACGGGCGAAATCGGTGCTGAACAGCGGTTTCACCACCGCCTGCAATGTCTCGGGCGACAACCCTTCCGGCCAGACTTCCGCCGGGAAGCGCGTGAGCGCAAGCGCCGGGGATTCCAGCGCGACATTATATTCCGGACGCTGATGCAGCCCGCCGGTCGTGCGGCCCGCCACTTTCATGGTCATTTCATAACGGCCATTATCGCCGCGGATACGCAGCCCCATATCGTGACGGCGCAACTGGTTGTCCGCGGTTTCGTAGTAGATGTTGACCAACTGGCGCGGAGCGCTGTGTTCAGCCTCAAGGGCGTTCAGCGTGGCGCGCAGCGCGTCAATCTGTTCCGGGTCGACGATAAATTTGAGTTCGATTTCCTGAGCCATGTCTTTGCTTTACTCGTTGGGTCACACTGAAGAAAACTCCAGCGAACTTAATAGCCTGGTATCTGTCAGTAGATAGTATTTTGTGAAAAATTGCCATGTTTGAGGCTTTTTGACGCCATCAAAATATGAAATTTGCCGCGGTGGCGGGCGACAGGCTGACCAGGAAGATTCCCATTCAGGTTTACGCTTTGCATCGTCAGACTGATGCCACTACTATCGTTCCACTTTCAACGACAATAACGACCAACTGATGCACAAATTACGTCTGATTTGCTTTTCCCTGCTTGCGCTTAGCGTCACTTTCCAGGCCGTTGCCGAAGAAAAACGCTATGTCTCGGATGAACTCAACACCTGGGTGCGTAGCGGCCCTGGTGACAATTACCGCCTGGTCGGCACGGTCAACGCCGGCGAAGAAGTCGCACTGCTCGAAAGTAACGGCAAATATGGACAGATTCGTGATGCCAGTGGCCGCACATCGTGGATCCCGCTGGAACAGCTGAAAAGCGAGCCCAGCCTGCGCACCCGCGTGCCGGAGCTGGAAAATCAGGTCAAAACCCTGACCGATAAGCTGACGAATATCGACACCACCTGGAATCAGCGCACGGCGGAGATGCAGAAGAAAGTCGCGGCGAGCGATGGCATCATCAACGGCCTGAAAAATGAGAATCAGAAGCTCAAAAACGAGCTTATCGTGGCGCAGAAGAAAGTGAACGCCGCCAATATCCAGATCGACGATAAACAGCGCACCATCATCATGCAGTGGTTTATGTATGGCGGCGGTGTGCTGGGCGTTGGTTTGCTGCTCGGTTTGCTGCTCCCGCACATGATCCCAAGCCGCAAACGCAAAGACCGCTGGATGAACTAATCCTCTCAGGGCAGCGCCCGCTGCCCTTTTCACTCACCATCTCCTCTACACTTAACGTATTATCTGTCGGCTGAATTGATGTCGGAGTGGAAGGCGTGAAGAGTTATCTGGTTGGTGGTGCGGTACGCGATGCCCTGTTAGGGCTGCCGGTAAAAGACAAAGACTGGGTGGTCGTGGGCGCCACGCCCGCCGAAATGCTGGCGCTTGGATATCAGCAGGTCGGGAAAGATTTCCCGGTCTTTTTGCATCCGCAAACCCACGAAGAGTACGCGCTGGCACGCACCGAGCGGAAATCAGGCCAGGGTTACACCGGCTTTACCTGCTATGCCGCGCCGGACGTAACGCTGGAGCAGGATTTACAGCGCCGCGATCTCACCATTAACGCTATCGCTCAGGATGATTCCGGCGAATTTATCGACCCGTACCACGGCCGCGACGATTTAAAAGCGCGCCTGCTGCGCCACGTCTCGCCCGCCTTTAACGAAGATCCGCTGCGCGTGCTGCGCGTGGCCCGCTTCGCCGCGCGTTATGCGCATCTCGGGTTTCGCATCGCGCAGGAAACGCTTTCGCTCATGCGCGAGATGGCGGAGAACGGTGAACTGGAGCATCTGACGGCGGAGCGCGTCTGGAAAGAGACCGAAAGCGCGCTCACCACCCGTAACCCGCAAATCTACTTCCTGATGCTGCGCGAGTGCGGCGCGCTGAAAGTGCTGTTCCCGGAAGTAGACAAGCTATTCGGTGTTCCGGCCCCGGCCAAATGGCACCCGGAAATCGACACCGGCATCCATACGCTGATGACGCTCGCCATGGCCGCAATGTTCAGCCCGGCGGTGGACGTGCGTTTTGCAGCGCTGTGTCACGATCTCGGCAAAGGGCTGACGCCGCCGCATCTCTGGCCGCGCCATCACGGCCACGGCCCGGCGGGCGTGCGGCTGGTGGCGCAGGTTTGCGAGCGGCTGCGCGTGCCGAATGATATTCGCGATCTCGCGAAGCTGGTGGCGGAGTTCCATGACCTGATCCACACCTTCCCGATACTCAAGCCGCGGACCATTGTGGGCCTGTTTGATTCGATAGACGCCTGGCGCAAGCCGCAGCGCGTGGAGCAGATTGCCATCACCAGCGAAGCGGACGTGCGCGGACGCACCGGCTTTGAAGCGAAAGATTATCCGCAGGCGCGACTGCTGCGCGAAGCGTGGGAGGTGGCGCGAGCGGTGTCGCCAAAAGAGGTGGTGGAAGCAGGCTTTACCGGCCCGGCGATTCGGGAAGAACTGACAAAACGGCGTATTCGCGCGGTGGCGGCCTGGAAGGAAGCGCGATGCCCTCAGCCTGCGGCTGAGGGCTAAGACGTTTACATGAAAACCGCGTAAACCGCAGCGGCAACGATGAAACGGTAGATCGCGAAAGGAATAAAAGAGATACGTTTGATGATGTGCAGGAAGGTTTTGATCGCCACCAGCGCCACGACGAACGCGGTGACAAAACCGACCGCGAACATCGGCAGATCCGCCATCGTCAGGAAGCCCATGCTTTTATAGAGATCGAGCGCGGTGGCCCCCATCATCATCGGCACGGCAAGCAGGAACGAGAATTCAGAAGCCGCATAGCGGCTCACGCCCACCAGCATACCGCCGGAAATGGTCGCCCCGGAGCGCGAGAAGCCCGGCCACAGCGCGAGGCACTGGAAGCAGCCGATGAAAAACGCCTGGCGGTACGTCATATCGTCCAGCCCCGGCGCTTTTGGCTCTTTCGGCTTCAGCACTTCGGCGATAATCAGCAGCACACCGCCCACCACCAGCGCATACATCACGTTGATCGGGTTAAACAGCGACTTGATGAAATCGTGGAACACCAGCCCCAGCACGACCGCCGGCACCATACCAAGCAGAATGTGGATGAGCGACAGGCGACCTTTGCCGACGCCTTCATGCGGCGGATGCCCGAAATGGATGCCAATGAGCCCGAACAGGCGACGCCAGAACATCACGACGACCGCCAGAATGGAACCCAACTGGATAACCACTTCGAAAGTTTTCGCAGTGTCGCCTTCAAACCCCAGCAGGTGACCCACAATTATCATATGACCGGTACTGGAGACCGGCAGGAATTCGGTGAGCCCTTCAACAATGCCCAGGATCGCCGCCACCAGCAGCGAGTGCATATCAGTCATTCAGTAAACCCTCGTACCCCAAAAAATAAGCGCTAAAAAACGCGGCAGTCTGCGCGACGGCCGCGTAAGTTCCTGCATTATGACCGGTATACCCGCGTTTGGTTTACTCATTATGAATTTAAATGTTTTAATTCGGATTATTGCTACGCTCAATCATCACGCCGACATTCGCGGCCTGCGCCACTGCGCCTGGCTTGCTTAATTTGATGCGCACCCAGGGAGCGTTAAAGCGCGTCAGAATGATCTCCGCGACTTCTTCCGCCACCCGTTCCACCAGCGCGAAACGACCATTACCGACATGCTCCAGCACCGCCTGCGTGACGTCCGCGTAGCTCAGACAGTCGCGCACGTCATCACTCGCCGCCGCCGCCCGGTTGTCCCAGCCGATTTCGATATCGAACACGAGTTTCTGCTCGATGGTCTGTTCCCAGTCGTAAACGCCAATAGTGGTGATTACCGAAAGTTGCTCTATAAATACTATGTCCATCACGGCCCTGCCTGTTTTTAGCCCCGCCGGATACCACTTCCGGCAAAATATGCGTATTATCCACAGATGCCGAGAATACAACGACATTTTCACAACGGAACAGCGTTATGAGTGCAATCGCGCCTGGAATGATCCTCCTCGCGTACCTTTGCGGCTCGATCTCCAGCGCCATTCTGGTCTGCCGCATCGCGGGTCTTCCCGATCCTCGTGACAGCGGTTCCGGCAACCCCGGAGCGACCAACGTCCTGCGAATTGGCGGCAAGGGAGCAGCCCTGGCGGTACTGATATTCGATGTGCTGAAAGGCATGCTGCCGGTCTGGGGCGCGTATGCGCTGGGCGTAACGCCGTTCTGGCTGGGGCTTATCGCCATCGCCGCCTGTCTGGGCCATATCTGGCCGGTCTTTTTCCATTTTCGCGGCGGTAAAGGCGTGGCGACGGCGTTCGGCGCGATTGCGCCTATCGGCTGGGATCTCACCGGCGTGATGGCGGGCACCTGGCTTCTGACAGTGTTACTGAGCGGTTATTCCTCGCTTGGCGCGATCGTCAGCGCGCTGGTAGCACCGTTTTATGTCTGGTGGTTTAAGCCGCAGTTTACATTCCCGGTAGCGATGCTCTCGTGTCTTATTCTTCTGCGCCATCACGATAATATTCAGCGCCTGTGGCGCGGCCAGGAAAGCAAAATCTGGAGCCGGTTTCGCAAAAAGCGGCCACAAAAAAAGGAGTGATGATTCACTCCTTTTCTTTATGACTTTACTGACGCGTTACGCGGCAGGCAGCTCCGAAAGCGGCCAGCGCGGACGCACGGTCACGCCAAGCCCCGCTTCGCCTTTCGCTTTCAGACGCACCATGCCTGCATAGGCGATCATCGCGCCGTTATCGGTACAGAATTCCGGGCGCGCATAGAAAACCTCGCCGCCGCGTTTTTGCATCATTTCCGCGAGACGCGCGCGCAGCGTGCGGTTAGCACTCACGCCGCCTGCCATCACCAGACGCTTAAAGCCGGTCTGATCCAGCGCACGGCGGCATTTGATCATCAGGGTGTCCACCACCGCATCTTCAAACGCGCGCGCAATGTCGGCGCGGGTTTGATCGTCGGTGCCGTTATCACGGATGGTATTCGCGGCGAAGGTTTTCAGCCCGGAGAAACTGAAATCCAGGCCCGGACGGTCGGTCATCGGACGCGGGAAGGTAAAGCGCCCCGCTGTGCCCTGCGCCGCCATTTTCGACAGCATCGGACCGCCGGGGTAATCCAGCCCCAGCAGCTTGGCGGTTTTATCGAACGCTTCGCCCGCGGCGTCGTCGATAGACTCGCCCAGCAGTTCATACTGGCCGATACCGGTGACGCTGATAAGCTGCGTATGGCCGCCGGAAACCAGCAGCGCCACGAAAGGAAATTCGGGCGGATTGTCTTCTAACATCGGTGCCAGCAGATGGCCTTCCATGTGGTGCACCGGCACCGCAGGCACATCCCAGGCGAACGCCAGCGCGCGGCCGACCGTCGCGCCGACTAACAGCGCGCCCACAAGCCCTGGCCCTGCGGTGTACGCGACCGCGTCGATATCTTTCGCGGTCAGGCCCGCTTCTTTTATGGCAGCCTGAATCAGAGGCACAGTTTTACGCACGTGATCGCGCGAGGCCAGCTCAGGCACGACGCCGCCATAATCGGCATGCAGTTTTACCTGACTATACAATTGGTTGGCTAATAACCCGTTTTCATCGTCATAAATCGCGATGCCGGTTTCATCACAGGATGTCTCAATTCCCAGTACACGCATGGTTTTTTTTACCTCTCTCGCCTGCCGCGCAGTGTAGGGCCAACGGTGGCCGATGTAAAACTTTGCTCAACCCAGGCGGCCAGATAGTGTATAATACGTGCCCCTGGAATAGACCGCACAAAAACCGCGTTTCTGGTCCTGGCGGTGCTTTACAAAGCAGCAGCAGTTGCAGTAAAATTCCGCACCATTTTGAAATAAGCTGGCTATCTGATGCCAGCAGAACCGAATTAATCAAAGGTGAGAGGCACATGCCGGTAATTAAAGTACGTGAAAACGAGCCGTTCGACGTAGCACTGCGTCGCTTCAAACGTTCCTGCGAGAAAGCGGGTGTTCTGGCGGAAGTTCGTCGTCGTGAATTCTATGAAAAACCGACTACCGAACGTAAACGCGCCAAAGCTTCCGCAGTGAAACGTCACGCGAAGAAACTGGCTCGCGAAAACGCACGCCGTACTCGTCTGTACTAATTCCTCAGGGGATATTCTCCCCTGAAACAGACAGAGTAGTAGTTGTAGAGGCCGTGCTTCCGAAAGGAATGCGCGGCTTATTCTCGTTTATGGGCTGATAAAAACGGGGCTTATGGCTGGACGAATCCCACGTGTCTTTATCAATGATCTGCTGGCTCGCACCGATATCGTCGACCTGATAGACGCACGGGTAAAGCTCAAGAAGCAGGGCAAGAACTACCACGCGTGCTGTCCCTTCCATAATGAAAAAACCCCCTCTTTCACCGTAAACGGCGAAAAACAGTTTTATCACTGCTTCGGTTGCGGCGCGCACGGCAACGCTATCGACTTCCTGATGAATTACGACAAGCTCGAATTCGTCGAGACCGTCGAAGAGCTGGCGGCCATGCATAATCTGGAAGTGCCGTTCGAAGCGGGTAGCGGACCGACGCAAATAGAGCGTCACCAGCGCCAGACGCTGTATGAGCTGCTGGACGGGCTGAACGGTTTTTATCGTCAGGCCTTACAGGCGCAAAGCGCCGAGCCAGCGCGCCAGTACCTGGCAAAACGTGGGCTGAGCGAATCGGTTATTGAACGTTTCGCGATTGGCTACGCGCCGCCGGGCTGGGACAACGTGCTCAAGCGTTTTGGCAATAACAGCGAAAACCGCAAGTCGCTTATCGACGCGGGCATGCTGGTGACCAACGATCAGGGCCGCAGTTACGACCGCTTTCGCGAACGGGTGATGTTCCCCATCCGCGATAAGCGCGGGCGAGTGATAGGCTTTGGCGGCCGCGTGTTAGGCGATGCGCTGCCGAAATATTTAAACTCCCCGGAAACCGATATTTTCCATAAGGGCCGCCAGCTGTATGGCCTTTATGAAGTGCAGCAAAGCGATCCGAACCCGCCGCGGCTTCTGGTGGTCGAAGGTTATATGGATGTCGTGGCGCTGTCGCAGTATGACATCAACTATGCGGTCGCCTCGCTCGGCACCGCGACCACGGCAGAGCATATCCAGATGCTTTTTCGTGTCACGAATAACGTGATTTGCTGTTACGACGGCGACAGAGCAGGCAGAAGCGCCGCGTGGCGCGCGCTGGAAACCGCGCTGCCTTACATGACGGACGGACGTCAGCTACGCTTTATGTTTCTGCCCGATGGCGAAGACCCGGATACGCTGGTTCGTCAGGAAGGCAAAGCGGCGTTCGAGGCGCGTATGGAGCAGGCACAGCCGCTCTCGACGTTCCTGTTTAACAGCCTGCTGCCGCAGGTAGATTTAAGCACGCCGGACGGGCGTGCGCAGCTCAGCACGCTGGCGCTGCCGTTAATCAGCCAGGTGCCGGGCGAGACGCTGCGCATCTATCTGCGTCAGGAGTTAGGCAACAAGCTCGGCATTCTGGATGACAGCCAGCTTGAGCGATTGATGACGCGCCAGGCAGATAATTCGCAAACGCGGCCTGCGCCGACGCTAAAGCGTACAACCATGCGTATACTGATAGGATTATTAGTCCAGAATCCTGAGCTGGCACCCCTGGTGCCCTCACTGGCCGCATTGGACAAAACAAAGCTGCCAGGACTGGAGCTCTTTGCAGAGCTGGTCAATACTTGTCTTTCGCAGCCTGGTCTGACCACCGGGCAGTTGCTCGAACATTATCGCGGTACAAAAGAAGCCGCTACCCTTGAAAAACTCTCAACGTGGGACGATATAGCAGATAAGGATATCGCAGAGAAAACGTTCACCGACGCGCTGGACCATATGTTTGATTCAGTGCTCGAGTTGAGACTAACAGAATTGATCGCCCGCTCGCGCACCCAGGGACTTAGCGCAGCGGAGCGCGAAGAAGTGCGCATCATTACCGAGGCGCGCGCCAGAAAATAAATTCCGCGGCTTAATTGCCGATTGACGATCGGGTGCACCCGAGAGCCGCACTGCCGGGCAGCGGCAATAATAAAACAGCCCGCACCGCCCTGTGGTTTTATATCGCTGTCGAAGCGTCCAGGCACTACTGAAACGCCGTCGCTTGCAACATGTTGTGATATGAACCCCGGGGCACACGTTATTGTTGGCGGCAACGCCTACCGACACCAACCTCATGAAATAAGTGTGGATACCGTCTTATGGAGCAAAACCCGCAGTCACAGCTTAAGCTTCTTGTCACCCGTGGTAAGGAGCAGGGCTATCTGACCTATGCCGAGGTCAATGACCATCTGCCGGAAGATATCGTCGACTCCGATCAGATCGAAGACATCATCCAAATGATTAACGACATGGGCATCCAGGTGATGGAAGAAGCGCCGGACGCCGACGATCTGTTGCTTGCTGAAAACTCCAACAGCACCGACGAAGACGCGGAAGAAGCTGCGGCCCAGGTGCTCTCAAGCGTTGAATCTGAAATCGGGCGCACCACTGACCCGGTTCGTATGTACATGCGTGAAATGGGTACCGTTGAGCTGTTGACCCGTGAAGGCGAAATCGACATCGCTAAACGCATCGAAGACGGCATCAATCAGGTTCAGTGCTCTGTCGCCGAATACCCGGAAGCGATCACCTATCTGCTGGAGCAGTACGATCGCGTTGAAGCGGGCGAAGCGCGTCTTTCGGATCTGATCACCGGCTTTGTCGATCCGAACGCCGAAGAAGATCTGGCGCCTACCGCGACGCATGTCGGCTCAGAACTCTCTCAGGAAGAGATGGATGATGACGAAGATGAAGACGAAGAGTCTGACGACGACAGCAGCGACGACGACAACAGCATCGATCCGGAACTGGCCCGTGAAAAATTTGGCGAGCTGCGTACCCAGTACGAAGTGACCCGCGACACCATCAAAGCCAAAGGCCGCAGCAACGCGGCGTCTCAGGAAGAGATCCTGAAGCTTTCTGAAGTGTTCAAACAGTTCCGCCTGGTACCGAAACAGTTCGACTATCTGGTGAACAGCATGCGCACCATGATGGACCGTGTGCGTACCCAGGAACGTATCATCATGAAGATGTGCGTTGAGCAGTGCAAAATGCCGAAGAAGAACTTCATCACCCTCTTCACCGGCAACGAAACCAGCGAAACCTGGTTCAACGCGGCTATCGCCATGAACAAACCGTGGTCTGAAAAGCTCCACGACGTGGCGGAAGATGTGCACCGTAGCCTGCAAAAACTGCAGCAGATCGAAGAAGAAACTGGCCTGACCATCGAGCAGGTAAAAGATATCAACCGTCGCATGTCTATCGGCGAAGCGAAAGCGCGTCGTGCGAAGAAAGAGATGGTTGAGGCGAACCTGCGTCTGGTTATTTCTATCGCCAAGAAATACACCAACCGCGGTCTGCAGTTCCTCGATCTGATTCAGGAAGGCAACATCGGTCTGATGAAAGCGGTAGATAAATTCGAATACCGCCGCGGCTACAAGTTCTCTACCTATGCAACCTGGTGGATCCGTCAGGCCATCACCCGCTCTATCGCGGATCAGGCGCGCACCATTCGTATTCCGGTGCACATGATTGAGACCATCAACAAGCTCAATCGTATTTCCCGCCAGATGCTGCAGGAGATGGGCCGCGAGCCGACGCCGGAAGAGCTGGCCGAGCGCATGCTGATGCCGGAAGACAAAATCCGCAAAGTGCTGAAAATCGCCAAAGAGCCTATCTCCATGGAAACGCCGATCGGCGACGATGAAGATTCGCATCTGGGGGATTTCATCGAGGATACCACCCTCGAGCTGCCGCTGGACTCCGCGACCACCGAAAGCCTGCGTGCGGCGACGCACGACGTGCTGGCCGGTCTCACCGCGCGTGAAGCGAAAGTGCTGCGTATGCGTTTCGGTATCGACATGAACACTGACCACACGCTGGAAGAAGTGGGTAAACAGTTCGATGTAACCCGCGAACGTATCCGTCAGATCGAAGCGAAGGCGCTGCGTAAGCTGCGTCACCCGAGCCGTTCTGAAGTGCTGCGCAGCTTCCTGGACGATTAATCGTCTGTAATAACGTGTTTAAAAAGCCCTCTTCGGAGGGCTTTTTTATTGGCACCAGAAATGACTGAAGCGACTTTTACGGGCTACCTTTCAACAGGCGGCCCTGCAACGATAAATCATCGTGATATGCGTGGATTAATTAGCAAAAAGAATTTGTCAGGATTATAGATTCTGAGTAATTTGCTGTGAGATTTTGCGTATAAAAATGAAACATCGCGTTGATAACATTGCAAGGAACCGGGATGAACAAGTCGCTGTTATTTATGACATGCGTTTTACTGGCCGGATGCGCCAGCCAGCCGCCAAAAAACCAGGTAACGCCGCTTACGCCAGCGCCCGCTCCGGTCGCCGCGCAAACGCCGCCTGCTCCACAGCAGCCTGAAAGCCAGCCTTTTTCGGCAGCCTCTGAAAGCGCTAACAGCATGGCGACCTGCCGTAAAGAGCTCGACGCGCTCAAGCACTACGGCCCGAAAACCTACAGCCGCTACGCCGCTGAAATGGACGCGCTTTCCGCTAAAACAGGGAAATATCTGGCGCTGAAAGACGGGATGACGCCGGAGCTAAACGACATTGTCATCACGATGTATCAGTCGCAAATCAAGACGCTCTGCTTCCGCATCCAGTCGTCGCTCGGTAAGCTGATTATTGAACAGGCTGGCGGCTAAACCACCTGCCTTTTTCTGCTCATAACGGCGCAGCGAGAGTTGCGCCGTTCTGTTATCTGCCGCGCGCCACCAGCGCGTCGTCGAGCTCCCGGTAGGCTTCCACCAGCTTATCGAGCGAAGCGCGATTCAGCCCGCTCGGGTTAGGCAGCACCCAAATTTCCGTCTTACCGATTTTCAGCTTCTGTTTACCCCACTTCACACCGCGCTGGCTGAATGCCTGCTCATAGGCTTTTTTGCCCAGCACCGCGAGCGCATCCGGCTGAAAATCTTCGATTTTTTTAATGAGATTGCGCCCGCCTTCATGCAATTCTTTTACGTCCACTTCGTTCGCCTGCACCGTCGGGCGCTCCACGAGTTTCGTGATGCCACAGCGCGTATCCAGCAAATGACGCTCTTCTTCAGGCTTCAGCTGGCGATCCGTAAACCCGGCCAGATGAATAACCTTCCAGAAGCGGTTACCCGGATGCGCAAAGTGAAAGCCCGTATGCGCCGACGACTTTCCCGGATTGATCCCGCAAAAGACCACCCGCAGACCCGGCTCAAGAATATCGTTAATCATGTCCTCTCCTGTTAACTCTCGGATCTATAAAGTATAAAGCCTAACGCCGCGCCTGCTTACAAATTCAGCAGCCGCGACACCGAGACTGGATTGGCGTCGCCAGTTACTTTATAATCCAGCGCCACGGCCCCTTAGCTCAGTGGTTAGAGCAGGCGACTCATAATCGCTTGGTCGTTGGTTCAAACCCAACAGGGGCCACCAAATTTTAGCTGTAAAATCATAGAGTTAAGCCACTTCTTGGTAAGTGGCTTTCTCTTTTATGATTCCAAATGTCCCCTTTTTGTCCCCCATTCAGAAATGGGAACCTAGAGCACATGCTTTGTGCTAAGCAAGCCGTGTTATGTACGAGTCAATGATCATGGCATCTTGGGTGAGTTTTTTAGGTAGCACTTAGATGTATGCATTGTACGTGCCTACACTGTCGCTTATAGTTAAGTAAGGTATACAAATCTTGTTCGCTATCCTTGCAAATAACTAGCTGTGCTAATAGTTTTTGTTAACTTGATAATCAACAATTTTTAAGAGTAATGGATACATTGTAATGTCCAATAAATTTCTTCTTGATATACCTAAAACCTTTTTTTAACTACGTATACATTTACTTGCGGATTCTGGTAATGACTCCAACTTATTGATAGTGTTTTATGTTCAGATAATGCCCGATGACTTTGTCATGCAGCTCCACCGATTTTGAGAACGACAGCGACTTCCGTCCCAGCCGTGCCAGGTGCTGCCTCAGATTCAGGTTATGCCGCTCAATTCGCTGCGTATATCGCTTGCTGATTACGTGCAGCTTTCCCTTCAGGCGGGATTCATACAGCGGCCAGCCATCCGTCATCCATATCACCACGTCAAAGGGTGACAGCAGGCTCATAAGACGCCCCAGCGTCGCCATAGTGCGTTCACCGAATACGTGCGCAACAACCGTCTTCCGGAGCCTGTCATACGCGTAAAACAGCCAGCGCTGGCGCGATTTAGCCCCGACGTATCCCCACTGTTCGTCCATTTCCGCGCAGACGATGACGTCACTGCCCGGCTGTATGCGCGAGGTTACCGACTGCGGCCTGAGTTTTTTAAATGGCGGAAAATCGTGTTGAGGCCAACGCCCATAATGCGGGCGGTTGCCCGGCATCCAACGCCATTCATGGCCATATCAATGATTTTCTGGTGCGTACCGGGTTGAGAAGCGGTGTAAGTGAACTGCAGTTGCCATGTTTTACGGCAGTGAGAGCAGAGATAGCGCTGATGTCCGGCGGTGCTTTTGCCGTTACGCACCACCCCGTCAGTAGCTGAACAGGAGGGACAGCTGATAGAAACAGAAGCCACTGGAGCACCTCAAAAACACCATCATACACTAAATCAGTAAGTTGGCAGCATCACCCGGATTCTCATTCATATGTGGCTTTTGGTATAACTTCAAAATAGATCTGCAAATCGTTTTTAGCTTGCTGTCACCTTTAGATATAATCAAATCGTTTATCATACCAATAATATCAGGCATAGGCATACTTGCGCTGCAATTATTAATGAGTTTCATTGATGCTTACGGGACTACTAAACACGATGATATACTAAAAAAAATACATCCCATAAAACTCAAAGAGACACCTGCTGGCCTAAAAGGAAAAATAAATAAAATATTAAGGATGATTTTTTCTCAAATTGGTTTTTTGACAATAATTACTATTGGCTTGGCTATTTTAATTCTCTGGAAGTTTTTTGGAAGTCATGAAAGACTTTACTACAATATATTTTTAATTGCTTCCGCTGGCATTATAGTTTTTGTTGCTTTTAACATGTTTTGTATTGACTCTGGGTTTTACAAAGCTGAGAAATATTACATTATAGCGTTTGCAATTTGCGTACTCCCCGCTATCTGTTATTTCATAGGTGGATATACTGGTGAAGGTACCATTAAAGATGAAAAAGCAATGGTTATGGTAGACAGTACCGCATGCAGTAGTGACCCAAATGAGAAATATGTCTTATTATCTTTATACGGCTCAAAAGGGATCAGCGCATCATTAAAAGATTACTCTATATGCCTCTTTGAAGCAGACAAAACCAGTTTTAAGAGTCTTATGCCCAAAAATCATTCCTCTTCAACACTCGCCGTAACTACTAGGCAAACGGAAAAACCGGATTAAGTATGCAGGGATTTTCCGCGCGTTCTACTCACGCAAGCTCCAAAAATAAAATAAGGGGGACATGTGAGAACGTAGTCCCTTTTTTTGTCCAGTGTCCACCTGGCTTAATTTTGTATTGGTAAGGCTCTACTCCTATTTTGACCGTTTCAGCCAGTGACTATATGCAGCCAGCCATGCCGCCGACTCATCAGCAAAGGGCTTTTCCGCGATAGGCAACCACTCTTTACCCTCTTGTGTTCTTTTCAGATAACGAACATCCCACCATTCAGCGCGTGGCCAGAGCACATAACGATGATCAGGCCAGCCGTTACAAGTTTCAGATTCCCACGGCTCCAGTTTTTCCCCTCGCTTCTTAAAAATAAAAAGCGCACCGCTAATGGCCAAACGCCCCATATCACACCCCTGCAGAATATTTTTACTGTATATAATCACAGTATACGCTATGCGTTTTTTTTCAGTCATGCGGAAACAGGCTTTTCACCGGCAGGCCGCGCCAGCTCTAACTTTTACGGCTTCTCGCGCCCCGGTATAACGTGACGCCGCAGATCCTTTCTTTTCGCATAAAATTAAAAAAACCTTTTTATTTCTGCATGTTATGAAATCCACCTAAAACATCAGAGATCCTTTTTACTGAAAAAAAGTGAAATTCATTTCAATCTTTTCAGTTTCGTTTTTCTGGCAAAGCCCCAGCGCTGGCGCGGTCTGGCGATATCATTTGTAAAAAAACAAAACTGAAAAATTTTTGTGATCCAAAACTTGCAGGCGGGTGCGGTGTAGTGCCGTTTTTGTCTGCGAACGTTTTATTTTGTGGGGCTGTGGCTGCGTCAGCGCAACGAGGCGGGCGGGATCTGTTTCAGGGATGGCGGTGCGCGGTCAACGCGATGCGGGCGCTGTGGTGCGTTCTGGATGGGTTAATGACAGGCATAAAAAAGCCCGCGTACTGGCGGGCATTTTGTCGGATCAGGCGATAATGTTTTCGTACCGGCTGCGGGTCTGTGTCGCCTGCGCCGCCGTCTGGCTGAACGCGGCGGCAGTGGTAGGCCCGCCGGTGCCGGGGTGTGAATGGCTGGCGCACTGGCTGGCCAGCTGTGCCAGCAGGTCTATGGTATCCAGCATCATTTGCAGCGTGTTAACGCTTTCGCTGCCGATGTGTACCGTTGGCCCCATAATTTGCTGACCGCCCGCCGCGACGCTTTTACGCAGCTGCGCGATTTTCTCGGTCAGCCCGCCATCGGTCTGCGTCTCAATGCCGCCCTTCGCGTGCGTTTTCTGGTGGCCGTCAATTTCAGCTTCGGCATCGCCTTCCACGCGAGCCAGAAATTTGCCGCTGGCTGCGATGGCGTAATCGCCGGTGGCCACATGCTGAACGGCACCGGCCAGCAGGCTGACCGTTCCCAGTACCGTGGTTTTATCCGTGGCTTTTACCGTGGTTTCACGGCTGACCAGCTCGCGGCGCTCCAGGTCTGCGGTCACTTCGCGGCTCATGGATGTTTCGCTGATGGTCTGGTCAGTCTTGCGCACCCAGTCACCGGCCTGCGTGACGCGTTGTGACACTTCTTCCCGCTGCTGTTGCAGCTGCTCGCCCGGCTTCACGTCCGGCAGGCTTGTGCCATCCGGCACGGCCTGGCGTACAAACGGCTTATCCGCACGCCCGCCGGTAAAGCCCACTTCAACCAGCGTGCCTTCCGGCGGAAACTGGAACATCCCCGAATCATTACCGGCCATCGGCACCGGCAGCGGCACGGCGGAATAAACCGGCGTGTTACCGTCCGGCTTACCGTCTGCGTCAAGCAGCTGCACGTCAACGGCATAGCGCGGGCGGAACGGATCAGAAAAATTCCCGCTGCTCACCGGCTCGCTGTGCGCCACCACCCGCGCAAATTTCGGCAGATGCAGCCCGGAGGCCAGCTCAGGATAATGCGCCTCTATCTGGCGCTGAATCGGGGTTTTCTGTAACGGCCTGCCGGTTGCCTTGTCGCGCGGCGTCCATGTGATGGTCATGTTGTCACCGGACAGGTTTATTTTCGTCACCCGCTGTCCGTTCACCTCCACACCGGGGCGCAGGGTCTGCACCAGAGGGATGGTCATGCTGTTGCCACCGGCAGCGCCCTGGTTAAAGTCTGCCGGAATATCCACGGGCCGCCCGGCAAACAGCGCCTTTTCCGCGCCGCCCAGATAAAGAGAGCCATCCGGCAGCTGATACCAGACGTAATCATTCACACCAAACGCGCGGCCCAGATTATCCAGCAACTGGAACCCGCTGCCGGAATGGGTGAAGTGCGGGATCGGCCTGTCGCTGTAGGCCGCATCCGGCACCGTGACCGTGATGCCGCTATGCTCCGTCAGCCAGCCGGCGATTTCTTTCAGCGTGGGATGCTGGAACGAACAGGGCCAGCTGCGCTCAAACACGCCGACCAGTTCACGCACAAAAAGTCGCTGGAAGCCTTTTTCGGCGGGCTGCTAACACCCCTCATATCCGGTAAACCATCGCAGCAATAGGTCGCTGTATCTGAGTAGTGCCTAACCCTATTTCATGTCAGGTTATTTACTCTTCACGCGTACTAAAAAACGGTAAAATTGTCTCACTGCATACACGCTGAGAATCCCGATCAGTATTGACGATACACCAATAAAAATCATCGCAGAGAGGAAAGGGCTTATTAAACCGCCCAAACTTGTAAAGTCTCCAAGACTAGCAAGCATGTCATTTGGAACTTCCCTTAAGATGATCTCAGGAATTATTAGGAGAGCAATAATCGCAGCTATAACGTAAACGAGTATTTTACGACTTTTTTTCATCTTTATCCTTGCTCCTGCAAGCGACCATGATCAATCATTAACCATAAATGTTACAACAAGGCTCATGGAAATGGCAGAAAACTATCTCAAATTGAAAGCGCAGTCAGATCAAAGGCTGGCAATTGCTTTAACTAAAGCTGTGAAGGAGGTCTATGCCACTCACATGCAAACCGTCGAAGACGTTAAGCTTGGAAGCCAGCGTATTATTAACTATGGCTCATGCATGATGCCTGACAAATATTACAGAAGCACATGTCATGAACAATGGGGTGAAGATAAGCGTTTGTATTTATCTTTATTAGAAATTTATAAAAGAAACGATGTTGTTCTCGATATGGTTCAGCTTTATTTCCAGAAAACTTTTAAGCGTCTCGGAGACGAAAAAAGCAACACCCTTGTATCTTATATAAAGCAAAAAATTGGTGAGAAAGCATATGAATCAGCAGAGCGCACGAGTAAGATGGCTCTGTCACTGACAATTGCCAAATTGATTGTAAGCAGTGGCAAGTTTCAAGAATCATATATTCAAAAAGTTAATGAAATGTCCAGCTGGCTTATTAAAGTGGTGACTCTTTATTCTAAAGCCGAAGTGGCCGCACTGGCCGCAAATAAACTTAAATTTCAAGACGCAGTATATTATCAGGTACTTTTTCGTGAAAAGATAGAAATGTTATACTTCCTTATTGAACCACAAATGTCAAAAATCATCTATCAAGTTGAATCTGGAGGCAATAACGAGGAAATTATTGGCGATGCTTTATATGAAATGTTAAAAAGATGAAGAAAATATTTGCCTTCTTATGGGCAGCGCATTCCCACCTGGTCCCAATTGCAATTATACTTGCAGGGGCCTTTTTGTTTATTTATTTCATTGAAGATTATTCGGGAATACTCACATTATTATGGTTCATCATCGTTTCTTTTTTCTATATTAAATACAATCGCTGGTATTGATGGCCCTGAAAAAGGGCTATCATTTTTAAAAAATAATAATCACAACCTAAGCGATCATTACTCTCCAAAGATTCCCACACATAATCTACACAACAATTTCAAGAGTTCATTTAGCATATTAAGACCAACGAAGAATTTTAAAATTGTTTTTTTGATACCACCAGAAAAAATATCCTTAGCAAGTTAATATCTCATGCTGCTCATTACTCAACGGTGCCTATACCGATGTATAGTTTCAGGAGCGATGCCTTTCTTTCGCTGTATTATTTAATTATTGAGTATCGAAACAATCTCATCTTTTCGCACATCAATTCGCGCCACCATGGTCTTTTAGAACACACTACAATAAGCGTTAATATTGCGAAAAGTGGTTTTTACAACGGTATGCGGGTATTATTTAAAATTAGATGATAGACCGTAGAAACCCGTTTATAAGAGGTGCATCATTCATACTGCTTTTAATAAGCTTATCTAAAGACCGATAAAACTCATTCCAGTACATCATGGAGCTTTAATGCATCATATTTAGTAAAAGCGTACTCACTCATAAAGATATAAGAGGCTTCAACAAAGCCGGTCGTTACACCTTTGAAACCAACATAGCCTTTCTCGGCAATAAGGACGCAAGCTCGTCCGGCGGGCCTTCAAACACATCGACCAGATTCAGCCTGTGGACGTGATTTTTCTCTGTCAGAGTAGTCGGGCACTGGATTTTTTCAGCCCATGCAGCGCCTGAGAAAAACATCACGCCGATACTACACAACGCGGCTTTGATCCATCCCATCATTCTCGTCTCCCTGTTTTTGATTTTCCTTTATACCTCAAAATCAATAACCTCACTCTTCTCCCGATCAAAACGTCAGAACACGCTCATCTGTCATCCCTCAACCCAACCGGGCAATCTCCACTACACTTTTCCCAACTCCCCATATTGAGGATTTCCCATGCTGCGTTCGTTACTGCTCATCTGCACTCTGCTGCCCTTTTTCGCCTGCGCGCACAATTTTACAGAAGGCGAACGGGTGGCACCGGTTGGCGTGGCTGAGCGCGGCGAGCTGACGCTGAATCAGGGCGAGATTGATTATCGTGACTGGAACAGCGCGCGGCTTAGCGGCAAAGTGGGCCTGGTGCTGCATGTGGCGGGCAGGCTGTCGGCGAAAGATCTGAATAAAGGCATCAGCGACGCCATCGCGGCGGCGCAGCTGCCGGCAGATAAATTTCAGGCCACCACGATAATCAACACCGATGACGCCATTCCCGGCAGCGCCATCTTTGTGCGCCGCAGTCTGGAAAGCACCAAAAAAGCATATCCCTCATCGGTCTTTGTGCTCGACGGCCAGGGCGCGGTGCAGCGCGCCTGGCGGCTTCAGCCGGGCGGTTCCGCCGTGGTGGTTCTGGATAAAGATGGCCGCATCCGCTTCGCCAAAGATGGCGCGCTCACGCAGGATGAAGTCCGTCAGGTGATGACGCTGCTGCGCTCTCTGCTCGCATAAACCTGTACAACAGCTCACAGAATTGTAAAGTTTTGTGCCACACTGAGGTTAGCTGAAGAAATTTTCCGGGATTACGCTACGCTTTTTAAGAACGTATCCGGAAAGATTACCGTGAAGATAATCAGTTGTTCAGACACCAAAAATCCCACATTTCGCCTGATGCGACGACTGCCGCGCGCCTGAGGGCGGCACTCGCGCGCAGTTGCGCTTTTCATTCCTTCCACGCCACAGCGATAACGGACACCATCAGAGGCCTTAACCATGAACGCTAACGCCGTGAAATCTTCAGGGCAGGAAATCGAATTGCAGGCGCTGCGCGATGCGCTGCAAACCCGCCTTGACGAGCTTCTGCCGCCGGGCCAGGAGCGCGATCTGGTCTGCGCCGCGATGCGCGAAGGCGCGCTGACGCCCGGTAAGCGGGTGCGTCCGCTGCTGCTCATTCTCGCCGCGCGCGATCTCGGCTGCGACGCCAGTCAGCCCGCGTTGATGGATCTCGCCTGCGCCGTGGAGATGGTGCACGCCGCGTCGCTGATGCTCGACGATATTCCGTGTATGGACAACGCTCTGCTGCGCCGCGGTAAACCCACCATCCACCGCCAGTATGGCGAAAGCGTGGCGATCCTCGCGGCGGTCGCGTTACTCAGCCGGGCATTCGGCGTAGTGGCCCAGGCCAGTCCGTTATCCGACAGCTGTAAAACTCAGGCGGTCAGCGAGCTTTCCAGCGCCGTCGGGTTGCAGGGGCTGGTGCAGGGGCAGTTTCGCGATCTCAGCGAAGGCAACCAGGCCCGTAGCGCCGAGGCGATACTCGCCACCAACGATCTCAAAACCAGCGTGCTGTTCGACGCCACGCTGCAAATCGCCGCCATTGCCGCCGGCGCTTCCGCCTCGGTGCGCCATAAGCTTCGCGAGTTCTCGCGCCATCTCGGCCAGGCGTTCCAGCTGCTTGACGATCTGGCGGATGGCCTGAACCATACCGGTAAAGACATTAATAAAGACGCCGGGAAATCGACGCTGGTGGCGATGCTTGGCCCGGAAGCGGTGCATCAGCGCCTGCGCGATCACCTGCTGCGCGCCGATGAGCATCTCACCGGTGCCTGTTCGCGCGGCGCGTCCACCCGCCGTTTTATGTACGCCTGGTTTGATAAACAGCTGGCTATGTTTGGCTGAACGCGCGCCGTGTCGCCGACAGTGACTGTTACTGGAGTATGAATGAAGGACAAGGAACTGAGCCAACGCAAGAACGATCATCTGGATATCGTTCTGCACCCGGAGCGGGCTAAACAAACGATTCGCACCGGCTTTGAGCAGTGGCGTTTTGAGCACTGCGCCCTGCCGGAACTCGCGCTTGACGACATCGATCTCAGCACCCGCCTGTTTGGCCGCGTGATGAAAGCGCCGATTCTGATTAGCTCCATGACCGGCGGCGCGCGGCGCGCGAGCGATATCAACCGTCACCTCGCCGAAGCCGCGCAGACGCTGGGGCTGGCGATGGGCGTCGGCTCGCAGCGCGTGGCGCTGGAAAGCGAGGACAACTGGGGGCTGACGGGCGAACTGCGCCGGTACGCGCCGGATATCCCGCTGCTGGCGAATCTCGGTGCCGCGCAAATCGGCAGCGTTCAGGGGCTCGATTACGCCCAACGCGCCGTCGAGATGGTGGAAGCCGACGCGCTCATTATTCATCTTAATCCGTTGCAGGAAGCGCTCCAGACCGGCGGCGATCGCGACTGGCGCGGCGTGTTGGCAGCCATCAAGCGCGTCGTAAACGCACTGTCCGTGCCGGTGGTGGTGAAAGAAGTCGGCGCCGGGCTCTCGGTGCCGGTGGCGCGCCAGCTTGCGGAGGCAGGCGTCACGATGCTGGATGTGGCAGGCGCAGGCGGTACCAGCTGGGCCGCCGTGGAAGGTGAGCGCGCGGCGAGCGACCATGCCCGTAACGTGGCGATGGCCTTTACCAACTGGGGCATACCCACCGCCCAGGCGCTGCGCCAGATACATCAGGCGTTCCCGTCGATGCCGCTTATCGCCTCTGGCGGCATTCGCGACGGTATCGACGCCGCCAAAGCCCTGGCGATGGGCGCAAGTCTCGTCGGGCAGGCCGCGGCGGTGCTCGGCAGCGCGACCACCTCCACCAGCGCCGTGCTGGACCATTTCGCAGTCGTGATTGAACAGTTGCGGGTCGCCTGTTTTTGCACCGGCAGCGCCAGCCTCAGCGCGCTGCGTGAGGCCCGGCTGGTACGCGTCGGGGATGAGGAATGAGCCATTACGCGGTCATTACGCCCCCGCTTTACAGTCACGTTCATGCCATGCAGGCGCTCGCGCAGGCGCTTATCGCGCGCGGGCACCGCATCACCTTTATTCAGCAGGCCGAGGCCCGCACGCTGCTGGACGATGCGAACATCGGCTTTTATCCGGTAGGCGAAGCGAGCCATCCGCCCGGCAGCCTCGCCCGCACCTTACGCCTGACGGCGCACCCGGGTGGCCCGGCCATCCTGAGCCTGATTGACGACCTGGCGCGTACCACCGACATGCTGTGCCGGGAGCTGCCCGACGCGCTGACGCGTCTTGGCGTGGACGGCCTGATTGTCGATCAGATGGAGCCCGCGGGCGGTATCGTCGCCGACGCGCTGGAGCTGCCGTTTGTCTCGGTCGCCTGCGCCCTGCCGGTTAACCGCGAGGCAGGGCTTCCGCTGCCGGTCATGCCGTTTCGCTATGCGCAGACGCCGCGCGCCCGCAAGATTTACCAGACCAGCCAGCAGATACACGACTGGCTGATGGGTCGCCAGAGTAAAGTGATTGCCCACCACGCGCAGCGCTTCGGGCTCTCGCCCCGTCGCGGGCTGCATGATTGTCTCTCGCCGCTGGCGCAAATCAGCCAGACGCTCAGCGCGCTCGATTTCCCGCGCCACGCACTGCCGCCCTGCTTTCATGCAGTCGGTCCGCTGCGTCCGCCGCAGCCGCCGGTAGCGGAACCGGTGCCAGACGCGACACGCCCGCGCGTGTTCGCCTCACTCGGCACGTTACAGGGGCATCGCTACGGGCTGTTTCGCACCATCGCCCGCGCCTGTCGCGACGCTGACGTCGAACTGCTGGTCGCGCATTGCGGCGGCCTGAATGACGCGCAGGCCAGCGCGCTGAAAGCCTGCGGTGCCACACAGGTCACGGGATTTACCGATCAGCCGCTGGCGCTCAGCCAGTCGGATGCCGTCATCACCCACGGCGGGCTTAACACGGTGATGGACGCTATCGCCAGCGCCACGCCGCTGTTAGTGGTGCCGCTGGCGTTCGATCAGCCCGGCGTGGCGGCGCGGGTGGAGCACTGCGGCATCGGGCAGCGCGTCTCGCGCTTCGCCGGACGCCGCACCTTTGCCCGCAAGCTTAAAACGCTGCTTGGCGACGATCGCTGCCGCGCGCGTCTCGTCGCGATGCAGCGCGCGCTGGCGCAGGCGGGTGGCGTCGTGCGCGCGGCGCAGATCGCTGAACAGGCGCTGGATGAGCGCCGCCCTGTATTCGCGCAGGCTCCCTTATGAACACGCAGTGGGATCTGATTCTCGCTGGCGGCGGTCTGGCGAACGGGCTGATCGCCCTGCGCCTGCGCGCGCGACAGCCGGGGCTGAACGTGCTGCTGCTGGAGGCAAGCGACGCGCCCGGCGGTAATCACACCTGGTCATTTCACGGCGCGGATCTCACGGCCGAACAGCACGCCTGGCTCACACCGCTGGTGGCGCACCGCTGGGACGGCTACGAGGTGCGCTTTCCGGCGCTGACGCGCACGCTGGATGGCGGCTACTACAGCGTTACGTCTGAGCGTTTCGCTCACGTTTTGCAGGAAACCGTGGGTGAACGCCTCTGGCGCAACGCGCCGGTCGCGAGCCTGACGCCGCAGAGCGTGACGCTCACCGACGGGCGCACGCTGCACGCCCGCGCGGTGATTGACGGCCGCGGCTGGCAGGCGAGCCCGCATCTCACCGCAGGCCAGCAGGCGTTCCTCGGCCAGCAGTGGCGGCTCGCCGCGCCCCACGGCCTGACGCGCCCTGTTCTGATGGACGCCACGGTAGCGCAACAGGGCGGCTACCGGTTTGTCTACACGCTGCCGCTCACGCCCGACACGTTGCTGATAGAAGATACGCATTACATCGACAGCGCCACACTCGATCACGACCGCGCGCGGGAAAATATCGCCAGCTACGCGCGTTCGCAGGGCTGGCAGCTCGCGACGCTTGAGCGCGAGGAGCGCGGCAATCTGCCGATTACGCTTACCGGCGCGCCGCAGGCATTCTGGCGCGAGGCGCAGGGCGTGGCGCGCGCAGGCCTGCGCGCCGGGCTGTTCCACGCGACGACCGGCTATTCGCTGCCGCACGCGGCAACGCTTGCCGATCTTATCGCCGCGCAGCCGCCAGTCTCTTCAGCGGCGCTGTATGCGCTGACGGCAGATTACGCGCAGCGCCAGTGGCGGCGTCAGCGCTTTTTCCGGCTGCTGAACCGGATGCTGTTTCTGGCCGGAAAACCGGACCAACGCTGGCAGGTAATGCAGCGCTTTTATGGACTCAATGCGGGGCTTATCGCCCGGTTTTACGCCGGAAGACTGACCCCAATGGATATGGCGCGACTGCTGACAGGCAAACCCCCGGTTCCGGTGGGCGAAGCCATGCAGGCCGTGCTAAAGCAAACTCCCCGGCTGCGAGCTTTTCATCATGACTAAAACTGTTGTTATCGGGTCCGGCTTTGGCGGCCTGGCCCTGGCTATCCGCTTACAGGCGGCGGGCGTTCCCACCTTACTGCTTGAGCAGCGCGATAAACCCGGCGGGCGGGCGTATGTTTATGAAGATAAAGGGTTTACTTTTGACGCCGGCCCAACGGTGATCACCGATCCCTCAGCCATTGAGGAGCTGTTCACGCTGGCCGGTAAAAACATCGCCGATTATGTCGATCTTTTGCCCGTCACGCCGTTCTACCGCCTGTGCTGGGAGAACGGCCAGGTGTTTAATTACGATAACGATCAGGCGAGCCTTGAGGCGCAAATCGCCCGCTTCAACCCGCGCGATGTCGAAGGCTATCGCCAGTTCCTCGCGTATTCGCAGGCGGTGTTTAAAGAAGGCTATCTGAAGCTTGGCGCGGTGCCGTTCCTCTCGTTTCGCGATATGTTGCGCGCGGGCCCGCAGCTCGCGCGTCTTCAGGCGTGGCGCAGTGTGTATGGCATGGTGTCGAAATTTATCGAAGACGATCATCTGCGCCAGGCGTTCTCTTTCCATTCCCTGCTGGTGGGCGGCAACCCGTTTGCGACGTCATCAATCTATACGCTTATCCACGCGCTGGAGCGCCAGTGGGGCGTCTGGTTCGCCCGCGGCGGCACCGGCGCGCTGGTGCAGGGGCTGGTGAAGCTGTTTACCGATCTGGGCGGCGAGATTGAACTTAACGCCAAAGTGACGCGCCTCGATACCCAGGGCGACAAAATCAGCGGCGTGACGCTCGCCGACGGGCGACGCATTCCCGCGCGCGCCGTGGCGTCGAATGCTGATGTGGTACATACCTACAACAACTTGCTGCGCCATCACCCGCGCGGCGTCTCGCAGGCGGCCTCGCTGCGCCGCAAGCGGATGAGCAACTCGCTGTTCGTGCTCTATTTCGGGCTCAATCACCACCACAGCCAGCTCGCACACCACACCGTCTGCTTCGGGCCGCGCTACAAAGGGCTGATTGAAGATATCTTCAAACGCGACTCACTCGCGGACGACTTCTCGCTCTATCTGCACGCGCCGTGCGTCACCGATCCATCACTGGCCCCGCCGGGCTGCGGCAGCTATTACGTGCTCGCCCCCGTGCCGCACCTCGGCACCGCGAACCTGAACTGGGATGTCGAAGGGCCGCGCCTGCGCGACCGGATTTTTGAATATCTTGAGCAGCACTATATGCCGGGCCTTCGCGATCAACTGGTGACGCACCGTATGTTCACGCCGTTCGATTTCCGCGACCAGCTCGGCGCGTATCATGGCTCCGCGTTTTCGGTAGAGCCTATCCTCACCCAGAGCGCCTGGTTCCGCCCGCATAACCGCGACAGCCGCATCGATAACCTCTATTTAGTCGGCGCGGGCACGCACCCCGGCGCGGGCATTCCGGGGGTTATCGGCTCGGCGAAGGCTACCGCCGGGCTGATGCTGGAGGGGCATGCATGAGTGACAAACCGCTGCTGACGCATGCCACTGAAACCATCGAGGCGGGCTCCAAAAGCTTTGCCACCGCCTCGAAACTGTTTGACGCGAAAACCCGGCGCAGCGCGCTGATGCTCTACGCCTGGTGTCGCCACTGCGACGATGTGACTGACGGGCAGGCGCTTGGTTTTCGCGCGGCCGACGCGCCGACTGACACCCCGCAGGCGCGCATCGCTCTGCTGCGCGCGCTGACGCTTGAGGCTTACGCGGGCAAACCGATGCGCGAGCCAAATTTCGCGGCGTTTCAGGAGGTGGCGCTGGCACATCAGATCCCGCCTGCGCTGGCGCTCGATCATCTGGAAGGCTTCGCGATGGACGTGCGCGAAGAACGCTATCACACCTTTGATGACACGCTGCGCTACTGCTATCACGTGGCGGGCGTGGTGGGGCTGATGATGGCGCGCGTGATGGGCGTGCGCGATGAGGCCGTGCTGGATCGCGCCTGCGATCTGGGCCTGGCGTTTCAGCTCACGAATATTGCGCGGGATATTGTCGAAGACGCCGCCATCGGGCGCTGTTATCTGCCTGAGGTGTGGCTTCAGGAGGAAGGGCTGCGCGCTGACACGCTGACAGACCGCGCGCACCGCCCGGCGCTGGCGCGTCTCGCCGCACGTCTGGTGGATGAAGCGGAGCCGTATTACGCCTCGGCGCGCGCCGGGCTTGCCGGTCTGCCGCTACGCAGCGCCTGGGCTATCGCCACCGCGCATGGGGTCTACCGGGAGATTGGCGTCAAGGTGAAGCGCGCGGGCGTTAACGCGTGGGAAACGCGTCAGGGCACCAGCAAGGCCGAGAAAGTGGCCCTGCTGGCGAAAGGCGCGGTTATGGCCGTGAGTTCTCGCGG
This sequence comes from Cronobacter sakazakii, assembly GCF_000982825.1. Lineage (NCBI taxonomy): Bacteria > Pseudomonadati > Pseudomonadota > Gammaproteobacteria > Enterobacterales > Enterobacteriaceae > Cronobacter > Cronobacter sakazakii. Next base: position 1,680,577 of record NZ_CP011047.1, on the reverse strand, counting down.
CGCGTCGTCGTCGCCTCGCCCTTCGGCGCTCTGGCAGCGGCCGCGCGCGCAGGACGACCGTTACGCTCACGCAGCACCGCCTGCAGCTTAGCCACCGGTGGCGCGTAGAGAAAACCAAAGGAGACGCAGCCTTCGCGCCCGCGCACCGCGTGATGCAGCCGGTGCGCCAGATAGAGCCGCTTCAGATAACCCCGGCGCGGCACATAGCGAAACGGCCAGCGCTGGTGAACCAGCCCGTCATGCACGATAAAATAGAGCGCGCCGTAGAGCGTCATCCCCGCGCCAATCCACTGTAGCGGCCAGCGTCCGCCTGCCCCAAGCGCAATAAGCAAAATCGCCACGCCCGCAAACACCACCGCGTAGAGATCGTTGACTTCAAACCAGCCTTTGCGCGGCGAATGGTGGGAAAGATGCCAGCCCCATCCCCAGCCGTGCATCACATATTTGTGCGTCAGCGCCGCCACGATTTCCATCGCCGCGACCGTCAGCAATACAATCGCCACGTTATACAGCACAATCATAATTTCTCCTGGGCCCGCCTGAAGGGAACGTCCTGTTGCCGGGAAACGTAAGCGCGGTTCGCGCCGCAACCCAGAGAGTATAGCAACCCAGGCGTCAGTGTCGGGGGAATCGCCCTGCCTCTGCGAATAAAAAAACCCCGGCAAGCCGGGGTTAATGTATGCCTGAGCTGACGCTTAAAAATGTTCCCATTCGCCCTGAGCACCCGCCACCGCAAGCGCTTTCGGCGCAGGCGCCGTGACCGGTACGGCGGCGGGCTCAGCACGGCGAGGCGCGCTGGTGCCGACGTTAAATATCGCGACCATCTGCTCCAGCTCGCGCGCCTGCTCTTCGAGCGACGAGGCGGCCGCGGAGGATTCCTCCACCAGCGCGGCGTTCTGCTGGGTCGTGGTGTCCATTTCCGACATGGCCTGGCCAATCTGCGCGATGCCGCGGCTCTGCTCGGTACAGGCGCGGGCGATCTCATCCATGATTTCACGCACTTTGGCGACGGAGCCGACGATATCTTCCATCGCTTCACCAGCGCTCGCCACCAGCTGCGCGCCGTTTTCGACACGCTGGTTCGCCTCCGTAATCAGCGCGCCTATCTCTTTGGCGGCGGTGGCGCTGCGGCTTGCCAGGGTGCGAACTTCCCCCGCCACCACGGCGAACCCGCGGCCCTGCTCACCGGCGCGCGCGGCTTCCACGGCGGCGTTCAGCGCCAGGATGTTGGTCTGGAAGGCAATACCGTTGATAACGCTGATAATGTCGGCGATTTTCCCGGAGCTCGCCTGGATATTACGCATCGTCTCGACCACTTCATTCACCACTTTCCCGCCGCGATCGGCGTTGGTGGAAGCCTGCGCGGCCAGCTGGCTTGCCTGCTGGGCGTTACCGGCGGTTTCTTTCACGGTAGATGTCAGCTCTTCCATGCTGGCCGCCGTCTGCACCACGGCGGCGGACTGCTCTTCGGTGCGCGATGAGAGATCGATATTCCCGGCAGCGATTTCTGACGACGCGCGCGAGACGTTATCGACGCCGTGACGCACACGGGTAATGATGCTTTTCAGGCTGTCGTTCATGGTGCCGACCGCCTGCATCAGCAGGCCCGGTTCATCGCGGCGCAGCGACGAGACGGTGACGGTCAAATCGCCCTGCGCGATGCGGTTCGCCACTGCTAACGTTTCACGCAGCGGGCGGGTGATATTGCGCGTAATGAACGCGGCGACAATCAGCCCAAACAATACGCCTGCCAGCGTCCCGGTGAGCATCAGCGTTTCAACATGGCTGATGGAATTGGCCATGCGCATTTTGCGAAACTCATGGAATTCGCTCACCGTTTCATTAAGTGCGGTCGCGGCGTTGCTGAGCGCGGTCGATTGTGTCTGCTGATCGCCTGAAGCCGACACAAACAGCGCGGCGCTGCTGTGCAGCATACGGGTCTGATCGGTCAATGCAGAGAGCCACGGCAGCGGCGTATCACGCGTACTGGCTCCCAGCTGCGCGGCGGTTGTGTCGATACTGCCCAGCAGCTCGTTGAGTTTGTTCAGCGTCTCGCGGTCGCCATGAGTGATCAGCGCGTCGACGGCGCTCCGTATCTGCTGCGCTTTCGCGGCAAGACGGGCCGCCAGCATCGCCGCCTGCGGGCTGGCGTCCGCCTGCTCGCTATACGCCGATGCCTGATCGATAAACTGAGACGGCCACTGCTCATGCAGATCGGCGGCGAGCGTATTACGCTGGCGCAGCGTCTGAATATATTTGTCGCGCACGCCGAGATAAGTTTGCAGATTGGTTTGCATGGCCGCAAACCGGGCGCGCCCTTCGGTATCCATATTAAATTGCGACAGCGACGCGAGCTGCTCACCCACCTGACGCAGCGCACTGGCGTTCAGCTCGGCGTATTTTTCCTCGCCGGTCAGCTGGAAGATCGTGCGGTTAATACGCGCTTCGTTCAGGGCAGTCACGATACTGACGGTCAGCGTTTCCTTACGGGCATTCTCATCCACCTGGCGAAAGCCATAAATTCCGGCACCAGCAATCAGCAACATAATGCACAGCACAATAATAAAACCCGACGTCAGTTTTTTGCCGACGCTCAGATTATTCACTTTCTCGCCAAACGACGTCACTAAAGCCATTGCATTCACCATCACGTTAAAATGATAAAAATTGTTTAACTGTTTATCGTCAGTGAAAGAATGATCCTTTAGCGCCTACGCTATTTGAACAGATTCAAAAAAATTCAATAATTATCAGAAAAAGAAAATATATTGGGTAAAATAATCACAGGATATATGTTAAAAAAATATTATCACGCAGGTAATTAAGTGCAAAAGTAGAGACTTAAGCGCAATCTGGCGTTCATTAAATAAACAATTATGCGTTTCTTTTTAACGTAAATTTTTGGGCCAGATTTGTTCTCCTTTTTTCACATATTTTTAAGTTAATGATTATCAGAAGATTTTATTTTCAAATAAATTTTCAGGCTTTCGCCTCTTCATTAACCAGTGCTTAATTCATGTTTATTACCACTTAATAATCAAGCTTATCTCCGGGGCGCGTATAAAATAACGCCGTAGTTCACCCTGACTGAAAGTGATACGGGTATCACATTCCCCGCGCGATCACAGTTAAAATATATCATGTATTATTAATTCAGAAGGCAACTTATTACCAACGCGAAACTATTTTACTTTTTACCATTATTACCCAGCGGGAAAGTGAATGCCGGTCGGAAAGAGAATAGGGTCGTGTGCCAGCGTCGAACGCCTATGCCACCTCTTACCTCCTACCCGCCCCCCGTGACTGGCGTCACAGAACCCGCGCCGCTCATGGCGCTGGCGAACCGCTCGCTCCGCTATATGACCGTTCGCCCCGCTATGTAACCGCTCGTTGAAGCCCTGCCCAGTCCGCCTGCGCGTTTTGTCATCATTAAGCGCGTTTTAAATCTTTTGGTTATCCGCCGTCTGCGCCGCCAGGGATGTACGTCACAGCCGGTTTTATCTCTGTCTGACAAGCAGGTCTCCTATGGACAAAAAAACAGTAATGAAACATCTGCCCTGGGCGCTTCTTGGCGTCATCGGGGCCTTTTGTCTTGCCGTAGTGGCATTACGCCGCGGCGAGAGCGTCAGCGCCTTGTGGATCGTGGTGGCTTCGGTCTCCATCTACCTGGTGGCTTACCGCTACTACAGCTTGTATATCGCCAGCCGCGTGATGCAACTCGACCCAACGCGCGCGACCCCGGCAGTCATTAATAACGACGGGCTGAACTATGTGCCCACCAACCGCTACGTGCTGTTCGGCCACCATTTCGCCGCCATCGCAGGCGCGGGGCCGCTGGTGGGCCCGGTGCTGGCTGCGCAGATGGGCTACCTGCCCGGTACGCTGTGGCTGCTCGCAGGCGTGGTGCTGGCGGGCGCGGTACAGGATTTCATGGTGCTGTTTATCTCCTCGCGCCGGAACGGTGCCTCGCTTGGCGAGATGATCAAAGAGGAGATGGGCCCGGTGCCGGGTACCATCGCGCTGTTCGGCTGCTTCTTAATCATGATCATTATCCTCGCGGTGCTGGCGCTTATCGTGGTGAAAGCGCTGGCGGAGAGCCCGTGGGGTGTCTTTACCGTCTGCTCGACGGTGCCGATCGCGCTGTTTATGGGCATCTACATGCGCTTTATCCGTCCGGGGCGCGTGGGTGAAGTGTCGGTTATCGGCGTGGTGCTGCTGGTGGCGTCTATCTGGTTCGGCGGCGTGATCGCAGCCGACCCGTACTGGGGCCCGGCGCTGACCTTTAAAGACACCACGATCACTTACGCGCTGGTGGGCTACGCGTTTGTCTCCGCTCTGCTGCCGGTGTGGCTGATTCTGGCGCCGCGCGACTACCTGGCGACGTTCCTGAAAATCGGCGTGATTGTCGGCCTGGCGGTGGGCATTCTGATCCTCAATCCGGAACTGAAAATGCCTGCCGTGACGCAGTATATCGACGGCACCGGGCCGCTGTGGAAAGGCGCGCTGTTCCCGTTCCTGTTTATTACTATCGCCTGCGGCGCGGTCTCCGGCTTCCATGCGTTGATCGCCTCCGGCACCACGCCGAAGCTGCTGGCGAACGAAACCGACGCGCGCTTTATCGGCTATGGCGCGATGCTGATGGAATCCTTCGTCGCCGTGATGGCGCTGGTGGCGGCCTCTATCATCGAGCCGGGCCTCTATTTCGCGATGAACACCCCGCCCGCCGGGCTTGGCATCACTATGCCGAACCTGCATGAGCTGGGCACCGACAACGCGCCGCTGATTCTGGCGCAGCTCAAGGATGTTTCTGCCCACGCGGCGGCGACCGTGAGCGCCTGGGGTTTTGTGATAACGCCTGAGCAGATCATGCAGACCGCCAAAGATATCGGCGAACCGTCTGTACTGAACCGCGCGGGCGGCGCGCCGACGCTTGCCGTCGGTATCGCCCACGTGTTCCACAAAATCATTCCGGCCGCGGATATGGGCTTCTGGTATCACTTTGGCATTCTGTTCGAGGCGCTGTTTATCCTGACCGCGCTGGACGCCGGTACCCGTTCTGGCCGCTTTATGTTCCAGGATTTGGTGGGCAACTTTGTGCCGTTCCTGAAAAAAACCGATTCGCTGGTGGCGGGCATCGTCGGGACGGCGGGCTGCGTCGGCCTGTGGGGTTATCTGCTCTATCAGGGCGTGGTGGACCCGCTCGGCGGCGTGAAGAGCCTGTGGCCGCTGTTCGGTATCTCTAACCAGATGCTGGCCGCCGTGGCGCTGGTGCTGGCGACCGTGGTGCTGGTGAAGATGAAGCGCACCCGTTATATCTGGGTGACCGTGGTGCCGGCGGTGTGGCTGCTTATCTGCACCACCTGGGCGCTCGGCATGAAGCTCTTTAGCGTGAATCCGCAGATGGAAGGCTTCTTCTATATGGCGAACGAATATAAAACGCGTATCGCCGCAGGCGGCGCGGAGCTGACCGAGCAGCAGGTAGCCAACATGCACCATATCGTTATTAACAACTACACCAACGCGGGCCTGAGCATTCTGTTCCTGGTGGTGGTGTATAGCATCATTTTCTATGGTGTTCGCACCGCGATGAAGGCGCGTCGTTCCGCACAGCCGTGCGCGAGAGAAACGCCGTATGTGCCGGTACCGGAAGGCGGCGTGAAAACCTCATCGCACCATTAATGTGATGGCGGAAACGGCGGGTGCGCGAGGCTTACCCGCCCTACATTTAACAGATTCATTTGTTGTCCAGGGTGGGTAAGCGGAGCGCACCCACCATCGCACGTGCAGATTTCATCCGTAGGGTAGGTAAGCGGAGCGCACCCACCTTGCATCGACACAATCGCAAGCCCCGGCCCGTACCGTCGGGCTTTTTCTGCCTGGGGAACACAATGTTTGGTAACTTAGGACAAGCGAAAAAATACCTGGGTCAGGCGGCAAAAATGCTGATTGGTATTCCGGACTATGACAACTACGTTGAGCATATGAAGACCAATCACCCGGATAAACCGTATATGACCTACGACGAATTCTTCCGCGAGCGCCAGCAAGCGCGTTACGGCGGAAGCAGCGAAGGCGGCATGCGCTGCTGCTGACACTTACCGGAGGTAAACATGCAACCCGTTGCGGTCACGCTATTAACCGGCTTTCTTGGCGCCGGAAAAACCACGCTGCTGCGTCATATTCTCGAAGCCAACCACGGCTATAAAATCGCGGTCATTGAAAACGAATTCGGCGAAACGCCCATCGACAGCGAAATCTTAGGCAGCCGCGCCACGCAAATGAAAACGCTCAGCAACGGCTGCATCTGCTGCACCCGCTCGGAAGAACTGGAATCGGCGCTGCTCGATTTGCTGGAACTGCTGGACGGCGGCGTCACCACATTCGATCGGGTGATCATCGAGTGTACCGGCATGGCAGACCCCGGTCCGATCGTCCAGACGTTCTTCTCCAATGACACCCTGTGCGAGCGCTATCTGCTGGATGGCGTCATCACGCTGGTGGACGCCGTACACGCCGGACAGCAGATGGACCGCTACGCGCTGGCGCAGTCGCAAATCGGCTACGCCGATCGCATTCTGCTGACTAAAACCGATGTGGCGGGCGAAGACGAAGCGCTGCTGGCCCGTCTGCGCCGCATTAACGCCCGCGCGCCGGTGCATAAAGTGGTGCATGGCGAGGTGGCTCTGGGGCTGATTTTCGACACCCAGGGCTTTATGCTCGAAGAGCGCATCGTACAGCCCGCGCCGCGCTTTCACTTCGCGCCCCCCGCGCAGACCGATATCACCTCTATTGTGGTGAATTTTGATTACCCGGTGGCGCTGGATGCGGTTTCCCGCGTGATGGAAGAACTGCTGTTAGAGTTCGCCGATAACCTGATGCGCTACAAAGGGATGCTCTATATTCAGGACGAACCGCGCCGTTTGTTGTTCCAGGGCGTCCAGCGGCTTTACAGCGCCGACTGGGACCGCGAATGGGCGAGCGACGAAACGCCGCACAGCACGCTGGTGTTTATCGGCGCGCATCTGCCGGAAGACGAGATCCGCGCCGCCTTTGCATCGCTTGCGCCGAAGGATTGAGCCTGCGCTCCCTGCGCTCAGGGAGCAGCTGAACAGAATTATTCGCCCTGTAGCGCATGGCGCGCCGCCTGCGCCAGAAAGTGACTGCGGTCGCGGTATCGCCCGTCGCTCGCTTTAACCCGGTTGTCGATGCGCTGGATAAGCGTATCCGGCAGCGTGATATTAATGCGCTGCTGACGCCCTTCCAGCCCGCTCAGATCCACCTCAATCACGAACCAGCTGTCATACGCGCGATAATCCGGGTGCGCGGCGTAGGTGAGATGACCGGCATCCCTGATCGCCTCCGCGCGATATTTACCGCTACGGATCATCTCTTCAAGCACCAGCAAAATCGCCTCGCGAGCGGCAGGCGCAATACCCGCTTTGTCGTCGACTGCGGAATAACAGCCAAATTCCTCATTGCATAAAGCAGGCACCACGATGCCCCACGCCATATCAACGCTCGCGGGCGTTTCAACGCCTACAGAAAAAAACATGTTTGCCTCCGGCGAGTTATGGTTTAAGACCGGCCATTTTCAGGATGGCGTTTAGCGTTCCCGGCGGCAGATCCTTTTTCGGGTGCGGGACGGGAAACGTTTTGCCCGTGAGCGGCGACCACCATATTTGATGACTGCCGCCGTTATGCCTCACGCATTCACATCCTGCCGTCTGCAGCCGCCTGATAAGCTCGCTGGATCTCATCCGCCCTCCTGGCCCTCATAATATACACATGCATACACACGAAAACAAATGGCCTGTACAGGCCGATGACAAACACAAAGATCACTATGCGTGTTTATGAAAAGGCGTAAAGGAGGGAATCGTGACGCTGCGAGGCGTCTTCAGAAACGCCGCGTCGCCCAGGCAAAAGGAAGAAGAGTAATGACAGTTGAGTCCTGAATTACCACGGTTCGCCCGACTCCTCGCCCAGCCAGAAATCATCATCGGGCAGGTCGTCCGGCCAATACATATCATCATTACGGTAGAGCGCGAGTTGCGCGGGAGAAAAGCGCGGGCTTACGGGAGGCAAAATATCTTCAGTCACGTGTAATGGCGGCTCGCCGGGCAGCGGCCCTGCGGGCAGTACATCGTCTTCACAATATTCTGGTGCGGCGTTAACACAGCGGTCAGCTGAGGCGCTAACGGGCACGCTCTCCGCCTGGTAATTTTGCACCCAGAGCACGGCCACGTTCAGCGTGATGATGGCGAGCAAAAAGAGAGAAATAAGGCTCCCTGCTGAAATATCCCGTTTCATCCGCATCCTCGCGTTTGTCGTGTGAAGTCACTGGTAGAGCGTAGTGCGAAAAAGTAAGACAAAGAGGAAGCGATTGTGATTCTGTGTAACGGGATGTATCTGACGGAGCAAGGCGAAACGGTAAAGAACGGGAGACAGCGCTCCCGTCACAGTTATTTAAAGCTGCCCACCAGCGCCTGACGCTGCTCTTCGAGCTGAATGGTGCGGGTGCAAACTTCATGGCCGAACTGCTGGAAATCCGCTTCCTGGTTTTTCCATTCGTTCTGGATAGCCGTTTGCAGGCCGCCCAGGCTCCCCAGCACGCCTTCCAGCGGGTTGCCGCCGCCTTTCAGCACCGCTTTGGCGCCCATTTCGTTAATGCTGTCCTGCAGAATGCCGCCCATCGCCTGATTCACCAGCTGCTGACCGTCGGCGCGCACCTGATCGATGGCTTTATAGTGGAACGTCAGCCCATCGTCGCGATGCTCGATGATTCGGTTCATCTGCGTTTTCAGCTGCGCGTCGAGTTTGGTGAGACGCCCGCGCATGCTGCTGTTTTCACCCACCTCTTTGGCGATGATTTTATCCAGCGCGACGCGGCCTTTTTCCACGCGCGACAGCGCGCCCTGGTCGACCCACGGCAGCGTGGCGCGCAGCGCTTTCTGGTAGTCGAGCGCCTGCTGACGCTGGGCGGCGGAAAGCGTCATCGGCTTGCCGTTAAACTGCACCGCGCCGTCAGGGCCAATCACCAGATCGCCGTTTTCGCCCACCACCTGAACATGCTGGGGCTTGAGCACCACGTCGTCGCGCGGCGTGACGCTGCATTTGTATTCCGCCTGGGCCTGCATCGCTGTCACCAGCAACACGCCCAGCAGCGCTTTACGCATCATACTCGCTCCTGAAATGCTAACGGGCCGGCAGAGCCGACCCGTTGTTTAACTTAATCCCACCAGATGTCGACCAGTTCGCTCACCTGGACATCCGTCATGCCGCGCGCTTCCAGCCATTTGCGCACCACTTCGCGATCTTCATCGGTGCATTTGCCGATCTGCTGGCGGAACACCAGCCCTTCCCAGGCCTGGTTGCCGCTGCCGCCAAAGGCGAGGCCGTTTGGCTCGATAGCCTCGCTGATAAGCTCGTCCACCGTGGTGTTGATCTGCTCATCCGTGGCGCCCTGCGGGAAACGCCAGGTTACCGTAAAGCCCAGTTCCTGAAATTCGTCGATGTGCATCTTTTTACGCAGACGACGGCTACGGTTCTTCGCCATTATTTTACTCTCCCGAACATTAAGTCCCATACGCCGTGACCAAGACGATGGCCACGCTGTTCAAATTTGGTCACCGGGCGCGAGGCCGGGCGCGGTACATAATCCTGCGTCGGGGACAGGTTCTCATATCCTTCCACCGAAGACATTACTTCGAGCATATGTTCGGCATAAGGTTCCCAGTCGGTCGCCATATGGAAGACGCCGCCTGGCTGTAATTTGCGAAGCACCAGCTGCGCGAACGGCACCTGTACGATGCGGCGCTTATTATGGCGCGCTTTGTGCCACGGATCCGGGAAGAACAGCTGCACCATATGCAGCGAGCCGTCCGGGATCATTTTCTCCAGCACTTCCACCGCGTCATGACACATCACGCGCAGGTTTTCGACGCCCTCTTCATGCGCGGCGCTCAGGCACGCGCCCACGCCCGGCGAATGCACTTCAATGCCTAAAAAATTCTGCTGCGGATTGGTTTTCGCCATCTCCACCAGCGACGAGCCCATGCCGAAGCCGATTTCCAGCGTCACCGGCGCGTCGCGGCCAAACAGCGCGACGAGATCGAGCGGCTCTGCGCGATATTCAACGCCCATCACCGGCCAGTAGTGGTCCAGCGCGTGCTGCTGCCCTTTGGTCAGGCGCCCCTGGCGGCGGACGAAGCTGCGAATACGGCGCAGCGGGCGACCGTTTTCATCAAATTCCGGTGAAATGACGTCGTTATTCATGGCGATTAGTCTGTTTGAGTAGTGGTTCGGGAAACGGGCATTATCCAAAGATAGTTGCCCGATGCAAGCACAGGAAAGTTCCTGTTTACAGCCCACAGGGCCTGTGCTGGAATCACAGCCCCTGATTTATTCAAGCCGGAAGCCACGCGTTCATGATGCAGGCACAGCAGTTCTCCCGCCAGGTGCTCGACTGGTACGACAAATATGGTCGCAAAACCCTTCCCTGGCAGCAGGAAAAAACCCCTTACAAAGTATGGCTCTCGGAAGTCATGCTGCAACAAACGCAGGTGACGACCGTTATCCCCTATTTTGAGCGGTTTATGGCGCGCTTTCCTGACGTGACGGCGCTGGCAAATGCACCGCTCGACGATGTGCTGCATCTGTGGACCGGTCTTGGCTACTACGCCCGTGCCCGCAATTTACATAAGGCGGCGCAGCAGGTGGCGACGCTGCACGGCGGAAAATTCCCTGAAACGTTCGAGGAAGTGGCCGCGCTGCCGGGCGTCGGGCGCTCCACCGCAGGCGCGGTGCTGTCGCTATCGCTTGGCAAACATTTCCCCATCCTTGATGGCAACGTGAAACGCGTGCTGGCGCGCTGCTACGCCGTCGAAGGGTGGCCGGGGAAAAAAGAAGTGGAAAACCGCCTGTGGCAGATAAGCGAGACGGTAACGCCCGCCGAGGGCGTGGCGCGCTTTAACCAGGCGATGATGGATCTCGGCGCGATGGTCTGCACCCGCTCGAAACCCAAATGCGAGATCTGCCCGCTTAATAATGGCTGCGAGGCGTTCGCCCACCAGAGCTATGCGAAATACCCTGGCAAGAAGCCCAAACAAATCCTGCCGGAGAAAACCGGCTATTTTCTACTGCTTCAGCATGAAGGCGCACTCTTTTTGCAGCAGCGCCCGCCGGTGGGTTTATGGGGCGGGCTGTACTGTTTCCCGCAGTTTGAGAGCGAAGCCGCGCTGCGCGAGTGGCTTTCAGCGCGCGGCATTAACGATGACGGCCTGACGCAGCTCACCGCCTTTCGCCACACCTTCAGCCATTTCCATCTGGATATCGTGCCGATGTGGCTTGGCGTGCAGCAGACCGCCGCCTGCATGGATGAAGCGTCGGGTCTCTGGTATAACTTAGCGCAGCCGCCAGCGGTGGGCCTCGCCGCCCCCGTAGAGCGCCTGTTACAGCAAGTGCGCGCAGAGCCGGTGGCGTCCCGCCCCGCTCGCGCCATTCATGAGGATTGACGATGAGCAGAACCATTTTTTGTACTTTTCTTCAGCGTGACGCCGAAGGCCAGGATTTCCAGCTCTATCCGGGCGAACTGGGTAAGCGTATCTATAACGAAATCTCGAAAGAAGCCTGGGCGCAATGGCAGAAGAAGCAGACCATGCTTATCAACGAGAAAAAGCTCAACATGATGAACCCTGAGCATCGCAAGCTGCTGGAAGAGGAGATGGTGAATTTCCTGTTTGAAGGCAAAGAGGTGCACATCGAAGGCTACACGCCGCCGGAACAACAGTAAGGGCCTCTGGCCCTTTCACTTAACCCAACAGCACGCCCGGAATGATGAAAAAAATATTTGCGCTCGCTTTGATTGCGCCGTTGCTCATCTCCTGCTCCAGCAAAAAAAACGCCGAAAACGCCTATAACGAGGCCTGGATTAAGGACACCAACGGGTTTGACATTCTGATGGGCCAGTTTGCCCATAACATTGAAAACATCTGGGGATTTAACGAAGTTTTAATCGCGGGTCCGAAGGACTACGTGAAATATACCGATCAGTACCAGACGCGCAGCCACATCAACTTCGACGACGGCACCATTACGGTTGAGACGATAGCCGGTACCGAGCCTGCGGCGCGCCTGCGTCGGGCGATTATCACCACGCTGCTGATGGGCGACGACCCCGGCTCTATCGATCTCTATTCTGATGTTAATGACATTCAGATCTCCCGCGAGCCGTTCCTTTATGGTCAGGTGGTGGACAACACCGGGCAGCCGATTCGCTGGGAAGGCCGCGCATCGAAATTCGCCGACTACCTGCTGCAAACGCACCTGAAGAGCCGCAGCAACGGCCTGCGGATTATCTACAGCGTGACCATTAACCTGGTGCCGAACCACCTCGACAAACGTGCCCATAAGTACATTGGCATGGTGCGTCAGGCGTCGCGCAAATATGGCGTGGATGAATCGCTGATCCTCGCGATTATGCAGACCGAATCGTCGTTTAACCCGTATGCGGTCAGCCATGCCGACGCGCTCGGGCTAATGCAGGTGGTGCAGCACAGCGCCGGTAAGGACGTTTTCCGCTCGCAGGGCAAATGGGGCACGCCGAGCCGCAGCTATCTGTTTGATCCGCAAAGCAACATTGATACCGGCACCGCGTATCTGGCGATGCTTAATAATGTGTATCTGGGCGGCATTACCAACCCGACCTCACGTCGTTACGCCGTGATCACCGCCTATAACGGCGGCGCGGGCAGCGTGTTGCGGGTGTTCTCAAGCGATAAAGACCAGGCGGTGAATATTATCAACCAGTTATCGCCGGGCGATGTATACGAGACGCTGACCAACCGTCATCCGTCTGCCGAATCGCGGCGTTATCTCTACAAGGTCAATACCGCGCAGAAGATGTATCGCCGTAAATAAGCGTGAGAGGTGGATGCGTAGCGCTGGTTTGGTGGGTGCGCTTCGCTTACCCACCCTACGCGGGGAGGTTCTCTGTTATTCGGTGGGTGCGCTTCGCTTACCCACCCTACAAAAGGCTGATAATCTGTTATCCGGCGGGTGCGCTGCGCTTACCCACCCTACAAATGGTTTGTGGCTGAATCGTAGGGCGGGTAAGCGCAGCGCACCCGCCTTTTTTACGCCAAATCACAAAGCCAGCGCCGCCAGCAGCCAGCTCACCGCCAGCAAATCCGCGCTGCCGCCAGGGCTTAAGTTGCGCGTAATCAGCGCCCTGTCCATCTCGCGTAACGCCTCGTCGTCCCAGCCGCGCGCCAGCAGGCCGCTCGCGCACTTCTGAACATAACGCAGCCCTTCCAGCCCGCCGCGTGACACCAGATTGGTATCCGGATTAACCGCCATCAGCCGCAACAGCGCCTGCTGCAACCCTCTCTCGCCCTGCGCATGCTGCCAGAACGGCAACACGTGGCGGCGCACCGTCGCAAAGCCGCTCTCCACCTCGCCGCGCGCGCCGGTCAGACCAAACTGGCGATACAAACGCTCGCCCGCCGTCGCCGCCCGCCGCCCGTGCGCCAGCTCGCGCGCTACGATGCCGCGGGTCATCGCGCTCACCGCCATGCAGAGCGCGGTTGGCGTCAGCGGCTCACCCTGCGCCGCAAGCCTCCCCGCGGCGGCGCACAGCAGGCCGAGCGAGAAAATCCCGCCCTTATGCGTATTCACGCCGCCGGTGGCGCTGAACATCGCCTGCTCACACGCAAGCCCCGCCGGGCGCAGCCGCCGCAGCATCTCGCTTTCGGCAAGCCCAACGTCCTGCGCGCCCTGCTGATAAAACACCCGCAGCCACGGCGCAATCGCCCTGATGCTCGTGACAAACAGCGCGTGATCCATATCCTGGTGCGCACCGCTATTGGCGCAGTCCACCAGCCCCGGCTTGGGCGTCAGGGTCAGTTCGGCGTACAGCGCCGCCACCGCGAGTGACGGCACATCGGGCTGGCGCGCAGAGCGCCGGTCAGTCGCGGGCAAACCAGTCATCGATCATCTTCTCCACGCGTCCGACCACCTCTTCCAGCGGATGACGGCGCGAACGCGCGCAGGCGTGCGCCGGTTCATCACACAGCAAACAGCGCCGCCCTGGACGGTCAAGCGACGCGCGCCCCACCTGGCCCGCCTGCGGGCAATGAATGTCGAAATCCCACAGCCTGCCGAGCGGGTGCGTCTGCTCAAGCGCCACGCACAGCGCTTTGATTTCGCTTGCCGGGTGCGCCACGCTCCAGAGCGCCGTCGGGCCGGTATGCGCGTGAAACACCTCGCGCGCCAGCCACGGCCAGCGGTGCTGCCACAGTAGTTGATCGCAGGCCTGCACCGCCACCGCGAACGCATTGCGGTAACGCACGCTGTCTTTCATCGGGCCGGGCGTTACCAGTGAGAGCGAAATCACCGGCTGGCCGTAGCGGGTAAGCCACGCCTGCTGACGGCGGGCGCGCGCGTCTTTCGCCGCCAGCAGCTCATCAAGTGTGACGCCCGGATTCACGGGCGTATCAATTTCCATACGTTACTCCTTAACCTGACGCACCACGTCGATGACGCTGCCGTCGCGATAGCGCACCACGCCGACGATGCGGTCGGTGAATTCAATGGGTTTCGGCTCGCCGGCGATCGCCACGGCGCGTTCGCACAGCGCATGAATATCGACGACATTCAGCCCCGCCGCGACCAGCCGCTCGCGCACCTCGGGCCGCGCAGGGTTAACCGCGATGCCGTGATCGGTAACCAGCACATCGATGCTCTCGCCCGGCGTCAGGCGGGTGGTGACGCGTTTAACCACCGTTGGAATGCGGCTGCGCAACAGCGGGGCCACCACGATGGTGAGATTCGCCGCCGCGGCCACATCGCAGTGCCCGCCGGACGCGCCGCGCATCACGCCATCGGAGCCGGTTATCACGTTGACGTTAAACCCGACGTCGATTTCCAGCGCGCTCAGGATCACCACGTCGAGCTTATCGCAGCAGGCCGCTTTGCTGGCGGGGCTGGCGTAAACGTTGGTGGAGATTTCGATGTGCTTCGGGTTACGCGCGAGCGACGCCGCCGCCTGGCTGTCAAAGCACTGGGTGTCGAGCAGGACGTCTATCAGCCCTTTTTCATGCAGATCCACCAGGCTGCCGGTGATACCACCGAGCGCGAAGCGCGCCTTCACGCCGCGGCGCGCCATTTTCTCGCCGAGAAACCGCGTACAGGCGGTGGACGCCGCGCCGGAGCCGGTCTGCATCGAGAAGCCATCTTTGAAATAGCCGGCGTGTTCAATCACATCAGCGGCGTAGCGGGCAATCATCAGCTCGCGCGGATTGCTGGTGACGCGCGCCGCGCCGACGCTGATTTTCGCCGGGTCGCCCACGCTTTCTACCGGCACCACAAAATCCACGCGATCCTGCGACAAACTCGCAGGCATGTTCGGGTACGGCACAAGCGTTTCGGTCAGCAGCACCACGTTACGGGCAAACTGCGCGTCCACCATCGCGTAGCCGAGAGAGCCGCAGCAGGATTTGCCGTGGCTGCCGTTGGCGTTGCCGAATTCATCGCTACACGGCACGCCGAGAAACGCCACGTCTATCTTCAGCTCGCCATCCTGCAACAGTTTGACGCGCCCGCCGTGGGAGTGGATCTGCACCGGCTCCGCCATCAGCCCGTGAGAGACCGCCTCGGCGAGTTTGCCGCGCATGCCGGAAGTGTAAATCCGCGTGATGACGCCGCTTTGGATATGCTCAATCAGCGGCTCGTTGCAGGTCATCAGCGAGCTTGACGCCAGCGTCAGGTCTTTAAAGCCCATCTGCGCAAGCGTCGCCACCACCTGGTTGATCACCCGGTCGCCTTCACGAAACGCATGGTGGAAAGAAATTGTCATGCCGTCGCGCAGGCCGCTTTTGCGCACCGCCTCTTCCAGCGACGCGCAGAGTTTGCGGGTGTGCTTGCACTCGTCATCCGCGAGCCACGGCGTGGCGGTATGGGCGGTATCGAACGGCACAAGGTCGCGCAGGTGCGGAAACTGCACATGCAGAAGTTCTGTCTGATTCATGGTTCTCTCCTTAACGGCGCACGCCGGAGGCGGCAGCGCGTTCCAGCACCACCTGCGCATGGTTGATAATCGGCGCGTCAATCATCTTGCCGTTGAGCGACACCACGCCGAGCCCGTTGCGCTCACCCTCTTCGGCGGCGGCAATCACGCGGCGGGCGTAATCCACTTCGTCTTGTGTCGGCGCGTAGGCGTTGTGCAGCAGATCTATCTGGCGCGGGTTAATCAGCGATTTGCCGTTAAAGCCCATCTTGCGAATCAGGTCGACCTCTTTTAAAAAGCCCGCTTCGTCGTTGACGTCTGACCACACCACGTCGAATGCGTCGATGCCGGCGGCGCGCGCCGCGTGCAGCACCGCGCAGCGGGCGTAGAAGAGTTCGGTGCCGTCGCCGCGCTCGGTCTGCATATCCATCACGTAATCGAACGCCGCGAGCGCAATGCCGATAAGCCGCGGCGAACTGCGGGCGATCGCCACAGCGTTAATAACGCCCACCGCCGATTCAATCGCCGCCATAATGCGCGTCGAGCCGGGCTCGCGGCCGCACTCGCGCTCAATGCGCGCCAGATGGCCTTCCAGCTCGTCGATATCCTCCGGCGAGTCGGTTTTCGGCAGGCGGATCACATCGACCCCTGCGCGCACCGCCGCGTCGAGATCGGGCAAGCCGAACGGCGTGCTGAGCGGGTTAATACGCACCACGGTTTCGATATCCCGGTACATCGGGTGTTGCAGGGCGTGGAAAACCAGCAGGCGCGCGGTGTCTTTCTCACGTAGCGCCACGGCGTCTTCGAGATCGAACATGATGGAATCAGGCCGGTAGATAAACGCGGTGGAGAGCATGGCGGCGTTCGCGCCGGGTAAAAACAGCATGCTGCGGCGAAGTTTGCTCATTTGAGCGCCTCCCAGCGCAGCGGCTGCGCCTCGCAGGCGCGCAGTACGGCGCTTTGCAGCCGGGCGCGGATAACGCAATCCAGCGCGCCTTTATCTTCGATAATCACCAGCCCTTCGTACACCTCCATCGCCGCGAGCGTCTCTTTCACCACGCGGTGGATCTGATCGCCGAACTGCTTTATCACATCGCTGTAGATTTCAATCTCCAGCTCGCCCGCCGCCGGGGCGATTTTCACCATCAGGTCGCTGGACTCGGCGGTCCCCGCCAGCGCCTCTTTAACTATCTTCATTACGGTTTGTCCTGTCAGATAAGAATTCAGGCCACTTCAGCGCGATAGCGTTGCGCGAGAAGGGCGAAAGTGCTCTCCGGCACCCGTTCGCGAATCGAAGAAAAACGCTGCGCGCGCAGCAGGCGGCGCACTTCGGAGGCGGAAATCGCCTCGCCTTCGGCGTGGCTGAGACGTGGAATTTCGATAACGCTGACCGACGGCGTGTTAAGTGGCGCGCGCTCAAGCCACGCGTGCATCGCCTGGTTGTAGGCGCGTGTCACCGGGCAGAACGGCTCGCTGCCGACAAAGCGCTGGTTAATGCCAAGCGCCGGCGCGATATAGCGGCGGAAAATCTGCAAATCCAGCCCGCTCCAGGCTTTATCCACCAGCCCGCGCTCCTTGAGGAAATAACCCGGAAAGGTGGCGCGAGAGATGAGATACGACGAGCCCTCATGCACCGTGACGTTCGGCAGATGCGCGACGCCCGCCCGCACCATCGCAAGCCGTTCGCGGTAAGGGAAAAACGACGCCTCTTCACGCACCACAAAAAGATGCAGCCAGTCGCTCTCACTCGCCGCCTGTTCGGCGAGAAAGCGGTGGCCGAGCGTAAACGGATTGGCGTTCATCACCACCGCGCCGATACGCTTGCCGGGGTGTTTCAGCCTGCCAAGCTGCTGGCAGTAACGGCGGATGCCGGAGGGCGTGTTTTCAAGAAGCGCCGCGATGTCGTCGCACTGCGCGAGCGGCCAGAAGCCGCAGCGGCGAAAACGCTCCAGGTTATACGGACGCGTGGAGAGGAACAGGTGAAAGTGGCCGAGGCTCATCGCCAGGTTTTCCACCTCCACCAGCAGACGCGCGCTGAGGTTTTCGCCGCGCCAGCGCTCATCCACCGCCACGCCTTTAATCACATTGCCCGCAAGCCCGGCGCAGCCTGCGATCTCACCCTGCGCGACGGCGATGACGACATGCGTGACGTCTTCATCCATGCCTAACTGATGGCTGGCGAGAAACGCCGCGACGCGGGCTTTCTCCTGCGGCTGGCGGGCAAGCGCCACGGTGATGAGTTCCAGATTGCTCATACGTCCGTCCGGTCTCTTTAGTGGGCGGGTGCCGGTTGCGCGACGGGCGCTTCGGCGATCACATTGCACAGATGGCCGATCCGCTCGATCTCCACCTCGATTTTGTCGCCCGGCTTCATAAACAGCGGCGGCGTGCGTTTTTTGCCAACGCCGCCCGGCGATCCGGTGATGATCACATCGCCCGCGTTTAAGCGAGTGAAGGTGCTGATGTACTCGATAAGCTCCGCAACGCCGTGGATCATGCTGCGGGTGTTGTCGTCCTGCACCATGCGGCCGTTAAGCCAGGTGCGGATGGCGAGCTGGTGCGGATCGGGGATCTCATCGGCGGTGGTCATCCATGGGCCGAACGCGCCGGTCTGCCGCCAGTTTTTGCCCGCCGTAAACCAGGTGTGCTGCCAGTCGCGCGCCGAGCCGTCCATGTAGCAGCTGTAGCCCGCCACGTGCGAGAGCGCCGCCTCGCGGGCGATGTTCTCGCCGCCGCGCCCGATGATCACCGCAAGCTCGCCTTCGTAATCAAACTCGCTGGAGTGGCGCGGTTTGAGCACCGGCGCGTTATGGCCAGTCTGCGAATCCGGGAAGCGGACAAACAGCGTCGGCGCCGGGTTGTGCTGGTCGAACTCTTTGCGTTTCTCGGCGTAGTTCATGCCCACGCAGAGGATCTTCTCCGGCTGCTCGATAACCGGCAAAAATGTCACATCGCTAATTGCAAAATCAGCGGGCGCCTGCGCATGGCAGCGCGCCTGTTCCAGCGCGTCCCGCGCCAGCAGCGTTTTGAGATCCGCGTAGTGCGCCCCGAGACGGGCGCCGAGATCCACCACGCCGTTATCCGTGACGATGCCGTAACTGCGGCGGCCCTGATGGAGATAACTCGCAAGTTTCATAACAACGTATCCTGACGATTAAACAAGGAAATTGCCCAGTACCAGCAGCGCGAGCGAGACGTTAATCGCGCCGCCAATGCGGGTGGCAATCTGAGCGAAAGGCATTAAGGTCATGCGGTTGCCCGCGGTGAGAATGGCGACGTCGCCGGTGCCGCCCTGCCCGCTCTGGCAGCAGGAGACGATGGCCACATCAATCGGGTGCATACCGATTTTCTTGCCGACGAAAAAGCCCGTCGCCACCAGCGCCGACACGGTGCTGACAATCACCAGCAGGTTGTTGAGCGTAAAGGCGTGCATCAGCTCTTCCCACGGGGTGATCGCCACGCCGACGGCGAAAAGAATCGGGTAGGTCACGGAAGTCTGGAAGAATTTATAAACCACCTGCGAGCCTTCCAGCAGGCGAGGAGAAACGCCGTGCACCAGCTTGATAAAGACCGCGATAAACAGCATGCCAACCGGCGCGGGCAGGCCAATCAGCTTATGGCCGAGCATACCGAGCATATAGAGCAGCACCGCCAGCAGCGCGCCGGAGGCAATGGTGGTGACATCAGCCTTGCCGCTGAACGCGGTGTTCAGCGTCTGGGCCTGCGGTTTATCGCCGCGATCCGGCATCAGCTCGCCTTCGCCGGTCAGGTGCGGATAGCGTTTGCCGAGCTGGTTAAGGCAACCAGCGATAATAATCGCGGTGAGGCTGCCGAGCATCACGATAGGCAGCACGCGGCCCAGCGCCACGCCCTGGTCCATATGCAGCAGCGTCGCGTAGCCGATAGAAAGCGGGATCGCCCCTTCGCCCACGCCGCCCGCCATGATAGGCAGGATCAGGAAGAAGAAGATCTGGAACGGCTCCATACCCAGCGCGATGCCGACGCCCATCCCCACCAGCATGCCGACGATTTCGCCGCACAGCATCGGGAAGAAAATACGCAGAAAGCCCTGAATCAGCGTGGTGCGGTTCATGCTCATGATGCTGCCGACGATAATGCAGCAGATGTAAAGATAGAGAATGTTGGTGGACTTATAGAATTTGGTGGTGGATTCCACGACCTCATCCGGCAGCCAGCCGTAATAGACCAGCGCGGAAGGGATGAAAGTGGCGCAAATCGCCGCCGCGCCCATTTTGCCGACCACCGGCAGGCGCTTGCCGAACTCGCCGCAGGCGAAACCGAAGAAGGCAAGTGTCGCGACCATCACCACAATATCGCTCGGCAGTTTGCCGCCGAGGCA
The DNA here is from genome assembly GCF_000982825.1 of Cronobacter sakazakii. Classification (NCBI taxonomy): domain Bacteria; kingdom Pseudomonadati; phylum Pseudomonadota; class Gammaproteobacteria; order Enterobacterales; family Enterobacteriaceae; genus Cronobacter; species Cronobacter sakazakii. The sequence goes on along the minus strand of NZ_CP011047.1, from coordinate 1,660,214 downwards.
GTCAATGGCGATAAGCGCGCCGGAGAGCAGAAACAGCGGCAATGGAATAATCCCGATTTTCCAGGTATCCATGATATGCCACCACTTTTCTTTCAGAGATATTTGCTTCGTAGCAGACGATGTGTGGGGTACAACGTAAGAATCATCGGTTGTGCTCATTTTATTAAGCTCCGTAGTTATATTTCCCGACAAGCGTAAAAGAGGTTACCCTTACAATTTGTGAGGAAGGCCGAATCGGCAGCGGTAATTTAATGGCACCTATGGTGTTTATGGTTTTAATTAACGCGATGTGATCAGCGCTCAATTTACGGGCGTGGTTTTTATGGCGTTTATTCAGTAAGCACCGTTTTTGGCGTAAAAACGTAACGCGGGTAAACAGTTACCGCCGCGCGCCACGCCCTGTGCCGGGGATCACAAGTTTCAGGCACTGTTCCGGTAAGCGCCTGAAAAAATGGTACAGTTCTCTATTGTTTGTATTCCGGCGCGCCAGTGAACGATGAAATTTTCCTTTCGCATAAAGTTATTTATTCATCTCATCATATTCTTCTCCGTATTGTTTACGGCGCTCGGCGTTTATTATTATCTCGATATCAGCCGCCAGCTTTATCAGGAGATGAGCAGTCGCGCGAGAATACAGGCGGAAGAGATTTCGCTCATTCCGTCATTACGTGAAGCGGTCAGACAACGTAATATTTCGGCGATTAACACCTTTATGACAGGCATGGCGCGCCACAGCGACGCCAGTTTTATGGTTATTGGCGATGAGAAAGGTCTGCACCTGTTTCATTCCGTTTTTCATGACCGCATCGGCACTCCGCTTATCGGTGGCGATAATCAGGATGTGTTAGAAGGAAAAACCATTACCAGCATTCGCCGGGGCGGGCTTGGGGTCTCTCTGCGCAGCAAAGCGCCGATTTTTGACGATCAGGGCCGCGTCATCGGCATTGTCTCGGTCGGCTATCTGACCAGCTATCTCGACACCATTACGCTCGGCAAAGTGGTCAATATCCTGATTGGCGCGGTGTTATTGCTGCTGGCGCTGTTTATCTTTTCGTGGTTTTTCACCCGCAGTATTAAAAAACAGATGTTTTTTCTGGAGCCGCGGGAAATCGGGCTTCTCGTGCGCCAGCAAAAGGCGCTGATGGAGTCCATCTACGAAGGCGTTATCGCCATCGACGAGCATTCGCGCATCGCGGTGATCAACCGCGCCGCCAAACGGCTGCTGGGGCTGAACATGTCGTCGCGTTCGCTGCGCGGCCAGCCGCTGGAGGCGGTGATTAACCCGGTCTCTTTTTTCTCCCCGCAGGTGATGCTGGAGAACGACACGCATGATGAGATTTGCGTATTTAACCATCTGACGGTGATCGCAAGCCGGGTGCGCATTCTGCTGGAAGGCGAGCTTCAGGGCTGGGTGATTACCTTTCGCGATCGCAAGGATATCGACAGCCTGAGCGTGCAGCTAAGCCAGGTGAAGCGCTACGCGGATAACCTGCGCATTCTGCGTCACGAGCAGTTAAACCGGATGTCGACGCTCGCCGGGCTGCTGCATCTGGGCCACTACGACCAGGCGCTGAGCTATATTCAGGCCCAGACCGAGCACACCCAGGAGCTGCTCGATTTTATCTCCCGGCGCTTTCACTCCCCCACGTTATGCGGGCTGCTTATCGGCAAATGCGCCAGAGCGCGCGAGAAAGGCGTGACGCTGACGTTCGATCCGGCCTGCGAGATGGCGCGCGCGTTCCGCGGGCTTGGCGAGCCGGAGCTGATTTCGGTTATCGGCAATCTGCTGGATAACGCTATTGAAGCCACCCAGCGCGCCGAAGGGCCGCACGATCCGGTCGAGGTGTTGATCCGCCTGAATGAGCGGGAGCTGATCATTGAAGTGGCGGATCGCGGTGTCGGGATCGCGCCCGCGCTTCGCGACAGGATCTTCGAGCCGGGTTTTACCACCAAACGCCGCGGCGATCACGGTATCGGCCTGCATCTTATCGCCAGCTATGTGAAGCTCGCAGGCGGCACGCTGGAAGTGTCCGCCAATACGCCGCGCGGCACGATTTTCTCACTTTTTATTCCTGACGCGCCCGACGTTCGTCCGGCCCAACCGCAGGGAGAACCTGACTATGCCACCTGAGATGACCGACGTACTGATTGTGGAAGATGAAAACCAGCTGGCGGCGCTGCATGCCGAAATGGTAAAGCAGCACCCGCATTTGCGGCTGGTGGGCATGGTGGCGACGCTCGCCGACGCCGAGCGGCAGATCCGCGAGAAGCGCCCGCATCTGGTGCTGCTGGACAATTATCTGCCGGACGGCAAAGGGATTACGCTGACGGAGAGCCTGACGCTGAAGAACAGCGCCTGCTCAGTGATTTTTATTACCGCCGCGAGCGATATGGACACCTGTAGCCAGGCGATCCGCAACGGCGCGTTCGATTATCTGTTAAAGCCGGTGTCGTGGAAGCGCCTCAGCCATTCGCTGGAACGCTTTGTGCAGTTTCGCGAGCAGCAGCGGGTGTGGAAAATTGTCGATCAACAGAACGTGGATTCGTTGTATCAGTTGCAGGCGCGCAGCTTCCGGCCAGACTCCGGCGCAAAGGGGATTGAGGAGAATACGCTGACGCTGGTGCAGCGGCTGTTTGTGGAGAGCCGCGAGCAGATTTTTTCAGTCGATGATGTGGTGAGCGCGACGGGTTTGAGTAAAACCACCACGCGGCGGTATCTGGAGCACTGCGTGGAGAGTGGGTTTCTGACGGTGGAGATGCTGTACGGGAAGATTGGCCATCCGCGGCGGTTGTACCGTCGGGCGGAAGGAGAAGCGTGATGTTACGGTGGATGTGATTTTACGGCGGGTGCGCGTTGCTTACCCGCCCTACGGAAAACGATGCTCTGGCTGTACGGCGGGTGCGCGTTGCTTACCCGCCCTACGAAAAACGATGCTCTGGCTGTACGGCGGGTGCGCGTTGCTTACCCGCCCTACGGAAAGTGATGCTCTGACTGTACGGCGGGTGCGCGTTGCTTACCCGCCCTACACGATAAAAATGATGGCATTCTCGTAGGGTGGGTAAGCGAAGCGCACCCACCATTCACGCCCCGCCATCACCAATGACACATAAGGCGCTGAAATTATGTAGGGCGGGTAAGCGCAGCGCACCCGCCAGCGTCACATCCAACACCCGCCCGATAACGCCTTATTCGCGCAACATATACCCGTACAACCGCTTAATGCCGTCCGGGTCGGTCTGGCTGTAAACGCCCTGCAACTCAGGCGAAAAGCCCGGCAACAGGTTCACGCCCTCTTCCAGCGCCAGGAAATAACGCAGCGCCGCGCCGCCCCACACCTCGCCGGGCACCACGCACAACACGCCCGGCGGATACGGCAGCGCGCCTTCCGCCGCCACGCGCCCTTCGGCCTCGCTCAGACGCACCAGCTCCACGTTGCCGCGAATATACTCCACATTCGCCTGCTGCGGATTCATCACCACCTGCGGCAGCTCGGCTTTACGGAACATCGCCCGCTGCAACGCCTTCACGTCGAAACTCACGTACAGGTTATGCATCTCCTGACAAAGCTGGCGCAGCGTGTAGCCTTTGTAACGCACCGGATATTTCTGGCAGATCGTCGGCAGCACGTCAGCAAGCGGCGTGTCGTCTTCAATATGTTGCTCGAAGCGCGCCAGCATCGCGACCAGGTGCGCCATCTTCTGCGCGCTCTCGGCGGGAGTGAGCAAAAACAGGATCGAGTTAAGATCCGCTTTTTCCGGCACGATGCCGTTTTCTCGCAGGTAATTGGCGAGGATTGCCGCCGGGACGCCAAAATCGCTGTACTCGCCGGTTTCGGCATCAATACCGGGAGTGGTCAACAGCAGTTTGCACGGATCGACAAAATATTGCTCGCGCGCGTAACCGGCGAAACCGTGCCACGCCGCGCCCGGCTCAAAGCTGAAAAAGCGCCGCTCGCGGGCAATCGCGTCCGTCGGGTGATCCTGCCACGGCCGCCCCGCCACCGTATCCGGGATAAACGGCTTGATCATGTGGCAGTTGGCGATGATCGCTTTGCGCGCTTCGATTCCAAGTTCCACGCACTCGGCCCACAACCGCTTGCCGCTCTCCCCTTCGTGGATTTTGGCGTTCACATCCAGCGCCGCGAACAGCGGATAAAACGGGCTGGTGGAGGCGTGCAGCATAAAGGCGTTATTGAGCCGCTTGTGCGGGCAAAAGCGCGCCTGGCCGCGGATATGGTTATCTTTTTTGTGGATCTGCGAGGTCTGCGAGAACCCGGCCTGCTGCTTATGCACCGACTGCGTGACGAAAATCCCCGGATCGTTTTCATTGAGATCCAGCAGCAGCGGCGAGCAGTCGGCCATCATCGGGATGAACTGTTCGTAGCCGACCCACGCGGAATCAAACAGGATGTAATCACACAGGTGGCCGATTTTATCCACCACCTGACGGGCGTTATAGACGGTGCCGTCGTAGGTGCCAAGCTGGATCACCGCCAGGCGGAACGGACGCGCCTCCTGCGCGCGTGACGGCGCGACTTCGGCAATCAGCTCACGCAGATACGCCTCGTCGAAGCAGCGCTCGTCGATCCCGCCGATAAACCCAAACGGGTTACGCGCCGCTTCAAGATAGACCGGCGTCGCGCCCGCCTGAATCAGCGCCCCGTGATGGTTCGATTTATGGTTGTTACGATCGAACAACACCAGATCGCCCTGTGTCAGCAGCGCGTTGGTCACCACCTTATTGGCCGCCGATGTGCCGTTGAGCACAAAATAGGTTTTATCGGCGTGAAAGACCTTCGCGGCAAATTTCTGCGCGTGTTTGGCGGAGCCTTCGTGGATCAGCAAATCGCCCAGTTTGACGTCGGCGTTGCACATATCGGCGCGAAACACGTTCTCACCGAAGAAATCGTAAAACTGCCGGCCCGCCGGATGCTTTTTAAAGAACTCGCCGTGCTGGTGGCCGGGGCATGCGAAGGTGCTGTTTTGCATCTCTACATACTGCGTCAGCGTGTCGAAAAACGGCGGCAGCAGGCTCTCTTCATACGCGAACGCCGCGCTTTCAAGCGCCAGAAACTCCTGCGACGTTCCCGTGAGCGTGCCGCTGACCGGCGCGTCGCAGCTTTCGCCATTCTGAAGATAAACAAAAACCGGCAGGTTAAAACCGGTGCGCTTAAGCAGCGCGAGAATACCGCTGCGCGTATCGGCCACGGAAAGCACCACGGCGGCCACGTCGGTGAAGTCGGTGCTATCGAGCCCCACCACGTCGCGGGAGGTTGAAAGCAGAGGAGCCACGGCGTGGCTGGCGGCAATTTTTAACGATTTCATAAGCACAAAAACCCTGAGTGTCGGTGTAAGCGCCTTCGGGCACGGCAACGGGACGGTATCCCGGCGAAACGATGAGGTCTGACTGGTTACCAGCTCCGACCGCGAGACATCAGTAAAAGCAGAGCGCGCCTGGTTTTACTGTTGTCCGGCAGTGAGCGTACGGTGGCCTCACCGCATGGTGGGCATGGAGAAGTATGGCGGACAGACATGACGGGCGCGCGGCATTGTGCAATGTCGCGAAGAAATGACGGCTGGCAGCGAACGCGCGGTCATAACACACCCTGTCTGATGGAGAAAAGTCGCGCAATCATGTCACCTTACGCCGTGTGGGGCAAGACAGCGCGCGGAGAAAATCGGGGTTTTAAGCATGATTTTAATCTGAGCATTTTTTATCATTTTGATTATTATGGGATAAAATAAATGGTTAAAATAAGTAATCATCATATTCGCATAAAAATGCCATTGCCGGGCGCGCTTTCCTCCCTCCGGCAACAGGCTTATGCTGACCCTCATCGCGAGACCAACTTAAGCAGGAGCACAATGTGGTAACCGGACCTTTTATCAATGCGGCGGCGGTGCTGCTCGGCGGACTGCTCGGCGCGGCGTTAAGCCAGCGGCTTCCCGAGCGGCTGCGCAGTTCGATGCCCTCGATCTTCGGCCTGGCGTCGCTCGGCATTGGCATTTTACTGGTGGTGAAGTGCGTGAACCTGCCGGTGATGGTGCTCTCGATGCTGCTCGGCGCGCTGATTGGCGAGCTCTGCTATATCGAAAAAGGAATCATCAATCTGGTGCATGGCCTGAACGGCGTGGCGCGCCGGTTGCGGCCCGGTAAAAACGCGCGGCCCGCGCAGGATAATTTCGTCCAGAGTTTTGTGGCGATCATCGTGCTGTTTTGCGCGAGCGGAACCGGCATTTTTGGCGCGATGCGCGAAGGCATGACCGGCGACAATAGCCTGCTTATCGCCAAAGCGTTTCTCGATTTCTTCACCGCCACGATTTTCGCCACAACGCTTGGCGCCGCCGTCGCGGCCATCTCCCTGCCGATGCTGCTTATCCAGTTAGCGCTCGCCGCCGGCGCGGTATTTATCCTGCCGCTGACCACACCCGCGATGATGGGCGATTTTACTGCGACGGGCGGTTTGCTGTTGCTGGCGACGGGCCTGCGCATCTGCGGCATTAAGATGTTCGCGGTGGTGAATCTGCTGCCCGCGCTGCTGATTTCAATGCCGCTTTCCGCGCTCTGGACGCATTTCTTCGCGTAAGGCGTTAAAACGGCTATTTCGCAAGCAAAGTGGCGCAGGAATGGGCGGGCGGCGCAGAATTCGCGGAATTTCGTTGACGTCGAAAGGTGAATCGGGTTTAATGCGCCCCGTTGCCCGGATAGCTCAGTCGGTAGAGCAGGGGATTGAAAATCCCCGTGTCCTTGGTTCGATTCCGAGTCCGGGCACCACTCATTTACAACCCTCGCTTCGGCGGGGGTTTTTGCTTTCTGAGTCAACAACTTGTTGGTTTATCAGTAGTTACCGCCCTCATCTCTCCTCCGGCCCCGCTTCCCGGTGGTACAAAAAGGTGGTACAAAATGGGCATTATGATAAAGCCTACCAAAGACCGAAACGGCACCTACTACATCCGCAAAGCGGTTCCTCTGGAGCTGCGTTCAGCCATCGGCAAAGGCGAACTAAAACGTTCCCTTGAGACGAAAGACCTCGGACAAGCCAAGCTCAAAGCCCCTGCCGCTCTGGCAAAAATTAACGCTATCATCCAGAACGCCAAAGCAGAGCGCTCCGTAACGCAGGACGACACAGAGGTGATCGCTTCGGTATGGATGACCAGAATCCTCCAGCAACCAGAAACCATCAAAGCACGTTATGTACGGCAATACGATTATGGTTATGGCCTGACCGCCGATAACGAACAACTAAACGAATGCCTCCGTAAAGGCGAATCAGCCAGCGAAGCCGACTTCCGGCTAATCACTCAACTGCTACAACCAGAACTCGAAGAAGCCCTTCAATGGGCACCTGCTGAACTTACCCCGGCGTGGAAACAAAAACTCGCATGGCGCCTCGCAGAATGCAGAATCAGTACTACTGAAATGTACATTGTCGATGAGCTTCCTGTGTACAACGCCACCACTGCCACGCAGAAAAAGAAAAACCTCAGCTTTTCTGGTTTGTTCGAGCATTACAAGACACATATCCAGCGAACCGAAGAAGACAGAGCGGCATCACGACGTATCCGTGATTACACTCCCTCAGCTAATCGCTTTATCAAATTCATCGGTGATAAGCCCATCCGAGACATCTCGAAGAGTGACCTTTCGGCGTTCCGTACGCTCCTGGAGCAGACCCCGGCTAACCGCAGTAAGGCCGTCAACTTGCTGTCGCTGGAGAATCAGGCCAAAGCTCAGGGCAAGAAACTCAGCGCCAACACCGTGCGAAACAACTTCATGCACCTCTCGGCCATGTTCACTGTTGCACTCCAAGACGATCTCGTGGATGAACATCCCTTCGATAGTTTCAAAATGCGTAAAAAAGTGCAGACGATCAATGAGGATATCCCGTTCACTGACGACGAAATCAGGACGATTTTCCGGCTATCTCTGTTTCACGGTGAGCAGTCTCACTATGGCGAAATGGCGTACTGGATACCGATAATCCTTTACTACACCGGGGCTCGCGTTGAGGAGATCGGACAGCTCCGCAGGGCTGATATTGTGGATGACTTCGGCGTTCCCTGCTTCAAAATCCAGATGGGAGAAGATCAATCAGTCAAAACTGCTGGCTCCGTGCGTTATGTACCCATACACAGCCATGTACTGGAGCTGGGCTTTATGGATTTCGTTAATACCAGAGAAGGCCAGCTCTTTGCTGAAAAATCTGACGTTAATGATAAATACGCATACAACTACAGTCGGTGGTGGGGAAGATTGATCCGTAAGCATGGTATCCGTAAGGAAGTTAAGCCCTGTCACAGTTTCCGGCACTACTTCATTACTCAATGCCGTGCTCTAGACGTCCGCGAAGACACACAAAACAACATCCTCGGCCACGTTCCCGGTTCCGTCCCACGGCGTTACGGCAAGTACTTGATTGAAACAAGCCGGATACTCATTGAGCAGATCCCCAGACTGGAGCTAAAGCGACTGGAAAAATGATTTTCAGCGGTATAAGGCACAGTAACTTACTGGAGATTATCAAAATGTTAAGAATTCCTGACTCGGACTGGCGGATCGTTGATGGAGCCCCCCAACTTTCCGTTGCTTTCTTGCGGAAAATGACGCCTCAGGCAGCCAGATTTACTCAATGGGCACAGCGGACACATGCCAAATTGCTCAAGACTCCCGAAAATGTCCTGTCGTGCTGCACATCCGGCCTGATTGAAGGTAAAATTCCCGACAAAAACGGCTGGCTTACCGCTGGTGATGCCCTTACCCTGCTGACTTACAGTATCCACTCCAGCCAGAATGGGCTTCTCATAGATGCCATTGAGCAAAAATCTGGTCTGAAACTCCCGGTAAAGCCCGGCGAAAGCCGCCTTGAGGGGCAATTTGGCGTCAAATTACACGATTTGATCGTCGAACTAAGGCAACAACCACAATTCAGAAGCTATGAACTCGAACGGCAAAAGCAGGTCGGCCCCTACAGAGTGGATTTCTTCCTTACCGAGCAGTGGTATACCGATATGGCAAAAGGGGAAACTGCTAAACGCCAGTTCATCATTGAATTTGACGAGGAGGCTCACAGAACGACGCGTTATCAATTCAATGATAAACGGCGGGATCGCTGGTTACGGAAAAATCAGCCTGATGTAAAGTTAATCAGGGTCAGACATGCAGAACAGGAAGTATGGCTGGAAGCGGTCCGCCAGCTAAAGCGGTTCGTCAGTGTGGAGGATTGCTATGCCCACTGCCTGCGAATGGCCTGTATTAGCCTTTCAGAATCCACGTTAAAGATAAGCAGCGAGTCAGCCCGAAAAGCCTATGATGCAGCACATAATGAATGCAGTTTCCTTCTAAAAAGCCCACGGCAGCCTCTCAGTGAGATGGGTAAACTGCTGGACAGGCTGACAATCCCCTTTGATAAACGCAGGGACAGATACTTCCAGCGTGCAAAATTGAGGTCATACGGCATATAAACTGAAAAGTTGCATCAAAAGTTACAACAAAAGCCTAAAGGACTAGGCTTTTCTATCTGTTCAAACGTTGCAACCTTTGAAACCTAACCCCAAGACACTTATATAGATTTATAGGGTTCTATCAATTTTTATTACTCAAATTCATCTTACTCATAGCATCTTACAGATAATTATCCTTAAGCTATCAACGCTAACTCGAATTTACCAAAGGTGCAAAGTTACCGCCATATCAATACGTCGAACTGAGCGACAGCTTAATGATTTTGCTGCCTCTACTCCCCCAAAAGTTCTTTTCACGTCAGAAGTCACCAGACGTCCTGTAGGCCTCTCACGGCCTTTCTGCATTCAAGGCATGAATCACTTCTGAACTCAGCTCAGAGGCCCGTACAGATCGTCAGGCAGGCATCCAAAGCCGCTCGCTCAATCCTTCTTTCCAAGACTCCCCGCTCCGCAGGTACAAGAAATATGCAGATCACAACAGGAGGCTGAATCATGCATGATGAAATAATCACTCAGGCCCGCGAAATCCTCACTCAACGGCTCTACCGTACCGACACACTGGCATCACCGAAGGACACTGCGAGTTATCTGGCTTTACAGCTTGGCGATCGGGAGCAGGAAGTGTTCAGCGTGATATTCCTCGACAACCGGAATCACGTCCTGAACTATCAGGAAATGTTCCACGGCAGTATAGCAACAACGCCAGTCTACCCCCGCGAGATTGCCCGGCAGGCGCTTAAGCTCAACGCCGCAGCTGTTATCTGTTCCCATAATCATCCATCTGGCAACGCCGAGCCATCCGTTCAGGATAAAGCGATAACGCTCAACATTCAGAAAGTTATGGAGCTAATCGAAGTCCGACTGGTAGATCACATCGTCGTGGGCGGCGGTCAAACAGTTTCATTCGCAGAAAGGGGCTGGCTATGAACTGGAAATCCTTACTTGTTGAAGCCCTGATAATGGCTCTGACAACCTTTGCAACCGTCTTCTTCCGGGGAATGGCAGCACGCTACGCCTCAGAAGAAGATTTCCTCTAATCCCCTACTACCGCTAGACCCATACCAATAGCCCATGCCCTAAAGATCTGCCATCGCCGCAACGGTGAAATGCCGCTCTCACCCCTGTCACAAGGTTGGTTTGGCATTTTGGCAGGTCTTTGCATCCTAGCATGACCTATTGGCAGGGTAAGGAGTTCAAATGGCTACAGTCGGCTACGCCCGCGTGTCCACCACAGGGCAAAGTCTGGATACACAACTCGAAGCCCTGTCAGGCTGCGAAAAGGTTTTCAGGGAAAAAATCAGTGGGGCCAAGGATGACCGTCCAGAGCTACAGGCAATGCTCGAGTTTGTTCGTGAGGGTGACATAGTACAGGTAACGAAGCTGGACCGCCTCGCCCGTAACACCCGTCATCTACTGGAGGTGTCAGAATACCTTCAGGGGAAAGGCGTGGCGTTAAATATCCTCAATATCGGCATCAATACGGCCACACCAACCGGAAAGCTCATGTTGACCATGATTGGGGCTATCGCCACGTTTGAGCGTGAAATGATGCTGGAACGTCAGGCTGAGGGGATCGCACTGGCAAAACTCAAAGGGAAGTACAAAGGTCGGAAAGCGACTGCCAGAAGTAAAGCTCAAGAAATTATAGATTTGGTCGAAAAAGGTATGAGTAAACCGGCGATTTCTCGGGAGTTAGGTATCGGGATCACAAGTATTTATCGGATCATTCGGAACGAACGTCCTGATCTGTTAGACAAGTGATATGAAAACACAAATGTGAGGAAATGTTAATGGATGGGACTAGCAAGATCGAGATTGAAGACTACAACGAGGACGGATTTTGGTCAAAAGTTAAGAAGTACTGTAAAGCGATCGGGAAAGACTCGCTTGAGCAGGTACTCCGTCTGTATTACGCCTTGGATAGTGAAAACTGCACAGCTAAACACAGAGCAACCATCTACGGGGCGCTGGCGTACTTGGTATCGCCGATAGATATTATCCCCGATTTAACGCCGATACTCGGGTATACGGATGACATGGCTGTAATCGCTGCCGCCCTTGTAGCAGTGGCAGGTTGCATAGATGATGCAGTTAAAGGTAAAGCAAAAGGGAAGGCTGATGAGCTTATTGACTAGATGGGCCAATAAATTACTACCTGATACAGCAAAAGAGAAAATCATCAAACACGAAGTGAAGAAACTGGTTAATGAAAAGCTTAAGCTTGATGGTGAGCTAGACAAGCATGTTGATGCAATAGCCGAAAAGGTTATGGGCAAAGTGGATGCCTCAACCATATTCGAGGCAAAGGATATCTACGACAAGCTCAAGTCAGCTAAAACCAACAAGGATTGACAGCTAGTTCGTTAACATCAAAGTCGTGGTATCTGGTACAAAACAGTGGTACATTCGGAATCGAAGCGTAAAGGTAACTTACTGTTATTCGGTGATTTCGTTGCTATGACAACGAATCCTTGGTTCGATTCCGAGTCCGGGCACCACTAATTTAGAGAACCCGTCCACAAGGCGGGTTTTTGCTTTTGGAGAGCCGGACTCTCCATCGAACTGCGTTCGATTCACTCGCCGCATCCCTGCGACTCGCCCTGCGGGCAGCGCGATGCGCTGTGCAAAAACGCTCCCGGCGTTTTTGTCCGGTCCGGGCACCACTAATTTAAAGAACCCGCCCATAAGGCGGGTTTTTGCTTTTGGAGAGCCGGACTCTTCATCGAACTGCGTTCGATTCACTCGTCGCATCCCTGCGACTCGCCCTGCGGGCAGCGCGATGCGCTGTGCAAAAACGCTCCCGGCGTTTTTGTCCGGTCCGGGTACCACTAATTTAAAGAACCCGCCCACAAGGCGGGTTTTTGCTTTTGGCGAGCCGGACTCTCCATCGAACTGCGTTCGATTCACTCGTCGCATCCCTGCGACTCGCCCTGCGGGCAGCGCGATGCGCTGTGCAAAAACGCTCCCGTTGTTCTCTCCTTGCAAACCCCCTCTTTTGCGCTAAACAGTAACTTTTACCCAGGTGAAGGATCGCTGATGCCGCTCTCCCGCCCGCTGTATCTCTCTGTCGGCACATTGCTGCTGGCGCTGCTGCTTATTCTCACCGCGCTGACCACCGAACGACGGCTCACCTGGCTGATGGAAGTGGTGCCGGTGTTTATCGTGGTGCCGGTGCTGTGGACCACCGCCAAGCGCTACCCGCTCACGCCGCTGCTTTATGCGTTGATTTTCACCGGCTGCGTGTCGCTTATCGTTGGTGGGATGTATTCCTACGCGCGGGTGCCTGTCGGGTTTATGGTGCAGGAGTTGCTCGGGATGGCGCGCAACCCATATGACCGGTTCGGCCATGTGTTGCAGGGTTTAGTGGTGTCGCTTTCGGCGCGGGAAGTGCTGGCGCGCGGCGGCTACCGGCTCGGCGCGAAAATGCTCGCGTTCCTGGTCTGCTGCGTGACGCTTGCTATCAGCGCCTTTTACGAGCTGATTGAGTGGTGGGTGGCGCTGGCGCTCGGCAAAGACGCGGATGATTTTCTCGGCACGCAAGGCGACGAGTGGGATACGCAGGCGGATATGCTCTGCGCGCTCCTCGGCGCGTTTATCTCGGTGTTTGCGCTGGCGCGCGGCCACAACCGCCAGCTTAAACGCGTAATGCGCGAATAAAAAAGCCGCCCGCAGGCGGCCTGATGCGTTTAGCGCTTGCGCATCTCCGGCAGGAAGAGATCGCCGCGCAGCACGCCGCTGCCCAGCACATCCTGCGTCTTTTCATTCAGCCAGCCCACAATGCGCGCGGCCATGACGTCCATCGAATATTCAATGGCCGGAATCGTCGGCACGCCCGGCATTTGCAGCGTACCCGCGAGGCTGAAGACCATGATGTCGTCCGGCACCGATTTATTAAAGGCCTGAAGCTGCGGAATAACCCGCTGCGCCTCCTGATCGTCCGCCACCAGCAGCGCGTTGAAGTTAAGCGTCGTCGCGTTGTTGAGCAACTCCTGCAACGCCACCGAGGAGGAAGTGGCGTCCATAAACACCAGGTTACGGTTAAACGGCAGGAAGTTGCGCTCCAGCGCCAGTTTATAGCCAAGCAGCACCTGATCGGCGAAGCCGTTGCCCTGCGGGTAAATCAGGGCTATCTGGCGGCGGTTCTGCCGAATCAGATAGTTACAGGCGGTTTCGACGGCGAACGCGTGATCGTAATGCAGACTGGGGGCGTTTTCGCTCTCCATGCAGTCCACGAGGATCACATTTTCCTGAGTGATGTTTAACGGAAACCGCGCGCCGATAATCAGCACGTCGTCGCACAGGCCGCTGGTAAGTTCGTCCAGCGCGTTCATCACTTCATGCTTGCTGTTAGCAAAGCGCAGCAGCAGGTGTTTCTGGTGCTGGCTGAGCTGTTTTTCCAGCGCGTAGAGATAGCCCGTGGTCTGGTTGATATTCTCCTGCGCGCAGATAACGCCGATACAGCCGGTGCTCTGGCTTAACAGCGACTGTGCGATAACATTGGGCCGGTAATTGAGTTCATCGACGGCTTTTAGCACGGCCTGACGGCTGGCTTCCTTCACGCCGCGCGATCCGCTCAACACCCGTGACACCGTGGCCTTTGAGACCCCGGCCAGACGCGATACGTCGTTGATTGTTGACATCTTTTTCCCCTGGCAGAAACCTGGCTTTCTGCGTCAAATTTTCATCAAAAATCGTTCAGATGATAACCGCCTGAAGTATATCCGTTTCCCGAAATCATGGAAACCGATTTTCCGTTTCGTGTCCGTGGTACGCATTTCGCCCGAAAAGCTGTGACACAAATCCAATTAATTCTCGCGATAAAGCGGAGATCATGACGGGTTTCACACTTCTCTTTTTTATAAATGGAAATCGGTTTCCATATCCTATCCAATCATCTCCGCAATAAGTTTTTACATTTAAGGATGAGGCCATGTACAAGATTATGCTGTGTTGCTCTGCGGGGATGTCCACCAGTTTGCTGGTGAGAAAGATGGTTGATGCGGCAGGGGAACGGGATCTTCCCGTACAGATTGAAGCCTGGGGCGTTGCCGAATTTGATACGCAGTTTCCAAAGTATCAGGTGGTGCTGCTCGGGCCGCAGGTGAAGTATATGTTACCGACGCTGTCGCAAAAGGCTGCCGCTCACGGCATTCCTGTTCAGGCCATCGACATGATGGATTACGGAATGCAGCGTGGCGACAAAGTGCTGGATTACGCGCTCTCGCTTATTGAAGCCGCGCATTAGAAACAGGATCTCGCCCATGAGTTCTTTATATCAGTCGATGGTTGCCGTTATTGAACAGACGATTACGCCGCTCGCCGGGAAACTCGGCCAGCAGAAATATGTTATCGCCATTCGTGACGGCTTCACCGCGGCGCTGCCGTTCATGATTATCGGCTCGTTTATGCTGGTGTTTATCTTCCCGCCGTTCTCTGCCGATACCACGGTCGGCTTTGCCCGCGCCTGGCTCGATTTCTCGCAGACGTACCGCGAACAGCTAATGCTGCCGTTTAATCTCAGCATGGGCGTGATGACCTTTTTTATTTCCGTTGGCGTCGGCGCGAGCCTCGGGCGTCAGTTCCAGCTCGATCCCGTCATGGCGGGTCTGCTGGCGTTTATGGCGTTCCTGCTGGTGGCCGCCCCCTACGCCGACGGCAAAATCTCCACGCAGTATCTCTCAGGCCAGGGCATTTTCACGGCGCTGATTACGGCGATTTACTCCACCCGCGTCTACGCGTGGCTCAAGGAGCACAAGGTGACCATCCGCCTGCCGAAAGAGGTGCCGACCGGCGTGGCGCGCTCGTTTGAAATTCTCATTCCGGTTATCGCGGTGATGGGAACGCTGCACCCGCTGAACCTGTTTATCGAAGCGCAAACCGGCATGATCATGCCGCAGGCGATTATGCATCTGCTGGAGCCGCTGGTTTCCGCGTCGGACTCCCTGCCTGCCGTATTGCTCTCCGTGTTGCTGTGCCAGATCTTCTGGTTTGCGGGCATTCACGGCTCGCTTATCGTCACCGGCATTATGAACCCGTTCTGGATGGCGAACCTCTCCGCCAACCAGGCGGCGCTGGCCGCAGGGGCCGCGCTGCCGCACACTTATCTGCAAGGCTTCTGGGATCACTACCTGTTGATCGGCGGCGTCGGCTGCACCCTGCCGCTGGCATTTTTACTGCTTAAAAGCCGGGCGACACACCTGCGCACCATCGGCAAAATGGGCATCGTACCGAGCTTTTTTAATATCAACGAACCGATTCTGTTCGGCGCGCCGATCATCATGAACCCCATTCTGTTTATCCCGTTCGTCTGCGTGCCGCTGGTCAACGCCGTACTCGCCTGGACCGCCACACGACTGGGGCTGATTGAACAGGTGGTGTCGCTCACGCCCTGGACGACGCCTGCGCCCATCGGCGCTTCCTGGGCCGCCAACTGGGCGCTGGCCCCGGTGGTGATGTGCCTTATCTGCATGGTGATGTCGGCGTTAATTTATCTCCCGTTCCTGCGCGCCTATGAACGCTCACTTATCAAGACCGAAGAGCTGAAAGCGCGTAACGCGGCCCCACAGGCGCAAACCGTGACCGGATAATTCCCGTCGCGCCAGGGACGGCGCGGCTCAAATAACGACACCGGAAATAACAGGCATTAAACGCGTGGCGGTATTTCGCTATGCGGGGAGCGTTACGCCTTTTTATTCCCTTTCATCAATGAAGAGTAACAAAGAATGATTGCACTGGAAGAAGCGGTAATGGAAATCATCGTCAATGCGGGGCAGTCGCGCAGCCTCTGCTTTGAAGCGCTGCACGCCGCGCGGGCGGGCAATTTCAGCGAGGCGCAACATCTACTGCGCGAAGCCGACGGCTACGCCCGTCAGGCGCATAAGATGCAGACGAAGCTGATTGAGCAGGACGCGGGCGAAGGCCGCCAGCCGATGACCTTAATTATGGTTCACGCGCAGGATCATTTAATGAATTCCCTGCTGGCGCGCGAATTTTCTGAAGAGCTGATTCATTTATATCAGCGTCAGTAAATAAATTATTTTATTCGCGGCAGAAGATCCTCTGTGGGCGATAAATAAACCGCTGTACCCGAAACGACGTAAATACGCTTTTCCGATGATAGCGCATTAATTCTGGCCCGCCAGAAGGGAAAGCTGTTGTCTTAATAATAGTGACGATAAAGAGATAATTATGACTACGTTAAAAAAACTTCCATTAACCCTGGCGGTTATCGCCGCCCTTTGCCCGGTATCCGTGCTCGCTCAGGAATATACCCAGGAACAGATTGACGCCATGGTGGCCAAAGCGGTGGATAAAGCGCTGGCCGAGCGTCAGGCGAAAATCGACGCCGCCATGAACAAAAAAGCGGATGTTGTCACCGAGCCGCAAAGCCCTGCTCAGACGCCGGATCTGGCGATTCCGTTCGGCGTGAAGTTTACCGGCTACGCCCGTTATGGCGCGCATTACCAGAGCGGCGATCAGAAATTTGTCGCGGTTGACGGTTCTTATAACGGCGCCTCCGCGATTGGCCGTCTCGGCAACGAAGGCAACGGCGGCGAATTCCAGCTCTCGAAGGCCTTTAAAGGCGGCAACGGCGCAATCTGGGATGTCAACGTGATGTTTGACCACTGGGGCGACGAAGTGAACCTGAAAAAAGCCTACGCGGGCGTGACTAATCTGCTGGAATCGAACCCGAACGCCTATTTCTGGGCCGGGCGTGATTTCCACCAGCGTCCGCAACAGGGTATCAACGACTACTTCTGGATGAACCACGACGGCCAGGGCGCCGGGGTGAAGAACTTCGATCTGGGCGGTGTTCAGTTTGATGTGGCGGTGGTGGCCGCCGTGGAATCCTGTAGCCCGGAAGTGATGGAAGACGAAGCGAACCCGTCGCGCATCACCTGTACCGGCGGCTCCGGCACCGGCGATAAAGGCAACTACGCGGCGACATCGAAAATTCACGGCATGAAAGTCGGCCCGCTCGATCTGGAGCTGTACGCCAACTACGGCTTTGACTCAAAAGCCGTCGATCGCGATGAGCGCCTGAAAGCCTGGCAGGGCGGCGTGGTGCTGAGCCACACCAACGACAGCGGCGTGAACAAGCTCATCGCCCGCTACTCCGATAATTCAGACAACAGCGTGTATAACAAAACCGACGATCTGACCACGGTATACGCGAGCTTCGAAGGGCTGCACAGATTCACGCAGCAGGCGCAGGTGGAGTATCTGCTGGCGTTCCACGATTACGACAATGACCGTGACGATCGCGATAACCGCCGCAACTATAACGCCATCGTGCGTCCGATGTATTTCTGGAACGACGTCCACTCGACCTGGCTTGAAGCGGGCTGGCAGCGCGTTGATTACCAGGAAGGCGGCGATAACAGCGGCTGGAAAGTGACGCTCTCGCAGAACATGTCTATCGCGATGGGCCCGGAATTCCGCCCGATGCTGCGCTTCTACGTGACTGGCGGCGAAGTGGATAACAAACGCACCGCGCGCGTCAACAATACCGACGACACCACGCTCGATTCGCTGAACATCGGCGCGATGTGGGAAGCCTGGTGGTAATCAGGCAGGGATAACGTGCGCAAAAAAAACCGCCGCCGGCGCACCGGGGCGGGTTTTTCTGTTTATCGCGCGTTACGCCGGGCTTGCTGCGGGTGGGGTTCGGCCCTCTTCAGCCGCCTCCTGCGGCTTTTCTTCTTCCGGCACATCAGGCTGGATAATCACACGGCTTGGCAGCGCAAGGCGCACGCCCAGCTCCTGAAGCCCTTCCATAATGCGCAGGTTGATCTCCTGCTGCAGGTCCATGTACTGGTTGTAATCCGCCGTATTAATGATGTGCACCACTTCGTAGGTCAGGCGATCCTGATCAAAAGTGGCGAAGTGCGCGCGGTCGAAACGGGTATCACCGCTCTGCTCGATAATGGATTTCACCATCGGGCCAATCTGGCGCAGCTTCTCCGGCGGCGTGGAGAGCGAGACGCCAAAGGTGAATACGATACGGCGCGTCTGCATGCGTTTGTAGTTATGAATGGTTTGCTGAAGCAGAATGGCGTTCGCGCAGACAATCTGCTCGCCGCTTAAGCTGCGGATACGCGTGGTTTTCAGGCCGATATGTTCGATGGTACCGGAGACATCGTTAAAGACGATGAAATCGCCAATTTCAAAGGGTTTGTCAAAGCCAATCGAGAGCGAGGCGAACACATCGCTCAGCACCGTCTGCACCGCCAGCGCGATGGCGATACCGCCGACGCCGAGGCTCGCCACCAGCGCGGTGATATTGACCCCGGCGTTAGCGAGAATCGACAGCAGCATCACCGCCCAGATCAGCGCGCGGATTATCAGCCCCAGAATAACCATCGTCACCGGATTACGGTGCGTGCCAGGGCGCATTAGCGAATGGTGCAGCCACGACTGCACCGCCTGATCGAACCAGAGCGCGATTTGCAACGCCAGCACCAGGAACCAGGCGTGGGAAATTGTACTGTGTATCCGGTCAGGCAGGCTGACAAACTGCAAACTGAAAAGAAAGGCGGCGAAGAGGATCAAAATGCGTCGCGTCTTTCTTAATACGTCGAGAAAGACCTTATACGCTGAGCCGTTATTATGTTCCTCCGCCCAGCGCGCGATGCGCTTGTGCAGTATCGCGAGAATTTTACTGACGACCCAGTAAGTGACGAGGGTTATCGCCAGCACCAGCAAGACATTTCCCCAGAACGTTAATGATGTCATCAGGCGCAAAAAATTGGTGTGCAGAATGTAATCCATTCTTCCTCCCTGGTCGGTAGCCCTAAAGTGAAACCTGAGTATAGACCATCGCTAATAGGGCTCTTTTCATAGGGTTAGGCTGTCTTCAAGCATAAAAAAAACCCCTTCATCAGAAGGGGCTTAATGCAAAAATTAACAGAGCGGGGCTTTACGCCGTAACGGCTTAATACCCTTTGGAGCGGGAGATTTTATCCAGATACCCCATCACAAACGCCGACAGCACAAATGTCAGGTGGATAATGACATACCACATCAGTTTATTATCCGGCACGTTCTTCGCATCCATAAAGACACGCAGCAGGTGAATGGAGGAGATGGCGACAATCGACGCCGCCACTTTATTTTTCAACGAGCTGGCGTCCATTTTCCCCAGCCAGCTCAGTTTTTCCTTACCTTCATGAATATCAAGCTGGGAGACGAAGTTTTCATAGCCGGAAAACATCACCATGACCAGCAATCCGCCCACCAGCGTCATGTCTACCAGCGACAGTAACAGCAGGATCAGATCCGCCTCAGCAATCGTCAGAATGTTCGGCAGAACGTGAATAATTTCCTGGAAGAATTTGACGGTCAGCGCCAGCAGCGCCAGAGAAAGCCCGAAATAAACCGGGGCCAGCAGCCAGCGTGAGGCGTACATTGCGTTTTCGATAAAGCGTTCCATAGCGTCCTGAAAAATAGCCAGAATGGCTTTCAGTATAACGCACAGAGGTGACGGTCTGACAACAGACGGAAGGGATCAGACCTGGGTGATATCGACCTGCGGGCGCTGGAACTCGGGCCAGACGATCGCCACCAGTTGCGGATAGGCTTCCTGGCTGAATTCATGGAAGCAGTGGCGCAGGTTGAGCACTTCGATATCAGAGAAAGTGACTAACTCACCGTTCAGACAGCGTTTTTTTAAATTATCGTAATATTTATAAACGGCTGAATTAAGATTACTGCAACGGCGCTGCGCCTCAAATAAACCCGGCGTGGCGTTCAGTTCTTCAAATGTCATTTTTTTAATGGTGGCGTTCGTAAAATCGATATATTCATGATTAACGCGCCAGTACCACAATGGCGTAATTGCGTTAAGGAGCGCGGAGAAATGGTCCTCGCCCTCTTCTTTGTTACGCGGCGGGATGGGATCTGCGCCAGAAGCGTTGTCTGGTTTATTGGCACCATTTTCTTTCATAAAAAAAAGCACGCCGCTTAAAAGCAGCAGCAAGGTAATGACAGAATAAAAAATACTGTTCATGCGCAGGCTCCGTTTTTTTTGATTTTAATTTTCCGGCATGTTATTGTCAACGAAAACCATCCGGCGTATTTCTTTATCCTTCTGATATAAAAGGAAATAACATCAATGTTGCCCGACAATCTTGTGCCGGCGCGTTATCGTATTCCCACACCCGACAACCACCCCTCCGGCGAACAAAATAGCGAAAATTTAACTCAGGGAAAGCCAAAGCTCGAAGAATATGAAACGGACATATTGAGCGGCAAATCTCTGGCGGGCCAGAGCGGCAACGTACTGCTGGAAGAACGCGACCGTCATATTAAAGCACGCCTGCTCAGTGTGGTTAAAATTGAGGCTTACACTAAAGTCCTGAATAAACTGGTCGAAGATAATGCTATTAGCGCTGAAGAATTGGCTGAACTGATCGCCACGAAAACCGCGCAGATAAATGAAGCGGGTAATAAAATTTGGCTTAATCTCATTACCCAGGAAAAAGACGCCCCCGTTTTTTATAAGTTCGAGGATTAACTGGCGTGACGGAAATAACCTCCAGCCACCAATATTTCACTTTAGATAAGCAAGAAGAACAGAAATTTATCTTAAGTCAGAATTTGCAGGCGCTGATTAATGAAAAAAATGAAGCCATTGCCGGTTATACCCGGGCCGTGCTGACGATCCCGGCTGCCCTGGTTCAACTGAAATGGCAAAATCGCCGCGAAATCTATCCATTTCTGGTGAAAGAAGAGGTTTATGGCGCTGTACTTGAAGAGATCATGAAGCATTATCCGCAGCTGCGCGCGCAAATCCTGACGGCGATTGAAGAAAATTATCAGCAGATTAAAGCGCAGGAAGCCGAAACGCTGATGTTAAGCCGCAGGCTCGCCGAGGGTAACTGCCAGACTTCTTCCGTCACGCCGCTTCCCGAACCGCCCGTCGCCTCACCCGACAAGTAGCGCGCCCGCGTTCTGTCCGCCGTTTTCCTCCTGCGTTATTACCTCCGTCACCTGATCCAGCGTTCCGATTTGCACATCCCCGGTACGATTACGCTTGCTTCGGTCTATCAACAGCAGCGATTGCGCCGCCCGGCGCAGCAGCAGCGTTTTGTACTCCGCGTTCCACGAGCGCGCGTCCCAGATGGTGCCCGCTTCATCAATCCCCTGGCATGAGAAAAGAAACAGATCGATATCAATATGCTTCAATAACGCAGGCAGCGACGGGTTTTCATAACAGGCGGCCTGACGATGCAGGATGCCGCCGGTGCTGATAAGCGTTATCTGCTCGCGTCTGGCGACCTCCTGCCCTACCCGCACGCTGTTGGTGAAAATGGTGAGCGGGATATCCGGCAACTGCCGCGCCAGATACCAGCAGGTGGTGCTGGCATCGAGCGCCACCACCATTCCGGCGTCGAGCCAGTTTAGCGCATTACGCGCGATATCCATCTTATGCGCATGGTGGCTTTTCATGCGCGCCTGGAACGGATCGTCATGGCTTTGCACATCACGCCGCAGTGCCCGCGCCCGCCCGTGGCTGCGCAGAATTTTCCCGGCGCGCTGCAGCTCGCTCAGATCGCGCCGGATGGTCTCCTGACTTACAGCAAGGCGGTGCGCCAGCGCCTGGGTGCTCAGCGCCTCATGCGCCCACAAGAGCCTGATAATCTTCTGCTGACGCTCATTTTTCATCCTGCTGCTCCGTCGGTGAATGGCCTGGATTGCACGCTGTTCATTATTGCAGCAGGCACACGGAAAGGAGAACCGGGCCGCGCCGGAAATACAGAAAATCCTGATAATTTCCGCCAACGCAGCATGAGGCACTACCCTTAGAGGACGCTTTGATAACGAGGAGGAACTTATGGCGAACGACCAGAACAAGATCCAGGACCCGACGACCCAGTACTTCACCGGGGAATATCCAAAGCAGAAACAGCCTGCGCCGGGCATTCAGGCCAAAATGGAGCCGGTGCCGGACTGCGGTGAGAAAAGCTACAAGGGAAGTGGTCGCCTTCAGGATCGTAAGGCACTGGTGACAGGGGGCGATTCCGGTATTGGTCGCGCTGCCGCCATTGCTTACGCGCGAGAAGGCGCGGACGTGGTGCTGAACTACCTCCCGGAGGAGCAGCAGGACGCCGAAGAAGTGAAGGCGCTGATTGAAGAGGCGGGCCGCAAAGCGGTGCTGATCCCAGGCGATCTGACCGACGAGAAATTCGCCCGCGATCTGGTGCATCGCGCCATTAAAGAGCTGGGCGGGCTGGATATTCTGGCGCTGGTGGCCGGTAAGCAGACCGCCGTTGAGGATATCGCGAATCTCACCAGCGAGCAGTTCCAGAAGACCTATGCGACTAACGTGTTCGCGCTGTTCTGGATAACCCAGGAGGCGCTGCCGCACCTGAAACCGGGTGCCAGCATTATCACCACGTCATCCATTCAGGCGTATCAGCCAAGCCCGCACCTGCTGGATTACGCGTCCACGAAGGCCGCTATCCTCAACTACAGCCGCGGGCTTGCCAAACAGGTGGCGGAAAAAGGCATTCGCGTGAATATCGTGGCCCCAGGCCCTATCTGGACGCCGCTGCAAATCTGCGGTGGTCAGCCGCAGGAGAAAATCCCGCAGTTCGGCCAGCAGACGCCGCTTAAGCGCGCAGGCCAGCCGGCGGAACTGGCGCCGATTTATGTCTATCTGGCAAGCCAGGAATCGAGCTATGTCACCGCCGAGGTTCACGGTGTCACCGGCGGCGAGCACCTGAGTTAATCTCTTTCAGATGGGATAATAAAAAAGCGCGGCTTATGCCGCGCTTTTTCTTTGGCTGAAGGCGTAAGCGTTACTTCGCTTTCGTCACTTCCTGTCCGACCAGGCCGATTTTCAGATAGCCCGCCTGATGCAGCGTGTCCATCACGTTCATCATGGTTTCGTAGTCGACGGTTTTATCCGCGCGGAAGAAAATCGTGGTGTCTTTCTTGCCGCCGGTCTGGGCGTCGAGCGCGCTAATCATCGAATCACGCGTCACCGGATCGTTGCCGATAAACATCGTTTTATCCGCCTTCACCGACAGATAGACCGGTTTTTCCGGGCGCGGCTGCGGCTCGCTGGACGCGGCCGGCAGGTTCACCTTCACATCGACCGTCGCAAGCGGTGCCGCCACCATAAAGATAATCAGCAGCACCAGCATTACGTCGATAAACGGCGTGACGTTAATTTCGTGCATTTCGCCGTTATCATCGAGATTTTCGTTAAAACGCATCGCCATAGGATTAACCTACACGCAGTTTCTGAGCGGTACGCACCGGCTGCGCCTGGGCGCTGGCTTCAAGATCCAGATCGCGGCTTTGCAGCAGCAGTACCTGGGCTGCCACATCGCCAAGCGTGGCTTTATAGCTGCCGATAGTGCGCGCGAAGATGTTATAGATAACCACCGCCGGAATAGCGGCGACAAGACCAATGGCCGTCGCGAGCAGCGCTTCAGCGATACCCGGTGCCACCACCGCGAGGTTGGTGGTTTGCGACTGCGCGATGCCGATAAAGCTGTTCATGATGCCCCACACGGTGCCGAACAGACCCACAAACGGCGAAATCGCGCCGATGGTCGCGAGATAACCGTTGCCGCGCCCCATGTGACGCCCTGCCGCCGCCACGCGACGCTCAAGACGAAAACCGGTGCGCTCTTTAATGCCTTCGTTATCTTCGCTGCCCGCCGAGAGTTCACGCTCATTCTGTGCTTCTTCAATAAGGCGCGCGCTCAGGCTTTTCGGGCCGAAACGTTCGGCCATTTCACGCGCGTCGTCCAGCGTGCGGGCACCAGCCAGCTCCTGCTGTTCGCGCTTAAGGCGGCGTTTGTGGCCAGACAGCTCAACGCTTTTACTGAAGAAAATCGCCCAGGTCACGACGGACGCCAGAATGAGGCCAATCATGACGATTTTCACCACGATGTCGGCATGCTGATACATGCCCCAGACGGAAAGATCCGTCTGCATCAAATTATTTCCCACTGTGCATCTCCAGGACGAAAGTCACAAAACTGCTCACAATGATATCAAAATGACATCGAATTGATAGTAGTTCTCATTAGTATTTGCATGGTGCGCCAGCGCGAAATTTTTTTCTTTGCGCTCAGACAGGAAAGGCGTTCAGATGACGTTTTTTCATCTTTGACGCCAGAATAAAAACAGCGCGAGGCGATGGCGATTTTCCGTGGTAACGTAGATTTAGACATCCAGACGTTCAGACAAGGGAAAGCCATGACCGACAAACACATTGAGACGGCGCTGGTGCAGGCCGGGCGCGCAAAACGTTACACGCAAGGCTCGGTAAACAGCGTGATTCAGCGTGCCTCATCGCTGGTGTTTGACAGCGTGGCCGCGAAAAAACAGGCCACCGCCGGGCGCGCGCAGGGCGAACTGTTTTACGGGCGACGCGGCACGCTGACGCATTTTTCGCTTCAGGAGGCGATGTGCGAGCTGGAAGGCGGCGCGGGTTGCGCGCTGTTTCCGTGCGGCGCGGCGGCGGTCGCCAACACGATTCTGGCGTTTGTCGAACAGGGCGATCATGTGCTGGTGACCAACAGCGCGTATGAGCCGACCCAGGATTTCTGCGCTAAAATTCTCACGAAATTCGGCGTCACCACCACCTGGTTCGACCCGCTGGCGGGCGATGGCATCGCAAAGCACCTTCAGCCGAACACCAAAGTGGTGTTTCTGGAATCGCCCGGCTCCATCACGATGGAAGTTCACGACGTGCCCGCGATTGTCGCGGCGGTACGCCGCGTCGCGCCGGATGCCATCATCATGATGGACAACACCTGGTCGGCGGGCATTCTTTTTAAGGCGCTCGATTTCGGCGTCGATATCTCGATTCAGGCAGGCACCAAATATCTGGTCGGGCATTCGGACGCGATGATAGGCACGGCGGTTGCCAACGCCCGCTGCTGGGATACGCTTCGCGAAAACGCTTATCTGATGGGCCAGATGGCGGATGCCGATTCCGCGTATGTCACCAGCCGCGGCCTGCGTACGCTGGCGGTGCGCCTGCGCCAGCATCATGAAAGCGGCCTGCGCGTGGCGCAGTGGCTGGCGGCGCACCCACAGGTGGCGCGCGTCAATCACCCGGCGCTGCCGGGCAGCAAAGGCCATGAATTCTGGAAGCGCGATTTCAGCGGGGCCAGCGGCCTCTTCTCTTTTATTCTCGACAAACGCCTTAGCGACGCAGAGCTCGCGCATTATCTCGATAATTTCGCGCATTTCAGCATGGCCTATTCGTGGGGCGGCTATGAATCGCTTATCCTCGCCAACCAGCCGGAAGAGCTTGCAGCGATCCGTCCGGCGGGCGGCGTGGACTTCACCGGCACGCTGGTGCGCCTGCATATCGGGCTCGAAAACGTTGAAGATTTAATCGCCGATCTCGACGCGGCCTTCCGTCGTATCGCCTGAAGTGAAAAAAAACCGCGTTATCCCAGGAAAAGAGAGGGTTTGTTGAACCTGTAGTGCAGATGTAACGGCCCATTTAGAGGTACAATAAGGCAATTCCGCTGTTCCACAGGATCTCCCATGGCTGTTATCCAGGATATTATCGCTGCGCTCTGGCATCACGATTTTGCCGCGCTGGCGGACCCGCACATTGTCGGCGTGGTCTGGTGTGTGATGTTTGCCACGCTGTTTTTAGAAAATGGTCTGCTGCCGGCGTCGTTTCTGCCGGGCGATAGCCTGCTGCTGCTGGCGGGTGCGATGATAGCGCAGGGCGTCATGGATTTTGTGCCGACGCTTGTGATCCTCACGAGTGCTGCCAGCCTCGGCTGCTGGCTGAGCTACGTCCAGGGAAGATGGCTCGGCAATACGCGTATTGTGCGCGGCTGGCTCGCGCAGCTACCGGCGAAATACCATCACCGCGCCACCTGCATGTTCGATCGCCACGGCCTGCTGGCGCTGCTGACCGGCCGTTTCCTGGCGTTTGTGCGCACACTGTTGCCGACGATGGCAGGCATCTCCGGGCTCTCTAACCGTCGCTTCCAGATCTTCAACTGGCTGAGCGCCGTGATTTGGGTCGGCGTGGTGACCGGCTTTGGCTATGCGCTCAGCATGATCCCGTTTGTGAAACGCCATGAAGATCAGGTGATGACGTTCCTGATGATCCTGCCCATCGCGCTGCTGGTTATCGGCCTGCTTGGCGCGTTGCTGGTCGTATTAAAGAAAAAAACGCAGTAAGTCTTTCCGGGCGGAGCGCAGGCTCCGCTCACGACAGCGCGCGCAGGCGCGCGGCATCCTCTCCCGGCGTCACCCCGAAATAGCGTTTAAATTCACGGCTGAACTGCGACGCGCTCTCATACCCCACCTGCATCGCCGCTGCGCTGGCCTTCATCCCGTTATGCGCCATCAGCAGCCGTGCTTTCTGCAACCGCCAGGTTTTCAGGTATTGCAGCGGCGAGGTGCTGGTCACCGCTTTGAAATTATGGTGAAACGCCGAGACGCTCATGTTGGCTTCCGCCGCCAGTTGCTCGACCGTCAGGCTTTCGGCGTAGCGGGTTTCGATGCGCCTTATCGCGCGGCTTATCAGACTGAAATGCGTCTGGCGGCTTACCAGCGCCATCAGCGCCCCGCCGCCCGGACCTTTCAGCACGTGATAGAGAATTTCACGCACGATCTGTTTGCCAAGAATGCGCGCATCCAGCGGCTGCTCTAACACCTCCAGCAACCGCTCGACGGCGCAGAGAATGTCATCGGTCAGTACGCCGGAATTAATCCCGCACGAGCACGGCGCGGGCCGGAAATGGTCATCCTCGCCAATCTCCATCACCAGCGCCTGAAGCTGGAGCACATCAATATTAATGCGAATGCCCGCGAGCGGTTCTTCCGCAGTGGCGAAGGTTTCGCACTCAAACGGCAGCGGCACCGTCAGCAGCAGATATTCACGCGGATCGTAACGGAAAACCTTATCGTTGAGATAACCCGTTTTATGGCCGGAAAAGAGAAATATGATGCCAGGCTGATAAATTACCGGCGTGCGCGCGCCGGGCGTCGTGCCGTAGAGCAGGCGTATCTCCGGCGGCAAAAAAGTCAGCGTTTTTTCTTTCTCTTTTAAGCGCTTAATTTCTTCTGTGATATTCCTACATATTGCATCGCGATTCATTAACAGCGACTCCAGACAGCCCTTTTAACCGGCGTTCAGTGTGCGCAAAAAATCCGATTTCCTCCAGAAGTAAAGAGAAATGGGCAAGAGAAAGGCAGGAATGAGCATTGAGGCTGTGCGTCACCGCGCCGAGAATAGACGTCAATGGTTCATGCCTGATGCATGACGTTTATTTCAGAAGGAGTTTTCGATGAACAACTTTAACCTCCATAACCCGACCCATATCGCCTTTGGTAAAGGCGCCATCAGCGAACTGCGCGCGCTCATTCCGGCAGACAGCCGCGTGCTGGTGACTTACGGCGGCGGCAGCGTCAAAAAAACCGGCGTGCTCGATCAGGTCTACAGCGCCCTGAACGGCCTTGACGTGCTGGAGTTCGGCGGTATCGAACCCAACCCGTCTTACGAGACGCTGATGAACGCCGTTGAGCTGGTGCGTAAAGAAAAAGTGACATTTTTACTCGCCGTCGGCGGCGGTTCTGTTCTTGATGGCACGAAATTCATCGCGGCCGCCGCGCACTATCCGTCCTCGCGCGATCCGTGGCATATCCTGGAAACCGGCGGTAGCGAAATCACCAGCGCCATCCCGATGGGCTCTGTCCTGACGCTGCCAGCAACCGGCTCAGAATCCAACAAAGGCGCGGTGGTTTCGCGTCGCGCCACCGGTGACAAACAGGCGTTCCACTCCGCGCATGTTCAGCCGCGTTTCGCCATTCTCGACCCGGTTTACACTTACACCCTGCCGCCGCGCCAGGTGGCGAACGGCGTAGTGGACGCTTTTGTTCACACCGTCGAGCAATACGTCACGTATCCGGTGAACGCTAAAATTCAGGACCGCTTCGCGGAAGGCATTCTGCTGACGCTTATCGAAGAAGGCCCGAAAGCGCTGAAAGAGCCGGAAAATTACGACGTGCGCGCCAACCTGATGTGGGCCGCGACTCAGGCGCTGAACGGGCTTATCGGCGCGGGCGTGCCGCAGGACTGGGCAACACATATGCTCGGCCATGAACTGACCGCGATGCACGGCCTGGATCACGCCCAGACGCTGGCGGTCGTGCTGCCAGCGCTCTGGAACGAGAAGCGCAATGAGAAGCGCGCCAAACTGCTGCAATATGCTGAGCGCGTCTGGAATATCACCGAAGGCAGCGATGATGAGCGCATCGACGCCGCGATTGCCACCACCCGCCGCTTCTTCGAAACCATGGGCACGCCAACCCGCCTGAGCGATTACGGTCTGGATAGCAGCTCCATTCCGGCACTGCTGGCGAAGCTTGAAGAGCACGGCCTCACCGCGCTTGGCGAACATAAAGATATTACGCTTGACGTCAGCCGCCGCATTTACGAAGCCGCCCGCTAAGCTTTTTACCCGCGAGCTTTCGTTTTTGGCTATTTCGACCAGACTTAACTCACTGACTTGCGCCGGGGCAGCTTGCCCCGGTGTGTTAGCTCAAAAGGAGGAAATATGGCAAATCCAGGCGTAATTAAGCTGCATGACGGCAACCTGATGCCCCAGCTCGGCCTCGGCGTATGGCAGGCGACTAACGAAGATGTTGTCACCGCGATTCACAAAGCGCTGGAGGTGGGCTACCGCTCCATCGACACCGCCGCGGCCTATAAGAATGAACAAGGCGTGGGCGACGCGCTGAAAAGCGCGGGCGTTGCGCGCGATGAGTTATTCATCACCACCAAGCTCTGGAACGACGATCAGAAGCGTCCGCGTGAGGCGCTGGAAGAGAGCCTCGAAAAGCTGCAACTCGACTATGTGGATCTCTATCTGATGCACTGGCCGGTGCCGGCTATCGACCGCTATGTCGAGGCCTGGAAAGGCATGATTGAGCTGCAGCAGGAAGGACTCATCAAGAGCATCGGCGTCTGTAACTTTAACGTTGAGCATCTGCAACGCATCATCGACGAAACGGGCGTGACGCCGGTTATCAACCAGATTGAGCTGCACCCGCTGCTGCAACAGCGCCAGCTGCACGCCTGGAACGCCACGCACAAGATCCAGACGGAATCCTGGAGCCCGCTGGCGCAGGGCGGCGAAGGCGTATTTGACCAGAAAATTATTCGCGAGCTGGCGGATAAATATGGCAAGACCCCGGCGCAGATTGTGATTCGCTGGCACCTCGACAGCGGCCTGGTCGTTATCCCGAAATCCGTCACCCCGACGCGCATCGCGGAAAACTTTAACGTCTGGGATTTCCGTCTGGATAAAGACGAACTCAGCGAAATCGCGAAGCTCGACCAGGGCAAACGCCTCGGCCCGGATCCAGAACAGTTCGGCGGGTAATCGCGCCAGTTGGCGGCAAAAAGAAAAAACAGCATACTACGCAGGCCTGTTTACGGACGTTTGAGGACCAGTTCCGATGAAGCACCGCTTAGCGTTAGTTATGCTGTTTTTTTCCGCCAGCACGCTGGCGCAGGGGGACGCACAGACCCCCACGCAATTTCTGAAATCGCTCTACCAGAGCTATGCCAAAGGCAATGAACCGGTGGATTTTGCCAGTAAAGGCGAGCAGCAGATCCTCTCCGATCGCCTGCTGAGCCTGGTGGAAGAAGATACCCGTCTCTCCGGCGGTGAAGTCGGCTTTCTCGATTACGATCCCATCTGCTATTGCCAGGACTGGGACGATCTGGCCGTGGATAAGATAAACGTCACTAACAGCGACGCCACGCATGCCAAAGCCACGATTACCTTCCGCCCATTCCGCAGCTCACCGGATGCCACCACCCAGAGCTTTGCGTTGATTAACGAGAAAGGCCGCTGGCGCATCGACGACATCATGAACGGCAACGGCAGCCTCTATAAATCGTTGCAGGAGAGCGGCCAGCAGTTGCGCGCCGATCGCACCAATAACGATACCGTCTCTCCCTGAGATCTTGGTAATAAAAAACGGCTTGCCACTGGCAAGCCGTTTTTTTATCTGCGGCCGCGTTATTTCGCCGGGCCGCCCGCGAGTTTATCGAGCATCATTACGCTGGACGTTTCGATGTACTTCGGCAGCTCGGAGAAGAGATGAATGATGTGCGCCGACTGTAAATGCTTTTGCAGCAGTTCGCGGCTTTCCCACTCTTCCGTCCAGACAAAACGGCGCGGATTTTCCGTGTCGCGGTTGAGCTGATACACGATACAGCCCTCTTCGGCATGCGTTTTTTCGATGACGCCGCGAAACAGCTGCTCAAGCGTCTCTTCCTTGCCAGGTTTACTGACGAAAATAGCTACTACCGGAACGGTCATGTTGTACTCCTGCAATCATATTTACCAGGACAAGCGGCGCGCCTTCTGCCCGTCGCGTTTATTTCGCCTGGGCGCTTAACAGCGCCACTCCCGTTTGTGTCGACACGCGCTCGATATACGCGCTCACCTGCGGGCCGAACGCCGCGCCTTTGACAATCGTGAGCGAGCGCAGCAGCGGGAAGAGAATAAAATCGGTGGTATCAATGGCCTGTCGCCCGGCTACCAGCGGCTCCAGCGCGTTCAGATCTGAATTCACCTGCGCGAGCAGCGCCGGCGTCTGCGCGCGCAGCGCGGCTAAATCGCCAAACGCTTTCTCTTCACGCGCGGTATAGGCGCGACGCGCTTGTGGCGTCGCCAGCTCGGCGAAATCGCCCTCGGTAAAGCGCGGGATCGCCAGATTAAACAGCGGGGTCGATACCGACTCGCACCACTGTTTAATGGCCTCATCCACCGGCGCGTCGGCCACGCGCGGCTGCGCAAGCCCATCTACGTAGCGCACGATATCCATGCTCTCCGGCATATACGTGCCGTCGTCTTTTTCGAGAATCGGCACCACCTTGCGCCCGACCATGCGGATCGGCGTGTCGGCATCGCCTTCCATAATGACGCACACCTCAACCGGCAGCTTTTTCAGGCCGAAAATCATCTGGGCGCGGACACAGAACGGGCAGTGCTCGTAGATATGCAGCTTCATGCAATTCTCCATGGGGGCGCGGCGACCATCTTGTTATCGCTCGCAAAAAAGACTACTGATGAGTAACCTTACTCGATAGTAACATAACGCGTTTGCGTGACAAGCGCGACGAAAACGCCTGGTGCGATACCTTTGCCGTCTGGCTTGCAGTAAGCTTACGCCGTTCACGTAACCCAGGGAGAGAGGATTTGCAGACTGACGCTGACCACCCGGAAAACCGCAAACCGAAACGGGGCATCGCCACCCGCCGCCGGCTGTTGAAACACGCCTGCGCCGAGTTCGCGCGGCTTGGCTATCACAGCACCAAAGTCAGCAATATCGTAAAGGCGAGCGGCCTGAGCCAGCCGACGTTTTATCTCTATTTCGCCAGTAAAGAAGCCGCTTATGAAGAGCTGGTGAGCGAATTTCGCCTGCGCCTGGAACGGCTCACCGAAACGCTGCTGATCCGCGACCGCGTCGAAGGCGAAGCGCTGGTGAAAAGCGTGCAGAACAGCTTTCTCAAGCTGCTGAATTTCCTTGCCGAAGATAAAGCGCTGACCGAAATCGGCTTCTTTCAGCCGCCCGGCTGTACCCAGACCAAAGCAACGCTGGTCAACGCCATCGCCAGTAATATCGCCAAAGAGCAGTCGCTTGGCCTGTTTCGCGATGATATCGACGCGCTGCACATGGCGCGTTGCTGCGTGGGCATGATAGACCAGATGGCGCGGGTCCCGGCGGATGAGGCGACCCCGGAGGCGCTGGCGCTGGGCTGTGCGCAGCTCTTGTGCGAGGGCATCTGGTTAAGCCGCCATCATCACGCCGTCTGACGCTTTTCTCGCCGACTGCGCCCGGTGACTCGCGCCAGGCGCACAAATCCGCAGCACAATGATTGATAAGCCAAAAATCATCGGCGAAGATACCTTCTGGCGCTTCGCTTTGTGACGTCAGGCACAATGGTTGGCCATATAGGCGCGAAAGCCCCCCTGAACCAGATTATGCCCATTGCGCCACACGCCAGGGGCATTACCTTTACGCATTATCGCTTTTACAGACCGCCAGCCAGAGGAATGGACGATGCAACACCGCCTCACCATTAAAGACATTGCGCGCTTAAGCGGGGTGGGGAAATCCACCGTGTCGCGCGTGCTCAATAACGAGAGCGGCGTCAGCGAACGCACCCGCGAAAAGGTCGAGGCGGTGATGCGCCAGCACGGTTTCTCCCCTTCCCGCTCGGCGCGCGCGATGCGCGGACAGAGTGATAAAGTCGTCGCGATTATCGTCACCCGTCTGGATTCGCTCTCGGAAAACCTGGCGGTGCAGACCATTCTGCCCGCGCTGTATGAACAGGGTTACGATCCTATCATGCTGGAGAGCCGTTTTTCGCCCGCGCTGGTGCAGGAGCATCTGGGCGTGCTGAGCCGCCGCCATATCGATGGCGTGATTTTGTTTGGCTTTAGCGGCATTAACGAGGTGCTGACCGCCGCCTGGCAGAAATCGCTGGTGCTAATGGCGCGCGACGCGACGGGTTTTGCGTCGGTCTGTTATGACGATGACGGCGCGATACGCCTCTTAATGCAGCGCCTGTATGACAACGGCCACCGCCATATCAGCTTTCTCGGCGTGCCGCACAGCGATATCACGACCGGAAAACGCCGCCACGAGGCGTATCTCAGTTTCTGTAAACAGCACGGGCTGACGCCGCGCGACACGCTGCCGGGGCTTGCCATGAAGCAGGGTTATGAACACGCCGCCGACGTGCTGAGTGAAGAGACCACCGCGCTGGTCTGCGCGACCGATACCCTTGCCATCGGCGCCAGTAAATATCTTCAGCAGCACCGCGGCGTGCCAGTGCAGCTTGCGAGCGTCGGCAATACGCCGCTACTGAAATTCCTGCATCCGGAGGCTCTCGCGGTCGATCCGGGTTATGGTGAAGCCGGGCGCGCCGTGGCGAAACAGCTTATCGATCAGATAACCGGCCGCGCCGATCCGCGCCAGATAGTGATCCCCGCCCGTCTGGATTAACCCTCTTCTCGCACGTTTATTGTGATCGCGCTCTGTTTTCGGGAACGTTCCCGTTCACGCCATCCCGCTTAAAAGTTACTCTGCGCCCCAGGCCATCCGCGCCTCGTACCTACCTCTGCGACAGGGCTTCATCATGAGCAAAGTAAACCAACAGGATATCGATAAGCTGATAACCCTTGTGGGCGGCCGCGAGAATATCGCAACCGTTAGCCACTGCATTACCCGTCTGCGTTTTGTACTGAATCAGCCGTCTAAAGCCGATCCGAAAGCGATAGAAGAGCTGCCGATGGTGAAAGGCTGCTTTACCAACGCCGGACAGTTTCAGGTGGTGATTGGCACCAATGTCGGCGATTACTACCAGGCGCTGATCGCCACCAGCGGTCACAGTGCCGCCAGTAAAGAGCAGGCGAAACTCGCCGCGCGCCAGAACATGAAATGGCATGAGCGGCTTATCTCCCACTTCGCTGAAATTTTCTTCCCGCTGCTGCCCGCGCTGATTAGCGGCGGCCTGATCCTCGGCTTTCGCAACGTGATTGGCGATGTGCCAATGCACGACGGCAAAACGCTGGCGCAGATGTTCCCGTCGCTTAAAACCATCTACGACTTTTTATGGCTTATCGGCGAGGCCATCTTCTTCTATCTGCCGGTCGGGATCTGCTGGTCGGCGGTGCGCAAAATGGGCGGCACGCCGATCCTCGGGATCGTGCTTGGCGTGACGCTGGTTTCGCCGCAACTGATGAACGCCTATCTGCTCGGCCAGCAAACGCCGGAAGTATGGGATTTTGGGCTCTTTACCATCGCCAAAGTGGGCTATCAGGCGCAGGTGATCCCGGCGCTGCTGGCGGGTCTGGCGCTCGGCATGATTGAAATTCGCTTAAAACGCCTGGTGCCGGATTACCTCTATCTGGTAGTGGTGCCGGTCTGCTCGCTGCTGCTCGCGGTATTCCTGGCGCACGCGTTTATCGGCCCGTTCGGCCGCCTTATCGGCGACGGCGTGGCGTTCGGCGTGCGTCACCTGATGACCGGCAGCTTCGCGCCCATCGGTGCCGCGCTGTTTGGCTTTCTCTACGCGCCGCTGGTTATCACCGGCGTGCATCAGACCACGCTTGCGGTGGATATGCAGATGATCCAGAGCATGGGCGGCACGCCGGTGTGGCCGCTGATTGCGCTGTCGAACATTGCCCAGGGCTCGGCGGTGGTGGGTATCATCATGACCAGCCGCAAACATAACGAGCGCGAAATTTCCGTACCAGCGGCTATTTCGGCGTATCTCGGCGTGACCGAACCCGCCATGTACGGCATCAACATGAAATACCGCTTCCCGATGCTCTGCGGCATGGTGGGTTCCAGCATTGCAGCGCTGCTGTGCGGGCTGAGCGGCGTGGTGGCGAACGGCATCGGCGTCGGCGGCCTGCCCGCCATTCTCTCCATCCAGCCGGATTACTGGCAGGTGTACGGCATGGCGATGCTGGTGGCGATCATTGTTCCTTTCATCCTGACCGCCTTTCTCTACAAGCGAAAATCCCGCCAGGGAACGCTCTTAGTCGTCTAACTTTTAGGGTAGTGCGGGGAGCGTTTCGGCGCTCCCCTTTAGCAACAGCAGGAACGCGTTATGAATAACACTCTGCCGTGGTGGCAAAACGGGGTGATTTACCAGATTTACCCGAAGAGTTTCCAGGATACGTCCGGCAACGGCACAGGCGATCTGGCGGGCGTCACCCGACGCCTCGATTATCTGCAACAACTTGGCGTGGACGCCATCTGGCTGACGCCCTTCTATCTCTCTCCGCAGGTCGATAACGGTTACGACGTGGCGAACTATACCGCCATTGATCCAGCCTATGGCACGCTGGAGGAGTTCGACGCGCTGGTGGCGGACGCCCATGCCCGCGGCATCCGTGTGATTCTGGACATGGTGTTTAACCACACCTCGACACAGCACGCCTGGTTTCATGACGCGCTGACCGGCGAGAGCGCGCACCGCGAATTTTACATCTGGCGCGACGGCACGCCGGAAGAAGCGCCCAACAACTGGCGTTCAAAATTCGGCGGCAGCGCCTGGCGCTGGCACGCCGAGAGCGGCCAGTACTATCTGCATCTCTTTGCGCCCGAACAGGCGGATCTCAACTGGGAAAACCCGCAGGTGCGCGCCGAGGT
The DNA here is from genome assembly GCF_000982825.1 of Cronobacter sakazakii. Taxonomy (NCBI): domain Bacteria; kingdom Pseudomonadati; phylum Pseudomonadota; class Gammaproteobacteria; order Enterobacterales; family Enterobacteriaceae; genus Cronobacter; species Cronobacter sakazakii. The sequence goes on along the minus strand of NZ_CP011047.1, from coordinate 1,624,568 downwards.
GAAAAAGGTCTGCGAATTCTGGGCCGATCGCGGCGTGGACGGCCTGCGTCTCGATGTGATCAACCTGATTTCAAAAGATCAGGATTTCCCGTCGGACGATCGCGGCGACGGGCGGCGTTTTTACACCGACGGACCGCGCATTCACGACTATTTACAGGAGCTGAGCCGCGACGTGTTTCAGCCGCGCGGGCTGATGACGGTGGGCGAAATGTCCTCCACGACGCTTGAGAACTGCCAGCGCTACGCCGCGCTGGAGGGCCACGAACTCTCGATGACGTTTAACTTCCATCACCTGAAAGTGGATTACCCGGACGGGCAGAAGTGGACGCTCGCCGCGCCCGATTTCGTGGCGCTGAAAGCGATTTTCAACCACTGGCAGCAGGGGATGCATGGCGTGGCCTGGAACGCGCTGTTCTGGTGTAACCACGATCAGCCGCGCATCGTCTCGCGCTTCGGCGACGAGGGCGCGCTGCGCGTACCGGCGGCGAAAATGCTCGCGATGGTGCTGCACGGCATGCAGGGCACGCCCTATATCTACCAGGGCGAAGAGCTGGGCATGACCAACCCGCACTTCACACGGATCATCGATTACCGCGACGTGGAAAGCCACAATATGTTTGCCGAGCGGCGCGCGCAGGGGCAAAGCCCGGAGACGCTGCTCGCGATCCTCGCCAGCAAATCGCGCGATAACAGCCGCACGCCGATGCAATGGGATGACAGCGATAACGGCGGCTTTACCACCGGCACGCCGTGGATAGGGCTTTGCGATAATTACCGCGAGATCAACGCCGCGCGCGCGCTCGACGATCCTGACTCCGTTTTTTACGCTTACCAGAAACTCATCAGGCTGCGTAAGGCGCACCCGATTTTCACCTGGGGCGACTATCACGACCTGCTGGCGGAGCATCCTTACCTGTGGTGCTATCGCCGTGAATGGCAAGGGCAGACGCTGGTGGTGATGGCGAATCTGTCGCGCGAAGCGCACTGGTGTACGCCGGGTGAGTTTAGCGGCGCGTGGCAGGTGCTGATGAGCAACTATCCCGATGCAGCACCCCGCCCCGGCGAAATGAACCTGCGCCCGTTCGAAGCCGTAATATGGCTTCAGGGGGACGCGTAACCCAATCGGGTTAACGCACCAGCGCGTTAACCCGGCTCAGCCACTGCGCGACGCCGGCGTCGAGACTGGCGTCGCTCAGCACATGCGTGCCCTGAATCAGCGCTGGCGGCTGCCAGATCATGCCGGTCATGTTGGCCATCGCGTGAAACGGCAGCCAGAACTCGTCTATCGGGTAACGGTTATAGCCCTGCGGCGAATAAGCCTCTGCGCTGCCGCCGGTCGAAACCATCAGCATAAACGGTTTGCCGTGCAGGCGATCGCCGCCGGTGCCGTAGGCAAAACCGTGCTCAAGCACCTGATCCTGCCACTCTTTTAAAATCGCGGGCGAGCTGTACCACCAGAACGGAAACAGCATCACCACCGCATCATGCGCCAGCAGCAGCGCCTGCTCGCGCTTCACGTCGATGTTAAAGTCAGGGTATTCACGCATCAGCTCATGCACCGTCACCTGCGGCAGTGCTTTCAGCGCCTCGATAGCCGCGCGGTTGACGCGGGAATCATCCGGGTAACGGTGCCCGGCCAGAACCAGAACTTTTTTCATTTTTACTCTCCTCAACGATGTGGTTGAGGTAATGTTGGCATGACGCAGGGTTAACCTGTAGTGCCGTTCCGGGCATATCTGTTTCAACTAAAGGTATCAATCATGACGCTCACCTCAGACGTACATCGCCTGCTGCCTGCGTTTCTCGCCGCCGCGCAGAGCCAGAGTTTTTCCGCCGCCGCTCGCCTGCTGGGCGTGACGCCTGCTGCTGTCAGTAAAAGCGTGCGGCAACTGGAGGCGCGCCTGGGCCGCGTGCTGTTTCAGCGCAACACGCATTTTGTGGTGCTGACGGAAGAAGGCGCGGCGCTGCGCGAACAAGTAGCCCCGCTGTGGCATGCGCTCAACCAGGCGCTGGAAAAGCCTGCCGACGAGCCGCAGGGGCTGGTGCGCGTGAGCGTGATTCCCGGCTTCGGGCGCTACCTTCTGATGCCGGAGCTGCCCGCTTTCCAGCAGCGTTACCCGCAGGTGCGGCTGGATCTGGCGATGGATCCGCGCCGCGTTAACCTGATTGGCGAGCGGATCGATGTGGCGATTGGCCAGCGGACGGTGCAGGACAGCCGCATCGTGACGCGCGAAATCCGCCCGATGCGCATGATGCTCGCCGCCTCGCCTGCCTACCTGGCGCAGTTTGGTACGCCGCAACAGCCGCAGGATCTGCTGCATCATCGCTGCCTGGTGCACCGCAATCCCGGCAACGGCAAGCTGCAAAGCTGGCTTGCTGACGAACTGGCGATGGAAGAACAGCACGCTTTTCTTATCAGCACCTTTCCCGATGTGCTGGTGGACGCCGCGCTGGCGGAGATGGGCATTGTCTCGCTCGCCGACTGGTATCTGGCGCCGCTTATCGCCACAGGCCGTCTGGTGCCGTTGATGGAAGCGCACTGGCCTGCGCCGCAGCCGCTCTGGGTGAAGTATCCGTACCATCGCCTGGCCCCGCGCGTGCGGGCTTTCGTTGATTTTTTAATCGAAAAATTCACAGTGTAAATGTTTCTCGCCTCAACGCAGACCGTAAGCGCACTCGCCGCTTTGCTTTGTCCTGCATCAATAAAATCGCAAACTTGTTTGATGCAAATCACTATATATAGACATTAAAATCCACCGCGACCCAATATCTTGTTATTTCAGGCTAAACTTTCAGCAATCCGGTGCGGAGGATATTCCCGCGCTGCTGTGGATAAAACGGGCTAGCTCCGACGTTACCGGGGGTTTATGCAGCCAATATTCCCTGCGCCGCACGACGGAGTTTCTGTGGATAACCTGTGCTTAATATGGAGTGATCATGACACCGCATGTAGTGAAACGAGACGGGTGTAAAGTACCTTTCAATTCAGCGCGCATTCGCGAAGCGATTCTTCGCGCGGCGCAGGCAGCGGGAGTCGATGACGCAGACTATTGCGCCACCGTCGCGGAAATCGTCAGCAGCCAGATGCAGCATCGTCGTGAAGTGGACATTCAAGAGATCCAGACGGCGGTGGAAAACCAGCTGATGGCGGGCAATTACAAGCAGCTGGCGCGCGCCTATATTGAGTATCGCCACGACCGTGATATCGCCCGCGAAAAACAGGGCCGCCTGAATAAAGAGATCCGCGGGCTGGTTGAGCAGACCAACCCGGCGCTGCTGAACGAGAACGCCAATAAAGACAGTAAAGTGATCCCGACCCAGCGCGACCTGCTGGCGGGCATTGTCGCCAAACACTATGCGCGCCAGTATCTGCTGCCGCGCGACGTGGTGCTCGCCCATGAACGCGGCGAAATCCACTATCACGATCTCGACTACTCGCCCTTCTTCCCGATGTTCAACTGCATGCTGATCGACTTAAAAGGCATGCTGACGCAGGGGTTTAAAATGGGCAACGCCGAGATAGAACCGCCGAAGTCTATTTCCACCGCCACCGCCGTGACGGCGCAGATCATCGCCCAGGTGGCGAGCCACATTTACGGCGGCACCACCATCAACCGCATTGACGAAGTGCTGGCCCCGTTTGTGACGGCAAGCTTTGAGAAGCACCGCCGCACCGCGCTTGAGTGGAACATTCCGGATGTCGAAGGCTACGCCCGCGCCCGCACCGAAAAAGAGTGTTACGACGCGTTCCAGTCGCTAGAATATGAAGTCAACACGCTGCACACGGCCAACGGCCAGACGCCGTTCGTCACCTTTGGTTTTGGCCTTGGCACCAGCTGGGAATCGCGCCTGATCCAAAGCTCGATTCTGCGCAACCGTATCGCGGGGCTGGGTAAAAACCATAAAACGGCGGTGTTCCCGAAACTGGTGTTCGCGATTCGCGACGGCCTGAACCATAAAGCTGGCGATCCGAACTACGACATCAAACAACTGGCGCTGGAGTGCGCGAGCAAGCGCATGTACCCGGATATTCTCAACTACGATCAGGTAGTGAAAGTGACCGGTTCGTTCAAAACGCCGATGGGCTGCCGCAGTTTTCTTGGCGTTTATGAAGAGAACGGCGAGCAGATCCACGACGGGCGCAATAACCTCGGCGTGATTAGCCTGAACCTGCCGCGCATCGCGCTGGAGGCGAAAGGCGACGAAACCGCGTTCTGGGCGCTGCTCAATGAGCGGCTGAAACTCGCCCGCAAAGCGCTGATGACGCGCATTGCGCGTCTCGAAGGCGTAAAAGCGCGGGTGGCACCGATTCTCTATATGGAAGGCGCGTGCGGGGTGCGTCTTAAACCTGATGACGATGTCGCGGAGATTTTCAAAAATGGCCGCGCGTCGATTTCTCTCGGGTATATCGGCATTCATGAAACGATTAACGCGCTGTCCGGCAACCAGCATATCTATGACAGCGAGACACTGCGCGCCAAAGGTATCGCGATTGTCGAGCGTCTGCGTCAGGCGGTGGATCGGTGGAAAGAGGAGACCGGTTACGGCTTTAGCCTCTACAGCACGCCGAGCGAGAACCTGTGCGATCGTTTCTGCCGCCTCGATACCGCCGAGTTTGGCGTGGTGCCGGGCGTGACCGACAAAGGGTATTACACCAACAGCTTCCACCTGGACGTGGAGAAGAAGGTAAACCCGTACGATAAAATCGATTTCGAAGCGCCCTACCCGCCGCTCGCAAGTGGCGGCTTTATCTGTTACGGCGAATACCCGAATCTTCAGCACAACCTGAAGGCGCTGGAAGACGTGTGGGATTACAGCTATCACCACGTGCCTTATTACGGCACCAATACGCCGATTGACGAGTGTTACGAGTGCGGTTTCACCGGCGAATTCGAGTGCACCAGCAAGGGCTTTACCTGTCCGAAATGCGGCAACCATGATGCATCGCGCGTTTCCGTCACCCGCCGCGTTTGCGGGTATCTCGGCAGCCCCGACGCCCGTCCGTTCAACGCGGGTAAACAGGAAGAGGTGAAGCGCCGCGTGAAGCACCTCGGCAACGGGCAGTTGGGTTAACGCCGCTCTGGCGTCTGGCACGGTGGGTGCGCTGCGCTTACCCACCCTACAAAACGAAACGCGTAGGGCGGGTAAGCAACGCGCACCCGCCGCGCAACGGCTCTGCGCACCCACCGTTCGCCCGCCTGGGACGAGGAAACCATGAATTACCATCAATATTATCCCGTTGATGTCGTCAACGGCCCCGGCACCCGCTGCACATTATTTGTGGCGGGCTGCGTTCACGAATGCCCCGGCTGCTACAACAAAAGCACCTGGCGGCTCAACTCCGGCGTACCGTTCACGGACGAGATGGAAAACCGCATCATTGCCGATCTCAACGACACCCGCGTCAAACGCCAGGGGCTGTCGCTGTCGGGCGGCGATCCGCTGCACCCGCAAAATGTGCCGGCGATCCTAAAGCTCGTCCAACGCGTGCGGGCCGAGTGCCCCGGTAAAGATATCTGGGTCTGGACGGGGTATAAAATCGATGAACTGAGCGATGCCCAGCGCGAGGTGGTAAACCTTATCAACGTGCTGGTGGACGGCAAATTTGTGCAGGATCTGAAAGATCCGGCGCTTATCTGGCGTGGCAGCAGCAACCAGGTTATCCACCGGCTGCGCTGAGAGGCGCTTACTCCAGACGGTGCCCGGCACCCTGGTATACGGTCAGGTTTTCGCGTTTGCCGATCGCGATGACCAGCACACAGACAGCATCATCGCGCACCTGATACACCAGCCGGTAACCGCTCGTTCTTAATTTAATTTTGTAGCAGTCCGGCAGGCCACTTAACCGGGCGGATTTCACCCTGGGAGCCGCCAGCACGTACGCCAGCTTCTTTTTGAATTGCGCTTTAACGGTCTCGCCCAGTTTGTGCCACTCCTTCAGCGCACGTGGGTCAAAGACCAGTTTATAGCTCATCCAGATCAACCCTGATGCCCGGCCGCGGGTCCGCCAGTCGCTCCCGCACGGTACGCAGCAGCGCCTCTTCGCTGTCGCTGACGGTTAGCGTTTTGACTGGCATACGGCCATTTTGCGCCACATACTGAAACAGCAGACGCACCGCTTCGGTAGGTGTGATACCCAGTTTTCCCAGCACCGCATAAGCCTCATTTTTAAGCTTGTCATCAAGCCTTACGTTGATTGTGGCCATTATGCCTCCACCGTTTTTCAAAGTGTAATGCAATATAGCATTACATATGAATTACATCGAATTCTGGAAGACAGCTTCTAAAACCGGCTCAGGCAGGTCATCGCCACGTCCTGAAACTGGGCGAAATCACGACACGTTTGCAGCTGTTGCGCCGCCCGCTCGCGCAAAAACGTGACGAACAGATCGTAGATCGTCATCGCCTCTTCATATTCGCGTTTGCTGATGGCGAGCAGGAAAATCACATGCGCGGTCTCCTCGCCCCACGCAATCCCCTGCGGGGCCAGCACGGTATAGACCACCGTTTTGCGCGCCATCAGCCCGAGCGAGTGCGGCAACGCGATACCGTCCCCAAGCATGGTGCTGACAATCGCCTCGCGCTCGACCACCGACGGCAGAAAATCCCCGCCTACATACCCGTCCTGCTCCAGCTCATCACACAGCTCTTTGAAAAGCTGTTGCTGGGTCATGGGCCCGTCCACCACGCGAAAATGCCGGGCGTCGAAATATTTCTCCAGCATCCAGGGCCGGGTTCTGTCCACCAGCACCAGCTTGCCGATTTGCTCCAGCTGGAAATCGGTCGGAAACGGCGACATTACCACCACCGGCTTATCTTTTTCCGCCACCCGCGCGGTGGAAATCACGAAATCCTCGGCGATGGCGGCGCGCTGCTCGTAGTCGCGAAGCGTGGCGATTTCACTCACCTCTAACTGCGGGTATTTGCGCAGCAGCATCGACTGGATCATGCGCACCGTGGAGTTGCCGGTATCGCACACCAGTAGCACGCGCGGGTTACGCTGGTAGCCCACGTTATAGTGGCGCTCAAGCCCGACGCCGATATGCAGCACCAGAAACCCCACTTCGTTTTCGCTGATGGTGTAAGGCGTGTATTTACCCCAGCCGGACACCGCCGCCAGCGTCATATCCCAGGCCATCGGGTAGTGCTGTTTGATATTGCCGAGCAGCGGATTAGGAATGTTTATCTGGTAACGCACGCGGGTGATCATGGTGCGAATATGGGTCAGCAGGTCGGCGCGCAACTGTTCGTCGGTCAGCAGATTGTAGTTATAGTGCGTGTTGATATAGCGCAGGATGTAGCCTGCCAGCGCTTCGGCGTCATCGGCGCTGATGGCGCTCGGCTCCAGCTCCTGCACCTGGCGCGCGGCGATATGCACCCGCAGCCAGTTCTCTTCCGCCTCTGATAGCGGTTTGCCGCACAGCGTTTGCAGCAGCGCCGCGATGCCGCGCGCCGCCTCGCGCACGTTATCGTCCACATCGTCCGCCACAAATTCAGGCAGCGGAAAGCCCTCGCTGATGCGCCGCACCGCCACGGCGCAATAGAGGCGAATAAACTGCTCGCCCTCATCGGTAAAGCGCAGGCGCGCGTGCGCGAAAATCGTCGGCAGCCCCCCGGCGAGCCGCTCCTGCACGCCCGCGTTCAGTGCCTCTTCGGTAATTAATGGGTTAGCGCTATCCTGCTGGGCAAGCTGCCAGAGCAGATCCGTCAGGCACGCGCGCAGCGCCATTTCACTGCCGAACAGCTTCATGCCGTGACGCGGGCGGGTTTCAAGCGTGAGGTTGTAGCGGGTAAAGAGTTCGCGCACTTCCGCCATGTCGTTTTGCAGCGTGGCGCGGCTCACGAACCACTCTTCCGCCAGGTCTTCAAGCTTCAGGGAAAACGCGGAAGTCAGGAAACGCACCGCCAGATAATGCACGCGTTCCGGCGCGGTGCGCGGGATGCGCAGCGCCTTCGGGCGGCTCGCCTGGAGCGCCTGATAGCGCCCCATATCGTCAACGGTCAGCTGATAGCCGCTGCCGCGGTTAAGCACCAGCTGCACGCCATGCTGACGAAGCAACGTATTGAGCGCGCTGATATCCGCCCGCACGGTGCGCGTCGTGACGTTTAACCGGCGCGCCAGCTCATCCTGCGGCAGCGTTTCGTTTTGCAGCAGATCAAACAGCCGGGACAGACGTTGACTCGGGAATCGCACACCGGTTTCCTCTCGTTAAACGGGCGCGCCATCGCGCCCGCGGACGGCTTCAGGCCAGGGAATATATTTATCACGGTGATGAATATATTCTCCAGCCTTAACGTAAAACGGCCTTACCCCACCAGGTTGCGCGTCATCGCCAGCAGGCGGCGCACATCCTCCGGGCGCGTGTCGCCGCTGGCTTTGTCGATAATCGAGCTGTAAATATGCGGGATCACTTTGCTCACGCCCGCCTCCAGCGCGATGCGCAGGATCGCTTCGAAGTTATCAAGATCGATGCCGCCGGTCGGCTCCAGCCAGAAGTCGTGACGCGCGCAGGCGTCCGCCACAGCCTGATACTCCTCGCGGCAGGCAAGGCCGCCCATCGGGAAATATTTCACCGAGCTGCCGCCCATATCTTTCAGCAGGGCAATCGCCGTTTCCACCGGTACGATGGCGTCGGGCGCGCTGCTGCTCAACGGGCCGGTGGAGATTTTCACAAGGCCAGGCGTGCCCGTTGGTGACACCAGCCCGTTCACCACCGTCTCGCGCTGTCCAAGCAGCGCGCGGCTCGCGCCCACCCCGGTAAAGACCTGGTTCACATGCTGCGGCTGTAGCTCGCGCGCGATGGCGCTGACCATCGCGGACTGGTTCGGATCGCCCGCGCCCAGCCCCACCGACAGCGCGTTATCGATGCGCTTCGCGTAGTCCCGCATATCCTCGACGGCGCTCGCCACGTCCGGGTAGTTTTTCGAGAGGACGCCCACCAGCACATGCCCTTCGGCGGCTTCATAAATCGCGCTGGCGTTTTCTTTCGAGCCTGCCAGCACGTTCAGGCAAACACGGTCGCGGTAAAAATTCGGGGTCAGTTTCATGCGTGCGCCTCCTGATTCAGCACGTCCCGGATACGGCGGAACACAATCTCCAGCTGCGCGGCGCTGACGCTGCGCACATCCGCTTCAATAATGCCTTCGTTGGCTTTGTAGCCGCGAAAATAGATGGCGTATTCGCCCTGCTTCAGCGCGCTGACCAGATCGCCGGTGTTGATGCCGGTGACGGCTTCGTCGAATTTGATTTCGCTGCGGGCGATGTCGCGCCCGGCGCTGTCCCACACCACGCGGGCTGTTACGCCGTTCAGCGTGTTGAGCTGGTCGATAAACGGCGTCATTTTGGCCACCATCTGCGCGCCGCTCTCTTTCGGCGCGCTGAGGTAGTGCTCAATGGCGCTGGTAAGGCCGAGAATGCCCTCTTTGCCGACTTTCATCGCGCGCCCGATGCCGTTCGCCTGACGTTTTACCCACTCCACGTACTGCGTTTTGCCGATCACCAGACCGCTCGACGGCCCTTCAATCGCCTTCGCGCCGCTGTAGATGACCAGATCCGCGCCCGCGTGGTAGTAGCACTGCAAATCTTCTTCGGCGGCGGCGTCGACAATCAACGGCAGCTGATGCTCACGCGCCACCGCAGCGGCCTGCGCCACGCTCAGCATGCTTTTTTGCACGCAGTGGTGCGATTTTACATAGAGGATCGCCGCTGTTCGCGGCGTAATCGCGGCAGCAAGCTGCTGTGCCGAACACTCGTTGGCATAGCCCGCCTCGACCAGCTTTCCGCCGCCGAGCGCCACCATCGTGCCGACCGGCGCGCCGTAATTCACGTTATGCCCTTTCGGCAGCACAATTTCGTTTTGCTCAATCGCAGTGGTATGCAGGTTCTCAAGCAGCCAGTCGCTCTCTTTGACCAGCACCGCCGCCACTGACTGCGCAAGGCCTGCCGAGGCGCAGGAGACAATCGTCGCGGCCTCCACCTCCAGCAGCCTGGCGATGTACGCGCCGGTTTTATTGACCAGATCTTTCATTTCGAAATAGTGATTCAGCCCCTGCGTGACGGCTTCCACCACCTCCTGGCGCGGCGTGGAGACGCCTAAAATCGTCATGCGCCCGGAGGCGTTAATTACCTGTTTCAATTCATATTTTTCATACACTGAAGGCATGTTCCGCGCTCCCTTGTTCGGTCATGTGCCAGGCGCCCGCCCGCACGGCGGCAAGCGGCACCAGTAAATAATCGCCGTGTAGCGTCTCTTCGTCGGCATCGGTAAAAAGGGCCGGCTGACGGCGCAGGTCGAAAATCGTCAGATCGGCGTCGGCCCCTGGCGTCAGCCGCCCTTTATGGGCCAGACGCAGCGCCTGCGCGGCGTGCAGCGTGACGCAGTCAATCACCTGCGGCAGCGACAGGCCGATGGCGAGGAATTTCGACATCACATGGGCAAGGCTTCGCACCGGGCCGTTGATGCGGTTACGGCAGTAGATGTCAGAGCTGATGGTGTGCGGCAGAATGCCGAGCGCGATGGCCTGGCGCGCCACCTCAAAGCTAAAGCTGGCGCTGCCGTGGCCGACATCAAGCCGCACGCCGCGCCCGAGCGCGTCGCTAATGCTGGCGCGAAGCTGGCCCTGCGGCGTCAGGATGCGATTCGGTTTGCCGTTAAAGCAGTGGGTAATGATGTCGCCCTGGGATAACCGCGCGGCGATCTCATCCAGCGGCGGTGGGCCGTTGCCGATATGTACCATCAGCGGCAGATGGCCGTTCTCCTGCTGAATAGCTTTGGCGCGCTCAAGCGGCGCGATGCCGTTATCGCCCACCACGCTGCTACTCATGCGCGCTTTCAGGCCGACGATAAAATCGGGGTGACGGGCGATAGCATCGCGCGCCGCCGCGGCGTCGATATTCGCCATATCCGCCAGCTCGTTTTGCGCGATAAGACCTACCTTCGAAACATTAAGCAGCGCCAGCACCTCGGTCGCCACGCCACGTGTCAGCGCGTAAAAGTCGTCGATATCGTTCGCGCCGGTGCTGCCCGCGTCCACCACGGTGGTAACGCCGGTCGAAACGCCAACCGCGTCCGGCTCGTCGTGGTAAATCGGCGATTTCGGGTAGCAGTGGACGTGCAGATCGATCCAGCCGGGGCTGACGTAATACTCGCCATTGAGATCGCGCGTGGCGCGCGCCTCGCCGGTCACGCTGCCGAGCGCGGCGATTTTGCCGTCTTTGATGGCGATATCCGCCAGCGTGTCGTCCACCAGCCGCGCCTTGCGCAGGATCAGGTCAAACATAGGGTTTCCTCAGAAGGCGGGCGCCGGAGCGCCCGCGCAGTTAACCGATCGCCACAGGAAACAGCGAGCCCAGGATCATCGCGCCGAGAATAGCTCCGCCGGTGATCGGCTTCTGCCAGAGATAAAACAGCAGCGCGCCCACAAGCGATCCCACGCCAATCGGGATTGAGGCGGTCATGGCGCTCAGGATGATAAGCGGCCCGAGGAAACGCCCGGAGGCGTTGCCCGCGCCCATCATCACGTCCGCGCCGTAGGTGGAATCGCTCTGATTAATGGTGAATTTACGCGCCAGAATGATGACGTAGCCGATCGCGAGGCCAATCAGCAGGCCGGTGACCAGCGAGGCGGCGAAATTCGCTACCGGAAAAACGAAGCCCGCGCCGAGCAGCAGCGCCGGAACGCCAAGCCCCACGCCGGTCTGGATGGCGCCGCCGATATCCAGAATGCCTACCAGCGAGCCTTCGATAATGCGGGCAAAGAGGAAACTCGCGCCGAAGGCGGCCACCGCGCCATAGACGCCGGTGTCGATGCCGGCTTTGAGCATCGCCACGAACGCCACTTCGTTAAACGCGCCGATGCCGTAGAGGTAGTACATATGCGTTCCGGCGAATACGCCGGAGGAGAGCAGGCCAACGAAGATCGGGAATGACCAGTCGGCGTACCAGAAACCTTTATTCTCTTCCATCATGCGCTCCTTATTTGCCGCTCAGCGAGTTGTGGATAAGACTGAGCCAGTCCGGCACGGTCAGACGGAAAGATTCGATCATTTTCATGTCGAAGCCGCGGAAGAAGGCGCTCAGCACGAACAGCAGCACAATGGCAGTCATCATGACTTTGGTAACGCGGTTCCAGCCGCTCTCTTCAACACCCTTGCCGATAAGAATGCCCAGCACCAGCCCCGGCACGGCGTTGCCCATGATCAGCTGCGCCGCGCCGCCAAAGACGGTGGCCCAGAAGCCCGATCTTTTCCCGGCGTCGATGGCGGCCAGCCAGAAAATCACCGGCATCACGGTGTTCACCAGCAGGTTAGCGGCAGGCACCAGCACTTTAACGGCGGTAACCTGAAGCGCTTCCGGCACGGCAGAGGCCGTGGTGTTGAGAAACGCCACCACCGCCATGCCGATAAGCCCGCAGGCAACCGCCATTTTTTTCGGGTTGTGCAGGGTGTCGGCGAGATTGCGGTTTTTCACCATCAGCGCCGCCGCGCCCCAGTTGGGAATAATGCGGTGATCGACATCCTGGGTGAACGCGCCCGCCGCGACGGAGGACGCCCAGGCGTTGAAGAAAAACCCTAACCCAAAGGAGAAATGCGAAGCCGGATCGCCTTCACAGGAGTTCAGCTCTCCTAACGTACGAAAGGCACCCATCCCTTGCGTGGTGGGCGCATGGAACATGCGTGCGGCCCCGGCGCCCACGCCGACGCCGACCAGGCCGCCGATGATGAGCGATTTTATTAAAATTATCAGGAACATTGGTCTGCCCTTTTAGTAACGATCAGCTGTGTTGCGTGACGAAATCCACCTTTTCGAGATTGATGGCGGTCACGTTGACGGTCACGTCCAGCTCCACGCTGAAAGCCCGTCGTTCCCGGCGCAAAAAGAAAAACAGAAACGCTTCTTTACGCACCGTTTCCCGCGCATGAACAACCTGCACATCCTGTGGCTCTATACGCAGTAAGATGTGCGGCGAGGCTTTTATCACCGCCGCCTGTACCTGATTCAGGGCATCAGCGAACGCGCGAGCACGCGTGTCGCCTTTGCCTTTCACTCTCACCGTGGTGGTGAACTGTTCTTTCATACGTTATGCGCCGTATTTCTTTTTCCAGGCTTCCACCAGCCGCTCGCCCAGCTCTTCTTTATCCATAAAGCCGAAACCCAGCACGTTGCAGCCCTCGTTGATGGCGGTGACACCCTCTTCCACCGAGCGCATCCCATATTTGGCCTTATAGCCATGTTTGGTCTGCGCGGTGATAGCGCCCGCGCCGCCGCTGCCGCAAAACGAGATACCGAACGTCGCGCCTTCGGTTTTCATCACGTCGCCAAGCTTCATATCCGCCGCGACACCCGGCACCACGACCGCCCGCGCGCCCGCTTTCTCCGCGCCCGCCGCCACTTTCTGGCCTTTGCCCAGACGATCGCCAATCACTACTGTAATCTGTTCCATGGTTCGCTCCTGAAGGTTAAAGATTCTCTTTCGCCACCTCGAAGTGCACCGACAACAGCCAGGCCTCTTCATCGGGCAGATTGCCGAACTGCGCCACAATTTCACGCGCCAGCGCCATCGAGCCTTCAGAGATCTCCTCAAACAGGCTCTCTTCCACCTCGGGCAGCGGCTCGCCGGTCACCGAGCGGTGCGCCATCGCCCGCACGTGTGAGCTGAGCATCTGCCGCTGTACGGCGTTAGGCGTTATCTGGTGGCGCTCAAGGAGCGCGTAAACTTCATCCAGCATCCGCCCGGCAAGCGTCGCGGTCTCATCCGCGTGTTGACATCCGGCGTTGTTCATTACCGCTCCGTTATTCACTCTGCATACCCGATTAGTTGCGCTGAGGTAACACTAACGGCGGGTGTTAAAGGTTTGTAGCGAGTTGTTTTCCACTTCAAAGTGGAAAGGAGAGTGGCGGCAGTGATCTGTTCCACATAAAAGCCGTGAATGGATATAAACAACCAAATAACTGTGATGAATGTCACTGGCGGTCATGTCGGGCGTGGGAAAAAGAAAATAACGGGCTTGCGACGCCGCGCGCAAAAGGCGGCGGAGAATAAGCGTGGCTTATGACCGGGCGCAGAGGGAACGTGCGGCGGCGAACCGCCGCACAAAAAAGGGCTTAGCGATACTTCTTGTGGTAGGTGTTGCGGGTGGTTTTGAACTCTTCGGCGCTCGCCTGGGCCTCTTTGATTTTGCCTTCATCAACGAGCTTCAGCGCGCCGTCAATCTGGCTTACCAGCGTATCGAGACCGTGGCGGAAATCTTTCATTTCCGGGCTGTCAGCTGCCTTATCTTCGAGCTTCGGCGGGGTTTCTTTTTTGGCGTCCAGCGCCGCCTCGCGCATTTTCGTCAGCGCGGTTTTCATTTCTGCCGCATCGCTGGTCTTCTGCACGACTTTCAGGTTTTCATTGAGGGTGTCCATGTTGTCTTCCAGATCCGCCCACGCCGCGGCGCTGGTGAACAACAGAGAGGAGACCGCTAACATCGCTAATGCTTGCTTACGCATTGACTCACCTTTTTATTGTTATGACGAAAAAAAAGCGCCACAACGGGCGCCCTTGCCTTACTCACCGGCGATTTTCATCTCCGGCAGCAGTACTGAACCACACTGAATATTGCTACGTGTTTCGATATCGTCACCAATGGTAACCATATTGCGCCACATCTCTTTCAGGTTGCCGGCGATGGTGATTTCGCTCACCGGATACTGGATTTCGCCGTTTTCCACCCAGAAGCCCGCCGCGCCGCGCGAGTAATCGCCGGTGATGCCGCTGACGCCCTGGCCCATCAGTTCGGTCACCACAAGGCCGGTGCCCATCTCTTTCAGCAGTTGCTCAAAGCTCAGGCCGCGGCCTTTGATGCGCCAGTTGTGGATGCCGCCCGCGTGGCCGGTGCTTTTCAGCCCCAGCTTGCGCGCGGAGTAGTTGGTAAGCAGCCACTGTTGCAGCACGCCGTCTTTGATAATGTCGCGGCGCGAGGTCGCCACACCTTCGCTGTCGAACGGCGTGGAGGCGAGGCCTTTCAGAAGATGCGGATGCTCTTCAATCGTCAGCCACTCCGGCAGGATCTGCTTGCCGAGCGAATCGAGCAGGAACGTGGATTTACGGTACACCGCGCCGCCGCTGATGGCACCGACCAGATGACCAAACAGCCCGGTCGCCACTTCGCGGCCAAAAATCACCGGCGCTTTCATGGTCGGCAGTTTGCGCGGCGAGAGGCGCGACAGCGTGCGGCGGGCGCACTCTTCGCCCACCCACTCCGGCGATTGCAGATCGCCCAGCGCGCGGCCAATGGTGTAGGCGTAGTCGCGCTCCATGTCGCCGTTCTCTTCGGCAATCACGCAGCTGGAAAGCGAATGGCGTGTCGAGCAGTAGCTCTGCAACATGCCGTGGCTGTTGCCGAACACTTTGATGCCGTAGTGGCTGTTAAAGCTGCCGCCTTCGGTATTGGTGATGCGTTTATCGGCCTTTAAAGCCGCCTGTTCGGCGCGCGCGGCGTAGTCGATAGCCTGTTCCGGTTCGATCTCGGCCGGATGGAAGAGATCGAGATCCGGGGCGTCGAAAGCCAGCAGATCTTTTTCCGCCACGCCCGCGCACGGGTCTGGCGAGGTGTAACGGGCGATATCCAGCGCCGCCTGTACGGTGCGGGCGATAGCGTCCGGGCTTAAATCGGTCGACGAGGCGCTGCCTTTGCGATTCTGGTGATAAACCGTGATGCCAAGCGCCCCGTCGCTGTTGAACTCGACGTTCTCCACCTCACCGTAGCGGGTGCTGACGCTGATGCCGGTCGTTTTGCTGACCGCCACTTCCGCGCCGTCCGACTTGCCGGACGCCAGCTCCAGCGCCTGAGAAACCGCCTGTTCCAGCGCTTTGCGCTGCGCTTCAACTTGTGTGATTACTTTCATCGCGAGTGCCATAATGTAAGGTGAAACTGAAAAGCCACATTTTGTGAGTCTAACAGAGAACCATTTCGCAGTGCGCGCCTTAACTGGTAGTATTAGCCTCTTTTTTTGAGGAGCCTGAGATGACAAAGCAGCCCGATGACTGGCTCGATGAAGTGCCCGATAACGAAAATGATGACGACGATGATGAGATTATCTGGGTCAGCAAAAGTGAAATTAAACGCGACGCCGAAGAGCTGAAGCGCCTTGGCGCTGAACTGGTCGATCTCGGTAAAAACGCGCTGGATAAAATCCCGCTGGACGACGATCTGCGCGCCGCCATTGAACTGGCGCAACGCATTAAGAAAGAAGGCCGCCGCCGCCAGATGCAGCTTATCGGCAAAATGTTGCGTCAGCGTGACGACGAGCCGATCCGCCAGGCGCTCGATAAGCTGAAAAACCGCCATAACCAGCAGGTGGCGCTGTTCCATAAGCTGGAACAGCTGCGCGATCGTCTGATCGAAGAAGGCGACGACGCGGTGCCGGACGTGCTGAACCTGTGGCCGCAGGCGGATCGCCAGCAGCTGCGTTCGCTTATCCGTAACGCCAAAAAAGAGAAAGAAGGCAATAAACCGCCGAAATCCTCACGCCTGATTTTCCAGTATCTGCGCGAACTGGCGGAAAGCGAGCAGTAATCCCTCCCGGCTCAGGCGCTGCCTGAGCTGTTTCCCCTTTTCTATTCCTTTTAGTGATAGTTTATGACCGCTTTTAAGGCGTCTCTTAACGCCGGACATGACTCCGCCTTTATTGGCTGAATCGTTAAAGCTAAAGCTGCTCACATTCACGATTTTGACTGTAATGATGATTACATTTTCATCTCTAATTTAATGCGAATCACAATTACCTTCGCAAAAACCGGCTTTTTTTAGACAGTTGAAAACGATCACGTTTTCTTAACCTGCGATCCGCCAGGCTGCACGGGCAAAGCTAAAAACGATTCAGCTAAAAGGAAGAAAAGATGAATAAAACCGTATGGCTTACCCCGCTTGCCCTGCTGATTTCTGCTCAGGTGAGCGCGCAAACCTGGGTGCTGACCGATGCTGAACAGGGCGTCGAGAAAGGAAACTGGCAAATCAGCAGCCAAAAGCTGAAGCTTTCCGGCGCGCCGTTCAGCATTGAGCAGAAAGTGCTTCATGGCGGCAAGCAGGAAGGCAGCAAAATCATCACCATCACCAGTAAAGACGGCCTGACCATTACGTTAAGCCCGACGCGCGGTATGAACCTGCTGCGCGCCGACGGTTTTGGCGTGCGCATGGGCTGGGATTCGCCGGTGAAAGAAGTGGTTAACCCGGCGTATATCAACCTGGAAAGCCGCAACGGGCTGGGCTGGCTGGAAGGCTTCAACGAGATGATGGTGCGTTGCGGTTATGAATGGACCGGTCACCCGACCACTGCTGACGGTCAGCTTTACACGCTGCACGGCAAAGCGGGCAATACGCCTGCCTCACGCGTGGAAGTGGAAGTGAGCGACAACGCGCCGTATGAAATCAAAGTGCGCGGCCTGCTGAAAGAGAGCACGTTCAAGAAAGCGGATTTGCAGACCCTGACCGAGCTGCGCTACGTGCCAGGCAGCAACAGTTTCAGCATCAACGATGTACTGACCAACCACGCGGATTACCCGCACGACTACCAGATTATCTACCACAGTAACTTCGGCCAGCCGATTCTGGAAGAAGGCGCGCGCTTTATCGCGCCGCTGGAAAAAGTGAGCCCCTTTAACGACTATGCCAAAGGCGGCCTGAAAGAGTGGAACACTTACAGCGGGCCGACCAAAGGCTTCGACGAGATGGTCTTTAACCTGACGCCGCTCGGCGATGCGAAGCAGGAGACGGTCGCCGCGGTGGTCAACAAGGCGGGTGATAAAGGCGCGGCGATTAGCTTTAACCTTCAGCAACTGCCGGTGCTGACGATGTGGAAAAACACCGACACCCTGAAGCAGGGCTATGTGACCGGCATTGAGCCTGGCACCAGCTACGCTTATCCGGTCACGATTGAGCGCGAACAGAAACGCGTGAAACAGCTCGCCCCTGGCGAAAGCACACGCTTTGACCTGACCTACACGCTGCTGTATAACGCGCAGCAGGTCTCTGACGTTGAAAAACGCATCGCCGATATTCAGGGCGATAAGAAGACTACGCAGGAAGAGACGCCCATCGCCAAAGAGTGAGCCGGGCCTAATAAAAAAGCCTCCGCATGCGGAGGCTTTTTTATTAGCGGGAGTGGCTCAGAGCGCCTGCACTTTTTCGGCTTTTATCGCCAGCGCATCCAGCAGTTTCTGATGAATGCCGCCGAAGCCGCCGTTGCTCATCACCAGAATGTGATCGCCCGGCTGCGCGGTTTTGACAATCATCTCCACCAGCGTGTCGATATCAGCGCTCCAGTGCGCCGGCTGGATGCAGGCATCCGCCACTTCTGCCACCTGCCACGGAATGTGGTGCGGCTGGAAGAGGAACACTTCATCGGCGCGCCCGAGCGATGGCGCCAGATCGTCTTTGCAGACGCCCATTTTCATGGTGTTAGAGCGCGGCTCAAGCACCGCGATAATACGCGCCGTACCGCCCACTTTGCCGCGCAGCGCGGCAAGCGTGGCGAGGATAGCGGTCGGGTGATGCGCGAAATCGTCATACACCGTGACGCCGTTGGCTTCGCCGCGCAGCTCAAGGCGGCGACGCGCGTTCACGAACGAGCCGAGGGCCTGCGCGGCATCGGCAGGCGTCACGCCGACATGACGCGCCGCGGCGATGGCCGCCAGCCCGTTCTGCATGTTGTGCTCGCCCACCAGCTGCCACTCCACCTGGCCCACGCATTCGCCGTCCAGCCAGACTTCCCATTTTGAAGCGTCGTTAGTGAGTTTTTTCGCCTGCCAGCGGCCCTGCTCGCCAAGCTGTTCCTGCTCGCTCCAGCAGCCCATCGCCATCACCTGCTTGAGATTGATGTCATTCTCAGGCCAAATGATTTTTCCCTGCCCTGGCACAATGCGCACCAGGTGGTGGAACTGTTTCTGGATGGCTTTCAGATCGTCAAAAATATCCGCGTGATCGAATTCGAGATTATTGAGCACCAGCGTGCGCGGCGCGTAATGAACAAACTTGGAGCGTTTATCAAAGAACGCGCAGTCATATTCGTCGGCTTCAATCACAAAGAACGGGCTTTCACCAAGGCGCGCGGAGACATCGAAATTGCCCGGCACGCCGCCGATGACAAAGCCGGGCTTGTAGCCGCAGGCTTCCAGGATCCAGGTGGCCATGCCCGCCGTGGTGGTTTTGCCGTGCGTGCCCGCCACCGCCACGACCCAGCGGTCGCGCAGGACGAAATCGTGCAGCCATTGCGGGCCGGACATATAAGGAATGCCCTGCTCCAGCACCGCCTCAACGCACGGATTGCCGCGGGTCATGGCGTTGCCAATCACCACCAGATCCGGACGCGGTTCGAGCTGCGAGGCGTCATAGCCCTGAATTAAGTCAATCCCTTGCTTTTCCAGCAGGGTACTCATCGGCGGGTAGACGTTCGCGTCCGACCCCGTCACTTCATGACCCAGCGAGCGCGCCAGCATCGCCACGCCGCCCATAAATGTGCCGCAAATTCCCAGTATATGAATACGCATAGGTACAGTCCTTATTAAAACTGACGCACATTCTACCTGTTTGAGACGGGGCGAATAAACGCATTTCAGGATAATCCGCATTTTGCTGGCGCGATTCACCTGTGCGCTACAATTTGAATGTTTGTTAAGATTGTTGCGATCGCTTTACTCAACTTCAGGATGCAGGGAAAGTGTTATGAAAACGTTAGGTGAATTTATTGTTGAAAAGCAGCACGAATTTTCTCACGCCACCGGGGAACTGACGGCGCTGCTGTCGGCAATAAAGCTTGGCGCTAAGATCATCCACCGCGATATCAATAAGGCCGGTCTGGTCGATATCCTGGGTGCCAGCGGCGTCGAAAACGTGCAGGGCGAGACGCAACAAAAACTCGATCTGTTCGCCAATGAAAAGCTCAAAGCCGCGCTTAAGGCACGCGATATCGTGGCGGGCATCGCCTCCGAAGAAGAAGACGAGATTGTCGTTTTCGAAGGCTGCGAACACGCGAAGTATGTCGTCCTGATGGATCCGCTGGATGGCTCGTCAAACATTGATGTCAACGTCTCTGTCGGCACCATTTTCTCTATCTATCGCCGCGTGACGCCGGTAGGTACGCCGGTCACGATGGAAGATTTCCTGCAGCCGGGCAGCCAGCAGGTCGCCGCAGGTTATGTGGTTTACGGCTCCTCCACGATGCTGGTGTATACCACCGGTTGCGGCGTACACGCCTTTACCTACGATCCGTCGCTCGGCGTGTTCTGTCTGTGCCAGGAGCGTATGCGCTTCCCGCAAAGCGGCAATACGTACTCCATTAACGAAGGGAATTACATTAAATTCCCGATGGGCGTGAAGAAGTACATTAAATATTGCCAGGAAGAAGATAAAGCGACCCAGCGCCCGTATACCTCGCGCTATATTGGTTCGCTGGTGGCGGATTTTCACCGTAACCTGCTGAAAGGCGGGATTTATCTCTACCCGAGCACCGCGAGCCACCCGGAAGGCAAGCTGCGTCTGCTGTATGAATGCAACCCGATGGCGTTTCTGGCCGAGCAGGCGGGCGGCAAGGCGAGCGACGGCAAGCAGCGTATTCTCGATATTAAACCGGACAGCCTGCACCAGCGCCGTCCGTTCTTCGTCGGCACCGAGCAGATGGTGAACGACGTCGAGCGGTTTATCCGCGAATTCCCGGACGCGTAAGCGCGTTTGTCAGTGATGAAAAAGGCAGCCACGGCTGCCTTTTTTGTTGGCGGGTGAAGAAAACGGCGGGCTGAGGCAAAAACGGCGGGTGCGCTGACGCTTAGCCGCCCTACGAAACCCATCTAATCTTGTAGGGTGGGTAAGCGCAGCGCACCCACCAACACGTTATCTCACGTCTCATTTTGTAGGGTGGGTAAGCGCAGCGCACCCACCAACCGGTTACCTCACCGCTTATTTGTAGGGTGGGTAAGCGCAGCGCACCCACCAACCGGTTACCTCACCGCTTATTTGTAGGGTGGGTAAGCGCAGCGCACCCACCGGTTATCAGCGAAAACTCTTAACCCGCCGTCTGCAACCGGAACGACGCCATCGCTTCCACCAGCTGCTGTGCCTGCTCTTCCAGCGAACGGGTCGCGGCGGAGGATTGCTGCACCAGCGCCGCGTTCTGCTGGGCGGTTTCGTCCATCTGGCTCACGGCGATATTCACCTGCTCAATACCGCGGCTCTGCTCCAGCGACGCGTCGGCGATTTCGCGCACCAGCTTCGTCATCCGCAATACTTCTTCGGCAATCTCATCCATTGTCTCACCGGCCTGCATGGCCAGCTCGCTGCCCTCGCCCACCTGGCTTTGTGAATTGCTGATAAGCGCGCGGATCTCCTTCGCCGCCTCGGCGCTGCGGCTCGCGAGCGTACGCACTTCACCCGCCACCACCGCAAAGCCGCGCCCCTGCTCACCCGCGCGCGCCGCTTCCACCGCCGCGTTCAGCGCGAGGATATTGGTCTGGAACGCAATGGCGTCAATCACGCTTAGAATGTCGCCAATCCGGTCTGAACTGCCGGAAATGTCGCGCATTTTTTCAATCACATAGCAGACCATCTCACTGCCGCGATCGGCGGTATCGGAGACCGCTTTCGCCAGCTGATGCGCCATCCCTGCGTTATCGGCGTTCTGTTTCACCGTCGCGGTGATCTGCTCCATACTCGCCGCGGTCTGCTCAAGCGAGGTGGCGGTTGATTCGGTGCGCTGCGCCAGATCGACGTTGCCTGCCGCCAGCTCGCGGCTCCCGGTGTCGATTTGCGCGCTGGCGTCACGCACGCGCATCACCGACTGCGCGAGCGACAAACGCATCGCCTCAATGGCGCTCACCAGACGCCCCAGCTCGTTATTGCTGGTCGCGGTCAGCGAACGGGTCAGATCGCCTGCCGCCACATGCTCCAGTTGCTCCACGGACTGCGCCAGCGGCTTGAGCAGCAAATGCCGCAGCGCCAGCCAGACCAGCGTCATCATCGCCGCGGTCAGCAGCGCCACCAGACCAATCAGCGCCAGCATCACCTGTTTCTGCGTCAGCACGCCGTTAACTTCCTGACGTCCACGCGCCTCGCCCCAGCGCTGAAACGCCTGCACATCGTTATCAAACGCGCGGGTCAGCGGGATAAGCCCGTTGCCGAGCAGATCGTAATAGTCATCCGGGCTTTGCTTGTTGAGCGCCGCCATCATCGGCGCGAGCCCCTGGCCATTCAGCGCGTTAAAGCTCTGGTTAAGCTTGCCGAGCAGCAGCGCGCCTTGTTCGTCATCCACCTCGCTGGTGAGCACCGTTTTCAGCAGTTGCTGACCACGCACCAGCTCGCCCGCGATGGTTTTCACGGTCGAGGTCGCGTCGTCCACCATGCCGATTTCCATCTGGCGTACCGCCTGGCCTGCCTCGTTGCGCGCACGCAACAGCAGCGTATAGCCTTCGTTCAGACGCATCATTTTTTCGCCCTGCAACGCATTAATGCGCTGTAAGGATGCCGAGCTTTGGGTGAGTGAATAGATGCCCATGGCGCTCACGAGCAGAAGCAAAACGGCCATAACCGCCAACAGCGTCAGCAGGCCGGTACGGATAGAGAGATTTCTCAACATGGTGGGGTCCCGGTAATCGCGATAGCTTGATCCATTGAAGAAAAAACTATCGGCAATTACCGGAGAAAGTTTATACAGTTTAGCCAGATCAATATCTTATAACTGAAAAGTTAGCGCGGCGTCACACGCGTGACCTCGGCGCTCTGGCGGTTTTCCCACAGTACCGTCAGCCCGCGCTGCAGCGCGATAAAAATAAACAGCAGTAGCCCGATGGCGATTTTGGTCCACCAGGAGCTCAACGTGCCGTCGAAGTTAATATAGGTCTGAATAAGCCCCTGAATCGCCACGCCAAACAGCGTGCCGAGCACTGTACCCACGCCGCCGGAAAGTAGCGTGCCGCCGATAACCACCGAGGCGATGGCGTCCAGCTCAACGCCGACGCCCGCCAGCGCGTAGCCCGCCGAGGTGTAAATGGAGAAAACAATACCCGCGAGCGTAGCAAGCCCGGTCGAGAGCATATAAATACGCACGGTAACGCTGCGGGTGGAGATGCCCATCAAGTTGGCGGACGTGGCGCTGCCGCCGATGGCGTACACCTGGTTGCCAAAACGGGTGCGGTGCGCGAGGAAAATGCCAATCACCACCACGCCCAGCATCAGCAGGCCCATTGCGCTAAGCCGTCCGCCACCGGGGATTTTCCACGCGAGACTTGAGAGCGTGTCGTAAATCGGGTGGTTAATCGGGATCGATTCCTCAGACACCAGATAACTGACGCCGCGCAGAAAGAACATGCCCGCGAGCGTAATAATAAACGCCGGGATTTTCAGCGCATCGATAAGCCAGCCCATCAGCGCGCCGAACGCGCAGCCCATCAGCAGGATCAGCGGAAACGCCACCAGCGGCGACATGCCCCAGAAGCCGATCGCTTTGGCGAGGAACACGCCGGTAAAGGCGATCACCGAGCCAACCGAGAGATCGATGCCGCCGGAGAGGATCACAAACGTCATGCTGACGGCGATGATCCCAAGAAACGCGTTATCCGTCAGGATATTGCAAATCACGCGCGTGGAGGCGAAACCGGGGAACTGCGTCAGGCAGTAGAGATAGCCGAGCACAAACACCGCGAGCGTGATGGTGAGCGGCAGGTTACGTTTTATCATGGCGGCGCACTCCTTTAATCAGACCAATAAATCGCGGCGACTGGACAATCAGCACGCACAGCACCACCACCGCTTTCACCACCTGGTTCAGCTCCGGCGGAAAGCCCGACAGCAAAATCCCGGTGTTCATCCCCTGAATAATCAGCGCGCCGACAACCGACAGCGCCAGGTTAAAGCGCCCGCCCATCAGCGACGCGCCGCCAATCACCACCGCCAGAATGGCATCGAGCTCAAGCCACAGCCCGGCGTTGTTGGCGTCCGCGCCGCGAATGTCCGCCGCGACGATGATCCCGGCAATCGCCGCGCACAGGCCGCTCAGCATGTAGGTGAGCATGACGATAAGCCGCGTGCTGACGCCCGCATTTTTCGCCGCGCGAATATTGATACCGACGGCTTCAATAAACATGCCGAGCGCGGTTTTGCGGGTAAAAAGCCAGAATGCCAGCAGCGTCACGATCGCGATAATGACCGGCGTCGGGAAGAAAAAGAGCGAGCCGCTGCCAAGCCAGGCGAGCGACGGCGAGTTGAACGTGACGATCTGCCCGGAGGTAATCAGCTGCGCCACGCCGCGCCCGGCGACCATCAGTATCAGCGTCGCCACAAAGGGCTGAATTTTAAGCACCGCCACAAGAATGCCGTTCCAGAACCCGGCCAGCACGCCGACGCCGAGCGACGCCAGTATCACCACGGCGAGACTGTGCCCGCCCACGGTCAGCGTCGCGGCGGTCGCGCCCGCAATCGCCATCACCGCGCCGACGGAGAGGTCAATCCCGCCGGTGGCGATGACGAGCGTCATGCCAATCGCCAGCAGCGCCACGGGGGCGGCGCGGTTGAGGATATCTATCGGGCTGCCGAAGAGCCGCCCGTCCTGCAGCACTATCTGGAAAAAGTGATCCGCCACCAGGCCGTCGACCAGCAGCACCAGCATCAGCGCCGCGATTTGCGGCATGCCGGGCGGGAAGCGTAAGCGCCGCTTCGGCGCGCCCGTATCCGGTAATGAACGAGGCATCACGCGTAGCTCCTTATGCCGCAATGGCATTCATAATGGCGCCGACCGAGAGATCCTCAAGCGGGATCTCCGCCACCTGCTGGCGGTCGCGCAGGATAATCACCCGGTCGGCGTAGCCCACCAGCTCTTCCAGCTCAGACGAGATGACCAGCAGAGCCAGCCCGTCGGCGCACAAGGTTTCGATAAGCCGGATGATCTCCGCATGGGCACCGACGTCGATGCCGCGCGTCGGCTCGTCGAGGATCAGAAACTGCGGTTTCGTCAGCAGCCAGCGCGACAGCAGGACTTTTTGCTGGTTGCCACCGGAGAGAAATTCAATCGGCTGTTCCGGGCCCGGCGTGCGGATGCCGAGCTGGCGAATAAAGCGGGCGGCGATCTCATCCTGTTCACGCCGCGGGATCGGGCGCAGCCAGCCGCGCTGGGCCTGCAGCGCCAGAATGATGTTTTCGCGCACCGAGGCGGCCCCGATGATGCCGTCGGTTTTCCTGTCTTCAGGGCAAAAGCCGATCCCGAGCCGCGACGCCTGTTGCGGCGAGCGCAGCGTTTGCGGTTTACCTTTAATGGTCGCCGTGCCGCTGTCTGCTGGGTGGATGCCGAAGATGACTTCCGCCGTTTCGGTACGCCCGGAGCCGAGCAGGCCCGCGAGGCCGACGATTTCGCCGGGGCGCACTTCCAGCGAAAACGGCGCGATAACGCCTTTTTTGCCGTAATCGTGAAACGCCGCGACCGGTTTTTCGCTCAGCAGCGTGCGCCCGGCGCGCTGCAGCGCGTTGCTCTCAAGCTCGCGCCCCAGCATCATTTTCACCAGTTCGATTTGCGGCAGGTCGGCGGTGTCGCGCGTGCCGACAAATTTCCCGTTACGCAACACCGTGATGCGATCGGTGACTTCATAGACCTGATCGAGAAAGTGCGTGACGAAGACAAGGCTGACGCCCTGCGCGCGCAGCTGGCGCATCAGGGTAAAGAGCATCTCGACCTCTTTAGCGTCGAGGCTCGCGGTGGGTTCATCAAGGATCAGCACGCGCGCCGAGAGATCGATGGCGCGGCAAATGGCAACGATCTGCTGCATCGCCACCGAAAAGCGGTTCAGCGGCTCGCGGACGTCAAGATGAAATCCGTAGGATTCGAGCAGCGTCGTGGCGCGTTTTTCCATCTCTTTACGGCGCAGCAGGCCGAAGCGGCGCGGCTCGCGGCCAATAAACAGGTTGTCCGCCACCGACATGTTGGGCAGCAGGTTAACTTCCTGGTAGACGGTGCCGATGCCAAGCTGTTGCGCGTGCGCGGTGTTGCGCGGCCGTACGGCCTCGCCGCCGAGATAAATGGTGCCGCCATCGGGTTGATAAACGCCGGTGAGCGCTTTAATCAGCGTCGATTTTCCGGCCCCGTTTTCCCCGAGCAGCGCCATGATCTCTCCGCGCCGCAGGCTGAAATCGACATGGTCGAGCGCCTTTACGCCGGGGAACGTTTTGCTCAGGCCTTCCGTTCGCAGGATTTCCTGATGGTTGTCGTTATTCATGGTCGGACTCTCCTGTTGCCTGAGCCTGGCGTGTTGCGGTTAGCGTGATGTTGGTTGGCGCGGCGGGTGCGCTGTCTGGACACGGCGGGTGCGCTACGCTTACCCGCCCTACAAAACTCACACCTGCTGGCGGGTGCGCTACGCTTACCCGCCCTACATATTGCCCGCTTTTTGACAGGTAGGGCGGGTAAGCAACGCGCACCCGCCGCCGCCGTAAGAACACCTCAAAAACCCGTCACGCTGGTCAATCAATACCCCATCGTTTTCTTCTTCTCTAACATCTCTTTGGCGGTATCCGGCAGATACAGCACCGACTCGGTAATCGTCAGCTTCGGAGGCTGCGTGCCGTCTTTCTTGAATTTCTCCAGCGCGTCGAACGCCGGGCCGGCCATGTTCGGCGTCAGCTCTACGCTCGCGTTCGCCTCGCCATCCGCCATTGCTTTGAAAATATCCGGCACGCCGTCGATGGAGCCCGTCAGGATATCTTTGCCCGGCTTCAGCCCGGCCTCTTTGATGGCCTGAATGGCGCCGATCGCCATATCGTCGTTATGCGCGTAAACCATGCAGATGTTTTTGCCGTTGTTCTCGGCCTTGATAAAGCTCTCCATCACTTCTTTGCCCTTCGAGCGCGTAAAGTCGCCGGACTGAGAACGGATAATCTTGATGTTCGGCGCTTTGGAAATCGCCTCGGCAAACCCTTTTTTACGATCGATAGCTACGCTCGCGCCCACGGTGCCCTGCAACTCCACGACGTTACACGGTTTGCCCGCAACGGTTTTCACCAGCCAGTCGCCGATAAGCTTGCCTTCCAGCACGTTGTTGGCGGTAACGGTCGTCATGTAGAGCGACTTGTCTTTAACATCAATCGAACGGTCGAGGAGGATCACCGGGATTTCCGCGTCTTTTGCCTCTTTCAGCACCGGCTCCCAGCCGGTCGCCACCACAGGCGCGATAAAGATCGCGTCCACGCCCTGGGCGATAAATGAACGCACCGCTTTAATCTGGTTCTCCTGCTTCTGCTGGCCGTCAGCGACTTTCAGCGTAATGCCGCGCTTCTGCGCCTCGCTTTTCGCAACGCTGGTTTCCGCCGCGCGCCAGCCCGATTCAGAGCCGACCTGAGAAAATCCCACGGTTAACGGGACAGCCAATGCCATAGACGACATGGCTGCCGAAACTGCTGTGACAACAAGTAAGCGCTTCCACATAAGGGTATCCTCGTAGGGTTATTGTTGGGTAAGAGTCCACCTGTGGCGAAACTATAGACAAGCGTGGATGTAACTGAATGCGTTACATCACAATTCAAAAAAGTAACGAAAAAGTTAAAATTCAGAAGTGGCGGGATTTAACGCCAGCCGGGATACGGCGCGGCAAGCGCCAGCGCGGCATCGGCCAAAAATTTTTAGCGTAAAAAGGGTTACCAGACACCTAATGTAAACGTTTTCAGTAATTTATTGAGGATGCAGCTGGCTTTATGGATGAACGTGTCATGGGAAAACGCTGAAAGGTGCAGCAGGCTCACCGGTGAAACAAAAGAGTCCACGACTTTCCATTGCAGTTGGCTATAATACCTGGCACTTGTTTGCCATACATTTTTAAGGAAACAGACATGAGCTTACTGAACGTACCTGCGGGCAAAGATCTGCCGGAAGACATCTACGTTATTATTGAAATTCCGGCTAACGCTGATCCTATCAAATACGAAGTGGACAAAGAGAGCGGCGCGCTGTTCGTTGACCGTTTTATGTCCACCGCGATGTTCTATCCGTGCAACTACGGCTACATCAACCACACCCTGTCTCTGGACGGTGACCCGGTTGACGTGCTGGTCCCGACGCCGTACCCGCTGCAGCCTGGCTCTGTGATCCGCTGCCGTCCGGTTGGCGTACTGAAAATGACCGACGAGTCTGGCGAAGACGCCAAACTGGTTGCGGTACCGCACACTAAACTCTCTAAAGAGTACGATCACATCAAAGACGTGAACGATCTGCCGGAACTGCTGAAAGCGCAGATCACCCATTTCTTTGAACACTACAAAGATCTGGAAAAAGGCAAGTGGGTCAAAGTGGAAGGCTGGGATAACGCCGAAGCCGCTAAAGAAGAGATCCGCGCCTCTTTCGAACGCGCGAAGAAGTAATTCGCCGCGAATGAAAAAACACCGCCCGAAGGCGGTGTTTTTTTATGGGCGTTACGCCAGCGCTTCGTCCCGGTGCGCCGCCAGACGGAAGACGCTGACGGAATCCAGCAGCTTCTCGGCCTGATACTGCATCGACTGCGCCGCCGCGGCGGACTCCTGCGACAGCGCGGCGTTCTGCTGCGTCGAGGCGTCCATCTGCGTCACGGCGATATTGACCTGGTCAATACCGGTACTCTGCTCGCGGTTCGCCATCGAAATGGTTTCCACCAGCTCGCTCACGCGCTGCACGCTTTTCAGGATATCTTCCATCGCGCTGCCTGCGCCTTTCACCAGGCTGTTGCCCTCGGCGATACGGCTCACGGAACGGTCAATCAGGTTACGGATATCCTGCGCCGCCGAGCTGGAACGCTGCGCCAGCGCGCGCACTTCCGCCGCCACGACCGCAAAGCCGCGTCCTTCCGCGCCTGCGCGCGCCGCTTCGACCGCCGCGTTAAGCGCCAGAATATTGGTCTGGAAGGCAATACCGTCGATAACGCTGATAATGTTGCTAATTTCGGTAGAGAACTGGTGGATTTCGCTCATGGTCTGCACCACGCGCTCAACCACTTCGCCACCCTGCCCGGCCACCTGGCAGGCATCGCGCGCGATATCGCTCGCAAAGCGCGAGTTCTCAGCGTTATTTTTCACCACCGACGTCAGCTCTTCCATCGACGCCGCGGTCTCTTCCAGCGCGCTTGCCTGCGCTTCGTTGCGTGCCGAGAGCTCACGGCTGCCGGTGGCGATTTGGGTCGACGCAGTGGCGATGGTTTCGGTACCGTTGCGCACGCCCGCCACGATGCGGGTGAGGTTACCGTTCATCTCCTGGAGCGCGCTCATCAGCTCAGCGGTTTCATCGCGGCCGCTGACGGTGATCGCCGTCTGCAAATCACCGGCGGCGACGTTACGAGCAATAATCACGGCCTGCGCCAGCGGGCGCGTGATGCTGCGTACCAGCCAGAAGGTGATCAGAATGCTCGCGATAAGCGTCAGCGCCATCGTAATAAGCAGCATCGTGCGGGTCTGCTGATACTGCGCCAGGTTGCGCACCTCGGTCTGACGGGTCAGCGCATCCGCCTGCTTCAGCGTTTTCGCGACGACGTCATCAATCATCCGGGTCGGCTCGCGGTCGATACCGCTCACCAGCTTATCGACATGCTGGGCGCTCGTCGGGTCGGCGATATTGTATTGCGCAATCGCCGCCAGATAGCTCTTTTCCAGCCCCTCATGCAGCGCGATGGTCTGATGCACCTCGTCCACGCTCATGCCAAGCTGCGGCAGAAGTGTGGCAAGGCGGTTTAACAGCGCCTGGGTTTTGTCACTCTGATCGACAAACGCGGCTTTATATTTATCAAACGCCGCCTGCCCCTGCGTGCCGCGCAGCAGGGTGTTTTTCCACTCCTGTACCTGGATTTTGAACTGCACCTGCGCATTCCGCGCGGTGTCGATGCTCTCTGCTATCACCTTTTCCGTGGCCATAATGTTGTTGTTTTGCTCAAGCCCGTCGGCGTTGATAGTCAGGCCACGAATGCCGATAAACAGCACCGCGACAAGCAGTAACGCCGCCAGCAGACCGAGTCGTTGCCCGATTGTCAGGTGGTTTAATTTCATACTCTGTTTCCCATGGTGTAGGCACGCCTGAAAGGGGCGCTTCGGATCTATCGGCCTGCGAAATACGAGCTTTATGGGGCGGAAACACGCGGAAATGGTAGCAGCAGTTAAGTACTTAATTAGTCACGCTAAAACTTTTATGGCAGTTTTATGACAGCACAGATTTACGGCGAATCGCTGGTTTGAACAACAGGAAACAGGCGATTGTACTGCGCGCGCAGGCGGGCTGCCGCAGCGGTATCGCCTTTATATTGCGTAATCACGATCATGCTCTGCCAGACATTTTTGTCGTTATGACGCAACGAATACCGCGCAGCCCAGGACATAAACGTGTCGAGATCGGCGCTGTTATGGGTGCGATTGTAGTCGATCAGGCGTGACACATTTTCATCAAATTCTGTCCGTTCGCCCTGCAGCGCGAAATACCATGGCGCAGGGCGCGGGAAATTCGCCAGATGGCCGCGCTCAAACATCGTGAGATGATAACCGGCGTAGAGCGCCGTCAGGCTAAAGGCCATCAGCGCAGCCGCAGCAGCAGCGATCGTGACGCGCAAGCTCAGCTTTGCGCGCTGTGTCTGGCAATGCGGTTTATCGATAACACCGAGGCGCAGCAGCAGGATAAACAACCCGAAGTGTACGAACGACTGGTAAAACGGATACTCCAGATTAAGATGCACCAGCAGCGGAATAATCAGCAGCGCGTAGCCTGTCTGCATACGGCCCTGCCGCCAGGCGCTCATTACTATTTTCACCCAACCCGCGAAGAGCAATAACATCCCCGACAGCGCCACCACACCGCCCTGGAACCAGGCGTAAAGCAGTTCGTTATGGGGGTGAGTGATAACATCTGCGCTGATAAAACCATATTCCGGGTGCGCCAGGACAAAGCGGCTGAACGCATATTCAAACGTGCCGTAGCCCCAGCCAGTCCAGGGATGCAACATAATCATATGCCAGGTAATACACAGCATCTGCCAACGCTCGCGCGTCGATTCACCATAACTGCGCGCCAGCGAATATGGCACGCCGTTGACCAGCACCGTCGTATGCTGCGTGATGTACCAGGCTGAGGCCGCGCTTATTATCATGAGCGTTAACGCCGCCGCGCTGCGTGCCGGATGCTGACGCCATAGCAGGGCTGCGAGGCAGAGTACAATCAATAGCGCGCCAATGGCTCCGGCGCGGGACTGATTCAGCACCAGTACAAACGTCAGCAGGCTCAACCCGGCGGTACACAGCAGCACGTTCCTGCGCAGTCGTTGTTGCATTAGCAGCAAAAAACCGCAGCCGATGCCGGAGGCCAGAAAACTAGCGAGCAGATTCACCTGCTGGAAAATACCATAAGGGCGGCCGTGATTACGCAGCCAGTCATATTCATAAAGCCGCATGGCGAGAGGTGGACAGAAAACCTGAAGCAGGCTCACCGTTGTCTGGCCGAGCGCCAGCACAAATAAAACCACCAGAATCGTACGCCTGTAGCGTGATGTGAATGACAGATGCCGCAGGCCCTGCCACAGAAAGACAGCACCCAGCAGCACCCATACGCCGGGATTTTCCTTTACCTGCATAAAGCCGGATACAAGAAGTAACAACCCACCCGCTAACAACAATGGCTGGCGATCTGCATCGCCTTTTCTGTACCTCCAGATGAGCAGCATCACAAGGCTCCCCAGCCAGCACAGGAAAGTCAGATTAAAAGGCAGCGCGATACCGTAACCGCCAGAGTTGGCAATATAAAACAACGTCAGAATAAACAGAGGGATAACGGAAAATAAAGGTGTCATAGTGTTCTAATTTAATCAGAGAAAAAGGAAAGCCCCGCCTTTCCTTTTATTGATGACTGAAAAGCATATCCTGCAGATGTTTATTAAAAGGTTATGGCTATGCTTTATAATATATTAATAAAAAGCCAACAAAACCGATTGCGTTCTCTTTTTAAGGAGGCTCAGCCTTTCTGTATGAAAGTTATGTTAGTTTCTATAAAATTTAAATTTTATAAATACCCCATCTCTTTTATAAATAAAGCTTACTGGGTGATGCTGCCAACTTACTGATTTAGTGTATGATGGTGTTTTTGAGGTGCTCCAGTGGCTTCTGTTTCTATCAGCTGTCCCTCCTGTTCAGCTACTGACGGGGTGGTGCGTAACGGCAAAAGCACCGCCGGACATCAGCGCTATCTCTGCTCTCACTGCCGTAAAACATGGCAACTGCAGTTCACTTACACCGCTTCTCAACCCGGTACGCACCAGAAAATCATTGATATGGCCATGAATGGCGTTGGATGCCGGGCAACCGCCCGCATTATGGGCGTTGGCCTCAACACGATTTTCCGCCATTTAAAAAACTCAGGCCGCAGTCGGTAACCTCGCGCATACAGCCGGGCAGTGACGTCATCGTCTGCGCGGAAATGGACGAACAGTGGGGATACGTCGGGGCTAAATCGCGCCAGCGCTGGCTGTTTTACGCGTATGACAGGCTCCGGAAGACGGTTGTTGCGCACGTATTCGGTGAACGCACTATGGCGACGCTGGGGCGTCTTATGAGCCTGCTGTCACCCTTTGACGTGGTGATATGGATGACGGATGGCTGGCCGCTGTATGAATCCCGCCTGAAGGGAAAGCTGCACGTAATCAGCAAGCGATATACGCAGCGAATTGAGCGGCATAACCTGAATCTGAGGCAGCACCTGGCACGGCTGGGACGGAAGTCGCTGTCGTTCTCAAAATCGGTGGAGCTGCATGACAAAGTCATCGGGCATTATCTGAACATAAAACACTATCAATAAGTTGGAGTCATTACCCAGTTGTGGCTATAGCGCTACCAAAATCAACATCAATGGGTTTGCCATCATTCAAATTACATGCGAGTAAAGAAATTGATGCGTTATTGAGCCACACTTCAACAGCGTGGGTGCCAAAGTCATCCGCAATATATCCCACAAAACCCGTATCAAGGCTGCCGCCAGAAGTCACTTCACCCGTTTTAATAATTGAAAATTCAACATATCCAGAGTGTACGTTATTGTAACCGTCAAATACTGCAGGATGTCCATCAACAGGAGAAAACCACCAGTCTCCGCCACGAGCCCCCACCCTGATGCCGACGCCAGGTATATTAGTTGCATAGGTATTATCAACACTTGTGGAGGTTACCCACGGTGGATTCAGCCAATAATGAATTGTGCCGCCAGTCTGGCAGAAGATATGGACATCGCCATTATTCCCTTTTGCTTGTGAGGCCAGTACCGTTCCTACAGGAGCATTCGGCGGAACGACAATATTTCCAAAGTCGAAATCATGAGTAAGCATATTCGGTGTTTCAGCCGTCCAGAACTGGCACGTGGCAAAAACAGACGAAGAGTAGAGGCTTATAATAAAAAAACCGAAAAAGTAGAAAAAATAAAATCTAACCTTTTTCATATAACACCTCACGTTGGGAATTATCATTTTCACTGATACATCATGCTGAAATGGATCAGTGCATGATAAGAGCCCGGAACTAATGGTGCATTGGTACGCTCGACCTGCAGCGTATAGGTCACGCTATCCTGACCTGGGTTGAGCAAAACGGTGTCTCCCTGCTGCCCCATGTTCACGGTTTGCCCGCGACTGTCTTCAACCGCAACCCGATGCCGGATGCGCCCGTCACTTTGATAAGCTCCGGCCTCAGCGTATCGGTCGCAGCCAAAAAGCGCGCCTGGTACGCAGGCTGCTGTGTACTGCGGGTGTGCGTCAGCGGCGTGATATTCGCACTGCGAGTCGGGATTTCCGGGCAGTCTCGCAGATAGAGCGTCACCGGAATCGGCTTCGTCATTTTGCCCACAAGGTTCACATCCGCGCGGGTGATATTGCCAAGATCGACGTCCTGCCACGCGGAATCCATCTCCAGTCGACAGGTATTTTCACGCAAAGCCCCATGCACATAGAGCGTACCGCCATCGGCTGAAACCGGCTCATCAGCAAACACAGGCGGTATGACACAGAGCGCCGCGCCGAGCGCCATAAGTTGAGTCATCCTTTTCATCACAATGGTTTCCCGTGGCTGATTAGTTTTGTTCTTTCAGCAATTTCGCTGTGCAGGTCGTTCCGCTACAGGCGAACTGCAGGTGCGGGCGTCCGCCGTAATCATTCACATACGTCAGCACCGGGTTATTACCAAAAGCGGCAGCAGACGCTTCAATCGTCGCGCTGGATTTCGGGCTGACCATCACAGGCTCAAAGCCCACCGTTTTCCCTTTGACGCCAGTCGCGCCTTCAACAATAGTCAGGAAATAAGGCGTCGGGTTATTGACCATAAATTTATCGCCCTGACGCGTCAGCGTGACTTTTTCCACCCAGTCGCCCTGCGCCGCCTGCGTTTTATCGAGCGCGATAGCTTTCGGACGGTAAAACAGTTTGATGCGGGTCTGCAGAGCAATTTGCAGCGTGTTCGGTTTATTGCTGCGCGGCGGAATTTCACGCAGGTTGAAATAAAAAAGCGTTTCTCTGTCTTGCGGCAACGACGCAATTGCTGGCGAAGCCTGCACTTTCACCTGGCTTTTCGCGCCCGCTTCTACGCGCTGTACAGGGGGCAGCGCATTTAACGGGGACGTGATTTTATTGCCATGCGCATCTTCAATCCAGGCCTGGGCAAGATAAGGCAGATTCTTGTTTTCATTGCTGATGCCCAGGCTAATGGATTTTTCTTCGCCGTTATAAACTACGCGGGTGCGATCGAGCGCGATGGCCGCAAAAGCCTGTTGAGTTGCCATTACGCCAGACAGCGCCAGCGCGGCGGCAAATATGGTTTTTTTCATGGTTAACATAATTAATGACCTGTTAAGTTAATCGGTTAACCGCCGCGCCTTAGCGGCACGGCAGCAGCAGATTTTCGTTCTGGCTTGTTCCCTGAAGATTTTTCGGCAGGGTGACGGCGCATTGCACATTGCCATTCCAGCTAACCCTTAACTGGTGGCCCGGTTGTAAACCGCTCAGGTATGCCTGGCCCTCATCATTGACGATGCCAATTTCCTGATTTTCCGCATTGAGCACGCTGGCACCGAACGGCGGGTAAGTTCCATCCGCAAGGCGGATAATCGCCATCGCTTTCAGGCCTGAAATCACATTAAATTTGCGATAGCCAATGGCGCCTTCGGTGAGCGTTGCCTGAACCACCGAGGCAGACGCTTCGGCATCTTCTGGCAGATGGTTAATATCAATGCTCAGGCTATTTTTGCTGTAATCACTCACGTCTGTGATTACCGCTTTACCGAAATGGTTGGTGGTCGTCGCATTGGCATAACCCTGTACCGGGATATCCGCGGCGTCACCGGTATCGAGCAGAACGCGCGTTCCGCCGATCACGTTAGTGCGGTGCAATGCTGCGCCTTTCGCCGTCGCCGTCATCCCGCCGCGCAGTGATAACCCGGCCGAACTGTATTGACCGTGCTGGTAATCAACGTTACCGCTGACCTCAGCCAGGTCTCCAGGGTGATCGTAATAACCGCTCAGGTTACCGCCATCATTGCTGCCGCCTGCGGCAATACGATAGTTATCGCCGTTATCCAGCCGGTTGAAATAACTCAGGCTATGGCTGTTATTGTCGGCGTCATAGGATGAGTTAAATCCCAGCGTACCGGTATCGCCCATCGGCATAGAGACGGAGACATACATACCATCATCGTTTTCGCCATTGAATTTGTTACGGTACGCCGTCAGCGACGCGCTGATATTTTTCATTTTCCCGATATCGAAATAGCGAGACAGCGACAGGCTATAGCGATCTTCCGCCGGGTTACTCCAGTAAGTCTGGTGTGAATAGTTCAGATAAGCGCTAAGCCCGATACTTTCAAACTGCTGATTAAAGGAGATGGTGTACATCTCTTTGCTCTGCATAAAGCTGCCGTTATCTGCACGGTAATTCAGATAATCGTTAAAGCTCATGAAGTCTTTTTCGGAGAAGCGATAACCCGCAAATGTCACCTGGCTTCCTGTGTCATCGAAACGCTTCGAATAGCTCAGGCGATAAGATTGCCCATGCCGGTCTTCACCGTTATCGAGCTTCGCGCCGGAGCGGGTAATATCGAACGCCAGCGCACCCAGCGCCATTAGATCGCGGCCGACACCCAACGCCGTGGCCAGGTAATTGCGGCTCGCCACAAGACCGCCATAAAGCGACCAACCGTTGCTGATACCCCAGGAAAATTCCCCCGAACCAAAACCACTGCCTTCGCTATGGTGATCGTAAGTGCTTGGTCTTCCGGCATACATTTTGTAACGCAGGCTGCCAGGTCTTGTCAGATAAGGAATAGAAGCCGTATTGACTTTATATTCCTGTACCGAGCCATCCTGTTCCTGAACACGCACATCCAGCGCCCCGGAGACTGAGTTATTGAGATCCTGAATGGCAAACGGGCCTGCCGCGACCTGCGTTTCATAGATAACCCGGCCTTGCTGCGAAATGGTGACTTTGGCGTTAGTCTTCGCTACACCGGTCACTTCCGGCGCGTAACCGCGCAGGTTCGGCGGCAACATATTGTCATCAGACACGACGCTTGCGCCGGTGTAACGCACGCTGTCGAACATATCTGAATTCATGTAGTCTTCGCCGACAGTCAGCTTCGCGCCCATTTTGGGCAGCGCGCGGTACATCTGGAACCGGCTCCACGTCCACTTTTTCTGACCGCTGCTACCTGAGCGATCGTCATAGTTGGTCTGCCAGTCTGCACGCAGACGCCACGGCCCCATATTGGCGCCAAACGTACCATTGCCGGACACCGAGTTATCGTCACCGCCTTCACGCCCTTCGTTATGGCGCGTCTGGGCGTTGACGTTGTAATCCGCGATAACGCCGGGAATACCGTTATCCCACATTGACGGCGGCACCCAGTTATCGGAGGTATATTCCAGATAAGCCTGGGGTACGCTTATCATCAGCATACTGTTGCCAAGGTCCGGTGTGACTTCAACGCCTTTTAATGCCGTGATATCGACACACTGGCCGTTATGCCAGACTTTAAATTGCCCGAGGTATTTTTCTTTAAAGCCAAATTTTTTGATCTGGTCCGGCGTAAAGCACACCAGTGACTGGTTTTTATCATTTTCGGCAGCAAAAACACTGACCGTCTGCTCTTCCAGTTCGTTTTGGTTAACTTTAATTTTAAATCCGTAATCGCCCGGCATAATATAACCGCGCTTTGAAAAACGGCTAAGATCGATATTTTGCTTATCTTTTACGTCAAGCACATCGGTATTAAACTGAATATCGTCTGCGGCTATTGCCGCTGTCCGTAAACACGCGCAGATGCATAAAGCCAATGCTGACGGCACAATCAGTTTTGATAGAGAGGCTTGTTTATTGTGTGATCTGGCCATATCCCTTTCGCCGGTTTGTTTACGGGCAATCTCTGCCTCTATTATTAAATTAAGACTGAAGAACAGCGGTATTTAAAAATAATCAATGCGATATTTAATTATTGACGAATAGGCGCCGGGTTTTAACTCGTCATGCGTTGTTTTCAAGCGTAATTCGTAATCCAGCTTAATATCTTCGGTAGAGATTTCCGTATAAGGCAGTGGTTGACCCGGGTGAATCTCTTTTCCGTTTTTGCTCTCAATCGCTAACGCAACGCCACCAGCCTCGCCCGTGATTTTGAATAATCCGTCATCGTCCGCGCCGTCAAAGGTGACCTGCAAAAACTGCCATGGTGCGCTGTCCGGCTCGCCAGTATCAAAGGTGCAATTTACCAGGTGAATGGAAAATGGCATTGCGACACCTTCACCAGCACGTTTAATCACATTGACAGATTCATCTGGCATTTCGATAGACTGATAGCGACTTTCCATGGCGATATCGCAGGCTTTTGAAACGATCGCGCCTTGCATATTTACGCGGCCATTCAAGCCGATATCAAATTCTGAAGCAGGTCTGGCTGACGGTGACGCCTGTGTGGCAGCAGTAGCGATTCCGAGGGTCAGCGCTATCGCATAACACGTTAATCTGGTCATGAAGTCCGTCTCTGGAAGCGAAAAATCATACGCCCGCCTGAGCGGACGTATGCAGCCCGGTGGCACCAGACTTACTGGTAAGCCAGCGTAAAGTCTGCGACAGCAGTAAAATCACCCGGGACGATGGTTGCAGATGCGCCATCACCCTGCAGATAAGCAGAAAACAGCAGCGTGTTGTTGCCTTCCTGCAGCTGATGCGCTGCAGACGCTTCGCCAAGTTTGAGCTGCTGGCCGTCGCCGTTGGTCAGGATAATGCTGGCGCCTTTAGCGGTACCGGTGATGCCCAGAGAGCCGTCAGTTGCCCCTTCTGCGCCGGTAAACGTGGTTTTTACGGTTTTCAGCGTGCTGACATCGCAGTTTTCCAGTTTGATTTCAAAGTTGCGCGGTACGGAAGTACCGGTGTTGCCGTTTGCTTTCAGCGCAACGTTAGAAATCTGCCCCATGCCGACAGTCTGATCGATGCTGTCAGGATGAATGGAGCACGGTGCATCGATGATAGAACCGGTGAAAGTGACTTTTCCGTGGCCCTGATCTTGTGCGTTCGCCATGCCTGCCGCCAGCATTAATCCCATTGCCGCTGCCAGAGAAACCTTGCTGAATTTCATGTTATTTCCTTGAGTAAATAAAAACGATTCCTTACAGACTATTCAAGAGCCGTATTTATAAAATTCACCAAATCAATGTATGGAGTATTTTATATTTACCAGCTCTTGAATTGGCGAGAATTTTAAATTTCAGGATGGGATGCAGCAACATATATAAATTCTAAAAAAAGAATAGCCGAAAGCATACATAAAACCACCATCTAAGGCATTGATACCCGCATAAAAAGGGCATAATGAAGAAATATAGCCATAAGAAAAAAATCAGATAAAAACCCAGTTTTTTTCTATTTAAAAACAATCACCCGATTTATTGATAATCCTTTCCTTAAAATATATTTAAAAATATTACGAATAATAAAAAACCACGCCGAAGCGTGGTTTTCGAGGAAGAACGATTTTATCTGTCGAGCCAGTTGCCGCTTTCGATGCGGGTCAGCCCTTCAGTTGGTCGTTGGTAAACATACATCCAGGCGCTGCCGTACGGCGTCTGGATAAGCTGGCGTTTATACTCGCCGCGCGCGGTGCGCAACGCATCCAGCTCCGCAAGCGTCGTGGCATCGATGCGATACACTTCGCCGACTACCGAGCCTTCGCCTGGCACTGCCCCAGGGTAATGCCCCAGGCTGAAGAGCTGGTAGTTTTCGATGTCATAATCGCCCAGCCACTGGGCGTTGGTCATCCAGTGGCTGTTGCCTTGTTTGCGTCGTAAACTGCCGTAGACAAATATTCGCATTGCTAAAACTCAAACTGATAGAGCACATCAAGTGCCTGATCTACGCCAGACACCGCTTCCAGATATAGCTTAGGCATCAGGCGATACCTTAGCGTGAGCGTCGCCAGCGAGTCAAAAATGCCCACGCCGTATTTCACCTGGAGACCCGGCAGTACATAGCCGCTGACCACCACCTGGGAGGAATCGCCCACCCCTTCGGTGTCCAGCGCCAGATTGCTTACGCCAAACGTCTCGCCGATTTTACCCACAACCTGACCACTTTGTGCAACCCCCAGGCCAATCAGCATGGACGTCATGGCGTCGCTGTCGCTCTGCCCGCTCTCAAGCCCCTGCCCGCGCAAGAGATAAGAGAGCGCCTCCTGCTGCGACATTGCCGGGTCGGAGAAGACTTCCACCTTCGGCTCGTCGGTTTCGCCAGTTACGCGCACGCCAGCGATCACATCGTTTTCGGTGGCGTCAGGGTTACGGATCGCCTCGATATTCAGGAGTGGCCGGTCCGGCGGACCGGAGAACAGCAGCTCACCCTTACGCACCAGCAGATCCTGGCCGTAAGCGTGGAAGCGCCCTTCCGGAATATTAATCTGCCCGTTCAGGCCCAGCCCCTGTTTATCCTGCGCGACTTTCAGATCGCCGGTGAGACGCGCCTTCAGCCCAAAAGCATCTATCCGCACGTTGTTCCCAACGTGAACGATGAGATTACTATTGATCGGAATGGAAGCGTGCTGCTCCTCTTCCGGTTTCAGATTTTCATCGAGCAGAACTTCATCACTGGAGACGCCCACCGCGCTTTCCGGCAGATCGTGTACCACGATGCGCGCCCACGGCACATCCACACGGCCATCAAGCGTAATCAGGCTTGGCGTCGCCTCCAGCACCACATCCGGCGAAACGTCCAGGCGCACCATCGGTGGCACGGTGATCCGCACGCGGCTGCCGCGCGCCTCCACTCGGGCGCGCCAGTTATCGATCTGGCTCCAGTCGGCGTTACCGTTCAGCGCGATTTCGCCCTGCTTCGTGCGCACCACTCCCTGCAGCGTCGAACTCATGCCATTGAAGTTCATGGCAAGCTGGCTCGGCTGCATATCGAACGGCATAAAGTTACCCTCGATATCCACGCCGTTAAGCTGCATCTGGCCGAACAGCTGCGGCTGGCGGGCGTCGCCGCCAAGCCGCAGGTTCGCGCTCAGAATACCCGCCGCTTTCTCGCCGCGCGAAAAGACCGGGTTGGCGATAGCGAGCGAGAAATTACGGATATTGATATTCCCGGAAAGATTGCGGCGCTCCTGTGGGTCCGCCACCTGAATATCACCGTCGAACTGGCCATTATTAGCGAGACGA
Source organism: Cronobacter sakazakii (assembly GCF_000982825.1). Lineage (NCBI taxonomy): Bacteria > Pseudomonadati > Pseudomonadota > Gammaproteobacteria > Enterobacterales > Enterobacteriaceae > Cronobacter > Cronobacter sakazakii. Next base: position 1,583,894 of record NZ_CP011047.1, on the reverse strand, counting down.
ATCAGCCAGTTGAGCCGCGCACGGTTATTACGCAACTCCGCGTTCAGGTTCAGCGTGTCGAACGCCACCAGCAGCGGATTGCCGTTCACCAGTTGCGTCACGCGAACCCCGCGCCCGGCGAGCTGCACCTGTCCCTGCGGCAGCCCTTCTTTTGTGGTATCCCAGCTGACATCCGCTTTACCGGTGAAAAGCCCGCTCGCCTGCGTCTCTTCCGGCATAAACGGTTTGATCATGGCCAGATCGAAACGGTTGAGATTCACCTGCGCCCGGCCGGTCGCGCCCGCATCGATGGTTTGCGGAACGCAGAGCTCGGCGTTCGGGTTACGCCAGCAGTGCGGGCCGATGGCGATTTTCTGCTCCTGCCCGCGGTAGTCGAGCGTCAGCGCGCGGCTTAGCGCCCATGGGCCGACTGGCGTGGCGAAGCGCGTATTATCAATCTCGCCGCGCCAGCGCATCGCCTGACGGTCAAAGCTGCCGCGCAGGTCGAGCTGCCCGGAGACCGGCTCGCCCTGCACGCGCAGCGCCATCTGATGTGACTTTTCATTGCCTTTGGCGGCGAGCGTAATCAGCCGCAGGTTGATATCGCCCTGCACCAGACGCTCAACGCGCAGATCCAGCGAGCCGCCGATCTGATCGGTGGATTTCACATCGCCAAGCAGGCGCACCTGCGCGACGGAGAGCTCCTGCCAGCGCAGGTTGCGCGCGGTGACATCGGCGTTAAGTTCCGGTGCCTCGACGTTACCGCGAATTTTCACCAGCCCTTTCGCTGTGCCGCCGAGCCCCGGCAGCGCGTTATCCAGCGCCGGCGCGTCAATCGTGGCGTCCAGCGCCAGATCTTTAACGCCCAGCTCGCCCTTCACGTCCGCTTTATTGCGCCCTAATTCCAGATGCAGGCCGGGGATAGTCCACTGAAGATAGCTGTTGCCCTTAAGCTGCCCGTCGACCTTCACCTTATTCTGCTTAACGTTGCCCGCGAGCTTCAGCTCCGGCACATCAAGCTGCCAGGTGCCGCCATAGAGGCTGCCGCGCAGCTTCATCAGCCCGTCAAGCTTCGACGGCCACTCCGGGTACTGTTTGGCGGTGTTAATGCCTTTCAGCGCCAGTTCGCCGCGCCAGCTGATGGCCTGCTGCCAGTCGAGCAACGCGGTCAGCGTGGTGTGGCCCTGCAGCGCCGCGACATCCAGCTTATCAATGTTGATCTGCTGTTCATTGCCCTTACCGTCAAGCGTAATGGTGGCGGGCGGCAGTTGATCGCCTTTCACGGCGGTACGGAACGACAGCGCGTAATCGGTCATTTTGCCGGAAAGCTTCAGTTTAAGATCGTCAGCCTGATACTGTTTCGGGCCAGTGAGCGGCCAGTAGAGCTGCTCGCTGGTAATATCCAGATTGAGCGGCAAGCCCGCTTCGGCAAGTTTCGTCTGCCCGCGCAGCACTACATCCACCGGGCCGGAAAGATTGACGCCGAACTCCAGTTGGTCGCGCAGCGCGCCGCCCACTTTGAGCTTCACTTTCTCGCCCTTGAGCGGCTCCACGTTCAGCGTGCTGTTAAGCGTAATATCGACCGGCCAGTTGTTGCGCAGCTCCGCGCTGCCGGTGGCGTTAACCGTGCCCTGATTCGAATCGATATCCAGCGTGTCGAGCTTCGTGACGCCATCCACGCTGCTGATTTTCACCAGCAGATTACTGACCGTAATATCGGTGTCGCCGGTCAGGCGCAGCTGTTCGCCGTGAAAATTTTCCACCGTCAGGTTGAGCGGCAGATGGACATCCGTCATCTCCGGCAGCACAGGTTTAGCGAACAGCTCACGCAGCGTCTCGCCGAGCGGTTTCTCCTGCGGCTGCGGGTTATTCACCTTCGGCTCGATCACCTCCTCCTGCGCCACATCCGCCGCTTTGGGCAGCGCGATGAGCAGCCCCTGTAACGAGGTCGGGTTGAGCGTCAGATTGCGGCTCTCCCAGGCGAGGCCCGAGCTGAAATCCATCACCGACACCAGCGTATCGTCGATTTTGATATTGACGTTATGCAGCGCCGCCCGGCTCAGCGTAATCGGGTACGGCGTGGAGAGATCAAGCGGCCCACTCTCTTCTTCTTCCACTTTCGCCGCTGGCGGCATTTTTTTGGTATCGACGACCACGTTGATATCTTTCAGCGAGAAATCATTCACGCACAGGCTGCTGTCGCGCAGGCAGGCGAGCTTCACGGAAAGATGGATTTCGCCGGCGTTAACGTCCACGCCCGGCTGCTGGTAGCGCAGCGAGGTGATAGTCAGGTCACGCCAGCCGCCCGTGACGCGGCCAATATCCAGCCCCGGCACCCAGCGGTTAGCGGCGTTGAAAACCAGGTGTAAACCCGTGGTGGTGCCCACCAGAAAGCCAACGGTTGCGATAAGCAGCACGACAACGGCCAGAACGGCGAGGCTGATTTTTTTCATACGACTCATAATTCAGGCCCCAGACCGATGTAAAACTGCAAACCATGCTCCTCTTTGTCGCCAACGGGCACCGCGAAATCGAGCTTGATCGGCCCGACCGGCGACTGCCAGCGCACCCCGACGCCCGCGCCAGTTTTGAAATTGCTTTGCTTGATGTCGTTGACGGCTTCACCGGAATCGACAAACACCGCGCCCCACCATTTGCCGGTCACGTTGTACTGGTATTCCAGCGAGCCGGTAGCGAGTTTCGAGGCGCCGGTCAGCTTGCCGTCGTCATCTTTAGGAGAGATAGATTTATATTTATAACCGCGGATGCTGCGGTCGCCGCCCGCGAAGAAGCGCAGGTCCGGCGGCACGCGCTCAAAGTCGTTGGTTTCTATCCAGCCGAGGTTGCCGCGCGCCACAAAGCGATGTTTGTCATAGAGCGTGCGTATCCAGACGTTTTGCGCCTGCAGGACGACGAAATCGACGTCAGAGCCCCAGGCGGAGTCAGAGTAGTCAATGGAATAGCGCTGTGAATCGCCCCACGTCGGCATCAGGCCACCGCGTGAGCGAGTGCGGCTTAGCATCACGCCCGGATAGAGCAGCATCGTGGTATGGGTGACGTTGGCCTGGGTAAAGTGATCCAGACTCCAGCGCAGGTTAATGGCGCGCTGCCAGCCGCTGGAGAGATCCCAGTAGCGGGAGACGGCAAGCGTGGTGGAATCTGCTTCGGTATCGTTGAGATCGGTGCGCTTAAAGCCGCCCTGCACCAGATAATATTGCTCCAGCGGGTTCTTCAGCAGCGGCATTTTATAGCTGAAATCGAGCTGCTGCTCCGGCGCGGAGATACTGGTCGAGGTGGTCAGGCTATGGCCGTAAGAATTGATCCACGGTTTGCGCCAGTTCGCTTTGAGACGCGGTCCGACGTCAGTGGAGTACCCCGCGCCCACTTCGACGGTATTTTTAATGCGCGGCGAGACCACGCCCCGCAGCGGCAGCACTTTGGTCTTACGGGATTTTTCAAATTCCGGCGCCACGACGACCGAGTTAAACCAGCCGGTGGCGGATAAACGGCGGCTGAGCTCTGCTACGTCGCTTGACTGGTAATAATCGCCCTTTTTAAACGGCACCAGGTTTTGCAGATACTCTTCGCGGATCTGCGAGCCGCTGAAGGTGACATCGCCGAAGCGGTAGCGCTGCCCGCTGTCGTAATCGATATCCCAGAATGCCTCGCGACGCTCCACCGAAACGCCAAGCTGGCTTTTTTTATATTCGCTGTCGAAATAGCCCCGACGCAGCGCCAGGCTGGTCAGCCCTTTTTTGAAACTGTCGTAGTCGTTATGGTTCAGCACTGTGCCGATGGCGGGACGCTTTTTCAGCAGCGCCAGGTACTCTTTATCGTCGCGCGCGCCGCCGCGCAGAATCACATTCGTTCCGGCGATAAGCACCGGTTTGCCCGCGTTAACCCGCGCCAGCAACACCTGGCGACGCCCGCCCGGCGGCGGTTCACGCAGTTCGAAATCAATGGTCGGTTCGTAGTAGCCCAGCGCTTTCAGCCCGTTGCGGATGGCGTCATCGACGCGCGCGCGAAAGCGGCGGTCCGGCGTGACCTCATCCGTCTGAATCGTGGAAAGCTGAGCGCGGACGTTTTTTTGTAGCGCGCCGGTCAACCCTTCCACCTGCAAACGGACAGGCGCAGCGGTCGAGGCGCCCGCCACCAGCAGCGTGGCCCAGCACAAGTTACGGATTAATGGCACGTTTTCTCCTGAATATCCCTTATTCCCACTCCCGGGAGGAAACCTGATGCCGCTCCGCGGCCTGACAAAACTCCGGTAAATGGAGTTGAAATGAAGACGATCACCCAAATATTTCTTATGTTTAATTTAGTCGCATTTAAGAGGTTTATTGTGGGCAAAGAGCCGCTTCGTGACAACCGCAGGCGAGAATTTGCACGCTTAACATTTTTCAGGAGGTCGGCCCTATGAGTTTTTTTGATAAGAAACAAATGATTACCGAAGAAGAGGCTCTGCCGGGGCGTAACACCCGTATGCCGGTGGCAGCGTTGCATACCGTGACCGGGCACTCAATGACCAATGTGCCGGAAGGAATGGAGGTGGCGTTATTCGCGATGGGCTGCTTCTGGGGCGTGGAGAGACTCTTCTGGGCGCTGCCGGGCGTCTACAGCACCGCGGCAGGCTACACCGGCGGTTATACGCCAAACCCGACCTACCGCGAAGTCTGCAGCGGGCAGACGGGGCACGCCGAAGCGGTGCGCGTGGTCTATGACCCGAACGTCATCAGCTACGAACAGCTGTTGCAGGTGTTCTGGGAAAACCACGATCCGGCACAGGGGATGCGTCAGGGTAATGATGTCGGGACGCAATACCGTTCGGCGATTTACCCGTTAACGCCGGAGCAAGAGGCCGCGGCGCAGGCGAGCCTCGAACGGTTCCGCGCGGCGATGGAAGCGGCGGGCGACTATCGCCATATCACGACAGAAATCGCCCCGGCCAAACCGTTTTACTATGCCGAAGACGAACACCAGCAGTATCTGCACAAAAATCCGTACGGCTATTGCGGCATCGGCGGCATCGGCGTGTGCCTGCCACCCGAGGCGTAACAATTCATCAATCATTGTATTATCAGGATTTGTGATAAGTGATGAGAGGCGTTAAGCGGCGCGCCCATGCTATCCCTCAACCGACACTGGTTGCGGAGAACTGCTATGAAACTCATCACGCTGTTACGCTCGTTTATCCCGGTGGTGACCGGTCTTAGTGCGCTTTCCGCCTGGGCCGGTCCCCAGGCGGATGTTGACTGTGCTTACCACCATACCGCTGGCGACGATGCCATCATGATGTATGGCATGCCAAACCACGCCATGCTGCATGACTTCTTTGGCAATACCCATACCGACGCTTATTCCGATTATGTCCGGCTGCGAAACCAGCCGGATAATACCTGTAATAACAAAGCGGACAGCTCCGCCTGGTGGGTTCCCACCATGAAGTTGCCCGACGGACAAATCGTCAAACCTGCCTACCAGAAAACCTACTATCAAAGCACCAGTGTAGATACTTACCCCCTGACCCCCTTCCCGCCCGGTCTTGAGTTGCTGGCGGGCGATCATTACGGCACCGGGCCTAACCGGCGCATCACCTTCCTGTGCGCCAATGGCAAGGGGTATACCAATACGGCAGGCGAAGTCTGCGGGTTACGCCAGAAAGGCGATGCGGTACAGTTTAATATCGGTATCCAGTTCCCGAACTGCTGGGATGGCGTCAACCTCAAACCCGCACGCGGCAGGATGAACGCCACCTACACCAACGACGCAGGCGCGTGCCCGGCGGACTTCCCGGTGAAAATCCCGACGGTGAATATGAACGTCGCCTGGGTTCTGCCACAGATTACCTCGTTTGATACCGCAAAAATCCAGCTGTCGATGGACCCGCAGATGGATGGCGAAACCCGCATTGAGAAATGGGGCAGTATCTACACCGCGCATGGCGACTTTATGAATGGCTGGCCGGTGTAATCGGCGCAGTTTATGACCGAAGAATGCATGAACAAAAATATGGACTGCGGCACCAATATTCCGTTCAGTTACCAACGCGCCAGCGCCGATACGTTTGTCAGCAGCGCGGAGCCGGGCCGTAACTTTGGTGACGAGCCGACGCTGCAGGTGCAGGATGACTGGCGCAACGGGGGACGCACCGCCAATAAAGAGGTCATGTCGCTGGTGAAATTTTCCATCCCGCCGCTGCCTGAAGGCTATTCCGACGCCGATGCCGCGCTGTTTAAATATAAAATTCGCATTTATGGCGGGAAAAACGGCGAAGGCGCGAATCAGATCTTTTTTTACCCGGCCGATACGCAGTGGGATGAGCATCAGGTGAACTGGAATAATCGTCCGGCGTGTAACTACAAATCTGACGGCATTCTGTATCTCGATAACGCGCGAATCTATCGCTACGTGGATGTCGATAAAGCCGTGCGGGCCGCGCTGGCGGCCGGGAAAACCGAAATCGCCTGGTACATTGGCGGTGACCGCCAGGGCGGCAATTACAGCTTTAACCCGGCAGGCACCAAAGAAAACCTGCTGCTGATGCTGACAGGCTACGAAAACGTACCGGAGATCTGACCGTTTACGCCCGCAGCAATTTCCCTACGCGGCGGGCGCTTTCTTCACCCGTTGCGCAAGCCCTCTGGCAGCCACGCCGGGGCTTACGCTATACTACCCTTTGAATTTGCAGGCCTCCTTCTCTACAGCCTGCATTCACCGTGTTTTCACACAATAATCAACTTCCCTTCCGAGGATCCGGCGATGGCTGGATAAGATATGTTAAACAGTATTTTACTGATACTTTGTCTCATTGGCGTCAGCTCCTTTTTCTCGCTTTCCGAGATCTCGCTTGCCGCCTCCCGTAAAATCAAACTCAAGCTGCTGGCCGATGACGGCAACATCAACGCCCAACGGGTGCTGAAGATGCAGGAAAACCCCGGCACCTTCTTTACCGTGGTGCAGATTGGCCTGAACGCCGTCGCCATTCTTGGCGGTATCGTGGGCGATGCGGCGTTTTCCCCGGCGTTCTACACGCTGCTGGTGCGGTTTATCTCCCCCGAGGCCGCCGAGCAGGTGAGCTTTATTCTCTCCTTTACGCTCGTCACCAGCCTATTCATTCTCTTCGCCGACCTGACCCCGAAACGCATCGGTATGATTGCGCCAGAAGCCGTGGCTTTGCGCATCATCAACCCGATGCGCTTCTGTCTGTTCGTATTCCGCCCGCTGGTGTGGTTCTTCAACGGCATGGCGAATGTGATTTTCCGCATCTTCAAGCTGCCGATGGTGCGTAAAGATGACATCACCTCCGACGATATCTACGCGGTGGTGGAAGCCGGCGCGCTCGCGGGCGTCCTGCGCAAGCAGGAGCACGAGCTTATCGAAAACGTGTTTGAGCTGGAGTCGCGCACCGTGCCGTCCTCCATGACCTCACGTGAAAACATCGTCTGGTTCGATCTCCATGAAGATGAGCAGAGCCTGAAGAACAAAGTGGCGGAGCATCCGCACTCCAAGTTCCTGGTCTGTAATCAGGATATCGACCACATCATCGGTTATGTCGATTCCAAAGACCTGCTGAACCGCGTGCTGGCCAACCAGAGCCTGGCGCTGACCAGCGGCGTGCAGATCCGCAACACGCTTATCGTGCCGGATACGCTGACGCTCTCCGAGGCGCTGGAGAGCTTCAAAACGGCGGGTGAAGACTTCGCGGTTATCATGAACGAGTATGCGCTGGTGGTGGGGCTTATCACGCTGAACGACGTGATGACCACGCTGATGGGCGATCTGGTCGGTCAGGGGCTGGAAGAGCAGATCGTCGCGCGCGACGAAAACTCCTGGCTGATTGACGGCGGCACGCCGATTGACGACGTCATGCGCGTGCTGGATATCGACGAGTTCCCGCAGTCCGGCAACTACGAAACCATCGGCGGCTTTATGATGTTTATGCTGCGCAAAATCCCGAAACGCACCGACGCGGTGAAGTTCTCCGGGTATAAGTTTGAAGTGGTGGATATCGATAACTACCGCATCGACCAGCTGCTGGTGACGCGCATCGACAACAAGCCGGGTGTGCTGACGCCCAAACTGCCAGACGAGCAGAACGCCGCCTGAGCCTCAAAACACTAACGGCCCCATCGGGGCCGTTTGTCTTACTGCATACGTACAACGCTGTCGTTACGCCATCTCGGTCTGGAGACGCATAACCTGACGGTTGACTTCGGACATGACGGAGTAGTGCTGTTTGTCCTTCACTTTCGGGACGAGGATTTTGCCTTTATCGAACTCGAAAGCGCCAACATCCTTGATATACAACCGTCCACGAAACAGGATCTTCACGTACTTCGCCACCTGAAGCGGGTTGTAACGTTGGAAAATTTTCATTGTTCTCTCCTGCTGAATTACGCCCTCGTGGTGCCACATTTGGACCATCATGATTAAGACGCAAAATTTGTTGCCAGATGACTATAGACCAGAAGTTCGGGAGCACCCACTCTGCCTGACTTTATTTACGCTTTTATTACATTCTTTCAGAATTTTCTTTTCAAAACTCTACGGAGCGCAGGAGAATGCCGCTTTTTTTAACGGTTTCTGTGCGTTCGCCCGCAAACTGGCACTGTGGTTGCGTGAAAACAGAAAATTAACAATTAAGCTAAAAAGCAATGGGCCCAAGTGGTCCGATCACCTGCAAAATCGAAAAAGGAGCCACCTATGACCCTGCGCGGAATGCTGGCGCTGAGCTGCCTGCTGCTGCCGCTGATGGCCTCGGCACATAACTTCAAAGAAAACGACCGCGTGCCGCCCATCGGCATTAACGACAAAGGCGAGCTGATGCTGAATAAAGATCAGTTTAGCTACAAAAACTGGAACAGCGCGCAGTTACCTGGAAAAGTGCGAGTGCTGCAACATATTGCCGGGCGCACCTCGGCAAAAGAGAAAAATGCGGGGCTGATTGAAGCCATCAAAGCCGCGAAATTCCCGCACGACCGCTACCAGACCACAACGATTGTGAACAGCGACGACGCCATTCCCGGCACCGGGATGTTTGTTCGCAACAGCATTGAGAGCAATAAACAGCAGTATCCGTGGTCGCAGTTTATCGTTGACAGCAACGGCGTGGCCCAGAAAGCCTGGCAGCTTGAGCCGGGAAGCTCGGCGATTGTGGTGCTGGATAAAGACGGGCGCGTGCGGTACGCGAAAGATGGCGGGCTGACGCAGGAAGAAGTGCAGCAGGTCATGAACCTGCTGCAACAGTTACTCAGTAAATAGTGACCCGGAAGCTGGGGTTCAGGAACGACTCACGCGGCGTGTAATCCAGCGTTTTACCCTGCCAGTCGTGAACCTGCGCCCCGGCGGCGACCGCCACGGCGTGGCCTGCCGCCGTATCCCAGATATTCGTCGGCCCGAAACGCGGGTAAAGCTGCGCTTCTCCTTCCGCCACCAGGCAGAACTTCAGCGACGAGCCTACCGACGTGGTCTGGTGTTCGCCGAGCTGCTGCAGATAATCCTGCAATTCGGCGTTATCGCCGTGAGAGCGGCTTATCACCACACGCGGCGGACGCGCGTCGCGCACCTGGATCTGCTTGCGCACGCCGCACTCTTCTTTCCACGCCTTGCCTTCCGCCGCGCTGTACATCACATTCAGCACCGGCGCGTAGACCACGCCAAGCACCGGTTTGCCGTTTTCAATCAACGCGATATTAACGGTGAATTCGCCGTTGCGCTTGAGAAACTCTTTAGTGCCGTCGAGCGGGTCCACCAGCCAGTAGCGCTGCCAGTGCTGGCGCACGTCCCAGCCTGGCGGATCTTCTTCGGAGAGCACCGGCACCTGCGGCGTCAGCGCTTTCAGCCCGGCGACAATCACCGCGTGCGCTGCGATATCCGCCGCCGTCACCGGCGAATCATCAACCTTTTGGGTGGCTTCCAGCGGTTTGTGACCCTCGTAGACTTCCATGATGGCGCTGCCGGCTTCGCGCGCCAGTTGGCAAATCTGTTCTAACATTGTCATCCACCTCTTTCTCGTTTCGCAGTCCGTCCCGGCTGCGGATTTAACACCTTGTTTTATCGATATGATTTTTATATCGCATTGCGTCTTGTTCCGCTATCTGTGAAGCGATTCCGGTTTCCCTGCCCGTTTTTCTGGCAGGATTCACATTTTTGTAAGCAACAAACGATAGATACATAAACTTTTGTGGCTTCGCTCTGAAAAAAAGGACCTGCCTGATGATTAAGTTTAGTGCAACGATGATAGCCACGCTGGTTGCCGCCAGCGTGAACGCCGCCACGGTGGACCTGCGCATACTGGAAACCACCGACCTGCACAGTAACATGATGGACTTTGACTATTACAAAGACGCGCCCACTGAAAAATTCGGTCTGGTGCGTACCGCAAGCTTAATCAAAGCCGCACGCCAGGAGGCCGCCAACAGCGTGCTGGTGGATAACGGCGACCTCATTCAGGGCAGTCCGCTGGGCGATTACATGGCCGCGAAGGGCCTGAAAGACGGCGATGTGCATCCGGTCTACAAGGCGCTGAACACGCTGGATTACGCCGTCGGCAACCTCGGCAACCATGAATTCAACTACGGCCTCGATTACCTGCATAAGGCGCTCGCTGGCGCGACATTCCCCTACGTCAACGCGAACATCATCGATGCCAAAACCCAAAAGCCGCTTTTTACGCCGTACCTGATTAAAGAAACCCAGGTAAAGGACAAAGACGGCAAACCGCATACGCTGAAAATTGGCTACATCGGGTTTGTGCCACCGCAGATAATGACCTGGGATAAGGCGAATCTCAGCGGCAAAGTCACCGTCAACGATATCACCGAAACCGCCCGTAAATATGTGCCGCAAATGCGCGCGGAAGGCGCCGATCTGGTGGTGGTGGTGGCGCACTCGGGGCTTTCCGCCGAGCCATATAAAGCGATGGCGGAAAACTCGGTCTACTACTTAAGCAAGGTGCCGGGCGTGGACGCCATTCTTTTCGGCCATGCGCACGCGGTGTTCCCGGGTAAAGATTTCGCCGCCATCAAAGGCGCGGATATCGCCAAAGGCACGCTGAACGGCGTACCGGCGGTAATGCCGGGCATGTGGGGCGATCATCTGGGGATAGTCGATCTGGTGCTGAATAACGACAGCGGCAAGTGGAAAGTGACGCAAAGCAAAGCCGAAGCCCGCCCGATCTACGACACCCAGGCGAAGAAATCGCTCGCCGCTGAAGATCCGGCGCTGGTGAAAGTGCTGAAAGCGGATCACGACGCCACGCGCGAATTTGTCAGCCAGCCGGTCGGGAAATCCGCCGATCCGATGTACAGCTATCTGGCGCTGGTGCAGGACGATCCAACCGTGCAGGTGGTGAACAACGCGCAGAAAGCTTACGTGGAACACTTTATTCAGGGCGATCCGGATCTGGCGCAGTTACCGGTGCTCTCCGCCGCCGCGCCGTTTAAAGTGGGCGGGCGTAAAAACGATCCGGCAAGCTTCGTGGAAGTGGAAAAAGGCCAGTTGACGCTGCGTAACGCCGCCGATCTTTACCTCTACCCCAACACGCTGGTGGTGGTGAAGGCAACAGGCGCGGAAGTAAAAGCGTGGCTGGAGTGCTCCGCCGGGCAGTTTAATCAGATTGACGTCAACAGCACGAAGCCGCAGTCGCTGCTGAACTGGGACGGTTTTCGCACCTATAACTTCGACGTTATCGACGGCGTGAATTACCAGATAGACGTGACGCAGCCCGCCCGCTATGACGGTGAATGCCAGACGATCAACCCGAAAGCGGAACGCATCAAAAACCTGACGTTTAACGGCAAGCCTATCGATCCGAACGCGACGTTCCTGGTCGCCACCAATAACTATCGCGCTTATGGCGGCAAGTTTGCCGGCACCGGCGACAGCCATATCGCGTTTGCCTCGCCGGACGAGAACCGCGCGGTGCTGGCGGCGTGGATTGGTGCCGAAACCAAACGCGCGGGCGAAATTCACCCGGCCGCGGATAACAACTGGCGTCTCGCGCCGATTGCGGGCAACCACAAGCTGGATATCCGCTTTGAAACCTCGCCTTCTGACAAAGCGGCGGCGTTCATCAAAGAGAAAGCGCAATACCCGATGACCAGCGTCGGCAAAGACGATATCGGTTTTGCGGTGTATCAGCTGGATCTGTCGAAGTAACGGCACTCAGGCCAACCATTTCCCCCGTAGGCCGGGTAAGGCGCAGCCGCACCCGGCCCCCAGACAAACCACTCCTCCCGTAGGCCGGGTAAGGCGCAGCCGCACCCGGCACTCACGCCAACCAATCCCCTCCCAGGCCGGGTAAGGCGCAGCCGCACCCGGCATCCTGTCTTCAGCACCAGAACCCGGCGCTCACGCCGCTTGCTCCCCACGGTTCGCCAGCACCTGCGGCAGATTAACTTCAATCCAGTCGGCCAGCGCGGCCACCTTCTCGCTCACCTCCACGCCGAGCGGCGTCAGGCTGTATTCCACATGCGGCGGCACCACCGGATACGAGACGCGATCGACAAAACCGTCCTGCTCCAGCGCCTGTAACGACTGCGCCAGCATCTTCTCGCTCACGCCGCCCATTTTCCGGCGCAGATCGCTGAAACGGTGCGTACCGTCGCGCAGCGCCACCAGGATTAGCACGCCCCAGCGGCTGGTGACATGTTTCAGCACATCGCGTGACGGGCATTCTTCGGCGAACAGATTGCCGTCGCGTAACTGCTCACTCAGGGTAGAACGGGTCATTTCATACTTACCTTTTTGTACGTACTTACTAAAAGTTAGTTTGAGTGATAGTGTGCCACAACACCCAACCGAGACAAAGGAAAAGACCATGATTGCGATTACCGGCGCTACCGGCCAGCTTGGCCAGCGCGTGATTGATACCCTGCTGAACACCGTTGCGGCACAGGAGATTGTCGCGATTGTCCGCAACCCGGCGAAAGCCGCCGCGCTTAGCGCCAGAGGCGTCCAGGTTCGCGCGGCCGATTACAACGACGCGGCGGCGCTCACCGCGGCACTCGCGGGCGTGGAAAAGCTGCTGCTCATCTCATCAAGTGAAGTCGGCCAGCGCGCGCCGCAGCACCGTAATGTTATCGACGCCGCGAAAACCGCAGGCGTGAAACTCATCGCTTACACCAGCCTGCTGCACGCCGATCGCTCGCCGCTGGGGCTTGCCGAAGAACATGTCGCTACTGAAAAGATGCTCGCGGATGCCGGTATTCCTTATGTGCTGCTGCGTAACGGCTGGTACACCGAAAACTATCTGGCGAGCGTGCCGCCGGCGCTTGAGCACGGCGTGTTTATTGGCAGCGCAGGCGACGGGAAAATCGCCTCCGCCAGCCGTCAGGATTATGCCGAAGCCGCTGCGAAAGTGCTGACGCTCGATAACCAGGCCGGGCGCGTCTACGAACTGGCGGGCGACCACGCCTGGACGCTTCGCGATTTAAGCGCGCTGTTAAGTAAAGAGACCGGCAAAACGGTCGCGTATCAGAATTTGAGCGAGGCGGATTTCGCCGCGGCGCTCACGGGCGCGGGCCTGCCGGAAGGCTTTGCGAGGCTGCTGGCGGATTCCGATATCGGCGCGTCCAAAGGCGGCCTGTTTGATGACAGCCACCAGCTCAGCGCGCTCATTGGCCGCCCGACCACCTCGCTTGAAGCGAGCCTGCGTGAGAGTCTGAAACCGTAATATTAAATCTGGCAGGCTGCTTTCCCTGTGCCTGCCGGATACAATGCGAGCGCCTGCCACAGGCGCTCAAAACAATAAACCGAAAACAGGGATCCTCATGAAAGCACACCTTCTCGCACTTCCGCTGCTGCTGTGCAGCGCCGCCGCGTGGTCCATGAGCTGTGACAATCCGCGCAGCCCGTATGACACCACCTACTGCGCCGCGCTGGAAATGGTTCAGGGCGACCGCGACCTCAACCAGCAATATAAAAACACCATGTCCGTGCTCTCGCCTGCGCAGAAACAGGTCGTGAAAAACGCCCAGATCTCCTGGCTGAAAGTGCGCGATCACGAGTGCGCGGAAGGCTCCACGCTGCTGCTCGGGTGCGCCAACGAAAAAATGGCCGCTCGTATTGCGCTGCTGAAAAGCATTGAGCGCGAGTGCCGCAACGCCGGTTGCAACGACGCCGACCTCTCCCGCATCGAATAACCGCCAGGTTAATTAATTGTTAATTACGGTGGCGAAGGTCACCGTTGTTCTTATAATGGGGACTTACCCTTCGTGGAGAGCTCCTGTGCACGGCGTACCCGATCAGTTCACCGACGAACGCGACAGCGCCCGCTTCCGGCAACTGCCTGCGCTGCCGGGCGTGGAGCTTTATCACGCCCATATCACGCATTACGCTTTTGAGCCACACACCCACGAAGCCTTTGGCATCGGCGCGATTGAGCTTGGTGCCGAGCGCTTTCGCTACCGTGGCGCGCAGCACGTGGCGGCGGTGAATTCGCTCGTCACCATGAACCCCGATGAACTGCATACCGGCGAAGCGGCGACCCAGCAGGGCTGGCGCTACCGGATGATTTATCTGGAGCCCGAAACGCTGGCGCAGCTCACCGGCGAGCGTCTCTGGTGGTTTGCCGAGGTGGAGCGACACGATCCGCTACGCGCCCGCCAGACCGGCCAGCTTATCGCCGCACTCTGGTCCGCGCCGGATACGCTCGCGCAGCAGGGGTTGCTGCTTGATCTTATCGACACCTTCCGTCCGTACGCGCGCCACGCGCCGCAGGCTGCCGAAGGCGCGCACCGCTTCGACCGGGTGCGCGAGTTTCTTTACGAAAACTACATGCTGCCGCTGACGCTCGATGAGATTGCCGCCGAAGCGGCGTTAAGCCCTTATCATTTCCAGCGCCAGTTCAAAGCGCGCTATGACGTTACGCCGCACCAGATGCTGATGGCGGTGCGCCTGTGGCGCGCCAAACAGTTTCTCGCCGCTGGCCTGCCCGCCGCTGATGTCGCGGCGGCCGTGGGCCTTACCGATCAGCCGCACCTGACCCGCGCCTTCACCCGCCGCTACGGCATTACGCCCGCCCGCTACCAGAAACAGGTGGCTCGCCAGATCTTCAGCCCGGCTATAATTCAGACACCGTTGTAAGGGAGAAGAGTGATGGAAAATCTGGCGAACTGGCGCTGGCTGAATGAACCCGCACGCTGGCGGCGCGAAAGTGACGCGCTGCATGTCACCACCGATGCGCAAACCGATTTCTGGCAAACCACCTGGTATGGCTTTCAGCGCCATTCCGGGCACGTTTTTGGTACGGAGGTTGCCGGTGAGTTTACGTTCCAGTTGCGCGTCGAGGGCGATTTCACCACGCTGTATGATCAGGCGGGGCTGTTCCTGATGGCGGATGAGCAACACTGGCTGAAAGCGGGTATTGAGTATAACGACGCGCAGCCGATGATAGGCAGCGTGCTGACGCTTGAACGCTCCGACTGGGCGACCGGCATTTTCCCCGCCGCGCAGAAGCACTTCTGGCTGCGCCTGACGCACCAGAACCAGAGCCTGCGCCTGCAATACTCCACCGACGGCGACACCTGGCCGCTGCTGCGCCTGTGCCCGTTTCCGCAAGCGGAGCGCTATTTCCTCGGCGCGATGTGTTGTTCGCCGTCGCGCGCCGGGCTTGAGATCGTCTTTTCCGATTTTCATCTCGGGCCACCCAACGGCAAAGATCTGCACGATCTGAGCTGATGCGCAGCAAGCTGGTACAAGACGCCCGTTTTCACCCGCCGCTACACTCAGGCAATAAACAGCGACGTGGGTGGTGATGATGTTAACGGGTGTGTTGTATGCCCTGCTGGCGGGGATGATGTGGGGGCTGATTTTCGTCGGCCCTTTGCTGGTGCCGGAATACCCGTCGGTATTGCAGTCGATGGGGCGCTATCTGGCGCTGGGCCTGCTTGCGCTGCCGCTGGCGTGGGCCGGGCGCAGGCGGTTGAAACAGCTTACCGCGCGCGACTGGCTGACCGCGCTGGCGCTGACCATGATGGGCAATCTTATCTATTACGTGTGTCTTGCGAGCGCCATTCAGCGCACCGGCGCGCCGGTCTCCACGATGATCATCGGCACGCTGCCGGTGGTCATCCCGGTCTTCGCCAATCTGCTCTACAGCCGTCGCGACGGCAGGCTGCCCTGGCGGCGGTTGTGCCCGGCGCTGGGGGCGATTTTCTGCGGGCTGGTTTGCGTCAATTTCGCCGAGCTGCGCCACGGTTTGCCGGGCTTTACGCCGGGCCGTTACGCAAGCGGCATTGCGCTGGCGAGCGTGTCGGTGATTTGCTGGGCGTGGTATGCGCTGCGTAATGCGCGCTGGCTGCGGGAAAATCCCGACAAGCACCCGATGATGTGGGCGACCGCGCAGGGGCTGGTGACGCTGCCGGTTTCGCTGGCAGGGTATATCGCCGCGTGCGTGTGGCTCTCTGCGGATAACAGCGGCTTCGCGCTGCCCTTCGGCCCGCGTCCTGGCGTGTTTATTGGCCTGATGATCGCCATTGCGCTCTGCTGTTCGTGGATTGGCGCGCTGTGCTGGAATATTGCAAGCCAGCGCCTGCCGACCGTGATCCTCGGTCCGCTTATCGTTTTTGAAACACTGGCCGGGCTGCTCTATACCTTTTTGCTGCGCCAGAGCCTGCCGCCACTGCTGACCCTGACCGGCATCGCGCTGCTGGCCGCAGGCGTGGTGATGGCGGTGCGGGTAAAAATCGTGCCGGTCGCGGAGCGCGTGACGCAGGAGGCGCCATAAAAAAAGGCCCGTCGGTGACGGGCCTTCAGGCTTAGAACGTTTCCCAGTTGTCGCTGCCGCCAGCCGGTGCGGCTTTGAGGCTCGCCACCGGCGCTGGCGCGCTGAAGGTTGACGCCTGCGGCGCAACGCTCGCCGCGCGCGCCTGGGCGCGGTTGAGTTTGAACACCGCGACCGCTTCATTGAGCTTGCCGGCCTGATCTTCAAGGGCTGCTGCTGCGGCGGCGGACTCTTCCACCAGCGCGGCGTTCTGCTGCGTCACTTTATCCATCTCGGAGACCGCCAGGCCCACCTGATCAATACCGCGGCTCTGCTCATCGGACGCCGAGGCGATTTCCCCCATGATATCGGTCACACGCGTCACCGCGCCGACCACTTCTTTCATGGTTTCGCCCGCTTCGCGCACCAGCTGCGAGCCCGCGTCGACGCGGTTGCCGGAGTTTTCGATAAGCGCTTTGATCTCTTTCGCCGCCTGGGCGCTGCGGCTTGCCAGCGTACGGACTTCGCCCGCCACCACCGCAAAACCACGGCCCTGCTCACCTGCACGCGCCGCTTCCACCGCCGCGTTGAGCGCGAGGATGTTGGTCTGGAACGCGATGCCGTCGATCACGTTGGTTATCTGCGCGATCTGGTTAGAGCTGGCGGCGATTTCGTCCATGGTGCGAACGACGCCATCCACCACTTCACCGCCTTTCAGCGCGGTTTCCGACGCGGTACGCGCCAGTTGCGTCGCCTGACGGGCGTTATCGGCGTTCTGTTTCACGGTCGCGGTCAGCTGTTCCATGCTGGCGGCGGTCTCTTCGAGCGACGCGGCCTGCTGCTCGGTGCGCGAGGAGAGATCGTTACTGCCTGCGGAGATTTCGCTGGCACCGGTGAAGATGGTGTCGGTGCTATCGCGCACGGTGCTGACCGTACGGGCCAGCGCCTGCTGCATCTCGTGGACGTTGCGCGCCAGCAGCGCCATTTCGTTATGGCCTTGCGCATCGATAGGCTGCGTCAGATCGCCTGCGGCAATCGCACGAATGTGACCCATGACGTCATGCAGCGGCAGCAGCAGCACACGGCGCATCGCCACCCAGCTGATAATAATCACAGCCAGCACCATCACCATAATCGCCGACAGGATCCACAGAATGCGCTGGTAGTCGCTTTCGTTGTCTTTCACGCCTTTGCTGGCAAGCTTCGCCTGCTCGGCGCGCCATTCGCGATAAACGACCTGCATGGCGTTCTGCTTCTGCTCGGCGTTCTGCTTGAACATGCCTTCCAGATTGCCTTCGGCCAGGAATTTGTTCATTTGCGCAAGCGTCGAGGAGTAGATGCGGTACTGTTCTTCCAGACGATCGACCAGGTGTTCGTCCATGCCCGGCGTTTCCGGCAGGCTATAGTATTTATCGTAATGGCTCTTCGACTCTGCCAGCAGTTTATTCGCGGTATCAACCAGTTGATTGAGCTGGCCGCCGTTAATCTGGTTCGCCATGTTGCCTTGCAGACGCAGCATGCCGCGGTTCAGCGTAACGCGCGTCTGGTTGAGGCTAATCCACGCGTCGGTAAATTCCGCCACGTTCTGGCTGGAGATTTGCGAGACGTTAAAGTTGTCTTTGTCGTTATTGAGCGCAGAGATAAAAACGCCTGCCGCGATAAGCTGCATCGCGCCCAGAACGATCAATACGGTAATTAAAAGGGTTATGACTTTTATACGTTTAAACATGAAAGACCTTTTTGCAGGTGTAATCCAGGGTGTATCTATCGGCAGGTCATTCAGGTTGTTTAATCAGCAAAGCGGCGCGGAGCGCGGTTTCCAGTTATTTCCTGATAGCGATCAGCCAGTTAGCTGGCAAAATATTTTTGTGACACACCTCACATTTTAATCCCTCCTCCCCGAAAGGGTTATAGCCTCGCCTTAAAGATGCATTTAATATGCATCTTAATAAATCCTGAGTGAGGTACTGCTATGGCCTTCCGTGACCAACCCCTTGGCGAACTGGCGTTAACCATCCCGCGCGCCTCTGCACTGTTTCGTAAATACAACCTGGATTTCTGCTGCGGCGGCAAACAGACGCTGCTGCGCGCGGCAACGCGCCAGGCGCTTGATTTGAACGCGATTGAAAGCGAACTGGCGGCATTGGCTGAAACACCGCTGGAGAAGGACTGGCAAGCCGCGCCGCTTGCTGAAATCATCGATCACATCCTCGTGCGCTATCACGACCGCCACCGTGAGCAGTTACCAGAGCTGATTTTGCAGGCCACCAAAGTGGAACGCGTTCACGCCGATAAACCGGGCGTGCCGAAGGGGCTCGCGAAGTATCTGAGCCTGCTGCATGAAGAGCTGACGAGCCACATGATGAAAGAGGAGCGCGTACTGTTCCCGATGATTAAACAGGGCATGGGCAGCCAGGCGGCGGGGCCGGTTAGCGTGATGGAGAGCGAGCACGACGAGGCGGGAGAACTGCTGGAGGTGATTAAGCACACCACGAATAACGTGACGCCGCCGCCGGAGGCCTGCACGACATGGCGCACGCTGTATAACGGCATCAATGCGCTGATTGACGATCTGATGAACCACATCAGCCTTGAGAACAACACCCTTTTCCCGCGTGCCCTCGCAGGCGAAAAATAAAAGGCGCCCTGTCGAGCGCCTCAGTAACTTGACCTTTTGGGCCCGATACGTGGGCCCTTTTTTTATGGCTTAGCGGCGGAAGTTCGCCAGACGTTTCTTGCCGATAAACAACCAGCACACGCCCAGCACCACAAACCACAGCGGCGTCACCATCAGCGCCTGGCGGGTGTCGTCTTCCAGCGTCAGCAGCGCAATAACAAACACGAAGAACGCCATGCAGACCCAGCACATCAGTTTACCGAGCGGCATTTTGTAGATCGATTTCTCATGCAGTTGCGGACGCTGCTTCCGGTACACCAGATAAGAGCACAGGATGATGGTCCAGACGAACATAAACAGGATAGCCGACACGGTGGTGATCATCGTAAACGCGGTGATGACGTTCGGGTTGATATAGAGCATCACCACACCGCCCAGCAGGCAGATGCAGGAGAAGGTCAACCCTTTCGCCGGTACGGCGCGTTTAGAGAGCTTCGCGAACGCTTTCGGCGCCACGCCGTCCTGCGCCAGGCCGTAGAGCATACGGCTGGTGGAGAAGACGCCGCTGTTGGCCGAAGAGGCCGCCGAGGTCAGCACCACGAAGTTAATCAGGCTCGCTGCCGCCGGCAGCCCCACCAGCACAAACAGCTCCACGAACGGGCTCTTGGTCGGCACGACGGAACTCCACGGCGTCACGGACATAATAATAATCAGCGCGAAGACGTAGAACATAATGATACGAACCGGAATCGAGTTGATCGCGCGCGGCAGTGATTTCTCCGGATCTTTGGTTTCGGCGGCGGTGGTGCCCACCAGCTCAATCCCCACAAACGCGAAGACCGCAATCTGGAAGCCCGCGAAGAACCCACTCAGCCCTTTCGGGAACCAGCCGCCCTCATTCCACAGGTGCGTAAAGGACGCTTCAACGCCGGTCGGCGATTTAAAGTGCATCAGCACCATCACCAGCCCGACCACGATAAGCCCGACGATGGCGACGATTTTAATCATCGCGAACCAGAACTCCATCTCGCCGAACATTTTCACGGTGGCGAGGTTAAGGGAGAGCAGCAGCACGACCACCGCCAGCGACGCGACCCAGTCCGAAAGCCCAGGGAACCAGAACTGCGCATAAGCCGTGATGGCCACGACATCCGCCATGCCGGTGACCACCCAGCAGAACCAGTACGTCCAGCCGGTAAAATACCCCGCCCACGGGCCGAGTAAATCGGCGGCGAAATCGCTGAACGATTTATATTCGAGATTAGAGAGCAGCAGCTCGCCCATCGCCCGCATGACGAAAAACAGCATAAAGCCGATGATCATATAGACAAAAATGATCGACGGGCCGGCGAGGCTAATGGTTTTGCCAGAGCCCATAAATAACCCGGTGCCGATAGCGCCGCCGATAGCGATTAGCTGGATATGACGATTGGTTAGATTGCGCCGTAGCGACTGCTCAGCCGGTGCCTCAGCAGCATCAGCCACTTTGATCTGTTCTGACATGTTCGTTTCCTGTACCTGTCTGTGTTGTGGAGGCTCTGCTGGCCTCTATTTACGTGTTGAAATGACGATGTCCTTGGCGAAAGCAACATCGATATTAGGTAAGAATCGGAGGGTTGAATACTAAGATTTAAATATAATGTTA
This sequence comes from Cronobacter sakazakii, assembly GCF_000982825.1. Classification (NCBI taxonomy): domain Bacteria; kingdom Pseudomonadati; phylum Pseudomonadota; class Gammaproteobacteria; order Enterobacterales; family Enterobacteriaceae; genus Cronobacter; species Cronobacter sakazakii. Next base: position 1,562,948 of record NZ_CP011047.1, on the reverse strand, counting down.
ATTTTATGTTTAAAATGGGTGGCAAATCACTTTCACTTCGCGAAATGCATCACAAAAATACCCGCATTCCGCTTATTATCAAAATAAAATCGCGTCATTTCGCTTACGGGAAAACAATTCCCCGCCGCAGCGGGGAAAGGAAAAGCCTTACAGGATTTCCAGCAGCTCGACTTCAAAGACCAGCGTGCTGAACGGCGGAATGGATGCACCCGCGCCGCGCTCGCCGTAGGCCAGGTTGTGCGGAATGGTCAGTTCCCATTTGGAGCCGACCGGCATCAGCGTCAGCGCTTCGATCCAGCCTGCGATCACGCCGCTGACCGGGAATTCCGCGGGTTCGCCGCGCGCGACGGAGCTGTCAAACACGGTACCGTCGATAAGTTTACCGGTGTAGTGCACACGTACGCGATCCTTACGGGACGGGATCGGGCCATCACCCTGCGTCAGCACGCGGAATTGCAGGCCGGATTCGGTGCTGTTCACCCCTTCGCGCTCGCGGTTTTCATCCAGATATTTCTGGCCTTCTACCGCCATCTCCTGCTGGCGCTCGCGACGCACGGCGTCGGCGCGTTCGTGGATTTCACGCAGCGCGCGATGCACCACGTCAACAGGAACGGCTGGCTGGTTGCCTTCCAGCGCGTCACGCAGCCCCGCCACCAGAGCTTCCGGCAGCAGACCCTGTAAGCCCGACTCGCGCAGTTGCTGTCCGACCTGTAAGCCAATGCCGTAGCTTGCCTGGGCTTCGATGGTGTCAAAAGAAGGGGTTGTCATGGGGTTATCCTTTCTCAATGGGAAAATTAGCGGGCAGCATAACAGCAGCGCCACGTTGGGTAAAATAATCCTCCGGCAAGGTGATAAGGTCAGGGATGTCAGCGCGCTCACGAATGCGCGCTTTACTACCGGCATCAAACAGTTAGAACGCTATAATGGTACACTGGCGCGGCGATGCGTTTGAGTGAATGAGGAGAAGACATGCCTGGACGAATTAAACCGCTGCTGGCGCAGGTATGGCACGCCCCGGATCATATCCGGCTGATGGACCCGCTGCCGCCTGCGCACCGACGCGGCATTATTCTTTGCGCGGTCGTTATCGCGCTGTGCTTTTTATGGCCTTCTTCCAACGAGCCGGAAACGCCGCAGCGTCGCGACGCGCAGCTCGATTTAACGCCTACGCCGGAAGCGCCGATGCAGCCGCAGGCGGTAGCACCTGTGGAAACGCCAGAGGCGAATGTCCAGCAGCCTGCGCCCAGCGCGCCGGTGCAGCCGTTCCAGAATAATGACATCGAGCAGCAGTGGCGTACTTATCGCGTGGAATCGGGCAAAACGCTGGCGCAACTGTTCCGCGATCACGGCCTGCCGCCGGAAGATGTGTACGCGATGGCGAAAGTGGAAGGCGACGGCAAGCCGCTCAGTAATCTTCAGCAGGGGCAGATGGTGCAGGTTCGTCAGAACGCCAGCGGCGTGGTGACGGCGCTGACCATTGATACCGGTGATAACCAGCAGGTGCTGTTTACCCGCCAGCCGGACGGCAGTTTCCTGCGTGTGCGCTGAGACTTTTCAGCGCGTCAGAAAAGCAAAACGCCGGCACAAGGCCGGCGTCTTTACGTGTAGTTGAGTAAAAACTTACTCAGCAACCACGTTTACAGTCAGTTTAGCGAATACTTCGCTGTGAACCTGGAAGTCCACTTCGTGTTCGCCAGTGGTACGCAGAACGCCGTTCGGCAGACGAACTTCGCTCTTAGCCACGTCAACGCCAGCTGCAGTTACAGCGTCAGCGATGTCGCGAGTACCGATGGAACCGAACAGTTTACCTTCGTCGCCCGCTTTGGACGCGATGGTAACAGAGCCCAGCGCATTGATTTTCTCTGCGCGAGCTTCAGCAGCGGCCAGAACGTCAGCCAGTTTGGCTTCCAGTTCAGCGCGACGTGCTTCGAAGAACTCAACGTTTTTCTTGGTAGCCGGCACAGCTTTGCCCTGCGGAACCAGGAAGTTACGAGCGTAGCCCGCTTTAACGTTTACCTGGTCGCCCAGGCTGCCCAGGTTTGCTACTTTATCAAGCAGAATAACTTGCATTACCTTATCCTCTCAAAGTCGTATTAATGGACCGTGACCGATTACTGATGACGATCAGTGTACGGCAGCAGGGACAGGTAGCGAGCGCGTTTGATAGCGCGAGCCAGCTGACGCTGGTATTTTGCACGGGTACCGGTGATACGGCTCGGGACAATCTTACCGCTTTCGGTGATGTAGTTTTTCAGCGTAGCGATATCTTTATAGTCGATCTCTTGAACGCCTTCCGCGGTGAAACGGCAGAACTTGCGACGACGGAAATAACGTGCCATTTGGCTAGTCTCCAGAATCTATCAATTCAATCTGCTCGGCATGCAACACCATTTTGCTCAGTCCGTTCTTTGCCTTGTGGCAACTGATGAACCCCTGAACGGTGATTTGCGTGCCGACCGTTATACTGTGAGTAACGGCCTGGTTCTCGTGCCCGCTGATTATTACAGGCATCTGGCACCACGCCTGCCGGTGGAAACCGGCCTCCTCCTGCACAGAACGATGCTCAAGCACGAACTGGCAATGAGGAATTCCTGATGGGCTGACCTTACGAAGGGGTGCCCTGCACACGGTGCCGGACAACACCAGACGGTTGGCCATCAGAATTACTCTTCAGAATCCCCAGCTTCAGCATCATCAGCGGTTTCGTTAGCGAAATCATCGCGACGCTCACGGCGCTCGTCTTTCGCTTTAACCATCGGAGAGGCTTCAGTTACGGCGTGTTTGGTGCGCATAACCATGCTGCGGATAACGGCATCGTTGAAGCGGAAGGTAGTTTCCAGCTCATCGATAACTTCCTGCGGCGCTTCAACGTTCATCAGAACGTAGTGTGCTTTGTGCAGTTTGTTGATCGGGTAAGCCAGCTGACGGCGGCCCCAGTCTTCCAGACGGTGGATCTTGCCTTCTGCACCAGTGATGGCAGCAGAGTAGCGCTCGATCATGCCCGGAACCTGTTCGCTCTGGTCAGGATGGACCATAAAAACGATTTCGTAATGACGCATCGAATTGCTCCTTACGGATTATTCAGCCTCCTGTCTGGGTCAGCCGCGGCCCGGGGAGGCAAGGAACGTGATTAAAGGGCGGCTGAAAAATTGACGCGTCATTCTAATGGCGGACCATGACAAACACAAGGCCGCTGGTAAAAAAAGCCGCAATCCCGGTTTGTGCGGCTTTCAAAGAGAGCGGCGGAAAAACGCGACCGTCGCGTCCAGCGCCTCGGGCGTAATGCGGTGCTTCACGCACGGCTGCCACTGGCAGGTCAGATTGTTATCAAGCGCCCGGTCGCGCAGCGCGTCGGCTAAACCCCGGCTTTGCGCCGCCGGCACGACGTCATCCTCTTCGCCATGCCATAAAAACAGCGGGCGATCCGAAAGAGATGGCAGGCGCACGCTTGCGTCCCACGGAGCCAGCGCGGCTCTCACCGCGTCAGCCTCGGCGGCCTGCGGCGGAAAAAGCGTCTGTGAGAGCGAGCTAAACCAGCCGGAGCCCATCAGGCTCGCGACGCATTTCACTTCCGGATGATGGGACATGATGCCAAGCGCGGTCATGCCGCCCATCGACGCGCCGCCAACGGCGAGCCTGCCGTCCGCCACCAGCCCTTCGCTGAGAATCGCGTCACGCAGCGCCGGGTATTCCGTGAGCGTCTCGTGAAGAATTTGCCAGAACTGCGTCATCCGCCTTGCCGCATCGCCACAAAAGCGCGCGCCGTGGTCAGGCGCGTCCGGCATGATCACCCGAAACCCGGCCTGCGCCAGCGCGACGGCGAAATAGCTGTAGACCGTTTTGGATGAGGTAAAGCCGTGATAAAACAGCACCGTTGGCAATGCGCTATCGCAGCTCCCCGCAGGCACCGCGTGCAGCGCCTCAATCCCTGCAAAACGCCGTGTCGAAATTTCGATCATACTTATCTCCTGCAAAACGTCTTTAGGCACAAACGGCATGATGCCAAAAACCCGCGCAACGCATGGATTTTTATCGTGTTGCGAGCCAGATTACGCTTTTACGATTTTTCAGGGTCAAAAGCGCGCCTTCGTCGGCAGAACCGGGATATAGCGAACGCCTATTCCCTTACACTTACTACAATTAATCCCTGAGGTAACGAGAATGCATATGCGACGGCTCATCCTTTTATTAATGGTGGCGGCACTGACCGCCTGTAGCGCCCTGCAGGGCACGCCGCAACCTGCGCCGCCGGTGGCGGATCATCCGCAGGAGATCCAGCGCTACCAGACGCAGGGTCTGGTCAAAATGGGCACCGTCACGACGCTACAGTATGGGTCACCGGATGACGCGCTGCGCGATATCGCCGCACAGGCAGGCGCCGCAGGCGCAGATTACTATCAGGTCATCTCCAATGATGACTCTTTGCTGCCTGGCCGCTGGCACGCCCGGGCGATTCTGTACCGAAAGTAAGCGTAAGCCGTCGTTTTATTTAGCGAAATTTACACTGCCTTTGCGTGCATTGATCGTACCTGCTGCACAATAACTTTCGGACTGCGCCCGAAACCGGCGCGCTGCATCTATCGAAAAGGTGTAAGGGAGCTGACAATGAAACGATCGCTGGCTTTAACGTCGCTGTTGTTATCGGCGGGTCTGATTTCCACTTCTGCGCAGTCTGCCGAAGAGGTGAATGCCGACAGAGTGACCGGCTTAAATGAAATTGGCGTCATTTCGGTAAACGATATTTCCGGCACGCCGCAGGAGATTGAAAAAGTCATCGCCTATAAAGCGGATGAACAGGGCGCGGCGTATTATCGAATTATTCAGATGCATGAAAATCAGCGGCCTGATAACTGGCACGTACAGGCAATTATCTATAGTTGAACGTTCTTTAGCTAAATTCTGGCTTTTATTTAGCCTTGCCATGATCCAAATCAAAATAGATTGAAACAAATGGTTACATTTACCCACTAAATATTAGGGCTCAACTGCCGTTGAAGGTGCCAAATATTGGCACTTTTGGGCTCTTTTATGACACTCTCATTTCAACGCTGGGGACTGGGCGCGAAGCTCTCTTTCCTCACAGGCGTCGCGGTCGCGGCCCTTTTTTTATTGTTCACGTTTGCATTAAGTCACAAAGCCAGCGAGCAGCTGGAAGCGCTGGCGCTTGAAGATCTCCATAACCAGACCACAAGCGTGGTGGATATGGCGCAGATGTTCGACAGCAGCCTCAGTGAAGAAGTGGCAAGCTTTACCAAACTCTTCAACAGCTTTATTCCGCAACCCATCAGCCGTGATGAAAGCCAAATGCAAAGCATCAATGGCATCAGCGTGCCAATGCTAAAAGGCGGCGAAACGTCCCTGCATGAAAATAACGCATTGCCCGATGATTTCCTGACCCGCACCGGCGCTATCGCCACGCTGTTTGTCCGCAGCGGCGATAACTTCGTGCGCGTGGCGACCTCGCTGCGTAAAGAAGATGGCAGCCGCGCTATCGGCACGCAGCTCGATACCGCAAGTCCGGCGTTCGCGCCGGTCATGAAAGGCGAAACTTACCGCGGCCTGGCGCTGCTGTTCGGCAAACGCTACATCACGCAATACGAACCGGTGAAAGACGCCAGCGGCAAGGTGATCGCGATTCTGTTCGTCGGGGTGGATATCACCAACTCCTGGCAGGTGATGCGCAATAAAATCCTTAATCGCCGTCTGGGCGACAGCGGGCATTTTTATGTCATTAACCGCGCGCCGGGCAAAACTTACGGCCAGTTCCTTTTCCATTCGAGCGATGAAGGCAAACGCCCGTCATGGCCGGACGCTGTCTTAAAACCGGTGCTGAGCGAGCCGCAGGGCACGCTGGAGATGGAAAAAGAAGATGGTCGCACTGCCCTGCTGAGCTTCACGCAACTGCCGGGCTGGAACTGGGCGATTGTCGGCGAAGTGGATAAAGCGACGCTGCTGAGCGGTGTAACGAGCATGCGCAATCAGTTCCTTGCCGCAGGCGTTATCGTCTCGCTGTTGTTTGCCGCCGTGTTTGTCTGGACCGTTCGCCGCTGGCTTACCGCGCCGCTGCGTAATGTCATTACGCTTGCGCGCCAGTACGCCGCAGGGGATCTGCGTGAAACCATCGACACGCGTCGCCAGGATGAGGTCGGCCAGCTTATCGACGCCATCAACGGCATCGGCAACGGCTTACAGCAGATAGTGACCCAGGTGCGCGACGCCGCGGGCGATATCAGCCACGGCACCCGCGCGCTGGCCTCCGACAGCGGTGAAATCAGCGAGCAGATCAACAAGCAGGCGAGCAGCGTGGAGGAAACCTCCGCAAGTATGGAACAGCTGGCGGCCACGGTGTCGCAAAATGCCGCCAACATGGAGCAGACCCAGAGCCTGGTGAAAGAGGCGTCTGACGCCGTGCAGCACGGCGGCGAAACGGTCAGCAACGCAGTGACCACCATGAACGACATTCGCAGCGCTTCACAGCGCATCGCGGATATCACACATGTGATTGAATCTATCGCCTTCCAGACCAACATTCTGGCGCTGAACGCCGCCGTGGAGGCGGCCCGCGCGGGAGAGCATGGTAAAGGCTTCGCGGTCGTGGCGCAGGAAGTCCGCGCGCTGGCGGCGCGCAGCGCCAATGCGGTGAAAGAGATAGAGCAGCTCATCAGCGACACGCTGGCGAAAGTCAGCGAAGGCCACGCGCTTTCTGAGCAGACACGTAAGGCGATGGAAGCGATCATCAGCCGCATCGGTCAGATCAATCAGCTGGTGACGGAAATCAACCACGCCTCGCACGAGCAGTCTGCCGGTATTGGCCAGGTGAATATCGCCATGCACCAGATTGGCGAAGCCACCCACATCAACGCCGAGCGCGTGACGCGCAGCGAGCAGACCGCGCAGGTGTTGCGTGAGAAAGGCAACCACCTGAACGAACTGGTGAGTCTGTTCCGCCTGAAGGCGTAATCAGCCCGCCCCACCCGTGGCGCGCAGTAGCGCCTGCGCCAGCACCGGCTCTGGTAGCGGGCTGTCGCCACGGGTATCCAGCATCATCCGGCACCAGGCCTGCGCCAGCGGCGGCGTCAGCGAACGCAGCACCTGGGCGCCGGTCGCCAGTAAAAAGAGCTGGGTGGTCATAGCGCGTCCGGCCGCTTCATCGGGCCTGCGCAACTGCCCCGCCAGCTGTCGCCAGGCGCGGTCGAAATGCCGGTCCTGTCCTTTTACCGCGTCAAACTCATCGCTCAGCATCTCCAGAACGCCCGGCTGGCGCGTCAGCACGCGCAATACATCAAGGCACATGATGTTGCCGGAGCCTTCCCAGATACTGTTGACCGGCATTTCGCGGTAAAGCCGCGGCAGTTCGCTCTCTTCGCAATACCCGATGCCGCCGAGCGCTTCCATCGCCTCCGCCACAAACGGAATGCCGCGCTTGCAGACGCCATATTTCGCGGCAGGCGTAAAGAGGCGGGCAAACGCCACTTCATGCGGCGATTCGCGCTGCTCCCAGGCGCGCGCCAGACGAAACAGCAGCGCGGTCTGCCCTTCCAGCTCCAGCGCCATGCGCCCGAGCACCTGACGCATCAGCGGCTGATCGATAAGATTTTTGCCGAACGCCTGACGCTGATGGGTATGGTAAAGCGCCACCGCCATCGCGCGGCGCATCAGCCCGTGGCTGCCGAGCGCGCAGTCAAAGCGCGTCATGCCGCCCATACGCAGGATCTGGCGCACGCCTTCGCCCTCTTCGCCAAGCAGCCAGCCGAGCGCGTCGAGAAACTCCGCCTCGCTGCTGGCGTTCGAGCGGTTGCCGAGTTTATCTTTCAGGCGTTCAAGGCGCACCGCGTTGCGCTGGCCGTCCGGCAAAAAGCGCGGCACGAAGAAACACGAAAGACCGCCTTTCGTCTGCGCCAGCACCAGATGCGCGTCGCTTTGCGGCACTGAAAAAAACCACTTATGGCCCACCAGCCGGTACGCCTCGCCGGGGCCGCGCCCTGCTACGGGTTCCGCGCGGGTGGTATTACTGAGCACATCCGAACCGCCCTGCTTTTCCGTCATGCCCATGCCGATGAGCAGCCCGCGTTTCTGCGCGCCGGGCAGCAGGTGGGAATCGTAGCGATCGCTTGCCAGCGGGGTTTGCCAGTCGGCGAACAGCGGCGGCAGATGAGCCTGTAACAGCGGTGTCGCGGCGAACGTCATAGTAATCGGACACAGCGTGCCCGCTTCCACCTGAGCATGCAGGACGAAGCGCGCCGCGCGGGCGACCAGCGCGCCTTCGCGCGCCGTCTCAAGCCACGGCAGATTATGAACCCGGTTAGCGAACAGCCCCTGCATCAGCAGGTGCCAGGCCGGATGAAAGCGCACGTCGTCAAGACGCTCGCCGCGCGCGTCATAGCGCAACAGCTCTGGCGGATTGGCGTTCGCCAGTCGCCCTAATTCCAGCGATTCCGCGGTGCCGAGCTGCTGGCCAATGCTTGCGAGCAATTCAGCGTCCCAGCCTGCGCCTTCGCGCAGCACCGCCTCGCGCAGCGCGGTATCGGATAAAAACAGATTGCTGTTATTGAGCGCAACGGGCTGGTTAAACACCGTATGGGTTTGCCAGTGCATAAATCCCTCTCCTTACCTGTGACAACCGCGTTAAGTATGGAAGGAGAGGAAAAAGAAACCGCCTGCGTGCTTCACAAAAGTGAAAACCCGTCAGCCGGCGATATAGTGAGGAATGAAACGAGAGGTATCTTTAGTAATAAGCGAGACATCTTCGCGGATGCCAATACCCGCGGGCTCATCGCCGACAATCCAGCTGCCGAGCAGCGTATAGCTGTCGCCAAAGCGCGGCAGCGCCTGAAACGCCTGCCAGATAACCGGCTCGTTGCCATAATCGCCCTCTTCGTGGGCCAGCACCTGGTCGGCGTTATCAAATAGCGTCACGTTGCCGCCTTCGCGTGAGAACAGCGGTTTGCGAACGTATCCTGCGTAGCCCGCAAGCGCCTGCGCGACATCATGCCGCTCGCGCGCGAAATCGTTGTTGAACCACGCCGGTAACAGATTCGGATGGCCCGGAAACTGCGCCCAGAGCAGCGGCAGTAGCCCTTTATTGCTGAGAATGCTTTTCCACAGCGGCTCATACCAGCGCTCGGCGCGCTTACAGAGCAGCGGGCCGTTGTCGTCGCGCATCATCCACTCCAGGGGATAGAGCTTAAACGCCTGCCGGATAACATTATCGTCCAAATCCGTCAGCACGCCGCCAAGGCCCAGGCCAATCTCTTCGATATAGATAAAACGCGTCTCAAGGCCCGCCTGGCGCGCGCAGTCTTCCAGGTACAGCACCGTGCCGCGATCCTCTTCAGACTCCTGGCAGCAGCTGAAGTAGAGCGGTTCAGGCGTCGCTATCTCCGCCAGACGCGCGATGAGCTTCTCCTGAAGGCTGTTGAACTGATCGGCATCGCGCGGGATAACGCCCTGGCGGCGCGCATCCTCCAGCCACTGCCACTGGAAATACGCGGATTCGTACAGCGAGGTGGGCGTATCGGCGTTGTACTCCAGCAGCTTCACCGGCCCCTGCCCGGTCCAGACAAAATCCATGCGCCCGTAAAGCGACGGATCCTGGTCTTTCCAGCTTTGGGCGATGGCGTCCCAGTAAAGTTCAGGAATGGCGAGCCGCTCAAGCAGGCGCGCATCGCGTACGGCGCTATCCACCACGTCCAGGCACATTTCGTGCAGCTCCGCAGTGGGCGCTTCTATCTGTTCTTCAATCTGGCGCAGCGTAAAGCGGTAGGCGCGGCTTTCATCCCAGTAAATTTCATCGTCGATGATATGAAAGTGAAAGCCGTGTTCGTGCGCGATACGCGCGAGATCCGGGCGCACCGGCGTGTGATGGCGCAGCATTTAGCCTCCCCAGCTACTGCGGGAGCTGGATGAACGGCCAAAGCCGCCGCGGGAAATCGTCGTGGCGCTGCGGGTAACGAGGCTGTGGCTGCTGGTGCTGGCACCTGAGCGGTTGCCGCCGCGCCAGACATAATCACCGGACGCGTTTTGCCAGACGGGGCGCGTGTAGTAATAGTGATAGTCGGAGCCGGACGTGTAATACGATGACGAGGAGTCATCCAGCTCGCGCTTTTTGTCTCTGTTGCTCGCCAGCAGGAAGCCCGCCATCATCGGCACCCAGGTTTTCGTCACGCCGTCGTAATAGCAGTTATTGCCATATGCGGTGCTACAGGCGTCCCAGGTGAGCTTCGGCGGGATATCTTTTTCAAATTCGGCTTTAGCGGTATTCCAGGCGTTGGTGCAGAGATCTGCCGGGTTCCCGTCCTCACGGCACTCGTCGGGCGTCGAGTAATAGACCCCGTCGCCGTCATTGTCGTTATCGCCGGTATCCTGACAGGCTTTGAGGCCGAAAAACGCCGCGCCGCCCATGATGGCGAGCGTGAGTATTTTCGGCCCTTTTCGTTCCGGCTCCGGGCGTGGAAGAAATTTCAGATCCGACGTATTCGCGACCGGATGACCGCCTTTTTTCTTTCCACGTCTTTTCCTTGCTGCCGACATAGCCTTCCTTGTTATTGCATTTTACCAGGTCATACAGGCCGCGTTCAGAATACCGCCCGCCAGCGACGCCACGCCCATGAAAATAGCGGCCGCGACGTTGCGGTCAATAATCTTCTCGCTCAGTTTCGGCATATATAAACGCACGCCGCCGTAGATTATAAGCTGGACGACGAGCGCGATCGCCCCCCAAATCAGATAGTCCGTAATGCTGACGGAGTTGATCGCCGCGCTGGCGAGCGGCACCACGTAACCTAAAATCGCACCGCCGAAAGTAATCGCCGCCGCGCTGTTATTCTCTTTAATTAATTTCCACTCGTCATGAGCGGTAATGCGGGTGTAGATGAACATGAAACAGTTAATCATCGCCAGCCCGATAAAAAAGTAAGCGCAAAACGCCATCAGTCCGTGGAATGTCTGCACGGTGGTATCTCCTGAGTCCAGTTAGAGGTATTGATTAAACAGGTCATAGCCTGTGGCGCTTATAGTAGCAGCGCCGGTTAACGTGACCGGCGCTTTAATAAAACTTTACACAGGAAACGGGCGCAATAAAAAACCCTCCGCAGAGGGTTTTACGATTAGCTGCGCTGACGCACGGCTTCGAAAAGGCAGATACCGGTCGCCACCGAGACGTTCAGCGAGGAGACGCTGCCCGCCATCGGGATGCTGATAAGCTCATCGCAATGCTCGCGCGTGAGACGACGCATCCCTTCTCCTTCCGCGCCCATCACCAGCGCCAGCGGGCCGGTCATTTTGCTCTGGAAGAGGGTGTGATCTGCCTCGCCTGCCGTGCCGACGATCCAGACATTCTCTTCCTGCAACAGACGCATGGTGCGCGCGAGGTTGGTCACACGGATCAGCGGCACGCTTTCCGCCGCGCCGCAGGCGACTTTTTTGGCGGTCGCGTTAAGCTGCGCGGAGCGATCTTTCGGCACGATCACGGCATGTACGCCCGCCGCGTCGGCGCTGCGCAGGCAGGCGCCGAGGTTATGCGGATCGGTTACGCCGTCCAGGATCAGCAGGAACGGCTGCGCGTGCGCCGCCAGCAGATCCGGCAGATCGTTTTCGCCATACTGACGCCCCGGCTTGACGCGTGCGACAATCCCCTGATGCACCGCGCCATCCGCTTTTTCATCCAGCCACTGGCGGTTTGCCACCTGCACCGGCACGCCCTGCGCTTCCAGCGCGTGGATCAGCGGCAGCAGACGTTTATCTTCACGCCCTTTCAGAATAAACACTTCCTGAAAGCGCTCGGGAGCGCGCTCCAGCAGGGCCTGCACCGCGTGGATGCCGTAAATCATTTCACTCATGAATGGTACTCGTTATGGGCGGCAAGCCGCCCGGTGTTAGGCAATACGTAATAAATCGGGCCTGACTCGCAGGCCCCGCGATTAGTTGTCGCGCTTTTTCTTCGCCGCGCGCTTCGCTTTGGTGGCGGCCGCGATTTTCTGCGTTTTGGCCGACGGTTTTTTACTGCTTTTCGCCGGTTTGTCGCTCTTTTCTGCCCGCGCCGCGCCGTCTTTCTTCACCTTTCCACGGCCTTTCTCGCTGCGAAACGCCTCGTTGGGTTCGAAATTCTGGCGTTTGCCGACCTGACGACGGCTGCGGTTTTTAGCGCCGCCGCCTCGTTTCTCGCGCTCGCGCGCGGTTTTACCCACGTTACGCGGCCCGCGTTCGCTGGAGATGAGCGAGAAGTCGATTTTGCGCTCGTCCATGTTAACCGCTTCGACTTTGACTTCGACGCGGTCGCCCAGACGGTACGTCTGGCCGCCGGATTCGCCAATCAGCCGCTGACCGACCTGATCGAAGCGGTAGTAGTCGTTATCCAGCGACGAGACATGCACCAGGCCGTCGATAAAGAGATCGGTGAGGCGCACAAAGAAACCAAAGCCGGTGACGCTTGAAATCACGCCGGAGAAGGTCTGGCCGACCTGATCCTGCATGAAGTCGCACTTCAGCCAGTCCGCCACTTCACGGGTAGCTTCATCGGCGCGGCGTTCGGTCATGGAGCAGTGCTGGCCCAGCTGCAGCATCTCTTCCATGGTGTAGTGCCAGCCGCCGCTTTCGGTGGTGTTGCCTTCGTGGCCCTGCTCTTTGGCGATCAGGTATTTGATCGCGCGGTGCAGCGTGAGATCCGGGTAGCGGCGAATCGGCGAGGTAAAATGCGCGTAGGATTGCAGCGCGAGGCCAAAGTGGCCGCGGTTTTCCGGATCGTAAATCGCCTGCTTCATCGAGCGCAGCAGCATGGTTTGCAGCATCTCGTGATCGGGACGATCGGCGATGGAATCAAGCAGCTCGGCGTAGTCGCGCGGTTCCGGCTTGTTGCCGCCCGGCAGCTCCAGCCCCAGCTCCGCCAGTACAGAGCGGAACGAGGTGATCGCTTCATTCGTCGGGCGATCGTGAATACGGAACAGCGCCGGCTCTTTGTGCTTCTCGACAAAGCGCGCCGCCGAAATGTTGGCGAGGATCATGCACTCTTCGATAAGCTTGTGCGCGTCGTTACGCTGGGTCTGCTCGATGCGATCGATACGGCGCTCGGCGTTGAAGATGAACTTCGCCTCTTCGCTCTCAAACGAGATACCGCCGCGCTCGGTGCGCGCCTCTTCCAGCGCTTTATACAGCGTGTGCAGCTCTTCAAGATGCTTCACCAGCGGTTGATACTGGCTGCGCAGATCTTCATCGCCCTGCAGAATATGCCACACCTTGGTGTAGGTCAGACGGGCGTGCGAGCTCATCACCGCTTCATAGAATTTATAGCCAGTGAGACGGCCTTTGGCGGAGATCGTCATCTCACAGACCATACAGAGGCGATCCACCTGCGGGTTCAGCGAACACAGGCCGTTGGAGAGCACTTCCGGCAGCATCGGGACAACCTGCGACGGGAAGTAAACCGACGTGCCGCGGTTGCGCGCTTCGTTATCAAGCGGCGTTGGCGGACGCACATAATAGCTGACGTCGGCGATAGCGACCCACAGGCGCCAGCCGCCGCCGCGTTTTTTCTCACAGAATACGGCGTCGTCAAAGTCGCGGGCGTCTTCGCCGTCGATGGTGACGAGCGGCAGGTTGCGCAAATCGACGCGCCCCACTTTGGCCTCTTCCGGCACTTCTTCTTTCAGGTGCGCAATCTGTTCTTCGACGGCTTTCGGCCAGACGTAAGGGATTTCATGGGTGCGCAGCGCCATATCGACGGCCATGCCGGTGCCCATGTTGTCGCCGAGCACTTCAACAATTTTACCGATCGCTTTGGTGCGCCGCGTCGGACGCTGTGTCAGCTCGACGACCACGACATAGCCCATGCGTGCGCCCATCACCTCTTCCGGCGGAATGAGGATATCAAAGCTCAGGCGGCTGTCGTCCGGCACCACGAAGCCGACGCCCGCGTCGGTGAAATAGCGCCCGACGATATTGCTCTGCTTCGGCACCAGCACGCGCACGATACGCGCTTCGCGGCGGCCTTTGCGGTCTGAACCGAGCGGCTGCGCCAGCACGATATCGCCGTGAATGCAGGTTTTCATCTGCTCAGACGAGAGATAGAGATCGTCTTTGCGTCCTTCTACGCGTAAAAAGCCGTAACCGTCGCGATGGCCGATGACGGTGCCTTTTTGCAGATCAAGACGTTCCGGCAGCGCATAGCACTGGCGGCGGGTAAAGACTAACTGGCCGTCGCGCTCCATGGCGCGCAGGCGGCGACGCAGCGCTTCCAGCTGTTCCTCGCCTTCAATGCCGAGTTCAGACGCCAGTTCATCGCGATTAGCCGGTTTTTCACGTTTGGTTAAATGTTCAAGGATGAATTCCCGGCTCGGGATGGGGTTGGCGTACTTTTCAGCTTCTCGTTCCTGAAAAGGATCGTGTGACATAGCGGTTCCTCCGTTGTCATCAGTGGCGCGAATGCGTCATTCCACCAGCAGTAATTTGTAAAGCGGCTGGTTTTCCTGCACTAAATCGGCCAGCGTGTAGTTATCCAGTTCCTGAAGAAAGCGCGCCACCGCGTCGCCCAGCACCTGTTTCAGGCGACACGCGGGGGTGATGTGACAGAACGCGCTACTGCAGTTCACTATAGACAGGGGCTCCAGCTCACGCACGACATCACCAATACGGATGGTTGCGGCTGGTTTGCCAAGGCGGATCCCGCCGTTTTTACCCCTCACGGCGGTCACATAGCCCGCACGACTAAGTTGGTTGATTATTTTGACCATATGATTGCGGGAGACGCCGTACACCTCAGTGACTTCAGAAATGCTGGTCATGCGGCCTTCCGGCAAGGACGCCATATAGATCAAAGCCCGTAGCCCGAAATCGGTAAAACTCGTTAACTGCACATCAACCTCAGAATATGGGAGGGGAAAAACGCGGTTCGCCCAGTGGGCGATATATTGATGATAAACCAGCCACATGTCAGGCGGCTAATTTATTTGAAAAAGGCGGGTAAAAACCGGGAAAACGAAGGGCGCGTTTGCCGCGCCCCTGGTCATATTATGCGTCGAACGGATCGCGCAGGATCATGGTTTCGGTACGATCCGGACCGGTAGAGATGATGTCGATCGGCACGCCGGTGACTTCTTCAATACGTTTGATATAGTTCAGCGCCGCCTGCGGCAGGCCGCTGCGCTCTTTCACGCCGAAGGTGGATTCAGACCAGCCCGGCATGGTTTCGTAAATCGGCTCGATACCTTCCCAGTCATCCGCCGCCATCGGGGTGGTAGTGACTTCGCGGCCATCCGGCATACGGTAAGCGACGCAGATTTTCACCTCTTCCAGACCGTCCAGGACGTCCAGTTTGGTCAGGCAGAAGCCGGACAGGGAGTTGATCTGCACGGCGCGGCGCACCGCTACCGCATCCAGCCAGCCGGTACGACGGCGACGACCGGTAGTGGCACCGAATTCATTGCCTTTTTTGCACAGGAATTCGCCGACATCGTCGAACAGCTCGGTCGGGAACGGGCCTGCGCCCACGCGGGTGGAGTAGGCTTTGATGATGCCGAGCACGTAATCCACATAACGCGGGCCAATGCCGGAACCGGTCGCGACGCCGCCTGCGGTGGTGTTGGAGGAGGTGACATACGGATAGGTGCCGTGGTCGATATCCAGCAGCGTACCCTGCGCGCCTTCAAACATGATGAAGTCGCCACGTTTACGCGCCTGATCCAGCAGATCGGAAACATCCACCACCATGCTGGTCAGCACGTCGGCAATCGCCATGACGTCGTCCAGCACTTTCTGATAGTCAACCGCTTCAACTTTGTAGAAGTTCACCAGCTGGAAGTTGTGGTATTCCAGCACTTCTTTCAGTTTTTCAGCGAAAGTGGCTTTATCAAAGAGATCGCCCACGCGCAGACCGCGACGTGCGACTTTATCTTCATAGGCCGGGCCGATGCCGCGACCGGTGGTGCCGATGGCTTTGGCACCGCGCGCTTTCTCACGTGCGACGTCGAGCGCGACGTGGTAGTCGAGGATCAGCGGGCAGGCTTCGGATAACAGCAGACGTTCGCGAACCGGGATACCACGGTCTTCCAGTTCCTTCATCTCTTTCATTAGCGCGGCAGGCGACAGCACAACGCCGTTACCAATGATGCTGGTGACGTTATCGCGAAGAATGCCTGATGGAATAAGATGGAGGACGGTTTTTTCACCGTTGATTACGAGAGTATGGCCTGCGTTGTGACCGCCCTGGTAGCGTACAACATATTTAGCCCGTTCAGTCAGAAGATCGACGATCTTCCCTTTACCTTCGTCACCCCATTGGGTGCCCAGTACGACGACGTTGTTACCCATTTTTCAAAATCACCGTTTGCTTAAAAAAGGATTCTAACACCAGCTTTGCTGATGTTCAGCCCTTTTTGTATACAAATTTCGTCGATTTTGCCCGATTTTTATTCAGTTAATCGTTTTCCTCAACATGTAGTAGATAACAATCCCGGCAACCACAAGACCGCCACCGAAACGGCGCAGTAAGGTGTCCGGCATTTGCGCTACAGAGAGGATCATCCGCCGCCACAGACGTGGAAAAAGCAGCGGGCCGAGCCCCTCGACGACCAGTACCAGACCCAGCGCCAGTAAAACCGTTGTATTCATTGTGCGTAAAACCTGCATAAAAAAAGAGCCGGCAATGACCGGCTCTTGTTTAGGGTAAGGGCTTAACGTGTGCTATTGGCCGGCGTTTTCATATAACGGAAGAAATCGCTGTCCGGGCTTAACACCATCACATCCTGATTGGAGTTAAAGCTGCTCTCGTAGGCACGCAGGCTGCGGATAAAGGCGTAGAAATCCGGATCCTGGCTGAACGCGTCGGCGAACAGTTTCGCGGCTTCGGCATCGCCTTCACCACGCAGGATACGCGCCTGACGCTCCGCTTCCGCAAGCGTACGGGTCACTTCGTAATCCGCCGCCGCGCGCAATTTCTCAGCCTCTTCCTGACCCTGCGAACGGTGACGACGGGCGACCGCTTCACGCTCGGCGCGCATACGGTTGAAGATAGCTTCCGAGACTTCCGCCGGCAGGTTGATCTGCTTGATACGCACGTCAACCACTTCAATACCGAGTGCGGCCATGCTGTTCGGGTTGATCACCGGCACTTTACCGTTGGTCTCTTCGGTCACGCGTTTCGCCGCAGAGGCGATAGCGTCATCCGCCGCCGGGGTTTCGACTTCATCTTCAGTGCCCGCAGAACCGGAGTTCAGCGCTTCGCGCACTTCAGACGTCAGACGACCACGAGAATCGGTCACGATGTCTTTCACGTCGAGACGACCAATTTCAGAACGCAGACGGTCAGAGAACTTACGTTTCAGCAGCACTTCCGCCTGAGAGAGATCGCCGCCGCCTGTCGCCAGGTAGTAACGGCTGAAATCGCTGATGCGCCATTTAATGTAAGAATCGACGATCAGGTCTTTCTTCTCTTTGGTGACGAAACGGTCCGCCTGGTTATCCATGGTCTGGATACGGGCGTCCAGCGTCTTCACCGACTCGATAAACGGCAGCTTAAAGTGCAGGCCAGGCTCATACACTTTCGGCTTGTTATCGTTGTCACGCACCACTTTACTGAACTGCAGGATGATGCCGCGCTCACCCTCTTTCACCACAAAAATCGAGGTGTAAAGCACCACCAACGCGATGATGATTACCGCAATGACTGACTTACGCATCGTTATTCACTCCCTTCGCGCTGGTAATCGTTACGCTGCGCGTTGGCACGGCGTTGATCCATAATATCGCCACGGCCAGAGGACGCGCTGTTGCTCGCGCCACTGTTGCCGCTGCCGGAGGCCGGCGGCAGACGCAGCAGCGGATTGCCGCTGTTATTATCGTCGCTCGCGGCAGGCGCGGAGCCGCCTTTCAGCATCTGATCCAGCGGCAGTACCATCAGGTTTCCGCCTTTATCGTTGACCAGCACTTTACGGGTGTGGCTCAGCACTTTTTCCATGGTTTCGATATACAGACGCTCGCGGGTAATTTCCGGCGCGGCTTTATATTCCGGCAGGATCTTCGCAAAGCGCGCCACTTCACCCTGAGCTTCCAGGGCAGTCTGCGTTTTATACGCGCGGGCTTCTTCCAGAATACGCTGCGCCTGACCGTTTGCTCGCGGCTGCACTTCGTTGCTGTACGCTTCCGCTTCACGGATGTACTGCTGTTCGTTTTCACGGGCGGCAATCGCGTCGTCAAACGCGGCTTTTACCTCTTCCGGCGGACGGGCGGCCTGGAAGTTAACGTCGAGCAGCGTGATGCCCATGTTGTACGGACGAATGGTTTCTTCCAGCTCGCGCTGGGTATCGCTACGGATAACGGTACGGCCTTCCGTCAGAATGCGGTCCATCGTGTATTTACCGATGACGCCGCGCAGGGCGCTGTCGGTGGCCTGACGCAGGCTGTCGTCCGCGTTGGCGACGCTAAACAGGTAGCGCTGCGGATCGGTCACGCGGTACTGGACGTTCATCTCAACGCGCACGACGTTTTCATCAGACGTTAGCATGATGCCGGAGGCGGCCAGCTCACGCACGGCTTCCACGTTGACCGGCACCACTTCATCGATAAAGGTGGGCTTCCAGTTAAGACCCGGCTCAACCAGATGGCTGAATTTGCCAAAACGCGTCACAACGCCGCGCTCGGCTTCTTTGATGGTATAGAACCCGGTGACGGCCCATAAGACGACCGCAGCCACCGCGACGATACCGACAATACGACCGCCGACCGGGCTACGTGGTTCCTGCGAAGCACCGCCGCCTTTACCACCGCCAATGCCGCCCAGCTTTTTGCTGAGTTTACGGAAGATATCATCCAGATCCGGCGGCCCCTGCTCGCGACCGCCTTTATTTCCCCCAGAGTTGCCGCCAGGCTTGCTGCTTCCCCACGGGTCGCGGTCCTGTCCGTTATTACCGGGCTGATTCCACGCCATGTTTATGCTCCATATTTGTTATGCGGTGATATACCTTTCGTCCTTCAGATGGCGTGATGGCGTGCGCTTTCATTCATTGTGCTAATGCGAAAAAGCGCAGGCGTCATCACGCCGCCTGAGTTCATCCGGGTACCCCCCAAAGGGGAATATTTTCAGGCTTCGGCCGGCCGGTTAGACCACGTAGTCAACCAATGCCGGTTCCTGTTTACAGAGGCGACGCCAGTCAACAATCGGCATGCGAACTTGCAGTCCGACGCAACCGTCCTCCTCCATCCACTCTTTTTCGATCGCCTGAAGCTGGTAAAACCGGCTCCGCAGACGCCCCGCTTCCGGCGGAAGACGCAGCGCACGCTGGACTATTTCGCCGGAGAGACGTTCCGTCAGGGCCTGGAAAAGCAGTGGCACGCCCGCCCCCGTCTGCGCGGAAAGCCACACGCGGATAGGCACATTCTCGTCGTTCCTGTCGATACGCGGCTCGAAATCCTCCAGCATGTCGACTTTATTCATCACCAGCAGCGTCGGGATCTCGTGGGCGTCGATTTCTTCGAGCACGGTATTAACCGCCTCGATATTCTCCGCCATGCGGACATCCGCCGCGTCGATCACATGCAGCAGCAGCGTCGCCTGACGCGTCTCCTGCAGCGTGGCTTTAAACGCCGCGACCAGATCGTGCGGCAGATGGCGGATAAACCCGACCGTATCCGCCAGCACCGTTTCGCCGACGTCCGCGACGTCTATGCGGCGCAGCGTCGGGTCGAGTGTCGCGAACAGCTGATCCGCTGCATACACCTCAGCCGTGGTGATTTGGTTAAACAGGGTGGATTTGCCGGCGTTGGTGTAGCCCACCAGAGAGACGGTGGGAATATCGGCTTTGGTTCGCGACCGACGTCCCTGCTCTCGCTGCTTCTCGACGCGCTCCAGGCGCGAGAGGATCTGAGTAATACGGTTACGCAGTAAGCGACGGTCGGTTTCCAGCTGGGTTTCACCCGGGCCGCGCAGGCCGATACCGCCTTTCTGGCGCTCAAGGTGGGTCCAGCCGCGCACGAGTCGCGTAGCTAAATGGCGCAGCTGCGCCAGCTCAACCTGCAGCTTCCCTTCATGGGTGCGTGCACGCTGGGCGAAAATATCAAGAATCAGGCCGGTGCGGTCGATAACGCGACACTCGCACAGGCGCTCAAGATTACGTTCCTGAGCCGGGGTCAACGCATGATCAAAAAGGACAACAGACGCCCCAGTGGCTTTGACTGCATCGGCAATCTCAACGGCTTTACCTTCACCAACAAAATACTTTGGGTGCGGCGCTTTACGGCTACCGGTAATCACCTGTAATGCTTCGACACCGGCGGAAGAGACCAGAGATTCGAACTCCTGGAGGTCTTCCATATCTTTGTCTTGCGTAAAATAGATGTGTACCAGCACCGCCTGCTCACCGGCATCATAACGGTCAAACAAGCGTAAACCCTCTTAAAATACCAGCGGGGAACACAGACGAACTGGTCCCCCGACATGGAGCAACAGCCAGGCCTTACTCGGCGTCTTCGCTATCCTGAGAGGCAGCGGAAGATGGCTGTGCGTTGTTGCTGTGATGGTAGTTATTGGAACCGCCACCCGCGTTGTTACTATGGTGAGAAACCGGACGAGACGGCACCACGGTCGAGATCGCGTGCTTATAAACCATCTGGCTGACCGTGTTTTTCAACAGGATCACGAACTGATCGAAAGATTCAATCTGACCTTGCAGCTTAATACCATTCACCAAATAAATAGAAACTGGAACACGTTCCCGACGCAGCGCGTTGAGGAACGGATCTTGCAAAGATTGCCCCTTAGCCATTCTATCTTTTCCTTATATGCTTGTTGTTTATACTCTTGAACCCTTGGGCTCTGAAAAACTGCGTAAAAATCCGCGCACGATACGGTTCAATTGTACACATTCATTGTTGCTTCGCACCAATAACCTGTAACACATCGCTGTACGCCTGTTCAGGCTTCTCACTGTCGAGCCAGTGTACGCCTTCCCAACCGCGCAGCCAGGTCATTTGCCGCTTCGCTAACTGTCTCGTGGCGCAAATACCTCGATAAACCATTTCGTCGTATGAGATTTCACCCGCCAGATAAGACCACATCTGACGGTATCCCACGCAACGAACGGAAGGCATGTCCGTATGCAAATCTCCACGGGCAAATAACGCCCGGACTTCTGCCTCAAAACCTGAAGCCAACATCTGGTGAAAACGCTGCTCAATGCGCTGATGGAGCAGTTCACGGCTCGCCGGGGCGATGGCGAACTGATGCACCTGATAGGGCAGAGCTTCTCCTGACGTTTGCGTCAGTTCCGTTAAAGTTTTACCCGAAATGAAAAAAACTTCCAGTGCCCGGGAAAGCCTTTGCGGATCGTTGGGATGGATTCGCTGCGCCGCGACAGGGTCGATATCCTGAAGCTTGCGGTGTAATGCGTCCCACCCCTGCTCTGCTGCCTGCCGTTCGATCTCCGTTCTGATGGTCGGATCCGCTGAAGGAAGCGGCGAAAGCCCTTCCAGCAGCGCCTTAAAGTAGAGCATGGTGCCGCCCACCAGCAGCGGTATGCGCCCGGCGGCGACAATCTCCGCCATCGCTTGTAGCGCATCGCGGCGGAAATCCGCCGCGGAGTACGCCTGCGCGGGATCGATAATATCCAGCAAGCGGTGCGGCGCCTGCGACAATTCGTGCGCATCAGGCTTGGCGGTGCCGATATCCATGCCCTTATAGACCAACGCGGAATCCACGCTAATCAGCTCCACCGGCAGCGTCTGGCGCAGGCGAATGGCTAACGCCGTTTTGCCGGATGCCGTCGGCCCCATCAGAAAAATCGCCTTCGGAAGGCCTGTTTTACTTACATCATTCATGTGTCAGGGCATTCATCGCCGGTTGTAGATCAATAGGTTGTAATAGACCACCCGGCGGCGTTTTCACCATCTGCGGACACAGCCTTTCGAGCTCCGCCAGCGTCGCGATGGCTTGCGCGACGCTCCACGGTTGCGCGATAACCAGATGGCGGGCAAGCCATCCGGCAATAGCGGCGTCGTCAGCATTTGGTTGCTGCGCCAGGTAGCCTATCAGTTCGGGAATCAAGATTTGTAAATTTTGTTGGCGTAAGGGTAAAGGCACTGCACGAATTGTCACGTGATGCCCGTCGAGGACGATTTCGATACCCAGACGCGCCAGTTGCGGCTGCGCGCGGGTCATAATATCGCGCTCGTCGCCGGAAATTTTCAGACGAACCGGAATCAGTAACGGCTGTGCGCAGGGCGCTTCATCATGCGGCAACAGCTGCGCCTGTTTGAGACAGCGCTCCGCCACGCTTAAGGCCAGCAGCATTAACTTACCGTCGCGCTCAAGCAGCGCCACGTTTTCAGACACCAGCGTCAGCACGCGTCCAAAACTGTGCGAATGGCCGTCCAGCGCAGGCGCAGACGGCATAACTTCACGCGCGCTTGTCACCGAAGGCGCGGCAGGCGGCGGCGTCACCGCGGGCGTCTCCAGCAATTGTTTGTACAGCGCGCCCTGCTGTTTCTGATAGCCCGGCGTCGCATGCGGCCAGCCGCCGTTGCTGGCAGCGCTGCGCCCTGCGTTGCTGCCTGCTGACGCCCCGCCGGATGAATAGCGCGGCGCGTCGTTCTCGCGTGCGCTCACACGCTCACGCGGCGCCGGGTCGGCAAACTGATTTTTTCCCGCCGCGACGCGGTTTTCCGGCTGAAAGCGTGGCGCGTCCTCGGCCGGTTCATTGAGAGAGAGCGGATTTGCCGCCTGCTGCTGTAGCACGCTTACCACGCCCTGATAGATAAAATCGTGCACCAGGCGCGACTGGTGAAAACGCACTTCATGCTTGGCCGGATGCACGTTCACATCCACCTGATGCGGATCGATTTCCAGGTACAACACATACGCAGGTTGCTGATCGATGCCGAGCTTATCTTCACAGGCCTGGCGAATCGCATGGTTAATCAACCGGTCGCGCATCATACGGCCATTTACATAGCAGTACTGGATTTCGGCCAGTGCCGCCGTAGTGCCTTTCGGCTCCGCCACCCAACCGCGCAGCGCCAGATCGCCGTGCTGCCACGCGATAGCCAGCGCGTGTTCCAGAAATGCCGGGCCGCAAATGCTGCCAAGACGGCGTTCGCGCGGCGCGTTGCCCTGCACGGCCCGGTACTGACGCATCATTTTGCCGTTATGGCTGAGGTTTATCGTCACGTCAAAGCGCGCCAGCGCGATACGCCGCACCACTTCGTCAATGTGCGTGAATTCGGTTTTCTCGGTGCGCATGAATTTGCGCCGCGCGGGAGTGTTGTAGAACAGATCCAGCACTTCCAGCGTGGTGCCGACCGGGTGCGCCGCCGGTTTGATGGTCACCTCCATATCGCGGCCTTCGGCGTACGCCTGCCAGGCTTCCTGCTGGTCGGCGGTGCGCGAAGTGAGCGTGAGACGCGATACCGAACTGATACTGGCCAGCGCTTCGCCGCGAAAGCCGAGGCTGATGATGGCTTCGAGATCGTCCAGCGAGGCGATTTTACTGGTGGCGTGACGCGCCAGCGCCAACGCCAGCTCATCTTTCTTAATGCCGCCGCCGTTATCGCGGATGCGGATAAGCTTCGCGCCGCCACGCTCGATATCGATATCAATGCGCGTGGCGCCCGCGTCGAGACTGTTTTCCACCAGCTCTTTCACAACCGACGCAGGGCGCTCCACCACCTCGCCCGCGGCGATCTGGTTCGCAAGCTGCGGCGGCAGAACCTGAATCGGCATGAATTCTCCTTACTGAATCACGGTGACCTGGCTTGTGGCGTTGTCAGCGGAGCGGGCGGTCTGCCCCGTTCCGCCGTCACCCTTTGGCGCGGCCTGGAGCGGATGCGCAATAAAGTAGTTGCGCAGCCCCTGATAAATCGCTTCGGCAATTTGCTGCTGATAATCATCGCTTGCCAGCAAACGCTCTTCGCCGGTGTTGCTGATAAAACCGGTCTCCACTAAAAGCGACGGGATATCCGGCGAGCGCAGCACGCCGAGGCTTGCGTGTTCCGGCCGCCGCTTATGCAGCGCGCCCACCCGCTGAAGCTGCCCGAGCACGCTGGTGGCGACATCATACCCGACGCGCTGTGAATGGCCGAACTGCAAATCCAGTACCGCCTGGCTCAGGTACGGGTCCGCCTGGCTGTTCGCGAGCACGTCGCCTGCGCCGCCGAGAAGCTCTGATTGTTTCTCGTGCTGCTCAAGCCAGCTCGCCATTTCGCTGTTGGCACGACGATTCGAGAGCACCCAGACGGATGCGCCGGTGGCGTCGCGGTTAGGCGCGGCGTCGGCGTGAATGGAGACCAACAGATTCGCATTTTGCTGACGCGCCACATCGGAGCGGCCCATGACGGAGATAAAATAGTCGCCGTCGCGGGTCAGCACGCCCTTAAACATCGGATCGTCATTGAGCAGCGTACGCAACTTCCGGACGATAGCGATGGTGACGTTTTTCTCACGCACGCCGCCGGGGCCGATAGCGCCGGGGTCTTGTCCGCCATGCCCGGCGTCGATAGCCACCACTACGCGATCGGATGTCGCGGTCCGACTGACGCTGCGCCCCGGCCGCGTCACGGTATTACTGCCGACGACGCTGGTGATACGGTCGTTATCGGTGCGAAACGGGTTGCGCGCAGGCTCGGACGATCGAACGGGAGCGGCGACGGGCTCGCGCTGCGCTACAACCGGTGGCGGCGGTGGCGGTGGCGGCTCGTCGGCGTCGATCGTAAAGACGACGTTATAGCCCGCGCCCTTTTGCTGCTTCACCGCGCGCGCTTTGCCATCTTTGGTTAAATCGACCACCAGACGCAGCGACTGATTATCTTTCGGCTGGCCGGCGCGAATGCTCTTGACCAGGTTTTCGCCGCTAAAGATCAGCGGCAGGCCCTGAATCACGCCGGTCTGTTTAATATCAAGGGCGACGCTGCGCTTACCCTGCTGCGAGTAAGCGTATTCAGGATCGCCCATAAAACTTAAGGTGATCCGCGCCTGGCCGTCGCCGTTGGACACCTGAATATCAGACAGCGTCGCCCCGAACGCAGGCGCGCATATCGCCAGCAGAAGCGCCACTACCCAGTTTTTCATGCGTGTGATCATCCTGTCGTCCTTGCGTTCAGGCGAGGCGGGCCAGCAGCGCGTCACCGGCGGCGGAGACCGCTTTCACCCGCGCTTCTCGCCCTTGCTCCTGCCATGACAAGTGGATTTCGATATCGGGCGACGGCAACACGCCCGCGCCCTGCTGCGGCCACTCGACAAGACAAATGGCGTCGTTGGTGAAATAATCGCGGATGCCCATAAACTCCAGCTCTTCCGGATCGGCCAGACGATAGAGATCGAAGTGATAAACCACTCTGTTTTCCAGCGTATAAGGCTCTACCAGCGTGTACGTCGGGCTTTTCACGTTGCCCTGATGACCGCACGCCTGCAGGAAACCACGGCTGAATGTGGTTTTGCCCGCGCCCAAATCGCCATACAGATGGATGACGGTTGCGCCGGTACAGGCACGCGCCACGCGTGCGCCAAGATCGAGGGTGGCCTGCTCTTCGGGTAAGGGTATAACGCGATTAATCATGATTCTGGTCTATGTCTATATCCGGGTTAACAAAACGATAGAGCGTGGAAAACAGATCGGTTGCCAGCATGCCGCGCGTGCCAAAGCGCTTCGCGAGCGCATCCGCCGCCGCGCCGTGCGCCACGCTGCCTGCGCAAGCGGCATCAAAAAGGTTAAGCCCCTGCGCCAGCAACGCGCCGATAATGCCGGAAAGCACGTCGCCCATGCCGCCCGTACCCATGCCAGGATTACCGACATCGATAATGCCGCATTCGTCCTGCGGCCCTGTTACCACCGTTCCCGCGCCTTTCAGCACCACGCAACCCCCGTAGCGCTGCGCCAGCTCTCTGGCGCTAAGTAAGCGGTCACTCTCAATTTCTGCCACGCTACGGTTAAGTAACCGCGCGGCCTCGCCGGGGTGCGGCGTAAGAATGCGATTGTGACTGGTATCGGGAGCGATTGCCAGAAGGTTAAGCGCGTCCGCATCCCACAGCATCGGTTTATTGCACTGGCGTACTTTCGCCAGCGCCGATTTGCCCCACTCCTGCTGCCCGAGCCCCGGCCCGATAACCACGACGTCGGCCCATTCCAGACTGGCGTCGAGCGCATCGCTGGTGAGCTCATGCACCATCAGCTCCGGGCGTGCAGTCACCAGCGGCGCGATGTTTTCCGCGCGAGTAAGTACTCGCACCAGGCCTGCGCCCGCACGCAGCGCCGCCTCGCCGGTCATGCGGATAGCGCCAGCGGTGCCATGATCGCCGCCGATAATCACCAGCTTGCCGTTATCGCCTTTATGCGAACCAGGACGGCGCGGCCGGAGCCAGCGGGAGAGCTGCGTTGCGTCGAAGCGCGCATACGGCGCCTGTTGCCCGGCAAGCCACGCCTCAAGCCCCAGCGCGTGATAATGCAGCTGCCCGACGACGTCACGGGCGCGGCCAGTAAGCAGCCCCGGCTTGAGCGCAATGAACGTCACGGTATGCGCGGCATGAATCACCGCGCCCGGCGCAGCGCCGGTTTGCGCCAGCAGGCCGGACGGAGTATCCAGCGCCACTACGGGTGCGCGGTGTTTATTCGCGTGTTCAATCAGCGTGGCGACGTTCTCGCGCGGGGCCTGAGAAAGCCCCGTGCCGAGCAATGCATCGATAATCAGATCGCATGTTTCCGGCAGCGGCGTGTGCGGCGCATGGATTTCACCGCCTGCGTTAAGCCAGGCCTCGCGCGCGGCCTGCGCCTCTTCCGGCAAGGGTTTGTCGCTTTCCAGCGCCAGCAGCGTCACGTCAATGCCCGCCGCCTGCGCCAGACGCGCCACCACATAGCCATCACCACCGTTATTGCCGTGGCCGCACAGCACCAGCCAGCGCTGGCTGTGCGGATACGCCGCACGCGCCACCTGAAAGGCCGCATCGCCCGCGCGTTGCATCAGTTCATAGAGCGTCAGCCCGAGGCTGTCCGCCGCCTCGCGTTCCGCCGTGCGCAGCCAGTCTGCGGGCCAGACGGAGTGTGGTATACTGGCGTCGTTTTTCTTCATCCCGTGGTCCGTCATGTCTGAACCCCTCGATCTCAATCAGTTAGCGCAAAAAATTAAACAATGGGGCGCCGAGCTCGGTTTCCAGCAGGTCGGTATTACCGATACCGATCTCAGCGCCAGCGAAGGCGCGTTACAGGCGTGGCTGGATAAACAGTACCATGGCGAGATGGAGTGGATGGCGCGTCACGGTATGTTGCGCGCCCGCCCGCATGAGCTGCTGCCCGGCACGCTGCGCGTTATCAGCGTGCGCATGAACTATCTGCCCGCAAGGGCGGCCTTTGCCAGCACGCTGAAAGATCCCTCGCTCGGCTACGTGAGCCGTTACGCCCTGGGGCGCGATTACCATAAGCTTTTGAGAAACCGGCTGAAAAAACTCGGCGAAACGCTGCAACAGCATTGCGCATCGCTGAATTTTAGACCTTTTGTCGACTCCGCGCCCATCCTTGAGCGCCCGCTCGCCGAAAAAGCGGGTCTCGGCTGGACCGGCAAGCATTCGCTGATCTTAAGCCGCGACGCCGGATCGTTTTTCTTTCTTGGCGAACTGCTGGTGGATATACCGCTACCAGTGGATAAGCCTGTCGAAGAAGGCTGCGGGCGCTGCGTGGCCTGCATGACCATCTGCCCCACCGGCGCGATTGTCGAGCCGTACACGGTCGATGCGCGCCGCTGCATCTCCTATCTGACCATTGAGCTTGAAGGCGCGATCCCTGAAGAGTTTCGCCCGCTGATGGGCAACCGCATTTATGGCTGCGACGACTGCCAGTTAATTTGCCCGTGGAATCGTTTTTCACAACTCACCGATGAAGCGGATTTCAGCCCGCGCCAGGCGCTGCACGCGCCAAAGCTGATTGAGCTGTTTAGCTGGAGCGAAGCGCACTTTCTGAAAGTCACGGAAGGGTCGGCGATTCGCCGCATTGGTCACTTACGCTGGCTGCGTAATATCGCGGTCGCGCTCGGGAACGCGCCCTGGGACGAGGCCAATATCACGGCGTTGCAACAGCGCAAGGGTGAGCACCCACTTCTTGATGAACATATTGACTGGGCGATTGCGCAACAAACAGACAAACGTAATGCCTGCGTGGTGGAAGTGCAGCTCCCGCAGAAACAGCGGCTGGTCAGGGTGATTGAGAAAGGCTTACCGCGCGACGCCTAGACGCGTTTCGCTGTGAATAAAATTAAAAAAGTCTTGTCATTCAAAGGCCATGATTATCAAAAAGCCTCAAAATTAACATTTAGTAATAAATTATAAGCTTTCAATATCAATAAGATAAAGAAAAGATGTGAACAAAGTTATCATTTTTGCTCACAGGATAACTTTATGCATTCTGTGGATAAGTCTGTTCAGAAAAGTGTGGCACAAACGTGAAAAACCCGCCGTAGCGCGCGTTATCGCTGTGGATAATTTGTACAATCGAGGAGATTTGGAGCGGGAAACGAGACTCGAACTCGCGACCCCGACCTTGGCAAGGTCGTGCTCTACCAACTGAGCTATTCCCGCTTGGGTGGTGTTGCCTTTCGGCATTTCAAATTTTGGAGCGGGAAACGAGACTCGAACTCGCGACCCCGACCTTGGCAAGGTCGTGCTCTACCAACTGAGCTATTCCCGCTTGGGTGGTGTTGCCTTTCGGCATTTCAAATTTTGGAGCGGGAAACGAGACTCGAACTCGCGACCCCGACCTTGGCAAGGTCGTGCTCTACCAACTGAGCTATTCCCGCTCTGCGTAATTCACATTTCTGTGTCGTTACGGGAGGCGCATTATACGAGAAATGATTTCTACCGCAACCCCTTAAACGCTTTTTTTCGTGATTTTTGTCTGACTGCGTTTTTATTCGCCAAAGCGATCACTTTATCAACAAAAGAGGGGCTTAGCCCCTCGCTTGCATCACAATTTTATAAAATGTTCGCGGTAATAGGCGAGTTCCGCTACCGATTCGCGGATATCGTCCAGTGCCTGGTGGGTATTCTGTTTTTTAAGGCCATCGAGCACTTCCGGCTTCCAGCGGCGCGCCAGCTCTTTCAGGGTGCTGACATCCAGATAGCGGTAGTGGAAATACGCTTCCAGCTCCGGCATATATTTAAACAGGAAGCGGCGATCCTGGCCGATGCTGTTACCGCAGATGGGCGATTTTCCGGCCGGTACCCACTGCTTCAGAAATTCGAGGGTCGCCAGTTCCGCTTCGCGATCGCCCATCGTGCTCGCCTTCACGCGATCCACCAGCCCGCTGGCGGTATGGGTGCGCACGTTCCAGTCATCCATCAGCGCCAGCTGCTCGTCAGACTGATGCACGGCAATAACCGGCCCTTCCGCCAGAATGTTGAGGTTGGCGTCGGTCACCAGGGTGGCGATCTCGATGATGCGATCCTGTCGCGGGTCAAGCCCGGTCATTTCCAGATCGATCCAAATGAGGTTGTTTTCATTGGCACTCATGCTATTTTCCATCCGTATCGCGTCACGCTGGGGTGACAGGCAGTTAATTCATTTACAATAGCTGGTATCATAGAGGTTTTGCCCACCAGGGGCGACCAGGAGCCATTAAGATTGAGCAAAAATAAACTCTCCAAAGGTCAGCAACGCCGCGTCTCAGCGAATCATCAGCGCCGGCTCAAACAGACTCCGGAGAAAGCCGATCCCGACGACTCGCAGTTTGGTGAGCCTCGCGACGGCCGCGTTATCAGTCGTTTTGGTCAGCATGCCGACGTCGAAGCGTCTGACGGCGGGGTGCACCGCTGCAACATTCGCCGC
Source organism: Cronobacter sakazakii (assembly GCF_000982825.1). Taxonomy (NCBI): domain Bacteria; kingdom Pseudomonadati; phylum Pseudomonadota; class Gammaproteobacteria; order Enterobacterales; family Enterobacteriaceae; genus Cronobacter; species Cronobacter sakazakii. Next base: position 1,533,168 of record NZ_CP011047.1, on the reverse strand, counting down.
ACTATCCGCTCGCTGGTGACTGGCGATCGCGTCGTCTGGCGTCCGGCGAAAGAAAACGTGCAGGGCAAAGGCATTGTCGATGCGGTGCACGAGCGCACCTCCGTCCTGACGCGCCCGGATTTTTACGACGGCGTGAAGCCTATCGCCGCGAATATCGACCAAATCATTATCGTCTCGGCCATCTTGCCGGAGCTGTCGCTGAATATTATCGACCGCTATCTAGTGGCCTGTGAAACGCTGGATATTGAGCCATTACTGGTGCTCAACAAGATTGACCTGCTTGATGAAAAAGACCTGGCCTTCGTCAACGAGCAGATGGATATCTATCGCCGTATCGGCTATCGCGTCCTGCTGGTTTCCAGCTACAAAGACGAAGGGCTGAAAGAACTGGAAGAGGCGCTGATTGGCCGCACCAGCATCTTCGCCGGGCAGTCGGGCGTCGGGAAATCGAGCCTGCTGAATAATCTGCTGGGCCTCAAGGATAACCAGATTCTGGTTAACGACGTGTCCGATAACTCCGGGCTTGGACAGCACACCACGACCGCCTCGCGCCTCTATCACTTCCCCGGCGGCGGCGAAGTCATCGATTCCCCCGGCGTGCGCGAGTTCGGTCTGTGGCATCTGGAGCCAGAGCAGATCACCCGCGGCTTTATCGAATTCCACGATTATCTCGGCCTGTGCAAATTCCGCGACTGCAAACATGGCAGCGATCCGGGTTGCGCCATTCGCGAGGCCGTCGAGCGCGGTGAGATAGCCGAAACCCGCTTCGACAATTATCACCGGATTCTGGAAAGTATGGCGCAGGTAAAAACGCGTAAAAACTTTTCCGAAAGCGACGACTGACAATTACGCTTGGCGTCGTTAGAATCAGCCCCTTTTTCTGACAGGCCCGGCATATAACCGGGCCAGGAATGACGAAACACTGGCCTGGAGGCTACCTTGTTAAACGAAATCAAACTTTCGCTGCAATACATTCTGCCCAAACAGTGGCTCACCCGTCTGGCTGGCTGGGGCGCGAGCAAACGCGCAGGCTGGCTGACTAAACTGGTCATCGATCTGTTTGTGAAGTACTACAAGGTCAACATGAGCGAGGCGCAGAAGCCCGATACCGCCAGCTATCGCACCTTTAACGAATTTTTTGTGCGTCCGCTGCGTGATGAAGTTCGCCCGCTGAACACCGATCCGAACGTGCTGACAATGCCGGCGGACGGCGTAATCAGCCAGCTCGGGCGCATCGAAGGCGATAAAATCCTGCAGGCCAAAGGCCACAACTACACGCTGGAAGCGCTGCTGGCAGGCAACTATCTGATGGCCGATCTGTTCCGTAACGGCACCTTCGCGACCACTTATCTCTCGCCGCGCGACTATCACCGCGTCCATATGCCATGCAACGGCATCCTGCGCGAAATGATCTATGTGCCGGGCGATCTCTTCTCGGTAAACCATCTGACCGCGCAGAACGTGCCGAACCTGTTCGCCCGTAACGAGCGTGTCATCTGCCTGTTCGACACGGAATTCGGGCCGATGGCGCAAATTCTGGTGGGCGCGACGATTGTGGGGAGCATTGAAACCGTCTGGGCTGGCACCATCACCCCGCCGCGTGAAGGCATCATCAAGCGCTGGACGTACCCGGCAGGCGAAAGCGACGGTGCGGTGGCGCTGCTGAAAGGCCAGGAGATGGGCCGCTTTAAGCTTGGCTCAACAGTTATCAACCTGTTCGCGCCGGGCAAAGTGGAGCTGGTTGAGCATCTGCAAAGCCTCTCCGTCACGCGCCTCGGCGAGCCGCTGGCGGTCTCTGTTGAGGCGGTCGCAGCCGACGTCGCCCCTGCGGTTATCTCACAAGAAGAAGCCGACGCCGAGCGTGAAGCCAACCCGCTGGTAGATAACGACCAAAACCGTTAATTCAAAGGTAAATGACGTGCGCCTGATCCTTTACGTGCTGCTGGCCTGGAGCCTGAGCTTTTGGGCGAACGCCGCAACCGCGCCTGATGAAAAACAGATAGCGCAGGAGCTGGAGCAGGCCAAAGCGGCCAAAAACCAGCCCGATCAGGCGCAAGTGGTTGAAGCCCTGCAGGCGGCGCAAAACGCGCTTGAGGAGCGAAAAGCCTCCCTTGAGCGCGCGAAGCAATATCAGCAGGTTATCGATAACTTCCCTAAGCTTTCGCAGTCGCTGCGCCAGCAACTTAACAATTTGCGCGATGAGCCGCGCCGGGTGCCCACCGGGCTTACCACTGACGCGCTCAATCAGGAGATCCTCCAGGTCAGCAGTCAGCTGCTGGAGAAGAGCCGCGAAGCGCAGCAGGAGCAGGATCGCGCGCGCGAAATCGCTGACTCCTTAAGCCAGCTCCCCCAACAGCAAACCGACGCGCGCCGCCAGCTTAACGAGATGGAACGCCGCGCAGGCGCGCCGACCGGCTCAAATGCGCTTGGCGCAGCGCAGCTTCTCAGCCAGCAGGCGGAATCGGCCCAGTTAAAAGCCCGCGTTGACGAACTCGAACTCGCCCAGCTCTCCGCCAGCAACCGCCAGGAGCTGGCGCGCCTGCGCGCAGAACTGGCGCAAAAACAGAGCGAACAGCTTGATGCTTACCTCCAGGCGCTGCGCAATCAGCTTAACAGCCAGCGCCAGCAGGAAGCTGAGCGCGCGCTGGAGAGCACCGAACTGCTTGCCGAGAACAGCGCCAACCTGCCGCCGGCGATTGTCGAGCAGTTCAACGTAAACCGCGAGCTGTCGCGCGCGCTAAACCAGCAGGCGCAGCGTATGGATCTGGTGGCGTCCCAGCAGCGGCAGGCCACCAGTCAGACCATGCAGGTGCGTCAGGCGTTAACCACGCTGCGTGAACAGTCGCAGTGGCTCGGTGTGTCGAACGTGCTCGGCGAGGCGCTGCGCGCGCAGGTGGCGCGCCTGCCGGAGATGCCGAAGCTTCAGCAGCTCGATACCGAGATGGCGCAGCTGCGCGTTCATCGGCTGCGCTATGAAGATCAGCTCAACAAGCAGCCGCAACTGCGCCAGCTGCGGCAGGCGGACGGCAAGCCGCTGACGGCAGAGCAGAGCCGTATTCTCGACGCGCAGTTACGCACCCAACGCGAACTGCTCAACTCGCTGTTGCAGGGCGGCGATACGTTAATCCTTGAGCTTACCAAGCTGAAAGTGGCAAACAGCCAGCTTGAAGACGCGCTGAAAGAAGTGAACGAGGCGACGCACCGCTACCTGTTCTGGACCTCTGACGTCAGCCCGCTCACCATCAGTTGGCCGGTGGATATCGTTCAGGATCTGCGCCGTCTTATCTCGCTCGACTTTTTCGGCCAGCTCGGTAAAGCCGCCGTGATGATGGTGACCAGCAAAGAGACGCTGCTGCCGCTCTTCGGCGCGCTGCTGCTGGTGGGCTTTAGCATCAGTTCGCGGCGTCACTTTACAGCGTTTCTAGAGCGCTCCAGCGCGCGGGTCGGGAAGGTAACGCAGGACCATTTCTGGCTCACGATGCGCACGGTGTTCTGGTCGATTCTGGTGGCCTCTCCCCTGCCCGTGCTGTGGGCAACGCTTGGCTATGGCCTTCGTGAAGCCTGGCCCTGGCCTATCGCCGTGGCGGTCGGCGACGGCGTCACCGCCACAGTGCCGCTGCTGTGGGTCGTGATGATTTCTGCGACCTTCGCACGCCCGAACGGCCTGTTTACCACGCATTTCGGCTGGCCGCGCAACCGGGTCGCCCGCGCGATGCGCTACTACCTGATGAGCATCGGCTTTATCGTGCCGCTCATCATGGCGCTGATAACCTTCGATAACCTCAACGACCGCGAATTCTCCGGCTCGCTGGGGCGGCTGTGCTTTGTGCTTATCTGCGGCGCGCTGGCGATCGTCACGCTCAGCCTCAAGCGTGCAGGCCTCCCGCTCTTTCTTGATAAAGAAGGCAACGGCGATAACTGGGTCAACCGGCTGCTGTGGAACCTGCTGCTGTGCGCGCCGTTAACGGCAATCCTCGCCGCGGCCGTCGGTTATCTCGCCACCGCGCAGGCGCTGCTGGCACGTCTGGAAACGTCTGTCGCCATCTGGTTCCTGCTGCTGGTGATTTACCACATCATTCGCCGCTGGATGCTCATTCAGCGCCGTCGCCTGGCCTTTGATCGCGCCCGCTCGCGTCGCGCGGAAATTCTGGCCCAGCGCGCCCGCGGCGAAGAAGAACCGCACCACGGGCATAGCACCGAAGGCAGCGTGGAAGTGGAAGTCGCGGAGCTTGATCTGGATGCGATCAGCGCCCAGTCGCTGCGCCTGGTGCGCTCGATCCTGACGCTTATCGCACTGCTGTCCGTGATTGTGCTGTGGTCGGAAATTCACTCGGCTTTCGGGTTCCTTGAGAATATTTCGCTGTGGGATGTCACCTCAACCGTGCAGGGCGTTGAGAGCATTGAACCGATTACGCTTGGCGCGGTGCTGATCGCCATTCTGGTGTTTATCGTCACCACGCAGCTGGTGCGTAACCTGCCCGCGCTGCTGGAGCTGGTCGTCCTGCAACATCTGGAGCTGACGCCGGGCACCGGTTACGCCATTACCACCATCACCAAATATCTGCTGATGCTGATAGGCGGCCTGGTGGGCTTCTCCATGATTGGTATTGAGTGGTCGAAGCTGCAATGGCTGGTGGCGGCGCTCGGTGTGGGGCTCGGTTTCGGCTTACAGGAGATTTTCGCCAACTTTATTTCGGGCCTGATTATTCTCTTTGAAAAGCCGATTCGTATCGGCGATACCGTGACCATTCGCGATCTAACCGGCAGCGTGACGCGCATCAACACGCGCGCGACGACCATCAGCGACTGGGACCGTAAAGAGATAATCGTGCCGAATAAGGCGTTCATTACCGAGCAGTTTATTAACTGGTCGCTCTCGGATTCGGTCACGCGCGTGGTGCTGACGGTGCCTGCTCCGGCAGATGCTAACAGCGAAGAGGTAACGCAGATCCTCTATCGTGCCGCTGAGAAGTGCTCGTATGTGATTGATAACCCGCCGCCGGAAGTGTTCCTGGTCGATTTGCAGCAGGGTATTCAGCTCTTTGAACTGCGTATTCACGCCGCCGAGATGGGACACCGCATGCCGCTGCGCCACGAAATCCATCAGCTGATTTTGCAGGGCTTCCGCGAACACGGCATCGAGATGCCATTCCCGCCGTTCCAGATGCGTCTGGAGAGCCTCGACGGCAAGCGCATGGCGCGAACGTTAAGTTCAGCCGGGCGCACCAGCCGCGCGCCGGGCAGTATGTAACGAAAAAGGAGCCGCAAGGCTCCTTTTTTATGTCGGCAATTCTGTTGTTGAAGTCGTTTAGTAAAGGTGGGTGCGCTGCGCTTACCCACCCTACAAAGGCAAATTAAGCCTTATCTAACACCGTAGGGCGGGTAAGCGAAGCGCACCCGCCACAAGTAAGCATCCAGCCGTTATGCCCGATCAACCGTAAAGGCGATAACTTCAGCGAGGCTCTCTGCGCCCAGCGCCAGCATGATCAGGCGATCGACGCCCAGCGCCACGCCGGAACAATCTGGCAGGCCCACTTTCAGCGCTTCCAGCAGGTTGTAATCCACCGGCTGCTGCGGCAGTCCGCGCTGAAGGCGTTTGCGGTTATCCTGCTCGAAACGCTGCTGCTGTTCGCGCGCGTCGGTCAGCTCATGGAAACCATTCGCCAGCTCAATGCCTTTGTAATAGACCTCAAAACGCTCCGCCACGCGGTGATCTTCGGTGCTGATTTGCGCGAGCGCCGCCTGGCTTGCCGGGAAGTGATACACAAACACCGGGCGATCTTTACCGATGTGTGGCTCAACGCCCATAGAGAACAAGAGCTGCAGGAGCGTGTCGCGATCTTCTTCGGTATCCGCGATATTGCTCAGGTCAAGCTTCGCCGCTACCTCGCGCAACTGCGTTTTATCCGCCGACAGCGGGTCTATCTCCAGATGGCGCTGGAACGCCTGCTGGTAGGAAATGGTCTCGGCGGGCTGGCACTCCAGCACCTGCTGCAGAAGATCGTCCACCTCGTTCATCAGGCGGTACATATCGTAATGCGGGCGATACCACTCCAGCATCGTGAATTCCGGGTTGTGATGACGCCCCATCTCTTCATTACGAAAGCTTCGGCACAGCTGATACACCGGCCCACAGCCCGCCGCCAGCAGGCGTTTCATGTGATATTCCGGGCTGGTCATCAGATAGAGATTAATCCCCTGGGAATGGCCGGGGCCGACGAAACGCGTTTCAAACGGGAACAGGTGGATATCGGTTACCGTCGCCTGGCTCATGCAGGGGGTTTCCACCTCCAGTACGCCGCGGTCCGCGAAAAAACGGCGGATCTCCGCCATGATGGCGGCGCGTTTTAACAGGTTGGGGATGGATGCGCTCGGCTGCCAGGTGGCCGTCTCGCTCATGGTACTTTCTCCGTCGTCAAACAAGGGCACGAAGTCTACTCGTATCCCGTTCGCCAGACAAATTTTGCGCACTTTTTTCCTTTACTCACGCCAGATTTGCGTTTTGTGAGCCACTTCAATTAACCCGGCGTGTAAAACGCGTCGCACCGCCCCAAAAAATCGAACACATCAAATTTCCCCTTTAGGGCTAAGGTTATACTCACCTACCCAAAAAGGAGCAGGGGAATGCTTTACCCCCGCGCAGCCCCGAGTTTTCGCCTTTGTTACCGCGCGGTGGGAATAACTAAAACCCGGAGGAATGTCGTGCATACTTTTCAAGCCGATCTCGCCATTATCGGTGCCGGCGGCGCGGGACTGCGGGCAGCCATTGCGGCGGCCGAGCGTAATCCCAACGCTAAAATCGCACTGATTTCAAAAGTCTATCCGATGCGTAGTCATACCGTCGCCGCCGAAGGCGGTTCGGCGGCCGTTGCCCAGGATCATGACAGTTTTGAGTATCATTTCCACGACACGGTCGCAGGCGGCGACTGGCTGTGCGAGCAGGATGTGGTGGACTATTTCGTTAAACATTGCCCGCGTGAAATGACTCAGCTTGAGCAATGGGGCTGCCCGTGGAGCCGCCGACCAGACGGCTCGGTCAACGTCAGACGCTTTGGCGGCATGAAAATCGAGCGGACCTGGTTTGCCGCCGACAAAACCGGCTTCCATATGCTCCACACCCTGTTCCAGACCTCCCTGCAATTCCCGCAAATCCAGCGCTTCGATGAGCATTTCGTCCTCGATATTCTGGTGGATGACGGGCAGGCGCGCGGCCTGGTGGCGATGAACATGATGGAAGGTACGCTCGTGCAGATCCGGGCGAACGCGGTGGTGATGGCGACCGGCGGCGCGGGGCGCGTCTATCGCTATAACACCAACGGCGGCATCGTCACTGGCGACGGCATGGGCATGGCGCTGGCGCACGGCGTGCCACTGCGCGATATGGAGTTCGTGCAGTATCACCCGACCGGTCTGCCCGGCTCCGGCATTCTGATGACGGAAGGCTGCCGTGGCGAGGGCGGCATTCTGGTGAATAAAAACGGCTATCGCTATTTACAGGATTACGGCATGGGGCCGGAAACGCCGCTCGGCGAGCCGAAGAACAAATATATGGAACTGGGGCCGCGCGATAAAGTATCGCAGGCCTTCTGGCACGAGTGGCGCAAAGGCAACACCATCTCTACGCCGCGCGGGGATGTGGTCTATCTCGATCTACGCCACCTCGGCGAGAAAAAACTGCTGGAGCGGCTACCGTTCATTTGCGAGCTGGCGAAAGCCTACGTGGGTGTCGATCCGGTCAAAGAGCCGATTCCCGTGCGCCCGACGGCGCATTACACCATGGGCGGCATCGAAACCAATCAGCAGTGCGAAACCCGCATCAAGGGGCTGTTTGCCGTGGGCGAATGCTCGTCCGTGGGGCTGCATGGCGCGAACCGTCTTGGTTCAAACTCATTGGCGGAGCTGGTCGTATTCGGCCAACTGGCAGGCACGCAGGCGATGGAACGCGCGATGGAAGTGACATCCACCCGTGACGACGTGCTGAACGCACAGGCCGCGGATGTCGAAGCGCGTCTGCACGCGCTGGTGAACCAGGACGGCAACGAAAGCTGGGCGAAAATCCGCGATGAAATGGGCCTCTCGATGGAAGAAGGCTGCGGCATTTACCGCACACCTGAACTGATGCAGAAAACCATCGATAAACTTGCTGAATTGCAGGAGCGCTTTAAACGTGTGCGCATTAGCGACACTTCCAGCGTCTTCAACACCGATTTGCTCTACACCATTGAGCTTGGCCACGGCCTGAACGTTGCTGAATGTATGGCGCACTCCGCGATGGCGCGCAAAGAGTCGCGCGGCGCGCATCAGCGTCTTGACGAAGGCTGTACCGAGCGCGATGACGTGAACTTTCTGCGTCATACCCTCGCCTTTCGCGACGCAGACGGTACCACCCGCCTCGATTACAGCGACGTGAAGATTACCACTCTGCCTCCGGCGAAACGCGTTTATGGCGCGGAGTCGGAAGCGGCCGATAAAAAGGAGACGGCGAATGGCTGAGATGAAAACGCTGCGCATTGAAGTCGTGCGTTATAACCCGGAAACCGATAACGCGCCGCACAGCGCGTTTTACGACGTGCCCTGGGATGAGCAAACCTCGCTGCTTGACGCGCTCGGCTATATCAAAGACAACCTGGCGCCGGATTTAAGCTATCGCTGGTCGTGCCGCATGGCTATCTGCGGCTCCTGCGGCATGATGGTCAACCGCGTGCCGAAACTCGCCTGTAAAACGTTCCTGCGCGATTACACCTCCGGTATGAAAGTCGAGGCGCTGGCGAATTTCCCGATCGAGCGCGATTTGGTTGTCGATATGACCCACTTTATCGAGAGCCTCGAAGCCATTAAGCCTTATATCATCGGCAACCCGAGAAAGCCGGAACAGGGGCCAAACACCCAGACGCCGGCACAGATGGCGAAATACCATCAGTTCTCCGGCTGCATCAACTGCGGCCTGTGCTACGCCGCCTGCCCACAGTTTGGCCTGAACCCGGAGTTCATCGGCCCGGCGGCGATCACGCTCGCGCACCGCTATAACCTCGACAGCCGCGATAAGGGCCAGAAGGCGCGTATGCCGCAGCTTAACAGCCAGAACGGCGTCTGGACCTGTACGTTTGTTGGCTTCTGCTCGGAAGTCTGCCCGAAACATGTCGATCCGGCCGCGGCTATCCAGCAGAGCAAAGTGGAGAGCTCGAAGGATTTCTTAATCGCCATGCTCAAACCCGGCGCAAGGAGTGAATGATGACCTCGAAACGTAAGCCTTATGTACGGACGATGGAAACAGGCTGGTGGAAGCAACTGCCCTTCTACCGCTTTTACATGCTGCGCGAAGGCACCTCGGTGCCTGCTGTCTGGTTCAGCCTTGTACTGATTTATGGCCTGTTCGCGCTTAAGCATGGCCCGGAGAGCTGGGCCGGTTTTGTCGGTTTTCTGCAAAACCCTGTCGTCGTGTTACTGAACATCATCACGCTGCTGGCGGCGCTGCTACACACCAAAACCTGGTTTGAACTGGCGCCGAAAGCCGCCATCGTGGTGGTGAAAGACGAAAAAATGGGGCCGGAGCCGGTGATCCGCGGGCTGTGGGGCGTGACGGTGCTTGTCACGATTGTCGTGCTGTTTATCGCCCTGGTCTGGTAAGGAGGATATCGTGATTAATCAACACCCGAAACGCTCCGACGAGCCGGTATTCTGGGGCCTGTTTGGCGCAGGCGGCATGTGGTGCGCGATTATCGCGCCGGTCATCATCCTGCTGGTGGGCATTCTGCTGCCGCTCGGCATAGGGCCGGAAGGCGCATTCAGCTACGAGCGCGTGCTGGCGTTCGCCCAGAGCTGGGTGGGCCGCCTGTTCCTGCTCCTGATGATTGTGCTGCCGCTGTGGTGTGGCCTGCACCGCATTCATCACGGTATGCATGACCTGAAAATCCACGTTCCTGCCGGGAAATGGGTGTTCTATGGTCTGGCCGCCATTCTGACGGTCGTGACGCTGATTGGCGTAGTTACACTCTGAACCCTGTCGCCGCTTCTCACGAAGCGGCGCTTTTCTTCCTGACTATTTCCCTTCTCTGATGTTACAAAACCGCTACGGGCATCTACACTTAGCAGTAAAAACAGAAGGATCCCGCCATGCGTATTCGACTACTCCCTGTTATAGCTACCGTCGCGACTGCAGCACTGCTTGTCGCCTGCAGTACCCCGACGCCGCCGAGCGGTGTCAGAGTGGTGGAGGATTTTAACGTTAACCGCTATCTCGGCACGTGGTATGAAATCGCGCGTTTCGATCACCGCTTTGAGCGCGGTCTTGAGCAGGTCACCGCGATCTACAGCCTGCGTGGCGATGGCGGCCTGAACGTGATTAACCGCGGCTTTAACCCGGATCGTAACAAATGGCAGCAGAGCGAAGGTAAAGCCTATTTCACCGGCGATACCCGCCGCGCCGCGCTGAAAGTCTCTTTCTTCGGCCCGTTCTACGGCGGATATAACATTATCGCACTGGATAAAGACTACCAGCATGCGCTGATCTGCGGACCGGATCGCAGTTATCTGTGGATCCTCTCCCGCACGCCAACCATCAGTAAGCAAGTGAAAGAGGATCTGCTGGATTCCGCGACCCGTCAGGGCTTCGCGGTGGAAAAACTGATTTGGGTAAACCAGCGCGCCGGTTAGTGCGTGCTGAGTTTCAGACCGATAATCCCCGCGACGATAAGCCCCAGGCTTATCAGCCTCGCGGGGCTTGCGGACTCACCTAACAGCAGAATGCCGGTAATGGCCGCACCCACCGCGCCGATCCCCGTCCAGACAGCATAAGCCGTGCCGGTCGGCAGGCTTTTCATCGCCCATGAAAGCAGCACAATGCTGACAATCATCGCCGAAACGGTGATGAGGCTTGGCACAACACGCGTAAAACCGTGGGTATATTTCAGGCCGACGGCCCAGACCACTTCCAGAAGACCAGCGATAAACAGAACGAACCAGGACATATTCAGCTCCAGGTTATTTGGGGCCGTCCCCGTTCAACATGACGCGCTTGCAGGTCGTCCCGCAAGGCCAGGTGATTAAACAGCGGGATCATCCCTTCTTGTTGCGCATTTTGCAACCAGGTTTTTCCTAAACCAGCGGATTCTCGTGAGTTAAGCCAGGAAATAGCCGCGATTGTGCGCGTACATCACGGGTTCAGTTAGCGATAAATCTTCCTATGATGAAACACTTTCCTGCTGGCGTCAGCAGGTGCGTCTTTCTCTCCATAATGAATCCGAGCATGTATAAAATTTTACTGGTTGACCGCTGTCATTTCAGCCGTACCGGGCTCGAAAGCTGGCTTAACCACGCTGAAGATTTCGCGGCGCCGTTTCACGTGACGGCAACCGATCACTTGCTGCGCGCGCGTGAGCTTCTTATTCAATGGCAACCCAATATGGTGATTGCCGATCTTCACGGGTTTATGGGAGATATTCACCACGTAAATCAGTTCTCCTCGATTTTCGCCGCCTGCGGCAATACTACGCGCCTTATTTTATTACAAAGCGGTAGTTCAGACGTGCTGAATGATTATTGCTCACAGCAAATAACCTGGCGCATCGTGGATAAAACTATTCCACTGCGCGAGCTTGGCCAGATGATTGGTAAAGCGCTGATGTCACGTCCGCCGTTCGGCGAGCCTAAAACCATTACGCCGCTACTGACGCTGCGTGAAGAACGCATTCTGGAATGGTGGAGCGTGGGAATGAGCAATGAAGAAATCGCGCGGAAAATGGGCATCGCCGTTAAAACGGTTTACACCTATAAACGCAATATTCGCATGAAACTCGGTGCCGATAACCGCTTTTCGCTGTTCGTGCCGCTGCCAGAGATGTGCGCAAGATAACGGTACGACACCGGGAGGGGTCGTACCGTCGTCGCAAAGCTTACTGCGATGCGCGAGTCGCTGCGCCAGAAATTGCGCTACCGCCGTCCTGAATGTCTTCGCCTACACCACGCGTGGTGTTACAGGCCGTCAACAGTGAAGAAAGGACCAGTGCTGAAAAGAGCGCCGCAATTGTTTTCTTAACCATAATCTCTTCCTTTTATAGCCTAAGTTATTTGTGTATAGCTTTTTAAGCATAGACAAAAACTGACAAGCTGCCGGAAGGAAACGATTTTTAGGAACAGAAGAACTATTTTACTGCGCGCTCAATCGCGCCGCCGAGATGCTGAATATCTTCGCCAAAGCCACGAGCCGTATTACAGGCGCTGATTAGCGAGCACAGCAGCAGAATCAAAAGGGGACGTAACAGCGGGGTTTTCATGGAACGTTCTCTGCAAATATGCGGCGTGGCGACACCACGCCGCTGATATCAGTCGAGATTATTTTACGCGGGAAACGTATTCACCAGAGCGGGTATCCACTTTGATGACTTCGCCGATCTGTACGAACAGCGGTACTTTTACCACAGCGCCGGTAGACAGGGTCGCCGGTTTGCCACCGGTGCCTGCGGTATCGCCTTTCAAGCCCGGATCGGTATCCACGATTTCCAGCTCTACGAAGTTCGGCGGGGTAACGGAGATAGGCTGGCCGTTCCACAGGGTCACGATGCACTCAGCCTGGTCCAGCAGCCATTTCGCGTTGTCGCCAACGGCTTTGGCATCCGCAGCCAGCTGTTCGAAAGTTTCGTTGTTCATGAAGTGCCAGAACTCACCGTCGTTGTAGAGGTAAGTCAGGTTCATATCCACAACGTCTGCGCCTTCAGCGGAGTCGGTGGATTTAAAGGTTTTCTCAACGCGAGAACCGGTCAGCAGACGGCGCAGCTTAACGCGTGCGAACGCCTGACCTTTACCCGGTTTAACGAATTCGCTGGATTCAACGGCGTACGGTTCGCCGTCCATCATGATTTTAAGACCGGCACGAAAATCGTTGCTAGAATAAGTCGCCATAAGGCCCTCTGAAATTGTTAACTGGTAGCTAAGCCACAAAATGGCGCATATTGTAACCCTAAATACCCCATCCCGAGAAGATTGGTTATCGCAACTTGCCGATGTTATCACCGATCCCGATGAGCTCCTGCACCTTCTCAATATAGACGCCAGTGAAGAATTGCTGGCAGGTCGCGACGCGCGCCGGTTATTTGCGCTGCGCGTACCGCGCGCGTTCGCCGCGCGGATGGAGAAAGGCAACCCGCAGGATCCGCTGCTGCGCCAGGTATTAACCGCGCGCGAGGAGTTTGTCGCGGCGCCCGGTTTTACCACCGATCCGCTGGAAGAGCAAAACAGTGTGGTGCCAGGCCTCCTTCATAAGTACCACAATCGCGCGCTGCTGCTGGTAAAAGGCGGCTGTGCGGTGAATTGCCGCTACTGCTTCCGCCGTCATTTCCCGTATGCGGATAACCAGGGCAATAAGCGCAACTGGCAGGCCGCGCTGGATTACATCGCCGCGCACCCGGAGCTGGATGAAATTATTTTCTCCGGCGGCGATCCGCTGATGGCGAAAGACCACGAGCTGGAATGGCTGGTCGCGCATCTTGAGGCGATCCCACATATCAAGCGCCTGCGCATCCACAGCCGTCTGCCAATTGTTATCCCGGCGCGTATTACCGATGCGCTGGTCCGGCTGCTCGGCGAGACGCGTTTGCAGGTGCTCCTCGTGAATCACATTAACCATGCACAGGAAATTGACGACGCGTTTCGCGCGGGAATGGCGAAGCTGCGCGCGGCAGGCGTTACGCTGCTGAACCAGAGCGTGCTGTTGAAAGGCGTGAACGATAACGCGGCAACGCTGGCGGCGCTCAGCAATGCGCTGTTTGATGCGGGCGTGATGCCCTATTACCTGCATGTGCTGGATAAAGTACAAGGCGCGGCGCATTTTATGGTGAGCGACGACGAGGCGCGGGCGATTATGCGCGAGCTGTTGTCGCGGGTTTCCGGTTATCTGGTGCCGAAGCTGGCGCGTGAAATTGGTGGCGAGCCGAGCAAAACGCCGCTGGATTTGCAGCTGCGACAGAATTGATTTTATCGTGAATGGCAAGGCGGCGGGTGCGCTGGCGCTTACCCGCCCTACGCAGAAAAAGCGGCAGCGATAAACCTGTAGGGCAAGTAAGCGCAGCGCAGCCGCCACAGTCAAACCCAACGCGGCGTTAAAATCGTAGGGCGGGTAAGCGCAGCGCACCCGCCACAGTCAAACCCAGCGCGGCGTTAAAATCGTAGGGCGGGTAAGCGCAGCGCACCCGCCTTTTTATCTTTCAAAACCGTTAATGCGGTGATATCACTTTCAGTTCGGGCATTTATACACCTGACCGACCATTTTGCTGGATGTTGGAACAAAGCTTGAAAGCAGGTTCTGGGTCGGGCTGCTTACGCCATAAAGCACATTGCCGCCCATCGCTGCGGCCTGATTACGCAGATCGTTTGCCGCACCGCGCATGGAGCCGCCCTCTTCGCCGTGCTGACCAGAAAGCCAGTTGCTCTGCTCACCGGTCGCCGTGCCCAGTAAGCGGCACTCTTTACCTGGCTGCTCTTCAACAAAACGCACGCTCTGGCCTGCGGCAGAGAGTGAGTTACCGTTGCTGCATCCCGCCAGCAGCAGCGCTGCGACAACCATTCCTGTAGTGACTTTCAAGCGCATGTTGTTCCCCATTATGAATAGCTGGTGATAGCCTGGGCTGCGTAAGCCCGGTAAGACCTTATACTAAAAAGATGACCAAAAGAAAAACCCCGGCCATTCCTGACCGGGGTTTTCTGTTTTTAATCGAATAATTCAGGTTGCAGGCAGGCGGCAAGTTCATGAATCCCAGGCGCTTACCTCAGTAAGTGACGGGGGTGAATGAATGCAGCCAACGCACTGGGCCTGAAGTATGAAGATTAAATTACATCATACCGCCCATACCGCCCATGCCGCCCATGCCTGCAGCGCCTAAGTCGGCTTTATCTTCTTTCGGCAGATCGGTAACCATGCACTCGGTGGTGATCATCAGGCCAGCCACAGAAGACGCGTACTGCAGTGCAGAACGGGTCACTTTGGTCGGATCCAGGATACCCATGTCGATCATGTTGCCGTATTCTTCGGTCGCCGCGTTGTAACCATAGTTACCGTCGCCAGCTTTCACGTTGTTCGCGACAACAGACGGCTCTTCACCGGCGTTGGACACGATCTGACGCAGCGGAGCTTCCATTGCGCGCAGCGCAACTTTAATACCCACGTTCTGGTCTTCGTTCTGGCCAGTCAGTTCGGTCAGTTTCGCAGCAACACGCACCAGCGCTACACCGCCACCAGCAACCACGCCTTCTTCCACCGCAGCACGGGTTGCGTGCAGGGCGTCTTCAACGCGGGCTTTCTTCTCTTTCATTTCCACTTCGGTCGCAGCGCCAACCTTGATAACCGCAACGCCGCCAGCCAGTTTAGCTACGCGCTCCTGCAGTTTTTCACGGTCGTAGTCAGAGGTCGCTTCTTCGATCTGCTGACGGATCTGACCAACACGGCCCTGGATTGCGGATTCGTCGCCCACGCCATCGATGATGGTGGTGGTGTCTTTGTTGATAACAACGCGTTTCGCCTGACCCAGATCTTCCAGGGTCGCTTTTTCCAGCTCCATACCGATCTCTTCAGAGATAACGGTACCGCCAGTCAGGATTGCGATATCCTGCAGCATAGCTTTACGACGGTCGCCGAAGCCCGGTGCTTTCACCGCAGCCACTTTCACGATGCCGCGCATGGTGTTCACGACCAGGGTCGCCAGTGCTTCGCCTTCAACATCTTCAGCGATGATCAGCAGCGGTTTGCCTGCTTTAGCCACGGCTTCGAGAACCGGCAGCATTTCGCGGATGTTGGAGATTTTTTTGTCAGCCAGCAGGATGAACGGGCTTTCCAGCTCAACAGCGCCAGTTTCCGGCTTGTTGATGAAGTACGGAGACAGGTAGCCGCGGTCGAACTGCATACCTTCAACCACATCCAGCTCGTCCTGCAGACCGGTGCCTTCTTCAACAGTGATAACGCCTTCTTTGCCCACTTTCTCCATCGCTTCGGCAATCAGTTTACCTACGGTTTCATCGGAGTTAGCGGAGATGGTGCCGACCTGAGCGATAGCTTTAGAGTCAGAGCACGGTACGGAGAGCGCTTTCAGCTCTTCAACAGCGGCAACAACCGCTTTATCGATACCGCGTTTCAGGTCCATCGGGTTCATGCCTGCCGCAACAGCTTTCAGGCCTTCGGTGATAATAGCCTGTGCCAGTACGGTTGCAGTGGTGGTACCGTCGCCTGCCGCGTCGTTCGCTTTGGAGGCCACTTCTTTCACCATCTGGGCACCCATGTTTTCGAACTTGTCTTCCAGTTCGATTTCACGTGCTACGGACACGCCGTCTTTGGTGATGGTCGGCGCACCGAAAGATTTATCCAGCACCACGTTACGGCCTTTCGGGCCCAGGGTGACTTTCACTGCGTCTGCCAGTACGTTTACGCCGCGGAGCATTTTCACACGAGCGTCGTTACCGAATTTTACGTCTTTAGCTGCCATATCGTTATTTCCCTTAAATTCGTACGTTCAGTTTTGTTCGCGCGTGAGATTACGCTTCAACAATTGCCAGAATGTCGCTTTCAGACATGATCAGCACTTCCTGATCGTCCAGCTTCTCGGTTTTTACACCATAGCCATCGTTGAAAATTACGATGTCGCCCACTTTCACATCCAGCGGCTTCACTTCGCCATTTTCAAGGATGCGGCCATTGCCAACAGCCAGCACTTCGCCACGCGTGGATTTACCCGCAGCGGAGCCGGTCAGAACGATGCCGCCAGCAGATTTAGATTCAATTTCTTTACGCTTGACGATCACGCGATCATGCAATGGACGAATATTCATTGATAGCTCTCCTTTGAGAAAGTCCGTATCAGTTAGGGATTGAGCCGGCCCGTGAAGGTTTCCGGCTGGTGCCCTGAGAGATGGGGTTGGGGTTTTCCCCCTTCAAGGGGGAAAAGAAAAAAATTTTTTGGATTTTTTATCGCGAGTCGCGATCGTGGTCTTCAAGACGTTTGGGGCCGTCGTCTTTACGCTGGTACTCGCCGTCGAAGGTGTTGCCGCCCTGCGATGAAGCCCCAAAACCACCGCCCGGCATCCGCCCAAAGCGCAAATGCGGCATCAGGCGCAGGGTAATAAGTTTTTGCACCGGCGGCAGCAGCAACAGCAGGCCGAGGAAATCGGTAAAGAAGCCAGGCAACAGAAGCAACAGGCCTGCGATAATCAGCGACACGCTCTTCAGCATTTCCGCCGCCGGGCTTTCGCCCGCTTCCATTTTCTGCTGCATCAGCATCAGGTTTTTAAAGCCTTGGTTACGCACCAGCGACATCCCGATGACCGAGGTGAAAATCACCAGTACTAAGGTCAGAAAAACGCCGAACACATGCGCCACCTGAATAAAGATGGAAATTTCAATGTAGATGTAAAGAAAGAAGGCGATAAAGGGTATCCAGCGCACCGGGTTCTCCTGTAAAAAGCAGGCGCCTTCTGGCGCCTTAGAAATGGATGTGCGAACGCATATACACTGAGATGGAGGCGCCTTAGTCAAAGTTCAATCACTTTGCACGGACATTTTTTCTGGAAATTTTTAAGCGGTGACCCATTTCACAGTTTAATAATTGTCATCAGACGCGGCCGGGAATAAGTGATCCAGGTTACTGCTTTTCGCTATCATCAGCATATGATCGTGGGCACCAGACCGATTAAGGACATAAATGTCGGTCATTTTACCTCCATAACCACATATATCCTGTGAGTTTGGTGCATTCTTAGTCAGCTTAAGTAAGAAGGTTCACATGTTAAACAACATTCGTATCGAAGAAGATTTGTTGGGTACCAGGGAAGTTCCAGCGGATGCCTACTACGGTGTTCACACTCTGCGAGCGATTGAAAACTTTTACATCAGCAACAGCAAAATCAGCGATATCCCTGAGTTTGTTCGCGGCATGGTGATGGTGAAAAAGGCGGCGGCGCTGGCCAACAAAGAGTTGCAGACCATTCCGCGCAAAATCGCCGACACGATTATCGCCGCCTGCGATGAAGTGCTGAATAACGGAAAATGCATGGATCAGTTCCCGGTCGATGTGTACCAGGGCGGCGCGGGCACTTCCGTTAACATGAACACCAACGAAGTGCTGGCGAACATTGGTCTTGAGCTGATGGGCCACCAGAAAGGGGAATACCAGTTCCTCAACCCTAACGATCATGTGAACAAATGCCAGTCCACGAACGACGCCTACCCGACCGGCTTCCGCATCGCGGTTTACGCGTCTGTCGTGAAACTGGTCGACGCCATTAAAGAGCTGGGCGAAGGTTTCCAGCGCAAGGCCGTCGAGTTTGAAAACATCCTGAAAATGGGCCGCACCCAGCTTCAGGACGCCGTGCCGATGACGCTCGGCCAGGAGTTCCACGCATTTAACGTGCTGCTGAATGAAGAAACCAAAAACCTGCTGCGTACGGCGGAGCTGCTGCTTGAGGTGAACCTCGGCGCGACCGCTATCGGCACGCGTCTGAACACCCCGGATGGTTATCAGCAACTGGCGGTGCAGAAACTCGCGGAAGTGAGCAATCTGCCGGTCGTTCCGGCGGAAGACCTGATCGAAGCGACCTCCGACTGCGGCGCTTACGTTATGGTGCACAGCTCGCTCAAGCGACTGGCCGTTAAGCTCTCCAAAATCTGTAACGACCTGCGTCTGCTCTCTTCCGGTCCGCGCGCGGGCTTAAACGAAATTAACCTGCCGGAGCTGCAGGCGGGTTCGTCCATCATGCCAGCCAAAGTGAACCCGGTTGTGCCGGAAGTGGTAAATCAGGTCTGCTTTAAAGTCATCGGCAACGACACCACCGTGACCATGGCGTCTGAAGCCGGCCAGCTGCAGCTGAACGTGATGGAGCCGGTCATCGGCCAGGCGATGTTTGAGTCGATTCATATCCTGACCAACGCCTGCTACAACTTGCTGGAAAAATGCGTCAACGGCATTACCGCCAATAAAGAAGTGTGCGAAGGCTACGTCTACAACTCTATCGGTATCGTCACCTATCTCAACCCGTTCATCGGCCACCACAACGGCGATATCGTCGGGAAGATTTGCGCTGAAACCGGCAAGAGCGTGCGTGAAGTCGTACTGGAGCGCGGTCTGCTGACGGAAGCGGAGCTGGACGACATTTTCTCTGTCCAGAACCTGATGCATCCGGCCTACAAAGCAAAACGCTATACCGATGAAAGCGAACAGTAATCCCCTTTCGCGGTACACTGAAAAGGCACGTCTTCGGACGTGCCTTTTTCGTTTAATGGATACCAAATTATAACTTTTAATTATCCAACAATTAACCATCAAGGAAGCCATCATGATAGTTGTCGAACTTATCATCGTTTTACTGGCCATTTTTCTTGGCGCCAGGCTTGGGGGAATCGGCATTGGGTATGCAGGCGGGTTGGGCGTGCTGGTCCTCGCCGCCATCGGGGTGAAACCCGGTAATATCCCTTTTGACGTTATCTCAATCATCATGGCGGTGATCGCCGCCATCTCCGCCATGCAGGTCGCGGGCGGGCTCGATTTCCTGGTCAACCAGACGGAAAAGCTGCTGCGCAAAAACCCGAAATACATCACGATACTGGCTCCCATCGTCACTTATTTTCTGACGATTTTCGCCGGTACCGGGAATATCTCGCTCGCCACGCTGCCGGTTATCGCCGAAGTGGCCAAAGAACAGGGCGTGAAGCCTTGCCGTCCGCTCTCCACCGCCGTGGTCGCCGCGCAGATAGCCATCACGGCGTCGCCGATTTCCGCGGCCGTGGTGTATATGTCCTCGGTGATGGAAGGTCACGGCGTCAGCTACATTCATCTGCTGATGGTCGTTATCCCTTCTACGCTCGCGGCGGTCCTGGTCATGTCTTTTCTCGTCTCGATCCTTTTTAACTCGAAGCTTTCCGACGATCCGGTGTACCTCAAACGTCTTGAAGAGGGGTTAATCGAGCTGCGCGGCGATAAGCAAATTGACATCAAACCGCGCGCCAAAACCTCCGTATGGCTGTTCCTGCTGGGCGTGGTTTGCGTTGTTGCATATGCGATTATCAACAGCCCGAGCCTTGGCCTTGTGGCAAAACCGCTGATGAACACCACCAGCGCCATCCTCATCATCATGCTGAGCGTCGCGACGCTTATCACGCTTCTCTGCCGCGTGGAAACCGACACCATTCTGAACTCCAGCACCTTTAAAGCGGGAATGAGCGCCTGTATCTGTATCCTCGGCGTGGCGTGGCTTGGCGACACCTTCGTTTCCGCCAATATCGACTGGATCAAAGCCACGGCGGGCAGCGTGATTCAGGGCCACCCGTGGCTGCTGGCGCTGATTTTCTTTATCGCCTCCGCGCTGCTTTATTCTCAGGCGGCGACCGCCAAAGCGCTGATGCCGATGGCGCTGGCGCTGAACGTCTCCCCGCTGACAGCCGTCGCCTCTTTTGCCGCCGTTTCCGGCCTGTTTATTCTGCCGACCTATCCGACACTGGTTGCCGCCGTACAGATGGACGATACCGGCACCACGCGTATTGGCCGCTTCGTCTTTAACCACCCGTTTTTTATTCCGGGCACGCTCGGCGTTGTGCTCTCCGTCTGCTTTGGCTTCCTGCTGGGCAGCGTCATGCTGTGATCTTCCGGGGCGCTGCGGCGCCCCTTTTTACGTCACAACCCCTCACACCTGCGCTCAACGGCTAACGCGCCCGCTTCTGCCGTTGTATAGTAGCCGTTCACACTTTTCAGGCAGGAGGGCTTTATGCTGGATGAAAATACCGTTACTCACGCCGCGCCGGACGCCGTCGTTGTGCTTTGCACCGCGCCGGACGAAGCCACCGCGCAGGATCTGGCGGCCAAAGCGCTGGCGGAAAATCTCGCCGCCTGCGTGACGCTGCTGCCGGGTGCCACCTCGCTCTACTACTGGGAAGGCAAACTGGAGCAAGAGTACGAAGTGCAAATGGTGTTAAAAAGCGATATCGCGCGCCAGCAGGCGCTGCTGACGTGTCTTAAAAGCCATCATCCGTATCAGACACCCGAACTGCTTGTGATCCCCGTTATTCATGGAGACAACGATTACCTCTCATGGCTCACCGCATCCTTACGCTGATCCTGCTGTTTTGCAGCGCTCATGCTTCGGCCTCACTCTTCGGCCAGCAAAACGCCTCGCAGTTTGTGCCGGCAGACCAGGCCTTCGCGTTTGATTTTCAGCAGCAGAAGAACCAGCTGACGCTGAACTGGCAGATTAAGCCCGGCTACTATCTCTATCGCCAGCAAATTCGCGTAACGCCCGCCAGTGCAAGCGTGGCACCGCTCGCACTGCCCACTGGCGAGCCGCATGAAGATGAGTTCTTCGGCAAAAGCGAAATCTACCGTGACGCGCTCAGCGTGCCGGTCACGGTAGAGCAGGCGTCGCCGGGCGCGACGCTGAGCGTGACGTACCAGGGCTGCGCAGAAGCCGGTTTCTGTTACCCGCCGGAAACCCGCACGGTGCCGCTGAGCGCCGTCGAACCGACAGAGAGTGTTAAAGCCGACGCCGCTACGCCTTCGGCCGCCACTGGCGAGCAAACCCGCGTTAACAGCGATGCGCCTTCCGCCACCCTGCCCTTCTCCGCGCTCTGGGCGCTGCTCATCGGCATCGGCGTCGCTTTCACCCCCTGCGTGCTCCCCATGTACCCGCTTATCTCCGGCATCGTGCTTGGCGGCGAAAAACGGCTTTCCACCCGCCGCGCGCTGCTGCTGGCGTTTATCTACGTGCAGGGAATGGCGCTCACGTATACCGCGCTCGGGCTGGTGGCCGCCGCCGCGGGGCTACAATTTCAGGCGGCGCTGCAAAGCCCGTGGGTGCTGGTGACGCTCTCTGCGGTGTTTGTTCTGCTGGCACTCTCGATGTTCGGGCTCTTTACGCTGCAACTGCCCGCGTCGCTGCAAACGCGCCTGACGCTGATGAGCAACCGCCAGCGCGGCGGCTCGCCGGGCGGCGTGTTTGCGATGGGCGCGATTGCCGGGCTTATCTGCTCGCCCTGCACCACTGCGCCGCTCAGTGCCATTCTGCTTTATATCGCCCAGAGCGGGAACCTGTGGCTCGGCGGCGGTACGTTGTATCTCTACGCGCTCGGCATGGGGCTGCCGTTGATTATGGTTACCGTTTTCGGCAACCGGCTGCTGCCAAAAAGCGGCCCGTGGATGGAGCAGGTAAAAACCGCGTTCGGCTTTGTTATCCTGGCGCTACCGGTATTTCTGCTGGAGCGCGTGCTGGGCGAGCCGTGGGGAGTGCGTCTCTGGAGCGTGCTTGGCGTCGCGTTCTTCGGCTGGGCGTTTGTCACGAGCCTGAACGCCACCCGCTCCTGGATGCGCGCGGTGCAAATCGTCCTGCTGGGTGCGGCAATGATTTGCGCCCGTCCGTTGCAGGACTGGGTTTTCGGCGCGCCTGTCGCGGAATCCCAGGCGCATCTGGCCTTCACCCGCATCGCCACGGTGGACGATCTCGACCGCGCGCTGGCGCAGGCCAAAGGCAAGCCGGTGATGCTCGATCTCTACGCTGACTGGTGCGTCGCCTGTAAAGAGTTTGAAAAATATACGTTCAGCGCGCCAGAGGTGCAGCGCGCGCTTGATGGCGCGGTGCTGTTGCAGGCTAACGTCACCGCTAACAGCGCCGCCGATGTGGCATTGCTGAAGCGCCTTAATGTGCTCGGGCTGCCCACGATTATTTTCTTCGATGCGCAGGGTAACGAGATCCCAAATGGCCGCGTCACCGGTTTTATGGACGCCCCCGCGTTTGCAACGCATTTGCACAATCGCCTGCGGTAAACAACACTTGGGTGGGAGAAACCGTTGGGCTAAACGGAGAGGAGTAGACCGTGCAACGTGAAGAAGTTCTGGAGCAGGCCCTGCATATCCTTGAACAGGAAGGGATTGCCAATACCACACCGGAAATGGTGGCCGCCGCGGCACAGTGTCCGACGGAAGAGATCCAGCGCTACTGGCCGGATCGCGAGGCGCTGCTGTATGACGCATTGCGCTATTTAAGCCAGCGTGTGGACGCCTGGCGCCGCCAGCTGATCTACAACGAAGAGCTAAGCGCCGAGCAAAAGCTCATGGCGCGCTATCAGGCGCTGACGGACTGCGTCAGCCAGGATCGCTACCCAGGCTGTCTGTTTATCGCCGCCTGCACGTTTTACCCCGAGGCGTCACACCCGATCCATCAACTGGCGGATCAGCAAAAACGCGCGGCGTATCACTACACGCATGAGCTGTTAACGCAGCTCGAAGTGGACGATCCGGCGATGGTCGCCGAGCAGATGGAACTGGTGCTGGAAGGCTGTCTGAGCCGTCTGCTGGTCAAACGCAGCCAGGCGGACGTGGATACCGCGCGGCGTCTCGCCGAAGATATCCTGCGTTTCGCTCAGTGTCGTCAGGGCGGCGCGCTGACCTGATAACCCATTAACGGGTGCCTTTTTGTCTGAAAATCAGCCAGTCAGCACAGATTGACGAATTTTTTATGACAAAGCCGTTGACGCCTTCGGGCCTTTACGGTTTAATGCGCCCCGTTGCCCGGATAGCTCAGTCGGTAGAGCAGGGGATTGAAAATCCCCGTGTCCTTGGTTCGATTCCGAGTCCGGGCACCACTAATTTAGAAAAACCAGCCTACGGGCTGGTTTTTTGCTTTTGGAGAGACGGACTCTCCATCGAACTGCGTTCGATTCACTCGTCGCATCCCTGCGACTCGCCCTGCGGGCAGCGCGATGCGCTGTGCAAAAACGCTCCCGGCGTTTTTGTCCGGTCCGGGCACCACTAATTTAGAAAAACCAGCCTACGGGCTGGTTTTTTGCTTTTGGCGAGCCGGACTCTTCATCGGACTGCGTTCGATTCACTCGTCGCATCCCTGCGACTCGCACTGAGTGCTCCCCTTCCCTTTCCCGCTTCTCCCTAACGCTTTCATCGTTATACTTGCTCAATGCTCATTCACGGGATAACTGCATGTCGACTGCCATCCTGAACCGCCGCTGGCAACGTCCCGGCGCGCTGCTGTTAACGCTCTTTGCGCTGGGCGTGGCGTTTTTCTTCTACAGCCACTGGGGCGCGTTTCTGCAATGGGCGTTCAGCCTGCAAATCGCGCTGCACCGCTATCTGGTGCTTTATCTGTTGCAGCTCAATAACCATCAGTACACCGGCGGCCTCTGGCTTATCAGCGGCGCGTTTATTTACGGCGTACTGCATGCCATCGGGCCGGGGCACGGCAAATTTATCGTCAGCGCGTATCTTGCCACCCACCGCGAAAACCTCTTCGCGGCAAGAGTGGTGCCGCTCGCGGGCAGCCTGATGCAGGGCGTCAGCGCCATCGCGTTTGTGTTTATCCTGGCGGTCGGCTTTAACCTGGCGTCTGGCGATCTGAGCCAGAGCCGCTGGTATCTCGAAAAGGTGAGCGCGCTGCTTATCGGCGCGTTCGGGCTGTTTCTTATTCTGCGCGCCGCGAGAAGCCTGCGTGCGCCGCGCCTGAAAATCCATTCGCTGACGCCTGTGCAATCGCACCCGGAAAACTGCGGCTGCGGCCATCATGGTGTCGGCCGTGAAAATCATGGTGGCGACTGGCGCGCCCGGCTTGGCGTTATCGCCGCTATCGGCGCGCGGCCCTGTAGCGGCGCGATAATGATTATGCTGTTTGCCAATGCGCTGGGCATGGCGAGCTGGGGAATGGCGGCGGTGATGACGATGGCGCTCGGTACGGCGCTCTCGATTATGGCGCTGTCGCTTGGCGTGCAGTATGCCCGCCGCACCACCACACGGCTTTTCGGCACGCAAACCACGGCCGCTCAGGCGCAGCGTATCGCTGCGCTGCTGCGGATTGCTGGCGGGCTGGCGCTACTGCTGTTCGCCGCCGTTCTCTTCCTCACGGTGATTCCTGTCAGCCCGAACGGCGACTACATCGCCGCGGGCTGTTGAGTGGGGTAATGCCACAACCGGATAACAGGCGAGTACGCCCTCGCCTGCTACACTCGAAAACGCGAACCGGACGGCCGGTTTACTTCCTTACTCATCGCGCGGGATAACATTATGTCTCAAAACGAATATCAGCCACCTGAAGTCTGGACCTGGGAACCGCAGTCTGGCGGCGCCTTTGCAAACATTAACCGTCCCATCGCGGGGCCGACGCATGAAAAAACGCTGCCGGTCGGCAAACACCCGTTACAGCTCTATTCGCTCGGCACGCCGAACGGCCAGAAAGTGACTATCCTGCTGGAAGAACTGCTGGCGCTTGGCATCAGCGGCGCGGAATATGACGCGCACCTGATCCGCATCAGCGAAGGCGATCAGTTCTCCAGCGGTTTCGTTGAGGTGAACCCTAATTCCAAGATCCCGGCGCTGCTGGACCGCTCGGTCACGCCCGCGGTGCGCGTGTTTGAATCTGGCGCGATCCTGCTTTATCTCGCCGATAAGTTCGGCCAGTTCCTGCCGGAAGATTACGCCGGACGCGCCGAAGCGCTGAACTGGCTATTCTGGTTGCAGGGGTCAGCGCCCTATCTCGGCGGTGGTTTCGGCCACTTCTACCACTACGCGCCGCAGAAAATCGAGTACGCGATTAACCGCTTCACGATGGAAGCCAAACGCCAGCTCGACGTGCTGGACAGACAGCTCGCGCAGCACCGTTTTATCGCGGGCGACGCCTATTCGATTGCCGATATCGCCATCTGGCCGTGGTACGGCAACCTGATTATCGGCGGGCTGTATGAGGCGAGTAAATTCCTGCAGGTTGAGGAATACAAAAACGTGAAGCGCTGGGCCGAAGAGGTGGCACAACGTCCGGCCGTGCAGCGCGGGCGCATCGTTAACCGCACCTGGGGGCCGCTCAACGAGCAGCTTCACGAGCGTCACGACGCCTCTGATTTCGAGCGAAATACCGAAGACAAACGCGGCGCGTAGCCCACAAAAAAGCCTCGTCACTGACGAGGCTTTTTTTATACGTGTGCGGTTAGCGCAAATCCTTCACCGCAACGTGATCCATATCGTCGAAGACCTGGTTTTCGCCCACCATTCCCCAGATAAACGTATACGCGCGCGTCCCGACGCCTGAGTGAATCGACCAGCTCGGCGAAATGACCGCCTGCTCGTTTTGCACCACAATGTGCCGCGTCTCCTGCGGCTGACCCATCATGTGAAAGACGCAGCTGTTCTCTTCTAGCCCAAAATAGAAGTACACCTCCATGCGCCGCTCGTGCGTGTGGCACGGCATCGTATTCCACAGGTTGCCCGGCGCCAGCTCCGTCAGACCCATGCTGAGCTGGCAGGTCTCCAGCACGTCAGGAATAAAATATTTATTGATGGTACGGCGGTTGCTGGTCACATCCTCGCCAAGATGCACCGGCGAAACATCCGCGGGCGTCACGCGCCTGGTTGGAAATGTCGTGTGCGCCGGCGCGCAGTTATAGTAAAAACGCGCGGGATTCGCCGCGTCGGCGCTTTCAAACATCACTTCTTTCGCGCCCTTGCCGACATACAGCCCGTCGCGGCTGTTCATTTCATAGCGCGTGCCGTCCACCGTGATAAGCCCCGGCCCGCCGATATTAATGACCCCCAGCTCGCGGCGCTCCAGAAAATAGCTCACGCCCAATTGTTTGCCCACTTCACTGCCCACGGCCACCGTGCGGTTTACCGGCATCACGCCGCCCACAATGATGCGGTCGATATGGCTGTACGTCATGGTGTACTCGTCAGCCACAAAAATCGTCTCGATTAAAAATTCCCTGCGAAGCCCGGCGGTATCCAGGGTTTTCGTGTGATCGCTATGAATGCTTTGACGAACGTCCATTCTGACTCCTCGTGACGTTACGGGGATCGAGTCCCGGTATCAGATAAGCGTAAAAACCCCAATTAAATAACAGTGGATTTACATAAATTTTCGCTGCGTTTGATGCTATCAAACACGTGAATCAATAATGTGATCGATGTAACTAAAACATCGTTTCATTTCTATTGAATCATTATTCCGAAAGAGTAATAGTAGCGCCAGTCGCTTCAATAACGGGATAAGTCGCACACAGACCAGTCTCAATTCTTATACCGAAGATGCCAGCCGCCGCTGCCTCGCCACGGCTGCCCTACAAAAAATACCAACGTAACCAGATGAAAAGTAATCATTTTTATCGGTGGGCACTTATAACCTTAATTCAGCCTGGGCTGAATAAAACCGCTGAGGTTTATGATGAAGATTAAAGCTACGATGGAACGCATCCCCGGAGGGATGATGCTTATCCCACTGTTACTTGGCGCCATTTTAAATACGCTGGCTCCGGAAACCGGGAATTATTTCGGCTCGTTTACCAAAGGCATGATTAGCGGAACGGTACCTATTCTCGCCGTCTGGTTTTTCTGTATTGGCGCGTCTATTGATTTACGCGCGACTGGCACGGTACTGCGTAAATCCGGCACGCTGGTACTGACCAAAATCGCTGTGGCCTGGCTTGTCGCGATGATTGCGGCCTCGTTTATTCCCGACACCGGCATTCAGACCGGCTTTTTCGCCGGGCTGTCGGTACTGGCTATCGTTTCCGCGATGGACATGACCAACGGCGGGCTGTATGCCAGTCTGATGAACCAGTACGGTACAAAGGAAGAGTCCGGCGCGTTTGTGCTGATGTCGCTGGAATCGGGCCCATTAATGACGATGGTGATTCTGGGATCTGCCGGTCTCGCCTCTTTTGAGCCGCATCACTTCATCGGCGCGGTGCTGCCGTTTCTGATAGGCTTCGCGCTCGGCAACCTTGACCACGATCTGCGCGCGTTCTTCAGCAAAGCCACGCCGGTGCTGATCCCGTTCTTTGGCTTCGCGCTCGGCAATACCATTAATTTGCGCGTGATTCTGGAAACGGGCCTGCTGGGGATTGTGCTGGGTGTCGCCGTCATCATTATTACCGGTATTCCGTTGATCATGGCAGATAAGTTTCTGGGCGGCGGTAACGGTACGGCTGGCGTGGCGGCCTCTTCCGCGGCGGGGGCGGCGGTCGCGAACCCGGTTATCATCGCGCAAATCAACCCCGCGTTTGAGCCGGTGGCCGCGCAAGCCACGGCCCTGGTCGCCGCGAGCGTTATCGTGACGGCGATTCTGGTGCCCATCATTACTGCGCTCTATGCCCGCCATGTGGCGAAACAGGCACCAGCGGTAGCACACGCCGAAAGCGTCAGTACGAGCACGCTGCACCGGTAAAGTCCGTGTAAAGAAGAAAGCACCCCGCATCGGCGGGGTGTGGTTGGGCGTTCAGAGCAGGAAAATCTCTTCCACCAGCGCGTTCACCAGCCGCCTTGCGGAACAGATCCGCGGCATCCCGAGCGAGACGCTCTGCCAGGTTTGCGTCACCGACCAGCTGACTGGCTGACGCTCGCTGTCATGCATCGCGCCCAGCCAGCAGAGGATATCTTTATGCTCAAGCAGGCCCGGCTGTGGCGGCGTATGCAGCCACTGGTGGTAGAAATGCCGCGTGTCGGGCGAGGCGTTAACGCTGTGCGCAAGTAATCTGGCGGTGTCGTCATACACCGGCGGTAACAACGCGGTTTTGTACTGGGGTTCACCTAAGCGCAAGGCATCGCCGAACGCCCCCCAGTGCAGCTCCTGAAGCGCTACGTAGCAGCGCCCGACTGGCGACCAGCCGTTAAATTCACCGCGTTGCCAGCGCGCCATAACCTCGCTGGCGTGGCGCTGCGCCGCGGCCAGTAAATCGCCCTGACGCAGTTGCGCCTCAAGCCGCGCGGCGCTGTGCTGATACTGCCCGGCCGTCACCTCAAGCGCCTGTGCAAAGGGCGCGCAAACGCCTTTCTCAGCAAGACGCTGGCTGCGACGCGCCAGCGCCTGCGCGGTGAGGCTTAATGCCAGATGCCCCGGCGGGCTCTGGCGAGAGAGCGACTCCAGCAGATGCAGCGCCGCTACCTCCGGGGTGGCCGCAATGGGTTCCGCACGCGTGACGGCCAGCGATTTTTGCAGCCGCTCTCGCATGTTTTGATGTTGCGGATGCGAGCGACCGTAACGTTCTTCGTCTTCGCCCTTCGCCAGATCCACCATCAGTCGCCCGCGCAGCGCGCGTAAATGTCGGCCCGGCCCTTCAAGCAGTGACCCGTTCATGGCGTTCAGTGCTCCACGGAAAACAGCGTCTGGATGTCATCACGCAGCGCACGGGCGTCTTCGTTAATATCGCGCGCGGTGCGGGCGCACTGCTGCAGCTTCTCACGCAGCGCGTTACGCGCCGACTCACTCTGCTGGCGCGCCGCAAGACTCTGCTGAAGGTTCGCCTCAATCGCCGCCATCGCCATCTGGAATTCGGCGAAAAACGTCGCCATGCCCGCCGTAACAGAGATATCCACCTGCGCGTTCATCGCCTGGCGGATCTGCGCGCAGAAGCGGCTGACGTAACGGCTGAGCGTCTGCTTCAGTTGCAGCAGATTGATAACATAGCGGGAGCGCATCGCCGTACAGTCGTCCCAGCCGAGATCTTTGCTGTTAAGCCAGCGGGCCACGGTGCCGCGCACGCCGTCGTTGCGCGGGGCACTGGCGACCGGCACGCTCTCTTCTTCAATAATGTCGTTAAAAAGCTGATGCGCGTTGAAATTAAGCTGGCTGCGCTGAAAGACCGGCAGCGTAATGTGCGCGCGAAAACCGGTGCGGCGCAGCCCGTCTGTGACGCGCTGTTCCAGCGGTGCCAGCGCCGCGCGCAGGATATCTCCCAGCGCGGTTTCCAGCTCGCTGAAATGCGCCGCCAGATCGCGGGTCAGATTTTCCTGTACCGACAGCAGAATCAGCTCGCAGGAGGCACGAATTTTGTGCAGCAGCATCCGCGCGTCGCTCTCTTGATCCAGAATCAGCTGCTCGCTGCCTGCGTCAAAATCGCTTCCCCAGGTCACCGCGCGACGCACCGGGCTGCTGAGCGACAGCGAGGGCACTTTGCCGGTATCAAAATAACTGGCGATATCCGCCAGCACTTTCTGTTCATGACCCGCAATAGTTTCCGACGCGCGCCCGAGCGCCTTAACAACCTCTTCCTGAATGGCTTTGCTGGCGTCTGCCTGGCAACGTTTTAGCTGTGCGATGTCATTATTCATTTGAGAGATACTCTCCACCAGTTGGTCATTTGCGATATCGAGCCCCTGACAGCGGAAGTCCAGGTAGTCTCGGGTGCATTGCGCAGAGTGAGTTAATTTTGCGCAGGCCGAGCGCAGCGCGTAGAGCGAGGCGTGGGCGTGCGCGGTGTGCAGAATCGCCCGAACAGGCGCTTCGAAAAGGGAATCCTCCCACAGCAGGTCGGCGGCGTGGCGCAGATGCGCGGCGTCGGTGAAATCGGCGTTTCGCCAGCGACGACCCAGCGCAGCTTCAGCGAAATCCTGCACCCAGCGCTGTTGGTCATACGGCGGCAGCGCGCCGTGCTCGTCAAGTTCCTGACGCGCGCGATTAGCCAGATAGCCCCACATGGAAGAAACCGGAAAAATATGCGTCGGATCGATAGCGCCTTTCATCAGCGTACCGGCGATCAGCGCGCGCACCTGATCTTCGTCGTCGCTGTTGCGATCCAGTTGATCAAACTTATTGACCAGCGCGTAGAGCGGCACGGATTCGCCCACCGCCGCGAGGGCCAGACGCACCTCTTCATCGGAGGTCGATTTCAGCTGGGTATAGTCCATCACCGCCAGCACGGCGGAGGCGCGGGCAATCTGCTCCTGCAGCATCTTTTGCAGGTGCGGCTGTCCGGCTTCGTTCGGCCCTGGCGTGTCCAGTAGCGTAAGCTGGCCAAGCCCTCTCTCCATACCCGCGAGGTGAGTAAACTCCACTTCTATCACCGGAATATGTTCAATGGCCGCGTAAGCGCGAAACGGGAACGGCACGTCAAGCACGGCCGAGAGCCGTACCAGATCGTTTAAACTTTTCAGACAGTGAAAAATGGGCTGAGCGCCGAGATAATGTTTTTCAAACGAGGTGCCGTTAAGAATGCGCGCCAGCAGGAGGTCCATATCGCGATCGATTTCAAGACGCAGCGACAGGCTTTCGCGCGAAGCGTTCTCTAATCGCGCGCGCAGCGCCTGCATCAGCGTTTCTATGGGTCCGGCGTGGGTGAAATGCAGTACCGGCTCTTTCTGGCCCGGCGTGTGGCGAATCAGCGTCGGCAGCGCCGTCATCGGGCGGTTGCGGTTTGGCAGAACTTCCTTACCGACGATAGCGTTGATCGTGGTCGATTTCCCCGCTTTCATCGTGCCGACAATCGCCACGACCATCTCCTGCTGGGTGGTTTTTCGCAATTCGGCCTGCAGCATCTCTTGCTGCGCCTCAAGGCCGCGTAAGGAAAAATGAAGCGGATGCACGGCGGCGGTCTGGCGGCTGGCAACGTTCCCACAGTCATCCTGCACCGCCAGCGGCATTTGTTTCAGGGCGCTGAGATTATACAGAGCCAACTGAAGAAGCCGCTCCGCTTCCTGATTCATTTCAAATACAGTCTGTGTGTGCATGAAAAATCTTTCCTTAACACAAATTAAATGACCTTTTGCCTTATCTTTTTATTAGCTCAATGCGGCTTTTATAATTACGTGTGGAAAATATCCTGCGCGTCATGAGGCTACATGACGAAAAGTGGCGTAAAAATGCCATACCATCGTTGTGGTAAAATATGTATGAGACTACGAGAAACGTTTCAAACCTTCCTGTTCGTCAAAAACCAAATAATCACGCTGTAAGACCAGTGGGCCGATCGATTTTTCAGAGCGAAAGAATATATCCTCACATCGGTCATTTGACAAAAATGTTCCGACTTCAGGGGATGGTTTTAATAATTCAGATCAACATTAACTACTCCAGAATAACACCGCCTGGCAATAAATCACGATATATGTTTTATCCCTGGCAGTAAAAAAGTTTATCGGCTTCGGGTGCCTGCGCGTTTGCGTCACGGACAAGCCCGTAAAACGTAAGGGTTTAGGGTATAATCCCGCCTTTCATGCGCGCCGCGTAAGCGACCGCTTCTTTTGCAGCCCTCTTTTGCTGCCCTGTTGGTTCATTCTAAGGAGAAACCATGTCACTACCAGCCTGCCCGCAATGCGGCTCAGGGTGATGCTGCCAACTTACTGATTTAGTGTATGATGGTGTTTTTGAGGTGCTCCAGTGGCTTCTGTTTCTATCAGCTGTCCCTCCTGTTCAGCTACTGACGGGGTGGTGCGTAACGGCAAAAGCACCGCCGGACATCAGCGCTATCTCTGCTCTCACTGCCGTAAAACATGGCAACTGCAGTTCACTTACACCGCTTCTCAACCCGGTACGCACCAGAAAATCATTGATATGGCCATGAATGGCGTTGGATGCCGGGCAACCGCCCGCATTATGGGCGTTGGCCTCAACACGATTTTCCGCCATTTAAAAAACTCAGGCCGCAGTCGGTAACCTCGCGCATACAGCCGGGCAGTGACGTCATCGTCTGCGCGGAAATGGACGAACAGTGGGGATACGTCGGGGCTAAATCGCGCCAGCGCTGGCTGTTTTACGCGTATGACAGGCTCCGGAAGACGGTTGTTGCGCACGTATTCGGTGAACGCACTATGGCGACGCTGGGGCGTCTTATGAGCCTGCTGTCACCCTTTGACGTGGTGATATGGATGACGGATGGCTGGCCGCTGTATGAATCCCGCCTGAAGGGAAAGCTGCACGTAATCAGCAAGCGATATACGCAGCGAATTGAGCGGCATAACCTGAATCTGAGGCAGCACCTGGCACGGCTGGGACGGAAGTCGCTGTCGTTCTCAAAATCGGTGGAGCTGCATGACAAAGTCATCGGGCATTATCTGAACATAAAACACTATCAATAAGTTGGAGTCATTACCGAGAAAACCGGGATGATCGCGCAGGTTACGGATTATGTGGTGGAAGAGTTATTTAATGACTTAGGCCATTTCCTGGCGACCCACCCGCAGATTTATATTTCTATTAACCTTTCGGCATCCGATTTCCATTCGTCGCGCCTGATAGCGTTAATCGAAGGGAAAAATAACCAGCACGGCGTACGCGCGCAGCAAATCAAGATTGAAGTGACCGAGCGGGGCTTTATTGACGTGCCGCGCACCACCCCGGTTATTCAGGCGTTTCGCCAGTCAGGGTTTGAGATTGCGATTGACGATTTCGGCACCGGATATTCCAACCTTCATAATCTCTATTCGCTGAACGTCGATATTCTGAAAATTGATAAGTCGTTTATCGATACCTTAACCACCAACAGCACCAGCCATCTGATTGCCGAGCATATTATCGATATGGCCCAGAGCCTGCGGCTGAAAATTATCGCCGAGGGCGTGGAAACCGCCGAACAGGTGGGCTGGCTGTTAAAGCGTGGAGTGCAATATTGTCAGGGGTGGCATTTCTCAAAAGCGCTGCCGCGTCAGGAGTTTGTCGCCTGGCTGCAACAGGATGACGCCCGGGCGATGCCGGGCTGGCAGAACTGCGCCGTTAATCGTCAGGCGCTCTGACGATAATCGCTCGGCGTGCGGTCGAACTGACGGCGGAATATCCGCGAAAACGTCTGTTGCGACACATAGCCATAATCCATCGCAATATCAAAAATCGGTCGCCGGGTCGTACGCAACTCCTGCGCCGCCAGTTGCAAACGCCGCTTGCGAATATACTCACCCAGCGTCTGATGCATCACAGTGCGGAACATCCGCTGTAAATACCATTTCGAATAGCCCGACTTCTTTGCCACCACATCGATATTCAGTGGCTGGTCAATATGCTCATCAATCCATTGCGTCAGTGCGTGGATAATTTCCTGATGTGACATAAGCCGTCCTCTTCCTCTGTTTTGGGTTAGCCGTTCTTCTGGTCGGCGAGTATAATTCCTCAAGTTAACTTGAGGTAAAGCCCCCGATGGAAAAGAAAGCACCCAGAATCAAATCGCTGCTGACGCCGGGCGAAGTCGCG
The DNA here is from genome assembly GCF_000982825.1 of Cronobacter sakazakii. Lineage (NCBI taxonomy): Bacteria > Pseudomonadati > Pseudomonadota > Gammaproteobacteria > Enterobacterales > Enterobacteriaceae > Cronobacter > Cronobacter sakazakii. The sequence continues at coordinate 1,499,265 of NZ_CP011047.1, read as the reverse complement.
AAGCGCAGCGGTGTTGCCGTCTCCGCGCTGCACTTCTATGAAAGCAAAGGGTTGATTAAAAGCACCCGCAACAGCGGCAACCAGCGGCGTTACCGGCGCGACGTGCTGCGTCAGGTGGCGATCATTAAAATCGCCCAGCGTATCGGCATTCCGCTGGCGACGATTGGCGAGGCTATCGGCGTGCTGCCTGAAGGGCATAACCTGAGCCCGAAGGCCTGGAAGCAGCTCTCCACGCAGTGGCGCGAGGAGCTGGACCGGCGTATTAAAACGCTGACCGCGCTGCGTGACGATCTGGATGGCTGCATCGGCTGTGGTTGCCTGTCGCACCGCGATTGCCCGCTGCGCAACCCCGAAGACCGTCTGGGCGCGCAGGGCAGCGGGGCACGTCTGCTGGAAGATGAATAAGCGGCGCGCAAACAAATTCGGTGCGCCGCCGGTGGATTCTCTATAGTTAATGCAATGAAAAGCGAAAGGAAAACGCCATGCTGACGGTCCACCATCTGAATAATTCCCGCTCGCAGCGCATTCTTTTTGCGCTTGAAGAGCTTGGCAAGCCTTATGAACTGGTGCGCTACCAGCGCGAGCCGACTATGCTTGCGCCACCTGCGCTTAAGAAAGTGCATCCGCTCGGTAAGTCGCCGGTGCTGGAGGATAACGGCCAGAAAATTATCGAATCCGGCGCGATTCTGGAGTATCTCCAGGAGACCTATGACACTGAACAACGCCTGAAGCCGCAGAGTGCGGAGGAGAAAATCCAGTACCGTATCTGGCTGCATTACGCCGAAGGCTCCCTGATGCCGCTGCTGTTGATGAAGCTGGTGTTTGGCAGTCTCGGGAAAAAGCCCGTTCCGCTCGGGCTTCGCACCCTCGGCAAAGCGCTCGGGCAGGGCGTTCAGAAAGCCTGGCTTAATAAGCAGCTCGCCACCCACACCCGCTTTATGGAAGATCACCTGACGCAGCATCCGTGGTTTGCCGGGCAGACGTTCAGCATGGCGGATATTCAGATGAGCTTCCCGGTGATCGCCCTGCTGGCGCGCAGCGAATCCGGCGAGTTCCGCCAGCTACGTGCCTGGCTGACTAATCTTCAGGCGCGTCCTGCCTGGCAGCGCGCTATCGAAAAAGGCGGCCCGCTGGAGATCCCCGGCAGCTAATCGTTATGGCCTTCCTCTGAAGGCCCTCTTTTTGCGCATCAACGATATCGTTTGCGCAGCCTGCGCTGAATTATTCATCAGCCAGCGCAACTTTTTGCCAAAAGGCTTAAAGTTCTGTTGAAAATCCCCGTCCTAAGGCTGGATAATCGTTTGCCTTAAAATTTTGCCGTTTTTTGCGCGTGGAGTTAAACGTTTGCTTTTTGTGGCCCCTCCAAAACCACAAACAGAACGCAGGGAGTTAACGTTTGATCCGCAGCGGGTTGTTTGCCACGCGCGAGCTTTAAAAACTCACACTTTTCAGGGGATGTCTCATTATGTCTACGCCTTCTGCGCGTAATGGCGGTTCGCTCGACGCCTTTTTTAAAATTTCCGCGCGCGGCAGTAACGTGCGTCAGGAGATTGTTGCTGGTCTCACCACGTTCCTTGCGATGGTCTATTCAGTAATCGTCGTACCAGGAATGCTCGGCAAAGCCGGTTTCCCGCCTGCCGCCGTGTTTGTCGCCACTTGTCTGGTCGCAGGCGTTGGTTCCATCGTGATGGGGCTGTGGGCGAATTTGCCGCTGGCGATTGGTTGCGCCATCTCGCTGACCGCCTTTACCGCGTTCAGCCTGGTGCTCGGGCAGCACATCAGCGTACCGGTCGCGCTCGGCGCGGTCTTCCTGATGGGCGTGCTGTTTACCGTTATTTCCGCGACCGGCATTCGTAGCTGGATCCTGCGTAACCTGCCGCAGGGCGTGGCGCACGGCACCGGTATCGGTATCGGTCTGTTCCTGCTGCTGATTGCCGCGAACGGCGTGGGCCTGGTCATTAAGAACCCGCTCGACGGCTTGCCGGTGGCGCTCGGCCATTTCGCGAGCTTCCCGGTGATCATGTCGCTGATTGGCCTTGCGGTCATTATCGGCCTTGAGAAACTCAAAGTGCCGGGCGGCATTCTGCTGACCATCATCGGTATTTCCATTGTCGGCCTGATTTTCGACCCGACGGTGAAATTCACCGGCCTGTTCGCCATGCCGTCGCTGAGCGATGAGAAGGGCAATTCGCTGATTGGCAGCCTGGATATCATGGGCGCGCTCGATCCTGTGGTGATTCCGAGCGTGCTGGCGCTGGTGATGACCGCCGTGTTTGACGCCACCGGCACCATTCGCGCGGTCGCGGGCCAGGCGAATCTGCTGGATAAAGACGGCCAGATCATCGACGGCGGCAAAGCGCTGACCACCGATTCCTTCTCCAGCGTCTTCTCAGGCCTGGTGGGCGCGGCACCGGCGGCGGTGTATATCGAATCTGCCGCAGGCACCGCGGCGGGCGGTAAAACGGGCCTGACGGCGATTACCGTCGGCGTGCTGTTCCTGCTTATCCTGTTCCTCTCGCCGCTCTCGTACCTGGTGCCGGCGTATGCTACAGCGCCCGCGCTGATGTATGTTGGCCTGCTGATGCTGAGCAACGTGGCGAAAATCGACTTCGCCGATTTTGTGGACGCGATGGCGGGGCTGATTACCGCGGTGTTTATCGTGCTGACCTGCAACATCGTGACCGGCATCATGATAGGCTTTGCGTCGCTGGTCATTGGCCGCGTCGTTTCCGGCGAGTTCCGCAAGCTCAATATCGGTACTGTCGTCATCGCCATCGCGCTGGTCGCTTTCTACGCGGGCGGCTGGGCAATCTAAACCTTTCTTTAACGAAGCGGGCTGCGGCCCGCTTTTTTCCTGCTTTCAGGGCACAACCTGATTCCTTTTCCGGCGCGTCAGTGTTCTATTATCAAAGGTGAGTCTTTCATCACAGATAATAAGGAGCCGCTCAGACCGCATGGAAATCTTTTTTACCATCCTCATCATGACCCTTATGGTATCGCTCTCCGGGGTCGTCACTCGTATGCTGCCCTTCCAGATCCCGCTGCCGCTGATGCAGATAGCCATCGGGGCGCTGCTCGCCTGGCCTACGTTCGGTCTGCACGTCGACTTTAACCCCGAGCTGTTCCTGGTCCTGTTTATTCCGCCGCTGCTGTTCGCCGACGGCTGGAAAACCCCGACCCGCGAATTTCTCGATCACGGCCGCGAAATTATCGGCCTCGCGCTGGCGCTGGTGGTGGTCACCGTTGTCGGCATCGGTTTTCTGATCTACTGGATGGTGCCGGGTATTCCGCTCATTCCTGCTTTCGCGCTGGCGGCGGTGCTGTCGCCGACCGATGCGGTGGCGCTCTCCGGCATTGTGGGTGAAGGCCGCATCCCGAAAAAAATCATGGGAATTTTGCAGGGCGAGGCGCTGATGAACGACGCCTCCGGCCTGGTGTCCCTGAAATTCGCCGTCGCGGTCGCGATGGGAACGATGGTCTTTACCGTGGGCGGCGCGTCGCTGGAGTTTTTAAAAGTGGCGATTGGCGGCCTGCTCGCCGGGATCTCGGTAAGCTGGCTGTATGGCCGCTCGCTGCGCCTGCTGAGCCGCTGGGGCGGCGATGAGCCCGCCACGCAGATAGTGCTGCTGTTCCTGCTGCCGTTCGCCTCTTATCTGATTGCCGAACATATCGGCTTCTCCGGCATTCTCGCCGCGGTGGCCGCCGGGATGACCATCACCCGTTCTGGCGTGATGCGCACCGCGCCGCTGGCGATGCGTCTGCGCGCCAACAGCGTCTGGTCGATGCTGGAGTTTGTGTTTAACGGCATGGTGTTCCTGATGCTTGGCCTGCAACTGCCGGGGATTATGGAGACGTCGCTTGCCGCAGCGGAGAAAGATCCGAACGTCGAGACCTGGATGCTGTTCATGGATGTCGTTCTGATCTACGGCGCGCTGATTGGCGTGCGTTTCCTGTGGCTGTGGATCATGAAGCGCTTTAGCCTGCGTTTTCTGAAGAAAAAACCGCTGACGTTTGGCGAGTACTCGACGCGCGAGCTGTTGGTGGCGTCGTTCGCTGGCGTGCGCGGGGCGATTACGCTTGCGGGTGTGCTCTCTATTCCGCTGCTGCTGCCAGACGGCTCGCCGTTCCCGGCGCGCTATGAGCTGGTGTTCCTGGCCGCGGGCGTCATTCTTTTCTCGCTGTTTGTTGGTGTGATCCTGCTGCCGATTCTGCTGCAACAGGTCGAGACGCCGGATCACGGCCTGGCGCATAAAGAAGAACGGATGGCGCGTTCGGTGACGGCGGAAGTCGCGATTACCGCCATCCAGAAAATGGAAGAGCGTCTGGCTGCGGATACCGAAGAGAACATCGACGATCAGTTGCTAAGAGAAGTTTCCGCGCGCGTGGTGGGGAATCTGCGCCGCCGTGCCGACGGGCGCAATGATGTGGAAAACAGCGAGCTTGAGGAAAATCTTGAGCGCCGTTTCCGCCTGACCGCACTGCGTGCCGAGCGCGCCGAGCTGTATCACCTGCGCGCCACGCGGCAAATCAGTAACGAGACGCTGCAAAAAATGCTGCACGATATGGACCTGCTCGAAGCGCTGCTGATGGAGCGTAAATAACCGTAACCGCCGGAGTTTTCCGGCGGTTTTTCTTTATCGGCCCGTCAGCCGTCGCACCAGTTCAAACTCGCTAAAATTCACTGGCCGCTGCTGCTGCATCGAGATATTCCCGGCAATGCCTGTGAGAATGGACATCGCGCCCGCACGGTGATCGGCGGCGCGTTGCAGCGGGTCGTCGCCCGGCTCGCCGAAGAGGTCCGCCAGCATCGCGTTGTCGCCGCCGCCGTGTCCTCCTTCGCCCAGCGTGAAATCCGCCTTCCAGGGGGCCGCGAACATCGGGTAAACCGTGATATCGCAACGGTCGAGACTGCCTTCGGCCTCACGCAGCCCGCCGCCGTTTACGTAAGAGTTTTCCACCAGTTTCATTTCAAGCCGACCGCGGCTGCCGTTAAACATCACGTTGAGTCCCTCCTGCGGCAGATACGCATTGAGGGAATAGGTGAGCTGCGTCTGGTTCTGGTATTTCACCAGCACCGACAGCGTATCCTCAATGGTAATGCCGTCGCCAAAAACGCTCTGATCGCGAAAGTAGCTGTCCTCGTGTTCGGCATCCAGATACAGCGCTTTAAGCGGCGCGCTCTCCTCCATGTGCAGCGCGAACGGATCGTCTTTCGCCGCCGCATAGCCATGGGCGCGCGGGTAAAAGTGCGAAACGCCGCGCTTTTCGGCGTTTTCACGCCCATAAAAACGCAGCGCGCCTTCGGCGTAAACCCGTTGCGGGTAGCTGCCGAGCCAGAAATTCATTAAGTCGAAATGATGGGTGGATTTATGCACCAGCAGGCCGCCGCTGTTGCGCTTCTCCCGGTGCCAGCGGCGGAAATAGTCCGCGCCATGTTCGGTATTCAGCAGCCATTCGAAATGCACCGAAAACACCTCGCCGATGGTGCCGTTCATCAGCAGTTCGCGCACTTTGCTGTGGTGCGGCGCATAGCGGTAGTTGAAGGTCACGCGCACCTCGCGGCCCGTCTCTTCAATGGCGTTGAGGATGCGCAGCGCACGCGCTTCGTCGATGGTCATGGGTTTTTCGGTGATAACATCGCAGCCCGCATGAAGGGCGCGGACGATATAATCGTCGTGGGTCCGGTCCATCGTGGTGACGATGACCGTATCGGGCCGGGTGTTGCGTATCATCGCTTCAAACTGCGCGGCGACGAAACAGGGCACTGGCGGCGCGCCTGCGTTTTCCAGCAGACGATTAGCGTAGCGCATGCGGGTCTGGTTGGTGTCGCAGAACGCGACCATCTGCGCGGTGTCGCGAAACGTCTTACCGATAGCCTCGATATACATACCGGCGCGCCCGCCGGTTCCCACCAGGGCGTATTTTTTCATCGCCATGCTCCTCTCAGCCAAAATGACGTGTTGTATGCGTAAAATAAAAACAACGTTTCATTTTGCTAATGTAGCGCGACCAGAGACACGGAACAGGGCGGGAGAGGAAAAGTGTGATCCCCGGCCAGAATGGCCGGGGCGGAAGGGTTAGTGCGCGCGGCCCTGTTCGATGCCAAGACCGGTTTGGGAGCGGATGAACTGCGCGCGGAACTGCTCGCGCTCCAGATTGCCTTCCGGGCTGTTGTCGGTTGCCGAGAAGACCCAGATCCCGATAAACGCCACGGCGATGGAGAACAGCGCCGGATATTCATACGGGAAGACCGGCGCGGCGTGGCCAAGCACCTGCACCCAGACGGTCGGGCCGAGGATCATCAGCACCACGGCGGTGAGCAGGCCGAGCCAGCCGCCAATCATCGCGCCGCGCGTAGTGAGCTTCGACCAGTACATCGAGAGTAAAATAATCGGGAAGTTACAGCTCGCCGCAATCGAGAACGCCAGGCCCACCATGAACGCGATGTTCTGCTTCTCAAACAGAATCCCGAGCAGGATAGCCACCACGCCGAGCACCAGTACGGTGATTTTCGAGACACGCAGCTCATCGCGCTCGGTTGCGCCTTTGCAAAACACGTTGGCGTAGAGATCGTGCGACACCGCCGACGCGCCCGCGAGCGTCAGGCCCGCCACAACCGCCAGAATCGTGGCGAAGGCGACCGCCGAGATAAAGCCCAGGAACAGGTTGCCGCCCACGGCATCGGCCAGATGTACCGCCGCCATGTTGTTGCCGCCAATCAGCGCGCCGGTGGCGTCTTTAAACGCCGGGTTCGCGCCCACCAGCATGATGGCGCCGAAGCCGATGATAAAGGTCAGGATGTAGAAATAGCCCATAAACCCGGTGGCGTAGAACACGCTTTTACGCGCTTCGCGGGCGTCGCTGACGGTAAAGAAACGCATCAGGATATGCGGCAGACCGGCCGTGCCGAACATCAGGCCGAGGCCGAGCGACAGCGCGGAAACCGGATCTTTCACCAGACCGCCGGGGCTCATGATGGCGCTGCCTTTCGGGTGAACCGCCATCGCTTCCGTAAACAGATTGTTGAAGCTAAAGCCCACATGCTTCATCACCATGAACGCCATAAAGCTTGCGCCGAACAGCAGCAGCACAGCTTTGATGATCTGTACCCAGGTGGTGGCCAGCATGCCGCCGAACAGCACATACATCACCATCAGCACGCCCACCAGCACCACGGCGATGTGGTAGTTCAGGCCGAACAGCAGCTCGATAAGCTTGCCTGCGCCGACCATCTGCGCGATGAGATAGAGCGCGACCACCACCAGCGAACCACAGGCGGAGAGCAGACGGATAGGGCGCTGCTTCAGGCGGTAGGAGGCGACGTCCGCAAAGGTGTAACGCCCGAGGTTACGCAACCGCTCGGCGATTAAAAACAGAATAATCGGCCAGCCCACCAGGAAGCCCAGCGAGTAGATAAGCCCGTCGTAGCCGGAGGTATAAACCAGCGCGGAGATGCCGAGGAACGACGCGGCGGACATAAAATCGCCCGCGATGGCAAGCCCGTTCTGAAAGCCGGTAATGTTGCCGCCTGCGGTGTAGTAATCGCTGCGCGAACGGGTGCGTTTGGAGGCCCAGTACGTGATGCCAAGCGTCAGCGCCACGAAAATCAGGAACATGATGATGGCCTGCCAGTTGGTCGGCTGGCGCTGCACATCACCGGTCAGCGCATCGGCGAGGGCGGCCGGCGAAAGCAGCGTCAGCAGCGGGAAAAGCACCTTTTTCATGATGACTGCACCTCTTTCAGCACGGCGTTATTCAGCCGATCAAATTCACTGTTGGCGCGCCAGACGTACACGCCGGTGAGAATAAACGAAATCAGGATCACGCCGATGCCGATAGGTATACCGCGCGTCACGCTGCTGCCGGGCGAGAGCGGCGTGCCGAGCCAGCCCGGCGCAAACGCAATAAGCAGGATAAAACCGACGTAAATAATCAGCATGATGATGGAAAGGGTGAAGGCAAACCGTTGCCGCTTATGCACTAACTCCCTGTAAGGCGCACTGCTCTCTATCTGCTGACAAATATCGTTATTCATCATCGCAGTCTCCAGAAGTAAGGTAGGGGTTGTTATTATTCCCTCTCCCTTTGGGGGAGAGGGTTAGGTCGAAAGGTCAGTATGCAGGCGTGGTTATGATGGCATCGCGATGGACTGCTTCTCTTCGAGCAGTTTTTCCACCACACCCGGATCGGCGAGCGTTGAGGTATCGCCAAGGTTGCTGGTATCGCCCGCCGCGATTTTGCGCAAAATACGGCGCATGATTTTGCCGGAGCGGGTTTTCGGCAGCGAATCGGTCCAGTGCAGCACGTCCGGCGTCGCCAGCGGGCCAATCTCTTTACGCACCCAGTTACGCACTTCGCTGTACAGCTCGGCTGACGGCTCTTCGCCGTGGTTCAGCGTCACGTAAGCGTAGATAGCCTGGCCTTTGATGCTGTGCGGAATGCCCACTACCGCGGCTTCGGCGATTTTCGGGTGCGAGACCAGCGCAGACTCAATTTCCGCAGTGCCAAGACGATGCCCGGAGACGTTCAGCACGTCATCGACGCGCCCGGTTATCCAGTAGTAACCGTCTTCGTCACGGCGCGCGCCGTCACCGCTGAAATACATGTTTTTAAACGTTGAGAAATAGGTCTGCTCGAAACGTTCGTGATCGCCAAACAGCGTACGCGCCTGGCCCGGCCAGGAGTCGGTAATGACCAGATTGCCTTCCGTCGCGCCCTGTTGCGGATTGCCTTCGTTATCCACCAGCGCTGGCTGCACGCCGAAGAACGGACGCGTGGCGGAACCGGCTTTCAGTTCAGTCGCGCCTGGCAGCGGCGTAATCATGAAGCCGCCGGTTTCGGTCTGCCACCAGGTGTCGATTACCGGGCATTTTTCATTACCGATTTTCTTCCAGTACCACTCCCACGCTTCCGGGTTGATAGGCTCACCGACCGACCCGAGGATGCGCAGCGACGAACGGTCAGTGCCGTCGATAGCCTTATCGCCTTCCGCCATCAGCGCGCGAATGGCCGTCGGCGCGGTATAGAGAATATTCACCTTGTGCTTATCCACCACCTGCGCCATGCGGTTGGCGGAAGGCCAGTTCGGGACGCCTTCAAACATCAGCGTGGTCGCGCCGCAGGCGAGCGGCCCGTAGAGCAGATAGCTGTGACCCGTCACCCAGCCCACATCGGCGGTGCACCAGTAGATATCGCCAGGATGGTAGTCAAAGGCGTAGAGGAATGTGGTGGCCGCGTAAACCAGATAGCCGCCCGTGGTATGCAGCACGCCTTTCGGTTTACCGGTCGAGCCGGAGGTATAGAGAATAAACAGCGGATCTTCGGCGTTCATCTCGACGGGCTGATGGTGCGCGCTGGCTTTCTCCACCAGCTCGCTCCACCACAGATCGCGTCCTTCATGCCATTCGATGTTTCCGCCGGTGCGCTTAAACACCACCACATGCTCCACGCTGGTGACGCCGGGGTTTTTCAGCGCGTCATCGACGTTTTTCTTCAGCGGAATGGCACGCCCGGCGCGCACACCTTCATCCGCGGTGATAACGAGACGCGCGCTGGAGTCGATAATGCGTCCGGCGACGGCTTCCGGCGAAAATCCGCCGAAAATGACCGAGTGCACCGCGCCAATGCGGGCGCAGGCGAGCATCGCAACGGCGGCTTCCGGCACCATTGGCATATAGATAGCGACCACGTCGCCTTTCTTAATGCCAAGAGAGGTCAGGGTGTTTGCAAAACGGCAGACGTCGCGGTGGAGTTCGCGGTAGCTGATGTGTTTGCTCTGGGTCGCGTCATCGCCTTCCCAGATAATGGCGGTCTGATCGCCGCGCTCGCTCAGGTGCCGGTCAAGACAGTTTGCTGCCAGATTTAGCGTGCCGTCTTCATACCATTTAATCGAGACATTGCCAGGCGCGAAAGAGGCGTTTTTTACCTTCTGGTAAGGCGTGATCCAGTCCAGGATTTTGCCTTGTTCGCCCCAGAAGGCGTCAGGGTCATGCACGGATTGCTGATATTTCGCATCATATTGTTCCGGCGTAATCAGGCAACGTTCCGCAATAGCTGCGGGAATAGGGTGTTTATGGATTTGGCTCATGGCTTTTTTCTCCTTTTAGATGTTAATGATATGTCACGCAAAAGTTAAGAACAGGCTTGCGAATAGCTTTGTTTACTTTTTGGGCGGCAGATCACGCATTGCCGAAACTGCATGAAAATTCATCAAACGAATCTTTCAGGGAAAATAATTGCTGTTAAGTATTATTTGCGGAGTCCATTTTATAAATTCTTAAATAACATTAACTTATAGATGATTAGCGCGATAAATTAGGGTTATTAAGGCAATTTTCAGTGAATATGCCTGTTCTTAAAGGGTTGCGCAGGATGCCGTGCAAGTGGTACTGATTAAACGCGTTAAAAAACCCCACAATATCACCCAACGTTTGTCATACCCCTTTCAGCTTGCGTCGTTCTCATTCGAGCACGCGTGGGAATGGCGCTGTAATTTAGGAAGTAAAGTCGTTATGAAAAACAGTAAAATCAGCCTGGCCTGGCAGATCCTGCTAGCCCTGGTGCTGGGTATTCTTCTGGGCAGTTTTCTCCATTATCAGACGGATAGCCGCGAATGGCTGGTGACCAATCTCCTCTCGCCCGCCGGCGACATTTTTATTCATCTGATTAAAATGATCGTGGTGCCGATTGTTATCTCCACGCTGGTGGTGGGCATCGCCGGTGTCGGCGACGCCAAACAGCTCGGGCGCATCGGCGCGAAAACCATCCTCTATTTTGAAGTGATCACAACCGTCGCAATCATCATTGGCATTACGCTTGCGAACGTGTTCCAGCCAGGGAGCGGCATTGATATGTCGCAACTGGCTGCCGTGGATATTTCAAAATATCAGCACACGACCGAAGAGGTGCAGAGCCATGCTCACGGTCTGATGGGCACGATCCTCTCACTGGTGCCGACCAACATTTTCGCCTCGATGGCGAAAGGCGAGATGCTGCCGATTATCTTCTTCTCGGTGCTGTTCGGGTTGGGGCTGTCTTCACTGCCCGCCGCGCACCGTGAGCCGCTGGTGACGGTCTTCCGCTCTGTCTCCGAAACCATGTTTAAAGTCACCCATATGGTGATGCGCTATGCACCGGTGGGGGTGTTTGCGCTGATCTCCGTGACGGTGGCGAACTTTGGTTTCGCCTCGCTATGGCCGCTCGCGAAACTGGTGATTCTGGTTTATGTGGCGATTCTGTTCTTCGCGCTGATCGTGCTGGGCGCGGTGGCGCGGATGTGTGGGCTGCGCGTCTGGACGCTGATCCGCATCCTCAAAGATGAACTGATTCTGGCGTACTCCACGGCCAGCTCTGAGAGTGTGCTGCCGCGGATTATCGAGAAAATGGAAGCCTACGGGGCGCCTGCGTCTATCACAAGTTTCGTGGTGCCGACCGGTTACTCCTTTAACCTTGACGGCTCCACGCTCTACCAGAGCATCGCGGCGATTTTTATCGCCCAGCTCTACGGCATTGAGCTGTCGCTGGGGCAGGAGATTATCCTGGTGCTGACGCTGATGGTGACCTCGAAAGGGATCGCGGGCGTGCCTGGCGTGTCGTTTGTCGTCCTGCTCGCGACGCTTGGCAGCGTCGGCATTCCGCTGGAAGGCCTGGCGTTTATCGCGGGCGTGGACCGTATCCTCGACATGGCGCGTACTGCGCTGAACGTGGTCGGTAACGCGCTGGCGGTTCTGGTGATCGCCAAGTGGGAACACAAGTTTGACCGCAAAAAAGCGCAGGCTTACGAGCGGGAAATGCTGGGCCGTTTTGACAGCACTGCCAATAACTAATCTTCTGCGTATCTGTAGGTGTACAAACCCCGCTTCTGGCGGGGTTTTTTATGGCGACGGTGTAAGCCATGCGCCGGAAGCGGTAAAAAACGGGTGCGTTAAGCACTCAACGCCAGCAAGTCGGGCGGAGCGAACCCCGCCCGGAGAGTGTTACCGGTCAGAGCAGGAAAGCCGTGCCGCCACCTCCTTATTTCCTTGCTTTATGGTTAACTCACACAACGTGCCGTGGTTAATTAAAGCGAAAATTAATATCGTGACGCAAAATACAACAAAACATGCGAAAAGATATTTCAGTGGCTTCATGCCTTTTACTCCTTGCCTTTCGGCGAGTAAGCGGCTAATCTCAACTTGTGTGGAGTTGAGGGATAGCCTCGGGTTAATAGGAATATTGCCCGGGGCTTTCTTCTTTCTGTCCCTCGCGTCGGCTTAAGACAGAAAGTCTTAAGCACCCGGCGCTTATCATAATGATCTCTTATTAAAATGAGAATAAAAATCCTAATGTAATTTTCGTTGGGTTTGTTGCATTGGGTTGGCTTATAAATTAAATAATGTCGTTTGGTAATGTGAATATTTAAAGCGTAAGGGGGAATAAATACCCGGAAGGGTAAAAGGATTGGGTGCGTTAAGACCTCCGCTCCTGGCAAGCCGGGCGAGGAAACCCCGCCCGGGAGAGCCTTACTTGCCGGTACAGGCAAGCTTAGCCGCCACCTCCTGACTGCCACTTCTGATGGTGAGCTCGCATAACGTACCCTGATTCATTAATGCAAAAATCAAAATAGTGATGCAGACCATGAATAAACAGGCCAGTAAATAACGCAGTGGCTTCATGCCTTTTACTCCTTGCATTCTGAAGAGTAAGAGGCTAATCTCAACTTGCTGGAGTTGAGGGATAGCCTCGGGTTAATAGAAATATTGCCCGGGGCTTTCTTCTTTCTGTCCCTCACGTTTGCTTAAGACAGAAAGCCTTAAGCACCCGTGCTTATAATAATCCTTTCGCCAAAAAATTAAATAAAAAGCCTGATGTAATTCATTTGTGGTTTTTACATTAATTATGGAACCTTTCTCGCAAATCTCCGCGTTTAAATAACGAAAGATGTAACAGGTAAATATAACGCTTTCCATTAATATATTACTGAATGCCTCTTTTTTCTTTCCGCGCGCGCAGTAAAGCCCGGGTTGTGTATCCTGATAATGAGAGAAAGCGTGACGTGCGCTGGTCACGCCCGAAAACTATCGGGAATGATAGTATACCCGGCCGCCGTACACCCTTATCATCTCTCCCTTATGCCTGCGCGATAATGAGCACGTACATGCGCCATTCGGGCAGGCTACCGACAACCACAGCCGGAATATAAAGAGAGTCACAGTGGATAACCTCATTAGCGCGCCATTAACAGGACAATACGAAACGCCGGTGAACCTGCCGGGGTTGATGCAGGTGCTCAGTAAACACCTTTACTCCACGCCGATGGTCGCCATCCGTGAGCTGGTGCAGAACGCGCACGACGCGATTGTCAGACGTCGACTGGAAGAGGGGGCGGCGGGCCAGCTTGCGGAGATCCGCGTCACGGGCGATACCCAAACCCGTACCATCGTCATTCACGATACCGGCTCTGGCCTCACGGAGCAGGAGATCCACGATTTCCTGGCGACCGTCGGCGTCGGCTACACCCGCCATCTGCGCCAGCAGGACGATGAAACCGGGCTTATCGGTATGTTTGGCCTGGGCTTTCTTTCCGCTTTTGTGCTGGCGGAGCGGGTAACGGTACACACCACCTCCTGGAAAACGCCGGACGAAGGCTGGCTTTACGCCTCCGCCAGCGGCGAAACCTACAGCGTCACGCCGGCAAGCCCGCGCGAGCCAGGGACGACCGTCACGCTGCATCTCAAAGACGAGTTTTTATATCTCGCCAACAACAAGTTGCTGGGCGACGTGCTGGGTCGCTACTGCATATTAATGAAAGAGCCGCTGTTTGTGGGTGAAGCGCAGACGGCGGTAAATCACCTGACGCCGCCCTGGCGTGTAACGTCGCAGGATGGCGTGGCGCTGCATCCGGCGCTACGTCAGAAGCAAAATATTGAATTCGCCAGCCGCTTCGAGCGCGCGTTTACGCCGCTCTGTACCTTGCTGGTTGAGCCCTCTGGCGACAGCGACGCGGTGGGCATGCTCTGGCTTCAGGACGGCGCGACGTATGGCACCAGCGATAACCGTAATCTGTCGCTGTTTCTGCGCGGCATGCTGCTCGACGATCAGGCGCGCGAGCTGCTGCCGCCGTGGGCCGGGTTTGTCGGCGGCGTTATCGAATCGAATCGTCTTACGCCGACGGCCAGCCGCGAAGATTTACAGCGCGATGTCACCTGGTATGCCACGCAGGCGGCGCTCACCGAGGCGCTGATTAACGGCCTGGCCGATCTCGCGAAGCAGCAGCCTGCCGTCTGGCGTCGTGTGCTGGTGCGCCATAACGAAGCGCTGCTCGGCGCGGCTATCTGCGACGATCGCCTCTTCGATCTGCTGAAAGATGAGTTGCTGATCCCGACGTCTCAGGGCGATCTGCCGGTTAAAGCGTTGCGCCAGAACAACACGCTGAACGTAATGCTCAGCGAAGAGGGCGGTTTTGAAGAGATGCTGTTCCGGCTTTCGGGCCGTCCTGTCGCGCTGGGCTATCGCTACGCGGTGGTGCCGTTCCTGCGACGCTGGGCGACGCTCTACGGCGCGCGGCTGGTGGAAGTGGGGACGTCAGCGGGTAACGAACAACTCTTTGCGCTGCATGACGTCAGCGCCGAAGAAGAGGCCTGGTGGAGCGAACAGCTGCGCGACGACGAAGAGTGCGTAATGTCCTCTTTCGAGCCTGCGACGCTGCCGCTGGTGATGGTGGTCAACCGTGACGCCGAGCTTAAAGCTCGTCTTGAGCAGGACGACGCCGATCGCCGCATGAGCACCGCCGCGCTGATGCTCGCCCGCCAGTTTGCCAGCAAAATCGAGCAACAAGCGCCGGTGCGCCTCTACATCAACTTTAATAATCCTGCGGTAAAAGCCTTATCTCAGGCCTGGCGTGCCGGGCAGCCCATCGCGCCCGCCGCCACGCAATTACTGAAAAGCCTCAAAATTATTCTTGCTCTGGCTACGGGTGACTCCCGTGAGTACGACTTTCGCCAGGCGCTGGACACATTCAGTTGCATCACGGCGCAACTTATTACACCGACAACAGAAGGAAGCAACTAATGGATATCTGGGCATGGTATGAGCAATATGAACGTGACCTGGCAGAAGCCGGTAAACCCTGGATCACGCAGCATGTTAATAAGCTTATCGAGTCTGTTGTTGAAGTGCAGACCGGTAAAACCGAAGCGTTGCTGCCGGAAGCGCGCGCGCTGAAAAAGACCGCGGGCAACCCGTGGATTGACGTGATGGTCGGCCACTGGGAGATGCGTCACCGCATCGGCAACCTTGGCGAAGGCGAAAAAGCGCTGGGCGATGTCGTGGCGCTGTTTGAGCGCGCTCACCAGGCCGATGCCGCAGAGTGCCCGCAGTCGATTTGTGTGACCCAGGATCTCAGCGCCTGCTACAGCAATGTGGACGGCCCAGGCTGGGCGGACGAGCGTATCGCCGTTTGCCAGGAGACGCTCTCGAAAATCACTCCGCTGCGCAGCTGCTTCCTGTGCCTTTCTGAAGAGCAGTTCTTCGCGATGGTCGATAAAGGCCAGGTTGAAGAGGCGCTGGCCTTTGTGCATCAGCAGATGGAGAAGCGCCGCGCGGCAGGCGAAGAGGACGTCAATGGCCTCAAAGAGAACGAAGCGCAGGCGCTGATGCTGCTTGGTCGTTATGACGAGGCGCTGGCGATTATCGATAAGCTTCATAAAGACGAGCTGGAAAACAGCAGCGAGCAGGTCCGCCAGGTCATGATGATGATGAAGGCGGAAGTGCTGGCGCTGATGGGCCGTGAAGAAGACGCCCGCGAATGGCTGCTGCCGTGGGATCGCCTCACCGCTTATAACCGTATGCGCTGGGTGCGCGTGGTGGAGCAACTGGTTCGCCTCAATCCGGCTTACAACAACTGGCAGACCGGCAGCGCGCTGCAGCTGATTCTGGAACAGCGTGTAGAAGCGCAGGCGTGGCGCGAAGCGGTGATGGTCGCGAAAAGCCATATCCGCCTGGCGCTGGCGCGTGGCGCTACCTGGGTCGCCCGTCGTGCCCTGATGCAGGCGAAACAGTGCGCGGCAAAACTGCGTAACCCGCACGATGAAGACGCCGCGCTGGCGGAATTCGCGAGCCAGTTAGCGGGCATGGAAACGCAGGTAGAGCTGCCGGTGCCTGCCGAATCGCTGATGGCGTGGCTGGAAGAGCGCGGCCAGCAGGAAGGCGTGACGCGCGATCCGGAGCAAGAGGCCCAGTGGCTGCTGCTCGCTTCCGCGCAGCGCCCTGACGATGAAGAACTGCTGATGCTGGCAGGTGCCGCGCTGGAAGCGTGCCAGGCGCAGGGCGAAGCGACGGATCTCCTGCTTGGCTGGCAGAAACGCCACCCGCAGGAAGAGGCCGCGCCGCTGTTCCATCTGCTCTCTGCGCTCCTGAACGCGCGCCGTTACGACGACATCTTAGCGCTCGCCGAAAGCTATCGCGACGCGCTGCCGCACGTGGCGCTGTGGTTTGAAGCTCAGGTGGCGCAGGCGCAGGAAGACTGGGAAAAACTGGAGTCCGTAAGCCAGGCGCTGCGCGCCACGCCGCAGGGGCAGCAGAAGATAGCGCCGCTGATGCTGGCGGGCCAGGCGGCGATGCGCCAGAAAGCCTATGACCGCGCCACGGCGTACCTGAAAGATGCGGTGGCGATGCTGGACGCGCGCGAAGAAGACGCCAGCAATGTTCTGTGGGATCTGCTGACTGCCGCCAGCGCCAGCGAAGACTGGTCGACCGTGCGCGAAGCCGGCGCGCGTCTCGGCATGAAGTTCAGCACCGATGAAGGCCCGGTTGAAGAGCAGTGGGGCACCGTTCGTCTGCGTTTCTTTGAAAACTACGACGAGCATTATTACTTCGCTCAGCGTACCGGCCCGGTGACGGCGCGCGTGTTCCAGCCGTCCTGGCGTAAAGCCTTACAGCATATGAACGAGTCGGTGGTCTTTGACGCCAACCTGCTGAACACCCCGCCGGAAGATGAAAAAGAGCGCGAGAACTTCATCCCGGTACATAACGTGGTGAAAACGCTTGAGCCGAGCGAATATGCGCCGAGCTGGTTTATCGACGGCGTCGATCCGGGTGAGGAGACCTTCAACGCGTTTGTGAATGGCGTGCGCCAGCGTGGCGGTGCCGTCTGGGTGCACTGCGAAGCCGATTATCAGGTGACGGACAGCGAAAGCGGCGAAACGCTGCCTGGGATCTACTTCATGCTGGCGATGCCACAGTCGGTCTCGCCGCTGGAAGTGGACGCGATGCTGCGTGAATTCACCCAGGGCTGGAAACACCCGATCCACTGGCTGGATGTTGCCATGACGGGCGGTCTTGATGAAACGCATCACCGTCAGGTGATGGCGCGCTATCAGCTGTAGTTTTGCATCACGGGCGGCGTTCATCGCCGCCCGATTTGAGAATCCTCAGCTGTCTGCCTCTCTTCGCCCTCATTACTTTAAGACCAGTCAAACACAGGGCTGGCATTATGAAATCATCTCTTCGCGCTTTGCTTTTCGCCACACTTTCTCTTTCCAGCAGCCACGCGCTGGCAGATGGCCTGGATTCTGTCTTTAACGACACCATTAACTCGGTAACAGAAGCGATCAACGAGGCTTACCATCCGGATAGCAGCGAGGCGTCGGACGATCGTTCCTATGACGATGAAAGCCGCACGCGCTACGACGAGCGGCGCAGACGTCTGGAAGAGCGCCACCGGCAGCTCGATGAGCGCCAGCGTCGTCTGGATGAAGAACGCCGTCGCCTGGAGGAAGAAGAGCAACGGCTGGAGGACGACGATTATCGTTAACGGCCGCTGTCGGCGATCTCGACATGCGTAGTGCGGGGGATAGCCAGCAGACGATCGCCGCAGGTCAGCAACAGATCAATGCCAAGCGATCCGGCATGCAGGCGATCGGCCAGTTGCGCAATCAGACACTCCGGCAGCTGTGGCGCTATCATGCGTTCCTCCGCAATACCGGTGCCTGTCAGGCGCAGCATACGCCCGCCGCTCAGACTGTTGACCTGTAACACCAGCGTGGCGCTGTGCTCTGGCGCGATCACGCTGCCGTGCGCCAGTCTGTCGGGAAGTAACGGATTCAGGTGTTCATCGGCAATGGCGAAAACTGCCTTGTCCGGCGTATCAGCAATCCGCGTGCCGGTGTGAAAGCGCAGATTAGAGCGCACGATATCATTTGCCAGCGAAGGCGACAGCCAGACGGGCGTATCGCTGTCGACAAGCGTAAGCAGCACGCTGGTGGTCGCCACGCCAAGCGGCTGCCAGCCATGGCGGAGCAACTGCAGTGAGACAATCACGCCAGGCTCGCTCATGGCTTTTAGCAGGCGACGAAAGCATTGCTGTGCATCATGCACGGGTGAATCAAAAGCGGTGTTTAACGTCATCAGAATCTCCATACTGCTGCGCAACGCGGCGGTACGTCCTGGACGTCGCCACAAGCAGGTTGCGGCACATCCTGACGGTCTAATATGACCTTGCTGTTAAACAAACATGACAGCCAGATGAAATGTGGCGCAATAAAAGGAGGAGATGAGCGGCAAGGCTTTAGCGGAATCATCGATGAAAGAGGTTAATATTGGGCTTAAGTCAGGTAAGAAAGGAGGTGATATTTTTACGATAATAATCTTTTTAGCCTGATAAAGATTATTATTACAGCGCGATTTTTTGTGTTTTTGGTTTTGAGTTATTATTTCTTTAATTATATTTATTGCCGGCGAGTTATATTTTATTTTGCGCTGATTAATAATATTCCTAAAAGAAACTGGCGAAAAGTTAAGCAGCGCTTAATTCAAGTGTAGTTATTATTTATTTTATTGATTTTTAAGGGTATTTATCTGGATTAACGCTCTGAATTCTATTTTACGCTGCTTTTCGTTTTTGTTTTAATCTTTTTTTAAAAGAAGCACGAAAATAAGCGTGAAATCACGTTAACGAAGTGTCATACCGGCAGTGTCGCCCATAAAAAACACAGGGGTAAATCGATCGAGCACGCTATTTTATTCTGAGCAGAGCTCCGTCCAGTTAGCGGGCAGCTGGACGGCCTGACGCTGGCAGCGCAGGCTGCCAGCCCAGGAAAAATGCGCCTTGTGGCTCCGTCAGCTTTTTTTGACGAACTCCGACTTGAGCTTCATCGGGCCAAAGCCGTCGATTTTGCAATCAATGTTATGATCGCCTTCCACCAGACGGATGTTTTTCACTTTTGTGCCAATCTTCAGCATCGATGAGCTGCCTTTGACCTTGAGATCCTTAGCAATTGTGACGCTGTCGCCATCGGCCAGCAGGTTGCCGTTGGCGTCTTTAACGACCAGGGCGTCGCTTTCAACACCGGTTTCGCCTTCGCGCCATTCGTGGGCGCACTCCGGGCAGACGTAAAGATTATTATCCAGATAAGTATATTCTGAGCCGCGGTAATGACTCCAACTTATTGATAGTGTTTTATGTTCAGATAATGCCCGATGACTTTGTCATGCAGCTCCACCGATTTTGAGAACGACAGCGACTTCCGTCCCAGCCGTGCCAGGTGCTGCCTCAGATTCAGGTTATGCCGCTCAATTCGCTGCGTATATCGCTTGCTGATTACGTGCAGCTTTCCCTTCAGGCGGGATTCATACAGCGGCCAGCCATCCGTCATCCATATCACCACGTCAAAGGGTGACAGCAGGCTCATAAGACGCCCCAGCGTCGCCATAGTGCGTTCACCGAATACGTGCGCAACAACCGTCTTCCGGAGCCTGTCATACGCGTAAAACAGCCAGCGCTGGCGCGATTTAGCCCCGACGTATCCCCACTGTTCGTCCATTTCCGCGCAGACGATGACGTCACTGCCCGGCTGTATGCGCGAGGTTACCGACTGCGGCCTGAGTTTTTTAAATGGCGGAAAATCGTGTTGAGGCCAACGCCCATAATGCGGGCGGTTGCCCGGCATCCAACGCCATTCATGGCCATATCAATGATTTTCTGGTGCGTACCGGGTTGAGAAGCGGTGTAAGTGAACTGCAGTTGCCATGTTTTACGGCAGTGAGAGCAGAGATAGCGCTGATGTCCGGCGGTGCTTTTGCCGTTACGCACCACCCCGTCAGTAGCTGAACAGGAGGGACAGCTGATAGAAACAGAAGCCACTGGAGCACCTCAAAAACACCATCATACACTAAATCAGTAAGTTGGCAGCATCACCTTTTCTCGGCCAGCGGGATAAACTCCGCCGGGCTCATCACCTGACCGTTATAGCCGGGCCAGCGCAGCAGCGCTTCCGCACCGACGCACATGCCGTGCTTGATATCCATAATCGGCTGGTAATGCAGGCGCAGCGCGCGTTTATGCAACGCGCGCTGGAGCTGGCGGCTCGGCGAGTTAAAACGGTGACGGGTGCGCGAGCCGAGAAAAACCAGCAAACCGCCCATGATAAGCCCAAGGGGCAGCATGACCGACATCTGATGCCGCCACGCCTGCCAGAACCAGGCGTCGCTGGTGGAAACGGCGACGGCAATCGGGCGCTTACCAGAAAGCACTATCGACCAGAAACGGCCATCTTTCTGGAAATCCGTATTCTGTGAACGCGCAAAAGGCGCGAGCGCACGGGCGTCAGCTTTGTCACTTACCGAAAAAAACTCCCGGGTGACGGTGTCATACACGCCATAAGTGATAGTGTCATCATTAGATAATATTTCGCTAAAGGAGAGCGGGTTAACCACCGCGACATAATTACCTTTACGCAAATAAACCATTTTGTGGCCGGAAAAGAATGGCGTGTCACGATAATAATAAATGGCGATATCCGGCGAGCGCGTGTAATTCGCAGGCGAGAGAATAAAAGGCTGTTCGAACAGAGGGGAACATAATAGTTCATCACCCTGGGCGTAAATGAGATCTTCGATATAAATTTGCCCGCGTGAAATATCCAGCATATTACGCTGATGCGCAGAGGAACATATTTCGCCCTGATATTTTTCGGCTTCATTACGGGCTTCATCGACATGGCTTAATACCAGCTCGGTACGGTTGAGGACCAGTTGTGCGAAGGTATCCAGGTGCGCCCGCGTCTCGTTGACCGCGCGATGATGGGCGGCCCAAAGCGCAAGCATCACAGGCAGTAAGACCACCATGATTATGCCTGAGATTCGCAACGCCTGACGTCGTGCCCTGAAATTCATTATGGCCTCATATCCCTGCTTTCTGTGTCACATTAATCGCCTGATGAGACACATCGCAAACAGGTGTTTACGTTGCATCAATCAGCACGCATTGGCAATAGCCATTTCCAGTTATCCATCCAATATTTCACGCGAAACATTAAAATTTGCCATAAGGAAAATAGGGAATGGCTATTTAATTTTTCTTAAGTGAAATATCCGCGTTGATAACCGTGCTAAAAATTCATCAACCACTTCAGAAAGCGTTTTAAGTTAAATTAATCAAAGCTGCCGAAAAAATGTACGGGCGGCGTTTTTTTGTGTCGAAATGAAAATTTATGCATTAGTAAAATCCGTTGTGGGATTCTTTCACTGCTTTCTTTTCGATCATTTTTTATTGCGAACGGTTGCCGGCGATCTTGTGGATCGTGCGCTTTTTTTCACCAAAGCGCGCCCGCCAGACTGGCGAATAAAACAACAAATGTGATACAGTTCACACTTAGTGTGCAAGTTTACATGCTTGCCGTCACGTTAAATTTTAGCGCCGCGCCAGGCCTGCCGCGTTCCGGCCCCCGCGCGGCAGAACGCTTTTTGAGGACTGGTTTCATGGCTACGCTTACCGCCAGCATGGTACTGATGCGCTGGCAACTTCTGGGTGCGGTTTTAATGTTTCTTGCCAGCACGCTTAATATTCAGTTTCGCAAATCCGACTACCAGGCGCTGGCGGTGATCAGCAGTGGGCTGGGTATCGCCGCGTCCTGCGTCTTCGCGACGGGCCTGCTCGGCGTCAGCATCGACTTTCACGCCATCTGGCACAATATGAAAGACGTCATGGTGGAAGTGATGAGCCACACGCCGCCAGAATGGCCGATGGTCGTGACCTGATAACCTCACCGTCTTCATTAAAGCCCCTGTATCAGGGGCTTTTTTATTTTCTGCCAGGCCCTTACATACAACCGGCGCAACTGGTACAGCGCCAGTCCGCTTTATTGATAGCCCGCCAGAAGGCGCGGTAATAATGCTCCTCCAGCGGAATATGGTTATCGAAAAACCAGTCGGTCAGCCACTCGACGTTCTCGACAATCCACTCCTCTTCTTCCAGCCCGTCGGCGAACGTTTCGTCCTCGGGATCGATAATCGAGTAGATCCCCCAGGTGTTCATCGCCTTATCCTGCCAGTGTTGCGGCAGCGTCACCGGGCGTTCTTCAAACGTAATAATCCAGTGGCCGTGGCAGAGCAAATTGCCGTTACGGCTCCAGGCGGCGGTAAACGGATTCGGTTCCTGTGTCATCGCTTGCATTCCCTGTGTGAAATTCACCTGCGGGCGGCAACTGGCGGGCTCGTCAATAAACGCCGTCGCACAGGAAGGAATCGCAGAGCATGGCACTTCACCCCCACCGGGAAAATGCTAACTAAGGAGTACCCCGGGGTTATTTCTGTTCTTTTTTAACTTTTAAATCAGAAAGTTAATCGGCAATAACCAGACGGTTTCTCCCCTGTTGCTTACCGGCGTACAACATTTTGTCAGCGCGATTGAGCGCTTTTTCAAACTCTTCATCTTTGCCGAAAGCGCTGATCGCAAGCGTCGCGGTGACTTCTCGCGGATTTTTATCCGTCTGGCCAACCCACTCCTGAATGCGCGTCAGCAGCCGCTCCGCCACACGTCTGGCATCTGCCAGTGATGTATCCGGCATCATTACCAGAAACTCTTCACCGCCCCAGCGCGCCACGATGTCGCTTTCGCGCACGTTGTCGGTAATCGCCCGCGCGATGCGCTGCAAAATCATGTCGCCATAGCTGTGACCGCAACTGTCATTAATGGCCTTGAAATGATCGATATCCAGCAGCAACAGCGTTACGTTATGACTGCCCACCTGTTTATCGAGCAGCGAAACCTGATGCATAAAGTGACGCCGGGTATAGAGGTTCGTCAGGCTGTCGCGGCTCGCCGTATTAAACAGATCGAATTTCATCGTGTGGGTGAATTCTACCGAACGTAGCGTGGTGTACGTTAACAGCCCAATCGCCATCACGGCGTTCGCAATGCCGATGCCGTTCAGCACTGACGGGCTTAACCCGGACGCCGTACCGGTGTGATGTCGCAGCGCGTAACCCACCGTGCCAAGCACCGCAATCGCGGCCAGGAACAGCGCGCGCCGGACCGGCACCTGCTGAAAGCTGAACGACACGATGGGGATCAGCGAAAAAACAAACAGGTAAAAATTACTCTCCCAGCCCAGCAACGCCGTAGTGGCAACGGCATGCGCCAGAATTTCCACGCTCATCAGCGTACCGACATACAGATACCGGTAATGCTCTATTTCATTCAGGCAGTGGATATAAACCATCACGCTGAAAATATTAAAAATGGCGAGCGTCGGAATACTCATCAACAGAAACAGGAAAATCAGCCCGACATGAATCAGCAACGCCAGCCAGACGATCGGAATAATGTGTTGCCAGTACTGGTCGGTCGCCTGGCTAAGGAGTTGGTCGCGATCTCTTTCTGACATGGGCTAACCTGCACTGTGGGGCATCATCCCTGCCGAAAACGTACGGAACGTATGAAGACTTCATGCAACCTATATCGGCATTCCGGCGGCGAGATTTAGCGCCGCATCGCGGAAAAGCGTCATGCCCTTCATTTGTCGGCGGTTTAATCGTGCCAGCAGAGAAAAACCGGGTGCCGTTAATCGTCAGTAAAAGGTGCATTGTGCTCAACGATACAAACAACTGTGCCTGGCGGGAATCGGCCCGAAGCACTCAACAGCCTCAGCCGAAAACCATAAAGAAAAAGCCCTGCCGGAGCAGAGCTTTTCAACACTTTCTGAAGAGAGGCATTCCGTGCGGAACGCCGCGCTATCAGAACGGGATATCGTCGTCGAAATCCATCGGCGGTTCGTTAGAAGGCGCTGGCGCCTGCTGTTGCGGACGGGACTGTGCGCCGCCGCTGAACTGCGCGCCGCCACCCTGCTGCTGCGGCTGCTGAGGCTGACCCCAACCGCCCTGCTGCTGACCGCCGCCCATGTTGCCTCCTGCGCCGCCGCCCTGACGGCCGCCCAGCATCTGCATGGTGCCACCGACATTCACCACAACTTCGGTAGAGTAGCGATCCTGACCGCTCTGATCCTGCCACTTACGGGTACGCAGCTGGCCTTCGATGTACACCTGCGAGCCTTTGCGCAGATATTCGCCTGCCACTTCCGCCAGTTTCCCGTACAGCACGACGCTGTGCCATTCGGTCACTTCTTTCATCTCACCGGTCTGCTTGTCGCGCCAGGATTCGGAAGTTGCCAGGCGCAGGTTCGCCACGGCCCCGCCGTTCGGCATGTAGCGTACTTCCGGGTCCTGCCCCAGATTACCGACGAGAATCACCTTGTTTACGCCTCTGCTGGCCATGATCGTGTCTCCTGAAAACATTTCTTAATAGTGTAAACATTCCATTCTACCACGTCAGCCTTCAATGTTGATAGCTGCGAGACGGCTTCAGGAAATGTTCACACAGTATACACAGTTGCAAATAAATACTGGATATCCATTCAGGTTAAATTGTGTCATAATTAACCGTTTCTGGCCACCGGTTGTCCTTCAAACACCCAGGCATTAGCGTTCAAATCCAGGAAAGGTGAATGGATAAGATAGAAGTTCGGGGCGCCCGCACCCACAATCTCAAAAATATCAATCTCGTCATTCCGCGCGACAAACTGATCGTCGTGACCGGGCTGTCGGGTTCCGGCAAATCTTCGCTGGCTTTCGACACGCTCTACGCTGAAGGGCAGCGCCGTTATGTCGAGTCGCTTTCCGCCTACGCGCGTCAGTTCCTGTCGCTGATGGAAAAGCCGGATGTCGATCATATCGAAGGGCTGTCGCCTGCTATCTCCATCGAGCAGAAATCGACGTCCCATAACCCGCGTTCTACCGTGGGGACTATCACGGAAATCCACGACTATCTGCGTCTGCTCTACGCCCGCGTCGGCGAACCGCGCTGCCCGGATCACGACGTTACGCTTGCGGCACAAACCGTCAGCCAGATGGTCGACAACGTGCTGGCGCTGCCTGAGGGCAAGCGCCTGATGCTGCTTGCGCCGGTCATTAAAGAGCGTAAAGGCGAGCACACCAAGACGCTGGAAAACCTGGCAAGCCAGGGTTATATCCGCGCGCGTATCGATGGCGAAGTGTGCGATCTCTCTGATCCACCGAAGCTGGAATTGCAGAAGAAGCACACCATCGAAGTGGTCGTGGACCGCTTTAAAGTGCGTGAAGATTTAGCGCAGCGCCTGGCCGAATCGTTTGAAACCGCGCTTGAGCTTTCCGGCGGTACGGCGGTCGTGGCGGATATGGATGACGAAAAAGCGGAAGAGCTGCTGTTCTCCGCCAACTTCGCCTGCCCGATTTGCGGCTACAGTATGCGCGAGCTTGAGCCGCGCCTGTTTTCGTTTAACAACCCGGCTGGCGCATGCCCGACCTGTGACGGTCTTGGCGTGCAGCAATATTTTGACCCGGATCGCGTGGTGCAGAACGGCGAGCTGTCGCTCGCGGGCGGCGCCATCCGCGGCTGGGATCGCCGCAATTTTTACTATTTCCAGATGCTGCGCTCGCTGGCGGAACACTATAAGTTTGACGTCGAAGCGCCGTGGAATACGCTCAGCGATAAAGTGCAGAAAGCGGTGCTGTTCGGCTCCGGTAAAGAAACTATCGAATTCAAATATATGAACGATCGCGGCGATACGTCCGTGCGTCGTCATCCGTTTGAAGGCGTGCTGCACAATATGGAGCGCCGCTACAAAGAGACCGAATCCAACGCGGTGCGCGAGGAGCTGGCGAAATTTATCAGCAACCGCCCGTGCGCCACCTGTGAAGGTACGCGTCTGCGTCGCGAAGCGCGCCACGTGTTTGTCGAAAACACCGCGCTGCCGACCATTTCCGACATGAGCATCGGCCACGCCATGGAGTTCTTCAATAACATGAAGCTCTCCGGCCAGCGCGCCAAAATTGCTGAAAAAGTATTGAAAGAGATTGGCGATCGCCTGAAATTCCTGGTGAACGTTGGCCTGAACTACCTGACGCTCTCCCGTTCGGCGGAAACGCTTTCGGGCGGCGAGGCGCAGCGTATCCGTCTGGCAAGCCAGATTGGCGCGGGCCTGGTGGGCGTGATGTATGTGCTGGATGAGCCGTCCATCGGCCTGCACCAGCGCGATAACGAACGTCTGCTCGGTACGCTGATTCACCTGCGTAATCTTGGCAATACCGTGATTGTGGTGGAGCACGATGAAGACGCCATCCGCGCCGCCGACCACGTGATCGACATCGGCCCGGGCGCGGGCGTACACGGCGGCCAGGTCGTCGCGGAAGGCCCGCTTGACGCCATTATGGCGGTGCCGGAATCGCTCACGGGCCAGTTCATGAGCGGTAAGCGCAAGATTGAAGTGCCGAAAGAGCGCGTGAAAGCCGATCCGGAAAAAGTGCTGAAGCTGACCGGTGCGCGCGGCAACAACCTCAAAGACGTTACCCTGACGCTGCCGGTTGGGCTCTTTACCTGCGTGACTGGCGTTTCTGGCTCCGGTAAATCGACGCTTATCAACGATACGCTGTTCCCGATTGCCCAGCGCCAGCTCAACGGCGCGACGATCGCCGAACCGGCACCGTATCGCGACGTTCAGGGCATGGAACATTTCGATAAAGTTATCGATATCGATCAAAGCCCGATTGGCCGCACGCCACGCTCGAACCCGGCGACCTACACGGGCGTCTTTACGCCAGTGCGTGAACTGTTCGCGGGCGTGCCGGAAGCGCGTGCTCGCGGCTATACGCCGGGCCGTTTCAGCTTTAACGTACGCGGCGGCCGCTGTGAAGCCTGCCAGGGCGATGGCGTTATCAAGGTTGAGATGCACTTCCTGCCGGATATCTACGTGCCGTGCGATCAGTGCAAAGGCAAACGCTATAACCGCGAAACGCTTGAGATCAAATATAAAGGCAAGACCATCCATGAAGTGCTGGATATGACCATCGAAGAAGCGCGTGAGTTTTTCGACGCGGTTCCAGCGCTGGCGCGTAAGCTGCAAACGCTGATGGATGTGGGCCTGACTTATATTCGTCTCGGCCAGTCCGCCACCACGCTTTCCGGTGGTGAAGCGCAGCGCGTCAAACTCGCCCGTGAACTTTCAAAACGCGGCACCGGGCAGACGCTCTATATTCTTGATGAGCCAACCACCGGTCTGCATTTCGCGGATATTCAGCAACTGCTGGCGGTACTGCATCAGCTGCGGGATCAGGGCAATACGATCGTGGTGATTGAGCACAATCTGGATGTTATTAAAACCGCCGACTGGATCGTCGATCTGGGCCCGGAAGGCGGCAGCGGCGGCGGCGAGATCCTCGTCTCCGGTACGCCGGAAACCGTGGCGGAGTGCGAAGCCTCGCACACCGCTCGCTTCCTGAAACCGCTTCTGAAGTAACTCTTACGCGTCGGGTCGTCCGGCCCGACGCGCCTCATTTACCCTCACTTATTTCTGATGATGTTTCTTGCGAAGTGCGTGAGCAAAGATGATTTGCGCGCGCCACGGTCTGCTGCTGAATTCATACAGAGCGGGCAAACGCAGGGGGATCTTATGCCGCGCATATCAACGCTAACGCGCTATCTTCCGGGGTGGCTGCTTTGTCTGACGGTGCTCATTTCAGCGTGCAGTCTGGTAGGAAATTATCAACCACGCGCGCATGCGCAGTTAACCGATCTGATGGCGGCACATTTGCAGTTTATCGACGATTTTACCGCGCCCTCGGGAGTGCTGGACACCGCCGCGCTCGAAGACGCTGACCACACTCTGCAGTTGCGCTTTGCTGAAGCCCTCGCGTATGCCGAAAGCCTGGGTGACCCGCTGCGCACCGATAATTTGCGCCTGTTGCAGTCTGTCTATCAGGAAGATCATGCCCGGCTACTGAAACAGCATCGCCCTTTTACGCCAGCACAGGCCGCGCTCTGGCGTGATCAGGCCCGGCTGGCTTATCTCGAAGCGGTCCGGGGCGAATGCAGACGCCCCGCTTCGCCCTGTGAGTAGAGGAGAGTGTTCATGAGTACGCTAATTAACGCCGTCAGCCAGCTACTGGCATCGCCGCAATTTCAGAAGCAGGCCGGGAAAATCGCGGTGGATGAATGTCTTGGTCTCCTGAAACAGGGCCTGAGCGACAGAGAGACATTTATCAAAACCAGCGCGGAGTTAACCGCTCAGGCGCTGCTGGATCGGGCGCAGGGGCTTATCAGTGAAGACGATATGACTGCGCTGCTGAATAAACAGAAAACGATCGCGCAGATCCACGCTAACAGCAGTGAGATCGCATTGCGCGCGCGCATTCAGTCCCTGACGATCAGGCTGCTGGATCTGGTGACCGGCACCCTTAGTCGCTCAATCACATAACGCGCTGTCAGGCATCGCGAAATAGCATCGCTTGCCAGCGTTCATACCGACAGTTGCTGGCGAATGTGCTCTGGCAGCAGACCCAGCGCCTGCTGATACGACGCATCAACCAGATAGTAAATCTGCGAATCCGGCAGGTCGCCATCCAGAAAGACCGTGCTCCAGTGCGCTTTATTCAGCTGTGCGCTGGGAAACACGTCTTTGTGTTCCTGACGCAAGAGTTCCGCCAGCTCCGGGCTGGTTTTCAGTGACACGGCAGGACGCTGGTTAACCTCGTGCACCATCGCAAACATCACATCGCCGACTTTAATTTGCGCCGCTTTCCACTCCCGATGTTCGCTCTGTTCAGCGCCCGGTTTGTTCATGCAGTAATCCAGCAAATCAGAATTAGTCATAAGGATTCTCCTTGAAGCGTCGCGACTATGCGCCGCGAACCGCCATGGTTACGGTGTTCTCCAAGCCAGATACCCTGCCAGGTGCCGAGCAGCAGGCGTCCCTGCTTAACCGGTAATGTCAGGGAAACGCCAAGCGTGGAAGATTTGATATGCGCCGGCATATCGTCCGGCCCCTCATCATCATGCTCGTAATGCCCGTTATCCGGTACAGCGCCCAGAAAATAACGCTCCATATCGCGACGCACCGAAGGATCGCAATTTTCATTAAGCGTTAGAGAGGCTGAGGTGTGCTGAAGCAAGAGATGCAGCAGCCCGGTCTTCACCTGTGAAAGCGCGGGAAGCTGACTGACTATCTCATCAGTGATGAGGTGAAAACCCCGCGGTCTGGCTTTTAATGTCAGGGTTTGTTGAAACCACATACGCTGCCCCTTAAAAATAGTGATCTTCTAAGTGTGCAGGCTGAGCGGCAAAAGGCAAAATTTCGCTGGCGTTCTGCTGTAATTTTACACATCGTGCCAGCAAGATGGAGTCAGTATTGCCACTGCACGGCAAAACCGAGCGTGAAAGGACTGGTATGCAGATCCTGCGGTTTCATAAGCGGCACGCCGGCAAAGAGATCGTAGCCAAATTGGCCTTTTACGCCGCGTACGCCAAGCGCCGCGCCCGCCAGTTGCTTGCCGCTCCAGTAATCATTTTTCGAGCCTTTTACTTCGCCGTAATCAACACCAAGATAGGGCTGCATTCCCCACTGCGGCAGATTGAGATTAATGTCGTTGCGCAGATACCAGCCTTTATCAGCATAAATGGTGGTTTCGCCATCGAAACCGCGCACCGTCCAGCGGTTGCCGATCGTGAATTTATCCGGCTGCGTCAGGCGATCCGGCGATGTCTGAGACATAAAGTGCGGCTCATAACTCATCGCGACATCGCCAAATCTGAACGGGAACGCGCCATCAACGCCGAGCGTAATAATGCGCGCCTGCGCATCGGCGTTGCCGACCATTTCTTCGGCATCCTCTTGTTCATTAAACCAGTGCGCGGCTTTCTGGTAGCCCAGACTGCCTTTGATCTGTCCGAACGGGAGATATGCCAGATGTTCCAGTGACAGCTTCCAGTTGCTGGTTTTTCGCCGCTGCACCTCGATTTCCACATCATTAAGCAGATACGTGGAATGACGGCGGAAAACCTTTATCGCCAGCGTGGTTTTCTGGCTGGCGCTGCGGTAAATAACCCGGCTAAGCTGCGCGCTGAGGTATTTTTCAATGCCGCTATAGAGATAGCGGGAGACACTGTCATGAATAGTTTGGGTATAGCGGTATTTGCTGCCATACAGTTCAAGCTGCCAGTACCCCCACGGGACTGAGTAAAACGCCGAGACGTTATCGCTGCGCCTGCCATCCTCATTTTTAAGCCCGCCGCCATAAGCGATATAAGACATATCGTTAAACGAGGTGAGATTATCCAGATAAAGTGCCAGACCGCTCTGATAACGCCCGGTATATTTGCTGCCGGAGTCATCCGCCCAGGCTCCGAGACGCCAGTGTTTCGGCTGAGTACGCATGACTTCAACGCGCGTTTCGCCCGGCTTCGCGCCGGGCACAAGATTGATCGTTGCCTCAGAGCCAGGCGTGCGTTGCAGATTCTCGAGCCCTTGTTCAAGGCCACGCAAATCGAGAACGTCGCCCTCACGTTCAGGAAAATTATTTATTGCATGAATATATTCTCCACCGTCGCCTTTAAAAACAATATCGCTAATCGTGCCCGGAAGAATTTGAAACTTGAGCGTGCCGCTTTTGAGATCCTGCGCCGGAATCAATACGCGCGTCGTAATATAGCCATGTTCTATCAGCCGGTTTTGCACCGCTTTATGGATCATTTTCAAACCATTAATACCAACGCATTTCCCTCTCACGCTGCGCATCACATCCTGAAATGTCATCCAGTGCGCTACCGCGTTTTTATTCTCAAACTCAATGGCGTTAACAGGATAGCAGGGCGCTTCCTGAGGTAAATTCAGCCCCTCTTCAGGTTTATTACTGGTGGATGAAAGTAAGGATTTACTTTGCGTAGCCAGGCTTTCCTGGCGGGCTTCGTTCTGCTGTTTTTGATTTAATGACTGCTGATTTTCAGGAGTATCGGCGAAAGCCTGGGAGCGAACGGCCGCCAGCAAAGACAGGACCGCTATACATACGGTTGCACGATAAAAAATCACGTTAATTCCTCAACAATCCTTGTTTACAGGCTGCGAATTGATAGTTGTTGTACCCGCGACCTGACTACATAAAAGTAGTTTTACCTATATCGCCACGATGCAATTTCCACAAAAAATTCCTGTAAAAGAATACAAACCTTTCCGTCAATAAAAAGTAATTACACATTCCCGAAATAAATAGCAGCAAAACGCGTACGTAGTTAAGGCATCCACTAATGAACAAATATGGAAAATAACTCACGAAAAGCGCATTAAAGTTTTAAAAAAGTAATGTTGTGCTTTAACGGTGGGGAGGTATAAAAGGCGGCTGCTTTGTGAAAACTAATGATATTTTACAAATCGGCGAATCACATTTAAGAAGATCCGAAAACAGAGTTGCAGAATAGCAAAAGCGCTGCCAGGCAGCGCTTTTAAACGGCGTTACATCACGGCGGCAAACGCCTGTGCCACCTGTTTTACGTTACGGCTGTTAAGGCCCGCCACGCACATGCGTCCACTGCTAATCAGATACACGCCGAACTCATCACGCAGGCGATCAACCTGCGCGGCGCTCAGGCCGGTATAGCTGAACATGCCGCGCTGTTTAAGCAGATAATCGAAATTGCGCCCCGGCACTTCTGTTTTGAGCACATCCACCAGCGCCTGGCGCATCTCCAGAATGCGGCGGCGCATTGCTTCCACTTCCGCGAGCCACTGCGCTTTCAGCGTGGCGTCGTTAAGCACCGTGGCCACGACCTGCGCGCCGAAATTCGGCGGGCTGGAGTAGTTGCGGCGCACGGTCGCTTTCAGCTGACCGAGCACGCGAGCAGCGGTTTCCGCATCGTCACAAACCACGGACAAGCCGCCCACACGCTCGCCA
Source organism: Cronobacter sakazakii (assembly GCF_000982825.1). Classification (NCBI taxonomy): domain Bacteria; kingdom Pseudomonadati; phylum Pseudomonadota; class Gammaproteobacteria; order Enterobacterales; family Enterobacteriaceae; genus Cronobacter; species Cronobacter sakazakii. The sequence goes on along the minus strand of NZ_CP011047.1, from coordinate 1,467,258 downwards.
TAGAGCGAGAAGATTTTTGAGAATGAGTTGCTGACCAGCATTGGCAGGCCCGCGCTGGCGATAGCGCGGATAGCGTAGGCGTCTTCTTCCATGCCTGCGCCAAAGCCCTGATAAGCGATATCCAGGAACGGGATAAGCTCGCGCGCTTTTAGCACGTCAACCACGGCGTCCCACTGGGCGTTAGTCAGATCGGCACCAGTCGGGTTGTGACAGCACGGGTGCAGCAGCACGATATCGCGCGCAGGCAGCGTGTTGAGCTTTTCAAGCAGCGCTTCGAAACGCACGCCGTTGGTCTCTTCGTCAAACCAGGGGTAAGTGCTTACTTCAAAGCCTGCGCCGTTAAAGATAGCGACATGGTTTTCCCAGGTCGGATCGCTCACCCAGACACGGGACTGCGGAAAATAACGCTTAAGGAAATCCGCACCGATTTTCAGCGCACCGGAACCGCCCACCGTCTGGATGCTGGCGATACGCCCTGCGGCCAGCGCCGGGTGATCGGCACCGAACAGGAGCGGCGCAATGGCGCTGCGATAGTTGTTGAGCCCTTCCATCGGAAGATAAAGCGAGGCACCGTGCGGCTGCGCGTTCAGCCGTTGTTCCGCCTGCGCTACGGCCTGCAGCTGTGGAATGATATTTTGTTCGTTGTAATAGAGGCCGATACTCAGGTTTACTTTGTCGCTGCGGGGATCTTCTTTAAAGCGTTCCATCAGCGAGAGGATGGGGTCGCCGGCGTAGGCGTCAACATTCTGAAACACGCTTGGTTCTCCAGATTTACGGTGTGATGTGTCCTCACAATAAACCGGATAGCGCAGCAGATCGAGAGCAATGTGACGGGTGCGATGCCCTGGGGAAGATGGCGGGCGCGCAGCGTTAATAAACACGGCGGGTGCGCTGCGCTTACCCGCCCTACAGAAGACGCGCCGGTGTTGGTAGGGTGGGTAAGCGAAGCGCACCCACCGCCAGACGTTGAAACACTCGTATGGCCTTTAATCCAGGTAACGCATCGCCACTCTTGAGGTCAGTCGCGTAACAAGTTCGTAAGCGCTCACACCTGTCGCTTCGGCGATACGCTCGACCGGCAATCCTTCGCCCCACATGACTACCGTGTCCCCTGCTTTCTCCGCCGCGTCAGGGCCTAAATCAACGCAGATCATATCCATCGCCACGCGCCCGACAATGGGCACTTCACGGCCATTGACCAGCACCGGCGTGCCCGTCGGCGCGCAGCGCGGATACCCGTCGCCATAGCCCATCGCCACAACGCCAAGCCGCGTGTCGCGCTCGCTCACCCAGGTACCGCCGTAGCCGACAGGTTCGCCCGCTTTGTGATCGCGCACGGCAATAAGGCTTGACGTCAGCGACATCGCAGGCTGAAAACCAAGCTCCGCGCCCCACGGGTGCGTATCCAGCGGCGACACGCCGTAGAGAATAATGCCAGGGCGCACCCAGTCGAAATGCGACTGTGGCCAGAACAGGATCCCGCCGGACGCGGCAATCGAGCGCTTACCCGGTTTGTCGTGGGTAAAGCTGTTAAAGATATCAAGCTGGCGTTCGGTGGCACCGCAGTCTGGCTCGTCGGCACGTGCGAAATGGCTCACCACGTTCACCGGCTGACGTACGTTTTTACAGGCCGCGAGCCTGTCGTAAAACGCCTGCGCCGCCTCCGGGCGCACGCCTAAGCGATGCATACCGGTGTCGAGCTTCATCCAGACGGTGACAGGCTCTGAGAGCGTCGCCTGCTCCAGCGCCGCCAGTTGCTCTTCGCTGTGTACCGCGGTGTGGAATCGTTGCGCGGCAATCGCGGGCAGATCGGCTGCGTTGAAAAAACCTTCGAGCAAAAGAATGGGTTGGGTAATGCCGCCTTCGCGCAGGCGCAGCGCCTCTTCGAGACGGGCTACGCCGAACGCATCGGCATCAGGGAGAGTGCGGGCGGTCTCAAGAAGACCGTGTCCATAGGCGTTTGCCTTCACCACCGCAACCAGTTTACTGGCAGGCGCCAGTTCACGCAGGCGTTGCAGGTTGTGACGCAGAGCGCGGCGGTTTACTACCACAGTTGCCGCTTGCATTGACTTTCCTTGCTTATTTAAAGAGTTACCGTAAATCCCCTAAATCATTCGCGTTGCAGGAAGGCGACAAGCTCGTGAATCCCCGGGAGCTTAGTAAACTAAGTGACCGGGGTGAGCGAGCGCAGTCAACGCACCTGCGGCGTGAAGGATGACGGGGATTTTATTCGTCGTCGTACTGGGGACCCGCGTAGTTATCAAACCGCGACCACTGCCCATTAAACGTCAGGCGCACCGTGCCTATCGGGCCGTTACGCTGCTTACCGATAATAATCTCCGCGATGCCTTTTAAGTCACTGTTTTCGTGGTACACCTCGTCACGATAGATAAACATGATAAGGTCGGCATCCTGCTCGATAGAGCCGGACTCACGCAGATCCGAGTTCACCGGGCGCTTGTCGGCGCGCTGTTCCAGCGAGCGGTTAAGCTGCGAGAGCGCCACCACCGGCACCTGAAGCTCTTTCGCCAGCGCTTTCAGCGAGCGGGAAATCTCAGCGATTTCCAGCGTACGGTTATCAGAGAGCGACGGCACGCGCATCAGCTGTAAGTAGTCGATCATAATCAGGCTTAAGCCGCCGTGCTCGCGATAAATACGCCGCGCGCGGGAGCGCACTTCCGTCGGCGTCAGGCCTGAGGAGTCGTCAATATACATATTGCGCTTCTCAAGCAGGATGCCCATCGTGCCGGAAATACGCGCCCAGTCTTCGTCATCCAGCTGGCCGGTACGGATGCGCGTCTGATCCACACGGGAGAGCGACGCCAGCATACGCATCATGATCTGCTCGCCGGGCATCTCAAGGGAGAAGATCAGCACCGGTTTATCCTGCAGCATCGCGGCGTTTTCACACAGGTTCATCGCGAAGGTGGTTTTACCCATCGACGGACGCGCCGCGACGATAATTAGATCTGAGCGCTGCAAGCCCGCGGTCTTTTTATTGAGATCCTGATAGCCCGTATCCACGCCCGTCACGCCGTCGTGCGGCTGCTGATAGAGCGTTTCGATACGCGCGACGGTGGCTTCTAAGATCTGATCGATACTCTTCGGGCCTTCGTCTTTATTGGCGCGGTTTTCGGCTATCTGGAACACGCGCGATTCGGCGAGATCGAGCAGATCTTCGCTGGTGCGGCCCTGCGGATCGTAACCGGCGTCGGCAATTTCATTGGCGACGGAAATCATGTCTCGCACGACAGCGCGTTCGCGCACGATATCGGCATAGGCGCTGATGTTCGCAGCACTTGGCGTGTTTTTCGACAGCTCCGCAAGATACGCAAAACCGCCGACGCTTTCGAGCTGCCCCTGAAGTTCGAGCGATTCAGAAAGCGTAATCAAATCGATGGGTTTGCCCATCTCCTGCAGGCGATGCATTTCGGTGAAGATCATGCGGTGCTGGCGGGTGTAAAAATCCTCGGCCACGACACGCTCGGCCACATCGTCCCAGCGCTCGTTATCCAGCATCAAACCGCCCAACACCGACTGTTCCGCCTCCATGGAATGCGGCGGCATTTTCAGCCCGGCGACCTGCGGGTCACGAGGTTCAGTGGGTTTGTTGAAGGGTTTATTTCCTGCCATAGTGAATGGAGTTACCAAAAATCATCATCAGAGAGAATGAGGAGTGTATCTGATCTGAGTCGTTTTGTACTCAGTTTGCACGCTCTTGCTTTCATGCCCGACCCTTAACAAGGAGTTCCTATGGCGACGCGTATTGAATTCAGCCAGCATGGCGGACCAGAAGTGTTAAAAGCGGTGACGTTTACCCCGGCCGACCCGGACGAGCTGGAAGTGCAGGTGGAAAACAAAGCCATCGGCATCAACTATATCGACACCTATATCCGCAGCGGCCTTTACCCGCCACCGGCGCTCCCGGCGGGCCTTGGCACCGAAGCGGCGGGCGTCGTCACGAAAGTCGGCAGCGGCGTAACGCACCTCAAACCTGGCGATCGCGTCGTCTACGCACAGTCGGCGCTCGGTGCCTACAGCTCGGTGCATAACGTGCCGGCAGAGAAAGCCGTTGTGCTCCCGGATGTTATCTCGTTTGAACAGGCGGCGGCCTGCTTTTTAAAAGGGCTGACGGTTTTTTATCTGCTGCGCAAAACGTATGAAATTAAACCCGACGAGATGTTTCTGTTCCATGCCGCCGCGGGCGGCGTCGGGCTTATCGCCTGCCAGTGGGCGAAAGCGCTGGGCGCGCGGCTTATCGGTACGGTCGGTTCGGCCGAAAAAGCCCAGCGGGCGAAACAGGCGGGCGCGTGGCAAACCATCAACTACCGTGAAGAGAATGTGCCCGAGCGGCTGCGTGAACTGACCGGCGGGAAAAAAGTGCGCGTGGTGTATGACTCGGTGGGTAAAGAGACCTGGGAGTCGTCGCTCGACTGCCTGCAACGTCGCGGCCTGATGGTGAGCTTCGGTAACTCCTCCGGCCCGGTGACGGGCGTGAATCTCGGTATTCTTAACCAGAAAGGCTCGCTCTACGTGACCCGCCCGTCGCTGAACGGCTATCTGACCAACCGTGCCGAGCTGGAAGAAGCCAGTAACGAGCTCTTTTCGCTTATCGCCAGCGGGGTGATTAAAGTGGAGGTGGCGCAGAGCCAGAAGTTTGCGCTCGAAGACGCCGCGCGCGCCCATAAGACGCTGGAAAGCCGCTGCACGCAAGGCTCCAGTCTGTTGATTCCCTGAAAGAATTAGGGCTTCCCGCAGGAAGCCCTTTCTTTTTATTGTTTGCGCTATATGTAGGGTACAGCGCTGATGAATTCGGTAACACGGCTGACATAGTGCCAGACAGGCCCGTTAAAAAACATGGCTTAGCGCGCAAAGTAACATGGAAAGTTGCGAGGTTGTGATCAACCCCGCAACTTATCAGTAACGCCAGCGATTCGTCCGGCTGTAACGTGAGGTGCGACGATACTCGGGCACTTTCGGGGCCTTCACGCTGCGGATCACCCACACCACCGCCACTGCCAGCAGCAGCCACGGCAACACTTTAATCATCAGCGCGAACACGCCACCGAAAAACATCACCAGCGTTGCCACCATCAGCGCGGCGATAATCCCGATAAGCGACACGCCGGTCGCCAGCAGCATCAGAAAGAAAGCCACCACAAACAGCAGTTCAAACATTCTCGTTCTCCTTAAAAACGTTATGCCCTGCTTTTACAAGTTTCGTGCCAGATTTAACTTACTGAATTCAAAAGAAACGCCCCGGTATGTCATCCGGGGCGTTAGTGAAATTGACGATATTCTGGTGAACTTAACGTTTGTCGGCCACCAGCTTTAACGCCTGCTCCAGCACGTTAATATCCGCGCCAGGCTTATGGGCGTTTTCGCTGAGATAGCGGCGCCACTGCCGCGCGCCGGGAATGCCCTGGAACAGGCCGAGCATATGGCGAGTGACGTGACCCAGATACGTGCCTTTCGCCAGCTCACGCTCAATGTACGGATACATGGCGCGCACTACCGCCACCGGATCGGTATCCGGCACATCAAGCCCGAAGATTTCGCGATCGACCGACGCTAGGATCCCCGGATTCTGATACGCCTCGCGGCCCACCATCACGCCATCCATATGTTCAAGGTGCGTTTTCACGTCATCCAGCGTTTTGATGCCGCCGTTAATCGACATCGTAAGCTTCGGAAAATCGCGCTTGAGCTGATAAACGCGCGGGTAATCCAGCGGCGGGATTTCGCGGTTCTCTTTTGGGCTCAGGCCGGAGAGCCACGCCTTACGCGCATGAATAATAAAGGTGTCGCAGCCGCCCTGCTCCGCCACGGTGCCGACGAAATCGCAGAGGAATTCGTAGCTGTCCTGGTCGTCGATGCCGATACGGGTTTTCACCGTCACCGGAATGGAGACCACGTCGCGCATCGCCTTAATGCAATCGGCGACAAGTTGCGCCTCGCCCATCAGGCAGGCGCCGAAGCGGCCATTCTGGACACGGTCGGACGGGCAGCCGACGTTAAGGTTTATCTCGTCATAGCCGCGCGCCTCGGCAAGCTTCGCGCAGTGCGCCAGCGCCGCCGGATCGCTCCCGCCGAGCTGTAACGCCACCGGATGTTCCTCTTCGCTATAGGCGAGGTAATCCCCTTTGCCATGAATGATCGCGCCGGTCGTCACCATTTCGGTATAGAGCAGCACCTGCGATGAGAGCTGGCGCAGGAAATAGCGGCAATGGCGATCGGTCCAGTCGAGCATCGGCGCGATGGAAAAACGATGGGCGGGAAAAGCGTTACGGGATGTGGACGTCATAATAGCTAAGCGAGTCGAAGTTCGGGCTGAAAAAGGGGCGCTACTATAGCACAAACTTCAGGCAGGGGCGCATTGCGCCCCTGCACATGGTCAGAAGGTCAGGCTCAACTGCGCGCCTGCGCCCCAGGTTTCGTCTTCACCAACGATGCCGGTCAGATCGAGATGCACGCGGTTAAACGGCGCGAAACCGACGCCCGCAGTAAACACGTTGCTCTCGTTATCTTTCACGTCCGCGCGATAACCGGCGCGCACCGCCAGCCAGCTAAGCGGACGCACCTCGGCACCCACGCCGACGAACTGCGAGTTTTCTTCGCTCTTAAAACCTTTGGTTTCCGTCAGATCGCCATCGGCGCTCAGGGTCACCAGATCGTTATGCCAGGCCACGCCCGCCGTCACCAGCGGCGAGATCTGATAAGTATCTTTATACCCGTTAACCTCTTTGGTATCGATATCACGCGACATCAGGTTCTGCCCGCTCACGCCCACGGTCCAGTTCGGGCCGAAATCCGCTGCCACACCCGCATCAACGTTGAAGCCAGTGTCATCGTTGCGATAGCGCGAGCTGTTCCAGTCGCTGCTGTCGTAGTTATAAATCGAAGCCGTGTAGTTATAGAGCCAGGTTTTCTGCAGCTTCGGCGTAACGCCGACGGAAACCGGCACGTCGCCTACCTGGAACTGATGCGCAAACGCCACGCCGTAATCAGAAACGATCGCCGCGCGGCCAAACGCGGTAGACGTCAGGCGATCGGTGATAGCGTCAGAGCCGTTAATCGCAGCGTTGATGATCTGTGTGCCTGCGTAAATATCATCGTTCTGAATGCGGCGCAGATAGTCGATATCGCTTTGATCCACACGGGTGCTGACACGCGCATGCGCATAGGCTTTCGCCACAAACGCCACCGCCAGCACGTCGTTTGGAATACTCACCGCGATGCCGCCCGCCGCACGTGCGCTTGCCGTTTTACCGCGCAGGTATTCCAGCTCGTCGCCCAGTTCACGCGCCGCGCCCTGGAACTGGCGCAGCGTGCCAATCGGGTTCGCCGCGATATCGCCCGGCGTCAGGCTGTTGACCACATCGCGATAATAATCGACGCGGTCGCTGATATGGTCTATCTCATCTTCGAGGTTGTCTTTATCGGTAATTTGCGCCTGTAATGCCGGCAAAATTACCGTAATGTCATCTTCTGGCTGTGAACGTGCCAGTAATGCCGGGTTAATTAACGCGCCGCTGCCGTAATCGGCTGACGCCACGCCGGTGCCGCCCATCGCATCGTTACGCGCCTGCGCCCAGGTATTGGCTGCACTCGCCTGATTGGCCATCACCAGAGAAAGGGCGACGGCTGCCACTGAAGGTTTGATTATATTTTTCACTGTTTACCCTGCTTATTAGCGACATGAATGACATCCTCTGTCAGTTCATGACAGAGACGATTTCTGTTGTGAAGAACGCACTACGCCAGAGGTTGAGGCTAAAAGCTCAACGGCACTACCGGGCTCGTTTCGTGATCGCCCTCATTATTTATAGATTAGGGTTCTTAATTCGTGTAGGTAAGCCGTCGTGTGGGCCAAAAAATTGTGGCGGGTGGTCTATCCAGCGATCCGGGCGCGTGGCGGCGTAAGGGCCGTTAAGCGGATAGTAAATGCGGTTTTCCGGTTTGTTCGCCTCGCCCACCACCAGTAACCGGACTTCGCTGTCGGTGTTATTGATAAAGGTGTGGCAAAGGCCGGTGCCTGCCGGGAAGCCGACGCTGTCGCCCGGTTTTAACGGCCACAGCTCGCCGTTGAGCCAGACATCCGGAAACCCTTCGAGCACATAAACAAACTCTTCTTCGCTGCTTTCCGCATGCGGGTAAGACGTGCGACGCCCCGGCGGCAGGCGCTCATGATGAATGCCGAGCCGCGTGAGCCCGGTACGCTTCGCCAGCGGCGCGCCGATGGACATCAGTTCGTCGCTGTCCGGGTAACAGGCGTCATCGTTGCCTTCGACTTCCTGCCAGTGACAAATACATTCAGGCCGCGTATGCATATAAACCCCCGGTTAATGTTCACTGAAAGGTATAACACAGGCGGGATGTCGGTGTTTCAGCCAGTTCATGATAAAGTGATGACATCAACACGATTCATAGAGGATGCCGATGGATACGACGATTTCGCAGGAAGTTCTGGCGCAGGCTGAAAAGCTCTGCCAGCAACGTAATGTGCGCCTGACTCCGCAGCGCCTCGAAGTGCTGCGCCTGATGACCATCCAGCCGGGCGCGATAAGCGCTTATGATCTGCTCGATTTATTACGCGAAAGCGAACCGCAGGCGAAACCGCCCACCGTTTACCGCGCGCTTGATTTTCTGCTGGAGCAGGGGTTCGTGCATAAGGTGGAGTCCACCAATAGCTATGTGCTGTGCCACTTATTTGATAACCCGGCGCATACTTCCGCGATGTTTATCTGCGACAGATGCGGCGTGGTAAAAGAAGAGGCAGCGGAAGGTGTGGAAGATATTATGCATGCGCTGGCAGCCAGAATGGGCTTTGCGCTGCGTCATAACGTGATTGAAGCGCATGGGCTGTGTGCGGCGTGTGCAGAAGTTGAGGCGTGTCGCCATCAGGGACAGTGTGGTCACGACCACAGCATTACGGTGAAAAAGAAAGGACGTTGAATCAGGTTGGGTGGTACATCCTTGTACCGGTGGGCAGGGCAGCCTCAGAGGGAAAATACCGTTTGAGGTGGTGGCCCGATTACCAGCGGTAATCGTGGCGGCTTTCCCAGTCAGTCACTTCCTTGTCGGCTTCATCTTTCGCGTAACCGTAACGTTCCTGGATTTTACCTACCAGTTGGTCACGTTTCCCTTCGATGATGGTCATATCATCGTCGGTTAATTTACCCCATTGCTCTTTCACTTTACCTTTAAACTGTTTCCAGTTACCGCCAGCTTCATCTCTGTTCATAGACGTCTCCTTAACATTCGGTAGTGAATCAGTCTCACAGGTTTTCCTGTGGGGGTTCAGCCCGAGTCATCTTCATCATTTGCTGAACGTACTACTCATTTTAGACGTCAATTTTAACCCTGGCGGGATATTCAGAATCTTTAACCATAACGAAGCGCTGACACCGACAAATTTTCTTTTACTGTTGAGGCGCTGTATCAGAGATATTCAGTGCAAAAGACGCCCCCGGCGCCATAAATAGCCGAGCGACAACCCACGCAGCGCCAGGAAAACGGTGAGCGCCAGCCACAGGCCGTGGTTGCCAAGCTCTGGCAAGGTGAGCAGCGTCAGGCCAAAACCGAGCGCCGCGACGGCCATGCTGTTACGCATCTCCGCCCCGCGCGTCGCGCCGATAAACATACCATCCAGCAGATAACACCAGACGCCGACCACCGGCAGGATGGCCTGCCAGAAGAGATAGGGCTTCGCCAGCGCCTGAAGCGAAGGTAATGACGTGAGCAGTGACACAATGTACTGCCCCGCCACGGCATACAGCAGCGCGAACGCCAGCGCCACCATCCCTGCTTGTCGGCATGCCGCGCGCCAGACGCTGCTCAGCTGCGATTTATCCTGCGCGCCGAAGGCCTGCCCGGCATGGGCTTCTACGGCATAGGCGAAGCCATCAAGCGCATAGGCGGTGAAGGTCAGGAGTGTCATCAGAATGGCGTTCACCGCGACGATATCGCTGCCGAGCCGTGCGCCAAACACCGTGATGGAACCGAAGCAGAGTTGCAACAGCAGCGAGCGCAGCATGATGTCGCGGTTAAGCGCAAGCAGCCTGCCAACGCCGCCGCGCCACGCGGTTTTCAGCATCGAAAGGGTAATACCGCGCAGGCGCAGCACGCGGGCCGCCATCACAAGACCGATACCAAGCGTCGCGTACTCTGCCAGCGCCGTCGCCAGCGCCGCGCCCTGGACGTTAAGGCCAAGCCCCATCACGAACCAGAGATCGAGCACGATATTAAGCAGATTGCCGACCACCAGCAGGATCACCGGCGCGCGGGAGTACTGCACCCCTAACAGCCAGCCAAGCAACACCAGATTAGCGAGCGAGGCGGGCGCACTGAGCCAGCGGATTTCGAGAAACCGTCGGGCCTGCGTCAGCACCGCGTCGCTGCCGCCGGTAACATGCAGCGCCAGCTGTATCAGCGGCTCGCGCAGGGCGATGATCAGCACGCCGGCAATCAGCGCCAGCGCCATAGGTTGCACCAGGGCGCGGGCCAGCGCTACCGGATCGCGCGCGCCAAACGCCTGCGCGGTTAGCCCGGTGGTGCTCATGCGTAAAAAGAGCAGCAGCATAAACAGGAAACTGGTGGCGGTAGCGCCCACCGCGACGCCGCCCAGATAGACGGGGCTGTCGAGATGACCAATAACGGCGGTATCCACCAGGCCTAAGAGCGGCACGGTGATATTTGAGAAAATCATTGGCAGCGCGAGGCGCCAGAGAGCTTTATCGGTAGAAGTGAGAAAGGGCATATGGCGTTCCGATGCCGTTACGCGAAGATGAAAAAATATGCAGTCTTTAGCAGACGGGAGAGGTCATTACCGTAACCGGGGCGGGCCAGTTACGGTAATGCGGCGTCAGTGAGCCGGAAAAGGGCTCAGAGCCATTCGCCGTTGCGGATAACGCCGACCGCCAGACCTTCGATAGAGAAGTTATGCTCGCGCAGATCCACAACGATCGGTTTAAACTCGCTGTTTTCCGGCAGCAGCTCAACGGTATTACCCTGTTTTTTCAGGCGTTTTACCGTTACTTCATCATCAATGCGCGCGACGACGACCTGGCCGTTACGCACATCCTGCGTTTTATGAACCGCCAGCAGATCGCCGTCCATAATTCCGATATCTTTCATCGACATCCCGCTTACACGCAGCAGAAAATCGGCGTTTGGCTTAAACAGGCCAGGATCAACCTGATAATGCCCTTCGATATGTTGCTGAGCCAGCAGCGGTTCACCCGCCGCCACACGCCCTATCAGCGGCAGCCCGTTTTCTTCTTCCTGCAACAGACGAATACCGCGCGACGCGCCGGAGACAATCTCAATCACCCCTTTACGCGCCAGCGCTTTAAGGTGCTCTTCCGCCGCGTTCGGCGAACGGAAACCCAGACGTTGCGCGATTTCCGCACGCGTAGGCGGCATGCCGGTCTGGCTGATGTGATCCCGAATGAGATCAAACACCTCTTGTTGCCTGGTAGTTAATGCTTTCATTCCGCCCCCTGGGTGCATATACAGTGATGCTGTGAGTATATACAGCTAAAGGTGATTTTAAAACCATAACCGGTTAAAAAAGCGCTTCTTTCGCGATTTCTGGAAAACTTATCGCAAATGCTGCCAGAGCAGCGTGACCCACACGACCAGCGCGAGGATAATCGACAGCAGAACGGCGGCGGAGCCCATATCTTTGGCGCGGCCTGAAAGCTCATGAAATTCAGGGCCGATGCGATCTACCACCGCTTCGATGGCGCTGTTGAGAATTTCGACAATCATTACCAGCGTAACGGAGCCAATCAGCAGCACGCGCGTGATCGGATCGACATCCAGCCAGCAGGCGATAAGAATAGCCGCTATCACGGCGACCCCTTCCTGGCGGAACGCCGCTTCATTTTTCCAGGCGGCGCGTAATCCCTTCCAGGAATAGCCGGCAGCGTTAATAATTCGGGTTAACCCCGTGGTGTTATTGGCCATGACAAGAAACCTTTTTTAAATTCAGGCGTCAATGCTAATGCGCTTCGATAAAGAAGCACCACAGAAATTCTACGGAGTTTCTGATATTCTTGCGCCGCAATTGCATTATTAACCAGAGGCTTTACATCGTTTATGTCCGGTTGGCCACGAATTTACTACAAATTACTTAATTTACCATTAAGCGTGCTGGTAAAAAGCAAGTCCATCCCGGCGGCGCCCTGCCCCGAACTTGGGCTCGATACGTCACGCCCTATCATGTATGTGTTGCCGTATAACTCGAAGGCGGATCTCCTGACGCTACGCGCGCAGTGCCTGGAGCACGATCTGCCCGATCCGCTGGATCCGCTGGTCATCGACGGCACCGAATTGCCGCGCTATGTGTTTATCCATGGCGGCCCCCGCGTGTTCACCTACTACACGCCGAAAGAAGAATCGATCAAACTGTTCCACAATTATCTCGATCTGCACCGCAGCAACCCGGATCTCGATGTCCAGATGGTGCCGGTGTCGGTTATGTTTGGCCGCTCACCAGGCCGCGAAAAAGGCGAGGAAAACCCGCCGCTGCGCATGCTGAACGGCATTCAGAAATTCTTCGCGGTCTCGTGGCTTGGCCGCGACAGCTTTGTGCGCTTCTCACCGCCCGTATCGCTGCGCCGTATGGCGACCGAGCACGGCACCGACAAGCGTATCGCCCAGAAACTGGCCCGCGTGGCGCGCATGCACTTCGCCCGCCAGCGCCTCGCCGCCGTCGGCCCGCGCCTGCCTGCGCGCCAGGATCTCTTTAATAAACTGCTCTCGTCAAAAGCGATTGCCCGCGCCGTCGAAGACGAGGCGCGCACTAAAAAAATCTCGCACGAGAAAGCCCAGCAGAATGCTGTCGCGTTGATGGAAGAGATCGCCGCCGACTTCTCCTACGAGGCGATTCGTATTACCGATCGCGTGCTTGGTTTCACCTGGAACCGCCTCTACCAGGGCATTAACGTGCATAACGCCGAGCGTGTGCGCCAGCTTGCGCACGACGGCCACGAAATTGTCTATGTGCCCTGCCACCGCAGCCATATGGACTATCTGCTACTCTCGTATGTGCTCTATCATCAGGGGCTTGTGCCACCGCATATCGCCGCGGGCATCAACCTGAACTTCTGGCCCGCCGGGCCGATTTTCCGCCGTCTGGGCGCGTTCTTTATCCGCCGCACCTTTAAGGGTAATAAGCTTTATTCGACGGTGTTTCGCGAATATCTCGGCGAACTTTTCAGCCGTGGCTATTCGGTGGAATATTTCGTGGAAGGCGGGCGTTCACGTACTGGCCGTCTGCTTGACCCGAAAACCGGCACGCTCTCCATGACCATTCAGGCCATGCTGCGCGGCGGCACCCGCCCGATTACGCTGGTGCCGATTTACATCGGTTATGAGCACGTGATGGAAGTGGGCACGTACGCCAAAGAGCTGCGCGGCGCCACCAAAGAGAAAGAGAGCCTGCTGCAGATGCTGCGCGGCTTAAGCAAACTGCGTAATCTCGGTCAGGGTTATGTGAACTTCGGTGAACCATTGCCGCTGATGACCTTCCTGAACCAGCACGTACCGGAGTGGCGCGATGCTATCGATCCTATCGAAGCGGTACGCCCGGCGTGGCTGACCCCGACGGTCAACGAGATTGCCGCCCAGCTGATGGTGCGTATCAACAACGCGGGCGCGGCTAACGCCATGAACCTCTGTTGTACCGCGCTGTTGGCCTCGCGCCAGCGTTCGTTAACGCGCGAGCAGTTAACCGAACAGCTTGATTGCTACCTGAGCCTGCTGCGTAACGTGCCTTACGCCGCAGACGCCACGGTGCCGGATGCCACGGCGACGCAGCTCATTGAGCACGCGCTGCAGATGAATAAGTTTGAAGTCGAGAAAGACACCATCGGCGACATCATCGTGCTGCCGCGTGAACAAGCGGTGCTGATGACTTACTACCGCAATAACATCATGCATATGCTGGTGCTGCCTTCACTTATCGCGGCTATCGTCACCCAGCATCGTCGCATCAGCCGTGAGGCGGTGCAGCAGCAGGTAGAACTGTTGTTCCCGATGCTGAAGACGGAGCTGTTCCTGCGCTGGGAGAAAGAAGAAGTGCCAGCGGTGGTTGACGCGCTGGTAAACGAGCTGGCCCAACAGGGGCTGATCCTTGCTGACGACGAATGGCTGCAGGTGAACCCGGCGCGCTCCCGCACGCTGCAGTTGCTTGCCGCTGGCGTGCGCGAAACGCTGCAACGCTACGCGATTACCTTCTGGCTGCTGAGCGCCAATCCGTCCATCAACCGCGGTACGCTTGAGAAAGAGAGCCGCACGGTGGCGCAGCGTCTTTCCGTACTGCACGGCATTAACGCGCCGGAGTTCTTCGATAAAGCGGTGTTCTCAACGCTGGTGCTGACGCTGCGTGATGAAGGCTATATCAGCGATACGGGCGATGCCGAACCGGCGGAAACTATGAAGGTTTACCAGATGCTGGCAGAGCTGATGACCTCCGATGTGAGGCTGACTATCGAGAGCGCGGCGGCACAAGCGGGCGCGTGACAGGGTCTGGTCACTGACAGTAAAAAGGCGGGGAAACCCGCCTTTTTTATTGGCGAAAAACAGGGGTAATGGCTGATAACAATGCGAGTGGTGGGTGTGCTTCGCTTACCCACCCTACAGAATTAGCCCCGGCTGGCATGCCTTTAACACGGCGGGTGCGCTGCGCTTACCCACTCTACTCATAACCTTGCTCGCCGAAAAAATGTAGGGCGGGTAAGCGTAGCGCACCCGCCGTCACTCCACCGCCGCTAATAACAAAAAAGCGGGTTTCCCCGCTTTTATCAGAACTTCAGATAACTTAGCGCCAGGCCGATAAACACCAGCAATCCCACGTAGTTATTATTCAAAAACGCGCGGAAACAGGCGTCGCGATCGCGCCCGGCGATGATTTTTTGCTGCCAGATAAACAGCACGCCCGCGCCTGCGAGACCGGCATAGTAAAACGCCCCGAGACCGTTCAGCCAGCCGACTGTGCCAAGCAGCGCCAGCACGGCTATCTGCAGCAGTCCGATTATCAGCTTGTCGTGACGCCCGAAGAGGATGGCTGTCGACTTCACGCCGATTTTCACATCGTCGTCCCGATCGACCATTGCATATTCCGTGTCATACGCCACCGCCCAGCAGATATTGGCGAAAAACATCAGCCAGCAGCTTAACGGCAGCGACTCGCTCACCGCGCAAAACGCCATGGGAATCGACCAGCCAAACGCCGCGCCCAGCACCACCTGCGGCAGATGGGTATAGCGCTTCATAAACGGATACATCCAGGCCAGCGCCAGCGCCGCCACAGAGAGCAGAATGGTTTTCACATTCAGCGTCAGCACCAGCAAAAACGACAGCAGCACCAGGATGACGAACAGGTTTCGCGCCTCTTTTTCGGTGACATCGCCGCTTGGCAGAGGCCGGTGCGCGGTGCGCTTCACGTGCCCGTCAAATTTGCGGTCGGCGTAATCATTCACCACGCAGCCTGCGGCACGCATCAGCCAGACGCCCGCCACAAATACCGCGAGTATCCACAGCGGCGGCACGCCGGGCGATGCCACCCAGAGCGCCCACAGCGTCGGCCAGAGCAGCAGCAACGCGCCGATCGGCTTATCGGTGCGCATCAGGCGGTGATAGGCGAGCAGCTTATTCTGCGTCAGGCTCCACTCCATTATTTTTCCTCTCCGTACAAGGGTGATGCAGGTAAAAACAGTTCAGTCAGCAGCAGCGGTTTGCCGGAAAGCCTCAGCAGAGAGCGGCGTCCCCAGAGTTCGTCGCTGCGGCCCGGCTGGATAAAATCACGCGTGAGGGTGGATGAGGTAAACAGATAACGGCCCAGCGGCGTGGTACCGAGCTGCTGCAACGCCAGCTCCGGCCCACAAAGTGTAGACTCCGGCACCAGCGTGCGCCCAACCAGCCACGGCACGCCGTCGCCGCACAGCAGGATTTCGCGCAGCCAGTAGCGCGGCTCATCAGGCAAAAACTCGCCCTCTTCCTCCAGCGCCTCGGGGCCGACAAAGCCCTCAAACAGCATGTCGACCGTCACGCGCTCGCAAAAGCCTTCGAAACGGCGGGTCATGGAATCTTCCAGCATCAGCCAGTCGAGCAGCGAACTATCAAGCGTGCTGATATCGTCAAAAAAGGACAACGCGCGCAGTTGTCTCAGCGCGGGATGGGACATGCGTGACTCTCCGGGGCCAAAAGTGGACGTATTGTAACGCAGAACCAGCAAAACGGGGGCGGGGAAACAAGGAGTACGAACAAAAGCGCAACATGGGTGCAACAGGACGGCATGCTGCGCCAGGAAAAAAGGTGCGCGCAAGCGCACCAGGTGTTGCAAACATCAGCAGCGTGGGGAGACAGTCACCCCTTGCCTTTTACGCTGCTGATAAAAGTCTTACGTGCCGTAGTGGAGCCGAGACGCTCCGCTTCATCCAACAGTTTCAGCGCTTTATCGACATCGCCTTTCGCGACCGCCTCTTTAATGGCGCGGTTGAAATAGGCTTCGGTGTCGTTAAGCACCGGCTCGCGCTTCGCGGCAGGAGCGGGCGCAGCCGCCGGTGCGGCAGGCGCTTGCGCGGTATAGGCCGTGGCTGGTGCTGCGGTGTTGCCGACCGTCACAGACGACGGGCCAGAAGAACCAAACAGCGGGCCGACCAGAACGCTGGAAGAGGAGTTCGTGCTTACTTTCAGTTTAAGCTTGCCGTCAGGCGTGTGGCGCGCCACCGGATCGGCGATATCTGGCACAGCG
The DNA here is from genome assembly GCF_000982825.1 of Cronobacter sakazakii. Taxonomy (NCBI): domain Bacteria; kingdom Pseudomonadati; phylum Pseudomonadota; class Gammaproteobacteria; order Enterobacterales; family Enterobacteriaceae; genus Cronobacter; species Cronobacter sakazakii. The sequence goes on along the minus strand of NZ_CP011047.1, from coordinate 1,450,496 downwards.
TTACCCACGCCTTTGGCGTATGCCTTCGCCGGGTTGGTCATGGTGGTGGTCTTCTGCAGATCCTGCGGCGTGGTGAAAACCAGCAGGTACAGTTTCTGCTGCCCCAGCGCAGGGGTCAGCTTGATAACCCCTTCGAGGCGGTCTTCAGAGACCACGCCCGGCTCCTGATAGGTAAAGTAATTGCTCGGGAAGTACGCGGCAGGCGTTAAGTTTTGATCCAGCACCAGCACGTTCGGGGCATAAATACCGGTCTGTTTGTTCGCAAGGCTGGTGAGCGTAATGGTTAATTCGCCGATATTGGCCGGCACACTATACGCGGCGACTTTACCGCTAATGCCCGGTACGTTGAGGGTTTGCCCCACGGCGGCGAGATCGGTGGTCTGGGTTTGCGACTGCGCGACGGGCGTCCAGGTCAGGCGCTGTAATTCACCGGCCGGAATGGATGGTGCAGCGGCAGTGTTCTGCGGCACGATATTCACATCAGCGAAGCTGACGGCGGGCAGGCCTGCGAGCAGCCCTGCGCTTAAGCATAATGCGACGAGACGTTTTTTCATTTTTTATTACCTCGGGTGGAGAGGGAAACGGTAGCCAGGCAATAGCGCGCTTCCCGCAAATCTGTACTTTTCAATGAGGGTTAAGAGGGGCTTTCGCCCCTCTTGTTACAACACTAACGCGTGATTACCACCAGATTTCCATCTGGGCACCGAAGGTCCACTCATCATTGTCGCCACGGCCGAAGCTGCCGCCGTTAAAGCCATCTTTAACGGCGTAGCCATAGTTGGCGTTGTTGCTCGGGTTACCCGTTTTGTCATAACCCCATTTTTCATCCCACTTGGCGTAGGTTGCGAAGACGCGCAGCGCCGGGCGAGACCAGATGCTGTCGCCTGCCTGCCACTGTTGCGCCAGGGTGATTTTGTACTGGTTGTTGGTTTCGTCAGTACGCTGGGATTTCACGTTGTCATAGCCAACTTCCAGCAGGGTGCTCATGATAGGCGTCCATTTGAACATCGGGCGTACACCCACGGTCCACCAGCGGGTGCCGTTGTTGTTATCCCAGTCGATGTCCTGATACATACCGACATACATCATGTCCCAGCGATCGCCCATAGAAATTGAGCCGTGATCGATTAAACGCAGCATGTGGCCGTTGTTGTTCTGAGCATACGCAAACTTAGGATCGGTATCGCTGATGCCAATGCCAGAGCCCTGAGACAGCCCTTTGCCCTGAGAGGTCAGCGCATCTGTCGCATACTGAACCACAAATTTGTTGAAGCCAGTACCGATGGTCTGAACGTGCTCAGCGGTGAACATCCAGCCGTCTTTGGTCGCATCGTCAGCCAGATAGTAGTCGTCACGCGCGTTGGCACGGCCATAGTCCACACCCAGCTCCAGCGTGCCGCCCGGGTTCACTTCCAGGCTGCCTAAACGTACGTCAAAGACGTCGTTAGCCGTGCTCTTGTTGTAATCATAAATGCTGTCGCTCTGGAAAGTCGCAGAACCGCCAGCTTCAGAGGAACGGGTTGCCGCAACAGAGAGCTTACCAAAGCCCAGATCGACGTTTTCAATACCTGCGCCCGGGCCGGAAATATCCCAGTAGTAGAAGTCGATCATGTGAACGTCGTGACGCTGATAGAAGCGTTTACCGGCCCAGATGGTTGAACCCGGCAGGGCGTCAATCAGGTTTTTACCCTGAACGTTAGCTTCACGGAACGCCGGGCTGGTGGCTTCCCAGTCATTTTGCTGAGCAACGGAGTACGCTACGTTAGTATCGAAGTAGAAGCTCTTATCGCCCTCTTTCCATACTTCCTGGCCTAATTTAAGTTCCGCATAGGTTTCACATTCGTTACCCAGACGGTATTTAGCGCCGGCACCGGTCGCCTGGAAGCACTGCTGTTCGCCGCCACTGCCGGTCCAGCCGATGCCGGAACGGGCATAACCTTTGAAGTCCACAGCCGAGGCCTGAGCGGCGAAAATGCCCGCCATCACGGCCACAGCCAGAGGGAGTTTACGCAGAGTTATCATCATTCTATCTCCTGAGATCATTGCTTTTCTTTGTAAGCGGGGGCGCTTAAACGCCCGGCTCTTTATGCAACCGACGACAGGCGGTGCCATCTTCCCGAAAAAGATGACAACGCTCCGGCGGCAAGCCGATAGCGAATGTGGCGCCCTCTTCTACCAGCACGACGTCATTCTGGCGGTAGACCAGGTTCTGACGCAGCGCAGGGATTTGGATATGAATCTGAGTTTCATGACCTAACTGTTCGACCACCTGCACCTCGCCTTCCAGCGTCACATCGGCGATATCACTCGGCAGGAGGTGTTCGGGGCGAATGCCAAGAGACATATTGGCACCCACCTGAACATGGGTACTTTCTACCGGCAGCCAGACCAGCTGGCGGTTCGGCAGCTCCACCTGCACCTGATCGATAGCGGTGGCGGTGACTTTCACCGGCAGGAAGTTCATTTTCGGCGAGCCGATAAAGCCCGCGACGAAGCGATCTGCCGGGTAGTGATAAAGCTCCAGCGGCTTGCCCACCTGGGCGACGCGGCCCGCGTCCAGCACCACGATTTTGTCGGCGAGCGTCATCGCTTCGACCTGATCGTGGGTGACGTAAATCATGGTGCGCTTAAGGCGCTTGTGAAGACGGGAGATCTCAATACGCATCTGCACGCGCAGCGCGGCGTCGAGGTTTGAGAGCGGCTCATCGAGCAGGAATACGGAAGGCTCCGCCACCAGCGTACGGCCAATCGCCACACGCTGACGCTGACCGCCGGAGAGCGCTTTCGGACGACGATCCAGCAGGTGCGCCAGTTGCAGCACTTCCGCCACCTGAGTGACGCGCTGGTTGATGGTTTCTTTGCGAGCGCCTGCCAGCTTCAGGCCGAAAGACATGTTTTCAGCCACGGACAGATGCGGATAGAGCGCGTAAGACTGAAACACCATCCCCACGCCGCGCTCGGCGGGCGGCACGTCGTTCATACGCTTGCCGCCGATATGCAAATCGCCGCTGGTGATGGTCTCAAGCCCGGCAATCATACGCAGCAGCGTGGATTTTCCGCAGCCCGACGGCCCGACAAATACGACAAACTCGCCTTCGGTGATATCGAGATTGATATCCTTTGATACCACCACATCGCCCCAGGCTTTTGTTACGTTGCGAAGCTGAACGCCTGCCATTCCCTTCTCCCTTGTCTACTTCACCCGCTTGCCGCGGGAAAAACACGTTGACGGCACTATGCGCCTTACGCGAGGGCGAGCCATCCTCCACCCCCGCCTTTTTTATGGGGGAGGAGACGGGAGGATGAGGGGTTGTCAGCCGTCCTGCGGCCGGGCGGCTCGCGGCGATTTTCGTGATGTAACCGGCAAAAAACGCAGCGGTTTTCTGTGCGCGAGGCCACAGAAAATCCACTTATGTTATGCAGATCACACTACGAGGCGGTGGGGCGTAGAGGAAAGGAGGATGAGAAGCGCTTGTCAGATGCCCAGACTGTTACACGTAAAGCCAACACGTGTATCCACGCGCAAACCACTAAAAGGATAGGAGTTATGAAAATTAAAAGCGGCGTACGCCTCCTCGCCCTCTCAGCGCTGACGACGGCGCTCTTTTCTGCCTCTGCTCTGGCCAAGATTGAAGAAGGTAAGCTGGTTATCTGGATCAACGGCGACAAAGGCTATAACGGCCTGGCCGAAGTGGGTAAGAAGTTTGAACAAGACACCGGCATCAAAGTGACCGTTGAGCACCCGGATAAACTCGAAGAGAAATATCCGCAGGTGGCCGCGACCGGCGACGGTCCGGACATTATTTTCTGGGCGCACGACCGTTTTGGCGGCTACGCACAGTCTGGCCTGCTGGCGGAAATCACGCCGGAGAAAGCGTTCCAGGACAAACTTTACCCGTTCACGTGGGATGCGGTGCGCTATAACGGCAAAATCATTGCTTACCCGGTTGCCGTGGAGTCGCTGTCGCTGATTTACAACAAAGACCTGGTACCGAACCCGCCGAAAACCTGGGAAGAGATCCCGAAACTCGATAAAGAACTGAAGGCGAAAGGCAAGAGCGCGCTGATGTTCAACCTGCAGGAGCCGTACTTCACGTGGCCGATTATTGCCGCTGACGGCGGTTACGCCTTTAAGTTTGAAAACGGCAAGTATGACGTGAAAAACGTCGGCGTGGATACCGCGGGCGCGAAAGCGGGCCTGAACTTCCTGGTTCAGCTTATCAAAGATAAACATATGAACGCCGACACCGATTATTCCATCGCGGAAGCGGCGTTTAACAAAGGCGAAACCGCCATGACCATCAACGGTCCGTGGGCGTGGGCCAACATCGATAAGAGCAAAGTCAATTACGGCGTGGCGCAGCTGCCAACCTTCAAAGGCAAGCCGTCTAAACCGTTCGTGGGCGTGCTGAGCGCAGGTATTAACGCCGCCAGCCCGAACAAAGAGCTGGCGAAAGAGTTCCTGGAAAACTACCTGCTGACCGACCAGGGTCTGGAAGCGGTAAATAAAGACAAGCCGCTGGGTGCCGTCGCGCTGAAATCTTACCAGGAGAAACTGGAGAAAGATCCGCGCATCGCCGCCACCATGGCGAACGCGAAAACCGGTGAAATTATGCCTAACGTGCCGCAAATGTCCGCATTCTGGTATGCCGTACGTACCGCCGTCATCAACGCCGTAACCGGTCGTCAGACCGTGGACGCCGCATTGAAAGACGCGCAGGGCCGTATTGCGAAGTAACGGTTGTTAATGGCGGGTGCGCGTTGCTTACCCGCCCTACAACACCATTCTCAGAGAGTTACGGTGGGTAAGCGCAGCGCACCCACGAACACCATGTAGGGTGGGTAAGCGAAGCGCACCCACAAACACCATGTAGGGTGGGTAAGCGAAGCGCACCCACAAACACCATGTAGGGTGGGTAAGCGAAGCGCACCCACAAACACCATGTAGGGTGGGTAAGCGACGCGCCCCCACAAAAAAAAGCAGGTGGGTAAGCTTAGCGCACCCACCACACCCTGTAAGGCATTACACCGTGGCACGGCCACACCTACGTTTTCATCGTTGTTGAGGATTATCCCCATGGATGTCATTAAAAAGAAACACTGGTGGCAAAGCGACGCGCTGAAATGGTCGGCGATTGGTCTGCTGGGCTTACTGGTGGGTTACCTTGTCGTTTTAATGTACGCACAGGGGGAATACCTGTTCGCCATCATGACGCTGATTTTAAGCTCAATTGGCCTCTACATTTTCGCGAATCGCCGCGCCTACGCGTGGCGTTATGTTTATCCGGGTCTCGCGGGTATGGGGCTGTTCGTGCTCTTTCCGCTCGCCTGCACCATCGCCATCGCCTTTACCAACTACAGCAGCACCAACCAGCTCACGCAGGAGCGCGCGCGTGAAGTGCTGATGGATCGTAAATATCAGGCAGGCGAAAGCTACACCTTTGGCCTGTATCCCGCAGGCGATCAGTGGCGTCTCGCCCTCTCGGACGGCGCCAGCGGCAACTATTATGTCTCTGAACCGTTTAAATTTGGCGGCGAGCAGAAACTGAAGCTTTCCGCCGCCCCTGCCCTGCCAGAAGGCGAACGCGCCAGCCTGCGTGTTATCACCCAGAATCGCCAGGCGCTGAACCAGATCACCGCCGAGCTGCCGGACGAAAGCCAGCTCGTTATGAGCTCGCTGCGCCAGTTCTCCGGCACCCGTCCGCTCTATACGCTCGCCGATGACGGCACGCTCACTAATAACCAAAGCGGCGTGAAATACCGCCCGAATAACGACATCGGCTTTTATCAGGCGGTGAACGCCGACGGCCAGTGGGGCGATGAGAAGCTGAGCCCGGGTTATACCGTGACGATCGGCTGGGATAACTTCCTGCGCGTCTTTGCCGATGAAGGCATCCAGAAACCGTTCATGGCCATCTTCGTCTGGACCGTTGTTTTCGCGGCGCTGACCGTCGTGCTGACGGTTGCGGTCGGCATGGTGCTGGCATGCCTGGTGCAGTGGGAATCGCTGAAGGGTAAAGCCATCTACCGCGTGCTACTCATCCTGCCGTATGCGGTGCCGTCGTTTATTTCCATTCTGATTTTCAAGGGGCTGTTTAACCAGAGCTTTGGTGAAATCAACATGATGCTGAGCGCGCTGTTTGGCATCAAACCGGCGTGGTTTACCGACCCGACCACCGCGCGCACCATGATCATCATCGTCAACACCTGGCTTGGCTACCCGTACATGATGATCCTCTGCATGGGGCTTTTGAAAGCGATTCCGGACGATCTCTATGAGGCTTCCGCGATGGACGGCGCCGGCCCGTTCCAGAACTTCTTTAAAATCACGTTCCCGTTGCTTATCAAGCCGCTGACGCCGCTGATGATCGCAAGCTTCGCGTTTAACTTTAATAACTTCGTGCTGATCCTGCTGTTGACCAACGGCGGCCCGGACCGCATCGGCACCACCACGCCTGCGGGCTATACCGACCTGCTGGTGAGCTACACCTGGCGTATCGCCTTTGAAGGCGGCGGCGGTCAGGACTTTGGCCTCGCGGCGGCTATCGCCACGCTTATCTTCCTGCTGGTGGGTGCGCTGGCGGTCGTGAACCTCAAAGCCACGCGCATTAAGTTTGATTAAGGAGATCCCACATGGCTATGGTGCAACCCAAATCGCAAAAGCTGCGTCTGCTGGCAACTCACCTGCTGCTGCTGGCGTTTATCGCCGCCATTATGTTCCCGCTGTTGATGGTCGTGGCGATTTCGCTGCGCCCCGGCAACTTCGCGACCGGTAGCCTCATCCCGGATCAAATCTCCTGGGAGCACTGGCGGCTGGCGCTCGGTTTCAGCGTGGAGCACGCCGACGGCCGCGTCACGCCGCCGCCGTTCCCGGTGCTGCTGTGGCTGTGGAACTCCGTGAAAATCGCGGGTATTACTGCGGCAGGCATCGTGGCGCTCTCAACTACCTGCGCCTATGCCTTCGCCCGTATGCGTTTCCCGGGTAAAGGCGCGCTGCTGAAAGGCATGTTGATTTTCCAGATGTTCCCGGCGGTGCTGTCGCTGGTGGCGCTCTACGCCCTGTTTGATCGTCTCGGCCAGTACATTCCGTTTATCGGGCTTAATACGCACGGCGGCGTGATCTTCGCCTATCTGGGCGGCATCGCGCTGCATGTCTGGACGATCAAAGGTTATTTCGAAACGATCGACGGATCGCTTGAAGAAGCGGCGGCGCTGGATGGCGCGACACCGTGGCAGGCGTTCCGGCTGGTGCTCCTGCCGCTGTCGGTGCCTATCCTTGCGGTAGTGTTTATTCTTTCGTTTATCGGCGCGATTACCGAAGTGCCGGTCGCCTCGCTGCTGCTGCGCGATGTCGACAGCTACACGCTGGCGGTCGGCATGCAGCAATATCTCAACCCGCAAAACTACCTGTGGGGCGATTTCGCGGCGGCGGCCGTGCTGTCAGCTATCCCGATTACCGTGGTCTTCCTGCTGGCGCAGCGCTGGCTGGTAAGCGGCCTCACGGCAGGCGGGGTTAAAGGTTAAGTCTCTTCATCGTTATTTTGCCACTGTAGTACCATTGTATCCCTGACTAAGAAGTTGTTTTCGGCGGCCCGCGGGCCGCCTTTTTTTATGGGCGCTCGGGCTGTGGCAAGACTAAAAACGCAGCGAGCGTCTATAGTTAAAGGTTCAGGTTTTGCCCGGCCCGCGAGAGGCTGGCACCGTAACGCTTACTGATAACAGGGAAAGAAGATGAAAATAGCCTGCCTGCATACGGCGCAAAGCAACGTGGCGATTTTTGATGAGGCCGCCCGTGCGCTGGATCTCCCGCAAGACGCCTTAACCCATAAAGTGATGCCGCACCTGCTCGAACAGGCGCAAGCCGCAGGTGGCGTCACGCCTGAGATTGAAAAAGAGACGATAGCGGCGCTCGCGGATCTGCGTACCGACGCCGATGTGGTGCTGCTCACCTGCTCTACGCTCGGCGGTGCCGCCGATTTCCTCGCGCAGGACCCGGGCATTATGCGTGTCGACCGCGCGCTGGCGCAGGCGACGGTGACCGCCGGACAGCCTGTCGTGGTGCTCTGCGCCGCGCCAACCACGCTACACCCGACCGCCGCGCTGTTTCGTGCAACACTCCCGCAGACCACGCCGCTCGGTGTTGAGCTTATTCCCGACGCCTGGGCGCTGTTTGAGAGCGGCCAGCATGACGCCTTTCACCAGCGCGTCGCCGAAGCCGCTCAGCAGGCCTTCGCGCGCGGCGCGGGCTGCGTGGCGCTGGCGCAGGCTTCGATGGCGGGCGCGGAGCGTTATTTCAGCCACCCTAAACTGCTCACCAGCCCGCGCGCCGCGCTGGCGCAGATTGCCGCGCGTATTGCGCGGGAGCGTGCGTGATGACGAATCCCGTGCCGGAATGGCGTGAAGTGGCCGTGCGCGATGTGACCGTCGGGCGCGACGTGGTGATTTATCAGCCCGCCAACGTGTATGGCTGCGAGCTGGACGATGAAGTGTTTATCGGCCCGTTTGTGGAGATCCAGCGCCATTCCCGCATCGGTCGCGGTACGCGGGTGCAGTCGCATACGTTTATTTGCGAGTACGTGACCATCGGCGAAGCGTGTTTTATCGGCCACGGGGTGATGTTCGCCAACGATATGTTTCGCGACGGCAAGCCGGACCCGGACAGCGAGAATTGGGGGCGGATTGTGATTGGTAATGGCGTGTCGATTGGCAGCAATGCGACCATTCTCGCGGTGTCGATTTGCGACGGCGCGGTGATTGGCGCAGGCAGCGTGGTGACGAAGTCGATTACCGAGAAAGGCGTTTACGCCGGTAACCCGGCGCGGTTGTTGCGGCGATTGTAAGCATGAAATCGTGTGGCGGGTGCGCTGCGCTTACCCGCCCTACAAAATATCACCCCACCGTTAAACATAAGCCATCCGTAGGGTGGGTAAGCGCAGCGCACCCACCGTCTAACATGAATCACCCGTAGGGTGGGTAAGCGCAGCGCACCCACCGTCTAACATGAATCACCCGTAGGGTGGGTAAGCGCAGCGCACCCACCATCCCACATAACCCCCACCGCTCCGTAACCGGAACCACCGCACGATTACCGGAAATTCAGGCTCTTATCGCTGGTCATGCTATAGAGATCAAACTTACGGCCCAGCATCTGGCCGCCGTCACGGGTGAGCGGCGTCCAGCCGATCGCCGCGCGGCTGCGGGTCGGGCTTGTGGTGAAGAGATCAAACGGCACCGATACATACACGCCCTTGGTGAAATCGCCCTCGCCGTACTCCTCCGGCGACACGTTAGTGATAGTCGCGTACGCGCCCACCACAATTCCGCTGTCGAAGTGTTTCGCGACTTCCAGCGTGCCGCCCTTATCGCCTGCCAGATACTGCCCGACGCTCGCTTTAATCAGCACATCCTGCGCAAACGGCGGGGTCCAGTACGCGGTCAGATGACCGGTTTTCACGCTGTAATCGGTGAATTTCATCATATTCTGCGGGCTGGTCCAGTCGCGCTGTTTCACGTAGTTGCCGTTGATACCGAACGCCCAGTTGCTGTCCACCGGACGCCACAGCACTTCCGCGCCCGCGCCGGCATACATGGTTTCCAGATAGCCCGCGTAGATCTGGCCGTAGAAATCGCCGCCCAGATGCTGGAAGTAGTTCGCCTGCAGGTTGTTAACGTAATAGTTGTTCTCCACATATTCACGCACGCGGGTACGCACGCGCGGCAGCGGCGAATTATCTTTCGGGTCGGTGTAGTTGAACTTGTCGTAGTTATTCGCGAGGTTCACAAACACGCTGCCGGACGTCAGCAGATGGTCGGTCATCCACCAGTCGGCGGTGCCCATCAGGCCCAGCTGGTACATGTAAAAGTTTTCCGGGCCGCCGATGGACTGGTTCAGCACCGGGTTTATCGCGACATTAAAGCGTGATTTCTCAATATACCAGCCCTGTTCCGGGTTCTCGGCAACGACCGGCGTCATGCGCTGCTGTGCGAGCGGCGTCTCATGACCGAGTGGCTCACCTTCCAGATGACGCTTCAGGCTCGCCACGTCAGTTTCTGTTGTGACCTGCGGCATGTTAAGGCGCGTTTCGGTCACGCGGATACGGTTCACGCCCTGCGGCAGGTCATTCATGATGATGCGGTTGGCGCGCTCGATCCCTTCACGCGAATCACGGTATTTATACTGCTCGCCCGTCACGTAAAGCGTATCGCCCTTCACCTGAATCTGCGGATCGTTAAGCCCGGCGTTGTATTTCAGCGAAGTGAGCTGGTTCGCCACCACGCTGTGCTGCAACACCGCGTCCTGCGGCTGCGGATCATACTCAGGGCGACGGTTATCGTTATAGGACGGGCGCAGATCGTTAAAGTTGGTGCGCAGCGTAAAGCCGAACATCACGGTGTTGCCGCGCTCGTAGCTCAGGTTAACGTCCGCCCAGTCGGCGACGCGGTAAATCGCGCCCACGTTGAATTTGCTTTTCTGATCGATTTTGCCTGCGAAGTCCTGGGTATAGTTGTTGCCTTCATACTCCAGCTTCAGGCGCAGCGGCTGCCACGGCGTCTGGTATTCGATACCGCCGAAAATCGCCGCCGGTCCGTGGAACATGGTGCTGCCGTCAATGGAGCCCGCGCGCTGATAGCTCGGGTCGCGGTAGCAGAATTTATCGTCGTACTGACAGAGTGGGTTCTTCACGTTGCCGCTCGTACCGAGATAGCCCCAGCCGAGACCGAGCGAGAAATCAAACGGCCCCCAGGCTTTGCTGGCGACCAGATATTCGGCGTCAAACAGCCCCGTACCGCCGATATCGCGCGCGCCCACCGCCACCTGCGGTAGCCAGTAGCCCTCTTCCCACAGGCGCAGCTTGAGATCGAACGCTTTATCTTTATAGGTCTGGTCGCCGGAGAACGCATCCACGTTGGAGTATTCGCGGGTGCGCACGTCGGTGTAGCGCAGCGTGGTTTCCAGCCACGGAAAGAGCTGAATGGACGCGGAGTAGTAACGATACTGATCGTTATCGCGATAGTTCAGGCTCAGCTCGCCCTCGCGCGCCATGCGCGCCGTCGGCGTCTGCATCAGGCCGACGCCGCCGAAATCTGACTGCGAAGGGCCCACCGGTGCCGGATACGTTTCGGCATGGCAGGCGGAAGCGACCGCCAGCGCCAGCAGGCTGAAGTAGTAATGTTTTTTCATTAATCCGGTATCCGATGCGTCAGAGAAGAGATGATTTGCTCGTTCAGCCCGTCATACGCTGAGGTAAACGTATGGTCAGCGAAGCCGACATACAGAATGCTGCCGGGCATCGGCTCTACGTGGCGCTTATTCCAGTACGCCACCGGCACCTTTTCCACGCGCCCGGTCGGCTGAATCAGCCACGCGTAGCTGCGCTCGGCACCGCTCAGACGGCTGACGTCGTCCAGGTAATCGGTCACCGGTTTGCCGGGCGTAAACGTTTTTTTGCCCGGCGCGCTGACGAGCCCGACAAGCGTAATGGTGGACGGTTGCGGGCCCACCCACAGCTCGTAATCGCCTTCCAGCGGCGGGTTGTTGTGCGGACGCACCCGCACGCGGTCCGGGTCGAGGATCACTCTCTGACGGCCTGTCACTTTGATGGCCTGTAACTGCTGGCGCACGCGGTTAATCGCCGCGCCGTCATCGCCGCCCTCTTCGGCGGCAAGAGACGCGAGGCGATTTAACAGCACCTGATGCTGCGCCTGCGCCTCAACGCTTGCCTGACGTTCGCTGATAACCGCACCCAGCCACCAGCTGCCGGCTAACTGCGGTTGAGAAACCAGATCGGCGAGATGTTTCGCGCCGGAGACTTTTAGCGGCTGTGCATGGTCCCGATAAACGGTAATGGTGCCGTCGGCGAAAGCGCAAAAGCTGCCGAGGCTAAAAATCAGCGAAGCGATAAGTGTGGTTTTCATTATTTCGCTGCCTTCAACAGAATGGTGGTGACCGGAAAATACCCCGCACCCAGATATTGTTTTGACTGACGAATCTGCCCATCGCTGTCCACCCAGAAGCGGTTGTGCCAGGTGGCGGCTTCTGTGGTCACTTCTTCATCCAGAATGCGCACCGGCGTGATGTCGCTGCCCACTTTCAGGGTATCGGTACCATCCCAGGTAAAGGTGGAGCGGGCGGTGGCGTAACGCACCTGATGGCGTTCCGTCCAGCCCATCGTGCGCGTCCAGCTTGCGCCGTCGATAATCTGATTTGCGTGCGCCAGCGGATCGGCCGCCAGATTGTTAATGTCTATCAGGTTATCGGCGAGGCTTAAGGTTTTCACGACGCGGCCATGCTGCGTCACGATCGTCGCGCGGTCCTGCGTCACCCATTTTTGCTGGCCGTTTTCAGAAAAAGCGAGCACCACAAAAAGCTGCGGGCCGTTATTCAGCATCATGTACTGGCTGGCGTAGGGCATGTTCTGGATATCGTCATCCGTGAGCTGCACGCCATCCGGGCCGAAAATACTTTGCCTGAGTGAATTGCCGAGTCCCTTGGTCGTGGTGGAGCAGGCCTGAATCATCAGGCACATCAACACAATCGCGAGTCGCTTCACGATATTTCCCCAAAAAAAGTCAAAATAACCACACCGTAGTGTGGTTATGGTTAAAGCCCCCGAAGGGTTTACTGGGTGGCAGTGCTGGTGGTGGTGGTGGTCGTGGTCCCGGTGTTGGAACCATCGCCGCCGCCGGTGGCGGCAAGCGCCACACCAACAACCGACCCTACAGTGCTTGACGCGGTGGCGCTGGAGCTGCCAACCGACACGGAGGTCGCTGCCGAGCCTGCCGCTTCACCGACGCTAACCGGTGCAGCCTGGGCTGAGACAGCGCCAAGCGCTGCAATGGCGAAAACGCCACTAAGGATTTTCTTCATATCAATTTCCCTTCATTGAATGAATGGAGATTTACCTGAAAAGCTTTTCAGGCGCTTCCGAGTATACACAACAACCCCTGCCGGTTTACGACACAGGGAAATAGGCACAGGGTTTTAGGATAATTAGACAAATGGCGCAGGATGGCGTAATAGATTTTATATAAATCGCCTGTTTTTCAACTTGTTATAATATATCCCTGCAAAATGGAAATCCGGTTTATCTGAAACATTTCAGGCGTGCAGAAGACGGGCACGGCGATTTTCGGATTAACCTCAAGATTAAAGAGTAGCGGGACGTGGGCGAACAACAAGATTTATCTGAGAAAAAAATGCCGGCATATTGCCGGCATCATTACGCTTATTTGACACGCTTATTTAAAATCAACCGCGCCAGGCTTTATAACGGTTAATTAAGCCGTTGGTGGAGCTGTCGTGGCTGGCGATTTCTTTGTTATCACCCAGTTCCGGCAGAATGCGGTTAGCAAGCTGTTTACCCAACTCCACGCCCCACTGGTCGAAGGTGAAGATGTTCAGGATGGCGCCCTGGGTGAAGATTTTGTGCTCGTAGAGCGCAATCAGCGCGCCCAGGCTGAACGGAGTGATTTCACGCAGCAGAATAGAGTTGGTCGGGCGGTTGCCTTCAAACACCTTGAACGGCACCACGTTTTCCAGCTGAGCCGGATCTTTCCCCTGGTCGCGGAACTCTTGCTCCACCACGTCGCGGGATTTACCGAACGCCAGCGCTTCGGTCTGGGCGAAGAAGTTCGAGAGCAGTTTCTGATGGTGATCAGAGAGCGGATTATGCGTAATCGCCGGTGCGATGAAATCGCACGGCACCAGTTTAGTGCCCTGGTGGATCAGCTGATAGAACGCGTGCTGGCCGTTAGTGCCCGGCTCACCCCAGATAATCGGGCCGGTCTGGTAATCCACGGCGTTGCCGTTGCGGTCAACGTATTTGCCGTTGGATTCCATATTGCCCTGCTGGAAGTACGCCGCGAAACGGTGCATGTACTGGTCGTACGGCAGAATCGCTTCGGTTTCGGCACCAAAGAAGTTGTTGTACCAGATGCCAATCAGCGCCAGCAGCACCGGCAGGTTTTTCTCAAACGGCGTGGTGGAGAAGTGTTTGTCCATCTCGTGCGCGCCGGAGAGCAGCTCAACAAAGTTGTCGTAACCCACGGACAGAATGATGGAGAGGCCAATCGCCGACCACAGGGAGTAACGGCCGCCGACCCAGTCCCAGAACTCAAACATATTGGCGGTATCAATGCCGAAATCGCCGACCGCTTTGGCGTTGGTGGAGAGCGCCGCGAAGTGCTTCGCCACGTGTTTTTCGTCACCGGCGGTTTTCAGGAACCAGTCACGCGCGCTGTGAGCGTTGGTCATGGTTTCCTGGGTGGTGAAGGTTTTGGACGCCACCAGGAACAGGGTGCTTTCCGGGTTCACCTTTTTCAGCACTTCGGCGATGTGGGTGCCGTCGACGTTAGAAACAAAGTGCATGTTGAGGTGGTTTTTGTACGGGCGCAGCGCTTCGGTCACCATGAACGGGCCGAGGTCAGATCCGCCAATACCGATGTTTACCACGTCAGTGATGGGCTTGCCGGTATAGCCTTTCCATTCGCCGGAGATAATGGCCTCGGAGAATTTTTTCATCTTCTCCAGCACGGCGTTCACTTCCGGCATCACATCTTTGCCGTCTACCAGAATCGGCGTATTGCTGCGGTTGCGCAGTGCGACGTGCAGTACGGCGCGGTCTTCAGTGCGGTTGATCTTCTCGCCGGAGAACATCGATTTAATGGCGCCCGCCAGATCGGTCTCTTTTGCCAGGTCCAGCAGCTTGCTGAGGGTTTCTTCCGTGATGCGGTTTTTGGAGTAGTCCACCAGCATCTGATCGTTGAAGGTGGCGGAGAATTTACCGAAGCGGTCAGCGTCTTTCGCGAAGAGTTCCGCGAGGGTGACCTCTTTCATCGCGTCGAAGTGATTTTGTAGTGCCTGCCAGGCAGAAGTCTGCGTTGGGTTGATGTTTTTCATAGCAATACTCTTGTGATTTGAGAATTGTGACTGCGGTCGATTGTAGCGCCAGTCGCTGAAATTGTGATGATTTTTATCATAAGGCCGGACGCCAGCCTCCCCGGCGACAAGAGAAAAGTATAGTCGTTATAAGTTATTTTCCTGGCAGCCTGCGTAATATGAAAAATCCCCATGACCGTATCGTTGACAATCCCCCGGCCAACCCTTTATTTATGAATAAGTACCGGCCCGACGCGCCCTGCGCACGCCTGGCCTGTTTTTTTCTGCGGCTTTAGTTACTTGCTTACGCAACCTGAAGCCGCCTCTGACGCCCGCTTAGGGTTTTGCGCATTACGGCAATAAAACAGCAGCACGGCGTCAGCGTTTTTCAGATGAGTTCGGGTATGGCAAGCGCAACCAATGCCGCCATAGCCTGAGAAAGAAAGAGAACACGATTTTCAAACGGTTTGGGGTTACGCGAAGGCGGCGACGCAGCGAAGTAGCCACAAACAGGACGAAAATCATTGTTTTCCAAAATAGTTCGGGATGTGGCAAGACGGTAAGCGAGTGAATCCCCAGGAGCATGCAAAAGTATGTGACTGGGGTGAGCAAGCGCAACCAACGCCGCCACAGCCTGAAATATGAAGGAAAACCGGAAGAGGCGCGTCGGCCAGGTAACGTGTGCGAGGAACCCGTCCTACGACCACACGCGAGGGGGAACGACGCCGAGATGGCGCGCTGTCTGGTAAGGCGCGTCATCGGCTGCAGGGGCTGAATCCCCTGGGCTGTCACCCGAAACGACGGCAGTCGAACGTTTCGCAAGGTGGAGCGCTTCTGGGTGTATCGTAACGTTGGTTTTATACTCCTGCGTCCGCCCCTTTACTGCGCTTTCCTTGTGCCCAGGCTGAACAGATTCCGCCATACATGATGAATGGCGCCCTGACACGAGGTTGTTATGACAGATTCTTTAGTGGTCGCTAAATTTGGCGGCACCAGCGTGGCGGATTTCGACGCCATGAACCGCAGCGCCAATGTCGTCCTGGACGACGCTCACGTCCGTCTCGTGGTGCTTTCCGCCTCCGCCGGGATCACCAACCTGCTGGTGGCGCTGGCTGAAGGGCTCGAAGCGACCGAGCGCTATGTAAAGCTCGACACCATCCGCAAAATTCAGTACGACATTCTGGAACGCCTGCAAAACCCGACGGTTATCCGCGAAGAGATTGATCGCCTGCTGGAAAACATCGCCACGCTTTCCGAAGCCGCGTCGCTTGCGACCTCCACCGCGCTTACCGATGAGCTGGTCAGCCACGGCGAGCTGATGTCCACCCTGCTGTTTGTCGAGATCCTGCGCGAGCGCGGCGTGGACGCGCTGTGGTTTGACGTGCGTAAAGTGATGCGCACCAGCGACCGCTTCGGCCGCGCCGAGCCGGATGTCGCGGCGCTCGCCGAACTCTGTACGCAGCAGCTCGCGCCGCGCCTGGCGGAAGGGCTGGTTATCACCCAGGGTTTTATCGGCAGCGAAGCCAAAGGACGCACCACTACGCTTGGCCGCGGCGGCAGCGACTATACCGCCGCCCTGCTCGCCGAGGCGCTGAAAGCGCGCCGCGTGGATATCTGGACCGACGTGCCGGGCATTTACACCACCGATCCGCGCGTGGTGCCCGCCGCGAAACGCATTGATGAAATCGCCTTTGAAGAAGCTGCCGAGATGGCGACATTCGGCGCGAAAGTGCTGCACCCGGCGACGCTGCTGCCGGCCGTGCGCAGCGATATTCCGGTGTTTGTCGGCTCCAGCAAAGACCCTAAAGCAGGCGGCACGCTGGTGTGCAACAAAACCACCAACCCGCCGCTGTTCCGCGCGCTGGCGCTGCGCCGCAAGCAGACGCTGCTGACGCTCCACAGCCTGAACATGCTGCACTCGCGCGGTTTCCTCGCGGAAGTGTTCAGCATCCTGGCGCGCCATAATATTTCGGTCGATCTCATTACCACGTCGGAAGTGAGCGTGGCGCTGACGCTCGACACGACCGGCTCCACGTCAACCGGCGATACGCTGCTGACGCAGGCGCTGCTGACCGAGCTCTCCTCGCTCTGCCGCGTGGAGGTGGAAGAAAACCTGGCGCTGGTGGCGTTGATTGGCAATAACCTCTCCAAAGCCTGCGGCGTCGGCAAAGAGGTGTTTGGCGTGCTGGAGCCGTTTAACATCCGCATGATTTGCTACGGCGCGTCGAGCTATAACCTCTGCTTCCTGGTGCCGGGCAACGATGCCGAACAGGTCGTCCAGAAGCTGCACCACAATCTCTTCGAGTAAGCCAAAAAAATGGCCTGACATTGTCAGGCCATCACCGTTTCATAAAGCAGCTTATCTAACAGACTCGCCTGCGCCTTTTCACTCTGCGGCAGCTCCGGCGGCGTTTCGCCGCGCGCCAGCTCTGCAGCGATAAACGCGTGTATCCGCGGCATCGGTGCGCCGTACTCGGCCTCACCCGCTCGCTGTTTGGCGGCAAGCAACGTGTCGATTTCCGCCCGCAGCAGCGGATCGTTCACCGTACCCTCCAGCAGCGTGCGAAAGCGCATCGGCGGCGCGCCCTTACCCGCTTCCACCCAGCGCACCGCCAGCAGCGGGCGCAGCACGTAGAAATATTTCTTCAGCCGCACCGTCTCGCCCTGCAAATAACTGTGAAAGTTTTTGCGGGCCATCGAGTAGTAGTGCCAGCGCGCACGCTCAGCGGAGAACCAGAGCGGCACCTGGTCGCGCAGCGCGCCGATGGCGGTTTCATCCTGCCGGTAGACGATGGGAGAGTCGAGCCACTCGATAAGCGTCGGGTTTGCCCGCTTGAGCAGCCCGAGCGCCTTGCGCCACTCCCAGCCGCAGACGTCAAGCGTGTCGTCGATGGGCAGTTCGATGACATCGCGCGGCGCATCGACCCGTAAATACCACTCCGGCGGATGCACATAGAGAAAGCGCACGTCGTAGTCGCTGTCCGGCGAGGCAAAGCCCCAGCCCCGGCTGCCCGATTCACAGGCGTAAAGCACCTTCACGCCATACTTTGTTTGCACCTCGTTTAACACCTGCCGCACGCGCTCGCGCATAGCGGCATCCACCCCGTTCAGTTCCATCATTTTTCCTTAAAAATTATCCTTTCACGCACACGACCTGACGCAGCGTATGCACAATTTCCACCAGCGACGACTGCGCGGCCATCACGGCGTCGATGTCTTTATACGCCATCGGGATCTCATCAATGACATCGCTGTCTTTACGGCACTCCACGTGCGCCGTGGCGCGGATTTGATCTTCCACCGTGAAGCGTTTTTTCGCCGCGGTACGGCTCATCGCGCGCCCTGCGCCGTGGCTGCATGAACAAAAACTCTCTTCGTTTCCCAGCCCGCGCACGATAAAGCTTTTGGCACCCATGGAGCCCGGAATGATGCCCATCTGGCCTTTTTGCGCCGACACCGCGCCTTTGCGCGTCACCAGGATCTCTTCACCAAAATGCGTCTCTTTCTGCACATAGTTATGGTGGCAGTTCACGGCCTCCTGCTGCGTCATAAACGGCTTCGTGATAATCGAGGAAAGCGCCGCCAGCACGCGGTTCATCATCACTTCGCGGTTCTGGCGCGCGAAATCCTGCGCCCACTCCACCGCCTCGATGTAATCGGCGTAGTGCTTGCTGCCCTCTTCAAAATAGGCGAGATCGCGGTCCGGCAGATTCGCCATATGGCGCTGCATATCTTTCTGCGCAAGCCCGATGAAATGGGTGCCGATGGCGTTACCCACGCCGCGCGATCCGCTGTGCAGCATCACCCACACGCGCTCCTGTTCATCAAGGCAGATCTCGATAAAGTGGTTACCCGTACCGAGCGTTCCCAGATGCTGATGATTGTTAGTCTTCAACAGGTTGGGATATTTATCCGTCAGGCGTTTAAAGCGCGGCGCAAGCGATGCCCAGTGGTGGTCCACATCCTGCGGCGTGTTCGACCACGCGCCTTTATCACGCTGGCCGCGCCCTGTGGTGCGCCCGTGCGGGACGGCCTGTTCGATGGCGCTGCGCAGCCCGCTCAGGTTATCCGGCAGATCGCGCGCCACGAGCGACGTGCGCACCGCGATCATCCCGCAGCCGATATCCACGCCCACCGCCGCCGGGATAATCGCGCCTTTGGTCGGGATCACGCTGCCGATGGTCGAGCCTTTACCGAGATGCACATCCGGCATCACCGCCAGGTGTTTAAAAATAAACGGCATTTTCGCCGTTTTCAGCAGCTGCTCACGCGCTTCCGGCTCTACCGGCACGCCGTGGGTCCACATTTTTACCGGCGCGCCGTTAGCCTGCGCCAGCGTCTGATAGTGATTCTCTTTCATTGTTATACCCCTTTAATCTGTACCAGCCCCTGCAGCACCTGATCCAGGCCGCCGAATACGGAGATCTTATCGATACGCTCCGCCACTTTTTCCAGGGTTTCGAGCTCTTTCAGTCGCAGTGCGACCGGATTGTTTTCCATGACTTTTGCGGTGTTCAGCAGCGAACGGGTCGCGGCGGTCTCTTCACGGCGACGAATCACGTTCGCCTGCGCGGATTTCTCCGCCTCCACCAGCCGCGACAAAATCGTTTTCATGTCGCCCGGCAGCACGATGTCTTTCACGCCGGTCGACGCCACGTCGATACCAAACGGTGCCATACGGGCGATAACCTGCGCGCTCACCACATCGTCGATGATCTGTTTATTTTCCAGCAGCTCATCGAGCGTGCGGGTGCCGACCGCCTCTCGCAACGCAAACTGCAGCTCGCGGTATAAATGCTCCAGCGGTTTGGCAAGCTGGCTGTACGCCTGCAACACGTCCTGATAGCGCCAGTTGGCCCCCAGATTAATGCGCAGGTTCACTTTATCTTTGGTCAGGATCTCCTGCCCGGAGACTTCCATCGCCTGAAGGCGCGTATCCACGACTTCCGCCTCCACCAGATGGTTGATTTTCCAGTACGCGCTTAAGCCTGGCGGCAGCAGCGGCTGCGTAACGCCGTCGATTTTCAGCACGCCCACATGCCAGGCGGGCACGTTAACGGTCAGGATAGCGTCGCGCCCTTTCACTACGACATCACGGCCGCGCGGCTGTAACACGGCGGCCATTATCTCCGTCGGCACCTGCACGTCGCGGGTATCCATACGCACGGCGCGCAGGCTGTCGCCGTCGCGCCAGAAGAGACGCCGCGCACCCGGCGGGATAATTTCCACCAGCACGTTGTTACGCCACAGCGCCGCGGTTTCGTTATCGGCGGTATCAACCGCCAGGCAATATTTCTCTACCCATTCTGGCTGAAAACGGCGCAGATAGTCGGTCAGCGCCGGCGCGACGTCACCGCTGTTCATCTCCACCAGCGTCACATCCGGTTTGTTGAACCACGGCAGGCGATGCTCGCCCGCTTCCAGCACCTGATAAAAATCACCCTGTTTTGCCAGTAAACCCAGCTGGCCCTTACGAATCGTCACTTTGTTATTCATTTTTTTCCCTTACTGTTGTGGCTGACGCGGATAACGGCGCGAAGCGGGAGGGGGAAGCCACCTCTGTTCCGGTCTTTTCTGCCTGCCGCCCGGCGCCG
Source organism: Cronobacter sakazakii (assembly GCF_000982825.1). Lineage (NCBI taxonomy): Bacteria > Pseudomonadati > Pseudomonadota > Gammaproteobacteria > Enterobacterales > Enterobacteriaceae > Cronobacter > Cronobacter sakazakii. Next base: position 1,430,024 of record NZ_CP011047.1, on the reverse strand, counting down.
TTACCGGCGTCAGTGTGTGGCGGTCGCTAACGACTCAACCGCCGGGGTACTGCTTTTAACGTTTCTCTGGAAGGAGAAAGAAAGTTCAGGAGTCGAACCTGATAAACCGAACGTTTTCCACGTCATTGCACTGGCGGAACGCCCCCTGGATAACGTGTTACCGTTCCCGGTGCGCCGGCGGGGCTATAAACCCCTGCATACCCAGCGTGCTGACGAAGTGATAATTGCCAGATGCGTGCCAGTTTCGTTTAAGGTGAAAATAAATTTTTAATATGTTGATTATTAAGAGATAAATTTTTTATTCGATACGCGACGGCTATAACAGAAAGGCGTATGATTTATCTTTTAATATCGTTATTTATCTTTAAGGATAAGAGATGCAAAAGCGTCGCGTGGTGATTGGCATGCTGGGCACCGTACTGGACCGGCGCGGTAAGCGCGCCAACCGCTGGAATAAATGGCGTCCGTCCGTCGCGCTGTGCCAGCAGCCCGGTTTGCCTGTCGACCGCTTTGAACTGCTGTACCAGGCGCGCGACGCGTCGCTCGCAGAGCGGGTCACAGAAGATATCGCCGCCGTCTCGCCGCATACCGAAGTACGCCCGCACACCGTGGTGATGGACGATCCGTGGGATTTCGAGGAGGTGTACGCCGCGCTGCTGGATTTCGCCACGCGCTATCCCTTTGATACCGATAACGAAGAGTATCTGGTGCATATCACAACAGGCACGCACGTGGCGCAGATCTGCTGGTTCCTGCTGACCGAAGCGCGGTATCTCCCGGCGGCGCTGTTACAGACCAGCCCCGATCGTCAGGGCGACGATGAAGCGCAGAAAACCATCGGCACGACGTCGGTCATCGATCTCGATTTAAGCCGCTATGCGACGCTGACCAGCCGCTTCCAGCGCGAGCAGCAGCAGTCGGTGTCGTTCCTCAAATCCGGCATCGACACCCGTAACGCCACGTTTAACCGTCTGATCGACCAGATCGAGCGCGTGGCGCTGCGATCCACCGCGCCGATTCTGCTGACGGGGCCGACCGGCGCGGGGAAATCGTTTCTCGCAAAGCGCATTTTCCAGCTGCGCCAGGCGCGGCATCTGGTGCAGGGAAAACTGGTCTCCGTGAACTGCGCGACGCTTCGCGGCGATAACGCGATGTCGACGCTCTTTGGCCACGTGAAGGGCGCGTTTACCGGCGCGCAGCAGGCGCGGCCAGGGCTTCTGCGCGAGGCCGACGGCGGCGTGCTGTTTCTGGATGAAATCGCTGAGCTGGGGCTCGATGAACAGGCGATGCTGCTGAAAGCTATTGAGGAAAAGACCTTTTTCCCGTTCGGCGCGGATAAAGAAGTGCAGAGCGATTTTCAGCTGATCGCCGGTACGCACCGCGACATGGCGCGATGGGTCGCCGAAGGCCGCTTTCGTGAAGATCTCTTTGCGCGTATTAATATGTGGGCCTTCGCGCTGCCGGGCCTCGCCGAGCGCCGCGAGGATATCGCGCCAAACGTGGAGTATGAGCTACAGCGCTTCTCGGCGCAGCAGCAGACGCAGATCCGCTTTGATAAAACGGCGCGCGAAAATTATCTCGCCTTCGCCTGCTCGCCGCAGGCGCGCTGGCCGGGCAACTTTCGCGAACTGGGCAGCTCGGTGGCACGCATGGCGACGCTTGCCGAACAGGGACGCATTACCGACGCGTTAGTCGAGGAAGAAATCGGCCGTCTTACCGCGAGCTGGCGGCCGCTCGCAGACCCTGCCGCCGCGCTGCCTGTTGATACCGCAACGCTCGATCTCTTCGACCAGGATCAGCTGGCGGCGGTTGTTGCCGTGTGCAGGCGTAGCGCCTCGCTCTCTGAGGCCGGACGCACGCTGTTTGCGGTTTCGCGCCAGAAGAAAGCCAACCCGAACGACGCCGACCGGCTGCGTAAATATCTGGCGCGTTTTGGGCTGAGCTGGGAGCAGGTTAAAGCCCCTGAATGAGGGCTTTTCATCATAATTTGTTTGAATAACTTTCCCTCGCACGATAAACAATACCAATGGCCGGGCTCGATCCCGGCCTGTTTATAACGACACAACACAACATTCTCCCCGGCGATGCCGCGTTACGACGACGGTTCGCCACGGGGTGCAAGGAAAACACGATGCTCGCGACACTCACCCGGCTGTTCCCGCTCTGGGCGCTGCTGCTCTCGGTTATTGCGTATTACACGCCCGCCACGTTTACGCCCATCGGCCCGTGGGTCAGCACGTTATTGATGCTGATTATGTTTGGTATGGGCGTACACCTGAAACTCGATGATTTCAAACGCGTGCTGTCGCGCCCCGCGCCGGTGGCCGCAGGGATTTTCCTGCACTATCTGGTAATGCCGCTGGCCGCCTGGCTGCTGGCGATGCTGTTTCATATGCCGCCGGATCTCTCCGCCGGTATGGTGCTGGTGGGGAGCGTGGCGAGCGGTACGGCGTCTAACGTCATGATCTATCTGGCGAAAGGTGACGTGGCGCTGTCGGTGACCATTTCGTCGGTCTCAACGCTGGTAGGCGTGGTCGCCACGCCGCTGCTGACGCGCCTCTATGTTGACGCGCATATTCAGGTCGATGTGATGGGGATGCTGCTGAGCATTCTGCAAATCGTGGTGATCCCGATTGCGCTCGGGCTTATCGTGCATCACCTGTTCCCGCGTGTGGTGAAAGCGGTGGAGCCTTACCTGCCCGCGTTTTCCATGGTGTGTATTCTGGCGATTATCAGCGCCGTGGTGGCGGGTTCCGCCTCGCATATCGCGTCGGTCGGGCTGATGGTGATTGTGGCGGTGATTCTGCATAACAGTATCGGCCTGCTCGGCGGTTACTGGGGCGGGCGTCTCTTCGGCTTTGACGAATCCACCTGCCGGACGCTGGCGATTGAAGTCGGGATGCAAAACTCCGGGCTTGCCGCCGCGCTCGGCAAACTCTATTTCTCGCCGCTCGCGGCCCTGCCCGGCGCGCTGTTCTCGGTTTGGCATAACCTCTCCGGCTCGCTGCTCGCGGGCTACTGGTCCGGCAAACCGGTCGACAAAAACGCGCGGCGTACAGCACGCTAACCAAATAAGCCCGGCGAAACCGGGCTTATTTACTGAGTTAGCGGCGGCGTTGCGTTACACTGGCGGCTCACCCCCTGAGGAGTCGCCACTATGTCCCTGCCCCGACTGACCCAGAAAGAGATGACGGAAAGCGAACAGCGCGAATTAAAAACCCTGCTCGACCGCGCCCGCATCGCCCATGGCCGCCCGCTTACCAATTCCGAAGCCAACCACGTCAAAAAAGAGTATATCGACAAGCTGATGGCGCAGCGCGAACAGGCGGCGAAGCAGACGCGCAAACAGAAAAAAGCGCAGGCGTATAAACCGGACAGCGACGCGACCTTTTCATGGTCCGCCAGCACGCCCGTGCGGGGACGGCGTTAACGCGCAGCCACGAGCGCTGTCCTGTGTCAGGCTGGCTCATAAATCAGGCGCATTTTTCCGCGCGCCTGTTGTGCTTCGCCGACGACGATACTGATATCCCGCCCGAGGAGCATCAGGCAGGCCATCATTTTCGTTTCGCTGATCCCGCGAAACTGGCCGCGAAGTAATAAAGAAAGTTTTGGCTGGGTCATGCCCAGAAGACGGGCCGCCTCCTGCTGGGTTAAGCCGCGCGCTTTAAGAATGTCGCTAACGGCCATAGCGAGCTGCGCTTTTAGCTGCATCTCTTCGGCGTCGATAAGCCCGAGATCGTCATACACATTTCCGTTACTGCGTTCAATGTCTGCTGTCATTTCAGCCCTCCGGCGTGGCGTTGCGCGGCTTTCAGTCGTTGTTCAATTTTTTCCATCTCCGGGCGGGGCGTGGCAATCCCGGAAGAGGATTTTTTCTGGAATACGTGCAGGACATAAATCGCATCTTTCAGGCACACGGTATAGACCGCCCGAAAGGCATTCCCCTGATAATCCTCCACCACCTCAAGTACACCCGCGCCGCCAAAACCTTTAAGCGGCCTGGCCTGCGGATGGCGTCTACCCTGCTGCGCCAGATAAAGCGCATAGCCAAAAAGATCCTGTACATCCTCCGGCAGCGCCTGAAGATCTTTTCTGGCCTGCCCGACCCAAAACAACGGTTTTATCATGTTGCGTTCCCTCTGATTATACCTTTATGGGTATAAAAAACAGCGTCCAGCTTTCACGATAAAATAAAAAACCCCGCCATCAGCGAGGTTTTTTGGCATCTTTCGGCATGTCTTCCAGATTCATTACTGACGCCTTTGTTCCCTTTTTTATGAAACTTATTCTCCCTGAGCAGACTTGTAGAATTCGCATGTAGTTTTTAAAATACAGGGAGCGTTATGAAGCATATTTTTCAAACTGAGGTATTCCGCCGTTGGCAAGCCAGTCTGAAAGACCAGCGGGTAAAAACGATGATTGCCGCGCGGCTTTTTCGGCTGGCTAATGGTTTGCCTGGTGATGTTAAGCCCGTCGGCGCAGGCATCAGTGAACTGCGTATTCACTACGGCGCGGGTGACCGGATTTATTTCAAACAACACGGCGAGGTGATTGTCATTTTGCTTTGTGGTGGTGATAAGCACACGCAGGATAAAGACATTCTTCTTGCGAAAATGCTGGCTGACCTGCCAGAGAACCAGTGGAGATAATGTGATGAAGCTGACCGAATACGATCCCGCAGCGGCGCTGGTAGATGATGAGGAGATCGCCTTCTTTATGGCGGACGCGCTCGAAACTGGCGACGCCGGACATATTGCAAAGGCGCTGGGCGTCGTCGCGCGCGCTAAAGGCATGTCGCATATCGCCGCTCAGACAGGGCTGTCGCGTGAACAGCTGTACCGTTCTTTCAGTGATAAAGGCAACCCAACGCTTAAAACCACGCTGGCAGTGATGAAAGCGTTGGGTCTCGGTTTAACGGTTAAATCATAAAAGCGGCTTTGTAAGGCTACTCTTCCAGCCGCTCCTCATCGTCATCCGGCTGTTCGAGGATGCTGTAGGCCACGGCGCAGAACAGCGAGTTGAGTCGCTTCATATCGCCAAGCAACCCCAGATGCAGCGAGCTGGTTTCGATACTCTGCACGTTTTGCTGATGCAGCCGGTCCACATGGGCGTGCGCGTAACGGCGGTTGAGAATGCGAAAACGGTGCTTATGGCGTCGCAGGCGGCGAGCGCTTTGTACGTCACCCGCGAAAAAGACCGACAGGCTGAGCTTCAGGTTGGCGGTCAGTTTCTCCAGCAGCGTATCCAGCTCTTTCACGCCTTCTGGTGAAAACGCGCGGCGCGCGGCCAGCGATTTATTCGCCACTTCGCTGCCCATACGCTCCAGAATATCCGCCGCCTGTTCAAGATTTAGCGACATTTCAATGATTTCCGCCCAGCGCTTCGCCTCATCTTCCGCCAGATCTTCTTTCGGCATGCGCGCCATATAAAGCTTAATGGCGGTGTAGAGCACATCCACGTCGTCGGCGAGCCGCCGCAGTGTCTTCTCCTGACGCGGTTCGCCATGCATCACTTTGCCGTAGACCTCCAGCATCTGCTCCAGCACGTCGCCGATGCGCAGCGTTTCGCGCGCGGCGTTGGCGAGGCCCAGCGCTGGCGTGTCCAGCGCGCTCGGGTCAAGATGCCGGGGCTTCATGCGCAGATCGGTTTCCGGGGCGTCCGGGATGATGCGCTGACAGAGACGCGCCATCATGCCCGCGAAGGGCACCATCACCAGGCAACGGATGAGGTTATAGAAGACGTGGAAATAGATAACCAGCTCCGATTCCTCTACCGGCAGCCTGTGCAGGGATTGCGCCAGCAGCGGCACGAAAGGCAGTACCAGCACGCTGCCCACCAGCTTAAACAGCAGACTGCCGAGCGCCACACGCCGCGCCGCCGGGCTGGCGGCACCGTTGTTGAGCATCGCGAGCAGGCCGGAGCCGAGGTTTGCGCCAATCACCAGACAGAGCGCCACCTGAAAGGAGATGACATCCGTGGCGGTGAGCGTCGCGGTGAGCAGAACCGCCGCCAGGCTTGAGTAGCTGATGACCGCGAACACCGCGCCTATCAGCGCGTCGAGCATGATATCGCCGGTGAGCGAGGCGAAAATCACCTGTACGCCAGAGGCGTTGGTGATGGGCGTAACCGCCTGCACGATGAGCTCCAGCGCCTGCAAAATCAGCCCGAGGCCGATAGCGACGCGCCCGAGCTGGCCGGCGCGGCTCTGTTTACGGCCCAGAAAGAAGATGACGCCGATAAAAATCAACAGCGGCGAGAGCCACGAGAGATCGAAGGTGAGCACGCGCGCCATGAGCGCCGTACCGACATCCGCGCCAAGCACGATGACGAGCGCGGGCGTCAGCGCCACCAGATCCTGCGCGACGAACGAGGTGACAAGCAGCGTGGTGGCGTTGCTGCTCTGCACCAGCGCCGTCACGCCAATGCCCGCGCAGAAGGCGAGCGGTTTTTTCTCAACGCTGCGGCTGAGCACGCTTCTTAAGCGCGCGCCGAAGACGCGCATGACGCCGGTACGCACGATGTGAGTGCCCCAGACGAGCAGCGCCACAGCAGAAAGCAGGTGTAACAGCGTTAACACGGCTTCTCCTTATCGTTGTGTTTTCCTAAGAAGCAGGCGCGATGCCGCTCCTTTGATGAGTATAAGTAATTAACCGGAGGAAGTATTGGCGGGTGGGTATATGAAGGGTCAACCGGGAGTTGAATTAGGCGGGAATGATGGGTGCTGGATCATGACGGAACGGCGGGTGCGCTGCGTTTACCCGCCCTACGCGTCAGTTGTAGGGTGGGTAAGCCGTGCGCACCCACCGGCGCGTTGAGGATCGCGGAAATGGTGGTTGTTGGATAATGACGGAACGGCGGGTGCGCTACGCTTACCCGCCCTACGTTTCAGTTGTAGGGTGGGTAAGCAACGCGCACCCACCAGCGCGTTGAGGATCGCGGAAATGGTGGTTGTTGGATAATGACGGGAACGGCGGGTGCGCTGCGCTTACCCGCCCTACGCTTCAGTTGTAGGGTGGGTAAGCCGTGCGCACCCACCGGCGTGTTCGTCTTACAGGCCTAATCCGAAACTAATCGGCGTCGTAACCAAGGTTCGCCGCGAGCCACCGCTCTACCTCGCTCACGCTCATCCCTTTGCGCTGCGCGTAATCTTCCACCTGGTCGCGCTGGATCTGCGCCACGGCGAAATATTTGCTTTCCGGGTGGCTGAAATACCAGCCGGAGACTGACGCGCCTGGCCACATGGCGTAGGACTCCGTGAGTTTCATGCCGATGCGGTTTTCCACGTCCAGCAGATCCCAGATAACCGATTTCTCGGTGTGCTCCGGGCAGGCGGGATAACCCGGCGCCGGGCGAATGCCCTGATAATTTTCGCGGATGAGCTCCTCATTACTAAGGTTTTCATACGGCGCGTAGCCCCACAGCACTTTACGCACGCGCTCATGCAGATACTCGGCGAACGCTTCCGCCAGACGGTCGGCCACCGCTTTAACCATGATTTTATTGTAATCATCATGCTGCGCGTCGAAGGCCTCCGCCAGCGCGTCTTCCTCCAGCCCGCCGGTCACGGCGAACGCGCCGAGGTAGTCTGCTTTGCCGCTGTGTTTTGGCGCGACGAAATCGGCCAGACAGTAGTTCGCAAAGCCCACTTTCTCGGTCTGCTGACGTAAGTGATGACTTACTGACAACACATGCGTGCGGGTCTCGTCGCGGTAGATTTCGATATCGTCACCCACGCGGTTCGCCGGGAAAAGCCCCACCACGCCGCGCGGCGTCAGGGATTTTTCGGCGCTCAGTTTGTCGAGCATCTCGTTGGCGTCTTTAAACAGGCGCTGCGCCTCTTCGCCCACAACCTCATCTTCCAGAATGCGCGGGTATTTCCCGGCGAGCGACCAGGTCATAAAGAACGGCGTCCAGTCGATGTAGTTGCGCAGCGTCTCGATGCTTGCTGTTACTTCTTCGACGCCCAGACGGTGCGCGGCGGGCGGCGTGTAGCTTCGCCAGTCAAACGCCAGATCGTTTTCACGCGCGGCGGCGAGCGTCACCGGCGGCGTGCGCGGTTTTTTGCGCCCGTGCTGAATGCGCACGGTTTCATACTCTTTGCGGGTGCGTGCGACGAAATCGTCACGCAGCGTGTCTGAGAGCAGCGCAGAGACCACGCCCACGGTACGTGAGGCGTTCTGGACATAGACCGTCGGCCCGCTGTAGTTCTGCTCGATTTTCACCGCCGTATGGGCTTTCGAGGTGGTCGCGCCGCCGATGAGCAGCGGCAGCGTAAAGCCCTGACGCTCCATCTCTTTCGCCACATTGACCATCTCATCAAGCGACGGCGTGATGAGCCCGGAAAGCCCGATAATATCGGCGTTCACTTCACGCGCGGTTTTGAGGATTTTATCCGTCGGCACCATCACGCCGAGATCGATAATCTCGTAGTTGTTGCACTGCAACACCACGCCAACGATGTTTTTGCCGATGTCGTGGACATCGCCTTTCACGGTCGCAAGCACGATTTTGCCGTTGCTCTTGCCCACTTCTTTACTGGCCTGGATGTACGGCTCAAGATACGCCACCGCTTGTTTCATCACGCGGGCCGATTTCACCACCTGTGGCAGGAACATTTTGCCCTCGCCGAACAGATCGCCGACCACGTTCATGCCGTCCATCAGCGGGCCTTCAATGACCTCAATCGGGCGGGCCGCCTGCTGGCGCGCCTCTTCGGTATCCTGCTCGATAAACTCGGTAATGCCTTTGACCAGTGAATACTCAAGGCGCTTTTTGACATCCCACGTGCGCCATTCCGCCTGCTGGGCATCTGCCGCGTTATCCGCTTTGCTGCCGCGGTACTTTTCGGCAAGCGCCAACAGCCGCTCGGTGCCATCGGCACGGCGGTTAAGGATGACGTCTTCTACCGCGTCGCGCAGCTCGGTGGGCAGATCGTCGTAAATCGCCAGTTGCCCGGCGTTAACGATACCCATGTCCATGCCGTTGCGGATGGCGTAGTAGAGGAACACGGCGTGGATCGCCTCGCGCACCGGGTCGTTGCCGCGAAACGAGAACGAGACGTTAGAGACGCCGCCGGAGATCAGCGCATGCGGCAGCTCGCGTTTAATGTCTTCACACGCGCCGATAAAATCCTGCGCGTAGTTGTTGTGCTCATCGATGCCGGTCGCGACCGCGAAAATGTTCGGGTCGAAGATAATATCTTCCGGCGGGAAGCCGACCTCTTCGGTGAGGATTTTGTAAGCGCGGCGGCAAATTTCAATTTTACGCTCGCGGGTGTCGGCCTGGCCCACTTCGTCAAACGCCATCACTACCACCGCCGCGCCATAGCGGCGCACCAGCTTCGCGTGATGCACGAACGCCTCGACGCCCTCTTTCATGGAGATCGAGTTAACGATGCCTTTGCCCTGAATGCATTTCAGGCCTTTTTCGATAACGTCCCATTTCGAGGAGTCGATCATAATCGGCACGCGGGCGATGTCTGGCTCACCCGCGATAAGGTTGAGGAAACGCACCATCGCCGCTTCGGCGTCGAGCATCCCCTCATCCATGTTGATATCGATAATCTGCGCGCCGTTTTCGACCTGCTGGCGCGCCACGTCCAGCGCTTCGCTGTATTTCTCTTCTTTAATCAACCTCTTAAATTTGGCCGAGCCGGTGACGTTGGTACGCTCGCCGACGTTCACAAACAGCGAATCGTCGCCGATGTTGAGCGGCTCAAGGCCCGCCAGACGGCAGGCGACGGGAATATCCGGCAGTTTACGCGGCGGTAAACCTTCCACCGCGCGGCTCATCGCTGCGATATGCTCCGGCGTGGTGCCGCAGCAGCCGCCGACAATATTCAGAAATCCTGACTGCGCCCACTCGCGGATTTGCGCGGCCATCACGTCAGCGTCTAAATCATATTCCCCGAAGGCATTGGGCAGGCCCGCGTTGGGGTGCGCGGTGACGTAGCACTCGGCGATGCGCGACAGCTCCGCCACGTACTGGCGCAGCTCGTCCGGGCCCAGCGCGCAGTTAAGGCCGAAGGTGAGCGCGTCAGCATGGCGCAGCGAGTTATAAAACGCCTCGGTGGTCTGGCCCGACAGCGTGCGGCCCGAGGCGTCGGTGATTGTGCCGGAGATCATGATGGGCAGCTCGACGCCGAGCGCCTCGAACTCCGCCTTCACGGCGAAAATCGCGGCCTTGGCGTTAAGCGTATCGAAGACCGTTTCGATGAGAATCAGATCTGCGCCGCCCTCAATCAGCGCGCGCGTGGATTCGCGGTAAGCCTCCACCAGCTGATCAAAAGTAATATTACGGAAGGCCGGGTCGTTAACATCAGGAGAAATCGACGCTGTACGGTTAGTAGGCCCTAACACACCTGCCACGTAACGCGGTTTTTCCGGCGTGCGCGCCGTCCATTCATCGGCGCAGGCGCGGGCCAGCTTCGCGGCTTCGTAGTTGATTTCCGCCGACAGCGATTCCATCTGGTAATCGGCCATCGCGATGGTCGTCGAGTTAAAGGTATTGGTCTCGATGATATCGGCGCCCGCTTCAAAGTAGGCGTAGTGGATAGCGGCGATGATATCTGGCTTAGTGAGTACCAGCAGGTCATTGTTACCTTTAAGATCGCACGGCCAGTCGGCGAAACGCTCGCCGCGGAAATCCTCTTCATCCAGACGGTAGCTCTGGATCATAGTGCCCATACCGCCGTCCAGCACCATAATGCGTTCCGCTAATTGCCGGTGCAGCTGTTCAGATTTGCTACTCACATGTGCTCCTGATACTCGACAAAACCCAGGCCGGAAAGGCCAGCAAACCATACTGGCATAAAGCGATCGGCCGGGGAAGGCGAGCGACGGCAACTTGAGACATGTTCATTATTGACTGCTCCGATGAGTTGCCTGGCGGTTGCATTATCGCCAAATAAAACGAAAATGATTTCCACGATACAGAAAAGGAGGCCGCTATGGTCGCTACCGTACCCGCTAAACGTGGCAAAAAGCCCCGCAACGCCGCCGCTGCTGCCGCCCCGCAGGCAACGGGCCAGGTGCAGTCGCTTACGCGCGGCCTGAAACTGCTGGAGTGGATAGCTGAATCGCAGGGTAGCGTGGCGCTGACGGAGCTGGCGCAGCAAGCCGGATTGCCGAATTCCACCACTCACCGCCTGCTGACGACTATGCAGCAGCTGGGCTTTGTGCGCCAGGTCGGCGATTTAGGCCACTGGGCCATCGGCGCGCACGCCTTTATTATCGGCAGCAGTTTTCTGCAAAGCCGCAACCTGCTGGCGATTGTCCACCCGATTCTGCGCAAACTGATGGAAGAGTCCGGCGAAACCGTGAACCTCGCCGTGCTGGATAAGAGCGACCATCAGGCCATTATTATCGACCAGGTCCAGTGTACCCAGCTGATGCGTATGTCCGCGCCGATTGGCGGCAAGCTGCCGATGCACGCGTCCGGTGCCGGTAAAGCGTTTTTGTCGCAGTTAAGCGATGAAGATGTCTCCGCGCTGCTGCATCGTCAGGGGTTGAAAGCCTATACGCACGCGACGCTGGTGGCACCTGCGCATCTGAAAGACGATCTCGCCCAGACGCGCAAGCGCGGCTATTCGTTTGATGATGAAGAGCACGCGCTTGGCCTGCGCTGCGTGGCGGCCTGCATTTACGACGAGCACCACGAGGCGTTCGCCGCGATCTCTATTTCCGGCCCGATTTCACGCATGACGGACGATCGCGTGACGGAGTTAGGCGCGATGGTGATCCGCGCGGCAAAAGAAGTGACGCAGGCTTTCGGCGGCGTTCGTTAAATGGCCTGCGGGCGTCAGAGGTTCTCCTTCTGACGCCTTCGCTTTAGCCTTCGCCCACCGCAGAGGGCGCAATCGCTGAAACGGCTGCCTCCGGGTGGCCGTTGTGGTTTTTCCAGCGCACGCAAAAGCGCTGGCGGCGGCGGTACGCGTACACATCCTCCACATACCCTTCACGAATGCGCGTCTGTAGCGCGCGCCAGTAGCTGGCGCTGAACAGATCGCTATGCATCTCCTCAAACAGCGGGCCGATTTTCGGGTCGGCGCAGAGCCAGTGGCGAAACTCCTCCGGGAAGACGTCGCCGGGCGCTACGCTGTACCAGGGCTCGGCGCTGAGCTCGTCCTCCGGGTAGCGCGGCGGCGGGATATCGCGAAAGTTTACTTCGGTCATGTAGCAGATCTCGTCGTAATCGTAGAACACGACCCGCCCGTGGCGCGTGACGCCGAAGTTTTTAAACAGCATGTCGCCGGGAAAGATGTTGGCGGCGGCGAGCTGGCGGATGGCGTTGCCATACTCTTCGATGGCGTCGCGCAGCTGCTGGCCCGTCGCCTGCTCCAGCCAGATATTGAGCGGCACCATCCGGCGCTCAATATAGAGATGGCTGATGGAGATTTTATCGCCCATGTCGGTGAGCTTCTGCCCGACCTCCTGTTGCAGCAGCGCCATCAGTTCCGGGCTGATACGGCGTTTTTCAATGACGAAGTTTTCAAACTCCTGAGTATCCGCCATGCGCCCGACGCGGTCGTGCTCTTTGACCAGCTGGTAGCAGGCGCGCACATGCGCTTCGCTCATCTCTTTTTGCGGGGCGAAGCGGTCTTTGATGACTTTAAAGACGCGATCAAACCCCGGCAGCGTGAAGACCAGCATCACCATGCCGCGAATGCCTGGCGCCTCGATAAACTGCTCGTCGGCGTGACGCAGATAGTGGAGATATTCGCGGTAGCTTTCGGTTTTGGCGTGTTTCTGGCAGCCAATCGCCATATAGAGCTCAGCCGTGGTTTTGCCCGGCAGGATTTCGCGCAGCCATTCGACAAGCGCGGCGGGCAGCGGCGCATACACCATGAAATAAGAGCGGGCGAAGCCGAAAACGATGCTCGCCCCGGCGCTGCCGGTAAGGCAGGTGTCGACAAACAGTTCGCCGTCGTCGCTGCGGTGGACAGGCAGCAGAAAAGGCAGCGTGGCGTCAGGCAGGCGCAGTTTGCCCACCAGCCACGCGGCTTTGTTGCGGTAAAAAAGTTCGTTCGCCACTTCCAGATGCGCCTGCGCAAGGCGCGCCGGGCCGAGAGTCTCATTGAGATGCGCGATGATGTAGCGCACGTCGCGCGCCAGATCCTGCCACGGCAGGCGCAGCGGGAGATCGGTGAGTAAGGTGGTCAGAAGCGGCTGCCAGCCCTGCTCCGGGAAAAAATTTTTCGCGAGCGGTCGCGGCATGGTGCGAAAACGTCGCTCGGGCTGGGAGCTGAAAATAAACAGCCTGTCTGGCGTCAGCGAGCGGTGATCATAAAGCCTGCAATAGACCGAATTAAAAAAGCTTTCAGCGATTTCAAAGCGTGGATAATCGGGAAGCAAGTCGGTGTAGTGACGCTTCACGCGCAGCAGAAAATCGGGGTCGGTAGCCTTGCCTTCCATAATGCAGCGCAACTGCTCCACCACCAGCCCGACATGGTGATCGTAGAGATGGATACGGCTTTTCATCGCCTGCTGGACGGCGTGCCAGTCGGCCTGCTCGAAGCGGTGCTGCGCGCCCGCGGTAATTTCCAGAAAACGACCATATTGCGCGTCAAACCCCTGCAGGATGGTTTGGGCGATGAGTAGCTCCAGTCCACGCGGCGGCATAGGCAGGCTCCGTGTGTGAAAATAAAAGGTATGGCAGATAAGTCACGCGCACCCACAGCCTACGATCGGTGGATGCGCTACGCTTATCCACCCTACACAGGATCAAAGCGGTTGTAGGGCGGGTAACGACGCGCACCCGCCGCTGACAATCGGTGGATGCGCTGCGCTTATCCACCCTACACAAAATCCAGTGGACTGTAGGGCGGGTAAGCAACGCGCACCCGCCGCTGGCAACCGGTGCATGCGCTGCGCTTAAAGCAGCGTCAGAACTGCGCTTCTTCGGTCGAGCCGGTTAACGCCGTCACGGATGACACGCCGCCCTGGATAATGGTCGTGACATTATCAAAGTAACCGGTGCCCACCTCCTGCTGGTGCGACACAAAGGTGTAGCCCTCTTTACCCGCGGCAAATTCCGGCTGCTGCACTTTCTCGACGTAATGCCGCATCCCTTCGCCCTGGGCGTAGGCGTGGGCGAGATCGAACATGTTGAACCACATGCTGTGAATGCCCGCGAGCGTAATGAACTGGTATTTGTACCCCATCGCCGACAGCTCCTCCTGGAAAGACGCGATGGTTTTGTCATCGAGCTTTTTCTTCCAGTTGAACGACGGCGAGCAGTTATACGCCAAGAGCTTACCGGGGAAGCGCGCGTGGATAGCTTCGGCGAAACGTCTTGCCTGATCGAGATCCGGCGTGGAGGTTTCGCACCACACCAGATCCGCATACGGCGCATAGGCGAGCCCGCGGCTGATCGCCTGCTCGACGCCCGCGCGGGTACGGAAGAAGCCTTCGCTGGTACGCTCGCCGGTAATAAATTCACTATCATACGGATCGCAGTCGGAGGTGATGAGATCCGCCGCATCGGCGTCGGTGCGCGCAATCAGCAGCGTCGGAACGCCCATAACGTCTGCCGCGAGCCGTGCGGCGACCAGTTTCTGAATAGCTTCCTGCGTGGGCACCAGCACTTTGCCGCCCATATGACCGCACTTTTTCACCGAGGCGAGCTGATCTTCAAAGTGAACCGCCGCAGCGCCAGCCTCAATCATCGCTTTCATCAGCTCAAAGGCATTCAGCACGCCGCCGAAGCCCGCCTCGGCATCGGCCACGATCGGCAGGAAATAGTCGACATAACGCGGATCGCCAGGCTCAATGCCCGCAGCCCACTGGATCTGATCGGCGCGACGAAACGTGTTGTTGATCCGCTCAACCACCGCAGGCACGGAGTTCGCCGGATAGAGCGACTGGTCCGGATACATGCTGGCGGCAAGGTTGGCGTCCGCCGCGACCTGCCAGCCGGAGAGATAGACCGCCTCGATCCCCGCTTTCGCCTGCTGCAATGCCTGCCCGCCGGTCAGCGCGCCCAGGCTGTTGACGTAGCCCTTTTTCGACTCGCCATGCAGCAGACGCCACATTCTCGCCGCGCCAAGCTGCGCCAGCGTGCATTCCGGATTGACCGAACCGCGTAATTTCACCACATCCTGCGCGCTATAAGGGCGGCGAATGCCCTCCCAGCGCGGGTTTGTCCATTCCTGCTCTAACTGCTGAATCTGTTGGGTACGTGTTGTTGTCATGGCAGATGCTCCGTGTTGTTGTGGTGGTGTAGGGTCAGGCCAGCAGGCGATAGCCCGGCAGCGTCAGGAAGTCGATGAGTTCATCAGACGTGGTGATTTGCTCCATCAGGCGCGCGGCCTCGTCAAAACGGCCGTGGCTGTAGCGCTGCTCGCCAAGCTCCTCCTGAATGACACGCATCTCTTCGGCCAGCATCTGGCGGAACAGATCTTTGGTGACTGTGCTGCCGTTGCTGAGCGTTTTCTGGTGGTGTATCCACTGCCAGATGGAGGTGCGTGAGATTTCCGCCGTCGCGGCATCTTCCATCAGGCCATAAATCGGTACGCAGCCGTTGCCGGAAATCCAGGCTTCGATGTACTGCACCGCCACGCGAATATTGGCGCGCATTCCCTCTTCCGTGCGCTCGCCAGGGCATGGCTCAAGCAGTTGCGCGGCGGTGATGGGCGCGTCGTTTTCACGCAATACATGCAGTTGGTTTTTATGCTCGCCCAGCGCGGCGTCAAAAACCGCCATGACCGTATCGCCAAGACCGGGGTGAGCAATCCAGGTGCCGTCGTGACCGTTCGCGGCTTCCAGCTCTTTATCCGCCTTCACTTTGTTAAGCACCCAGTTATTGCGCTCGGTATCTTTGCTCGGGATGAACGCGGCCATGCCGCCCATCGCGAACGCGCCCCGGCGATGACAGGTTTTAATGAGCAGCCGCGAATAAGCGCTCAGGAAAGGCTTATCCATGGTGACGGATTGTCTGTCCGGCAGGACGCGGTCGGGATGATTTTTAAGGGTTTTGATATAGCTGAAGATGTAATCCCAGCGGCCGCAGTTGAGGCCGACGATATGGTCACGCAGCGCGTGCAGGATCTCGTCCATCTGGAAAACGGCAGGCAGCGTTTCAATAAGCAGCGTGGCTTTGATGGTGCCGCGCGGCAGGTTAAAGCGATCTTCGGCATAGCTGAAGACGTCGCTCCACCAGGCCGCCTCCTGCCAGGACTGCGTTTTCGGCAGGTAGAAATAGGGGCCGCTGCCTTTGGCCAGCAGATTTTTATAGTTATGGAAGAAGTAGAGCGCGAAATCAAACAGGCTGCCAGGCACGGGTTCGTCGCGCCAGGTAACATGTTTTTCAGGCAGATGCAGGCCGCGTACACGGCAGATAAGCACAGCAGGGTCAGGCTTGAGCTGATAAATTTTGCCCGCCTCGTTGGTCCAGGTAATTGTGCCCTTTATCGCATCACGCAGGTTGATCTGCCCTTCGATGACTTTGTTCCAGGCGGGTGCCAGGGAATCTTCAAAATCCGCCATGAATACTTTGACGTTAGCATTCAGCGCATTGATGACCATTTTGCGCTCGACCGGGCCGGTGATTTCGACGCGGCGGTCTTGCAAATCTTCAGGAATGCCGCGAATTTTCCAGTCACTGTTTCTTATGGAAGCTGTTTCCGAAAGAAAGTCTGGCAGCTTTCCGCCATCAATTTCTTTCTGCACCTGTTGCCGTGCGGCGAGCAGATCGTTACGTTGTGGCGTGAAACGCGCCACCAGTTCAGTAAGAAACTCGACGGCCTCCGGCGTCAGGATCTGCCGTTCCTGCTCGCCAAAAGGCTGGCTGAAAGCCAGTTCTGCGGTAATTGCCTGTTGATTCATAGCAGCGCTCCTCGGTTTTGATCCAAAAGATTCCCCATAGCAGACGTACGCGATCTCTTACGTTCAGATTTCGTACAGCACAATTAAGACTACTCATTCTTTTTCTAAAATCAAAAACAATTTCCATTTTAATTTCTTTATCAGTATAAGTTTTTGATTAAAATACAATTAAAGTCATTTTTGATAATGAAGAGGTTTTCGGAAATAAAAAAGGCACCCGAAGGTGCCTTATAAAGTATGCTGAAACGCTTAAGGATCGCGTACGCGGGAGATTACTCGAGGGTGGGGTTCATATGGCGCAGATCGTATGGCGTGATCTGATACACGTAGTAGTTGAGCCAGTTAGTAAAGAGCAGATTGCCGTGGCTGCGCCAGGTGGCGCGCGGCGTTTTGGTCGGATCGTTATTCGGGAAATAGTTATACGGCACGCGCGGTGCCAGACCTGCTTCAACATCGCGGAAATATTCGCCGGCAAGGGTCAGGGCGTCGTACTCCGGGTGGCCGGTAACGAACGCAATACGTTTGTCTTTGCTGGCGAACAGGTAGGCGTCTCCCTCTTCCGATTCGGCCAGAATATCAAGATCGGTGTAGTCACGAATGAGCGCTGCCGGGAAATCGGCATAGCGTGAATGCGGTGCCAGAAAAGTATCGTCAAACCCTTTTGTCAGCAGTGCATGTGGCTGCGTAATGTGATGCTCGTAAACGCCGGAGATTTTCTCCTGGCGCGTCTGCTTGGGGATGCCATAGAGGATATTTAACGCCGCCTGGACGGCCCAACAGACAAAAAGCGTGGAGGTAACATGCTCTTTTGCCCACTCCAGCACCTGCTGGATCTGCGGCCAGTACGCAACATCGTTAAACTCAACGAGGCCCAGCGGCGCGCCGGTAACGATAAGACCATCGTAGTTTTCGTCGCAGATATCTTCGAAATTACAGTAGAAGTTATTGAGATGCTCCGCAGGCGTGTTGCGTGACTCACGGCTGTCTATGCGCAGCAGACGGATATCCACCTGCAAAGGTGAGTTGGAAAGAAGGCGCAGGAACTGATTTTCCGTTTCGATTTTCTTGGGCATCAGATTCAGGATCAGCACCTTAAGCGGACGGATCTCCTGAACGCTGGCGCGTGATGTTGTCATCACGAAGACATTTTCCTGACGCAGAAAGTTGACGGCTGGTAACTCATCAGGCACCCGAATCGGCATAACCTTTTTCCTCACAACATACGTTTATACGTTTAGACATCCAGACAGCCAACAATAACCAGGAATGGCGAGAATGTCGAGCAGGAGTACGAAAGGTGAAAATGTTTCACGGGGAAGAGGGCTGGGTGTAATGAAGGGTATGGAAGGGAATTTGGGGCGAGATTTTTGAAGTGCAGCAGAACAAAAGCGGGGGCTTTTCGCTGGCATCTGGTGGTAAAGGACAGACGTCCTGCCGGCGGGTCCCGGCCCGTTACCGTTGCGGGACGATCCAGTCTGTCTGCACCGGGTTTACTCTGCCCGCAGGCGCGCGTCATTGCTGACCGGCATACAAAAAAGCCCCATGCTTTCGCATGAGGCTTTTCCGTTTATCTGATGCCTGGCAGTTCCCTACTCTCGCATGGGGAGGCCCCACACTACCATCGGCGCTACGGCGTTTCACTTCTGAGTTCGGCATGGGGTCAGGTGGGACCACCGCGCTACAGCCGCCAGGCAAATTCTGTTCCGTTCACCGCTTCCGCCATGAACGTTTATCCGTCACAAGCTGAATTGTCTCTCTACTCGCCAGACTTCTTTGGCGTTGTAAGGTTAAGCCTCACGGTTCATTAGTACCGGTTAGCTCAACGCATCGCTGCGCTTACACACCCGGCCTATCAACGTCGTCGTCTTCAACGTTCCTTCAGGAGACTTATAGTCTCAGGGAGAACTCATCTCGGGGCAAGTTTCGTGCTTAGATGCTTTCAGCACTTATCTCTTCCGCATTTAGCTACCGGGCAGTGCCATTGGCATGACAACCCGAACACCAGTGATGCGTCCACTCCGGTCCTCTCGTACTGGGAGCAGCCCCCCTCAATTCTCCAGCGCCCACGGCAGATAGGGACCGAACTGTCTCACGACGTTCTAAACCCAGCTCGCGTACCACTTTAAATGGCGAACAGCCATACCCTTGGGACCTACTTCAGCCCCAGGATGTGATGAGCCGACATCGAGGTGCCAAACACCGCCGTCGATATGAACTCTTGGGCGGTATCAGCCTGTTATCCCCGGAGTACCTTTTATCCGTTGAGCGATGGCCCTTCCATACAGAACCACCGGATCACTATGACCTGCTTTCGCACCTGCTCGAGCCGTCACTCTCGCAGTCAAGCCAGCTTATGCCATTGCACTAACCTCCTGATGTCCGACCAGGATTAGCTGACCTTCGTGCTCCTCCGTTACACTTTGGGAGGAGACCGCCCCAGTCAAACTACCCACCAGACACTGTCCCCACGCCAGATTATGGCGCCAGGTTAGAACATCAAACATTAAAGGGTGGTATTTCAAGGTCGGCTCCACGCAGACTGGCGTCCACGCTTCAAAGCCTCCCACCTATCCTACACATCAAGGCTCAATGTTCAGTGTCAAGCTGTAGTAAAGGTTCACGGGGTCTTTCCGTCTTGCCGCGGGTACACTGCATCTTCACAGCGAGTTCAATTTCACTGAGTCTCGGGTGGAGACAGCCTGGCCATCATTACGCCATTCGTGCAGGTCGGAACTTACCCGACAAGGAATTTCGCTACCTTAGGACCGTTATAGTTACGGCCGCCGTTTACCGGGGCTTCGATCAGGAGCTTCTCTTGCGATAACCCCATCAATTAACCTTCCGGCACCGGGCAGGCGTCACACCGTATACGTCCACTTTCGTGTTTGCACAGTGCTGTGTTTTTAATAAACAGTTGCAGCCAGCTGGTATCTTCGACTGACTTCAGCTCCACCCGCAGGGGCTTCACCTACATGTCAGCGTGCCTTCTCCCGAAGTTACGGCACCATTTTGCCTAGTTCCTTCACCCGAGTTCTCTCAAGCGCCTTGGTATTCTCTACCTGACCACCTGTGTCGGTTTGGGGTACGATTTGATGTTACCTGATGCTTAGAGGCTTTTCCTGGAAGCAGGGCATTTGTCACTTCAGCACCGTGGTGCCTCGTCATCACGCCTCAGCCTTAACTTTCCGGATTTGCCTGGAAAGTCAGCCTACACGCTTAAACCGGGACAACCGTCGCCCGGCCGACATAGCCTTCTCCGTCCCCCCTTCGCAGTAACACCAAGTACAGGAATATTAACCTGTTTCCCATCGACTACGCCTTTCGGCCTCGCCTTAGGGGTCGACTCACCCTGCCCCGATTAACGTTGGACAGGAACCCTTGGTCTTCCGGCGAGCGGGCTTTTCACCCGCTTTATCGTTACTTATGTCAGCATTCGCACTTCTGATACCTCCAGCATGCCTCACAGCACACCTTCGCAGGCTTACAGAACGCTCCCCTACCCAACAACGCATAAGCGTCGCTGCCGCAGCTTCGGTGCATGGTTTAGCCCCGTTACATCTTCCGCGCAGGCCGACTCGACCAGTGAGCTATTACGCTTTCTTTAAATGATGGCTGCTTCTAAGCCAACATCCTGGCTGTCTGGGCCTTCCCACATCGTTTCCCACTTAACCATGACTTTGGGACCTTAGCTGGCGGTCTGGGTTGTTTCCCTCTTCACGACGGACGTTAGCACCCGCCGTGTGTCTCCCGTGATAACATTCTCCGGTATTCGCAGTTTGCATCGGGTTGGTAAGCCGGGATGGCCCCCTAGCCGAAACAGTGCTCTACCCCCGGAGATGAGTTCACGAGGCGCTACCTAAATAGCTTTCGGGGAGAACCAGCTATCTCCCGGTTTGATTGGCCTTTCACCCCCAGCCACAGGTCATCCGCTAATTTTTCAACATTAGTCGGTTCGGTCCTCCAGTTAGTGTTACCCAACCTTCAACCTGCCCATGGCTAGATCACCGGGTTTCGGGTCTATACCCTGCAACTTAACGCCCGGTTAAGACTCGGTTTCCCTTCGGCTCCCCTATACGGTTAACCTTGCTACAGAATATAAGTCGCTGACCCATTATACAAAAGGTACGCAGTCACCCTCTTACGAAGGCTCCCACTGCTTGTACGTACACGGTTTCAGGTTCTGTTTCACTCCCCTCGCCGGGGTTCTTTTCGCCTTTCCCTCACGGTACTGGTTCACTATCGGTCAGTCAGGAGTATTTAGCCTTGGAGGATGGTCCCCCCATCTTCAGACAGGATATCACGTGTCCCGCCCTACTCATCGAGCTCACAGCCTGTGTGCCTTCGTGTACGGGGCTGTCACCCTGTATCGCCGGCCTTTCCAGACCGTTCCACTGACACACAAGCTGATTCAGGCTCTGGGCTGTTCCCCGTTCGCTCGCCGCTACTGGGGGAATCTCGGTTGATTTCTTTTCCTCGGGGTACTTAGATGTTTCAGTTCCCCCGGTTCGCCTCGTTAGCCTATGTATTCAGCTAACGATGATGCACCGAAGTGCACCGGGTTTCCCCATTCGGACATCGCCGGTTATAACGGTTCATATCACCTTACCGGCGCTTTTCGCAGATTAGCACGTCCTTCATCGCCTCTGACTGCCAGGGCATCCACCGTGTACGCTTGTTCGCTTAACCTCACAACCCGAAGAAGTCTTCGTGCTGCGAGTTTGAGAGACTCTGACACACCGCGCATTTCTTATTACGGAGAAATACAGCAGCGTGTCTGTTTCAATTTTCAGCTTGTTCCGGATTGTTAAAGAGCAAATATCTCAAACGCGACTTTACAGTCAGTTTTGAGATATCAATCGGTAACGCCTTTCACTCATTACCAGCAGGTGGCGTCCCTTAGGGGATTCGAACCCCTGTTACCGCCGTGAAAGGGCGGTGTCCTGGGCCTCTAGACGAAAGGGACTTCGCTTTCGCAGACAACCCTGCTTCTTTACTTTCTATCAGACAATCTGTGTGAGCACGCGAGGTTGTATCTTTCAGGTAAGGAGGTGATCCAACCGCAGGTTCCCCTACGGTTACCTTGTTACGACTTCACCCCAGTCATGAATCACAAAGTGGTAAGCGCCCTCCCGAAGGTTAAGCTACCTACTTCTTTTGCAACCCACTCCCATGGTGTGACGGGCGGTGTGTACAAGGCCCGGGAACGTATTCACCGTGGCATTCTGATCCACGATTACTAGCGATTCCGACTTCATGGAGTCGAGTTGCAGACTCCAATCCGGACTACGACGCACTTTATGAGGTCCGCTTGCTCTCGCGAGGTCGCTTCTCTTTGTATGCGCCATTGTAGCACGTGTGTAGCCCTGGTCGTAAGGGCCATGATGACTTGACGTCATCCCCACCTTCCTCCGGTTTATCACCGGCAGTCTCCTTTGAGTTCCCGGCCGAACCGCTGGCAACAAAGGATAAGGGTTGCGCTCGTTGCGGGACTTAACCCAACATTTCACAACACGAGCTGACGACAGCCATGCAGCACCTGTCTCAGAGTTCCCGAAGGCACTCCCGCATCTCTGCAGGATTCTCTGGATGTCAAGACCAGGTAAGGTTCTTCGCGTTGCATCGAATTAAACCACATGCTCCACCGCTTGTGCGGGCCCCCGTCAATTCATTTGAGTTTTAACCTTGCGGCCGTACTCCCCAGGCGGTCGACTTAACGCGTTAGCTCCGGAAGCCACGCCTCAAGGGCACAACCTCCAAGTCGACATCGTTTACGGCGTGGACTACCAGGGTATCTAATCCTGTTTGCTCCCCACGCTTTCGCACCTGAGCGTCAGTCTTCGTCCAGGGGGCCGCCTTCGCCACCGGTATTCCTCCAGATCTCTACGCATTTCACCGCTACACCTGGAATTCTACCCCCCTCTACGAGACTCAAGCTGACCAGTTTCAAATGCAGTTCCCAGGTTGAGCCCGGGGATTTCACATCTGACTTAATCAACCGCCTGCGTGCGCTTTACGCCCAGTAATTCCGATTAACGCTTGCACCCTCCGTATTACCGCGGCTGCTGGCACGGAGTTAGCCGGTGCTTCTTCTGCGGGTAACGTCAATTGCTGCGGTTATTAACCACAACACCTTCCTCCCCGCTGAAAGTACTTTACAACCCGAAGGCCTTCTTCATACACGCGGCATGGCTGCATCAGGCTTGCGCCCATTGTGCAATATTCCCCACTGCTGCCTCCCGTAGGAGTCTGGACCGTGTCTCAGTTCCAGTGTGGCTGGTCATCCTCTCAGACCAGCTAGGGATCGTCGCCTAGGTGAGCCGTTACCCCACCTACTAGCTAATCCCATCTGGGCACATCTGATGGCATGAGGCCCGAAGGTCCCCCACTTTGGTCCGTAGACGTTATGCGGTATTAGCTACCGTTTCCAGTAGTTATCCCCCTCCATCAGGCAGTTTCCCAGACATTACTCACCCGTCCGCCACTCGTCAGCAGAGCAGCAAGCTACTCCCTGTTACCGTTCGACTTGCATGTGTTAGGCCTGCCGCCAGCGTTCAATCTGAGCCATGATCAAACTCTTCAATTAAAAGTCTGATGCTCAAAGAATTAAACTGTTAGTTCGTAATGAATTAACTGTTGTTCACTTGAGACTTGATATTCGTTTATCGTCCGTAGACGTTAAGATATCAGTGCCCCGAGTGCCCACACAGATTGTCTGATAAATTGTTAAAGAGCGGTGCGACGCGGCATTCAGCCTGCTGTCGCGAGGTGGCGTATATTACGCTTTCCTCTTTCAGAGTCAACCCTTAATTTCAGGATTTTTCTCTCATCGCGCCGGCCATTTCGTGAAGTGCTTCACATTGCCGTCTCGATGGAGGCGCATTATAGGGATCTCAGTTTTCAGCACAACCCTTTTTTCGATCTTTTCTTTCAACTGCTGTTTTTTCATTCTTATTGCTGCGATCCCGCGCGATCTGCTCAACGAACAAACACATTTGCGCTTGCACAGCCGCCTGAATCCAACCAAAGTCTTCTTACGATTGATAAGAAACCGAGGCGACTATGTCTTCTTCTGTGTTACGTCCTTATAAAAATACCTTTCCCACCACAGGCCAGCGCGTGATGGTCGATAGCTCAAGCGTGGTGATTGGCGATGTGAGACTGGCTGATGATGTCGGCATCTGGCCGCTGGTAGTGATTCGGGGCGACGTTAATTACGTTGCGGTTGGCGCGCGCACCAACATTCAGGATGGCAGCGTATTGCACGTGACTCATAAATCTTCTTATAACCCCGAGGGTAATCCACTGGTGATTGGGGAAGACGTTACCGTTGGGCATAAAGTGATGCTGCATGGCTGCATTATTGGCAATCGTGTACTGGTCGGTATGGGCTCGATCGTGCTTGACGGTGCCGTTATAGAAGATGACGTGATGATAGGGGCGGGAAGTCTGGTGCCGCAGAATAGGCGTCTGGAAAGCGGCCATCTTTATCTCGGCAGCCCGGTAAAACAGATTCGCCCGTTAAAAGATACCGAGCGCGAAGGGCTGCGCTACTCGGCGAACAACTATGTGAAGTGGAAAGATGAGTATCTGGCTCAGGAGAGCCAGACCCAACCCTGATCGTCTTCGGCCTGAGCAGCGATCAGCTGCTCAGCCTCTTCTTCCAGATCCCAACGGTGCTGACGAAAAGCGGCTATCCATTCTTCGGGCGACGTGCCTGAGAAGCGAGCCACCAGCACAGGCTGCGCAATAGCACAGGTAAGCACCATCCCACTGACCAGCGCCGGAAAACAAACGGCCTGCCGCTGTTCATCCCAGTGCTCGCGATCAGGGAACTGAATCGCCTGATTCATTGCGCCAGCTCCTGTCTGAGCTTATCAATAACGGGCACAACATCCGGCAGGATGCCATGCCAGAGCAGAACCGCGTGCGCCGCCTGCCCCACCAGCATCCCGATACCGTCAGCCAGTTGCGTTGCCCCCTGCGCCTGACACCATGAAAGGAATGGCGTTAGCCCTTTCTGGTAGAACATGTCATAGCACGCCGTTTTTTTACCGGGCAGAGAAGACGGAAGAGTCGGGATCTCGCCGTGAATCCCACTGGAAGTGGCATTAATAATGAGATCGAACTCATGGCCAACCAGATCCGCAAGCGCGACGGCGTTAACGTTGCCGGTATGACTAAAGAGCGTTGCGAGTTCCTGCGCGCGGGCAAAAGTGCGGTTAGTAATAGTTACCGCGCAATCCAGCGACAGCAGAGGCAACAAGACGCCCCGTGCTGCGCCGCCTGCGCCCACCAGAAGGATCCGGTAACGCGGCTGGATCATACCGAGACGTTCCAGATCGCTTAAAAGCCCAATACCATCCGTATTGTCGCCCAGTAAACGACCATCTTCGAGCCGTTTCAGCGTATTAACCGCACCGGCAAGCGCCGCTCTTTCCGTCAGTTCATCGGCACGAGCAAACGCCTGTTCTTTAAAAGGCACCGTCACGTTTGCGCCTTTACCGCCTGCGCTGAAGAAGTCCTCCAGCGTCTTCACAAAATCATCGAGCGGTGCCAGCACGCGGCCATACGGATGCTCAATCTGTAACTGCTGCGCAAATTGCTGGTGAATAAACGGCGATTTACTGTGCGAGACAGGATTACCAAAAACAGCGTAGGTTTCCATGCGTTACCCCTGTCGGAAAAGTTCACCCGTCAGCGCATCACGGATCTCGGAAGGATTCTGGCGACCACCTGTTGCGCCATGCAGCACAGGAAAATCATCACCGAACTGCGCCAGCACTTCCTGCGCCGTGCGGCATGGCTCAACCCCGGAGAGATTTGCACTCGTCGAGACCAGTGGTTTGCCAAAGGCCTCGCACAGTGCGATTACCAGCGGATGATTGGTCACACGCACCGCCAGTGAGTCAAAACGGCCTGTCAGCCAGCGTGGCGTCGACGGTTTCGCCGGGAAAACAAACGTCACTGGCCCTGGCCAGCGGGCGAACACCGCCTCACGCTGTTCGGGCGTCAGCGCGGCGTCATCTATATAAGGCTTAAGTTGATCAAAATTAGCCGCAATCAGGATGAGTCCTTTTTCCATCGGGCGTTGCTTTAATTCAAGCAGGCGTTTTACAGCGGTTTCGCTGTCGGGGTCACACCCGACGCCAAATACGGCTTCAGTTGGATAAGCGATGACTTGTTCTTTTTTAAGGACGTCGACGATAGACGATATCGCGTCCGCAGGCTGATTATTCTTCACTGTCTTTTTCCGCCGTTACCGGCTTTCCACATTGTTTACTGGCGCAAAAGCGTTTTATGCCCTGCGCGGTTTTCTTTTCGGTAAGGAGGGGATAATGGCATTCCGGGCACTCGCCCGCCACCGGTCTGGTATTAATCACAAACTGGCATTCCGGATAGCGATCGCAGGAATAGAAGGTTTTGCCAAAACGCGACCGACGCTGAACCAGATGACCGTCGCTACACTGCGGGCAGCCCAATGCGGTTTCGTCAGGTTTATCGATTTGCTCGGTATGTTCGCATTCAGGATAACGGCTGCAGCCGATAAACATCCCAAAACGCCCCTGCCGTAGCACCAGCGTCGCATCACATGCCGGGCATTGCTGACCTTCGAGCACTTTGACAATATGACCGTCCGCCTGGCTTTTCAGCGGGCGAACGTAATCACACTCAGGATAATGCGAACATCCCAGGAAAGGACCATGCTTCCCGGAACGGATAAGAAGTTCAGCCCCGCATTTTGGGCAGGGCTCGTGTTTGGGCACTGAAAAGAGTGCTGACCTTGCCATAATTCACCACTGCGCTGAAAATATCAGTGCAGCATACCGTCATTCACTTCAAAGAGCAGTTCTTCCATTTGTTGATAGGCGT
The DNA here is from genome assembly GCF_000982825.1 of Cronobacter sakazakii. Lineage (NCBI taxonomy): Bacteria > Pseudomonadati > Pseudomonadota > Gammaproteobacteria > Enterobacterales > Enterobacteriaceae > Cronobacter > Cronobacter sakazakii. Next base: position 1,403,331 of record NZ_CP011047.1, on the reverse strand, counting down.
TTTCACATCCGGGGATGTTAAACAGCACCATCAGGATGACCCACTTGAGATCTTCTAAATCAAACTCGGCAGTATCCAGCGCCATGACGCGTTCGATAACCATTTCACGAGTTTCGAGATTCAGCACCTGAATTTGTTCCAGAAACAGCAGGAACCCCCGACAGCTGGCGTCCAGCCGCTGGCACTCCTCTGCGGTATAAATACGCATCGAGAGTGGATCCGACGCCAGTTGCATCGGCGCGGAAAGACCATCCTGATAATCCGCCAGCTTTTCCAGCCATAACAGCGCATTAAAGATATCTTCCTGATCAAAACCCGCATCCGTCAGGTCCCGCGTCAGCTTATCCTGGTCAACGCGCATTTCAGCTTCGTTATGGATATAGGTTTCAAACAAATACATTAGTACGTCGAACATGGCCTGCCCTCCTCACTCGGACATAGCCGCCGGGTACAGCTGCGATCCATCCTGCTAACTCCAGTTCGAGTAGCTAGGCTACCGTCAATGGCACAGGTTGGCCGGCACGTTCAGCGACGACGTCAACAGGTGTAACCTCATCTCCTACGTTAGCCAACAGCTCGGGAAATGGCAATGCACCTTCCTCTTGATCCGGTGAATAATTCGCAGTCGTGAGCCAGGGCAGCTCATTTTGTAAATAATCGATAATGTCCTGAGGATGCGTAACGGCGACAGCGCCTTGCTGAATCAGCCAGTGCGGGCCTTCACAACCGGGATTACCAACAGGCCCAGGGAGCGCGAAAACCTCCCGGCCTTGTTCCAGTGCGCACCGGGCCGTGACCAGCGAGCCGCTGCGTAAGGCCGCCTCGACCACCAGCACGCCAACGCTCAAGCCACTAATAATGCGATTACGTCTCGGGAAATGCGCCGGACGCGGCTGCGCCTCAAAAGGAAACTCGGACACCAGCGCGCCGCCCCGTTCTACGATCTCCTCCGCCAGTTTACGGTGGCGCGCCGGATAAACCTGCGCAAGGCCGTTGCCCAGCACCGCGATGGTTTTCCCCTGCGCCTTCAGCGCGCTGCGATGCGCAACAGCGTCTATGCCTAGTGCAAGCCCGCTGGTTAAGACGAGGCCGCTTTCCACCAGCGCATAGCAGAGTTTGCTTCCCCACTGTTCGCCATACCACGAATGATGACGGCTCCCGACGACGGCCAGTTGCGGGCGGGACAGCGCCCTGGGATCGCCTGCCACCAGCAACGCACCAGGAAACCACTCGATCGCGCGCAGAGCAACGGGATATTCAGGCGATAGCGCGGTAAGCAGATGATGCTCCGGCATTTCAAGCCAGCGCAGAGCAGCCTCAAGCTTGGCCTGCGGGTAATAAAAAAAGAGTGCCCGTTGCTTACTATTAAGCCCCGCCAGCCGTAAGGCATCCGTGGGATCGCCGGGTATATTTTGCAGGCACTGGAAAGCCCGAACCATAACTTCGCCGCCGAGGCTATACACCGCCATCAGGCGTAACCAAATCTCCGTTGGTGACATCGCGCTATCCCCCGCCAGCCGCCGTTCTCTAATCCCTGTGATTCGTTGCTGATGCTGTCAATCAAAGGGGGATTTGTCTAGAATAGAAGGTAAGATCCTTTCAACTCTTGAATACAGCTCTGGAAATTTATGTCAGTTTTGCAGGTATTACATATTCCGGACGAGCGGCTTCGCATCGTCGCTGAACCGGTTAAAGAAGTTAATGCAGATATTCAGCGTATCGTTGATGATATGTTCGACACGATGTACGCCGAAGAAGGCATTGGGCTTGCCGCAACGCAGGTGGATATTCATCAGCGCATTATCGTGATTGATGTTTCTGAAAACCGTGATGAGCGCCTGGTGCTTATTAACCCTGAGCTGCTCGAACAGTCCGGCGAAACCGGCATTGAAGAAGGCTGCCTGTCTATCCCGGAGCAACGCGCTTTTGTACCGCGTGCCGAGAAAGTCAAAATCCGCGCGCTTGACCGCGACGGGAAGCCGTTTGAACTGGAAGCCGACGGCCTGCTGGCCATCTGCATTCAGCATGAAATGGATCATCTGGTCGGTAAATTGTTTATCGATTATCTGTCGCCGATGAAGCGTCAGCGTATTCGCCAGAAAGTTGAAAAACTGGATCGCATGAAGGCGAAAGCCGCAGGTTAAATAAAGACAGGGAATAACGTGTCTGAGTCACTTCGCATTATTTTCGCCGGTACGCCGGATTTCGCAGCGCGTCATCTCGACGCGCTGTTGTCCTCTTCGCACCAGGTGGTCGGCGTGTTCACTCAGCCAGACCGCCCGGCGGGCCGTGGCAAAAAGCTGATGCCCGGGCCGATAAAAGTGCTGGCACAGGAAAACAACATTCCGGTCTTTCAGCCGAAATCTCTGCGTCCTGCGGAGAACCAGGAGCTTGTGGCCTCGCTGAATGCCGATGTCATGGTGGTCGTTGCTTACGGTTTGATTCTTCCGGAAGCAGTGCTCGCCATGCCTCGCCTGGGTTGTATTAACGTACACGGCTCGTTGCTTCCACGCTGGCGCGGCGCGGCACCTATTCAGCGCTCACTATGGGCGGGCGATGCCGAAACCGGCGTGACTATCATGCAGATGGACACAGGACTTGATACCGGCGATATGCTGCGTAAGCTTTCCTGCCCAATTACCGATGAAGACACCAGCGCCTCGCTGTATGACAAGCTGGCACAGCTCGGCCCGCAGGGGCTGCTCGCCACGCTTGAGGATTTGGCAGCGGGCCGCGTGGTTCCTGAAAAGCAGCATGATGCACAGGCGACCTATGCAGACAAGCTCAGTAAAGAAGAGGCACGCCTCGACTGGACGCTTTCTGCAGCTCAGCTTGAACGCTGTATTCGTGCGTTTAACCCGTGGCCGGTCAGCTTTTTCATGATTGATGAGCAGCCTGTCAAAGTCTGGAAGGCGTCAGTTATCCATCAGCAGAGCCATGCAACGCCTGGCACCATCCTTGATGCCGGTAAACAGGGTATCCAGGTCGCGACGACGGACGGTATCCTCAATCTGGAATCACTCCAGCCTGCCGGTAAAAAACCGATGTCAGCACAGGATCTTTTAAACTCCCGCCGGGAGTGGTTTACGCCAGGCGCCATTCTCGCCTGAGTGTCGGCATTAACAGCCCGGTTTTCCGGGCCTTTTTATTTCAGACGCAGGTTAACCTGCCCATGGCTATGAAAAAATCCATTAATCTCCGCAGTCTGGCGGCGCAGGCTATCGAACAGGTAGTCGAAAAAGGCCAGTCCCTCAGTACCGTTCTGCCGCCGCTCCAGCATAAAGTCTCTGATAAAGACAAAGCGCTTTTGCAGGAACTCTGTTTCGGCGTGCTTCGCACGCTCTCGCAGCTCGAATGGCTTATCAATAGACTGATGTCACGCCCGATGACGGGTAAGCAACGCACCATTCATTATCTGATTATGGTGGGCTTGTATCAGCTTCTTTATACCCGTATCCCGCCGCATGCGGCGCTGGCTGAAACGGTAGAAGGCGCAGTCGCTATCAAGCGCATGCAGTTTAAAGGGCTGATTAATGGTGTGCTGCGTCAGTTCCAGCGCCAGCAAGATGAATTACTGGCTGAATTTTCCGGTCAGGATGCCCGCTGGTTACACCCGATGTGGTTGCTGAACAGACTGCAAATCGCCTGGCCGCAAGAGTGGCAAGCCGTTGCGGAAGCCAATAACGAACGGCCGCCGATGTGGCTGCGCGTCAACCGTCAACATCATTCCCGCGACGAATGGCTTAAGCTGCTGGAAGAAAACGGAATGACGGGGCATATCCACCCGCGTTACCCGGACGCCGTACGCCTTGATGCACCGGCGCCTGTGAGCGCGCTGCCTGGCTTTGAACAGGGCTGGGTTACGGTGCAGGACGCCTCGGCACAGGGCTGCGTCGAGCTGTTAGCGCCGCAAAACGGTGAGACGATTCTCGATCTGTGCGCTGCACCTGGCGGTAAAACCACGCATATTCTGGAAGCCGCGCCGCAGGCCAGCGTAATGGCCGTCGATGTGGACGCCCAGCGTATTTCCCGCGTCTATGAAAACCTCAAACGCCTGAAGATGAAAGCCGACGTTAAAGTGGGTGATGGTCGTTTCCCGTCAACCTGGTGCGGCGATACGCAATTCGACCGGATCCTTCTTGATGCGCCCTGCTCTGCCACCGGCGTAATTCGGCGTCACCCTGACATTAAATGGCTGCGTCGTGATTCTGATATCGGTGAACTGGCGCAATTACAGTCTGAAATTCTCGACGCTATCTGGCCGCATCTGAAACCAGGCGGTACATTGCTGTATGCCACCTGCTCCGTTTTACCGGAAGAAAATAGCGAACAGATCCGGGCATTTTTATCCCGGACGCCGGATGCGCAGCTGGACGGTACGGGATCGACACAAACGCCCGGCATTCAGAATCTACCAGGCGCAACCGAAGGCGACGGCTTCTTTTACGCTAAGCTAATTAAAAAGTAACCGGGCCCGCTGGCGGCCCCGCATGGGTGAAGCACAACAATGAAAATTATCATTTTGGGTGCCGGTCAGGTGGGCGGCACCCTGGCGGAAAACCTGGTGGGCGAGAATAACGACATTACCGTTGTCGATACCAACAGCGATCGCCTTCGCGTCCTTCAGGATAAGTTTGACCTGCGCGTTGTGCAGGGACACGGCTCCCATCCACGCGTTCTGCGTGAAGCCGGTGCCGATGACGCTGATATGCTGGTCGCGGTCACGAGCTCAGATGAAACTAATATGATTGCCTGTCAGGTGGCGTATTCGCTTTTCAATACGCCTAACCGCATCGCACGTATCCGCGCACCAGATTATGTTCGGGATGCCGAGCGCCTGTTCACCCCTGAAGCCGTGCCCATCGACCACCTCATCGCCCCGGAGCAGCTGGTCATTGATAATATTTACCGGCTGATTGAATATCCGGGCGCGCTGCAGGTAGTGAATTTCGCCGAAGGTAAAGTTAGCCTCGCGGTAGTGAAAGCTTATTATGGCGGGCCGCTGGTCGGCAATGCGCTGTCGACCATGCGCGAACATATGCCACATATCGACACCCGCGTAGCCGCTATTTTTCGCCACGACAGGCCAATCCGGCCGCAAGGATCGACCATTGTGGAAGCCGGCGATGAAGTCTTTTTTATCGCCGCATCTCAGCATATCCGCGCCGTTATGAGCGAACTTCAGCGCCTTGAAAAGCCGTATAAACGCATCATGCTGGTCGGCGGCGGTAACATCGGCGCAGGGCTCGCGCAGCGGCTGGAAAAAGACTACAGCGTTAAGCTTATCGAACGCGATCAGCAACGCGCCGCGGAACTTGCCGAGAAACTTCAGCATACGATCGTTTTTTATGGCGATGCGTCGGATCAGGAACTGCTCGCGGAAGAGCATATCGATCAGGTTGATCTTTTTATCGCCGTCACGAACGATGACGAAGCGAATATTATGTCCGCCATGCTCGCCAAACGTATGGGCGCTAAAAAAGTCATGGTGCTTATTCAGCGCCGCGCTTATGTGGATCTTGTTCAGGGAAGCGTGATCGACATTGCTATCTCGCCACAGCAAGCCACCATTTCCGCGCTGCTCGGCCATGTGCGCAAGGCCGATATCGTCAGCGTATCCTCACTTCGCCGCGGTGTGGCTGAAGCTATCGAAGCCGTGGCGCACGGCGACGAAACGACCTCAAGGGTTGTCGGGCGGGTCATTGATGATATTAAACTGCCGCCAGGCACTATCATTGGCGCCGTCGTGCGCGGTAATGATGTGATGATTGCCAATGACAATTTACGCATTGAGCAAGGCGATCACGTGATTATGTTCCTGACCGATAAAAAATTCGTTACGGATGTTGAGCGCCTGTTCCAGCCGAGTCCGTTCTTTTTATAATTATCTGGCGGCTGCGGCCGCCATTATTATTTCTGCACCCTATTATCCGCATTGTTTTCATGGCTAAAAAGTAATTGGCAAAGCGGTGCGAAAATGGAAAATCATATTTCCTTTGTTAGACTTAGGTAGGCTTTGAAATCCAGGGAGTAGAAGAATGAGCTTTTTTAAAGAATTTCGTGAATTCGCGATGCGCGGAAATGTGGTGGATTTGGCAGTGGGTGTCATTATCGGTGCGGCTTTCGGTAAGATTGTCTCATCACTTGTTGCCGATATCATTATGCCGCCGCTGGGCTTATTGATTGGGGGTATCGACTTTAAGCAATTCGCTTTGACGTTACGTCCTGCTGTTGGCGATACGCCAGCGGTCATCATGCATTATGGCGTGTTTATTCAGAACGTATTCGACTTTGTCATCGTTGCCTTTGCTATTTTCCTGGCCATTAAGGTGATTAATAAATTACACCAGAAAAAACCGAAGGAAGCGCCGGGCCCCAGCAAAGAAGAAGTATTACTCACCGAAATCCGTGATTTGCTGAAACAACAGAACGAACATCGTCCTTAACCGTTCCTGAAAGCAGAAGGCCAGTGGTAAAAAAGCGATTTGCTTGTTTGCCACTGGCCTCCCAGTTACCTTTCTTGCCGTGTTTCGCTTTACGCTGATAGCTGCCTTTGCCTTTTTGATTCTTTTCAACGCGCTGGCGAAACAGTGGATCATGCAGCAGGGCCTCAATCGCGTTATCCTGAATTAGCCCTTTCGTATGTTTGTACCGGTTCATTTATTGCTCCTGTGGTAAATTCGCGGCAAGTGTAGGCTTGCTCAGAAAAAAGATCAATGTTGGCCGTTCTCTCCATTGGCGCCTTGCTCGAGTGTCTCCAGGATCGAGCAATAAACACTGCTGTGTGCCGTTCCGCAGCACGCATCATTTAGCTTTTGCAGCGAAAGGCGCATGTTTTGTAATTCCTGTATCCGGCTGTCCACTTCATGCAGGCGCGCCTGGACAATGCTTTTGGACTCCTGACAGGTGTGATGCTCAGGATCAATTCGGATCGATAACAGCTCACGTATCGCCTCAAGCGTAAAGCCGAGCTGCCGCGCGTGTCTGATAAAGCGCAGGCGCCGCAAATCGTTTTCTGTATAGAGCCGGAAACCACCTTCGGTGCGGACTTCATGCTCCATCATCTTTTGTTTTTCATAATAACGCACGGTGTCAGGCGTGACGTCAGCCAGACGAGCAAGCTCTCCGATACGGTACATTATTGCTCCTCCATTTTACTGGCGACGGCGCGGGCATAACTGCCATGTAAAAAGTCGGTGCTAAGCCCGGCTTGTTTTAACTTCAGCTCAAGTACCGTCAGTCTTTTACAAACGTGGTGGTAATCCGGGTGATGCTCGTTAATCTCCGCCAGCAGATCGTTAAGCATAAGCGCTTCTTTGCGCGCCTCAAGTTCGGGAGGAAGAAAGCCTGCATTTTTCAGCAGTCGGTAACCCACGCGTAGTTCCGGGGAAAGATGTGAATCGTCATCCAGCACTAACGGCTCGCCAGTGCCGGGTAGATTGTCGAATTCGCCTTTTTGTTGGGCTTCAAGAATATGGCGCTCAGCCCACTGGTCCATTAACCACATAGCGGCCTCCTGACAGGGAATGAGAAAGAAGAACGAAAATGAAGCATAGGCGATTGGCGCAAAGAACAACAGATATAAAAAAACCCGCCGAGGCGGGTTTTTTCACTTCACTGCAAATTACTCTGCAGCTGCTTCTGCTTGCGGCTCGGCGCGATCAACCAGCTCGATGTATGCCATCGGAGCGTTGTCACCAGCACGGAAGCCACACTTCAGAATGCGAGTGTAACCACCGGCACGGCTCGCGAAACGCGGGCCCAGCTCGTTAAACAGTTTTGCCACGATCTCGTTATCACGAGTGCGGGCGAATGCCAGACGACGATTAGCAACGCTATCAGTCTTGGCAAGAGTAATCAGCGGCTCAACTACGCGACGCAGCTCTTTCGCTTTCGGCAGGGTCGTCTTGATGATTTCATGACGAACCAGAGAACCTGCCATGTTGCGGAACATAGCCTGGCGATGGCTGCTGTTGCGGTTCAGTTGACGACCACTCTTACGATGGCGCATGACCTTATCCTTCTCAGTAAAACCTTAACCTGTGATCCGGTTACTCGTCAGCAATGCTTGCCGGTGGCCAGTTTTCCAGGCGCATGCCCAGAGACAGACCACGGGAGGCCAGCACGTCTTTAATCTCAGTAAGAGATTTTTTACCAAGGTTAGGCGTTTTGAGCAGCTCAACCTCGGTACGCTGTACCAGATCACCGATATAGTGGATAGCTTCTGCCTTAAGGCAGTTAGCAGAGCGGACAGTCAATTCCAGATCGTCAACAGGGCGCAGCAGGATCGGATCGAATTCTGGTTTCTCTTCTTTAACTTCCGGCTGACGTACATCACGTAAGTCAACGAAAGCTTCAAGTTGTTCAGCCAGAATGGTCGCCGCACGACGAATCGCCTCTTCAGGATCGATTGTGCCGTTGGTTTCCATTTCGATGACCAGCTTGTCCAGGTCGGTACGCTGTTCTACACGCGCTGCTTCAACATTGTAGGCGATACGTTCTACAGGGCTGTAGCAAGCGTCGACCAGCAGACGGCCGATTGGGCGCTCATCTTCTTCCGAATGAATTCGGGCAGACGCCGGCACATAACCACGACCGCGCTGAACTTTGATACGCATGCTGATAGATGCGTTTTCATCGGTCAGGTGGCAGATCACGTGCTGCGGCTTGACGATTTCGACATCACCGTCGTGGGTGATGTCGGCTGCGGTTACAGGGCCAATGCCAGATTTATTCAGAGTAAGTACGACTTCATCTTTACCCTGAACTCTCACCGCCAGCCCTTTCAGGTTGAGCAGGATTTCCAGGATATCTTCCTGAACGCCTTCTTTGGTGCTGTACTCGTGCAGTACACCATCAATCTCAACCTCGGTCACCGCGCAACCCGGCATCGATGAAAGCAGAATACGGCGCAGTGCGTTACCCAGAGTATGGCCAAAGCCACGCTCTAAAGGCTCAAGGGTCACCTTGGCGTGCGTCGAACTCACTTGCTCGATATCTACCAGGCGCGGTTTTAGAAACTCTGTCACAGAACCCTGCATTGTGTCCTCTCTTTGGTACTAAGCTTTACTTGGAGTAAAGCTCGACGATCAGGTGTTCGTTAATGTCCGCAGACAGATCGGTGCGCTCAGGCTTACGCTTGAAGGTACCTTCCATCTTGCCAGCATCAACTTCCAGCCAGGTTGGCTTTTCACGCTGCTCAGCCAGCTCCAGAGCGGCTTTCACGCGAGACTGCTTTTTCGCTTTCTCACGAACGCTGACTACGTCGTTCGGACTAACCTGGTAAGAAGCGATGTTAACAACACGACCGTTTACCATGATGGCTTTGTGGCTAACCAGCTGACGTGCTTCTGCACGAGTGGCGCCGAAGCCCATACGGTATACAACGTTGTCCAGACGACCTTCCAGCAGAGCCAACAGGTTTTCACCGGTGTTGCCTTTCAGACGCGCGGCTTCTTTATAGTAGTTACGGAACTGACGCTCCAGCACACCGTAGATACGGCGAACTTTTTGCTTTTCACGCAACTGCACACCATAGTCAGACAGACGCGGTTTACGCGCACCGTGCTGGCCAGGAGCTTGTTCAATTTTACACTTGGTATCGATCGCGCGAACGCCAGACTTAAGGAACAGGTCTGTGCCCTCGCGACGGCTCAGCTTGAGCTTAGGACCCAAATATCTTGCCATTTTCTTTCTCCAACATTCCTAAAAACGGGCGTTATACGCGACGTTTTTTCGGCGGACGACAACCGTTGTGAGGGATCGGAGTCACATCAGTAATATTAGTGATGCGGAAACCAGCGGCGTTCAGAGCACGAATAGTAGATTCGCGGCCCGGACCCGGTCCCTTAACCATAACTTCCAGGTTCTTGATACCGTATTCTTTCACGGCTTCTGCGCAACGCTCTGCTGCAACCTGAGCTGCGAACGGAGTGGATTTGCGAGAACCACGGAAACCGGAACCACCGGCAGTTGCCCAACCCAGAGCGTTACCTTGACGATCAGTAATAGTAACGATGGTGTTGTTGAAAGAAGCATGGATATGAGCCACGCCGTCAGAGACTTGTTTTCTTACACGTTTACGTGCACGAACTGGTGCCTTTGCCATTATTCAATCACCCCGATTATTTCTTGATCGGTTTGCGCGGACCCTTACGGGTACGTGCGTTGGTCTTGGTACGCTGACCGCGAACCGGGAGACCACGACGATGACGCAAACCGCGATAGCAACCAAGATCCATCAGGCGCTTGATGCTCATACTCACTTCACGGCGCAGATCACCTTCAACGACAAATTTGGCAACTTCGTCACGCAGCGTGTCGATTTGTTCTTCAGACAGCTCACTGATCTTAACATCCTCAGCGAAACCCACTGCAGCCAGGATAGCTTTAGAACGGGTTTTGCCGATACCGTAGATCGAAGTTAATGCGATTACGGCATGCTTATGATCAGGAATGTTAATGCCTGCTATACGGGCCACTATGCACTCCTACTATATTGATTATGCGTCCCATGCTGAAAAGCCCGTTTTCAGGATACTCAAATGGAAACGCACAGACATACAAAAGATTGGCTGGCTAATCTAGCCAGCTCAACCCAACTTTGCAAGAAAAATATGCGAGATAATCAGCCTTGACGCTGTTTATGCTTCGGCTCGGCACTGCAAATCACACGGATGACGCCATCACGCTTAACGATTTTGCAGTTACGGCATAGTTTCTTGACGGAAGCACGAACTTTCATTTTTACTCTCCGTAACTTCTCAAGCGACCATTAACGGCCATAGCCTTTGAGGTTCGCTTTCTTCAATGCAGACTCATACTGACTAGACATCATCAGAGTTTGCACTTGAGCCATAAAGTCCATGATGACAACAACAACGATAAGTAAGGACGTCCCACCGAAATAGAACGGAACTTTCATTGCATCACGCATGAACTCCGGGATCAGGCAAATGAAAGTAATATACAGCGCGCCAACCAGAGTCAGGCGTGTCATTACTTTATCGATATACTTCGCCGTTTGTTCTCCCGGACGAATTCCTGGTACAAATGCACCGGACTTCTTCAGGTTATCTGCTGTCTCACGCGGGTTGAAAACCAACGCCGTGTAGAAGAAACAGAAGAAGATGATTGCAGACGCATAGAGTAACACATAAAGCGGTTGCCCAGGCTGCAAATACAGCGAAATTGTTGTCAGCCAGTTCCAACCAGTACCGCCCCCGAACCATGACGCGATGGTCGCCGGGAACAGAATAATACTGGAAGCGAAAATCGCCGGAATAACCCCAGCCATGTTCACTTTCAGCGGTAAATGTGTGCTCTGTGCAGCATAGACACGACGACCTTGCTGACGTTTCGCATAGTTAACGACGATACGGCGCTGACCACGCTCAACAAACACAACAAAGAAAGTCACTGCGAATACTAATACTGCAACCAACAGCAACAGGAGGAAGTGCAGGTCGCCTTGCCGCGCTTGCTCGATGGTATGGCCAATGGCCGGCGGAAGTCCCGCAACGATACCAGCGAAGATTATGATTGAGATACCGTTACCGATACCGCGTTCAGTAATCTGTTCGCCCAGCCACATCAGGAACATTGTCCCGGTAACCAGACTCACAACAGCGGTGAAATAGAATGCAAAGCCCGGATTAATTACCAGGCCTTGCATACCAGGCATATTCGGCAGACCGGTAGCGATACCGATCGACTGAAATATTGCCAGCACCAGAGTACCGTAGCGGGTGTACTGGCTGATCTTACGACGACCAGACTCCCCTTCTTTCTTCATTTCTGCCAGCGTCGGGTGAACGACGGTCAACAGCTGGATAATAATAGAGGCCGAAATATACGGCATAATACCCAGAGCGAAAATAGAAGCACGGCTAAGAGCACCACCAGAGAACATGTTGAACATTTCAATGATGGTGCCACGCTGTTGCTCAAGCAGTTTGGCAAGTACAGCGGCATCAATACCAGGGATTGGAATAAAAGAGCCAATTCGGAACACAATCAGCGCACCGATAACAAACAGCAGTCTGCGTTTCAGCTCGCCAAGGCCACCTTTGGCACTTTGAAAATCTAATCCCGGTTGTTTAGCCATCTGCTACTTATTCCTCGATTTTACCGCCAGCAGCTTCGATAGCAGCACGAGCGCCTTTAGTCACACGCAGGCCACGAACAGTTACCGGACGAGTAACTTCACCAGCCAGAATCACTTTCGCGAATTCGATCTGGATGCCGATAATGTTTGCCGCTTTCAGCGTGTTCAGGTCTACTACGTCGCCTTCTACTTTAGCCAGATCAGACAGACGAACTTCTGCAGTGATCATTGCTTTACGAGAAGTGAAACCGAATTTCGGCAGACGACGGTACAGAGGCATCTGACCACCCTCGAAACCGCGACGTACGCCACCGCCAGAACGAGATTTCTGACCTTTGTGACCACGACCACCGGTTTTACCGAGGCCAGAACCGATACCACGACCCAGGCGTTTACCCGCCTTTTTGGAGCCTTCGGCCGGAGACAGAGTATTTAAACGCATCTCTTACTCCTCAACTTTAACCATGAAGGAAACCGCGTTGACCATACCGCGAACAGCAGGAGTATCCTCGCGCTCAACGGTGTGACCAATACGACGCAGACCCAGGCCAAGCAGCGTTGCCTTGTGTTTCGGCAGACGACCGATTGCACTGCGGGTTTGAGTGATTTTAATAGTCTTTGCCATGGTCAATTACCCCAGAATTTCTTCAACGGATTTACCACGCTTGGCAGCGACCATTTCCGGGGACTTCATGTTGGCCAGGCCATCAATAGTCGCACGAACCACGTTGATCGGGTTAGTGGAACCATAGGCTTTAGCCAGAACGTTATGAACCCCAGCGACTTCCAGAACGGCGCGCATTGCACCACCGGCGATGATACCGGTACCTTCGGAAGCCGGCTGCATGAATACACGAGAACCCGTGTGAGCACCTTTAACCGGGTGCTGCAGGGTGCCGTGGTTCAGCGCGACGTTAATCATATTGCGACGAGCTTTTTCCATCGCTTTCTGGATCGCTGCCGGAACTTCGCGTGCTTTACCGTAACCAAAACCAACGCGGCCGTTGCCATCACCGACTACAGTCAGAGCGGTGAAGCTAAAGATACGACCACCTTTTACGGTTTTAGATACGCGGTTTACCGCGATCAGCTTTTCCTGCAGTTCGCCAGCTTGTTTTTCGATGTGAGCCATCTTACACCTCTACCTTAGAACTGAAGGCCAGCTTCACGGGCAGCATCTGCCAGTGCCTGGACACGACCATGATATTGGAAACCAGAGCGGTCAAAAGAAACATCTTTGATGCCTTTTTCCAGCGCGCGCTCAGCAACAGCTTTACCAACTGCAGCAGCGGCGTCTTTGTTTCCAGTGTACTTCAGTTGCTCAGCGATAGCTTTTTCTACAGTAGAAGCGGCTACCAGAACTTCAGAACCGTTCGGGGCGATTACCTGTGCGTAAATATGACGCGGGGTACGATGTACCACCAGGCGGGTCGCACCAAGCTCTTTGAGCTTGCGACGTGCGCGGGTCGCACGACGGATACGAGCAGATTTCTTATCCATAGTGTTACCTTACTTCTTCTTAGCCTCTTTGGTACGCACGACTTCGTCGGCGTAACGAACACCCTTGCCTTTATAAGGCTCAGGACGACGGTAGGCGCGCAGGTCAGCAGCAACCTGGCCGATCAGCTGTTTATCAGCGCCTTTCAGCACGATTTCAGTCTGAGACGGACATTCTGCAGTGATACCCGCAGGCAGCTGATGATCAACAGGATGAGAGAAACCCAGAGACAGGTTTACTACGTTCCCTTTGATCGCTGCACGATAACCTACACCAACCAGCTGCAGCTTCTTAGTGAAGCCTTCGGTAACACCGATAACCATTGAATTCAGCAGGGCACGCGCGGTACCAGCCTGAGCCCAACCGTCTGCGTAACCATCACGCGGACCGAAAGTCAGAGCATTATCTGCATGTTTAACTTCAACAGCATCGTTGAGAGTACGAGTCAGCTCGCCGTTTTTACCTTTGATCGTGATAACCTGACCGTTGAGTTTTACATCAACGCCGGCAGGAATAACGACCGGTGCTTTAGCAACACGAGACATTTTTTCCTCCGATTAGGCTACGTAGCAGATAATTTCGCCACCAAGACCAGCCTGGCGCGCTGCACGATCAGTCATAACACCTTTAGAGGTAGAAATAACCGCGATACCCAGGCCGGCCATAACTTTCGGCAGCTCATCTTTTTTCTTATAGATGCGCAGACCTGGGCGGCTGACACGCTGAATGCTTTCTACAACAGCTTTACCCTGGAAATACTTAAGAGTCAGTTCCAGTTCCGGCTTGGTGTCGCCTTCAACTTTAAAATCTTCAATAAAACCTTCTTCCTTCAGCACGTTGGCGATTGCCACTTTCAGCTTGGAGGAAGGCATGGTGACCGCAGCTTTGTTCGCGGCCTGACCGTTACGGATACGGGTCAGCATATCCGCGATCGGATCTTGCATGCTCATCTGTCTTTACTCCCGTGATTCAATTGGTGACAATTACCAGCTAGCCTTTTTCAGACCCGGGATTTCACCGCGCATAGCGGCTTCACGGACCTTGATACGGCTCAACCCGAACTTCCGCAGGAAAGCGTGCGGACGACCAGTTTGACGGCAGCGGTTACGCTGACGAGACGGGCTGGAATCACGCGGCAGAGTCTGCAGCTTCAGAACAGCGTTCCAACGATCTTCGTCGGAAGCGTTCACATCAGAAATGATCGCTTTCAGTTCAGCGCGTTTAGCGAAGTATTTTTCAGCTAAAGCTACGCGCTTTACTTCGCGTGCTTTCATTGATTGCTTAGCCATGAAGTAACCCTACCTTACTTGCGGAACGGGAAGTCAAAGGCAGCCAGCAGAGCACGGCCTTCTTCATCAGATTTCGCAGTAGTGGTAATGGTAATATCCAAACCACGAACGCGATCGACTTTGTCATAGTCGATTTCCGGGAAGATGATCTGCTCACGGACACCCATGCTGTAATTGCCACGACCGTCGAAAGACTTAGCGGACAGGCCGCGGAAGTCACGAATACGCGGTACAGCAATAGTGATCAGGCGCTCAAAGAACTCCCACATGCGTTCGCCACGCAGAGTTACTTTACAGCCGATCGGATAGCCCTGACGGATTTTGAAGCCTGCAACAGATTTGCGTGCTTTGGTGATCAGCGGTTTTTGACCGGAGATTGCTGCCAGGTCAGCTGCTGCGTTATCCAGCAGTTTCTTGTCAGCGATCGCTTCACCAACACCCATGTTCAGGGTGATCTTCTCGACCCGAGGGACTTGCATGACAGAATTGTAGTTGAACTGAGTCATCAGTTTTTTAACTACTTCGTCTTTGTAGTAATCATGCAGTTTCGCCATCGTACTACTCCAAATTACTTGATAGTTTCGCTGTTAGACTTGAAGAAACGGACTTTTTTGCCGTCTTCGAATCTAAAGCCTACACGGTCAGCCTTGCCGGTTGCCGCATTGAAGATTGCAACGTTAGAAACCTGAATAGCAGCTTCTTTTTCAACGATGCCACCCGGTTGGTTCAGGGCCGGAACCGGCTTCTGATGTTTCTTAACCAGGTTGATACCTTCAACAATGACCTTGCCGGAAGACAGGACATTTTTTACTTTACCGCGCTTACCTTTATCTTTACCGGTTAACACGATAACTTCGTCATCACGACGGATTTTCGCTGCCATGATTCGCTCCTTAGAGTACTTCTGGTGCCAGAGAGATGATTTTCATAAACTTCTCAGAACGAAGTTCACGAGTTACCGGCCCAAAAATACGCGTACCGATAGGCTGCTCGCTGTTGTTGTTCAGAAGAACACAAGCATTGCCATCGAAGCGAACGACAGAACCGTCAGGGCGACGAACACCCTTCTTGGTGCGCACCACTACCGCCTTCAGCACATCACCTTTTTTAACTTTACCGCGCGGAATTGCTTCCTTGATGGTAATTTTGATGATATCGCCGACGCCTGCGTAGCGACGGTGCGAGCCACCCAGAACCTTGATACACATTACGCGACGCGCGCCGGAGTTGTCGGCGACGTTCAGCATAGTCTGTTCTTGGATCATTTCAGTGCTCCGCTAATGTCAACTACTACTTCGGGACCTAACTTCAGGTCGTTAAAAAATCCCCATAATCGAGGGCGCGGCATTATAACACCGCTCACAGGATATGGGTAGAAAAAATAAACGGCTCATCGCTGAGCCGTTTATTCTGTTAGAGAGCGCTACTCTATTACAGAACCGCTTTCTCTACAACGCGAACCAGCGTCCAGGACTTAGTCTTGGACAGCGGACGGCATTCGCGGATTTCAACCACGTCACCGATACCGCATTCGTTGTTCTCGTCATGTACGTGCAGTTTGGTCGTACGCTTAATGAATTTACCGTAGATCGGGTGTTTCACAAAACGCTCGATGGCAACAACAATGGATTTCTCCATTTTGTCGCTAACAACGCGACCTTGCAGAGTACGGATTTTATCTGTCATTACGCACCCGCCTTCTCAGTCAGTAAAGTCTTAACGCGTGCGACATCACGACGCACTTGCTTCAACAGGTGAGTCTGTTGCAGCTGGCCACTTGCAGCCTGCATACGCAGGTTGAACTGCTCGCGCAGCAGGTTAAGCAGCTCGGTGTTCAGCTCTTCAACACTCTTCTCACGCAGCTCTTTTGCTTTCATTACATCACCGTCTTAGTTACAAAGGTGGTTTTAATCGGCAGTTTCGCTGCTGCCAGCTTGAATGCTTCACGGGCCAGCTCTTCCGGCACACCGTCCATTTCGTACAGGACTTTACCCGGCTGAATCAAGGCAACCCAATACTCCACGTTACCTTTACCTTTACCCATACGCACTTCCAGCGGCTTCTCGGTGATCGGTTTGTCCGGGAATACACGGATCCAGATCTTACCCTGACGCTTAACTGCACGGGTCATTGCACGACGTGCTGCTTCGATCTGACGGGCAGTCAGACGACCACGGCCAACAGCTTTAAGACCGTAAGTGCCGAAGCTAACATCCGTACCCTGCGCCAGACCACGGTTGCGGCCTTTGTGCACTTTACGGAATTTTGTACGCTTTGGTTGTAACATCAGCGACGCTCCTTATTTACGGCCTTTACGCTGCTGCTTTTTCGGTTGAGCAGCCGGTTTTTCCGGTTGTTCAACAGCAGCCATACCACCAAGGATCTCACCTTTGAAGATCCACACTTTAACGCCGATTACACCGTAAGTGGTGTGCGCTTCGGAGGTGTTGTAGTCGATGTCAGCGCGCAGAGTGTGCAGCGGAACGCGACCTTCACGGTACCATTCGGTACGTGCGATCTCAGCGCCGCCCAGACGGCCGCTAACTTCAACTTTGATACCTTTCGCGCCCAGACGCATGGCGTTCTGTACAGCACGCTTCATAGCACGACGGAACATAACACGACGTTCCAGCTGAGAAGTGATGCTGTCCGCAACCAGTTTTGCGTCCAGTTCAGGTTTACGAACTTCGGCGATATTGATCTGTGCAGGCACGCCAGCGATGTCCGCTACGCCCTTACGCAGTTTTTCGACGTCTTCACCTTTCTTACCGATAACGATACCCGGGCGAGCAGTGTGAATGGTCACACGAATGCTTTTAGCCGGACGCTCGATAACGATACGAGATACAGACGCTTTAGCCAGTTCCTTGTTCAGGTACTGACGAACTTTAAAGTCGCTGTCCAGGTTGTCAGCGAATTCTTTGGTGTTCGCGAACCAGGTAGAGTTCCATGGTTTTACAATACCCAGGCGAATACCATTAGGATGTACTTTCTGACCCATTGCTAGTCTCCAGAGTCTCAGCGATCGGACACAACCACAGTGATGTGGCTGGTGCGCTTCAGAATGCGATCTGCACGACCTTTCGCACGCGGCATAATGCGTTTCATGCTCGGGCCTTCGTCTACGAAAATTTTCGTGACTTTCAGATCGTCAATGTCAGCGCCATCGTTGTGTTCAGCGTTAGCAATGGCAGATTCCAGGACTTTCTTAACCAATACAGCCGCTTTCTTATTGGTGTAGGTCAGAATATCCAGAGCCTGCGACACTTTCTTACCGCGAATCAGGTCAGCCACCAGGCGAACCTTCTGAGCAGAAGAACGAGCATGGCGATGTTTAGCGATAGTTTCCATCTCTTCCTCCTACTTATTTCTTCTTGGCTTTTTTATCAGCCGCGTGACCGCGATAAGTACGGGTCGGTGCGAATTCACCCAGTTTGTGGCCGACCATTTCGTCGGAAACAAATACTGGAACGTGCTGACGACCATTATGGACAGCGATGGTCAAACCGATCATGTTTGGAAAGATCGTTGAACGACGGGACCAAGTGCGCAGGGGCTTCTTGTCACCGCTTTCCACCGCTTTCTCTACCTTCTTCAGCAAGTGCAGGTCAATAAAAGGACCTTTCTTGAGAGAACGTGGCATGGCTTATCCTCTAAAATTATTTGCTACGGCGACGTACGATGAATTTATCAGTACGCTTGTTGCTGCGGGTCTTCTTACCTTTGGTCTGAACGCCCCACGGAGTTACCGGGTGCTTACCAAAGTTACGACCTTCACCACCACCATGTGGGTGATCCACCGGGTTCATCGCCGTACCGCGAACGGTCGGACGAACACCACGCCAGCGTGCAGCACCTGCTTTACCCAGAACGCGCAGCATATGCTCAGCGTTACCAACTTCGCCCAGAGTTGCGCGGCAGTCAGCTTCCACTTTACGCATTTCGCCAGAACGCAGACGCAGGGTGACATAAGCACCGTCACGAGCAACGATCTGAACATAGGTACCAGCAGAACGCGCCAGCTGACCGCCTTTACCTGGTTTCATTTCTACGTTGTGAACAGTAGAACCAACCGGGATGTTGCGCATCGGCAGGGTGTTACCTGGTTTGATTGCAGCATCAACGCCAGACTGAATCTGGTCGCCAGCTTTCAGGCCTTTAGGGGCCAGGATGTAACGGCGCTCGCCGTCTTTGTACAGAACCAGCGCGATGTTCGCGGAGCGGTTCGGATCGTACTCAAGACGTTCAACAACTGCCGGGATACCGTCTTTGTTGCGTTTGAAGTCAACAATACGGTAGGCCTGTTTGTGACCACCACCGATGTGACGAGTGGTGATACGGCCATTGTTGTTACGACCACCGGATTTGCTGTTTTTTTCCAGCAACGGAGCAAAAGGTTTGCCCTTGTGCAGCTCAGGGTTAACCACTTTAACTACGTGGCGACGACCCGGAGATGTCGGTTTACATTTAACAACTGCCATTGTATTACTCCTCCGACTTACTCAGCGCCGCCGATGAAGTCCAGATTCTGGCCTTCTTTCAGGGTGACGTAAGCTTTTTTCCAGTCGCTACGACGACCGATACGCTGTCCGTGACGTTTAACTTTCCCTTTAACTACCAGGGTGTTAACGACTTCGACTTCGACTTCAAACAGTTTCTGCACAGCAGCTTTGATTTCTGCTTTAGTCGCGTCTTTAGCAACTTTGAGAACGATGGTGTTGGTTTTTTCCATCGCAGTAGACGCTTTTTCAGAAACGTGCGGTGCGCGCAGCACCTTCAGCAGACGTTCTTCACGAATCATGCCAGCATCTCCTCAACTTGCTTAACAGCATCAGCAGTCATTACGACTTTGTCGAAGGCGATCAGGCTAACCGGGTCGATACCTGTAGCATCGCGTACGTCAACCTTGTGCAGGTTACGTGCGGCCAGGAACAGGTTTTCGTCCAGTTCACCGGTGATGATCAGCACATCTTCCAGAGCCATGTCTTTCAGTTTCTGTGCCAGCAGCTTGGTTTTCGGCGCTTCTACAGAGAACTTCTCGACAACGATCAGACGATCCTGACGTACCAGTTCGGACAGGATGCTTTTCAGCGCGCCGCGGTACATCTTTTTGTTAACTTTTTGACTGTGGTCCTGCGGACGCGCAGCGAAGGTCACGCCACCAGAGCGCCAGATCGGGCTCTTGATGGAACCAGAACGCGCACGGCCGGTACCTTTCTGGCGCCACGGTTTTTTACCGGAGCCAGTTACTTCAGCACGGGTCTTCTGAGCACGAGTACCCTGACGAGCACCAGCTGCGTAAGCAACTACAACCTGGTGTACCAGCGCTTCGTTGAAATCACGACCGAAGGTAGTTTCGGAAACAGTCAGCGCGCTCTGCGCGTCTTTCAGTACTAATTCCATTGCTATCTCCTCACGCCTTCACAGCTGGTTTAACGATCAGGTCGCTACCGGTTGCACCCGGGACAGCACCTTTAACCAGCAGCAGGTTGCGCTCAGCGTCAACACGTACTACGTCCAGGCTCTGAACGGTTACACGTTCGTTACCCAGCTGACCTGCCATTTTCTTGCCTTTGAACACTTTGCCCGGAGTCTGGTTCTGACCGATAGAACCCGGAACGCGGTGAGACAAGGAGTTACCGTGGGTAGCGTCCTGGGTACGGAAGTTCCAGCGCTTAACGGTACCGGCGAAACCTTTACCTTTAGAGGTGCCAGTTACGTCAACTTTTTTAACTTCAGCAAACAGCTCAACGCTAATGCTCTGACCTACGGTGTATTCTTCGCCATCAGCGAGACGGAATTCCCACAGACCACGGCCAGCTTCTACGCCAGCTTTAGCGAAGTGACCCGCTTCCGGCTTGGTTACGCGGTTAGCTTTTTTAGCACCGGTGGTAACCTGCACAGCGCGGTAGCCGTCGTTAGCCAGGTCTTTAACCTGAGTAACGCGGTTTGCTTCAACTTCGATTACGGTTACTGGGATAGAAACGCCTTCTTCAGTGAAGATGCGGGTCATACCCACTTTTTTACCGACTAAACCAATCATTGTTTCAACCTCTCAATCGCTCAATGACCTGATTAACCCAGGCTGATCTGCACGTCTACACCGGCAGCCAGATCCAGACGCATCAGAGCATCAACGGTTTTCTCGGTTGGCTCAACGATGTCAACCAGACGCTTGTGAGTGCGGATTTCGTACTGATCGCGCGCGTCTTTGTTAACGTGCGGGGAGATCAGAACGGTAAAGCGCTCTTTGCGGGTCGGCAGCGGGATCGGACCACGGACTTGCGCACCAGTGCGCTTAGCAGTCTCGACGATTTCCGCGGTTGATTGATCGATCAGACGATGATCAAACGCTTTCAGGCGGATACGGATTCTTTGGTTCTGCATGAGACCAGAGCTCCAATTATTTTATAGACGAAAATGATTACTCCTCGAACCCATTACGATTGATGGGAGAGTGTAATCGTTCTTACGTAGCCCCCCGATTGGGGGCATTGTTTGATAGCGAAAAAGAAGCTATCAGGGTTCATATCGAACCAGCCGTCATTGATGACAGGCCCGCGCATTATACGTAAATCTGGCGCTGACGCAAGCGCTGATTAGAAATTAAACATTCTTTCGTACTGTCTCGCAATTCTGTGTATCACGCCAATTCTCTTCATTTCTTTTATGGAAACTACGCGCATTGTTGCATAAACACCGTTTGGCGTGTCTTCCGGGAAGCGTATGTTATGAGTTCATTGAAGGCGCACTCAGGGAACAAGAATGATCGCGATATGGATTTCAGCGTATATGCTGTTGAATGCGGGTCTGGTGGTAAAAGATGTGCGTGACGGTCTTCTACCTGACAACCTTACCTGCCCTCTCTTGTGGATAGGGCTTTCTTACCAGCTTATATTTGCGCCACAGCATCTGGCGGATGCTGTCACCGGAGCGCTGGCCGGATACCTTTCATTATGCTTTTTCTACTGGGCTTATCGTTGGCTGCGTGGTTATGAAGGGTTGGGGTATGGGGATGTGAAATTTTTGGGTGCGCTTGGCGCCTGGCACGGATGGCAACTGCTTGGTGTTCTACTTACCATTGCTTCTTTACTTGGGCTTGCGGCCGCATTGATAGTTTATTACATAAAAGGCAAAGCACCCGTACGTAAAACCCCGCTACCTTTTGGGCCGTTTCTGGCGATAGCGGGGTTAGTGTGCAGTGGCGTCACATTCCAGATACTGACTCTGTGAACGTTAGCTCTGCTCTTTAATCTGGGACTGGATGTAATTCTGCAGGCCAATTTTACCGATAAGATCCAGTTCGGTTTCGAGCCAGTCAATGTGATGCTCTTCGTCTTCAAGGATTTTAATCATAATGTCCCTGCTGACGTAGTCATGAATTGAATCGGCATAGGCGATGGCTTCACGCAGATCTTTCGCCCCTTCCATCTCAAGATTGAGATCGGAGCGCAGCATCTCTTCTACGTCTTCGCCAATGTGTAACTTACCAAGATCCTGAAGATTTGGGATACCTTCAAGAAAGAGAATACGCTCGATATAGATATCGGCGTGCTTCATCTCATCAATGGATTCATGATACTCAACGTCGTTGAGGCGCATGAGGCCCCAGTTTTTAAACATTCTTGCATGGAGAAAGTACTGATTGATTGCGACAAGCTCATTTCCCAATAATTTATTGAGATAATTTATTATCTTAATATCACCTTTCATTTTGCTTCCCTCCGCTTCCACTACATGAAGCGTAGATGGGCTGGCGAGGAAGTCAAAATCTGAGCTTACGCAATTTCCTGGTATTCCGGAATCTGCAGCAGTTCATCCTGCATAATTTCACGCGCGGCACGGACACACTTGCCGCACTGATTACCAATCGGCATGAATTTACGAAGCTGCTGGAAGGACTGGGGATGGTGCTGGCGTACCGCCTGCCGTATTTTTTTATCGCTGATACCGTTACACAAACAAACGTACATGATGACTCCCGTTCAGTTTATGCACAGAGTGTAAATGAGAATAGTTACGATTACAACGAGACTGGAGTAGAGTTTTCTGATGCAGAATGGGCTTCTTTTGAAGGCATGAATGTTTTCAAACTACTTTTCCTTATAAAACAAAAAAGGGCGCCGAAGCGCCCTTTTCAATTCTGTAGCAATTAGCCCAGAACTTTAGCAACCACGCCCGCGCCAACGGTACGGCCGCCTTCGCGGATTGCGAAACGCAGACCGTCGTCCATCGCGATCGGGTGGATCAGGGTAACAACCATTTTGATGTTGTCGCCCGGCATTACCATCTCAACGCCTTCCGGCAGTTCGATGGTGCCAGTCACGTCAGTCGTACGGAAGTAGAACTGCGGACGGTAGCCTTTGAAGAACGGAGTGTGACGGCCGCCTTCATCTTTGGACAGAATGTACACTTCAGATTCGAACTTGGTGTGCGGCTTGATGGAGCCCGGCTTAGCCAGTACCTGACCACGTTCGATTTCTTCACGTTTGATACCACGCAGCAGAACACCTACGTTCTCGCCCGCACGGCCTTCGTCCAGCAGTTTGCGGAACATTTCAACGCCGGTACAGGTGGATTTCGCGGTGTCTTTGATGCCCACGATTTCAACTTCTTCACCAACCTTGATGATACCGCGCTCTACACGACCGGTAACAACGGTACCACGACCAGAGATGGAGAATACGTCTTCGATCGGCAGCAGGAACGGCTTGTCAATCGCACGCTCCGGTTCCGGGATGTAGGAATCCAGGTGACCTGCCAGCTCGATGATTTTCGCTTCCCACTCAGCGTCGCCTTCCAGCGCTTTCAGAGCAGAACCACGAACGATCGGGGTGTCGTCGCCCGGGAAGTCGTACTGAGACAGCAGCTCGCGCACTTCCATCTCAACCAGTTCCAGCAGCTCTTCGTCATCAACCATGTCGCATTTGTTCAGGAACACGATGATGTACGGAACGCCTACCTGACGACCCAGCAGGATGTGCTCACGGGTCTGCGGCATCGGGCCGTCAGTCGCAGCAACAACCAGGATAGCGCCGTCCATCTGAGCAGCACCGGTGATCATGTTTTTCACGTAGTCGGCGTGGCCCGGGCAGTCAACGTGCGCGTAGTGGCGAGTCGGGGTGTCATATTCAACGTGAGAGGTGTTGATGGTGATACCACGAGCTTTTTCTTCCGGCGCGTTATCGATCTGGTCGAATGCACGAGCAGAACCACCGTAGGTTTTCGCCAGAACGGTAGTGATGGCAGCGGTCAGGGTAGTTTTACCATGGTCAACGTGGCCGATAGTACCGACGTTGACGTGCGGTTTTGTACGTTCAAATTTTTCTTTAGACACGGCTATATTCCTTACTATAGTGCCCCCTCGCCGAGAGGGCACGGGACTTTGGTTTTAACCCTGAGGCTTATTTGCCACGGGCTTCGATAACGGCCTGAGCAACGTTGTTCGGCGCATCATCATACTTCAGGAATTCCATAGTGTATGATGCACGACCTTTGGTCAGAGAACGCAGCTGAGTTGCATATCCGAACATTTCAGACAGCGGAACTTCAGCGTGGATCTTAACGCCAGTTACTTCGGATTCCTGACCACGCAGCATACCGCGACGACGGCTCAAGTCACCGATAACGTCACCAGTGTTCTCTTCCGGAGTTTCTACTTCAACCTTCATGATCGGCTCAAGCAGAACTGGTTTTGCTTTCTTAAAGCCTTCTTTAAAGGCGATAGAAGCTGCCAGTTTAAACGCCAGTTCAGAGGAGTCAACGTCGTGGTAAGAACCGAAGTGCAGACGGATACCGATGTCTACTACCGGGTAACCTGCCAGCGGACCAGACTTCAGCTGCTCCTGGATGCCTTTATCAACGGCCGGGATGTATTCGCCAGGAATTACACCACCTTTAATGTCGTTGATGAACTCGTAACCTTTCGGGTTAGAGCCCGGCTCCAGCGGGTACATGTCGATCACAACGTGACCGTACTGACCGCGACCACCAGACTGCTTAGCGTGTTTACCTTCGATGTCGGTAACTTTGCTGCGAATCGCTTCGCGGTAAGCAACCTGAGGTTTACCTACGTTAGCTTCAACGTTGAACTCACGCTTCATACGGTCAACGATGATGTCGAGGTGCAGCTCACCCATACCAGCGATGATGGTCTGGTTAGATTCTTCGTCAGTCCATACGCGGAAAGACGGGTCTTCTTTAGCCAGACGGCCCAGAGCCAGACCCATTTTTTCCTGGTCAGCTTTGGTTTTCGGTTCAACCGCGATAGAGATTACCGGCTCAGGGAACTCCATGCGCTCCAGAATGATCGGGTGATCCGGGTTACACAGAGTGTCACCAGTGGTCACGTCTTTCAGACCGATTGCAGCCGCGATGTCGCCTGCGCGAACTTCTTTGATCTCTTCACGTTTGTTAGCGTGCATCTGAACGATACGACCGAAACGCTCACGTGCGGATTTCACGGAGTTCAGGATGGTATCACCAGAGTTAACCACACCAGAGTACACGCGGAAGAACGTCAGGTTACCAACGAACGGGTCGGTAGCGATTTTGAACGCCAGTGCAGAGAACGGCTCTTCATCGCTAGCGTGACGCTCAGCCGGAGTATCTTTACCGTCGTCCAGGATACCGTTGATCGCAGGTACGTCAACCGGGGATGGCAGGTAATCAATTACCGCATCCAGCATCGCCTGTACGCCTTTGTTTTTGAACGCAGAACCACAGGTTACCAGGATGATTTCGTTGTTCAGAACGCGCTGACGCAGAGCTTTTTTGATCTCTTCTTCAGTCAGTTCTTCACCACCCAGGTATTTCTCCATCAGCTCTTCAGAAGCTTCAGCTGCGGACTCGATCAGGTTCTGGTGCCATTCGTCAGCCAGGTCCTGCATGTCAGCCGGGATATCTTCGTATTCGAAGGTTACGCCCTGGTCTGCATCGTTCCAGTTGATGGCTTTCATTTTCACCAGGTCAACAACACCGGTGAAACCTTCTTCAGCACCAATCGCCAGCTGCAGCGGAACCGGGTTCGCGCCCAGACGGGTTTTGATCTGACCAACAACTTTCAGGAAGTTCGCGCCCATGCGGTCCATTTTGTTAACGAACGCAATACGCGGAACTTTGTATTTGTTAGCCTGACGCCATACGGTTTCAGACTGCGGCTGAACACCACCAACTGCGCAGTAAACCATTACCGCACCGTCAAGGACACGCATGGAACGTTCTACTTCGATGGTGAAGTCAACGTGCCCCGGGGTGTCGATGATGTTGATACGGTGCGGTTCATACTGCTTAGCCATACCAGACCAGAATGCGGTAGTCGCAGCGGAGGTAATGGTAATACCACGCTCCTGCTCCTGTTCCATCCAGTCCATAGTTGCGGCGCCGTCATGAACTTCACCGATTTTGTGGTTTACACCGGTGTAGAACAGAATACGTTCGGTAGTAGTGGTTTTACCGGCGTCGATGTGCGCACTGATACCGATGTTACGGTAGCGTGCAATAGGTGTTGTACGAGCCATTTGATTCCTCTATTGCCTTAGGCGTTCAGGATAAGTTACCCAGAACGGGCGGCTTACCTGAAGCGCCCGTCTGGTGACTAACATGCCGCAGGGATTACCAGCGGTAGTGTGCGAACGCCTTGTTGGCTTCTGCCATACGGTGAACGTCTTCACGTTTCTTAACTGCAGTACCTTTGTTGTCTGCAGCATCAGAAAGTTCGTTCGCCAGGCGCAGAGCCATGGATTTATCACCGCGTTTACGAGCAGCTTCAACGATCCAACGCATTGCCAGAGCATTGCGGCGAACCGGACGGACTTCAACCGGAACCTGGTAGGTAGAACCACCAACGCGGCGAGACTTAACTTCTACAGTCGGGCGCACGTTTTCGAGAGCGACTTCGAAAGCTTCCAGTTCAGATTTACCAGAGCGCTGAGCCAGGGTCTCCAGCGCGCTGTATACGATTGATTCTGCAGTAGATTTTTTACCATCTACCATCAGGATATTGACAAATTTAGCCAGCAGTTCTGATCCGAACTTCGGATCCGGCAGAATTTTACGCTGACCAATGACGCGACGACGTGGCATGGAAATACTCCGTTGTTAATTCAGGATTGTCCAAAACTCTACGAGTTTAGTTTGACATTAAAGTTAAAACGTTTGGCCTTACTTAACGGAGAACCATTAAGCCTTAGGACGCTTCACGCCATACTTGGAGCGAGCCTGCTTACGGTCTTTAACGCCGGAGCAGTCAAGCGCGCCACGCACGGTGTGGTAACGAACACCCGGGAGGTCTTTAACACGACCGCCACGGATCAGGATCACGGAGTGCTCCTGCAGGTTGTGACCTTCACCACCGATGTAGGAAGTCACTTCAAAACCGTTAGTCAGACGAACACGGCATACTTTACGCAGTGCGGAGTTCGGTTTTTTCGGAGTGGTGGTATATACGCGAGTACATACACCACGTTTTTGCGGGCAAGCTTCCAGCGCCGGCACGTTGCTCTTAGCAACTTTGCGAGCGCGAGGTTTGCGAACCAGCTGGTTAACTGTTGCCATTAAATAGCTCCTGGTTTTATAGCTTTTGCTTCGTAAACACGTAATAAATCGCCCTCATATAATATGAGGACGCGGAATTTTAGGGCTGTGCTTTAAGGGTGTCAAGAAATATACAGCGTTCGCACGTTACCAGGCCATCTGACTTGCGTGTTTTACGGTAAGGTTGACGAACTCAGTATAGCTAATCGTATCGATGCTGCTCGAAATTTGAGCGACAAGGCCGCGAGCTTCCACATCGTTTTCTAAGGCGACAACCCGGGCGGGCGACGCCAGCAGCACGGCGAGATAGCGGCTGTCGTGAAGCGCGGCGACCACGCCGTTTTGCATCAGAAGAATGTCATCGCCCGAACGCACAAGGCGCAGCAGCGCGTGAATATCCACCTGCCAGGGCGAGCGAGAAAGCGTATACAGCATGGCGTTCCTTAAAATGTCAGCACGACGTCGTAATCATCGAGGCGTTCGCGCAGCGCTGCGGCGTCCAGCGCCTCGACATCAAACACAAAGGCGTGTTCTTCACTAAGCCCGCGCTCCTGCAGCGATTCCCGGCAAATATAGCAGCGCTCAATATCGTACAACGGCAGAACTTTAAACGTAGAGATATAATCGCGGCTCAGGACCGCCTGTGGATGCTGACCTGGCAGAATCTGAAAAACGCCGTCGCTCAGAAAAAAGACGCCAATCTCTTCCGTTAACGCAGACATTGCCAGCAGCGCGTCGAGCCCTTCGCGGCCCGCCGAGGTGCCATGCGGTGCCTGGGTAAAGACAAAAGCCACCTGTTTCATTAAAACTCTACCACTCTGTCGCAGGTCAGCGCGGCTTCGGCCAGCGCGCCCAGGCCGCTCAGCTGAAACCCGGGCTGAAGATTGGCACCAGGCAGCCCCTGCGCTCGCGCTTCATTTTCATCCGTCACGCCGCGACGCAGCGCGGCCGCCACGCAGATATGCAACGCGACGCCGTTTTCGTCGTGAAGCTGTTGCCAGGCGCGCACCAGATCGAATTCGTCACTCGCGGGCGACGTGAACTGATTCGCGTTGTAGACCCCTTCCCGATAAAAAAAGACGCTTTCAAGGCTGTGCCCTTCCGCCAGCAACGCTTTCGCAAACTGTAAGGCGCTGCTCGCCTGCTGCGTGCCATAGGCCGGGCCGGTAACCATCAGGGTAAAGCGCATTAACGTTCATGCCCCTGAAAATCACCGTTCTTAAACTGACGGATATACAGATAAACCGTGTGCTTGGAGATATTCAGCCGGTCGGCCACCTGATTAATAGCGTCCTTAATATCAAAAATGCCTTTCTCGTAAAGGTTAAGGACAATCTGGCGGTTCTTGGCGTTGTTCGAGACATTGCGATCCGCGTTCACCTCTTCAATGGTGAACTCCAGCGTCTGGGTCACAAGATCTTCCACGGACGAGGCAAAGTTTACGGAAGACGGCACTTCCTGCGTTTCCGGCGGTACAAAGGTGCTCATAATCTGGGAGAACGGCACATCCAGGTTCATATTAATGCACAGCAGACCGATCACGCGATGTTCCCGGTTACGGATGGCGATAGTCACCGATTTCATCAGAACGCCGCTTTTCGCGCGGGTGAAATAGCACTTTGAGACGCTACTGTCAGCGCCGGTCATATCGTGCAGCATACGCAGTGCCAGATCGGTAATCGGCGAGCCGATTTTGCGTCCTGTGTGTTCGCCGTTAGCGATGCGGATAGCCGAGCATTTCAGATCCTGCAGGGAATGCAGCACAATTTCACAGTGGGAGCCGATGAGCATCGCTAACCCGTCCACGACCGCTTCGTAGGAACGCAAAATATCAAAGTCGGTCTGTTCGAAGGGACGCTGATCCAGCAGATCGAGTTCGCTGGCCTCATTGGTTAATAGCGAATTGGACATGAAAACATACCACCCTTTACAGCGAGCCTGTCGTCTCTCAAGGTCTGGGCAGACTCATCATTCAGTTGTTACGTAACTCGCTAAAGTAATACAGCGGGCGCAACACTAGCCAGCTTTTATTATATGTGGCCCGGATAAAAAAAACCGCCGCCCGGAGGCGGCGGTCTGCGAAGCGTTACTTCGCTTTGGCAGCGTCGTCGGCTTTATCGCCCGCGGCGGCCTTCGGTGCGGCGTCTGCTTTCGCCGCCGGATTGATATCCAGCAGTTCTACGTCAAACACCAGGGTGGAGTTAGCCGGAATACCCGGAACGCCGTTTTTGCCGTAAGCCAGCTCAGGCGGGATGACCAGCTTGATTTTGCCGCCTTTCTTAATGTTTTTCAGGCCTTCGGTCCAGCCCGGGATCACACCGTCAAGACGGAAAGAGAGCGGCTCGCCACGCTTGTAGGAGTTGTCGAACTCCTGACCGTCGATAAGCGTGCCTTTGTAGTTAACCACAACGGTGTCGCTCTCTTTCGGCGCAGCGCCGGTGCCTTCTTTCTCAACTTTATACAGCAGGCCGGTAGAAGAGGTCTTCACGCCCTTCTCTTTGGCGAATTTGTCACGGAAGGCTTTGCCTTTCGCTTCGTTTTCAGTCGCGTCTTTCTCGACTTTCGCCTGAGCGGCGCCTTTTACGCGAGTTTCAAAAGCCTGCAGAGTCTGCTCGATTTCCTGGTCAGAGAGTTTGCTCTTATCAGCAAACGCATCCTGGACACCGGCGATCAGCTGGTTTTTATCCAGTTTGATGCCCAGTTTTTCCTGCTCTTTCAGGGAGTTTTCCATGTAACGGCCCAGTGATGCACCCAGCGCGTAAGCCGATTTCTGATCGTCGTTCTGGAATGCGGCTTTGCTGTCAGCGGCAGCAGGCGTCTGCTGCTGTGCGGCTGGCGCAGCAAAAGTCAGAGGCGCGTTGAACGCCACAGCCATCGTGGTCGCCAGCAGCGTTACTTTAAACAGTGATTTCATCCATTATCTCCAGGGTTGGGGCCTCTCACCCCAGGGTTATCTTAAAAACGAAAGTCGTACTATAAAACGTCGCAGCGGAAATCAACATAACCACTTTTCCGTTTCGGGCGTTATTTCAGACTTAATTTGTTTAAATAAGTTTCTTTCTGTTGAAGCAACCCGGCAGAATCCGGAAAAGTTGCGTAGAATCGCGACGCAAAGGGGGAAACATCATGCACAACGAATCGACTGAACACCGTATCGCTGAACTGGAGAGCCGGCTGGCGTTTCAGGAAACCACTATTGAAGACTTAAACGCCGCCATCACAAAGCATGAGCTGGAGCTCGCGAAGATGCGCGAACAGCTCAAAATTATGGTGGAGAAAATCAAAGCCTCGCAGCCGTCAATGATCGCATCGCAGGCGGAAGAAACACCGCCGCCGCATTACTGACGGGTAAATCGCGGGCAGTAAAAAGGGGCGCCGGAGCGCCCCTTTTTTATCAGGCTTAGTGGCAACCGCAGCCGCCGTTACCGCAACCGCCTTTACCGTGCTCGTGGTCGTGGCTATGGCCGTGACCGCCGCAGCAACCGTCATGGTCGTGATCGTGGTCATGATGATGGCCGTTCGCGCCGTGAACGTGGCCGTGAGCCAGTTCTTCTTCGGTCGCTTCGCGGATAGCAACGACTTCCACGTTGAAGTTCAGATTCTGGCCCGCCAGCATGTGGTTGCCGTCAACCACAACGTGGTCGTCGCCCACTTCGGTAATTTCTACCGGTACCGGGCCCTGATCGGTTTCCGCCAGGAAACGCATGCCAACCTGCAGCTCGTCAACGCCCATGAAGACGTCTTTCGGTACGCGCTGTACCAGATTTTCATCGTACTGGCCGTAAGCGTCGTTAGCGCCTACGTTCACATCGAATTTATCGCCAACGTCATGGCCTTCCAGCGCTGCTTCCAGGCCGGAAATCAGGGAGCCGTGACCATGCAGGTAGTCCAGCGGCGCACTCACCGGAGACTCATCAACCAATACACCGTCTTCTGTACGTACCTGATAGGCCAGGCTGACCACCAGGTCTTTTGCTACTTTCATGATATCTCCTGAGTGAGGAAAAAAGACTGGCGCCGATTGTAGCCCAAATCGACGCCTGTGTACCCTTTAGCTTAAAGAAACCTGGGGCATCTCGCTAGTCGGGATGAAAAATCCCTATGACTTGCTCATCTTTGCGAACCTTCTCGCGAACTTCTTTGTCCGCCTCGCGCATCTGATGCCCGCACTTTACGCACTCGACAATATCGACCTGATTTTCACGCCACATGGCGAGAGAATCCTGCGCCTGGCATTTCGGGCAGACGGCCCCGGCAATAAAACGTTTACGCACAGCCATAGGTTCACCTTCTATTCAAATTCGTCCCAGCCGTCGAGCTGGCGTCGTTCCTGCTGCATCTCACGGTGGAAAATCTCCTCCAGCTCGCGACGCGCCTCGCGGACACGGGAAATTTGCGCGTTATCGGTATGTACCGGCATCAGTTCGCGCAGCATGCGCATATCAAGACGGCGGAAATGGAGCTGCGCGCGCTGCGCCTGATGTGGATGCATGCCTAGCGAAATCAGAGTTTTACGCCCAAGCTCCAGCGCGCTGGAGAACGTCTCGCGCGAAAACTGCTTCACGCCGGCCTGCAAAAGCTCGTGCGCCTCAACGCGCCCGCGCGCCCGCGCCAGGATCTCCATCTGCGGAAAGTGCTGCTGGCAGAGATGCACGATGCGCATCGTATCTTCCGGATCGTTACAGGTAACGACGATAGACTGCGCCGATTCGGCCCCGGCGGCGCGCAACAGCTCAAGCTCGGTGGCGTCGCCATAGTAAACCTTATAGCCATATTTTCGCATCAGGTTGACCGCGCTGATATCGCGCTCCAGCACCGTAATACGCATTTTGTTGGCCATCAGCAGGCGGCCAATCACCTGCCCGAAACGCCCGAAGCCGACGATAATCACCTGCGGCTTATCATCTTCCACGTAGGGCATTTCGGCATCTTCATCCGGTGCGTTAAAGTGGCGCGCCAGCAGCCGGTCGATGCCTTTCATCACAAGCGGCGTGGTCATCATCGAGAGCGTTACCGTCACCAGCAGCAGCGCCATCTGGTCATTGTGGAAAAGCTTCTGCGACGAGGCGCTGGAGAAGAGCACAAACGCGAACTCCCCGCCCTGGCTCAGCACGCCCGCGAACGGCAGCCGCTCGGTGCGCCGTAGCCCCTGAAAACGCCCGAGACCATACAGCACCGCCATTTTGACGCTCACCAGCACCACCACGCTCATCACGACCCACAGAATATGGGTATAGAGAACGCCCAGGTTCAGCGCCATGCCGACGGAGATAAAAAACAGCCCCAGCAGCAGGCCTTTGAACGGCTCGATGGCGATTTCCAGTTCGTGGCGATATTCGCTCTCGGCCAGCAGAATGCCCGCGATAAACGTGCCGAGCGCCATGGAAAGCCCAAGCAAATCCATAAACAGCGCGGAGCCCAGCACCAGCAGCAGCGCGGCGGCGGTAAACACCTCGCGCACGCCGGAACCGGCAATAAACCGAAACACCGGGCGCAGCAGATAACGCCCGCCCACCAGCATGACGGCAAACGCGAGCACTTTCATGCCGATTTTCAGCCAGTCCGGGTGTTCATCACCGTTGCCCGCCAGCAGAGGCACCATCGCCAGCGCCGGAATCACCGCGAGATCCTGAAACAGCAGCACGGAGAATCCTAGCTGGCCGCCTTCGGTGCGGTTCATGCCTTTATCGCGCATCAGCTGCAACGCCATCGCAGTAGACGACATCGCAAGGCCGATACCGCCCACCACGGCTGCCTGCCACGCGAAATCAGTGAGCATCAGTAGCCCCGCCAGCACCACGGCGCTTAACAACACCTGGGCTGCACCAATGCCGAAAATAGAGCGCCGCAGTTTCCAGAGTTTTGACGGGTTCAGCTCAAGCCCTATCAGGAACATCAGAAACACAACGCCGAGTTCTGAAAAGTGCAGGATCTCGTCGACGTCGCTGATAAAGCCAAGCCCCCACGGGCCGATGGCAATTCCCGCCAGCAAGTAGCCGAGCACCGCGCCGATGCCCAGGCGCGCCGCGATCGGCACCGCCACCACCGCGGCGAAAAGAAACAGAATGCCTGCCAGCAGCAGATCCGAACCTTCCATCAAAAGCCTCCCGGCGTTAACGGGTCCGCCAGCCAGCGTTCATACGCGCGGCCATGAGACGCCAGTTCGGAAAGCGACTGACGCCGCGCCCAGTAAATAATCAGCGGTGTCATCCAGTGCATACGGCACATGGCGGCGGTCAGCTCGAAAGGCCGCAGGATGTCGCTCAGGGCGTAGCGGTTAAACCCGTCCGGGCGATAGGCCGTCTCCGGCTCGCCGGTCGTAATGACGCAGCGCCAGTATTTGCCGGCAAGCTGATTGCCGCCCACGCCGCTCGCGAAACCGCGGCTTAACACGCGGTCGAACCACTCTTTTAGCAGCGCCGGACAGCTATAGGTATAAAGCGGGAACTGAAAAACAATCACATCGTGATCGCGCAGCAATGCCTGCTCATGGCTGATATCAATAAAGAAATCGGGATAGTGGGCATAGAGGTCATGCACCGTGACATTAGGTAATTGCAGAGCCGGCTTAAGCAAAACCCGGTTGGCCACCGAGTCCTGAGATTCCGGATGGGCATACAGCAGCAAAACTTTCGCTGTCTGTGACATCATTCCCCTCCAGGGCGTCGTCATTGTTACTATTTTGGGCTACCATGGCGGCCCCACGCGGTGCCCAAAGCATCACGTTACATGAATATAATGACAATTTAACATAGTCTGAATCTACGGCGCCTTATGATTGTTTTCTCCTCGTTACAAATTCGTCGCGGCACCCGCGTGCTGCTGGACAACGCCACCGCCACGATCAATCCGGGCCAGAAAGTGGGCCTGGTCGGCAAAAACGGCTGTGGCAAATCCACGCTCCTGTCGCTTCTGAAAAACGAGATAAGCGCCGACGGCGGGAGTTTTACCTTTCCCGGCACCTGGCAGCTCGCCTGGGTAAATCAGGAAACGCCCGCGCTCGCGCAGCCCGCGATGGAGTATGTGATTGACGGCGACCGCGAATATCGCGCTTTTGAGCGTGAACTGAACGACGCCACCGAGCGCAACGACGGTCACGCCATCGCCGCGGCCCACGGCAAGCTGGACGCCATCGACGCCTGGACCATTCGCTCGCGCGCCGCGAGTCTTCTGCACGGGCTGGGATTCAGCAATGAACAGCTGACGCGCCCGGTGAGCGATTTCTCCGGCGGCTGGCGCATGCGTCTTAACCTCGCGCAGGCGCTGATTTGCCGCTCCGATCTGCTGCTGCTTGACGAACCGACCAACCACCTCGATCTCGACGCCGTCATCTGGCTGGAGAAATGGCTGAAAAGCTATAACGGCACGCTGATTCTCATCTCGCACGACCGTGATTTCCTGGATCCGGTGGTGGACAAAATCATTCATATCGAACAGCAAAATATGTTCGAGTACACCGGCAACTACAGCTCGTTCGAGCGCCAGCGCGCCACGCGTCTTGCCCAGCAGCAGGCAACGTATGAAAGCCAGCAGCAGCGGGTCGCGCATCTGCAAAGCTTTATCGACCGCTTTAAAGCGAAAGCGTCTAAGGCGAAGCAGGCGCAGAGCCGCATTAAAATGCTGGAGCGCATGGAGCTGATTGCGCCTGCCCACGTGGATAACCCATTCCACTTCAGCTTCCGCGCGCCGGAGAGCCTGCCTAATCCCCTTCTGAAAATGGAAAAGGTCAGCGCCGGTTATGGCGAGCGCATCATTCTTAACTCCATCAAGCTCAACCTGGTGCCTGGCTCGCGCATCGGTCTGCTGGGGCGCAACGGCGCAGGCAAATCGACGCTCATCAAACTACTGGCGGGCGAACTTGCGCCAGTCAGCGGTGACATTGGGCTTGCCAAAGGCATCAAGCTTGGTTACTTCGCGCAGCATCAACTGGAGTTTTTACGCGCCGACGAATCGCCGTTGCAGCATCTGGCGCGCATCGCCCCGCGTGAAACCGAACAGCAGCTGCGCGACTATCTCGGCGGCTTCGGCTTCCAGGGCGATAAAGTCACGGAAGTTACCGAGCGGTTCTCCGGCGGCGAGAAAGCGCGTCTGGTGCTGGCGCTGATCGTCTGGCAGCGCCCTAATCTATTGCTGCTCGATGAACCGACCAACCACCTGGATCTCGACATGCGCCAGGCGCTGACCGACGCGCTGATAGAATTCGAAGGCGCGCTGGTCGTGGTCTCGCACGACCGCCACCTGATCCGCTCCACCACCGACGATCTCTATCTGGTGCACGACGGCAAAGTCGAACCGTTCGACGGCGATCTGGACGATTACCAGCAATGGCTCAGCGACGTGCAGAAGCAGGAGAGCCAGAGCGACGACGCCAGCCGCGAGAAAGAAAACGGCAACAGCGCGCAGGCGCGTAAAGATCAGAAGCGCCGCGAGGCGGAACTGCGCACCCAGACGCAGCCGCTGCGTAAAGAGATAACGCGTCTGGAAAAAGAGATGGAAAAGCTCAACGCCACGCTTGCAAGCGTCGAAGAGAAGCTCGCCGACAGCGCCATTTACGATCCGGCTCGCAAAGCGGAGATGAATGAGTGTCTGCAAACGCAGGCGAAGACCAAAGCCGCGCTGGAAGAGTGCGAAATGGCCTGGCTTGACGCGCAGGAATCGCTGGAGCAGATGTTAAATCAGCCATAACGTCCCACGCTGGCAGCCCGCCTGCCAAGTGGCAAAGGCTGCGTCGGGCGCAGACAAAACCTGTAAACCCGGCGCAGCGGGCCATCTGTGATTACGCGTTATACCGCCCTGAGACGCACATTCAGAAATATGCCAATTGCATATGGCAATTAATACCCTTTCAAAACCGTTGAAACAAAGATCATCTTTGCTTACTCTCCAGGCATTCTGCACACAGGCAACGCGTATTATGCAGCGCGGTTATCCCTTAGCCCGTCGATAAAAACTGTCGCTCTGTCTGATGACTCTCCCCTGCCTGCCAGGCGTCGGGGTAATACTGCCGCCGCCGTGGCGACGATAAAAAGGAAACCGTTAATGACAGATACGACCCCGGTCACTGACCTGTCGCCCCTGCCGGCGGCGATGCAAGATATTTTACCTGCAGGGGAAGTATTAACCCCTGAACAACAGCAGGAAGTCGAAAAGCTCGTCAACCAGATAGACATTACCGATCCCGTGATGTCGCTTTCATGGGGTGCGAAAACCATGGGTGAGATCTCCCGGTTTTCCGATGCCCTGCTTGAGCAGGTGCAGGCGAAGGATGCTGGCGTCGTGGGCGAACAGCTGACCGATTTGCTGAGTAAGGTTAAAGAGGTCGATTTAACCGCTTTCAGCGAAAAACCGGGCTTTTTGGCTTCTGTGCCCCTGGTCGGCAAGCTGTTTAATCGCCTTGAGCGCACGCTATTAACCTATCAAACGCTGGCCCGTCAGGTGGAAAACATCTCCGGTAAGCTCGAAGACGCGATGGTCGATTTACTGCGTAATATTTCCACGCTTGAGCAGCTCTTTATTCGCAATCGCGACTATTACCAGCAAATCAATCTGCATATTATCGCCGGCAAGCTAAAAATCGCTCAGTTGCAAAACACCGATTTGCCGCTTGCGGAGCAAGGCGCGTCTGGTGATGCGCTGCAGATGCAGACCGCGCGCGACCTGGCCGCCAATATTCAGCGCTTTGAACGGCGTCTTCATGATCTGATGCTCTCCCGCACGATTGCCGTCCAGACCGCGCCACAGATTCGCCTGATGCAGAGCAACAGCCAGTCGCTGGCGGAGAAAATCCAGAGCAGCCTGCTTACCACCATCCCGGTGTGGAAAACCCAACTGGTGCTGGCGCTATCGCTGAATACCCAGCGGCAGGCGACAAAACTACAGAAAGATGTCGCAGATACCACCAATGACATGCTGCGCCGCAACGCAGAGTTACTTCAGACCGGCACAATAGAAACGGCTCGCGAAGTGGAACGCTCTGTCGTGGATATCGACACGCTACGCGATGTCCATACTCGTCTGTTAACGACCCTTGAAGAGTCTGTCGCTATCGCCAGTAATGCCCGCGCAAGCCGTCAGAGCGTTGAAAAAGAGCTCTCTGTGATGGAAGACGAACTGCGCACGCGCCTGTCAAATATCGCCCGCAGCACCGCGCATCAGGCATAAATCTTTCCCGCCGGACGCGGATGTCGCCGCGTCCCGTATGTGATGAGAAAAAGCATGGCTACTTTTTTAGACGCGTTTTATAACAAACGCTGGAAGCGTGTCGTTATCCAGCTGTTTATTCTGCTATTTTCTTCAAGCTTCGTGACAACACAGCTGGCGGATGCCGTAGCAAGAACGCATGACACCTCCGATGCCTTCAGGAGCGCGCTTTCTGTTTCGTGCTGGATGGGGTTTATCCTGCTTGCCCGCACGCTGTTTTACGATCGCGTGGCGTTTACCGTCGGTGTGCTTGCGGGGCTTTTCTGGCCGGGGGCGAATGCCGGCTTCGCCTTCTGGGCAGGCAGCGTGGCGCTGGTGACCTATCTCCTGCGCAACCTGAAGCCCTTTCAAAAAGTCTATATCTGGTATCTCGTCCTTGGTGGGATAGCCTGTCAGGCTTACTTCGAGGCTTTTGACACGCAGTCATTATCGCCAGGGTATCTGATTTTCGTCGTCGCCCTTGTCGCCATCGGGATGGGCTGGACGCCGATTTACAATGCCCTTCGCCAGCGCATCGCCACCTTAAAAAATAAACGCCTCGGGAAAACGGCCTCGCCCGCCGTCGGGCAACCTCAGGCAGTGCAGAAGTCGTCTGCCGAGTTCGACCCTCAACGTGAGATCAATTATCTGGTCTCTTTACAAGGACTGGCACCGGAGCTGCAGACGGAAATTGACGGCATCATCAATTACACGCATCTGATCATGCACTGTATTGAAACCGATCCTAAGGATGTGGAGCCGGGAACCAAATTCCTGCAGCGCTATTTGCCTGCGGTAAGAGAGATTACGCTGAAAAGCCATCGTCTTGTGGAGCAGCAAGTGGAGAATAGCGGCGCCGCTGAAATTAACGCCCGCAGCGCCGCCATGCTGAAAACGCTGCATTCCGCCTTCAGCCAGCATCATGCCCGCCTGTTAGAAAACGATAAGACCGAACTCGCTATTGAAATGAGCACGCTCGACAAAATGCTGAAAACCGACGGTTACGTGTAATTTAATGAATGTGCGCCTGCACACGCAGGCGCCGTCAGAAGGGATACCACACGGGCGCGAACGCCCGGCAGGCGAAATTAACGCTGCGCCGCCAGGCGCTGGCGCAGGGTTTCCAGATGCTCCACGCCGTGAAGTTTGCCATCCAGGAAACGGGTTTTCAGTTCACCCTGCTGTTCCTGTTCCAGCGTCTGTTCGTCAAACAGCTGATAGTCGCCGTTGTCGTCACGCTCGACGCGCAGCAGCCCGCGCGCTGAGCGTTTCAGTCCGCTGTCGGTTTTCGGCTCTTTGAAAATCATGCGGCCCACGCCGTTCACTTCGCCGTATGTCGCTTTCATCGCAAACCCGAAGGTATCGCGGGTGTTGTACTGATAGGTAAACGAACCGACGCCGAACACCACATTAGAGCTGGCGAAGCCTTTCGCCGCAAGGCGGCGCAGGATCTCTTCGGCGCGCTCAAGCGTAATGGAATCGCCGTAAATCAGCCCCACATGCGGGTCGAGCACTTTGAAGCCTTTGTCATTCACGGTGCCGCCGAAAATTTCCCACAGCACTTCTACAGAGCCTTTCTCTTCCGGCGTGCGATCGGCGCGCGTGTCGTCATCGGCACCGGTGCCGCAGAGGATATCCACCGGGTCGCCGCTGTCCGGGCGGAACACCACGCGGCCTTCACGCGCCATAATCTGCGTTTTCAGCTCACGGGTATATTCCGTGATAACGCGCCAGTAATCCCAGGTGTCCGAGACAATCGAGACAAAGCCGTTCGGGTAGAGATCGCAAATCAGGCGGCGGAACGTCTCGATTTCGCTCTCTTTTTCACCCATGCACATCACGCTGTGCTCGGTCGCCGGGATGGACGCAGCAATAAAGCACTCCTGGCCCTGGGTGTAGTAATCGCGGGCGTAGAGCATCGACGGAATATTATCGGTGCCTTTAAAGCTCAGCAGGTGGCCGCAGCCCGCCTGCGCGGTATCCTGAAGGCCGGACATGCCGCGAAACGAGAAATCGTGGCACTGAAAATCGAGGTGGCTTACGTCAGAGCAAGTTTTCTCTGCCCAGCGCTCGCAGATAGTCCGGTAGTGGTGCGCGATAGTGGCGTTAGTGGAGGATTTCCACAGCTCCGCCGATAGCACGGTTTCCAGGTAGTTCACCAGCCAGAAGAATTCCGGAAGGGTATTGGTAATGGTCAGCACCGGCACTTTCATCGCCACTTTGCTGCCTTCATCCAGCGCTTTGATATGCAGCGGCAGATAACCGAGCTGATGCAGCGCACGAATGTGGTCCGCGCTGACAGCGCCCTTGCCGATATAGCTGTCCATCACCGCCTGATACTCATCTACCACTTCCGCCTCAGGGCGCGCGAAGAACTGCTCGTTAAACAGATCGACCAGGAACCATTGCAGGAATCCCTGCAGGCCGAAGAACACCAGTTTGCCGTCCGCGACAGGAGAGTGGAAATGGCGGTCGCTGCGCGGCGTAAAGTTGGAATAGACTTTAGTGGTGCCTGCCGGATACTGCTCGCGGTGCGACACTTTGTAGCCATCAATAGCCAGAATCGGATTCATGTTCATCGCCCTTCTCCTTACGCGTTATAAATTGTATTGATATCAATCATTTCTACCCGTTCCTGCGCCAGTTCAGCGGGCGCGAAGGAGGTGGTCGTATACAGCTTATCAATGCCGTTATTCAGCAGGTTTTCGACGCCTTTAGAAAACACGCCGTGGGTGACATAGAGACTGACGCTGCTTGCCCCGGCGTCACGCAGCACCTGGGCTGAGCCGATAAACGTGCCGCCCGCATCGCAGAGATCGTCCACAATCAGCACCGCTTTGCCTTTCACGTCACCGTCCACCAGGCGAAAACCGGTCAGC
Organism: Cronobacter sakazakii; assembly: GCF_000982825.1. NCBI lineage: Bacteria > Pseudomonadati > Pseudomonadota > Gammaproteobacteria > Enterobacterales > Enterobacteriaceae > Cronobacter > Cronobacter sakazakii. The sequence goes on along the minus strand of NZ_CP011047.1, from coordinate 1,362,846 downwards.
TCGCCGGTCGCGACGTTGCGCTGTTTGGTCAGAATGGCAAATTCATGAACGCCCGCCGCCTGCGCGACGGCATGGATTTTTTTAAGCGCCCCGGCATCGGGTGCCACCAGCATTAACTCGCCAGCCTTCAGGGCACGCTCCAGCGTCTTGCTTTGTAACAGGCAACGCTCCTGCGGGATAGCCACCAGATTTTCAATCGCGGCGGCGGCGGCTTCGCTGTGCGGGTCGAGTACGATCACTTTGTCGAAACCGAGGGTGTTCAGTTGGCGGGCGAAGACTTTCAGCGCGAAGCTGTCACCCGGCTGCATGTGCCTGTCCTGGCGGGCATACGGCAGCCACGGTAGTTCCAGATGGCTAAAGCGCACGTCACAGTGCTGGCGCACCGCGTCGGTGAGCTGCGCCAGCAGCATGAAATCGTCCATCGTTTTCATGGCGGCGGCGCGAATGCGCATCAGCGAGGCGACGCGCGGCAGTGCGCCGGTCACTTTCGCCCACACGGCGCCGTCAGGAAAACGCCCGGTCTGTGTTGCAATCTCTTGTCCGTCTACCATCAGTTGCGGCTGCATCATTTTCGCCCCCCGGTTAATTAGTTTATGTCCTTGCGACACATTTAATATTGTCCAAGAGACACTAATAAGCAAGCGAAATTTTCGCCGCACTGGCTAAAAAATAGCATGTCACTGAAAATTAAAACATTACAGGTTTGCTTTGTCCCGGCGTTCAGGGCTGTTAAACTTGTCTCTGAGACAATTAAACGGAGCGGCGCATGACCACTGAAGCGGAATATCTGGAAACTTATGACCCTGCGCGGTTCCCTTCCCCGCTGGTGACCGTCGACAGCGTGCTGTTCACCCTGCACGATCAGGCGCTCTGCGTGCTGCTGGTACAGCGCGCCCGTCAGCCGCAGCAGGGCCGCTGGGCGCTGCCCGGCGGGTTTATCGATATGCAGAAAGATGATTCCACCCACGCGACGGCGCTGCGTAAGCTGACCGAAAAAACCGGCGTGCGCCCGTCCTGGCTTGAGCAACTGGAGACGTTTTCCGGCCCGGATCGCGATCCGCGCGGCTGGAGCCTCACCGCCGCCTGGTTTGCGCTTATCGCCTGGGTCGACTGCCAGCCGCATATCGCCTCCGTCAGCGATGCGCAGTGGGTGCCGGTGGCGGAGCTTGACGCTATCGAGCTGGCGTTCGATCACCAGACGATTATCGAGGCCGCGCTGCGCCGCCTGCGCCAGAAAACGATGTATTCGCTCCTGCCGGTCTACTGTCTGCCGGAGTGTTTTACGCTGAGCCAGCTTCAGGAGGCGACGGAGATTATTCTCGGCCAGCCCATCCAGCGTAAAAGCCTGATCCGGCGCTTTGAGGCGTCCGGCATGTTTGAAGAGACCGGCGAGAGCGTCGCCACCGGCGCGCGTAAGGCCAGGCTCTGGCGACGCAAGCCGGATGCCGATATTCACCTGTTCTCGCGCAATTTACTGGCCGAATGATCCGCACCAAAGCATCAACAAAATGAATCACAACCGGTATAGTAATTAGCGAACTAATAAAAGACATCAGCTATGGCCGACATTACTCCCGCAGAACTTCCTGCACTGAACACCGATTCCTCACACTTTCAGCCAATGCCGGGAGTCAGCAATCCACATCTGCAAACCATGCTGCCGCGCGTGCTGCGCCGCCGTTTGCAGTTTGAGCCGCACTGGCAGCGTCTGGATCTGCCGGACGGCGATTTTGTTGACCTGGCGTTTAGCGAAAACCCAGACCAGGCGCGTCATAAACCGCGTCTGGTGGTGTTTCACGGTCTGGAAGGCAGCCTGCACAGTCCTTACGCCCACGGCCTTATCCATGCGGCGAAAGCGCGTGGCTGGCTCGGCGTGGTGATGCACTTTCGCGGCTGTAGCGGCGTGCCAAACAAACTGGGGCGCATCTATCATTCGGGCGAAACCGAAGACGGCACCTTTTTCCTGCGCTGGCTGGATGAGCGCTACGGCACCGTGCCGACAGCGGCGGTGGGCTATTCGCTCGGCGGCAATATGCTCGGCTGCCTGATGGCGGAGATTGACGCCAGCTTCCCGCTGACGGCAGGCGTGATTGTGTCCGCGCCGTTTATGCTCGAACACTGCTGCAACCATATGGAAAAAGGCTTTTCACGCTTTTATCAGTTCTATCTGCTGAACCTGCTGAAAGCCAACGCCACCCGCAAGCTGAAGGCCTGGCCCGGCACGCTGCCGATTGAACTCGCCCAGCTTAAGCGCCTGCGCCGCATCCGCGATTTCGATGATTTGATTACGTCGAAAATTCACGGCTTTAGCGATGCCGTCGATTACTATCGCCAGTGCAGCGCGATGCCGCGTCTCGCCAGCATCACCCGGCCGACGCTGATTATCCACGCCAAAGACGACCCGTTTATGGATCATCACGTGATCCCCGACACCACCACGCTGCCTGCTAATATTGAATATCAACTGACAGAGCATGGCGGTCACGTGGGCTTTGTCGGCGGCACGCTGCGTCAGCCCAAAATGTGGCTGGAACAGCGCATTCCTGACTGGTTAACCCCGTATCTGGACCGATAAATGATTATTCCCTGGCAAGAGATCGCGCCCGACACCCTGGAGCGCCTGATTGAAGCCTTCGTCTTGCGCGAAGGCACCGATTATGGTGAACATGAACGCTCGCTTGAGCAAAAGGTCGCCGACGTGCGGCGTCAGTTGCAAAGTGGCGAAGCCGTTCTGGTGTGGTCTGAGCTGCACGAAACGGTCAATATCATGCCGCGTTCGCAGTTTCGCGGTTAACGTTGCCAGGCGGAGCCTTGCCCCGCCGCTTCAGGGAGTTGTCTCGCTATGTCTGCCAAACATCCGGTTATCGCCGTCACAGGCTCCAGCGGCGCGGGAACCACCACCACCAGCCTCGCGTTTCGTAAAATTTTCGCCCAGCTGAATCTCCGTGCCGCCGAAGTGGAAGGCGACAGCTTTCACCGCTACACGCGCCCGGAAATGGACATGGCTATTCGTAAAGCGCGCGATCTTGGCCGCCATATCAGTTACTTCGGCCCGGAGGCGAACGATTTCGGCCTGCTGGAGCAAACCTTTGTGGAGTACGGGCTGACCGGCAAAGGACAGTCGCGTAAATATCTGCACACCTATGACGAAGCGGTGCCGTGGAACCAGGTGCCCGGCACGTTTACGCCGTGGCAGCCGCTGCCGGAGCCGACAGACGTGCTGTTTTACGAAGGGCTGCACGGTGGCGTGGTGACGCCGCAGCATGACGTGGCGAAGCATGTCGATTTACTCGTAGGCGTGGTGCCTATCGTCAACCTGGAGTGGATACAGAAGCTCATCCGCGATACCAGCGAGCGCGGCCACTCGCGCGAGGCGGTGATGGATTCCGTGGTGCGCTCGATGGAAGATTACATTAACTACATCACGCCGCAGTTCTCACGCACCCATATTAACTTCCAGCGCGTGCCGACGGTGGACACCTCCAATCCGTTCGCCGCGAAAGGCATTCCGTCGCTTGATGAAAGCTTCGTGGTCATTCACTTCCGCAATCTGGATAACATCGATTATCCGTGGCTTTTGGCGATGCTGCAGGGCTCGTTTATCTCACATATCAATACGCTGGTGGTGCCGGGCGGGAAGATGGGGCTCGCGATGGAACTTATTATGCTGCCGCTGGTGCAGCGGCTGATGGAAGGAAAACAGATAGCGTGACGGCGATGCCCGGTGGCGCTGCGCCTGCCGGGCCGTCCGTCATCTCATGACGCTTCAATCACTTCATACGAATGGGTGATGTTGACCCCTTTACCGAGCATCAGCGCCACTGAGCAATACTTCTCTGCCGACAGATCCACCGCGCGCGACACTGCCGCGTCTTTCAGGGCTTTGCCTGTCACCACAAAATGCAGATTGATATGCGTAAACAGACGCGGCGCTTCTTCGCGACGCTCTGACGTCAGCTTCACTTCGCAGTCGGTCACGTCGTGACGGCCTTTTTGCAGAATAGAGACAACATCAATCGCGCTGCAGCCACCTGCGGCCATCAAAACCATTTCCATCGGGCTCGGCGCTTTGTCGCCAGAGTTGCCGTCCATCAGGATCTGATGCCCGGAGGCGGACTCGCCCAGGAAGGTTAACCCTTCCACCCATTTCACTCGTGCATGCATGTTAATCACTCCAGGCTATTCATTTTTCTGACAGATTACGCGCGCGCGACGTCAGAGGCAATGGAAGGGCGACCTGCGTCAAGCTGAAACGAGACAACAGGAGACACCTGAGAAAAGCTATGCTAAAACAGTCTGGATGCAGCGGCGATACATTGATGTTACGCATGTATGCAGAGGAGAAGATAATTTATCGGCTGCGACGTCCACGGACAGCCAACTTCCCAGGACTCGGGAAGATGATGAATGCAAAGCCAGACAGGGGTTACGCGCCCTGTCTTTGGAGCCAGTTTAAAACAGAGGATAACCGCGCATGGTGCTTGGCAAACCGCAAACAGACCCGACTCTTGAATGGTTCTTGTCACATTGCCACATTCATAAGTATCCATCTAAGAGCACGCTGATTCACCAGGGTGAAAAAGCGGAGACGCTGTATTACATCGTTAAAGGCTCAGTGGCAGTGCTGATCAAAGATGAAGAGGGCAAGGAGATGATCCTCTCGTACCTGAATCAGGGTGACTTCATCGGCGAACTGGGTTTGTTCGAGGAAGGTCAGGAGCGCAGCGCCTGGGTTCGCGCTAAAACTGCCTGTGAAGTGGCTGAAATCTCCTACAAAAAATTCCGTCAGCTGATCCAGGTTAACCCGGATATTCTGATGCGTCTTTCCTCGCAGATGGCTCGCCGCCTGCAAGTTACCTCTGAGAAAGTGGGCAACCTCGCCTTCCTCGACGTGACTGGCCGCATCGCGCAGACCCTTCTGAACCTGGCGAAACAGCCGGACGCGATGACCCATCCTGACGGGATGCAGATCAAAATCACGCGTCAGGAAATCGGCCAGATCGTCGGCTGCTCCCGCGAAACCGTTGGCCGCATTCTGAAAATGCTCGAAGATCAAAACCTGATCTCCGCCCACGGGAAAACCATCGTGGTTTACGGAACCCGCTAAAAAATCAAAAAACGGCGTGTCGCTTCGGTAACACGCCGTTTTTGTATCTATACTTCTCCCCTATGTGGCGTCGTCTTATCTATCACCCTGAAATTAATTACGCTTTACGGCAAACGCTCATCTTAAGCCTGCCGGTGGCGGTCGGGTTGATGCTGGGCCATCTTCAACAAGGGTTACTGTTTTCACTCGTTCCCGCCTGCTGCAACATTGCCGGTCTCGATACCCCGCACAAACGCTTTTTTAAACGCTTGATCATCGGCGCATCGCTGTTTGCGCTGAGCAGCCTGGCGGTGCAGCTGTTGCTGCTGCAGTCTGTGCCGCTGCCGCTCATTCTGCTGATGCTGGCGCTGCTGCTTGGCGTGACGGCGGAAATCAGCCCGCTGCATGCGCGTCTGTTGCCCGCCTCGCTCATCGCGGCGATCTTTACGTTAAGCCTCGCCGGCAATATGCCCATCTGGCAGCCTATGCTGCTCTATGTGCTCGGCACGCTCTGGTATGGCGCGTTTAACGGTTTCTGGTTCTGGCTGTGGCGCGAGCAGCCGCTGCGTGAATCGTTAAGCATGATTTATAAAAGCCTCGCCGACTACTGCGAAGCCAAATACAGCCTGCTGACGCGCCACACCGAGCCGGAACAGGCGCTGCCGCCGCTGCTGGTGCATCAGCAAAAAGTGGTGGATCAGATAAGCCAGTGCTATCAGCAGTTGCAGATGCTCTCCGCCACTAAGCAGAACGGTTACAAGCGCCTGCTGCGCACGTTTCAGGTGGCGCTGGATCTCCAGGAGCACATCTCGGTGTCGCTGCATCAGCCCGGCGAAGTGCAAAAACTGGTGGAGCGCAGCCACGCCGAAGCGGTGTTGCGCTGGACGGCGCAGACCGTCGCCACGCGCCTGCGCACGCTCTCTGACGATATTCTTTACCACCGCTATTCGCACCGCTTCTCAATGGATAAGCAGATCGAGGCGCTGGCGAAAATCGCCCGCCAGCACCCGGATAACCCGGTTGGCCAGTTTTGCGAATACCATTTTAGCCGTATTGCACGCGTGCTGCGCACCCAGCGCCCGCTCTACGCCCGTGACCTGATGGACAGCGGTAAGCGCCGCCTGCCGCTGCTGCGGGCGCTGAAAAGCTATTTGTCGCTGAAATCCGCCGCGCTGCGCACCGCCGCGCGTCTGGGCGTGATGCTGGCGGCGGCGGGGTTGTTAGGGAGCGCGTTCCAGTTGCCGAAGCCGTACTGGATCCTGATGACGGTACTGTTCGTCACCCAAAACGGCTATGGCGCGACGCGCGTGCGTATCCTGCACCGGGCGGGCGGCACGCTGGCGGGGCTGATTATCGCGGGCATCACGCTGCACCTGAAAGTGCCGCAGGGCTATACCCTGCTCGGTATGCTGCTGGTGACGTTAATCAGTTATCTGATAATCCGGCGGCACTACGGCTGGGCGATGATTGGCTTTACCGTCACGGCGGTTTATTCGCTGCAAATCCTGACGCTCAACGGCGAGCAGTATATCGTGGCGCGCCTGATAGACACCCTGTCCGGCTGTCTTATCGCGTTCGGCGGCATGGTCTGGCTCTGGCCCCAGTGGCAAAGCGGCCTGCTGCGCCAGAATGCGCATGACGCGCTGGAGGCAGACCAGGAGGCGCTGCGCCTGATCCTGAGCGGCGACCCGCAACCCGGCCCGCTCGCGTGGCAGCGTATGCAGGTCAACCAGGCGCATAACGCGCTTTATAACTCGCTTAATCAGGCCATGCAGGAGCCCGGCTTTAATAGCCGTTATCTGGAGGATATGCGCCTGTGGGTGACGCACAGCCAGTTTATTGTCGAGCACATCAACGCGATAACGACGATGGCGCGCGAGCAAACCGCGCTGCCGCCAGAAACCGCAGCGCGCTACTTACAGGCGTGTGAAATTGCGCTACAGCGCTGCCAGCAGCGGCTTGAGCATGACGCGCCGGGCGATACGCAAAACGAGGCGGTCCTGGAGGGCGAAGATGTCTTACCGGAAGGGGCACCGGGCGTGATGGAACATCATCTGCTGCGCATTCTCGATCACCTGCGCACCATGCATACCATCTCTTCCGTGGCGTGGCGTCAGCGCCCGCATCACGGGATCTGGCTCAGACGACGCCTGAGCCAGTCACCATGATTAGCCGTTGACCACGCGCGCGACGGCGCGCGCAAAGCGGGCCATGCCTTCGTCGATATCCGCGCGCTCCACCAGCAACGACGGCGCAAGACGCAGCACGTCCGGCCCGGCGTTCAGCACCATCACCCCTTCCGCCGCCGCGGCGTAGAGGAGATCGCGCGCGCGTCCGTGGAAGGCGGGCGTCAGCTCGGCACCGATCAACAGGCCCATACCGCGAATATCGCTGAATAAGCCGTACTGCTCGCCAATCTGCGCCAGATGCTGTACGAACTGCTCGCGTTTATGCGCTACGCCGCCCAGTACCTCTGGAGTGTTGATGATATCAAACGCTTCGCCCGCCACCGCGCAGGCGAGCGGGTTGCCGCCGTAAGTGGAGCCGTGCGAGCCGACGTGAAACGCCGAGGCGATATCATGAGTGGTGAGCATCGCGCTAACCGGGAAGCCGCCGCCGAGCGCTTTGGCGCTGGTCAGGATGTTCGGCGTCACGCCGTAATGCATATAAGCAAACAGCTTGCCGCTGCGGCCCATGCCGCACTGCACTTCATCGAACACCAGCAGCGCCTGATGCTTATCACACAGCTCGCGCAGGCCGCGCAGGAAGGCCGGCGTCGCGGCGGTCACACCGCCCTCGCCCTGCACCGGCTCGACCACGACCGCGCAGGTGTGGTCGTCCATCACCGCTTTTACCGCATCGAGATCGTTAAACGGCACATGAATGATATCAGCCGGTTTCGGGCCGAAACCGTCGGAGTATTTCGCCTGGCCGCCCACGGAGACGGTAAACAGCGAACGTCCGTGAAAGGCGTTATAAAACGCGATGATTTTGGTTTTGTACGGGCTGTGGCGGGTGATGGCGTAGTGGCGGGCGAGCTTGAACGCGGTTTCGTTAGCTTCGGTGCCGGAATTCATAAACACCACGCGTTCGGCGAACGTGGCGTCCACCAGCTTCTGGCCCAGGCGCAGCGCAGGCTCGTTGGTAAAGACGTTGCTGGTATGCCAGAGCGTTTCGCCCTGCGCTTTCAGCGCCTCTACCAGCCGCGGGTGGCAGTGGCCGAGCGCGGTTACCGCGATCCCGCCCGCGAAATCGACATACTCTTTGCCCTGCTGATCCCACACGCGGCTGCCTTTGCCTTTCACCGGGATAAATTCAGCCGGTGCATAAATCGGCAGGATCACGTCATCAAAGGTGGCGCGCGTAATTGCTGTTTTTTCAGTTGCCATTTCATGCCCATCCAGTAAATGTGCCATCGCACATGAAAAGATAAGCACAAAATATGAATAAAAAATCACTAAAAGGCAATAAAAATTCAGCGCGAAAGGAAGTTCGCCAGTAGCTGATGGCCCTGCTCGCTGAGAATGCTTTCCGGGTGGAACTGCACGCCTTCAAGTGCAAGGTGGCGGTGACGAATGCCCATGATCTCGCCCGCGTCCGTCCAGGCGGTTATCTCAAACTCCGCGGGCAGCGTGGCGCGGTCGATAATCAGCGAGTGATAGCGGGTCACGGTCAGCGGGTTGTTGAGCCCCGCAAACACGCCGCTGTTGGTGTGCGAAATCACTGAGGTCTTGCCGTGCATGACCTTTTCCGCGCGCACAACGGCCGCGCCGAAGGCCTGTCCGATGGCCTGATGCCCGAGGCAAACGCCGAGGATCGGCAGGTGACCGGCAAAACGCCGGATCGCCGCCAGTGAAATACCGGCTTCATTCGGCGTACAGGGGCCGGGGGAGATCACGAGGCGCGCCGGGGCGAGCGCCTCGATATCGTCGCACGTCAGTTCATCGTTGCGCCTGACCACCACCTCCGCGCCCAGCTCGCTGAAATACTGAAACAGGTTCCAGGTGAAAGAATCGTAGTTGTCGATAAGCAGTAACATGGCGGCTCCGGAAAAAAGAACCGCGCCAGTTTACTCGCTTTCCCGCGCTTCGCTCACTACGCTTGCGAAGATTTTCTCAAGCGGCGCCAGATCGCCCATCGCGCCCGCCTGGTTGGCGGCGCGCCACGCCTCAACCTCCACGCCGCGCCAGTCGAGGCTGTAGCCCGCATGCAGCGCCAGCTGTTCGAAGAAGATACGCTGGGCGCGGCCCGTACCGATACGGAACGGATGCAGCACGTTGATTTCGCAGTAGTAGTGCGCGAGGCGCGCGACAAACGCCTCCGGCTCCAGACCGATGAGATAGTCCTCATCTTCCAGCGCCTGCATCAGCGCGTTACCCTCTGTCTCCAGATATTCGAAATGCGCAAAGCGGGTTTCACCCTGATAGATGTCCACTTCACGCAGTTCGCCCGCCCAGTCGTAGATATCATGGAAAAGCTGGCGGTGAATGGCGCACAGGTGCGGCAGCCCGCGCTGTACCGGGCCGAGTTCCAGCGTCGCCGCGCGCAGCGAGGTCAGTTCACGCTCGGCATGTTGCAGATCCTTCGCGGCATGAATGTTCAGCCGGTTGCGCAGCACATCGCTGCCGGACCAGAAATAAGGGTCGCGCCCGTCGCCGAATTTATCGCTCATAATGCCCCCTTAGCTCGTCAATGCGCGCCAGCGCTTCTTCGCGGGACAAAGTCACCAGAGGCACCTCAATGCCTTCCAGCCGGTTGCTGGCCTGAAAATTGTGATTCTTTTGCGCGTCCCAGAGACGGGACTTTTGTTTGTCGGTGAGTTTCTTTGGCATTTTGCCTCCCTGAGCGTAACCCCGTGTGCCACAAGTATAAGCAGCAACAGGCGGGTTTGCCGGAAGGAGAAGCAACGCGGGCCGCAAAGCCCGCGTGAGGAAGATTACGGCAGGACTTTCGCGGAGAGGATCACGACCGGTTTGGACGGCACATTCTGGTATGGGCCGACGTCGTGGGTCTGGACCTGGGCGATTTTGTCCGCCACATCCATGCCCTTCACGACTTTACCGAAAACGGCGTAGCCGAAATCGCGCTGGCCGTGGTTCAGAAACGCGTTATCCGCCACGTTGATAAAGAACTGGCTGGTGGCGCTGTCTTTCTCTGCGGTGCGCGCCATCGCGATGGTGCCGCGCGCGTTTGGCAGGCCGTTATCCGCTTCGTTTTTCACCGGCGCGTTGGTCGGCTTCTGCTGCATATCCGCAGTAAAGCCGCCGCCCTGCACCATAAAGCCCGGGATCACGCGATGGAAAATCGTGTTGTTATAAAAACCGCTGTTGACGTAATCAACGAAGTTTTTCACGGTCGCCGGCGCTTTCTGGCTGTTCAGCTCCAGCTCAATATTTCCCGCAGAGGTCGTCAGCAGAACGTGCGGGTCGCCTTTTGCCGCCAGCGCAGCAGGAGACAGGGCAGAGAGAGCAAATACAGCCGCAACAGCCGCCAGAGTGGATTTGAGCATGAAGAATTCCTTACGAAGCAGAAATAAGCGAGTGGGTCGATTCTAAATAGCGATTGCATGACGTGCCAGCGATTTACCTGGATTTACGAACCAGCGCGCAGCGAAAAAGCGCTCATCGGATCTGATGTGTGAAATTCTGTGAGCCCCGTCATATAAAGCATGTCGTTTTACACGACATGTGATCAATGAATGTTTTATTGGATCACAATACCACCTAGAATGCCTGGGTTCCCGGCGCCGTCAACGCGCTTTACACTTCTATTCACAGGCCAGTCATGACTAACAGCAATCGTATTAAGCTCACATGGATCAGCTTTTTTTCCTACGCCCTTACTGGCGCGTTGGTAATCGTCACCGGGATGGTGATGGGAAATATCGCAGAATATTTCAAACTGCCCGTATCCAGCATGAGTAACACCTTCACTTTCCTGAACGCCGGGATTTTGATCTCTATCTTTTTAAACGCCTGGCTGATGGAAATCGTGCCGCTGAAAACCCAGCTGCGCTTTGGCTTCGTGTTAATGGTGCTTGCCGTGGTGGCGCTGATGTTCAGCCAGAGCCTGACGCTCTTCTCCGCCGCGATGTTTGTGCTTGGCCTGGTGAGCGGGATCACGATGTCGATCGGGACGTTTCTGATTACCCATATGTATGAAGGCCGTCAGCGCGGCTCGCGCCTGCTGTTTACCGACTCCTTCTTCAGCATGGCCGGGATGATCTTCCCGATGGTCGCCGCCTTCCTGCTGGCGCGCAGCATCGAGTGGTACTGGGTCTACGCCTGCATTGGTCTGGTTTATGTCGCGATTTTCATCCTGACGTTCGGCTGTGATTTCCCGGTGCTCGGCAAACACGCCGTGAAGGAAAACCAGCCGGTCGTGAAAGAGAAATGGGGCGTGGGCGTGCTGTTCCTCTCCATCGCGGCGCTTTGCTACATTCTGGGCCAGCTCGGCTTTATCGGCTGGGTGCCGGAATACGCCACTAAAGGCCTCGGCATGAACCTGAACGACGCCGGCACGCTGGTGAGCAACTTCTGGATGTCTTACATGGTCGGCATGTGGGTCTTCAGCTTCGTGCTGCGCTTCTTTGATTTGCAGCGCATTCTGACCGTGCTGGCAGGTCTCGCCACGGTGCTGATGTACTTTTTCATCACCAGCAAGCCGGAGCATATGGCGTGGTTCATTCTGGCACTGGGCTTCTTCTCCAGCGCGATTTACACCACCATCATTACGCTCGGCTCGCAGCAGACCAAAGTCTCCTCGCCGAAACTGGTTAACTTTATCCTGACCTGCGGCACCGTCGGCACCATGCTGACCTTTATCGTGACTGGCCCGATTGTGGCGAATCACGGCCCGCAGGCGGCGCTGTTTACCGCCAACGGCCTTTACGCTGTGGTGTTCGTGATGTGCTTCGCGCTGGGCTTTGTTACCCGCCATCGCCAGCACGCGAAGGCAGAAGCGGCGCACTAAGTCTTATCTGTCCCTTCCCTGCCGGGAAGGGACGCTTTTCCTCTTTCGTTTCCCTCACGCTTTGCAGTTTGCCCTCTTCTCCCGCCTCACTTTAACGCCTTCACGCCATCAATACTTCTGGTGAAAATTTACGCCATTGCGGCACAAAAAACCGACACCCGAGAAACCTCTGTTAATTCCTGTACTTAGGAAATACCACTAAAATCAACAATATAACCATTAAGGGGTATACAAAGATGTAATTGATTTACATCAATAAGCGAGGGTGCTGAATCGTTAAGGTAGGCTGTAATAGAAAAGAAATCGAGGCAAAAATGAGCAAAGTCAGACTCGCTATTATCGGTAACGGCATGGTTGGTCACCGCTTTATCGAAGACCTTCTCGATAAAGCCGAACCAGGCCAGTTCGACATCACCGTCTTCTGTGAGGAGCCGCGCATCGCCTATGACCGCGTGCACCTCTCCTCTTATTTCTCCCATCACACCGCAGAAGAGCTGTCGCTGGTCCGTGAAGGCTACTACGACAAACACGGTGTGAAAGTCCTGGTGGGCGAGCGCGCCATCACCATTAACCGCCAGGAGAAAGTGATCCACTCCAGCGCCGGGCGCACCGTCTTCTACGACAAACTGATCATGGCGACCGGCTCCTACCCGTGGATCCCGCCGATTAAAGGCTCCGACACCCAGGACTGCTTCGTTTACCGCACCATCGAAGATCTGAACGCGATTGAAGCCTGCGCGCGTCGCAGCAAACGCGGCGCGGTGGTTGGCGGCGGTCTGCTCGGTCTGGAAGCCGCGGGCGCGCTGAAAAACCTGGGCGTCGAAACGCACGTGATTGAATTCGCGCCGATGCTGATGGCCGAACAGCTTGACCAGATGGGCGGCGAGCAGCTGCGCCGTAAAATCGAAAGCATGGGCGTGCGAGTTCACACCAGCAAAAACACCCAGGAGATTGTCCAGCAGGGCACTGAAGCGCGTAAAACCATGCGTTTTGCCGACGGCAGCGAGCTGGAAGTCGACTTCATCGTCTTCTCCACCGGTATCCGCCCGCGCGACAAACTGGCGAAACAGTGCGACCTCGACATCGCGCCGCGTGGCGGCATCGTGATTAACGACCAGTGCCAGACCTCCGACCCGGATATCTACGCTATTGGCGAGTGCGCCAGCTGGAACAGCCGCGTCTATGGCCTCGTCGCACCGGGCTACAAAATGGCGCAGGTGGCGGTTGACCATATTCTCGGCAACGCGGGCAATCAGTTTGAAGGCGCGGATCTCAGCGCCAAGCTGAAACTGCTGGGCGTTGACGTCGGCGGCATCGGCGACGCACATGGCCGCACGCCGAAATCACGCAGCTATGTGTTCCTCGACGAAAGCAAAGAGATCTACAAACGCCTTATCGTCAGTGAAGATAACAAAACGCTGCTCGGCGCGGTGCTGGTGGGCGACACCAGCGACTACGGCAACCTGCTGCAACTGGTGCTGAACGGCATCGAGCTGCCGGAAAACCCGGATTCCCTGATCCTCCCGGCGCACGCCGCCAGCGGTAAGCCGTCTATTGGTGTTGATAAACTGCCGGACAGCGCGCAGATTTGCTCTTGCTTCGACGTGACCAAAGGGGCGCTGATCGCCGCTATCAACAAAGGTTGTCATACCGTCGCGGCGCTGAAAGCTGAAACCAAAGCCGGTACCGGCTGCGGCGGCTGTATCCCGCTGGTGACTCAGGTGCTGAACGCTGAACTGGCGAAACAGGGCATCGAAGTGAACAACAATCTGTGCGAGCACTTCGCGTTCTCCCGTCAGGAGCTGTATCACCTCATTCGCGTTGAAGGCATTAAATCGTTCGAGGAACTGCTGGCGAAATATGGCAAAGGCTACGGCTGCGAAGTCTGTAAGCCGACCGTCGGCTCGCTGCTGGCGTCCTGCTGGAATGAATACATTCTCAAGCCGCAGCACACGCCGCTTCAGGACACCAACGACAACTTCCTGGCGAATATCCAGAAAGACGGCACCTACTCGGTGATCCCGCGCTCGGCTGGCGGCGAGATCACGCCGGAAGGGCTGATGGAAGTGGGCCGTATCGCCCGCGAATTTAACCTCTACACCAAAATCACCGGCTCTCAGCGTATCGGCCTGTTCGGCGCGCAGAAAGACGACCTGCCGGAGATCTGGCGTCAGCTAATTGCCGCGGGCTTCGAAACCGGCCACGCCTACGCCAAAGCGCTGCGCATGGCGAAAACCTGCGTCGGCAGCACCTGGTGTCGTTATGGCGTCGGCGACAGCGTGGGCTTCGGCGTTGAGCTGGAAAACCGCTACAAAGGTATCCGCACGCCGCACAAAATGAAATTCGGCGTCTCCGGCTGTACGCGTGAGTGCGCCGAAGCGCAGGGCAAAGATGTCGGCATTATCGCTACCGAAAAAGGCTGGAACCTCTATGTCTGCGGTAATGGCGGCATGAAACCGCGTCATGCGGATTTGCTGGCGGCGGATCTCGATAAAGAAACGCTGGTGCGCTATCTCGACCGCTTCATGATGTTCTACATCCGCACCGCGGACAAACTGACCCGTACCGCGCCGTGGCTGGACAACATGGAAGGCGGCATCGACTACCTGAAAAGCGTCATCATTGACGACAAGCTGGGCCTGAACAGCCAGCTCGAAGCCGAAATGACGAGTCTGCGCGAGGCGGTGATTTGCGAGTGGACCGAAACGGTCAACGATCCGCAGGCGCAGGGCCGCTTTAAACATTTCGTGAACAGCGATCGCCGTGACCCTAACGTGCAGGTGGTGCCGGAGCGCCAGCAGCACCGCCCGGCCACGCCGTATGAACGCATCCCTGTCACCTTCGTGGAGGAAACCGTATGAGTCAGTGGAACACGATTTGTTCGCTCGATGAGATCATTCCGGCGACCGGCGTCTGCGCGCTGGTCGGCGAACACCAGGTGGCGATTTTCCGCCCGCGCGCGAACGACGAGGTATATGCCATCAGCAATATCGACCCGTTCTTTGAGGCCAGCGTGTTGTCACGCGGCATCATCGCCGAACATCAGGGCGAGTTATGGGTGGCAAGCCCGCTGAAAAAGCAACGCTTCCGCCTGCGTGATGGGCTGTGTATGGAAGACGAAAGCCGTTCTGTCGCGCACTTTGAGGCGCGCGTGAAAGACAGTCAGGTACAGGTTAAGGCGTAAATATCACAGGGTGGATACACGCTGTGTATCCACCTGCGCCATGTAAGAACGTCAGTTCGTAGGGTGGATAAGCGCAGCGCATCCACCTGCGCCATGTAAGAGCGTCAGTTCCGTAGGGTGGATAAGCGCAGCGCATCCACCTGCGCCATGTAAGAGCGTCAGTTCGTAGGGTGGATAAGCGCAGCGCATCCACCACGGTGTTTTAAGGAAGTCAGCCAAAAGCGCTACTTATGAAAACGCTACCAGCGTTCACATTTCGGGAGCTTTGGTAGCGTATTGGGCCAGAGGCCCTTCATATTCAGGGGTAACGCGCATAACCTGTTGGGGTAATCCCCGCGAATACGCCTTCTGACGCCGTGTTCACGGGTTTGGGTTACTGATATGCTCCCTGAAAGCGAAGCGCCCGCAGCCTGTCGCCCACACCGCCCCACAACCCGCTCATTAAGCCCGAGAAGAAGGATACGCCGTGGATCACCTGCCGATATTTTGTCAGTTACGTCATCGCGCCTGCCTGCTGGTCGGCGGCGGCGATGTCGCAGAACGTAAGGCGCGTCTGCTGCTGGAGGCAGGCGCTGCGCTTACGGTCAACGCGCTCGCGTTCGCGCCGCAGTTTGAAGCCTGGGCAAAACAGGGCATGCTGCGCCTGGTGCAGGGCGAATTTAACGCAATCCTGCTTGACGACTGCTGGCTGGCTATCGCCGCCACGGACGATGACGCGGTAAATAATCAGGTCAGCGAGGCCGCCGAAGCGCGCCGTATCTTCTGCAACGTGGTGGATGCGCCAAAACAGGCGAGCTTCATCATGCCCTCGATTATCGACCGCTCGCCGCTGATGGTAGCTATCTCTTCCGGCGGCACGTCACCCGTGCTTGCACGCCTGTTGCGCGAAAAGCTCGAAGCGCTGCTGCCTCAACACCTCGGTAAAGTCGCGGGATATGCCGGACAGTTGCGCCGCCGCGTGAAGCAAACCTTCGCCTCCATGAGCGAACGCCGCCGCTTCTGGGAGAAGTTTTTCGTTAACGACCGCCTCGCGCAGTCGCTGGCCAATGACGATGAACAGGCCGTCAACCGTATTACCGAAACGCTGCTGAGTGAACCGCTTGACGATCGCGGCGAAGTCGTATTGGTGGGCGCGGGCCCTGGCGATCCGGGCCTGCTGACGCTCAAAGGGCTTCAGCAGATCCAACAGGCGGATATCGTGGTCTACGACCGTCTGGTCTCCGATGAGATTATGAATCTGGTGCGCCGCGACGCCGATCGCGTGTTCGTGGGCAAACGCGCGGGCTATCACTGCGTACCGCAGGAGGAGATAAACCAGATCCTGCTGCGCGAAGCCCAGCGCGGCAAACGCGTGGTGCGCCTGAAAGGCGGCGATCCGTTTATCTTCGGGCGCGGCGGCGAAGAGCTGGAAACGCTCTGCGAGGCGGGCATTCCTTTCTCCGTGGTACCGGGCATTACCGCGGCGTCGGGCTGTTCAGCCTACGCCGGGCTGCCGCTGACCCACCGCGATTACGCCCAGAGCGTGCGGCTTATCACCGGACACCTGAAAAACGGCGGTGAGTTTGACTGGCATAATCTCGCCGCGGAAAAACAGACGCTGGTGTTCTACATGGGGTTAAACCAGGCCGCCGCCATCCAGGAAAAACTGATTGAACACGGCATGGATCCGCAGATGCCGGTAGCGCTGGTGGAAAACGGCACCAGCGTCAAACAGCGCGTGGTGGCCGGTGTGCTGACCGAGCTTGGCGCGCTGGCGCAACGCGTGGAAAGCCCGAGCCTGATTATTGTCGGCCGCGTCGTGGCGCTGCGCGATAAACTCAACTGGTTCTCGTCTAAATAACCCCTCTCAGGCCAGCCCCGCTGGCCTGAAACTTTCTTTCCTTACCTTTCAAAGACATAGCATTAAAATATATTACATATCGCTAACATGCGGTGATTTTGTGATCTGCCTCGCCAACACAATTCATTATGTGTTGTTATATTCGTTATGCGTCATCTCATCATGAAAACAGCCTGACGGCATTCCGCGACCCCATCTGACGGGTCGTGCGGCCTCCTGCTGCCTTCATCCGGGCGACGCGCTCTGAATCCTACAACCCTGTTCAATACTAAAAAGGTAACGATATGGAAGGCCAGGAACTCCAACGCAAGCTCGGCTTCTGGGCCGTGCTGGCCATTTCCGTCGGAACGACCGTCGGTTCCGGTATTTTCGTTTCGGTTGGTGAAGTGGCGAAAGCGGCAGGCACGCCGTGGCTCACGGTGCTCGCGTTTGTCATTGGTGGTTTGATTGTGATCCCGCAGATGTGCGTTTACGCGGAGCTCTCTACCGCTTACCCCGAAAACGGCGCTGATTACGTATATCTTAAAAACGCCGGCAGCCGCCCGCTGGCGTTTCTCTCCGGCTGGGCCAGCTTCTGGGCCAACGACGCGCCGTCGCTCTCCATCATGGCGCTCGCCATTGTCAGTAACTTCGGGTTTCTGGTGCCGCTCGATCCGCTTACCGGCAAGCTCGTCGCAACGGCGCTTATCCTCGCGTTTATGCTGCTGCACCTGCGCTCGGTGGAAGGCGGCGCGACGTTCCAGACGCTGATTACTATCGCCAAAATCATTCCTTTCGCGATAGTGATTGGCATCGGCGTCTTCTGGCTGAAGGGCGATAACTTCACAGCGCCTGCCGCCAATGCCACCACCAGCGCGACGGCGGGCATTATGGCGCTGCTGGCGGGGATCTCGGCTACCAGCTGGTCCTACACCGGCATGGCGTCCATCTGCTACATGACCGGCGAAATCAAAAACCCCGGCAAAACCATGCCGCGGGCGTTGATTGGCTCCTGCCTGCTGGTGCTGGTGCTCTACTCGCTGCTGGCGCTGGTTATCTCCGGGCTGATGCCGTTTGACAAGCTCGCCGCCTCTGAAACGCCGATTTCCGACGCGCTGACCTACATTCCGGCGCTCGGCAGCGTGGCGGGCGTGTTTGTCGCCATTACCGCCATGATCGTTATTCTGGGTTCGCTCTCCAGCTGCGTGATGTACCAGCCGCGCCTGGAATACGCGATGGCGAAAGATAACCTGTTCTTCAAATGCTTCGGCCACGTGCACCCGAAATACAACACGCCGGATGTCTCCATCATTTTGCAGTGCGCGCTGGGCATTTTCTTCATCTTCGTGTCAGACCTCACCAGCCTGCTCGGCTATTTCACCCTGGTGATGTGCTTTAAAAACACGCTCACCTTCGGCTCCATCATCTGGTGTCGCAAGCGTGAGGATTACCAACCGCTGTGGCGCACCCCGGCCTTCGGCCTCATGACCTTCGCCGCCATCGCCTCAAGCCTGATTCTGGTCGCCTCCACCTTCGTGTGGGCACCGGTTCCCGGCCTTATCTGCGCCCTGATTGTTATCGCCACCGGCCTGCCCGCTTACGCCTTCTGGGAAAAGCGCAACCGCCGTCTGGCTCATGTTTCTTAACCCTGTCTGGAGAGTTGTTTCATGTTGAATATCGATAAAAGCACCGTGGATTTCCTGGTTACCGAAAATATGGTTCAGGAGGTAGAAAAAATTCTGGAAAAGGATGTGCCGCGCGTACACGCCATCGTGGATGAGATGATCCAGCGCGGTATTGACCGCATCTATTTCGTCGCCTGCGGCTCGCCGCTAAACGCGGCGCAGACGGCGAAGCACCTGGCGGATCGTTACTCAAGCCTTCAGGTTTACGCGCTTTCCGGCTGGGAGTTTTGCGACAACACGCCGCACCGCCTCGATGCGAAGTGCGCGGTGATTGGCGTCTCCGACTACGGCAAAACCGAAGAAGTTATTAAGGCGCTGGCGCTGGGTGCGGCCTGCGGCGCGCTGACCGCCGCGTTCACCAAGCGCCCGGACAGCCCGATCGTGCAGGCCGCCGAACATGTGGTGGCGTATGAAGCCGACTGCATCTGGGAAATTCATCTGCTGCTCTGCTACAGCGTGGTGCTGGAGATGATCACCCGTCAGGCGCCGCACGCGGAGATCGGCAAAATCAAAAATGACTTGCGCAAGCTGCCGCAGGCGCTGGGCCATCTGGTGCGCACCTGGGAAGACAAAGGCCGCCAGCTCGGCGAGCAGGCGTCGCAGTGGCCGATGATCTACACCGTTTCCGCAGGCCCGCTGCGCCCGCTCGGCTACAAAGAGGGGATCGTGACGCTGATGGAGTTTACCTGGACGCATGGCTCGGTGATCGAGAGCGGCGAATTCCGCCACGGGCCGCTGGAGATTGTCGAGCCGGGCGTGCCGTTCCTGTTCCTGCTTGGCAACGATGAGAGCCGCCACACTACCGAGCGCGCGATCCGCTTTGTACGCGAGCGTACCGATAACGTCATCGTCATCGACTACGCGGAGATTTCCCAGGGGCTGCACCCGTGGCTCGCGCCGTTCCTGATGTTCGTGCCGATGGAGTGGCTCTGCTACTACCTCTCCATCTACAAAGACCACAACCCGGACGACCGTCGCTACTACGGCGGCATTGTTGAATATTAATCCCCGCCCGGCCCCTGCGGGGGCCGGATATTGATGCAAGGAGAAGGGTTATGAAAACGGGTATGTTTACCTGCGGGCATCAACGGTTGCCGCTGGAGCACGCCTTTCGCGACGCGCACGAACTGGGTTATGACGGGCTGGAGCTGTGGGGCGGCAGGCCGCACGCGTTTGCGCCGGATCTCAACGCAGGCGGCATTCACAAGGTGAAAGAGCTTTCCCGCGTTTATCAGATGCCGATCATCGGCTACACGCCGGAAACCAACGGCTATCCCTATAACATGATGCTGGGCGACGAGCGGATGCGCCGCGAAAGCCTCGACATGATCAAACTCGCCATGGAAATGGCCAAAGAGATGGACGCAGGCTTTACGCTGATTTCCGCGGCCCACGCGGGCTATCTCACCGGGCCTGATGCCATCTGGCAGCGCCTCGCCGATAACCTGCGCGAGCTGTGCGAATTCGCCGAAGAGATCGGCATCGATCTGCTGCTGGAGCCGCTCACGCCGTATGAATCTAACGTCGTGTGCAACGCGAACGACGTGCTGCGGGCGCTCTCGCTGGTGCCATCGCCGCGGCTCTACAGCATGGTTGATATCTGCGCGCCGTTTGTGCAGGGCGAGCCGGTGATGAGTTACTTCGACAAGCTCGGCGATAAGCTGCGCCATCTGCATATCGTCGACAGCGACGGCGCGAGCGACAGCCACTACATCCCCGGCGAAGGCAAAATGCCGCTGCGCGAGCTGATGCGCGACATTATCGATCGCGGCTACGACGGCTATTGCACTATCGAGCTGGTGACGATGTATATGAATGAGCCGCGGCTTTACGCTCGCCAGGCGCTGGCGCGCTTTCGCGACCTGCTGCCACAGGAGGCGCTATGAAAACACTGGCGACGGTCGGCGATAACTGCGTGGATATCTACCCGCAGCTTGGCAAAGCGTTCTCCGGCGGCAACGCGGTTAATGTCGCGGTGTACAGCACCCGCTACGGAATGCGGCCCGCCTGCGTCAGTTGGGTCGGCGATGACGACTATGGCGACATGCTAAAACAGGATCTGGCGCGCCACGGTGTCGATATCTCACACCTGCATACCAGACCGGGCGTCACGGCGCAGACCCAGGTGGAGCTTCGCAACAATGACCGCATTCTTGGCGACTACACCGAAGGCGTGATGGCGGGCTTTACGGTGAGCGATGAGGATCTGCGCTGGCTCACAGGGTTCGATATGATTCACTCCGCCATCTGGGGCCATGCCGACGCTGCTTTTCCGGCGCTTCACGCCGCCGGTAAGACGCTGTCATTTGATTTTGCCGACAAATGGGAAAGCCCGCTGTGGCGCACGCTTCCGGAGCATCTGGATTATGCGTTTGCCTCCGCGCATGAAGAGACGCCCTGGCTGCGTGACCGTCTGCAAACGGTGGTGGAGTGCGGCGCGGGCGTCGCCATCGCCACGCTCGGCGAGAACGGCAGTCTGGCGTGGGATGGCGCGCGGTTCTGGCGCATGCCGCCGGAGCAGGTTGAGGTGGTGGATACGATGGGAGCCGGAGATTCGTACATCGCCGGTTTCCTGTGCGCTGTCGCCGCCGGGCTGCCGCTCATCGATGCCATGAAACAGGGTACGCAGTGCGCGGCGAGAACGCTTGGCTATCACGGTGCCTGGTAAGGTCTGCGTTGGCGTGACGCAACTCACGCCAACGCCCTGTCACTCCTCAATAAACGCTCTTATAATCATCCGCACGTTTCCTACAACTTCAGGGTCGATACATGCCAGCTACGGAGCGCTACTCTCATCAACTCCTTTACGCCACCGTCCGCCAGCGTCTGCTTGATGATATCGGGCAAGGTGTTTATCAGGCCGGCCAGCAGATCCCTACTGAAAGCGAGTTGTGTACGCTCTATAACGTCAGCCGCATCACCATTCGCAAGGCGATTAGCGATCTGGTGAAAGATGGCGTTCTGATCCGCTGGCAGGGCAAAGGCACGTTCGTGCAGAGCAAGAAAGTGGAAAATGCCCTGCTGACCGTGAGCGGCTTTACCGATTTCGGCGTATCGCAGGGCAAGCCCACCAAAGAAGAAGTGATTGAGCAGGCGCGCGTCAGCGCCGATCCGTTCTGCGAACGCCTGAATATTCCGGGCGGCAGCGAGATGTTCCTGCTGCGCCGGGTGATGTATCTCGATGGCGAACCGCTGTTTATCGACGCCTCGTGGATCCCGCTCTCCCGCTACCCGCAGTTTGACGCGTTTTACAGCGCCGGCGCGTCAACCTATCAGCTGTTTCAGGAACGCTTCGATACGCAGGTGGTCAGCGATAAAAAGACCATCGACATTTTCACCGCCACCAAAGCCGAAGCGCAGTGGCTGAAATGCGAACTGGGCGAGCCGCTGTTTCGCATCAGCAAAATCGCCTACGACCAGCATCAAAAACCCGTGCACTATTCCGAGTTGTTCTGCCGCGCTAATCGCGTCACGCTGACCATCGACAACCAGCGGCGCTGAACACCCGCGCCCGCGCGGTTTTTCCTGCTGTGCAAGTCCTGTTACTGACGTTGACTTCCCCTGCCTGAAACCGCATAAAGTCGTCCCGTTATGGATGGTCATAAAAGACATTTATATCAGCTATTTAGGACACTTTATCTATAGGGATGCATAATGAAACACGTCATTAAACTCGCGATGCTGGCCGCCGTACTCTCCTCACTGACCGCCTGTACCGGCCATGTCGAAAATAAAAACAAAACCTGCAGCTATGACTATCTGCTTCACCCGGCGATTTCTATTTCGAAAATGATCGGCGGCTGCGGCCCGGCAGCGGACGAGTAATACGGCTGCGCTGAGCAATAAAAAACCACCTCCTGAGAGGTGGTTTCACTGTGACACGCAAAACCGGGCTGACCCGGTTTTTTATTACGGCTGCGCCACAAACCCGATGGCTTCATACACTTTCTTCAGCGTTTCGCCAGCGTGCGCGCGGGCTTTCTCGGCCCCTTCTTTCATCACGCTTTGCAGGAAGGCTTCGTCGTTGCGGTAGCGGTGATAGCGCTCCTGAAGCTCTGTGAGCATACCGGAGACGGCATCCGCCACTTCGCCTTTCAGATGACCATACATTTTGCCTTCGAAATGCTGCTCCAGCTCCGGGATGCTCTGGCCGGTCACGGCGGAGAGGATATCGAGCAGGTTAGAGACGCCCGCTTTGTTCGCTACGTCGTAGCGAACCACCGGCGGCTCGTCAGAATCGGTCACCGCGCGTTTGATTTTCTTCACAACGGATTTCGGATCTTCCAGCAGGCCTATGACGTTATTGCGGTTGTCATCCGACTTGGACATCTTTTTGGTCGGCTCCAGCAGTGACATCACGCGCGCGCCCGATTTCGGAATGAACGGCTCCGGCACGCGGAAAATATCGCCGTAGATGGCGTTGAAGCGCTGCGCGATATCGCGGCTCAGCTCCAGATGCTGTTTCTGATCTTCGCCCACCGGCACCAGATTGGTCTGGTACAGCAGGATATCCGCCGCCATCAGCACCGGGTAATCAAACAGACCGGCGTTGATGTTTTCCGCATAGCGCGCGGATTTATCTTTGAACTGCGTCATGCGGCTCAGTTCGCCGAAATAGGTGTAGCAGTTCAGCGCCCAGCCCAGCTGCGCGTGCTCCGGCACGTGAGACTGCACGAAGATGGTGCTCTTTTTCGGGTCGATGCCGCAGGCGAGGTAGAGCGCCAGCGTATCCAG
Organism: Cronobacter sakazakii; assembly: GCF_000982825.1. Lineage (NCBI taxonomy): Bacteria > Pseudomonadati > Pseudomonadota > Gammaproteobacteria > Enterobacterales > Enterobacteriaceae > Cronobacter > Cronobacter sakazakii. Next base: position 1,339,366 of record NZ_CP011047.1, on the reverse strand, counting down.
CGTGGCTTTACGCAGCGCGGCCGGGTCCTGACGCACAGTGATAGCATGCTGATCCACGATGCAGTAGATGCAGTGGTAGTCGTCCTGCATGTTAACCCACTGACGCAGCGCACCCATGTAGTTACCGATGGTCAGTTCTCCGGATGGCTGTGCGCCACTAAAAACGATGGGCTTACTCATTTTTCAATTCCTGATTGTCACTGTGGGGGAGCCCGAACGCGGGCAGTAAGTCGCGGAAATGGTCAAAGACGAAATCCGGGTGGCTTAACGTTATCGCTTCACCGTAGTTATAGCCATAGCTCAGGCCGACGCTTGCGCAGCCAGCGGCCTGCGCCGCCTGAATATCATTGCGTGAATCGCCGACAAAGAGCAACTCCTGCGCCGTCACCCGCAGCGCGTCCATGACTTTATGCAGCGGCTCCGGGTGCGGTTTTTTATTCTGCACATCATCGCCGCCAATAATAATGCTGAAATGGTCTGCGATACCGAGCGATTCCAGCATGGGCGCTACGAACGGCGTCGGCTTATTGGTGACCAGCCCGAGCGCGAGACCATGACGGCGCAGCGCGTCTAGCGTCTCGGCCACATCCGGGAACAGCGCGCTGCCCGCCTCGACGGCCTCGCCATAATAACGGTCAAACAGACGGCGCATCATGCGGCGCTGCTCTTCTTCCGGGATGTCGTCGGTTTGCGCAGGTTTACCCGCGGCGGCCCGAAGCGCGGCTTTCTCCTGACGCGCCCAGGTCAGCGCGCGCTCGATAAGCACATCGGCACCGTTGCCAATCCAGGTAATGACGCGCGCGTCGCCCGCGGTCGGCAGTTCCAGCGCATAGAGCGCGTTGTCCACCGCCCAGGTCAGGCCCGGCGCGCTGTCTACCAGCGTACCGTCGAGATCGAAAGCGACAGCGCGGATTTTTTGCAGCTTATCCATGAGAAACCTTTGCCAGCTCGCTACGCATATCGTTGATGACTTTTTGATAATCCGGCTCGTTGAAGATAGCGGAACCCGCGACAAACATATCGGCACCCGCCGCGGCGATAGCGCCGATATTGCTGACCTTCACGCCGCCGTCCACTTCCAGGCGGATGTCGCGCCCTGAAGCGTCGATGCGCTGGCGCACTTCTTTAAGCTTCTCCAGCGTCTGCGGGATAAATGACTGACCGCCGAAGCCGGGGTTGACCGACATCAGCAGAATCACGTCCAGTTTATCCATCACGTAATCGAGATAGCTCAGCGGCGTCGCCGGGTTAAAAACCAGGCCCGCTTTGCAGCCATGTTCTTTGATCAGTTGCAGCGAACGGTCGATATGCTCGGAGGCTTCCGGGTGGAACGTAATGATGCTGGCACCCGCGTCGGCGAAATCGGGGATCAGGCGATCCACCGGTTTTACCATTAGATGCACGTCGATGGGCGCGGTAATACCGTAATCGCGCAGCGCCTTCAGCACCATCGGCCCGATGGTGAGGTTTGGCACATAGTGGTTATCCATAACATCGAAATGGACGACGTCGGCACCGGCGGCCAGCACCCGTGCGGTGTCTTCACCCAGCCGGGCAAAGTCGGCCGACAGAATCGAGGGGGCAATCAAATACTGTTTCATCCGCTTCTCCATTAAGTCTTGTGTGTATGGCGGGCGGAACCGGCTCAGGCCTCGTAGAGCGCCAGCAGTTCGTCCACCTTTCTGCGCGTGCCGCCATTGCTGCTGATGCTGCGTCGTACCCGCACCTTATGCAGCTTCGCCTGCTGATACCACTGGCGGGTCAGCTCGGTATCGTGGTTGGAAATGAGCACCGGAATGCGCTGACTTTGCAGCCCTTCCGCAAGCTGCGCCAGATGCCGCTGCTGTTCCAGATTAAAGCTGTTCGTGTGGTAAGCCGTAAAATTCGCGGTAGCGGAAAGCGGCGCGTAAGGCGGGTCGCAATAGACCACCGCGCTGTTTTCCTGCTGCGCCCGCGCCATGCTGGCGTCGTAGGATTCGCAGATAAATAGCGCGTTCTGGGCGCGCTCCGCAAAATGGTACAGCTCCGTCTCCGGGAAATAGGGCTTTTTGTAACGGCCAAACGGCACGTTGAACTCGCCGCGCAGATTATAGCGGCACAGCCCGTTGTAACCGTGGCGGTTAAGATACAAAAAGAGCAGCGCGCGGCGGAACTCGTCCCGGCTCTGGTTAAACTCTTCACGCAACTGATAGTACACCTCGGCCTGATTATGCTCGGCGGTAAACAGCAGACGCGCTTCGCTGACGTAATCGTCAGTTTTATCTTTAACCGTGGTGTAGAGGCTTATCAGATCGCTGTTGATGTCTGATAACACATAGCGCGAATAATCGGTGTTGAGAAAAACCGACCCGGCGCCAACGAAAGGCTCGATAAGACACTCCCCTTCAGGGAGGTGACGTTTAATATCATCGAGCAGGGGGTATTTCCCCCCTGCCCATTTAAGAAAAGCGCGATATTTTTTCATGCTGCCTGATTAATTCATACCTTCCCACGCTGTGGAGAAGGCTCCGACAGCATACTGCGCTTTACTCATTACTTCAGATCAGCCTGGACCTGGTGAATCGGCTTAGCCCACGGGTTTTTCGCCTGCACGTCGGCTGGCAGCGAAGAAACCGCGCGTTTCGCTTCATCTTTCGAGCCATACACGCCGCTTACCAGCACATACCACGGCTGACCGTTACGGGTCGTCTGATAGACCACGTAGTTTTTGAGATTCTCTTTCTTCGCCCACGCGTTCAGGTTGTTGTAGTTCGACGAACTGCTCAGCTGAAGCGTGTAGTGACTGCCCGGCGCGGATTTCAGCGCACCGACATTACCCGCGCTCGCGCCGCCCGCAGGGGCGGAAGGCTGGCTCGCGGCAGGCGTACTCTTCGGCGCTTGCGTGGCGGTGGTCGCTGGCGCTTTCACCGGGGCGGAGGCGGTGCCGGTCGCAGGCTCGCTGCGTTTCGGCGTGCTGGCCGGTTTCTGCTCCGTGGTGGCGGTTTTCGCCGGTGTCTGCTGCGGTTTGCTCTGGGTGGTCTGCGTTTTACGCGGCTCAGACTCAATCACCATCTGCTTACGCTCAGGACGCGTGGTGGTAGCGGCGTTATGACGCGCAGGTTTCTCGCTTTGCGCGGTGTCGCGCGACGGCTGAGCGGCTGCGGCGTTGCCGTTCACCGGCGCGACAGTTGCAGGCTCGGTGGGAAGCGTAGAGCCTGCCACGGCGTTATCAATCTGGCCCTGCTGCTGCGTCAGCGCATTGTTCAGATCGCCCGGAACTTCGACACGCTGCTGGCCTTGCGGCGCAGACGGGGATTCCGCCTGAGTCGGCGTTGAGGAAACCGGCGGCAGAGAGATATCCTGCGGCGCGTTAGCGCTGTTCTGATTTGCGGCAGAGGTGTTGCCCGGCTGCGGCTGCGCACCGTTGGCCTGATCTGACGCGCTGCCTGCGTTACCGGAGAGATCGATATTCTTCTCGGCGTTTTGCGCCTGCGCATCGTCGGTTTTCGTGGTATCCGGGCCTTTCAGCGCCGAACCGATGCCGATAATCAGCAGCACCAGAACAAAAATACCGAGCGCCATCATCAGATGCTGGCGAGAAATGGGCCCTTTCGGGGGCGCTTTTTTACGCTTGCGCGGACGACGTTCCTGGACTTCTTCATCATCCGCCAGCGATTCATCCGCTTCGTAAGTCTCTTGCGCCTGCTCGCGACGCGCACGCGCCGGACGACGATCGTCTGCATCAAGATCAACGTCATCAATGTTGATTTGCGGTTCGTTATCGAACTCAGCAGATTTACGAGAACGACCAGGACGACGATCGCTGGGATCGGGTTTCAGCTCGTCTTCTGGTTTGAATTCATCCATTTAACACCCCACTCGAAGGCTCATTGCGGCCTGCGCCACGCTATTGCCCGATAGTAAAAACGCCATTGACTGGCGAACAGTACTTTTCATTCACGCCTGCTGACAATCAGCAATCGCGCTTAAAACCAGATCGTGCGGCACTCCGCCGCGCACTTCACTCTTCCCGATAGCCAGCGGCAGCACTAAGCGCAGCTCGCCAGCCAGAACTTTTTTATCACGCATCATGTGCGGCAGATACGCCTGCGGCGGCATGGATTCAGGGCCGGTGACGGGCAGTCCCGCGCGCTTGAGCAGCGCGATAATGCGCTCGACATCCTGCGTCTCAAACTGGCCGAGACGCTCGGCGGCACGCGCCGCCATCACCATGCCTGCGGCGACCGCTTCGCCATGCAGCCAGTTGCCGTAACCCATTTCCGCTTCGATCGCGTGACCAAAAGTATGGCCCAGGTTCAACAAGGCGCGCATACCGCTTTCGCGCTCGTCCGCCGCGACGACATCGGCTTTGATCTCGCAACAGCGGCGGATGCAGTACGCCATCGCCGCGCCATCGAGTGCCAGCAGCGCGTCGATATTCTCCTCCAGCCAGAGGAAAAAATCGCGGTCAAGGATGATGCCGTATTTGATGACTTCCGCGAGCCCGGAGGCCAGCTCACGCGCAGGCAGGGTTTGCAGACAGTCGAGATCGACCACCACGGAGGCGGGCTGCCAGAAGGCGCCTATCATGTTTTTGCCAAGCGGATGGTTTACGGCAGTTTTGCCGCCAACGGAGGAATCGACCTGCGAAAGCAACGTGGTCGGCACCTGAATGAAGCGTACGCCGCGCTGATAGCACGCTGCGGCAAAGCCGGTGAGATCGCCGATAACGCCGCCGCCCAGCGCGATAAGCGTGGTATCGCGGCCATGCGGTTTTTCCAGCAGCGCGCTGAACACGGTTTCCAGTACCGCCAGGCTTTTATACTGCTCGCCGTCGGGCAAAATCACCTGGTCAACCTTCACGCCCGCCTGCTCCAGCGCGGAGCGGACTTTATCCAGCCACAGCGGTGCCAGCGTTTCATTGGTGACCAGCATGGTTTGATCACCTGCACGCAAAGGCCAAAAGGAAGCCGGATCGTTGAACAATCCGGCTGCGATGGTGATAGGGTAACTACGTTCCCCGAGAGTAACCGTTAACCTCTCCATGACGTTCAGTAACCTTCTGTGCTTTACCCGCAGGTGAGTAAGGATTCGCCGGAATTAGTTGTTTTCCAGCATATGGATAATCTGGTTAGCCACGACTTTTGCGCTCTGATCGTCAGTACGGATGGTGACGTCGGCAATCTCTTCATACAGCGGATTACGTTCGTTGGCGAGCGCTTCGAGCACTTCACGCGGCGGCGTATCAACCTGCAACAGCGGGCGTTTTTTATCACGCTGAGTACGGGCGAGCTGCTTTTCGATAGTGGTTTCCAGATAGACCACCACACCACGCGCGGAGAGACGATTGCGGGTTTCGCGGGATTTGACAGAGCCACCGCCGGTCGCCAGTACAATACCCTGCTTTTCCGTCAGTTCATTGATGACTTTTTCTTCGCGATCGCGGAAACCTTCTTCGCCTTCTACATCGAAGACCCAGCCGACATCAGCTCCGGTACGTTTTTCGATCTCCTGATCGGAGTCGTAAAATTCCATGTTGAGCTGTTGTGCTAACTGACGCCCAATAGTGCTTTTGCCAGCACCCATAGGCCCAACCAGAAAGATATTGCGTTTCTCTGCCATTTTTTCGGTACTACTAAGACAATTCGTTGATGATAAACCCGCGTGCAATAACCCTGAGCTGCGGGAAATGAACTGAAACCTCTTAAGCGATAGTGCGAGAGTCAGATCAAAAATTATCTCAACACTCAAGGTAGTTTGGCAACCGAATAAATCACCGCGTCTGACGCACAGGAGTGAAAAAACAACAACGGATGCACCGCCTTTGACCGACTCTCAAATCGGTACTCCTTGTATGCTAATTCCACCCCTGCGTCAAACATCCGGCGACGATAATGGCTAAAAACTCCTGTGAACTCAGGCCCCGCTGATGATGCGCGGCGTAATAAACACCACCAGTTCACGTTTTTCGTTATCTTTACCGTCGTGGCGAAAAAGACTCCCGAAGAGCGGAATATTTCCCAAAACCGGCACCTGTTCATTCCCCGCTTTATTTTTTTGCTGGAAAATTCCACCAAGCGCCAGCGTTTCGCCGTCTTTGACCTCAACCTGCGTTTCGATTTCTTGTTTATCAATCGCTAACACTTCGCCATCGGCCTGCTGTAGCGCCTGGCCCGGCATATTCTGACTGATGCGCAGCTTAAGCTTAATACGCCCGTCCTGCCCAATGGTTGGCGTTACCTCCATCCCCAGCACCGCTTCTTTGAACTCCACGGAGGTCGCCCCGCTTTCGCCGCTCGACACCTGATACGGAATTTCACTGCCCTGCTTGATGCTGGCAGGCTGTTGATGTGCCGCTAACAGCCGGGGGCTCGCGATAATCTCCACCTTCTGTTTTTGCTCCAGCGCCGAAAGCTCAAACTCCAGCATGCGCCCATCGATACGCCCGATATTAAAACCAAGCCGCGTGGTCGCATTCGCCACTGCCAGATCCGCGGAAATGGTCGTCGGGTGATAGAGCGTCGTGGGGCCGTCGGCATCCGCGGTACTCCACTTGACACCAAGCTCACGCAGGCTCTGCTGGTTAATGGTGACGATATGCGCGGCCAGTTCCACCTGACCTACCGGGATATCCATTTTCGCGACCCACTCCCTTACCTGACGCAACGCGTTGGCGGTATCACATACCAGCAGGCGGTTAGTGCGCTTATCTACCGTGACGCTACCGCGCGGGGTTATCAGTTTATCGCCGAGCGCGGCCATCGCGGCGGCAAGCTCCGAAGCCTCGGCATAACGCAGCGTGAAGGTGTCGTTTACCAGCGGCAGATTCCGTTCCTGCTGCTGGCGCGCGGCGTCCCGCTGTGCCTGATTTTGCTGTTCCCAGCTTTCAGGGTAGACGCGCAAAATGTTGCGCTCTTTACGCCAGCGCAGCCGCGCGCTCTCCGTCACCATCTGGAACGCCTGCTGCCAGGGTACATCCTGCAAATGCAAAGAGACGACGCCCTCAACACCCGGCGCGACCACCAGGTTTAACTGCTCGCTTTCAGCCAGCGCCTGTAATAGCTGGACGACCGGCGTTTCATCCGCCACCAGCGAGACGCCCGGGCTCGTGGGCGCGGCGAAGACGGTTGTCGCCGCGAGTAATAATAAAGGAAGGGATTTCCTTATCATGATGCGTATCCTTAAGTGTCCATACCAGAACCGAAGGGCGACACCCGTCGCCACTCTTTAACATCACCTTATTGGCCTCAACACCGGTAAGCTGCCAGCCGGTCGGGAGCATCGCGCCTGGGCTGGCGCGAAGCCACGTTTTCTCCGGCGTCTGTAACAGCACCCGCACCGACTCGCCCCTTTTCACCATGCCGCCGTAACGCCAGAGATCGGCCTGATGCAGCTGACAGCGCGCCTGCGGTGGCGCAAAAGGGTCTCGCGCAGCCCAGGCCGGGCAACTCGCCAGCATCAGTAAGATCCATAGCGCGCTACTTCTCATGGGCGCGCTCCAGCTGTAGCGTGAGCCGCAGGCGTTGGTCGCCCTCTCTGCTCAGCGTAAAACCGTGCGCCAGCATGTCGCTTTGCGCGAGCGCCTCAAAAATATCAGGCACATGCGGCCAGGCTAATGCCAGTTCCAGCTCGCCGGTATCCCCTTGCGGTTGCCAGTGAATAAGATGCCCTTCGGGGCCGGGATCCACCGCCAGCGGCGAAAAGGGCTTCATGGCAAGTTGTGCCTCAAGCGCTGCCACAGCGCCTCGCTCGCCAGATTGCGCAGCCTGCCGCTGCTTAAGCGTTTGCAGCTCGGCCCGGCGCTGTTCAAGCTGCGCTTGCAGCTGGCGAAAGTCCCTGGTGAGAGGCATCAACCCTGCGTAAGCCGCCGCGACCAGCAGCGCTATCCAGACGCCAGCGCACGCGGCACGCCGCGATGAGGGGCCGGAAAGCCAGCGATCAATGAGAAGCCGCATCGGCAGACTCCTTTTGCAATGAGAGCGAAAAGTGCCAGTAGCCCTCCGCCTCCCGGCGAGTTTCCCCCGGCGTTATCTGCGTAAAAGGCGCAAGCGCTCGCACGTTTTCCTCAAAGAGGCTGAGCGCCTGGGGCTCATACGCATTGCCGGTGAGCTCGAGACGGTCATCATGAAAACGCAGCGTGGTGAGCCAGAGCGATGCCGGCAAGGCATCGGCAAGCGTCAGCAGACGCTGCCGCCATGCCGCGACCTCCTGACGGTCACTTTCCCGACGTTGCCAGCGCGCGCGTAATACCTCATATTCCGCCGCGGCGCGCTGTGCCTCTCGCAGCCGCGATTTCTGCTCCGTCAACGTAATGAGCAACGCATCAAGCTGTTGCTGCAGCGCGCGCTGCTGGTGCCTGATGACGTAGTGGCCCGCCATAGCCGCGAGCAGAACCACCAGCGCTGCGAGAAGAAAAAAACCGCCCCAGCGCATCAGCCGGGTGCGCCGCCTGACATGCCGCCACGGCAGAAGATTAATATGCCGCCTCATCACGCCGCTCCCAGCGCCAGACCAAGCGCGACGGCGAAGCACCCGGTGTCTTCGGGCTTTGGCAGACAGGGCCAGGTGATAACCTGCCACGGATCAAACGCCTGCCAGTCACCCTCTTGCCAGGATGCACCGCACAGCGCGATTTCCTGTGCCTGTATGCCAAGCTGCGCGCCGAGCAACCTCAGCCCTTCCACGCCTGGCGTTGCACAGACGCCCCAGCGATCGCGCATCGCCCACAGCCACTGCGTGCCCGTCTGCGCCACGATGGCCTGACAGGCATCAGCGGTATAGGGCAAGAGGCAGGCCAGCGCACTCGCATCCGGCGTCAGCGCGGCGGGCGTAAAACGCAGCGCGCGGGCGCACGCCATCAGCTCTGCCACTTCCGCAGCGCGCGCGGCAGTTACGGCATAGCCGTCCTGGCGTTCGGCATAATCAAACGCCAGCGCGTCGGGCGGCAAAGAGAGCTGACGGGCAGCCACGGCACCAAGCCAGGCCTCGCACTCTGGCTCGCACAGCGTGGTCGCAGGCCTGGGAAGTTCGCGCTGTAACGTGCGCTGCGCCGGAAACCCAAGCCGGATGGAAGAGTAGCGCGGCAGTTGCGCGCGCCACGGCGTCAGCGCCTCGATTAACGCCTGGCGGCGTGGTTCGCCGTCGTGATGAGGGGCCAGCGGGAATCTCCACCAGCGCTGCTGTCGCCAGCCGCCTCGCTTTCGCACCAGCGCCACGGCAACGATGCTATCTGATTGAATATGCAAGCCTATCTGCCATTTCCCGACGATCATTTTTGACGTTCTCCCTGTCGCGCAAAATGAAAATGCCATATCAATGCTTCAGGCTTGCCTTTATACTACCGCGCGGTTGTTTATAAACTGCCCAACAGAAACTAAATGGGAAATCCTCGGTGAAGTTCGTAAAGTATTTATTCTTCCTTGCAGTCTTTTGCATTCTGCTGGGAGCCGGCTCGATATACGGCCTGTATAAATTTATTGAGCCCCAGTTACCTGACGTCGCCACGCTGAAAGATGTGCGGCTGCAAATTCCTATGCAGATCTATAGCGCTGACGGCGAGCTGATCGCGCAGTACGGCGAAAAGCGCCGTATCCCGCTAACGCTTAATCAGATCCCGCCGGAAATGGTGAAAGCGTTTATCGCCACAGAAGACAGCCGCTTCTACGATCACCACGGTGTCGATCCGATCGGTATTTTCCGTGCCGCGAGCGTGGCGCTCTTCTCCGGTCACGCTTCACAGGGCGCGAGTACCATTACGCAGCAGCTGGCGCGTAACTTCTTTCTAAGCCCGGAACGCACCCTGATGCGTAAAATCAAGGAGGCTTTTCTCGCGGTGCGTATTGAGCAACTGCTGACGAAAGATGAGATCCTTGAGCTTTACCTGAACAAGATTTATCTCGGTTATCGCGCCTACGGCGTGGGCGCGGCTGCTCAGGTCTATTTCGGCAAAACGGTGGATCAACTCTCCTTAAGCGAAATTGCCGTGATAGCTGGCCTGCCGAAAGCGCCGTCAACGTTCAACCCGCTCTACTCGCTTGAGCGCGCCACGGCGCGCCGTAACGTCGTGCTCTCACGTATGCTGAGCGAGGGCTATATCAGCCAGTCGCAGTATGACGAGGCGCGCAGCGAAACCATTAACGCCAATTATCACGCGCCGGAAATCGCGTTTTCCGCGCCGTACCTGACAGAAATGGTGCGTCAGGAGATGATCAGCCGTTACGGCGAAAACGCCTACGAGGATGGTTATAAGGTTTACACCACCATTACCCGCCGCATTCAGCAGGCCGCGCAGAAAGCGGTGCGCGACAACGTGATGGATTACGACATGCGCCACGGTTATCGCGGCCCGTCTAACGTGCTGTGGCGCGTGGGCGAAGTGGCGTGGGACAGCAAGAAAATCACCGATTCGCTGAAAAACCTGCCGACCTACGGGCCGCTGCTGCCTGCGGTGGTCACCTCGGCGAATCCTGACGAAGCGACGGCGCTGCTTGCCGACAACTCCTCGGTGTCGCTGAAAATGGACGGTGTGCGCTGGGCGCGCCCTTACCGCTCCGATACCGCGCAGGGCCCGACGCCGCGCCGCGTCACCGACGTGTTGCAGGCAGGCCAGCAGATTTGGGTGCGTAAGGTCGATGACAGCTGGTGGCTCGCGCAGGTGCCGGACGTCAACTCAGCGCTGGTTTCCATCAACCCGAAAGATGGTTCGATACTGGCGCTGGTGGGCGGCTTTGATTTCAACCAGAGCAAGTTCAACCGTGCGACCCAGGCGCTGCGCCAGGTCGGCTCGAACATTAAGCCGTTCCTGTATACGGCGGCGATGGACAAGGGCCTGACGCTCGCGAGCATTCTGAACGACGTGCCGATTTCGCGCTGGGATGCCGGTGCGGGCTCTGACTGGCGTCCGAAGAACTCTCCGCCGGAATATGCCGGGCCGATTCGTCTGCGCCAGGGCCTGGGCCAGTCCAAGAACGTAGTGATGGTTCGCGCCATGCGCGCGATGGGTGTCGATTACGCGGCGGAGTATCTCCAGCGTTTCGGCTTCCCGGCGCAGAATATCGTGCATACCGAATCGCTGGCGCTCGGCTCCGCGTCCTTCACGCCATTGCAGGTCGCGCGCGGCTATGCAGTGATGGCGAACGGCGGCTTCCTGGTGGACCCGTGGTTTATCAGCAAAATCACCAATGTTCAGGGCGAAACGCTGTTTGAAGCGAAGCCGAAAATCGCCTGCCCGGATTGCGATATCCCGGTGATTTACGGCGAAACGCCGAAATCAAACGTGCTGGAAAACAAAGACGTGGAAAACGTCGCCACCTCCGCAGAACAGCAGAATGCGCCGGTGCCGATGCCGCAGCTTGAGCAGGCGAACCGCGATCTGGTGGCGCAGAGCCCGGCACCGCAGTATGCGCCGCACGTCATCAGCACGCCGCTGTCGTTTTTGATTAAAAGCGCGCTGAACAGCAATATCTTCGGCGAGCCGGGCTGGCAGGGAACAGGCTGGCGCGCCGGACGCGATCTCAAACGTCGCGATATCGGCGGTAAAACCGGTACGACCAACAGCTCGAAAGACGCCTGGTTCTCCGGTTATGGTCCGGGCGTGGTGACGTCTGTGTGGATTGGCTTTGACGATCACCGCCGCGATCTCGGCCGCACCACGGCCTCGGGTGCGATTAAAGATCAGATCTCCGGCTATGAGGGCGGTGCGAAAAGCGCACAGCCTGCGTGGGATGCGTATATGAAGGCCGCGCTGGAAGGCGTGCCGGAAGAGCCGTTAACGCCGCCGCCGGGCATCGTGACGGTCAATATCGACCGCAGCACCGGCCAGCTGGCGAACGGCGGCAACAGCCGTGAAGAGTACTTTATCGAAGGCACGCAGCCAACCCAGCAGGCGGTGCATGAAGTCGGCACGACGATTATCGATAACGGGGAAACCCACGAGCTGTTCTGATAAAACAATAAACGCCCCGTCATGGGGCGTTTTTTTAGGTATCACGCTGATGAAAACGCCCTTTACCGGGCGTTTTTTGTGAGGCGATTACAGCCTGCCGTGCATCTTCAGCCATTCGCGCACCAGGAACAGCGCGCTGACATTGCGGGCCTCGCTGAAATCCGGATCTTCCAGCAGATCCATCATATGCGCGAGCGGCCAGCGCTCCTGAATCAGCGGCTCCGGCTCGTCGCCCTGCAGCGTTTCCGGATAGAGATCTTCCGCCACCAGAATATTCATTTTGCTGGAGAAATAAGACGGCGCCATAGTGAGTTTTTTCAGGAACGTCAGTTGATTCGCGCCAAAGCCGACTTCCTCTTTTAATTCACGGTTGGCCGCTTCGTAAATATTTTCACCCGGATCGATAAGCCCTTTGGAAAAGCCCAGCTCGTAGGATTCGGTGCCGACAGCATATTCACGGATTAAGATCAGATGATCGTCAATAATGGGCACGATCATCACCGCCTCGCGCTCCGAAGGACGCATACGCTCATAAACGCGCTGCTCGCCATTGCTGAAGGCGAGGCTTACCTGCTCAACGCTGAAAAGACGCGAACGGGCGACCGTTTCAATATTTAAAATAGTGGGTTTTTGCAGAGGTTTATTCATATTAACCGGCCACCGGGTAACCATATCTTTGCTCATTGTGCGACACACCGCACGGTTCGGGCAATGTGAATCGTTTTTTATTTACATTCCTGCAACTTCACGCGCACGTAAAACCTAAATACCCATTTATGTCAAGAGGTTGAATTTAAAATAAGAATTTGCTGATATTTCCACGCTTCCCGCTTTGCTAACATTGATTTACCGCTGGTATGCCTCAAATAATTTCACTCAAATTGACTCCATACCTGTCGATTTTTGTTCATTGTTCTGCCTTAATGTTGCATAGGCAATACTTGTTTACATTTGCATCGAGTACCGTGATTTGATGGGGAAAGCATGAGCACCTTGTTGATTTTAGTCGCTGCTATGCTGGCCTGCATCGTCATTGCAGGCTGGTGGATAAAGCGCAAAATTCGCCCCCGTCATCCTCGTTTACCCGCCCAGGTTTTTGCTGGTGCCACTACCCGTAAACTCAGCAGTGAAGAGCGTAGCGCCATCGAAAGCTATCTGGAAACGCTCTCGCGTTTTCAGGATTCGCCGACGCCGACCGGCGCCATTAAGCCGCCAGTCCGGTTAACGCTGACGCCGCAAAGCAGCACCGTCTATTGCATCCGTCGGGCTATTACCCGCTACGGCCTCTCGTCTGACGATCCGAACAAATGGCGTTACTATCTGGACTCGGTAGAAGTGCATCTGCCGCCCTTCTGCGAGCAATACATCACTGATGATAATAGCGTCGAGCTTATCCGCACCGCGACGCTGCCGCTGGTTATCTCTCTGAATGGCCATTCTATTCAGGAACATGTGCATGAAGCCCGCGGCTACGTGCTGGAAGGCCCGGCATCCGGCCTGGCGTCCATTCGCGGCGAAGAGAGCGAACAGATTGAGCTGCTGAATATCCGGCAGGAGACGCAGGAGGAGCATGCGCTCGGGCGTCCGGATGGACTGCGCGAGGCGCTGCTGATCTGCGCCGCGTTTGTGCTCTTTTTCTTCTGCCTCGTCACGCCGCCGATGATGCTGCCCTGGCTTGCAGGCGGCGCGATTCTGCTGCTGGGCGCGGGCCTGTGGGGGCTGTATGCGCCGCCGGCGAAAACAGCGCTGCGCGAAATCCATTGTCTGCGCGGCACGCCGAAACGCTGGGGGCTGTTTGGCGAAACCAACCAGGAACAGCTTAATAATATTTCGCTCGGCATTATCGACCTGATCTATCCGCCGCACTGGCAGCCATTTATCGCGCATGATTTAGGCCAGAAAACGGATATCGATATCTATATGGACAGGCATGTGGTGCGCCAGGGCCGTTTTCTGTCGCTGCATGACGAAGTAAAACATTTCCCGCTTCAGCACTGGCTGCGCAGCGCAGTGATCGGCGCAGGCGCGCTGCTGGTATTGCTGCTGCTGACTATCTGGGTGCCGCTCGATATGCCGTTTAAGCTGACTATCTCCTGGCTTAAAGGCGCACAAACGGTCGAAGCGACCAGCGTGGCGAAGCTTGAAGAAGCTGGCCTGCGCGTTGGTGATACGCTGCGGATTAACGGCACAGGCATGTGCAATATTCATCTGCCGGGGCGCTATACCACCCGCCAGAATTACCCGTTTATGCCGTTCGACTGCTCGCAAATTCTCTGGAATAACGCAAGCCCGCTGCCTCTGCCGGAATCCGACACGGTGACCAAAGCCACGGCGCTGGCAGAAGCAGTAAACCGCCAGCTGCATCCGCAGGAAGGCGACACCAAAATCAACCCGCAGCTGGCGTCGGCGATTCAGAAATCGGGCATGGTGCTGCTGGATGATTTCGCGGAGATCGTGCTGAAAACCGAAGCGCTGTGTACCGGCGAAGAAGAGTGCGTCAGGCTGAAAAACGCGCTGGTGAACCTTGGCAACACCAAAGACTGGCCGTCGCTCGTAAAACGCGCCAGCGAAGGCAAGCTCGACGGCATTAACGTCCTGCTGCGCCCGGTCAGCGCTGAATCGCTCGATAATCTGGTGATTGCTTCCACCGCGCCGTTCTTCGTACGTGAAACCAGCCGCGCCGCGCAGTCGCTCAACAGCCCGCCACCGGGCGGCTTTATGATTATCAGCGATGAAGGCAAAGATATGGTGAACCAGCCACTGCCGCCGACGTCGCTGTATGATTTGCCGCCGCAGGAGCAGTGGAAAGAGTTCCAGCGGCTGGCGGGTATGCTGATGCAGACGCCATTCCATGCGGAAGGCGTCGTTACCAGCCTGCGCACCGACGCCAACGGCACCCAGCATGTGACGCTCAGCAGTATCCCTGACAGCGCCGGGCTGTGGCGCTATTTCGGCACCACACTCCTGATGCTGGTGATGCTCATCTGTGCGCTGTATAACGGCGTCGTCGCGCTGCGCCGCTGGCAGCGCAGCCGCACCCGTATCGAAGAAATTCAGCGCTACTACGAAAACTGCTTCAACCCGCAACTGGTCCCTTCCGCGGATATTCGCCCCCTGTTCTGATAATCCGGCGGCGACAGGTTTATGGTAACCTGTCGCCCCTTTTTCCTCAGGCGGGAGTTCCCATGACTATTGATATCGCCTGGCAGGACGTTGATACCGTTCTGCTGGATATGGACGGCACGCTGCTGGATCTGGCGTTCGACACCTTCTTCTGGCAAAAGCTGGTGCCCGAAACGCTAAGCCAGCAGCGCGGCATCTCGCTGGATGACGCCCACAATCATATCCGCGCCGAATATCACGCCGTGCAGCATACGCTAAACTGGTACTGTCTGGATTACTGGAGCGAGCGCCTGGGGCTCGATATCTGTGCCATGACGACCGAGCAAGGGCCGCGCGCGTTGATACGTGAAGATACCGTGCCGTTTCTCGACGCGCTGAAAGCCTGCGGCAAGCGACGTATTTTGCTGACCAACGCGCATCCGCATAATCTGGCGGTCAAGCTTGAGCATACCGGGCTTGCTCAGCACCTTGATTTATTACTTTCCACCCACACATTTGGTTATCCAAAAGAGGATCAGCGGTTATGGCAGGCCGTTGCCCGGCACACCGGCCTTGATAAGTCGCGCACGCTGTTTATTGACGACAGCGAGCCGATTCTCGATGCCGCCGCGCGGTTTGGTATTCGCTACTGCCTTGGCGTCACCAATCCCGATTCAGGCGTTGCGGATAAAAACTATCAGCGCCACCCGGCGCTTGGCGATTACCGGCGTCTGATCCCCTCGCTGCAAACCGAGGAGTCGTGATGAAAGAGAAATCCACCGAAGGGGTTCGCCTGGACAAATGGCTCTGGGCGGCGCGCTTCTATAAAACCCGCACGCTGGCCCGCGAGATGATCGAAGGCGGCAAGGTGCACTACAACGGGCAACGGACCAGACCGAGTAAAATTATCGAACCGAACGCGGTGTTAACGCTGCGTCAGGGAAACGATGAACGCACGCTGGTGGTAAAAGGCATTACCGATCAGCGACGACCGGCAAGCGAGGCGGTACTGCTGTACGAAGAGACGGCAGAAAGTATCGAAAAGCGCGAAAAACTCGCGCTGGCGCGTAAACTCAACGCCCTTTCCATGCCGCATCCGGATCGCCGCCCGGATAAAAAAGAGCGCCGCGATCTGATCAAATTTAAATTTGGCGACAGCGAATAACCGTCACGCCAGGAGAGAGAATAATGGCTCAACACGACCAACTACACCGCTATCTTTTTGAAAATTATGCCGTGCGCGGCGAACTGGTGACGGTTTCAGAAACCTGGAAACAGATCCTTGAAAACCATGACTATCCGATGCCGGTTAAAACCTTGCTCGGCGAGCTGCTGGTCGCCACCAGCCTGCTGACCGCGACGCTGAAATTCGCGGGCGATATCACCGTTCAGTTACAGGGCGACGGCCCGATGACGCTTGCCGTGATTAACGGCAACAACCGCCAGCAGATGCGCGGCGTCGCGCGCGTACAGGGCGATGTTCCGGCGGATGCCAGTCTGAAAACGCTGGTGGGCAATGGCTATCTGGTCATCACCATTACGCCGGAAGAAGGCGAGCGCTATCAGGGTGTCGTCGGTCTGGAAGGCGATACGCTGGCCGCGTGTCTGGAAGATTACTTCATGCGCTCCGAACAGCTGCCGACCCGTCTGTTTATCCGCACCGGTGAAGCGCAGGGCCAGCCTGCCGCAGGCGGCATGCTGTTGCAGGTGCTGCCGGCGCAGGACGCCCAGACGGATGATTTCAACCATCTGGCGACGCTGACCGAAACCATCAAGGCGGACGAGCTGTTCACGCTGCCTGCCAACGATGTGCTGTGGCGTCTCTACCACGAAGAAGAAGTGACCGTTTACGATCCGCAGGCGGTGGAGTTCAAATGCACCTGCTCGCGCGAGCGCTGCGCCGATGCGCTGCGCACGCTGCCGGATGAAGAAGTCGCCCAGATTCTGGAAGAAGACGGCGAAGTGGATATGCACTGCGATTACTGCGGCACCCACTATGTTTTCGACGCGATGGATATCGCCGGGATCCGTAAAAACGCCTCCCCGGCCGATCCGCAGGTACACTAAAGCCTGCTGACGCTTCCCGCCGCCTGGCGGGAAGCGCTTTTTTTACGCTTACTGATAGTTTATCGGGATCCTCACCCCGCCAATTTCCACATCCTGCCAGGTTTTCTCTTTTCCTTTGATCTGATTTTCGCGCAGCGCCTTGTCGAATTTTTCGCGCGTCAGACTGCTGGGAATCTCCTGGCTCCAGCCCGCCTGCCGCCACTGGCCGTTCTCGCGCATCGTGACGATACAGCTTCGCGTGTCGCTACTGCACAGCAGCACTTCATTTTGCCCGTCATGATTCAAATCGAGCGCCGCCACAACGCAACTGCCCTTCTCATATAAACAGCCGCGCACGCTGTAGGTGTCTTCTTTGCGCACCCACTGCCACCAGCTCTCTGCAGGTGCCTGCGCCCCTGCGGCAAGCGTAATGGCGTCGCGCAGGTCGTCATCGGCCACCGTCGAGTTGCTGTCCAGCAGATCGCGCAGCGCCTGACGATTCTCTTTATCGGCCATAAAAGCCGGGGTATGGCGAAGTTCATTCAGTGCCGCCTGGCCGCGGCGTCCGGCGTGTTGCAGCATATAAAGACTCATCAGGTCGGCCTTTTGCGCCCCGCTCTCATAACGCGCCATCTGGCTCTCCACGCTGATGCGCCACGGGTCGAGTACTGGCGTATGGCTTAAAACCAGCAGCGCGAGCGAGAAGAGCATGACAACTCGGCCGCCGCGATCGCCTGCCGGTTCATCGCCCTTCATACGGTTAATCGCCTGCAGCGTGGCGCACACCGCCCAGCACATCACCGTCGCCGTGATAAGCGCCGCGTAAACGCGCCACGGCGTCCAGCCATATTGCTGCACGCGCAGCCACAGTGACCACCCGGCGAGCGCCGAGAAAAGCGGTGTGACGATAACGCCGGTGTTGTTCAGCAGACGCAGCGCTTTATGCGGTGACGGCGCGCAGGCCAGCCCGGAAAGCGCGAGCAAGACCAGCGCCAGCGTATTCAGCAGGGCGTTACAGGAGGTGCGCGCCGCAAGGCCGCTCAGACCAACAAACGGCAGCGTCGCGAGAAACAGCAGCGCGATAAGCGCGGCGAGCGGCAGCAGGCCGGATGCCGCCAGCGTCAGAAAACGCATCAGCGCCTCGGTGATGCGCGTCTGGCTGCGGCACAGCAGCAAACATACCGCGCCGGAAACCGTCGCCATGACATAAACAAAGAGCGGCGTGTCGAAAAACAGAATGTCAAAGAAGCGGATATCCACCGCGTTAAAGAGTTTCGCCCACAGCAGCAGCACGCCCCAGAACACACCGGCGAGCGCCAGCGCCAGCAGCAGCGCGACGCCGTTATTCCACAGCGCCAGACGACGTGAAACAGGCGCGCCGGACGTACTGTCACGCTGCAGCCAGGGGAGCGCCATAAAGAGCGTGGCCGCCAGGTGGAAATACCAGGTGGCGATCATTTCACCCGCGTCCAGCTCATCGACGCCCGAAACAGACCAGCGCATCCAGCCCGACATCACGCCTACCAGCACCAGCAGCGCGCCCGTCATCCACCAGAAACGCAGCGCGCGCAGGCGAGTCGCCGCCAGCGCCACACTCGCGCAGAGTGTGATGGCCAGCGAGTGCAGCACCAGCGCCGATCCCTGGCTCATCGCTATCAGGCTGTGCGGACCGGTTAAAAACATCAGCAGGCCGCAGAGCGCGGCAATTATCACGATGCCCCAGCGCGTCGCGGGCGCCAGAGGATGAAGTTCAGACATGACGATAATCCTTTAAAAATGCATTCACGCGGTGAAGATAACGCGCCTGCGTGAAGTGAACGTGAAGTGGGAAAAGACGCGTTTCGCTAGCCAGATCCGGGCGCGTATTCGCAAAAGTCCGTTTATCCTGTGCGATCCCCCGCCGGTTTTGGTTTTCACAGAAAAGATAATTTTCTTCAGGAAAGCGCTTACAGTCACAAAGTGCGGGTTTGGCGGGTGGCTTTTATAACATATTCGGAACAATTAACGCGTACACAGATAAAATGTTGCCATACTCTGAGACCCGTCGTGACCGGTCTCACAGAATTTTCCACTATGGCGCGCCTGGCAACCCATCAGTAACGTAAATCTATGAAGCCTGTCGCGGTTAACGTCCCCGGAATGACCCTACACTTTCAGATAGTATAAATTGGCTAAGGAGCAGTGAAATGCGAGTTACAGGCATAACCCCGCAGGATCTCAAGGCTTACGGTATCAACGACGTCCAGGAGGTGGTTTATAACCCCGATTACGACACCCTTTATCGCGAAGAGCTTGACCCGTCGCTTGAGGGTTACGAGCGCGGGGTACTGACGGATCTGGGTGCGGTCGCCGTCGACACGGGCATTTTTACCGGCCGTTCGCCGAAGGATAAATACATCGTTCGCGACGACACCACGCGCGATACGCTGTGGTGGTCCGATAACGGCAAAGGCAAAAACGACAACAAACCGCTGACGCCAGAAACCTGGCAGCATCTGAAAGGCCTGGTGACGCAGCAGCTCTCCGGTAAACGTCTTTTCATCATCGACGCTTTTTGCGGTGCCAATCCGGACAGCCGCCTGTCGGTGCGTTTTATTACCGAAGTGGCCTGGCAGGCGCATTTCGTTAAAAACATGTTTATTCGCCCGTCCGATGATGAACTGGAAGGCTTCGAGCCGGATTTCATCGTGATGAACGGCGCGAAATGCACGAACCCGGACTGGCAGGCGCAGGGGCTGAATTCCGAGAACTTTGTAGCCTTTAACCTGACCGAACGGATGCAGCTGATTGGCGGCACCTGGTACGGCGGCGAGATGAAAAAAGGCATGTTCTCGATTATGAACTACCTGCTGCCGCTGAAAGGCATCGCCTCGATGCACTGCTCGGCGAACGTCGGTGAAAAAGGCGATGTAGCGGTATTCTTTGGCCTCTCCGGCACCGGCAAGACGACGCTTTCCACCGATCCGAAACGCCGCCTTATTGGCGATGACGAACACGGCTGGGACGATGACGGCGTGTTTAACTTCGAGGGCGGCTGCTATGCCAAAACCATTCGCCTCTCCGAAGAAGCCGAGCCGGATATCTATCACGCCATTCGACGCGACGCGCTGCTGGAAAACGTCACCGTGCGTGACGACGGCAGCATCGATTTTGACGATGCCTCTAAAACCGAAAACACCCGCGTCTCCTACCCGATTTACCACATCGATAACATCGTGAAGCCGGTGTCGAAAGCGGGCCACGCGACGAAAGTTATCTTCCTGACCGCCGATGCGTTCGGCGTTCTGCCGCCGGTATCGCGCCTGACGGCCAGCCAGACGCAGTATCACTTTCTCTCCGGCTTTACGGCGAAACTGGCGGGCACCGAGCGCGGCGTGACCGAGCCGACGCCGACCTTCTCGGCCTGTTTCGGCGCAGCGTTCCTGATGCTTCACCCGACGCAGTACTCTGAAGTGCTGGTAAAACGTATGCAGGCGGCGGGCGCGCAGGCGTATCTGGTCAATACCGGCTGGAACGGCACCGGCAAACGCATCTCCATTAAGGATACCCGCGCGATTATCGACGCCATCCTCAATGGTTCGCTGGACGACGCGGAAACCTTTACGCTGCCGCTGTTTAATCTGGCGATTCCGACCAGTCTGCCGGGCGTCGATGAACGCATTCTCGACCCACGCAATACCTACGCCTCGCCGGAACAGTGGCAGGAGAAAGCGCAGCAGCTGGCGCAGCTCTTTATCAGCAACTTTGAGAAATACACCGACACGCCTGCCGGTGCCGCGCTGGTGAGCGCAGGCCCACAGCGCTAACGGGTTAAATGTAAAAACGGCTCCGTAAAGGAGCCGTTTTTTTATGGCGTGAAGAGAAAACTAGCTGTTTTTAACTACCGTCGTGCCTACCGGCACCGGCAGCCAGGCGCGAATGCGTAACCCACCGCGCTCGCTCTTGCCGATATCCAGCAGGCCGTGGTGATTGTCGATAATACGTTGCACAATCGCGAGCCCCAGCCCGGTGCCGCTGGTGCTGCGGGCGCTGTCGCCGCGCACAAACGGCTGCAGCAGGTGCTTGAGCTGGGCAGGCTCAATGCCCGGCCCGTCATCTTCCACCTGAAACCAGGCGCGGTTGAGTTCCGTGCCGCTACTCACTTTGATCCAGCCGTTACCGTAGCGCGCGGCGTTGACCACCATATTCGCCACGGCGCGCTTGATAGAGAGCGGATGAATGCGCAGCGGGATCTCGCCGCTTTGCAGCGCTGTTTCTATCTCACGCTCATAGCCGCTTTCCGAGGCGATCACCTCGCCCAGCACCGCGTTAAGATCGGCGGTTTCCAGCGGCATCTCCTGCCCGGTGCGCAGGTAGTCAATAAACTGCTCGATGATGTCGTTGCACTCTTCGATATCTTTATTGATAGATTCCGCCAGATAGCCGTCGCCTTCGCTCATCATTTCGGTGGCGAGGCGAATTCGCGTCAGCGGCGTGCGTAAATCGTGACTGACGCCCGCCATCAGCAGCGTGCGGTCGTCCGCCAGTTGCTTCACGCCTGCCGCCATATGGTTAAACGCGCGCGTCACCGAACGCACTTCGGAAGCGCCATATTCGCGCAGCGGCGGCGGAATAATGCCTTTACCGACCTGCAGCGCGGCGTGCTCCAGCTCCACCAACGGCCGGTTCTGAATGCGGATAAACAGCCAGGCCCCGCCAATCGCCAGCAGCATAATCGCGAGCGTATAGCGAAACAGCGGCGAGAAATCGCCCTGATGGATTTCGGTGAGCGGTACGCGCACCCAGATGTTGGGCGACAGCCAGGTTTTCAGCCACACCACCGGCGAGCTTTTATTGACCTCGACGCGCACTTCCGTCGGGCCGCCAAGCTGCTGCGCCATCTGCTGGCTTAAGAACTCATAATGCTGCGCCCAGCGCAAACCCGCCTCTTCCGCCGCCTCGTTGGCATAAAGCGAAATCCCCAGCTCGCGGTAGATCTCCCGACGAAACGCCGGCGGCACCACCAGCTGCGTCCCGTCCTCCAGCTGCAGTTTATCGGTCATCAGCATACGCACTTCGTAGGCCAGGACTTTATTAAACTGCTGGAGGCTCGGCAGGATGGCGAAGTTAAGCACCACCAGGTAAGTCGTCACCAGGCTTGCGAACAGCAGGGTGACGATAAGAAGCAGCGTGCGGGCAAAAGAACTGCGAGGCGAGAAGCGCAGCTTCCTCATGCTTTAGCGCCGTCCGGCACAAAAACGTAGCCCAGGCCCCAGACGGTCTGGATATAGCGCGGATGCGCCGGATCTTCTTCCACCATGCGGCGCAGACGGGAGATCTGCACGTCGATGGAGCGCTCCATCGCGGAGTATTCACGGCCGCGCGCCAGGTTCATCAGCTTATCGCGCGACAGCGGCTCGCGCGGGTGGCTGACCAGCGCTTTCAGGACGGCGAATTCACCGCTGGTAAGCGGCATCGGCTCATCTTCACGGAACATCTCGCGGGTACCGAGATTGAGCTTGAATTTCCCGAAGGCGATAATCGCTTCTTCCTGCGACGGCGCGCCCGGCAGTTCGTTGGCCTGACGGCGCAGAACCGCGCGGATACGGGCCAGCAGCTCACGCGGGTTGAACGGTTTAGGAATATAGTCGTCGGCGCCAATCTCCAGCCCCACGATACGATCGACCTCTTCGCCTTTCGCGGTGACCATGATGATAGGCATCGGGTTGCTCTGGCTGCGCAGACGGCGGCAGATAGAAAGCCCGTCTTCACCAGGAAGCATCAGATCAAGCACCATCAGGTGGAAGGACTCGCGGGTCAGTAGGCGGTCCATCTGTTCGGCGTTTGCCACGCTGCGCACCTGGAAGCCCTGCTCGGTGAGGTAACGCTCAAGCAGCGCGCGCAGGCGCATATCGTCATCCACCACCAGAATCTTGTAATTTTCCTGCATTGTGTTTACTCCCAAAGGCTCAAACAGTTGTAACGCCATTCTAAAAAAGTGTGCGTCAGCCGGTGAGTTAAATCTGGTATATATTGTAGTCGAAATTGTTACAAAGCATATTTAACAGCAGCTTATCTTCACTTTTCATCACAAAACCGACGTATCCCCAGGGGGCGATATGACGACGCTGCTAACCTCAGCTTTCATCATAAACGAACTGGCGCATTTCGTATGCTGGCCGGGTTGTTTCTGGCATGTGGAACAGGCGCGTTTTCACGCGCCAGGCGCTTCACATTCGCTACCGCGCCCGCTAAGGTACGGACGTTAAAATTCTCAGCGAAGGCCAGCCGATGAAAACGCCGTTAATAACCCGCGAAGGCTACGAAAAACTGAAAAAAGAGCTCGATTATCTGTGGCGCGAGGAGCGGCCCGAAGTCACCAAAAAAGTGACCTGGGCGGCAAGTCTTGGCGATCGCAGTGAAAACGCCGATTACCAGTACAACAAAAAGCGCCTGCGCGAAATCGACCGCCGCGTGCGCTATCTCACCAAATGCCTTGAGAACCTGAAAATCGTCGATTATTCGCCGCAGCAGGAAGGCAAAGTCTTTTTCGGTGCCTGGGTTGAGGTGGAAAATGACGACGGCGACGTGAAGCGTTTTCGTATCGTCGGCTATGACGAGATTTTCGGGCGCAAAGATTACATCTCCATCGACTCCCCTATGGCCCGCGCGCTGCTCAAAAAAGAGGAAGGCGACGTGGCGACCGTCCAGACGCCGGGCGGCGAAGCCACCTGGTATGTAAACGCCATTGAGTATGTAAAGTAGCCCTTTGCGGATAGCTCCGAAACCCGCCGCGGGCGCGGCTACGGCTGGCATTTTTACCCTTCAGTCCGTATAACTGTGCCCTGACTTTTTGTACATAACAGATGATATTGCCATGATGAATGATTCGCTCAGTCGTATTATCGCCAGTGAGCTTCAGGCCAGGGCTGAACAGGTAGACGCTGCCATTCGCCTGCTTGATGAAGGGAACACCGTGCCGTTTATCGCACGTTATCGTAAGGAGGTCACCGGCGGTCTGGACGACACCCAGTTGCGCCAGCTGGAGACGCGTCTGGGTTATCTGCGCGAACTCGAAGAGCGCCGTGCGGCTATCCTCAAATCGATTGCCGATCAGGGCAAACTGACCGATGAACTTCAGGCGGCCATTACCGGCACCCAGAGCAAAACCGAGCTTGAAGATCTCTACCTGCCTTACAAGCCGAAGCGCCGTACTCGCGGGCAGATAGCGATTGAAGCGGGCCTTGAGCCGCTCGCTGACCTGTTGTGGAACGAGCCGTCTCACGACCCGGAAGCGGAAGCCGCAAAATTTATCAACGCCGATAACGGCGTGGCCGACACCAAAGCCGCGCTCGACGGCGCGCGTTATATCCTGATGGAGCGCTTTGCCGAAGACGCGGCGCTGCTCGCCAAAGTGCGCGACTACCTGTGGAAAAACGCGCATCTGGTTTCTACCGTGGTGCCAGGCAAAGAGGAAGAAGGCGCGAAATTCCGCGACTACTTCGCCCATCACGAACCGATCGCCACCGTGCCGTCGCACCGTGCGCTGGCGATGTTCCGCGGTCGCAACGAGGGCGTATTGCAGCTCTCGCTGAACGCTGACCCGCAATTCGACGAGCCGCCGCGCGAAAGCTACTGCGAACAGATTATTACCGATCATCTTGGCCTGCGCCTGAATAACGCCCCGGCCGACAGCTGGCGTAAAGGCGTGGTGAGCTGGACCTGGCGCATCAAAGTGCTGATGCATCTGGAAACCGAGCTGATGAGCACACTGCGCGAGCGCGCCGAAGACGAGGCGATTAACGTGTTCGCCCGTAACCTGCATGACCTGCTGATGGCCGCGCCTGCCGGGCTGCGCGCCACAATGGGCCTCGATCCGGGCCTGCGTACCGGCGTTAAAGTGGCGGTGGTTGACGCCACCGGCAAACTGGTCGCGACCGATACCGTCTATCCGCACACCGGCCAGGCGGCGAAAGCGGCGGTCGTCATCGCCACGCTGTGCGAGAAGCACAATGTGGAGCTGGTCGCTATCGGCAACGGCACCGCCTCGCGCGAAACCGAGCGTTTCTTCCTCGACGTGCAGAAGCAGTTCCCGAAAGTGACGGCGCAGAAAGTGATTGTCAGCGAAGCGGGTGCGTCGGTGTATTCCGCCTCTGAGCTGGCGGCGCAGGAGTTCCCGGATCTCGATGTGTCGCTGCGCGGCGCGGTCTCTATCGCGCGTCGTCTGCAGGATCCTCTGGCGGAACTGGTGAAAATCGACCCGAAATCTATCGGCGTGGGCCAGTATCAGCATGACGTCAGCCAGAGCCAGCTCGCGCGTAAACTGGACGCGGTGGTGGAAGACTGCGTGAACGCCGTGGGCGTCGATCTCAACACCGCGTCGGTGCCGCTGCTGACCCGCGTGGCGGGCCTGACGCGCATGATGGCGCAAAATATTGTGGCCTGGCGCGATGAGAACGGTCAGTTCCGCAACCGCCAGCAGTTGCTGAAAGTCAGCCGTCTGGGGCCGAAAGCGTTTGAGCAGTGCGCGGGCTTCCTGCGTATTAACCACGGCGATAACCCACTCGACGCCTCAACGGTTCACCCGGAAGCCTATCCGGTGGTGGAGCGCATTCTGGCGGCGACGGAGCAGTCGCTGCGTGATCTGATGGGCAACAGCAGCGCGTTGCGTAACGTGAAGGCGGTAGATTTTACCGATGAGCGTTTCGGCGTGCCGACCGTGACCGACATTATCAAAGAACTGGAAAAACCCGGCCGCGACCCGCGCCCGGAGTTCAAAACCGCTCAGTTCGCCGAAGGCGTGGAGACGATGAACGATCTGCAGCCGGGCATGGTGCTGGAAGGCGCGGTGACCAACGTGACCAATTTCGGCGCGTTTGTGGATATCGGCGTGCATCAGGATGGTCTGGTGCATATCTCGTCGCTCTCCGACAAATTC
Organism: Cronobacter sakazakii; assembly: GCF_000982825.1. Classification (NCBI taxonomy): domain Bacteria; kingdom Pseudomonadati; phylum Pseudomonadota; class Gammaproteobacteria; order Enterobacterales; family Enterobacteriaceae; genus Cronobacter; species Cronobacter sakazakii. Next base: position 1,313,378 of record NZ_CP011047.1, on the reverse strand, counting down.
GTCGAGGATCCGCACACCGTGGTGAAAGCGGGCGATATCGTAAAGGTGAAAGTGCTGGAAGTCGATTTGCCGCGTAAGCGTATCGCGCTAACCATGCGTCTTGACGAGCAACCCGGCGAAGGCAACGCGCGGCGCGGCGGCGGAAGTAGCCGCGAGGCGCAGAAGCGTCCGGCGCAGAATAACCGTAAACCGGCGCGCGACAGCAGCGCAGGCGGCAACAGCGCGATGAGCGACGCGCTCGCCGCCGCGTTCGGTAAAAAGCGGTAATCCGCAGTTATGGAACAAGAAAGGCCGGGAAACCGGCCTTTTTTATTATTTTTGGAGGGTGCCATTGGCGGGTGCGCTTCGCTTACCCGCCCTACGTTTCGGCAGGCGTTTTGGTTCCGTAGGGTGGGTAAGCGCAGCGCACCCACCACACCATAACGGGCAGTTTGCGTGTTTGTAGGGTGGGTAAGCGCAGCGCACCCGCCTTTCTTCGACAGGTAAAACACCTCGCCGCCTTAAAAAGCCTCACATCCGGAAATAAACGCCAACATGTGCGCGGTTACATTTTTCATTTTAATAACAACAGGCACTAATAAATAACATGCCGAACGCGCACAGGAATAAATTGTCTGTACGTTTAAATTTAATTAAATGAAAAATAAAGCATAAATAAATTGAAAACTTTTATTGCAAATACCCCATGCCGCATTTTTTTGCGCCAGAACAAATAAACCTCAGAAAGTCTCGCCGCGCTGCAATATTCTATTGAAGATAAAAACCATTCTCATTACCATCTTAAGCAGATAAACAACGCCTTCCCGCGCAATAATCGGCTCCCGGCCGCTGTATCGCCACGGTTCACCGCCGCTGAGCGCATTCGGAATAAGCAGGTCCTATGCAATTCACACCTAATAGCAGCTGGAAAATTACGGGTTTCGCCCGGGAAATTAGCCCGGCCTATCGCCAAAAACTATTGTCTCTCGGCATGCTGCCGGGCTCATCGTTTGAGGTAAAACGCGTGGCTCCGCTGGGTGACCCGATTCATATCGAAACCCGACGCGTAAGCCTGGTGCTGCGAAAAAAAGATCTGGCGCTTTTGCAGGTTGAAGCAGCCCGCTGAACTATTTCTGTGTTGAGTTAACGCAAATGAAAAAATTAACCATCGGCTTAATCGGCAATCCGAACTCCGGCAAAACCACGCTGTTTAACCAGCTCACCGGTGCGCGGCAGCGCGTGGGCAACTGGGCCGGCGTGACGGTCGAACGCAAGGAAGGCAGCTTCGCGACGACCGATCATCAGGTAACGCTGGTCGATTTGCCTGGCACCTACTCTCTGACCACCATCTCCTCACAAACCTCGCTCGATGAACAGATCGCCTGCCACTACATCCTTAGCGGCGAGGCGGACATGCTGATAAACGTGGTGGACGCCTCCAACCTTGAGCGCAACCTCTACCTGACGCTGCAACTGCTGGAGCTCGGCATCCCGTGCGTGGTCGCGCTCAACATGCTCGATATCGCTGAAAAGCAAAATATTCGCATTGATATCGACGCGCTGGCGAAACGCCTCGGCTGTCCGGTGGTGCCGCTGGTCTCCACCCGCGCACGCGGGATAGACAGCCTGAAGCTCACGCTTGACCGTCACACGCGCAACGAGACTATCGAGCGTGTGCATTACCCCGCCCCGCTCGTTGACGCGGCCGAAACGCTGGCGGCGGTGATGCCTCACGAACTCACCCTCCAGCAGCGCCGCTGGCTCGCCCTGCAAATGCTTGAAGGCGATATTTACAGCCGCGGCATCGCGGGCGCTGCCGCCGCACGGCTTCCGCAAATCCAGGCACAGCTTGCAAGCCAGCTTGACGACCCGGCGCTGCACATCGTTGACGCCCGTTATCAGAGTATTTCGACGATTTGCGATGCGGTCAGCAACAGCCTTACCGCCGAACCGCACCGCCTCACGGCCGCGCTGGATAACATCATTCTCAACCGCTTTCTGGGCCTGCCCATTTTTCTTGGCGTGATGTATCTGATGTTTCTGCTCGCCATTAACATCGGCGGCGCGTTGCAGCCAATTTTCGACGCGGGTTCTGTAGCCGTGTTCATTCACGGGCTGCAATGGGTCGGCTATACGCTGCATTTTCCCGCCTGGCTGACGCTGTTCCTGGCCCAGGGGATTGGCGGCGGTATAAATACCGTGCTGCCGCTTGTGCCGCAGATAGGCATGATGTACCTGTTTTTGTCATTTCTTGAAGATTCGGGTTATATGGCCCGCGCGGCGTTTGTGATGGATCGCCTGATGCAGGCGCTGGGCCTGCCGGGTAAATCGTTCGTTCCGCTGATTGTCGGCTTTGGCTGCAACGTGCCGTCTGTGATGGGTGCCCGTACGCTCGATGCGCCGCGCGAACGGCTGATGACGATTATGATGGCGCCGTTTATGTCCTGCGGCGCGCGTCTGGCGATTTTCGCCGTGTTTGCCGCTGCCTTTTTTGGCCAGCAGGGCGCGCTGGTGGTCTTCTCGCTCTATCTGCTCGGCATTGTGATGGCCATCCTGACCGGCCTGATGCTGAAATATACGATCATGCGCGGCGAAGCCACGCCGTTCGTGATGGAGCTGCCGGTCTATCACGTACCGCACCTGAAAAGCCTGCTGCTGCAAACCTGGCAGCGTCTGAAAGGCTTCGTGCTGCGCGCCGGGAAAGTCATCGTCATTGTCAGTGTGTTCATTGGCGCGCTGAATAGCTTTTCGTTCAGCGGCAAGACCGTGGACAACATTAACGACTCCGCGCTGGCTTCCGTCAGCCGTGTACTGACGCCGCTTTTAACGCCGATCGGCGTTCATGAAGATAACTGGCAGGCCACCGTTGGGTTATTCACTGGCGCGATGGCGAAAGAAGTGGTCGTCGGCACGCTGAATACGCTTTATACCGCCGAGAATATTCATGAAGCGCCATTTGACGCGGCCAGTTTCAGTCTGAAGGACGAACTGACCGCCGCGCTGGCGGAAACCTGGCAGAGCCTGAAAGATACCTTTAGCCTGAGCGTGCTGGCGAACCCGATTGAGGCAAGCAAAGGCGACGGCGAAATGGCAACGGGCGCGATGGGCGTGATGAGCGCGAAATTTGGCAGCGAAGCCGCCGCTTATAGTTATCTGATCTTCGTGCTGCTCTACATTCCCTGCATTTCGGTGATGGGCGCTATCGCTCGTGAATCGAGCCGCGGCTGGATGGGCTTTTCGATTCTCTGGGGGCTGAATATCGCGTATTCGCTGGCGACCCTGTTCTACCAGGGCGCGACTTTCCAGGCGCATCCGCTCTTTAGCCTGACGGCGATGCTGGCGGTGGTATTGTTTAACATAGCGCTGCTGACCGCGCTGCGCCGGGCGCGCAGCCGGGTCGATGTCAGCCTGCTGGCGCCACGCCGCGAGGCGCGCTGCTGCGAAACCACCGCCGGAGAGTGTCACTGATGGCAACGCTAATCGAAGTGCGCGATCTGCTGGCGCTCTCGGGCAGAATGGACGCGCAGCGTATCAGTGAACAGCTCGCGACGCCGCTGCCGCTGGTCAACGCGATGCTCAGTCGCCTGGAAGCGATGGGAAAAGCGGAACGTCAGGAGGAGTGGCTGTCGGGCTGCCTGAGCGGTAGCTGTCGCCACTGCCCGGAAGGCAAGGCGTGCCGTAAAGAGGTGTGGCAATTGCGCTAACAGACAGGGCGGGCCTGATGCCCGCCCTTTTTATTGATAAACGCGTTATTTATACACATCCGCCGTGGCGTGAATGTCTTTGCCGGTTTTCTCGCCGCTGGTGATGACATAATATTTGCCACCCATTTCATCGGCTTTCTTAACCAGTTCGGCTTTCGCATCCATCGGCGCGGTGCCTTTGTCAGAGACGATAGTGCCGATTTTGGTGAGATTCATCTCTTTGACTTTATCTTTTTGCAGCTCCTGTGCCGCCATCGCGCCAAAAGAGAGCGACCCCACAACCACAGACAACAGCATACCGGTGCGTAATTTCATATGAATGACTCCCTGCTCAGATGATGTGAAGGGCGGGATAAAAACGCCCGATAACAATGACATCTAAAGTATGGCGCGCTTTTACCGGTTTGCCAGGCGAGCCTTCAGCGCCAGCAGCGCATCGCAGAATTCGCGCGGGTGAGAGATGAACGGCGCATGAGCCGCTTTCTCAAATACCTGCGATTCGCTGTCAGGAAAACGTGCATCAAGCAGCGCAGCGACCTTGCGCGGCACCAACCCGTCGAGACGGCCGTAGAGGCGTAAAAACGGCCCCTGCCAGGCGGTAAGCGCCTCGCGCAGATCGACGGTTTTCAGGATCTCCAGCCCGCCGTTTAATACGTCAGCACCAGGCATCGGCTGCGCCAGCACGATGGATTTCAGCACGCGCGCGTCCTGGCGCGCCGTCTCGGTGCCGAGCGTTTGCAGCGCGAGAAAACGCTCGACCGTACGCTGAAAATCCTCGCTCAGCTGACGCTGAAAACCGCTTAAAACTTCCGGCTTGATGCCGGGCCAGTCGGCACCCGCCTGAAAACAGGGCGATGAAGCGACCGTCACCAGCGCGTCAACGCGCGACGGTTCACTGAGCGCGACCTGGCTTGCCACCAGCCCGCCGAGGCTCCAGCCGAGCCAGATGGCGCGTTCGGGCGCGCGGCTCGCCACCAGACGCGCCATCTCGTCAAGCGTCAGCGCGCCATAGCCCTGGCTGCGCCCGTAACCCGGCAGATCCACCAGGTGCAGCGTAAAGTGCGAGCTTAATTCCTGCGAAATGCAACGCCACACTTCGGCATTCAGCCCCCACCCGTGCAGCAGCACAAGATGACAATTTCCTTCGCCCGTGGTCTGCCACCAGATGTCGTTCATCCGTTACTCTTCTCATGATTGATGTACAAGGAGGTCGTCATGCTAACAATACCGGGGATGTGTTGGCTATGCCGGATGCCGCTGCGCGTGCCGGGATGGGGAATTTGTTCGCGCTGCCAGCGGCGGCGGCAGGTGGCGGTGTGCCCACAGTGCGGCATGCCTGCCGCGCTTGAGACGCAACCATGCGGCCGCTGCCTGCAAAAGCCCCCCGTCTGGCAACGGCTGCTCGCCGCGAGCGATTACGCGCCGCCGGTAAGCGGGCTGGTGCATCAGTTGAAATTTCAGGGATGTACCGCGCTTGCGCCGGCACTCGCCCGTTTGTTGCTGTTAAAAATCCTGGCGGCGAAACGCGCAGACACCCTTCCCAAAGCGGATCTTATCATCAGCGTGCCACTGCACCGCACACGCGCCTGGCGGCGTGGTTTTAACCAAAGCGCACTTATCGCCAGGGCGCTGTCACGCTGGCTTGGGATACGCTACGCGCCGGACGCGGTAGCGCGAATCAAAGCGGCTCCGCCCCAACGGCAGCTCAGCGCCCGCCAGCGGCGCAGCAACCTGAAAAACGCCTTCCGGGTTGAATTACCGGTGGCGGGTCTCCATATCGTTATTGTGGATGATGTCGTCACAACAGGGAGTACTGTTGCCCAAATCGCGCGCCTGCTTAAGCGCAACGGCGCGGCGACTGTCCAGGTATGGTGCCTGTGTCGAACCTTGTAGAGCCTCGATGATGGGCGTATTATAACCAACTAAAATAGTCAACTATTAGGCCATTGCTATGATCCGTATTTCCGATGCCGCCCAGGCACACTTTGCCAAGCTACTGGCAAGCCAGGAAGAAGGGACGCAGATCCGCGTATTCGTTATTAATCCAGGCACCCCGAATGCTGAATGCGGCGTGTCTTACTGCCCGCCCGACGCCGTGGAAGCTACGGATACCGCACTGAAATTCGACCTGCTCACCGCGTATGTCGACGAACTGAGCGCGCCGTATCTGGAAGATGCGGAAATCGATTTTGTGACCGACCAGCTGGGCTCGCAGCTCACGCTGAAAGCGCCTAACGCGAAAATGCGTAAAGTGGCGGATGACGCGCCGCTGATGGAGCGCGTGGAGTATATGCTGCAGTCGCAGATTAACCCGCAGCTGGCAGGCCACGGCGGTCGTGTCACGCTGATGGAAATCACCGACGAAGGCTACGCCATTTTGCAATTCGGCGGCGGCTGTAACGGCTGTTCTATGGTGGACGTGACCCTGAAAGAAGGTATTGAGAAGCAACTGCTGAACGAGTTCCCGGAACTCAAAGGCGTGCGCGATCTCACCGAACACCAGCGCGGCGAGCACTCTTACTACTAAGCGCTATCGCCCGCCATTAAAAAAGCCCGCTTTCAGCGGGCTTTTTTTTCGCGTATCCTCGGAATAAAAAAACCCGCACAAGGCGGGTTCTTTTTTGCGTCGATTTCACTGCTCAGGGCTGACCCGTCATCGCTGTCGGAAACCGCGCAGAGCGAGCGATTAGATGGCAGTTACGTTCGCAGCTGCCGGGCCTTTCGCGCCGCTTTCAACGGAGAAAGAGACCTTCTGGCCTTCTTCCAGGGTTTTGAAGCCGTTGTTCTGGATAGCGGAGAAGTGAACGAAAACGTCCTTGCTGCCGTTGTCCGGAGTGATGAAGCCGAAACCTTTTTCCGCGTTAAACCATTTTACTAAACCAGTCATTTTGTCAGACATGTTATCACCTTAAAAAATCATTGAGCCTTACGGCGTTGCGTGGCCTGCATAACAGAATTTACTTAGCGCTTATGGAGGAGACTCAAAAAGAAGGGATATCTTGGGATAACACTTGAAATGAGAACTGCTTTACTAAACTGCTTTTCGACGGGTCTGTCTCGCAAACCGAGGAGTGCATTAACGCATGATGGCTCACACAACGCAAGCTTTTTATTGCATCTGTGAAAAATAGTCGCCCCTGCGCATGTGCAAGACGCAGGGGCGAGCGATTACTTACGTTTTGCTGGCTTAACCGCCGACGCGGCGCGGCGACGTTTATCCAGATCTTTAATCAACCGGTTCACGGTGTCATCAGCAAACATCGCTTCCAGCCCGACGGTGAGCTTGCGCCGCCAGTTTTTATACTGATCGCTGGTGCCCGGCACGTTGACCGGCTGCGCCATATCCAGCCAGTCTTCCGGCTGCAGACCGAGCAGCGCGCTGTTGCTGTCGGCGATATAGCGCTGGAGCGCGCGGTTCAGCGTGGCGCCCATTTTCATGCGCGCGGCGTGATGCCCTGCGCGTTTCGGCAGGCAGCCATGCTGGTGCAGGCTCTCCAGCAAACCCTGTTTGGCCCGCTCGCGATCGGCGTACAGCCCCTTTAACACCTCTTCGTCGGGATAAAGCCCGAGCGTTTTCCCAAGCGTTAAATCGCCGCTTTCCCAGTAGCCGCGCAGCGTCGGCAGATCGTGCGTGGTCGCGACCGCCATCGCCTGCGACGTCCAGCGCTTCGGCGCGCGGAAGCGGCTGCCGCCTTCGTTTTCAAAGTAGAGCACTTTGTACGAATAGACGCCGCTGTCGCGCAGCTTGCCGACAATTTCCGCCGGAACCGTACCGAGATCTTCGCCGATCACCATGCAGCGGTGGCGCTGGCTTTCGAGTGCGAGGATCGCCAGAAGATCGTCGACCGGATACTGCACATAAGCGCCTTTATCCGCCGTTTCGCCATAGGGGATCCACCACAGACGCAGCAGCGACATCACATGGTCGATGCGCAGCGCGCCGCAATTCGTCATGTTGGCGCGCAGCAGTTCGATAAACGGCTCGTAAGCGCGCGCCTGCATCACGTGCGGATCCATCGGCGGCAGGCCCCAGTTCTGACCGAGCGGCCCCAGAATATCCGGCGGCGCGCCAACCGATGCTTTCAGACAGTACAGCTCACGGTCGCACCAGGTTTCCGCGCCGCCTTCCGCCACGCCGACCGCCAGATCGCGATACAGCCCGATCGGCATACCGTGCGACTGACTGGTCTGCCAGCAGCGGGCAAACTGCTCATACGCGAGCCATTGCAGCCAGAGGTAGAAATCGACCTCATCAGCGCGGTTTTTACAAAACGCCTGCACTTCCGGGCTGCTGGTGTTCTGATACGCTTTCGGCCAGGCGGGCCAGCCCCAGCGCATCGGATCTTCCTGCGCCTGCCAGGCGTGAATGGCGTCGAACGCCGCCTGCCAGTAGAGGCTTTCGCCCGCGCGCGCCACGAAATCGCGAAACGCCACCACATCGTCATCATCCGGGCCGCGCGTGGAGAAGCGCGCCCAAGCCATTTTCAGCGCGGTGAGCTTGAGCATGGTCACGGTGGAGTAATCGACCCACTGCGACTCCCGGGCGGCTTTCAGCGCCTGCTGCGTGGACTTAAGCTTCCACCACGTCTGCGCCTCATCGCTGCGCCTGAAATCCTCCACCGCGTTCACGTCGATGTAAATGACGTTAAGCCAGCGGCGAGAAGACGGACTGTACGGGCTTGCGCTCTCCGGGTTCGCCGGATAAAGCGCGTGAATCGGGTTTAAACCGATAAACGCGCCGCCGCGTGGGCCCACTTCATTCAGCATCGCTTGCAGATCGCCGAAATCCCCGATGCCCCAGTTATTTTGCGAGCGCAGCGTATAAAGCTGGACGCACGCGCCCCAGAGTTTTTTACCCTCACGCAGCGCCTGCGGCTCATAGCAGCGCTTCGGCGCGACGATAAGCCGACAGTGCCAGCGGCTGTCGTCACGCGTGAGCGTCAGCGTGTGATACCCCTCGTCAAGCTTCGCCGGGAGCGTCAATGCCTCGCCGCCGCGCGCGTTGCCGCTAAACTGCTCGCCGGTTTCGCTGGTGAGCAGCCAGTGGTAATCGCCGCGGCCCTGCGGCGTTAACTGCATACGGCGGCTCTTCGCCACCACTTTTACCGGCGGCAGCGGCGATTTATCGGCCGCTTTCGGCGCGGCCTCCGGGTTCATCGCTTCCAGCAAACGCCGTTTGGTCTCAGCGCCAATCGCCTGCGGTTTGCCGTGCGCATTGATGTAGTTAGGGCTAATCCCCGCCGCAAGGGCGGAGGAGTCAAGGCGTTTGCTTTCCATGGCGGCTCCTTTAGCGTTTTGCCTGCCAGATACGTTGCTGATAATCGCGGATGGAGCGGTCAGAGCTGAACATGCCGCAGCGCGCGGTGTTGAGGATTGCCGCACGAGTCCAGGCTTCCTGGTCGCGGTAGAGCACATCCACCTGCTTCTGGGCTTCAACATAGGCCGCGAAGTCCGCCATCACCAGGTACGGGTCGCCGCCCTGTTTCCCGAGGCTATGCAGCATCTGATCGAAGGCGTGTTTGTCGCCGTTTGCGTAGACGCCTTTTTCCAGCTCTTTGAGCACTTCATCCAGCAGTTTGTCTTTCTTGCGCCATTTCACCGGGTCATACCCTTTGGCTTTCAGCGCTTTCACTTCTTCAACCGTGTGGCCGAAGATAAAGATATTCTCTTCGCCCACCTGCTCAGCAATCTCGACGTTCGCGCCATCCAGCGTGCCAACGGTAAGCGCGCCGTTAAGCGCAAGCTTCATGTTGCCGGTACCGGATGCCTCTTTGCCGGCAGTCGAGATCTGCTCGGAGATATCCGCTGCCGGGATCATCATCTCGGCGACCGAGACGTTGTAATCCGGCAGGAAGACCACTTTCAGCTTATCGCCGACCTGCGGATCGTTATTCACCGCCTGCGCGACTTTGTTGATAGCGTAGATGATATTCTTCGCGAGGTAGTAACCCGGCGCGGCTTTTGCGCCGAACAGGAAGACGCGCGGCACGCGGTTCGCGTTCGGGTTTTCGCGAATTTCTTTATACAGCGCCAGGATGTGTAGCAGGTTGAGATGCTGGCGTTTGTACTCGTGCAGGCGTTTGATCTGCACGTCAAACAGCGCGTTCGGGTTGATTTCAATGCCGGTGCGGGCGTGAATATACGCCGCCAGACGCTGTTTATTTTCCTGCTTGATGGTGCGGTAAGCTTTGCGGAATGCCGCGTCGTCGGCATATTTCTCAAGGCCAGCCAGCGCGTCGAGATCGTTTACCCACTCTTTTTTCAGCGTTTTGTCGATAAGTGCCGCCAGCGCCGGGTTGCACTGTTTGATCCAGCGGCGCGGCGTAATGCCGTTGGTCACGTTGTGGAATTTATTCGGCCAGAGCTGGTGATATTCCGGGAACAGATCTTTGACGACCAGATCGGAGTGCAGCGCTGCCACGCCGTTCACCGCAAAGCCGCTCACCACGCAGAGGTTCGCCATACGCACCTGGCCGTTGTGTACCACGGCAAGTTTCGCCCAGACAGCCTCGTCGCCCGGCCAGGTTTTCGTCACCAGTTTTTTAAAGCGCGTGTTGATCTCTTTGATTATCTGCATATGACGCGGCAGCAGCGTGCGGATCAGGCGCTCGTCCCAGCACTCCAGCGCTTCCGGCATCAGAGTGTGGTTGGTGTAGGCGAAGGTGCGGCTGGTGATCGCCCAGGCGTCGTCCCAGCTCAGCTGATGCTCGTCGATCAGCACGCGCAGCAGTTCCGGGATGGCGATGGTCGGGTGCGTGTCGTTGAGCTGGATGACTTCGTGATCCGGCAGCTCGGCCAGCTTGCGGCCCGCCAGATGATGACGGCGCAGAATATCGGCAACGGAACAGGCGCACTGGAAATATTGCTGCATCAGGCGCAGCTTTTTACCCGCCTGATGGTTGTCGTTCGGGTAGAGAACTTTAGTCAGTTTTTCCGCGTCGATGCCCTGCTGCTCGGCACGCAGGAAATCGCCGTCGTTAAATTTGGTCAGATCAAACGGATGGGCGTGCGTCGCCTGCCACAGACGCAGCGGCTGCGCCACGCTGTTACGATAGCCCACCACCGGCAGATCCCACGCTTCGCCGGTGATGATAAACCCTGGCACCCAGCGCGCGGTTTTTCCCTCTTTGACCACTTTCCCGCCGATGCCGACCTGCACATCCAGCGCCTCGTTATGGATAAACCACGGATAGCTGCGGCGGTGCCAGTCGTCCGGCGCTTCCATCTGCTTGCCGTCTTCAAAAGACTGGCGGAACAGACCGTACTGGTAGTTCAGTCCATAACCGGTCGCGGACTGTCCTACGGTCGCCATCGAATCCAGGAAGCAGGCCGCCAGACGCCCCAGACCACCGTTGCCAAGCGCCGGATCCGTTTCCTGCTCCAGCAGATCGCCCAGATGGATATTGTGGCTTTCCAGAATGCGGCTCACCTCATCGTGCCAGCCGAGATTGAGCAGGTTGTTGCCGGTCAGACGACCAATCAGGAATTCCATCGAGATGTAGTTCACGTGGCGCTGTTTCGCCTGCGGCTGATGCGCCGGGATCGCCACGAGCATGTCTGAGAGCGCGCCGCTGACCGCCTGCCACCACTGGCGCTGCGTCATTTCTTTGGCGCTGTGTAAACCAAAACGCTGCCACTGACGGGTCAGCGCAGCCTCGAATTCGGTCGGATTAAAGGTGGGCTGTGACATAGTAAATCGGAGTCCTGTAGCAAAAATAAGGAGAATTTTCGCTAGTTTGCCCCGCCCCCTGAGTGAATTCCTCCTCCTGCGCAGGATTAGCCAGGGAGGAGAAACGGGGAGTAGCAAAAACTGTGATCTACGGCACTAAAACCCCCACAAAAAGCGTTAAAACCTGCGGGAACATCTGCAAAACGTACCGCTTCACTCGACATATTCCCCTTGAGAGCATGCGAAAGCGGAAGCGCTGTTACAGCAGAAACGAATTCTCACTAAAAATAACGCTTCAGCTCCCTTCCGGCGCATTTTTACGGTGATTCTGCGCACAAAACCCACTGAAAATATGGCAGGTTTGCAAGGTTTACTGTGCCAGTGGCGAAATAAAACTCATCCACACCTTAACGCAAAGCCAGAGCCAACGGCCTTTGCAGGCGAACGTGGGTGAAATATTCACAGAAAAAATGGAAATGTGACAGAGTGCAACTTTAACGTGCCCAAAAAAGGACATAACTTGCATTCATGCTGATTCTGTCCGACCTTAATTTAGTATTAATTACGAAGCTCAAAAAAAATCGTCATCTCTTTGCCTCCTGCACAGTGAAGTGATCCTATGTTGATACCGTCTAAGTTAAGTCGCCCGGTTCGTCTTGAACACACTGTGGTTCGTGAACGTCTGCTGGCTAAATTATCCGGCGCTAGCAACTACCGGCTGGCGCTAATCACCAGCCCCGCCGGCTACGGAAAAACGACGTTAATTTCCCAGTGGGCCGCAGGTAAGACGGAGCTGGGCTGGTATTCGCTTGCCGAAGGCGATAACCAACCGGAGCGCTTCGCCAGCTATCTTATCGCCGCTATTCAGCAGGCGACCGGTGGCCACTGTGCCAGCAGCGAAGTGATGGCCCAGAAACGCCAGTACGCGAGCCTCTCTTCCCTGTTCGCGCAGCTTTTCATCGAGCTGGCGGACTGGCCGCGCCCGCTCTTTCTGGTGATTGATGATTACCATCTCATCACCAATCCGGTTATTCATGAGGCGATGCGCTTCTTCCTGCGTCATCAGCCCGATCATCTGACGCTGGTGGTGCTTTCGCGCAACCTGCCGCAACTGGGTATCGCTAACCTGCGCGTGCGCGAGCAGTTGCTCGAAATCGGCAGCCAGCAGCTCGCCTTTACGCACCAGGAAGCGCGCCAGTTTTTCGACTGCCGCCTGAGCCAGCCCATCGAACCGGCGCAAAGCAACCGTCTTTGCGACGACGTCGCAGGCTGGGCCACCGCGCTGCAACTCATTGCGCTTTCGGCACGTCAGAATACCGGCGCGGTGCATCAGTCGGCGCGCCGGCTGGCAGGCATTAACGCCAGCCACCTGTCCGATTACCTGGTCGATGAAGTGCTGAATAACGTCGATAACGACACCCGTCAGTTTTTACTGAAAAGCGCCCTGCTGCGCTCAATGAACGACGCGCTGATCGTGCGCGTGACCGGCGAAGAAAATGGCCAGATGCGTCTGGAAGAGATCGAACGCCAGGGGCTGTTTTTGCAACGGATGGATGATTCCGGTGAATGGTTCAGCTATCACCCGCTGTTCGGTAGTTTTCTGCGTCAGCGCTGCCAGTGGGAGCTGTCGACCGAGCTGCCGGATATCCACCGCGCCGCGGCGGAGAGCTGGATGGCGCAGGGGTTTCCGAGCGAGGCGATTCACCACGCGCTCGCGGCGGGCGACGCCAGTATGCTGCGCGACATCCTGCTTAATCACGCCTGGGGGCTGTTCAACCACAGTGAACTCACTCTGCTGGAACAGTCTTTAAAAGCCCTGCCCTGGGAAAGCCTGCTGGCGAACCCGCGCCTCGTGCTGTTGCAGGCCTGGCTGATGCAAAGCCAGCACCGCTACAGCGAAGTCAACACCCTGCTGGCGCGCGCCGAGCAGGAGATGAAAGGCGAAATGGACGACACGCTGCATGGCGAATTCAACGCCCTGCGCGCGCAGGTGGCGATTAACGACGGCGACCCGGACGAGGCCGAGCGGCTGGCGATGGTCGCGCTGGAGACGCTGCCGCTGGCGAATTTCTACAGCCGCATCGTGGCGACATCCGTCCACGGCGAAGTGCTGCACTGCAAAGGCGATTTAACGAAATCGCTGTCGGTGATGCAGCAGACCGAGCTGATGGCACGCCGTCACGATGTCTGGCACTACGCGCTCTGGAGCCTTATCCAGCAGAGCGAAATTCTCTTCGCCCAGGGCTTTTTGCAGGCGGCCTGGGAGACGCAGGAAAAAGCCTTTACGCTTATTCAGGAGCAGCATCTCGAACAGCTGCCGCTGCATGAGTTCCTGCTGCGTATTCGCGCACAGCTCTTGTGGGCCTGGGCGCGGCTGGATGAAGCGGAAGCCTGCGCGCGCACCGGAATGACCGTGCTCGCGAACTACCAGCCGCAGCAGCAGTTGCAGTGCCTGGCGCTGCTGGTGCAGTGCTCGCTGGCGCGCGGCGATCTCGACAACGCCCGCAGTCACCTCAACCGTCTCGAAAATCTGCTCGGTAACGGCCATTACCACAGCGACTGGGTTTCTAACGCCGACAAAGTGCGGGTAATTTACTGGCAGATGACGGGCGACAAAGCCGCCGCCGCCGCCTGGCTGCGCCAGACGCCGAAACCGGCCTTCGCCAATAACCATTTCCTGCAAAGCCAGTGGCGCAATATCGCGCGCGTGCAGATCCTGCTTGGCGATTACGAGCCCGCGGAGATGGTGCTGGAAGAGCTCAACGAAAACGCCCGCAGCCTGCGGCTGATGAGCGATATCAACCGCAACCTGCTGTTGCTGAATCAGCTTTACTGGAATGCCGGTCGCAAAAGCGACGCCCAGCGCGTACTGATGGAGGCGTTAACGCTCGCCAACCGCACCGGGTTTATCAGCCATTTCGTGATTGAAGGCGAAGCAATGGCGCAGCAGTTGCGTCAGCTGTTGCAGCTCAATACGCTGCCAGAGATTGAACAGCATCGCGCGCAGCGCATTCTGCGCGACATTAACCAGCATCATCGCCATAAATTCGCGCATTTTGACGAGAACTTCGTCAATAAGCTGCTGAATCACCCGGAAGTGCCGGAGTTGATCCGCACCAGCCCGCTGACCCAACGCGAATGGCAGGTGCTGGGGCTTATCTACTCCGGTTACAGCAACGATCAGATTGCCGGTGAGCTTGATGTGGCGGCGACCACGATTAAAACGCATATCCGCAATTTGTATCAGAAGCTTGGCGTGGCGCACCGTCAGGACGCCGTTCAGCACGCCCAGCAGTTGTTGAAGATGATGGGGTATGGGGTTTAAAAGCGGTATTGATAAGGGCGATTGATGCGGATACATGGTGGGTGCGCTGCGCTTACCCACCCTACAAAAATATGCCGTTGATGCGAATACACGGTGGGTGCGCTGCGCTTACCCACCCTACATAATATTACGATGAACTGAATCGTAGGGCGGGTAAGCAAAGCGCACCCGCCGTCCCACCAACAACCACACCGCAAAACTCACCACATCAACACAACTCTAACTGCACCTTATTGGCGGTAATCACCTGCATCACGCCCGCAGGCGGCATGGTGTCGGTATAAACCGCGTCCACAAGGCTGATACTGCCTAAATTTACCATCGCGTTGCGGCCAAACTTGGAGTGATCCACCACCAGCATCACGTGGCGCGAGTTCTCGATAATCGCGCGCTTGGTGCGTACTTCGTGATAATCGAACTCCAGCAGCGAGCCGTCGCTGTCGATGCCGCTGATACCCAGAATGCCGAAATCGAGCCTGAACTGAGAGATAAAATCGAGCGTCGCCTCGCCGATAATCCCGCCGTCGCGGCTGCGCAACTCACCGCCCGCCAGAATGATACGGAAATCATCCTTCACCATCAGCGTATTCGCCACGTTCAGGTTATTGGTCACGATACGCAGGTTCTCATGATTTAACAGCGCGTGCGCCACCGCTTCCGGCGTGGTGCCAATATCGATAAACAGCGTCGCGCCGTTGGGGATCTGGCTTGCCACTTTATAGGCGATACGCTCTTTTTCCGCCGTCTGGGTCGCCTTGCGGTCATGCCAGGAGGTATTGACCGAGCTTGACGGTAACGCCGCGCCGCCGTGGTGGCGCAGGATCATATTTTGTTCTGCAAGATCGTTGAGGTCGCGACGGATGGTTTGCGGGCTGACGGCAAACTGCTCCACCAGCTCTTCGGTACTCACATAGCCCTGTTTTTTGACCAGTTCAATAATGGCATCGTGACGTTGTGTTTGCTTCACACCCTTCTCCTGACGTGTTGCCGTATTATTTTCGTTTTCGCGCATGCAGGGTATCTGTCATGGCCATCGCCAGGCCAATCAGCATCCCCGCCACCAGATCGGCATTCGCCGTCTTGTTGCCAAACAGCCCCAGGCCGCCGATAGCGAGCCACAGCAGCATAAACACCAGAATGCCGCGAGGCAGATAAAGCCCGCTTTCCGGCTCGCGTTCCCCGCGCAGCCAGACATAGCCCACCAGCGCATAGACCACGCCGCCGAGGCCGCCGAACCACGGGCCGGCAATTTGATACTGAATAACGCCGCCCACCAGCGCCGTCACCAGCGTTAGCGTCAGCAGTTTACCGCTGCCGACGCTACGCTCCAGCGGACCGGCAAGATACCACCACCATAGCAGATTGAAGATCAGGCTCAGCAGGGAAAAGTGCAACAGCAGCGGGCTGACATAGCGCCAGAGTTGAAATTTGAGAGAGGGATCGAACGGCCATGCAAGCCAGACGGCCACTTGCGGAGAACCAATGATGCTCATCGCGAGATACGCCACGACGCACAGCGCCATCATGCCGAGCGTCAGCGGGCCTGCGTGGGCGCGCACGCTCGCCATAAACGGATACGAGCGATAGCGCAAACCGGCGTTCAGTTGCCCTGTCTGCCAGCTCGCGGAGAGATAGCGCGGATCGCCGGGGTGCGCGAGAAAATAGCTCAGCTCCGCTTTGACCCTTTCCGCCTGCGCCTCATCGGCAAGCCAGATATCCCAGGTGTCATGCCGCTGGATTTCCAGTATCACGCCCTGGGTGGCCATATAGTCAACAAACGCCTGTGCAAGACGCGGGTTGTCAAACGAGTTAATCATCAACATAGCAAGTCGTTCTTTTCAGAAAGGTATCTCCACATGAGGCAAACAGTATACCTGCGAACGACGCGCAGATGATGCTTAACTCTCGCCGTGCGCCACTTCCGCCGGGAAATGGCGATGCCAGGCGTCGAAACCGCCGTCCACGCTGTAGACCTGGTCATAACCCTGGTGAAGCAGATACTGCGCCGCTCCTTTGCTGCTATTGCCGTGATAGCACATCACCAGCACCGGCACGTCGAAATCGGTCTGCTGCATAAAGGCGGGCAGCGTGGCGTTGGTTAAATGAAACGCGCCAGGCGTGTGGCCCATCGCATAACTTTGCGGATCGCGAATATCCACCAGCACGGCGTTCCCCTGCTGCAGTTTCTGGTGCGCTTCTTCGACATTAATACATTCAAACTGATCCATGGTGATCTCTTTCATCTTTAAAGGGGCGTAAGACCGGCCAACCGCGCGAGGCGCTATGCCGATAATAACGTAAGTGTAAGGCTTCCTCCGTCTGTAACGCCATAATGTTATTCACATCACACGGAAATGTTTTTTTGTTGTTATCAAAAGCGCGTTTGTTTGCTATTATGAGCGATAACGAACATTTATGAGCTTTAACGAAAGTGCGTGAGGGCAGCAGCATGGAAACCAAAGATCTGATTGTGATAGGTGGGGGCATCAACGGTGCCGGTATCGCGGCAGACGCCGCAGGGCGTGGACTCTCTGTGCTGATGCTGGAAGCGCAGGATCTGGCGTGCGCCACTTCTTCCGCCAGCTCCAAGTTGATCCACGGCGGGCTGCGCTATCTGGAACATTACGAGTTCCGTCTGGTCAGCGAAGCGCTGGCAGAACGTGAAGTGCTGCTGAAAATGGCGCCGCACATCGCGTTCCCGATGCGCTTTCGTCTGCCGCACCGCCCGCATCTTCGCCCGGCTTGGATGATCCGCACCGGTCTGTTCATGTACGATCACCTCGGCAAACGCACCAGTCTGCCGGGCTCCACCGGTTTGCGTTTTGGTTCGGATTCAGTGCTGAAGCCGGAAATCGTGCGCGGTTTCGAATATTCCGACTGCTGGGTCGACGACGCGCGTCTGGTGCTGGCGAACGCCCAGATGGTCGTTAAAAAAGGCGGCGAAGTGCTGACTCGCACCCACGCCACCTCCGCGCGTCGCGAAAACGGCATGTGGATCGTGGAAGCGGAAGATATCGATACCGGCGAAACCTACACCTGGCAGGCGCGCGGCTTAGTGAACGCCACCGGCCCGTGGGTGAAAAACTTCTTTGATGACGGCCTGAAACTGAAATCGCCTTACGGTATCCGCCTGATCAAAGGCAGCCATATCGTCGTGCCGCGCGTGCATAACCAGAAACAGGCTTACATCCTGCAAAACGAAGATAAGCGTATCGTGTTTGTTATCCCGTGGATGGATGAGTTCTCGATAATCGGCACTACCGACGTCGAATATAAAGGCGACCCGAAAGAAGTGGCTATCGACGAATCCGAAATCAGCTATCTGCTCAAAGTCTATAACGCGCACTTCAAAAAACAGCTTGCCCGCGATGACGTGGTCTGGACCTACTCCGGCGTGCGTCCGCTGTGCGATGACGAATCGGATTCGCCGCAGGCGATCACCCGTGATTACACGCTCGATATTCACGATGAGAACGGCAAAGCGCCGCTGCTGTCGGTCTTCGGCGGTAAACTCACGACGTACCGTAAGCTTGCCGAACACGCGATGGAAAAACTGTCGTCCTATTACAGCAATATCGGCCCGGCGTGGACCCGCAACGCCGTGCTGCCGGGTGGCGCTTTCCAGGGCGAGCGCGACGACTACGCCGCACAGCTGCGTCGCCGTTACCCGTTCATCAGTGAAACGCTGGCGCGCCACTACGCGCGTACCTACGGCAGTAACAGCGAGCTGATTCTGGGCGATGCTGCAGATATCCACGCGCTTGGCGAACACTTCGGCCATGAGTTTTACGAAGCGGAACTGCGCTATCTGGTCGAGCACGAATGGGTGCGCCGTCTGGATGACGCCATCTGGCGTCGTACCAAACTCGGTATGTGGCTCAACGGTGAAGAACAGTCGCGCGTGGCGCAGTGGCTCACTGAAAACGTCGGCAAAAAAGCCAATGTGAAGCTGTCGCTGGCGTCGTAACCCCTTCCCCTTTCGCGGCCGTGTCTTCTCCTGCGCGGCCGCGTCTTTTTATCTGCTAACTCCCCGCATTAACGTGTATTTCTGTCGCTACAATTAATAACATCGTATTACTATGGGTTATTAAACCCCCTCTCAGGAGAGCGCCGCTTGCGCAAGGCAACATCCCGTTCGCCGGATGCCGTAATGCTGGCTTTTTTACTGCTGATTTCGCTGCTGGTGATGGCGGTCAGCGGCGGATCGCTGTGGCAATCGTGGCGACACAGTGTCGAGGAGACAGAGCGTCAGGCGCGTAACCAGGCGCTTTCCCTGGCGCGGCAGGCAGAAGATACTTTTTTCCAGGTTCAGTTGACGCTGGATGATCTCTCGCGGCGTGCGGACGATATTTTCCTGCAGCCTGCCGAATGGAACGGCCCGCGCGGCCTGCTCGCCCAACAACAGCGCCAGCTGACGCAACTGCAGGGGTTGTTTGTCTACGACACCCGCGGCGACTGGCTCGCCACCTCGGCGAGCGGCTTTCCGGCGCAGGCGAACAGCGCCGACCGCGACTATTTCATCTGGCACAGCCAGCACAGCGACACCGGCATACGCATCGGCCATGTGATCCGCAGCCGTGCTACGGGGGAACTGGTGGTGCCCGTTTCGATGCGGCTGAATACCCCGGAAGGCCGCTTTCGCGGCGTGTTACTGGCAACGGTGAAACTCGACTATTTCCGCCAGTTTTATGGCTATTACGAAATGGGGCCAGGCGACACTTTGGGGATCACCTTCACCGACAGCACGGTGCTGTATGTGCGCCCTTTCCCCGATTCCTATATTAACCGCACCCTCTCCTCCAGCCCGCTGTTTACGCGGATGCTGAAAATCGCCCCGACCGGCGGCGGCGCCTGGAAATCGGCGATCGACGGCGTGCCGCGCATTTTCGGTTACGCCACGCTTGCGCGTTATCCGCTGGTGGTGTCGGCCGGTTATGATGTCGATGAACTTCGCGCCGCCTGGTGGCGTAACAATATTCCGACACTGGCGCTTAACGCCGTGCTGCTTGGTGTGGTGTTGGTATTCGGCGTGCTGGTTTTGCGCCAGATCCGCGCCAGCCTGCGCTATCAGCGCGAACTTATTGTGCTGCGTGACGATCTCACGCGCTCTAATCATATTCTTCAGGATCTGGCGCTGCTGGATGGCTTAACCGGGCTGCCTAATCGTCGCCAGTTCGATATTTATCTGGAACAGTGTATGACGCGCGCGCAGGCAACCGGTGCGCCGGTGTCACTGGTGATGTGCGATATCGACTATTTTAAAAGCTACAACGACACGCTGGGCCATGTGGCGGGCGATGAGTGCCTGAAAGCGGTGGGCGAGATTTTGCATCATCTGCCGCTGCACAAATCTGACAGAGTGGCGCGTTACGGCGGCGAAGAGTTTGCCATTATTCTGCCGGGTGCGAACGCACATGCTGCTGAACAGGTGGCGATGCGCGCGCTTCAGGCGATTCAGCAGGCCCGGCTGGCGCATCCGGCGACGCCGATGGTGGAGAAAGTACTGACGATTAGCGCTGGCACCGCCACGATGACAGGTGACGACGCCAGTGGAGAGACGCTAAAAAACCAGGCCGACGAGGCGCTTTATCAGGCCAAACGCGCGGGCCGCAACTGCGTGGTGGGTGCCACAGGCGTAAGCCACACGCCGCTGGCCACCCCCTATCACGCGTGACGGGCGCGGCGGCGTCCGTAATAAAATCCGGCAAGTAAGGATGCCTGTGCGGCGGCGGGCAGCCACAGCGGCCATACAAAGAAAACGTCCTTCGCGAGCAGCCAGACGTATGCGCTCGGGAGCCAGCCGGCAAAGAATAGCGACCCCCGCGGCGCGTCTGGCAAAAACCCCGCCCTGGTACTGAACACGGCGGCACACAGCAGATACCAGACAAGCACCGCCCAGAACACCCGCGCGCTGTCGGGGCGTCGTGTCGCCTGATGTTTGCCAAGCAGCGCCAGCGACACGCCTTGCAGCACCAGCAGTACGGCGATACCGATGTTCGCTGAGGCATATATGCGCATCACGCCTGAAAGCGCGAAATCCGCCACCGCGCCGTATACCTGAGCCAGTAATGGCGCGCCTGCCAGCGAGACGAGCAGCGCGCCCGCCCATGTTGTTTTCTTCGTCATCCTTGCCTTTCGCACCCATAAAAAAACCAGAGCGTCGCCACTCTGGTTGTGTTGATAACGCGTCGATCTTACAGGCGTACAGGCGTGATGTGCCAGATATTTTCCGCGTACTCCTGAATGGTGCGGTCTGAGGAGAAGTAGCCCATGTTCGCGATGTTATGCATCGCGCGCGTGGTCCATACTTCCGGCTGCAGATAAAGCTCGTCCACCTTCTCCTGACAATCCACGTAGCTGCGGTAATCCGCCAGCACCTGATAGTGATCGCCAAAGTTAATCAGCGAATCCACCAGATCGCGGTAGCGGCCCGGCTCTTCAGGGCTGAACACCCCGGTCGCTATCTGAGTCAGTACCTGGCGTAACTCTTCATCCTTCTCGTAGTAATCGCGCGGGTTATAGCCTGCGCGACGCAGCGCTTCCACTTCATCCGCCGTGTTACCAAAGATGAAAATGTTCTCTTCGCCGACATGCTCCTGCATCTCTACGTTCGCGCCATCGAGCGTGCCGATGGTCAGTGCGCCGTTGAGCGCAAACTTCATGTTACTGGTGCCGGACGCCTCAGTACCCGCGAGAGAAATCTGCTCTGAGAGATCGGCTGCCGGAATGATGAGCTGCGCAAGGCTGACGCTGTAGTTCGGGATAAACACCACTTTCAGGCGATCCTTCACGTCCGCGTCGTTGTTGATGACTTTTGCCACATCGTTGATCAGGTGAATAATATGCTTCGCCATGTAATACGCCGAGGCGGCTTTACCGGCGAAAATATTCACGCGCGGCACCCACTCCAGATCCGGATCGGCTTTGATGCGGTTATAGCGCGTAATGACGTGCAGCACGTTCATGAGCTGACGCTTGTACTCGTGAATACGCTTGATCTGCACGTCAAAGAGCGCTTTCGGGTTGACCACGACATTGAGATGCTGCGCGATGTAAATCGCCAGACGCTTTTTATTCTCAAGCTTGGCTTCGCGCACCTGCTGGTTCACCGTCGGGTAGTCGATGTGCTGTTCCAGTTCGCTCAACTGGCTGAGATCGGTGCGCCAGGTGCGCCCGATATTCTCATCCAGCACGTCGGAGAGCGACGGGTTCGCCAGCGCCAGCCAGCGGCGCGGCGTCACGCCGTTGGTGACGTTCAAAAAGCGCATCGGGAAGATGTTGGCGAAATCGGCAAACAGCGACTGGACCATCAGGTTCGAGTGCAGTTCAGACACGCCATTCACCTTGTGGCTGATAATGACCGCAAGCCAGGCCATACGCACGCGACGCCCGCCCGACTCGTCGATAATCGACACGCGGCTTAAGAGCCCGGTATCGTTCGGGTATTGCTCCTGAATGGTACGCAGGAAGTAATCGTTAATTTCAAAAATGATCTGCAGATGGCGCGGCAGGATCTTGCCGAGCATATCCACAGGCCAGGTCTCCAGCGCCTCGCTCATTAGCGTATGGTTGGTGTAGGAGAACACCTGACAGGTTACTTCAAATGCTTCATCCCAGCTGAACTTATGCTCGTCGATAAGCAGGCGCATCAGCTCCGGAATCGACAATACCGGGTGGGTGTCGTTCAGGTGAATCGCCACTTTCTGCGCCAGGTTGGCGTAGGTTTTATGCAGCATGTAGTGGCGGTTTAAAATGTCCTGCACCGTCGCCGAGACCAGGAAATACTCCTGACGCAGACGAAGCTCACGCCCGGAATAGGTGGAATCGTCCGGGTAAAGCACGCGCGACACGTTCTCGGAGTGGTTTTTATCTTCCACCGCCGCAAAGTAGTCGCCCTGGTTGAACTTACCGAGGTTAATCGCGCTACTGGCCTGCGCGCTCCAGAGCCGCAGTGTGTTGGTGGCATCGGTGTCGTAGCCGGGAACGATCTGGTCAGAGGCGACTGCGATAATTTCTTCAGTTTCCACCCAGCGGGTCTTTTTGCCTTCCTGCTGAATACGCCCGCCGAAGCGCACTTTATAACGCGTATTGTGGCGCTGGAACTCCCACGGGTTGCCATATTCCAGCCAGTAATCCGGCGATTCTTTCTGGCGACCGTCAACGATGTTTTGCTTAAACATCCCGTAGTCGTAGCGAATGCCATAGCCGCGGCCCGGCAGGCCGAGCGTCGCCAGCGAATCCAGGAAACAGGCCGCAAGGCGCCCGAGGCCGCCGTTGCCAAGACCGGGGTCGTTTTCTTCGTCGATGAGTTCTTCCAGGCTCAGGCCCATCCCCTCCAGCGCGTCCCGCACATCTTCATAGATGCCAAGCGACAACAGGGCGTTTGAGAGCGTGCGGCCAATCAGAAACTCCATCGACAGATAGTAAACCTGTCGCACTTCCTGTGAGAGTTGCGCGCGAGTAGAGCGCAGCCAGCGCTCCACCATGCGATCGCGCACCGCAAACAGCGTGGCGTTCAGCCATTCATGTTTGTTAGCGATGGCCGGATCTTTACCGATGGTGAACATCAGCTTGTAAGCGATAGAGTGCTTTAACGCCTCCACGCTCAGGGTTGGCGACGCATAGCTAAAGGGTTCATTCATCGACGTGTTCCTTTACAACAAGCGTTGATAAAGTTCGCGGTAGGATTTCGCCGCGACCTGCCAGCTAAAGTCCATCCCCATCGCCTGACGTTGTACAAAACGCCAGAGGGACGGACGGGACCACAATACGAAAGCGCGCCGGATAGCCCGCAGCAGCGACCAGGCGTTGCTGTCTTCAAAGACAAAACCGCTGGCGATGCCGTCCGCCAGGTTCTCCAGCGAGCTGTCGGAAACGGTATCCGCAAGCCCACCGGTGCGACGCACCAGCGGCAGCGTGCCATATTTCAGGCCGTAGAGCTGCGTTAACCCGCACGGCTCAAAGCGGCTCGGCACTAAAATCACATCCGCGCCGCCCATAATGCGGTGCGAGAACGCCTCGTGATAGCCAATCTGCACGCCGACCTGGCCCGGATGTTCCGCCGCGGCGGCGAGGAACCCTTCCTGAAGCACCGGATCGCCTGCCCCCAGCAGCGCCAGTTGTCCGCCCTGCTCCAGCAGGCCCGGCAGCGCCTCCAGCACCAGATCCAGCCCTTTCTGGCTGGTGAGGCGGCTGACCACCGCAAACAGCGGCACTTTGTCATTCACCTTCAGGCCCATCGCAATCTGCAACTGGCGCTTGTTTTCCGCTTTCTCTTCCAGCGTATCGCGGGTATAGCGCGAGGCCAGCAATAAGTCGTGCGCCGGGTTCCAGATGTTTTCATCGACGCCGTTCAGGATGCCCGACAGCCGCCCTTCACTGTGGCGCTGTTTCAGCAGCCCTTCCAGGCCATAGGCGAACTGCGGCTCGGTGATTTCGCGCGCGTAGGTCGGGCTCACCGCCGTAATATGATCGGCATAGTAGAGGCCCGCCTTGAGGAACGAAATCTCGCCGTTGAACTCCAGCCCATTCATATTAAACATCGACCATGGCAATCCGATTTCATCCATGTGATGCGCATAAAACATGCCTTTATAGGCGAGGTTATGCACCGTAAACACGGATTTCGCCGGACGCCCGCGCGCTGCCAGATACGCAGGCGTCAGGCCCGCATGCCAGTCATGCGCGTGAACGATATCAGGCCGCCAGAACGGATCGAGCCCGGCCGCCATCTCGCTGCCCACCCAACCCAGCAGGGCGAAGCGAATCACGTTGTCGGCGTAGGCGTAAAGGTTGGTGTCGTGATAAGGGCTGCCCGGACGATCATAGAGATGCGGCGCATCGATAAGATAGATGCCGACGCCGTTGAAGTGTCCGTATAACAAAGAGATACGCCCGGCGAAGGTGTCACGACGCGTAATCACTTTGGCATCCGCGACCCCGCGACGGAGATCGGGGAAGCCTGGCAGTAGCACGCGCGTATCCACCCCTTCGGCAATCTGCGCAGCAGGCAACGCGCCAAGGACATCCGCCAGACCACCCGTTTTCAGTAGCGGAAAAAGTTCAGAACATACATGTAAGACCTGCATTATCTCTCCCGTTGAAAGTCACAGCGCAACAGGCGCGCCGAACGCGAAACCATCGCGCGCGGAAATTCTCGTCCGTGCGCACATAATCCTTGTGCGACTCAGGCTGACAAACGCGCCAGCATGTCGCGGGTCACCAAAACAATTCCCTCTTCGGAGCGGTAGAAACGGCGAGCATCCTCTTCGGCGTTTTCGCCAATCACCATTCCTTCAGGGATAACACAGGCCCGGTCGATGATGCAGCGACGCAGGCGGCAGGAGCGGCCAACCCAGACATCAGGCAGCAGCGCCGCAGAATCAATATTGCAAAACGAGTTCACGCGCACGCGCGGGAACAGCACTGACTGCACCACCACCGATCCGGAAATTATGCAGCCACCGGAGACCAGCGAGTTCAGCGTCATGCCGTGGCTGCCGGAGCGGTCCTGCACGAACTTGGCAGGCGGCAACGACTCCATGTGCGTACGAATCGGCCAGTCCTGGTCATACATATCCAGCTCCGGCGTCACCGAGGCGAGATCGAGATTCGCCTTCCAGTACGCCTCAAGCGTTCCCACGTCGCGCCAGTACGGCTCGGCGTTCGGGTCGGACTGCACGCATGAAAGCGTGAACGGATGCGCGTACGCTTCGCCGCTGTACGTCACTTTCGGGATAATGTCTTTCCCGAAGTCGTGGCTGGAGGATTCGTTTTTGTCATCCTCTTCCAGCAACTCATAAAGATAGTCGGCATCAAAAATATAGATGCCCATACTGGCGAGCGCTTTAGTCTCGTCGCCAGGCATCGAAGGCGGGTTGGCGGGTTTTTCCACGAAGTCGATGACTTTGCTGTTTTCATCCACCGCCATCACCCCAAATGCACGTGCTTCCGCCACCGGTACCGGCAGGCAGGCCACGGTGCAGCGCGCGCCTTTTTCGACATGGTCGATAAGCATGCGCGAGTAGTCCTGCTTGTAGATGTGATCGCCCGCGAGGATGACCACATACTCCGCTTTGTAGCGACGAATGATGTCGAGGTTCTGAGTCACAGCATCCGCGGTGCCGCGATACCAGGTTTCGCCGTGTACGCGCTGCTGGGCGGGCAGAAGGTCGACAAACTCATTCATCTCTTCGCTGAAGAACGACCAGCCGCGCTGGATGTGCTGCACCAGCGTGTGCGACTGATACTGCGTGATAACCCCGATGCGCCGAATGCCCGAGTTAATGCAGTTCGACAGCGCGAAGTCGATAATGCGGAACTTGCCGCCGAAATGAACGGCGGGCTTGGCGCGGGTCGCGGTCAAGTCTTTCAACCGCGTGCCGCGGCCCCCAGCCAGAATCAGCGCCACGGATTTCAACGGCAACTGCCTTGCCAGCATCAACGGATCTTTCTTTTCAAGCCTGACCATGACGAACTCCTGTTTATGACTTCCGGAAGACGCACACACCGTGCGCAGGCCCATGCCATACAGCCATGACAACCGGATTATCCTCTCCGGCAAATGGAGGAACGGCGCGCCATTCCCCTTCAGGTAATACGATCTCGCTTACTTCATCGCGGCCGTTAAGGGTAACAAGCCAGCGATCGGACAAGAGGATTTGCAGCTGGCGTGCGCCGCTGTGCCACTCCTCGGGTCGCATCGGCGCGCCTGCGGCGTTCAGCCAGCGGACGTTGCCGTCGTTCTCTTCCCACCACCGTGACGCGGTGAGCGCCGGGATCTGTCTGCGCAGGCGAATCAGCGCCGCGGTATACGCGACAAGCCCTTCGTCCGCCTGCGACCAGTCAAACCAGGTCAGTTCGTTATCCTGGCAATACGCGTTGTTATTGCCATGCTGGCTGTGGCCCTGTTCATCGCCCGCCAGCAACATCGGCGTACCCTGCGACAGCAGCAGCGACGCCAGCAGCGCATGCGTGCTCGCACGCCGCGCGTCCTGAACGCTCTGCCCGCCGCCCAGGCCCTCATAACCGTGATTATTGCTGTGGTTTTCCCACGCGCCGTCGCGGTTATCCTCGCCGTTCGCTTCGTTATGCTTGCCGTTAAACGACACGCAGTCGCGCAGCGTAAAACCGTCATGCGCCGTCACCAGATTGACGCACGCCCACGGCTCACGGCCGTTTCTGCGGTATACATCCGCCGACGCGGCGACGCGCGTAGCGACTTCGCCCACATCCAGCTCGCTTCGCAGCCAGAAGCGGCGCATATCGTCGCGAAAGCGGTCGTTCCACTCGGCGAACGGCGGCGGATAGTTGCCCACCTGATAGCCGCCGGGGCCGATATCCCACGGCTCAACGATAAGCTTCACCGCGGACAGCGACCGGTCGCGGCGCATCGCCTCAAAAAGCGGCGCATCCTGACGAAATTCCGGCGTGCGGCCCATGACCGTCGCCAGATCGAACCGGAAACCGTCAACGTGGCACTGCTCCACCCAGAATTTCAGGCAGCCGATGGCATAATCCACCACCGCCGGATGGCTCAGGTTCAGCGTGTTACCGCAGCCGGTCCAGTTGTGATAATCGCCGTCGTCCTGTATCCAATAATAGCTACGGTTATCAATTCCGCGCAGGGAGAAGGTCGGTCCTTCGAGATCCAGTTCGGCGCTGTGGTTAAGCACGATATCGAGAATGACCTCGATGCCCGCTTTATGCAGCGCTTTGACGGCGTCGCGAAATTCATTGAGCGCCGCCTGCGGCGCGGGCTGCGAGGCGTAACGCGTCTCGATGGCCCACAGCGCCAGCGGGTTGTAGCCCCAGTAGTTAGCGAGGCCGAGACGTTGCAGCCGCGGCTCGCTACAGAATTTCGCAACAGGTTGTAACTCCAGCGCCGTGATGCCGAGCCGCTGGAACCAGGCGATCATCGCCGGGTGGCCGAGCGCCGCATAGGTACCGCGCAGGGCAGGCGGAATGTCCGGGTGCAGGCGCGTCAAACCGCGCACGTGCGCCTCGTAAATCACCGTCTCGCCCCAGGCGATGTTGGGCGGCGCGTCGTCTTCCCAGTCGTAGCGGTCATCCATCACGACCGATTTCGGCATCGCGTCGCGGTTGTCACGCGGGTCCGGCGTGTCGATGCCGCCGTACAGGCGCGGATCGTCGATAACATCGCCCTCCACGCCGCGAGCGCATGGATCGAGCAGCAGTTTCGCCGGGTTAAAGCGGTGGCCCTGCGCCGGGTTCCACGGGCCATGCACGCGGTAGCCATAGCGCAGGCCAGGACGCGCGCCCGGCAGATAACCGTGCCAGACGTCGCCGCTACGCGCAGGCAGCGCGTAACGCGTTTCGTTGCCGCTTGCATCAAACAGGCACAGCTCCACCTTTTCCGCATGCGCGGAAAACAGCGTGAAATTCACGCCCGCGCCGTCAAACCAGGCGCCAGGCGGAGCGGAATGGCCTGCGTTAAGCTGCATCATCTGCCTCTCTGACCAGCCAGATAGTGGCAAGCGGCGGCAGCGTCAGGGAGAGCGAGTTGTCGCGCCCGTGGCTGGCGATGGCCTCGCTGCGCACCTTGCCGCCGTTCCCGGCGTTGCTGCCATGATAGTGCTGCGAATCCGTATTCAGGATTTCGCGCCACTCGCCCGGCTGGTTAATGCCAAAGCGATAGTTATGGCGCACCACCGGTGTGAAGTTACTGGCGACAATGATTTCATTGCCCTGCGAATCGCGACGCACGAAGATAAATACCGAGTTCTGGTTATCCTCTACCACTAACCATTCGAAGCCATAAGGATCGAAATCAAGTTCATGCAGCGCTTTGTGGTGGCGATACGTGGAATTGAGATCGCGCACCAGTCTTTGCACGCCGTGGTGCCAGTTGTCATCGCCTTCCAGCAGATGCCAGTCGAGGCTGGCGTCGTGGTTCCACTCGCGCCCCTGCGCAAACTCGTTGCCCATGAACAGCAGTTTTTTACCCGGGAAGCCCCACATCCACGCGTAGTAGGCGCGCAGGTTGGCGAATTTCTGCCAGGCGTCGCCGGGCATACGGTCAAGGATGGATTTTTTGCCATGCACCACTTCGTCGTGCGACAGCGGCAGAACGAAGTTTTCGGTGTAGTTGTAAATCATCCCGAAGGTCATTTTGTGGTGATGGTACTGGCGATAGACCGGATCGAGCTTCATGTAGTCGAGCGTGTCGTGCATCCAGCCCAGGTTCCACTTGTACCAGAAGCCAAGCCCGCCCGATTCCGGCGGCCGTGAGACGCCAGGGAAATCGGTGGACTCTTCCGCCATCGTCACCGCGCCGTTGACCTGCTCGCCGATAATGCGGTTGGTGTTGCGCAGAAACTCCATCGCCTCCAGGTTTTCGCGCCCGCCGTACTGGTTCGGGATCCACTCGCCTTCTTTGCGGCTGTAGTCGCGATAAATCATTGAGGCGACAGCGTCCACACGCAGCGCGTCGATACCGAAACGCTCCGTCCAGTAGAGCGCGTTGCCCACCAGGAAGTTGCTCACTTCGCGGCGGCCATAGTTGTAGATAAGCGTGTTCCAGTCCTGGTGATAGCCTTCGCGCGGGTCGCTGTGCTCATAGAGCGCCGTGCCGTCAAAATTCGCCAGCGCGAAATCATCAGACGGGAAGTGGCCCGGCACCCAGTCGAGAATAACGTTCAGCCCCGCGGCGTGCGCGGCGTTGATGAAATAGCGGAACTCTTCGCGCGTGCCGAAACGGCGCGTCGGCGCGTACAGCCCGGTCGGCTGATAGCCCCAGCTGCCGTCGAACGGGTGTTCGTTAACCGGCAACAGTTCGATATGGGTAAAGCCCATCCACTTTACATACGGGATCAGCTGGTCAGCCAGCTCGCGGTAGCTCAGCCAGAAATTGTTGTCGGTATGGCGACGCCATGAACCCAGATGCACTTCGTAAATCGAGATCGGCGCATCGAAGCGGTTAGCGTCCTGACGCGCCGTGTTCGGCTCGACTTTTTCCGGCAGGCCGCAGATAAGCGACGCGGTATCCGGGCGCATCTGCGCCTCAAACGCATACGGGTCGGATTTCATGCGCAAATGGCCGTTCGCGTCGATCATTTCATATTTATAGAGCTGGCCGTTGTGCGCGCCGGGGATGAAGAGTTCCCAGATGCCGCTCTCTTTACGCAGACGCATCGGGTGGCGGCGGCCATCCCAGTAGTTGAACTGCCCCACCACGGAGACACGCTGCGCGTTCGGCGCCCAGACGGAAAAGCGCGTGCCGGTGACGCCGTCCATCGTATCCGGATGCGCGCCGAGCGTTTCATAAGGACGTAAATGCGTGCCTTCGGAAAGCAGCCAGACATCCAGCTCCTGAAGCAGCGGCCCGAAGCGATACGGGTCATCAATCAGATTTTGCTGCCCGTGCCAGACCACGGCCAGTTGATAGCGAAAAGGATTTTTACGACGCGGCATCACGCCGCTGAAAAAACCGCGAGAATCCAGACACTCAAGCTTGCCCACTTTACGCCCGGTCTTGGGTTCGATGACCCAGACTTCAGTAGCGTCGGGAAGCAGCGCACGGACTTCGATCCCGGCGTCGGTGGTGTGCATGCCCAGAACGGAGAAAGGATCCGAAAAATGGCCCGCAATCAGCGCATTAATCACGTCTCTTGAGACACGATCAGACATGGTTATCATCCTGTTTATTTGGTGTCGCCCCATTCCAGCCTTACGCCTTCGCGTCCGGTAGCGACACTCTTAATGACCTGAACGGGCAGAGCCTGAAGCATTCCTGCGGCTGTGCCGTTCCACCTGGAAGTATGACGAGTAAGACCCGTCTTATGCTAAGCATAGCCAGGGGATTCTGTTCCCCCTCAGAAAATATGAAACATTCGTCTTTTCTTTAATTGACGGACATTAAAAAAGAGCGCCGGAGCGCTCTTTTATTAAGGTTATTTACGCCAGCTGACGCAGCATACGCCGCAGCGGCTCGGCAGCGCCCCACAGAAGCTGATCGCCGACGGTAAACGCCGAGAGATACTCCGGCCCCATGTTGAGCTTACGCAGGCGTCCGACCGGCGTGCTGAGCGTGCCGGTAACCGCCGCAGGCGTTAATTCACGTACGGTAATATCGCGGTCGTTCGGCACCACTTTCACCCAGTCGTTATGGCCCGCCAGCAGCGATTCAATGGTGGCAATCGAGACATCTTTTTTCAGCTTCAGCGTAAACGCCTGACTGTGGCAGCGCAGCGCGCCGATACGCACGCACAGGCCGTCTACAGGAATAGTTGATGACGTGCCGAGGATTTTGTTGGTCTCCGCCTGGCCTTTCCACTCTTCGCGGCTCTGGCCGTTATCGAGCTGTTTGTCGATCCACGGGATAAGCCCGCCCGCCAGCGGTACGCCGAAATTATCCACCGGCAGTTCGCCGCTGCGGGTAAGCTGCGTGACTTTGCGTTCGATATCGAGAATGGCGGAAGCCGGGTCGGCGAGTTCCGCCGCCACGTGCTGTTGCAGCAGGCCCATCTGGGTCAGCAGTTCGCGCATATGGCGCGCGCCGCCGCCGGACGCCGCCTGGTATGTGGCGACAGACGCCCACTCCACCAGGTTTTCCGCAAACAGGCCGCCCAGCGACATCAGCATCAGGCTGACGGTGCAGTTGCCACCAACAAAGGTTTTCACGCCTTTATTCAGCCCATCGGTGATCACATGCTGGTTCACCGGGTCGAGAATGATAATGGCGTCATCTTTCATGCGCAGCGAAGACGCCGCGTCAATCCAGTAGCCCTGCCAGCCGCTTTCACGGAGCTTTGGATAGATTTCGTTGGTATAATCGCCGCCCTGGCAGGTCACGATAATGTCCAGCGCCTTCAGCGCTTCCAGATTATAAGCATCCTGAAGCGTGCCGCCGCCCTGTGCGCCAAAGGTGGGCGCGGGCTGGCCAAGCTGGGAAGTAGAGAAAAAGACAGGACGAATGGCGTCAAAATCGCGCTCTTCCACCATGCGTTGCATGAGTACAGAGCCGACCATACCGCGCCAGCCGATAAAACCAACATTTTTCATAACCCGTGTTCCTGCGAGATGTGCTTTGTGTGCGTGCCGGGAGAACCCCGGAGATACTTTCACCATACAAAATGCAGCTAAAGTGGCAAGTGAAATTAATCAATGATCGCCTGAACATCAGAAACAGAGCTAATCAGGCGTCACGTTTACCGTTATCAGGACGCTTTTATGAATGACATTCTCTCCGCCGCCGTCCTGCTGATCCTGATTATGGATCCGCTGGGCAACCTGCCGATTTTTATGTCGGTGCTCAAGCATACCGAGCCGAAACGCCGTCGGGCGATTATGGTGCGCGAGCTGTTTATCGCGCTGCTGCTGATGCTTATTTTCCTGTTCGCGGGCGAGAAGATCCTGGCGTTCCTGAATCTGCGCGCCGAAACCGTCTCTATCTCCGGCGGCATTATTCTGTTCCTTATCGCCATCAAAATGATTTTCCCGAGCCACGAAGGCAACAGCACTGGCCTTCCCGCCGGTGAAGAGCCGTTTATCGTGCCGCTGGCGATCCCGCTGGTCGCAGGCCCAACGCTGCTCGCGACGCTGATGCTGCTGTCGCACCAGTACCCGAACCAGATGGGGCATTTAGTCATCGCGCTGCTGCTCGCCTGGGGCGGCACGTTTGTTATCTTGCTGCAGTCGTCGCTCTTTTTACGGCTGCTCGGCGAGAAAGGCGTCAACGCGCTGGAGCGCCTGATGGGGCTGGTACTGGTGATGCTCGCCACCCAGATGTTCCTGGATGGCATCCGGGCGTGGATGAAGGGATAAGAAAAAGGGCTTCCGTCGGGAAGCCCTTTTTGTTGATGATTCAGGAAAGCAGCGTAAACGCAATCATTCCGACAATCGCGCCGGTGGTGCCGAGCAGCGTTTCCATCATCGTCCAGGTTTTCAGCGTTTGCGCTTCGGTGGCGCCGGTGAACTTACCGAACAGCCAGAAACCGGCGTCGTTGACGTGGCTTACCACAATCGAGCCGCCTGCGATGCAGATAGACAGCGCGGCAAGCTGCGCGCCGGAGAAGTGCAGTTGTTCGATAACCGGCATTACCAGGCCTACCGCCGTCAGGCAGGCGACGGTCGCGGAGCCCTGAATAATGCGCACCGCGGCAGCCAGCACAAAGCAGGTCAGCGCAATCGGCAGGCCCATGCCGGTCAGCGCACCGCCGAGCGCCGGGCCAACGCCAGAATCCACCAGCACCTGTTTGAACACGCCGCCTGCGCCAATCACCAGCAGAATAATGCCCGCCGGTTGCAGCGCCTGGCCGCAGATCGCCATGACTTTCTCTTTTTCCATGCCCTGACGGCGCGCCAGGCCGTAAATCGCCACCAGACAGGCGACGAGAATCGCGGTAAACGGATGGCCGATAAACTGCAGCCATTCGTAGAGCGTCGAACCTTGCTCGGTAAAACGCGCGGCGATGGTTTTCAGGCCCACCAGCACCAGCGGCAGCAGAATCAGCGAGAGGCTGAAGCCGAAAGACGGCAGCTTGCCTTCGCCGAGGTGCGGCTCGCTGATGTCGTCAGGCGTATAGAGCTCGACATAACGGCTGATGAAATTACCGAAAAGCGGCCCGGCGATCAGCATGCCGGGGATGGCCGCGCACAGACCAATTAAAATCATCCAGCCGAAATCGGCATGCATCTGCGAGGCGAGCAGCATTGGCGCAGGCCCCGGCAGCAGAAACGCCGCGGCGGCCGCGACGCCCGCAAACAGCGGGATCACAAGCTTCACAAGATTGGTGCCGGTGTGGCGCGCCATAGAGAACGCAACGCTAATCAAGAGCACAATCGCCACTTCGAAAAACAGCGGCAGCGCGCAAATCAGGCCCGCGAGCCCAATCGCGTAATGCGCGCGGCTGTGGCCGAAGGATTTCAGCATTTTGACGGCAATCTGATCGACCGCGCCGGTTTCATGCAGGATTTTGCCGAACATGGCACCCAGCGCCACCACCACCGCCAGAAAGCCGAGCGTGCCGCCCATGCCTTTTTCCATCGTGGCGGCGATTTTATCGAGCGGCATGCCGGAGAAAAGCCCGGCCCCGATGGAAACCACCATCAGCGCGACAAAGGCGTGCATGCGCGCCTTCATCACCAGGAACAGCAGAAGCAAAACGGACCCTACTGCCGTTAAAACGAGGGTTAATGTATTCACGGCTTACTCGCCTTTGTTGATAAGCGCGATCGTGCTGTCGATAACGTCGTCGAGAGACGGGTTGATATCCACAATCAGCACATCTTTTTCGTCTTCCTGCGGGGCTTCCAGCGCCTCGAACTGCGTCACCAGCATTTGCGGCTTGAAGAAGTGCCCTTTGCGCGCGCGCAGGCGGCTTTCGATCACTTCATAATCGCCTTTCAGCCAGATGAAAGAGAGGTTCGGGTTGCCGCTGCGCAGAATATCGCGATAGCGTTTTTTCAGCGCCGAGCAGACGATGAGCGACACTTTGTTGGTGCGCTGCATGGCGAAAGCGGCGTCGTTGAGCGCCTGCAACCACGGCGTGCGGTCGTCATCGTTAAGCGGATCGCCCGCCGCCATTTTCATAATATTGCGGCGCGGATGCAGAAAGTCGCCATCGAGAAACGCGGCTTTCAGACGATGCGCGACTTCGCTGGCGACAACGGATTTCCCGCTGCCGGAAACGCCCATCAGGATATAAATATGGTGATCATGATTGGTCGTGCTCATTGCAGTACTCCCCTGGCAAAGGCATTACGGATAATGTTACGGGTAACTGTTAACGGTAACATTGTCTGGCTCACACTGAAAATTAGCAATTTCCGCAGGTGCTCAGCATGAATAAGTGTGAGCCAGTTCAAATTTGTGGGATTAAATCGAGCCGCCTGGCGAGAGGGTAAAACCGAGATCGAGCATTTGCGGCGTAACGGTTTCGCCACGAATGCGCGCCAGCAAACGCTCCGCGCCGATACGTCCCATGCGCTCGCGCGGCGTGAGCACGCTGGCGAGCTGCGGCTCCATCACCTGGCCGATATCGTGGCCGTGAAAACCGGCAATCGCCATATCGTCAGGAATGCGCAGCCCCAGACGCTGGCACTCGAACGCGGCGCCAATCGCGAGATCGTCATTGGTACAGAAGATGCTGTCGAGCTGCGGATACTCCCGGCGCGCCTGGCGCAGCAGTTCGCTGCCGGTCGAGAAAGACGAAGAGTGCTCCACCATCACGCTGTAGGGCGTCAGGCCCGCGTCAAGCATCGCCTGCTCGTAGCCCTTCTGTTTCATGATGGTGCGCTCATCAAGACGCGCGCCAAGATACGCCACGTGGCGGTGGCCGCGCGCGATGATGGCCGCCGTCATCTGGCGGGCGGCGTCGAAGTTATCAAACCCCACGGCGATATCCAGACACGGCGAGACGCTGTCCATCAGTTCCACCACCGGAATGCCCGCCACTTCGATCATCTTGAGGGTGCGTGGCGTGTGGTTGCGCTCGGTTAAAATCAGGCCGTCGATATTCCAGGAGAGCATCGATTCCAGGCGCTCCTCTTCCAGCTCCGGCTTGTAGCCGTAGTGGGCGAGCATGGTCTGGTAGCCGTGCGCGTCAATAACGCTTTCGATACCGCGTAAAACTTCGGCGAACACCTGGTTGGTCAGAGAAGGCAGCAGCACGCCAATGGCGCGGCTGGTCGCGTTGGAGAGAATATCCGGCGCGCGGTTGGGAATGTAGCCAAGCTCATCCAGCGCCGCCGCGATTTTACTGCGCAGCGCCAGCGAGACTTGCTCGGGGTTGCGCAGGTAGCGACTGATGGTCATTTTGGTCACGCCGACGCGATCGGCCACATCCTGAAGTACCGGTCTTCTCTTTTTCATCGTCCTGAAGGGGGGATAAGGTCATGGGTAATAACCAGTTTATCACGGACGCGCAACAACCTTCCCCTGTTTAGAGGAAGGTTGCGAGAGAGGTTCAGGATTTATCAGACCGGCGGCAGATCGAACAGCAGGATTTCGCTGTCACTGTCGGCGTGGATTGCAAGCGTCGCTTCATCCCAGATGGCCAGGCCGTCGCTGGTGGTCGCGCGGGTGCCGTTGATGGTCACATCGCCCTTCACGACCTGGATCCAGACGCGGCGGCCAGCGGCGGGCGCATACTCACCGTCTTCGCCATTCAGCAATGCCCAGCGCGACAGTTCCATATCCTGATGCACTTTCAGCGAGCCGTCGCGGGCATCCGGCGACAGGACCAGCTGGCGGCCCTGGGCGGCGTCGAAGCGGCGCTGCTCGTAGCGCGGCTCAATGCCGTTTTCAGACGGAATAATCCAGATCTGGTACAGGCGCAGACGTTCGGTGGCGCTCGGGTTGTACTCCGAGTGGCGCACGCCGGTCCCGGCGCTCATTATCTGGAACTCACCGGCAGGCACCTGCTCTTTGTTGCCCATGCTGTCCTGATGCTCCACCGCGCCTTCCAGCACGTAGGTCAGGATTTCCATGTCTTTATGCGGGTGCGTACCGAACCCCTGGCCTGCGTCGATCACATCGTCGTTAATCACCCGCAGGGCGGAAAAGCCCATGAAATTCGGGTCGTAATAGTTAGCGAACGAGAAGGTGTGCCAGGAATCCAGCCAGCCGTGGTTGGCGTGGCCGCGGTCTTGTGCTTTGCGTAAATAGATCATCGTGTACCCCCTTAGCGATTTGATGGGGTAAGTGTGGACCTGTTACGTCCGCGATCATAGAGGGTGAAAATTGACTCCTCTGTTCAAATTTTGTGAACAAGAACAGAGGAGCCGACAGGCCTTATTTCGCAAGGGTTACGGTCGCGGGAGACGCCTGCTCGAAACCGCGTTCGAGGATCTCAAGGTTCGTGAGCACATCAGATTCTCTGACGTAATTTGGCGCGCCGTTGACGAGCGTACCATAGAGCGCGTCATAGACGCGGCCATAGTCGCCCTCCTCCGGTTTAATCTCTTCGCGCACCGTTTCGCCCTGCGCGTTGACATACTCCAGATGCCCGATGCTCTCATCCGCCGCAAAGCCCGGTTCGCCCGGCATAATCCCGGCTTTCAGGCTGGTCTCCTGCTGGTCGATACCATATTTAATAAACGAGCCCTTTTTGCCGTGAACGATAAATTTCGGGTAGTCGATTTTGACGTAGTGGCTGGTTTTGACGATGGCTTTCAGATCGCCATAAAACAGCTGCGCCTCGAAGGTGTCGTCCGGGTTCGCTTTGTTGCGCAGGCTGCGGATGTCATAGCTGACGTGATCGGGGCGGCCAAACAGTGAGATAATTTGATCCATCGTATGCACGCCGAGCCCGAAAAACATGCCGTCTTCCGGCAGCCCCGGTTTGGTTTCCGCTTCAGGCCGGTAGTAGTCGAAATGGCTTTCAATTTCGACAATCTCGCCCAGCTTGCCGCTCTCAATCACTTTACGCGTGGTCAGAAAACACGAATCAAAGCGGCGGTTCTGATACGGCGTGACCACAAGCCCTTTGCTCCTCGCCAGATCCAGCAGCAGACGCGCATCCGCGACGCTTGTCGTGAATGGTTTCTCCACCAGCACGTTTTTCCCGGCTTCCAGCGCACGCTTCGCATAGTCAAAGTGGCTGTCGGCATGCGTGCAGATCACCACCAGTTTTACCGAGTCGTCGTTCAGGATGTCATCCAGATCGCTCGTAAAGTGAATGTGCTGATAACGCGGGTGGCTTTCCAGCTCCGGTTTAGGGTGACGTCGGAAGATATGCGCGACGTGAAACGTCGCTTTGCGGTGTAAAACGTAGGGAAGATGGTAGCGGGTGGTGCTTTTGCCAAAACCAATAAAAGCGCAATTTATTGTCATTGCCCGGTCCTTTTTAAGAGTAACAGATGGCATTAACCATAGATTACCAGGCAAAAAAAAAGCCAGCACCCGGCTGGCTAAGAAATACTGGAAGCAATGTGAGCAATGTCGTGCTTTCAGGATGATCCGTTGGGGTTCCCCCTGAACGCATGACAATAATAATCATTATCATTCGCATGTGTCCAGACTTTTTTGAAAAAAAATTTGGGAATTGACCCACACCAAAAAACCCTTGATGTTGAAGATTATTTCGTAGGGCGGGTAAACCACGCGCCCTCGCCTTTCAACCGTCGACCACAGGGAGCACGTCATGAATGAAATCGTCGTAAGACATGCGGAAGCAGAAGATGCGCAGGCGTTGCAGCAGATCCACATGATGTCGGAAGTCATCTACAACACGCTGCAAATTCCGCATCCGTCGCTCGCGATGTGGCGTGAGCGGCTCGGCGCGCCGCAGCCGGGGCGCCGTCAGCTGGTGGCGTGTATGGATGGCGAGGTTGTCGGGCATCTGGCCTTAACGGTGGAGCAAAACCCGCGCCGCAGCCATGTGGCGACCTTCGGGATGAGCGTTCACCCTGGCTGGCGTAACCGCGGCGTGGCGTCCGCGCTGATGGGTGAAATGGTTAATCTGTGCGATAACTGGCTGCGCATCGAGCGAATCGAACTGACGGTGTTTGTCGATAATGCGCCGGCGCTGGCGGTGTACCGTAAATTCGGGTTTGAGACAGAGGGCACCGGCAAGCGTTACGGCCTGCGCAACGGCGAGTATGTAGACGCGTATTTTATGGCGCGGATGAAGGCAGGTTAACGGTTCCTGCGCCGTTTACAGGACGCAACACGGCGGGTGCGCATGGCTTACCCGCCCTACACCGGGATGTGCGAATTTGTAGGGTGGGTAAGCGTAGCGCACCCACCGTTTACATCACGCGGCACGGCGGGTGCGCATGGCTTACCCGCCCTACGCCGGGATATGCAAATCTGTAGGGTGGGTCACCCACCATTTACATGACGCGGCACGGCGGGTGCGCATGGCTTACCCGCCCTACACCGGGATGTGCAAATCTGTAGGGTGGGTAAGCGCAGCGCACCCACCGTTTACAGGACACGACACGGCGGGTGCGCATGGCTTAACCGCCCTGCACCGGGATGTGCAAATCTGTAGGGTGGGTAAGCGTAGCGCACCCACCGTTTACATGACGCCCTCACCGTTTACAGGACGCGACACGGCGCTACCTTAATACCCCGCCGTTAAATCATCGACGCTGCGCGGGTCGGACGCGCCGTAAAGCGCCCCGTCCGGGCCAATCATAATGCTCTGGGTGCTGCCCATCGCCTCTTTCACCGCCACGTTCTGCCCTTTCTCACGCAAAAGCTTCAGCGTATCCGGGCTAAAGCCCTTCTCCACCCGCAGCTCATCCGGCAGCCACTGGTGATGGAATCGCGGCGCGTTGGTGGCCTCCGCCACGTTCATGCCGTAATCAATCGTATTCACCACCATCTGCAACACGGTGGTGATAATGCGGCTGCCGCCTGGGCTGCCGGTCACCAGCCATGTCTTACCATCTTTGACGACAATCGTCGGCGACATCGACGACAGCGGGCGTTTCTTCGGCCCCACCGCGTTCGCATCGCCGCCTACGAGGCCATAGACGTTCGGCGTGCCCGGTTTGGCGGAGAAATCATCCATCTGATTATTCATCAGAATCCCGGTATCGCCCGCCACAATGCCGCTGCCGAAAGTCGTGTTAAGCGTATAAGTCACCGCCACCGCATTGCCGTCTTTGTCGACGACCGAAAAATGCGTGGTCTGGTTGCTCTCATAAGGCGCGAGGTTGCCCGGTTTAATCTCCTTCGACGGGCGCGCCTTATTGATATCAATTTGCTGCGCCAGCGATTTCGCGTAGGCCTTGCTGGTCAGCGCCTGCCACGGCACCTTCACGAAATCCGGGTCGCCCAGATACTCGGAGCGGTCGGCGTAGGCGTATTTTTCCGCCTCGGCCATAATCTGCATCGCGTCGGCGCTGCCGAAGCCATATTTATTCAGGTCGAAATTCTCAAGAATATTCAGGATCTGCACGATGTGGATCCCGCCCGACGACGGCGGCGGCATCGAATAAACCTGATAACCGCGGTAGTCGCCGCTCACGGGCGTGCGCTCCACCGCTTTGTAATTCGCCAGATCGGCTTTGGTGATAAGCCCGCCGTTTTTCGCCATCTCGTCGGCTATCTGGTCGGCAATCGGGCCTTTATAGAAGGCGCCCGGGCCATCTTTAGCGATAAGCTCCAGGCTCTTTGCAAGATTCGCCTGCACCAGTTTGTCGCCCTTCTGGTAGGGATTACCGTCCTGTTTCCAGAAAATCGCCTTGCTGGCCGGGTGGTTCGGGAGCGTCTCCACGCCGTAAGTTTTTAAATCGATGGCGAGCGCGTCGTTGACCGTAAAGCCGTCGCGCGCAAGTGCAATGGCGGGCTGAATGACTTTATCGAGCGGCATCGTGCCATATTTTTGCAGCGCCAGCGCAAAGCCCGCGACGCTGCCCGGCGTACCGGAGGCGAGGTGCGACGTGAGCGATTTTTTGCTGTCGGCGTTGCCCTGCGCGTCGAGGAACATATCGCGCGTGGCTTTCTCCGGTGCCATTTCGCGAAAATCGATCGCCGTCACTTTGCCGTCTTTGGTACGCAGCATCATAAAGCCGCCGCCGCCAAGATTACCGGCCTGCGGATGCGTCACCGCCAGCGCGAACCCCACCGCGACCGCCGCATCCACCGCGTTACCGCCCTGCTTTAGCACATCGACGCCCACCTGCGTCGCTGCCGCGTCCACCGAGGCGACCATGCCGTGTTCGGCCCGCACCGGATGGAAGACATCTTCTTCCACGCCATAAGAGACCGGCGCTGGCGCAGGGGCTGAAACCGGCGGCGGCGCAGCCCCCGCCGTTAAACAAAAAGTGACCGCCAGCGCCGCTATCACGCTCTGGCGTACGGTTTTCCACTGCATCATCATTATTGTTCTCCGCTTATTATCCGGGACGCTCCCCGCAATAAGTCTGGTTCACAACTCTTAAAAGATCATCGTGCCGGCACAGAGGAGGTAAACTGAAAAGATCTTCCACAAGGGAGGGAAAAACCATGAAACGCTATTTACTGATTGCCGCGGCGTTCCCGCTGGCGGCGCTTGCCCAACCGATCAACGTCATCAACAACCCAAACCAGCCGGGGTATGTGAACCCCAGCCAGCAGCGTTTGCAGACGCAGATGCAAAGCCAGCAGCTTCAGCAGAAGGGGATGCTCAATCAGCAGATCCAGACGCAGAGCCGCCTGCAACAACAGCAGTTGCAGACCCAGATGAACAACAACGTCGAGCGTATTCAGCAGAACCAGCCGGGAATGCTGAACCCGCAGAGAGAACAGGTGCTGCCGAACACCAATGGCGGCATGCTCAACCGCAGCAGCGGAAGTTCGCAGCACATGCTCAACAGCAACGGCGCGACGCTGAACAGCACACAGCAGACGCACATGATTGAGCAACGTCAGAATGGCGATATGCTGCGCCAGAACGGCACTACGCTGAATACGCAGGGTAGCCTCGCGCCTTAAGCGCGAAAATCCGGCCCGATCTCATCAATCGCATCGGTACAGATGCAGTCCACGCCCCAGGCGAGCAACTCCAGCGCGCGCCGGGGCGAATTCACGGTATAAACCAGAATACGCAGCCCAGCGTCTTTCAGTTGCATGACGCGCGCCTGATCCAAAAGCTTATGGTTCAGGTGAATGGAGACGCAGCCAAGACGCGTGGTCAGCGCCTGCCAGTCGTCGCGCCACTCGTCCAGCAGCAGCCCGCGCGGCAGTTCCGGCGCGGCCTGTTGCGCCGCCTCCAGCGCCTCGATGGAAAACGACGAGAGCAGCGGTGCGGTCATGTCACTCCAGAGCGCGCGCGCGGCCAGCGCCACCACGCGCCCGGTGTCGGCATCGGTGCCGGTCGTCGGTTTGATTTCGATATTCGCCATCATGCGGTGCTCGCGGCAGCGCTGCGCCACGTCGCTCAGCAGCGCCAGCTTCTCGCCTTTAAACGCGCCGCTAAACCAGCTACCGGCGTCCACTTTCAGCAGCTCATCCCAGTTCAGTTCGCCCGCCACACCCCAGCCGTTACTGGTGCGCTCCAGCGTGTCGTCATGCAGCAGGAAAATCTGGCCGTCTTTGGTGAGTTTGACGTCAAATTCAATCATGGCGTGGCCCAGGCGCGCGCCGGTTTCAATCGCCGCCAGCGTGTTTTCCGGCGCCAGTCGGCCGCCGCCGCGGTGGGCGACGATGGGAGGATATGGCCAGTTGCTCATAAACGTTGTCCTGTTTCACCATCAAAAAAGTGCAGATGATTTTCCGGCAGGTGCAGCCACAGCTGGCTGCCCGGCTGCGGACGCTCCTGATGCGCCAGGCGCGCCACCACTTTCTGGCTGCCCCAGCGGCCATGCGCGAGGTTATCCGCGCCCAGCATCTCCAGCGTATCGAGCGGCAGCGGCACGCCGCCTGCGGCCTGTGAGCTTAGCGCAATATGTTCCGGGCGGATACCCAGCGTCACCTTGCGCCCGGCGAGCGTTTTATGCAGCCGCCCGAGCGGCAGGGAAAGCCCGCCGTCAACGTCGAAATGGGTGCCTTCGGCATTCACTCGCCCTTCCAGCAGGTTCATCGCCGGGCTGCCAATAAAGCTCGCCACAAAGCGGCTGGCGGGTTTTTCGTAGACCTCCACC
Organism: Cronobacter sakazakii; assembly: GCF_000982825.1. Lineage (NCBI taxonomy): Bacteria > Pseudomonadati > Pseudomonadota > Gammaproteobacteria > Enterobacterales > Enterobacteriaceae > Cronobacter > Cronobacter sakazakii. Next base: position 1,271,164 of record NZ_CP011047.1, on the reverse strand, counting down.
GGCGTGCCTATCTGCTCCGCCACGCCTTTGTTCATCACCATCACGCGCTGGGCGAGCGTCATCGCTTCGACCTGATCGTGCGTCACATACAGCGAGGTGGTGCGCAGGCGGCGGTGAAGCTGTTGCAGCTCAAGGCGCATCTGCACGCGCAGTTTGGCGTCGAGGTTTGAGAGCGGCTCATCGAAGAGGAACACCGCCGGATCGCGCACAATCGCGCGTCCCATCGCCACGCGCTGGCGCTGGCCGCCGGAGAGTTCACGCGGGCGGCGCTTTAACAGTCCGTCGAGCTCCAGAATGCGCGCCGCTTCTTTAACGCGCTCGGCGATGTGCGCTTTGCCCATGCCGCGAATTTTCAGGCCCCAGGCCATGTTCTCTTCGACATTCATATGCGGGTAGAGCGCGTAGTTCTGGAACACCATCGCAATGCCGCGCTCTTTCGGCTCCATCTCGGTGACGCGCTGGCGATCTATCCAGATATCGCCGCTACTCACGCGCTCAAGCCCGGCCACCATACGCAGCAGCGTCGATTTGCCGCAGCCGGACGGGCCGACCATCACGATAAATTCGCCATCCGCGACATCCACCGTCAGCGGCTGAATAACCTGCGTTTTGCCGTTGTCCCAGCTTTTGGTGACTGCCTGTAATTTGAGTCCTGCCATCTTATTTCTCGCTATCCACCAGCCCGCGAACAAACGCGCGCTGCATCACTAAAACAATCACCACCGGCGGGATAAGCGTCAGCAGCATCGCCGCCATCACCTGATTCCACTGCGTGCTGCCCTCGCCCACCGAAATCATGCCTTTAATGCCCGCCACCGCCGTGCCGAGCGACGGATCGCTGATAATCAGCAGCGGCCAGAGATACTGATTCCAGCCGTAGATAAACGTAATGACGAACAGCGCCGCGAGATTCGTTTTCGAGAGCGGCAGCACGATGTCGCGGAAAAACCGCATCGGCGAGGCGCCGTCGATACGCGCCGCTTCCATCAGCTCGTCAGGCAGCGTCATAAAGAACTGGCGGAACAGAAAGGTGGCGGTTGCGGACGCCATGAGCGGCAGCGTCAGGCCGGTGTAACTGTCCATCATCTTCAGGTTGGCTATCACTTCCACCGTCGGGAAAATGCGCACTTCCACCGGCAGCATCAGCGTAATAAAAATCATCCAGAAGAAGAGGTTACGCAGCGGAAAGCGAAACCAGACGATGGCGAACGCCGAGAGCATCGATACCGCGATTTTCCCGACGGTAATGCTGAACGCCATGATGAAACTGTTCAGCAGCATCAGCCAGAACGGCGCGCTGTTGGCCCCGACGCCGTTAATCCAAATATCTTTCAGGTTTTCCCACAGGTGCGTGCCGGGGATAAGCGTCATCGGCGTGGCGAACACGGCCTGGTTATCGAGCGTCGCCGCGACAAACGCCACATAGAGCGGAAAGAGAATGGCGGCGATGCCGAGGATCAAAAGGGTATGGCTGAAAATCGTCAGCCCAGGGCGGTTTTCAATCATTGGTAGCGCACCTTACTTTCCACATAGCGGAACTGCACCACGGTGAGGATGATCACCAGCACCATCAGCACCACCGACTGCGCGGCGGAGGTGGAGAGATCGAGCCCGGCGAACCCTTCGCGGTAAATCTTGTAAATCAGCGTAGTGGTAGCCTGCACCGGCCCGCCCGCGGTGGCGGCGTCGATAACCGGGAAGGTGTCGAAAAAGGCATAGACCAGATTTACCACCAGCAGGAAAAAGCTCACCGGCGCGATAAGCGGCAGCGACAATTTAAAGAAGCGGCGCACCGGGCCTGCGCCGTCGATGGCGGCGGCCTCCACCAGCGAGCGCGGGATCGACTGCAACGCGGCGAAGAAAAACAGAAAGTTGTAGCTGATCTGCTTCCAGACTGAGGCGAAGACCACCAGGAACATCGCCTGGCCGCTGTTTTGCGAGTGGTTCCAGTAGTAACCCATCTGCTCAAGCACGTGGGTAATAAGCCCGCGTCCGGGGTTAAAGAGGAAAATCCACAGCACGGCGGCGATGGCGGGCGCGACGGCGTAGGGCAGCAGCATCAGTGTCTGGTAAAAACGGCTGCCGCGCACCACGTAATCCACAAGAGCCGCGAAAAACAGCGATATCAGCAGCCCGCTGATGGTCACCAGCGCGCTGAATTTTATGGTGGTCCAGAAGGAATCCAGGTAGTAGCTGTCGTGAAAAAGCTGGGTAAAATTCGCGAGCCCGACAAACTGGCTGGAGAGCCCGAACGGATCGATGCTCTGTACGGAGTACCAGAGCGCCTCGCCCGCAGGCCAGATAAAAAAGATGACGGTGATAATCAGCTGCGGCGCCAGTAACGCATAGGGCAGCCAGCCTGAACGAAACACCGGACGGGATGATGACATAGAGAAACGCTTTCCTGAAAAATGCCGGGTGCGGCTGCGCCTTACCCGGCCTACTAATCTGGTGCTGTGTAGGGCGGGTAAGCGCAGCGCACCCGCTGTTCGAAACAACACCCGCCGCGCCAGCCCGCTACAGGCGGTACGATTGCTGGTGCTGTGTAGGGCGGGTAAGCGAAGCGCACCCGCCGTTCGAAACAACACCCACCGCGCCAGCCCGCGACCAGCGGTACGATTTCTGGTGCTGTGTAGGGCGGGTAAGCGAAGCGCACCCGCCGTTCGAAACAACACCCGCCGCGCCAGCCCGCTACCAGCGGTACGATTTCTGGTCCCGTGTAGGGCGGGTAAGCGAAGCGCACCCGCCGCTCGAAACAACACCCGCCGCGCCAGCGCGCTACCAGCGTTACGATTTCGTCGACTGCTCGAAACGGCGCAACAGCTGATTACCACGCTCAACGGCGGAATCCAGCGCCTGCTGCGGGGTTTTCTTGCCGGTCCAGACGCTTTCCAGCTCTTCGTCAACCACAGTGCGGATCTGCGGCATATTGCCCAGACGCAGCCCTTTGGTGAACGGCAACGGCGGCTTGTTCAGCATCTGACGCGTCGCGATATCCGCGCCCGGGTTCTTGTCATAGAAGCCCTGCTGGCGGGTCAGGTCGTAAGCAGCTTTGGTGATAGGCAGATAACCGGTTTTCTGATGCCATTCGGCCGCGATTTCCGGCTGCGCGAGGAAGTTCAGGAACTCCGCCACACCTTTGTACATCTCTTTGTTTTTGCCCTGCATCACCCACAGGCTCGCCCCGCCGATAATGGCGTTCTGCGGCGCGCCTTTCACGTCGGCGTCGTAGGGCATCATGCCCACGCCGTAGTTGAATTTGGCGTAGTGGCGGATATCCGCGAGCGAACCGGAAGAGGCGGTGGTAATGGCGCAATCGCCGTTGTAGAACTTCTCGGTGGACTCATCCTTGCGCCCGAAATAGCTGAAATCGCCCTTCTTATTCAGTTCTTCAAGCAGGGCGATATGCTTCACCTGTTCCGGCTTGTTGAATTCCAGCACCGCATCAGCGCCGTCAAAGCCGTTGTTTTTGGTGGCGACCGGCAGACCATGCCAGGCGCTGAAGTTTTCAATCTGGATCCAGCCCTGCCAGCCGCTGGCGTAGCCGCACTTCATGCCGGCGGCTTTCAGCTTCGCGGTATACGCCGCGAGATCCTGCCAGGTTTTCGGCGGCTGCTCAGGGTCTAAGCCCGCTTTTTTGAACGCGTCTTTGTTGTAGTAGAGCACAGGCGTGGAGCTGTTAAACGGCTGGGAGAGCAGATGGCCGCTTTTCGCGTCGGTGTAGTAACCGGCAACCGTCGGCACAAACTGCGACTCATCGAATTTAATGCCAGCGTCGTTGAATACTTCGTACACAGGCTTGATGGCTTTGGACGCCATCATGGTGGCGGTACCTACTTCGTAAACCTGCAGAATCGCGGGCGCGTTGCCGGTACGGAAAGCGGCGATCCCGGCCGCGAGGCTCTGCTCGTAGTTACCTTTGTAGACCGGCTCGATTTTGTACTCCGGGTGCGCCTCGTTAAACCGCTGCGCCAGTGAATTCACCTCTTTACCCAGTTCGCCTTCCATCGAATGCCAGAACGGAATGGTGGTGGCGGCCATCGCCTGGCTGCTCAGCGCCCATCCCAGAGCCACACAAATTGCTGTACGTCGTAACGAAGCTGTCATGTCTGTTATCTCTCTGATTATGCGTCGTTTGAGATGCGCGAAATCACGCGTTTTATGCTCGCGAGCTAACATGACATGCGCGTATGACAGAAAAATAACTGGATAATGACAAGATGGTGACGCAAGAGCGGCAGAGAAATGACGCGCCGGTGATGATCTGATGACGTGAGTTAAACACGAAGCCGAAAGTGTACGCGGCTTACGACAGAAGCATTAAAAGGCCCGGCATGCATTACGCCGCCGGGCCGTACAGGTGAATCAACCGCCCAGATACGCGCTGCGCACCGCTTCGTTGGCGAGCAACGCCTCGCCGGTGTCTTCCAGCACCACGTGACCATTCTCCAGCACATAGCCGCGATCGGCGAGCTTCAGCGCCTGGTTGGCGTTCTGCTCGACCAGGAAAATCGTCATCCCCTCTTTGCGCAGCTGTTCGATGGTGTCGAAAATCTGCTGGATGATGATGGGCGCAAGACCGAGCGACGGTTCGTCCAGCAGCAGCAGGCGCGGCTGGCTCATCAGCGCGCGGCCAATCGCCAGCATCTGCTGTTCGCCGCCGGACATCGTACCGGCGCGCTGGATGCGGCGCTCGTGCAGGCGCGGAAAGAGATCGTACACGCGCTGAATGCGCTCCTGATACTGCGCGCGATCGGCAAAAAACCCGCCCATCGCCAGGTTCTCCTCCACCGTCATGCGGGAAAAGACGCGGCGGCCTTCCGGCACAATCGCCACCGCCTCGCGCATAATTTTCGCGGTCTGCCAGTCGGTAATGTCTTTACCGTCAAAGACGATTTTCCCGGTGCTCGCGCGCGGGTCGCCGCACAGCGTGCCGAGCAGCGTGGTTTTTCCGGCCCCGTTCGCGCCGATCAGGGTGACGATTTCGCCCTGGCGGATATGCAGACTGACCTCATGCAGCGCCTGGATTTTGCCGTAGTGCGCGCTCACCCTGTCAAAAGATAACATCACGTTTTCCATCTTATGCCTCACCCAGGTATGCGCGAATCACGTCGGGGTTGTTGCGGATCTGCTCCGGCGTGCCGTTGGCAAGCGGCGTCCCCTGGTTTACCACGTAAATACGGTCTGAAATGCCCATCACCAGTTTCATGTCGTGCTCAATCAGCAGAATGGTCGTGTTGTGATGGTTGCGCAGCTCGACAATCAGCTCGTCCAGCTCTTTGGTCTCTTTCGGGTTCAGGCCCGCCGCCGGTTCGTCGAGCATCAGGATCGCAGGCTGCGTCACCATGCAGCGGGCGATCTCCAGACGGCGCTGGTCGCCATACGCCAGGTTGCCCGCCTGCCGGTTGGCGTGCTGCAACAGATTGATGCGCTCAAGCCAGGTGGCGGCGCGATCGAGCGCCTCGCTGTGCGCGCGGCGAAACGCCGGGGTTTTCAGCAGGCCCGAAAACAGCCCGGATTTTAGCTGCTGATGTTGCGCCACCAGCAGGTTTTCAATCACCGTCATTTCACGGAACAGACGCACGTGCTGGAAGGTGCGCACCACGCCCATCCGGGCGATCTGCTGGCCCGGCAGGCCTTCGAGATGCTGGTCGCGCAGCATAATGGTGCCGCCCGTCGGTTTATAAAAACCGGTCAGGCAGTTGAACACCGTGGTTTTACCGGCCCCGTTCGGGCCAATCAGCGAGACGATTTCACGCTCGCGCAGCTCAAGAGAGACATTATTGACGGCAAGCAGGCCGCCAAAGCGCATCATCAGGCCGCTGACGGATAATAAAGGCTGACTCATGCCTGCTCTCCTTTACTGCTCACACCATTTTTCAGTTTCAGCTGCGGGCGCGTCATCGGCAGCAACCCTTGCGGACGCCAGATCATCATCAGCACCATCAGGCCGCCCAGCACCAGCATGCTGTATTCGTTCAAATCACGCATTAACTCGCGCGAGACCACCAGCAGAATAGCCGCCAGGATCACCGCAAACTGCGAGCCCATGCCGCCCAGCACCACAATCGCCAGCACGAATGCCGATTCCGCGAAGGTGAACGATTCCGGGCTGACAAAGCCCTGGCGCGCCGCGAACAGCGTTCCGGCGAAACCCGCGAACGCGGCGCTGATGGTAAACGCGGTCAGCTTGATGCGCGTCGGGTTCAGGCCGAGCGAACGGCAGGCGATCTCATCTTCACGTAGCGCTTCCCAGGCGCGGCCCAGCGGCATACGCAGCAGACGGTTAATCACAAACAGCGAGAACACCACCAGCAGCAACGCCACCAGATAGAGCCAAATCACGCGGTCGCTCGGGTCATACTTCACCCCAAAGAAGTTGCTGAAGGTATCCCAGCCGCCTTCGCGCGCGGTGCGGCTGAATTCCAGGCCGAAGAAGGTCGGTTTCGGGATCTGGCTGATGCCGTTCGGGCCGCCGGTAATCTCCGTGTTATTCAGCAGCAGAATACGCACGATTTCGCCAAAGCCTAAGGTCACGATCGCCAGATAGTCACCGCGCAGGCGCAGCACCGGGAAGCCGAGCAGGAAACCGGCGGCGGCAGCCACCAGGCCCGCCAGCGGCAGACAGGTCCAGAAGCCCAGGCCGTAGTAGTGGTTCAGCAGCGCGAAGGTATAAGCGCCGATGGCATAAAAACCACCGTAGCCGAGCACCAGCAGGCCGGAAAGCCCCACTACCACGTTCAGGCCAAGGCCCAGAATCACGTAAATCATGGTCAGCGTGGCGATATCCACCGTTCCGCGCGACACCATAAACGGCCACGCCACGGCAACAACGAGCAGCGCCAGCAGGAACAGCTTCTGTTTTACCGTCGAGCCGTCAATCGCCGGCAGAATAAATTTCGGCCCGGAGACGTTTTTCAGGCCCTTCTGGAACAGCGGACGTAAAAGCTGGAATAAAAAGACCACGCCGGTGCCGATGGCAATCCACTCCCAGCGAATGCTGTCGGCGGTATCGACCACAAGACGCGTGCCGTCCAGCTCCAGCTGAACGCCCATAAAAATCCCGGCCAGCAGGAAGAACATGGCGGCTGCCAGCAGCGCCGCCACAAAATGCATCGGTTTCATACTTTTTCTACCTCCGGGCGACCCAGAATACCGGTCGGCATCACCAGCAAGACGCCGATCAACAGGGCAAACGACACCACATCTTTATATTCCGTGCTCAGATACGCCGAGCAGAGCGATTCGGTGACGCCCAGAATCAGGCCGCCAATCATCGCGCCCGGAATACTGCCGATGCCGCCCAGCACCGCCGCGGTGAAGGCTTTCATCCCGGCCATAAAGCCGATGTAGGGGTTAATCACGCCATAGAACTGGCCGAGCAGCACGCCCGCCACCGCCGCCATCGCCGCGCCAATCACAAAGGTCAGCGCGATAACGCGGTCGGTGTTGATGCCAAGCAGGCTCGCCATTTTCAGATCTTCAGCGCAGGCGCGGCAGGCGCGGCCCATGCGGGAGTAACGGATAAACAGCGTGAGCGCGAGCATCGCGATAAAGGTCACGACCCAGATAACCAGCTGCATAGTGGTGATGCTGGCCGCGAAGTTTTCGCTGCTGCCGATGGTCCACTGGCCGTTGAAAAGGCTCGGGAGCGCGACGTCGCGCGAGCCCTGCGTCAGGCTGACGTAGTTTTGCAGGAAGATAGACATCCCGATGGCGGAGATCAGCGCAATCAGACGCTTGGAGCTGCGCACGGGGCGATACGCCACGCGCTCGATGCTCCAGCCGTAGGCGCTGGAGACGACAATCGCTCCGATAAATGCGGCACCAACCAGCAGCCAGCTGGCGTCAATGCCCATCATCATCAGCGCGGCGATGATCATGAATGACACGTAGCTGCCAATCATATACACCTCGCCATGGGCGAAGTTGATCATGCCGATAATGCCGTAAACCATGGTGTAACCGATGGCGATCAGCGCGTAAGTACTGCCCAGCGTGACGCCGTTAAACATCTGCTGCAGAAAATAGAGAAACTGCTCGGACATAACGTAACCTTATTAAATCCTGCCGGACAACGCGCCAGCAGGCGGGATGAATATCGGGTGTGCTTGACTACGATTCGTAACGCAGAACGGTTAACGACCCGTTGGTCTGCCGCTCAAAAACCTCAGAGACAAATCCTTTCAGATCGCTTTTTTCATCCCAGTTCAGCGGCCCGTTTATGACATTCGCGCTGAAAGCGTGTCGGTTACCTGTTAGCGCGGCAGGCGCGGCACTGCTAACGCCACTTCCCACCGCCGTATTGACGGTCATCGCATTGACTGCCTGAGATAGCGCCAGCGCAACCATCCCCGCAAGCCAGCGCTTTGCGTTGCTGTTCATTCTCAGAATCCCCGTTCGTGATGTGTGTGTTGCTGATTAGTTTTATTATGGTTAAAAAATATTCTGTCGTTTTAATAGACAACGCTACTTTTACCTGTCTCTTTAATGAGTTAGCGTGTTTTTTAGCGAAACTATAATTAAAACATCTATTTTTCAGTCTATTAAGCAAAGATAATATTCTGAAATATACCCGAGATAAACAAAAAAAAGCGCAGCGGTCAGCATAAAATATCGGCATTATTAGCCAGATAAAACGCTGCCATTCAGCGTTATCTGCTGGTTAAATTTCATTCCCCGCGCTTTCACGCTACCTAATGAATAAGACAAAAACTAATCAGCTACCGAATAGATCTCACCGGAGCGTCCAGCGGCCCTGAAAAATCGGGTAAACTCAGAGATTCATCCCTGGCGGAAAGGCTATTATGAAACTCACCATTCTTCGTCTGCATACCCTGAGCGAACAGGACAAAATCGACCTCGCGAAAATCTGGCCGGAATACCCTTCTGAATCGTTACGTCTTGATGAGAACCACCGAATTTACGCCGCGCGTTTTAACGACCGGCTGCTGGGCGCGGTGCGCGTGACGCTACGCGGCACTGAAGGCGCGATGGATTCCCTGCGGGTGCGCGAAGTGACGCGCCGGCGCGGCGTCGGGCATTACCTGATTGAAGAGACGATCCGCGATAACCCGTCGATGACGGAGTGGTGGGTGATGGATATTGGCGTGGAAGATTACAACGTGATGAACGCGTTTATGCAGACGCTGGGATTTGCGGCGCAGCAGGATGGCTGGGTGAAGCGGCTGGAGCCGTGAGGCCGGGTTGCTGTTGTTAGAAGGTATGGCGTAATAAGGTGGGTGCGCTGCGCTTACCCACCCTACAAAACTGTAGTGCGAAAGAGGCCGGGGAAATTATTTGGCGTCGGTCGCGGTACCGTTCGCATGCCAGGTAAACACGCCGAACTCAAACCCTTTCAGATCGCCTTTTGAATCCCAGGAGAGCGGGCCCATCACGGTATCGACGGAGTTCGCTTTCAGGTATTTGGCGATGGCTGCCGGATCGTCGCTCTGGTTCAGGCCTGCGGCCAGCGACTGCAGCGCGGCGTAGGTGGTCCACACGAACGCGCCGCTCGGATCCTGTTTCTTCGCCTTGATAGCGTCCACAATCGGTTTGTTCGCCGGCACCTGATCGTAGTTCTTCGGCTTGGTGACTAACATGCCTTCGGCGGAATCGCCCGCGATATTAGACAGCGACACGTTCGCCACGCCTTCCGGCCCCATAAACTGGGTTTTCAGGCCAGCGGAACGCGCCTGGCGCAGGATCTGGCCCATTTCCGGGTGATAACCGCCGTAGTAAACGAAATCGATGTTTTCTTTCTTCAGACGCGCCACCAGCGTGGAGAAATCTTTTTCGCCCGCAGTGATACCGTCAAAAAAGACTACGTTCGCGCCGCCTTTTTTCAGGCCGTCCTGCACCGCGCGGGCCAGGCCTTCGCCGTACTGCTGTTTGTCATGAATGATAGCGATGCGCTTCGGCTTCACCTTATCAAGAATGTATTTCGCCGCGGTCGGGCCCTGGTCAGAATCGAGACCGGTGGTGCGCAGGATCAGCTGATAGCCGCGCGCGGTCAGCTCCGGTGCCGTCGCCGCTGGCGTGATCATCAGAATGCCTTCGTCTTCATAAATATCAGACGCCGGCTGGGTGGAAGAGGAGCACAGGTGGCCGATGACATATTTCACGCCGTCATTCACCACTTTGTTCGCGACCGCCACCGCTTGTTTCGGGTCGCAGGCGTCGTCATATTTGGTGATAACCAGCTTGTTGCCTTTGATGCCGCCTTTGGCGTTGATATCCGCCACCGCCTGCTCGGCGCCGGTAAATTCCTGATCGCCATATTGCGCTACCGGGCCAGACATGGCGCCCACAACGGCAATTTTAATGTCTTCCGCCATCGCCATGCTGCTCATCGCCAGCGCAATTGCGCCTGTCAGTAACGCTTTGCCCTTCATTTTCATCCTGAGGTTCCCCATTCTTGTGGTTATTGCAGTTGTGATGTTGTTGTTTTTCGCTACTTTATTTCCGCTTCGCTTATCAGCGCAGCATTTAATATTAGTTTTAAGCCCTGCCGCCCGGCAAAAAGCAGCATACTCGGCTAAAAACATACCCCATTTTTATGAATTTGGAATCACTATTTTTCACGTCAATTATGGTGGGAAGTGGCGAAAAAACGTCCGCCGCGCCTGTCACGCGGCGGGTTATCGGGTTTTACCAGCCTGCGGGCAGATAACCGAAGGCGGAGAGCACCGCGTAAACCGCACTGGCAATATAGAGCAGCACGATCAGCCCCTGGATGAGCGGATGCGTGCTCCAGCTACACTGCCAGCGGGGCGTTATCTCCCCGCGACGGCGCGCGCCGCGCAAAATAAGAATAGGCATAATGGAGAGGATCACGCCGCTGAAGACGCCCGCAAAGTAGAGCGCGTTCACAAAAGAGACCAGCCCGCTGTAGGCCAGCGCGAACGGTGGCAGCGCCACGACCGCCAGCACGCCGAGGCGTTTAAGCGGCTGCGCGTCGTCGCCGAGACGGAATTTGTCGAAGATATTGGTCAGGAAACTGCCACCAAGCCCCCAGTAAGACGTGAGCATCGCGCACAGCGCGAAAATATTGGCGGAAAAGAACGCCCACTCGCCGAGCGCCCGGCCCCAGGAGATGGTCGCCACTTCAGAGATGTTATCAAGCCCGCTCAGCGCGATAACCGACAGCGGCACCAGCGCCAGCAGCGTAAAGGTAATCACCATCCCGACGATAATCGCTTTCGGCAGCTTTTCGGGTTTATCAGCAAACCCGCGCGCCATCTCCGGCACAATGTACTGCGCCGCGAAGCAGAAGGCGGTGACGTTAAATACCGGCACCATGTAGCGCCAGTCGCCATCCAGCAGCCATTGCATCTGTGTCGATTCATGCAAAAGCGTGGCGACTACCAGCACCGCAATCATCACCACCATGCCGATACTGATAAATTTCTCGCCGCGCCCGATAGCCTTCAGCCCGAGCCAGAGAATGCCCGCCGCCGGAATAAAGAAAATCAGGCTGCCGATGGCGGGCGAGACGCCGATAAGCGAGCTGAGCAGTTTGCCGCTGCCGGTCATGTAGGCGGTGAGCGCGCCGACGCTGTTAACGCACACCGACGCGAACATCAGCCAGGCGCCGATGCGCCCGACATAGCGCCCGGCGAGGCCGCTTAACTGTAAATGCGCGCGGGTGCGTAGCGTCGCTTCCGCGACATACAGCATGGTGATAGTGGTCAATACGCCGACAAGGGCGAGCCAGAAGAGAAGCGGCATAAAGCCCGCTTTGCTGGAGGCATAGGCGATGGAGAGTACGCCCGCGCCGATGTTGGTGCCGACGATCATCGCGACGCCTTCAACGAAGCTCAGGGATTTAGGGGATGACGCTGCCCGCTCTCGGGACGCCCACAGTGAGGCGGAAGTGGTGTTTTCAGACATAGTTCTTCCTTAAATATCCGGCGGCTATCACCACCGGAAGCGGTTGTGTTCACGGTGTGTTGTTGTGTTAGCAAGTGAGATATTTAAGCTTCGGGCCTGTCAGCCTCCCGAAGCGCGCTCCTTCGCAGGTCACCCCAAAGACGCGCCGTTATGGCCCGCTGCTGCGCGGCGGCCAGGCCATAAGGAGGGCGCCCTCGGGGTAATTCCTGTTCGTTTTGTGGCAGGGTTTGTTCTGCCTTACATGGTGGGTGCGCTGCGTTTACCCACCCTACGGACTGCCTTGCACGGTGGGTGCGCTGCGCTTACCCACCCTACGGTCTGTTTCGGTGGGTGCGCTGCGCTTACCCACCCTACGGGCTGTTTTTTGCCTCACATGGCGGGTGCGCTGCGCTTACCCGCCCTACGGGCCAGGGGCTGTGCTTTTATGTAGGGCGGGTAAGCCGTGCGCACCCGCCGTTTAAGCCCCAGATTTAGCGCCCCAGCGCGCGGGAGAGGATCTCCAGCGCCTTGCTGAACTGCGCATCCGGAATGGTCAGCGGGTAAAGGAAACGGATAACGTTGCCGTAAACACCACAGCTCAGCAGCAGCAGCCCCTCTTCACGGGCGCGCGTCAGCACCTGCTGCGTAAACTCAGGCGACGGCTTGCCGGTCTGCGGATCGTTAAACTCTACCGCCACCATCGAGCCCTGCCCGCGAACTTCGGCAATCGCCGGGCAGTAGGTGCGTGCCTGGTTGAGCACTTCCTGTAAATGCTGGCCCAGCTCGTTCGCGCGCTGGCAGAGATTTTCCTGCTCAATCACATCCAGCACCGCGTGCGCCGCCGCCACCGCCAGCGGGTTACCGGCGTAGGTGCCGCCAAGGCCGCCCGGCGCAGGCGCGTCCATCACTTCCGCGCGCCCGACCACGCCCGAGAGCGGCATCCCGCCCGCAAGGCTTTTCGCCATCGTCAGCAGATCCGGCTTCACGCCGTAATGCTCCATCGCGAACAGTTTGCCGGTGCGCGCAAAGCCGCTCTGCACTTCATCGGCAATCAGCAGAATGCCGTGCTCGTCGCACAGCGCGCGCAGGGCCTCCATAAACGCCGGCGGCGCGACGTTGAAACCGCCTTCGCCCTGTACCGGCTCCAGCACGATGGCCGCGACCTGATCCGGCGCGATATCGGCTTTGAAAATACGCTCCAGGCTTGCCATCGCGTCATCCACCGACACGCCGTGCAGCGCGTTCGGGTATTGCGCGTGGAACACCGAGCCCGGGAACGGGCCGAAGCCGATTTTGTACGGTGCCACTTTGCCGGTGAGCGCCATCGTCATAAACGTGCGCCCGTGAAAGCCGCCGCCAAAAGTGATTAAGCCAGGGCGACGGGTATACGCGCGCGCGATTTTCACGGCGTTTTCCACCGCTTCCGCGCCGGTGGTGAAGAACGCGGTTTTCGCCGGGCCGTCAATCGGCGCGCAGGCGTTGATGCGCTCCGCAAGCGCCACATAGCTTTCGTAAGGGACTATCTGGTACGCCGTGTGCGTAAAGGCGCGCAGCTGGTTTTCGATGGCCTCCACCACGCGCGGATGGCGATGGCCGGTGTTCAGCACCGCAATCCCCGCTGCGAAGTCGATAATCTCGTTGCCTTCCACGTCCCACAGGGTGGCGTTGTCGGCTTTTTCGGCATAGAAGCCGCACATGACACCGACGCCACGTGGGGTGGCGCTCTGACGACGTTGGTTCAATTCTGAATTTTTCACCCGCATTCTCCTGCTGATAAACGTCACTTTTTAGCAACAAACCTGAAACAGTGACGTTTATTTACCCAGGCTATGGCCCTATAATCGAGTACCAGTTTCGAATAAATGAGGGATCCAATTGCATTCTTTAGTGTCCGATCTCTTATTGCTTCGCCTCGGCGAACAACGCGATGAACGCCTGCATAAGCGGCTTTATAACGCGCTGCGCCTGACTATCCTTGACGGCAGCCTGCCTGCGCAAAGCCGTCTGCCCGCCTCGCGGGATCTCGCGCAACAGCTCGGCCTTTCTCGCAACACAGTGTTAACAGTTTATGAACAATTGCTCGCAGAAGGATATGTGACCTCTCGCGCCGGCAGCGGCACGTTCGTCGCCGGAATGCTGCCGGACAGCCTGTTATCTGCGCCGCCGGTGGCACAGGGGCAGCACGATCGCGTTGCGCATGCGGGGTTCTCTTCGCGCGGGAAAACGCTGCTCGGGCAGGTCAGCGCCAGCCCCAAACAGTGGGGCGCGTTTATCCCCGGCGTGCCGGACGTACATGCCTTTCCGCATCAGCTTTTCAGCAAAATTCAGGCGCGGATCAGCCGCCGCCCCAGCCCGCAGCGCCTCACCTACAGCTGTCAGGGCGGCACGCCGGAGCTACAGCGCGCGCTGGTGGATTATCTGCGGGTGTCGCGATCGGTTCACTGCACGGCGGATCAGGTGTTGATCACCGAGGGCATTCATCAGGCTATCGACCTGGTGGCGCGTATGCTGTGCGACGGCGGTGATACGGCGTGGGTGGAAGAGCCCTCGTACTGGGGCATCCGCCATGTGTTGCAGATGAATGAGGTAAACATTACGCCGGTGACGGTCGACCGCGCGGGCATGGTGCCGCCGGAGAGCGCCGGAACACCGCCGCGGCTGATTTTCGTCACGCCGTCGCACCAGTATCCGCTGGGCGCGGTCATGAGCCTTGAGCGGCGTCAGCGCCTGTTAACGCTGGCGCGCCAGACCGGCAGCTGGATCGTGGAAGACGACTACGACAGCGAATTTCGCTTTTCCGGCCAGCCGATCCCGGCATTGCAGGGGCTGGTTGCGGACCCGCCGGTGATTTACATCGGCACCTTCAGCAAAACGCTCTATCCGGGCCTGCGCATCGGCTATGTGGTGCTGCCGCGCGCGCTGGCGCACGAGATGAAAACCGCGCATGCCGAGCTTTATCGCGGCGGCCATTCGATTATCCAGGCGGCACTGGCGGAGTTTATCGAGGCCGGGCATTACAGTGCCCACATCCGGCGGATGCGGCTGCTGTATGGCCGTCGCAGAGCGTGTCTGACAACGCTGATTACGCGCTATCTGGGGCCGGAGGCGCTGTCGGATTTCAGCGATAACGCCGGGCTGCATCTGGTGCTGAATCTGCCGGATGACGCGGACGATGTGGAGATAGCCCGTCTTGCCAACGCGCGCGATATTCTGGTGCGCCCGCTGTCGCGCTATTACCTGACGGAAAACCGGCGTCGCGGCCTGCTGATGGGATTCGCCTGCGTGGCGGAGGAGAAAATGGAGGGCGCATTTAAAGCGCTGCTGGCATGTATTGAAGCGGCTTATCCGGCGCTTTTACGCCGCGTATAAAACAAAACACCCCGCTTAAGGCGGGGTGTGTCATCAGGCTGACGCGGCTTACGCTTCTATCGCGGCACGCAGCTTTTTCATCGCATTTTTTTCAAGCTGACGCACGCGTTCGGCTGAGACGCCGTAGCGGTTGGCCAGTTCCTGCAACGTGCTTTTGTTGTCTTCATCCAGCCAGCGCGCGCGAATGATCTGCTGGCTGCGCTCGTCGAGACCCTGCATGGCGTCGGTCAGTTTGTCGGCGGCGTGTTCTTCCCAGTTGTCATCCTCAATGCCGTCGGCAAAGTTAGAAGACTTATCCTGAAGGAACAGCACCGGAGCCATCGGCTGGCTGTCACCCGCGTCATCGTCCGGGGACATGTCAAAGGTCATGTCCTGCGCGGCCATACGCGATTCCATTTCACGCACGTCTTTGCTGGAAACGCCCAGCTCGCGGGCCACCATTTCCACTTCGTCCTGGTTAAACCAGCCCAGACGCTGCTTGGTTTTACGCAGGTTAAAGAACAGCTTACGCTGCGCTTTGGTGGTGGCGACTTTCACGATGCGCCAGTTACGCAGCACATATTCGTGAATTTCAGCTTTGATCCAGTGCACGGCGAAGGAAACCAGACGCACGCCCACTTCCGGATTGAAGCGACGCACCGCTTTCATCAGGCCGATGTTGCCTTCCTGGATCAGGTCCGCCTGCGGCAGGCCATAGCCCGCGTAGTTACGAGCGATATGAACAACAAAACGCAGGTGAGACAGGATCAGCTTTTTCGCTGCTTCCAGATCGCCCTGGTAATGCAGCTTTTCAGCCAGTTCCCGCTCTTCGTCTGCCGACAACATCGGCCAGGCGTTGGCCGCCCGGATATAGGAATCCAGGTTACCGACCGGGGCTAAAGCTAAAGTTTGCATTTCTTTGGTCATTCAAATCCTCTCAATCGACATCGGACTGGCGTTCGTCCCCATCAGGCAACAAACGGGCCAGCATGTTTGAGCAACGAGAATATCAGCCACTCTTTTATCAGACCGTGAATTTATCCACAAGTTCACGTAAGGCTTGTGAATAAATTACGCACAAAATGTGACATTGCTATGAAAAAGCGTGGGCAGGAGAAGCAGAAGTTCACGGTACGCATCCCCTGCTGACGGGAACTCGTAGCAGGGGATGATTATAACAAATATTTTTTACTCGGGGGTAAAGTGACGTAAATGTTGCACGGTGGCAAGCCAGGCGGCCGCCCAGCCGATCATCGAACAGACCAGCAGCAGCAACAGACACTCATCGAAGGATAACCCGCTGATTTCAAAGGTGGTGCCGAAAACTTTCGCCACATCCGTCACCGCGGCGGATAGCCGCATCACCAGAATTTCTGACAGAATCAGTGAAAGTAATGCGCCGGTAAACCCGAGCAGCGCGCCGCCGTACAGGAAGGGACGCAGGATAAAACCATCCGTCGCGCCAATGAGTTTCTGCACGTTGATGGTGTCACGGCGCGCAAAAATGCTCAGGCGCACGCTGTTGCCGATAACCAGGAACACGGCCGCGACCATCAGTACGCCTATCATCGCCGCGACGCGCCCGACCAGCCCGGTGAGCGCCGACAGCCGCGCGAACCAGCTGTCATCCATGCGCACTTCGTCAACGCCCTGAAGCCTTGCCACGCGGTCACGCAGCGTGTTGAGCGCTTCGCTGCTCTGGAAATCGAGCTTCGGCTCGACCACCACTACCGCTGGCAGCGGGTTTTCTTCCAGCATATCCAGCGCGCCGCCAAAGCCCGACCAGTTGCGGAATTCGCCAAGCGCCTCGTCACGCGAGAGGTAATTGACCTTCGCCACGCCCGGCTCGGCCTGGAGCTGCCCCACCACCTGCTGCGCGGCGTTATCGTCGAGCGTTTTATCGAGATAGACCGTAATCTGCGGCGACGGGTAATACTGCGTCGCCGCCTCGCTGACGTTCTTATAAACCATGTAGCAGACGCTCGGCAGCGTCAGCGAAATGGCAATTACCATCACCGTTAAAAACGTGGCGAGCGGTTTGCTTTTCAAATCGGCAAGCGCGCCCTGCCAGGCGTAACGCACCTGTTCATTGATGCCGCCCTGACGCGATTTGCCTTTGGTGTTGGAGCCTTTATTTCGCTTCTGCACAGGCCGTCCTGTTTCACCGGAAGAACGCTGTTTACGGAAATTATCCAGTTTGTTGCTAAAGCGCCGGATTTCATTCAGCGCGTCACGTTTATTCACCAACACGGCCTCCATGCAAATGCCCTTCGCTCAGGGTGAGCACCGGGTAGCTGCGCCGTGAGATAAGCCCGGTGTCGTGCGTCGCCATTAATACCGTCACCCCGACGCGGTTAAATTCTTCGAAAAGACGCAGAATGCCTTCCGAGAGGGCGTCATCCAGGTTGCCCGTCGGTTCATCCGCCAGCAATACGGCAGGTTTATTGACCACCGCGCGGGCGATGCCCACGCGCTGCTGTTCACCGCCAGAAAGCTGAATCGGGAAGTTTTTCGCTTTGTCCAGCAGACCGACCTTATCCAGCGCCGCCGATACGCGACGGCGAATATCTTCGCCGCTGGCGCCCGCGATAATCAGCGGGATCGCCACATTATCGTAGACCGTTCTGTCCATCAGCAGATGGTGATCCTGGAAAATCATGCCGATCTGACGACGCAGGAACGGCACTTCACGGTTTTTCAGACGGCTTATCTCGTGGCCGCCAAACCAGATTTTCCCGGCGCTCGGCCGTTCGATACCGCAAATCAGCTTCAGCAGCGTACTCTTACCGGCGCCGGAGTGGCCGGTAAGAAATGACATCTCGCCTGGCCGCAGGTGGAACGTCACCCCCTGCAGCGCTTGTCTCCCACCGAGATAGGCTTTGCTGACATGTTCAAAGCGAATCATGGTTAATCCTCTCGGGCAAAAAGTGCCTCAATAAAGTCGCCCGCGTTAAACGGACGCAAATCTTCAATACGTTCGCCCACACCAATGTAGCGAATCGGAATACCAAACTGATCGGCCACCGAGAAGATCACGCCGCCTTTGGCGGTGCCGTCAAGCTTGGTGAGCGTAATCCCGGTCAGCCCTACCGCCTCGTGGAACAGCTTCGCCTGGCTGACGGCGTTCTGCCCGGTGCTGGCGTCGATAGTCAGCATCACTTCATGCGGCGCGTTCTCGTCGAGCTTTTTCATCACGCGGACGATTTTTTTCAGCTCTTCCATCAGGTGCGATTTATTTTGCAAACGCCCGGCGGTATCGGCAATCAGCACATCTACGCCGCGCGCTTTCGCCGCCTGGATGGCGTCGAAAATCACGGAGGCGGAATCCGCGCCGGTGTGCTGCGCGATAACCGGAATGTTATTGCGCTGGCCCCAGACCTGGAGCTGCTCCACCGCGGCCGCACGGAAGGTATCGCCCGCCGCCAGCATCACCGATTTGCCCTGTTGCTCAAACTGACGCGCCAGTTTACCGATGGTGGTAGTTTTACCCACGCCGTTGACGCCAACCATCAGGATAACAAACGGCGTTTTGCCTTCGACATTCAGCGGCTCGTCCACTTTCGCCAGGATCTCGCCCATCTCTTCTTTCAACAGGCCGTAGAGCGCCTCGGCATCGCGCAACTGCTTGCGGCTCGCGCCTTCGGTGAGATTGGCGATAATTTTACGCGTGGTGTCCACGCCCACATCAGCAATCAGCAACTGCTCTTCGAGCTCCTCGAACAGATCGTCGTCGATTTTTTTGCCGCGGAACAGACTGATAAATCCGGAACCGAGATTTTCTTTGGTTTTCAGCAGGCTGCGTTTAAGGCGCGCGAAGAAACCCTCTTTAGTGGGTTTTTCCTGCTCTGCAACCGGCGCGGTTTCTTCCTCTTCCGGCTCGGTTTCCAGCGCCGCTTCCGGGTCAGCCGCCAGCGCGACTAATTCTTCTTCGCTAATCGGCGCATCTTCAGCAATCTCGTGTGCATCGTGCGGCGTTTCCACCGCAGGCTCGACGGCTTTTTCTTCAACAGCCGCATCTTCAATGACGTCTTCTTCAACGATCGTTTCCGGGGCCGCTTCTGGCTGTGGCTCAGCGACAACTTCAGGCGCAAGCGCTACCGGCGCGCGGTTTTCTTCCTGCTCCGGCAGCCACTCTTCCGCTTGCGCAGCCGTTGGTTTTACGGCTTCCGGCTCTGCCTCAACCGACGTCTCGACAGTTTCCGGCTGCGCGGCCTCTTTTTCTTCATGCACCACGCTTTCGCTGACGGCCACGACGTCATCGGCGAATTTTTCAGACTCGGCCAGGGAGTGCGTGGTCTCCTGCGCGGTCGTTTGCGTCTGCGAGTCAGGCTCAACGCGCGCTTCTGTCGCCGCGGGTTGTTCTGTTACGTGTTGTTCTTGTTGTTCGGCTTCCGTTTCTGCCTGCTCTTTCTGGCCAAAACCCAGCCAGGAAAAAAAGCCACGTTTCTTCTCTTTTGCCATTGGCGAATGCACTCCTCGCGGTTAATACATGGCGCAGTCCCGTCGTCTGGCTCAGGGTACTGAAAAAATTGCGAATGAATAAGTGAGTCTACCACTTTCCCGCCGGGGCGGCATACCGCCGCACGGAGGTTTCGCCCGCCCGTTTGCGCCGCTAGAATAGCAGCCTGAACAGAAAAGCGTGTGAGCATAATGAAGAAACCAACCTCCTCGGGTAGCGGCCAGATCCGCATTATTGGCGGACAGTGGCGCGGCAGAAAACTGCCGGTGCCTGACAGCCCCGGTCTGCGCCCCACCACCGACCGCGTGCGCGAAACCTTATTTAACTGGCTGGCGCCGTATCTGGTGGGCGCGCGCTGTCTGGACTGCTTCGCCGGCAGCGGCGCGCTGGGCCTGGAGGCGCTCTCCCGCTACGCCGCCGACGCCACGCTTTTAGAGATGGAACGCGGCGTCGCGCAGCAGCTTCAGAAAAACCTTGCTACGCTCAAATCCAGCGCAGCAAAGGTAGTGAACACTAACACACTTAATTTTCTGAACCAGACCGGCGAGCCGCACGACATCGTGTTTGTCGATCCGCCGTTTCGTAAAGGGCTGCTGGAAGAGACGCTGAACCTGCTGGAGACGCGCGGCTGGCTGGCGCCTCAGGCGCTGATTTACGTTGAAAGCGAAGTAGAAAACGGCCTGCCGCCGGTGCCTGCAAGCTGGCAACTGCATCGCGAGAAAGTGGCGGGCCAGGTGGCGTACCGGCTTTATCTGCGCGAATCACAAGGAGAGCAAAATGCTGATTAATCTGGGACGCCTGCTGATGCTGGGCGTGTGGGGCTTTCTGCTGCTGAACATGATCCAGCCGTTCCCGCGCCCGCTGAATATTTTCGTCAACGTGGCGCTATTTTTCATGATAATCATGCATATTCTGCAATTATCGCTGCTGCGCGCCACGCAGCCGAAAGACGCCCCGCCGTTAAGCCGTTTCCAGCAGGCGCGTATTTTTATCTTCGGTGTGTTTGAGCTGATCGCCTGGCAGAAAAATCAGAAGAAGCCGCGCTAACAAACGCGGCAGGTAATTTCCCAGGGCGGGTAAGCGAAGCGCACCCGCCGTGCCGCCTTAACGCGCGGGCGCAGGAACAAACTCCAGAAACCGCGTTCCCTGATACACCAGCTGGCCCTCATCGCCCACCGTCAACTGGTGGTAATGGGCCTCATCCAGCCGAAACCGCATCTCCGCCCCGCCTTCCTGTGGGCGAAACGTCGCCTCATACCGCATGGTTTGCGCAGGCGGCGCGACCTGCTGCTCCCGCGAACGCCGCCCGTTTACGGGTTTTTCCCGCTTGCTGGCCACTACTACGTCTTGCTGCGTGACCGGGGCCGCGTCATTTTCTGTTTTCTCGCGCCGCTGCTGCACATAGCGAAATGAAGCGGCCGCGATGATTAACGCGATGATAATAATGAAAAAAAGCGGTGGCTTACTCATGACAGATCCCGGCGGCTCAACTCTTTTTAAGAATACCCCGCAGCGCCAGGCGTTGTCATCTCGCCCGTCTGACCACTAGACTGAAATCAAGGGCCGTGCGCGGTATGCGCACGTTACAATAACTGAATCAGGGACTTATCATGCTTTGGTCGTTTATTGCTGTCTTTTTATCCGGTTGGCTGTATGTCGATGCATCTTACCGCGGTGCCACCTGGCAACGCTGGATCTTTAAACCTTTAACGCTGCTGCTGTTACTGCTGCTCGGCTGGCAGGCACCGCTCGCGAGCCCCACAGGCTATCTGGTGCTGGCAGGCCTGGTGGCGACGCTCGCGGGTGATGCGTTGACGCTGCTGCCGCGCCAGCAGTTGCTGTACGCCTTCGGGGCGTTTTTCCTGTCGCACCTGCTTTATACCGTCTGGTTCGCGAGCCAGATGACGCTCTCCTTTTTCTGGCCGTTGCCGCTGGCGCTGCTGGTGATAGGCGCGGCGCTGATCGCGACCATCTGGACGCGCCTTGGCGATCTCCGCTGGCCGATTTGTACCTATATCGGCATGACGCTGGTAATGGTGTGGCTTGCGGGCGAGCTCTATTTCTTCCGCCCGACCGACACCAGCTTCTCCGGCTTCGTCGGCGCGGTGCTGCTGCTGCTGAACGCGGTCGTCTGGCTCGGCAGCCACTACCGTAAGCGCTTTACTGCCGACAGCGCCATCGCCGCCGCCTGCTATTTCGCGGGCCACTTTATGATTGTCCGCTCGCTGTACCTGTAAACAACCACGACGGGCGGTGAAATTCCGCCCACAATCTCCTTGACTCTGGAGTCGACTCCAGAGTGTAAGCTCTGGTAATGAGAAAATTATCATTACCGGAGGACGCTATGCGCATCCCTTCTGAAAAGCCTCGCGCGACGCCGCAGTTCGCGAAAATGACGCCGATTTCAGCACCGCAAAAACCGGCCATCAGCAAAGCAGCCTGTTGCGAAAGCGACTCTTGCGAAAACCCGCAACCGGTGCAGGAAGCCGCAGGCGCGCTACGCTGGCAGGTCGCCGGTATGGACTGCGCCGCCTGCGCCCGCAAAGTGGAGAACGCCGTGCGTCAGGTGCCGGAGGTGCGTCAGGTTCAGGTATTATTCGCGACCGAAAAACTGGTGGTGGACGCCCCCGCCTCACAGCGCGAGGCAATTGAACAGGCGGTACGCGCCGCCGGTTATACACTGCGCGAGGCCAATACCGCCGCGCCCGCGACGCCTTCCGGCTTACGTGAAAACCTGCCGATTATCGCTATCGCCGTCTTTATGGCGCTAAGCTGGGCGCTGGAGCAGGTGCATCCGCTGGCGGGACGCATCGCGTTCACCGTCACCACGCTGGTCGGGCTGTTCCCGGTCGCGCGTCAGGCATGGCGTCTTATCCGCAGCGGCAACCCGTTCGCCATCGAAACACTGATGAGCGTGGCCGCCACCGGCGCGCTGATTATCGGGGCCAGTGAAGAAGCGGCGATGGTGCTGCTGCTCTTTTTAGTCGGCGAGCGGCTGGAAGGATGGGCGGCGAATCGTGCGCGCAGCGGCGTCAGCGCGCTGGTGGCGTTACGCCCGGAAACGGCGGTGCGCCTGCGCGGCGAGGCGCGCGAAACCGTAGCGATAAGCGAGCTTCAGCCCGGCGATGTGATTGAAGTGGCCGCAGGCGGCAGGCTTCCGGCAGACGGCAAACTGCTCGCCGCGGCGGCGAGTTTCGATGAGAGCGCGCTGACTGGCGAATCGCTGCCGGTTGAGCGCCAGCCGGGCGAAAAAGTCCCTGCTGGCGCGACCAGCGTCGATCGTCTGGTGTCGCTCGAAGTCACGTCGCGTCCCGGCGACAGCGCCATTGACCGCATTCTGCATCTGATTGAAGAGGCGGAATCGAAACGCGCGCCGATTGAGCGCTTTATCGATCGCTTCAGCCGCATCTATACCCCGGTCATTATGGCGGCGGCGGTGTTGACGGCGCTTATTCCGCCATTGCTGTTTGCCGCGCCCTGGCTGCCGTGGATTTACAAAGCGCTGGCGCTGCTGCTGATTGGTTGCCCGTGCGCGCTGGTGATCTCGACGCCAGCGGCGATCACATCAGGCCTTGCCGCCGCCACGCGCTTTGGCGCGCTGATTAAAGGCGGTGCCGCGCTGGAAGCGCTGGGGCGCGTTGAGCAAATTGCTTTTGATAAAACCGGCACGCTGACGGCGGGCACGCCGCAAGTCACGGCAATCGATCCGGTCGACGGACTGGAAGCGGAAGCGCTGCTGGCTTACGCCGCAGCCGTTGAGCAGGGCAGCACGCATCCGCTGGCGCAGGCGGTGGTGCGCGAGGCGACCACGCGCGGCGTGGCGACGCTTCGCGCCGGTGCGCAGCGCACGCTGGCGGGAGCGGGTGTTGAAGCGCAGGTGGAGGGCCGCCTGCTTCGCATCAGCGCGCCGGATAAGGTGTCCATTGCGCTTCCGGCGGACTGGCAGGCGCGCATCCGAGCGCAGGAAGCGCAGGGCCAGACGGTGATCGTGGTGACCGCAAGCGATCGGCTTCTCGGCACGCTGGCGCTTCGCGATACGCAGCGCGCCGACGCACGCGACGCGGTGGAGAAACTCCGGGCGCTCGGCGTGGGGAGTGTGATGCTGACCGGCGATAACCCGCGCGCGGCGGCGGCAATTGCCGCAGAGTTAGGTATGGAATATCGCGCCGGGCTGCTGCCTGCGGATAAGGTGACAGCGGTCAATGCGCTTAACGCCCGCGCGCCGCTGGCGGTGGTCGGCGACGGTATTAACGACGCGCCTGCGATGAAAGCCGCGACCATCGGCATTGCGATGGGCAGCGGCACCGATGTGGCGCTGGAGGCCGCCGACGCGGCGCTGACGCACAACCGGCTGGCGGCGCTGCCGGAGATGATCGCGCTTGCCCGCGCCACGCACCGTAATATTCGTCAGAACATCGCGATTGCGCTGGGGTTAAAGGCCGTTTTCCTGGTGACGACGCTGCTCGGGTTGACCGGCCTGTGGCTGGCCGTGTTGGCCGATACGGGTGCGACGGTGCTGGTGACCGCCAATGCGTTAAGGCTGTTGCGTAAACGCGGCTGACGGGGAATATGAAACAGGGTGGGTACGCTTCGCTTACCCACCCTACGTTCAGGGCGGAGGGTTGATACGGTGGGTGCGCTGCGCTTACCCACCCTACATTACAGCGGCCGGAATACTCGTAGGGCGGGTAAACAACGTGCACCCGCCACCTCAAATGCGCTTACCCACCCTACGTGCTGACGGGGAACATGGAACAGGGTGGGTGCGCTTCGCTTACCCACCCTACATTACAGCGGCCGGAATACTCGTAGGGCGGGTAAACGAAGTGCACCCGCCACCTCAACACCCGCCACCGCCCTGACATCATCCCTAACACCCGCGGCAGCCAGAGCGAAATGGCCGGAATGTAAGTCACCATCGCCAGCACAATAAGCAACACCCCATAAAACGGCAGCATGGCGCGCACCACGGTTTCGATATTCTTCTTACTGACGGCGCTCGCCACAAACAGCACCGAACCCACCGGCGGCGTAATCAGCCCGATCCCAAGATTCACCATCATGATCATCCCGAAATGCACCGGATCAATACCGAGCTGGTTAGCGACCGGCAACAGCACCGGCGTCAGGATCAAAATGATCGGCGCCATGTCCATCAGCGTGCCAATCAACAGCAGCATAATGTTGAGGTACATCAGGATGACATATTTGTTATCCGACAGCGTCGTGAAGAATTCCGTAATTCTCGTCGGCAGTTGCATATAGGTCATTACCGCGCCGAACGCCGCCGCAAACCCGATTAAGATCATCACGATCGTCACCGTTTTCACGGTGCGGAACATCAGCTTCGGCAGTTCGCTCCATTGGTAATCGCGATAGATAAACATCGTCACGAAAAACGCCCACAGGCACGCCACCGCCGCCGATTCCGTCGCGGTAAACACGCCGGTCAGAATGCCGCCCAGGATAATCACGACCGTCATCAGCCCCCACAGCGCATCCATGAAAATTTTCAGCGCCTGCCTGAGCGGGATCCGCTCGCCTTTCGGGTAGCCGCGCCGCCGGGCGAAGGCGATGCAAAGAATCATCAGGCTCAGTCCCAGCAGCAGCCCCGGCAACACGCCCGCGATAAACAGCGTCGCGATAGAGACGGTGCCGCCCGCCGCCAGCGAATAGATAACCGAGTTATGGCTGGGCGGAATAAGAATCGCCTGCACCGAGCCACTCGCCGTGACCGCCGCGGCGTATTCGCGCGGGTAGCCTTTCTTTTCCATCTCCGGGATCATCACGCTGCCGATAGATGCGGTATCCGCCACCGACGAGCCGGAAATCGCGCCGAAAAACGTCGAGGCGACAATATTTACCAGCGACAGCCCGCCGCGGATAAACCCCACAAACAGATAGGCGAAGTTCACCAGCCGTCGGGCGATGCCGCCTTCAGCCATAATCGCGCCCGCCAGGATAAAAAACGGGATCGCCAGTAGCGTAAATTTGTTAACGCCGCTGGTTATCTGGATCATCAGCGCCTCCAGCGGCAGATCTATCCAGAGCGCGCCCACGATGGCGCTCAGGCCCACCGCGAAAGCGACCGGCATTCCGAGCGCCAGCAGCACCGCCAGCGTGGCCAGTAAGATAAATGCGTCCATAACGTTCCCCGCTAGCTATGGTTGCCAATGAGCACGACCGGGCGGTTCTCCTGAGAACCCCACAGCAGCCGCTCGATGACGAACAGAATCATCACCGCCGAGCCGATGGGCAGCGGCAGATAACTTTCTCCTGATGTAAGCACCGGAAATTCCGCGACGGGCTGTTCCCACAGCTCCATACACAACAGGGCGCTGTAGTAAAACATCACCACGGAAATGATGAGCATCAGCAGATCGACCACACGAGCGCAGACCCGCTGCGCAAACGGCGGCAGACGATCGGTCAGCATGTTCACCGCAATATGCGAGCCTGCGCGGTAGCCCACTGCCGCGCCGATAAAGGTAAACGTCACCATACAGATAATGGCGACCGGCTCAGGCCAGGACTCACCCCGGTTGAGCACGTAACGCGAGAAAATCCCTATCGGGATCACGACCGTCATGATCAACAGCGCGAACCCGGCCACCATCATGGCGAGCAGGTACAGGCGATCCATCCAGACCAGAAAGAATCGGGACATAAATACTCCGCAGAGGATGAGGCGCCGGGGCCAGCCCGGCGTTAGACGTTATTTGACGTCGGCGATGGCTTTCATCAGATCCTGATGCTTCGCGCCATACTGGTCGCGCACCGGCGCGGTCGCGTTAACGAAAAACGCTTTATCGATGTCGTGGAACTGCACGCCGCCCGCTTTCATTTTGTCGAGCGCCTGTTTGTTATAGGCATTCCACAGCTCACGCTGTTCCATTTGCGCCTCGCGGGCGAGCGTCAGGATTTTCTGTTGCTGCTCAGGTTTTAGCTTGTCCCATTTCACTTTCGAGTAGAGCAGCATTTCGGGGATGATGAAGTGGCCGCTCAGGGTGTAGTGCTTCGCGACCGGCAGGTAGTTGTGCGCAATGTAAGTCGGCGGGTTGTTTTCCGCACCGTCGATAACGCCGGTTTGCAGGCCGCTGTAGACTTCGCTCACGCCCATCGCCACGGCGTTCGCGCCCATCGCTTTCAGCGTGCCGATAGCGACCGGGCTACCCTGTACGCGAATTTTCATGCCCTTGAGATCGTCCGGCTTCACGACCGGATTTTTGGTGATCAAATTGCGGGTGCCGGAGTCCATCCAGCCTAAAAAGACCAGCCGCGATTTCGGGTTGCTGGTGAGTTTATCGCCGATTTGTTTGCCGATATCGCCATCGATGACCTTGTGCATATGGTCTTCGTCACGAAACACGTAAGGCAGCGTAAAAACCTCGATCTCCGGCAAAATCGCGGCAACCGGTGCCATTGAAACGCGGATCATGTCGATTGCGCCCATCTGCGCCTGCTCTATCATCTGCTTTTCATCGCCCAGCACGCCGCCCGGAAAGGTTTTAATTTCCAGCTCGCCGTTGGTTTGTTGTTTTAACTTTTCACCCATGTTTTGCACGGCGACGACGTTCGGGTAGCCCTGCGGGTGAACATCGGCCGCTTTAATCACTTGCGCATGGAGAGCGGGCGCAAACAGCAGTGACGCGGTGGAGAGGCAAAGACCGGCCAGCGCCGGGATAAATCGCTTTTTCATCGGGTCGCTCCAGAGGATAAGGACAGGCTAGTTATAAAACGGTGTTTTGATTTGTCGGTTATAAACTAGACGACGTCCTGTAAAGGCAGGGTGAAGCGCCTCACAAAAGCAACAACTTTGAAACAAAGGTTTAAAAAGAATGTGACGTGAGTTCAGAAAGCCGCATGCGCGCGGCTTACGGCAGGAATTATTGATTTTTACGCAGCAGATAACGATACGGCAGCGTTTCAGTTTGCGAGGCTACCAGCTCGTGTTCCATAAAGCGGCAGAATCCAGGAATATCGCGCGTCGTCGCCGGATCATCGGCCACGATCAGCAGCGTTTCGCCGGGCTGCATATTACGCACGGTTTTACGCACCATCATTACCGGCTCAGGGCAGCGCAGCCCGAGGGCGTCCAGGGTGTGGTCAGGGTTGGCGAACAGTTCGGTCATGCTTCTCTCGGCGTTGTCAAAAACCGCCTTAGTTTACCCCCCGTTTTTTGTGACGCAACTCATGTGAACGATTGCGTTAAAATTAACCATTGCATTGGCGAGACAAAGCAGTATTATGCGGCGGCTTTTGCGCAAACGCGCTGCGTCTGCCTTAGCATGAAGATGAACTGGGTTCCCTCACCCCAACTAACAAAAAGGTCACAATATGACGCCCTTTACTCCTGGTCAGCGCCGCAACGCGCTCGTCTGGCTTTCGTTGTTTCATTTGCTGGTGATCACCTCCAGCAACTATCTGGTGCAGCTGCCCGTCTCCATTTTTGGTTTTCACACCACCTGGGGCGCGTTTAGCTTTCCGTTTATTTTCCTCGCCACCGATCTGACCGTACGCATTTTTGGCGCGCCGCTGGCTCGTCGCATTATTTTCGCCGTGATGGTGCCAGCGCTGGTGGTCTCCTATGTGATCTCCTCGCTGTTTTATATGGGGAGCTGGCAAGGGTTTGACGCGCTGTCGCACTTCAATCTGTTCGTCGCGCGCATCGCGACCGCCAGCTTTATGGCCTATGCGCTCGGGCAGATCCTCGACGTGCATGTGTTTAACCGCCTGCGCCAAAGCCCGCGCTGGTGGCTGGCGCCGGGCGCGTCGCTGTTGCTCGGCAACGTCAGCGATACGCTGTCGTTCTTCTTTATCGCCTTCTGGCGCAGCCCGGACCCGTTCATGGCCGAACACTGGATGGAAATCGCGCTGGTGGACTACACCTTCAAGGTGCTTATCAGCCTGGTGTTCTTCCTGCCGATGTACGGCGTACTGCTGAATATGCTGTTGAAAAAGCTGGCGGATAAATCCGATTTCCACGTGCTGCAGCGCGGTTAAAGGTTCACGGAATTTCTTGTGTTAAGATGCAGGGATGGGTCGTGTTGACCGTCTCTTGTAAAGGAATAAGTGAATGCGCAATCTGGTGAAATATGTCGGTATTGGCCTGCTGGTGATGGGGCTTGCCGCCTGCGATAACAAAGACAGCAACGCGCCGGCCAGCGCCGGTGCCTCACAGAGCGAAGCTTCCGGCCAGCCGGTCAGCCTGCTGGACGGTAAACTCAGCTTCTCCCTGCCGTCGGATATGACCGATCAGAGCGGTAAAGTGGGCACCCAGGCGAACAACATGCATGTCTACTCCGATCAGACCGGCCAGAAAGCCGTGATCGTTATCGTCGGCGAGAAAAGCCAGGAATCGCTGGCAGTGCTGGCGAAGCGTCTGGAAGATCAGCAGCGCGCCCGCGACCCGCAACTGCAGGTCGTGACCAATAAAGCGATTGAAATCAAAGGCCAGAAGATGCAGCAGCTCGACACCGTCATCTCTGCCAAAGGCCAGACCGCTTACTCATCCGTGGTGCTGGGCAATGTCGATGACAAACTGCTGACCCTGCAAATCACGCTGCCTGCCGATAACCAGCAGCAGGCGCAGAGCACCGCAGAGAACATCATCAACACCATCGTTGTGAAGTAATCCGCAGTAAAAATGACGCTTAAAACGCGGCCTGCCCTTTACGGGGCGGGCCGTTTTTTTAGCTGTACGCTTAAGAGAATGGCGAGCAGCACCAGCCCCGCCGCCGCCAGATAAATCGCCGGTACGC
Source organism: Cronobacter sakazakii (assembly GCF_000982825.1). Taxonomy (NCBI): domain Bacteria; kingdom Pseudomonadati; phylum Pseudomonadota; class Gammaproteobacteria; order Enterobacterales; family Enterobacteriaceae; genus Cronobacter; species Cronobacter sakazakii. The sequence continues at coordinate 1,241,725 of NZ_CP011047.1, read as the reverse complement.
CCGCCCAGGCCATCAGCACGCCCGCCGCCGGGCCGGTTATCCCAAGAGACAGATCCATAAACAGCGTATAAGTGGCGAGCGCCGCGCCCTGATTACTCTGCGGCACCGCTTTCACCGCCACGACGCCAAGCGCCGGGAAAACCAGCGAGAACCCTGCGCCTGCGAGAAACGTCCCTGCTTTCGCCATCCACGGCTCCACCGCCAGCCCAACCATCAGCAACCCGACCGTTTCCACCACGCCGCAGATAAGCGTCACGTTAATGCCGCCCAGCCGGTTAATCGCGTTAGGGAATAACAAGCGTGTGCCGACAAACGCGCCGCTGAACAGCGTCAGGGCGAACGCCGCGCCGTCCCAGCCTTTCGCCTGATAGAACAGCGTAATAAACGTGGCGATTACCCCAAAGCCGGAAGTGGTGAGCGCCAGCGCCATGCCGAACGGCCAGACCTTGCCGAGCACCGCGCGAAACGGCAGCGGTTTTCCCTTACTCGCCTTCACGGCCGGACGCGGCAGCGCTAACACAATGCCAAGCAGCGCGACGCCCATAATGACGCCCGCCACCAGCGGCAGGCCGCCGTGGCGGTACAGCAGCGCGCCGAGCGGCGCGCCCACGGCCATCGCGCCGTAGGTGACCACGCCGTTCCAGGAGATCACTTTGCCGATGTGCGTCGAGCCGACCACGCCGACGCCCCAGAGCGTCGAGCCGGTTCCCGCGCAGCTCTGCCCAAAGCCCAGCACCACGCGCCCGAGACACAACAGCGCCAGCGACACCATCGGCGCGCCGGCCCCCCACCACGCCAGAAAATAGCTCGCGCCGCTCAGCAGACAGCCGGACATCCCGACGATCACCACGGTTTTCGGCCCCCAGAGATCGGCATAGCGCCCCGCATGAGGACGGCTTATCAGCGTGGCGATATACTGAAGGCTGATAACCAGCCCCGCCCAGAACGGGCTAAACCCCATCACATCATGGACATAGCCCGGCAGTACCGCGAGCGGCAGGCCGATGGTCAGAAAGGTAGCGAAATTGAAGATAACGATAGAGACGATTTTCAGATTCAGCCGTAAGCCGCTTAATGCGGGTTCGGCGCTTACATCCGGCATGACATTTCACTTTTTTGGCAACAGCGGTAGCGTCAGTATAAACCTGAAATTTCCTTCAACGGAAACGCCCGCGTTTCAGACTTCCTCCCTGCGGCGCAATGCCCATTGCACACTACACTAAGAAAGCCCTCATCAAAGGAATTGGTTATGATTGGTCCACAACGACCCCAACCTCAACAAGATAAAGTCGGCCTGCATATGCTGCAAAAGCTGGCGGCGCTGGTGATTATTCTGGCCGGTATTCACGCCGCCGCGGATATGATTGTCCCGCTTCTGCTGGCGCTGTTTCTGGCGATTGTGCTCAACCCGCTGGTGACCTGGTTTATGCGCCGCGGTTTTCGCCGCCCTGTCGCGATTACTATCGTCGTGTTTGTGATGCTGATAGGCCTGACGCTGCTGCTGGGCGTGCTGGCGGCGTCGTTTAATGAATTTGTCGCGTTAATGCCGAAATATAATAAGGAACTGACGCGAAAACTGCTGCATCTTCAGGAAATGGTGCCGTTTATGCACCTGCATCTTTCGCCGGAGCGTATGCTGCAACGCATGGATTCCGACAAGATGATGACCTTCGCCACGACGCTGATGACGCAACTCTCCGGCGCGATGGCAAGCGTCGTGCTGCTGGTGATGACCGTCGTTTTTATGCTGTTTGAAGTGCGCCACGTGCCTTATAAGCTGCGCTTTGCGCTCTCAAATCCGCAACTGCATATCGCCGGGCTGCACCGTGCGTTAAAAGGCGTCAGCCACTATCTGGCGCTGAAAACGCTCATCAGCCTGTGGACCGGCGTCATTATCTGGCTCGGCCTGACGCTGCTCGATATCCAGTTCGCGCTGATGTGGGGCGTGCTCGGGTTTCTGCTCAACTACATTCCCAATATCGGCGCGGTGCTCTCGGCAATCCCGCCCATGATCCAGGCGCTGCTGTTTAATGGCGTGTATGAAGTGGTGATGGTGGGGGTGCTGTTCTCGCTGGTGCATATGATTCTGGGCAATATCGTCGAGCCGCGCATGATGGGCCACCGCCTCGGGATGTCCACAATGGTGGTGTTCCTCTCGCTGCTGTTCTGGGGGTGGTTACTTGGGCCGGTCGGCATGCTGTTGTCGGTGCCGCTCACCAGCGTCTGTAAGATCTGGATGGAAACCACGCACGGCGGCAGTAAGCTCGCCGTGCTGCTTGGCCCGGGCCGTCCGAAAACCCGGCTGCCGGGGTAGGCCATTACACTACGTGGCGCGCGGCGAGATAACGCGCGCGCCAGTATTCGTTAGTGAGGCTGGAGATGGTCACGCCTTTCTCTTTCGAGGCGTGAATAAACTGATTATCGCCGATATACACTCCCACATGGCGCTGTTGCGGGCCGGTACTGAAAAACACCAGATCGCCCGGTTGCAGCGCCGTTTTTCTTACCGCTGTGCCCTTTTTAAGTTGCTGCAAGGTGGTGCGCGGCAGCGATACGCTCGCCGATTCGGCAAACAGATGCTGCATCAGCGCCGAGCAATCAACGCCGTGGCGGGTCGTACCGCCAAAGTGATAGCGGGTGCCTTTCCAGCTCACGTAGCGGTTTAACAGCGCGCGTTTAAGCAGCGGGTGCGGCGGTGCCGTCTCTGTGAGGTGCCAGGAATAGTCATTATCATCATCGTGATAATGCCAGGACGCAGGCAGTACGGCGCTGAACGCCGGCGCTGCAAGCAGTGAGGTACAATAAAAAAGTATCATTAATAAAAAACGCATCGCGATCGTTACCGTCTCGTGTTGTGACTCCTTACCCGGTCAGGAAGTGCGCTCCGTATGTGCTTCCTCTGACAGGCCGCAACGTTAACGACTGGCGATAAAACAGACTATCGACTCTCACTACATTCGTTTGTTACTCCTCTTTCATTGACCTCTATAACCCCTTCATCCCACACCGAATAAACGCCATTTTTATACGCCAGCCCTTTCTTTTTACGGGATTTTTACGCCGCTGCACGCTGGAAAGCGCTAGCCTTTGACCATCGCCCGAGCGGCCCACAAGAAGCGTGACCTATGTTCTCCTTTGCACTCACTCCCTGGTTTAAAACCCCGAGCCCGACCGCAGCGCCTTCTGGTCAGGAACCGATTATGTTTTCTACATTGCTGAATACTTGGATGCTGGCGGGCACGCCGCAGGGCGCACTTATGTCCTTTCGCCAGGAAGCCGATGCTTACCTGCGGGAATATCCGCATACCCGCCATGTCGATATTTATCTGCACGATCTGAACGGCTGTCGGCGCGGCAAGCGCATCAGCGCTGAGAGCCTGCGCTCGCTCGCCCAGGGCTGCTATTTTCCGCTGTCGGTCTACGCCATGGATATGGAAGGGCATGTCGTTGAAAGCGCCCTCGCGCAGCGCGAGCCGGACAGGCTCTGCCTGCCGGTCAGCGGTACGCTGCGCCCTTGTGCAAGCGATCCAGCGCATCACGCCCAGTTGCTGCTCGCCATGCAGGAGCCGGACGGCGCAGGCTGCGCGCTGGAGCCGCGCGTTGTGCTGGAGCGCCTTCTGGCGCAGTTTCACGCGCGCGGCCTCTACCCGGTGATAGCCCCGGAAGTGGAGTTTTATTTGCAGGCGGTGGACGGCGCGCCGCCGTCATCACGCTGTTTTGATATCGACATGCCAGAGCGCGACAGCGCGCTGCTGGAGGCGATGGAAACCGAGGCGCGGCGTCAGGGATTGCCTGTCTGCGGCATTGTGGCGGAAGCGCAAGCGGGCCAGTTCGAACTCAATTTTCCGCACACCCCGCGCGTGGTGGAGATGTGCGATCGGGTGCTGGCGGCGCGACGGCTGGTGCATCAGGTGGCGGAAAAACAGGGCTACCGGGCAAGCTTTATGGCCAAACCGCGAGCAGCGCTGGCCGGCAGCGGCCTGCACATTCATATCAGCCTGAACGACGCGCAGGGCAATAATCTGTTCGCCAGTGACGCGGGAAACCCGAACGTGATGATGCGCCGCAGTCTGAGCGGCCTGCTGGCGCTGATGCCCGCAAGCGTCGCGCTGGTCACGCCTGGCGCCAACGCCTTCCGGCGGCTGCGAAAGAGCCTGAACGAACCGCTGTTTTCATCGTGGGGTTACAACGATCGCTCGGCGGCTCTGCGCCTGCCCTGCGCGTCCCCGGCGTCTCAGCGCATCGAATACCGGCTCGCCAGCGCCGACGCCAACCCGTATCTCGTGGCGGCGGCGGCCCTCGCGGGCATTCTTTATGGCCTTGATCGTCCGTTAACGCTGCCCGAACCAGGCGCAATCGCGGAGCTGCCCGCCCTGCCGCTTTTCTGGCCGGACGCGCTGGCGCGTTTTCAGGAGGCGAAGTGGTTACAGGAGCAACTGGGCGCGCCGTTCAGCGACGCCTGGCTTGCCTGTAAACGCCAGGAGCTGGCCCGGTTTGAAAGCGAAGTCACCGACGCAGAAAAACGCGCCCATCCCCACTAGTCACGTGAAAAGAGGCGAATCCTGTCTCGCTTCGTCATGATATTAAGCCGCTGCGGCGTACCGCACGGTGCCGATGCGCAGGCGCAAGCCCTGCGCGACATCCGGGGTTTTCACGCCCCGGACTCTCTGCTGAGGCGTTATTCAGCGAGCGCCTGGGCGCAGGCCCAGGCGGAGCTCCACGCCCACTGGAAGTTATAACCGCCAAGCCAGCCGGTCACATCCACCACTTCGCCGATAAAATAGAGTCCTGGCACGTTGCGCGCTTCCATGGTGCGCGACGAAAGCTCGTGGGTATCAACGCCGCCGAGCGTCACCTCCGCGGTGCGGTAGCCTTCGGTGCCGTTGGGCTGGACGCGCCAGCCGTGGAGCGTCTCCAGCAATTCCTGCTGCTGGCGGCTGTTGAGCTGTTTCAGCGTGACGTCCGGGATTTGCCCGAGGCTTTGCAGACACTCCACCAGCCGCTTCGGCAGCAGCATGGCGAGCGTGTTTTTCAGGCTCTGATTCGGGTGCGCGGCGCGCTGTTCATCGATAAACGCGGCAGCGTCCGTATCCGGCAGCAGGTTAACGGTGACCCACTCACCCGGCTGCCAGTAGCTGGAGATCTGCAAGATCGCCGGGCCGGAGAGCCCGCGATGGGTAAAGAGAATGCTTTCGCGAAAGACCGTGCCGTTATCGGCAGTGACCACCGCAGGCACCGAGACGCCGGAAAGCGTCTGGATCTGCTCAAGCAGCGGCTTATGCAGCGTGAATGGCACCAGGCCCGCGCGGGTTGGCAGCACTTTCAGGCCGAACTGCTCCGCCACTTTATAGCCAAACGGCGTGGCGCCGAGGCCCGGCATCGACAGACCGCCGCTGGCGATGACCAGCTTCGGCGTGGTCACGGTGCCGCCATTAAGCGTCAGGGTATAACCGCTGTCGTCGCGCGCAATCGCCAGCACTTCGCTGCGCAGCCGCACGGTGACGCCGCCCTTCTCGCACTCCGCCATTAACATCGTGACGATTTGCTCCGCTGAGTCATCGCAGAAGAGCTGGCCGAGGGTTTTCTCATGCCAGGCGATGCCGTGCTTGCCCACCAGATCGATAAAATCCCACTGGGTGTAGCGCGCCAGCGCCGATTTGCAGAAGTGCGGATTGGCGCTGAGGTAAGCGGCGGGCTCAACGTAGAGGTTGGTAAAATTGCAGCGCCCGCCGCCGGACATCAGGATTTTGCGCCCCGGTTTTTTGCCGTTATCCAGCACTAATACCCGGCGTCCCGCCTGCCCTGCCAGCGCCGCGCAGAATAATCCTGCCGCGCCCGCCCCTACGATGATGGCATCAAACTGTTCCACAACCCTTCCTCATTGCCGTTAAGGCCGCGAATTGTAAAGTTTCCTCTCTGGTCGCACCAGACAAAACCCTGTTACAAATTCTAATAAATTGAATTTAAAAGGTAATCTCTTTAGGGAAATTGACACTTCAGTGACGGCGATTAAAAAAAGTCTATATTTCACTTTGCCCACGCCGCCGTTGTCTTAGATAATGCGCCGCGTTCATGTCCTCAAAATGGCGTAACGTCCTATGCTACATTTGTTTGCCGGGCTGGATTTACACACTGGCCTGTTACTATTGCTTGCTCTGGGATTTGTACTGTTTTATGAAGCTATCAACGGCTTCCATGATACGGCAAACGCAGTCGCAACGGTTATCTACACACGCGCTATGCGATCGCAACTTGCGGTGGCTATGGCGGCTCTCTTTAACTTCCTCGGTGTTCTGCTTGGCGGCTTAAGCGTAGCCTATGCGATTGTGCATATGCTGCCGACTGATTTGCTGCTGAATGTGGGCTCCGCGCATGGCCTGGCGATGGTTTTCTCCATGCTGCTGGCCGCGATTGTCTGGAACCTTGGCACCTGGTATCTCGGTCTGCCAGCGTCCAGCTCCCATACGCTTATCGGCTCTATCATCGGGATTGGTCTCACCAACGCCCTGATGACCGGCACGTCCGTTGTGGATGCGCTGAATATCCCGAAAGTGCTGAACATTTTCGGCTCGCTGATTGTGTCGCCGATTGTCGGTCTGGTGTTCGCGGGCGGGCTGGTGTTCTTGCTGCGTCGTTACTGGAGCGGCACCAAAAAACGCGCCCGTATCCACCTGACGCCAGCCGAGCGTGAAAAGAAAGACGGCAAGAAAAAGCCGCCATTCTGGACACGTATCGCGCTGATCCTCTCCGCTATCGGCGTGAGTTTCTCGCACGGCGCGAACGACGGCCAGAAAGGCATTGGCCTGATTATGCTGGTGCTGATTGGCGTGGCACCGGCGGGTTTTGTGGTGAATATGAACGCCTCCGGCTATGACATCACCCGCACCCGCGATGCTATCAGCAATGTTGAAACGTACTTCCAGCAGCACCCGGCGGCGCTGCGTCAGGTGGCGGGCATAGACCCGGTGATCCCAACGCCGGAGCAGGTGAACCCGACGGATAATCCGAAAGAGTTCCACTGCGACGCCAGCCGCGCCATCGTGGCGCTGGATCGCGCTAAAGGGATGCTTAACAACATCGACAGCTACGACAAACTGACCGTTGAGCAGCGCAGCCACCTGCGCCGCATCATGCTGTGTATCTCTGACACCACCGATAAGGTGGCGAAGCTCAAAGACACCAGCGCGGACGATCAGCGTCTGCTGAAAAACCTGAAAGCCGATATGCTCAGCACCATCGAGTACGCGCCGGTATGGATAATCATGGCGGTCGCGCTGGCGCTTGGCGTCGGTACGATGATTGGCTGGCGCCGCGTGGCGACCACCATCGGTGAGAAAATCGGTAAGAAAGGCATGACCTACGCACAGGGCATGTCGGCGCAGATGACGGCGGCCGTGTCCATCGGTATCGCAAGCTACACCGGTATGCCGGTGTCCACGACGCACGTGCTGTCATCGTCGGTCGCGGGCACCATGATCGTCGACGGCGGCGGTCTGCAGCGCAAAACCGTCACCAGCATTCTGATGGCCTGGGTCTTCACTCTGCCGGCCTCTATCATGCTCTCAGGCGTGCTGTACTGGATTGCGTTGCGTTTCGTGTAAGCGAATTTGCGTGAACGTTAAGAAGCGGGTCAGGAAACTGGCCCGCTTTTTTAATGCCAAATTATCAGCCCGATAAGGCTGATAATCACCAGACCGCATAAAGCGCTGGTCAGAATAAACTGGCGGCGCACGCGTTCGCAGCGGCGAATAAATTCGTCGTCATGATGATCGAGATAACGTTGCCAGTAGATATACCACACAAGGCGGATCTGCTTGCTGGGCTGGCCATGCGCGGTAAAAAAACCGCCGCCATCCACATACTGATACAGCAACGGATCGCATCCTCTGAGCACCACCAGCAGCGCGCGTAACGATGAGAAATAACGCGCCATGTTAATAACGCAAACCAAGAATAAGGCCCAAAACAGCGCGACGGTGCTGATCATACCTTCCCCCCGACGACTCGCCTGGAAAGCAATGGCTCTCCAATACCTGAAAGACTGTTCTGTGAAGCGTGCGTAAAAGTCGATCAGGTTCACATTTATTCACCCGAACGGCTTTTTTAATAGTGTAGGAGATCCGGTAATTTTTTTACCACATCGTTAATCCTTATCAACGCTTGCAGACCTATTTTCCGCTTCAATGTATGCGACCCCGGCGGATTGACGGATGTACCAGGGCGCTATAAGGTGAAATTAGCTTTAGCACTAAGTCTTTACGCCGGAATGAGTTCCCGCGATTGTGGTACGCAGGACGCGGGCACGGGGATGACGCCGCAGGTAGCCACGCGCCATCCAGTCCACTGGTCATCGACATCTTATGGAAGGAGTAACACTATGGCTTATAAACATATTCTTATCGCGGTCGATCTGTCCCCTGAGAGCAAGGTACTGGTAGATAAAGCGGTATCCATGGCGCGTCCCTACAACGCGAAAATTTCTCTGATTCATGTCGATGTGAATTATTCCGATCTTTACACCGGGTTAATTGACGTTAACCTGGGCGACATGCAGAAGCGCATCTCTGAAGAGACGCACCACGCGCTGACCGAGCTTTCCACCAACGCGGGCTATCCGATTACCGAAACCCTGAGCGGCAGCGGCGATCTGGGCCAGGTGCTGGTCGACGCCATCAAGAAATACGATGTGGATCTGGTGGTATGCGGTCACCATCAGGATTTCTGGAGCAAGCTGATGTCTTCCGCACGCCAGCTTATCAACACGGTTCACATCGATATGCTGATCGTCCCGCTGCGCGACGACGAAGAGGCGTAAGTGGCGACGGCGGGTGCGCAACGCTTACCCGCCCTACAGAATCTCGTTGGCAGTCATTTCGGATTTCATTGTCCCCAAACCGCGGCACAGGCCGCGGTTTTCATTTCCGCTTTAATTGGTTTACTCCCACCCGGGCGTTATACTGCTTAAAAATGAATCGCAGAGAAAACGCGTATGCCAAAACATGACTCGCCCGGCGTCTCCAGTCTCAACACCCATAAACAGGCGGAACAGTACAAGCTGTGGTTTCGTGAAAAAGTGGAAGCCGCAGCGGCAAGCCGCCAGCCCATTACGCCGCATGACGATGTGATGGCAAGCGCGCGCAAGATCATTGAGAGCGCAAAAGTGAGGAGAAAAATGGCGTAATGCTCCCCATTCAATGGACTGAAGAAGCAAAAACGGATCTTTTTGCGCTTATTAGTTTTGTTGCCAGTGATAATCCTTCCGCCGCGCAGGCGCTGTTAACGCGTATTGAAGAATCAATTTTACCCGCAGCGTACTATCCGGAGATGTTCCGCGAAGGCAGAGTGCCAGATACGCGTGAAATCATTGCTCACCCGAATTACATCGTCGTTTATAAAGTCACTTCTGAATATCTGCTGGTGCTGAGCGTTCTGCATGCCCGTCAGCGCTACCCCTGATGATTATTTTGATACTGGCGAACAGACCGCCCGGTACGCACGCGCTTACCGGGCCTGACTGTTTACGCTGGCATGCCCGTGTAGATATCAAACCGGTGGCCTTTCGTCACCACGGCGTTTGGCGTCGCAACGTCGCCAAGCGGCGGTGCATAATCCGGGCGTTTGACGACCACGCGCTTGATGGCGAGCCTGCGGGCCGGTGCCAGCAGCCCGTCGGCGTCGAGATCCGGCCCCACCAGCGACTGAAACACCCGCATCTCTTTTTTCACCAGCGCGCTTTTCTGCTTGTGCGGAAACATCGGATCGAGATAGACCACATCCGGGCGCGGCGTTATCGCCTCAAGCGCCGTCAGGCTGGAGGCGTGAATGAGCTGTAACCGCTCGCGCAGCCACGGCCCGATTTCCGCATCCTGATAGCCGCGCGCGAGACCGTCGTCCAGCAGCGCTGCGACAACCGGGTTGCGCTCCAGCATCCGCACGTGACACCCGACCGACGCCAGCACGAACGCGTCGCGCCCAAGCCCCGCCGTGGCGTCCACCACCTGCGGCAGATAACTGCCCTTGATGCCAACGGCTTTCGCCACCGCCTCGCCGCGACCACCACCGAATTTACGCCGGTGCGCCATCGCGCCCTCAACGAAATCGACAAAAATCCCGCCAAGCTTTGGCTCGTCGCGCTTGCGCAGTTCAAGACGTGCGGGCGTCATCACCAGCGCCATTGGGTTATCGGCGTCGTGCGTCAGCCCCCAGCGGGCCGCCAGAACAGATAAGGCGCCGTCTCCGGCGCCTGTTTCATCAATCAGACAAATGTTCACGCGTGTCGTCAGCCCTGGATGCCGTAGTGTTCCAGCATCGCGTCGAGCTGCGGTTCACGGCCGCGGAAGCGTTTAAACAGCTCCATCGGTTCTTCGGAGCCGCCGCGCGTCAGGATGTTGTCGAGGAATGACTGACCGGTTTCGCGGTTAAAAATCCCCTCTTCTTCGAAACGGGAATAGGCATCCGCCGCCAGCACGTCGGCCCACAGGTAGCTGTAGTAGCCCGCCGCGTAGCCGCCCGCGAAGATATGGCTGAACGCGTGTGGGAAGCGGCCCCAGGCCGGGCCTGGCACCACGGCGACCTGTTTTTTGATCTCCGCGAGCGTCTCCAGCACTTTCGCGCCCTGCTCCGGGCTGAACTGCGCATGCAGACGGAAATCGAACAGGCCGAACTCCAGCTGGCGCAGGATGAACATCGCCGCCTGGTAGTTTTTCGCGGCCAGCATTTTATCCAGCAGTTCCTGCGGCAGCGGCTCGCCGGTTTCATAGTGACCGGAGATAAACGCCAGCGCCTCCGGCTCCCAGCACCAGTTTTCCATAAACTGGCTCGGCAGCTCGACGGCATCCCACGGTACACCGCTGATACCCGCCACCCCTGGGGTTTCGATACGGGTAAGCATATGGTGCAGACCGTGACCAAATTCATGGAACAGCGTGATCACTTCGTCATGGGTGAACAGCGCCGGTTTGCCGCTCACCGGACGGTTAAAGTTACAGGTGAGGTAGGCGACCGGTTTTTGCAGCGAGCCGTCCGCTTTGCGCATCTGGCCGACGCAGTCGTCCATCCACGCCCCGCCGCGCTTGTTCTCACGCGCGTAGAGGTCCAGGTAGAAGCTGCCGCGCAGCTCGCCGCTCTCGTCATACAGCTCGAAGAAGCGCACGTCCGGATGCCAGACGTCGATATCTTTGCGCTCTTTGGCGCTGATGCCGTAAATGCGTTTTACTACTTCAAACAGGCCGCTAACCGCTTTGTTTTCCGGGAAATACGGGCGCAGCTGCTCATCGCTGATGCTGTAGAGATGCTGTTTCTGTTTTTCGCTGTAGTACGCAATGTCCCACGGTTGCAGCTCGTCAACGCTGAAGTGTTCTTTGGCGAAGGCGCGCAGCTGGGCAAGCTCTTTTTCACCCTGCGGGCGGGCGCGTTTGGCCAGATCGGTTAAGAAATCCAGCACCTGCTGCGGGTTTTCCGCCATTTTGGTGGCGAGCGATTTGTCGGCGTAGCTGTCAAAGCCGAGCAGTTGCGCCAGCTCGTGACGCAGCGCCAGGATCTCTTCCATCACCGGCGTGTTGTCCCATTTGCCCGCGTTCGGCCCCTGGTCAGAGGCACGCGTGCTGTAGGCGCGATACATCTCTTCGCGAAGCGCCTGGTTGTCGCAGTAGGTCATCACCGGCAGGTAGCTTGGGATATCCAGCGTCAGCAGGAAGCCCTCCTGCTCTTTGGCTTCCGCCATCGCTTTCGCGGCCGCCAGCGCGCTTTCCGGCATCCCGGAAAGCTCAGATTCATCGGTAATCAGCTTCGTCCAGCCCTGGGTCGCGTCCAGCACGTTGTTGCTGTAGAGCGAGCCAAGCTCAGAGAGGCGCGCGGCGATTTCGCCGTAGCGTTTTTGCTTCTCTTTCGGCAGGCCAATACCGGAAAGCTCGAAATCACGCAGCGCGTTATCGACCGCTTTTTTCTGCGCGGTGTCGAGCTTCGCGTAGTTCTCGCCGTCGCGTAAATCGCGATAGGCCTGGTAAAGCCCTTCATGCTGGCCCACCCAAGTGCTGTATTCAGAGAGCAACGGCAGCGTCTGTTCATAGGCTTCGCGCAGTTCCGGGCTGTTTTTCACGGAGTTCAGGTGGCTTATCGGCGAGAAAATACGGCCCAGTCGATCGTCGGTTTCCGCCAGCGGCTGGCAGAGCGATTCCCAGCTGTAAGGCGCGCCGCGGCCGACTACCGCCTCCACCTGCGCGCGGCAATCTTCCAGCGCCTTCGTAACGGCAGGCACCACGTGTTCGGGTTTAATGGAGGAAAACGGCGGCAGTTCAAAAGGCGTCAGTAATGGATTGGTCATAAGCGCGTCCTGATTAGTGTTGTTAAGCGCATCTTGCAGCGACAATGTCTTGTAGCATGGGGTTTAGTGTAGTTAATTTCAATGGCTGGCGCTGGGCTTTAAGGGGCACGACAGCACATCCCGTAAGCGGTCACTTTCCGGTATACTGTTCAAAATCGATGTTCATTTACGCCTTTTGGAAACCCATCCTCCATGCTCAGTTACCGCCACAGCTTCCACGCCGGCAACCACGCCGATGTCCTCAAACACACTGTCCAGAGCCTGATCATTGAATCGCTCAAAGAGAAGGAAAAACCGTTTCTGTATCTGGATACCCACGCGGGCGCCGGGCGCTATCTGCTGAGCGGCGAACATGCCGAGCGCACGGGGGAATATCTGGAAGGCATCGCGCGCATCTGGCAGCAGGACGATCTGCCCGCCGAACTTGCGCCGTACATTAGCGCCGTGTCGCACTTCAACCGCAGCGGCCAGCTGCGCTACTACCCCGGCTCGCCGCTCATCGCGCGCCAGCTGCTGCGCCCGCAGGACAGCCTGCAACTGACCGAGCTACACCCGAGCGATTTCCCGCTGCTGCGCGGCGAATTTCAGAAAGATGAACGCGCCCGCGTTGAGCGCGCCGACGGCTATCAGCAGCTGAAATCGAAGCTGCCGCCCGCCTCGCGCCGCGGCCTGATCCTTATCGACCCGCCGTACGAAATCAAAACCGACTACCAGGCGGTGGTTCAGTGCATCAGCGAAGGCTACAAACGCTTTGCGACCGGCGTCTACGCGCTCTGGTATCCGGTCGTTTTGCGCAACCAAATCAAGCGTATGATGAACGATCTGGAAGCCACCGGTATTCGCCGCATTCTGCAAATCGAGCTGGCGGTGCGCCCGGACAGCGATCAGCGCGGCATGACCGCCTCGGGCATGATTGTTATCAACCCGCCGTGGAAGCTGGAACAGCAAATGGCGACGCTGTTGCCGTGGCTGCACAAGGCGCTGGTGCCGGCGGGTACCGGCCACACGACGCTGAAATGGGTCGTGCCGGAGTAATCGCAGCTATAGGTGGAACCCCTGTTCGTCAGGACTACAATCGCGTTAATTCGAATCATTAAAAGGTAACAGCCATGACCAGACACTACGACTACCTCGCCATCGGCGGCGGCAGTGGCGGTATCGCTTCTGTCAACCGTGCGGCCATGTACGGCCAGAAATGCGCCCTGATTGAAGCCAAAGCGCTGGGCGGCACCTGCGTCAACGTGGGCTGCGTACCGAAAAAAATCATGTGGCACGCCGCGCAAATCGCCGAGGCGATCCATCTGTATGGCCCGGATTACGGCTTTGACACCACGGTGAACCATTTCGACTGGCAGAAGCTGGTGGCGAGCCGTACCGCTTATATCGACCGCATTCATACGTCGTATGACAATGTGCTGGGCAAGAATAATGTCGATGTGATCCAGGGCTTCGCTCGTTTTGTGGACGCGCACACCGTTGAAGTCAACGGCGAGCGGATCACCGCCGATCACATCCTGATCGCGACCGGCGGGCGTCCGAGCCACCCGGACATTCCGGGCGCGGAATACGGTATCGATTCTGACGGTTTCTTCGCGCTCTCGGCGATGCCGCAACGCGTGGCGGTCGTGGGCGCGGGTTATATCGCCGTTGAACTGGCGGGTGTTATCAACGCGCTGGGCGCGAAGACGCACCTGTTTGTGCGTAAACACGCGCCGCTGCGCACGTTCGATCCGATGCTTTCGGAAACGCTGGTGGAAGTGATGCAGGCCGAAGGCCCGCAGCTTCACACGCATGCGACGCCGAAAGCCGTGGAGAAAAACAGCGATGGCAGCCTGACGCTGCACCTGGAAGATGGCCGTTCAGAAACGGTCGACGCGCTGATCTGGGCGATTGGCCGCGAGCCGGAAACCGATAATTTCAACCTGGCGGCCACAGGCGTTAAAACCAACGAAAAAGGCTATATCGTCGTTGATAAATACCAGAACACGAACGTGCCGGGTATTTATGCGGTCGGCGATAATACCGGCGCGGTCGAGCTGACGCCGGTCGCGGTTGCCGCGGGCCGTCGCCTCTCCGAGCGCCTGTTTAACAACAAACCGGATGAGCATCTGGATTACAGCAATATTCCGACCGTGGTCTTCAGCCATCCGCCTATCGGCACCGTCGGGCTTACCGAGCCGCAGGCGCGCGAGCAGTATGGCGATGCGAACGTGAAAATCTACAAATCGTCGTTTACCGCGATGTACACCGCTGTCACCACGCACCGCCAGCCGTGCCGCATGAAGCTGGTCTGCGTCGGGCCTGAGGAGAAAATCGTCGGCATTCACGGCATCGGTTTCGGCATGGACGAAATGCTGCAGGGCTTTGCGGTGGCGCTGAAAATGGGCGCGACCAAAAAAGACTTCGACAACACCGTCGCCATCCACCCGACCGCCGCGGAAGAGTTTGTGACGATGCGCTAAGCACGTAAATGCAACCAGGGGTTCCTCATTATAAAACTGGCCGTTTAGGCCAGTTTTTTTATCTTCTTATTCCCGCGATTCAAAATGGCTCGGCATATCGGCTGCGCATTTTACGCACCCAGAAATAGCATCACGCAGCGGGGTGCTGCAGCTTTATCCAGGTTATGTGTCATCAATGTAACAGATGTGCTTTAAAATTAATCAATCGAGGAGTACCATCCAACATTAACCATGTTTTTGCAGGGGTTATAGACTTTCCAGCAAAGCAATCAGAGGTGGTATATGGATATCAGCAACCTGCTTTTGGATTTCAGAATTACTTCACATTGCAATCTCGGATGTGACTTGTGTTTTCGTAACCCCGGCATAACAGATTCTACGCTAACCACTATTTTTGATGTCATTGAACGTATGTACAGGATGGGCTTTCGCCGTATCGGTTTTACTGGTGGCGAACCAACATCCAGAGAAGACTATATCCATTTGATTGAATACGCAAAACAGATGGGTTTTATGACGTACCTCTCAACGGTCGGGCATCGTTTCATAATGGATCACGAACGATTAAATCCAATTTTGGACTGGGTAGGAATGCCAATCGACGGAATTGACAGGATTGTAAATTCCGATATCAGAAGTGAAAAAATGAGCAACCAGCATAGAGTCATTAAAAATATACTAGACTGGCTCCCATATAATAATAATCGTATTAATATAAAACTTACAACTGTGGTTTCTCAATCGAATATTAATGTATTAAGTAATATTGTTAGCTGGGTTGACAATCTTCCCTATAAAATCCAGGCATGGCGATTCTATCAATTTTGCCCATTAGGTGTAGGAAAAGAAAAAAGGAATAAGCTAGAGATCGATACTGACCTATTCATAAATAATATGAACAAACTAAAAAAACAGTATCCGTCTGTACCAATCAGTTGGGCAACGTTTGAAGAAAGAGATAAAGCTAATGTTGTTATGGAGCCAAATTTTGACATTATAATTCCCGACGGTGAAAATTACACCAGACTCGGAAATATGCTAACGGATCCGCCAGAAAAAATTATAAGTGCCATTTTCGGGAATAGTGAAATCATTAGCAAATGCCAAATAAATCGTTTTTGGCTGGAGGAAAGGGAGTTTAACAATGAGATATAGTTACCTTTATATGGATCCCTGGTCTGCAGACAAAGTCGTAACCAACAAAAAAAGAAAGCCTATTTATATATGTTTGACCGGGAATTCTGGCGTAGGCAAAAGTACACTTTTGAAAAAGTTATCTTCCAGATTATTCTCGACAGATCCTGATACCATAGCTATCGATGAAAAAAGCGTACATCATTCCCTTCTTCCTTATTTGTTCGATGATACAAATAACTATGGTTACCTTATTCAGCTCAATTTTATGATACAGCGGGCTCTCATCATAAAATCATGGCTGGATAAGGGATTCAATTTAATAATGGAACGTTCACATCTTGAAGACTATATATTTATTAACTTTATGCTCAATGCTGGCTATATAAGCAAGTGGCAGTATGACTCGTACATTAAACTTTGGGAATCAATAAATGAACTGCTGATCGAGCCGGACATTATTGCTTTTATAAATTATCCCATTGAACACTCACTCGCGCATTTAAAGCATGACGAAATTAATGGCATCCGGCCAAAAGAATTTCCTGATGAAGCAACAAAAGTAAAATGGATAACGGGATGGCATACAGAGTATCAAAGTTTTACAGATAAGCTTCCTGTGCATCTTCGTGAGCGAGTTATGGCATGTACTCATCCTGATGATATAGAAAATTTCACTACTCTGGTCACTAATAAAGCGATGACTTTAAGGAGATAAAATGCGCCAAAGAATTATTGTTTGCCCTGTTATTCAAAACAATGGTGAGTTTCTTCTTTGTAAAATGGCCTCTGATCGTGGCGTTTTCCCGGGGCAGTGGGCTTTGCCTGGCGGAGGAATGGAGCCAGGGGAAACAATGGAGACGGCATTGAGACGAGAAATCAGAGAAGAGTTAGGAGAT
Organism: Cronobacter sakazakii; assembly: GCF_000982825.1. Classification (NCBI taxonomy): domain Bacteria; kingdom Pseudomonadati; phylum Pseudomonadota; class Gammaproteobacteria; order Enterobacterales; family Enterobacteriaceae; genus Cronobacter; species Cronobacter sakazakii. The sequence continues at coordinate 1,224,908 of NZ_CP011047.1, read as the reverse complement.
AAACTGCTTATTACTGATGTTCAGCCCTGGGCTTTTCGTGATGACATCCGAATGAAAACATACCCGGATGGTACTACCGAAGAAATTTATATGATTTATCTCATATTTGATTGTATCAGCGCCAACCGAAATATTACGTTTAACGAAGAGTTTCAGGAAATCATGTGGGTATCTCCTGAAGCATTAAAAAGCATGGATTTAAATGAGGCAACCCGAATCACTTTTACACAAAAGGGATTTATATGAAATAGCCCCTGCCTGCGGGCAGGGGCATCATAACAGTGAGTAATTTATTGTTAAAGATCTATTGGTCATTAGATATCAATAATAATGATGTTCTTTTGAGTCTTTAATAATTTATTTTTTAATAAGAAAATACTCTACATTACTAATATTATCTATCATGTTAAAGCTATTATTTTAATACAAGAAATAACATTTACACCCGGCAATTCCCTAAGGACTATGGATTAAATGATTGTGATTCATCACCATAACATAATATTTTAAGGCGACACTTGGTCCCTAGGGCTGGTTAATACCTCTATTATTTATGCCTGGTGCCCATTCCTTATAAATAAACAAGGGGAAGCGTCTGCTTCCCCTTTTTGCTGCCGCGCTTTTACCGCCGCGAATTTACCGGATCGTCTGGTAAATCGCCTCGCGGATTTTCACCCATTTCTTCGTTTCATCATTCGGGTTCGCCTGCGCGCGCAGTTGCGCCTGCTCAAGTTCATGCTTCTGGCGCTCCACGACCGCGGGCACGGTGCAAAACGTCTGCAAATACTCTTTACGCATGGACGTCATTTTCTCGCCCTGCGACAGCGCGTGGCTTAACGTCGTGATCATCCGGCGGCACGGTTTTTTTTCATCCATCTGGAGGCGATAGCGCAGCAGCGTTTCCAGCGTCTCTTCATGATTTTTCGCGAGCGCCTGCTCGGTCCAGGCCACTTTCCAGTTCATTCCGGCTTCGAGAAAGAGGCGCGTAACCAGTTTGTCATCGCGATCGATAGCCGCGCGCAGGTTCTCTTCATCCCACGTGATGCCCATTTTGCTGAGCTTATGACGCGGGCTGTCGTCGTTGTTCTCAGGCTCTGCGGCCATGGCGGTCGCGACAGGCGCGGTCACCTCCTCTGCCGCAGGGGGTTTAAGCGCATCGCTTGCGACAAACAGCGCGCCGACCACCATCGCAATCGCGCCGAGGCCTACTGCGCCCCAGACCGCGCCCATCACCAGCTGGCGCGTCTCCTGCTTTTTGCCGTCCTGACGACGGCTCGGGCTTTCGATGGCATCGCGAACGTCAAAAATATCCCCACCGACCACGCTGTTTTTCTTCGCGGCATGATCGATAAACGCTTTCAGCTGTGCGTCATCGGCTTTCATCAGCGCCGCCGGGTTCACGCGCGTGCGCCCTTCGCCACAGGCTTTATGCAGCGGAGCGCTGATGGCATTGAAATAGTTATCCAGCATCACTTCCTGCGCGCCGGAAAGCGGTTTGCCGAGCGCGGCGACGTTACGGATTTCGCGGATATCATCCAGCAGGGTTTGCAGCGTTTTGCGTGGCTCGACAAACAGCGTCAGCGATGTCGCGCCCTGGAAAAGTTTGTCGTAGTGGCGGGCGAAGAGCTTTTTATCGACCACCAGCATCGCCAGCTCGCTGAATAACATGCCGCTCAGGATGTCGCCCTTGTCGCACATCTTCAGCCAGCGGCGCACTTTATCGCCGCCGCACAACTGTTTGAGCTGATTGACGCGCTGCTGCTCGTCCGGCCAGGCTTCGCGCACCATGCCGCGCAGGGTGAAATCGAGCGCGCGCAGCTGGCGCAGCGCGTCGGGCTGCATCGCCGTTTTATCGACATTCATCTCAGTGGAATAGCCCAGTTTCGGCTGCTGGTTACGCACTTTCTCAAGGCACGTCACAAAACGCAGCGCCGCGAAAAGCTGGTTCTCCGTCACGTCCTGGCCGCTCTCATACTGCGGCACCAGCTGTTGTAAATGACGCAGCTGCAACGTGAACTGCGACATATCGGCGTCGTTAAGGTTCAGCCGGCGGGCGACCGTCGCCCAGTTGCCGAGATTCAGACGCGCCTGGTCGAGCTGTTGTAAGAACCACTGCGGATCTTTGCCCTCCGCAACGTTAACGCCAAGCAAAACCAGGATTTCAACCGACGCCTGGCGGATCACCGTGAGCGCAGTTTCAAATGTTTCTCTTACCAGAGGCTGTGTGAAGCGGGCCATGTTGCATCCTTTTGCGCTCAACGCCCCGTCATAAAGGTGGGCGGAGCGGGCGAAATTTCACTTAAGTATCTTGTTATTTCTGAATTTTTTTATCTGCGCTGACGGGCAGTGAGACAACATAGCTGAAAATAGCCGGAAAAAAAGTGACACGTCGGTTTTTGCGTGAAAAATCGCCTTTTCCTGCCTGAATTAGCAGGTAAATGGCGGCGCGAATGACAGCGGCGCGTTTTTCAGGCAACACTGTTTGCTGTACTTACCACGTGGAAACCCTATGCACCCTGACACGCCCTTTAACGACGCGTTGTTGACGTTTAATTCCACACGCCTCGATTACCGGCCCCTCACGCCCGACGACTGGCCGTTCTTTTTAAGCCTGCAACGTGACGATACGGTGATGCGTTTCGTGGCCGACCCGCGCTCTGACGCGCAGCGGATGCAGGATTTCACGTTGCGCCTGCCGCCCTGGACGCCCGCAAGCACCCGCTGGCTCTGTTTACTCATTAGCGAGAGGCACAGCGGGCAGCCGGTGGGCGTAACGGGCTTTGTGATGCGCGGTGAGGGGATTGCTGAAGTCGGGTTTCTGCTGGCGAGCGCCTTTCAGGGCCAGGGCTACGGCCATGAATCGCTGCGCGCCATCTGTCGCCTCGCTTTTGAAGGCTGTAGCCTGCGGCGTCTGGTGGCGACCGTCACCGGCGGCAATATCGCCTCGAAAAAGACGCTGGAAAAAGCGGGATTTCTTCAGGAGGGCACGCTGCGGGAAAGTTACTTTATCGGCGGACGCTGGCATGACGACTGGCTGTTTGGCCTACTGGCACGCGACTCTTCACCGGAGAGTTAATTCTGACGCACGGTGGGTGCGCTCACGCTTACCCACCCTACGCAAAAACATATACGTCGGTTTTAACCCGTAGGGCGGGTAAGCGCAGCGCACCCGCCATGACGCAAAAATAGATACGCCGATTTTAACCCGTAGGGCGGGTAAGCCTAGCGCACCCGCCATGACGCAAAAATAGATACGCCGGTTTCAGCCCGTAGGGCGGGTAAGCGTAGCGCACCCGCCGTCTGCCCCCACATGCGACTCCGCCGAAAGACGTTTTTACTTCCTTGTGCCAGGCTTAAAGAACATAAACCTGCAACAACACAGGGAGACGTATGAAAAAAACAGTGATTATCGCCACGCTTTCCGCGTTACTGGCCCTGCCTGCACTGGCAGAAGAGAAAGGCGGCTTCAAGAACGATGAAGCCCCGCCGCCGCCGCATCAGCTTAAAGAGGGCTACCGCGGCATTACCGATGCCCGCTCGATCGACGTGAAGCAGGCAAAAGAGATGCACGACGGCGCCTCCGTGACGCTGCGTGGCTATCTGATCAAGAAAAAAGGCGATGACGTCTATCAATTCCGCGATAAAGGCGGTGATATCGACGTGATGATCCCGCATGCGGTTTTTCAGGGCAAAGAGGTCAGCCCGGATGAACTGGTGGGCATCAGCGGTACGCTTGATAAAAAACAGCAGCCGTACCGCATTCGCGTGACGCACTTCCAGAAAGAGTAACCTGCCAGAACGCCTTGCCCGGTTGCGCCGGGCAAGGCAACGCTTTACAGGAACATCCCGCCGGAGACTTCAATCCGCTGCGCGTTCATCCAGCCCAGCTCATCGCCGATAATAGCCGCTATCGCCGCGCCGATATCATCCGGCAGCCCCACGCGCCCCAGCGCCGTCTGCGAGGCGATAAAGCGGTTCAGTTCGTCGTTATCACGCACCTGTCCGCCGCCGAAGTCCGTCTCAATCGCGCCTGGCGCGATGATATTCACCGCGATATTCCGGCTGCCAAGCTCTTTGGCCTGATAGCGCGTCAGCACCTCCATCGCGCCTTTCATTGAGGCATACGCTGAATAGCCCGGCAGCGCAAAACGCGTCAGCCCGCTGGAGACGTTCAGGATGCGTCCGCCGTTATTAATCAGCGGCAGCAGTTGCTGCGTCAGAAAGAACGGCCCCTTGAAGTGAATGTTCACTAACTCGTCAAACTGCGCCTCGCTGAACTCGCCAAACGGCGCATAAATCCCGATACCCGCGTTGTTGATTAAATAATCAAAACTGTCGCGCTGCCAGGTCTGTTGCAGTTGCGCCTTCACCTGTGCAACAAATGCCGGGAAGGAGGCGCTATCGGCGACGTTCAGCGCCAGCGCTGCCGCTTTCACGCCTTTTTGTTCAATTTCACGCACAACGGCCTCGGCGTCTTCACGCCGACGCTGGTACGTCAGCAAAATGCCAATTCCGCGCTCTGCGAGCTTCAGCGCTGCGTTTTTACCAAGCCCGCGGCTGCCACCGGTGATGATTGCGATACGTTGCGTCATAAATACCTCGTCATGGTCTGGGTGATGATTAAAAAAGAGCTTATTAGCTGACAATAGAACGATAAAGATCGCAAAATACGCTTTACTGTTTCATATATAACAACAATGAGGGGCAGCGATGGATAAAATTCACGCAATGCGTTTATTCGTGCGAGTGGCGGAACTGGAGAGCTTTACCCGCGCCGCCGAGACGCTGAGCCTGCCGAAAGGCAGCGTATCGCGGCAGGTGCAGGCGCTGGAAAGCGCGCTCGGCACGCGCCTGCTGCACCGCACGACGCGACGGGTGCATCTCACCCAGGACGGCCAGGTCTATTACGAGCGCGCGCGCGATCTGCTCGCGAATCTCGACGAACTCGACGGCTTGTTTCTGCACGATCCGGCGAGCGTCAGCGGGCGGCTGCGTGTCGATATGCCGGTGGCGGTAGCGCAAAACGTAGTAATCCCGCGTCTGCCGGAATTTCTTCACCACTACCCCGGCATCGCCCTTGAGCTGAGCAGCAGCGACCGGCTGGTGGATGTGGTGCGCGAAGGCTTCGACTGCGTGGTGCGTGTCGGCCAGCTGAAAGATTCCGGGCTGGTGGCGCGCCCGCTTGGCAAATTAAGCCAGGTCAACTGCGCCAGCCCGGATTATCTGGCGCGCTTCGGCATTCCTGAAACGCTCGACGATCTCGCTTCGCACGCGCTGGTGCATTACACGCCAACGCTCGGCACGCGTCCGGCGGGCTTTGAAATTGGGCGTGAGAGCGGTAGTGAGTGGATACCAACCGGTGGCGTATTGACGGTCAACAGCACCGAAACCTACCAGGCCGCCTGTTTCGCCGGGCTGGGGATTATTCAGGTGCCGCGCATCGGCGTTCGCGAGGCGCTGCGCAGCGGCAAACTCGTGGAAGTGCTGCCGCAATACCGCGCCGCGCCGATGCCGGTCTCGCTGATTTATCCGCACCGTCGGCACCTCTCACGGCGCGTTCACCTGTTTATGGAGTGGCTGGCGACCGTCATGAAAGGTTACGTTGACTAGCTGCGGGCTATACTTGGAAGCAAGTTGTAAAAAATAAAAGGAATCAACGCTAATGACCACGCCGGAGCAGCCTGCTAAACGCCCGACCGAAGATCTGAAATATCAGCCTGTCCCGCAGCTGGATACGCGCCCCGAGGAGAAGAAAGCCGACGATAAACCCGCCGAGGGTGTCATCGGTACGGTGAAACAAAAGGTGGAAAAAGTAGAGCGCCGTCCCGCAGTCGCGCATCTGCTTCGCGCCTTTGAGCGGTTTAACGAACGTATGGGCAACCAGTTTGGTGCCGCGATCACCTACTTTTCGTTTTTATCGATGATCCCGGTGCTGATGGTGTCGTTTGCGGTCGCAGGCTTTGTGCTCGCCTCGCACCCGACCCTGCTTCAGGACATTTTTAATAAAATTCTGCAAAGCGTCAGTGACCCGACGCTCGCCAAAACTCTCAGCAGCAGCATTAACGCCGCGGTGGAGCAGCGCACCACGGTCGGGATTGTGGGCTTTGCCGTAGCGCTCTACTCCGGTGTGAACTGGATGGGCTACCTGCGAGAAGCGATCCGCGCGCAGTTCCGTGACGACTGGGAGCGCGGCGCGGAAGACGACAAAGAGAAATTCTGGGTGAAATACCTGCGCGATTTTATCTCCCTGATTGGGCTGCTGGTGGCGCTGGTCATCACGATGTCGATTACGTCCGTCGCAGGTTCCGCCCAGGAGACGATTATCCGGCTGCTGCATCTGGACGCCATCGGCTGGCTGAAGCCGGTCTGGCATCTGATTGGCCTTGCCGTCTCTTTCTGTGCCAACTATCTGCTTTTCTTCTGGATCTTCTGGCGTCTGCCGCGCCACCGGCCGCGTCGCAAAGCGCTGCTGCGCGGCACCGTGATTGCGGCGATTGGCTTTGAGGTTATCAAAATCATTATGACCTATACGCTGCCGTCGCTCGTGAAATCGCCGTCCGGCGCGGCATTCGGCTCGGTGCTGGGGCTGATGGCGTTTTTCTATTTCTTTGCACGCCTGACGCTGTTCTGCTCCGCCTGGATTGCGACGGCACAGTACAAAGACGATCCGCAAATGCCGGGTAAAAACCCTGCGTAATCCCTTCGCGCGGGCTTGGAAAAACGCATTTTTTCAGCCCGCCGCCTCCCTTTCAGTATAAAAATCCAGGGTGTAACTTTTATTTAACCTAAAACCAGTTTTATCGACTGAATATGAAATTCTGTGAAGCATTTCATAGAAGAGAATAAGCTGGCGCTAAAACTATCCGCTTTTTGCCTGTTTTTTGCGCACTCTTGCGGCGCCCGCTGAATTGAAATGTCGTTTTTGCTGTGGCTAATATGGGGTTTCGACGTGACTACAATAAGAAAATTCTATGCAAGCAACCATCGCCACCAGCATCGACAACGAACACGACGCCGCGCCCGTCAACTCGCGCAGTAAGGTCGTCATCGCCTCGCTCATCGGCACCGCCATTGAGTTCTTCGATTTCTACATTTACGCCACCGCGGCGGTGATTGTGTTCCCGCACATTTTCTTCCCGCAGGGCGACCCGACCGCCGCCACGCTACAGTCGCTGGCGACGTTTGCCATCGCCTTTGTGGCGCGCCCGATAGGCTCGGCCGTGTTTGGCCATTTCGGCGACCGTGTGGGCCGTAAGGTGACGCTCGTGGCCTCGCTGCTGACCATGGGGATTTCTACGGTGCTGATTGGCCTGCTGCCGGGCTATGAATCGATCGGCATTATGGCTCCGCTGCTGCTGGCGCTGGCGCGCTTTGGCCAGGGTCTGGGCCTTGGCGGTGAATGGGGCGGCGCGGCGCTGCTCGCGACCGAGAACGCCCCGGCGCATAAACGCGCGCTGTATGGCTCTTTCCCGCAGCTCGGCGCGCCTATCGGCTTCTTCTTCGCTAACGGCACGTTCCTGCTGCTGTCGTGGCTGCTCACCGACGAACAGTTTATGAGCTGGGGCTGGCGCGTGCCGTTTATCTTCTCCGCCGTGCTGGTGTTGATTGGCCTGTATGTGCGCGTGTCGCTGCATGAAACGCCGGTATTCGCCAAAATCGCCAAAGCGAAGAAACAGGTGAAAGTGCCGCTCGGCACGCTGCTGACGAAACATGTGCGCGTCACCGTACTTGGCACGTTCATCATGCTCGCCACCTATACGCTGTTTTACATCATGACGGTCTATTCAATGACCTTCAGCACCACGCCAGCGGCGCAGGGCGGGCTGGGCTTCCCGCGTAACGATGTGCTGTGGATGCTGATGATGGCAGTAATTGGCTTTGGCCTGATGGTGCCGGTAGCGGGCCTGCTGGCGGATCGTTTCGGGCGTCGTAAGAGCATGATTGTTATCACCACGCTGATTCTGCTGTTCGCGCTGTTTGTGTTCCCGCCGCTGCTGGGTTCCGGCAGTGAGGCGATGGTAATGGCGTATCTGTTGATCGGCCTGAGTCTGATGGGGCTGACGTTCGGCCCAATGGGCGCGCTGCTGCCGGAGCTGTTCCCGACCGAAGTGCGCTACACCGGTGCCTCGTTCTCCTACAACGTGTCGTCGATTCTCGGCGCGTCGGTGGCACCGTATATCGCCACCTGGCTGCAGGCGAATTACGGGCTGTTTTATGTAGGGATTTATCTTGCGGCGATGGCGGCACTGACGCTTATCGCGCTAATTGCCACCAAAGAGACGCGCCACCAGTCGCTGTGATGGTGTGCATTTAACGAAAAGGCTGCCCGCGGGCGGCCTTTTTTGTTTTTGGATTTGAGAGCGAAAATGGCGGGTGATTTGACGGCATCCGCCTGGCGGCGGGTGATTTGACGGCATCCACCTGGCGGCGGGTGCGCTGCGCTTACCCGCCCTACAAACTGAGACGTTTATCTTCTTGAGTAGGGTGGGTAAGCGCCAGCGCTCCCACCTTTGCGTTATGGCGGATGCGCTATGCTTACCCGCCCTACAAACTGAGGCAGGCGTATATCTTCAGTAGGGTGGGTAAGCGCAGCGCACCCACCTTCCCCATGAAACCCTGTTACTTCTTCATCTGCCCCAGGATCGCGCTGCACTGGTTCTCGTTGCCTTCGGATGGCGAAATCAGCGCCAGCAGCGCCGCGGCGGGCGTCACCAGCGTTGCGAGCGCTGCCGCGACCGCGCCACGCGCAATCAACGGCCCCGGCTTCACGCCGTAATCCGGATCTTTAAAGGTGCCGCGCACGTACAGCGGCGAGCGCAGCGTCACGATACGCACCCCTTTGCTTTCCGGATTAATGGTGAGATCCAGCCGCTCGTCGGCGAAACTGGTGGTGCCGGTGATGTTAATCAGCGCGTTTTCAGTATCAAAGGCGAAAATCTCCGGGCGCGCCACGCCGTTGGTCAGGTTCAGGTTCGCCGCCGCGCAGTTGACCCGCACTTCGTCGTCGCCAAAAATCTGCCCAACGATAAAGTTACCCACGTTCAGCCCCAGAATTTCCATCAGGTTACGGCTGATAACGCCGTCGTTCATCAACAGCTTCAGGTTGCCGTTACTGGTGCCAAGCAGCGACGCGACCGAGTTACCGGTGCCGCGCAGTTTCGCATCGCCGTTCAGCTCGCCAAGCGTGCGCTGCATCAGCTCGACGTCCGGCATCAGTTCTTTGAGCTTCAGCCGTCGCGCCTGAATTTCCGCCACGCCCTGCATCGGTTGCTTGTCGCCGTCGAGATGGATATTGGCGTCGATAGTGCCGCCCGCCATGCCGAATTTCAGCGGCTTGAGATGCAAATCGCCGTTGTTGAGCACAATATGGGTGGTGAGATCGCTAATCGGCAGGCGCGTGCTGTGTTCGATACGACGGCCTTTAAAGCGCACATCGGCATCCATCACGTCCCATTTGTTGGTTTCAAAGGTGTCGTGCGGCAGCACTTTATCGCCCGGCTGCGCCGGTTTTTCGCCTTTTTTCTGCTCGGAATTTTTGCTCTTCTCCGCCCCGGCACCGGAATCGACGCCAATCAGCGGGCCGAGGTCGGCAAGCCGCAGCTGGCGCGATTCCAGATCCCCTTCCAGTTTCGGTCGCGGTTTGCGCTGGCTGTAGGTCAGCGAGCCGTGAATATCGCTTTCACCGATGCGCCCGTTAAAACCGCGATAATCATAGACCGAGCCTTTGTCGCTGTTGATTTTAGCGACCAGCCGGCCATCCGTTTCAAACGGTGGCGTATCGGGCAGCAGCACACCGGTCAGCTCATAGAGATCGCCCAGTGAATTACCCGCGAATTTCAGCTGTAAATCGACGCCGCCCATGTTCATCGGATCGTTGACCGTCCCGACAAACGCCACGCGGGTGTCGCCGGAGCGCAAATCGGCCTGCACCGGGAACGGCGTGCCTTCACTTTTCAGCGCCAGCATCCCGCCGATTTTCCCGCTGCCGCGCAGCGGCTGGTCGTTATAGGTGCCGCGCGCCTTCAGGCTGAAGACATAGTCGCCGACCTTATCATTCCCTTTTTTATCTTTGTCACCGGTCACTTCGTTAAACGGCAGCGGTTTGCCAAGCGGATCGATGAGGATCTCCACATCGGCGCGGCTGACGTTATCGTCCACCCGCACGCGGCCCTGATCGAAGAGAATATTGTCGAGCCGGAAAGACCAGGAAGATGGCTGCTGCGCCGCTTCGCCTTCGCTCTGCTTCATGTCGAACGTCCAGTTATTGGTCTTTTCCGACAAGCGAATCAGCTGCGCGTCCGGCTTCTGGAATTTAATCCACGGCAGATAAACCGTTTTGGTGAGCAGCGCCAGCGGAGCGAGCGTCGCCTCAACGCGAGGCAGATGGATCATGGTGACTTGCGGAATATCCGGCGGGTTGCCGAGCACAACATCTTCAGCGTGTACGTGCGGCCAGGGCACCCAGCTTCGCCAGCCGGGTTCGTCTTTATTACGCTCCCACACCACGCCCAGATCGCCACGTATGGCAAAGGGGCGGTTAAGCTCCGTGGAGACCTTCTGGTTGATGGTCGGCTTAAGCCGATTCCAGTCAAACGTCGCGATAATGATGATGGCGACCACGACCAGCAACAAGAAAACCCCTGCTACCACGCTGATAATTTTGGTTGTTTTTGTCATCCTCACACCTCGTCCTGATGATGCCTGCCTCAACTAAAGATAGTTGACGAAAGCGCAAAGCTCATCAGGAGAGTCTGAGTATTACCGTTTCCAGCGTTTCGAAAGGCACCGGGCGCGAGAGAAAATAGCCTTGCGCGGCCAGCGCAGGCGACTGTTGCACATCCTGCCACTCTTCCAGGGTTTCCACGCCTTCAACAATCACGCCTTCGCAGTAGTGATTCATCAGTTGCAGCAGCATGGTGAACAGATTGCGGCCTTCGCTGCTCTGACGCAGCATGATGAAAAGATCGCGCGCCACTTTGATGTAGTCATAACGGACTTCGTTAAGCGCTGAGAAATTCGCCATGCCGGTGCCGAAATCGTCCAGCCACAGCGGGCCGAATTCGCAGAAACTCGCGAACGTCGAGTCTTGCGGCAGGCTGATGTGCTCTACCAGTTCAAAGCGCACCCACGGCAACGCTTCCGTTAACGCGCGGATTTTCGGCATGTCGCGCATCGCCATGAGCGTCGGGCCATCAACGTTCACGGAGGCGAGAATGTTATTTTCTGTGAAAAACGGCGCGCGCGATGACAGCACCTGTAGCTGCTCTTCAATGACGTCCACGCGATAGCGTACCGGCAGCCCCGCGAAATAGCGGTCCGGCGCGATGCGGCGCGAGGGATCGCTCGGGTGCGTGACGATAGTCAGCAACTCAACCGCCAGCAGACGCCCGTCGGTGCGGTAAATCGGCTGATAGGTGTAGGTGCGCTCGCATTGCAGCCAGTAACGCCGCTCTTGCAGGCTTTCGACACTCGCCGACGGCAGCGCCAGCCGGTGAGTGACCTGTTTTAAATTCATGGTAAAGGGTCCTGTGATGTGAGGGTTTACCGGACTCGTCCTGGAATTATCGGCGCTGCGGTTGAGAACTTTATGCACAGTTGTCCGACCCGTAGGGTTATAAAGAATAATGCTTTTCTTCAGAAACAGGGGCGCAGCTCAAAAAATAATGGAACAGCGTTTTAAAAGGTTTGACTGCGCGATCGCGGCGGCACACACTAATGCCCATCTTCTCGTTTTCAGGTGAGTCACTATGTCAGAGCACAAGATTGCCGTGATTGGCGAATGCATGATTGAACTGTCGGAAAAAGGCGCGCAGATGAACCGCGGCTTTGGCGGGGATACGCTCAACACCGCGGTCTATATCGCCCGTCAGGTGAGCCCGCAGGCACTGTCGGTGCATTATGTCACCGCACTTGGCAAAGACCCTTTCAGCCAGCAGATGCTTGATGCCTGGCAGGCCGAAAACGTGCACACCGAACTCACGCAGCGTATGGATAACCGTCTGCCGGGGCTCTACTACATCGAAACCGACGAGCGCGGCGAGCGCACCTTCTGGTACTGGCGCAACGAGGCCGCCGCGAAGTTCTGGCTGGAGAGCGACGAGGCCGACGCCATCTGCGCGCAGCTGGCGCACTTTGATTATCTCTACCTGAGCGGCATTAGCCTGGCGATTTTAAGCCCGCACAGCCGTGAAAAACTGCTCGGCCTGCTGAAAACCTGCCGCGCCAACGGCGGTAAAGTGATTTTCGATAATAACTACCGCCCGCGCCTGTGGGCGAGCCGTGAAGAGACGCAGCAGGTTTACCAGCAGATGCTTAGCTGCAACGATATCGCCTTCCTGACGCTGGATGATGAAGACGCGCTGTGGGGCGAGAAGCCGGTTGATGAGGTCATTGCGCGCACCCAGGCGGCGGGCGTGCGTGAAGTGGTGATTAAGCGTGGTGCCGAATCGTGCCTTGTCGCGGTGGCGGGCGAAGCGCTGTGCGAGGTACCTGCGGTGAAATTACCGAAAGAGAGCGTCATCGACACCACCGCCGCAGGCGACTCGTTCAGCGCCGGTTATCTGGCGGTGCGTCTCACCGGCGGCAGCGCCGAAGCGGCGGCAAAACGCGGCCATCTGACCGCCAGCACCGTGATTCAGTATCGCGGCGCGATAATCCCGCGCGAGGCGATGCCGCGCTAAACCTGACGTCTTCGACGAGCCCGGCCTGCGCGCCGGGCTTTTTATTTCCGCCGCGCATAAAAAACCCGGCCGGAGCCGGGTGGTCATTAATTGCTTTTGTCAGCGGGAGGCGGAATGTCGGTGACATCCGGGCGCGCGTCATCCGGCGCAGGCGCTGCGGCGACAGGCGTCATAATGCGGTTCCAGGTCTCCTGAAGCGCCTTCACGCTGTACTCTTCCTCACCCTTCGGTTGCAGCAGAATAAGCGCCATCTCCTGAGAGAGTTGCTGGCGTAAATCTTGGTTCAGCTCCGCGGCGGTCAGGTTATTAAGGAAGCTCTGACGCAGGTTCTGGTACTGCTCCGGCGCAATATCCACCACCTGATTTTGCAGCGAACGCATCCGCTGGTTGATAAGCACATCGGTATCGGTGCGCGCATAGGTGGCGAACAGCTTCTGTAGCTCCAGCTTTTTCTGGGCAATCAGCGCGTTGAACTCATCCACCGACAGGCCGTTTTCGCGCACGTTCGCCAGCTCGCGGGCGATAAGCGCCAGGTTGCTGTCGAGCTTATCATTCGGCGATTCAACGTTAATGGCGCACTGGGCGCGCTGGAACAGCACGCGGCAGTCAAAGCCGATGCCGATATCTTCGATGTTGTTCTTGCTCAGGTTCTGCTGAACGTGCCAGAACAGCGCCTCGCGCGCCAGATCCGCACGCCAGTAGCGCTGCAGCGCAGAAGATTCGCGGATCGGCTGCCACGGGTTATCCCACATAATGGAGAGGCGATCCTGGCGCACGCTGTCGGTCATGATAGCGACCGGCTCGCGACGCAGCGGCGACAGCGTCGGCACCGGGGCCGGAGTTTCACGCTTGCCTTTTAGCTCGCCAAACGCTTTGTTGATCTGCTCCGCCACCGCGCGGCTGTCAACGTTGCCGACCACGATAAGCGTCATGGCGTCCGGGGTGTACCACTTCTTGTAGTAGGCTTCGAGCTGTTTTGCGTCTACCGGCTGCTTCAGGTCAACGGACGGATCGTGGCCCAGCAGCGTCGAACCTTTCAGGCGCTGACGCCACCAGCCATCCTGCGTGTCCGGCCAGGTGGCGACCATATCCTGGGTTTGCAGGGCTTTGGTGATGCTTTCCGGCGTAATGGCGACCCGCCCGGCAGTATCGGAAAGATATGTCAGCGCTTCTTTCAGCAGGTCGTTGCGGTTATTCGGCAGGCTCAGGTTAAACAGCGTGTAATCGTAAGAAACCACGACCGGGGGCATCGGGCGCTTCGGATCGATACTCTGCTGCCAGAGAGAACGCGCCTGCACCGCCTGTAGGCTGCCGCTCTGGGTGAGCGCCAGACGCGGCAGAAAACGGGTATAGCCGCTCTGCTGGGTGTTTTCAGCCAGCGACCCGGTGTTAACGGTCAGGCGAATTTCAATGCGGTCGCTCGGGCGCTGCGGCGTGGAGAGGATTTGCCACTGAAAGCCATTGCTCAGCGTGCCCTGTTGCCAGGCCGGGTCGGGCTGGAGCGGTTCTGCCTGCACGAGGCTGGCGGCGGCCATCAGTAAACCGCCAGCGATAAGTCGAATTCTTGTGCCCTGCATGTGTACCCCTGATCAACATTCCTGGTTAAAAACAGTCAAATGGCGACAAAAGGCTGCTGTGGCCCGTCGCCAAAGATAGCGCTTAAACTTTTCGTTAGACCGCAAAAAAGCGGAAATGTCGCGCAATAGAGTGAAATAAACGTTAATTATGCGCAGGCACCCGCCGCCAGAGCAAGCAGCGGCGGGCTAAAGAGTGAGATCAGGAGGAGATTTGCTGCGTTTTAGCGGCAGAATTCTTGTTATTCAGCGTGTCATTAAGCTGTTTTTCATCGAGCTCTTTCACCCACTTCGCAACCACAATCGTCGCCACGCCGTTACCGACCAGGTTGGTTAACGCGCGCGCTTCCGACATAAAGCGGTCGATACCAAGAATGAGCGCAAGCCCGGCCACCGGCAGATGGCCCACGGCGGAAATGGTCGCCGCCAGCACGATAAATCCGCTTCCCGTCACGCCTGCAGCGCCTTTTGAGGACAGCAACAGCACTACCAGCAGCGTTATCTGATGGAAAATATCCATATGGCTGTTGGTCGCCTGGGCGATAAACACCGCCGCCATCGTCAGGTAAATGGAGGTGCCGTCGAGGTTAAACGAGTAGCCGGTCGGGATAACCAGCCCCACCACCGATTTGCGACAGCCCAGTTTTTCCATTTTATCGAGCATACGCGGCAGCGCGGATTCCGATGACGACGTGCCAAGCACGATCAGCAGCTCTTCACGGATATAGCGAATGAATTTGAAAATGTTAAAGCCGGTGGCGCGAGCGATGCTGCCCAGCACAACCACCACAAACAGAATACAGGTGATGTAGAAGCAGACGATCAGCTGGCCGAGCTGTACCAGCGTGCCGACGCCATATTTACCGATGGTGAACGCCATCGCGCCGAACGCGCCGATGGGCGCGAGACGCATGATCATATTGATGATGCCGAAAATGACCTGCGAGAAGCTTTCAATGACGTTGAAAATCAGCTGACCGTTACGGCCCAGGCGGTGCAGCGCAAACCCAAACAGTACCGCGAACAGCAGTACCTGCAGAATGTTGCCGCTGGCGAACGCGCCGATCACGCTTGAAGGGATAACATCCATCAGGAAGGCGACGATGCCCTGCTGCTGCGCCTGCTCGGCGTATACCGCGACGGCTTTGGCGTCGAGTGTCGCCGGGTCAACGTTCATGCCCGCGCCCGGCTGGACAAGGTTCACAATCACCAGACCGATAATCAGCGCAATGGTACTGACGATTTCGAAATAGAGCAGCGCGACCGCGCCCGTACGCCCTACCGCCTTCATGCTTTCCATACCCGCGATGCCGGTCACGACGGTACAGAAAATCACCGGCGCGATAATCATTTTAATCAGCTTCACGAAGGCGTCGCCCAGCGGCTTCATCTGTGCGCCAAGCTCCGGGTAGAAGTGACCGAGCAATATCCCGATGGCTATTGCAGTCAAGACCTGAAAATAGAGGCTTTTGAAAAGAGAGCGTTTCATAGGGGTGTCCTTGAAGGTAATAACCACAGGAATTGTGTGTTAAAATCCCGCCTGCAGCGCTAAAAGTAACACCCGTAAAACATGTCAGATATATCAGAGCATCAAATTGGAAACATAAATGTTAAGATTTATGAGCTGAAACGCGTCAGCCCATGATGCCTTACACCTTTTGCAGCGACGTCACGGCGCTGTCAGCCACACGTCTTCAAACGCCGCAGGCGTCGCCGCCTTGCCGAAAAGATACCCCTGGCCCACCGTCACGCCCGCGTTTAACAGCCAGTCACGCTGTGCCTCGTTCTGAATGCCTTCCGCCACCAGTTCAAGGTTAAGCTTTTTCGCCATGCTGATGATGGCCGCGACCACGCTGTCATCGTCCGGCAGGTTATCAATAAAGCTCTTATCGATTTTGAGGCTGTCCACTGGCAGCGCTTTCATTTTCTGTAGCTGGCTAAGGCTCGAATACCCCATGCCGAAATCGTCCAGCGCGATGCGCACGCCCGCCTCGCGCAGGGGGCGCAGAATGGCGATGGCGGCTTCGGTATCGTCAATACGCTGGCTTTCCGTCATCTCCAGAATCAGCGTGCCGGGCGCAATGGCGTAGCGTTCCAGTCGTTGCAGCATCGTTTGTACTAGATCGCGTTTTAACAACTGCAATGACGACACATTCACCGACAGCGGCAGCATAATGCCGTGCGCCTGCCAGCGCGCCAGTAACTGACACGCCTCGTCCAGCACCCAGTCGCCCACGGTAACGATAAGCCCGCTCGACTCAATGTTATCAATAAGCCCTACCGGTAACGTCCACTCGCCATCCGGCTGGCGCTCGCGCAGCAGCGCTTCGGCACCCACAATGTTGCCGTTGCGCATATCCACCTGCGGCTGCAGCCAGACGGCGTACTGGCGGCGCGCCAGCGCATTTTGCATCGCGCTTTCCTGCGCGCTCACCGGGGATTCGCCGAAAAACGCCGCCTGATTGACGCCGTTGCGCCGGGCGTCCAGCGCGGCGGAAATCGCGCTCTGGTAAAGCGTCGAGGCGCTCTGGCGGCCATCGAACATCGCCACACCAATGCTTGCCGCGCACGCTGGGGCGCCGCTGTCCGACTCTGGCGGTTCGTTAAGGGCCGCCAGCAGCTGTTGCGTCAGCGTCACCGCGTGTTCCGGCGTTTTTACGCCGTGCGCGATAATCGCGAAATCATCCTGGCTTATCTGCGCCAGCACCATCCGCGGCGTCAGTACCGAGCGCAGCTTCTCAACGCGCGCGCGCAGGAGCGCCTCGCGCTGCGATTCGTCAATATCACGCAGCGGCTCACAAGCCACATACAGCAACGCGGTGGCACCGCCGCCCGCGACGGCCTGCTCAAGCAGTGCGACGAGCAACGCCTGGTTCGGCAAACCGGTGAGCGGGAAACGGGTGCCGCTGGTGCGCACCTCGTCGAGCTGTTGCGCAAGCGCCTGCTGGTTACGGTTATAAGTGCGCACCAGCATACCGATCTCATCATCCTTATGCAGACGCGGAATAGTGAGCTGATGATGCGCCAGTTCATGCGCGTCCAGCGCGTTCAGCGTGCGTGTGATGTCGCGCAGCGGGTGCAGGATCAGGCGGTTGATGCACCAGGTGATCGCCACCGAGAGGATCAGCGCCAGCAGCAGGAAGGTGGTCAGCAGGGTCGAAATCGCATTGATGATAAAGCGGTACATCCGCCAGGAGTCGGCCTGCAACACCAGATAGGCGAGCGGCTGCGGGTTGGCGGGCCGCTCCAGCGAATAGAGCGGCAGGGAGATCTGCACCGGCAGCTCAAAGACGCGGGCGAGCGTCACCGGAATCGGGCGCTCAGGCGTAAAGCGCATGCGCAACGCCTGGAACTGATTAGGCAACACGACATCCGCACGGCTAATCACGCCGGCGGGTTTAATTTCGCGAAGGATCGCCTCCGCTTCCGGAATATTGGCTTTCAGAATGGCCGCAGAGAGCGGCTGGCGCACCGAGCGGGCGATGCTCTCCATCTGCATGGCGGTGTGGTAGCGATGCGACTGCACGAAATGAAACAGCAAAACGACGCTGAAAATAAAAAGAAAAAAGACGGAAACGGCCGAAACCATCGCCATCTGTTTTATCGTGAGGGAACGACTGACTCGCAACTTGATTCTCCACTGATGCCACTGCCCGCATGATAATCACTCATAATTATCATTGCGGGCGGGAGTATACTGCATTGTTGTGGAATTTAACCGCGCGGGCGGGCCGAACGCGCATTAATCTTGTTACCGGTCGGCGTAAGGCGTCAGCGTCTGCGGCGGCATATCCATATCGCCCTGCCAGCCGCCCTGCGAGTAGCGGATAAACAGCGAGAAATTGCTCGGCGTATAATCCTTCGCCTGCTGAATATCAATGGCGGCACCCACCGACCAGTTTGAAGTAATGCGTCTTTCAATCAGCGCGTTGGCGGTATAACCCCAGCCGCTGCTGCTGCTGCCTTCTTCCAGCGCGTCCTTGTCGGCGTAACGGCTTAACGCCGGATTTTGCGCGTTTATCACAGGCGTCGGGATAAGCCCCGACAGCGGATAGCGGCGCTCGGTCTTCGTGCGGGAGTGCGACCACGAGCCTGACGCCCCAAGCTCCCACGACCAGTTTTCCGTTCTCATCCGCCAGGCGACCGGCACCGCGAAAGAGACGTACTCCTGCGGGCTGTAGTAGCCGCCCTGGCCTAAAGAATAACCGCTCAAATCTTTCTCATAGTGCCACACCATGTTGTTGAGCCCAATGGTGAGGCGCTGATTATTTTCGTTAATCAGCTTGTAGTAATAGCCGCTCATCCAGCGCACCCGCCAGTTATCAGCGACATTTTTACCGGTGAGCTGATCGGCGTTAAGACTGGCCCAGACGCCGTGCGCCTCGCCGCGATCGTAGCTGAGGCTCGCCCCGCCGCCAGTGGCGCGCACGCCGCCCCACGTCGTGCCGGTGTTGGACGGCGCGTCGCGCTGC
Organism: Cronobacter sakazakii; assembly: GCF_000982825.1. Taxonomy (NCBI): domain Bacteria; kingdom Pseudomonadati; phylum Pseudomonadota; class Gammaproteobacteria; order Enterobacterales; family Enterobacteriaceae; genus Cronobacter; species Cronobacter sakazakii. Next base: position 1,206,182 of record NZ_CP011047.1, on the reverse strand, counting down.
CCGCCGAAAGCCAGCATTGAGCTCGAAATCGGACGTCGATGCGCGTTCAGCGTGTAGCCAATCGGCCCCAGATCGCTGCTGTAGCTTAAGCCGCCCACCACATCGACAACATCAAAGCCTATCGGCGTGGTGCCGATATCCATATCCCAGGTGTCGTTGCGCCAGCCCGCCGCTACGCTCACGCCGGAGGCGCGCTGTTTCGCGTTGCCGGAACAGGGCGTTTCGGCGCAGGTGCCCCAGGTTTCGCTATAACTGTTGCCGCTAAAGCTGCCCGGATTCATGTTCACCGCGTCGGTACGCAGGAACAGCCGCCCGTCGCGCAGCGGCGCATCCACCTGCAACATCGTGGTATTCGCTTTCAGATCCGAATACCCCGGCGTACCGCTGGAGCCCCAGTAGTCGTGCTGGAGCGTGACGTTTAAATCCTGCTGGCGATAGAGATCCGCCGCATCGCCGCGCACGCTGCGCTTCAGCCAGTCGTCGCTGGCGTCGTTGCGGGTAAGCCGCGTGAAAGCGTCGTTATCGCCAGGGCGCGTCGGGGTGATGCCGGAGGCGACCATCGCGTCACGATAGGTCTGCAACGCCTGCTGCGGCTGCCCGTTCTGACGCTGAAAGCGCGCCGCGTCGCGCAGCACCAGCGCGCTTTCCTGCGATGGCGGCTGCGTTTTCGCGGTAGCGGCAAGCACGGCGAAAGCCTGCTGCGCACGCGCCGTGTCGCCAAGCGCCGCCTCGGCATTGGCAATGCGCCGCTGCGTGCCCGGCGAGCGAGGTTCGCCGCCTGCGGCAGGCGTTTGCAGCGCCGCGAGTTGCTCACGCGCCGCCGCGTTATCACCCTGCGCGATCAGCACTTCCGCAAGCCCCAGCCGCGCCTCTTCGCTGGCGGGCGAGCGCGTTAATACCGTCTGATACTGCGCGCGCGCCGTGGCGTTATCGCCGCGCTGCTGCGCCCAGTCGGCCAGCGTTAAATCGATACGGTCTGAAGGCGGCTGCTGGCGTAACAGCGCAATGGCCTGCGCCTCCTGCCCGCTGTCGCGCAGGCGGTTGGCCGTCTCCATCAGTTCATTGGTCTGTAAACGCTGCGACAGCTCAAGAATATTCGGCGTCCATTTGTCGCGCGCCAGCGTATTGAGGTGGCTTAGCGCGGCGCGCTGACGATCGCTGCCGGAGAGATAAAGCCCGTAAGCGTACACTTGCTCCGGGTCGCCCGGCTTACGCTGCGCCAGTTGCCCCATCACGGTATCGGCGTCGCGGCGCTGGCCGGCAGAAGCCAGATCGCTTGCCAGCCGGTAGGTTATCCAGACGCTGTCCGGGTCGAGCGCCAGACGCTGACGCTGCACCGCGGCGGCGTCGGCGAAGCGCCCTTCGGCTTCCAGCGCGGCGGCCTGCTGCTCAAGGCGATCGTTCGTCATGCTGCGTTCGATATCGTCAATGCTGCGCCGCTGGCTGGCGGAGAGCGTGGCGATAAACGCTTCGGCGCGCTCCGGCGACTGACGACGATAGAGATTCGCAAGCCCGCGCACCGCGTTGCTGTTGGTGTTATCCATGCGCAGCGCCTGCCGGTAATAGCGCTCGGCCGCCGCGTCGTCTTTCTTCGCCACGGCGACATCGCCCAGGCCAAGGACCGCGTAGCTGTCGGTGTTATCCACCGTCGCGGCCTGCTGATATTTCTGCTGCGCCAGCGCCAGATTGTTGGCTTTCAGCGCCGCGTCGCCCTGCTGTATCAACAGCCAGTAGCGGTTCACCTGTAACAGGCTCTGCCAGCGACCGCTGTTAGGGCTGTTCGGATCCTGTTTGAGCGCCTGCTCCAGCAGCGGCACGGCGCGCGCGCGGTTGCCCTGCTGAGAATACGCCTGCGCCAGCGCGCCCAGCGCTTCGCTGTCATTCGGGTTCGCTTTTACGGCGCTGGTCAGTTCCGAAACGGCTTTGGCGCCCTGGCCCTCTTCCACCCGCGCGATGCCCTGCATTCTGGCGCGGTAAGCCGGATCGGCGAGTTTAGTTTGCTGTTCAGCGAGCAGCCCTTTGGCTTTATCGGCGGTATCACCGCTGCTGAACACCTGTAAGAAACGCTCCAGCGCGGCGACACTGTCGTCGCTTGCGGGCATACCCTGAATCTGCTGATACCAGAGGTCTGCCGCCGTTTCACGCCCGCCGCCCGATTTCGCCATCTGCTCAAGCACGCTGAAACCTTCCTGCTGGCGGTTGGCGGAAAAGAGCTGTAGCGCAAGCTGCGTGCGTAGCTGGTCATTGCCCGGCGCGCGGTCGTTTAGCGCCTGCATCTGGCGGATAGCCTCGTCACGCCGCGCCGGATCTTTTGCGACCAGCGCCCAGTATTCAACGGCCAGATCGCCATCCGGCGGCGCGCCGTTAAACAGCTTCTGATACGCCGCCAGCGCTTCCTGCGTATGCCCTGTCGTGCCGAGCAGACGCGCCTGTTGCAGTTGCTGACGCCCTTCCGGCGAGGCCAGCGCAAGCGTGATACGCGCCTGTTGGTACGCTGAGGATTGCGGAGCGAGCTTGCCCAAGCGCGCAAACTGCTGCTGCGCGCCCGCGTTATCGCCCTGACGCAGCAGATAACGCATTTTAGCGGCGATAAAATCGGGATCGTCCGGGTTCATCAGCTCCAGACGGTAGAGCGACTGGCGCACCAGATCGTCTCGTTTGGCCGTTTCGCCAAGCCGCACCTGTTCGAGCAACTGCTGTCGGATATCCGTCTGCGCCTGCGCCGGCCCGCTGAGGGCGACGCCGAGCGCCAGCGCGGTGATACTTAACGCGAACTTGTGCATGACTCTCCCCAGGCGGGTTGCAGCTCACCGTCAACGGTGAAGCGGAAACGGTGTTCATCCCATCCCTGGCCAAACAGGGTTAATACATAGCTAAAGTAGGCGTCCTGCTGCGGATAGTTGTCCGCCACGCGCTGGCGTTGCAGCGCCTGGATATCGCGGTTTTGCAGGAACGGCAGCAGCGCGGCGGAGAAGCCCACCGGCCCGTTACCCTGGGTTTTACCGTCGATAACACGGACTTTTTCCGGCGGCACGCCCGCTTTGATTGTGGCGGTTTCCATCGGGCTGAGTTTTTTGAGCAGTGGCGCCTGCTGTTCATCCGCCGGGTTCATCATGCCGACCCACAGATAAACGCGAATGGCGTCGTAGCTGCCAATCAGCGGTTTTTGCGGTGCCGCAGGTTTCATCACCCAGCCTTTCTTCGCCTCATAGCTCACCCAGTCCGGCGAAAAGCCCTGCGGGGCCGTTTCCAGCAGCAGGCGCAGGTTGGTATCGCGGATGGTCGTCCAGGGTTTGCCGTAACGGGTGAAATAGCGCGCCAGCTGCGGCGGCATATAGCTCGGGTTAAAGCGCCAGAGCGTCGGCTCGGCAAAGCTCACTTTACCCGGCAGCAGCATGTCGCCAAGCGCGGGCACGTTCACCACTTCTTCTTTGGCGATGCGGTCCAGCAGCGCTTTGCCGGTGTCGCTGTAGCGCGGCTCTTTCCACAAGCGTCCCGCTTCAAGCAGGCTCCAGGCTATCCACAGATCGGCGTCGGAAGCGGAATTGGTGTCGAGCACCGTCCATTCGTCCGGCCCTTTCATGCCCCACAGCCAGGCGGGCAGCGTGTTTTTCAGCGAGCCTTGCGCAAGGTTATTTTCCGTCCACTGAAGAATGTTATCGAACGCCTCGCGGTCGTTGGCCGCAAGGGCAAAGAACAGCGCGTAGCTCTGCCCTTCGGACGTCGTGATTTTGCGCGGATCGCTTGGGTCAATCACGCGTCCTTCTTCGCTGATATAGCCGCCTTTAAAGCGGTCCCAGTCAGCCCAGCCACAGGCGGCATGGGCTGAAACGGTCGCCAGCAGCAGCCCCGCCGCAAGCCATCTGCACAGATTCTTCATGGCGCGTTACTCATGGTTGCCCGGATCAAGACGGCGGCGGCTCAGGATACGCAACAGACGCCACAGCACCCACGCCAGCAGCACGACGCTGATAGCCGCGAAAATCGCCAGCAGAATCGGGTGGTTCGCCAGCGCGTACCAGATACGATCGAACCACGGCAGGTGGCCCACGTAGTAAACATCACCCACGCGCAGGCTGTTCACGCCCGATTCACGAATAATCGAGACCGAGCCATACATCGCGGCACGTTTACCGCTATCGTTGAGCGCGTCGTTGAGCAGCTCATAACCGCGCGGGCTGTCGGCCAGCAGCGCCACGACGCTGCGCTGATCGTGATACGGCGACTGGAAGCCCACGACTGCGGCCATCGGCCCGGAAGAGGTGATTTCCGTTTGCACCTGCGGCTGACGGTCGCGGTCGTCGGTATCGATAAGCGTCACGTCGCGCGTCGGGGTTTTCACCCAGCTTTGCGTGGCGTTCACCAGCATATCGATGCGTTTTTCATCTTTCAGCGACGCGGGCAGCGTACCGATCACCAGAATGTCGGCGTCTTTATTCTGCATGTCGCCGCCCTCGTTGGTGATGGTGAGGTTAACGGCCGGGAAACCGGTCTGCGCGCCGATAGTGCCTGCGGTGTCCAAAAGCGTCGTGAGCTGCGCCGGGTTCGGCTGTTTCGGCATCACGATAAGCGTATCGGAGAGATCCGCCATCCGGCTGAACGGGAAACCCGCGTTGGCGAAAGAGCGCAGATCCGGCATCGCGATAAAGTGATGATAGTTGGAGAAATCCAGCGTGGAATCATCGCCTATCACTACGCGGTTCGGCACCGTCTGGAAGGTCACGCAGTTGTCCAGCGTGCCGCCCGGCAGCGGGTTGGTATAGTTGAAATCAAACCGCAGCTGGTTCGCCGCGCCGAGGCGCAGCGTCGGCAGTGTCACTTCGGTTTTGCCGTCCAGCAGCCCCTGCAACAGCGGCAGACGCAGCAGCAGACGGTTGGTTTCATCTTTCGGCAGCAGGTTGAAAGATTGCAGGAACTGGTTGTTCAGGCTGATATCCATGCGCGAGTTATCGCGCGTGGCGGGCGACGTATAACGATAATTCAGACGCATATCGATGCCGTTGCTGCGCAGCAGATAGAGATCCGGCGGCAGGTTAAGCGTCAGCGAAATCGGGCTCGGCTCAAGGCCGGTCGCCTGTAACTGCTCTTCATAGCCTTTCAGCTCGCCAAACGTCACGGCGCGATCGGTACGCACCCAGTTCGGCGCATCGTAAGGCTGGCGGGCCAGCAGCGGTTTGACCTCGCCCACTTCGACGCTGTCGCCACGGAACAGCAGACTGCCCTGCGCGATGCCTTTAGCGGCCTGGAGTAAATCTTTATCGTCGCGTCCTTCAATCACCAGCAGTTTCACCCACGGGCTTTGCGGATGGCTCATCATGCGTACCATCGGGCCTTTCGCTGGCGGCAGGTCGCGCAGAAAGTCCGGGCGATTATCATTCGTGGCGAAGACGATCGCATGGCGCGTGGGGAGCTGGTTATAGAGCACCGGGAAGCGCTGACCGCGCCAGCCGGAGCGGGAGCCAAACCACGAGGAGACAATACTCGCGGCCTGCTGGGTCGCGAGATCCGGCGCGGCGGCGAAGACCATCGGCAGCTCCAGCGGACGGTTATCGCGCGAATCAAAGAACGGCACCGGGAAGTGCGACAGATCGTTTTGCAATTGCAGCGTCTGGAAGGTGAGATTCAGGGCGCTGTTGCGTCCGATATCCATCCACAGCGTGTTGCTGGCCTGGTTTTCGCAGACGTCGCGATAGTGGCCGACAAACTCCAGACGCACGCGGTTGAAATCGCTGACGTACAGCGGATCGATAGGCACCTGGGCGGTGGTTTTCTTGCCGAGCTGCTCTTTGGTCACCGGCAGCACGTCCATCAGCTCATCGTTCAGGTAAACCTTTAGCTGCGACTGTACCGGCAGCAGCGACGGCGACGGGGTGTAGGTCAGGTTCAGAGTGGCTTTCGAGATAATTTCATCGCTGCGCATCCCGAACTCGACAAAACCGTCCGGGCGGGTGCCTTTCAGAACCATGCTGCCTGGCGGCGGCGCGATGCTGGCGAAACTCAGCGTAACGTCGCGCGCGGGCGCGCCATCCTGAACCACGGGCGCACCGGCGCCTTCCACACCCGGCATCACCTGGCCGAGCACCGCGCCTTCCGTCGCAGGCGCAGGCTCGGTGCCCGCGACAGGCGGCGTGGCGGGCGTTAACGCCTCGGTGCGCGCAGGCGTGGCGGTCATGACGCCTTCAGTCGCAGGCGCGACCACCGGCGCAGTCGGTGCGGCGGTGGCGTTCGGATCGTTAGTGGCTTCAGGCGCGCCGTAGGCACCGGGCAACAGGCTCATTCCCACTGCCACAGCGCACATCCAGGAGAGTTTTCTTTTCATCGCATATTCATCATTGTTGAGCCATAACCGGGAGCGCACGCTCCCCCAGCGCCGTCCGCTCCGGACGACGGGGGATAAACGACACTATCCAGGAAACCAGCGTGGTAAGGGTGCGAAAGACAATTTTAAGTGACGCTGGCGCGAATTCCGCCAGGTGGCGATAGCCTCTGAAACCGAGCTTGAGGATATCGAGCATGCTTTCCAGCGGTTTGTCTTCCGGGAAACTGTCCTGCCAGAGCGCCCAGGTGTCGGCGCGCGCGAAGGTACACTGTACAAAATCGATGTGCTGGCGCGTGGTCAGGCCGTCGAGGTTGAGGCCGATTTCGTCGCCGAAGACGCGTACCACTTTCGCCGGGAAGACATACTCCTGCGCGCCGCGTTTCATCAGCAGGTTCACTTTTTGCCCCTGTAACCACTGCGCCCCGCCGTGCACCTTAATGCCGAGGCCACCGTCGGAGTAATCCTGCACCGTACAGGAGAAGAGGTGACCGTCTTCACGGGCGATCGCCGCCGGCATCACCATTTCGACACGATGGGAGCGGCGCACCTGTTTACTTTCCACCGACACCGCCACCGCGCCGCCGAGGATAATCAGGTTGTAGAAGACCCAGACGATACTCACGATAACCGTCAGCATTTCATTGGCCGGACCGTAGAAATAACGCCAGACGCCGACCAGCACGCCAAGCAGGTTAATCAACACCAGCATCAGATACGGACGCGAAATCACCCAGTCCACGTACTCTTCTTCCACCAGCCCGCCTTTGGCGGTGACGTTGAATTTCCCTTTGTGCGGGTTGAACAGCGCCACCATCGTGGGCCGCGTAATGTACCAGGCGAGCACCGTTTCGTAGATTTCACTCCAGAACGAGTGGCGATATTTGCCCTGAATTTTGGAGTTCGTCAGGCTCGCGTGCGCCATGTGCGGCAGCACAAACAGCGCAATCATCAGCGCGGGCGCGTAGATGATGTAGGCGTGCAGCAACAGGAACGCCAGCGGCGCGGTCAGGAAGATAAGCCGCGGCACGCCGGAGAGGAAGTGCAGCATCGCGTTGACGTAGCACAGCCGCTGGCCGAGCTTAAGCCCTTTACCAAAGAGCGGGTTATCGAGACGGAAAATCTGCACCATGCCGCGCGCCCAGCGGATACGCTGGCCGATATGCGCCGACAGGCTTTCCGTCGCGAGCCCCGCCGCCTGCGGAATACGCATATAGGCGGAGGTGTAGCCGCGCCGGTGCAGACGCAGCGATGTGTGGGCGTCTTCGGTGACGGTTTCTACCGCGATGCCGCCGATTTCATCCAGCGGGCCGCGGCGGATCACAGCGCACGAGCCGCAGAAAAAGGTCGCGTCCCACATGTCGTTACCGTCCTGCACCAGCCCGTAAAACAGCGTTCCTTCGTTCGGCGTTTTACGAAAACGCCCGAGGTTGCGCTCAAACGGGTCCGGCGAGAAGAAGTGGTGCGGCGTCTGCATCATCGCGAGCTTTTTATCTTTCAGGAACCAGCCGAGCGTCAGTTGCAGGAAAGAGCGCGTCGGGACGTGGTCGCAGTCGAAAATCGACACGAACTCTCCTTTCGCGAGCTTCAGCGCGTTGTTAATGTTGCCCGCTTTGGCGTGCTCGTGCGTCGGACGCGCCACATACTCCACGCCAACGGATTGCGCGAAACGGCGAAACTCCTCGCGGTTGCCATCATCCAGTATCCAGATTTTGAGCTTGTCTTTCGGCCAGTCGATGCCAAGCGAGGCGTAAATGGTGTTTTTCACCACGTGCAGATCTTCGTTATAGGTCGGCACGAAAATATCGACGGAAGGCCACGCTTTAAGATCTTTCGGCAGCGGCACCGGCTGGCGGTTAAGCGGCCAGATCACCTGGAAGTAGCCAAGCACCAGCACCACCCACGCGTAGGTTTCCGCCACCAGCAGCACCAGACCACACACCAGGCTGACCGGATCGTTCCAGTTCAGCGTCGAGGTGTAGCGCCACCAGATGTAGCGGCAGGAGACGGTCAGCGACAGCACAATCAGCATCAGCGCCGAGAAGCGGCCCGGCATACGGCGCACCAGCAGCGCCACGCCCCAGAGCAGCAGCAGGAAAATAAACTGTGAGAGCGGGTTGAACGGCTGCGTCACACAGATAAGCGCCAGCACCAGCGAGAAAATAACCACCACGCCCAGCACGACGCGTCGCAGTCGTTCGTTAATGTGGCCGAGCTCTTTTTGCTCGTTAAGGTGGTCGGTTTCATCGCTGAAGCGTTGCGGGAGCGTCTCCAGCCAGAGGTTAAAACGCTCGCGCCAGACCTGCAGTTTCGAAACAGGCCGCCAGCGCGGCGTGCCGACGGCGCGCCAGGGACGCAGCGCCACCAGCCACAGCGCCTGGAGCAGATAACGCACGGTATCGAGCGGACGCGGGCGGTCGGGATGAATATGCGGGAACAGCAGCGCGTGCTGCGCGCGGATCGCCTGCCAGCGCGGGTTTTCCAGCGGCAAAAAGAGCCAGGCGAGCGTCAGCCAGAAACAGCCCAGCGCCGCGCTGAACGGCGGCGCGCCGTTGCGGCGATACGTGATATAACGCTCGCGCAGCCGCGCGCGAACCGGCGGCGCGAGCACCAGCGCGGAGAGGCTTATCATGCGCCCTCACTCCTGTAATGCAGCAGGCACCAGTTCGCCAGCGTGACAATCTCTTCGGCCACCAGCGAATCCGGGCGGTATTCCCCCACCGGCTGTTTGGCGGCCAGGCTTTCCATCATCGCCTCGTCGCGATGCACCGCGACCGGCACCAGGTTACGCTGCGTTTGCAGCCAGAGCTGCCAGATGTCGTTCTGTATCTGGCTTGAAATCAGGCGGAAATTCGCCAGCAGATCGCAGCCGCTCGGCAGCGCCTGCTGATGTAAGCGGGCGTGACAGTTGGCGTCGGGCTGCACCACGCAAAGCGTGCGGTCCGCCACCTGCAACAGGCTGCGGGTCACGGCGTCAAAGCCGCACGGCAGATCCAGCAATATCCAGCGCCACTGGCCGCTCGCCTTGAGCATGTGCAGATGCTGCGCGAATGCGCTGAGCGCTGGCGTCACGTCGTTTTCCCGCTCCGTCTGACGCAGCGCGCCATACGGCAGCACGTCCAGACCCGGCGCGTAACGCCAGGCGGTGGACTGCCAGGGTTTATCGTCCAGCAGCGCGCGCGCCCAGCCGTCAGCGTGGTCGAAATCGATATTAAAAGAGAGGCGCAGCAGGTTATCGGGCGAGGCGTCAATCGCCAGCACCGATTCGCCCAGCTGATGCAGCGCCCAACCGAGCGCCGCCGTTAATGAGGTTGTCCCCACGCCGCCGCGCACGCCCTGTAATGCCAGAACGGTCATCCTTGCGCTCCTGCGTCACGACGCGCTAATTCTGCCAGCAAGGGCCAGCGCGCAATTGCCGTCGCGAGTTGTTCACGTTGTGATATATCGGTGTAGTCGAGATCTGGAAGTGAAAACACCCGGCTGAGCGCTTCAAAATCATTCTGGAAGGTATAGCCACGATCGGGCTGGCGTGCGGCCTTAGCGTCATTCTCAGGCATATATTCTATTTTTCCTTAGAGCAATATCACTAAAGCCAGCAAACGAAAACAGTGAATCTACGCAATCCCGGTTTGCATGCTAATGATCATGTTCTTTAATTTCAATGTTAGGTTTATTTCCTGGCTTTCGCTAGTAAACTGACACTCATACTCTTTATATATTGAGGGCGCCATGGCTCTTGTTTTTTCAATTGGCATTGATTCGCTCTGGGGGTAATGACTCCAACTTATTGATAGTGTTTTATGTTCAGATAATGCCCGATGACTTTGTCATGCAGCTCCACCGATTTTGAGAACGACAGCGACTTCCGTCCCAGCCGTGCCAGGTGCTGCCTCAGATTCAGGTTATGCCGCTCAATTCGCTGCGTATATCGCTTGCTGATTACGTGCAGCTTTCCCTTCAGGCGGGATTCATACAGCGGCCAGCCATCCGTCATCCATATCACCACGTCAAAGGGTGACAGCAGGCTCATAAGACGCCCCAGCGTCGCCATAGTGCGTTCACCGAATACGTGCGCAACAACCGTCTTCCGGAGCCTGTCATACGCGTAAAACAGCCAGCGCTGGCGCGATTTAGCCCCGACGTATCCCCACTGTTCGTCCATTTCCGCGCAGACGATGACGTCACTGCCCGGCTGTATGCGCGAGGTTACCGACTGCGGCCTGAGTTTTTTAAATGGCGGAAAATCGTGTTGAGGCCAACGCCCATAATGCGGGCGGTTGCCCGGCATCCAACGCCATTCATGGCCATATCAATGATTTTCTGGTGCGTACCGGGTTGAGAAGCGGTGTAAGTGAACTGCAGTTGCCATGTTTTACGGCAGTGAGAGCAGAGATAGCGCTGATGTCCGGCGGTGCTTTTGCCGTTACGCACCACCCCGTCAGTAGCTGAACAGGAGGGACAGCTGATAGAAACAGAAGCCACTGGAGCACCTCAAAAACACCATCATACACTAAATCAGTAAGTTGGCAGCATCACCCGCTCTGGGATGAACTGCGCCATATTTCCGCAGGCGGAACAGCCTGGATAAATTGCGACCGCCACAGCGATGCCATTACATTCGTCAACCAGACGCTGCTTGCGCAACCCCCCGAAACCAAAGTGGCTGTAATTACGATGGACGCCGCGCCGGAAGCCGTGATTACGCCGCTGCCGGCTGCACCGCAAGGCCCGGATGAAGTACGCCTGTTTACCATGCCGAAAAATCAAAATGCGCTTCATCGCCTGCATCACGATCTGCTTTGCAGTTTCGAACCTGAAAACTATTTCATTGTGCTGCTGTGCGCGGAAAACGCCTGGCAAGGCGTAGCGCCCGCTCATATTAAAGCCTGGATAAGAAAAAGCCAAAGCTGGGCGCAGGAACATCACTGCACATTGCTGATTATTAATTCCGGCGCGCAGGCCGACCAGCAAACTTCCATGCTGATGACCGAATATCAGCAGCTCTCCGGGCTTGCCACGCTGCGCTATCAGGGCGACGCCTGGCTGTATGATGTGGCGTTCTGGTTTAACGATAAAGGCGTGAGCGCGCGTCAGCAGTTGCCGGTGACATTCATTAATGACCGCCTGTCGCTGGTGCCACGCCAGGAGGTCTCATTCCAGGCGCGCAGCGACGAACGCCGCGTGCTGAGCCATATCGCGGTGCTCGAAGGCGCGCCGCCGCTGTCGGAAAACTGGACGCTCTTTGAGGACAACGATTCGCTGTTTAACGAGGCGCGTCAGGCGCAGGCCGCGACGGTGATTTTCTCCCTCACGCAAAATAACCAGATTGAAGGGCTGGCGCGTCATGTACACGCCCTGCGCCGTCAGCGCGGCAGCGCGCTGAAAATCCTCGTGCGTGAAAACAAAGCCAGCGTGCGCGCCACCGACGAACGGCTGCTGCTGGGCTGCGGCGCGAATATGGTGATCCCGTGGAACGCCCCGCTCTCGCGCTGCCTGACGCTGATTGAAAGCGTGCAGAATCAGCAATTCACCCGCTTTGTGCCGGAAGATGTGGATATGCTGCTGGAGGCGATGCAGCCGCTGAAAATGCGCGGCTATCAGCCGTGGGATATCTTCTGCAACGCCGTCGGCGCGCTGATGAGCAACGTGTTAATTCCGCAGGACAACAAAGGGATTCTGGTCGCGCTGCGCCCGGTGCCGGGCATTCGCGTTGAGCAGGCGCTGACGCTCTGCCGTCCGGGCCGCATGGGTGATATCGTAACGCTCGGCGAAAACCGGCTGGTGCTGTTTCTATCGTTCTGCCGCATTACCGATCTCGACACTGCGCTGAGCCATATTTTCCCGCTGCCGATAAGCGAGCTGTTTTCCAACCGTATGGTGTGGCATGAAGATAAACAGATAGCGGCGGAGATCATGCAGATGAGCGCGATGCGCCCGGAACAATGGACTGCGCCGCTTGAGATGACCCGTAAGGCAAGGGAAACGGCCGCGCTGCTTGCCGACACGCCCAAAACGGTCACGCGCCGTGTGCCGACGCCCGTTACGCTGCTTAACGACACCGCACAGGAGCGCGCGTTATGATGTCGATTAGCGATATTCTTCAGCTTATTGCGCTGTGCGCGCTGATTTTTATCCCGCTGGGATACGCGCTGTGTGTGGGCAAGCGTCGCATGATGAAAACGCTGCGCCCGCTGCTGTTTCGCCCACGATTTGTTAAACCCGCTGGTACGTTGCGCCGCCGCTCTACCGTCAAGGCAAATTTAAAACATGACTAATCACGTTCACTCCGCTCCCCTTGCCCGCTCAGGCTGGCAAAACTGGCGCGGCCTTTCCGGCTGGAACTACTATTTTCTGCTGAAATTCGGCCTGCTCTGGACGGGCTATCTGAATTTCCACCCGCTCGCCAACCTGGTGTTTATGGCGTTTCTGCTGTTCCCTATTCCGAACCTGCGCCTGCATCGCCTGCGCCACTGGATAGCCATTCCTGTCGGTATCGGCCTGTTCTGGCATGATACCTGGCTGCCTGGCCCGCAGAGCATTATGAGTCAGGGCTCGCAGGTGGCGGGATTTAGCACCAGTTATGTGCTGGATCTCGTGGCACGCTTTATTAACTGGCAGATGATTGGCGCCGCCTTTGTGCTGCTGGTCGCCTGGATGTTCCTCTCACAGTGGGTGCGGGTAACGGTATTTGTGGTGGCGATTATGGTCTGGCTTAACGTGCTGACCGTAACCGGCCCGGTCGTCTCGCTGTGGCCTGCCGGGAATACCACGGCGGCGACGGTCACCACGACCGGTGGCGGCGCGGCACCGACCGTCGCGAACGCAGGGGGTACGGTGGTGGCGGGCGATATTCCGCTGCAAACCGCGCCTGCGAGCAACCAGAGCATTAACGACTGGCTGAACAGCTTTTACACCAGCGAATCCAAACGCCAGACAACCTTCCCGGCGAGCCTGCCGGCAGATGCGCAGCCGTTCGATCTGCTGGTTATCAACATCTGTTCGCTGGCTTGGTCTGACGTGGAGGCCACAGGTTTGATGTCGCATCCGCTCTGGTCGCATTTCGACATCGTGTTTAAGAATTTTAACTCCGGCACGTCATACAGCGGCCCGGCCGCTATCCGCCTGCTGCGCGCGAGCTGCGGGCAGCCGTCGCATAAAAATCTCTACCAACCCGCAGGCGAGCAGTGCTACCTGTTCGATAACCTGGCGAAACTGGGCTTTAAGCGCCACCTGATGATGGACCATAACGGCGAGTTCGGTAACTTCCTGAAGGAAGTACGCGAAAACGGCAATATGCAGGAGCCGTTGATGGATCAATCCGGCCTGCCGGTGAATCTGTTGTCGTTTGACGGCTCGCCGGTGTATGACGATACGGCGGTGCTGAACCGCTGGCAGCAAACCGTGAAGAGCGAGGGCAGCGGCGATCGCAGCGCCACATTCTTTAACCTGCTGCCACTGCATGACGGTAACCACTATCCGGGCAACAGCAAAACCGCCGATTACAAAGCGCGCGCGCAGAAGCTGTTTGATGAGCTGGATGCGTTCCTGACGCAGCTTGAGAAAGAGAACCGCAAAGTGATGGTGGTGGTGGTACCGGAGCACGGCGCGGCGCTGCAGGGCGATAAGATGCAGGTGTCTGGCCTGAGCGATATCCCGAGCCCGGCTATCACCCATGTGCCGGTGGGCATTAAGTTTATCGGCATGAAAGCGCCGCATCAGGGTTCAGCGCTGGAGATAGACCAGCCGAGCAGCTTCCTCGCGATTTCCGAGCTTGTGGTGAGAGTACTCGATGGCAAAGACTTCGTGGCCGATAACGTGGACTGGCAGGGGCTGACCAGTAACCTGCCGCAGAGCGCGCCGGTTTCCGAGAACGCCAACGCCGTGGTGGTGCAGTATCAGGGCAAACCGTGGGTGCGCTTAAGCGGCGGCGACTGGGTACCTTATCCGCAATAAGGTGTCAGGCCGCCTGCATTATTCGCAGGGTGGATAAGCGCAGCGCATCCACCAACCACCCCGCTACGGCGGGTGCGCAAGCTTACCCGCCCTACACAGGCGGGCCCGTGTTTCGTAGGGTGGATAAGCGCAGCGCATCCACCGGCCTTGCACCGTAACGCCCATAAAAAAGCCGACGCTCTGCGTCGGCTTTTTACGTTTTGCTTCACCGTTAAGGAATGCGCGGCTCGCCGGTTTCATCCTGATCGACGGCGAAACAGGCGACCAGCTGGCCATTATATTCCTTCAACTGCGGCTGGATCTGCGTACACGGGCCAAAACGGCGACGGCAGCGGGCGCTAAAGGCGCACCCCGGCGGCGGGTTCAGCGGGCTCGGCAGTTCGCCGGTGAGCTTAATTCGCTCGCGGCGGTCGTCCGGATTCAGGCGCGGCGTCGCGGAGAGCAGCGCCTGGGTATACGGATGACGCGGGTTCGAGAAAATCTGGTCTTTGGTGCCCTTCTCCACGCAGCGGCCGAGATACATCACCATCACTTCATCGGCGATATGCTCCACCACCGACAAATCGTGGGAGATAAACACATACGACAGCCCCAGATCCTGCTGCAAATCCATCATCAGGTTCAGCACCTGCGCGCGCACTGATACATCCAGCGCCGAGACCGGTTCATCGGCGATCACCACATCCGGGTCGAGCATCAGCCCGCGCGCGATGGCGATACGCTGGCGCTGACCGCCGGAGAACATATGCGGGTAGCGATCGTAATGCTCGGTTTTCAACCCCACTTTCGCCATCATCGCCAGCGCTTTCTCGCGGCGCGCCTCTTTACTGAGACGGGTATTGATAAGCAGCGGCTCCTCAAGGATTTGCCCCACTTTTTTGCGCGGGTTCAGCGAGCCGTACGGGTTCTGGAACACGATCTGGATTTTCTGGCGGCGCAGTTTCTCCGCCGTTTCGTCCGGTTTCAGCAGATCCTGCCCCTGGTAGTACAGCTCGCCGCCGGTCGGCGTTTCAATCATGGTGAGCAGACGGCCCAGCGTGGATTTCCCACAGCCGGACTCGCCCACCACCGCCAGCGTTTTACCGCGCTCAAGCGTAAACGACACGCCATCCAGCGCTTTCACCAGACGCTCCGGCGCGAAGAGCCCCTTCTTCACCGGGTAATGTTTTTTCAGGTCGATAGCCTGCAACAGCGGTTGCTGCAGAGTGGCCTCATGCGTGCTCATAATTGGTTGGCCTCCCGGCATCATCGAGGGGGTAGTGGCATTTCGACTGGCGGCCATTGTCCACCAGGTTTAACGCCGGTTCTTCCACGCGGCAGCGTTCAGTCGCGTAGGGGCAGCGCGGGTTGAGCAGACAGCCCGTCGGGCGGTCATATTTCCCCGGCACCACGCCCGGCAGCGACGCCAGACGCGCCTTATCCTGCGCGAATTCCGGCAGGGCGCGCAGCAGCGCCTGGGTATACGGGTGACGCGGCGCGCGGAAGATATCCCGCGCCTCGCCGGTTTCCACCACCTGGCCTGCGTACATCACGATGATTTTGTGCGCCGCTTCGGCCACCAGCGCGAGGTCATGGGTGATAAGGATCAGCGCCATGTTCTCTTTTTGCTGAAGCTCCAGCAGCAGTTCAATGATCTGCGCCTGGATGGTCACATCCAGCGCGGTGGTCGGTTCATCGGCTATCAGCAGCTTCGGACGACAGGCGATAGCCATGGCTATCATCACGCGCTGGCTCATCCCGCCGGAAAGCTGGTGCGGATAGACATCCAGACGTGACGCAGGGTCCGGGATACCAACCTGGTTTAGCAGATCAATCGCGCGCTGGCGGCGGGTCTTTTTATTGCCGCCCTGGTGCACTTTGATAGCCTCCATAATCTGGAAACCCACGGTGTAGCAGGGGTTCAGGCTGGTCATCGGATCCTGGAAGATCATCGCCACTTCGGCGCCCACCAGGTTCCGGCGCTCTTTCTCAGAAATACGCTGTAAATCCTGGCCGTTAAATTCCAGTTTGTCCGCCATCACGCGGCCAGGGAAATCGATAAGGCCCATAATCGCCAGCGAGCTGACCGATTTACCGGAACCCGATTCACCCACGATGCCGACCACTTCGCCCTGATTCACGCTGTAGCTCACGCGGTCTACGGCGCGGAACGGGGTGCCTTCGTCGCCAAAGTGCACCGATAATTTATCTACATTCAGTAACGCCATCTCGTGCCTCTTTACTGCTTGAGTTTGGGGTCGAGCGCGTCACGCAGGCCGTCACCCATCAGGTTAAATGCCAGCACCGTCAGCAGGATAGCGAGACCAGGGAAGGTCACGACCCACCAGGCACTTTGCGCGAACTGCAACACGTCGGAGAGCATGGTGCCCCACTCCGGTGTCGGCGGCTGCGCACCCATGCCGAGAAAGCCCAGTGCGGCCATATCGAGAATGGCATTCGAGAAACCGAGCGACGCCTGGACAATCAGCGGCGCAAGGCAGTTAGGGAAGATGTTCACGAACATCTGGCGCATCGCGCCGGCGCCCGCCACGCGAGAGGCGGTCACGTAATCGCGGCTCACTTCCACCAGCACCGCCGCGCGCGTTAAGCGCACGTAGTGCGGCAGCGCCACAAAGGTCAGCGCCAGCGAGGCGTTAACAATAGACGGGCCGAAAATCGCCACCAGCACCAGCGCCAGCAGCAGGCTCGGCAGCGCCAGCATGATATCGACGATACGCATGATGATGGTATCGACGATGCCGCCGAAATAGCCCGCCACCAGGCCGAGCACAATGCCCATCACCAGCGACAGCACCACCACCAGACAGCCGACCAGCAGCGACAGGCGCGCGCCGTACATCAGGCGCGACATCACATCGCGGCCTACGTCATCGGTGCCGAGAATATGCGCCCAGCTGCCGCCATCCTGCCAGACCGGCGGGGCCAGCAGCGCATCGCGGAACTGTTCTGCCGGGTTGTGCGGCGCGATAAAGTTGGCGAAGACGGCTATCAGGATCATGATGACGACATACACCAGCCCGACGACCGCGCCCTTGTTCCGTTTGAAGTAGTGCCAGAATTCCTGCATCGGCGTCATCGGCACCGGTGCGGCCACCACTTTGTTTTCAGTCATTTGCGTCATGATGGCCCCTTATTTCTTATGACGAATACGCGGGTTCACCACGCCATAGAGCAGATCGACCAGCAGGTTGACGAGAATAATCATCGTCGCCACCAGCAGCACGCCGCCCTGCACCACCGGATAATCGCGGCGCTGGAGCGCGTCGATGAGCCAGCGGCCGAGGCCCGGCCAGGAGAAGATGGTTTCGGTCAGGATAGCGCCCGCGAGCAGCGTGCCTACCTGAAGTCCAATCACCGTCACGACCGGCAGCATGGCGTTACGCAGCGCGTGAATGATGATGACGCGCATACGGGTCAGGCCCTTGGCGCGCGCGGTGCGGATGTAATCCTCGCCGAGCACTTCCAGCATCGCCGAGCGGGTCATACGCACGATCACCGCCAGCGGAATGGTGCCGAGCACTACGGCGGGCAGGATCATATGCGCCAGCGCGTCGATAAAGTTGCCCTCTTCGCCCCAGATGGCGGTGTCGATAAGCATAAAGCCGGTCAGCGGGTTGGTATCGTCAAGGAACACCATATCGCTGACGCGCCCGGAGACCGGCGTCAGGTTTAGCTGCACCGACACCAGCATGATCAGCATCATGCCCCACCAGAAAATAGGCATGGAGTAGCCGGTCAGCGCCAGGCCTACCGCCGTGTGATCGAAGATAGAGCCACGTTTAACGGCGGCCAGCACGCCCACCGGAATGCCCACGGCAACCGCGAAAATCATCGCGCAGACGCCAAGCTCCAGCGTCGCTTTAAAGCGCGGCACGAACTCGTCCCACACCGGGAGGCGGCTTTTAAGCGACAGGCCTAAATCACCATGCAGCACACCCCAGATATAGTGGAGATACTGTTCCCAGAGCGGCTTATCGAGGCCCAGCTCGGCCAGCAGCTGCGCGTGACGCTCAGGGGAAATACCACGTTCGCCCGCCATGATCATCACCGGGTCGCCGGGGATCATATGGACGAAGGCAAAAGTGAGAAGGGTAATACCGATAAACGTCGGGATAACAAGCCCCAGACGTCGGAGGATGAACTGCAACATAACCCGGATTCTCTGTAATGACGCACAACCAGGGGATGTGGTCTGTATTGCTCACAAATCTCATTCCCTCTCCTTTCAGCGAGGGAATAAAGCACTGCTGCCGGGTGTGCTGCGCTTACCCGGTCTGCAAGTGTAGACCGATATAAGCGCAGCGTCGCCGGACACGGGGCGCTCGCGCGCCCCTGACGGTTTTAATTATTCAACGGAGACGTTTTCGAAATGGTGTTTGCCCAGCGGATCGACCACGTAGCCTTTGACTTCTTTACGCACCGGCTCATACACGGTGGAGTGCGCGACGATAAGCGCCGGCGCCTGATCGTGCATCACGACCTGAGCCTGTTTGTAAAGCTCGATACGTTTGTTGTGGTCATCGGTCGCGCGCGCCGGTTGGATCAGATCTTCAAACGGCTTGTAGCACCAACGGGAATAGTTGGAGCCATCTTTCGCGGCGTCGCAGCTAAACAGGGTAGCGAAGAAGTTATCCGGATCCCCGTTGTCGCCGGTCCAGCCCATCATCACCGCCTGGTGTTCGCCTGCTTTGGCGCGCTTCAGGTACTCGCCCCACTCGTAGGTCACGATTTTCGCCTGAACGCCGATTTTCGCCCAGTCAGCCTGGATCATCTCGGCCATACGGCGCGCGTTGGGGTTATACGGACGCTGTACCGGCATCGCCCACAGCTCAACGGTGAAGCCCTTATCCTGGCCCGCTTCTTTCAGCAGCGCTTTGGCTTTCTCGACGTCATAGGTGTAATCCTTCACGTCGTCGTTATAGCCCCACATGGTCGGCGGGATCAGGTTTTTCGCGGCAACACCGGCACCCTGGTAAACCGCTTTGATGATGGCGTCTTTGTTCACCGCGTAGGTCAGCGCCTGACGCACTTTCACGTCGTCAAACGGCTTCTTCTCGGTGTTGAAGGAGAGATAGCCAACGTTCAGGCCCGCCTGCTCCATCAGGTTGATGCTCTTGTCCTGCTTCATGCGCGCGATGTCCGCCGGGTTCGGGTACGGCATCACCTGGCACTCGTTTTTCTGCAGTTTGGCATAACGAACGGACGCATCCGGCGTAATGGAGAAGACCAGACGGTCAATCTTCGGTTTGGTGCCCCAGAAGCCCGGGAACGCTTTATACAGAATGCGGGAATCTTTCTGGTATTGCTGAAGCTGGAACGGACCGGTGCCGATCGGGTTCAGGTCAACTTTCTCCGGCGTACCGGCTTTCAGCATGTTGTCTGCATATTCTTTGGAAAGAATCGACGCGAAGTCCATCGCCATATCGGCCAGGAACGGCGCTTCCGGGCGCGTCAGCACGAACTGGACGGTATTGTCATCGACTTTTTTCACTTCGCTAATCAGCGTCGGCAGGCCCATGCCTTCGAAATATTCGTAGCTGCCGCCAGAGACTTTGTGGTACGGGTTTTGATCGTTTTTCTGACGATCAAACGAGAACACGACGTCATCGGCGTTAAATTCGCGCGTCGGTTTGAAATCTTTATTGTCCTGCCATTTCACGCCTTTACGCAGATGGAAAGTATAGGTTTTACCATCTTCGCTGACGTCCCATTTCTCCGCGAGGCCCGGAATAATTTCCGTAGTGCCGGTTTTAAATTCAACCAGACGGTTGTAAATAGGCACAGAGCTTGCGTCGTAGGTAGTACCAGAGGTGAAGAGCTGTGGGTTAAAGCCTTCCGGCGAGCCTTCTGAACAGTAAACCAGGGTTTTGGCTTGTACGCTTGCGGCGACGGTCATAGCCACCAGGCTCAGACCAAACTTCAGCATCCCTGACTTCTTCAAGGAAATACTCATTCTTCTGCTCCAATGTGATAGGTGTTGTGTTTTCCGTCAGACCTTTTTTATTTTTTGCCCGGTCCGATCGTTAAGTGTGAGGCTGGGGATTCCTTTCGCAAGGGAGACTGAGTTGCAGTACAGATTGTCCGTAAAATGACCCTCACGCCCTACAATCTGTCAACAGAACACGCAAACGTCAATACAGCTATCCGGGATTTACAACCGGGTTGAGAAACGGCAAACAAAGATTAAAAAAACCTCATGGGCATGTTTTCAGCACGGAAATTTATGCTACGCCGCCACTCGCAGAATAATCGTCTTGATATTTTGTAACATCCAGCGCTTATGTTTTATCCGCTTAATGCAAAATTTCTGGCCCTGTGGCGAACTTATGAACGGTTTATGGCGCGATTTGTTAGCCATGCAGCAAAAAATGCTGAGGCAATATATAAGCAGAGCGGAAAGTATGTGGGATGTTTCATAACTATTTTCAATGAAATATGTCACAGAATCGCGTTCGCGCGGGAAAATCGAAGCTAAATAAGATTAACGAATTAAGCGGGTGAAGACTTTATTCAGGTATTCCCTGGAACAGAGTCTGAATGTGGGAGTGAAAAGCAATAACCTTTGGCCGCTTACGGTTTTATGGAGGGCCTCTTTAATACGATTTCAGCTCTGGTTTCTTTGACGCGTCACGCCTGAGGCATTCGCCACTTCTCTGCCGTGTCGACAAAAAATGGAAACCCTTACGAACTGACAAAAGGTATTGAGGTATATGAAAAGGAATTTTCATGAGCCACGCGTGCTGCGCTTGCAATCATCGGTAGGCGTTTGCGGCGTAAATTATGCTGATGACGTAAAAGCGCTACAAGAATTGATGATGAAAGCCGGCTATCAGACAGCGACAGGGCGTTCCTTAAAAGTGGACGGCATATGCAACAACGAAACCAAAGAAGCCATTATCTGGTATCAACGTCTGTTAACACTGTCCCGATCAGGCCTGGTACAGCCATTTGATCAATGGTTCATTGAAGCATTAAAAAATGCCAGTCAACCCGAGTGGCGCCCACGGATTACTTCCGGGCCGCTACATGTACGGGAAGCGCAATTTACTTTTGACAATGAAGGGACGGATTATATTACAGCCACCGATCCTTTCCGTCCGCACCCTTATCCCTGGTTCTCACGCATCTTACACTGGCCTCATTCTGCTGCTTCTGGCGTTACGCTTGGACGTGGCTACGATATGGGAAATCGAAGCGCTGGTGAGATTTTTGCGACACTAAGACAAGCGGGGATAGAAGAATACAAGGCCATTCTGGCATCTAAAGCCGCTTTTCTGAAAGGACGAGAGGCTGCCAGTTTCGTGAAATTTTATGGGCCGATTTTCGGCGAGATTACGCACCAACAACAGATAAGACTGTTTGAAATTGCTATACAATTTTATATTTCGAGGCGAAAAGGATCTTTAATGGACGCAAAGCGAGAATGATGTCTGCCATAAGCTGGGAAAAGATGCGTGTCAGATTAAAAGATATATACATCGATAGTTTGTATCAGGGATGTGAGTCAGCAGGTGAATTTGCCCGGTTGATTTTACTCGACGATCTGAAATCGGTGCGTTTATATCTGAAAACAGATCGCGCTCAGATGAACTCGCACGGAAGAAACTTAAAAAGGTTGCAATATATCAATGGGTTATAAGTTAATTTTTTTTCTGCCCTTTCTGTTGCTACCGACCACCTGCGTTGCTGCCTCGTCCATCATTTATGGAGAGGCAGCAAAGATATGTGCGAAGAGTGCGGATTATGCCGCCGGAACGCGATGTCTTGAGAGGCAGCGCAAGCAAACGGAGCAGGCGCTACAACAGACGCTGGCGGCGGCGCTGAAGCAGGTACAGTCGGAAGACTGGCTGGAGGCTAATGCGGATTACGAGGATGAAGATTCACAAATTGTTGTAGATACAGCCAATGCGCTGAAAAACGATCAGGCGGCATGGGAAAAACATAAGGCCCTGTTTTGTCAGGTGGCCAGTTCCCAGATCAGTGCTAAAACCCCTAACTATTGGGTTCTATCAACCCAGTGCGAAATCAATATGAATAAGGCACGTATCGTCGAGCTGAAAGCATTAATGGCGCAGGTGCAACCTTAAAGCGCGAACGCCGGAAAGCAAAAAGCCCTGCTCGTTGAGCAGGGCTTTTCTGAATTTGGTCGGTGCCAGAGGATAACTCGCCGCTTTGCGGCTTCGCCCTGCGGGTCGTTGCTTGCGCAACGTTCTCTCGCTGCGCTCGGGTCGAACCTCCCTGCCCCCGGAGGTTCTCATCCTCTCAGACGCCGGAAAGCAAAAAGCCCTGCTCGTTGAGCAGGGCTTTTCTGAATTTGGTCGGTGATAGAGGATTCGAACCTCCGACCCCTTCGTCCCGAACGAAGTGCGCTACCAGGCTGCGCCAATCACCGAATGCGGGGCGCATATTACTGCGCACCCTAATTCCCGTCAATCCCTTACTTTAAAAAAGCCTGTCGATCGGCTGAAAAGCCAGCGATATGGCTATTGTGCGGCGGAAGGAACATGACACCAGTTGTTATTCTGGTTGATGCCGCCATCCGGCGACTGATAGCCGAGGCAGCCCATAATGGTATCGAACAGCTCAACATGGCGATGCGGGCGCTTCTGCTCTGCCTGCAGTTTAAGCTGCGCGAACGCCTGTGCGTGCTGCGGATCGGCCAGATAGCTGTCGGACATCCAGACCATCATCGGCACGCGGAACTGTTCCGGCGGCGCGACATTGCGCGGCGTGCCGTGCAGGTGCTCTTTCTCATTGATCGATTCGCCATGATCCGCGGCGTAGAACACAATCGCTTTCTTATTGCGAACCTGGTCGATCACATCGGAGATAAAGCTGTCGACGTACAGCACCGAGTTATCATAGGCGTTAATCAACTCCTGACGGCTACAGTCTGAATCGACGCCCATGCACTCCGGCTGCCAGCGCGCATAGCTTCTTGGATAACGCTGCACATAGTTATAGTGAGAGCCTTTGGTATGCAGAATGATAAGGTGTTTGCCCTTATCGTGCCCCGCCAGCGAGTTTTTCATCTCATCCACCAGCAGCATGTCATCCACCTGCTTACCGCGGTTGCGCGGCTCAGCACCGATCTGCTCGCGGTAGGCGATGTTGTCCGCCATCGTGTTGCTGTAGAACCACATTTCGCTCTGCATCGCGTACAGATCTGAGCTAAAGCCCAGCTGTTTAAGCACCGCGAATACGTTCTGTTCTTTCAGCGTGCGCTGCGGGTTGTCATCCGCGCCGCCTTCACGAACAAACATGCAGCGCAGCGAGAGTTTGGTCGCCGTATCGCACGATTCACCGCGGAACGCCGCCAGGTTTTTCTCCTGGGCGAGTTTCGGCGTGGTGTTACGGTCGTAGCCAAGCAGGCCCATATGATCCCAGCGCGTGGTTTCGCCGATGATAAACACAACGTAAGTGTCATCGATGCCCTGCGGGGCCTGCCAGGTAAACTTTTTGGCCGGGTTCAGCAGCGATTTGTTATCGCTGGATTCATCGACCTGCGCCCATGCATACAGCCCCAGCGCGGAAAGCCAGTTCGACGGCAGATAGGAGTTTGCTACCACGCCGCCGTAGCTTGGCATATCAACCCCAGAGGTGCGCTCTTCATTTTTCTGCTGCAAATCCAGCAGGCGAATCGGTGCCCAGACCAGCAGGCCCGCCACAATCACCACCGCCGCGCTTTTCAGGCGCTGATCGCGGGTGCGCAGCTGACGCAGCAGCGTATCGCGGCAGCGGTTGCCCCAGATAAGCGTCAGCGGCACGATGCACACAAGAATCATCCACGCGATGAACTGCCAGCCGACCACTTCTTTCGAGAGATCGATATCGGTCGTCATTACCGACGCGATAATCCCGTAGCCAATCACCACGTTCATAAACGTCATGTAATAACTGGCCGCGGCAGAGAACAGCACCACCAGCGACGCCAGCACGCGCCAGACGCGCCGCCCCAGTAGCGACAACACACGCAGCAGGAAGAAGGTGACGAGCACCGTGGCCACCAGTTCAACGACCATCGACACGCCATTAACCCAGGAAAGATTCTGCGCATACCCGTCGAAACGACGATATAAAACCGCACAGTTAAAAAACAGACCGATGTAAACCGCCAGCAGAACGCTCAGTTTCTGTTGGGTCATCGAGAGGATGTATTTCATGCAAGCCGCCCGGCAAACAGGTGTGAAACCCGTTCCCCAAAAAATGAAAAAATAATGTATACGTGACAACGCTGAGGGAATCAGGCGATTCTTATCTCAGACGCGGGGTAGTAGACCACAGCGACGGGAAAAAGTGCGGGCATTTAGAGCGGCCCGGCTCCTATTTACAAAAATATGAGGCCGGAACCGCATTTTACGGAACGGGACAACCGGTTAGTCGGTGATGACGTTCAGTTTAACGTCAATGTTGCCACGGGTCGCGTTGGAGTACGGGCACACGATGTGGGCTTTCTGCACCAGCGATTCGGCTTCTGCACGGTCCATGCCCGGCAGATGAATATCCAGCTGAGCTTCGATCCCAAAACCGGTCGGCAGCGGCCCAATCCCTACCTGACCTTCAATAAAGGCGTCCTGCGGGACTTTCTTTTTCTCCTGGGAGGCGACATGTTTCAGCGCGCCCAGGAAGCAGGCCGAATAGCCCGCGGCGAAAAGCTGTTCAGGGTTAGTCACCTGACCACCCTGACCGCCCATCTCTTTCGGCACGCCGAGTTTCACGTCCAGCACGCCGTCATCGGACGTCGCACGGCCATCACGGCCGCCAGTCGCTTTCGCTTTTGCGCGATAAACCACTTTTTCTAAGGACATCTTGTTCTCCTTTGTGTTGGCAATCACAGCTAGTAAGCATAGAACGTCTGAGCGAACTGGGGAGAAAGTGAGAACATTCGGGGAAAGTGCCGCCGCAGAGCGCGGCGGCAAAAGGACATCAGGCGCGGGCGTGTTCCCAGGCCTCGCGGCGCGGCTGGCGAATGGTGGTGGAGATAGCCAGCGAGACAATCAGCAGCGCGAAGATAACGCAGAAGGTGACGTAAAAGCCGCCGAACAGCGAGGCGATAATCGATCCGCAGATGCTGCCGATCCCAAAGCCGAGATAAATCACGCCGTAGTTTTTCGCAAGATTGTTCAGGCCGAAGAAATCGCTGACCAGCGACGGATAGACCGTGATGGTGCCGCCGAAATTAAACGCCACGCAGGCGATAGCCGCGAAGAAAGTCATTTCATTGAGCGGCGCGAAGAGCAGCGCGGCCATCCCCACCAGCGAGACCACCTGGCCGAGCGTAATGACGCGAATGCGCGGCATTTTGTCGGAGAGAATGCCGAGCACCAGGCGGCCCGTCAGGTTCGCGATGGAAATCACCGTAACCGCGTTCGCGGCGGTGGCAGCGTCGAGGCGCACCATGCCCTGCGCGATATCTTTCGCCACGCCAATCACATACAGGCCGCTCATGCAGGCGGTCAGGAACATCAGCGCCAGCATCCAGTACTGCGGTTTACGCATCGATTCGGCCAGACTGTAATCGCCTTCGCCCGCGTTGTTGCCGGTGCGCGCAGGCTGATTCGGCGCGTCTTTCATCAGCAGCGCGCCGCCGATAATCATCACCATCACCATGCCGCCCCAGATAACAAACGTGCGCTCAAGCCCGACGGACGCCAGCAGATGGCTGTCGATAAATTTAAAACCGAGGCTCCCGAGACCATACGCGCCGATAGAAAACGCGGAGATAAGCCCTTTGCGCTCCGGGAACCACTTTACGCAGTTAGAGAGCGTCAGCAGATAACCGGCGCCGTCCGCGAGCCCCACCAGCACGCCCGCGCTCAGCCAGAGCATCATCAGGTTGCTGGCGTGAGAGGTGAGCACCAGCCCTAACCCCAGCAGCACGCCAGAGGCGATCGTCACGCGTTTCACGCCGAAACGCTCCTGCAGTTTACCGGCGACCGACGACGACAGCGCCAGCCCCAGGCTCAGCAGCCCGAAGGAGAACGCCACCTGGCTTACCGGCTCATCAAGCTTTTGCGACAGAGCGCTGTTAAACAGGCTCCAGGTATAGACCGAACCCAGCGCGAACTGGGTAATTATCGTGCCCACCAGGGTGAGCCACCGGGTACGCGAATGGATGGAAATACTCATGGTTGTTGTCCCACTGATAAGAAGAAAGCTTCACTACCTGCAACGATAGCGAACCCCCTACTTTTTCGGGGGAAAACGGCATGAGATGCCGCAGGCGCGGAATGAACTGCCGCGGCGAAGGCATGGATGGCCTTGAACGGGCGCGAATAGCGCGTTCTAAAAGGTGGCGCTGAGCCCGAGATTGTACATTTGCGCGTCGTTGTCGCTAAGCCGCCCTTCCGCCTGAGAGAACGACGCCCATGCCGCGAGATGCTTGTTAATCGGCATATCCGCGCCGACGGAAACATCCATCCACGAGCCATACTGGCTGCCAGGCAGCAGCGGCTGCATACTCCACAGCGGATCGCCATGCTGCTGGTTATAGCTCACCTGCGCCCACGGGCGCACCACGCCAAGACGCGAATCGAGCCGCCAGCCGAGTGAGCCAACGCTCGCATGCCAGTAGGCGTTATCCGCGCTGGCACCGTTATCCTGTAAAGGCAGGCCGTCGGCTTCGCGCCGCCAGCCCGCCACCGGACGAGCGACGACCGGCAGCGGCCATGACAGGTTCAGGCCTGCCGGCATCGCCGCCTCGTCGCGCTGCGTCTGCGCCACGCGCTCGGCCAGGATCTCGTCATAACTCGGTGTGCGATCGCTGTCCCACGTATAACGTTCAGAAGTGTTACTTTGGGGGTCAACAGCGATATATTCCTGTTGCCAGGCGTGTGCCGCCTGGCTAAAAACCAGAGACCACAACAGCACCGCCGCGCGTCGTAACGCATGGCGTTCAGAGATAGTTATCATCATCAAAGCGACTCCAGAAGAGAGCCGGTTCCGGCAGTTTTTATTGGCGTTATTAGCGGATGTGCGAGTAACCCTGAATTAACTATTGTCTCTTTATTTGCCACGTCAAGCCACTTTCGAAAATCGCCAGTGTGCCTGTTAAAACGAGGGGAATGCAGGATGGAACGTTGCGGATGGGTCACTCAGGATCCACTTTATCTCGCCTACCACGATGAAGAGTGGGGAGAACCTCAGAAAGACAACCACACGCTGTTTGAGATGATCTGTCTCGAAGGCCAGCAGGCGGGGTTGTCGTGGATTACCGTGCTGAAAAAACGCGAGCACTACCGCCGCTGTTTTCATGGTTTTGAGCCCGCCGTGGTGGCGCAGATGGGGCCGGAAGACGTCGACGCGCTGGTACAGGAGCCAGGTATTATTCGCCACCGCGGTAAAATCGAAGCCATTATCGCCAACGCCCGGGCGTATCTCGCCATGCAGGCGCAGGGGGAAGATTTTTCAGCGTTTGTCTGGTCATTCGTCGGGGGCGCGCCGAAAGTGAACTCCCCGCAGACGCTCGCGCAGGTGCCGGTGACGACGCCCGAGGCGCAGGCGCTCTCGAAAGCGCTGAAAAAACGCGGCTTTAAGTTTGTCGGCCCGACGATTTGTTACTCCTTCATGCAGGCCTGCGGGCTGGTGAACGATCATCTCGCCGGCTGCGGCTGCCACCCGGAGAACCGGCCATGATCCGCGCGCAGCGGCCTTCTGACCGCGACGCCATCCTTTCGCTGTGGCTTGCGAGCACCACCGCCGGACATCCGTTCATTCAGCCTGATTACTGGCGCGCCAGTCTGCCCGTTGTGCGTGACGTCTATCTGCCCGGTGCCTGCACGTGGGTGGACGAAAACGGCGGTACGCTTCGCGGGTTTATCAGCGTGATGCATGAAAATTTTATCGGCGCCCTGTTTGTGGCGCCTGACTGCGAGGGAACAGGCATCGGCACCGCCCTGCTGACGCATGTGCAGTCGCAGTACGATACCCTGAATCTGGAGGTCTACCAGAAAAACACCCGGGCGGTGAATTTCTATCACGCCCGGGGATTTCGTATTGAAGAGAGCGCGTGGCAGGAAGAGACCGGCCACCCGACCTGGATTATGCGCTGGCAGGCGGATCAAACGCCGTAACGTCCGGCGCGGGCCCGCGGTATTTCTCGACGCGCACCAGCGAGGAGTTCGCCGCGCAGCCGTTGCCGAGCCGCGAGGTCGGGATATCGCGCGTCAGCACGTTCACCGCGCCGTTTTTACAAAGCCCCTGCTGGTTCCAGTCAAAATCGGGCCACGCGCCCTGATGCAGACAAATCACGCCAGGCTTAATGCCGTCCGTGACCACGGCACCCGCCAGCACCTGGCCACGGGCGTTCCACACCCGCACCAGATCGCCGTGAGCGATGCCGCGCTTGCGGGCATCGTCCGGATGCAGCGTCACCGGCTCGCGCCCGGCCACGGCATAGCGCTCGCGAAGCGATGAATAGTTAAGCTGGCTGTGCAGACGGTGCGCCGGGTGCGACGAGAGCAGTTGCAGCTCGTCCGGCTGCGCGTTGCCGTGCCACTCGTCTGGCTCAAGCCAGGTCGGGTGCGGCGGACAGTCAGCATAGCCGAAGCGGGCAATACGCTCTGAGTAGATCTCGATTTTTCCGCTCGGCGTGCTGAGCGGGTTGGCCGCCGGATCGTCACGAAACGCGCCAAAACGCACAAACTCGGCGTTTTTCGGGTTCTCCGGCATCTCGATTATCTGATTCGCCTCCCAGAAATCCGCGAAATCCGGCAGCGTCACCTGCTGCGCTGCGCCGCGCTCACGGGCGATGTTATAGAAGGTTTCGAGCCACTCCAGCTCGCTTTTGCCTTCGGTGAAACGCGCCCGTCCGCCGGTTTCCCAGCGCTCTGACAGTTCGGCGAAAATATCGAAATCGTTACGCGCCTCATACTGCGGCGGCACAACCTGCTTCATCGGCACCATATGCTGGTTGCTGTAGTCGCCGGTCATGGTCATGTCGTTGCGCTCAAACGAGGTGGTTACCGGCAGCACGATATCGGCGTGCTTCGCCGCCGCCGTCCAGAAACATTCGGAAATCACCACCAGCTCCGGCTTTTGCCACGCTTTAATCAGGCGGTGTGTTTCCTGATGATGCGTGAAGTTGGCGCCACCCGCCCACCAGATAAAACGAATATCCGGGAAAATGCGCTGCTGTCCGTTGTGCGGGTATTCGCCGCCGGGGTTTTCCAGCGCCTCGACAATGCGCGCCACCGGGATTTTATCGACCGCGTCAACGCCGCCTTCCACGCTGCCCTGCATTGAGGCCAGCACGGCCGCGCGTCGCGTCGGGTTGCCGCCGTTGGCGAAGTGATAAGAGAGCCCGAAGCCGCCTCCCGGCAGGCCAATCTGGCCGAGCATCGCCGCGAGTGTCACCAGCATCCAGTGTTTCTGCTCGCCATACTGCTGGCGCTGCATGCCCCAGCCCGCCATCAGCATGGTGCGGTTCTGGCTGAACAGATGCGCCAGCTCGCGGATGGTTGCGGCATCGACGCCGCAAATCGCCGCCGCCCAGTCGGCGTCTTTCGGCGTGCCGTCGCGCTCGCCGGTCAGGTAGGCCGCAAACTGCGCGTAGCCGTGCGTACAGGCGTTAAGGAAATCGTCATCCTGCCAGCCGTTTTCCACCAGCGTATGGGCGATGCCGAGCATCAGCGCCACGTCGGTGCCCATGTGCGGGGCAATCCATTCCATGCGATCACCGAAGAAATCGGCGGTTTCCGGACGCATCGGGTTGATGCAGATAAGCTTTTTGCCGCTCTCTTTGAGCTTCTCAAAATAGCCGATGCCCTGTTCGTCAGAGGCGTTCCAGGCGATTTTCAGCGTGTTGAGCGGGTTGGCGCTCCACAGCACTACGACATCGCTGTGCTCCAGCACCAGCGGCCAGCTGGTCTGCTGTTGATAGACTTCGTTGCCGCCCACCACATACGGCATGATCACCTGCGCGGCCCCCGTGGAGTAATCGCCCAGATGACCGGTGTAGCCGCCCGCGAGGCTCATATAGCGTTGCAACAGCGTGGCGGCTTTATGCAGTACGCCGTTGGAGCGCCAGCCGTAGGAGCCTGCGAAAATCGACGACGGGCCGTAGCTTTCGCGAATGCGCCGGTGCTGCTGGTCAATCAGACGCAGCGCTTCATCCCAGCTGATACGCACAAACTCATCCTGCCCGCGCACGCCCTGCGGGCTATCCGGCGAGGCGAGAAACCCTTTACGCGCCATCGGATAGCGCACGCGCGCTTTGCTGTGTACCTGATCCGGTACGGCGGTTTGCAGGGAATTCGGGTGGCGCGTCGGCAGCGCGCCCTGAGAAGAGAGCACGGTTTCACCGTCGGTCTCGACAACCATGGGCCCCCAGTGGGCGGCGGTAACGATGCGTTTTAAAGCAGATGGGTTAGCCAAAACGGGCTCCTGACTGGCGTTTGCAGATGAGGCGGCGTGAGTATGGCTACTTTGTCGCCGCTCGATTCGTTATGGATAAAAAATCAGAACACTTCCCGGAATTTTCATCACATTCCCCCGTCATAATCAACCTCCGCCACTCCAGGCGAACCAGAATTAAATTGAATAAGGATATGCGATGAAAAAACGCATCATTTTTGTGGCCGCGATGGTCAGCGGCGCACTGGCCCTTTCAGGCTGCACCACAAACCCTTACACCGGCGAACGCGAAGCGGGTAAATCCGGCATTGGCGCGGGCATTGGCTCGCTGGTGGGCGCGGGCGTCGGCGTGCTTTCTTCGTCGAAAAAAGACCGCGGCAAAGGCGCGCTGATTGGCGCGGCGGCGGGCGCAGCGCTCGGCGGCGGCGTGGGTTACTACATGGACGTGCAGGAAGCGAAACTGCGTCAGAAAATGCAGGGCACCGGCGTGAGCGTCACCCGCAGCGGCGATAACATCATCCTGAATATGCCGAACAACGTGACCTTCGACAGCAGCCAGGCGAATCTGAAACCGGCGGGCGCGAATACGCTGACCGGCGTGGCGATGGTGCTGAAAGAGTACCCGAAAACCGCGGTGAACGTGGTGGGCTACACCGACAGCACCGGCGGGCAGGCGCTGAACATGAAGCTGTCGCAGCAGCGCGCGGAAAGCGTCGCCAGCGCGCTCATCACCCAGGGTGTTGCCGCTAACCGCATCCGCACCAGCGGCATGGGCCCGGCAAACCCGGTGGCGAGCAACAGCACCGAAGAAGGTAAAGCGCAGAACCGTCGCGTGGAAATCACCTTAAGCCCGCTGCAGTAACGGGCGACAGCCTCATCGGGAAAGCCCGATGAGGCTGCTTCACACCTTAGTGGTGCAGCATTTCATCCACCACCTGCGCTTTGCTTAACTGGTACGGATAGTACGTTGGCCAGTTATCCATCTCTTTTAGCAGCGCCTCATGGGACGTGTTTCCCATGTAAATGTGATAGTGCGCGGATTTGCGCGGCGCGATGGTGTGATCGCTGAACTGCACAAACTTCGGCGCTTTTGACGCGCTGTCAGTACATTCAAACAGGTAGCGCACGCCTTTTTTGCCGGAGGCGTACTGCAAAATCTTATAGCCGTTATATTTATACGCGCAGGCGTTCACGGTTTGCCCGACGTGAAACTCCATCACATTGTTTTCAATGCCGATCATTTCAACATCCGTGGCGTACCCTTTTTTGTAATACGCGCGATACTCTTCGACGGTTTTACCGCCTTCCTTCGCTTTTTTCGCCAGCACCGGATCGAGATCGCCGCTCATAAGATACGGATAAATCGACTGCCAGACGCCGTCCCAGTCGCTAAGCGTGCGGTCTTTGACATCTTTATCGTTGAACACCCCTTCGCTCGCCTGGCGTTCTGCCTCCGTCAACGGCTTGCCGTGGTGATGCCCGTGCGCCGCGCTTTGAGCGCTTGCCAGCAGAAGCCCCATTCCCAGTAATAAGGCTAATTTTTTCATTTCTGTCACTCTCCTGTGTGTTAATTATAAATTGATACGTTATAACATAATAAATAACAATGCCACACATTGAGAGCCGGAAAATCGCCGGTGCCAGTTATGCCCGTCAGGCAAACGCCTGCTTTACGACAGCCACCGAAATAATCTAATAATAAAAACAGTCACCTGCCCCGCCGGTGTTTTAGCCTGAGAAGGAAGCCTCATGACCACCAAAGCGCCACGCCCCACCATTAGCGACGTCGCCCGCGCCGCGAAAACAGGAAAAACCAGCGTTTCCCGCTACCTGAACGGCGAAAAACATCTGCTTTCCGACGCTTTGCTGGCGCGCATTGAGCAGGCCATCGCACAGCTCGATTACCGGCCTAACCAGATGGCGCGCGGCCTGAAGCGCGGGCGTACACGGTTAATCGGCCTGATCATCGCCGATATCACCAACCCCTATTCGGTCAATGTATTAAGCGGCATTGAGGCGGCCTGTCGGGAGAAAGGCTTTACGCCGCTGGTCTGTAACACCAATAACGAGCTCGATCAGGAGCTGCATTATCTGGATCTCCTGCGTAGCTATCAGGTGGAAGGCATCGTGGTGAACGCGGTCGGCATGCGCGAAGAGGGGCTGAACCGGCTGCAACAGTCGGCGCTGCCGATGGTGCTGATTGACCGTAAAATCCCCGATTTCGCCTGCGATGTCGTCGGGCTCGACAACACCCAGGCGGCGACCACCGCCACGGAACATCTTATCGAACAGGGCTTTGAGGCGCTGTTGTTCTTAAGCGAGCCGCTCGGGACGGTGAACACCCGCCGCGAGCGCCTGACCGCTTTTCGCGCCACCGCCGCCCGCTACCCAGGCGTCGTCGCGGAAAATGCCGAAACGCCATTGCACGAGGCCGATTATCTCGACAACACCCTGCGCCACTTCCACACCCGTTTTCGCGGGATGCGCAAAGCGGTTATTTCCGCCAATGGCGCGCTGACGCTCCAGGTGGCGCGCTCGCTTAAGCGTATCGGGCTGAACTGGGGTGCCGACATCGGCCTGCTCGGCTTTGACGAGCTGGAGTGGGCGGAGCTGGCGGGCGTCGGGATCACCACGCTGAAACAGCCGACCTGGCAGATTGGCTACGCCGCGCTGGAGCAAGTCGTCAAGCGCATCGAAGGCCAGGCGCAGGCGGTGCGGGAGCAGGTTTTCTCCGGCGAGCTTATCGTGCGCGGCTCGACGGCGCGCTGAACGACGGTTCGTGACCCCGATCATAAATTCACCATCCTGGACTTCTCTTTGGAACCGGTTCCATCTAGCGTATTAATTATGTTATGCAGATGTAATCACTCCGGAGAAGTTAATGGAGAGAGAAATTATCGTCGTCACCGCGGCTTACGGTAACGATAAAATCAACGCCCTCGGCGGCCAGCAGGCCGTACTGCCGATCATCGCGGGCGCGGGCGCTGACGGCGTGGAGATCCGCCGCGAACTGCTCGATCTCGCGGAGATCGACGCCCTGCCCGCGCTGGCGCAGGCGATCGCCTCTCATCACCTGAAAGCCTGCTACTCAGCACCCGAACCGCTGTTTGAACACGACGGTAAAATCAACGCGCGCCTGCCTTCGCTGCTGGCAGAAGCCCACGAACTCAACGCCCGCTGGCTCAAGCTCTCACTTGGGCATTTCAGCCATCCGCACCAGGCGGAGCCGCTGGCGGGTCTTCTGGCGCTGAGCGACGTCGCGCTGGTCGTGGAAAACGATCAGACCGAATGCGGTCGCCTGGAACCCATGCGCCGCTTTCTCGCCGCCAGCAAAACGCTCAATCTTCCCGTCCGCCTGACGTTCGACATGGCCAACTGGCTGTGGGTGGACGATGCGCCGGAAGAGGCCGCCCGCGCGCTTTGCGCAGGCGTCAGCTATATCCATGTCAAAGCCGCCACCGCGCATCACTACCACTATCGCGCTATCGCGCTGGATGACGCCGGACCGCGCTGGCGCACGCTGCTGAATATGCTGCCGCCGGACGCGCCGCGCGGTATTGAGTTTCCGCTGGAAGGCCGCGACCTGACCGCCGTGACCCGTCATTACGTCAACCTGCTGCGCGAGGAGTGAACATGGAACAGCCACTGGATGTGATTACCATCGGCGAAGCGATGGCGATGTTTGTCGCGACCGAGCCCGGCGATCTGGCGCAGGTAGAACACTTTTTTAAACGCGTCGCGGGGGCGGAGCTAAATGTCGCCACCGGTCTCGCGCGTCTCGGATTACAGGTGAGCTGGGTGAGCCGCGTCGGCAACGATTCGTTTGGCCGCTTCGTCCTGAATCAGCTCGAAAAAGAGGGCATCGCCACGCGCGGCGTGACGATCGACGACCGCTACCCGACCGGTTTTCAGCTGAAATCGAAAGTTACTGATGGAACCGATCCCAGCGTGGAATATTTCCGCAAAGGCTCCGCCGCAAGCCATCTGAGCGGCGAAGATTTTAACGCCCCACTGTTTTACAGCGCCCGTCACCTGCACCTGAGCGGCGTCGCAGCAGCGCTTTCCCCGACGTCGTATGAACTGCTGGATCACGCGGCGCGCGCCATGAAAACCCAGGGCAAGACGATCTCCTTCGATCCGAATCTGCGCCCGGTGCTGTGGAAAAGCGAGGCGGAGATGACAGAGAAACTCAACCATCTCGCCTGTATGGCCGACTGGGTGCTGCCGGGCCTGAAAGAAGGCCAGATCCTGACCGGCCAGCAGAGCCCGGAAGGGATTGCCGATTTCTACCTGACGCGCGGCGTGAAAGCGGTCGTTATCAAAACCGGTGCTGACGGCGCCTGGTATCAGAGCGCCAGCGGCGAGCAGGGTACGGTGGCAGCGGTGAAGGTCGAAAACGTAGTCGATACGGTGGGCGCGGGCGATGGCTTTGCGGTGGGCGTGATAAGCGCGCTGCTGGAAGGTAAAACGCTGCGCGAGGCGGCGACCCGCGGTAACAAAATCGGCGCGCTGGCCATCCAGGTTCAGGGCGACAGCGAAGGGCTGCCGACTCGCGCGCAGCTTGGCGATTCATAAGTCTTCAGGTTTTTTAAGGCGATACATCACAAGACGAGTTTTCCCTCTCTCCTTTGAGAGAGGGCGGGCATGAGGAAAACCTCACCCAAACATCACTAGTACGAACAGCTTCCGTCGTCCCCTACACCGACGAGACGCATCCACCTCAACCATAGAGGGAATACGATGAAAAGTCCGACTAACGCTCCAAAACGCTGGTGGTACATCATGCCGGTCGTGTTTATCACGTACAGCCTGGCGTACCTCGATCGCGCAAACTTTAGTTTCGCTTCGGCGGCTGGTATTAATGACGATCTCGGCATTACCAAAGGCATTTCATCGCTGCTGGGCGCCCTGTTCTTCCTCGGCTACTTCTTTTTCCAGATCCCTGGCGCGATTTACGCCGAGCGCCGCAGCGTGCGTAAACTCATTTTCATCTGCCTGATTCTGTGGGGCGGCTGCGCGTCGCTGACCGGCGTGGTCAGCAATATCCCGATGCTGGCGGCGATCCGCTTTATCCTCGGCGTGGTGGAAGCCGCCGTCATGCCCGCCATGCTGATTTACATCAGCAACTGGTTTACGAAGTCTGAGCGCTCGCGTGCCAACACCTTTCTGATTCTCGGTAACCCAGCCACCGTGCTGTGGATGTCGGTGGTCTCGGGCTATCTCATTCAGGCGTTCGGCTGGCGTGAAATGTTCATCATCGAAGGCATCCCGGCGGTTGTCTGGGCGTTCTGCTGGTGGGTGCTGGTGAAGGATAAACCGTCGCAGGTGAAGTGGCTGGCGGATGACGAGAAAGCGGCGCTCCAGGCGCAGCTGAATAAAGAGCAGGAAGGCATTAAAGCGGTGCGCAATTACGGCGAAGCCTTCCGCTCACGCAACGTTATCCTGCTGTGCGCGCAGTATTTCGCATGGAGCATCGGCGTTTACGGCTTTGTGCTGTGGCTGCCATCCATCATCCGTAGCGGCAGCGAAAACATGGGCATGGTGGAAGTGGGCTGGCTCTCCGCCGTGCCCTATCTCGCCGCGACCATCGCCATGATTATCGTCTCCTGGGCCTCCGATAAAATGCAGAACCGCAAGCTGTTCGTCTGGCCGCTGCTGCTGATTGGCGGGCTCGCGTTTATCGGCTCCTGGGCGCTCGGCGCGAACCATTTCTGGGCGTCTTACACCCTGCTGGTGATTGCCGGTGCCGCGATGTACGCCCCGTATGGCCCGTTCTTCGCGATTATCCCGGAGATGCTGCCGAAGAATGTGGCGGGCGGCGCGATGGCGCTTATCAACAGCATGGGCGCGCTCGGCTCGTTCGTCGGCTCCTGGGTGGTCGGCTATCTTAACGGCGCAACCGGCAACCCGTCTGCCTCATACATTTTTATGGGGGTGGCGCTTTTCGCCTCGGTGTGGCTCACTTTGATAGTCAAACCGGCCACCAGCCAACAGCTGCCGGTGGGCGCGCGCCACGCGTAACACGCTGCGGGCGGCGTGATGCCGTCCGCTTGTCTATTCTTTCTGTTTTGTTCAAAAGCTGGAGACCTGCATGAAGCCGTCCGTCATTCTCTACAAATCCCTGCCTGACGATTTGCTTGCCCGCCTGGAGAGCCACTTCAACGTGACCCGTGTGCCAGATCTGAGCCCGGAGACCATTGAGGCTCATGCCAGCGCATTTAGCGAGGCGCAGGGGCTGCTGGGTTCGAGCGAAAAGGTAGACGCGGCGCTGCTTGAGAAAATGCCCGCGCTTCGCGCTGCCTCGACGGTTTCCGTGGGGTATGACAATTTCGACGTGGACGCGTTGAGCGCGAAAAAGATAGCGCTGATGCACACGCCTACCGTGCTAACTGAAACGGTCGCCGATACGCTGATGACGCTGGTGCTGACGACCGCGCGCCGCGCACTCGAAGTGGCCGAGCGGGTTAAAGCGGGCGAATGGACCGGCAGCATCGGCCCGGACTGGTTCGGCTGCGACGTTCACCACAAAACGCTGGGCATTGTCGGCATGGGTCGTATTGGTCTCGCGCTGGCGCAGCGCGCGCATTTCGGCTTTAACATGCCGATTCTCTACAACGCCCGTCGCCATCACAGCGAGGCGGAAGAGCGCTTTAACGCGCGCTACTGTGACCTGGATACGCTGCTCGCCGAATCAGATTTCGTGTGCGTCATTCTGCCGCTCACCGACGAGACGCATCACATGATTGGCGCAGAACAGTTCCGCAAAATGAAGAAATCAGCGATTTTCATCAACGCAGGCCGCGGGCCGGTGGTGGATGAAAACGCGTTGATTGCCGCGCTGCAAAGCGGTGAGATCCACGCGGCCGGGCTGGATGTGTTCGAGCAGGAGCCGCTTTCGAAAGACTCTCCACTGCTGACGCTGAAGAATGTGGTCGCGCTGCCGCATATCGGCTCCGCCACTCACGAGACGCGCTATAACATGGCCGCCTGCGCGGTCGATAACCTTATCAACGCGCTTAATGGCGACGTGTCGCAGAACTGCGTGAATCCGAAGGCGGTGAAGTAAAAACCACCTCCGGAGAAGTGGTTTAGCATGACAATAAAAAACGGCTCATAAGAGCCGTTTTTTTTCACTGCATCGCGTTGGTCGCGGCCGTGTAAGCCTGGGTGAAGGCCTGATGTTGCGCGGCGAGCGGGCCTATCAGCGCGTTATACTGGCTCGCCTGCTGCGACGTCGGGAACTGGATGCCGTTAGCCGCAAAGCCCACCTGCGTGCCCTGCTGCGCGATGAAATCACCAACCTGCACCAGTTGCTGAGTGAACGTCTGCGCGGCCGGGATCAGCGGCTGCAGCGCGTTAGCCGGGCCGGTTACCACTTTTTCATAAGCTTTATCAAATACCGGCTTCAGATCGTCTGCCTGCTTAAGCGACGCGTGAGAGCTGTCCGCCTGCATTTTCGCATTCTGCAGTTGCTGGCTCATTACGCCCAGCGAACCGTTGGCCTGGCGCAGCGCTTCACGCTGGGTCATGTAATCCTGCGGCACGCGAATGCTGTTTACGCTATCCACTACCGGGCGGATGCCGGCGTCCATCGCCTGGTTCACCTGCTGAGAGTAGCTGTAAAGGATGGCATAGTCGGAAACGAACGGACCGAACTGTTTTTTCTGATCGGCGGTCAGCGTCGGCAAACGTTCGCCGCTACGCATTACCGTGTTTTGCAGAAAATCGACGAACGCTTTGCGCTGGTCGCCCTCTTTATCAAAACACCCGCTCAGGCTGAATACCATTAACAACGCCGCCAGCGGCGCGAACCAGCGAGAGCAGGACTTACCTGTCGCCATTTTTTTGCTCCTTTCACTCATCAACGCGCACACCACTGCCAGTGTGCTTCAACGCCCACAAGGATAGTTCAGACGCGCCGCGCAGGATACCCTTTATTGCGCTGCAAAAGCGATTATGCGAAAGGCAGCGCGCCGTGCGTAAAAAAGGGCCGCCAGCCTGCGCTGACGACCCTTAATAAAGACGCTCACAGCCATACCGCCCCATAGCCTCGCCTGGCCTGAAAAGGCGGGGTTTCCCCCGCCCTCCAGACGCTACTTACCGGATTCGTAAGCCAGAAACGCAGCGGCCTCCCGATATCTGTCCTTATAACGGATTTCGCACAGCGATTTCCTGATAAGGAGCGTGAATATTAATAGCGTGGTACAAACGATTAATACGCACCAGATAAGCGCATTTCGCGGTAGTTTCATCAGCTTCTTTTCCTTGTCTTGCGACGGGTAAGAGGCTAATCTGCATATGTTCAGTATGGAGACAGCCTCGTTGGTTAATGAAAATTAACCTTCGGGGCTTTCTTCTTTCTGCCATCCGCCATAGCGGTAACTTTGCTGATTGCCGGAGGCAAAAAGCCTCAAGCGCCGGGCGTATTTTACGCTGCCTTTTTAAGCTGCCTGAATGTGATTCGGTGCTTTTCAGAAACCGACATGAGTGCTTTCCCATCGCATGACTGGACCCCGGTATATGAGCGTCAGAAGAGCGGTGCGCGCGTTCTAAAACGCCGGGCTTATGGCGGGATCGCGCAGGGGATAAAGGATCGCGCCATGATCTTTTACAAAACTATACTTTCTTAAGATTAATCCTAATATCAATCAATTAGGACGAGATATTCCACCACCGAACCGCCACAACCGGCGCTCGCCAGTCAACAACCGCAAAATCTTATACTACCCTGCCCGCAGTTTGGTTTTTTCCGAACTATGATTAAGAAGCTTCTTAGACGTTCACGATCCCGCTGTGTGATTAGGAGTCCAAAATGGAATCTAAAGACCCTATGTTTGAGTTGCTCAGCAGCCTCGAACAAATTGTATTAAAGAAAGATGCCTCTGATACGGTTACCCTGACGCAGAAACCTAACGTGTTTACAGAATTTGAACTGTTACGCAAAAGAACGGGCCTGAAAACAGATGATTTGGCTCGTGTGATGGGTGTCAGTGTCGCCATGGTTCAGGAGTGGGAATCCCGCCGCGTGAAACCCTCCAGCACCGAACTGAAGCTGATGCGCCTGATTCAGGCGAATCCCATGCTCAGTAAACAACTCATGGAATGAAACGCAAGCCAGTACACTTTTTTTCGCAAACAAAACGCCCCCGCCAATGCGGGGGCGTTGCTTTTCAGAATACATTTGGGTCGTGCAGGCCAACCCGCCCTCCTGACCAGTGGGTGGGGGATTGCTCCCCCATCCAAAGGCTACTTCCCTGGTTCGTAAGCAAGGATTGCCCGTATTTCCCGGCTTCCCTCTTTAATAGTGAATTCACATAAGCGATCACGCATTATTAAGGCGAAACACAGCACCGTAATACACAGCGCTACTATGCTTAAAAAAGCATATCGGGATTTTATTGGCATAATTGCCTCCTTATAGGGAAGAGGCTACAATCAGGCTGTTGGGTTCTGATTGCAGCCTCCCCCGAGGTTAAATGGAATTAACTTAGGGGGGCATTCATCTGACCAGCCTTTGCATCATGCCCAAGCCAGCCTGAGCACCCGCGCGCTATATTATCCGCAACCGGCTTAGTAATAATTACGTGACCGCGTAATAACCCCGCGCTTTTTGTATTATGATAATAAAATAAGAATTCAACGTAGCGAAAATCGCTATAAAAAAACCCGCCAGCGGCGGGTTTTTTATTATTAACGGAACACGTTACTGCAGCAGGGAAATATCCGCCACTTGCAGGAACAGTGCACGTAATTTTGACAGCAGCGTCAGACGATTAATACGCACCTGCGCATCGTCCGCGTTAACCATCACTTTTTCGAAGAACTCATCCACCGGCTCGCGCAGCTGCGCCAGTTCGACCAGCGCTTCCTGGTAGCGGCCTTCCGCAAACAGCGGCTGCAGCTTGTCGCGCATTACAGCGACCTGCAGCGCCAGACGAATTTCCGGATCTTCTTTCAGTACCGATGCATGAACTTCATCGTTCAGCGGCTCGGTGGCTTTCGCGAGAATGTTGGAAACGCGTTTGTTCGCTGCGGCCAGCGCCACGGCTTCATCCAGAGTACGGAAGTGCGACACCGCCTTCATGCGGGCATCGAAATCCGCCGGGCGGGTCGGACGATTCGCCAGCACCGCCTGAATGGTGTCGACGCTGTAGCCTTCATCCTGATACCAGGCGCGGAAGCGGCCCAGCATAAAGTCCACGACATCATCCACCACTTTCGCGTTGGTCAGCTTGCTGCCGTACAGGCGCACCGCTTCTTCCGTCAGGGTTTGCAGATCGAGCGGCAGGTTTTTCTCAACGATGATACGCAGCACGCCAAGGGCAGCGCGGCGCAGCGCGAACGGGTCTTTATCGCCTTTCGGATGCTGACCAATACCGAAAATCCCGGCCAGCGTATCCATTTTATCGGCAATCGCCACGGCGCACGCCACCAGGCTTGACGGCAGCGCATCGCCTGCAAAGCGCGGCATATACTGCTCATTCAGCGCCACCGCAACGTCTTCAGACTCGCCATCATGACGAGCGTAGTGCATGCCCATGACGCCCTGGGTGTCGGTAAACTCAAACACCATGTTGGTCATCAGATCGCATTTGGAAAGCAGGCCCGCGCGCGTCGCGTGATTCACATCCGCGCCTATCTGGCTGGCAATCCAGCCGGAAAGCGCCTGAATGCGGTCGGTTTTGTCGCGCAGCGTGCCGAGCTGCTGCTGGAACAGCACAGTTTCGAGACGCGGCAGGTGATCTTCCAGACGTTTTTTGCGGTCAGTGTTGAAGAAGAATTCTGCATCCGCCAGACGCGGACGCACCACTTTTTCGTTACCGGAGATAATCTGGCGCGGATCTTTGGACTCGATATTCGCCACAAAGATAAAGTTCGGCAGCAGCTTGCCGTCGGTACCGTACACCGGGAAATACTTCTGGTCGCCTTTCATGGTATAGACCAGCGCTTCCGCCGGCACCGCCAGGAATTTCTCTTCGAATTTCGCGGTCAGTACCACCGGCCATTCCACCAGCGAGGTGACTTCTTCAAGGAGGCTATCGCTCAGATCGGCATTGCCGCCGATTTTCGCGGCTGCCGCTTCGGCGTCCTGCTGAATTTTGGCTTTACGCGCGTTGTAGTCGGCGATGACCTTGCCGCGCTCCAGCAGGATCTGCGGGTACTGATCGGCGTGGTCGATAGTGAATTCCGGCTCGCCCATAAAGCGATGACCACGGATCACGCGGTCGGACTGAATACCAAGAATCGTCGCCGGCAGCACTTCATCGTCCAGCAGCAGCGTCACGGTGTGAACCGGGCGCACGAACTGGACGTCAGACGCGCCCCAGCGCATCAGTTTCGGAATCGGCAATTTAGACAGCGCGGTGCTCACCATGTCCGGCAGCAGCGCCTGCGCGCTTTCGCCTTTCACATGGGCGCGATACATCAGCCACTCGCCTTTGTCGGTGACCAGACGCTCCGCCTGATCGACAGTAATGCCGCAGCCACGCGCCCAGCCTTCAGCCGCTTTGCTCGGATTGCCCTCGGCGTCAAACGCCGCAGAGACCGCCGGGCCACGTTTTTCAACTTCGCGATCCGGCTGAGACGCCGCCAGATTCGCCACTTTCAGCGCCAGACGACGCGGCGCCGCAAACCAGCTCACGACGCCGTGGGTCAGGCCCGCCGCGTCCAGTTCAGCAGTAAAGTTCGCAGCGAAGGATTCCGCCAGGCTGCGCAGGGCTTTTGGTGGCAGCTCTTCAGTGCCAATCTCCACCAGAAAAGTTTTCTCAGACATGGCAGCCTCTTATTTATTTCTGTTGCACATCGGGAAGCCCAGCGCCTCGCGGGAGGCGTAGTAGGCTTCGGCCACGGCTTTGGTCAGCGTGCGGATACGCAAAATGTAGCGCTGGCGCTCGGTCACCGAGATAGCCTTGCGCGCGTCCAGCAGGTTGAAGCTGTGGGCGGCTTTCAGAATACGTTCATAAGCAGGCAGCGGCAGCGGGTTTTCCAGCGCCAGCAGCTGTTGAGCTTCTTTTTCGTACTGCTCAAAGCAGGTGAACAGGAAATCCACGTCGGCGTATTCGAAGTTATAGGTGGATTGCTCCACTTCGTTCTGATGGAACACATCGCCGTAAGTGGTTTTGCCAAGCGGGCCATCGCTCCAGACCAGGTCATAAACGCTGTCCACGCCCTGAATGTACATGGCGAGACGCTCAAGGCCGTAAGTGATTTCACCGGTCACCGGTTTGCACTCCAGGCCGCCAACCTGCTGGAAGTAAGTGAACTGCGTCACTTCCATGCCGTTCAGCCACACTTCCCAGCCGAGGCCCCAGGCGC
Organism: Cronobacter sakazakii; assembly: GCF_000982825.1. Taxonomy (NCBI): domain Bacteria; kingdom Pseudomonadati; phylum Pseudomonadota; class Gammaproteobacteria; order Enterobacterales; family Enterobacteriaceae; genus Cronobacter; species Cronobacter sakazakii. The sequence goes on along the minus strand of NZ_CP011047.1, from coordinate 1,163,245 downwards.
CGAGCGTCGGGTTTTCCCAGTTGTCTTCGACGAAGCGAATATCATGAATGGTCGGGTCCATACCCAGCTCTTTAAGCGACCCCAGGTACAGCTCCTGAATATTGTCCGGCGACGGCTTGATGATCACCTGGAACTGGTAGTAGTGCTGTAAACGGTTGGGGTTTTCGCCGTAGCGGCCATCGGTCGGGCGGCGGGAAGGCTGAACATAAGCGGCCGCGATAGGCTCCGGGCCCAGCGCCCGCAGGCAGGTCATCGGGTGGGAGGTGCCGGCGCCGACTTCCATGTCCAGAGGTTGAACGATGGTGCAGCCCTGACGAGCCCAGTAATCCTGTAAGGTCAGGATCAGGCCCTGAAAGGTCCTGGTATCAAACTTTTGCATATGATTTCGCACGCGATACGAGTGGGTTTATTTGGAAGCGGTCAGTATACCCGTTGACCGCCAGATATACAGCCTCAATCCACGACCAAAAGCGGGCGGTTGACGCGCGGTTGCGCCATTAACGCATGGAAAGGTGTAAAAATTGACCGTTCGCGTCGAAAGAGCAGGTAAAGCCCTCTTCACGCGCCGTATAGCCGCGCATTTCATAGCTTCCCTGATACGCCTCGAAACCGTTAACGGTGACGTTCTGCGCATCGGTATTGTAGCGATGAGCGGCTTTTGCTTTACACTGCTGCTCCATTTCCAGCGAGTGCGGCGCGCTGACACGTCCTTTTTGCGCATGCTGCGGATGCGCGTCCTCGTGACTGCAACCGGCCAGCGCGCCTGTGAACAGCACCAGCCAAAGCGTGCGGGGCAACAGCCTCGTCATAGTTTGTTATCTCCATGTTAAAATGACGACCAAAGCGCGGGTGACCGCAGCGGACAAAGGGCGTGCATTCTGCGAAATCGCCCTAAGGCTGACAACGGGCCGCCCTGAAACTCAGATTGTTCCGTGGAGCAGGATCCAGAATCAGGAAGTCACACTGCTGATAATTAAAGATGGTACAGAGGAACTGATGCAGCAAAAAATTCACTGGGTAGACAATCTGCGCGCGATAGCCTGTCTGATGGTCATCATGATCCACACGACGACCTGGTATATTACTAATCCTTCACTGGTCAGCCCGCTAAACTGGGATTTCGCCAACCTGCTGAACTCTGCGTCGCGCGTCAGCGTACCGCTGTTTTTTATGATTTCAGGGTACCTGTTTTTCGGCGAACGCAGCGCCGGGCAGCGGCATTTTCTACGCATCGCGCTCTGCCTGGTTTTTTACAGCGCCGTGGCGCTCGCCTATATCGCGCTACTGACGCCAATTAATGGTGAGATTTCGCTTAAGCTGTTGTTACAAAAGCCCGTTTTCTACCATTTATGGTTTTTCTTCGCCATTATCGTCATTTATCTGTTGTCGCCGCTGATAAGCGTAAAGCGTATCGATGGCCGGACGGCGCTGGCGCTTATCGTCCTGCTGGGTGTGGTGGCAAATCCCAATACTGTGGCGCAAAAGTTCGACGGCGTACAGTGGCTGCCGGTGAATCTCTATATCAATGGCGATACGTTTTATTACGTGCTGTATGGGTTGATGGGCCGTGCCATCGGGATGATGGAAACGGAGCTGCGCCCCGTAAGCCTGCTGGCGGGTATCGTGCTGGCGGTCAGTACCGTGTCGATTGCGAGCGGCACCCATCAGGCGCTGGAAAGCCACGGCAACTTCGCCGACACCTTTTATCTTTACTGCGGCCCGCTGGTGCTGATCGCCGCGTTAAGCCTGCTGGTACTGGCGAAAAATACGCTCAACCGCGAGATGGCGCCGCTCGCGTTTATCGCGCGTTATTCGCTGGGGATTTACGGCTTCCATGCGCTCATCATTCACTTTCTGCGCACGCGGCATATTGAATTTACGGCATGGCCGGTGCTGGATATCGCCTGGATTTTTAGTATGACGCTGGCGGGTAGCCTGGCGCTGGCCGCGCTGTTGCAGCGCGTAGACCGCCGTCGTCTCGTCAGTTAACGGCACGCGATCGGGCGCGCTGAAACTGCCGGGCGGATGAAAACCCGGCAGCGACGGCCGCCTGCTCCGCGCCCTGCCCCTGCAATAAACACTGGCTGGCAAACGCCACGCGTAACTGTTCCAGATAATCACGAACGCTGATCCCCAGATGCTCTTTAAAGAGTCGCGTGAGATGGCGCGGGCTGACATGCACGCGCCCGGCAATCTCCGTCAGGCTCCATGCCGCCTGCGGATTTGCTGCCAGCAAATCCTGCGCGCGATGCACGGCGGGGTGTAAATGATTCCGGTAACGCAGCCACGGCGAGAGCTGCGGATCGTCGCCGGAGCGGCGAAACCAGACCACCATTTCACGCGCCACTTCAAGCGCCGCGCGCGGCCCGCACAGGCGGTGGATCAGGTGCAGGCTTAAATCGATGCCGGACGTAATACCAGCACTGGTCCAGATACCGCGATCTTCTACAAAAATACGGTTATCGCGCACCTGCGCGCCGGGAGCGGCGGCTTTCAGGCGCGCCAGTACGTCATGGTGCGTGGTGCATTCAACGCCATGCAGCAGACCGGCTTTCGCCGCCAGCAGCGAGCCCGAGCAGACGCAGATAAGCGTAAACTGCTGGCTGTGGATCAGCGGCTGAAGCCGCATCAGCCAGTTGCGGGCGGCCAGCGCCTGCGGCGTAGAAAACCAGCGGCTGGAATCCGCGACACCCGGCAAGACGAGCAGGCTGCCTGGCGGCAATGTTTCCGGCAGCGGCGCGATACCCGCCACCTGTAAGCCGGTCGACATCACGACTCGCTCTTCAGGCCCGATGTAATTGAGGCTGAAGGCGTCACCCGCAAGCGCGAGCGTCTCCGCCGGGCCTGTTAAATCGAGCGCCATGACGCCAGGCAACACCACAAACCAGACAGGAATGGTCATTCCAAAGACTCCAGACATTGCGCCACGCTGCTAATCGTCGCAAAACGCCCCGCCAGCACCGTTTCGGTACGGTGGCGCAATGCGTCCACGTCCAGCGTCACGCCTTTCCAGGTCATCGGAAACGTCAGCGTCGCTTCGCTGACAAATGTCACCCGGTAACCCAGATCAGAGGCGACCCGCGTTGTGGTTTCGCAGCACTGCTCGGTACGGATACCGCAGATAATCAGGTGGTTAATATCTCTTTGGCGCAGCCATAAATCCAGCCCGGTGTCGGTAAACGCGTTATGAACATGCTTATGGAATGTCACGGCGGCCTTATGACGCAGGAAAGGCATTGGCGTTACAAAGCCCGATTCAAGCGTAAACACGTCGTCGCCATCGACATGAAAGATATCAACAATCGGAATATTGCGTGCTTCGCAGCCTGCAATAAGCGTGTTGATAGCCTCGCAAAACGCCGGAAAATCGTCTTCACGCCAGTAGCTGCGGTGAAAAAAGGATTGCTGAGTATCGATATTGATAAGTGCAGTACGCGTCATTTCAGGACACCTGTTTAAGTGGGGTTGAACCCTATTCTCACAGGCATGAGTGACGCCGGGCAGACCAGAAAAGGACAAAAAACGGGTGTTTCAGGACGGCTTTCATAACACCCGTTTTTTGGTTATGACATCAACGGCAGTAACTGCCGGTAGAGCTTACGGAAGGTGTCGCGCTGCTCACCATAACGCTGTCGGCGCGCCGCATCCGGCTGATGCTGCTGTTCCAGCGCAAGCGGCGGCAGTAAGTCATTAAGGGGACGCTCTGGCGAAAGCGCAATCTGCGCAAGCCTTGCCGCGCCAAGCGCCGGGCCGACATCGCCGCCGGTGCGGTAATCCAGCGGCACACCGCTGATATCCGCCAGCATTTGCCGCCAGTACGCGCTGCGCGCGCCGCCACCAATCAGCGTAACGCTCTGCGGCGTTACCCCGCATTCATGCACCACATCCATGCCGTCTGCCAGCGCATAACCCACGCCTTCCAGCACCGCGCGCGCCAGTTCGGCAGGCCCATGCTCGTGCGTCAGCCCGAAAAACACGCCTTTCGCCAGCGGATTATTGTGAGGTGTGCGCTCACCGGAAAGATACGGCAGGAACCAGACAGCACCCACGTCGTCGCGCGCGCTTTGCGCCGCGGTAAGCAGCGCCGGTACGCTTCCCGCGCCGGTAATCCTTGCCGCCCAGTCGAGGCACGACGCAGCGCTCAGCATCACTGACATCAAATGCCAGCGCGCCGGTAAGGCATGGCAGAAGCTATGCACCGCGCTTTCAGGGTTTGCCCGAAAGCCATCGCTGACGGCAAAGTAAACGCCAGATGTACCGAGCGACAGCATCGCCTGGCCCGGTTCAGCAAGACCAACGCCCACCGCACCCGCGGCGTTATCGCCACCGCCTGCCACCACCGGCACTGCTTTCATGCCCCACGCCCTGGCAACGTCATCTTTCAGCTCGCCTGTGATTTCACTGCCTTCAAACAGCGCAGGCATATGCTCGCGTTGCAGGTGACACGCCGCCAGCATGGCATCGCTCCAGTCGCGCTGCGCCACGTTCAACCACATCGTGCCTGCCGCATCGGACATGTCGCTCGCGAATACACCGGTCATGCGCAGACGCAGGTAATCCTTTGGCAGCAGCACCTTGTCGGTTTGCCTGAAAATGTCCGGCTCGTGACGCGCTACCCACAGCAGTTTCGGCGCGGTGAAGCCGGGCATCATGAGATTGCCGGTAATTTCACGCGAATCGGATACGTTTTCTTCAAGGATGGCGCACTCCTGCGCGCTTCGCCCGTCATTCCAGAGGATTGCCGGGCGCAAAATTCGCTGATGTGTATCGAGCAAGGTCGCGCCATGCATCTGTCCGCTCAAGCCAATCGCTTTCACGTCTCGCAGGCTGTGCTGCGCACCCAGCGCCTGCATAGCGCGGTCAGTTGCCTGCCACCAGCTTTCGGGATCTTGCTCCGACCACAACGGATGTGGACGGGAGACCTGCAACGCTTCGCTGTGCGAGGCGACAAGCGCTCCCTGCTCATCCAGCAGAATAACTTTTACCCCTGATGTCCCAAGGTCGATCCCGATATACATAGCCGCTCCTGTGCAGGACGCCGCCCGAAGGCGGCGCAACGCGTTTTACTTATCAAACAGATAATAATTTACCAGGTTTTCCAGCTGTTCCTGATGTCCGCTCTGATGCTGCGGTGCCAGATTATGCTGCTCGGCGTATTGCGCCAGTTCAGCCAGTGTCATCTGCCCTTTCAGGATCTGCTGACCAAGTTCGCCGTTCCAGCCGGCATAACGGCGGGCGACACGTTTATCCAGTTCGCCCTCTTCGAGCATTTTCGCCGCGACTTTCAGCGACAGCGCCATCGTATCCATCGCGCCGATATGACCATAAAACAGGTCATATTTATCGGTGCTCTGACGGCGCACTTTGGCGTCAAAATTCAGCCCACCGGTCGTGAAGCCGCCCGCTTTGAGGATTTCATACATCACCAGGGCGTTCTCTTCGACACTGTTCGGGAACTGGTCGGTATCCCAGCCGAGCTGCGGGTCACCGCGATTCGCATCCACCGAGCCAAACAGACCAAGCGCGATGGCGCTGGCAATCTCATGGTGGAAAGAGTGGCCCGCAAGCGTGGCGTGGTTGGCCTCGATGTTAAGCTTAATCTCTTTCTCAAGGCCGAACTGTTTCAGGAAGCCATACACGGTTGCCGCATCGTAGTCGTACTGATGTTTAGTCGGTTCCTGCGGTTTTGGCTCGATAAGCAGCGTACCGCGAAAACCGGTTTTGTGTTTATGCTCGACCACCATCTGCATAAAGCGGCCAAGCTGTTCACGCTCCTGGCGCAGATCGGTGTTGAGCAGCGTTTCGTAGCCTTCACGCCCGCCCCACAGCACATAGTTTTCACCGCCCAGTTGATGTGTCGCGTTCATGGCGGTGACCACCTGCGTGGCTGCCCAGGAGAAGACTTCCGGGTCAGGGTTGGTGGCGGCGCCTGCGCCGTAGCGCGGGTGGGTAAAGCAGTTGGCGGTGCCCCACAGCAGCTTCACGCCGCTCTCTTGTTGCTTCTGCGCCAGCACTTCTACCATCTGGGCGAAGTTGTTCAGGTACTCCTTCAGCGACGCGCCTTCCGGCGATACGTCAACGTCATGGAAGCAGTAGTAAGGCACGTTGAGCTTATGGAAAAACTCAAAGGCCACGTCGGCTTTGCGTTTCGCGAGGCTCAGCGCGTCGCCTGCTTGCTGCCACGGGCGTTCAAACGCGCCAACACCAAACATATCCGAGCCGTTCCAGCAGAACGTGTGCCAGTAGCAGGCAGCGAAACGCAGATGGTCTTCCATACGCTTGCCGGCAACCAACTCGTCAGGATTGTAATGGCGGAATGCCAGGGGATTCGTGGTTTTCGGGCCTTCATAACGCACACGTTCAAGTTGGTCGAAATAAGTCGGCATAATTAACTCCGTAATCAGGGCTGTTCCAGCGAGAATAAATTAATCCTGGAATTTACTTTCCCTTTGCTCAATTACGTTATTTCACACTGCGATTAAGAGAATGCACAAATGTGCGCTGGCTCGCAAAAACCAAGTTAGTTCCTTTCAATATTGCATTGCGCGATAAATTCCATTTTATTTGTGAAAGCTTTGGATTTAACATTAGAAATCCGATCGGCGTCATAAAATCAGAAATAAACAAAAAAACGTAACCCGAAGATTAAAATCTGTAATTGATCGCCAGCCTTTCCGCGCTAAAAATTCCTGCGTCCGTAAGTATGAATGTCCGTTTCGTCCCCGATGAATTAAGCCCATTCGTAACACTGGAACAGGTATAAAAATCATGAAAATAAAGCAGCTTATTCTTACCCTGTGCGCGTCGCTGGTGTTGACCAGCTTCAGCGGCATCGCAAAAGACGTCAAAATTGGCATGGCGATCGACGACCTGCGCCTTGAGCGATGGCAGAAAGATCGCGACATTTTCGTCAGTAAAGCAGAGTCACTGGGCGCCAAAGTGTTTGTGCAGTCGGCGAACGGCAATGAAGAAACCCAAATGTCGCAGATTGAAAACATGATCAACCGCGGCGTTGATGTGCTGGTCATTATTCCCTATAACGGGCAGGTATTAAGTAACGTTGTCGCCGAGGCAAAACGCGAAGGAATTAAAGTGCTGGCGTATGATCGTATGATCAATAATGCCGATATCGATTTCTATATTTCTTTCGATAATGAGAAAGTGGGCGAACTCCAGGCGCAAAGCCTGGTCGATAAGGTGCCGCAAGGGAATTATTTCCTGATGGGCGGCTCGCCGGTCGATAATAACGCGCGCCTGTTCCGCGATGGCCAGATGAAAGTTCTTAAGCCATTTATTGATAGCGGGAAAATAAAAGTCGTCGGCGATCAGTGGGTGGATGGCTGGCTACCAGAAAATGCGCTGAAAATTATGGAAAACGCGCTGACCGCGAACAATAACAAAATCGATGCTGTCGTCGCTTCTAACGACGCGACCGCAGGTGGCGCTATTCAGGCGCTGAGCGCGCAAGGGCTTGCCGGGAAAGTGGCTATTTCTGGTCAGGATGCCGACCTTGCCGGAATCAAGCGCATCATCGCTGGCACACAGACCATGACGGTTTATAAACCGATCACACAGCTTGCTAATACGGCCGCCGAAGTCGCGGTGGAGCTTGGCAACGATAAGCAGCCTAAATCCGACGCCACACTTAATAACGGGCTGAAAGAAGTGCCTGCGCGCCTGTTAACCCCCATCAAGGTGGATAAATCCAATATTGAATCCACCGTCATTAAAGACGGCTTCCATAAGAAGAGCGAACTGTAATCCCACGGCGTTTGCGGTTCGCCGTAAACGCCAGTGACGCCCTCCGACCAGTGCAGGCGGACTTGTTATGCCTTATTTACTCGAAATGAAAAATATCACCAAAGCCTTCGGCGCCGTTAAAGCGGTCGATAACGTGTCGCTCGCGCTGGCACCAGGCGAGGTGATGTCGCTGTGCGGTGAAAACGGCTCCGGCAAATCAACGCTGATGAAAGTGCTGTGCGGGATCTACCCCTGGGGCAGCTATGAAGGCGAAATCACATTTGCCGGTGAGCCGCTCAAGCCAGCCCATATTCGTGATACCGAGCGCAAAGGGATAGCGATTATTCACCAGGAACTGGCGCTGGTAAAAAATCTGACGGTACTGGAGAACATCTTCCTTGGTGCGGAAATCACGCGCCACGGCGTGCTGGATTACGACGCCATGACGGTGCGCTGCGAAAAACTGCTGGCGCAGGTGAGCCTGTTTGTTTCTCCGCATACCCGAACGGGCGATCTCGGCCTTGGCCAGCAGCAACTGGTGGAGATCGCGAAAGCACTGAATAAACAGGTGCGTCTGCTGGTGCTGGATGAGCCTACGGCATCACTCACCGAGCAGGAGACTGCGCTGTTGCTGGATATCATTCGCGATCTTCAGCAGCACGATATCGCCTGCATTTACATCTCCCACAAACTAAACGAAGTAAAAGCGATATCCGACACCATTTGCGTCATCAGGGATGGCAAACCGGTCGGCACACGCCCGGCCGCGCAAATGAGTGAAGAGGAGATCATCTCAATGATGGTGGGCCGCGAACTGACGGCCCTCTACCCGAGCGAGCCTCATACGCCCGGTGATGAAATTTTGCGTGTGGAAAACCTGACGGCCTGGCACCCGGTGAACCGTCATATCAAGCGCGTCAGCGATCTCTCATTTTCGCTGCGTCGTGGTGAAATTCTTGGCATCGCCGGGCTGGTCGGTGCCGGGCGTACCGAGGCAATGCAGTGCCTGTTCGGCGTATGGCCTGGGCGCTGGCAGGGCGACATTTTTATCGACGGCAAGCCGGTATCGCTTCGCAACTGCCAACAGGCCATCGCCCACGGGATCGCGATGGTGCCGGAGGATCGCAAAAAAGATGGCATTGTGCCGGTGATGGCGGTTGGGCAGAACATTACGCTCGCCGCGCTGGATGAGTTCAGCGGGCCGCTCAGTGCGCTGGATGCAGCGGCGGAACAGCAATGCATTCTGGATTCGCTACAGCGCCTGAAAGTGAAAACCGCGTCGCCGATGCTGGCGATAGGCCGCCTGAGCGGCGGCAATCAGCAAAAAGCGATTCTCGCGCGCTGCCTGCTGCTAAACCCTCGCATTCTTATTCTCGATGAACCGACGCGCGGCATTGATATCGGTGCCAAATATGAAATCTACAAACTCATTCACCAGCTGGTGCAGCAGGGTATCGCCGTCATTGTTATCTCATCGGAACTGCCGGAAGTGCTCGGTCTGAGCGACCGGGTACTGGTGATGCATGAAGGCCGACTAAAAGCCAATCTCGTTAACCGCCATCTCACGCAAGAACAGGTGATGGAAGCCGCCCTGAGGAGCGATCGCCATGTCGAAAAACAATCCGTCTGAAATCAAGCTGGCCGCGCCGTCAGCCACTTCGCCGGTCTCGTTCGGCGCACTGAATAAAATCAACGTTCAGGTCTTTGTGATGATCGCGGCCATCGTGGTCATTATGCTGTTCTTCACTTTCATGACCGACGGCGCGTACCTGAGCGCCCGTAATATCTCAAACCTGCTGCGCCAGACCGCGATTACCGGCATTCTGGCGGTCGGGATGGTCTTCGTTATTATTTCCGCAGAAATCGATCTTTCTGTCGGTTCAATGATGGGTCTGCTGGGCGGGGCAGCGGCGATTTTTGACGTCTGGCTGGGCTGGCCGCTGCCGCTGACGATTGTCGTCACGTTACTGCTGGGCCTGCTGCTGGGCGCATGGAACGGCTGGTGGGTCGCTTACCGCAAAGTCCCGTCATTTATTGTCACCCTGGCGGGAATGCTCGCGTTTCGCGGCGTGCTGATAGGCATCACCAACGGCACGACGGTGTCGCCGACAAGCCCAGCGATGTCACAGATTGGCCAGAGCTATCTGCCGGGCGGCGTCGGCTTTGCCATCGGCGCGCTCGGGCTGGCGCTGTTTATTTTCTGGCAGTGGCGCGGTCGGATGCGCCGCCAGGCGCTCGGGCTGACCTCAACGCCCTCCAGTGCCGTTGTCAGCAAGCAGGCGCTGACGGCGGTGATTGTGCTGGGTGCCATCTGGCTGCTGAATGATTATCGCGGCGTGCCCACACCAGTACTCATCCTAACGTTCCTTCTGCTGGCAGGCATGTTTATGGCGCTCCATACGGCGTTTGGTCGCCGCATATACGCCATCGGTGGCAATATCGACGCCGCACGGCTTTCCGGCATTAACGTGGAGCGTACTAAGCTTGCAGTGTTTGCGATAAACGGTGTGATGGTCGCGATCGCCGGCCTGATTTTAAGCTCGCGCCTCGGGGCCGGGTCACCTTCGGCCGGGAATATCGCCGAACTGGACGCCATCGCCGCCTGTGTTATCGGCGGCACCAGCCTTGCGGGCGGCGTCGGGAGCGTCGCAGGCGCGGTGATGGGCGCATTTATTATGGCGTCACTTGATAACGGCATGAGCATGATGGACGTGCCCACCTTCTGGCAATACATCGTCAAAGGGGCCATTTTGCTGCTGGCGGTCTGGATGGATTCCGCGACGCGCCGACGCGCATAAACATAACCTGCAATGGATCACATTGCAGGTGCGCGGTTATCCTGCCTCGCGGGATATGTGTTATTCAAACAACAGGTTCAAGGCCGGATACTGTCACTATGTTTGAAAAGCGTCATCGCATTACGCTGCTGTTCAATGCCAACAAAGCTTATGACCGTCAGGTGGTTGAAGGCGTTGGTGAGTACTTGCAGGCTTCACAATCAGAGTGGGATATCTTCATGGAAGAGGATTTCCGCACCCGAATTGAGAATATTAAAGAGTGGCTTGGCGATGGGGTCATCGCCGATTTTGACGACCCGGAAATCGAGCAGTTGCTAAAAGATGTCGAGGTGCCGATCGTCGGCGTCGGCGGCTCTTATCACCGGCCCGAGCACTACCCGCCAGTGCACTACATCGCGACAGACAACTACGCGCTGGTCGAAAGCGCGTTTTTACATCTCAAAGAGAAGGGCGTGCACCGTTTCGCCTTTTATGGACTTCCCTCGTCCAGCGGCAAGCGCTGGGCCGCCGAGCGCGAGCATGCGTTTAGCGAACTGGTCGCGCGTGAGAAATACCGTGGCGTGATTTATCAGGGGCTGGAGACCGCGCCGGAAAACTGGCAGCACGCCCAGAACCGGCTTTCTGACTGGCTCCAGACGCTGCCGCCGCAGACCGGCATTATCGCCGTGACGGATGCCCGTGCCCGCCATCTGCTTCAGGTATGCGAGCATTTACATATTCCGGTGCCGGAGAAACTGTGCGTTATCGGCATTGATAACGAAGAGCTGACCCGCTATCTCTCCCGCGTGGCGCTCTCTTCTGTGGCGCAAGGCACGCGCCAGATGGGATATCAGGCCGCGAAGCTGCTACATCGCCTGCTGGATAATGAAAACCTGCCGCTCCAGCGTGTTCTGGTGCCGCCCGCGCGTGTAGTGGAGCGGCGCTCTACGGATTACCGCTCGCTGCACGATCCCGCCGTCATTCAGGCGATGCACTATATTCGCAATCACGCCTGTAAAGGGATCAAAGTCGAACAGGTACTGGATGCGGTCGGGATTTCCCGTTCTAACCTGGAGAAGCGCTTTAAAGAAGAAGTCGGCGAAACTATTCACGCCGTGATCCATGCGGAGAAGCTGGAAAAAGCGCGCAGCCTGCTGATTTCTACCTCATTGAGCATTAACGAAATTTCACAGATGTGCGGCTATCCGTCGCTGCAATATTTCTATTCGGTATTCAGGAAAGAGTATGACACCACGCCGAAGGAGTATCGCGACAGATTCAGCGAGGTGATGATATAGCGTGCGCGGCAGTTTAACGTAAAAACGTTAAGCGACGCTTATGCTGGCAGGCGTTAATAGTGTCTGGATACAACGCTGCGAAAAGCAATAAAAAACGTCTTCCGAAGAAGACGTTTTTTGCGCCTGATTCATCAGAGCCGTTAATTAATTGGTTGCCAGCAGGTGCTGATTATCCTGATACATGGCAAACAGATAATTGTTATAGCTTTTCCCTTTAGTGGAATAGCCTTTCAGCTTATGGATCATATTACTGGCCGTCACTTCCTGATCCGCTTTACGCAGTTGCAGACGCGATTTGCGGAAAGAAGCATAAGCCGGATGCGTATTCAGATTCACCGCATAGGCATTAACGGATTCTTTAACGGAGTTAAAGTGAGAATACCCTTTCACTTTGCCTGGTTCGTTATTACAACGCTTGCTCGCGCATTTCATGCCGAACAAGTTGTTGTTATTACGGGCAAGTTTCGAGGTTCCCCAGCCGCTTTCCGCCGCCGCCATGGTCGCGACCATGCTGGCAGGAATAATATCGACACGTTCAAACAGCGTATTCCACGGTACGCGACGCGTGTTGCCGTTCCATTTTACCTTGTAACGCTTCGCGATATCTTTCAGGCGCGCGCGTTCAGCAGGCGACCACTGGGCGTCATACTGCTTTGAAATAAGCCAGTTACGCTCTGCGGAAATAGCCGCGTTCTGGCTGGTAATGTAAGGCATGACGGTCCGGAGAAACGCTTTTTTCCGTGGTGTTCCGGAAGGGTATTTTCGCAAATCAGGCAGTGAACCACTTATTACACTATTGCGAGAATACTCTTTTTTACTGCTTGCCAGTTTTTTACCGCTTGTCTTTGTAACGTGTACTGTGTGGCTCTTTTTCGTTGTGTGCTGCGTTGCCAGCACTTCACCCGAAAATGCCAGGGTGGCTAACATACACAGCGCCGCCCCTAATCGTCGAATTGAAGTCGATATCATCAGGTCTCCTGGTCGGATTTAAGCATTCCAACACCTTATTATTTAATTGGATTTAAGAAAGTAATCTTAAATCTTATCAAAAATACCGTTTTGGATCATCTAAAGAAATAAGTCGATTCTGAATTCGCGGCGCTTGCAGGCAGTTTAACTCGCTGAAAATAAACATTAAAAAATGCCATTTTTAGCATTTAATGCTGGCGTTGAAACGACGCGGCTCAGCCTCCCGTTTCCTCCCCTTTCACTGCCGCTTAAGGATGAGGAATTCCTTATATCGCCATGCGACACTGAACAAAAATCGCACAGGATGCATATAATGAACCTCTCCCCTCTCGCACTATTGCTGCTGCCGGGCATCGCGCTCGCGCAGTGGTCCGCTCCAGACCTGCCTGCGTTTCAGGAAAAAACCCCCGGCGTGTTTATAAGCCAGGGGCCGCTGGCGAAAGGCACGCAGCCGCTGCGCCTGATGATGGGCAATGCCTGCTGGCAACCTGCCGGGCCTGTCAAACTGAATCAGATGCTCTCACTGACGCCATGCGTTGACCCGGCCCCCGAATGGCGACGCTTTCGCGACGGCAATTACAAGGTGCAGATAGACACGCGATCCGGCACGCCGACCCTGATGTTAAGCGTCGAGCAGGAAGCGCAAAAGGCGGTCGCGGAAGTGACACGCCAGTGCCCGAAATGGGACGGCAAACCGCTCACGGTCTCCGTAAAAGAAACGTTCCCGGAAGGCAGCGTGGTGCGGGACTTCTACAGTGGCAATACCGCCACGGTCACGCAGGGGAAAATTACGCTGACACCCGCGCCCGGCAGCAACGGGCTTCTGCTGATGGAGCGCGCTAATGCCGCTTCGCAGGCCGCGTTCAACTGGCATAACGCCACCGTCTATTTCGTCCTGACCGATCGCTTTGTGAACGGCGACCCGACCAATGACAACAGCTATGGCCGCCATAAAGACGGCATGCAGGAGATTGGCACGTTTCACGGCGGCGATCTCAAAGGGCTGACCAGCAAACTGGATTATCTGCAAACGCTCGGCGTCAACGCGCTATGGATAAGCTCGCCGCTGGAGCAGATCCACGGCTGGGTCGGCGGCGGCACCAAAGGCGATTTCCCCCATTATGCTTACCACGGCTACTACCCGCAGGACTGGACGAAGCTGGATGCCAACATGGGCACGCCGGACGACTTACGCCGTCTGGTCGATGAAGCGCACCGACGCGGCATTCGTGTTTTATTCGACGTGGTGATGAACCACACGGGCTACGCCACGCTCGCCGATATGCAGCAATTCCAGTTTGGCGCGCTCTACCTCAAAGGCGACGAGCTGAAAAAGACGCTTGGTGAAAACTGGACCGACTGGCGCCCTGGCGCAGGCCAGAACTGGCACAGCTTCAATGACTATATTAATTTCAGCGACAAAGCGGCCTGGGAAAAATGGTGGGGTAAAACGTGGATCCGCACGGATATCGGCGATTACGACAGCCCCGGCTTTGACGATCTCACGCTCTCGCTCACCTTTTTACCGGACCTGAAAACGGAATCGACACAGCCCTCCGGCCTGCCAAACTTCTACCAGCACAAACCGGATACCGCGGCACAGCTTATCGACGGCGCCACGCCGCGCGATTACCTGACACGCTGGCTAAGCCAGTGGGTGCGCGATTACGGTATCGACGGTTTCCGCGTGGATACGGCAAAACATGTTGAACTGGCCGCCTGGCAGCAGCTGAAAAACGAGGCCAGCGCGGCGCTCGTCGAATGGAAAGCCAAAAACCCGGATAAAAAGCTCGATGACGCGCCGTTCTGGATGACCGGCGAGGCCTGGGGCCACGGCGTGATGCAGAGCGATTACTATCGCCACGGCTTCGATGCGATGATTAACTTCGATTATCAGGAGCAGGCCGCGAAAGCCGCCGACTGCTTCGCGAATATCGATATGGTCTGGCAGCAGATGGCGGAAAAACTCCAGGGGTTCAATGCGCTGAGCTACCTCTCCTCGCACGATACCCGGCTGTTTCGCGAAGGCGGGCCGCGGGTGGCAGAATTACTTTTGCTCACACCCGGCGCGGTACAAATTTTTTACGGCGACGAAAGTGAGCGGCCTTTCGGGCCAACCGGTTCCGATCCACTCCAGGGCACACGATCCGATATGAACTGGCAGGATCTCAACGGTAAAAGCGCGGCGACGCTCGCGCACTGGCAAAAGCTCGGGCAGTTTCGCGCGCGTCACCCGGCCATCGGCGGCGGCAAGCAGACGACGCTGTCACTGAAACAGGGCTATGGGTTTATCCGCCAGCAGGGTGACGATACCGTTATGGTCGTCTGGGCTGGCCAGCAGTAATCACCAGGCGGCGTGTCTTCGGGCGCGCCGTCTCGTTATCCAGCATATAATGCTGCGTGCTGTCAGCATCGAAACATTTTGCATCAGAAAAGCACCCGCCCGCCGATTTGCACCCGCCATCCTGTAGCGCTATGGTTAGCCTCTTTTTAAAAGAATGCGACAGACAGACCGCTATGACGTTTTCACTTTTCGGCGACAAATTTACCCGCCATGCAGGCATTACGCGCCTCATGGAAGATCTCAACGACGGATTACGCACCCCCGGCGCTATCATGCTTGGCGGCGGAAACCCGGCGCAAATCCCGGCGATGAACCACTATTTCCAGGAACTGCTGGCCTCGATGCTTGAAAGCGGCAAAGTGACTGATGCGCTTTGCAATTATGATGGCCCGCGCGGAAAAAGTGAGCTCCTGGTAGCCCTGGCGGGCATGTTGCGAAAAGAGTTTGGCTGGGATGTCGAACCACAGAATATTGCGCTGACAAATGGCAGCCAGAGCGCATTTTTCTACTTGTTTAACCTGTTTGCCGGCCGCCAGTCGGATGGCACGTCGAAAAAAGTGCTGTTCCCGCTGGCGCCTGAATACATCGGCTATGCGGATTCCGGGCTTGAGGAAGACTTGTTCGTCTCCGCGCGCCCCAATATCGAACTGCTGCCGGAAGGACAGTTTAAATATCACGTCGATTTCGAGCACCTGCATATCGGCCCGGAAACCGGCATGATCTGCGTATCGCGCCCAACCAACCCGACCGGCAACGTGATCACCGACGACGAGCTGATTAAGCTCGACGCGCTCGCCAACCAGCACAACATTCCGCTGGTGATCGATAACGCTTACGGCCTGCCATTCCCGGGCATTATCTTTAGCGAGGCGCGCCCGCTCTGGAACCCGAATATCATTCTGTGCATGAGCCTCTCCAAGCTCGGCCTGCCGGGCAGCCGCTGCGGCATTATCATTGGCAATGAAAAAGTGATCTCGGCCATCAGCAACATGAACGGAATAATCAGTCTGGCGCCGGGCGGCATCGGGCCTGCGATGGCCTGCGAGATGATTAAGCGCAACGATCTGCTGCGTCTGTCTCAGGAGGTGATAAAACCCTTCTATCAGCAGCGCGTTCAGGAGACGATTGCCATCATTCGCCGTTATCTGTCGCCGGAGCGCTGCCTCATTCACAAGCCTGAAGGCGCGATTTTCCTGTGGCTCTGGTTTAAAGATTTGCCGATCACCACCGAGCTCCTCTATCAGCGCCTGAAAAAACGCGGCGTGCTGATGGTGCCGGGCGATTTCTTCTTCCCGGGGCTGGATAAGCCGTGGCCGCACACCCACCAGTGCATGCGCATGAATTATGTGCCGGAGCCGGAGAAAATCGAGGCGGGCGTGAAAATCCTGGCGGAAGAGATTGAGCGCGCCTGGCAGGAAGCGGGCCAGTAACGCAGCCTTAGAGAAAACGCCGCCTGCTGGCGGCGTTTTTGTTTCTCAGAGCGTGATGATAAACGCTCGCGCCTCACGCTCCGGCGTCACCACAATACCCCATTCGCTGCCCACGCTGTTACCGCCATTAACGCTCGTAACCTGCTGAATATTACGCAGGCAGAGTGTCCAGCCGGTCGCATGACCGCGCCCTTCGACCGTAATCCGCTTGCCCTCGCGCTTCGCGCATAGCGTAAAGGTCGTCTCGCCATTCGCGGCAGGCACTTCGCAGCGCGCTGCAGCACCGTCCGCCAGGTTAAACAGCTGGAACGCCGTGCCCTCATGCCACACGTAATCGGGCTTCTGATCGTTATTACCGAGCGCCAGCAGCGTATTGTCGCGCACATACACCGGCAAGCTCAGAAAATCGTGACGCTGCTTATGCCAGCGGCCGCCGTCCAGCTCATCGTTATGCCACAGATGCGTCCAGCGCCCTGGCGGCAGATAAAACGCCACGTCGCCCGCCTCGCTGAAAACCGGCGCGACCAGCACGCTGTCGCCAAGCATATACTGGCGGTCGAGGTAGTCGCAGGCCGGGTCGTCCGGAAACTCCAGCATCATGGCGCGCATGACGGGCGTACCGCGCTCGTGCGCTAACACCGACTGGCGATACAGATAAGGCATCAGCCGGCACTTCAGTTGTGTAAAGTGGCGCACCACATCGCAGGCTTCGTCGTCATACGCCCACGGCACGCGGTACGATTTGCTGCCATGCAGGCGGCTATGGCTGGAGAGCAGCCCAAACGCGCACCAGCGTTTATAGACATGCGCAGGCGCGGTGTTTTCGAATCCGCCGATGTCATGGCTCCAGAAGCCGAAGCCGGAAAGGCCGATGGAGAGGCCGCCGCGCAGGCTTTCCGCCATCGATTCATAGTTGGCGTAACAGTCGCCGCCCCAGTGCACCGGGAACTGCTGCGCGCCGACGGACGCCGAGCGGGCAAACAGCACCGCGTCTTGCTCGCCCACGGTGTCTTTCAGCACATTCCAGACCAGCTCGTTATAAATGAAGGCATAGTGATTGTGCATCTTTTGCGGATCAGCGCCGCTATGCCACACCACATCGGTGGGTATGCGCTCGCCGAAATCGGTTTTGAAGCAGTCAACGCCCATCCCGACCAGCCGTTTCAGATGGCCTGCGTACCAGTCACACGCTGCCGGGTTGGTGAAATCAACAATCCCCTGCCCTGGCTGCCATTTGTCCCACTGCCACACGGCACCATCAGGCCGCTTTAGCAGGTAGCCCTTCTCCATGCCTTCGCGAAACAGCGGTGATTTCTGGCCGATGTAAGGATTTATCCAGACGCAGATTTTCAGGCCGCGCGCCTTCAGGCGTTTAAGCATGCCTTCAGGGTCCGGGAATGTCGCCGGGTCCCACTCGAAATCGCACCACTGGAAGGCTTTCATCCAGAAGCAGTCGAAGTGAAAGACATGCAGCGGCAGTTCGCGCTCCGCCATGCCGTCGATAAACCGGTTCACGGTCTCTTCGTCATAGTTAGTGGTAAACGAGGTGGTCAGCCACAGTCCGAACGACCAGGCGGGCGGCAGCGCCGGACGCCCCGTAAAGCGCGTATAACGGTCCAGCACCGCTTTTGGCGTCGGGCCGTCGATAACGAAATATTCCAGATATTCACCCGCCACGCTGAACTGCACTTTCGAGACTTTCTCCGAGGCGACTTCAAAAGAGACGCACTCCGGGTGGTTCACCAGCACGCCATAACCGCGGTTGGTCAGGTAAAAGGGAATATTTTTATAGGCCTGCTCTGTGCTGGTGCCGCCGTCGCGGTTCCAGGTTTCCACCATCTGGCCGTTTTTCACCAGTGCGGTAAACCGTTCGCCGAGGCCGTAGACCGTTTCGCCGACGCCCAGATCCAGCCGCTCGAACATGTAGCTGCCGCCGGTGTTGCTATCCTGCACATAGCCGTTGTTTTTTACCTGGCTTCCGGTAATACGCTCGCCGTCACGCAGAAAATCAAGCGCCCAGTTTTCGCCTTTGGTCACCCGCACGCTGAGCGCGCCGCTTTGCAGCTCGGCGTAGCGGTCCGTGTCACATAGCTCAACCGGCACCTGCGCTTGCGCATTGAGCGGATAATGCGGGCCGTGGTCTGGCACGCCCTGAAAATGTTCGATACGCACGCCGATGATTCCCTCCTGCGGCGAGAAAAAGCGCAGGGTAAAAAGCGGCGTATCGAGCTGTCCGGCGCGTTCGCGCACGTCGCGCGGCGCGGCATAAACCACCATTTCGCCGTCGCGCTGCTCAACATCGAATACCTGAACGGGATGCAGCAGGCTTAAACCCGGCTGAATCAGCCAGTTTCCGTCACTGATTTTCATGGCTTACCCCTTCGATTTCTGGAATGTCTTACTGACCGGCAATGTTTCAAATTCCCGCTGGTTATGGCGCGCGCTCTTCGCCAGCTCTGCAAGAATGTTTTTCAAAAACGGGGTCTTCAGCGTGTAGTAACGCTTCGCGATGATGGCGCTCAGCACGTAGCAGATGCCCGGCGCGAGCGTGAAGAGCGAAACGATGATGGTGAGCGTGGTGCTGTTCTGGGTTTTCGCAGCAGCGTCATACCCGCCACCTGCCAGCATCCAGCCAATCAGCGCGCCGCCCAGCGCCAGGCCGAGCTTCAGCACAAACAGCGTGCCTGCGAAGCTAATCCCGGTGAGACGCTTACCGTTGCGCCATTCGCCGTAATCGACCGTATCGGACATCATGACCCACTGAATGGGTGTCACCAGCTGGTGCAGGACGCCAATAACGGAGATAAAAACGAACATAACGACGGTGGCGCTCATTGGCACGAAGAACATGGCGACACTCAGCACGGCCAGCGCGGCGTTGGTCCACCAGAAAACACTGACCTTGCACTTCCAGTCCGTCAGCGGTTTGGCAAGCGCGCTGCCAAAAAGATTGCCGACGCAGTAAAGGCCGAGGAACCAGGAGAAGAGCGCGGCATCGCCCATAATCCAGGTGACGTAATACATCATTGCCCCGCCACGCACGCAGACGGCGAGGATATTGAGAATGGTCAGCACGCCCACGACGCGCCACTGATCGTTTTGCAGGATATCGCGCAGGTCTTCACGCATGGTGGAAGTATTCGGCGGCGCCTCGACGCGTTCTTTAGTGGTGAAGAAGCAAAACGCGAGCATCAGAAACGCCACGGCGGCAAGCACCGCAATCCCTGCCTGAAAGCCGAACGCTTTATCTTCACCGCCGAAAAAATTCACCAGCGGCATCATCAGTACCGTCGAGAGCATGCCGCCCGCCGTCGCCAGCACAAAGCGCCAGGATTGCAGCGAAATACGCTGCTGCGGATCGCTGGTAATCACGCCACCCAGCGCGCAGTAAGGAATGTTCACGACCGTGTACATCAGCGTGAGCAGCGTATAAGTGACAGCGGCGTAGATCATTTTGCCGCTAAGACTGAGCTCCGGCGTGCTGTAGGCGAACACGCACACCACGCCGAATGGCAGCGCGCCAAATAGCACCCACGGGCGGAATTTGCCCCAACGGCTGCGGGTGCGGTCGGCGATAAGTCCCATCGCCGGATCGGAGATGGCATCAAGCGCGCGGGCCAGTAAAAACATCGTGCCGACAAACCCGGCGGGAATGCCGAAGATGTCGGTGTAGAAAAACATCATGTAAAGCATGACGTTATCAAAAACGATATGGCTTGCGGCATCTCCCATGCCGTAGCCAATCTTCTCCTTCACGGAAAGCGCTTGCTCACTCATTCGGTGGTCCTCCGGCGATACGCGAAATTTCACTTAAGTTTTTAGCGCCGTTCGGAACCGCCAGAAATTCTGTTTTCTGGTTATTTATTTATGATTCTTGCTTTCTGTGATCGCGATAACCTGCTGATGCAACGAATGAATAATTCTTGTAGCCCGTAACAACGGAAAAACACTTAAGCAAAACCGCATAACGGGCATCGAAAGGGCGAAAAAAGAGTGTGACGGGGGTATTGGTAAGCGTCTGAAACGCGCCTATAATGCGCCGGCCTCCATGTAGCAATGCAGGCGCGGAAGATCGTCGTCTCCGGTGAGGCGGCTGGACTTCAAATCCAGTTGGGGCCGCCAGCGGTCCCGGGCAGGTTCGACTCCTGTGATCTTCCGCCAAAATGCCTACCCCCTTTGTGATTAGTCGCTTCTGAACCTCATTTTGATGGCTTGTCTTTTATTCATTATTTTATCCGCCACAGCGATAAGCGCAGCTGAAATAATTAACGCCATAACCGTTGTGGAGCTGACAAAAAACAATCCCTCTAAAAAATCGATCTGACTTTCAATTTCTGTAAACCTTTCCGCGGACGAATAATGGCTTACAAGATACCAGGCCAGGTACCCAGAATAATATCCAACATCAGAAAAAATAATGATAACCAGAAAACAAAAATAATAAACGCTTCCTTTAATAAGTTTATACCATGACCAGATGTTCATTAGTCTGATGATTAAACCCCACAAGAAAATATTAAAGAAAAGCAGTGAAACCATTACAAAGAGCGGCGGTAGTCCACCACCATAGGTTCCTGTTCCCATAAAAATTATATTTACCGGGGGGATAACAATTAATATCATTAATTGCAATAACTTTTTCATAAAAGATTTAAAACGTGTTGGCATAAGGCATTCCTATAACATTAATATCGCCATAGGCCTCAAGTCCGTTACAGTAAACAACATATTTCATTGTATTTAACAATGCTGTTCTCAAAGTATAAAAATCAGTTCTTTTATAAAAGGTTATACACCCATCCGAAACGCCAGTCCCATCCATTCTTAAGGGATGAAGTCTAAAACTTTTACGGGATGTCCCTCCGACAACAGTTGTGTCGTCAAGGAACCCATCTTGCCTAAACAAAGCGAACCATTCATCGTAGACATTACCTGTGGATCTTTCTTTTTGCCATGTCCGAAATCTCGAATACGGTCCACCTCGTGGACGATCGACTATCCAGTATTTCCCCAATGGAATAGGCCCGTTACGTCTTCCAGAAAACTCAAGCACATTTTTATAACTGCCAAGCCCAGAAAACACAGGAAAAACGCCGACACCAGCGCAACGCAATAAGAGTTTGCCGTCTGCGGTTTTCTCATTGTAGTTAAGTTCACAATTGATCATAGCGCTATCCTAAGCATACATCTGGCTGTTCCAGGCATCCGTATATTGGATATTCCCGTTCAGGTATTTCCAGGTTATTTTGCTGTATATCAACCCTACGGACTCCACCGGAGTGGAAAGCAACCCTTCCGGGTGTTTAAAGTTTTGCATATTGGGATGGATACCAGTAATTCTTACATCTTCCAGTATCATCTGGAAAAATTCTTCTTCCATACCCGCGTGGTTAATTCGATACCAGCGAATGATAGCTCGCTGTAGTTTTTCACTGGTAGCGACTGCACGATAAAGATAAGGAGAGGATTTATCAAATTCCTTTTCTATGTTCATCAGATTATGAACGCGTGTTGCTGTTAGTTTGCCGGTATTCCCATCGTAAGGTACAGACAAACCATGACCAAAGCTCTGAACCTCTATACTCCCCTCGCGGCCCATCACCTCTGAGCCACCGCAAATTAATGCGCCTGAGGCGTCATAAAGCCATAAATGTGCCGGGACAGCCATAATGAACTCCTTTATTAAATCATATCGATGACATAAAGCTTTTCATTGCGTCATTGAATAGAACACGACATCAATAACGGTTATTTACCGCTATACGACACAAGAAGTAAAAAGGAGTTGTTATTTAATTAAGTTATCTTTGATGAAGATTAAAAAATGCAATAGGTATTCATAGTTTTGATATCAAGCATAAATTAATACACTTTCATAATTAATGATTCATGTCATCCCTTCAAATAACCCCCTAACAACCGCGACAAATGCATCTGGAATTGCCCGGTATAGTCGTGTGGAATAAACCCTTCGAGAAACGCCTTAGTCGGCCCGCTAATTACACCCAGCGCCAGATGGGCGGTGAATACCGGGTCGGGGAAAGTATTATCCGGCGCGGTAACAAGCGTTTGCGCAATATCATTCACCATTCGCTGGTACATCACGCCCATCAGACGCGCGCCGTCGCGCTCTGCCGCCACGCCATACAGCGCTTTTGATTCATCAGGATTGGCTAATTTCAGGCTCAGAAAAGCCTGCACCATCGCACAGGCCATTTCCCCGACGGGTTTGCCGCGCACGGAAATACACGCGGCTTCGAGCGCGTCGGCGATTTTGGTTAAGTGTAATTCCAGCACGCCGGAAAGCAGCGCGTCGCGGTTAGGGTAATACTGATAAAGACTCCCGACCGACATTCCGGCGCGGCTGGCGACGCGCGTGGTGGTGCAACGGCTGAGTCCTTCGGTCACTAAAACCTGAATAGTTGCCGTATGAAGCGCCTCCACCGTCGCCACGGAACGGCGCTGGATCGGGGTTTTACGCGGGCTGAGCGGTGCTGCGGTGGTCTTCATGGAATGCGAATTCTTAAACTGAAGGATGCTTCATATACTAATACTTCCTTCACACCGATACAGCAAGCAGGTCGTCATGAACACTATTGAAAAAAGCGGTACGTATAAACTCGGCAGCCGAGAAGTCAGACGGTTTGGATATGGCGCGATGCAGCTCGCAGGCTCAGGCGTATTTGGCCCGCCGAAAGATAAAAACGCGGCCCTCAGCGTATTACGCGCGGCCGTTGAGGCGGGCGTTAATCATATTGATACCAGCGATTTTTACGGGCCGCACATTACGAATCAACTGATTTGCGAAGCGTTATACCCTTACCGCGACGACCTGACGATTGTAACTAAAGTCGGTGCGACACGCGGAAATGATGCCTCGTGGAACCCGGCATTTTCGGCTGAAGAATTAACGCAAGCCGTTCACGATAATTTGCGCAACCTGAAGCTCGACGCGCTGGATGTCGTCAATTTTCGCGTGATGTTTGATGTCCACGGCCCGGCGGAAGGATCTATCGAAGCGCCGCTCACGGCCCTGGTGAAATTAAAAGAGCAGGGGCTGATTAAACATATCGGCTTAAGTAACGTCACGCAGAAACAGGTTGCGCAGGCGCGGCAGATAACGCCGATAAGCTGCGTGCAGAATATGTATAACATCGTTCACCGTCGCGATGAGGCGTTAATTGATGAACTGGCCGCCGCCGGGATTGCCTATGTGCCGTTTTTCCCGTTAGGCGGATTCTCACCGTTGCAGTCCTCAACGCTTGAGACTATCGCAACGCAATTATCGGCGACGCCGATGCAGGTGGCGCTCGCCTGGCTGTTAAACCGCGCGGAGAATATTTTATTAATTCCGGGTACGTCGTCAGCCGTGCATTTCCATGAAAACAGTAAGGCCACGGAATTAACGCTCTCTCAGGAAACCCTCGACGCGTTAAATAAGCTGGCCGCGTAAGCGCGAAACGCCGTCAGATTTTACGCATTTCACCAGCGTGTTCGTAAAATCTGTACGGCGTTATTTTTATCGTGTTCCGCCGCTGCTAAATCCTCAGGCACATCGATATCCTGCACGATGCCCGGGTCGTTTAACGTAAGCGTCAACACATCTGCGCGCGCTCTTGCCGCCTGCACAACCGCTTTGGCGCCCTCATCGCCAGTAAGCCGGGCAAGAGAATCAAAATACTCACGCCGGAAGCCGACCGGGTGGCCGTGCCGCTGCTGGAAGTGCGGCACCACGACGGGCTTTTCATTCAGCGCCTGGGCTACGTGTTTCAACGACGCGGCCGTTATGAGCGGCAGATCGCCCGGCAGAATGAGCCAGCCAGCGGCGTCTGGCGTCGCCTTCAAGCCGAGCGCGATGGACTCGCCCATGCCACGGGTGCCGCCTTGCGGCCTGACCAGATGCCACGGCAGGCCAGAAGCTTGCGCCGCCGCCAGTACGTGTTGCAGCACCGGTTTGCCCGCCAGCAACGCCTCCAGCTTGTGCGTGGTTCCGCCGCCCGCGCGAAAGCGTTCACCCTTTCCGGCGGCGAGAATAATGATGACCGGCTGTGCTTCGGGCATCAGCCTGCGGCCTTACGGTTGAGTCGCGCCGCCGCAATATCAGCAAGAATCGACAGCGCCAGCGACTGCGCGTCGCGGGCTTTCGGGAAGATCCCGATCGGCGCTTTAATGCGGGCGATATCCTGCTCGCTAAAGCCCCGCTCGCGCAGCGCCACGGTGCGTGCGGCATGGGTGCGCTGGCTGCCGAGCGCGCCGATGTAAAACGGCGCGTCAGAAAGCGCCGCCTCAATTACCGGTAACTCGCGATCAAGATCGTGAAAAAGCACGATCACGGCGGTATCGGCGTCCATCTGCGCACAAGCAGTCTGCGGATTGACGCCGTCATTCATCAGCACGTCGTAACCTGCCGCCCGTGCGATTGTGGCGGTGGTCTCGGCCTCCACGGAGCGGCCAAAAATAATGACCTGCGTGCAGGGCGTGTAGCGCACGTCAAAGGCGTCGTCGCGCCAGCCGGTCTTTTGTACCGGCAGCACGCTTTGCAACGTCTGGGAGGAAGGGTGATAACGCAGCCCGGCCGCTTTGCGCTGCGAAAGGGCGTTCAGCACCGCCAGCAGCGGCGTCGCCTCACGTAACGGGTGGATCGCGAGCGTAATGCCGCCGCCACACGGCAGCACAATATCGAAATAGGGCGAGCCGTCGCCATATTTCACCAGGCGGTCTTCGCAGCAGGCGATCGCCTCCAGCGCCTCGAAAGCGGCGGCCGCCTCCACGCAGCCGCCGGAGACAAATCCGCAATATGCGCCATCGTCGCGCACGGCCATCTGCGCACCGAGCGCCCGTGACGAGGCGCCGCGGATCTCCACCAGCGTGACCAGCGCGGCGGCCATACCGGCGCGCAGCGCCTGCGCCGCAAAGCGCAAAATCGCGGTGCTGTCATCAGTCAGAAACGCCGCCTCAGGACGCGCCTGTTCTGTCAGCAGGGGTTGTTGCAGCACCTTTTTTCATCCTTCTGTTAAACGGCGATCGGGTGCGGCTGGCGACGCGTGGCCGCCAGCCGTCACGTCCTTATGCCATCTCTGGCAGCCCTTCAAGCAGCTTATCCAGCGTGATGGGGTAATCGCGCACGCGCACGCCGGTGGCGTTGTAAATCGCGTTCGCAATGGCGGCGCTGACGCCGCACAGGCCCAGCTCGCCCACGCCTTTAGCTTTCATCGGTGACGACACCGGGTCTGTGTCTTCCAGGAAAATCACCTCCTGCGTCGGGATATCGGCGTGAACCGGCACTTCATAGAGCGCCATGTCGTGATTAACGAAAAAGCCGCGCCGCGTATCGACGAACAGCTCTTCCATCAGCGCCCCGCCAAGCCCCATCGTCATCGCGCCAATGACCTGGCTGCGCGCGGTTTTCGGGTTGAGAATGCGCCCGGCGGCGCAGACCGCCAGCATCCGGCGCACGCGCACTTCGCCGGTGTTCGCCTCGACGGCCACTTCCACAAAATGTCCGGCGAAGGTCGACTGCTGGAACTGTTTATCGAGATCGCCATATTCCATGGTGTCTTCAACCGTCAGCGTGCCGTCAGCGGCGGCATCGGCGAGCGCCGCGATGCGCCCATCGCCCTGAATATTGCCATCGAAGAATTCAGCGCGGTTCGGGTCAAAACCAAGCTTATTGGCGACCGCTTCGCGCAGTTTGACGCACGCCGCGTACACGCCCGCCGTGGAGCTGTTCGCGCCCCACTGCCCGCCCGAGCCGGAAGAGATGGGGTAATCGGAATCGCCCAGGCGCACCGTCACTCGCTCCAGCGGCACGCCCATCATTTCAGCGGCGGTTTGCGCGATGATGGTATAGCTGCCGGTGCCGATATCCGTCATGTCCGTTTCCACGGTGACGTGGCCCTGCGCGTCCAGATGCACGCGCGCGCCCGATTTGGTCACCAGGTTATTACGAAACCCCGCTGCCATACCGAGCCCAATCAGCCAGTCGCCTTCGCGCACCTGCGCCGGTTGTGGGTTGCGCTGATGCCAGCCGAAATGCGCCGCCCCGGTTCGCAGACACTCCACCAGCTGGCGGCGCGAGAAAAAGCGCTCCGGGTGCGCCGGGTCGACTTGCGTGTCGTTGATAATGCGAAACTCCACCGGATCGATGCCAAGTTTTTCGGCCATCTCATCCATCGCGATCTCCAGCACCATCATGCCTGGCGCTTCGCCAGGCGCGCGCATGGAGTTGCCCTCGGGCAGATCCAGCTCCGCCAGCCGCAGCCCGGTGTGGCGGTTCGCGCCTGCGTAGAGCAGCTCCGTCTGGTTGGTCGCCGTCTCCGTCGGGCCGCCCGGCAGGTTGCCGGACCAGCTTTCATGGGCGATGGCCGTGATGCGCCCGTCGTTGTGCGCGCCGATGCGCACCCGCTGGATCGTGGCCGGGCGGTGGGTGGTGTTATTGGGAATAAAGGGGCGCGGCAGCATCACTTTCACAGGGCGTTGCGTTGCGCGGGCGCCGAGCGTCGCCAGCACCGCGTCGCTGCGCAAAAAGAGTTTGCTGCCAAAGCCGCCGCCGATAAACGGCGAACGCACGCGGATATTTTCAACAGGAATACCGAGCGTTTTGGCGAGATCGCCGCGCCACCAGTTAATCATCTGGCTGGACGTCCAGAGCGTGAGTTTATCGCCTTCCCACGTCGCCATGGACGCGTGCGGCTCCATCGCCATATGGCTTTGATCCGGCGTGGTGTACGTGGCATCGAGCTGCACGGCGGCGCTTTCAAAAGCGCTGTTAAAATCGCCAACGATTTTATCGGGCGTATCCTCCGGCGGCGTGGTCACCGACGGCTTTTCCTCCGCCAGATCGTAATGCCCCGGCGCTTCTTCATACTCCACGGTAATCAGTCCGGCCGCCGCGCGCGCTTGTTCGAACGTTTCCGCCACCACCAGCGCGATGGCCTGGTGATAGTGCTCGATGTCCGGGCCACCCAGCAGTGTTGCCGCGTTCATGTCGCCCTTACCGGGCAGGGCGGCGTTTTCCGCCGTCACCACGGCCAGCACGCCGGGCGCCTGTTGCGCCGCCTGGATATTCATCGCGACGATGCGCCCTTTGGCGATGGCGGAGCCTACCACGTGACCATAAGCGGCGTTCGGCGCTTCATCGTGCCACTCATAGGCGTAAGTGGCCTGGCCTGAGGTTTTCAGCGGGCCGTCGATACGATCGCGCGGCCGTCCGACCACTTTCTGCTGGTCGATCGGGTTTTCTGTTGCCGGTTTTTCAAATTTCATCAGCCTGCCCTCGCTTGTGTCAGTACCGAGGCGATGGTGCGTTTCGCCAGCACCAGCTTGAATGCGTTTTCCGCGGTCGGCTGCGCATCGGCGAATAGCGCGTCATACACCGCCTGCGCGCCGTGCGGAACCTGGGCATCCGCGGCATCGAGCCGCCAGGGTTTATGCGCCACGCCGCCCACCGCCACGCGCCCGGTGCCGT
This sequence comes from Cronobacter sakazakii, assembly GCF_000982825.1. Lineage (NCBI taxonomy): Bacteria > Pseudomonadati > Pseudomonadota > Gammaproteobacteria > Enterobacterales > Enterobacteriaceae > Cronobacter > Cronobacter sakazakii. The sequence goes on along the minus strand of NZ_CP011047.1, from coordinate 1,135,220 downwards.
CCGGCTGCACAATCGCCGCCACCGACACCAGTGCAAACGCGTAAGAGGCGCGGTCGCGCACTTTGCGGTAGATATGCGCTCCACCCACCGGCGGCGGCAGGGTGACAGCCGTAATGAATTCGCCGGGCTCAAGCGCCGTTTCCAGATGCGGCGTATCGCCAGGCGCGCGGTAAAACTCCGCGACCGGAATACGGCGCGCCTGGCCGTTCGGGTTGATGGTTTCCACCACCGCGTCCAGCAGGCGCATGGCGACCGCCATATCGCTCGGGTGCGTGGCGATACAGGCGTCGCTCGCGCCTACCACGGCTAACTGGCGGCTGTAACCCTGCATGGCAGCGCAGCCGCTACCAGGCTGACGCTTATTGCACGCCTGGTTGGTATCGTAGAAATAGGGACAACGGGTGCGCTGCAAGAGATTCCCGGCGGTCGTCGCCCGGTTGCGTAACTGCCCGGACGCGCCGGCCAGCAGCGCGCGTGAGAGCACGGCGTAGTCGCGGCGCACGCGGTCATCTGCCGCCAGATCGGTGTTGCGCACCAGCGCGCCAATCCGCAAACCGCCGTTTTCTGTCGGCTCAATTGTATCCAGCGCGAGACCGTTAACGTCTATCAGATGTACCGGCGTTTCTATCTCCAGTTTCATCAGATCGAGCAAATTCGTGCCGCCCGCGATGAATTTTGCGCCCGGCGTGCGCTGCGCGCTGGCCGCCGCCTCTGCGGGCGTCGCGGCGCGCTCGTAAGTAAAAGCTTTCATGAGGATTCACTCCCGGCGACATCTTCGATCGCAGCAAGAATGTTGGCATACGCGCCGCAGCGGCAGATATTGCCGCTCATGCGCTCGCGAATTTCATCGGCGGTCATTTCGGGGGGCGAGACTAAATCGTGCGTCACATGGCTTGGAATGCCCGCTTCGATTTCCTTGAGCATCGCGACCGAGGAGCAGATCTGCCCCGGCGTGCAGTAGCCGCACTGAAAACCGTCATGCTCCACAAACGCCGCCTGCATCGGATGCAGGTTATCCGGCGTTCCCAGGCCCTCAATGGTCGTGACGTCGGCGTCCTGGTGCATTACCGCCAGCGTCAGGCACGAATTCACGCGCCGTCCGTCAATGATGACCGTACACGCGCCGCACTGGCCGTGATCGCAGCCTTTCTTGGTGCCCGTCAGCGCCAGATGCTCACGCAGCGCGTCCAGCAGCGTGGTGCGGGTGTCGACCTCCAACTGCCGGGTTTCGCCATTCACCGTCAGCCTCAGCGGGACATATTGCGGCGGCGGGCCGCCTGCATCGCGCAGATGCCCGTGGTGTGTTTCATCGCCGTGGTTGCTCATGCCAGGCCTCCAGTATTGTCAACGTGAAAAGAGTGTTGCCGCTACGATGCCGCGCGGCTTTTTTTATAACGGAGAGTTAATAATAGACGGCGCTGACGCGCTGGCAGGCGCCGCTAAAAAATTGCCGCCCGCCGCCGATACCTCTGGTATCGTGAATTCCCCCGAAGCCGCCTGAACCGCCTGAGCCTGACGCTATGATTTCCATCTGTATGATTGTGAAAAACGAGGCAAAGCATCTTGCCGATACCCTCGCCTCCGTCGCCGCGCATTTCGACGATATCGTGATTGTCGATACCGGATCGCAGGACGACACCAAAGCCGTTGCACAACGCTTTACCGACAAAGTGTATGACTTCGCGTGGGTGGATGATTTCGCGGCGGCGCGCAACGCCTCGCTGGCGTACGCCCGTTATGACTGGGTGCTGGTGATTGATGCCGATGAATCTATAACAGCGGTGGATATCCCGGCGCTACAGGCGCTTATCCATGCGCACCCGGAGGGCGTGGGGCGCGTGGAGCGAATTAACTATATTGACGAAGCCGAGGGCGTCACCACCCTGCGTGAGCGCGTGTCGCGCCTGTTCCCGAAGGCGCGTTATCACTATCAGGGCGTGATCCACGAGCAGGTGACGCCGCGCGAGAGCCACGCGCCGGGCGACATGTTCCCGGTGCCCGTGACGCTCGATCATGTCGGCTACAAAAAAGCGGTGTTGCAGGAGACGGATAAAATTACCCGCAACATTCGCCTGCTGGAGCGGGCATTGCAGACGCAGCCGGACGATCCGTATCTCTGGTTTCAGCTAGGCAAAAGCCATTTTCTCAAACGCGACTATGCCCCGGCGGCAGAGTCGTTTCGCAAGGCGCTGAGCTATGAACCGAACGTGGCGCTGGAGTATGTCGAAGAGATGGTCGAAACGCTGGGCTATGCGCTGATTAATCAGGGCGACTACGCGGCGGCCATGAGCATTCTTGATTACGAGCGCTGGTATACCTCCGCCGATTTTATGTTTCTTAAGGCGCTGATTCTGATGAATAACGGCCAGCTACAGGCGGCGGTAGACACCTTCTTACACTGCACCCGCATGCCGGAGAGCAGCAAAGCGGGCGTGACCAGTTTTAAGGCTTGGTACAACATCGGGGTGATCCTGGAAATCTCCGGCATGACGACAGAGGCGCAGGCCTGTTATACGCAGTGCGGCGATTACCCACCCGCGCAGGCAGGGCTGGCGCGGCTGAACGCCTGACGCACGTCTTTACCTTTTCCGATTGCCGGTCATTTTTAGGGCTTCGACCACCAGCGAAAAGGCAGGAGATGGCTGCTTTCTGCTGGGATAATAAAGGTAATAACCGGGAAACGGTGCGCACCACGCTTCAAGCACGCGCACCAGTTTTCCGTCTTTAAAATGGTCGTCAAACTCACCTTCTGGCAGAAAGGCGATGCCGAGTCCGTCCAGCGCGGCATGAACGATATGCGCAGCCGTATTGAAAATAAGCTTGCCCTCAACGCGCACATTCACCGGCCCGTCCTGCCCATCAAATTCCCAGACATACAGCCCGCCTCCGCTGGTCATACGCAAGTTAATGCAGTTGTGAGCCACCAAATCGTGCGGCGTTTCCGGCACCGGATGCGCCGCGAAGTAATCCGGCGAGGCGGCGGCAGCCATCCGCATGGGCGGGCTGATCGGCACGGCAATCATGTCTTTATCGATCGTACCGCCAAGCCGCACGCCTGCATCAAAGCGATCCGCGACGATATTGCGAAACCCATGGTTGGCATCAAATTCCATCTCGATATCCGGGTAATCGCGTAAGATCGGCGTAAGTTTTGGTAATAAGAGCGCATGTAGAACGTGTGGATCGCAGGTAATACGCACCTTACCCGCAGGCTTATCACGCAGCGCGCTCAGCATGTCGAGTTCTGCTTCGATTTCATCAAAACGGTTGCCGATCGCCTCCAGCAGGCGCTCGCCTGCGGTCGTGAGCGAAATGCTGCGCGTCGTGCGCGTCAGCTGACGCAGCTTTAGCCGGTTTTCCAGCCCGGCAATCGCCTGGCTTAACGCCGACTGCGTCACGCCTAGCTGCGCCGCAGCGCGGGTAAAACTGCCCTCGCGCGCAACGGTCACAAAAGAAAACAGATCGTTCAGGTTACGTTTCATCGCCCGGCTTCTCGCCTTGATTTATTAGTAATTCTAATAACGGTGTTCAGCATTCATTAGCTAGTCAGCCTGACACACCCGTGTAAAATTTTCATCAACAATCCGTTCTGCTCTCGCGGCGCAGGTTTACGCACCGCCTCTTTTTACGGAGCCAGAAACGCCGAACGCCCGTTCTGGCTCGTTTCCCGGCACCCGATAACACCAGGGTTTTCAGCCATGTGCCGCATTTTTACGGCGCCTGCGCTGGCGTGCGCGCTATGCAGCGCGTCGGACCACCCTCTATCACGCTACAGGGCCTGTTGAAGATGACAACGACAACACATGATGACACCCACCCGCGCGCGTACTGGAGCGGCGTGCTGGCAATGACGCTCTGCGCCTTTGCGCTGGTAGCCTCGGAATTTATGCCGGTGAGCCTGCTGACGCCGGTATCACAGGATTTAGGCGTCAGCGAAGGACTGGCGGGCCAGGGCATCGCGATTTCCGGCGCGCTGGCGGTACTGACCAGCCTGTTTCTGTCACGGCTCGCTGGCAATCTCAACCGCAAGACCTTGCTGCTGGGGCTGACGCTGCTGATGGCGCTGTCCGGCGGCGTCATCGCGCTCGCGCCCGATTACCTCACCTATATGGCGGGCCGCGCGCTGATTGGCGTAGCGATCGGCGGGTTCTGGTCGCTCAGCACCGCAACGGCGATTCGGCTGGTGCCGCGTCATCAGGTGCCACGCGCGCTGGCGATTTTCAACGGCGGCAATGCGCTGGCCACGGTTATCGCCGCCCCGCTCGGCAGCTGGCTCGGCGTGGTGATCGGCTGGCGCGGCGCGTTCTTCTGCCTCGCACCGATCGCGCTGTTCGCCTTTATCTGGCAATGGCGAAGCCTGCCTGCGATGCCTGCGCAGGGGCACAACGCGCGTGCTGGCGGCGCGCTGCGCCAGCCGCTGGTGATCGTGGGCATGGCGGCCTGCGGGATTTTCTTCATGGGCCAGTTCGCGCTCTTTACCTATGTGCGTCCGTTTCTGGAAACCGTCACGCGCGTCAGTGTCCCGACACTGTCGCTCATTCTGCTTGGCATTGGCACCGCCGGGTTTACCGGCACGCTGCTGATTAGTGGTGCGCTGCGCTCAGGCTTCTACCGGACGCTTATTGCTATCCCTTTTTTAATGGCGGCAATTGCCGTCGCGCTGACTGTCGTGGGCCACAGCGTATCGCTGGTTGCGGCACTGCTGTGCGGCTGGGGGCTTATCGCCACCGCAGCGCCCGTGGGCTGGTGGACATGGGTCGCCCGGACGCTGCCCGATAACGCCGAGGCGGGAGGCGGCCTGATGGTGGCAGTCGTTCAGCTTTCCATCGCGCTCGGCTCCACGCTCGGCGGGTTCGCTTTTGACCACAGCGGCTGGCGCAGCACGTTCTTTCTGAGCGCCGGGCTGTTGCTGCTGGCGGCGCTACTGACAACCATCACGTCAAAGCAGGATTTACATCCTGACATCTGAGCCGTAATCAGGCTGAACATTGAGGAGTTTCGTTATGCACATTAAGGCTATTGGCGCGCTTTCCGCCACTCAACCGCTTGAGCCGATGACGATTACCCGCCGCGAACCCGGCGAGCACGATGTGCAAATCGCCATCGCGTATTGCGGCGTTTGCCACTCGGATATTCATCAGGCGCGTGCCGAATGGGCGGGCACGTTATTTCCCTGCGTGCCGGGCCATGAAATCGTCGGTCGCGTCACTGCAATCGGCACGAAAGTGACCGGCTTTACGCCCGGCGATCTGGTGGGCGTCGGCTGCATCGTCGACAGCTGTAAATATTGCGAAGAGTGCGATGACGGGCTTGAGAATTACTGCGATCACATGATCGGCACCTATAACTTCCCGACGCCGGACGCGCCGGGCCATACGCTTGGCGGTTATTCACAGCAAATTGTCGTGCATGAGCGCTATGTGCTGCGCATCCGTCATCCGGAATCCCAGCTCGCCGCTGTCGCACCGTTACTGTGTGCAGGCATTACGACCTATTCGCCGCTGCGTCACTGGCAAGTTGGGCCAGGGAAAAAAGTGGGCATCGTCGGCATCGGCGGGCTTGGGCATATGGGTATCAAACTGGCGCACGTGATGGGCGCGCAGGTCGTGGCGTTTACCACATCAGAATCCAAACGCGACGCGGCGAAAGCGCTGGGCGCCGATGAAGTGGTGGTATCGCGTAACGCCAGTGAAATGCAGGCGCACGCCAAAAGCTTCGATTTCATCCTGAACACCGTGGCCGCGCCGCATAACCTGGATGCCTTCACTGCGCTTTTAAAACGCGACGGCACAATGACGCTGGTGGGCGCGCCCGCGTCGCCGCATCCGTCGCCGGAAGTCTTTAACCTGATTTTCAAACGCCGCGCTATCGCGGGATCGATGATTGGCGGCATCCCGGAAACGCAGGAAATGCTCGATTTTTGCGCCGAGCACCGTATCGTCGCCGACATTGAGCTTATCCGCGCCGATGAAATTAACGAGGCGTGGGAGCGCATGATCAAAGGCGATGTGAAATATCGCTTTGTCATCGACACCGCGACGCTGGCGTGAAAGACGCCTGTTCTCATGACTGAGGAGTTAAATTATGACGGATATTTATTATTGTGGTTCCCAGGCCTCTTACGCTGGCCCGGAAGACTGGTTTACCGGTACGGTGCGTGTCGATCCGCTTTTCCCGGCGAATGCCCCGGCGCGCGCTGGCGGTAATAGCGTCACATTTGAACCGGGTGCGCGAACCGCCTGGCATACGCATCCACTGGGCCAGACGCTGATCGTGACCGCAGGTTTCGGCTATGTGCAGACCTGGGGCGAGCCTGCTCGTGAAATTCGCCCCGGCGATGTGGTCTGGATCCCGCCGTATGAAAAACACTGGCATGGTGCCAGCCCGACTACGCCGCTGACGCATATCGCTATCCAGGAAGCGCAGGACGGCAGCGTGGTGGAGTGGCTTGAACATGTGTCCGACGAGCAGTACGGGGAGCGCGGGTAAGCCATCGTACAGGCCTGTGCCAAAAACGCAGGCCACCACAAAAAAGCTTATCGGCGGGGAAAGGCCAGGTATAATCCGCGGCAGCGGGAATGGCCCGCCCCCTTTCCTTAGCCACAAGGACGTCCCGATGAACGCGCCCGCCGACCGATTCCAACATACTCTGCTCTGTATTGCCGTCGGGCTGGCCTGGTTTATGCTGCCGCTGGTGGTGTCGATGCTGCCGGGCTATATGAGCATTTACCGCGCCGGGCTCGCCACGCCGCTGCTCTATTTCGTGTTCTGGCTGCCGTTCGCGCTGTTTTGCTGGCAGCGTTACCAGAGGCGCTTCGGCCTGCTGCCTGCGGGCGGGCTGAGCGTGCAGTCGCTGGTATGGCCGGGGCTGGCGCTGCTGGCGCTCTCTTTTATTCACGGGCTGTTCGGCAGACAAGAGCCGTGGAGCGCGACGCTTTCACAGATGTCATCCTTTAATCTTGCGCTGACGGCTATCTGCATCTGCCTGCTGGCACCTGTCGTGGAAGAAGTTATCTGCCGCGGCTTTTTGCTGAATGCGGGCATCGGCTGGGGGAAAACCGGCCAGACGGTCGCGATGGTCGGCACGTCGCTGTTTTTCGCCATCGGCCACGCGCAGTACCAGATGCCCACCACCTTCGTCTGGCTGTTTGTTTTCTCGATAATTCTCTGCCAGGTGCGTATTCACACCGGCAGCCTGCTGGCACCCATCGTCCTGCATTCGGCGACCAATATTATCGGCATGATGGCGGCGCTGAAGCTCGCCTGATCAGTCCGCCGGGAACCGCAGACGAAAGCGGTTCCAGCCCGCCTCATGGTCTACCGCCGTTTCGCCGCCGTGCAGGCGTGCAATGGCCTCTGTAAGCGCCAGCCCAAGCCCGGTGCCGGGCGTGTGGCGTGCGTTATCCCCGCGCCAGAAACGCATAAATAGCTTTTCCGCCTCCGCAATCGGCGCGCCCTGGTTGGCGACGCTGAGCACGGTTTCTCCGGCTTCCTGAACGGCGGTAATCCGCACCTCGCTGCCAACGGGCGCGTGGCGCAGTGCGTTGGTCAAAAGGTTAGTGAGTGCTCGCTGGAGGAGCAGACGATCGGCGAAAATATCACCCTGAGCCTGCACGTTAAACGTTATCTCCTGTTCTTCCGCCAGCGGCTCCAGAAAATCGGTCAGCTGATGGATAAACGGCTCAAGTGCCAGCCTTTCGCGCTTCAGCGCGATGTTTTGATGATCGGCGCGGGCGAGAAACAGAATGTTTTCAATCAGCCGGGTCATTTGCTCCAGCTCTTCGATATTCCCGGCCAGCAGGCTCTGATACTCCTGCACGCTGCGCGGGCGTTGCAGCGCGACCTGATTTTGCCCCAGCAAAATGTTAACCGGCGTGCGCAGTTCGTGGGCGAGATCGTCAGCAAAACGCGTCAGCCGCGCAAAATCCTCCGCCAGACGGTGACGCATGGTATTGAGCGCCTCGCCGAGCGGCAGCAGCTCGCGCGGCAGGGTTTCCAGGTTGAGCGGCTGTTGCAGCGTTTCGCTGCCAGTGCGGGCAGTGGCCTCGCTGAGACGGGCGATGGCGCGCAGGCCACGGCGGATAAGCCACGGGCTGAGCAGCGCGGCGGCGAGCGTCGCCAGCAGGCACACCATCAGGCTCTCCCGGCGATACTGGGCCAGCATCTGCGCGCGCTCCTGCGCCACGCGCGCCACGGTGATGATGAGCGGGCCGCGCGCATCGCTCGCCGTCAGCGCCAGCGCGCTGACATAGACGCCATCGGGCCGCTGCCAGCGGTGCAGCGCCTGCTCATTAACGCCGTGCCCCGGCGGCACGGGCGCAAGCGTCGGCAGCGCGACGCCCGCCTGGTTGATGTTCACCAGCGTCTCGCCCTCCGCGCGTTTTATCATTAGCAGATCCTGGCGGGTATCCAGCATCCTGTTGAAATAGAGCGGCAGCTGGCGCGGCTCGGCGCCGTCCGTCAGCAGTTGGCGCAGCTGTGAGGCGCGGTTCAGCAGCGTCTGGTCATCGCGCCAGAGAAGCTCGGCGCTTAACGAGCGGTAGAGCGACACGCCAGTGACGCCGCAGGCGAACGCCACCAGCAACGTGAAGATGAGCGTCAGGCGCAGCGTTAACGATGGGCTACGCATCGCTCTGCTCCGGCGCGTTAAGGCGATAACCCATGCCGCGCACGGTTTCTATCAGCTTGAGCGGGAACGAATCGTCGATTTTTTTGCGCAGGCGACGGATGGCGACATCCACCACGTTGGTTTCGCTGTCAAAGTTAATCCCCCAGACTTCGCTGGCAATCAGCGTGCGCGGCAAAATTTCCCCGACGCGGCTTGCCAGCAGCCACAGCAGCGTAAATTCCTGGCGGGTCAGCGCGATCCGCTCGCCGCCGCGGCTGGCGGCGTGACGCGCGGTATCAAGCGTCAGATCCGCCACCTGTAGCGTCGCGGCGGCAGGCGCATGGCGGCGCAATTGCGCCCGCACGCGCGCCAGCAGCTCGGCGAAGGAAAAGGGCTTCACCAGATAATCATCGGCCCCCAGCTCCAGCCCTTTCACGCGATCGCTTACCGCATCTCTGGCCGTCAGGCAGAGCACCGGCGTGGCTTTGGCGGTGCGCAGCGCGCGCAACACCTGCCAGCCGTCGAGCCCTGGCAGCATGATATCGAGGATAATCAGCGCGTAGTCTTGCTCCAGAGCCAGGTGCAGGCCATCGCGCCCGTCGGCGACAGCGTCCACCACCAGCCCCGCCTCCCGCAGCCCTTTTTCGAGCCACGCGCGGGTTTTGTCGTTGTCTTCAATCAGCAGCAGTTTCATGGCGACAGTCTCGCAAAGAACGCGGGCGCTGCCCAGCAGCGATGCGCAGGATGACAAAACTGTCATCTTCGTGTCAGGCGTTTTCGCCCGCGCGGGTGGCAGAATGAGTGCACAACCACTTAAGGAGGAATGATAATGAACCGTTTTCAAACGCTTGCCGCCGCTGCCCTTTTCGCCCTGCCGGGCCTCGCGCTTGCCGCGCCGGCGAATTTACTGAGCGTGCATGTACTGAATGAACAGACCGGCAAACCCGCGCCGGGCGTGGTGGTAAAACTGGAGAAAAAACAGGGGAATGCGTGGGAGCCGCTGAACCAGGCGACGACCGATAAAGATGGCCGCATTAAGGCGCTCTGGCCGGACGCGCCCGCTGCCGCAGGCGACTACCGCGTAATTTTTGAAACCGGCGATTACTTTGCCTCGCACAAGCAGTCCAGCTTCTTCCCGGAAGTGCCGGTGGTGTTCCATATCGATAACACCGACGAGCACTACCATGTGCCGCTGCTGCTGAGCCAGTACGGCTACTCCACCTATCGCGGCAGCTGAAAACCGGGCGGCGGGCAGCAGAGAATATTGCCGAGAAAGACGAGCAGCGGCGAGGATTCGGTCTCGCCGTAGTAGTCCACATCGGGCAGCGCGTACAGGAAGCGGATCTCGCTGACGCTGCGCTCGCACAGCTGCTCCCCCGCCGCGCGGGTTAAAAACGCGAAGTGCGGGTCGAGCGCCGGGTTATGCGGGTGTATCGACCCTTTTTCGCCAGGCGTCGCGCCGTACCAGAGCGCGATCGCGTCGTCGGCGTACCCCTGCGCGAAGCCGAAATCCTGCAAAAAATGGCGCTCGCAGCCGGGCGCGGGCAGCGCCTCCCGCAGCGCCTGTACGTCGTCCGTCGTGGAATACCAGACCGCAAAATGCATCGTCGCCATAATGGCCTCCGCGTCGTGTTGCTTCAGAGTTTACCCAACAGCCGGAACCAGCCGTAATCGAGCGGCAACAGGAAAAGAAAGGTGACTATCGCCAGCGCCAGGCAGAGCTTCATGCCCGCGCGCGCCGGAACATTGCCGAGCGCCATCGCCACCACGATGGGCGACGCCTGATACGGCAACAGCGGCGTGGAATATCCCAGTACCTGAATCATGATGGTCGAGAGTAGCGGGAAACCAGTGCTGCGCGAAAAGCTCTCCGCAAGCGTGGTATAGAGCGCCGGAACGCCGTTGGCCGTCATGATGAAGTTAAGCGCCGTCGTGATGCCGGTGAGCGCGGCGAAACTGGTAAAGGGACGCGCCGGATCGAGCGGCATGACCTGCATCAGCGCCGCGCCGACCGCGTTACCTATGCCCGTGTGGGTCACGGTGGTCGCCAGCCCCAGAATGCCCGCCACGTAGATGCAGGTGCGCATGTTGACGCCGCTTGCGAACTCATCGCCAGTGATAAACCCGACGCGCGGCAAAAGCGTGATAACCGCCGCCGCAAGCCCCGTCCACGCCGGGCCGATGCCGTGCCAGCTTTCTGTAACCCACAGCGCCAGCACCACCAGCAGCAGCCAGCCGAGGCGCTTTTCCGCGCGGCTCATCGGCGTCGCGGCGGGCAGCTCGCGCGGCGGCTGCGGCTTGCCGGGGAAGAACCAGCAAATAAGGGCAATCAGCACCGCGCCCTTGAGCAGCCCCAGCACCGGCGTGTGCAGCAGCAGATACGGCAGATAGTTGAGATGGATGCCGAAGGAGCCTTCCGCCGCGCCGCTCATCACCAGGTTCGGCACGTTGGCGGGCAAAATGGTGGCAGAGAGCTGGAACGTGCCAAAGCCCACCGCCAGCGCCAGGCCGTACCAGCCGCGGGTGTTTTCTTCGATACCGGCGCGTTTCGCCATCGCCGCCACGACGGGCATCAGCAGCGCGATGCGCCCCATGTTCGACGGCATGACGAACGCCAGCGCATAGCTGAGCAGCACCACGCTCGCTACCATTTGCCACCAGGAATCGGTCAGCCGCGCCGACAGCGCCCGCGCTGCCCGGTCCGCAAGCCCCGTTTTACGGATAGCCACGCCCAGCACGAAACCGCTGAACACCAGCCAGAACGCCGACGACGCAAAACCGCCGAACAGAACTTCCGGCGGCGCGATTTTGGCTATCATCGCCACCGCGAAAAAGAGCAGCGCCGTGATGAATTCCGGCAGCAGGGACGTCGCCCAGAGAACGATGGTCAGCAGAATAATGAGTGAAGGTAAGAGCAGCGGGTGCGCAAGCCAGACGGACATACCTGTCTCCTGATGAAATTTTCAGCAAGTCTACGGCGCACCTGCCGTTAAGTAAATGTTATGACGTGCCTTCGTGAAGCAGCGCGCAGTCGTGATCCTGAAGCTCTTCGCTGTGCGCCAGATTGAATTGCAATAACTGACGCTGCGTGGCGAGCAGGACAAACGAGCCATCCTTGAGCGGTGCCAGCGCCAGCGAATAGCGCCCCATGTGCTCACGCGCTTGCGGCACCTCTTCCGCCAGCATCATGAATGGCGAGCGGCGTGACAGCTCTTCGCCGGAAACACGGCGCGCTAAATAGTCGTGACCGCGCAGACTGCCCGGAAACGGCTGCCAGCGGCTGCCGATGGCGTTCATCGCGGCATCAAGCTGCGCGCGTACATCCGGGCGCAGGCAGGAAATATGGATGTGAAAATGATTCTGGGAGCGGCCCATCCTGGAGTTGATGGTCAGTGAAACCGCGCTGTCGGGCACCGGGCTACCGCGTTTTTCGCTCATCCAGCGACGCGCCTGCCATGCCTGCCAGAAAAAGTTGGGCGTGTTATCGGAAAGCAGGAGCGGGCTTTCGATGCCGTTGATTTTCCACGTCGGCATCAGCAGATATTGCAGCGGGCCGTTGATATCTTTCAGGACGACATAAACCGCCGGGAGATTGACCTGGGCGCAAGGGGCCGGATCCTGGCGCTCGCGCTCGCCGGGCAGACACTGCTGCATAACGATGTGTCTTAACGCGTCCGGATCGTGTGGAAAGAGATATCGCCACGCCACCAGCGTGGTTAATGCCAGTACTGCGATAAGCGCGACGGTGATCAATAGCGCTCGTTTCATGCGTCTCCCCTGTTAACGCTGAAAACGCAAAGGGTAGCGTAAAACGGGACGAAGCGGGGGTTTATTACGGAGGAAAGCTGGCCACATCCGTGTGGCCGGGGTATTTAACGCTGGCTTATCTGATCGAACGTGCCGCCGTTCGCAAAGTGCGTTTGCTGCGCTTTGGTCCAGCCGCCGAATACGTCATCAATGGTGAACAGTTTCAGTTTCGGGAAGGTGCTTTCATATTTCGCGGCGACTTGCGCATCGCGCGGGCGATAGAAGTTTTTCGCGGCGATCTCCTGGCCTTCCGGCGAGTAGAGGTATTTCAGGTAGGCTTCCGCCACCGCCTGGGTGCCCTTCTCCTGCGCCACTTTATCGACGACCGAAACAGTCGGCTCGGCGAGGATAGATTCACTCGGCGTCACGATTTCAAATTTGTCTTTGCCAAGCTCATTGGCGGCCAGCAGCGCCTCATTTTCCCAGGCGATCAGCACATCGCCGATGCCGCGCTCAACAAAGGTGTTAGTCGCGCCGCGTGCGCCGGAATCGAGCACTTCGACGTTTTTATACAGCGCCTTGACGAATTCCTGAGCTTTGGCCTGATCGCCGTTGTTGTGATGCAGCGCGTAACCCCAGGCCGCCAGATAGTTCCAGCGCGCGCCGCCGGAGCTTTTCGGGTTCGGCGTGATGACCGACACGCCCGGCTTCACCAGATCGTTCCAGTCTTTGATTTGCTTCGGATTGCCTTTGCGAACGAGGAACACGATGGTGGAGGTGTACGGCGCGGAGTTATCCGGCAGGCGTTTGATCCAGTTTTTATCAATGCGACCGCGCTCGGCGATCGCGTCCACGTCATAGGCCAGCGCCAGCGTCACGACATCCGCCTTGATACCGTTAATGACCGAAGTCGCCTGCTTGCCGGAGCCGCCATGCGACTGGCGGACCACGACATTATCGCCGGTCTCTTTTTTCCAGTGCGCGCTGAACGCTTTGTTGTACTGCTCATAGAATTCGCGCGTCGGATCGTAAGAGACGTTTAACAACTGCACGTCTTTCGCCAGTACGCTTGCCGAAGCCAACAGTAAAGTAATGCCCACGCCCCACTTGTTCATCGCACGCTCTCTTTAAATTTTCAGATGTGAATTTCGATAAAAGCAGCGTGCCAGAAAGCGCGGCGCGGACTAAAGAATAAAAAAAAATTGGCTATAACTTTGGGGAATAACGCAGAGTAAAACAACGCCCGGGCGCATTAGCATACCGGGCGTTTACCGAGAGGCTTAGTAGAGCTTTTTCGCGCACTCCAGCCAGTCGCCTTTGAACGGACGCTTCATGTTTTCGATAGCGTCGATGATGTCGTGATGCACCATTTTTTCGTTCTGGATGCCGACGCAACGGCCGCCGTGGCCCTGCAGCAGCAGTTCGATGGCATAAGCGCCCATACGGGATGCCAGGATACGGTCATAAGGCACCGGCGAGCCGCCGCGCTGGATATGGCCGAGCACCGTCGCGCGGGTTTCGCGTTTGGTTTCGGTTTCGATGTATTTCGCCAGCTCGTCGATGTCGCAGATGTGCTCGGTGATCGCAACAATAGCGTGTTTTTTACCTTTCGCGATGCCGGCTTTGATTTCTGCCACCAGATCTTCGCGGTTGAACTCCACTTCCGGCAGAACGATAAATTCGCAACCGCCTGCGATGGCCGCCGCCAGGGTCAGGTCGCCGCAGTAACGACCCATCACTTCCACAATGGAAATACGCTGGTGGGAAGAAGAGGTGTCGCGCAGACGGTCAATCGCCTCAACCACGGTGTGCAGCGCGGTGAAGTAACCGATGGTGTAATCGGTGCCTGCGACGTCGTTATCGATGGTGCCCGGCAGGCCGATGCACGGGAAGCCCATTTCGGTCAGGCGTTTAGCACCCATGTAGGAGCCGTCGCCGCCGATGACCACCAGCGCGTCGATACCGCGTTTCTTCATGTTCTCGATAGCCACGGCACGGATATGTTCTTCGCGGAATTCCGGGAAGCGCGCGGAACCGAGGAAGGTGCCGCCGCGGTTGATCATGTCGGAAACGCTGTAGCGGTCGAGCTGGATCATGCGGTCTTCATACAGGCCAAGATAGCCGTCGTAAACGCCGAACACTTCCAGACCTTCCGTCAGCGCCGCGCGGACAACACCGCGGATGGCGGCGTTCATGCCTGGCGCATCACCGCCACTCGTCAACACACCGATTTTCTTAATCATGACTACCTCTGAACGTAGAATGCAAAAGGAATACTTTCGCCGGAAACCGCCTGCGCAAGCGCGACAGGTGATCGACTATTGCTGCAAATAGTATATCAACAGCTTCCTGCTGAATTGATTCAGGTCAGCCCGCGTGGGGGTGATATATACAAAAAATGCCTGACCGAACCACGCCTTTACAACGAATGCTTAGTGCTCAAATTGCCCTTGCTGGAAACGCGGAACGACTGAGCATGGGTCCTGATGAATAATGACGTCCGACCCCGGAAACCGGGACAGGATCGCCTGCTCCACCTGTTCGGCGATAAGATGCGCCTGAACCAGCGGCAGGTTGTCTTCCATTTCAAGATGAAGCTGGATAAAGCGGGTCGGCCCTGACTGCCGCGTGCGCAGATCGTGTGCGCCACGAACGCCGGGCCAGGCGGCGACAATGTCGACTATGGCCTGTCGCTCGTCATCGGGGAGAGCCCGGTCGAGCAGCGACTGTATCGCTTCATAGCCCATCCGTAACGCACTATATAAAATCCAGACGCCAATCCCGAGCGCGAACAGCGCGTCGGCGCGGTGCAGGCCATACCAGGAGAGGGCCAGCGCCACCAGAATAGCGCCGTTCATCATAACATCAGACTGATAATGAAGCATATCCGCCCGCACCGCCTGGCTGCGGGTTTTACGCACCACCCAGCGCTGAAATGTGACTAACATCAGCGTGGTAATAAGCGCGGCCACCGTCACGACAATGCCGACCAGCGGCGCACGCATCGGCTCCGGCGTAATCAGATGCTGAATGCCGGTCAGGAAAAGAAACAGCGCCGAGCCGGAAATAAACATGCTTTGCGCGAGCGCCGCCAGCGATTCCGCTTTTCCGTGACCAAACGTGTGTTCTTCATCGGCAGGCTGAAGCGAATAGCGCACCACTAAAAGATTGGTCAGCGACGCGGCGATATCCACCAGCGAATCCACCAGAGCGGCAAGAATGCTGACAGAGCCGGTATACCACCAGGCGAAAATTTTAATGATAAGCAGTAATGTTGCCACAAGCGTTGCGGCCAGCGCCGCCCGGCTCACCAGACGGCCATAATCATGATTCATAATGACTCCTGCGAAGGCATGTTGCCAGTATAACTAACCGTTCGCTGGAGTTTGATGAAATTCGTCTGACGCATGAAGGCAGTGAACGTTACAGCACCGTGAAAAAAGGGCAAAAAAAACCCCCACATCATGTGGGGGAAGACAGGGATGGTGTCTATGGCAAGGAAAACAGGGTTGTTACTGGTTACTACTACGGGTACTGCTACTTAAAAGCGGCAGCGCGGACTGGCGCTGCATCTGCGCAACCTCACGGAACTGTTCCATGCGTTGCTGATGTTTCTTGTTCAAAACCGCTTGCTGCTCGGGCGTTAAGAGGCGATACATCTGGTTTCTTACCTTCGCCATTTCGACCTGACGAGCCACTTGCTCCTGGGCCATTTTTTCCGCCTGAGCGCGCACAGCGTTTTCATCAAAATTTTCTGCGGTGACCAGCCTGTGCATGGCCTCCATTTCGCTAACATTAACAGGGGGCTGCTCATGCCGCGCTCGCTGCATCAAATCGCGCATTTGCTGGCGCTGATGCTCTGTTAAGTTAATACCATCAAACATATGGCTCTGCACACTGTTGCGCTGCGTCAGCATGTCCGCCGGATGCCAGCTTTCGTCCGTCGGGAGCGATGCTGCCTGGCTGGTTAACGCACCGACAGCCAGCGTTGAGGCCATGACGGCGGCGGTAACTTTGCGCATCACTGACTCCTGGAAACTTATGTGCTGCGGTTCAACGAAATCCAGTCTACGATTCGGGCTGCAAACATGCGTCAGGGGGTGTAAAACAACGTAAAGTCATGGATTAGCGCGCCTTGATGACGTAATTTCTGCCTCGGAGGTACTGAAAATGAATAAAATCCTGTTAGTTGATGATGACCGCGAGCTGACGTCCCTGTTAAAGGAATTGCTCGACATGGAAGGGTTTAACGTCCTCGTAGCCCATGATGGCGAACAGGCGCTTGACCTCCTGGATGACAGCATCGACCTGCTTTTGCTCGACGTGATGATGCCGAAGAAAAACGGCATTGATACTTTGAAAGAGCTTCGCCAGACACACCAGACACCCGTCATTATGTTGACCGCGCGCGGCAGCGAGCTGGATCGCGTACTCGGCCTTGAGCTGGGCGCGGATGATTACCTGCCAAAACCGTTTAACGACCGCGAACTCGTGGCCCGTATTCGCGCCATTTTGCGCCGCTCGCACTGGAGCGAACAGCAGCAGAACAGCGATAACGGCTCGCCAACGCTGGAAGTGGACGCGCTCTGCTTAAACCCGGGCCGCCAGGAAGCGAGCTTCGATGGCCAAACGCTGGAACTCACCGGTACCGAATTCACCCTGCTCTATTTGCTCGCGCAGCATCTGGGCCAGGTGGTATCGCGCGAACATTTAAGCCAGGAAGTGCTCGGCAAACGCCTTACGCCGTTCGATCGCGCGATCGACATGCACATTTCTAACCTGCGTCGTAAATTGCCGGAGCGCAAAGACGGCCACCCGTGGTTTAAAACCCTGCGCGGACGCGGCTATCTGATGGTTTCCGCTTCATGATAGGCAGCCTTACCGCCCGCATCTTCGCCATTTTCTGGCTGACGCTGGCGCTGGTATTAATGCTGGTGCTGATGCTGCCTAAGCTCGACAGTCGTCAGATGACGGAACTGCTGGAGAGCGAGCAGCGTCAGGGCACGATGATTGAGCAGCACGTCGAGGCTGAGCTGGCGGGCGACCCGCCCAACGATCTGATGTGGTGGCGGCGGCTGTTCCGCGCTATCGACAAGTGGGCGCCGCCGGGGCAGCGGCTGCTGCTGGTTACCAGCGAAGGGCGCGTGATCGGCGCTGAGCGCAATGAAATGCAGATCATTCGCAACTTTATCGGTCAGTCTGATAACTCCGATCATCCGCAGAAGAAAAAATATGGCCGCGTGGAGCTGGTCGGGCCGTTTTCCGTGCGCGACGGCGAAGATAATTACCAGTTGTACCTGATCCGCCCGGCGAGCAATTCGCAGTCCGATTTTATCAACCTGCTGTTCGACCGCCCGCTGCTACTGCTGATCGTCACAATGCTGGTCAGCTCGCCGCTGCTGCTGTGGCTGGCGTGGAGCCTGGCGCGCCCGGCACGTAAGCTTAAAAACGCCGCCGATGAAGTGGCTCAGGGCAACCTGCGCCAGCACCCGGAACTGGAAGCCGGGCCGCAGGAGTTTATCGCCGCAGGCGCGAGTTTTAACCAGATGGTGACGGCGCTGGAGCGCATGATGACGACCCAGCAACGACTGCTCTCTGATATCTCCCACGAACTGCGCACGCCGCTTACGCGTCTGCAACTGGGCACCGCGCTGCTGCGCCGCCGCAGCGGAGAGAGCAAAGAGCTTGAGCGCATCGAAACCGAGGCGCACCGGCTCGACAGCATGATTAACGATCTGCTGGTGATGTCGCGTAACCAGCAGAAAAACGCGCTGGTGAGCGAGACCATGAAAGCGAACCAGATCTGGGGCGAAGTCCTTGATAACGCCGCGTTTGAAGCCGAGCAGATGGGTAAATCATTTGAAGTGACGTATCCGCCTGGCCCGTGGCTGCTTTATGGCAACCCGAACGCGCTGGAAAGCGCGCTGGAGAATATCGTGCGCAACGCGCTGCGCTACTCGCACAGCAAGATTTCCGTGAGTTTTGCCGTGGATAAAGAAGGGATTACGATTAATGTCGATGATGACGGTCCGGGCGTCAGCCAGGCCGATCGGGAACAGATTTTCCGGCCGTTCTATCGCACTGACGAGGCGCGCGACCGCGAATCCGGTGGTACGGGTCTCGGCCTCGCTATCGTAGAAACCGCCGTTCAGCAGCATCGCGGCTGGGTGAAGGCAGACGACAGTCCGCTGGGCGGCTTGCGCCTGACGCTCTGGTTGCCGCTTTATCACCGATCCTGAGGTCGCCCTCCCCCTGCGGGAGGGCGTGGTTTATCCTGCGTCCGCAGTGTTTACCCACCGGCAATTCTGTTATTCTGCGCGCCTCTGCACAAGGGGAGCCGTATGCTGAATATCGTCCTGTTTGAACCTGAAATTCCGCCCAACACCGGTAATATCATCCGTCTTTGCGCTAATACAGGCTTTCGCCTGCATATTATTGAGCCGATGGGTTTTACCTGGGATGATAAGCGCCTGCGCCGCGCCGGGCTGGATTACCACGAATTTACCGCCGTGATGCGCCATGCCGACTATGCCGCGTTTCTGGAAGCGGAAAAGCCGCAGCGCCTGTTTGCGCTCACCACCAAAGGCACGCCCGCGCACAGCGCGGTCAGCTATCAGGACGGCGACTATCTGATGTTTGGCCCGGAAACCCGCGGTCTGCCCGCCTCAATTCTGGACGTACTGCCACAAGAGCAGAAGATCCGCATCCCGATGATGCCAGACAGCCGCAGCATGAACCTCTCCAACGCGGTTTCCGTCGTGGTGTACGAGGCCTGGCGGCAGCTTGGTTATCCAGGCGCGGTGTTGCGCAGCTAAACGCCACCGTCAGAAACAACAAAGCCGCGCAGTGCGCGGCTTTTTAATGCGAAGCCTTGCAGGCTCAGATGCCATCGCCGTACTCAAACCCGTGATTGATGCCGTTGAAATGCTGATCCATATCCATCGACGGTTTATCGCTCTCAGGCTTACCGACAATACGCGCCGGGACGCCCGCCGCCGTGGTGTGCGGCGGCACCGGCTGAAGCACCACCGAGCCCGCGCCGATTTTCGCGCCGCGCCCGACTTCGATATTGCCAAGGATTTTCGCGCCCGCGCCAATCATCACGCCTTCGCGGATTTTCGGGTGGCGATCGCCGCTGGTTTTACCGGTACCGCCCAGCGTAACCGACTGCAGAATAGAAACGTCATCTTCCACCACGGCGGTTTCGCCGATCACAATGCCGGTCGCATGATCGAGCATGATCCCGCGGCCAATGGTCGCCGCCGGATGAATATCAACCTGAAAAGAGACCGACACCTGATTTTGCAGGAAAATCGCCAGCGCCTGACGCCCCTGCTTCCAGAGCCAGTGGCCGATGCGGTAGGCCTGCAGGGCATGAAAACCTTTGAGATAGAGCAGCGGCGTGGAGTATTTATCCACCGCCGGATCGCGGGTACGGACGGCCTGGATATCGCACGCGGCGGAGGCGATCATTTCCGGGTCTGCCCGGTACGCCTCTTCCACCACTTCACGAATGGCGATGGCAGGCATAATCGGCGACGCCAGCTTGTTCGCCAGCATGTAACTTAACGCGCTGCCCAGATTTTCGTGCTTAAGCAATGTCGCATGGTAAAAACTGGCCAGCATCGGCTCACAATCGGCCAGCTGACGGGCTTCGGCTTTAATATTCTTCCACACCAGATCCAGTTCTTCACACGGCATTGCTTTCTCCAGACAAACAAACAGCGGCCGACAAAATAGTTTGTCGGCACGCATCAATCATTACGGGCGCTCGTCCTTACTGGCTGCTTCGCTCATCCTTGCGGGTACGGCCCAGCAGCGTTAATGCTGCCTCGCGCGCATTTTTTCCGCAATAGAGTACCTGATAAATTTCCTCGGTTATTGGCATTTCAACGCCAACACGCGCCGCCAGCTCGCGCACCTCTTTGGTGTTGCGATAGCCTTCCACCACCTGACCGATCTTCTCCTGCGCGCTCTGCACATCGGCTCCCTGGCCGAGCATCATGCCGAAACGGCGGTTGCGCGACTGGTTGTCAGTACAGGTCAGCACCAGATCGCCAAGGCCCGCCATGCCCATGAAGGTGGTCGGGTCCGCGCCGAGCGCCGCACCCAGGCGAGACATCTCCGCAAGCCCGCGCGTAATCAGTGCGGTACGTGCGTTCGCGCCGAAGCCGATACCGTCAGACATCCCGGCACCGATAGCGATAACGTTTTTCACCGCGCCGCCAAGCTGCACGCCGATGAAATCCGGGTTGCTGTAAACGCGAAAACTTTTGCCGCAGTGCAGAAGCTGCTGGAGATCGTCTGCGAATGTCTCGTCCGTCGCCGCCAGCGAAATCGCCGTTGGCAGCCCCGCCGCCAGCTCTTTGGCGAACGTCGGCCCGGAGATAACCGCAAGCGGAATCTCATCGCCCAGCGCCTCACGCGCCACATCCTGCAACAGCCTGCCCGTCTCCGCTTCAAGGCCTTTGGTCGCCCAGACCACGCGGGCATCGGGGCGCATCAGCGGTTTAATCTGGCGCAGCACCTGACCAAACACATGGCTTGGCACCACCACCAGAATATTGCGGCTGGCGGCAAGCGCTGTGGCTAAATCGCTCTCAAGATGAAGCGTATCCGGGAAAGGCACATCGGGAAGGAAAGCCGCATTGCAGCGGTCAGCCTGTAGCGTCGCGATATGCGCAGGGTCATGACCCCACAGCACGACGTGATGGCCGTTTCTTGCCAGTGTGATGGCAAGAGCGGTGCCGTAGGAGCCGGCACCGATGACTGTCATTGACGCATTAATGGTGTTCATCAGGCATCCTGATGGTTTGGCGCACCTTCAGCAGCCTGCTGCTGCAGATAGTTCATGAACAGCGCGTCGAAGTTAACCGGCGCAAGGTTGAGCTGCGGGAAAGTGCCGCGGGAAACCAGGTTGGTGATGCATTCGCGAGCGTACGGGAACAGGCTGTTCGGGCAGTAAGCGCCGAGGCAGTGCGCCATCTGGGTGCCTTCGATGCCGGAAATATTGAAAATACCTGCCTGCTGCACTTCGCAAAGGAAAGCGGTCTCTTCGTCCAGCGACGCGGTGACCGTCACGCGCAATACCACTTCGTAGACATCGTCAGCGAGCTGGCTGGAGGCAGTATCCAGATCCAGTTTCACTTCCGGCTGCCAGTCTTTCTGAAACACGTGCGGCGCATTCGGTGCTTCAAAAGAGATGTCTTTGGTGTAGATGCGCAGAAGCTGAAAATTCATTTCAGTGTTGTTTTGTTCTGACATGAGCGAAAACCCTTTGTATGTAATGTCCTTAAATGTGCCGTCACGGCTTAAGCGCACTAGCGCAGCAGAGGATCGAGTCCGCCGCGCGCATCCAGTGCATGCAGGTCGTCGCAGCCGCCAATGTGCTGACCGTCGATAAAGATCTGCGGTACAGTGGTGCGGCCACTACGCTGAATCATTTCTTCCCGTTTGGCGGTGTCGCCGTCAATGGGCAGCTCGAGGAAAGCGGCGCCTTTGCTGTTCAGCAGGGCCTTCGCACGATGGCAATACGGGCAGGTTGCTTTGGTATACATTTCGATATTAGCCATGTCGTTACCTCTTATGAAAATTATTTACCACGCACCAGCGGCAGGTTTTCACCACTCCAGCCGGCGACGCCTTCTTTCAGCACATACACCTGTTCAAACCCGGCGTTCGTCAGCGCCGTCGCTGATTCCTGTGCCGTCAGGCCGTTGCCGTCAACCACGATAACCGGCTTCGCTTTATGCTTGTCCAGTTCGCCCACGTTGTTGGCTTTGATATCGGCAGGCAGCACGTTCATGGCGCTGGCGATATGGCCTTTGCGGAAGTCGTCGCGCTGACGGATATCCACTACCACGGCATCTTCTTTGTTGATAAGACGCGTCGCTTCACCACGCGTAATCACCTTCACTTTAGAGGTCAGGCTTTTGAAAGTGGTGTAAATCACCGCCGCGAGTAACGCAATCCACGCGATACTAAGTATGGGGTGGCGGCCAACGAATTGCATAATTTCTTGCATGGGGGGGTCAAACTCCCGACTCAGTAAAAAAACCAGGTGTGGAGTATACCTGCGCGCTGTGTCAATTACAGCCAGTACAAGGCAGGTTGTGTGTTTTCTGCGGCGCGTTACGAAAAAAAGAATGAAATGCGCCGTCACGCTTGCACGCCCCGGCCTGTTCTTTGATCTTCTGCGGCTATTTGCCCTCAGGCGGTGTAGTAAAATTACGCCAATTTTTTCGTCTTTGACGCATGAGGTTCTGCAATGTCGCTTACTAAAAAACCTGTCGTATTAGTGATTCTGGATGGCTATGGCTACCGTGAAGATAGCCAGGATAACGCTATTTCCGCCGCCAAAACGCCTGTGATGGACAGCCTGTGGGCCAACCGTCCGCACACGTTAATCGATGCTTCTGGCCTTGAAGTGGGCCTGCCGGACCGTCAGATGGGCAACTCTGAAGTCGGTCACGTTAACCTGGGCGCCGGGCGCATCGTCTACCAGGATCTCACGCGTCTCGATGTAGAAATCAAAGAGCGCACGTTCTTTGAAAACCCGGTGCTGACTGCCGCCGTCGATAAAGCCGTCGCCGCAGGCAAAGCCGTACATATTATGGGTCTGGCGTCGCCTGGCGGCGTACACAGCCATGAAGATCATATCCTGGCGATGATTGAGCTGGCCGCCGCTCGCGGCGCAGAGAAAATCTACCTGCACGCATTCCTGGACGGCCGTGATACGCCGCCGCGCAGCGCGAAAGCATCGCTTGAGAAATTCGCGGCGAAATTCGCCGAAGTCGGCAAAGGCCGCATCGCCTCTATTATTGGCCGTTATTTTGCGATGGATCGCGACAACCGCTGGGACCGCGTGGAGCAGGCGTACGACTTGCTGACGCTGGCGAAAGGCAAGTATGAAGCGCCAAACGCCGTGGCCGGCCTTGAAGCCGCCTACGCGCGTGATGAAAACGATGAATTCGTTAAAGCGACCGTGATTCGTGGCGAAGGCGAAGCCTCTGCCGCAATGGAAGATGGTGACGCGCTGATTTTCATGAACTTCCGCGCCGACCGTGCTCGTCAGATCACCCGCGCGTTTGTAAACCGCGATTTCGATGGCTTTAACCGTAAAAAAGTCGTGAAGTTCGCGGATTTTGTCATGCTCACAGAGTATGCGGCAGATATCCGCACCGCCTGCGCTTATCCGCCAGCCTCGCTGCTGAACACCTTTGGCGAGTGGATGGCGAAACATAACAAAACCCAGCTGCGCATCTCTGAAACCGAGAAGTACGCGCATGTGACCTTCTTCTTTAACGGCGGCGTGGAAGAGCCGTTCGCGGGCGAAGATCGCATTCTGATTAATTCGCCGAAAGTCGCGACCTACGATCTGCAGCCGGAAATGAGCTCTGCAGAGCTTACCGAAAAACTGGTCGGCGCGATTAACAGCGGCAAATATGACGCGATTATCTGCAACTACCCGAACGGCGATATGGTCGGGCATACCGGCGTCTTTGACGCGGCTGTTGCGGCGGTGGAAGCGCTGGATAACTGCATCGCGCAGGTGACCCGCGCCGTTGAGGCCGCAGGCGGTCAGATGCTTATCACCGCTGACCACGGCAACGCCGAGCAGATGCGCGACCCGGCAACAGGCCAGGCGCACACCGCGCACACTAACCTGCCGGTGCCGCTGATTTACGTGGGCAATAAAGCCGTGAAAGCCGTGGACGGCGGCAAGCTCTCTGATATCGCGCCGACCCTGCTGACGCTAATGGGGATGGAAATCCCGCAAGAGATGACTGGCAAGCCGCTGTTCATCGTGGAATAATCCCTCCCCATGAGGGGAAAGGCGATTTTTTCAATGACATGGGGCAACAGGCCGTTTCGGTTCTCACTTAAGCCCCTGCTTTACGCCAGCGCGCTCAGCGCTGGCGTATTGTTATGCCCGCTTTCCGCCCACGCGGATGACCGCGATCAGCTTAAATCCATCCAGGATGATATCGCCGCCAAAGAGCGCACCGTGCGCCAGCAACAGCAGCAGCGCGCGAAACTGCTCGCCCAGCTGAAAAGCCAGGAACAGGCGATCGCCGCCGCCAGCCGCAAACTGCGCGAAACCCAGAATACGCTGGCGGAACTCAACCGTCAGATAGCCCAGATGAATGACTCCATCGCAAAGCTGGAGAAGCAGAAAGCGGCACAGGAACGCAACCTTGCGGCCCAGCTTGATGCGGCGTTCCGTCAGGGGCAACACAGCGGCCTTCAGTTGATCCTGAGCGGCGAAGAGAGCCAGCGCGGCCAGCGTTTACAGGCCTATTTCGGCTATCTCAACGAAGCGCGACAGGAAACCATCGCCCAGCTCAAGCAAACCCGCGAAGAAGTCGCCACGCAAAAAGCGGAGCTCGAAGAGAAGCAGACGCAGCAGCAGACGCTGCTTTACGAGCAGCAGGCACAGCAGGCAAAGCTGGAGCAGGCCCGCAACGAACGTAAGAAAACCCTTGGCGCGCTGGACTCTTCCATTCAGGAAGGGCAGCAGCAGCTAAGCGAGCTGCGCGCCAACGAATCGCGCCTGCGCGATCGCATCGCCCGTGCGGAAGCGGCGGCCAAAGCGCGCGCCGAACGCGAGGCGCGTGAAGCCGAACAGGTTCGTTCCCGTCAGAAAGAGGCCTCGCGCAAAGGCACCACCTATAAACCTTCCGACAGCGAACGTTCGCTGATGGCGCGCACCGGCGGGCTCGGCTCGCCGAACGGTCAGGCATTCTGGCCGGTACGCGGCCCGTTGCTGCACCGTTATGGCGAACAGCTGCAAGGTGAACTACGTTGGAAGGGCATCGTTATCGGTGCCAGCGAAGGCACCGAGGTGAAAGCCATCGCCGACGGGCGCGTTATCCTTGCCGACTGGCTGCAGGGTTATGGTCTGGTCGTGGTGGTTGAGCACGGCAAAGGCGACATGAGCCTTTACGGTTACAACCAGAGCGCGCTGGTGAACGTGGGCGCGCAGGTCCGCGCCGGTCAGCCCATCGCGCTGGTGGGTAACAGCGGCGGTCAGGGTCGTCCTTCACTCTATTTTGAAATTCGCCGTCAGGGTCAGGCGGTCAATCCACAACCGTGGTTGGGAAGATAAGTTTTGCTTCATTTGCGTCGTCTTGTTTTTGTTCTCGCCGGTTCGCTGGCACTCGCCGCTCCCGCCCTTGCCGGCAAACTCGCTATCGTGATTGATGATTTCGGCTATCGCCCGGGCACCGAAAACCAGGTGCTGGCGATGCCCGCTGAAGTCTCTGTCGCCGTACTGCCTAACGCGCCGCACGCTCGCGAAATGGCGACCAAAGCCCATAATCAGGGGCATGACGTGCTCATCCACCTGCCGATGGCGCCGCTTAGCAAACAGCCGCTGGAAAAAGACACGCTGCGCCCGGACATGAGCGCTGATGAAATCGCGCGTATTATTCGCGAAGCGGTAAACAGCGTGCCTTACGCCATCGGCATGAATAACCATATGGGCAGCGCGATGACATCAAGTCTTCCAGGTATGCAGAAAGTGATGGCGTCGCTCGCGCACTACAATCTCTTTTTCCTCGATAGCATGACCATCGGTAACAGCCAGGCCATGCGCGCCGCCGCAGGTACCGGCGTGAAAGTCATCAAGCGTAAAGTCTTTCTGGACGACACCCAGAACGACGCGGATATTCGTTATCAGTTTAACCGCGCGGTCGCGCTGGCGCGCCGTAACGGCTCGGCGATTGCTATAGGGCACCCTCACCCGTCAACGGTACGCGTGCTCCAGCAAATGCTCTACAGTCTGCCGCCCGACATTACGCTGGTGCGCGCGAGCAGCCTGCTGAATGAGCCGCAGGTGGATACATCAAGACCAAACGTCGCGCCGCCTTCACAGACCGTGCCGACCGCGCCGCGTAACCCGTTCCGTGGTGTGAAGCTTTGCAAGCCGAAACGCCAGCCTGAGCCGGTCTATGCCACGCGTTTCTTTACGGTGATCGGCGAAAGCGTCAGCCAGAGCCCGCTGGTGAGTTATTTGCGCCATCAATGGCAAGGATGGGGCAAACAGTCCTGAATAAAAAACCCGCCGGAAGGCGGGTTTTTTATTATCGAGGGAGCGGTGAGTCAGAATGTTTTTTTACCGGCACCTTTTTTTATCGCCGTGCGCATACCAGGCTTTGAAGTATTTGAGGAAGCTGTAAAACGTGGCATATAAGCCCGTTACCAGCCCCACCCGACCCTGTCGCCAGGCACCGCTAAACAGATACCATTTAAAAAACGCGCCGATCGCGCTTATCACACCGCGAAGCAGCGACGGACGCACTTTTTTATATTTCACCAGCCGCGTCGTATAACTGTTTAATTTATTAAAAACTTCATGCAATGAGTAAAACGTATCGTGACGAACATAGCCGGGAATTTTTACCGTCTGTAACTGTCCTTCCACTTTGTCATCCACAGGGCGATCGTTAAATCGCGCCGAACGACGGTTAAAAAGCCGAACCGGGAAATCAGGCGATGAGATGGGATAAATGGTGCGTACAGGCTCGCCAAGTACATGCCAGTAGCGGGAAATTCGCCAGGCCTGATCAGGGCGCGGTTCGTCACCTGCTTTCAGCGCCAGAATAAAATCGACGGTTTCCTCATCGAGGATTTCATCGCTGTCCATACAGAGCACCCAGTCATGCGAGGCAAGGCTAATCGCATGATTCATCTGCTGGCCGTGCATAGCATAAGGGTGAAAATGCGGCGTAATGCCATATTCATGACAAATCGCCACGGTGTCGTCATGGCTGCCGGAATCCAGCACCACCATTTCATCAGCGATAATCAACAATGGTGGTAACACTTCACGCAGCAAGCGCGCAGAGTTGCAGGTCAGAACGCAAACGGAGAGTTTAAGCATAGTGATTCACAACATTTAACCAGGCCTGAACAAACAATATAGGCACGGCAGGCAAAAACGATAAAGAAAAAGTGCGCAAATGTGGCGTAAGTCCAGAATCAGCCACGATATTTTTTTCTGTCTACGCAGACGAACTGCCTGTCATGGCGATAAAGGGCGCGTACACGGGCCTGCAGCGATAAGAGATTGGCTCAACAATAGCGAGCTTGCGTAACGTAGATAACGACTAGCAGAGGAATTACCAACAACAAAACGCTCGAAATACGCAGGCCCTATTTCGTGGACTTTTGTTCTAACAGAATAGACATGAAGACGCGGATTGTATTTTATTTTTTCTGACGACACTTTTAAATACATACCCTCTTTTTAAGAAAGAGAGCCAGGTATTGACGTGATATTGCGTGTAAAAAAGGGAGTTATAAAAATCGAGGCAGACGGTAGCGATTCGCTTTTATAAGGTCAAATCGCTGAAAATAGTAGCGGCGCCCGAATAATCAGGCGCCGTAATTAAGGGTTAATCCCAGCTCAGGATCACCTTCCCGGACTGGCCGGAACGCATGGCGTCGAAGCCTTTCTGGAAGTCATCGATGGTGAAGCGATGGGTGATAATTGGCGACAGATCGAGGCCAGACTGAATCAGCGCCGCCATTTTGTACCAGGTTTCAAACATCTCGCGGCCATAAATGCCTTTGATGAAGAGCCCTTTGAAAATGACTTTGTTCCAGTCGATCGACATATCAGAGGGCGGAATACCCAGCATGGCGATACGCCCGCCGTGGTTCATGGTATCCAGCATGGTGCGGAACGCCGGCGGCGCGCCGGACATCTCAAGACCCACATCGAAGCCTTCGGTCATGCCCAGTTCGTTCATCACGTCCTGCAGGCTTTCGTTCGCGACGTTCACCGCGCGGGTCACGCCCATTTTGCGGGCCAGCGACAAGCGATACTCATTCACATCGGTAATCACGACGTTACGCGCGCCGACGTGTTTCGCCACCGCTGCCGCCATGATGCCGATAGGGCCCGCGCCTGACACCAGCACATCTTCACCGACCAGATCAAACGAGAGCGCCGTATGTACGGCGTTGCCGAACGGGTCAAAGATGGAAGCCAGATCGTCAGAGATATTGTCCGGGATTTTGAACGCGTTGAACGCCGGGATCACCAGATATTCCGCGAAACAGCCCGGACGGTTGACGCCCACGCCAACGGTGTTGCGGCACAGATGCGTGCGCCCGCCGCGGCAGTTACGGCAGTGACCGCAGGTAATGTGGCCTTCGCCGCTGACGCGATCGCCGATTTTAAAGCCTTTCACTTCCTGGCCAATGCCGACCACTTCGCCAACATATTCATGGCCGACAACCATCGGCACCGGAATGGTCTTCTGCGACCATTCATCCCAGTTGTAAATGTGCACATCGGTGCCGCAAATCGCGGTTTTGCGAATTTTGATCAGCAGATCGTTATGACCCACTTCCGGCTCCGGCACATCGGTCATCCAGATGCCTTCTGCCGGTTTCAGTTTTGATAATGCTTTCATTTCACGCCCTCAGGCAATCACGCCTAACTGTTTACCGATGCGGGTAAACGCATCGACCGCACGTTCAATTTGTTCAGGAGTATGCGCCGCCGACATCTGGGTGCGAATACGCGCCTGGCCTTTCGGCACCACCGGATAGAAGAAGCCGGTCACGTAAATGCCCTCTTTTTGCAGCTCGCGGGCGAATTCCTGCGCGATAACGGCATCGCCCAGCATTACCGGGATAATGGCGTGATCGGCGCCCGCCAGCGTAAAGCCCGCCGCCGTCATCTTCTCGCGGAACAGACGCGCGTTGGACCACAGACGCGCACGCAGATCAGCGCCGGATTCCACCATCTCCAGCACCTTGATGGATGCCGCGACAATCGCCGGTGCCAGTGAGTTTGAGAAGAGATACGGGCGTGAACGCTGACGCAGCCATTCGACGACCTCTTTGCGCGCCGCGGTATAGCCGCCGGACGCGCCGCCAAGCGCTTTGCCCAGCGTGCCGGTGATAATGTCCACACGGCCCATCACGTCACAATATTCATGTGAACCGCGCCCGTTTTCGCCGACAAAACCGACCGCGTGAGAATCATCCACCATGACCAGCGCGTCATATTTATCCGCCAGATCGCACACGCCTTTCAGGTTGGCGATCACGCCGTCCATCGAGAACACGCCGTCTGTCGCGATAAGAATATGGCGCGCGCCCGCTTCACGGGCTTCTTTCAGGCGCGCTTCCAGCTCCTGCATATCGTTATTGGCGTAACGGAAACGCTTTGCTTTACACAGGCGCACGCCGTCGATGATGGAGGCGTGGTTCAGCGCATCGGAGATAATCGCGTCTTCCGGGCCGAGCAGCGTTTCAAACAGCCCGCCGTTGGCGTCAAAGCAGGAAGAGTAAAGAATGGCGTCTTCCATGCCGAGAAACGCGGCCAGCTTATTTTCGAGCAGCTTGTGGCTGTCCTGGGTGCCGCAGATAAAGCGCACCGAGGCCATGCCGAAGCCGTGAGTGTCCATGCCCTGCTTCGCCGCGGCGATAAGCTCAGGGTGATTCGCCAGACCAAGATAGTTGTTGGCGCAAAAGTTGATGACGTGGCTGCCGTCTGCCACCTGGATATCCGCTTGCTGGGCGGAGGTGATGATTCGTTCTTCCTTAAACAAGCCTTCGGCGCGCGCCGTTTCTAAATCGGCGGAAAGCTGTTGGTAAAAATCCCCTCGCATTGCAATTCTCCAGACATGAGCCAGTTCGGCACATATTATTACCCAAAGCTATGGGCAGAGACGAGATGACGAAGCACCGATTCTTTGTTTTGCAGCATAAATCACGCGAGACGGGCAAACTTGCTACGGCTGAAACGGCCAATGGCTGTAGGGCAACCAATGTGATGGTATGATTGATACTATTCACGCCGGAGATTTTTCCCGGCTCACATTCTGAAGGACAGGCTTATGATTATCGTTACCGGCGGCGCGGGTTTTATCGGCAGCAACATTGTTAAGGCTCTGAACGACATCGGCTATACCGACATTCTGGTGGTGGACAACCTGAAAGACGGCACCAAGTTCGTCAACCTGGTGGATCTGAATATCGCCGATTACATGGATAAAGAAGATTTCCAGGTGCAGATCATGTCTGGCGAGGAGTTCGGCGAGGTTGAAGCCGTGTTCCACGAAGGCGCCTGCTCATCCACTACCGAGTGGGACGGCAAGTACATGATGGACAACAACTATCAGTACTCCAAAGAGCTGCTGCACTACTGCCTGGAGCGCGAAATCCCGTTCCTGTATGCCTCTTCTGCCGCCACCTACGGCGGGCGCACCTCTGACTTTATCGAATCACGCGAATATGAGAAGCCGCTGAATGTATACGGCTACTCGAAATTCCTGTTCGATGAATACGTTCGTCAGATCCTGCCGGAAGCGAACTCGCAGATCACCGGCTTCCGTTACTTTAACGTCTACGGACCGCGCGAAGGCCACAAAGGCAGCATGGCGAGCGTGGCGTTCCACCTCAATACGCAACTGAACAACGGCGAAAGCCCGAAACTGTTTGAAGGCAGCGAAAACTTTAAGCGCGACTTCATCTACGTGGGCGACGTGGCCGCAGTAAACCTGTGGTTCTGGCAGAACGGCGTATCCGGCATTTTCAACTGCGGCACCGGCCGTGCGGAGTCGTTCCAGGCCGTGGCGGATGCCGCGCTGGCCTTCCATAAGAAAGGCAGCATCGAATACATCCCGTTCCCGGAAAAACTCAAAGGCCGCTATCAGGCGTTTACTCAGGCCGATCTCACTAACCTGCGCGCCGCGGGCTACGACAAGCCGTTTAAAACCGTTGCCGAAGGGGTCGCGGAATATATGGCCTGGCTGAATCGCGACGCATAAGCAGGCTGATGCATGAAAATACTGGTGATCGGCCCGTCATGGGTGGGCGACATGATGATGTCGCAAAGTCTCTATCGCACGCTCCGGGCCCGTTATCCGCAGGCGGTGATTGATGTGATGGCACCCGCGTGGTGCCGTCCACTGCTGTCGCGTATGCCGGAGGTGAATGAGGCGATCCCCATGCCGCTCGGCCACGGCGCGCTGGGGCTTGGCGAGCGCCGTCGTCTGGGCCATAGCCTGCGTGAACGCCGCTACGATCGCGCGTACGTGCTGCCAAACTCATTCAAATCGGCGCTGGTGCCTTTTTTCGCAGGTATCCCGCACCGCACCGGCTGGCGCGGCGAGATGCGCTACGGCCTGCTGAACGATGTTCGCGTGCTGGATAAACAGGCATGGCCGCTGATGGTCGAGCGTTATGTCGCGCTGGCCTACGATAAGGGCGTGATGCAGTCGGCAAAAGATTTGCCGCAGCCCTTACTCTGGCCGCAACTGCTGGTCACGGACGCGGAAAAAAGCCAGACCTGCGCGCAGTTCGCGCTTTCCGCCGAGCGCCCGATAATCGGCTTCTGCCCCGGCGCGGAGTTTGGCCCGGCGAAACGCTGGCCGCATTATCACTACGCAGAGCTGGCAAAACAGCTGATTGACGAAGGTTATCAGGTGGCGCTGTTTGGCTCGGCGAAAGATCACGAAGCGGGCAATGAAATCCTCGCGGCGCTCAGTGTTGAACAGCAGGCGTGGTGCCGCAATCTGGCGGGTGAGACCCAGCTTGAGCAGGCCGTGGTGCTGATTGCCGCCTGTAAGGCCGTGGTGACCAATGATTCCGGCCTGATGCATGTGGCTGCCGCGCTCGATCGCCCGCTGGTGGCGCTCTACGGCCCGAGCAGCCCGGATTTCACGCCGCCGCTGTCGCATAAGGCCAAAGTGATTCGTCTCATCACCGGCTACCATAAAGTGCGTAAAGGCGACGCCGCTGAGGGCTACCACCAGAGTCTTATCGACATTACGCCTGCCCGCGTTCTGGAGACGCTCAACGAACTGCTGCTGAACGAGGAAGCCTGACGGATGCGGGTGCTTGTTGTGAAAACCTCCTCAATGGGCGATGTGCTTCATACGCTGCCCGCGTTAACCGACGCCATGCAGGCGATGCCGGATATCCGATTTGACTGGGTCGTGGAAGAAGGCTTCGCGCAGATCCCTTCATGGCATCCGGCGGTTGAACGCGTGCTGCCGGTGGCGATCCGCCGCTGGCGCAAGGCGTGGTTTTCCGCGCCGGTCAAAGCCGAGCGCCGGGCCTTTCGCGACGCGCTGCGGGCGGTAAATTACGATGCGGTGATCGACGCGCAGGGGCTGGTCAAAAGCGCAGCCCTGGTGACGCGCCTGGCACGCGGCGTTAAGCATGGCATGGACTGGCAGACGGCGCGCGAGCCGCTTGCCAGTCTTTTCTATCACCGCCGTCACCATATTGCGAAAGCGCAGCACGCCGTGGAGCGCACCCGCGAACTCTTTGCGAAAAGCCTCGGCTATGCAAAACCCGCAGCCCAGGGCGATTACGCCATCGCGCAGCACTTTTTGCGCCAGGCTGCGGACGACGCCGGGCGTTATGTCGTGTTCCTGCACGCCACCACGCGCGATGAAAAACACTGGCCGGAAGCGCACTGGCGCGAGCTTATCGCGCTGCTGGGCCCGACGGGTCTGCAGATTCGTCTGCCGTGGGGCGCGCCGCACGAAGAAGCGCGGGCCAAACGGCTTGCTGAAGGTTTTAATTATGTGCAGGTGCTCCCACGCCTGACGCTTGAACAGGTGGCCCACCAGCTGGCGGGCGCGCGGTTTGTGGTGTCGGTAGATACCGGCCTGAGCCATCTCACCGCCGCGCTCGATCGCCCGAACGTCACGCTCTACGGGCCGACCGATCCGGGTCTGATTGGGGGCTACGGGAAAAACCAGTTTGTCTGTCGTCCGGTGGATTCGCTGAAGCTTGCCGATCTGCCCGCCGCTACCGTTTTTGAACAACTGCGTCCCTGGCTTTGCGGGGAAACATCCGTTTCAGAGAGTGCCCATGCCTGACTTATTCACGCCTGAACGCCCGCCAAAGCGCGTTCTGATCATTAAGCTGCGCCACCACGGCGACGTATTGTTGACCTCTCCCTGCTTTACGGTGCTGAAAAAAGCGTACCCGCAGGCAGAAGTGGATGCGCTGGTATATGACGACACCCAGGCGATGCTGACCAGCCATCCGCATATCGACCAGGTGCACACCATTGGCCGCAACTGGCGCAAACAGGGGCTTCTTAAGCAGTTTCAGCTTTACCGGGGACTGGTGAAAACCCTCAAAGCCCGCCAGTATGACGTGCTGATTAACCTGACCGAACACTGGCACGGCGCTCGTCTGGCGCGCCTGCTGAAACCACGCGTCTCTGTGGGCTTTCGCCCGGACAAACGCAGCGGCTTTGCGCGCCGCCGCTGGGTAAAATCGTTCACCACGCTCTATCCGGCGATTCAGGACAACACACGTCATATGGTGGAAGTGAACCTCGACGCGCTGCGTCGTATCGGTATTCATCCGGCCACCAGCGACGACAAACGCACGTTGTTTGTGCCCGGCGACGAAGCAGAAGCGTTTATCCAGGATAAACTGGCCGCGTTTGGCCTGAAAAGCGGCGACTACATTCTGGTGCATCCCACCTCGCGCTGGATGTTTAAATCCTGGGATACCCGCGCGCTGGCCGCTACCGTCGATGCACTGGCAAGCCGTGGGCTGCCGGTTATCCTCTCCGCCGCGCCGTCCCGCGAAGAAACAGAGTATATGGATAAACTTCGCGCTGCGCTGACACAGCCAGTATTTGATCTGAGCGGCCAACTGAACCTGAAACAGCTTGGCGCGCTGATGAAACACGCCCGGATTTACTTCGGCGTCGATTCGATGCCGATGCATCTGGCAAGCGCCGTCGGCACGCCCACCGTCGCGATTTTCGGGCCGACCGGTGCCATTAAATGGTCGCCCTGGGGCGTATCGCATCGCGTTATCACTGCAGGCTTTACCTGTCAGCCCTGCGGTAAAGCAGGCTGCGGCGACAGCGGCGTCTCTGACTGCATCACCGCCATTACGCCTCAACAGGTGCTGAGCGCTATCGATACTCTGCTGCTGGAAACGCCTGCATGAAACTGGCCATCGTCAGACAGACCTGGAACCCTAACGGCGGCGCGGAGCGCTTTGTTTCGCGCGCGCTGAATGTGCTGTCGCAAAGCGGCGAGCTGGATGTCACGCTGATTGCCCGCCAGTGGGAAAGCGGCGCGGGCTGGCAAACGCTGACGGTCGATCCGCCGTTTCGCAATCGTAAAGCGCGTGAGGCCGGTTTTGCCGCCGCCGCCGCCGCGCAGTTTGCAGCATTTGATATCGTGCAAAGTCACGAGCGTATCCCGGGTGCCACGATTTTTCGCGCCGGCGATGGTGTGCACGCTGCCTGGCTTGAACAATACCATCGTATTCAGTCGCCGCTGGCACGCTGGGCGCAGTCCTTTAGCGCGTATCATCGTTACATTCTCAAAGCGGAGCGCGAGATGTTTATGCATCCGAAACTTCGCAAAGTGATTTGTAACTCCCGAATGGTGCGCGACGATATCGCCCGCCGTTTCGGACTGGCGGATAATCAACTGACGGTGATTTATAACGGTGTTGATACGTCAATGTTTCACCCCTCAGTACGTGAGCACTCACTTCGAAGCGAGCTGGGTGTTCCGGCTGATGCGCCGGTACTCGCTTACGTCGGTTCCGGATTTGCCCGTAAAGGCGTTGCGGTAGCGCTGAAAGCGATAGTTGACCACCCCACCGTCTGGCTGCTGGTGGCCGGACGCGATAAACACGCGCGCCGTTTCGAAGCGCTGGCGCACAAGCTTGGCGTCGCGGCGCGCGTCAAATTTCTCGGCCCGATCGCGGATATCAAAACGGTGTATGGCAGCGCTGATGCCCTGATTTTGCCGACGCTCTACGATCCGTTCCCTAATGTCTGCGTGGAAGCGCTCGCCTGCGGCCTGCCGCTGTTAACGAGCCACGGCTGCGGCGCAGCGGAATGGGTGCAGGAGGGCGAGAATGGCTGGGTGCGTGATGCGCTTGATGCGCCCGGCTATAGCGAGGCGATTGGTCAGTGGCTGACAGGGCGCGCCGCCGGGAAAGATTATATCAGCGCCGCGCGACGCACCGCAGAGCCCTGGACGCTGGAAAGAATGGCCCAGGAACTCAATGCGCTTTATCGTGAACTGCTGGCCTGACGGCTGGCGTTTCGGAACACCTGCTCCATCGCATCCAGCATACAGTCACGCGTGAAATGGCTGCACAGGTACTCATAACCCTGCTGCGCCAGCCGCTCGCGCAGCGCCGCGTCGTCATAGAGCCGCATGATAGCGGCTTTTAACGCCTGCGCGTCCCGCTGGCCGACTAATAATCCGGTTTGATTATCAATGACGGCATCCGCCGTGCCGCCCGCGTCCGTGGCGATGGTCGCAACGCGCGACGCCAGCGACTGCAAAACGCCCTGCGGCACGCCTTCCATGTCGTGCGACGGGCTCAGTGCGATATCAAACGCCGGAAACCACTTCTGCGGCTCGCGCTGATGCCCGGCCATTACCACACGTGTTTGCAACCCCAGCGCGGCAATTTCCTGCTCCAGCGCGGCGCGGTGCGGCCCTTCGCCAACAATCGCCAGCCGGATATGCGGATTATCGATTTGCGCCAGCGCCTGTAACAACACGCTATGGCCTTTGTTTGGACGCAAATGCGAGACCACGCCAAGCCAGAAATCGTCTTCACTCAGTCCGCAATCCTGGCGCGCCGCGTGTTTATCGCCTGGCTTAAACCGCGCGGTATCGACGCCGCTTGGCACAGAAGTGCTGTGAGAAAGCGGCACGCCGATCTCTTCAAGCTGATGACGCAACGCTTCACCGGTCGTCACCACATGCGCGCAGGCGGTGCCAAACAACCATCGCGTCCCACGGTTATTTCGCGGCTTGCCGGAAGCGTGACGGGTACGCACCAGCGGCGGCGGGTTACGCAGCGTCGCGCTGGCCAGCGCGACAAGCCAGGTGTCAACGGAGTTGTGGCTATTGATAACGTCAATATGCCCCGCCTCATGTTTCAGCCACGCTCGCAGGCGCAGCAGATTAGGAATTTTTTTACGACCGACAGGCAGATTGACGACCGTCAGGCCAGCGTCCCGCGCCAGCGAGTTCAGCGGTACCTCTTCAGGACAGACAATAGTGACCTGATGGCCGCGCGCCTGCATGCCGAGAGATTCGTTAATAATGCGCAGCGGCTGACCACCCTTTCCGCCGTCTGCTTCGGTATGAACGATATGCATAATCTTCCTGTTATTAGCCAGCGTGTCCGGCAGCACAATTATACCTTTGGCTTTATGAATACTTACAAACATTATCCTTCTTTATAGATATTATCTGTGCTACTTTGCCGTGCAATTTATTGTTTTTTCGCAGAGTCTTACGAGATATTTCTGAATTTTTAAGACCACATGTTAAGCAAACTGTCCTTACAAGTTGTTAATTTTTATGAACACTAAACGTAATGCTTTGTCCGGGCTTTTGTTCGTATCCGTACTGGCGCTTTGCTTTGTATGGCCTATTCCGAATGGAATGTTACCTTTCCATCGCAACGTCTTTATCTATCTTTCTATTGCGCTCACTGTTGGCCTGTTTTTTACGTCGTCTTCAGCCCGTCAGCATTTAAACATACCTAAAATCAAACCGGTGATGCTGTTCATCTGGTTACTGACGTTCTTTATTTTAATCAACGGTTTTATTGTTGCGCCTGATATTAAAGAAATGATCGGAACCTGGGACGGGCAATGGGTCAGGCCCGTTTTACTTTTTACCTCGGGCATCCTGCTGATGCCGGTTTTACAGGACAGATTCCCTTCACTTACTGCCGCCAGGCTGTTCACGGCGGTGATCCTGTGTTTCTGGGGCGTTATCCTGATCCATTTACTGGACTCGCTTTATCTGTACTGGCGTGACGGAGTCATTCACTGGGGCGAGACGCGAATTGTGTTTAACCGCACCCGCATGAGCTTCCAGGTCAATATGATAACCGGCTTCTTGCTGGCGGAGTTACTGACGCGCAGTCTGCTGCATCAGCGCTTTATGACGCTAAAATCGCCGGTTCTGGTTTTGATGTTGCTCGCCAATTTGCTATGCACCGCACTGGTCGACACCCGCTGGGGCACGATCGGCCTTGTGGGCAGCCTCTTTTCGACTTTTCTCCTGCTAAGCCTGCATAAGATGCGGCGTAGCAATGTGATTAGAGTGGGTAGCATTTTCCTGGCTATCGTCGTGGTGGCAGGCGCGCTGGTGGTGACTTCATGGAAAACCGACCCGCGCTGGGGCAGTCTGGAAGATGACGCCGAGACGGGCTGGAATGCCTCCTTCAACAGCTTCTGTTACAACAGAGCCACCGGAAAACATCCCGTTAATGACTTAGGCAAGCCGATCAATCATTCCAATGGCTGTCGCGCCAGCTTTTTCCATCAGGGCTGGAAATTGGTCGCAGAACATCCGTTCGGCATGGGGCCGCGTAAAGAGGCGTTTAATTACCTTTTACGTCACGATACTAATAATCAGCGTATTGATATCCCGCACAGTCATTATGGGCTTATTGAATTCGGGTTACAGAATGGTATCGCGGGCATCGCAGGCTGGCTGATATTGCTGGTCATGTGCTGGTATATCGGCTGGCGTGAATACCGCCACGGTAATACGATGCCAGGGCTTTTCTTGCTCTTGTTTACGATTGGTTTCTTCTCCCGTACCCTGGTTGACCATAACCTTAAAGACCATTATCTGGAGCAGTATATGATGCTGACAGGGCTATTAATTGGGATTTGTGCCCTGCGCACGCCGCCAGAAGCGTCAACTAACCCTTCTTAAACGCAGGCTCGCGCCGGTAGCTTTCTTTATCGCTTCATAGATAATAGGCAGCCACCGGCGCAATGGCCTGGCGAACTTCTGACATCACATGCTGTCGAAATGCCGTTACGCCAGGTGAAAAGTGTTTATCTGTAAGACCCGGTATCCCACGGAGAAAGCATGTCTGATACCCCCCTTCTGAGTATCATTGTCGCGGTTTATAACGGCGAGAAGTTCCTGAGCGCCTTTTTTGACAGCATTAAAAGCCAGCAACTGGAGAGCGTTGAGCTCATCGTCGTGGACGACGGGTCGACCGACCGCTCCGCTGAAATCACCGAAAGCTACCGCGCGCAATTTCCGCGTTTTCAGCATGTAAAACAGGAAAATCAGGGCGTATCCGCCGCGCGTAATACCGGACTGGCACTGGCGCAAGGCCAATACCTGGCGTTTCCGGATATCGACGACGTTATCTACC
Organism: Cronobacter sakazakii; assembly: GCF_000982825.1. Lineage (NCBI taxonomy): Bacteria > Pseudomonadati > Pseudomonadota > Gammaproteobacteria > Enterobacterales > Enterobacteriaceae > Cronobacter > Cronobacter sakazakii. Next base: position 1,096,690 of record NZ_CP011047.1, on the reverse strand, counting down.
CGACGCTTTATCCGCGCCTGCTCGATATCGCCACGCAAAATAATCTGGATGTCGCGACCTGTAACGGTACATACATTTATGATGACGGTCGTCCGGCGAAGAAGATTTTCCCCTCGGATCGACTGACGTCTACCGGCGTCCTGGATGGCCCTGCCTGGCTGCAAATGGCGTTGAACTCACGCAAATTCCTGCATGTCACCTGGCTGAATATTTATCGCCACGACTTCATCAAACGTCATGGTTTCCGCTTCGAACATGGCCTGCGTCATCAGGATATTCCGTGGACCACCGAAGTGTTGCTGACGGCGCAGCGGGTGCAATATATCGACGAAACGCTGTATGACTACCTGATCCACGCCGCCTCGGTTTCCCATACGCCGGGCACCGATGACACGCGCATGCGTTCAGCTCGTCACTACATGAAAATCCTTGAGATGCTGAACGCCATTAATGAACGTTATCCCGAACAGGTGAAACGTGTTCCGGCGTGTCACTGGCAGATAGCCAAAGAAGGGCTTGGGATCTTACATAGCATTAATAATATTGAAGATCCTGCGAAGAAACGCGAAATCACGCGCGAGCTTTTCGATCGGGGCATCTGGGAGATGATCTGGAAGAACGCGCGCGGCTTTAAACAGCGCTGGCGTCTGGGTCGTCGCTACTTCCGTCTTAAAAAATTAGTTACGACAATTTCCTGATGAATAAAATTAAACTACATGCCGTTTCACGTAGCGATTTTATCGCTAAAAACTACCCCGATTTTCAGTCGCTTGTCGATGCCCGCGTCAACCCGGACACCATTCCCGAGCGCTTTTACTGCGGTGGGCGCGGCGGCTGGACTTTCCAGACGGCCCTGACGCTGAATTATTACTATCCCGAGCGGGTAGAGGTGTCGTTTGGCTCTGAGTGCCGCCCCGATGCCATCAATTTAATGCATAACGACGATTTCGGCTCGCGCGTAAAACCCTGGAAAGGGCTCACCGTTGTTGCACGTGCTGACCGCCCGCCGGTTATCGGCTCAGACTATGTTGTAGAGCAAAATCCGCAATTCAAAAATCGCGGAAACAGAGTTTTTGTGCCGTACTGGCCACAGCCTGGCGTACAACCACGCGAACGCACCGATAATGACGTCCGCACGGTCGCTTATTTTGGCCGTGTCGATAGCTTCCCGGCGGAATTTGGCAGCGATGCCTTCAAACAGCGTCTTGCGGAACAGGGCATTACGCTGCGTATCTCGTTCAATAACTGGACCGATTATCGCGATGTGGACGTGTGCCTTAGCTTCAGGAAATCACACGACCATAAACTGGCACGTAAGCCTGCCAGTAAACTGATTAACGGCTGGCTCGGAAAAACCGTCATGATTTGCGATGACGAACCCTCCTTCAACGCTATTCGCGAAAGCGAGCTGGACTACCTGATTGCCAAAACGCCGGACGAGGCTTTCAACGCCATTATGCGTCTGAAAAATGATCCTGAGCTCTTCCGGCGTATGCTGGAGCAGGGTGAGAAACGCCTTGAGGTTTATTCTCGTCAGGCTGTTGCGGCCCGTTGGTACAGCCTGTTTGAGGAGATCTGGCAGAAAGGCGTTCACCAGCGCCCCACGGCCTTACGTGCGCTGCGCTTTGCGTTCGGTAAAGCCATTCGCCCTTTAACCAAAAAGATGTAATGACGGCCTAAGGTTCTTTTTCATGCTCTCTATTCTTTCTGGAGCTCGTCCGGTGTCGCCGCGTAATATCGTGCGCACGCTGGTACTGGCAGCGATAATCCTTGTTCTGTTTTCACTATCAGAAATCGCCATCCTGATGAAAGATAATGTCTATCGCCCTAAAGCGGATGATATGGCGTTATACCTCATTATTGCTTTACTGGCGGCTGCCAGCGCCCGCTTTTTCGTTACGCGGTTGCTGCTCGCAGTAACCTTTATCGTGCAAATCAGCGAGGCGATTTATTACACCTTCTACGGGCAGTTTTATGGCCCAAGCGAAGTCTGGCTCGCTTTCGTCGAAACCAAAGATATCGCCAGCGGCATTAGCGACAGCCTCAGTTCGTTAGGGATTTATTTTCTTATTATGCTGGTAGCCGTGCTGTTCTCGCTCTTTGCAGCGCGCCGCCTGGCACCGGAATGGAAAAAGTGGCAAGCCTTGCCTTGCCTGCTGATTATTGTGGTGATGTTTGGCGGGCAGTTTTACAAAGCGATTAACGGGCAGATGTATAAATTTAACCCGGATCTGCGCCACTCTTTGCTACGTAACGGCCTCTCTGCGATGAGCTTTAGCTCGATTCGTCTCATTCCGGAGGCGATTTCCGGCGAAAATCAGCAAATAGCGCATTACGAGCCGTATCAGGTGACGCCGGTACCGGGTTATCAGCAAGGTAAATATTCCGTCATTCTGGCGATTGGCGAAAGTCTGAACCCTCATCATGTCAGCGCCCTGGGTTACGAACGTGATACCACACCAGAGCTTTCCGCACTGATGAAACAGTATCAGGGCTCCTCAAGCATTCTGATTTCCAATGCGGTGTCGACACGTGTTGCTATTCCCATGCTGGTGAATAACCTGCGCGAGCCGGATAACTATTTTGCTTACAAATCAAAAGCAGCAAATCTGTTCGCCAATGCGAAAAAGCAAGGCTATCAGACGGCATTTATTTCCGCGCAAGGGCTGGAAGGCCTGAGCAACTGGATCGGTATTCATAATATTGATCACTGGGAAGATACGCAGATCCGCCCGGCGCCGGATGTCGGTGCCGATCGCGTACTGACGCCTTCTGTAGAAGCCTCACCTGTGGATTACACGAAGCCATTTTTGATGGTGCTTAACAGTCGCGCGCCGCATATCCCCTATGAAAGAAACATTCCGCAGGGTTTTGCGAAATTCTCCACACCGAAGCTTAGCGATGATGTCGCGCAAAAGAAAAACGAGTACGACGACGCGGTACGCTATTACGATAAAGAACTGGCATCAGCTATCCGCACCGTGATGGCAAAATCGAAGCTACCCGTTCTGGTCTTCATTACTTCGGATCACGGTGAGCGTGTGGGCGATGGCGGCCTGTTTGGTCATTCAGTGGTAGAGATGCCTATTGCGCAGGTGCCTTTTATCTATTTCAGCAACGATCCGGCTTACCGGTTGAATGCGCTCACCACGCAACCCCCGCGTAACCATTACCAACTGGCGACACTGATTAACAAAGCGCTCGGATTTACTGTAACGAACCCGAATCAAACCGATGACAGCTTTTTCATTACGGGCGGCGATATTCGTGGTCTTTCGGAACGTATTACCTACCATCTGGATGCAGTAGCACCGCCTGCGCACTGATCTTTTTCCTGTCAGATCCTGACACTGCGGGCGGTGGCCGCCGCCCGCTTCTTCCTCTCCAGGCTTATCTGTATACTTCACGCAGGCAAAACTCTCCTGTTGGTGCCAAAACAATAGCTTTACCCCGGTGAAATGCTTAGAATTTGCCCGCCGATAAAGAAAATAACGGATATTAGCTTGGAATCGTTGTATACCGCTCTGCTCTACCTGATACAGCCTTTTGTCTGGGTGCGGCTTTTACTCCGCAGCCGTAAAGCCCCTGCCTATCGCAAACGATGGGGGGAGCGCTATGGCTTTTGTCAGGGAAAAGTGTTGCCGGACGGTATCCTGCTGCACTCGGTGTCGGTGGGCGAAACCCTTGCGGCCATTCCGCTGGTGCGCGCGCTGCGTCACCGCTATCCGTCACTGCCGATTACCGTTACCACGATGACGCCAACAGGCTCTGAGCGCGTACAGTCGGCGTTCGGCAAAGACGTGCATCACGTTTATCTGCCTTACGATTTGCCCTGCGCCATGAACCGTTTTCTGGAAACCGTGCGTCCGAAACTGGTGATCGTCATGGAAACCGAGCTGTGGCCGAATATGATTTCCGCGCTGCATCAGCGCAAAATTCCGCTGGTTATCGCCAACGCCCGCCTTTCCGAACGCTCCGCTAAAGGCTATCAAAAGCTTGGCGGGTTTATGCGCCGCCTGCTTGCGAAAATTACGCTCATCGCCGCGCAAAACGATGAAGACGCCAGCCGCTTTACCGCGCTGGGTCTGAAACGCAACCAGCTGGCGGTCACCGGCAGCCTGAAATTCGATATCTCCGTAACGCCTGAGCTTGCCGCACGCGCGATTACGCTGCGTCGCCAGTGGGCACCGCGCCGCCAGGTCTGGATCGCGACCAGCACTCACGACGGTGAAGAGGCGATTATTCTGCAGGCGCATCGCCAGCTGCTGGAAACGTTTCCCGATCTCCTGTTGATTCTGGTGCCGCGCCATCCGGAGCGCTTCAAAGACGCGCGCGATATGGTACAGAAAGCAGGCTTTAGCTTTACGATGCGCAGTACCGGCGAAATTCCCTCCGGCAGCACGCAGGTGGTGATTGGCGATACGATGGGCGAACTGATGCTCCTGTACGGCATTGCCGATCTGGCGTTTGTCGGCGGCAGCCTTGTCGAACGCGGCGGCCACAACCCGCTGGAGCCTGCCGCGCACGCCATTCCGGTGCTGATGGGTCCGCATACCTTTAACTTCAAAGATATCTGCGCCAAATTGCAGGAAGCCGACGGGCTTATCACCGTGACCGACGCCGATTCGCTGGTAAAAGAGATCGCCACACTACTGACTGACGAAGATTATCGCCTCTGGTATGGCCGTCACGCGGTGGAAGTGCTGCACCAGAATCAGGGCGCGCTACAGCGACTGTTGCAGTTACTGCAGCCTTACCTTCCGCAGCGGAGCCACTGATGCGCGCACGCCTCTCGGTGGTGATGATCGCCAAAAACGCGGCGTCGCTGCTGCCGGATTGTCTCGCTTCCGTGTCCTGGGCCGATGAAATTGTGGTGCTGGATTCCGGCAGCAGTGATGACACGGTCGCCGTCGCTACCGCCGCCGGTGCAAAAGTCTTTACCGAAAGCGACTGGCAGGGCTACGGCATTCAGCGTCAGCGTGCCCAGCAATACGCCAGCGGCGACTACATTTTGATGATCGATACTGACGAGCGCGTAACGCCTGAGCTGGCGCAGGCGATTCGTCAGGTGCTGGAGCAGCCCGACCCGCAGGCGGTGTACAGCATCGCCCGCCGCAATCTGTTTCTGGGCCGCTTTATGCGCCACAGCGGCTGGTATCCCGATCGCGTCACCCGCCTCTATGCGCGCGAGCGCTATCGCTATAATGACAATCAGGTGCATGAATCGCTCGATGCGCCAGGTGCGCGCGTGGTGACACTTTCCGGCGATCTGCTGCACCTGACCTGCCGCGATTTCGCGAGCTTCCAGCGCAAACAGCTCAATTACGCCACCGCCTGGGCGCAGGAGCGCCATCAGCAAGGTAAAAAAGTTTCGGTGCCTGGCATTTTCGGGCGCACGCTGGCGGCATTCTGCAAAACGCTTATCCTGCGCGCTGGCGTGCTGGATGGCCGCCAGGGCTGGCTGCTGGCGGTTGTTAACGCCCAGTACACCTTCAACAAATATACCGAGCTGTGGGCGCTGAACCGCGGCTTTACGGAAAGGTAACGCTATGACCACTCGCGCGATTTACCCCGGTACTTTCGACCCGATAACCAACGGTCATCTCGATATCATCACCCGTGCGGCCAGCATGTTTGATGAGCTGATCCTGGCGGTCGCGGCCAGCCCGCATAAAAAGACGATGTTTTCGCTGGATGAACGCGTAGCGCTGGCGCAGCAAGCCGCGGCGCATCTGCAAAATGTCAGCGTGACCGGCTTTAGCGATCTGATGGCGAACTTTGCGCAGACACAGCAGGCCAATGTTCTGGTGCGCGGTTTACGTACCGCGGGCGATTTCGAATATGAGATGCAGCTGGCGCATATGAATCGTCATCTGATGCCAACGCTTGAAAGCGTTTTTCTGATGCCGTCGAAGGAGTGGTCGTTTATCTCCTCAAGTCTGGTGAAGGAAGTGGCGCGTCACCAGGGCGACGTCTCCCACTTCCTGCCTGCGCATGTTCATCAGGCGCTGCTCGAAAAGCTGTGTTAATCACTTCTGACAGCGTCGACACCAGTAGGTGCGGCGCTGGGCATGTTTCCCCGCCAGAATCGGCGTGCCGCACACCCGGCACGGTTCGCCTTCGCGCCCGTAGACCTGCAACTCCTGCGCGAAATAGCCCGGTTTACCGTCGCTTTGCAGAAAATCGCGAAGCGTGGTGCCGCCCTGCTCAATCGATCGTAACAGTACCGCTTTGATCGCCTGCGCCAGCAGTTCGCACTCTTTTTCTGACAGCGACGAAGCCAGCCGATCGGGGTGGATCCCGGCCGCAAACAGCGACTCGCTGGCGTAGATGTTGCCGACACCCACCACCAGCTTGTTATCCATCAGCCAGGGCTTAATCGCGACTTTCTTTTTCGCACATTTTTCACGCAGGTACGCGCCGTTAAAGGCATCGCTTAGCGGCTCCGGCCCCAGATGCGCCAGCACATTATGGCCTTCGAGTTCACGCGTCCACAGCCAGGCGCCGAAACGGCGCGGATCGGTGTAGCGCAGCACTTTGCCGTTGCTCATCACGAGGTCAACATGGTCGTGCTTCTCGGCCGGGCGCTCCTCCGGCAGAATGCGCAGGCTGCCCGACATGCCAAGGTGAATGATTATCCAGCCATCCGGCAGTTCGAGCAGCAGATATTTGGCGCGACGCTGCACGCTGAGAATGGGTTTATCGCTTAGCGCGTGGATTTCGTCGGACACCGGCCAGCGCAGGCGGCCATTACGCACAACAGCGTGCAATATTGTTTCGCCAACCAGATGCGGTTCAATCCCGCGACGGCTGGTTTCCACCTCAGGTAATTCAGGCATAGCGTCTCTCGCGTGAGTTCATTAACAGGGAGCGGTAACAGAAGATATGAGGGCGGTTCGGAAAACAAAAAACCCCGCCGGAGCGGGGTTTTTGTACAAATCAGACAAAAATCTTATTTGATTTTAGCTTCTTTGTAGAGAACGTGCTGACGGACAACCGGATCGAATTTCTTCAGTTCCAGTTTTTCCGGCTTAGTACGTTTGTTCTTCGTGGTGGTATAGAAGTGACCAGTACCAGCAGAAGAAACCAGCTTGATTTTCTCGCGAATACCTTTAGCCATGATTTATTTCCTCTAAGTACTTAGTACTTTTCGCCACGGGCACGCAGTTCAGAAAGAACTACATCGATGCCTTTTTTATCAATTACACGCATACCTTTAGCAGATACGCGCAGAGTAACGAAACGCTTTTCGCTCTCAACCCAGAAACGGTGAGAGTGCAGGTTCGGCAGAAAACGGCGTTTAGTCGCGTTCAGTGCGTGGGAACGGTTGTTACCGGTCACCGGACGCTTGCCAGTTACTTGGCAGACTCGGGACATGTCTATTCTCCAAAAATCAAATTAGCTCGAGCTTCGTATAGGGTGTTGGCAGCCTCGTCAGGCCTGATGGCCCAGTCTGGCGGTTCAATGGAACTCGCATTGCCAGGCCCACATGCCAAACCCGAGATTCTCAAAGGTGGCGTAGTATACGCTGCCGGGGCCGTCTGCTCAAGTCCCGAACAGATAAAGATCGCTAAGGATCGCCACGTCTGGCTTATATCCACCCACGTTCGGCGAAAGAAACGTATTCTCCACGCCCAATGACCAGATGGTCAAGTACCCGAATGTCCACCAGCTGGCAGCTTTTCACGATGCGCTCGGTCACCATTTTATCCGCCCGGCTGGGCTCGGCACGCCCGGAAGGGTGGTTATGCGCAAGGATAATTCCGGCGGCGTTGAGCCGCACAGCCTCTCGAACAATCTCACGCGGATGCACTTCCACATGGCTGAGCGTGCCGGTAAACAGCGTATTCTGCCTGATGATGCGGTTCTGGCTGTCGAGAAAAATTACCAGAAACACTTCGCGCTCCTGCTCCGCAAGCTGGCTTTCCAGAAAGTCGCGCGTAATCGTCGGGCTCAGCAGCGCTGTCTCTTCGCAAGGGCGCGAGCGATAGTAGCGGCGCGCCAGTTCGCCGATGGCTTTAAGCTGCGCATATTTCGCCATGCCGACGCCGCCGATATCCCGAAATGGCCGAATATCCGCCGACAACAGCCCGTAGAGCGAACCGAAATGCGCCAGCAGCCGTTTTGCCAGCGTCATGACATCGATGCCTGGCGTCCCGGTACGCAAGAAAATCGCCAGCAGTTCTTCATCGCTTAAATCGGCCGCGCCATAACGCATCAGCTTTTCCCGCGGCCCGTTGTCCATTTTCACTATGGTCTTCCCTGCCCTGTGTCGCGCCGCCATTATCCACTTGTGGTCAGAGCCTGGCGACAGCGGGTTTTCATCCCTGCGCGACGTCTCGCAAAGTTTAAATTTCATACCGCCGCGCAGGTTTTGGGATTGTGATAAAATGCCCGCTTTCCAGAAAGTGACAGGAAGAGAAGACCATGGGCCTTGCCGGTAAAAAAATCGTTCTGGGCGTCAGCGGCGGCATTGCGGCGTATAAAACGCCGGAACTGGTACGCCGTCTGCGCGAGCGCGGCGCGGAAGTGCGCGTCGCAATGACCGAAGCCGCAAAAGCGTTCATAACGCCGCTGAGCCTGCAGGCCGTTTCCGGCTACCCGGTGTCAGACAGCCTGCTCGACCCGGCAGCCGAAGCCGCTATGGGCCATATTGAACTCGGCAAATGGGCGGATTTAGTGATTCTCGCGCCTGCCACCGCCGATCTCATCGCGCGTGTCGCCGCGGGTATGGCAAACGATCTGGTGACGACAATTTGCCTCGCCACGCCGTCGCCTGTCGCGGTCGTCCCGGCGATGAATCAGCAGATGTACCGTAATATCGCGACGCAGCAGAATATTGAGCGGCTCGCCTCGCGCGGTCTGCGCATCTGGGGGCCGGACAGCGGCAGCCAGGCCTGCGGCGATGTGGGGCCAGGCCGTATGCTCGACCCGCTGGAGATTGTGGAGCTCGCCGTTAAGCACTTCGCGCCTGTCAACGATCTGCAACATCTCAACATCATGATTACCGCGGGCCCGACCCGTGAGCGGCTGGATCCGGTGCGCTACATCACTAACGACAGCTCCGGCAAAATGGGGTTCGCGATTGCAGCAGCGGCGAGCGCCCGCGGCGCGCGCGTTACGCTGGTCGCAGGGCCAGTCGCCCTGCCGACGCCGCCAGGGGTTGAGAGAATCGACGTCGAGAGCGCGCTGGAGATGGAAGCCGCCGTGCAGCAGCGCGCCCAGCAGCAGCAGATTTTCATCGGTTGCGCAGCCGTGGCGGACTACCGGGCCGAGACGATTTCTTCCGAAAAAATAAAAAAACAGGGCGATGAGCTGACGCTGAAAATGGTGAAAAATCCCGATATTGTCGCAGGCGTCGCGGCGCTCTCGCAAAATCGCCCTTATGTTGTCGGGTTTGCTGCCGAAACAAATAATGTGGAAGAATATGCGCGGCAAAAACGCCAGCGCAAAAACCTTGATCTGATTTGCGCGAACGATGTGTCGCAAGCCGGTCATGGCTTTAATAGTGATACCAACGCTTTGCATCTTTTCTGGCAGGAGGGAGATAAAGTCTTACCGCTTGAGCGGAAGGCGCTCCTTGGCCAACGTTTACTGGACGAGATTGTTACCCGTTATGATGAAAAAAATCGACGTTAAGATTCTGGACCCGCGCGTGGGCGAGCAATTCCCGCTGCCAACGTATGCCACCTCCGGCTCAGCAGGTCTCGATCTGCGCGCCTGCCTGGACGAGTCCGTTGAACTGGCGCCGGGTGCGACAACGCTCCTGCCAACCGGCCTGGCGATTCATATCGCCGATCCTTCGCTTGCCGCTGTGATTCTGCCGCGCTCGGGCCTTGGGCATAAACATGGCGTAGTGCTGGGCAACCTGGTCGGGCTTATCGATTCTGACTACCAGGGGCAACTGATGGTTTCCGTGTGGAACCGCGGCCAGCAGAGCTTCACGATTGAACCCGGCGAGCGCATCGCGCAAATGGTGTTTGTACCTGTCGTGCAGGCGGAATTTAATCTGGTGGAAGACTTTACCGCCACCGATCGCGGCGAAGGCGGCTTCGGGCACTCCGGGCGTAAATAAGCCGCCCGCGTAACCGCGCATTCCTTAAGTAAAATAAAGCGAAATGATTACCGCAGGCGAAAGCCTGCGGACGCTTTGTGGATGCTCGCCTGGCAAGTGATTATTTTTCAGGGGTATTTTAAAACATGGCAGAAAAACAAACCGCGAAAAGGAACCGTCGCGAAGAAATACTTCAGTCTCTGGCGCAGATGCTTGAATCCAGCGATGGCAGCCAACGCATTACGACCGCGAAACTTGCGGCCTCCGTTGGCGTTTCCGAAGCGGCGCTTTATCGCCACTTCCCCAGCAAAACCCGCATGTTCGACAGCCTGATTGAGTTTATCGAAGACAGCCTGATCACCCGCATTAATCTGATTTTGAAGGATGAAAAAGAGACGCTTAACCGTCTGCGTCTGATTGTGTTACTTATCCTCGGTTTCGGCGAACGCAACCCCGGGCTGACCCGCATTCTCACCGGCCATGCGTTGATGTTCGAACAGGATCGTCTGCAGGGGCGTATTAACCAGCTGTTTGAGCGTATTGAAGCTCAGCTGCGCCAGGTGCTGCGCGAGAAAAAAATGCGCGAAGGTGAAGGCTACGTAACTGATGAGGCGTTGCTTGCAAGCCAGCTGCTGGCGTTTTGCGAAGGGATGCTGTCGCGCTTTGTACGCAGCGAATTCCGCTACAGCCCGACGGCGGATTTCGAAGCCCGCTGGCCACTGCTGGCCGCGCAGCTGCAATAAAAACGACGCAAATTAGCAAAAGGCCGGATATCCGGCCTTTTGCATTTCTGTCAGACGCCGTACTGCTGGCGATATGCCTCTACGGCAGCCAGATGGTTGGCCATCTCCGGCTTCTCTGCCAGATAGGCGATAAGATCATTCAGCGTAATAATCGCAATCACCTGACAGCCGTAATCGCGCTCCACTTCCTGAATGGCGGAAAGCTCGCCACGTCCGCGCTCCTGCCTGTCGAGAGAAATCATCACGCCGGCAAGCGTCGCGCCGTTCGCCTGGATAATCTCCATCGATTCACGAATCGCGGTACCCGCGGTAATCACATCATCCACCAGCATAACGCGGCCCTGAAGCGGGCTGCCGACCAGGTTGCCGCCTTCACCGTGGTCTTTGGCTTCTTTACGGTTGAAGCAGTACGGTACGTCGCGTTCGTGATGCTCAGATAGCGCGACGGCGGTCGTGGTGGCGATAGGAATGCCTTTATAAGCAGGGCCGAACAGCAGATCGAAATCGACGCCGGAATCGACCAGCGCCTCAGCATAAAAACGGCCCAGCAGCGCCAGATCGCGCCCGGTATTAAATAAACCAGCGTTAAAAAAGTAAGGGCTCTGGCGCCCGGATTTCAGCGTGAACTCACCAAATTTAAGCACCTGTTTGTTAAGGGCGAATTCAATAAACTGGCGCTGATACGGTTTCATGGCTTTGCTCCTCAAATAGCATATTACAGGCATAAAAAAGGCGACTCTTCAGTCGCCTTAAAAATCAGTTTGCTAACGCCGCCTTCTGCGACGCCACGATCGACTCGATTCCCCCACGGGCCAGCGCCAGCAAGTCGAGCAACTCCTCATGGGTGAATGGCTCGCCTTCCGCCGTGCCCTGCACTTCAATCATACGACCGTCTTCCGTCATGACGACGTTCATATCGGTTTCGGCGGCGGAATCTTCCACATACTCCAGATCGCATACGGCCTCACCGTTGACGATACCCACGGAGACCGCCGCCACCATTCCTTTCAGCGGGTTGGTTTTCAGCTTACCTGCCGCAACCAGCGCGTTCAGGGCATCAGCCAGCGCTACGCAGGCGCCAGTAATGGATGCCGTGCGGGTGCCGCCATCAGCCTGAATCACGTCGCAGTCGAGGGTTATCGTAAACTCGCCGAGCGCTTTCAGATCCACTGCCGCACGCAGTGAACGTGCAATCAGGCGCTGGATTTCAAGGGTACGGCCGCCCTGTTTGCCTTTCGCCGCTTCACGGGCGTTACGGGTATGGGTGGCGCGCGGCAGCATGCCATATTCGGCTGTGATCCAGCCCTGCCCCTGGCCTTTCAGAAAGCGCGGCACGCCTTCTTCAATGGAGGCGGTGCAGAGCACTTTAGTATCGCCAAACTCAACCAGCACGGAGCCTTCTGCGTGTTTAGTGTAATGACGGGTCAGGGTTACTGGGCGCACTGCTGATGCGCTACGGCCTGCTGGACGCATGGGCATATCTCCGGCTTGTTAACGAATGTGGCTGCGCATTATACGGGCTGAAAGCGCTTATTCCTATCCTGTCAGACCTGCGGTAGCTATAATCCCCTCATTCACATCAGAAAACGGGTACTTCTATGATCCGCAGTATGACCGCCTACGCCCGGCGAGAAATTAAGGGTGACTGGGGCAGCGCCACCTGGGAGCTGCGTTCAGTAAACCAGCGCTACCTGGAAACCTATTTCCGTCTGCCGGAGCAGTTCCGCAGCCTTGAACCCGTGGTGCGCGAGCGCATCCGTACCCGTCTGACACGCGGTAAAATCGAGTGTAGCCTGCGTTTTGAGCCTGATGCCAGCGCGCAGGGCGAGCTTATCCTTAACGAAAAACTGGCGAAGCAGCTGGTTTCCGCCGCTAACTGGGTAAAACTGCAAAGCGACGAAGGCGAAATCAACCCGGTTGATATTCTGCGCTGGCCGGGCGTGATGGCCGCTCAGGAGCAGGACCTTGATGCTATCGCTGCCGATATTCTCGCCGCACTCGACGGCGCGCTTGACGATTTCATCGTGGCGCGTGAAACCGAAGGCCAGGCGCTGAAAGCGCTTATCGAACAACGTCTCGAAGGCGTCAGTGCTGAAGTCGCCAAAGTACGAGCGCATATGCCGGAAATCCTTCAGTGGCAGCGCGAGCGCCTGGTGTCAAAGCTCGAAGAAGCGCAGGTGCAGCTTGAAAATAACCGCCTGGAGCAAGAGCTGGTGATGATGGCGCAGCGTATTGATGTCGCGGAAGAACTCGACCGCCTCGAAGCGCACGTTAAAGAAACCTATAACATCCTGAAGAAAAAAGAGGCCGTCGGTCGTCGGCTGGACTTCATGATGCAGGAATTTAACCGCGAATCGAACACGCTGGCGTCGAAGTCAATTAACGCTGAAGTGACCAATTCCGCTATTGAGCTCAAAGTATTAATTGAGCAGATGCGCGAGCAGATTCAGAATATCGAATAAGTTTTAAAAGGCCCGTCAGGGCCTTTTTTCCTTACAGCCACACCCATTCTCGCCTTTTACTCACTTCTCATTTTGCCTTAAAAAAACTAATCCGAAAGCGCTTGCCTTAGAAAATCTCAATCGTGATGCCATTCACGAATCGTTACCCTTTGCAGCCGATTTGGGGGGAACGATGTTACTGCATGTACTTTATTTAATTGGCATTACCGCAGAGGCGATGACCGGCGCTCTGGCGGCCGGCCGTCGCCGCATGGATACTTTCGGCGTCATTATCATCGCGACGGCAACCGCACTTGGCGGCGGGTCCGTCCGGGATATCTTACTGGGCCACTATCCTCTGGGCTGGGTAAAACACCCGGAATATGTCGTGATTGTCGCCGCTGCTGCGGTGATCACCACGTTTGCCGCGCCCGTGATGCCTCACCTGCGGCGTCTTTTTCTGGTGCTGGACGCGCTGGGGCTTGTCGTTTTCTCCATTATCGGCGCGCAAATCGCACTGGATATGGGCGAAGGCCCAATCATCGCCTCGATAGCCGCTGTTGTAACGGGCGTCTTTGGCGGCGTATTACGCGACATGTTCTGTAAACGTATCCCGCTCGTCTTTCAAAAAGAGCTGTACGCAGGCATCTCTTTCGCCGCCGCGGTGCTGTATATCGCCCTGGAGCACTATGTCTCAAGCCACGATGTTGTGGTGATAGCAACTCTGCTGTTCGGCTTTACCGCTCGTCTGTTAGCGCTGCGCTTTCGCCTCGGGCTACCGGTTTTTCATTACCGCGCCGGGACACACTGAGAGACTGTCCGCATCGTCGCACCTGTAATTTATGGCAACGCGAAGCCGTCAATTCGCTGAGCTGCCAGCCATTCGGCCAGCGCAGCGATATCCGGGTGGTGGATATAACTGACAAGCTGGCGCGCACGTTCGGCACCAACACCAGGAAGCGTCTGCCAGCTTCGCTCATCACGTGCCTGTAGCTGTTGCCATTTGCTATCTGTCAGCGCCTGCCAGGCCCGTGCGGGTAAAGGTAACCCAAGCGCCTTTACCCAGCGCTGAAAAGGCTGCTGACGGGTCAGGTTGAACTGATGCCAGAGCTGTGCCGCGCGCTGCGCGCTAAAACCCGGTGTTTGTTTTAAGGCATCAACGCTGAGCGCAAGCCAGGAAAAGAGATGCTCAAAATGATGGTGCTCTGATAACTGACGCCACGTTGCTTCACCCATGCCCGCGAGATCAAATACGGGCTTTCCGCTAAGCCAGGCCAGACGTGAAATAAACTGCTCTTCGCAACCGGTAGTGACGTACAGACAGCTTAGCGAATCGAAACGTGCGGTTGGCGGCACTGGCTTAATACGCTGCGTTGGCCGCCAGATAACCGCATCCAGCCGCGGAATTCCCTGACCAGCAAGACTGATTTCCACCTGATCGCCCTCAGCCAGATCGAGTTTTTCCCAGCGCGCCAGCGAACCTATACTCACTTTAGACACCTGTTTATCATCAAGCGTTACCGGCTCCAGTTGAGCCACAACGCTTATTTTGCCGGTCCGACCAACAGCAAAACGTAGCGCTTTAATTTCTGTTATCTGTTTCGCAGGCGGATATTTCCATGCCACAACCCATGAGCCTTCGCCCGGACGCCAGCTTTTTCCGGGCGGCTCCCTGCCTTCGCGAATTACGACACCATCGGTCACAAAGGGCAGCGGCTCGCTGAACCACTGCTCCCGCAGGCGTGCAACGTCCGAAACTGAATGTACCGGCTTACTCCAGGCTTGTGCCAGCGGGAACCCACCTTCCGCCAGAGTGGACAACCGCGCCTCCATCGCTTTCGGCCCGTCCGGCCACGCCCAGATAAACAGATCCAGATTGTTTAGCACTGATGATACCGTACTGCGCATCATTGCCCCCGCCACCTGCCCTCGTGCGTTGATGCCACCATCCTGCTGCTGACGATGCCCTGTCTGGCGCAGAAAAAGCTCGCCCTGTAACACGCTGTCAGCCAGCTCACCTGTTACCTGCAAAGGTATTGCCGGAATATGTCGGGCCCGCGCCGTCCAGTCCTCGCCCTGCTCGCCGTCTCCACGACTGATAACCTGTTGCAGTTTGCCTTTCCGGTACACCAGCGAAACCGCCACACCATCTACCTTTGGTTGTACCCATAGATCCGTTTTGCCGTGCATCCATTGCGAAAGTGAGGTGGCATCTTTGAGCTTTTGCACACCAGTATGCGCGACAGGATGGCGCGTGCGTCCTGCGGCAAGCGCCACTGGCGCGTCGTTGACTACTGGCAGCGCAAAACAGGTCTGCCATGCACGAAGCCTTTGGCGCATGCTGTCATATACCGCGTCGCTGACCTTATTTTCTCCATGCAGCCAGTACGCTTCATCCCAGCGCGTCAGCTGGTTTTCCAGCGCCGCGACCTCCTGTTGTGCCTGCTGCGGCGTCCAGTCAGGACAGGCCGCATAAGCGCCTGCGGATGCCAGAATGATAAGCAGTAAGAAAATCGTAATACGCACATTTCACCCCCTTCGCTTTCCTGCCGGGACGGTAATACATGACGTTGTCTGGCCGCGATGGGAGTTGTTACGTTTTACGAGAGGTTTTCCAGGGATTTTCGCTGATTGCATAAACGAGACAATTTTTCTGGATATTGCCTCGCAAAATTGCGCAAAGCGACGTGAACCCTGCGACAAAGACTACGCCAGCGTAGCGCGACGTGTATAATAAGGCGGTATACGCACCTCTTTTCGCATACCAACAGACGTAAAACCACATGGCTCAAGGCACGCTTTATATTGTTTCCGCTCCCAGTGGCGCGGGTAAATCCAGCCTTATTCAGGCTTTTTTGAAGACGCAACCGCTTTATGACTCTCAGGTGTCGGTGTCGCATACCACGCGCAATCCGCGTCCTGGCGAAGTTCATGGCGAGCACTACTATTTCGTTAATCACGACCAGTTTAGGGCGATGATTGCTGAAGACGCGTTTCTTGAACATGCGGAAGTGTTTGGCAACTATTACGGCACGTCACGCGCTGCGATTGAGCAGGTACTGGCGACTGGCGTCGATATTTTCCTGGATATCGACTGGCAGGGCGCGCGGCAGATCCGCGAAAAAATGCCGCAGGCGCGCAGTATTTTCATCCTGCCGCCGTCTAAGGAAGAGCTGAACCGCCGCCTGCGTGGGCGTGGTCAGGATAGCGAAGAGGTGATTGCAAAACGTATGGCGCAGGCCGTGGCGGAAATGAGCCACTATGCGGAGTACGATTACCTTATCGTGAATGACGATTTTGATACCGCGCTGGCTGACTTAAAAATCATCCTGCGCGCCGAACGTCTGCGTATGAGCCGCCAGAAGCAGCGACATGACGCTTTAATCACCAAACTATTGGCAGACTGAGCGTAGTTTCAGTATCATGCCCAGTCATTTCTTCACCTGTGGAGCTTTTTAAATATGGCACGCGTAACTGTTCAGGACGCTGTAGAGAAAATTGGTAACCGTTTTGACCTGGTGCTGGTCGCCGCGCGTCGCGCTCGTCAGATGCAGGTGGGCGGTAAAGATCCGCTGGTACCGGAAGAAAACGATAAAACCACCGTTATTGCGCTGCGTGAAATCGAAGAAGGCCTGATTAACAACCAGATCCTCGACGTGCGTGAGCGCCAGGAGCAGCAGGAGCAGGAAGCCGCAGAACTGCAGGCCGTTACCGCTATCGCTGAAGGCCGTCGTTAATCACTAGTGCGGGTAGCCCTTGTATCTGTTTGAAAGCCTGAATCAACTGATTCAACAATACCTGCCTGCGGACCAGATTAAGCGTCTGCAGCAGGCCTATCTCGTTGCACGTGATGCTCACGAGGGACAGACACGTTCAAGTGGCGAACCTTACATCACTCATCCAGTAGCCGTGGCCTGTATTCTGGCCGAGATGAAGCTCGACTATGAAACGCTCATGGCTGCGCTACTGCATGATGTGATTGAAGATACACCTGCTACCTACCAGGACATGGAACAGCTGTTCGGTAAAAGCGTTGCCGAGCTGGTGGAAGGGGTATCGAAGCTTGATAAGCTGAAATTTCGCGACAAGAAAGAGGCGCAGGCCGAAAACTTTCGCAAAATGATCATGGCGATGGTGCAGGATATCCGCGTCATTCTGATCAAACTCGCTGACCGCACCCATAATATGCGCACGCTGGGCTCTCTGCGCCCGGATAAACGTCGCCGCATCGCCCGTGAAACTCTTGAAATCTACAGCCCGCTCGCTCACCGCCTGGGTATTCATCACCTGAAAACCGAACTGGAAGAGCTGGGATTCGAGGCGCTTTACCCTAACCGTTACCGCGTTATTAAAGAGGTCGTTAAGGCTGCGCGCGGCAACCGTAAAGAGATGATTCAGAAGATCCTTTCTGAAATCGAAGGGCGTTTGCAGGAAGCTGGCATTCCGAGCCGCGTCAGCGGCCGCGAAAAACATCTTTACTCCATCTACTGCAAAATGGTGCTTAAAGAGCAGCGTTTTCACTCGATCATGGATATCTACGCGTTTCGCGTGATCGTGAAAGATGTTGACACCTGCTACCGCGTGCTTGGTCAGATGCATAGCCTTTATAAGCCGCGTCCCGGCCGTATGAAAGATTACATCGCTATCCCCAAGGCGAACGGCTATCAGTCGCTTCATACCTCAATGATTGGTCCGCACGGCGTACCGGTCGAAGTGCAGATCCGCACCGAGGATATGGATCAGATGGCGGAGATGGGGGTTGCGGCGCACTGGGCTTATAAAGAGCACGGCGAGAGCAGCACTACCGCGCAGATCCGCGCCCAGCGCTGGATGCAGAGCCTGCTGGAGCTGCAGCAGAGCGCAGGCAGTTCCTTTGAATTTATCGAGAGCGTTAAATCCGATCTCTTCCCGGATGAGATTTACGTTTTCACGCCGGAAGGGCGCATTGTCGAGTTGCCTGCGGGTGCGACGCCTGTCGATTTCGCCTATGCGGTGCACACCGATATCGGGCACGCCTGCGTCGGCGCACGCGTCGATCGCCAGCCCTATCCGCTGTCTCAGTCACTCTCCAGCGGCCAGACGGTAGAAATTATTACTGCCCCGGGCGCTCGCCCGAACGCCGCATGGCTCAATTTTGTCGTCAGCTCCAAAGCACGCGCTAAAATTCGCCAGATGCTGAAAAACCTCAAGCGCGATGACTCTGTGAGCCTTGGTCGCCGTCTTCTGAATCATGCGTTGGGTGGCAGCCGCAAGCTTGCAGAAATCCCGCCGGAGCATATCCAGCGTGAGCTTGAGCGTATGAAGCTCGCAACACTTGACGATCTGCTGGCGGAAATCGGTCTGGGCAACGCCATGAGCGTGGTGGTCGCGAAAAACCTGTTGCAGGGTGAAGCCACCGCCAGCAACCAGCCGAACGTGCCCGCAACCGGACATAGCCACTTGCCTATCAAAGGCGCGGATGGCGTGTTGATTACCTTCGCTAAATGCTGTCGCCCGATTCCAGGCGACCCGATCGTGGCACATGTCAGCCCGGGCAAAGGCCTCGTTATCCATCATGAATCCTGCCGGAACATCCGTGGCTATCAGAAAGAGCCCGAGAAATTTATGGCGGTCGAATGGGATAAAGAGACCGAGCAGGAGTTTATCACCGAGATCAAGGTGGATATGTTTAACCACCAGGGCGCGCTGGCAAACCTGACGGCGGCGATTAACACTGCCGGTTCAAATATTCAGAGCCTGAATACCGAAGAGAAAGATGGCCGCGTGTACAGCGCCTTCATTCGCCTCACGGCGCGCGATCGCGTACATCTGGCGAATATCATGCGTAAAATCCGCGTGATGCCGGACGTGATTAAAGTCACCCGTAACAGAAACTAACTGTATGAATTCTCAGCGTTACGCGCGTATCTGCGAGATGCTGGCCCGGCGTCAGCCCGATCTCACGGTCTGCATGGAGCAGGTGCATAAGCCTCATAATGTCTCGGCAATCATCCGCACCGCAGACGCGGTGGGTGTGCACGAAGTCCACGCAGTCTGGCCTGGCAACCGCATGCGTACCATGGCCTCTTCCGCCGCTGGCAGCAACAGCTGGGTGGAAGTGAAAACCCATCGCAACATCAGCGATGCGGTGAGCCACCTGAAAGCGCGAGGCATGCAGATTCTCGCGACTCACCTTTCTGATAAAGCGGTCGATTTTCGTGAAATCGACTATACGCGCCCGACCTGCATCCTGCTGGGCCAGGAAAAAACCGGTATTACCGAAGAGGCGCTAAGCCTCGCGGATCAGGATATTATCATTCCGATGACAGGCATGGTGCAGTCGCTGAACGTTTCTGTCGCCTCCGCACTTATCCTTTATGAGGCGCAACGCCAGCGGCAGAACGCGGGCATGTACCAGCGCGCCAACAGCACTCTGCCTGAAGAAGAACAACAGCGCCTGCTGTTTGAAGGCGGCTACCCGGTGCTGGCGAAAGTGGCGAAGCGTAAAGGCCTGCCCTACCCTCGCGTGAACGAGCACGGTGAAATCGACGCGCCACAGGACTGGTGGGCCACTATGCAGGCTGCGGAGTAAACGATGCGCGGCCGTTTGCTGGATGCCATACCGCTAAGCTCACTGACCGGCGTGGGCGCCAGCCAGAGCGCAAAGCTCGCAAAAATCGGCCTGCATACTATTCAGGATCTGCTGCTACATTTTCCCCTGCGCTACGAAGACCGCACCCATCTTTACCCCATCAGTGATCTTCTGCCTGGCGTATACGCCACGGTGGAAGGCGAAGTGCTGAACTGCAATATTACGTTTGGCGGCCGCCGCATGATGACCTGCCAGATCAGCGACGGCACCGGCATCCTGACGATGCGCTTTTTCAATTTCAACGCCGCGATGAAAAACAGCCTGGCGACGGGCCGCCGCGTGCTGGCCTATGGCGAAGCAAAACGCGGTAAATATGGCGCGGAAATGATTCACCCTGAGTACCGTATTCAGGGTGATGTCAGCACGCCGGAAATGCAGGAAACCCTGACGCCCGTTTATCCAACCACTGAAGGGGTGCGTCAGGCAACGCTACGTAAGCTGACCGATCAGGCGCTGGAGCTGCTGGAAACGTGCGCCATTACCGAGCTGTTGCCGCCAGAGCTGTCACAGGGGCTAATGAGCCTACCGGAAGCGTTGCGTACGCTGCATCGCCCGCCGCCAGATATGAAGCTCGAAGATTTAGAGAGCGGCCAGCACCCTGCGCAGCGTCGTTTAATTCTGGAAGAGTTGCTGGCCCATAACCTGAGCATGCTGGCGCTTCGCGCCGGCGCACAGCGCTACCACGCACAGCCGCTTGAGGCTCGTGATGCGCTTAAGCAACAGCTGCTCGCCTCGCTGCCGTTCAAACCCACCGGCGCGCAGGCGCGCGTGGTGGCGGAAATCGAGCGCGATATGGCGCTGGATATTCCCATGATGCGGCTGGTTCAGGGCGATGTCGGCTCCGGCAAAACGCTGGTGGCAGCACTTGCCGCGTTGCGCGCGATCGCGAATGGCAAGCAGGTGGCGCTGATGGCACCCACGGAACTGCTCGCCGAACAACACGCCAACAATTTCCGCAACTGGTTCGCGCCGCTCGGGATTGAAGTGGGCTGGCTGGCGGGCAAGCAAAAAGGAAAAGCGCGCCAGGCGCAGCAGGAAGCCATCGCCAGCGGCCAGGTTTCTATGGTCGTCGGCACACATGCGATTTTCCAGGAACAGGTACAGTTTAATGGCCTGGCGTTGGTCATCATTGATGAACAGCACCGCTTTGGCGTGCATCAGCGTCTGGCGCTCTGGGAAAAAGGACAGCAGCAAGGCTTTCATCCGCATCAGCTGATCATGACCGCCACGCCAATACCCCGCACGCTGGCCATGACGGCGTATGCCGATCTGGATACGTCCGTTATCGATGAACTGCCGCCAGGCCGCACACCCGTCACCACCGTTGCCATTCCTGACACACGTCGCGGCGATATTATTGAGCGCGTACGCAGCGCCTGTCTGGAAGAAGGCCGTCAGGCATACTGGGTATGTACGCTGATTGAAGAGTCGGAGCTGCTGGAAGCGCAGGCCGCGGAAGCGACCTGGGAAGAACTGAAAACCACGCTGCCTGAACTTAACGTCGGACTGGTGCATGGCCGTATGAAACCTGCCGAAAAACAGGCCGTGATGCAGGCGTTTAAGCAGGGCGAGATGCATCTTCTGGTCGCGACCACCGTTATTGAAGTCGGCGTGGATGTTCCTAACGCCAGCCTGATGATTATCGAAAACCCGGAGCGACTCGGCCTTGCGCAGCTTCATCAGCTGCGCGGGCGCGTCGGGCGCGGCGCGGTGGCCTCGCATTGTGTACTGCTCTACAAATCTCCGCTCTCGAAGACAGCGCAGATTCGCTTGCAGGTGCTTCGCGACAGCAACGATGGCTTTGTGATAGCACAAAAAGATCTCGAGATACGGGGGCCTGGAGAGCTGCTCGGCACTCGTCAGACGGGCAATGCCGAATTCAAAGTGGCGGATCTGTTACGCGATCAGGCAGTTATTCCTGAAGTGCAGCGAATCGCACGACATATTCATGAGCGTTATCCCGAGCAGGCAGCAGCATTGATCGAGCGCTGGATGCCGGAAACCGAGCGGTATTCTAACGCCTGAAGTGACTTGTACTTTTATCATCGCTAATTTTATTCGTTTTTCGGTTCTATGCTCTGGAATTTTATATGTTTACCCCTTCAGCTTGTTGTCGCTGCCGCCAAGACGGAACCTATTCTTTCTCAATAAAAGCCCTGTGAGCATTCATTGAATGCATAAAATCACTTTTTAATAATTCACATTTAAAATCTTATATAAGCGCATAAACATATATCTATTATATGTATCACTTCATTTATATTATTCTGCAAGCGGGAAAAGAGAGATAAAAATGAGAATTTTGCCTGCCCGCTTTCAGAAAATAAAGCTTAAATCCATAACCACGTAACACAACACATTCATTAGTCAAATAATACATTCCCCCTCTGATTTAATGGCAAAGCACAATTAGTCAAGAAACAAAAAGACCGCATTGCCAATAATCCACCTCACAATTAATTGTGCGATATCACTACCCAGAATCAATATTGGCTTCGTAGCCTTCCTGCCAGCGCACAAATTTTAATTCAGGATGATATGTGGTCTGAATTTTCAGGCTATTTACAATAAGGGAGTGGTTATTATGAAAAAATATGCATTAGTGCTTGCGCTGAATGCCATTCTCGCAGCGGGAGTGGTTCAGGCTGCAGAAAATGATGTTTCAGCGACGCTTTCTGTATCAGGCACAGTTAAAGATGCGTCCGTGGGTTGTACAATTGAATTTGTTCAGCCGACTGTCGATATGGGAAGCCGTGATATCGATTCTTTGCCATTGCAGGGACATCATGTCGATGGAGCTCAACTCACCGCGGTCACAGCAAACTTTATCGGCAACTGTACCAAAGATGGCCAGTTAGCTCCGAACCTCTCATTTACCGGCATCGTTGATGATGCAGAGGGTAATGCACTGGTTAACACTGCAACCGGTTCTACCGCAGCGACAGGATTAGGCGTTGGCATTTACTCTTATGCAGGCAATGTGATTACGCCTAACGGTAGTCCTGTTATAGGTACCGGTAAAGAGAGCACCATGTTTTATATAGGCATGGTGAAACTTAACGGTGCTACCCCGACACCGGGCCAGGTTCAGTCATCATTAACCATGCAGATAGAATCACTGTAAAACGTTATTTTTAAACCATCAGGCCCGGTGATGTTTATTCATCATCGGGTTTGCATTCACTGTAAGTATTTTAGGTTTTATAAAATGAGAAAATTGATCCTGACGACAATTCTTGCCGCAAGCTGCTGGTCAGGAATGGGCCATGCTGCCCTGACATTGAGCGCAGATCGTCTGGTTTATAGTGAAAAAGATGGCGATGCGTCCATCACTATTCACAGTAATGAAGATCGCGCCTATTTAGTGCAGTCCTGGCTGGATGCCGGCGACAGTACGGTAAAAAAAGATTTGCCCTTTGTGGTGACACCACCGCTGTTTCGCCTGGCGCCCAAAAGCGACAACGTTATTCGTATCGTTTACCTGGGTAATGGTTTGCCAGCCGATCGCGAAAGCCTTTTCTGGCTGGATGTAAAGGGCGTACCTGGATTAACTGATGAAGAGTCGAAAGTACCCAACCGCATGGTACTGGCAATCAATAATCGCATTAAATTTTTCTACCGGCCCGCAGGCCTGCAAGGCGACCCTGGCGATGGCGTAAAAAATGCTCACTGGAGCCACTCAGGTAATAAATTATCTGTTAAAAACTCATCACCTTATTACCTGGTATTAAGCAAAATTATTGCTGATAAAGAATCTATTAAGGTTTCTGTTGTAGATAATAATACAGTGATCCCACCTTTTGGAGAAAAGTCATACACGCTCAAACATACTCCAGCGAGCGGTTCCAGCGTTGAGTGGGATGGTATTAACGATTTTGGCGTGACCTCTCAAACTTATTCTCAGCACCTTGAATAAATGAAAGGGCGCTATGCGTGGTAGCAAAGTAAAATGGCTCGCCTCGTTTGTCATGTCAGCCATTTTTTGCCGAACGGTGACAGCAGGAGAGTATTTTGATCCTGGTCTGCTCCAGAATATTGATGGGAAAGCCGCATTAAGCGACACAAGCTTATTGAGTCAGGGCTATCAGCCCGCCGGAACGTATCGCGTTCATATCAACGTGAACGAAAAACCGATAATGATGAGCAGCGTGCGGTTTGAGTCGGATAAAAATAAGCAGCTGGTTGCCTGCCTTTCTTTCAAAGCGTACCAAAAGCTTGGGGTGGATATGAGCAAGGTTAGTTCTAAAGCAGAAGACAACGAACTCAAAAACACCTGTGTGCCTATGGAAGAGCAAGTTCCAGGGGCTAAATCGTCTTTCGATTTCTCAAAGCTGCAGCTGGACATTACCCTACCCCAAACAGTACTACGTGATGAAAGTGTTCAGGGAGTTCCTGAAGAAGAGTGGGATGATGGCATTCCGGCGATTATTAGTAATTATCAGCTATCAGGCCAGCAATACCTTAAAAAAGGCGAGGGCACGGAAGACTCCACCTACGCCAACCTGACAAATGGCGTGAACATTGGCGCGTGGCGTTATCGCAATAACTCGGCGATCAGTAACAGCGAAGGCTGGCAGAGCATCACCAATTACGTTGAAACTGCGATCCATACACTGAAAAGCGAACTGACCGTTGGGGATTCCAGCACACCCGGCGATGTCTTCGACAGCTTGCTGATTCGGGGCGTACAGCTTTCTTCCGATGACGATATGCTGCCTGACCAACTCAATGGGTTTGCGCCCATTATTCGCGGTATCGCCAAAAGCAATGCACGAGTCACGGTACGCGAAAATGGTTACGTAATTTATCAGCGCTCTGTGCCGCCGGGGCCCTTCGTCATCAGCGATCTCGCCTCGGTGTCAGACGGCGGAAAATTAGACGTTGTCGTAACGGAAGCGGATGGTTCGGAGACACATAACACCCTCGCTTATTCCAGTGTGCCGCAGTTATTACGAACCGGACAGATGAAGTACAACCTGTCGGCAGGGCGTTATATGTCCGGTACCAGTTCGTTTGAGCATAAACCTGATGTTATACAAGCGGTCATAAGTCGTGGCTTGCCGCTGAATACTACGCTCTACGGTGGTGCGCAATATCATGACCGCTACCGGGCATTTAGCCTGGGTCTGGGCATGGATATGAAAAGCCTGGGAGGTATCGCAGCCGATCTCACCGAGAGTAAAGGTCGCCGTGGTAATTCACAGGAAGCCGACGGAAAAATGATACGCCTGACGTACCGTAATTACATTCCTGATAGTGATACACAGATTCAGGTAGATAACCGCTATTACACTGGCGATTACCTTTCTTTCAGCGACTGGGCAACAGCAGAAGATTTGTTTGCAGATACGCGCAGGCGTCGGGAATATAATCTGTCGATTAACCAGTCGTTTGATGACACCAATAGCTTCTATACCACGCTGAGTCGTAGCGAAAACATGGATAACTCTGTGTCTCGCATGTGGCAAATCGGCTGGAATGGTTCATTGAAAACGGTGAGCTTTTCCTTAGCTTACAGTATGTCTCGTAGCGAGAGTGAAGCCCGTTGGGATAAACAACTGGCGTTAACGCTGTCGATCCCTCTGAGCGAAACCTTCCCTACGACGCAGCCAATGGTCAATTACACGGCAACCTCAGGCCTGGAAAGGGACCTTAATAATCAGTTGGGCATTAACGGAAAATTTGGCGATAGCCAGGATATGCACTGGAACACCCAACTCTCGTACGCGGCAAAACATGGCGAATCGAGCACAAAATCTGGCTCTGCCGGGTTCGATTACCAGGGCAACTACGGCGATCTGAACGTTACTTACAACGCCGATCAAAATAATTATATTTCCTGGAATGCCTCGGGCAGCGTGGTAGGGCATCGTCATGGCGTGACATTTGGGCGTAACTCCACAGGCAGTATGGCGCTGGTATCTATACCTGGTGTACCAGACGTACCGCTGGAAGGTGGGCAGGATTTACATACTGACTCACGTGGCTATGCGCTGGCTACGGATTTACGTTCTTACCACCGCAACAGCCTGAGCGTTGATACGCAAAAGGCAGGTAAAGATATCGATTTCGCCAGTACGTCAACTCAGCTTGTACCTACAAAAGACGCCGTCGTATTGGCTGAATTTACCGCTATCCGCGGTCGCAAAGCGGTATTTACGATTAATTATAAAGGTGAAGTTCTGCCCTTTGGCACAAGAGCGCATATTGAAGGTATGGATAACGCCTATTACGTAGGCGATAAAAGCCAGGTTTATCTCAACGCCGTACCGGATAAAGGCATATTAACTTTTAAATGGGGTGAAGATAAAAGCTGTTCTACTCCCTTTGAGATGCCGGTAAACCAGACGCCAGCATTACCGATTGTTTTACTCACTCTCAACTGTCAGTAAAGATTATGAACATCTATTTTCGACTGGCGAAAAGCGCCGCAATAGTCATGTTAATAAAAGGTCTGATAGCGCCAGTATATGCCAGCGACTGTAACCTGAAACAAAAGCCGTCGAATGTGACAATACCTGTTACGATCCAGTTGCCAGACAACATCACAATGATGCCGGTCGGCAGCGTTATTTATAAAAAAGAAGCGAGTCTGGCCGAACTCAGTGGATCACACGATATTATTAGCACAGCGTGTAAAGCTGAAATTAGTCAGCTCCTTAATGGAAAGATGCCAGGCCGACAAAATGGGCAAGACACCTATGCCACGGCATTACCAGGCCTGGGTATTCGCATCACGATGATCTATGACAAACCGGGCTCCGCGCACAGAGAGTGGATATTGCCCTTTTCTGCGCAAACGCGTGACTTAAGTAATAAAACGATTACGTCTGATGATATTAAACTGCGGCTGGAAGCGATAAAAACGGGGACAATAACGTCGGGCGGCATACTCAGTTTTCGTATTCCTTCTCTGATAACGCTTAATGACAACTCTTTTGTCGTCAATCTGGCGATGGCCCTTATTTCACCGAAAGCGCACTGCATGATTCAGGTGGTGAACCCTCAGATTGACTTGCCGCCTGTCAAAATCAGCGAGCTCAAGTCTAATAGCGGAATAACAGCGCAATCGGTCAATGTAAATTTATTGTGTATGAATACCCGCAGGGCCAGCATCAATATTGAAGGTTTAACCGATGCGAACAACCCGACCGTATTCAAAAACGTAGCGCCAGATAGTCATGCCGAGAATGTCGGTATTGAAATGTTATTTAATGGCACAGTAATGCGTCCTAATTCCCCGCTGGATTTATCATTGCCTAACCAAAACAGTTATCCATTACCGCTTTCTGTTCGTTATGCAAAAACCAGTAACAATCTGACAGGAGGTAAAGTAAAAGCGCAAATCACCTTGCGTATAAACTATCTTTAACAATGTTAATAAGCATATAGAATTTATTTGCCAGAAATATGGAAAAGTATTCTTGCGCGTTATGTGCAGGATTGCTTTTCGCCTATTTCAATCTGAAAATTTTAAAGGATATAAAATTATGAAAAAGTCTGTATTAGGATTAGCCGTTTATGCACTGTTTATGGTTGGCGCAGCTCAGGCTGAAACTAACCCGAACGATGTTTCCGCGACACTGAGCGTAACCGGTACAGTTGTAGAAAGTGTTTCCGAACTGTGTTCCGTAAACCTTTCTACCAACAGCATTAACCTTGAAAGCGATGTAGCTGACCTGGTCAACCAGGGCGACGCAACGCTGATCAATGCGGCCGGTGTGAAAACCGTTCGTCTGTCTATTAATGGCGGTAGCGAATGCCAGGATCAGGTTGCTCAGGGAAAAATGGCATATAAATTCACCGGTACTGCAGATGACGCTGATGGCACCGTACTGGCCAATGGCAATGTTTCCACTGGCGCAGCGACGGGTGTAGGCATCGGCCTGTTTACGGTTGATCACACGCCAATCAAAATTAACCAAGACACCATGACTGCAACGTCTAACGTAGGTGGCGACATTCTGGCCATCAATATGGTTAAACTGAATGGTCAGAAAGCCGTTGCGGGTGACGTAGCGGGTTCCTTAACGATTGAAATTGAACGTCTGTGATTTAATTACAGCGCAGTGTAGTTAAGTTTTAAACTATTCTGAAAATATAATAATGCAGGCACCCTTACAGGGGTGCACTGCATTTTTAAAGTTGCACCTAATAAATTTGTTTAATTTTTAGGTCAGCAACCGCAGCATATAAAACAGTTATACTGGCTGACAACTGATGGCCGGAAGTGCCTGACTTCCAATGCATAATGTAAGTAATCTGGCAGCAGATTAAGAAAATACACCGCCTTAAAGCATTAAGAGCAAGCGATTTTCCCGGAACGCTCTCTACCTTCTTGTATAAAGACGACACCCCGGGCAAGGCACTCTGAAGCAAGGGTTGGTGATGCTGCCAACTTACTGATTTAGTGTATGATGGTGTTTTTGAGGTGCTCCAGTGGCTTCTGTTTCTATCAGCTGTCCCTCCTGTTCAGCTACTGACGGGGTGGTGCGTAACGGCAAAAGCACCGCCGGACATCAGCGCTATCTCTGCTCTCACTGCCGTAAAACATGGCAACTGCAGTTCACTTACACCGCTTCTCAACCCGGTACGCACCAGAAAATCATTGATATGGCCATGAATGGCGTTGGATGCCGGGCAACCGCCCGCATTATGGGCGTTGGCCTCAACACGATTTTCCGCCATTTAAAAAACTCAGGCCGCAGTCGGTAACCTCGCGCATACAGCCGGGCAGTGACGTCATCGTCTGCGCGGAAATGGACGAACAGTGGGGATACGTCGGGGCTAAATCGCGCCAGCGCTGGCTGTTTTACGCGTATGACAGGCTCCGGAAGACGGTTGTTGCGCACGTATTCGGTGAACGCACTATGGCGACGCTGGGGCGTCTTATGAGCCTGCTGTCACCCTTTGACGTGGTGATATGGATGACGGATGGCTGGCCGCTGTATGAATCCCGCCTGAAGGGAAAGCTGCACGTAATCAGCAAGCGATATACGCAGCGAATTGAGCGGCATAACCTGAATCTGAGGCAGCACCTGGCACGGCTGGGACGGAAGTCGCTGTCGTTCTCAAAATCGGTGGAGCTGCATGACAAAGTCATCGGGCATTATCTGAACATAAAACACTATCAATAAGTTGGAGTCATTACCGCAAGGGTTAAAGATTTCCGTCTTACTGCTGAAGATAGTATTTCAGGGGCATTGTTGAGCCATAGATTCTAAGCATCATCTAAGGCGATTCGTCCCGTGGTCGTCTTATTGCCAGAATTTAATACCCACACTTAAAAGAACGCGAATAATTTATGCAGACATCCGTATGACTGCAATGTATCGGCGACGTTAGCGTTGATGCCGTACAGCCTTAGAAACCAGGTAAATACCCTAACATATCTACATGATTAAATATGACTTATTTTCAAAATGTTAAATTCAAAAGTTAAACATGGAGGATCTCACGCCTGACCGGCATTGAATTTCGAATATTTGAATACGTTTACCATCTGTATAAACAACTGTAAGGGAACAACATGAAAAAAAATTTTTTTAAAATAACGCTTTCTGCTCTGCTGCTGGCAAGTACAGCCCATGCTATAGCGGAAACACAGGATCAATCCGCAACCCTCGCTGTCACTGGCAAACTCAGTAATACGGCGGCAGACTGCGAGGTGACTTTGTCAAAAAACGTCATCACTCTTAATTCAACATCCGGCAGCCTAATTGAACAAGGGCAAAATGCCACCGATCCAGCCCTCATCACCTTTTCGGTTAAGGGTTCGGATGACTTTACGCAATGCAGTGAAGAAGTTTACAACGGGAAAGTTGCCATTAAATTTACCGGCAGCTTTGACAATGCTGACGGTAATGTTTTTTCGAATACTGACACAAGTGGAAATGCCGCCTCTGGTGTAGGTATTGGTTTATTTAAGAGTGATAAAACACCTATTGATGTACGTGAAACTTATACCATTGCGGATAAGACAAATTATTCCACCAATTTTATTGGGATACAGTTAGTAAAACTGAAAGGCCAGACGGTTACTTCCGGCTCCGTCACAGGCAATATTACGTTCCAGATAGAGCGTCTTTAATCCATTATTTACTGAAACACATATTTACCTATTGATATTCATGTCAAGGAGAAACTCATGAAATTAAATAAAATCACAGGATTAATGATTACTGGCTTGCTCTTCGCAGGCGCGGCTCAGGCAAGTGTTTCGTCTGAGGATATGCCCGCCTCACTGTCTGTCACCGGAAAACTTTCTTCTGTAAATCAAGGGTGCAGAGTGACACTTTCTCAGGAGAGTGTTTCTTTTACGGTTGACACGTCACAACTGGTATCGCAGGGAGATAACGCTACCGCTCCCCAGGCCATTTCCGTTTTTATCAATGGTGCTGATAAAGACGGGGCCTGCGCCGATGCCGTTTCAAACGGTCATATCGCGGTGAAATTTATGGGGCAAGCTGATAATGCTGAAGGCACAACTTTAGCAAATCAATATGCGTCCTCAGGGAACGCAGCCAGCGGTGTGGGCATTGGTTTTTTTGCAGAAGATGACACGCCTCTTGCTATTAATAATGACTTGTTAAAGGTCAGCAAAATCACTTTATCGCATTTAGGTAAAGTCAGCTTCGGCGTCCAGCCGGTTAAGCTGGCTAACCAAAATGTCACCGCTGGCGGTGTTTCAGGCGCAGTCACGGTACAGATCGAACGGCTTTAATTTTTTACCGCCTTTCCACTGGAAAGGCGGTTTTTCCTGTTCGCCCTAAAACTCACTTCATTTTTTAATGCGTGTCAGCAGTAACGATGCGCAGACATTAACTTTGTTCGTGTCATGAATGTCTGTCAGGCAGCACAGACTGATGGCGGTAAATCGCGTCATGGATACGGATTTCCGTTTTTTCAGGCAGGTATGCTCGCCGTTTGCAATCGTTTGCTTTTGTGATGCACTTCGCTAGAATGTCCGCTTTTCCACCGTGGGATTATGTCAATGTCCATTAACACCCTTGAGTCTGAAAACGCGCAATCGGTTGCGCCCGCGCGAAATAGCGAACTCATCTATCGTCTGGAAGACCGGCCGCCGCTGCCGCAAACGCTGTTTGCCGCCTGCCAGCATCTTCTGGCGATGTTCGTTGCGGTGATTACGCCTGCGCTGCTGATTTGTCAGGCTCTTGGGCTGCCCGCGCAGGACACCCAGCACATCATCAGCATGTCGCTGTTTGCCTCCGGTGTGGCATCGATTATTCAGATTAAAGCGTGGGGGCCGGTCGGCTCCGGGCTGCTTTCCATTCAGGGCACCAGCTTTAACTTTGTGGCACCGCTCATTATGGGCGGGACGGCGCTGAAGACCGGCGGCGCGGACGTGCCAACCATGATGGCCGCACTGTTCGGCACTCTAATGCTGGCAAGCTGCACCGAAATGGTCATCTCCCGCGTTCTTCACCTGGCGCGCCGCATTATCACGCCGCTGGTTTCCGGTGTGGTGGTGATGATTATCGGTCTGTCGCTGATTCAGGTCGGGCTGACGTCAATTGGCGGCGGCTATGCTGCGATGAGCGATCACACCTTCGGCGCGCCGAAAAACCTGCTGCTGGCAGGCGCAGTGCTGGCGGTAATCATTCTGCTTAACCGCCAGCGTAACCCGTACCTGCGCGTCGCCTCGCTGGTGATTGCGATGGCGGTGGGTTATCTGCTGGCCTGGGCGATGGACATGCTGCCGCAAAGCGTGGCACCTGCGCAGAGCGCGCTGATTATGATCCCCACCCCGCTGCATTACGGGCTTGGCATCGACTGGAACCTGCTGCTGCCGCTGATGCTGGTCTTTATGATCACCTCGCTTGAAACCATCGGCGATATCACCGCCACCTCTGACGTCTCCGAACAGCCCGTTTCCGGCCCGCTGTATATGAAGCGCCTGAAAGGCGGCGTGCTGGCGAACGGGCTGAACTCGTTTGTCTCCGCCGTGTTCAACACTTTCCCGAACTCCTGCTTTGGACAAAACAACGGCGTTATCCAGTTAACAGGCGTCGCCAGCCGCTATGTCGGCTTTGTGGTGGCGCTGATGCTGATTGTGCTCGGCCTGTTCCCGGCGGTGAGCGGTTTCGTTCAGCATATCCCTGAGCCGGTGCTGGGCGGCGCGACAATTGTGATGTTCGGCACCATTGCGGCGTCCGGCGTGCGTATCGTCTCCCGCGAGCCGTTAAACCGCCGCGCGATCATGATTATCGCGCTGTCGCTGGCGGTGGGCCTCGGCGTTTCTCAGCAGCCGCTGATCCTGCAGTTCGCGCCGGACTGGGTGAAAAACCTGCTTTCCTCCGGCATCGCCGCGGGCGGCATCACCGCCATTGTGCTGAATCTGATTTTCCCGCCGGAAAAACAGACCAACGACTGATCCCCTGCCGATGGCGGCGCCACGCCGCCATCGCCGACACCTCCGTTGACAATCCCCGCCTTGAGCAATTCGCCTGAATAGTGCATAAATCCATCATCGGAAGTTCACAGGATGGAAGACAATGAAATTTCTCGGAAAGCTCATCATTGCGCTGATCGCCGCCGTTCTGCTGATTCTGCTCGTGCTTTACGTGCTGTTGCAGACGCGCTGGGGCGCGGGCTGGCTCACCGGCTGGGTGAACCAGCACAGCGGCTATCACATCACCTTTGATGAAATGGACCACAGCTTTTCCGCGCCTTCGCATCTGGTGCTCAAAAATGTGACGTTCGGGCGCAGCGGCCAGCCCGCCACGCTGGTGGCGCAAAAGGTCGATATCGGGCTGAGCAGCCGACAGGTTACCGAGCCGATGCACGTCGATACCATTTTGCTCTACAAAGGCACGCTGAATTTATCCCCTTCCACCGCGCCGCTGCCGTTTCGTGCCGACCGCCTTCAGCTAAGCGATATGGCGTTTAACAGCCCGAAAACCGGCTGGGATCTCAGCGCGCAGCGCGTTAGCGGAGGTATCAGCCCGTGGCTGCCGGAGGCCGGGAAAATCCTCGGCAGCAAAGCGGATATCGCCCTGAGCGCAGGCTCGCTGACGCTAAATGGCATGCCCGCCAGCAATGTGCTGGTGCAGGGCGAAATTAACAATGACGAAGTGACTATCACCAATCTCGGTGCCGATATCGCCCGCGGCGCGCTTACCGGCAACGCGCGTCGGTTAGCGAACGGCGGCTGGGTGGTGGATAACCTGCGCTTAAGCGATATCCGTCTGCAAACCGCGAAATCGGTAAGCGATCTGCTGCAACCGCTGACGACGCTCCCCTCGCTTGCGCTTGGCCGCGTTGACGTGACTGACGCGCGGCTTGAAGGGCCAGGCTGGGCGGCAACCGATCTGGATATCAGCCTGCGCAATCTGACGCTCGTGAACGGCAGCTGGCAGAGCGATGACGGCAAGGTGTCGATGAACGCCAGCGAGGTGGTTTACGGCTCGCTGCATTTTCTCGACCCTATCGTGAACGCCGATTTGTCAGCGCAGGGCGTGGCGCTGCGACAGTTTAGCTCGCGCTGGGAAGGCGGCATGGTGAGAACTTCCGGCGACTGGCAGCGGGCAGGCAACGCGCTGACGCTCGACGAGCTGGCCCTGGCGGGGCTTGAATACACGCTGCCTGCCGACTGGAAAAAGCGCTGGCAGGAGAAGCTGCCCGCGTGGCTGCAAACCGTGACGGTGAAAAAGCTCTCCGGCAGCCGAAATTTGATTATCGATATCGATCCTGACTGGCCGTTCCAGCTCACCGCACTGGACGCGTGGGGCAATAATCTGCAACTGGCACGTAACGGCGAATGGGGGATCTGGGGCGGCAACGCCACGCTGAACGCCGCCGCCGCGACGTTTAACCGCGTCGATGTGCGCCGCCCGTCGCTGACGCTGAACGCGAACCCTTCCACCATCGCCATTAGCGAGCTGAGCGCATTTGCGGGCCAGGGCATGTTGCAGGCCACCGCGACGATTTCTCAGCTACCGCAGAGAATGACAACGGTGAGCCTGAATGGTCGCGCGGTGCCGATTAACGTGCTGCATAACTGGGGATGGCCGCAGGTGCCGCTGGAGGGTGACGGTAATTTACAGCTCACCGCGAGCGGCAGTCTGGCGGCAGACGCGCCGCTGCGCCCAAGCGTTAACGGGCAGTTGCAGGCGACAGGGAAAAGCGGGCAGCAGGTCCAGCAAACCATGCAGAACGGCGTGGTGCCGGGGGCGTGATGGCCCTTATGGTGTAGGGCATGTAGGAAGCGACGGCAGGTGCGCTGCGCTTACCTGCCCTACGTTATCGCCTTAATGTCAGGGATCGTAGGGTGGGTAAGCGCAGCGCACCCACCAAACAACCAGCCCAAACTCTTGTAGGGCGGGTAAGCGCAGCGCACCCACCGGATCAAAAAACACCCGGCCCTGACGCCTACTCCTCCTCGTTACCGCCCTCTTCCAGCGGCCCGAAAGGTTTGGCGGGCAACACAATATAAATGCCTTCAAACACCGCGCCGGGCGTCTCGTCGCCCGTGAGTTCCACCTGCAGCTGCACGCGCGCTTTGCGCCCGCGCGCCAGACGGTCGAGATCGCCGCTGAGCGACCCTAAATCGGCCACCGCGCCGGGCTTACCGGTAATCGGTCGGCTGTAACGAATATGCGCGTCGGCCAGAATAATCGTCCCGCCCAGATGCCGCTCGCGCAGCATCAGCCAGATAAGCCCCCAGCCCGTCAGCGTCGCCAGGGAAAACAGGCTGCCTGCGAACAGCGTATGGTGCGGATTCTGGTTGCCGGTCTCCGGCATCGTGGTAATAAATTTCTGCCCGGTATATTGCAGAATGCGCACGCCCATCTTTTCGCTAAGCGGAATATGCTGATACCACGCCTGCTGCAACTGCGCGCACCAGTCGGCACGGTGGAGAATATCATCCAGCGAGGCTATCGGTTTAATCATCAGAAAGTGGCGCAGCGGCGTGGTTTGCGGCGTGGTTATCTCGCCTTCATTCACAAACCCCAGCTTGGCGAAGAATTCCACGGCATCCTCGCGCGCGCTACAGACCACGCGCTTCACGCCTTCCTGGCGCGCGACCGACTCCAGCGTCATCGCCACCAGCGTGCCGAGCCCTTTCTCCTGCACCGCCGGGTCGACTGCCATAAACCGGATCGAGCCTTCGTTATCGGCATTGATATAGAGCCGCCCGATGGCGACAGGATTGCCCTCTTCATCCACCACCATCTGATGGTGAGCCATCGCGTCGTAGGCGTCCCGCTCTGAGCCTTTCGGCTGATGCAGCGGCTTGCGTAACATCTCCCAGCGGAACTGGTAGTAGCGCTCAAGTTCTTCTTCTGTTTCGGGTACACGAAGGTGATACATAGCGGTACTCTCTCTTGTTGTGCGCGGCCACGATGGCATCTGGTTCATATCTGCAACCAGAACGTCACGGGGCCATCATTCGTCAGTGAGACCTGCATATCGGCGGCGAAACGTCCTGTTTCGGTGGTCATGCCCGCGGCCCGGCAGCGGCTGACAAAATAGTCGTAAAGGGCTTGCGCCTGCTCTGGCGGCGCGCCGCGCGAAAAGCTCGGGCGCAGGCCTTTTTCGGTATCTGCCGGTAACGTAAATTGCGATACCACCAGCACGCTGCCGCCCGCCTGCTGCACGTTCAGGTTCATTTTGCCCTGTTCGTCGCTAAAAATTCGGTAGCCGAGCACGCGCTCGCACAGGCGGTTCGCTTTCTGCTCGTCGTCGTCTTTTTCGACACCTAACAGCACTAAAAGTCCCGGCCCGATCTCACCCGTCACTTCGTCTCCCACGCGCACGCTGGCGTGGGTCACACGTTGAATTAATGCAATCATACTGATTCAGCTTCTTCTCTGGCGGCCTGTCGTAATTTGCGATAATCCCCGAGAGTGACAGTAATTTCCGCGCCAAGCAAGACGATGCACCACGTCCAGTAGACCCAGAGAAAGAGGATTGGTATCACCGCCAGTACGCCATAAATCAGCTGATAAGAAGGGAACATCGTGATGTAAAGGGCAAAGCCCTTTTTGCCCAGTTCAAAGAGCAGCGCGGCCACCAGAGAACCAATCAGCGCGTCGCGAGCCGGCACGCGCGTCGTCGGCACCACGCTGTAAAGCAGCCAGAACGAAAGCCACGACAGCAGTAGCGGAAAAATACGCAGCACTTCATCAATCATAGTGTTAAAGCCGCTCGCCCAGCGCAGTGACAGCAGATACGAGCTAATCACCAGGCTCGCGCCCGCGAGCAGCGGGCCGAGCGTCAGGATCATCCAGTAAACGGCAAAGGAGTAGACTTTTGGTCGTTGACGGGTGCTGCGCCAGATAGTGTTAAGCGCGCTGTCGATGGCGTACATCAACAGCAGCGAGGTAACAATCAACCCCAGCGCGCCAACGGCTGTCATCTTGCTGGAATTAGCGACGAACTGTTCGATATAACGCTGGATGATGTCGCCCGTGGCGGGCATAAAATTGGCGAACACAAAATGGCGCAGCTGAACGCTGACGTCAGAAAACATCGGGAACGCGGCAAACAGCACAAAAATGACCGCGACAAACGGCACGAGCGAGAGCAACGACACATACGCCAGATTACCGGCAAGCGTCGTCATATGATCCTCATCGATTCGCACCCACAGCAGCTTAAGCCAGGCGAGCAGCGGCCCGGTTCGACGGGCCACTTTTTGATGAACGGATTTTAACATGCGGGATTCGAGAAATAGCTGGGCACAGTTTTACGGTCAGTCACCAGCACGCTGGTAATGCCCACTTTGCGCGCGCCGTCGATATTCGCCTCGTTATCATCGAAAAACACGGCGTCGCGGGCGCTAAAGCCTTCCTGCTCCAGCACTTTCTGGTAGATTTCCGGCTCCGGCTTGCGCATCCCCATCTCCTGCGAAAGATAGATAGCGTCGGCGGCAGCCCGCACTTCCGGGTACTGTTCCGGCCAGTATGTCGTATGCAGCCGGTTGGTGTTGGAGAGCACCACCACACGATGCCCCTGCTCGCGCAGTTGCTGCATGATAGTAATCACTTCCGGGCGCAACCCGACAAACACCGCCTGCCAGCCCGCGGAGAACTGCTCAAAGCTCAGCGGCAACGCCATTTCTTCGCATAGCGCCTTCGCGAAATCCTCGTCGCTCAGCTCGCCACGCTCGTGCTGATGAAACGGCTCGCCCATGGAGAAACTCTGGCGCAGATTCGCCAGCGGCACGCGGCTGTAATCACTCCAGACGCCCAGCACGCGGTTAAAGTCGATATCTACAATGACATTACCTAAATCAAAGATATAGAGCATGACTCACTCTCCTTTCGGGCCATGTGAATGTTAACTGTAGCGAGAAAGGCGAACTTTGACTATGTGCTAACGCGCGGGTTTTGCATCGCCCGCGCGCGACGTAAGAAAATCAGTGGTCGGTGTCGTCGTCGCCAGACGGCAATTCCGCCTGCACCAGCTCAATCTGATGGGCTTTTAAAATCGTGTTCAGTGATGCGCCAGGCTGGCGGTCGGTAAAGAGCGCTGTGGCTTGCGAAAGGTTGCCAATACTGACCGCCGCCGAGGCGTGGTATTTCGTATGATCGGCCGCCAGTAAGATGTGCCGCGAGTGGGCCATCATGGTTTTCACCACGTTCGCCTCGTTCACGTCAAACTCCAGCAGCTCGCCGTCACTCTCAATGGCACCGACGCTCGTTATCAGATAATCCGCACGAAATCCTTCTATGAACGCAGAAGCCCCCGGGCCGATAATGCCGCCGTTGTGAGGGCGCAGCGTCCCGCCGGGTACCATCACTTCAAACCGACTGTTTTTATAGAGAATATGCGCCACGCGCAGGCTGTTGGTAATAATGCGCAGATGATTATGATTCAGCAGCGCGCGCGCTATCTGCTCTACCGTCGTGCCGATAGTGATAAACAGCGTGGAGCCGTCCGGCACATAGTCGGCGATCGCCTGAGCTATCGCGATTTTCTCTCCGGTCATGGAGATCTCGCGCTGCTCAAACGCGGTATTCACCACGCTTGACGCCCGCCCCGCGCCGCCGTGATGTCGGGTAATCAGTCCCTGTTCGCTTAGCTTGCGAATATCGCGCCGCACCGTCTGGGTGGAAACATCCAGCAATTGCGCCAGTTCGTCGATATTCATATATCCCCGCTCGGCGATAAGCCCGATCAGCTGATCGTGGCGCGGATTGCCCGTCACTCCGGTAAGGCTCATGAACGATCCCCTTAAAATCATTGCTCGCCGGGCATTTTATACAAAAAGAGACAGAAAAGAGCGGGTTTGATCACAGTCGGGGATCCCGGCGCGCCCGCCAGGGCGGGTGCATTTCAGCGCGGCAACGGCGCTGGCGAAGCGCACCGCCTCCTGCGGCGATTCGCCGCGAGCCAGCATTACCGCCAGCGCGCCGTGAAAAACATCGCCTGCCCCGGTGGTGTCCACCGCCTCGACCGTAAAGCCCGCCTGACGGTGCAGCGTGTCGTCATTTTCAAGCCACAGACAGCCCTCTTTACCAAGCGTGACGTAAACATGACCGTTCGTGAGCGTTTTTGTTGTTTTAAGGGCGTCCTGCGGCGCTAACCCCGGCGCCAGGCGCGCCAGCCCCGGCGCGGAGAACGCGGCGTGATCGCTTAAAGCCACCAACGAACGAATATCCTGTGGCGTCACGTCGCCATCCAGCAGCGTCATCACACCCGCCCGGCGCGCCAGCGTTAACGCGCGGGTCGCGCCTTCATGCCAGCGTACGTCCGCCAGCACGGCGTCGTAACGGCCGAAGTCGATGCCATCGAGCCAGTCCGCGTCGTCAGGCAAATCGGGGCTCGGATAGTTAACAATCACTCTTTCGCCCGCGGCATCAACAAGAATGGCCGACTGCGACGAACGCGCGCCCGTAATCTGGCGCGCCAGCGAGGTGTTAACGCCCAGCGATTCCAGCTCCGCAAAGAGTTGCGCGCCCGTCGCGTCATTACCGACGCGGCCAATAAAATCCACCTGCGCGCCCAGTCGCGCGGCCGCTACGGCCGCCGTTGCGGCCGGGCCGCCGCCCACTTCGCGGTACTGTTGCGCCACATATTTGCCGCCCTCATGCGGCAAGGCTTCCAGTGTATAAATGCGATCCTGTACGGCGATACCCACACACGCGATGCGAACCATAGCTTCCTCTCTGTTTGCGCTCAGGACGGGCCTGCGTCCGTCACGATTCCTGTCAATCAACATAGCGGCATTTTAATTTTCCCGGATCGTAAAAAAGTGATACCTGTCAATTTTTTGACTTTAAATTACAAATACGCTCATAAACAGACAAAAATAATCCACCATGAATGACAAAACTGACATCCCGCTTTTACGCTGACAGGAGCATGTTATGGCGACGATTGGATTTATCGGACTGGGACAGATGGGCGCGCCGATGGCGGCAAACCTTCTGCGCCACGGGCACCGTTTGCAGGTTTGCGACGTAAACACCACCACCGTGGAGACGCTGGCCTCCCAGGGTGCGATGGCGTGCGCCACGCCACAGGCTGCCGCCCAGGGCACGGAATTCGTGATTACCATGCTGCCGAACGGCGATCTGGTGCGCGAGGTGCTGCTTGGCGATAACGGCGTCTGCCAGTCGCTCTCCCGCGAAGCGCTGGTTATCGACATGTCCACCATTCACCCGCTGCAAACCGACAGGCTGATAAGCGATCTCGCCGCGCGCGGCTTTAGCATGATGGATGTGCCGGTAGGCCGTACCTCGGATCATGCGAAATCCGGCACGCTGCTGCTGCTCGCGGGCGGTACGCCGGAGCAGGTGACGCGTGCCGAACCGGTGCTGATGGCGATGGGTTCAGAGCTTATCTGCGCAGGCGGGCCGGGAATGGGCATTCGCGTCAAGCTTATCAATAACTACATGAGCATCGCGCTCAACGCGCTCTCGGCCGAAGCCGCCGTGCTGTGTGAAGCGCTCGGGCTTTCATTCGATGTGGCGCTGCAGGTGATGAGCGGTACGCCTGCTGGTAAAGGCCA
Source organism: Cronobacter sakazakii (assembly GCF_000982825.1). Classification (NCBI taxonomy): domain Bacteria; kingdom Pseudomonadati; phylum Pseudomonadota; class Gammaproteobacteria; order Enterobacterales; family Enterobacteriaceae; genus Cronobacter; species Cronobacter sakazakii. The sequence continues at coordinate 1,056,840 of NZ_CP011047.1, read as the reverse complement.
CTTCACCACTTCCTGGCCGAACAAAGTGCTCAAAGGCGATCTCTCGCCCGCCTTCATGATTGATCTTGCCCATAAAGATTTAGGCATCGCGCTGGACGTGGCGAATCAGCTGCATGTGCCGATGCCGCTTGGTGCTGCCTCGCGGGAAGTCTACAGCCAGGCGCGCGCCAGCGGGCGCGGCCGCCAGGACTGGTCCGCCATTTTAGAACAGGTTCGCGTCAGCGCCGGGCTGACGCCGCGCCAGGCCACGCTTTGACATTCACCCTTAAGGAAAACGTTGATGGAAAATACACCCTGAAAGAGATTGCCCGCCCGTCTGGCGGATTCGCCATGCTGGCGGTGGATCAGCGCGAAGCGATGCGCCTGATGTTCGCCGCCGCGGGCGCGGCGACGCCGGTCGCCGATGCCGTACTGACTGACTTTAAGCTCAACGCCGCGCGCGTTCTTTCGCCCTACGCATCCGCCATTCTGGTGGACCGCCAGTTCTGCTACCCGCAGGTGGTGGAGCAAAAGGCCATCGCAGAGAACTGCGCCATGATTGTCGCCGCCGACCAGTTTATCCCCGGTAACGGTATCCCCGTCGACAGCGTGACGCTGGATGACGCCGTCGACGCGCAGGCGGTGCGCCAGCAGGGCGGCAAAGCGCTCAAGCTGCTGGTGCTGTGGCGCAGCGATGAAGACTCTCAGCAGCGCCTCGCGATGGTGAAAGCCTTTAACGAGAAATGCCACGCGCAGGGGCTGCTTAGCATCATTGAACCGGTGGTACGCCCGCCGCGCCGCGGCGATAAGTTCGACCGTGAACAGGCGATTATCGCGGCGGCGAAAGAGCTCGGTGATAGCGGAGCCGATCTCTATAAAGTCGAGATGCCGCTTTCCGGACGCGGCGATGCCAGCACGCTGCTTGGCGCGTCGCAAAAACTGAATGACCAGATCAACATGCCGTGGGTGATCCTCTCCTCCGGCGTCGACGAAAAGCTCTTCCCGCGAGCCGTGCGCATCGCGATGAGCGCGGGCGCCAGCGGTTTCCTCGCCGGTCGCGCTGTCTGGTCAACGGTTATCGGGCTGCCGGATACCGACATGATGTTGCGCGACGTGGCGCTGCCGAAGCTACGCCGCTTAGGGGAAATTGTGGACGACATGATGGCTCGCCGCTGAAAGGAGAACAAACAATGAAATGGTTTAACACACTGAGTCACCACCGCTGGCTGGAACAGGAAACCGACCGTATTTTCGCGTTTGGCCGCAATGCCGCCGTACCCACCGGCTTCGGCTGGCTGGGGAACAACGGCCAGGTGAAAGAAGAGATGGGCACGCATCTGTGGATCACCGCCCGTATGCTGCATGTTTACGCCGTCGCCGCCCTGATGGGCCGCCCTGGCGCGTACGCGCTGGTGGAGCATGGCATCAACGCCCTTAACGGCCCGCTGCGTGATAAAAAATATGGCGGCTGGTACGCCTGCGTGAATGACAAGGGCGTGATGGACGCCTCCAAACAGGGCTATCAGCATTTCTTCGTGCTGCTTGGCGCCGCCAGCGCCGTCACCACCGGCCATCCCGCCGCTCGCGCGCTGCTGGATGACGCGATTGCGGTGATCGAGAAGTATTTCTGGAGCGAAGAAGAGCAGATGTGCCTGGAGTCCTGGGATGAAGCCTTCACCGAGACGGAAAACTACCGCGGCGGCAACGCCAACATGCATGCTGTCGAAGCGTTTCTTATCGTCTACGACGTCACTCAGGACAAGAAATGGCTGGATCGCGCGCTGCGCGTCGCCTCGGTCATCATTCACGATGTCGCCCGTAAAGGCGATTACCGCGTCAATGAACACTTCGATACCCGCTGGAACCCCATCCGCGATTACAACAAAGAGAACCCGGCTCACCGGTTCCGCGCTTACGGCGGCACGCCGGGCCACTGGATTGAATGGGGCCGCCTGATGCTGCACCTGCGCGCCGCACTACTGGCGCGTGGCGACGCGGCTCCGGAATGGCTGCTGGAAGACGCCAAAGGCCTGTTTAACGCCACGATCCGCGACGCCTGGGCGCCGGACGGCGCAAACGGTTTTGTCTACTCCGTCGGCTGGGACGGCAAACCGATTGTCCGCGAACGCGTGCGCTGGCCGATTGTGGAGGCGATGGGCACCGCCTGGGCGCTCTATAACGTCACGGGCGATCCGCAGTATGAAGCCTAGTATCAGAAATGGTGGGACTACTGCATGAAATACCTGATGGATTACGAAAACGGCTCGTGGTGGCAGGAGCTGGACGAGAACAATCAGGTGACCACCAAAGTCTGGGACGGCAAACAGGATATCTACCATCTGCTGCATTGTCTGGTGATCCCTCGCCTGCCGCTCGCGCCGGGTCTGGCGCCTGCGGTCGCCGCCGGGTTGCTCGACAGCCTCGCGAAATAACGCGCTGACCCCACGCGAGGAGACGGACATGCATAAAAGCGGAACCACCATAGTGTTAACGGCAGGGGAATGGCAGGCGACTATCGTGACGGTCGGGGCGGGGTTAGCCTCGCTGACGCGGCGGCAACGCCACGTCGTTATCCCGCACGCCCCCGAGGAGATGCCGCTCGCGCATCTGGGTAAAGTGCTGATCCCCTGGCCGAATCGCATCACCGGCGGGCGCTTCACCTTTGAGGGTCAGACGCTGACGCCCGCGATTAACGATCGCGTCGGCAGTACGGCCATTCACGGGCTGCTGGCGTGGCACAACTGGGCGATTCGGGAGCAAAGCCCCACGCACGTCGTGCTGAGCGCCTTTTTGCCGCCGACCTATGGTTACCCTTTTATGCTGATGGCGGACGTCACTTATCAGCTTGATGAAGCGGCGGGGTTGCGCGTGCGTATATCAGGCTCAAACGCCGGTGATACCCCGGCGCCTTATGGCGTCGGGATTCATCCGTACCTGACCTGCAATCTGCATGACATCAGCGCCTGCGAGCTCACGCTGCCTGCCGCGCAAATCCTGGAGATTGACGCCGCGCAGCTTCATCCCGCCGGGGACGAGGGGCTCGATTTCCGCACGCCGCGCCGCATTGCCGATACGCACATTGACCACACCTTCAAAGCGCCGTCTTCCGCACGCTGGGAGGCAAGGCTTGCGCATCCGACGATGTCCGTCTGGCTACGGGCCGAAGCGCCCTGGATACAGGTCTATACCGGCGAAAAGCTGGGCCGCGTCGGGCTTGCCGTTGAGCCGATGAGCTGCCCGCCCAATGCGTTTAATTCCGGCATTGATGTGGTCAGGCTCGCGCCCGGCGAGACGCACACCCTGAATATGGACATCGGCGGCGAATAAGCAAAACAACACCGCCTTACTGACTGATTACCCTACACCGGAGGTCTTCATGGCTTCGTCACACATTAAACTGCTTTCCCGCGACGGCGAATTTACGCTGTCGTACCAGCAAAGAACGATCCTGCACCACTCCCCACAAACGCCCTGCCTGTGGGCGGGCGCAGGCGACGCGGATATCGAAATGTTCCGCGGCAACTTCAGCATCAAAGACCGGTTAAATGAAAAAATCGCCCTGACGCAGGCGACCATCAGCGAGCGCCCCTCAGGCTGGGTGATTCGCTTTACCCGCGGCGATGCAGTCGGCGCCACGCTTGAGGTGAGTACCGATGACCACGATCGTCTGGTGCTGAAGCTCAACAACGACGCCGTCGCGCACAACCGTCTCTGGCTGCGGCTGGCGGCGCAGCCAGAAGATCATATTTACGGCTGCGGCGAGCAGTTCTCTTATTTCGATCTGCGCGGTAAACCGTTCCCGCTGTGGACCAGCGAACAGGGCGTGGGCCGTAATAAACAGAGCCACGTTACCTGGCTTGCCGACTGTAAAGAGAACGCGGGCGGCAACTACTACTGGACCTTCTTTCCGCAGCCAACGTTCGTCAGCACCCAGAAGTACTACTGCCACGTCGATAACAGCGGCTATATGAACTTCGATTTCAGCGCGCCGCACTATCATGAGCTGGCGTTCTGGGAAAACCATGCCACGCTGCGCTTCGAATGCGCGCCGACCTACATCGAACTGCTGGAAAAACTCACCGCCCTGCTGGGCCGCCAGCCGGAGCTGCCGGACTGGGTTTACGATGGCGTGACGCTCGGCATTCAGGGCGGTACCGAAGTCTGCCAGCAGAAACTCGACGTGATGCGCCGCGGCGGCGTGAAGGTAAACGGCATCTGGGCGCAGGACTGGTCCGGCATTCGCATGACTTCCTTCGGCAAGCGCGTAATGTGGAACTGGAAATGGAACCGCGACCTCTACCCGCAGCTTGATACGCGCATTGCACAGTGGAAACGCGAAGGCGTGCAGTTTCTCGCTTATATCAACCCGTACGTGGCAAGCGATCGCGACCTGTGCGAAGAAGCGGCGGCGCGTGGTTATCTGACAAAAGATGCTTCAGGCAAGGATTATCACGTCGAGTTTGGCGAGTTCTACGCGGGCGTCGTCGACCTGACCAACCCGGAAGCGTATGCCTGGTATAAAGAAGTCATCAAAAAACAGCTGATCGAACTGGGTTGCGGCGGCTGGATGGCAGATTTTGGCGAGTATCTGCCGACCGACACGCACCTGCATAACGGCGTCAGCGCGGAAATTATGCACAACGCCTGGCCTGCGCTGTGGGCGAAGTGCAACTACGAGGCGCTTAAGGAGACCGGCAAACTCGGCGAGGTGCTGTTCTTTATGCGCGCCGGTTATACCGGCAGCCAGAAATATTCCACGATGATGTGGGCAGGCGATCAGAACGTTGACTGGAGCCTCGACGACGGGCTGGCCTCGGTGATCCCCGCCGCGCTGTCGCTGGCGATGTCCGGGCACGGCCTGCACCACAGCGATATCGGCGGTTACACCACGCTGTTTGAAATGAAACGCAGCAAAGAGCTACTGCTACGCTGGTGCGATTTCAGCGCGTTTACGCCAATGATGCGCACCCATGAAGGCAACCGTCCCGGCGATAACTGGCAGTTCGACGGTGACGCGCAAACTATCGCGCATTTCGCCCGCATGACGACAATTTTCACCACGCTTAAACCCTATATCAAACAGGCGGTGGCGCAGAACGCCCGCACAGGCCTGCCGGTGATGCGCCCGCTATTTTTGCACTATGAGGATGCACCCCGCGCCTACACGCTGAAATATCAGTATCTGTTTGGCCGCGATCTGCTGGTGGCGCCGGTGTATGAGGAAGGCCGCCAGGACTGGACGCTGTGGCTGCCGGACGATCGCTGGGTAAACGTCTGGACGGGCGAAACGCACGGCGGCGGCGACATCACCGTGGACGCGCCGCTCGGCAAACCGCCGGTGTTCTACCGCGAGGGCAGCGAATGGCAGTCCCTTTTCGCCACGCTGCGTCAGATAAACCCCATGTAAAAAGGACACATCATGGGCTTCTTCACCCTTTTGACCCCGGATGGTCTCGTGCTCAGCAACGGTACGGTGATCGTGATTATCGGCATCATGTTTTTATATACCTTCGTTGGGATCTGCGCTGGCTTTGGCGGCGCACTCACCACGATGCCGCTGATAACGCTGCTGTTGCCATTAAAAATGGCAGCGCCTATGTCGGTGATTGTGGGCACCGCCACCGCGCTGTACGCCACCTGGCTTTCGCGTAAGGAGACGCAATGGAAACCGGCGCTGGTGCTAATTGTGTTTTCGTTTGTCGGCGTGCCGGTGGGTCTTTACGCCCTCGCCAGCCTGCCCGATCAGATAATGAAAATCGGGCTCGGCGGCTTTTTGATCCTCTATTCCTTCTACAGCCTGTTTATTCCCAGGCTGCCGGTCTATGACAAAAACTGGCTGGCGATGCCGACCGGCGTTATCGCGGGCGCGTTAGGCTCGGCATTCTCCACCAACGGGCCGCCGGTGGTGGTCTACGGCATGTTGCGAAATCTGGCACCCGCCGCCTTTCGCGGCACGCTCAACGCCTTTTTCACGGCCAACAACGCCGCCATTATCGGCGGGCTCGCCACCAGCGGGATCTTAACGATCTCGACTATCAAGCTGGTACTGTTCTGTATTCCCACCATGGTGCTCGGTTCGTTTGTGGGCCAGTACGTTCATCAACGTATTTCCGTCAGGGTCTTCCGGGTGATGGTCTTTCTGCTGCTGATAGCCTCCGGAGCGATGCTCATCAAAGGCGCGCTGGGGATTTCCACGCTGAGCGCGCTGGCGCCGCCTTTTGGCGTCCTCGCGGTTTTGCAGCTTCTGTTTGGCAAAAAGGTCGCGGCCATCCGGGCCGCGGATCAGACATAACGCGTCGCCTTCGTGTGCGATGGAGAAAAACAATGTCTCAGACAAATACCGTTCAGAATAACGACGTAGCCACGCTGCGTTTGCCGTTCAGAGAAAAAGTCGCCTATGGAATGGGCGATCTGGGCTCCAATATCCTGCTGGATATCGGCACGCTGTATCTGCTGAAGTTTTATACCGACGTGCTGGGGCTGCCGGGCACGTATGGCGGCATAATCTTTCTGATTGCCAAGTTTTTTACGGCGTTTACGGACATGGGCACCGGGATTATGCTCGATTCTCGCCGCCGGATTGGGCCGAAGGGCAAGTTCCGGCCCTTTGTGCTGTATGCCGCTTTTCCGGTGACGCTGCTCGCTATCGCAAACTTCGTCGGCACGCCGTTTGAGATAACCGGCAAAGCCGTGATGGCGACGGTGCTGTTTATGCTCTACGGGCTGTTCTTCAGCATGATGAATTGCTCGTATGGCGCGATGGTGCCTGCCATTACGAAAAACCCGGATGAGCGCGCGTCGCTTGCCGCATGGCGTCAGGGCGGCGCGACGCTTGGCCTGCTGCTGTGTACCGTCGGTTTTGTGCCGGTGATGAATCTTATCGAAGGCAACCCGCAGCTGAGTTATATCTTCGCCGCCACGCTGTTTTCGCTCTTTGGCCTGCTCTTTATGTGGTGGTGCTATGCGGGAACGCGCGAGCGCTATGTGGAAGCTCCTGCCGCACGCGCCGCGCATAAGCCTGGGCTGTTGCAGTCGTTTCGCGCCATTGCGGGCAACCGGCCGCTGTTCGTGCTGTGCATCGCCAACCTCTGTACGCTCGGCGCGTTTAACATCAAGCTCGCCATTCAGGTCTATTACACCCAGTACGTGCTGAACGATCCTATCTTGCTGTCCTATATGGGCTTTTTTAGCATGGGCTGCATTTTTATCGGCGTGTTCCTGATGCCGGGCGCGGTGCGGCGCTTTGGCAAGAAGAAGGTTTATATCGGCGGGTTGCTGATCTGGGCGGCGGGCGACGTGCTCAATTACGCCTTCGGCAACGGTTCGGTGAGCTTTGTGGCGTTCTCGTGTCTCGCGTTTTTCGGCTCCGCGTTTGTAAACAGCCTCAACTGGGCGCTGGTTTCAGACACGGTCGAGTATGGCGAATGGCGCACCGGCGTGCGCTCAGAGGGCACGGTCTACACCGGCTTCACCTTCTTTCGCAAAGTCTCCCAGGCGCTGGCCGGGTTTTTCCCCGGCATGATGCTGACGCAAATCGGCTATGTGCCGAACGCCGTACAGTCGGCCGCTACGACCGAAGGCCTGCGCGAGCTGATTTTCATCTGGCCGTGCGTGCTGGCGGTGGTGACGATCGTCGCGATGGGCTTTTTCTACAACCTTAACGAGAAGATGTACGTGCGGATTGTGGATGAGCTGGAAAACCGTAAGCGGGCGTTTTCGCCTGGCGCATAACCATCACGGTGCCCGCGCCTGCGCGGGCCCTCGCTTTGAGGAACGGCTATGACGACATTCACCAGTCAGGACCCGCTGACGCTGCGACTGAGCCTGCGGGAGAAGTTTTCTTACGGCATGGGCGATTTTGGCTCCAACCTGATGCTGTGCATCGGGACGCTCTACCTTCTGAAATTTTATACCGACGAGCTTCACCTGCCGGCCTTTTACGGCGGCGTGATTTTTCTGGTGGCGAAGTTTTTCACGGCGCTGACCGATATGCTCACCGGCGTGCTGGTGGATTCACGGCGAGCGCCTGGCCCACGCGGCAAATTCCGGCCGTTTATTCTTTTCGCCTCCTTCCCGGTGGCGCTGGTGGCGACGGCGCAGTTTGTGGCAAACGATCTGCCGCTTGCGATGAAAACCGCGCTCGCCACGGTGCTGTTTATGCTGTTCGGCCTGTTTTACAGCCTGATGAACTGCTCCTATGGCGCGATGGTGCCCGCCATCACTAAAAACCCGCAGGAGCGCGCGCATCTCGCCGCGTGGCGTCAGGGCGGCGCGACGCTCGGGCTGCTGCTCTGTACCGTTGGCTTTATGCCGATCCAGTCGCTGTTTGCCGCGCGCCCGTCGCTGGGCTACCTGACGGCAGCGCTGATTTTCGCCCTCGTCGGGCTTATCAGCATGTTCTTTTGCTACCGCGGCGTGCGCGAGCGCTATGTAGAAGTGGTGCCCGCCGGACATAAACCCGGCATGCTGAAATCGTTCTGCGCGATTTTCCAGAACCCGCCGCTGCTGGTGCTGTGCATCGCCAATCTCTGCACGCTGGCGGCATTTAATATCAAGCTCGCCATTCAGGTCTACTACACGCAGTACGTGCTAAACGACCTACATTTGTTGTCGTGGATGGGCTTTTTCAGCATGGGCTGCATTCTGGTGGGCGTGTTTATGGTGCCGGGCGCGGTGAAGCGCTTTGGCAAAAAACAGGTCTATCTCGGCGGGCTGACGCTCTGGGCGCTGGGCGATATTTTCAATTACGTCTGGGGCACGACATCGCTCAGTTTTGTGCTGTTTTCCTGCATGGCGTTTTTCGGCACCGCGTTTGTGAACAGTCTGAACTGGGCGCTGGTGCCGGATACGGTGGATTACGGCGAATGGAAAACCGGCATTCGCGCCGAGGGATCGGTCTATACCGGCTATACCTTCTCCCGCAAGATTTCCGCGGCGCTGGCGGGGTTTCTGCCCGGCATTATGCTCACGGAGATTGGCTATGTGCCGAATGCGCTGCAAACGCCTGCGACGCTTGATGGCCTGCGCCAGCTGATTTTCCTCTGGCCCTGCGGGCTCGCGATAATCGCAGCCGTCACGATGGGGCTGTTTTATAAGCTCAATGAACAGCGCTTCGCCTTTATTATTGAGGAAATTGCCAGGCGGAAGAAATATGTCGCCGCCGCCCCAAAAGTCAGCGCCGACAATAAAGCGTCAGCCGTCACGTTATAACGATAACCATCTTCGCTCCTCCCCTTCTGTTTACAGAAGGGGCGGCCTTTCTGTACCTGTTATAGGGAAATACTATGAAGAGAATCGCAACCGCACTGCTCTGTTCGTCTGTGCCCTGCGCGGCTTTCGCGGGTGCCTATGTCGAAACCCGTGAAGCATATAACACCGCCTCGGAATTACACGAGGTTATCCTGCGCGCGGGCTATAACTTTGATATGGGTGCCGGCCTGATGGCCACCAACGCCTACAATGTGGGGAAATGGGACGAGATTAAGCATAGCTATAATGAAATCGAAGGCTGGTATCCCTTATTTAAACCAACAGAAAACCTGACGTTCCAGCCCGGCGGGCTGATTAATGACAGTATCGACGGCTCCGGCGGCGCGCTCTATTTAGACACTAATTATAAATTTACGCCCTGGTTTAATCTGACGGTTCGCTATCGTTATAACCACAATAATTACGACACGCCGGATTTTAACGGGAAGATGGATAAAAACGACACGCACGAGTTCGCCAATTACTGGAATTTTAAAGTCACGGATAAACTCGCGTATACGTTTGAGCCGCACTTCTTTCAGCGGGTAAATGATTACCACAGTAAAAACGGCAAAGACCATCACTGGGAAATTACCAACGGCTTTCGCTATAAGCTCGATCAGCACTGGCTGCCCTATGTCGAACTGCAGTGGCTGGACCGCTGGAATGAGTATCACCGTGAACAGTACCGGCTACGTCTCGGGTTAAGGTATTCGTTCTGATATAAAAAAAGCCGCTGAAAATTCAGCGGCTTTTTATTCATACCAGGCGACGCGAACGCCTGCCTGGTTTACGGATGCACCGTATTAGTCTTCTTTCGCACCGCGCATGGCACGTTTACGATCGTTTTCCGTCAGGTGACGTTTACGGATACGTACAGACAGCGGAGTCACTTCGACCAGTTCATCGTCATCGATGAATTCCAGCGCCTGCTCCAGCGTCATTTTGATAGGCGGAACCAGAACCGTGGCTTCGTCCGTACCGGACGCACGCATGTTGGTCAGTTTCTTACCGGTCAGGCAGTTTACCGTCAGGTCGTTAGAGCGGCTGTGAATACCGATGATCTGGCCTTCATAGACTTCCGCACCGTGACCCAGGAACAGCTTGCCGCGATCCTGCAGACCGAACAGCGCGAACGCGACCGCTTTACCCTGACCGTTAGAGATCAGTACGCCGTTGTTACGCTGGCCCACTTCGCCCGGACGGATATCGTCGTAGTGGCTGAAGGTGGAGTACAGCAGACCCGTACCGGAGGTCATGGTCATAAACTCAGAACGGAAGCCGATCAGGCCACGGCTTGGGATCACGTAGTCGAGACGTACGCGGCCTTTGCCGTCCGGATTCATGTTTTTCAGGTCGCCTTTACGCTCGCCCAGCGCCTGCATCACAGAACCCTGGTGCTGTTCTTCAACGTCCAGCGTCACGTTCTCGAACGGCTCTTGTTTACGGCCGTCGATTTCGCGGAAGATAACTTTCGGACGGGAAACCGCCAGTTCGAAACCTTCACGACGCATGTTCTCGATAAGAACAGACAGGTGCAGTTCGCCACGGCCAGACACGCGGAACGCGTCAGCGTCTTCGGTTTCTTCAACGCGCAGCGCCACGTTGTGCACCAGCTCTTTGTTCAGACGGTCAAGGATCTGACGAGAGGTAACGTATTTACCTTCTTTACCGCAGAACGGAGAGGTGTTGACGTTGAAGTACATAGAAACGGTCGGCTCGTCAACGGACAGCGCCGGCAGCGCTTCGACATTCTGCGGATCGCAGATGGTGTCGGAGATGTTCAGCTCGCCAAGACCGGTGATAGCGATGATATCGCCAGCTTCCGCCAGATCGGTATCGATACGCTCCAGACCCAGGTGGCCCAGCACTTTACCGACTTTACCGTTACGGGTTTTGCCTTCGCTATCGATGATAGTGACCTGCTGGTTCGGCTTCACTTTACCGCGTTTGATGCGGCCGATGCCGATGACGCCAACGTAGTTGTTGTAGTCCAGCTGGGAGATCTGCATCTGCAGCGGGCCGTCGAGGTCAACGTCCGGTGCCGGTACATGGTCGACGATCGCCTGGTACAGCGGGGTCATATCTTCCGCCATATCAGAGTGATCCAGACCTGCGATACCGTTCAGCGCGGACGCGTAAACGATAGGGAAGTCCAGCTGCTCGTCGGTCGCGTCGAGATTGACGAACAGGTCGAACACCTGATCCACAACCCAGTCAGGACGCGCGCCCGGACGGTCAACTTTGTTGATAACCACGATAGGTTTCAGGCCATGGGCAAATGCTTTTTTGGTCACGAAGCGCGTTTGCGGCATGGGGCCGTCAAATGCGTCAACCACCAGCAGCACGGAATCAACCATGGACATTACACGTTCAACTTCACCACCGAAGTCGGCGTGCCCTGGGGTATCAACGATATTGATACGGTAATCATTCCATTTGATCGCGGTGTTTTTCGCGAGGATGGTAATCCCACGCTCTTTCTCCAAATCGTTGGAGTCCATCACGCGCTCTTGAGTTTCAGCACGCTCGTCGAACGTACCGGATTGCTGCAGCAGCTTGTCAACCAGGGTCGTTTTACCATGGTCAACGTGCGCAATGATGGCGATGTTACGCAATTTTTCGATCACAACTTTGCCTCAGGCATTAGAAATAGCGCGTTATTGTACACGTATTAATCGAAGGACTAAACAGGATCACAATCATCTGACGCAAACAAGTGTTGTCGCCAAGCTTTGTGATCCTTTTCACGCAGCGGTAAAAGGGCTATTAAACGTAAATTGCACCAACACAGTGCTTGTTTTTTACACACAGGCACTATATTGGTGCAATCTCTCCATCGTGGTGCAGCCCTTTTGCACTATGACGCGCATCATAGCGCCTTTTTGGGGGAATTTGAAAGTTGGCACAGATTTCGCTTTAAAGAATTCAGGGCGGCAACGCCAATTTTAATAAGTACTGAAGACCTCGTTACCACGACGACAATGACAAATCCGGGAGAGTTAAGTATGTCCGCTGAACACGTTCTGACGATGCTGAATGAACATGAAGTGAAGTTTGTGGATCTGCGCTTCACTGATACTAAAGGTAAAGAACAGCACGTCACCATCCCAGCCCACCAGGTGAACGCCGACTTCTTCGAAGAAGGTAAAATGTTCGATGGCTCGTCCATCGGTGGCTGGAAAGGCATCAATGAATCTGACATGGTGCTGATGCCGGACGCCTCCACCGCTGTCATTGACCCGTTCTACGAAGAACCTACTCTGATTATTCGTTGCGACATCCTCGAGCCGGGCACTATGCAGGGCTACGATCGCGACCCGCGCTCCATCGCCAAGCGCGCAGAAGAGTACCTGCGCTCCACCGGTATCGCCGACACCGTCCTGTTCGGGCCGGAACCTGAGTTCTTCCTGTTTGACGACATCCGCTTCGGAAGCACCATTTCTGGCTCTCATGTCGCGATTGACGACATCGAAGGCGCATGGAACTCCTCCACCAAATACGAAGGCGGCAACAAAGGCCACCGTCCGGGCGTGAAAGGCGGTTACTTCCCGGTTCCGCCGGTTGACTCTTCTCAGGACATCCGTTCTGTGATGTGTCTGACCATGGAAGAGATGGGCCTGGTCGTTGAAGCGCACCACCACGAAGTGGCCACCGCCGGTCAGAACGAAGTGGCGACCCGCTTCAACACCATGACCAAGAAAGCGGACGAAATTCAGATCTACAAATATGTCGTGCATAACGTCGCGCACCGCTTCGGCAAAACCGCGACCTTTATGCCGAAACCAATGTTCGGCGATAACGGCTCCGGTATGCACTGCCATATGTCTCTGTCCAAGAACGGCACCAACCTGTTCTCTGGCGACAAATACGCGGGTCTGTCTGAGCAGGCGCTGTATTACATCGGCGGCGTAATCAAACACGCCAAAGCCATCAACGCCCTGTCTAACCCGACCACCAACTCTTACAAGCGTCTGGTACCAGGCTACGAAGCGCCGGTAATGCTGGCTTACTCCGCGCGTAACCGCTCTGCGTCTATCCGTATCCCGGTGGTTGCGTCTCCGAAAGCGCGTCGTATCGAAGTGCGCTTCCCGGACCCGGCGGCTAACCCGTACCTGTGCTTCGCTGCCCTGCTGATGGCCGGTCTTGACGGCATCAAGAACAAGATCCACCCGGGCGAAGCGATGGACAAAAATCTGTATGACCTGCCGCCGGAAGAAGCGAAAGAGATCCCGCAGGTTGCCGGTTCTCTGGAAGAAGCCCTGCAGGCGCTGGACGCAGACCGCGAGTTCCTGACCGCAGGCGGCGTGTTCACTGACGATGCGATCGATGCTTACATCGCGCTTCGTATGGAAGAGAACGACCGCGTTCGCATGACGCCGCACCCGGTAGAGTTCGAACTCTACTACAGCGTGTAATGATTTATTGATGTTGATAGCCAGCGGATTTCAGGTTGTCGCCACTGCGTGAAATCCGCGAATGTTTTTTTGTTGCCGTGGAAACTTTAGCCCATCTTCGGATGGGCTTTTTTCACCACCCGAAACCGGTTTTAACGCCCTTTTTAGCGTTAAAACGCTATAATGCACTAAAATGGTGCAAACCCTGGGGGACTGCTGAATGGCAACAGGCACGCTGCCCGATGCTGGGCAGATCCTTAACGCATTAATCAATAGCATTTTACTGGTCGACGACGAGCTGGCGGTGCATTACGCCAACCCGGCGGCGCAGCAGTTGCTCGCGCAAAGTTCACGTAAGCTTTACGGCACGCCACTCCCGGAGCTGCTGAGTTATTTTTCCCTGAATATCAGCCTGATGCAGGAGAGCCTGAACGCGGGCCAGGGATTTACCGATAACGAAGTGACGCTGGTCATTGATGGCCGCTCACACATTCTTTCCCTGACGGCGCAACGTCTGCCGGATGGCCTGATCCTGCTGGAGATGGCCCCGATGGATAATCAGCGGCGTTTAAGCCAGGAACAGCTCCAGCATGCCCAGCAAGTCGCCGCGCGCGATCTGGTACGCGGCCTGGCGCATGAAATCAAAAATCCGCTCGGCGGCCTGCGAGGCGCAGCGCAATTGCTGAGCCGCGCCCTGCCCGACCCGTCGCTGACGGAATACACCAAAGTCATCATTGAACAGGCCGACCGCCTGCGTAACCTGGTGGACCGCCTGTTAGGGCCGCAGCAGCCGGGCATGCACGTCACCGAAAGCATCCATAAAGTGGCCGAGCGCGTGGTGAAGCTGGTCTCCATGGAACTGCCGGAAAACGTTCGGCTTCTGCGCGACTACGATCCGAGCCTGCCGGAATTTACCCACGACCCGGACCAGATAGAACAGGTACTGCTGAATATCGTGCGTAACGCGCTCCAGGCGCTGGGCGAGGACGGCGGCGAGATCACGCTGCGCACCCGCACCGCGTTTCAGTTGACGCTGCACGGCGTGCGCTACCGCCTGGCCGCCCGTATCGACGTGGAAGACAACGGGCCAGGCATCCCGGCGCATCTGCAGGATACGCTGTTTTACCCGATGGTCAGCGGCCGCGAGGGCGGCACCGGGCTGGGGCTGTCCATCGCCCGAAATCTTATCGATCAGCATTCGGGAAAAATCGAATTTAACAGTTGGCCAGGCCATACCGAATTCTCGGTCTTCCTGCCTATTCGGAAATAGAGGTGATTATGCAACGAGGGATTGTCTGGATCGTCGATGACGATAGCTCCATTCGCTGGGTGCTTGAGCGCGCGCTCACCGGAGCAGGCTTAAGCTGCACCACCTTTGAAAGCGGTAACGAGGTGCTGGACGCGCTGAGCACAAAAACCCCGGACGTACTGCTGTCGGATATTCGTATGCCGGGCATGGACGGCCTGACGCTGTTAAAGCAGATAAAACAGCGTCATCCGATGCTTCCGGTCATCATTATGACCGCGCATTCCGATCTCGACGCCGCGGTGAGCGCCTATCAGCAGGGCGCGTTTGATTACTTGCCAAAGCCGTTTGATATTGACGAGGCGGTGGCGCTGGTCGAACGTGCCATCAGCCATTACCAGGAGCAACAGCAGCCGCGCAGCGCGCAGGTTTTCGGCCCGACCACCGACATCATCGGCGAAGCGCCGGCGATGCAGGATGTGTTTCGCATTATCGGCCGCCTCTCCCGCTCCTCCATCAGCGTGCTGATTAACGGCGAATCGGGCACCGGTAAAGAGCTGGTGGCGCATGCGCTGCACCGCCACAGCCCGCGCGTCAAAGCGCCGTTTATCGCGCTGAATATGGCGGCCATTCCCAAAGACCTTATCGAATCGGAGCTGTTCGGGCACGAGAAAGGCGCGTTCACCGGCGCAAACCAGATTCGTCAGGGCCGTTTCGAACAGGCTGACGGCGGCACGCTGTTTCTTGATGAAATCGGCGACATGCCGCTGGATGTGCAGACCCGTCTGCTGCGCGTGCTGGCCGACGGTCAGTTTTACCGCGTCGGCGGCTATGCGCCAGTAAAAGTGGATGTGCGCATTATCGCGGCGACGCATCAGAACCTGGAGCTGCGCGTTCAGGAAGGAAAATTCCGCGAGGATTT
Organism: Cronobacter sakazakii; assembly: GCF_000982825.1. NCBI lineage: Bacteria > Pseudomonadati > Pseudomonadota > Gammaproteobacteria > Enterobacterales > Enterobacteriaceae > Cronobacter > Cronobacter sakazakii. The sequence goes on along the minus strand of NZ_CP011047.1, from coordinate 1,041,047 downwards.
ATTCCACCGCCTGAACGTTATCCGCGTGCATCTGCCGCCGCTGCGCGAGCGCCGCGAGGATATCCCGCGTCTGGCGCGCCATTTCCTGCAGGTAGCGGCGCGCGAGCTGGGTGTGGAAGCCAAACAGCTGCACCCGGAGACGGAAGCCGCGCTGACGCGTCTCGCATGGCCCGGCAACGTGCGTCAGCTGGAGAATACCTGCCGCTGGCTCACCGTGATGGCCGCGGGCCAGGAAGTGCTGATTCAGGATCTGCCTGCCGAGCTGTTTGAAACCAGCGTGCCGGACGCGCCGTCGCAGGCGCTGCCGGAGAGCTGGGCGACGCTGCTCGCGCAGTGGGCCGACAGGGCGCTGCGTTCCGGTCATCAAAACCTGCTTTCCGAAGCGCAACCGGAAATGGAGCGCACGCTTTTGACCACGGCGCTGCGGCACACGCAAGGGCATAAACAGGAGGCTGCGCGTCTGCTGGGCTGGGGCCGGAACACCCTGACGCGCAAGCTAAAAGAGCTGGGAATGGAGTAAGCGGCAGCGTTGTGTAAAAAAGCGCTGTCGCCTGCAAATTGCTCTAATTTTATACTTTACTGTCCGCCAGGCTTGAGTATGATCGGGCGCGGTTATGGGGGAGAGTTGTTATGCTGGAATCACTGATCCATATCGCCACGCAAAGCGCAGAGGCGGGCGCCGCCGCAGGCCATACGCCCCAGACGGCGATTGCCGCCCTGCTGTGCGCAGCGCTGGTCAACTTCTTTAGTTAAAAAAAGCGGGCGTTATGCCCGCTTTTTTTATATCACGCGTGAGAACTGTTGCAGCCGCGCTTTGCGGCGCAGATAGACGTCAAAGCACATGCAGACGTTGCGAATCAGCAACCGCCCTTTCGCCGTCACGGTGATACCGCGCGCGTTTACGTCCACCAGCCCGTCTTTCGCCAGCGGCGCCAGCAGTTGCAAATCCTCGGCAAAATAGTCGGTGAAACGGAGCGACCACGCTTTTTCTACCTCAGCGAAATCGAGCCGGAAATTGCAGATTAGCGCTTTGATAACGTCGCGGCGGATGCAGTCGTCGCGCGTCAGCTCAAGCCCGCGCCACAGCGCGCTGCCCTGCTCATCCACCGCCTGATAGTAACGCTTAAGCTCTTTCTGGTTCTGCGCGTAGCAGTCGCCGATCATACTAATCGCCGAGACGCCCAGGCCGAGCAGATCGGTGTCGCCCTGCGTGGTGTAGCCCTGGAAGTTACGATGCAGCACGCCGTTACGCTGGGCGATAGCCAGCTCGTCATCCGGCTTCGCGAAGTGGTCCATGCCGATGAACTGATAACCCGCGTGGGTCAGCGACTGGATAGTCTGCTGAAGGATATCGAGCTTCTGCTGCGCCGAGGGCAGATCCGCCTCTTTGATTTTGCGCTGCGCGGCAAAGAGCGTCGGCAAATGCGCGTAGTTAAAGACGCTCAGGCGGTCCGGGTTCAGCTCCGCCACGCGCTGTAGCGTAAAGGCAAAGCTTTCCGGCGTCTGCTTCGGCAGACCGTAGATTAAATCGATGTTGGCCGAGGTGAAGCCCACTTTCCGCGCGCGTTTGATGAGCGCAAAGATGAAGTCTTCATCCTGCTCGCGGTTTACCAGACGCTGCACCTCTTTATTAAAATCCTGCACGCCCATGCTGAGACGGCGGAAGCCTTCCGCATACAGGTGATCCAGCACGTCCAGCTCGATTTCGCGCGGGTCGACTTCAATAGAGATTTCGGCGTCGTCGTTGAACCGGAAATTCGCGCGCAGCAGGCCCATCAGGCGGCTGATTTGCGCTTTGCTGAGGTAAGTCGGCGTACCGCCGCCCCAGTGCAGCTGGCTGACGCGACGCCCGGCAAACAGCGGCGCGCGATGAATAATCTCCTGCTCCAGCACGTCGAGATACTGATCGGCTTTATGCTGCTGGCGGGTGACGATTTTATTGCAGCCGCAGAAGTAGCAGAGTTTGTGGCAGAAAGGGATGTGAACGTAGAGCGAGAGCGGCCTGTCGGGATAACGCGCGACCGCGCGCGCGAAGTCAGGCTCGCCAAACGTTTCAGAAAACTCAAGAGCCGTGGGATATGAGGTATAGCGCGGCCCGGAATAGTTATATTTCTGGATGAGGGCCAGATCCCAGTCGATTACCTGCTCAGACATGCTTACTCCTTCCGACGGTTTCGCCGACGCGTTCGGCGAACTGGCCCACCCGGATGGCGGGTGATAAGCCGGCTGCGCAGCCACTTCTGGCGCCGCGACAGCCGGTGTAGTTTAACGAATAACCACACCAGATAACATACTATCGGAAGGAGTATAAGCAGGACGGTCGGCCCCATCGGAAGGGTTAGTTCCCGCCTTTGAGCAGGCGCATCATATCTTCCTGCTGCTCTTCTTCTTCGTCTTCTTCGTCGTCGTAAGAAAGGCCGAGCTGCTGCATCAGCTCATCAATGCGATCGAGACGGGAATCAACCCACGCCTGATCGTCCGCGCTCAGGGTTTCCCCCTCTTCCAGGCGCTCCAGCAGCGCATCCAGGCGCTCGTCATTCTCCAGCATGTCCAGCTCTTCCTGCGGTGACAACATAGGTTTCTCACTTTTAGGTTGTGGTTGGTGCTTCTGAGGTCGGGTTTCCTGAGCGTCGCTCACTCCAAGCGGAATCGGTTTTTTACTGCCGATGCGCGGATCTTTCTGTGTCGACTGACCGGAGGATTTTCCGGACGCGCTGGCCCCCGTAGCGCGGCTACCCGGCGCATGGCCGCGGTGCTTTTTATCGCGCTTGCGATCGCGGGCTTCCTGATTTAATTCTTCACGCGTTTTACGGCGAGCTTTAGCTTTGGCGGGGCCTTTGCCGCGCACAGAGGATGAGGGTTGCTTCATAATTTTTCGTCTTGGGCCGTTTTAAACAGTATAGAATTGCGGCGGAATCTAGCAGAAAGCAAGTAAAGAAAAAAGGCGACAGGTAAACCTGTCGCCTTTTTTCCTGACTTTTTAACCGGTCATCGGTATCCACCATCCTGGTGCGCTTACAACCCGCCCTGTTTTTCCTTCAGCCGACAACGCTCCGTGTCGCGTTCCTTTATCCTTGTTAACGTCTCCGACGTTGACAGTCCTGGTATGCTGTGTGCTTCGTCGCCCTGACGCTCCAGACCCCTCATCCTGAGTTATTATCCGTTGCGACACTCCGTTGCCCGTGCCTATTACTTTACCAGCCTGAACGAGGGGCTCAAGGCGCAAACGGCCTTAAAAGCCCATTTTAGGACATTTCTGCAAGGTTAACTGACTGTTTTTACTTAACTAAAATTAAAACGTCCGCCTTTCAAGCCGATGATATCTCAATGTAAAACGGGCAGATCTCTTACAGACCTCGCGGGTGTTTTGTAAGCCGCTGGAGAGAACAACAGCCTTTTAGCCCTGTTCAGGTATAATCGCGGCTATTGCTTAAGCTTATCCTGACGGAGACGACCGTTTTGACTCAGTTGAACTATCAACAGACGCACTTTGTGACCAGTGCGCCGGATATTCGCCACCTGCCTTCCGACACGGGCATTGAAGTGGCTTTCGCAGGCCGCTCCAACGCCGGAAAATCCAGCGCGCTCAATACGCTGACCAATCAGAAAAGCCTGGCGCGCACCAGTAAAACGCCGGGACGCACGCAGCTGATTAACCTGTTTGAAGTCGCCGACGGCAAGCGCCTGGTGGATCTGCCTGGCTACGGCTACGCCGAAGTCCCGGAAGAGATGAAGCGCAAATGGCAGCGCGCGCTGGGCGAATACCTGGAAAAACGCCTGTGCCTGAAAGGGCTGGTGGTGCTGATGGACATTCGCCATCCGCTGAAAGATCTCGACCAGCAGATGATTGAGTGGGCCGTGGACAGCGGTATTCCTGTTCTGGTGCTGCTGACCAAAGCCGACAAACTGGCGAGCGGTGCGCGTAAAGCGCAGCTGAATATGGTGCGTGAAGCGGTGATTGCCTTTAATGGCGACGTACAGGTTGAAGCGTTTTCTTCCCTGAAGAAAACCGGCGTGGATAAGCTGCGCATCAAGCTGGACAGCTGGTTTAACGATCTGCCGCCTGCGGCCGAAGACGCCGCCCCGCAAGCGTAATCCTCCCCGGCGCGGGCCTGGCTCGCGCGTCTGACTTTCCGACGCAATAAAAAACGCCCCAGTCATTTCTGACTGGGGCGGCTAAAATATTCAGCCAAATCCGATTACGTGAAGTAAAAGGTCTGAAAGATAGAACATCTTACCTCTGTACCCTACGTCGATAACTCTACCCTTTTTTTATGACGGGAAAAAGCACTTTTTGTAATTTCTTTTCATAGTTTACATAGCAATTTCTAATGACTATCACAAAAATCTATTAGTTATGTTGCTAAGTTACAAAAGCGACTACGCGTGTTTGGGCATCAGTGCGCTTCATCCCAGTTCACACCGCTGCCGACTTCCACCAGCAACGGCACGTCAAGCTGCATGCTGTTCTCCATGAGTTCATGGATTTTCTGCGACACGGCTTCCACGTCATCTTTATGCACTTCAAACACCAGTTCATCGTGCACCTGCATGATCATTTTCACGCGCGGCTGCTCTTTCTGCAGCCAGCCATCGACCGCGATCATGGCACGTTTGATGATGTCTGCGGCCGTTCCCTGCATCGGGGCATTGATCGCCGCACGCTCAGCGCCTGCACGCCGCGCCGCGTTGCTGGCGTTGATATCCGGCAGATAGAGACGACGCCCGTCCAGCGTTTCGACATAGCCCTGTTCTTTCGCCTGCTTACGGGTGCGCTCCATATATTCCAGCACGCCAGGGTAACGCTCGAAGTAGAGATCCATATACTTCTGCGACTCTTTACGCGGGATATTGAGCTGGCGCGACAGGCCAAACGCGCTCATGCCGTAAATAAGACCGAAGTTAATCGCTTTGGCGCTGCGGCGCTGTTCGTTAGAGACGCTCTCCAGCGGCAGGCCAAATACTTCCGCCGCCGTTGCGCGGTGGATATCTTTGCCTTCCGCAAACGCGCTGAGCAGCCCTTTATCGCGCGACAGATGCGCCATGATGCGCAGCTCAATCTGCGAGTAGTCCGCCGAGACAATGACATAATCCTCCGGCGCGATAAACGCCTGGCGGATACGGCGGCCTTCGTCGTTACGCACCGGAATGTTTTGCAGGTTCGGATCGGTGGACGACAGACGTCCGGTAGCCGTAACCGCCTGATGGTAAGAGGTATGCACGCGGCCGGTTTTCGGGTTAATCATCTGCGGCAGTTTATCGGTGTAAGTCGATTTCAGCTTCGCAAGGCCGCGGTATTGCAGAATGACTTTCGGCAGCGGGTAGTCGAGCGCCAGCTCTTCCAGCACCTCTTCTGAGGTTGATGGCGCGCCGCCCGGCGTTTTCTTCAGTGGCTTGATGCCCTGCTTTTCAAACAGAATAGTCTGCAGCTGTTTGGTGGAGGAGAGGTTAAACGGCTCGCCCGCGATCTCATGCGCTTTTTGCTCAAGCTCGGCGAGCTTAAGGGCAATCTCCTGCGAGTGCGCGTGCAGCACTGCCGGATCGATTTTCACGCCGTTGCGCTCGATGCGCGACAGCACCGGCACCAGCGGCATCTCAATATGTTCAAAGATATTCAGCGGGCCTTTATGCTGCTGCAGTTTTGGCCACATCTTCAGGTGCAGCTGGAGCGTCACATCGGCGTCTTCCGCCGCGTAGCGCCCGGCCTGTTCGAGATCGATCTGGTTAAACGTAAGCTGATTTTTGCCTTTACCGGCGATCTGCTCAAACGTGATGGTGGTGTGTTTAAGCCAGCGGCTGGAGAGGCTGTCCATATCGTGGCGGCCTGAGACGCTGTCCAGAATGTACGACTCCAGCATGGTATCGAAAGCGATGCCGCGCAGTTCGATGCCGTAATTCTGCAAAATGCCGCGGTCGAATTTCAGGTTCTGGCCCACTTTCACCAGCGATTCGTCTTCCAGCAACGGTTTTAATAGTTCCAGCACGCGATCGCGGGAAAGCTGATCCGGCGCATCGAGGTAATCATGCGCGACCGGGATATACGCCGCAAGGCCTGGCTCAGTGGCGAACGAGATGCCAACGAGGTTGGCTGTCAGGTTATCGAGGCTGTCCGTTTCGGTATCCACAGCCACCACCGGCGCGTTTTTAATACGCTCGATCCACGCCTGAAGCGTCTCTTCGTCAAGGATAGTTACATAGCGCTCCGCCGAAAGCGCGACGGCTTCTTCTTCCGGCTCGGCTTCGACGACAATCGTTTCTGTCGGCTTCGCGGCGGGTTTGCCGCGGGACTGAAGCCATTTCCCGGCTTCGAGATCGGACGTCCAGCGCTTGAATTCGTACTGCCGGAAAAGCGCCAGCAATTCATCAGCCTGCGGTTGCTGCACCTCCAGACGATCGTGGCTCAGCTCCAGCTCCACATCGGTTTTAATGGTCGCCAGCTGATAGGAGAGATACGCCACCTCTTTATTCTGCTCAAGCTTCGCCGCCATGGTTTTAGCACCGCGGAAGGAGAGCTCAGCGATTTTCTCCGGGTTGGCGTAGAGCGCGTCCAGACCGCCAAGCCCCTGCAACAGCGCCTGAGCAGTTTTCTCGCCGACGCCCGGCACGCCCGGAATGTTATCGGACGAGTCGCCCATCAGCGCCAGGAAGTCGATGATAAGCTCCGGCGGCACGCCATACTTCGCGCACACTTCTTCCGGCCCCAGCACGGTATTGGTCATGGTGTTGATAAGCGTGACGTCTGGCGTGACGAGCTGCGCCATGTCTTTATCGCCGGTGCTGATAAGCACCGCGCGGCCCGCTGCGGCGGCTTCTTTGGCGAGCGTACCGATAACGTCGTCCGCTTCCACGCCGGAGACCGCCAGAAGCGGCAGGCCCATCGCTTTAACCATCGCATGCAGTGGCTCTATTTGCGCACGCAGATCGTCAGGCATGGGCGGGCGGTGGGATTTGTAGTGCTCGAACAGTTCATCACGGAAGGTTTTGCCTTTCGCGTCGAACACAACAGCCGCGTGGGTCGGCTGGTACTGCAGTATCAGGCTGCGCAGCATATTCAGCACGCCATACATCGCGCCCGTGGGCTCGCCGGCACTGTTAGTGAGCGGCGGAAACGCGTGATACGCCCGATACAGGTAAGAAGAGCCATCGACGAGAATAAGGGGATTTTCTGGGATCTGAACCATAATGTCCGTGCCTGATAATGAAGTTATGGATAAAGGATGCCATAGCCTGGCGCAAAACATGAAACCCAAAGGGCCGATCGCATGGAAAGTTTTGTCGATCCGCGCGATCGCTCGCAATGCTGCTTGTGGATAACTTTGTGCACAAAAACCTAAGCTATTAATAACGTGAGATAAAAAAGGAGCGAAGCGCTGTAAATAATCCAAAAAATCAGTGGCTTATAAAAACCCTGACGCCGCTAATTATTTTTTAGCGGAAAAGTTTTATTGTGGATATAAAAAATGGCTTTTGCCGTCTGGCTTACGCCACGCTTAAAACCAGGCGGTTATTCATCGCACGTTACGTTTCGGCTCATTACGCCGGAATGTTTTCTGTTAGAATCTGCGCCCTCTGCCGTCACTGGCATTTTATCTAACCGCCTGAAAATTATTATGTCGAGATTACTCGCTGCGCTGACGCTTATGCTCAGCATCGTGCTTACTATTCTGGTGACTATTTTATGCTCCGTGCCGATTATCCTTGCCGGAATAATTAAACTGGTGCTGCCTGTACCAGCGGTATGGCGCACGGTGTCCCGCTTCTGCAATTTTATGATGTATTGCTGGTGCGAAGGACTGGCATTGCTGCTGCACCTGAATCCGCATCTTAAATGGGAAGTACAGGGGCTCCAGGGGCTAAATAAAAAGAGCTGGTATTTACTTATCTGCAATCACCATAGCTGGGCAGATATTGTGGTGCTGTGCGTGCTGTTTCGTAAGCATATTCCGATGAATAAATATTTTCTGAAACAGCAGCTTGCATGGGTGCCTTTTATTGGGCTCGCCTGTTGGGCGCTGGATATGCCGTTTATGCGCCGCTATTCCCGCAGCTATTTGCTGCGTCACCCGGAACGACGCGGCAAAGATGTGGAAACGACGCGTCGTTCCTGTGAAAAGTTTCGCCATCACCCGACAACGATTGTGAATTTCGTCGAAGGCTCTCGGTTTACCGTAGAAAAACAGCGCCAGTTGCGTTCACCGTTCCGGCATTTACTACCGCCGAAAGCGGCGGGCATTGCAATGGCGTTGAATGTGCTGGGAAAACAATTCGATAAGATGCTGAATGTGACGCTCTGCTACCCGGAAAATAACCGCACACCGTTTTACGATATGCTCACAGGAAAGTTAACGCGTATTGTGGTGCAGATCGATTTATTGCCGGTGGAGGCATCGCTGCACGGTGATTACATTAACGATAAAAACTTTAAACGTGGTTTCCAGCAGTGGCTGAACGGGCTGTGGAGCGAGAAAGACGCCAGGCTTGAGGTCATTTATCAGCAATATAAAAAAGCCGGTCAGTGACCGGCTTTTTCATTTAACGCATTCGATTATTTTTTACCGAGCAGGTAGTTAACGGTATCCGCATATTGCTGGACGAAGACGTCCATATTGCTGGTATCCATGCCCTGCGGGTTCAGCTGGTATTTGCCGTTAACGTACATGGCAGGCACGCCCTGCAGGCCAACATCAGCCGCCGCTTTTTCCTGCTGCGCGACGAGCGATTTCACCACGAAGCTGTTCCAGGCAGCGTCATACTCTTCCGGCTTCACGCCCGCGTCGATAAAGACTTTGCGGATATCAGCAGGTGTCTGTACGGTCTGGGTTTTCTGCACCGCTTCAAACATCGGGGCCGTAATTTTATCTTCGATGCCCATCGCCATCGCAACCGCCCACGCCTGCGTCAGGTCTTTACCCAACGGGCCCAGGAACTCAACGTGGTATTTGGTCATTTTGGTGCCAGCCGGCAGTTTTTTCTTCACGCTGTCAGAAACGTGCAGCACTTCTTCAAACTGGTAGCAGTGCGGGCAGTAGAAGGAGAAGAACTCCATTACCTGCGGCGCGCCGGCAACCGGCTTCTCCAGCGTGTTGTACTGTTTCCCGTCAGAATAATCGGCGGCGGATACGCTGAATGCCATCACCATACCGGCCAGCGCCAGCCAAATCTTTTTCATCATTTACTCTCTCCTGAATATTACAGATCAATACATTGGCGTTAGTTGTAAAGGAGGCTCATTGAGCGCCCGAATTTGCTCGTTAAAAGTCGCCGTCTGACGGCGCCAGAAATCTTCTTCAGCAAGCCAGGGGAAGTTGCGTGGAAACGCCGGATCTTCCCAACGGCGAATAAGCCAGGCCAGATAATAGACCTGTCGCATCGCGCGCAGCGGTTCTATCAGCTCAAGCTCTTTGATATTGAATGTAGTGAACTCTTCATAGGCTTCCAGAATGGTTTCCATCTGCATACGCTGTTCTGCGACATCGCCATTCAGCAGCATCCAGAGATCCTGGATGGCCGGGCCGTTGCGAGCGTCATCGAGATCGACAAATAGCGGGCCGTCGCGCCAGAGGATATTGCCAGGATGGCAGTCGCCATGCAGACGCAGCGCGTCATAACCCGGCTGCCAGCGGGCGATGACGGCACTCGTCAGCGCATCGGTCGCCTGCAAAAACGCGGCCTTGAGCGAAGCAGGAATAAGCGAGCTGGTCTCGTAGACCGCGCGCGGCTCGAGCAGATATTCATTGATGCCGATAGTGGGGCGATGGGAGAAAAGACGTTGTTTACCGGTCTGATGAATACGGCCAAGATAACGGCCAACCCATTCCATCTGGTCAAGGTTATCCGTTTCATACTGGCGGCCACCGAGACCCGGAAAGACGGCGAACATAAAGCCATCGTGCGTTAACAGCGTGTCGCCATCCAGACGCAACGGCGCGGCAACTGGCACTTCGTCGGTTTCAAGCTCCAGCGCGAAGTGATGTTCTTCACGGATCTGCTCGGCGCTCCAGCGGTGAGGGCGGTAGAACTTCACAACAAAACGCTTACGATCTTCATCCTGAAAAAGATAAACGCGGTTTTCAAAGCTATTAAGCGCAGTTAAGCCAGAATCCACACGAATGCCGTGTTCAAACAGGGCGTCCATGATGGTGTCTGGCTGTAGCGTCTGGAAATTAAAAGCGTTATCTGTCATCCCGATACCCGGAAAACACAAGCAATGCTTCAGGATATCATCTCAAAGCCGCAGCGAGAGCGTCTCTTACAAGCTTTTACTCTTTTATCACGCCGCGGGCGCGCAGCAGGGCCGTTTTGAAGTCTTCTTCATAATCTTTCTGAATGCCAGGGATCACGGCGTCTTTATCGGCATCACGCATTTTTAACTGATAAATGAGGATATCATCGGTAAGATCGGCCAGTTCACCGGTAAAACCGGATTCAGCAGCCAGCTTTTGCAGGAACTCCAGCAGGTTGAGATCGGGCTCTTTTTCCCAGGCTGGTTGCAGCAGTTCGATAACTTCATTAAGACGTTTGCATTTCATCATGGTCTCCTTTTTATCTGGGCGACACGTTAGCAGGGACAAATCCGTATGAAAAGAGGTGATATTCTTGGATAAGCTTAGCGCGATTACCGGCGTGGTGCTGGCGGGCGGTCGGGCGACGCGAATGGGCGGGAAAAATAAAGGACTGGTAATGCTCAATGGCAAAGCGCTGTGGAAGTATGTGGCGGAGCGCCTGGCGGCCCAGGTCGCGCACGTTGCGGTAAGCGCTAACCGGGATCTGGAAGCTTATCGCGCCAGCGGTTATCCGGTCATCACGGATACTCTCCCGGATTTTCCGGGGCCGCTCGCGGGGATGCTTTCTGTCATGCAGCAACTTAATAGCGAGTGGTATCTCTTTTGCCCTTGTGACACGCCTCATATCCCTGTCGATCTGGCACAACGTCTGTGGAATGCAAAAGGCGCAAGACCCGCTGTGTGGGCCAATGATGGCGAGCGCGATCACCCTGCGATTGCATTGATGCATCACTCCCTTAAAGCACCTCTGGCTGATTACCTCGCACGCGGAGAACGTCGCGTGATGGTTTTCTTGCATGAAATTAATGGCTGTAGCGTAGCGTTTGCGAATAAAGATAATTTTGCCAATGTGAATACGCTGGCCGAGCTTGAACGTTGGCAGGAGGAATAATGGTTCCGTTACTGGGCATTGCCGCCTGGAGCGGTACGGGAAAAACGACGCTGCTTAAGGCGCTGATTCCGCTATTGCGTGAGCGAGGCATCCGTACCGGCCTGATTAAACACACTCACCACAATATGGATGTGGATACGCCGGGTAAAGACAGCTATGAACTTCGCAAGGCAGGTGCGGCGCAGACGCTGGTCGCCAGCGCGAAACGCTGGGCGCTAATGACAGAAACACCGGAAGCGCTTGAGCCGGACCTGCATTATCTGGCGAGCCGGATGGACAGCTCGCAGCTGGATCTTATTCTGGTTGAAGGGTTTAAACACGAGGCGATCGCGAAAATCATGCTGTTCCGGGAGGGTGCCGGGCGGGACGTCGCAGAGTTAATGCCGGACAGCCACGTGATTGCCGTGGCCAGCGATATCCCCCTGCCCGGCGTGGCACAGACGGTACTGGATATCAACGAGCCCGCGCAGGTGGCGGCGTTTATCGCTGACTGGCTGACAGCGCAGCGAGCACAGGTGTCATTCCGGCGATAAGCGCAAAGGGGCGGGGTTCAGGGAAAGAAAGGCGGAGGATAACCAGATGGTGGCATTAAGTGCTGTCGCGCGTAAAAAGCCGGATACGGTAATACCCGAAACCCTGCGGTTTTGTATCCATTTCATAAAGCAAAAACCCCTCAGCGGTGCTGAGGGGTTCTTTATTTGATGCCTGGCAGTTCCCTACTCTCGCATGGGGAGGCCCCACACTACCATCGGCGCTACGGCGTTTCACTTCTGAGTTCGGCATGGGGTCAGGTGGGACCACCGCGCTACAGCCGCCAGGCAAATTCTGTTCCGTTCACCGCTTCCGCCATGAACGTTTATCCGTCACAAGCTGAATTGTCTCTCAACACGCCAGACTTCTTTGGCGTTGTAAGGTTAAGCCTCACGGTTCATTAGTACCGGTTAGCTCAACGCATCGCTGCGCTTACACACCCGGCCTATCAACGTCGTCGTCTTCAACGTTCCTTCAGGAGACTTATAGTCTCAGGGAGAACTCATCTCGGGGCAAGTTTCGTGCTTAGATGCTTTCAGCACTTATCTCTTCCGCATTTAGCTACCGGGCAGTGCCATTGGCATGACAACCCGAACACCAGTGATGCGTCCACTCCGGTCCTCTCGTACTGGGAGCAGCCCCCCTCAATTCTCCAGCGCCCACGGCAGATAGGGACCGAACTGTCTCACGACGTTCTAAACCCAGCTCGCGTACCACTTTAAATGGCGAACAGCCATACCCTTGGGACCTACTTCAGCCCCAGGATGTGATGAGCCGACATCGAGGTGCCAAACACCGCCGTCGATATGAACTCTTGGGCGGTATCAGCCTGTTATCCCCGGAGTACCTTTTATCCGTTGAGCGATGGCCCTTCCATACAGAACCACCGGATCACTATGACCTGCTTTCGCACCTGCTCGAGCCGTCACTCTCGCAGTCAAGCCAGCTTATGCCATTGCACTAACCTCCTGATGTCCGACCAGGATTAGCTGACCTTCGTGCTCCTCCGTTACACTTTGGGAGGAGACCGCCCCAGTCAAACTACCCACCAGACACTGTCCCCACGCCAGATTATGGCGCCAGGTTAGAACATCAAACATTAAAGGGTGGTATTTCAAGGTCGGCTCCACGCAGACTGGCGTCCACGCTTCAAAGCCTCCCACCTATCCTACACATCAAGGCTCAATGTTCAGTGTCAAGCTGTAGTAAAGGTTCACGGGGTCTTTCCGTCTTGCCGCGGGTACACTGCATCTTCACAGCGAGTTCAATTTCACTGAGTCTCGGGTGGAGACAGCCTGGCCATCATTACGCCATTCGTGCAGGTCGGAACTTACCCGACAAGGAATTTCGCTACCTTAGGACCGTTATAGTTACGGCCGCCGTTTACCGGGGCTTCGATCAGGAGCTTCTCTTGCGATAACCCCATCAATTAACCTTCCGGCACCGGGCAGGCGTCACACCGTATACGTCCACTTTCGTGTTTGCACAGTGCTGTGTTTTTAATAAACAGTTGCAGCCAGCTGGTATCTTCGACTGACTTCAGCTCCACCCGCAGGGGCTTCACCTACATGTCAGCGTGCCTTCTCCCGAAGTTACGGCACCATTTTGCCTAGTTCCTTCACCCGAGTTCTCTCAAGCGCCTTGGTATTCTCTACCTGACCACCTGTGTCGGTTTGGGGTACGATTTGATGTTACCTGATGCTTAGAGGCTTTTCCTGGAAGCAGGGCATTTGTCACTTCAGCACCGTGGTGCCTCGTCATCACGCCTCAGCCTTAACTTTCCGGATTTGCCTGGAAAGTCAGCCTACACGCTTAAACCGGGACAACCGTCGCCCGGCCGACATAGCCTTCTCCGTCCCCCCTTCGCAGTAACACCAAGTACAGGAATATTAACCTGTTTCCCATCGACTACGCCTTTCGGCCTCGCCTTAGGGGTCGACTCACCCTGCCCCGATTAACGTTGGACAGGAACCCTTGGTCTTCCGGCGAGCGGGCTTTTCACCCGCTTTATCGTTACTTATGTCAGCATTCGCACTTCTGATACCTCCAGCATGCCTCACAGCACACCTTCGCAGGCTTACAGAACGCTCCCCTACCCAACAACGCATAAGCGTCGCTGCCGCAGCTTCGGTGCATGGTTTAGCCCCGTTACATCTTCCGCGCAGGCCGACTCGACCAGTGAGCTATTACGCTTTCTTTAAATGATGGCTGCTTCTAAGCCAACATCCTGGCTGTCTGGGCCTTCCCACATCGTTTCCCACTTAACCATGACTTTGGGACCTTAGCTGGCGGTCTGGGTTGTTTCCCTCTTCACGACGGACGTTAGCACCCGCCGTGTGTCTCCCGTGATAACATTCTCCGGTATTCGCAGTTTGCATCGGGTTGGTAAGCCGGGATGGCCCCCTAGCCGAAACAGTGCTCTACCCCCGGAGATGAGTTCACGAGGCGCTACCTAAATAGCTTTCGGGGAGAACCAGCTATCTCCCGGTTTGATTGGCCTTTCACCCCCAGCCACAGGTCATCCGCTAATTTTTCAACATTAGTCGGTTCGGTCCTCCAGTTAGTGTTACCCAACCTTCAACCTGCCCATGGCTAGATCACCGGGTTTCGGGTCTATACCCTGCAACTTAACGCCCGGTTAAGACTCGGTTTCCCTTCGGCTCCCCTATACGGTTAACCTTGCTACAGAATATAAGTCGCTGACCCATTATACAAAAGGTACGCAGTCACCCTCTTACGAAGGCTCCCACTGCTTGTACGTACACGGTTTCAGGTTCTGTTTCACTCCCCTCGCCGGGGTTCTTTTCGCCTTTCCCTCACGGTACTGGTTCACTATCGGTCAGTCAGGAGTATTTAGCCTTGGAGGATGGTCCCCCCATCTTCAGACAGGATATCACGTGTCCCGCCCTACTCATCGAGCTCACAGCCTGTGTGCCTTCGTGTACGGGGCTGTCACCCTGTATCGCCGGCCTTTCCAGACCGTTCCACTGACACACAAGCTGATTCAGGCTCTGGGCTGTTCCCCGTTCGCTCGCCGCTACTGGGGGAATCTCGGTTGATTTCTTTTCCTCGGGGTACTTAGATGTTTCAGTTCCCCCGGTTCGCCTCGTTAGCCTATGTATTCAGCTAACGATGATGCACCGAAGTGCACCGGGTTTCCCCATTCGGACATCGCCGGTTATAACGGTTCATATCACCTTACCGGCGCTTTTCGCAGATTAGCACGTCCTTCATCGCCTCTGACTGCCAGGGCATCCACCGTGTACGCTTGTTCGCTTAACCTCACAACCCGAAGAAGTCTTCGTGCTGCGAGTTTGAGAGACTCTGACACACCGCGCATTTCTTATTACGGAGAAATACAGCAGCGTGTCTGTTTCAATTTTCAGCTTGTTCCGGATTGTTAAAGAGCAAATACTTCGCAGTATACTCACTGAGTACACTCTGAAGTGATGGTGGAGCTATGCGGGATCGAACCGCAGACCTCCTGCGTGCAAAGCAGGCGCTCTCCCAGCTGAGCTATAGCCCCATCGTAGTTAAACCTCTTCAACTCCTGCGGAGTTGGTAGGCCTGAGTGGACTTGAACCACCGACCTCACCCTTATCAGGGGTGCGCTCTAACCACCTGAGCTACAAGCCTGTAGAGGTTTTGCTTCTTTACTTTCTATCAGACAATCTGTGTGAGCACGCGAGGTTGTATCTTTCAGGTAAGGAGGTGATCCAACCGCAGGTTCCCCTACGGTTACCTTGTTACGACTTCACCCCAGTCATGAATCACAAAGTGGTAAGCGCCCTCCCGAAGGTTAAGCTACCTACTTCTTTTGCAACCCACTCCCATGGTGTGACGGGCGGTGTGTACAAGGCCCGGGAACGTATTCACCGTGGCATTCTGATCCACGATTACTAGCGATTCCGACTTCATGGAGTCGAGTTGCAGACTCCAATCCGGACTACGACGCACTTTATGAGGTCCGCTTGCTCTCGCGAGGTCGCTTCTCTTTGTATGCGCCATTGTAGCACGTGTGTAGCCCTGGTCGTAAGGGCCATGATGACTTGACGTCATCCCCACCTTCCTCCGGTTTATCACCGGCAGTCTCCTTTGAGTTCCCGGCCGAACCGCTGGCAACAAAGGATAAGGGTTGCGCTCGTTGCGGGACTTAACCCAACATTTCACAACACGAGCTGACGACAGCCATGCAGCACCTGTCTCAGAGTTCCCGAAGGCACTCCCGCATCTCTGCAGGATTCTCTGGATGTCAAGACCAGGTAAGGTTCTTCGCGTTGCATCGAATTAAACCACATGCTCCACCGCTTGTGCGGGCCCCCGTCAATTCATTTGAGTTTTAACCTTGCGGCCGTACTCCCCAGGCGGTCGACTTAACGCGTTAGCTCCGGAAGCCACGCCTCAAGGGCACAACCTCCAAGTCGACATCGTTTACGGCGTGGACTACCAGGGTATCTAATCCTGTTTGCTCCCCACGCTTTCGCACCTGAGCGTCAGTCTTCGTCCAGGGGGCCGCCTTCGCCACCGGTATTCCTCCAGATCTCTACGCATTTCACCGCTACACCTGGAATTCTACCCCCCTCTACGAGACTCAAGCTGACCAGTTTCAAATGCAGTTCCCAGGTTGAGCCCGGGGATTTCACATCTGACTTAATCAACCGCCTGCGTGCGCTTTACGCCCAGTAATTCCGATTAACGCTTGCACCCTCCGTATTACCGCGGCTGCTGGCACGGAGTTAGCCGGTGCTTCTTCTGCGGGTAACGTCAATTGCTGCGGTTATTAACCACAACACCTTCCTCCCCGCTGAAAGTACTTTACAACCCGAAGGCCTTCTTCATACACGCGGCATGGCTGCATCAGGCTTGCGCCCATTGTGCAATATTCCCCACTGCTGCCTCCCGTAGGAGTCTGGACCGTGTCTCAGTTCCAGTGTGGCTGGTCATCCTCTCAGACCAGCTAGGGATCGTCGCCTAGGTGAGCCGTTACCCCACCTACTAGCTAATCCCATCTGGGCACATCTGATGGCATGAGGCCCGAAGGTCCCCCACTTTGGTCCGTAGACGTTATGCGGTATTAGCTACCGTTTCCAGTAGTTATCCCCCTCCATCAGGCAGTTTCCCAGACATTACTCACCCGTCCGCCACTCGTCAGCAGAGCAGCAAGCTGCTCCCTGTTACCGTTCGACTTGCATGTGTTAGGCCTGCCGCCAGCGTTCAATCTGAGCCATGATCAAACTCTTCAATTAAAAGTCTGATGCTCAAAGAATTAAACTGTTAGTTCGTAATGAATTAACTGTTGTTCACTTGAGACTTGATATTCGTTTATCGTCCGTAGACGTTAAGATATCAGTGCCCCGAGTGCCCACACAGATTGTCTGATAAATTGTTAAAGAGCGGTGCGACGCGGCCTTCAGCCTGCTGTCGCGAGGTGGCGTATATTACGCTTCCCTCTTTCAGAGTCAAGCGTTTATTTTCGCTTTCGTCTGCCTGACGGGCCGGCTCGTTTGCCGTTGTGCCGTGTCAGTGGAGGCGCATTATAGGGAGTTCTTCTCAGCTGACAAGAGGAAATTTAAAAAAAGTTTTCAAGCGCGCTTTTTTTCACCATTTATCACGTAAAACCGCCATATAGCCTGTTATTTGCCGTTTTTTACATCAGATCATGCCCTGCAGTGGCATACTACTGCGCGAAGTAAAGCTGAAGGAATTGCCATTATGTCGTTACTGGCGCATCAACAGGCCGCTCAAAAGAACCTTTCTTATGTCCTGGCCGAGAAGCTGGCGCAACGCATCCTTAAAGGAGAGTTCAAGCCAGGCGATATTTTACCTGGCGAGATGGAGCTGGGTGAACAGTTCGGCGTGAGCCGCACGGCGGTAAGAGAAGCCGTGAAAACGCTAACCGCCAAAGGGTTGGTTTTACCGCGCCCGCGTATCGGCACGCGCGTGCTGCCTCAAAGCCAGTGGAATTTCCTTGATAAAGAACTGCTGACCTGGTGGATGGGCATCGAAACCTTCACCACGGTGGTTAATCACTTTCTGGTGATGCGCTCAAGCCTTGAGCCTCAGGCCTGCGCGCTGGCTGCGCTAAACGGTACTGAAGAACAAAAGCAGCGCTTCAGGAAAACGCTTGATGAAATGGCCGCGCTACAGATCTCGTTTAACCGCGAGCGCTGGATAGAAACCGACATGGCCTATCATGAACAGATCTATGAAATGAGTGGCAATCCCTTTATGACCGCTTTCGCGAGTCTGTTCCGCTCCATCTATTACAATTATTTCACGTCGATAACGCACAACCAGGTTATCAAGCCTGACATTCATCAGGCGATTGCGGACGCCATTCTTTCTTCCCAAAGCGAAGAGGCCTATCGCGCCTGTCAGACACTTTTGCAGGCGACCGCATCGCAAGAAAAATAACAACAGGATCCGCATGACTAAAAAAGCGCGCAGTATGGCGGGCCTGCCGTGGATAGCGGCAATGGCCTTCTTTATGCAGGCACTGGATGCCACTATCCTCAACACCGCCCTGCCGGCTATCGCTCAAAGTCTTAACCGCTCGCCGCTGGCGATGCAGTCCGCGATTATCAGCTACACCCTGACGGTCGCGATGTTAATTCCCGTCAGCGGCTGGCTGGCCGACCGCTTCGGCACCCGCCGCGTCTTTATGACCGCCGTCTCCCTGTTTACGCTGGGCTCGCTCGCCTGCGCCATGTCCGGCTCGCTGAGTGAGCTGGTCATCTTCCGTATTGTGCAGGGTATCGGCGGGGCCATGATGATGCCAGTGGCGCGCCTCGCGCTTCTGCGCGCCTATCCGCGCAGTGAACTTCTGCCGGTGCTGAATTTCGTGACGATGCCAGGCCTGGTCGGCCCCATTCTTGGGCCGCTGCTCGGCGGTGTGCTGGTCACCTGGGCGAGCTGGCACTGGATCTTCCTGATTAATATTCCAATAGGCGTCGCGGGTCTGTTCTACGCGCGCAAATATATGCCGAACTTCACCACGCCGCGCCGCCGCTTTGATATGCCAGGCTTCTTTCTGTTTGGCCTGAGCCTGGTGCTGTTCTCAAGCGGCATGGAATTGTTTGGCGAGCGTATTGTCTCGACGTGGATGGCGCTCGCGGTTATTGTCGGTGGGTTATTGCTGATGATGGCTTATATCTGGCACGCCCGCCGACACAGCGCGCCGCTGATTTCGCTGTCTCTGTTCAGAACACGCACCTTTTCCGTTGGCATCGCCGGGAATATCGCTTCCCGTCTGGGCACCGGCTGCGTGCCGTTCCTCATGCCGCTGATGCTACAGGTGGGCTTTGGTTATCCGGCCTTTATCGCCGGTTGCATGATGGCCCCCACGGCGGTTGGATCGATTATCGCGAAGTCTGGCGTGACGCAGGTGCTGCGCTGGTTTGGCTACCGAAAAACGCTGGTCGGCATCACGCTGTTTATCGGGCTGATGATTGCACAGTTCTCACTGCAGTCACCGGATAATCAGGTCTGGCTGCTGATCCTGCCGCTGTTTGTGCTGGGGCTTGCGATGTCCACGCAGTTCACCGCGATGAATACCATTACGCTTGCGGATCTCACGGATGAAAGCGCCAGCGGCGGCAACAGTATGCTGGCGGTCACACAACAGCTGTCGATAAGCCTTGGGGTGGCGGTCAGCGCCGCGGTGCTGCGCTTCTATGAAGGGTTCGATAACGCCAACACCGTTGAGCAGTTCCACTACACCTTTATTACGATGGGCGTGATTACGGTGGTATCGTCGCTGGTCTTTATGCTGTTACGCCCGAAAGATGGCCGTAACCTCATAAAAGATCGCCACAAAGCCTAAGCGGAGCCGCGTACCATCAGCTCTGGCGTTAACTGCAAACGCTGCTGCTGAAGCTCCGGCTGCGCCATGCGATGAATGAGTACATCGATGGCCAGCTCGCCCAGCTCATCTTTGGGCTGATGAATGGTGGTCAGCGGCGGCGTCATATAGCTTGCAAGCTCGATATCGTCGTAACCCACCAGCGCGATATCCTGCGGAATGCGAAGGCCAGCCTGATAGAGCGCCTGGTAAGCGCCGACCGCCATCGCGTCATTCCCCATAAATACCGCCTGCGGCGGCTCGGGCAGCGCCAGCAGCGACTGCATCGCCCGCAGGCCGCCCGCGAATTCGAAATCGCCGATCACTTCATAACCTTCTGCCACCGGCAGGCCCGCGCGCTGCATCGCGGTGCGATACCCTTCCAGGCGCAGACGCGCCGGTGTTTTATCGAGCGGGCCAGTCACACAGGCGATGCGCGTATAGCCTTTGTCGATTAAATACCGCGTGGCGATATCGCCGCCTAAAAGCGAATTGTCCTGAATCACGTCGCTGCCGCCATCAAAAGGCGACCAGTCCATCATCACGGTCGGAATGGCCGGGTAGCGTTTCATAATGGCGGGCGAAGGCTGATGCGTTTCGGTACAGAGCAGCAGCAGTCCGTCGACGCGTTTTTGCAGCAGCGTCTCCAGATTGCGGTTCATGCGCTGTTCATCGCCATCGGTATTACACAACACCAGGCTATAGCCGCGCTCGAAGCAGCTACGCTCCACGCCGCGCACCAGCTCAGAGAAAAAGGGGTTAGAACTTGCGGTGATCAGCATCCCGATGGTGCGGGTCTGGTTGAGCTTCAGACTGCGCGCCAGCGCTGACGGCGCGTAATTCAGCGTTCTGATGGCATCCTCCACCCGCAAACGGATAGCCTCACTCACAAAGCGATCTTTATTAATGACGTGAGAGACGGTGGAGGTGGAGACACCCGCAAGGCGGGCGACATCTTTCATTGTCGCCACGATGGCTTACCCCTGCGCCTGTAAGAAGGCGTCAATCTCATCGCGCCACGGCACAGAAGGCTGCGCGCCAGGGCGCGTCACGGCTATAGCCGCGGCCGCATGAGCAAAACGAATGGCTTCAAGCATCGGCGTGCCTTCCAGCAGCGCCGTCATCAGCGCGCCGTTAAAAGTATCGCCAGCGGCGATGGTATCGACGGCTTTGACGCGAAAGCCGGGCACGCGTTGCCCTTCGCCGTTAACGCTCAACCATACGCCGCGGCTGCCGAGCGTAATAATGACCGTTTCAATGCCTTTCTGGTGCAGTACCCTGGCGGCCTGCGCCGCGCTGTCGTCATCAACGACTTTTACGCCGGTCAGTTTTTCCGCTTCGGTTTCATTGGGGGTAATGATATCCACCAGCGCCAGCAGCTCGTCAGAAAGCGCGCGGGCAGGGGCCGGGTTAAGAATCACGGTGGTCTGATTTTCATGCGCAATGCGCGCGGCCGCGATAACGCTTTCTACCGGCGACTCCAGCTGCATCAGCAGCGCGCGGGCGTTGGCGATTTTCTCCCGCTGTTCGTTAACGCGCTCGGGCGTCAACGCCGCGTTCGCGCCAGCGTGAATGCCGATCACGTTTTCACCTTCGCCATTAACGAAAATGAGCGCCACGCCGGTCGATTCGCCCGCAACGGCGCTGACAGGCGCGACATCAATATTGTCGCGTGAAAGCTGCTGGCGGATACGCTCGCCGATATCATCCTCACCCACACAGGCGATAAACGCGATATCCGCGCCGCTGCGCCCGGCCGCGACGGCCTGGTTGGCCCCTTTACCGCCGAACGCCACCTGATACTGGCTGCCGGTGACAGTCTCGCCCGGCGCGGGGAAGGCTTCAAGGTTAAGGATATGATCGGCATTGATACTGCCGAGAACGACGAGTTGGCCCGCGCTTTTCATAATGTGTATCCCTGTAAAAGCGCCACATCCTGTGGCGCGTTGCCCTGCTTTTCTTAATGTCGGTTTTATTTGATAACCAGCTTCAGGTCGACCGGGATGCGGGCGCGTACTTTCTCGCCTTTCAGCACTTTATCCGCGGTCTGAACGCCGATAACGCCGATCTGCTCCGGCTGCTGCGCTACGGTCGCGCTCATCTTACCATCCTGAACGGCTTTCACGCCGTCGGCAGTGCCGTCAAAGCCAACGACCATGACATCGGTTTTCCCGGCGGTTTGCAGCGCACGCAGCGCGCCCAGCGCCATTTCGTCGTTCTGCGCGAAGACCGCTTTCACATCAGGGTGCGCGGTCAGCAGGTTCTGCATCACGTTCAGACCTTTGGTACGGTCGAAATCCGCCGGCTGGCTGGCCAGCACGTTCAGCTTGTGCGCTTCTACCGCCTGTTTAAAGCCTTCGCCGCGCTCGCGCGCGGCAGAGGTGCCTGCGATACCCTGCAGTTCAATCACTTTCGCGCCGTCACCGGCCTGCTTGGCAATATAGTTACCGGCGATTTTACCGCCCGCGATGTTATCAGACGCGATATGGCTCACCACGTCGCCTTTCGACGCCATACGGTCGAGGGTGATGACCGGGATTTTCGCCTGGTTAGCCATCTTTACGGCGTTACCTACCGCGTCGGAATCGGTCGGGTTAATCAGCACCAGTTTGGTACCGCGCACGGTCAGATCCTGCACGTTCGCCAGCTCTTTCGCCGGGTTGTTCTGGGAATCCAGCACCACCAGCTCGTAACCCAGTTTTTCCGCTTCTTTCTGCGCGCCATCTTTCAGCGACACAAAGAACGGGTTGTTCAGCGTTGAAACCACCAGAGCAATCGTGTCTTTCGCCATCGCGTTGGCGCTGACGGTCGCGCTTAACGCCACGGCGGAAACCAGTGTAGCCAGCTTTTTCATATTCATAATCAGATGTCCTGTTGAGTAATGAGTTACTGCTTTTTGTTATCCACCAGCACCGCCAGCAAAATAACCACTGCTTTGACGATCATCTGGTAATAGGGAGAAACACCTAAGAGGTTCAGACTATTATTCAGGAAACCGAGGATCAGCGCGCCGATCAGCGTCCCAACAATGCGACCTTTACCACCGGCGAGGCTGGTGCCGCCGAGCACGACCGCCGCGATGGCGTCCAGCTCATAACCCGCGCCCGCCAGCGGCTGCGCCGAGGAGAGACGCGCCACTTCTATCACGCCCGCCAGCGACGCCAGCAGGCCCGACAGCGAATAAACAATAATTTTGATTTTATTAACGCTGATACCAGACAGACGCGTCGCCGCCTCGTTACCGCCGAGCGCATAGATATAGCGGCCCAGACGGGTGTGATGCAGCACATACCAGGTCACCAGGAACACCAGCGCCATGATCCACACCGGCGTCGGCACGCCCAGCGGGCGGCCAATACCGAACCAGCCAAACAGATCGGCGTTGTCATTAAACCCCGTACTGACCGGGCTGCCGTTGGTGTACTGAAGCGTCACCCCGCGCAGCAGCAGCATCATCACCAGCGTAGCGATAAACGCCTGTACGCGGCCCTTCGCCACAATCACGCCGGTCACCGCGCCGATAGCCGCGCCAAGCGCGAGGGCGGCAGCCACCGCCACCAGCGCGTTGACCTCAATGCCGACGAGCGAGGCGGCGACCGCCCCGGTTAGCGCCAGCAGGGAACCGACGGACAGATCGATACCCGAGGTAAGGATCACCAGCGTCATCCCGACCGCCATGATGGCGTTCACCGACGTCTGCTGGAGAATGTTCAGCATATTGTTAACGGTAAAGAAATTCGGGCTCAGGGTGGAGACAATCGCAATCAGCACCAGCAGGGCTATCAGCGACTTTTGCTCCATCAGCCACGCTTTTGTAAAAAAGCGACGAGTCGCAACGGTCTGGGTAGTCATACGTCTTTTACTCCTGGGTCACGCGATTGAGCTTGCCGACAGCCGCCGCCATCAGCAGTTCCTGGGTGGCCTGCTCGCGTGTGAATTCACCGCCGAGATGCCCTTCATGCATCACCATGATGCGATCGCTCATTCCCAGTACTTCCGGCATCTCAGAAGAGACCAGAATGATGCTCAGCCCGTCGGCTTTGAACTGGTTAATGAGCTGATAAATCTCTTTTTTGGCGCCGACGTCCACGCCGCGGGTCGGCTCGTCGAGGATTAGCACTTTCGGGCGCGTCATGAGCCCGCGAGCGATCGCCACTTTCTGCTGGTTGCCGCCGGAAAGCAGGCCAATGGCCTGATCCATTGACGGTGTTTTAACATTAAAGAGACGAATAAAATCGCCCACCGCCTGCTGCTCATCTTTATGCTTCAGGCTGCCGACGTCGCGGCTGAAATAGCGCAGCGCGGTCAGCGACATGTTCTCTTTCACCGACATGCCGAGCACCAGCCCGTCGCGTTTGCGGTCTTCGGAGATATAAACGATGCCGTTGGCAAGCCCGTCCTGCGGGGAGCGCGTCACTACCTCGCGGTTATCCAGCGTAACGCGACCGCCCGTGCGCGGCAGCGCGCCGTACAACACTTTCATCAGTTCAGTGCGGCCTGCGCCCATCAGCCCCGACACGCCGAGAATCTCTCCCTGACGCAGCGTAAAGCTCACGCCGTTGACGCCAGGGCCGCTCAGGTTGTCGACTTTCAGGCGGATCTCGCCCGGCGCTTTGTCGAGATGCGGGTATTGATCTTCAAGCTTGCGGCCCACCATCATTTCGATCAGCGTCTCTTCAGTCAGCGAGCTGACCTCACGCTCGGCGATAAACTGGCCGTCGCGCATCACCGTCACGTCATCGCAGATCTCAAAAATCTCTTTCATGCGGTGGGAGATATAGACAATCCCGCAGCCCTGCGCTTTCAGCTCGCGAATGGCGCGGAACAGGGATTCGGTTTCGGTATCGGTCAGGGCGTCGGTGGGTTCATCCATAATGATGACGCGCGATTCAAAGCTCAGCACTTTGGCGATTTCTACCATCTGCTGATCGCCTATCGACAGCTCGCCCACCAGCCGACGGCTGTTAAAGCGCAGGTTGAGCTTCGCCAGCAGTTTATCGGCTTCGGCGTACATCTTTTTCCAGTCGATTTTGCCGAAATGGCTGACAAACTCGCGCCCTAAAAAGATGTTTTCCGCAATCGAGAGCTGCGGGATCAGGTTCAGCTCCTGGTGAATGATACCGATACCGGCTTCCTGGGAAGCTTTCGGCCCGCTGAACGTGGTCTCCTGGCCAAGCCAGAGCAGCGAACCGGCGTCACGGGTATAGATGCCGGTCAGCACTTTCATCAGCGTGGATTTACCGGCGCCGTTTTCCCCCACCAGCGCCATCACGCGTCCGGCGTAGACATTCAGCGTCGCTCCGGAAAGCGCCTTAACGCCGGGGAAGGATTTATCAATGCCTTTGAGCTGGAGTAAAGGTTCCATGGCGGCCTCAGAATGTGACGCCGGCACAGAGAATGATATTCGCATACGGGGAACACTCCCCGCTGCGAATGACCGCCTGACTGTCTGCGGTTTTTAGTTTGAACTGTTCATGTGAAACATAGCGAACAGTGATGGTATTCCCCTGGTGCTGCTGCAGCCGCTCGATCTGCCCGAGCAACGTTTCGTGGAGCTGCGGATTATGCTGTTTAATCTCTTCTGCGAGGATCGCCGCTTCAACCTGCATTTCTTGCGTGACGACATCAACCACCTGTAAGAATCCCGGCACGCCCTGGGTCAGCGCGAGATCGATACGTTCAGTCGTGGACGGAATCGGCAGCCCGGCGTCACACACCACAACGGTATCCGTATGGCCAAGACGCGAGATGACGGATGAAATGCCGGAATGAAGAACGGTGCCTTTTTTCATTTTTTGCTCCATCAGCGAAACGTTTCGCTAACAGGGAGTGTATCCGGCGAAAAGAACAATAAACAAACACCACGTTGCGAAACTGTGATCGCCATCGAAACGTTTCGCTTAAGGAAAAACTGAGGAAAAAAAGAGAGCGCGCCCATCAACAAAAAACGCCTCCCGGAGTTCGGAAGGCGTTTCGCTTAAGGATTAAATCTCGACCTGTGTTCCCAGCTCGATAACACGGTTCGGCGGGATCTCGAACTGGTCTGGCGCGCGTAAGGCGTTGCGCTGTAAGAGGAGGAACAGCTTGCCGCGCAGGCGTAAATACCAGGGGCGATTATCGCCGATGATGAGCGACTCGTGCGACATAAAGAAAGAGGTTTCCATCATCCGGCAGCTTAAGCCCTCAAGCCCACAGCGGTGGAAAATTTCTTCCACGTTCGGCGTTTCGCGCCAGCCGTAACTCGCCACCACGCGCCAGAACGTCGGCGACAGCTGTTCAAGCGTCACGCGTTTCACATTATGGACGTAAGGCGCGTCTTCGGTGCGCAGCGTCAGCAGGATCACGCGCTCATGCAGCACTTTGTTGTGCTTGAGGTTATGCAGCAGGGCGAACGGAATGACGTTCAGCGCGCGCGACATATAGACCGCGGTGCCCGGCACGCGAACCGGCGGCGATTTCTCAAGCGAGGTGATCATCGCGTCCAGCGAGTTGCCATGCTCGTGCATGCGGCGCAGCAGGCGGAAGCGCTCGCTTTTCCAGGTCGTCATAATGATGAACATCACCAGACCCAGGCTTAACGGCAGCCAGCCGCCGGAGAAGAGTTTCTCCAGGTTCGCTGAAAAGAGCGGCACGTCGACACACAGAAACGCCACCACCATCAGGCCCACCAGGATGCGGCTCCAGTGCCAGTTTTTGCGTGCGGCGGTCGCAAACAGAATTGAGGTGAGAACCATCGTACCGGTCACCGCGATGCCGTAAGCCGCCGCGAGATTACTGGAGTGCTCAAAGCTGACGATGACAATCACCACCGCAAAATAAAGCAGCCAGTTCACTACCGGAATATAGATCTGGCCCGATTCCATCTCCGAAGTGTGAATAATGCGCATCGGCGACAGATAGCCCAGACGCACCGCCTGGCGGGTCAGCGAGAAGACCCCGGAAATGACCGCCTGCGACGCGATAACCGTAGCGAGCGTCGCCAGAATCAGCATCGGGATCAGCGCCCAGTCGGGGGCTAACAGGAAGAAGGGGTTTTTGATGGCTTCCGGCGTTTTCAGCAATAATGCGCCCTGGCCAAAGTAGTTCAGCACCAGCGACGGCAACACCACCGAGAACCACGCCACACGGATTGGCAGCTTGCCAAAATGCCCCATGTCGGCGTACAGCGCTTCAACGCCGGTGATAGACAGCACCACCGCGCCCAGTGCCGCAAAGGAGACCGCTTTATATTCCAGGAAGAAATGCACCGCCCAAACCGGGTTCAGCGCCTGCAACACTTCCGGATTGTTCAGAATGCTGCGCGCGCCGAGCACCGCCAGCACCAAAAACCAGGCAAGCATAATCGGCGCAAAGAGTTTCCCCACCATGCCGGTGCCGTGCTTCTGGATCATAAACAGCAGCGTCAGCACCACGATAGAGAGCGGAACGATATACGGATCAAGCGACGGCGCTGCGATCTCCAGACCTTCAATGGCCGACATCACCGAAATCGCGGGCGTAATCACCACCTCGCCATAAAAGAAGCTGCCGCCGATAAGACCCAGGATCACCAGCACCGACGTCATGCGCGCCGAGGTGTTGCGCCCGGCCAGCGACATCAGCGTCAGGATGCCGCCTTCACCGGCGTTGTCGGCGCGCATCACAAAGGTGAGGTATTTAAAAGAAACAACAAAAACCAACAGCCAGAAAATTAAAGAAAGAAAGCCAAAAACGGCGTCCCGCTCCACGCCAAACCCAAACTGGCCGGAAAGACACTCTCGTAATGTATAAAGCGGGCTGGTGCCGATATCACCGTACACCACCCCGATAGCCGCCAGCGTAATCGCAGGCAACGATTGCTTATTCTCAGTGCTCATAGACTAGTCTTCGTTGAAATCCCGTGTGCGCTTCGTCCCTTGGCCCACAAAAAGCGCACAGTATGCACGATTCGTTAAAAAATCGTACCCCTCAATCACCGAGTCTTTACCCAAATCAAGCCAAATAGATAATGGCATCAATCCATTATCAGCATGAATATGAAACGTCTATACTCGCACCAGAAACCAGGCGGCGTAGTCAGAATGCAGAGTAACTATTATGGCTCAACCCAATTTATTGGCGGAAAGAATTTCACGTCTCAGCGCAGCGCTGGAGAAAGGGCTGTTTGAACGCAGCCACGCCATCCGAATGTGTCTGCTGGCGGCGCTGAGCGGTGAAAGCGTATTTCTGCTTGGCCCGCCCGGTATTGCGAAAAGCCTTATCGCCCGGCGGCTTAAATTCGCGTTTCAGCACGCGCGCGCGTTTGAATACCTGATGACGCGCTTCTCGACGCCGGAAGAGGTCTTCGGGCCACTCTCCATTCAGGCGCTAAAAGATGAAGGGCGTTATGAGCGTCTGACCGCAGGGTATCTGCCGGAGGCGGAAATCGTCTTTCTGGATGAGATTTGGAAAGCGGGCCCGGCGATTCTGAACACGCTGCTCACCGCCATTAATGAACGCCGCTTTCGTAACGGCGCGCATGAAGAAAAAATTCCGATGCGCCTGCTGGTGACGGCATCCAACGAACTGCCCGAAGCAGACAGTAGCCTTGAGGCGCTCTATGACCGCATGCTGATTCGCCTGTGGCTCGACCGGGTGCAGGAGAAAAACAGCTTTCGCGCCATGCTGGTGAGCCAGCAGGATGAAAACGAAAACCCGGTGCCGCCGGGCCTTCAGGTGAGCGATGAAGAATATCAGCAGTGGCAGACCGGCATCGGCAACGTCAAACTGCCGGATACCGTCTTCGAGCTGATTTTCACCCTGCGCCAGCAGCTTGATGCGCTGCCGAACGCGCCCTATGTCTCAGACCGCCGCTGGAAGAAAGCCATTCGCCTGCTGCAGGCCAGCGCCTTTTTCAGCGGGCGCGATGCCGTGGCGCCTATCGATCTGATCCTGCTGAAGGATTGTCTGTGGCATGACGCCAGCGCCATGACGTTAATGCAGCAGCAAATCGCGCAGCTGATGACCTCTCACGCGTGGGGCCAGTACGCGATGCTGAGCCGTCTCGGTGCGATTACCCAGCGCCGCATGCAGTTAGAACAGCAGCACAGTGATAAAACGGCGCTGCGCCTTGAGAAGCAGAGCGGCATGTTCAGCCGTCGTCCGCAATATCAGCTGCCCGCAAGCCTCACGGAGCCAACGCTGACGCTGCTGCTGCAAAAACCGCTGAAGCTGCACGATATCGACGTTATCCATGTGACGTTCGCGCGCGAGGCGCTGGAGGCGTGGCTGCAAAAAGACGGCGAGATCCGCGGCAAGCTGAACGGCATCGGCTTTGCCCAGGCGCTGGATCTGGAAGTGGACGCGAGCCAGCATCTGGTGCTGCGCGACGTCAGCCTGCAGGGTACGCGCCTTTCGCTGCCGGGCGCGGCGTCTGCCAACGGCATGCCGGATGAAATCAAACAGCAGCTTGACGATCTGGATAACGAGTGGCACCAGCAACATACGCGCTTTAGCGAGCAGCAAAAATGTCTGTTCGTCGAAAGCGACTGGTTAGGACGCATCGAGGCCAGCCTTCAGGACGTCGGCGAGCAGATTAAACAGGCGCGCCAATGCTGACAGCGGATTCGCTGAACCTGATTCTGGCTATCAGCGAAGGCGAGCTGGTAGAAGAGATCGTCATTGCGCTGCTGGCGTCGCCGCAGCTGGCGGTCTTTTTCGAAAAGTTTCCGCGCCTTAAGCACGCGCTGACCCAGGATATTCCGCGCTGGCGCGAACAGCTTAAAACACGGCTTAAAGAGGCGCATGTGCCGCCAGAGCTGGAAGAAGAGGTGATCGGCTATCAGAAAAGCCAGTTGCTCTCCACCAGCCAGTTTATCGTTCAGCTGCCGCAAATCAGCGAATTGCTGCGGCGCGTCGGCTCGCCGTTTGCTGACCAGGCGCAGCGGCTTATCGCCGATAACCCGCATTTTACGCCCGCCCTGCATACGCTTTTTTTACAGCGCTGGCGGCTGAGCCTCGTCGTGCAGGCGACGTCGTTTAACCAGCAGTTGCTGGAGGAAGAACGCGAGCAACTGCTGAGCGAAGTGCAGGAGCGCATGACGCTGAGCGGCCAGCTTGAGCAGGTGCTGGTGGAGAACGAAGATTCCGCCGGTCGTCTGTGGGATATGAGCGACGGCAAACTGCGGCGCGGCGATTATCAGCTTATCGTGAAATATGGCGATTTCCTGGCCGACCAGCCGGAGCTGATGCAGCTTGCCGAACAGCTCGGTCGCTCGCGTGAGGCGAAATCGGTGCCGAAAAAAGAGGCGCCGCTGGAAACGTTCCGCACGCTGGTGCGTGAACCCGCGTCCGTGCCGGAACAGGTCGACGGCTTACAGCGCAGCGACGATATTCTGCGCCTGCTGCCGCCGGAGCTGGCGACGCTTGGCATCACTGAGCTGGAATATGAGTTTTACCGGCGGCTGGTGGAAAAACAGTTGCTGACTTACCGGCTTCAGGGCGACGCGTGGCGTGAAAAAGTGATGCAGCGGCCAGTGACGCGCCAGGATTATGACGAACAGCCGCGCGGGCCGTTTATCGTCTGTGTGGATACGTCCGGCTCGATGGGCGGCTTTAACGAGCAGTGCGCCAAGGCGTTTTGTCTGGCGCTGATGCGCATTGCGCTGGCCGATAACCGCCGCTGTTTTATCATGCTGTTTTCGAGCGAAGTGGTGCGTTATGAGCTGTGCGGGCGCGACGGTATCGAACAGGCGATCCGCTTTCTGAGCCAGCGCTTTCGCGGCGGCACCGATCTGGCGAGCTGTTTTCGCGCCATTGCGGAAAAGCTACAGGGCGGCGAGTGGTTCGACGCCGACGCGGTGGTGGTGTCCGATTTTATCGCCCAGCGGCTGCCGGATGAGGTGGTCAACAAAGTAAAGGAGCTGCAACGCGTTCATCAGCACCGCTTTCACGCGGTGGCGATGTCCGCGCATGGCAAACCCGGCATCATGCGCATTTTCGATCACATCTGGCGCTTTGATACCGGGATGCGCAGCCGTCTGGTGCGTCGTTTACGCCGCTGAATTACAGCAGCTCAGCGACGGTAGACTGCACCTGCTCCGGCCAGACGCCGCACTGGACCTGACCGATATGCGGCAGTTGCAGCAGCAGCATAGTGAGACGCGACTGGCCGATCCCGCCGCCGATCGTTTGCGGCATTTCGCCGTTCAGCAGCGCCTGATGCCATTCCAGCGCCAGACGATCCTGATCGCCGGTGAGCGCCAGCTGGCGTTTAAGCGTGTCGGCATCGACACGGATCCCCATTGAGGAAATTTCAAACGCGTCTTCCAGTAGCGGGTTCCAGACGAGGATATCGCCGTTAAGCCCGGCAAAACCGCTTTCCGTCGGCGTGGTCCAGTCATCATAATCCGGCGCGCGCACGTCGTGGCGTTTGCCGTCGGCAAGTTTCCCGCCAATGCCAATCAGGAAGACCGCGCCCAGCTCTTTCGCAATCGCGCGCTCGCGCCCTTTGGCGTCCAGCTCCGGGAAGCGGCGCTGCAGCGTTTCGCTGTGCACAAAATGAATGGCGTCCGGCAGGAACGGCGTCAGCCCGAAGCGCTCCGCCGCCGCCAGCTCCGTTTCCTTAATCGCTGACCAGATGCTCTCCACCGTCTGCTTCAGCGTACCGAGATGGCGTTCGCCGTCGCCCATCACGCGCTCCCAGTCCCACTGATCCACATACACCGAGTGAACCGGAGAGAGTCGGTCTTCATCGGGGCGCAGCGCTTTCATATGGGTATAAAGCCCTTCGCCCGCGCTGAAATCATGCTGGCCCAGTGTTTTGCGCTTCCATTTCGCGAGCGAGTGCACCACTTCAAACTGCGCCTGCGGCAGCGTTTTGACATTGACCTGCACCGCTTTTTCACAGCCGGAAAGGTTATCCTGCGTCCCGTCGCCGACGCGGCTTAAGATCGGTGCCTGCACTTCAAGCAGACCGAGTTTCTCCTCAAGCTGGCGGGAAAAATGGGCTTTCACAAAGCTAATCTGACGCTGGCGTGTGATGTAGGCGGTTTTCATTTTTTAGGGCTCCTGTACCTCTGTTGCTTTTGATTAAGCAATAAAAAAGCCCGCCAGCTCAATAATCATCAATAAAAAAGGCCACGCATCTTTTAATCCGATAATATAGACGGCATGAAACTGACGATTACTGAATAATCATAAGGAAAACGTATGGAAAATTATCAGATCGATAATCTGGACCGCGGCATTCTGGAGGCATTAATGGCGAATGCGCGTACCGCCTATGCCGAACTCGCTAAACAGTTCGGCGTCAGTCCCGGCACGATTCATGTACGCGTGGAAAAAATGAAGCAGGCGGGGATCATCACTGGCGCGCGTATCGATATCAGCCCGAAACAGCTTGGTTACGATGTGTGCTGCTTTATCGGCATTATTCTCAAGAGTGCAAAAGATTACCCGGCCGCGCTCGAAAAGCTGGAAAGCCTGGATGAAGTGACCGAGGCCTATTACACCACCGGCCACTACAGCATCTTTATTAAAGTGATGTGTCGTTCGATAGACGCGTTACAGCAGGTGCTTATCAACAAGATCCAAACAATTGATGAAATTCAGTCCACCGAGACGTTGATCTCGCTGCAAAACCCGATCATGCGTACCATCCGCCCATAAAGGGATTTTTTAATACCCATATTATCCACAGGTAGATCCCAGCCCCCGCACAGCGTACAATACGCGTCGTTTACTCAAGGCGGACATCCATGACAGACATTACCCTGATCAGTGGCAGCACTCTTGGCGGCGCGGAATATGTGGCGGAGCACCTGGCTGAAAAGCTGGAAGACGCCGGTTTTAGCACCGAAACGCTGCATGGCCCGCTTCTTGAAGATCTTAAGCCTGAAGGCACCTGGCTTATCGTGACGTCCACGCATGGCGCGGGCGATCTGCCGGACAATTTGCAACCTTTATATGATGAGCTTGCAGAACAGCGTCCGGATCTCAGCCAGGTTCGCTACGGCGCTATCGGTATCGGGAGCCGCGAATACGACACGTTTTGCGGGGCGATTGAAAAACTGGACGCGCTGTTAATCGAATGCGGCGCGAAACGCGTCGGCGAACCGCTTAAGATCAACATTCTCGATCATGATATACCCGAAGATCCGGCTGAGGTGTGGCTCGGATCGTGGAAAAATTTACTCTGATCGGCGAAATGATCGCCATTCAGCTGTGGATAAAAGAGCTTAAAAGCTTGGATCAACCCGTAGTTATCCAAGGTATAAGTGTTGTTCGCTTTTTGAGTTGTGTATAACCCTCATTTCTGATCCCAGCTTATACGGTCTGGGATCACCGATCATTCACAGCAAGCGATCCCGGATAACCTTTTGATCCCAAATGGGCGATCCGGGTTATCCACAAGGGATGTCGATCCTAATAAGAGATCATAATAAAACAGATCCTTTAGATAAAAGATCTTCTTTTTAATACCAACGATCCCGGCGCTTTCTCACCAGGCTAAAGTTGAGTAGAATCCACGCCCCGGGCTAGCTAACCCTCTTTCGCACAACCGCGAGGTCATACCAACATGTTTTATCCGGATCCTTTTGACGTCATTATCATTGGCGGGGGTCATGCAGGTACCGAGGCCGCAATGGCCGCTGCACGCATGGGTCAGCAGACCCTGCTTTTGACACACAATATCGACACGCTCGGACAGATGTCCTGCAACCCGGCGATCGGCGGTATTGGTAAAGGACATCTGGTTAAGGAAGTGGATGCCCTCGGCGGGCTTATGGCGAAAGCGATCGACCAGGCGGGTATCCAGTTTAGGATACTAAACGCCAGCAAAGGTCCGGCCGTACGCGCCACCCGCGCTCAGGCAGATCGCGTGCTGTACAAGCAGGCTGTGCGTACCGCGCTGGAGAATCAGCCGAATCTGATGATCTTCCAGCAAGCCGTTGACGATCTGATCGTGGAAAACGATCGCGTTGTCGGTGCCGTCACGCAGATGGGCCTGAAATTCCGCGCGAAAGCGGTTGTCCTGACGGTCGGCACGTTCCTCGACGGCAAAATTCACATCGGACTTGATAACTACAGCGGCGGCCGTGCGGGCGATCCGCCTTCCGTACCGCTGGCGCGTCGCCTGCGGGAACTGCCGCTGCGCGTCAGCCGTCTGAAAACCGGAACGCCGCCGCGTATTGACGCGCGCACTATCGATTTTAGCGTGCTCGACCAGCAGCATGGCGACAATCCAATGCCGGTCTTCTCGTTTATGGGCTCGGCGGATCAGCATCCGCGTCAGGTGCCGTGCTACGTCACGCACACCAATGAGAAGACCCATGACGTGATCCGCAGTAACCTCGATCGCAGCCCGATGTACGCGGGGGTTATCGAAGGGATCGGCCCGCGCTATTGCCCTTCCATCGAAGATAAAGTGATGCGCTTCGCCGATCGCAACGCGCACCAGATTTTCCTGGAGCCGGAAGGGCTGACCAGCAACGAAATTTACCCGAACGGCATCTCCACCAGCCTGCCGTTCGACGTGCAGATGCAAATCGTCCGTTCCATGAAAGGGATGGAGAACGCGAAAATTGTTCGCCCGGGTTACGCGATTGAGTACGATTTCTTCGATCCGCGCGACCTGAAGCCGACGCTCGAAAGCAAATATATCCACGGGCTGTTCTTCGCAGGCCAGATCAACGGCACGACCGGTTACGAAGAAGCCGCGGCTCAGGGGCTGCTGGCCGGTCTGAACGCGGGCCGTTACTCGGCGGAGAAAGAGGGCTGGGCGCCGGGGCGCTCTCAGGCTTACCTTGGCGTGCTGGTGGATGACCTCTGCACGCTCGGCACCAAAGAGCCGTACCGCATGTTCACCTCGCGTGCCGAATATCGCCTGATGCTGCGCGAAGATAACGCCGATTTACGCCTGACCGAAGTTGGTCGCGAAATGGGACTGGTCGACGATGCGCGCTGGGCGCGCTTCAACGAGAAGCTTGAGAATATCGAACGCGAGCGCCAGCGCCTGAGAAGCACCTGGGTGACGCCGTCTACCGCCTCGGTGGAGGAGATCAACACGATGCTCACTGCGCCGCTCTCCCGTGAAGCCAGCGGTGAAGATCTGCTGCGTCGCCCGGAAATGACCTATGCTCAGTTGACGACGCTATCGGCTTTCGCGCCGGCACTGGATGACGCGCAGGCGGCGGAGCAGGTTGAGATCCAGGTGAAATACGAAGGCTATATCGCTCGTCAGCAGGATGAGATTGAAAAACAGCAGCGCAACGAAAACACGCTGCTGCCGGCGACGCTGGATTATCGCCAGGTGAATGGCCTCTCCAATGAAGTGATCGCCAAGCTTAACGATCATAAACCGGCATCGATTGGCCAGGCGTCCCGTATCTCCGGGATCACGCCAGCCGCTATCTCGATTCTGCTGGTCTGGCTGAAAAAACAGGGGCTACTGCGCCGCAGTGCCTGAGTTGAAACGCTCTTCGGGCCAGCCTTGTCTGGCCCTTTTTATATGGAAAAACCGTCGTGCTGAATACACTGACCCGCCTGCTTGATGACGCAGGGATTACGCTGCCCGAACACCAGAAAGCGCAGCTGGTGGCCTATGTCGATATGCTGAACAAGTGGAACAAGGCTTATAACCTCACCTCCGTACGCGACCCGAACGAGATGCTGGTGCGCCATATCATGGACAGCATCGTGGTGGAGCCGCACTTAAAAGGCACCCGTTTTATTGATGTTGGCACAGGCCCTGGCCTGCCGGGTATTCCGCTGGCGATTGTGCGTCCGGACAGGCATTTCACGCTGCTGGACAGTCTCGGCAAGCGCGTGCGTTTTTTGCGTCAGGTGCAACACGAGCTGAAACTCGACAACATCACGCCGGTTCAAAGCCGCGTAGAAGCCTTTCCTGCCGAGCCGCCGTTTGATGGCGTTATCAGCCGCGCATTTGCGTCGCTCTCGGATATGGTGAACTGGTGCCATCATCTGCCGGGAGAAGAAGGGCGTTTTTATGCTCTTAAAGGCCAGCGTCCGGATGATGAAATCAGCGCGCTGCCGTCAGGTTTTGCTGTTGAAGAAATCGTCAGACTGTCTGTTCCGCGTCTCGATGGCGAACGCCATCTGGTTATCCTTAAAGCAAACAGAACTTAATATTTATCAAAAAAAGTAGAAATAAGGTGTCGGGATTGCGTCAGCAGAAAAAGAGGTATGGGGCGTAATTACAACATCTTATTTCACTTTTTATTAACTTGTTTGCAGCTTAAGGATAACTAAGCACCATTTGCGCCAAATGGTAAATAGTCACTGATGAAAATATAAGGGCGCTATGTACAGGTGTCTGTATGCTAATAAGGCGTAAATTGTTTCTCATAGATGTCAATGAAAGGTTTTAATCGTGTTTCGGGGTGTTTTAAAAAATTTTGGGTTTAAAGCGTCTTAAATTCAAAAGGTTATAAAACACGCATTCATAAAGGATCTGCTAAAGCTTGAGCAGAAATTGTTTAGAATGTGATCTCGTGCACGCTTTATTCGCAAGGTTTTCGCGCGATTTGCAGTTTTTACATTTGCTTTCAGATTTAAGAGAAACTTGAAAAAAATGCCTCCTGAAAATTATTTAAACATTTATTCACCTTTTGGCTACTTATAGTTTGAAATCACGTGCTCGCCCCGTATAATTTGAGCGCTTTTTGAGGCTTGACTCAGAGCGTCAAAGAACGTTTTATACGACACGCGTCATACCTCGAAGGGAGCAGTGGCAAAATGTCTGCGTCGCTTATGAGTAAAAAAGTGGCCCGCAAGCTCCTGCTCATCCAGTTCATCGCGGTTCTGGCGGCAGGATTGTTGTTTTGCTTCAAAGACCCTTTCTGGGGCTTCTCTGCGTTATGCGGAGGGCTGGCAGTGTGGCTGCCGAATGTGCTGTTTATGAATTTTGCCTGGCGTCATCAGGCGCATACACCCGCTAAAGGCCGCGTGGCCTGGTCTTTCGCCTTCGGCGAAGCGTTTAAGGTGATTGCGACCTTTACCCTGCTGGTGGTGGCGCTGGCGTGTTTGAAGGCGGTTTTCTTGCCGCTGATTGTGACGTGGGTTTCGGTGCTGGTTGTGCAGATACTGGCGCCAGCTGTAATTAACAACAAAGGGTAAGAGGCATCATGTCTGCAGGAGAAATCTCGACGCCGCAGGAGTACATAGGCCACCATCTGAATAACCTTCAGATTGACCTGCGTACCTTCTCGCTGGTGGATCCGCATAACCCCCCGGCCACCTTCTGGACGCTCAACATCGACTCGATGTTTTTCTCGGTGGTGCTGGGCCTGTTATTCCTGGTTCTGTTCCGTAAAGTCGCCAAACACGCGACCAGCGGCGTACCGGGTAAATTCCAGACCGCGGTAGAGCTGGTTATCGGCTTTGTGCATGGTAGCGTACAAGACATGTACCACGGCAAAAGCAAGCTCATTGCGCCGCTGGCCCTGACGATTTTCGTCTGGGTATTCCTGATGAACCTGATGGATTTGCTGCCTATCGACCTGCTGCCGTACATCGGCGAGCACGTATTTGGCTTGCCAGCCCTGCGCGTGGTGCCGTCTGCGGACGTGAACATCACCCTTTCCATGGCGCTTGGTGTATTTATCCTCATTCTTTTCTACAGCATCAAAATGAAAGGCGTTGGCGGCTTTACTAAAGAGCTGACGCTGCAGCCGTTCAATCACCCGGTATTTATTCCGATCAACCTGATTCTGGAAGGTGTGAGCCTGCTGTCCAAACCGGTTTCTCTCGGTCTGCGACTGTTCGGCAACATGTATGCCGGTGAGCTGATTTTCATTCTGATTGCGGGTCTTCTGCCGTGGTGGTCACAATGGTTGTTAAATGTGCCCTGGGCCATTTTCCACATCCTGATCATTACGTTGCAGGCCTTCATTTTCATGGTTCTGACGATTGTCTATCTGTCGATGGCATCTGAAGAGCATTGATTTTTTACTCAACACTACTGCGTTTTAACTGAAACAAACTGGAGACTGTCATGGAAAACCTGAATATGGATCTGCTGTACATGGCTGCCGCTGTGATGATGGGTCTGGCGGCAATCGGTGCTGCGATCGGTATCGGCATCCTCGGGGGCAAATTCCTGGAAGGCGCTGCGCGCCAGCCTGATCTGATTCCTCTGCTGCGTACTCAGTTCTTTATCGTAATGGGTCTGGTGGATGCTATCCCGATGATCGCTGTGGGTCTGGGTCTGTACGTGATGTTCGCCGTCGCGTAGTAAACGAAGTTGTCTGAATTTCCAGGCAATATCAGAACATTAACCAGATAAGAGGCATTGTGCTGTGAATCTTAACGCAACAATCCTCGGCCAGGCCATCGCGTTTGTCCTGTTCGTTCTGTTCTGTATGAAGTATGTATGGCCGCCAATTATGGCTGCCATCGAAAAACGTCAGAAAGAAATTGCTGACGGTCTGTCTTCTGCAGAACGCGCTAAAAAGGATCTGGAGCTTGCACAGTCCAACGCG
The DNA here is from genome assembly GCF_000982825.1 of Cronobacter sakazakii. NCBI lineage: Bacteria > Pseudomonadati > Pseudomonadota > Gammaproteobacteria > Enterobacterales > Enterobacteriaceae > Cronobacter > Cronobacter sakazakii. Next base: position 1,003,040 of record NZ_CP011047.1, on the reverse strand, counting down.
ACCGACCAGCTGAAAAAAGCGAAAGCGGAAGCCCAGGTGATTATTGAGCAGGCGAACAAACGCCGTGCTCAGATCCTGGACGAAGCGAAAGCTGAAGCAGAGCAGGAACGTAACAAAATCGTGGCGCAGGCCCAGGCCGAAATCGAAGCCGAGCGTAAACGTGCCCGTGAAGAGCTGCGCAAGCAGGTTGCTATCCTGGCTGTTGCTGGCGCCGAGAAGATCATTGAACGTTCCGTGGATGAAGCTGCTAACAGCGACATCGTGAATAAACTGGTCGCTGAACTGTAAGGAGGGAGGGGCTGATGTCTGAATTTGTAACGGTAGCTCGCCCCTACGCCAAAGCAGCTTTTGACTTTGCCGTCGAACACCAAAGCCTCGACCGCTGGCAGGATATGCTGGCGTTTGCCGCTGAAGTGGCCAAAAACGAACAGATGGCTGAGCTTCTCTCTGGCGCCCTGGCGCCAGAAACGCTCGCTGAGTCGTTTATCGCAATCTGTGGTGACCAGTTAGACGCCAACGGCCAGAACCTGATTCGGGTGATGGCAGAAAACGGCCGTCTGAAGGTACTTCCTGATGTTCTTGAGCAGTTCATTCAGTTACGCGCAGCCCTTGAGGCTACCGTTGAAGTCGAAGTGACTTCCGCCAGCGCACTGAGCGATGAACAGCTTGCGAAAATCAGCGCCGCGATGGAAAAACGTCTGTCACGCAAAGTGAAGCTGAATTGCAAAATTGATAAGTCTGTAATGGCGGGTGTCATCATCCGTTCGGGTGATACGGTCATTGACGGCAGCGTGCGCGGCCGTCTTGAGCGCCTCGCAGACGTCTTGCAGTCTTAAGGGGACTGGAGCATGCAACTGAATTCCACCGAAATCAGCGAACTGATCAAGCAGCGCATTGCTCAGTTCAATGTTGTGAGCGAAGCTCATAACGAAGGTACTATTGTTTCTGTAAGCGACGGTGTTATCCGCATTCACGGCCTGGCCGATTGTATGCAGGGTGAGATGATTTCCCTGCCGGGTAACCGTTACGCTATCGCACTGAACCTGGAGCGCGACTCCGTTGGTGCAGTGGTTATGGGTCCGTACGCTGACCTCGCCGAAGGCATGAAGGTGAAATGTACTGGCCGTATTCTTGAAGTGCCGGTTGGCCGTGGCCTGCTGGGCCGTGTGGTTAACACCCTCGGCGCGCCGATCGATGGTAAAGGTCCGGTTGAACACGATGGCTTCTCGCCAATCGAAGTTATCGCACCGGGCGTTATCGATCGTCAGTCCGTAGACCAGCCTGTACAGACCGGTTATAAGTCCGTTGACGCCATGATCCCAATCGGTCGTGGTCAGCGTGAACTGATCATCGGCGACCGTCAGACCGGTAAAACCGCGATGGCTATCGACGCCATCATCAACCAGCGCGATTCCGGCATCAAATGCGTGTACGTGGCTATCGGCCAGAAAGCGTCCACCATTGCTAACGTGGTTCGTAAACTGGAAGAGCACGGTGCGCTGTCCAACACCATCGTTGTGGTCGCGACCGCTTCTGAATCCGCTGCGCTGCAGTACCTGGCTCCGTATGCCGGTTGCGCGATGGGCGAATACTTCCGTGACCGCGGCGAAGACGCGCTGATCGTTTACGATGACCTGTCTAAACAGGCTGTCGCTTACCGTCAGGTTTCCCTGCTGCTCCGTCGTCCGCCGGGACGTGAAGCATTCCCGGGCGACGTGTTCTACCTCCACTCCCGTCTGCTGGAGCGCGCATCCCGTGTTAACGCGGAATACGTTGAGAACTTCACCAAAGGTGCAGTGAAAGGTAAAACCGGCTCTCTGACCGCACTGCCGATTATCGAAACCCAGGCGGGTGACGTTTCTGCGTTCGTTCCGACCAACGTAATTTCTATTACCGACGGTCAGATCTTCCTGGAAACCAACCTGTTTAACTCCGGTATTCGTCCGGCGGTTAACCCGGGTATCTCCGTATCGCGTGTGGGTGGTGCTGCTCAGACCAAGATCATCAAGAAACTGTCCGGTGGTATCCGTACCGCGCTGGCACAGTATCGTGAACTGGCGGCGTTCTCTCAGTTCGCCTCTGATCTGGACGAAGCTACCCGTAAGCAACTGAGCCACGGCCAGAAAGTAACTGAACTGCTTAAGCAGAAACAGTACGCGCCGATGTCCGTTGCACAGCAGGGCCTGGTCCTGTTCGCGGCGGAGCGCGGTTACCTCGAAGATGTGGAACTGGCGAAAATCGGTAGCTTCGAAGCCGCTCTGCTGGCTTACGCTGACCGTGATCACGCTCCGCTGATGCAAGAGATCAACCAGACCGGTGGCTATAACGATGAGATCGAAGGCAAGCTGAAAAGCCTCCTCGACTCCTTCAAAGCAACCCAGTCCTGGTAACGTCTGGCGGCTTGCTGTAAGGCAAGCCGCAAGGCATTGAGGAGAAGCTCATGGCCGGCGCAAAAGAGATACGTAGTAAGATCGCAAGCGTCCAGAACACGCAAAAGATCACTAAAGCGATGGAGATGGTCGCCGCTTCCAAAATGCGTAAATCGCAGGATCGCATGGCGGCCAGCCGTCCTTATGCAGATACCATGCGCAAAGTGATTGGTCACCTTGCTACCGGTAATCTGGAATACAAACACCCTTACCTGGAAGAACGCGACGTTAAGCGCGTGGGCTACCTGGTGGTGTCGACTGACCGTGGTCTGTGCGGCGGCTTGAACATCAACCTGTTCAAGAAACTGCTGGCGGATATGAAAGCATGGTCCGATAAAGGCGTTCAGTGCGATATCGCAATGATCGGCTCTAAAGGCGTTTCTTTCTTCAATTCAGTGGGCGGCAACATTGTGGCGCAGGTCACCGGCATGGGGGATAACCCTTCCCTGTCCGATCTGATTGGCCCGGTTAAAGTGATGTTGCAGGCTTATGATGAAGGCCGTCTGGACAAGCTTTACGTTGTCAGCAACAAATTTATTAACACCATGTCTCAGGCTCCGACCATCACTCAGCTGCTGCCGCTGCCGGCATCAGAAGACGATGAGTTGAAGCACAAATCCTGGGATTACCTGTACGAACCCGATCCGAAGGCGCTGCTGGATACCCTGCTGCGTCGTTATGTCGAATCGCAGGTTTATCAGGGTGTGGTTGAAAACCTGGCCAGCGAGCAGGCCGCACGAATGGTGGCGATGAAAGCCGCAACCGATAATGGCGGCAGCCTGATTAAAGAGCTGCAGTTGGTGTACAACAAAGCTCGTCAGGCCAGCATTACTCAGGAACTCACCGAGATCGTCTCGGGGGCCGCCGCGGTTTAACCAGGTTATTTCGTAGAGGATTCAAGATGGCTACTGGAAAGATTGTCCAGGTAATCGGCGCCGTGGTGGACGTCGAGTTCCCTCAGGATGCTGTACCGAAAGTGTACGACGCCCTTGAGGTAACGAATGGTAATGAGCGTCTGGTGCTGGAAGTCCAGCAGCAGCTCGGCGGCGGTATCGTACGTACCATCGCGATGGGCTCTTCCGACGGTCTGCGTCGCGGTCTGCCTGTTGCAGACCTTGAGCACCCGATCGAAGTGCCGGTAGGTAAAGCGACGCTGGGTCGTATCATGAACGTCCTGGGTCAGCCTATCGACATGAAAGGCGACATCGGCGAAGAAGAGCGTTGGGCGATTCATCGCGCGGCGCCGTCCTATGAAGAGCTGTCCAGCTCTCAGGAACTGCTGGAAACCGGCATCAAAGTTATCGACCTGATGTGTCCGTTCGCGAAGGGCGGTAAAGTCGGTCTGTTCGGTGGTGCAGGTGTAGGTAAAACCGTAAACATGATGGAGCTTATTCGTAACATCGCGATTGAGCACTCCGGTTACTCCGTGTTTGCGGGCGTGGGCGAACGTACCCGTGAAGGTAACGACTTCTACCACGAAATGACCGACTCCAACGTACTGGATAAAGTATCCCTGGTGTACGGCCAGATGAACGAGCCGCCGGGAAACCGTCTGCGCGTTGCGCTGACCGGCCTGACCATGGCTGAGAAATTCCGTGACGAAGGTCGTGACGTTCTGCTGTTCGTCGACAACATCTACCGTTACACCCTGGCCGGTACTGAAGTATCCGCACTGCTGGGCCGTATGCCTTCAGCGGTAGGTTATCAGCCGACCCTGGCGGAAGAGATGGGTGTTCTGCAGGAGCGTATCACCTCCACCAAAACCGGTTCTATCACCTCCGTACAGGCGGTATACGTACCGGCGGATGACTTGACTGACCCGTCACCAGCCACCACCTTTGCGCACCTTGACGCAACTGTGGTACTGAGCCGTCAGATTGCTTCCCTGGGTATCTACCCGGCCGTTGACCCGCTGGATTCCACCAGCCGTCAGCTGGACCCGCTGGTAGTAGGCCAGGAGCACTACGACACCGCTCGCGGCGTACAGTCCATCCTGCAGCGTTACCAGGAGCTGAAAGACATCATCGCCATCCTCGGTATGGACGAGCTGTCTGAAGAAGACAAACTGGTTGTTGCTCGTGCTCGTAAAATTCAGCGTTTCCTGTCACAGCCGTTCTTCGTGGCAGAAGTGTTTACCGGCGCGCCGGGCAAATACGTATCGCTGAAAGACACCATCCGTGGCTTTAAAGGCATCATGGAAGGTGAATACGATCATCTGCCGGAGCAGGCGTTCTACATGGTTGGCTCCATTGATGAAGCCGTGGAAAAAGCCAAAAAACTTTAACGCCTTAATCGGAGGGTGACATGGCAATGACTTACCACCTGGATGTCGTCAGCGCAGAGAAACAGATGTTCTCTGGTCTGGTCGAGAAAATCCAGGTTACGGGTAGCGAAGGTGAACTGGGTATTTACCCGGGCCACGCGCCGCTGCTCACCGCCATTAAGCCTGGTATGATCCGCATCGTGAAACAGCACGGCCACGAAGAGTATATCTATCTCTCCGGCGGCGTGCTGGAAGTGCAGCCGGGCAACGTAACCGTGCTGGCTGACACCGCGATTCGCGGCCAGGATCTCGACGAAGCGCGAGCCCTGGAAGCGAAGCGTAAAGCGGAAGACCATATCCGTAGCTCCCACGGTGACGTGGACTACGCTCAGGCTTCTACTGAGCTGGCCAAGGCGATCGCCAAACTGCGCGTTATCGAGTTGACCAAAAAAGCGATGTAACACCGGCTTGAAAGTTAAAAAGCCAGCCAGGGCGACCCGGCTGGCTTTTTTTATGTCTGCGTTATACGCAAGGACGTATGTTTGCTGGATTTTAGTCGGCATTTACCGCGCTTTATTCCAGACGCAAAAAAACGGCATCTCATTGTTTTTATGAATGATAAGACGCCAGAAAGCGTTTACGCTCTCTTTTTACGCCTTCCGACATGCATTACGCGGCTGTATAACGTGGTAAAACAGGCTTAAAGCGGCGATTTTCCAGCAGCCCGTTTTATGCTGAAAAATATGTAGAATTTCGGGCGCTAAATCGCTTTACTTCATTCACTTTCATAAGACAGGACGACTATGTCTAGCCATGCTATGAGCGTTGTGATCCTTGCCGCTGGCAAAGGCACGCGCATGTACTCCGATCTTCCAAAAGTGCTGCACACTCTGGCCGGGAAGCCGATGGTGCAACACGTGATTGACGCCGCGAAGCATGTCGGCGCGCAGCACATTCATCTGGTTTACGGTCACGGCGGCGATCTGCTGCAAAGCACCCTTAAAGACGCCTCGCTCAACTGGGTATTGCAGGCCGAGCAGCTCGGCACCGGCCATGCGATGCAGCAGGCAGCGCCGTTCTTTAGCGACGATGAAGATGTGCTGATGCTCTACGGCGACGTACCGCTGATCTCCGTTGACACCCTGCAACAGCTCTGCGCGGCGAAGCCGCAGGGCGGCATTGGGCTGTTAACCGTGAAGCTCGACGACCCGACCGGCTATGGCCGCATTACCCGTGAGAACGGAAAAGTCTCCGGGATCGTTGAGCATAAAGATGCCAGCGATGAGCAGCGCCAGATTAACGAAATCAACACCGGCATCCTCGTCGCCAACGGCGCGGATCTGAAACGCTGGCTGGCGAAGCTCGATAACAACAATGCGCAGGGTGAATACTACATTACCGACATCATCGCGATGGCCTGGAACGAAGGCCGCGAGATTGCCGCCGTGCATCCGCAGCGTTTAAGCGAAGTGGAAGGCGTGAACAACCGCCTGCAACTGGCGCGTCTTGAGCGCGTTTATCAGGCCGAGCAGGCAGAAAAACTGCTGCTGGCGGGCGTGATGCTACGTGACCCGGCGCGTTTTGATCTGCGCGGCACGCTGCAACACGGGCGCGATGTCGAAATTGACGCTAACGTCATTATTGAAGGCGACGTAGTGCTGGGCAATCGCGTGAAAATCGGCGCGGGCTGCGTGATTAAAAACAGCGTCATCGGCGACGACTGCGAAATCAGTCCTTACAGCGTGGTGGAAGACGCCCGTCTGGATACCGCCTGTACCATCGGGCCGTTCGCGCGTCTGCGTCCGGGCGCGGAGCTTCTCGAAGGCGCGCATGTCGGCAACTTCGTCGAGATGAAAAAAGCGCGTCTGGGTAAAGGCTCGAAAGCGGGTCACCTGACCTACCTCGGCGACGCGGAAATCGGCGATAACGTTAACATCGGCGCGGGCACCATCACCTGTAACTATGATGGCGCGAACAAGCACAAAACCATCATTGGCGATGATGTGTTTGTCGGCTCCGATACCCAGCTGGTGGCACCGGTGACGGTGGCGAAAGGCGCGACCATCGCCGCAGGCACCACCGTGACGCGCAATATCGCGGAAAACGAGCTGGTGCTCACCCGCGTGCCGCAGGTACACAAACAGGGCTGGCGTCGCCCGGTGAAGAAAAAATAAGTTATGTTCATGGCGGGCGCGCTGTATCTGCCCGCCATACGGTTTTGTCGGTCGCAGAGCAGTCATGCCCTGCGGCAGACTCGGGATGAGGGGATAACATAATCTTCCGCCCACAGGCAGTACCAAAACAATAACCCCACTCTCTACAAGGCTCGGGGAGCCCGGCAAACGGGCAAATACAGGTCGGCGACAACGCATGGCGAAATGCCATTGTCAGGAAATTAATTATGTGTGGAATTGTTGGCGCTGTAGCGCAACGTGATATTGCTGAAATCCTTCTCGAAGGTTTGCGTCGTCTGGAGTACCGCGGCTATGACTCCGCCGGTCTCGCGGTGGTGGACAGCGCGGGGCATATGACCCGTCTGCGTCGTCTGGGCAAAGTACAGATGCTGGTTCAGGCGGCAGAAGAACATCCGCTGCATGGCGGCACGGGTATCGCGCACACCCGCTGGGCGACCCACGGCGAACCGTCAGAAGGCAACGCGCACCCGCATGTCTCCGGGCATATTGTGGTGGTGCATAACGGCATTATCGAAAACCACGAACCGCTGCGCGAACTGCTGAAAACGCGTGGCTACGAATTCGTCACCGAAACCGACACCGAAGTGATCGCGCACCTGGTGCACTGGGAGCTGGAGCAGGGCGGTACGCTGCGTGAGGCGGTGCTGCGCGCCATTCCTCAGCTGCGCGGCGCTTACGGCACCGTCATTATGGATAACCGCGATCCGAGCGTTCTGCTGGCGGCCCGTTCCGGCAGCCCGCTGGTGATTGGCCTCGGCGTGGGCGAAAACTTCATCGCCTCCGACCAACTGGCGCTGCTGCCGGTAACCCGCCGCTTTATCTTCCTCGAAGAGGGCGACATCGCCGAAGTGACCCGCCGCTCCGTCGCGATTTTCAACACCCAGGGCGAAAGCGTCTCCCGCCCGGAAATCGAATCTAACGTGCAGTATGACGCCGGTGATAAAGGCATCTACCGCCACTACATGCAAAAAGAGATCTACGAGCAGCCGAACGCGATTAAAAACACGCTGGCCGGGCGCATCAGCCACGGCGAGGTGGATTTAAGCGAGCTGGGTCCGAACGCCGACGAACTGCTCTCTAAAGTTGAGCATATTCAGATTGTCGCGTGTGGCACCTCGTACAACTCCGGTATGGTTTCTCGCTACTGGTTTGAAGCGCTGGCAGGCGTGCCGTGCGATGTCGAAATCGCCTCGGAATTCCGCTATCGCAAATCCGCCGTGCGCCGCAACAGCCTGATGATCACGCTGTCGCAGTCCGGTGAAACCGCAGACACCCTCGCGGCGCTGCGTCTGTCTAAAGAGCTCGGTTATCTCGGTTCGCTGGCCATCTGTAACGTTCCGGGCTCATCGCTGGTGCGTGAATCGTCGCTGGCGCTGATGACCAAAGCCGGCACGGAAATTGGCGTGGCGTCCACCAAAGCGTTCACTACCCAGTTAACCGTTCTGCTGATGCTGGTGGCGAAACTGGGCCGTCTGAAAGGCGTGGATGCCGCCGTTGAGCACGATATCGTTCACGGCCTGCAGGCGCTGCCGAGCCGTATCGAGCAGATGCTCTCTCAGGACAAACGCATCGAGGCGCTGGCGGAAGATTTCTCCGACAAGCACCACGCGCTGTTCCTGGGCCGTGGCGATCAGTACCCGATCGCCCTGGAAGGCGCGCTGAAGCTCAAAGAGATCTCCTACATTCACGCCGAAGCCTATGCGGCAGGCGAGCTCAAGCACGGCCCGCTGGCCCTGATTGACGCCGATATGCCGGTTATCGTGGTGGCGCCGAATAACGAACTGCTGGAAAAACTGAAGTCCAACATCGAAGAAGTTCGCGCCCGTGGCGGCGTGCTGTATGTCTTCGCCGATCAGGATGCCGGCTTCACCAGCAGCGATAACATGAACATCATCCCGATGCCGCATGTTGAAGAGGTTATCGCGCCGATCTTCTACACGGTTCCGCTGCAACTGCTGGCCTATCACGTCGCGCTGATTAAAGGCACCGACGTTGACCAGCCGCGTAACCTGGCGAAATCCGTTACGGTGGAATAACGCGTTCTCGCGCGTGTTATGCTCTGAAGAGGTTGCCGGAAGGCAGCCTCTTTTTTTTAACGTCACGCAAAGGGATGTTATGTCGCTAAAGCGCTTTCTCGCCGGTACGCGGTTTTATCGGCTCATTACCTACAGCGCAGAGGTGGATGACGATATCGCCCACCGCAGGCTGCATAAGCTCAAACTTAAAATGGCCGAGCGCCACGATCTGCCCGATGTCCGCATCATCGGCTCGCGCCGTTTCTGGCGAGTGCCGGTGGGGTGCGTCTATGCCATGGCATTGAGTGCCGTCCTCAATCTCGCCGCGCTGCGGCCCGCTTTTTCTGTGCTGTGGATACTCTCAGGGGCTATCTGGCTGGTGTTGCTGATACTCGTGATGTTGATGGTAGAAAAAGGGCGACATCGCGGTTTGCAGCTGTTTCTCTTCAGCGCGTTTTTTCATGCGGCGTTAAGCCTGGCGACGCTGATTGCCGGCCTGATACTGTGGCCGTTTTCCGGTGTGTTCTGGCTCTGCTGGAGCGCGGGCGCGCTGCTGGTGTGGGCAGCATGGCGAATGATGAACAGTGAGGAGATGTTCAGGCTGGGCCGCTGGTGTCTTGCGAACAAAATGCGACGCGCTCATACCAAAGCCCTTCAGCGCCCTTCGGAAAAGCGCGCCTTAAAACGGGCAAAACACCGTAATGAGCCTGACCGATAAAAGGAGTAAGCTCCCTGCCTGAAGCCATACAGGGAGCCCATCGCTTATTTAATCTTGCTTTTTAAATCGTCCAGTTCACGGGACAGCTTGTCATTTTCCTGCTCCAGCGCCCGCAGGCGATTTTCCAGATCGCTATCTTTTCTGTCGTCCGAATAGCGGTTTTGCTCTTTGCGCTTATACGCCTCGACGGCCTTTTCCACATCCGAGATATCGACGTTAGACGGTGCCACGACGCCATCGCTGGTAAATATCGTCACCGGCGCGCCGTGAATACGGGTGCTGTGGTCATCCAGTTGAACCGGAGCTGCATAACTTATTGATGAAAAAGTAAGTAATGACGCTGCGGAGAAAAGTGACATTTTTTTTATCATTACGGCTATCCTTATAAATGACGGGCGGGTTGCGGAATTATAAAAGCATTAATATTCAAAAAGTTAAGTAAGACATTTCTGCATCTTTTTCATTGTCATAAAACTGTCATAATTCGTACATTTATCTGTCACCAAACTGTCCTACTTTGCTCACCGTAGCCACGAAACAATAAATTACGAACACCAGCAGGAGACATTATGAAAGTTATGCGTACCACCGTCGCAACTGTTGTCGCCGCGACCTTATCTCTGAGCGCTTTTTCCGCTTTCGCGGCAGCAAGTCTGACTGGCGCGGGCGCAACATTCCCGGCGCCGGTGTATGCCAAATGGGCGGATACCTACCAGAAAGAAACGGGTAACAAGGTAAACTACCAGGGTATCGGCTCCTCCGGTGGCGTTAAACAAATCATTGCTAACACGGTTGATTTTGGTGCTTCTGACGCGCCGCTTTCTGACGAAAAATTACAGCAAGAAGGGCTTTTCCAGTTCCCGACCGTGATCGGCGGCGTGGTGCTGGCGGTTAACCTGCCGGGCTTCAAGTCTGGCGAGCTGGTGCTGGATGGCAAAACCCTGGGCGACATCTACCTTGGCAAAATCAAGAAGTGGGATGACGAGGCTATCGCCAAACTGAACCCGGGCAAAAAACTGCCTTCTCAGAACATCGCCGTGGTGCGCCGCGCTGACGGTTCCGGTACGTCTTTCGTCTTCACCAGCTATCTTGCGAAAGTGAACGACGAGTGGAAATCCAAAATCGGCTCTGGCTCTACCGTTAACTGGCCGACCGGTCTTGGCGGTAAAGGTAACGACGGTATCGCCGCGTTCGTACAGCGTCTGCCGGGCTCTATCGGCTATGTGGAATACGCCTACGCCAAGCAGAATAACCTGACCTACACCAAACTGGTTTCTGCTGACGGCAAACCGGTCGCACCGACCGAAGAGAGCTTCGCCAACGCCGCCAAAGGCGCTGACTGGAGCAAATCCTTCGCGCAGGACCTGACCAACCAGAAAGGCGACGACGCGTGGCCAATCACCTCCACCACCTTCATTCTGGTTCACAAAGAGCAGAAGAAACCTGAGCAGGGCGCCGAAGTGCTGAAGTTCTTCGACTGGGCCTACAAGTCAGGCGCGAAACAGGCTAACGACCTGGATTACGCCTCTCTGCCGGACAGCGTGGTCGAGCAGGTTCGCGCTGCATGGAAGACCAACGTTAAAGACAGCAGCGGCAAAGCGCTGTATTGATCGAGATTTACCGATGATGGCGGATGGCGCTTCGCTTATCCGCCCTACAAAAATCCGGTAACATGCTGTTTTTTGTAGGCCCGGTACGCATCACGCTGCCGGGCATCATTCAAAACAGAGTTTAACTGAAGAGTGAAATATGGCTGCCACCAAGCCTGTATTTAACCCCCCCGGTAAAAAGGGCGATATGATCTTCAGCGCGCTGGTTCGTCTGGCTGCGCTGATTGTGCTATTGCTGCTGGGCGGCATTATCGTCTCCCTTATTTTCTCCTCCTGGCCAAGCATCCAGAAATTTGGTTTTTCTTTCCTCTGGACCAAAGAGTGGGACGCCCCTAACGATATCTACGGCGGGCTGGTGCCGATTTACGGCACGCTGGTGACCTCGTTTATCGCGCTGCTGATAGCGGTTCCCGTGAGCTTCGGCATTGCGCTGTTCCTGACGGAGCTGGCGCCTGGCTGGCTGAAACGCCCGCTGGGTATCGCCATTGAACTGCTGGCGGCTATCCCGAGTATCGTGTACGGCATGTGGGGGCTGTTTATCTTCGCCCCGCTGTTCGCGACCTATTTCCAGGAGCCGGTCGGCAACGTCCTTTCTGCGATCCCGTTTATCGGCGCGCTCTTTTCAGGCCCGGCGTTCGGTATCGGCATCCTGGCGGCGGGCGTCATTCTCGCCATCATGATCATTCCATACATCGCCGCGGTTATGCGTGATGTATTCGAACAGACCCCGGTGATGATGAAAGAGTCGGCTTACGGCATCGGCTGCACCACCTGGGAAGTTATCTGGCGCATCGTCCTGCCGTTCACCAAAAACGGGGTGATTGGCGGCGTTATGCTCGGCCTTGGCCGCGCGCTCGGCGAAACTATGGCGGTCACATTTATCATCGGCAACACCTACCAGCTCGACAGCCCGTCGCTCTACATGCCAGGCAACAGCATCACCTCGGCGCTGGCTAATGAGTTCGCCGAAGCCGAATCTGGGCTGCACGTGGCGGCGCTGATGGAGCTGGGCCTGATCCTCTTTGTGATCACCTTTATCGTGCTGGCTATCTCCAGGCTGATGATTATGCGTCTGGCGAAAAACGAGGGGGCGCGCTAATGGCGACGATGGAACTGCAAAACACCACGGAGCTTGCGGAATCCCGCCGCAAAATGCAGGCGAAGCGCCGCATGAAAAACCGCATCGCCCTCACGCTCTCTATGGCGACGATGGCGTTCGGCCTGTTCTGGCTTATCTGGATCTTAATCTCCACGGTATCGCGCGGGTTTGACGGCATGTCGCTGGCGCTCTTTACCGAGATGACGCCGCCGCCGAACACCGCCGGTGGCGGCCTTGCGAATGCGCTGGCAGGCAGCGGGCTGCTGATCCTGTGGGCGACGGTTATTGGTACGCCGCTTGGCATCATGGCGGGTATCTACCTCGCGGAATATGGCCGCAAGTCGTTTCTCGCGGAAATCATCCGCTTTATTAACGACATTCTGCTTTCTGCGCCGTCTATCGTCGTCGGGCTGTTCGTCTACACCATCGTGGTGGCGCAGATGGAACACTTCTCCGGCTGGGCGGGCGTGATTGCGCTGGCGCTGTTGCAGGTGCCGATTGTTATCCGCACCACCGAGAACATGCTCAAGCTGGTGCCGGACAGCCTGCGTGAAGCGGCCTACGCGCTCGGCACGCCGAAATGGAAGATGATCTCCGCCATTACGCTTAAAGCTTCTGTGTCGGGCATCCTGACCGGCGTGCTGCTGGCGGTCGCGCGTATCGCGGGCGAAACCGCGCCGCTGCTCTTTACCGCGCTCTCCAACCAGTTCTGGAGCACGGACATGATGCAGCCTATCGCCAACCTGCCGGTGACGATTTTCAAATTCGCCATGAGCCCGTTTGCCGAATGGCAACAGCTGGCCTGGGCAGGCGTGCTGATTATCACCCTTTGCGTACTGCTGCTGAACATCCTGGCGCGCGTGCTGTTCGCCAAACGTAAACACGGTTAATTTTTTGACGGCGTGGCATTTTGCGACGCCGGATAAGGAAAACGATTGAGATGAGTATGGTTAATAAGGCCCCGGGCAAGATTCAGGTTCGCGATTTGAACTTTTACTACGGGAAATTCCATGCCCTGAAAAACATCAGCCTGGATATCGCCAAAAACGAAGTGACCGCGTTTATCGGCCCGTCTGGTTGCGGTAAATCCACGCTGCTGCGTACCTTCAACAAAATGTTTGAGCTCTACCCGGAGCAGCGCGCGGAAGGCGAAATCCTGCTGGATGGCGAAAACATTCTGAACCACTCCCAGGATATCGCGCTGCTGCGCGCGAAAGTGGGCATGGTGTTCCAGAAGCCGACGCCTTTCCCGATGTCAATTTACGACAACATCGCGTTTGGCGTGCGTCTGTTTGAGAAACTCTCCCGCGCCGATATGGACGAACGCGTGCAGTGGGCGTTGACCAAAGCCGCATTATGGAACGAAACCAAGGATAAACTGCACCAGAGCGGGTACTCTCTCTCCGGTGGTCAGCAGCAGCGTCTGTGTATCGCCCGCGGCATCGCTATCCGTCCGGAAGTGCTGCTGCTGGACGAACCGTGTTCGGCGCTGGATCCGATCTCCACGGGCCGTATCGAAGAGCTCATTACCGAGCTTAAGCAGGATTACACCGTGGTTATCGTGACGCACAACATGCAGCAGGCGGCGCGCTGTTCCGATCACACGGCGTTTATGTACCTTGGCGAGCTGATCGAGTACAGCAACACCGACGATCTCTTCACCAAGCCGAAAATGAAACAGACCGAAGACTATATTACCGGTCGCTACGGTTGATATGCCCGGATTTCTCATGTGGGCCGCTTTTGAATTTATCGGGCATGTGGAGTGCTAAATGGATAATCTGAATCTGAATAAACATATTTCCGGTCAGTTCAACGCTGAGCTGGAATACATTCGCACCCAGGTGATGACCATGGGCGGGCTGGTGGAGCAGCAGCTCTCCGATGCGATCACCGCCATGCACAACCAGGACAGCGAACTGGCCAAACGCGTTATCGACGGCGATAAAAAGGTCAACATGATGGAAGTGGCGATCGATGAAGCCTGCGTGCGCATCATCGCCAAGCGCCAGCCGACCGCGAGCGATCTGCGTCTGGTGATGGCCATCATTAAAACCATCGCGGAGCTGGAGCGTATCGGCGACGTGGCGGATAAAATCTGCCGCACCGCGCTTGAGAAATTCTCGCACCAGCACCAGCCGCTGCTGGTGAGCCTGGAGTCGCTTGGCCGCCATACCGTACAGATGCTGCATGACGTGCTGGACGCCTTCGCGCGTATGGATCTCGATGAAGCGGTACGTATCTATCGCGAAGATAAAAAAGTCGACCAGGAATATGAAGGCATCGTGCGTCAGCTGATGACCTATATGATGGAAGATTCCCGCACCATTCCGAGCGTTCTGACCGCGCTCTTCTGCGCCCGATCTATCGAGCGTATCGGCGACCGCTGCCAGAATATCTGCGAATACATTTTCTATTTCGTGAAGGGCCAGGATTTCCGCCACGTGGGCGGCGACGAGCTGGATAAACTGCTCGCCGGTAAAGATCCGAAAGAATAAGTCTGTCGCCCTCGCCACGCGCGAGGGCAATTTTGGGGCGCGCGTCGCCCCTTTTGCGGATTTTACTCAATACTATAAGGGGTTACCGAGCACGTTATAAAAGGATAAATCCGTGAAATTACCTTCCCGTACCGCTCTCGCGATGGCAGCCGTGATTGGTTGCGCCAGTTTATCCGCCTTCAGCGCGCCGCTGCCGGCACCCGATCCGTCTATTCCGGTCAGCCATTACATCACGCAGGTGAATCCCGATAAATCCATTACCTTCCGCCTGTTCGCGCCCCAGTCGAAGCGCGTGGCGGTCGTGCTCGGCGCGACGGCGGACAGCCAGGTGTCCCATGAGATGCGCAAAGAGGCGAACGGCGTCTGGAGCTGGAAGAGCGCGCCGATGACGCCGGATCTGCACGAGTATTTTTTTGACGTTGACGGGTTTCGCTCCATCGATACCGGCAATCCGTATGTGAAACCGCAGCGCCAGCCGAATATCTCGCTGATTCTGGTACCGGGCAGCATTATTGATGACCGGGCGGTGCCGCACGGCGATCTGCGCACGCTGACGTACCACTCCGGCGCGCTGAAATCGGAGCGGCGGGTGTACGTCTGGACGCCGCCGGGCTACAGCCGTGAAAGTGAGCCGCTGCCGGTGCTCTACTTCTATCACGGCTTTGGCGATACCGGGCTTTCCGCCGTTACCCAGGGCCGTATCCCGCAGATGATGGATAACCTGCTGGCGGAGGGAAAAATTAAACCAATGCTGGTGGTTATCCCGGATACCGAAACGGATATCGCCGACGCGGTGCCGGAGAATTTTCCGCCCGCCGAACGTCGCAAAGATTTCTACCCGATTAACGCCCGCGCGGCGGATAAAGAGCTGATGAACGATATCATTCCGCTGATCGGGCAGCGATTTAACGTGCGTCAGGATGCGCAGGGGCGCGCGCTGGCGGGGCTGTCGCAGGGCGGCTACCAGGCGCTGGTGTCAGGCATGACGCACCTGCAAAGCTTCGGCTGGCTGGCGTCGTTGAGCGGCGTGACCACCGCCACGGTGCCGAATGACGACGTGACGAAACAGCTCTCCCGCGCGGACGAGGTGAACAGCCAGTTGCGTAACTTTACGCTGGTGGTGGGCGATAAAGACAGCGTGACGGGCCGGGATATCGCCGGGTTGAAAACCGAGCTTGAGCGCGACGGCGTGAAATTTGATTACCACGTTTATCCGGGGCTCGGCCATGAAATGGCCGTATGGCGCCCGGCCTATGCCGAGTGGGTGCAGAAGATTTTTTAATGGTGGTTGATGTGGGGTGGTAGGGGCGAGTTGTCAAAGGTGGGCGCGCTGGCGCTTACCCACCCTACAAAAATTCTGCATCCCTGCACAGGTGGGTGCGCTGCGCTTACCCACCCTACAAAATTCTGTATCCACACCGTAGGGCGGGTAAGCGAAGCGCACCCGCCGTCACCACCTGCAGATCAGCGCGTCACATCCCAGCCGCGAGCCCGCCATAAATCCGGCAGTTGCGCTAAATCGGTAAACACCGTCACATTCGGATGCTCCAGCGGCGGGTTATGCGGATCGGCACAGAAATAATACACCTGCATCCCGGCGACGATGCCTGCCTTTGCGCCGGCGGCGGAATCATCCACCAGAATGCAGCGCTCCACATTCACCTGCATCGCATCGGCGGCAAAATGCATTAACGCCGGGTCGGGTTTCCAGCGCTGAATATCGTAGCCGCTGAAGAGTTTATCGGTGAAATAGCGCAGCATCCCGGTTTTGCCGAGCGACTGCTGCATTTTGCTCACCGGGCCGTTCGAGACGATACACATCGGCACCGCCATTTTCTCAAGCAGCGCCGCGGCACCCACGATCTCTTTGAGCTCCGCGTCAAAAAGGCGCGCCACTTCCGCGCGGTAGACCGGCTCAAGCTCGGCTTTCTCCAGCTGCACGCCATATTCAGCATTGATAGTATCAATGATTTCGTAGAGCTTTACGCCCTTAAAGCGCTTAAACACCTCTTCCAGTTCAAGCGTAATGCCTGCCCTTGCGAACATATGTACATAGGCGCGGGAGCAGATCACTTCGCTATCCACCAGCGTACCGTCGCAGTCGAAAAATACCGCTTCAATTCGGGACATGCCGTTTCCTGTTGTTGCAAGTTGAACGATTACTCTAAGCGCTTTGCGTCACGCAATCGATGCCGTATAAGCAAATTCAATGAAAAAAAGTGTGTGACGACCGTCAATATCGGGCCTTTTTGGTATAGGATAGCGACGAATTTTTCCCCTCCTTGTACGGAATTAAAGAATGAGCCAACAACAGACGTCCCAGGCCGAAGAGCAGGGATTGCTTGAGCGCGTATTTAAATTACGCGCGCACGGCACCACGGCCCGCACCGAGGTGATCGCAGGCGTAACGACCTTCCTGACGATGGTGTATATCGTTTTTGTAAACCCGCAGATCCTTGGCGCGGCTGGCATGGACACCAGTGCAGTCTTCGTAACGACCTGTCTTATCGCCGCGTTTGGCAGCATTCTGATGGGCCTGCTGGCGAATCTGCCCGTTGCGCTGGCACCGGCGATGGGCCTGAACGCCTTCTTCGCGTTTGTGGTGGTTGGCGCGATGGGGCTTTCCTGGCAGGTAGGGATGGGCGCGATTTTCTGGGGCGCTGTCGGCCTGCTGCTGCTGACCATTTTCCGCGTGCGCTACTGGATGATTGCCAATATTCCGGTGAGCCTGCGTATCGGGATCACCAGCGGTATCGGCCTGTTTATCGGCATGATGGGGCTTAAAAACGCGGGCGTTATCGTCGCGAACCCGGAAACGCTGGTGGCTATCGGTAATCTCACCTCCCACACCACGCTGCTTGGCGTGCTGGGCTTCTTTATCATCGCTATTCTCGCCTCCCGCAACATTCACGCGGCGGTGCTGGTCTCTATCATTGTGACCACACTGCTGGGCCTCGCGTTTGGCGATGTGCATTTCAAAGGCGTGGTGTCAGAGCCACCGAGCGTAATGACGGTGCTGGGCCATGTTGACCTCGCGGGCTCGCTGGATATCGGCCTCGCGGGCGTAATTTTCTCGTTTATGCTGGTCAACCTGTTCGACTCCTCCGGCACGCTGATTGGCGTGACCGACAAGGCCGGCCTTGCCGATGAAAGCGGCAAATTCCCGCGCATGAAGCAGGCGCTGTATGTGGACAGCATTTCGTCGGTGGCGGGCTCGTTTATCGGAACGTCGTCCGTAACCGCTTATATCGAATCCTCATCTGGCGTCTCCATTGGCGGGCGCACCGGCCTTACCGCGGTCGTGGTCGGCCTGCTGTTCCTGCTGGTGATTTTCCTCTCGCCGCTGGCGGGCATGGTGCCGCCTTACGCCGCTGCGGGCGCGCTGATTTACGTGGGCGTGCTGATGACGTCCAGCCTGTCGCGCGTGAAGTGGGATGACCTGACCGAAGCGGTGCCGGCGTTTATCACCGCCGTCATGATGCCGTTTAGCTTCTCGATTACTGAAGGTATCGCGCTGGGCTTTATCTCTTACTGCGTGATGAAGATTTTCACCGGTCGCCTGCGCGATCTGAACGCCTGTGTGCTGGTTGTGGCGCTGCTGTTCCTGCTGAAAATCGTCTTTATCGACGCGCATTAATCAAAAAGGCCAGCGAATCGCTGGCCTTTTTATTATTCGCGGCGCACCCGCTTGATGTACTCCGCAAACGCGGTCAACTGGCCGGTCAGGTGATCCAGCGTGCTTTGGTCCACCACTTCGCCGGTCTGTGTATCGACTTTGTTCTGAATCGCCCCGCCCATAAACTCCGGTTTGTTCATCACCATCGCATCGAGGAACACCAGAATCTGTCGCAGATGATACTGGCAGCGCGCGCCGCCAATCGCGCCCATTGAGCTGGTCTGAATAAGCACCGGCTTGCCCGCGAGCGGCTGGTCGGGCAGGCGCGACAGCCAGTCAATGGCGTTCTTCAGCCCGCCCGGCACCGAATAGTTATACTCCGGCGTCACAATCACCACGCCGTCTGCTTCGCGGATCTGCGCGGCTATCGCTTCCACTGTCTGCGGAAAGCCTTCTTCCTGCTGGATATCGGCGTCATAAATCGGGATGTCGCGAATCGAGGGCAGCTCGTCCACCGTCATACCGGCGGGGGCCAGTTTTGGCAACGTGCGTGCGACCATCGCGTTAAAGGAGCCTTTGCGCAGGCTGCCAATCAGCGTTACTACCTTAAGCGTGTCAGACATTGAAACCTCCGGGCGTGTCAAAGCTTAGTTAATACTCATCGCTTTTTCCGAGGGCAGACTGGTAAAGCGCATCAGACGCGTATCCGGGCTGGTGCTGCGTTTACGCATATCCGGCAGGCTGCGCCAGCCCTGTATGCTGTCATATTCCCACAGATACAGCTTTTCAATAGCGGGCGATACCGCCACTGTCCAGATTAATACGTCTTCAGCATCGCACGCCGCTTCCACATGCGGAAATTGCGCCACGCGCAGTTTGCCGGCACCTGGCAACAGCTGGAAATGCTGACCGTCATCATTCTGCTGGCCTGTCAGCTTCAGCAGGCTGCGGCGCAGCGTCACCAGCTGGGTACGCGCTTCCAGCGGGTCATTTTGATTATCCACCCAGATGGTTTCATTTTTGCTAAGCGTATGGCCGGTTTGCGGTGCGAGAGGGTGCGTAAACGTGCGAGTGGCGGGCTGTAGTTCCATATCCAGCCCACAACAGCCTTCGGTGGTAATCGCCACACCCAGCATATTGCCGGTATGGGCGAGAGAGAAGTCCGCAAGGCCTGGGTCGGTAAAGCGCGGGCGGCCCTGCTCGTTGACCACGATTTCCGGCAGCACAGGAATGCCATAGAGCATAAATACCAGCTCGGCCAGCAGCGAGCGCGACGCCAGAAAACGGCTGCGGCGGTGCTCCGGCAGGTGTTGCGAGGCTTTCAGCGCGTCGGCTGAGAGCCTGGGGGAGATGCTGAGTTCGGGGCCAAGCGTCCTTCTTGCAAAATGCGTTGCCATTTTTCGCTCCGTGATAATGGTCACTAACGGGTAATTATCGAAATGATAAATGCATAATCTGCAACTCATCAGCCCGATAGTGTTTAGGTTTTAATGCCTAATGCGGACGCTGAAAAGTACTCTGTACGGACTTTTACAAAATTATCACATGGCCAGGGGCAACACACCGTTATAAAAGCGCGATCCTGCGCTCTCAGGGCTGTGGCAGAACCGTTTATGCGGTCAGCGGGATCTCTGGCAGATGCACCACATTGTTATAGAACGATTCCAGATCATGCTCGGTCAGAATCGGTTCTTTCATTATCAGATGCACATCAAGCACATCTTCAAAGCCCGGCAAGATATTCAGGCCGTTCGCCTGCGCCAGATCCTGAGAAATAATCCCGATGCTGCTGAAACTCTTCATCAGGGAAACGGTAATCAGCTCACTGCCGGAGAAAATCACGCTGGCCTCCTGCAGGAGCGGCTTATGCCGGGCGGTAAATTTATCAAAGCTCGCGGAGTACGGGCATTCCGCCAGCGGTTGCACCAGCGTGGTGGCGGCGGCGGCGCTTTCTGCCGAGCAGGCGGCAATCACTTTAATATTCAGCCCGGTTAATTTGATGCTGTAGAAGCCGGGCGGCACGTTCCCACCCAATACCACTGCGATGTCCGTTTCGTCTTTGGCGATTTTCACCAGATTTTCCGGTGATTCCGACGTGCTGAAAATTACGCTGTAGTCGCTCAGTTTGTCGATCATGAAGTTGATGATTTTCTTATTAGTATCGACAGAGAAGGTACTGTTGAGTGCGATGCGAATGGGCGTTGTCGTGCTTTTCTTAAGCTGTTCGGCTTTGAGGCGCAGGTGCTCGGAAGTTTTGACGACATTCATAATATAGGGCAGTAAATCCTTACCCTCAGACGTTAGTACCACGCCTTTATTATTGCGATTAAATATTTTAAAACCAAAATATTCTTCCGCTTTGTTAAGTTGCGCCGCCAGCGCCTGAATAGTGATATTCGCCTCTTCCGCGGCACAGGTTAGCGAACCCATCTGCGCGGTTTTTAGCAGATTCCTCAAAACCTTAATATCCATATGTCACCCCATGACGTGCCGGTCTTTCCTTTATATCAACCGCCATAAGAATTATCAATTGATACGCGGACATTACGCTGACCGAAAACTCCGGTTTTGCTGGTTTTTTCGGCTTTGTTGAATAAATCAGATTTCGGGTAAGTCTCCCCCGTAGCGGGTTGTGTTTTCAGGCAATACGCACGCTTTCAGGCATACCTGCTTTCGTCATTTTGTTCAGCGCTCGTACCAGGGCCATAGCCTCTGCAACCTGACCATCGTAGTCACGCAGTGTCAGTGAACCTCCGAACAGCTGTTTTACCCGGTACATCGCCGTTTCCGCTATCGAGCGACGGTTATAATCTGTTGTCCATTTCCACCGCGCATTACTCCCGGTCAGCCGCTGATTCGCAACAGCACGGTTACGGTCTGCATATTCACCGGGCCAGTAACCCGCGCCTTTTCGGGGCGGGATAAGCGCGCTGATTTTCTTACGCCGCAGTTCATCGTGACAGAGCCGGGTGTCGTAAGCGCCGTCTGCCGATGCTGCCCTGATTTTTCTGTGAGTCTGCCGGATAAGACCCGGGAAGGCTTCTGAGTCCGTCACATTGTTCAGCGACAGGTCTGCACAGATGATTTCATGTGTGTTGCTGTCAACTGCCAGATGCAACTTTCGCCAGATACGGCGGCGTTCCTGGCCATGTTTTTTGACTTTCCATTCGCCTTCACCAAAGACCTTCAGCCCGGTGGAATCAATCACCAGATGCGCGATTTCACCCCGGGTGGGCGTTTTGAAACTGACATTAACCGACTTTGCGCGCTTGCTGACACTGGTGTAATCCGGGCAGCGCAACGGAACATTCATCAGTGTAAAAATGGAATCAATAAAACCCTGTGCAGCCCGCAGGGTCAACCTGAACACGCGTTTAATGACCAGAACGGTGGTGATGGCGAGATCAGAATAGCGCTGAGGTCTTCCCCGTGATGAAGGCGTTGCCGACTCATACCAGGCCTGAATAGCTTCATCATCCAGCCAGAAAGTTATGGAGCCACGGTTGATGAGGGCTTTATTGTAGGTGGGCCAGTTGGTGATTTTGAACTTTTGCTTTGCCACGGAACGGTCTGCGTTGTCGGGAAGATGCGTGATCTGATCCTTCAACTCAGCAAAAGTTCGATTTATTCAACAAAGCCGGTTTTTTCGGTCAGAAAGACCTCAAAACGGCTTGCTTAAAATGATTATTAAGGTGACTGAAAAAGAATTGAATATAAATAACTTAATTAACTGGTAGTTTAACACAAAACCTCCCTACCAACCCTGGATGAATATAGAATATATGTTACAGCTCAATAAAAACATCGGCGATGACCTGAGAAAAAATAAAGCGGTAAATGTTCTGGGTTTAGATTTCTCACTGACGGGTGGATTTAGCGACTTCGTTAAATTCACGCAAAGCTGGGAAACGATGGGCATTGATAAATTCTATGGTCAGGCCGATCGCGGAACGCGTTATCGCCGTTACAGCGATTTTGATTACAACCCGGTTACTAAAACGCTAACGCCGCTCGGCCATCGCGCGTATGAACAATCGGTCGAGAATAATAAATATGTTGGTGGTATTGAACGTCACTTTGATGATATTACCACTGAGGTATTACATTCACCGGTATTACGTGCGCTGGTGGAGCTGGATTTCAACGTCTATAAAGAAGTGCTGCCGCCGGAATTGCATAATGAAGTCTGGCAGTGCCAGATTCATCAAATCCGCATTGAAATTAAACCTGGCTGTGAACTGGAAATCACGCCAGAAGGCATCCACTGCGACGGCTATCCGTTCAGCGGCGTTCACTTCTGGGGCCGTCATAACGTTGAAGGCGCCATGAGCCAGGTCTTTAAGAAAGACGGCACGCTGGTGGATTCCGGTACCTATCGCAATATTCTCGACACCACCTTTTTCCTCGATCGCGAAATGCTGCATTACGTGACCAGCGCGTTTAACCCGACAGAAGACGCGATGGGCTTTCGTCAGATAATCGCCGTTTCGTTTTCAAGACCGGGGACGGAATATGATATCATCAAATAAACTCCAGCTTGTTTCTTCGGACGTTGAAAAAAACACGGCACCGGATGGGTTAGTCATTTCTAAAGCGACTATTAACGATGCCTGCGATATTGTCAGCTTTTTAAAATTCTTTAAAGAGGTGGCTTTTTGTGAATGGCAGGATGAAGAACATATTCGCAAAATTGTCGCGGCAGAAAATGCCCGCTGTTATTTAGCGAAAGACCAGAATGGCGTCCTGGTGGGCGCTATTATTGGCGGTATGCTCGGCACACGCGCCACGCTAAATCACATCGCGATTTCGCCTATTTTCAGGAATAACAAAATAGGTACGGTACTGACAAAAACCATTCTGAATGATTTTTATCTGAGCGGTATTAAACGTGTCTTTTTGTTTATTGAAGATAAAAACCAGGTCGCGTTCAAATTCTGGCGTTCCCAGGGTTTTCAACCGACCACAGGAGAAACGACGTGCGAACTGGATCTTTAAAAAACCTGAATTACGCCGAGCGTAGCGATCTTAAAGAAAGCCTGTTGAATGCCTCGCCGATTATGGCGGGGTATTTCGTCGTCGCGTTTGTCTTCGGCGTCATGTGCATCAACGCCGGTCTGCCGGTCTGGTTCCCGGCGGCGATGTGCCTGTTTGTCTATGCGGGAACGGCGCAATTCGCCGCGCTGACGCTGCTCACTTCGGGCGCGTCACTGCTGCCCATTGTGCTCTCGACACTGCTTATCAATTCCCGACATATTTTGATGTCGATGTATATGTCGAAGAAACTCGGCCCTATTGGCATGGCCGGGCTGAAAAAATCGCTCTACGCCTTCGGGCTTACCGATGAATCCTTCGCAATGCACAGCCAGCGCCTGGAGAGCCGTATCGCGACGACGGCGAGTTATCTGCTGAGCTTCAATGCCTTTTGCCATGTGTCGTGGGTGGTGGGCGGCTTTGCGGGGGCGGTGGCGTCTGAGTATCTGGCGAAATTCATCAGCTTCAAACTCGACTACGCGCTCACGGCCATGATGCTGTTCGTGCTGGTCGCGCTCTGTAATACCACCGGTAAGCGCATCGTCGCGCTGGTCTCTGTTGCGACCACGATCGGTATGAACTTTATCCATATTTCACCGTTGAACGTCTTTGTGGCGACGGCGGTCGGTTGCGGAGTCGGCGTATGTCTCAAGAAATCTTCCTCCTGATTGTCATCTTCTCAATGATGGCGGTGACGTTTGCGATTCGTCTAATCCCGCTGCATTTAAGCCCGGAGCGCACGCCGCGCTTTATTAACGCGGTGATTGAGTACATTCCGGCCGCGGTGATTTCCAGCATTACGATCCCGGCGCTGTGTTTTCCGCAAAACGCGGGGTTCAGTTTATATAACGCCAGCGTCCTGGCGGCGTTGCCCGTCGTATTCACTGCCTGGTTTACGAAGAATTTAATTGTCAGTGTGGTGGTGGGTGTTATCTGTCAGGTGCTCGCCAGCCATTTTCTTTTTGGGTAATTCACCGCTTCGGCGCACGGACAAAGGATCGACGCTATTAATGAAACGTATTGCCTGCGTGGCCTGCCTTGATCCGAAATTTTCTGTGCATGCGCATACTTTTTTACGTGCCGTAGTGCTCGCCAGACATGGACAGCTGGTAAAAGAGGCGCAGATCAGACTGTTTGACGACGGCGGCAGTCGGGAGGGCGCGCTGCGCGCTGCGCGGGAGATAGCGGCCTGGGGGGCGGACGCTGTCGTCGGGCATTATGTCTCTTCCGCGGCGGCGGCCGCCGCGCCCGAATACGCCAGACACGGCGTGCCGCTGTTTCTGCCCGCCGCGACTGCCAGCCATCTGACGCGCAACGAAACGACATGGCGGCTCTGCGATAACGACGCCGACTATGTCGCATGGCTGAAAGAACAGGTCAGTCAGGCGCAGTGGCAGGTCGCTACACCTGAACATGACGGCTCGCTGCATGGCATCAGCGTATCAGAACAACTGGCGGCAGCGCTGCCGATTACGCCCTATGGTCCGACACGGATATTTACAGGCCGCTACGCCGCGTCGGTTCGCTATGCCATTCGCTGGGCGCATATTGAACTGCCCGGGCGGTTGATTCTGACAGGCGACGCGGGCTCACCCGCGCTGGTGCCGGATTTGCTGGCGCACGGTATCGATCCTAATCAGCACGAGATCCTGATTGCGGGCATTAGTCCGCACCCTGTTGGTGAGATAGCCCATTTGGTACGCCAGACCTGGCAGCGACGCTGGGGCGGTGAGCCAGGCGCGTACCTGTGGGAAACGCTGGCGGCTATCCAGACGGCGGCGGCGTTTCCGCATATCCCCGCCCGAACGGTACTGGGGCCGCTGCGTTTCGATGCGCGGCGCGAGAGCCGCCCAGGCCATTTTCGACTCTGGCAGGTGACGCGCCAGGGCTTTATCGCTTATCAGCCCGTACCGGAGACGATATGACATCGCCCAGTGCGCTGACTGGCGCTTCACCATTACCCATCTGACGACACGAGGAATTTATGTCAAACCTTGAGCAACTGGCGTATTACCAAAAAAAACTCTCCTTTGAAGCCGATTCATGGGATCTCTATCTCGCGCTTAATGCCGGGGAAAATATTGTCGTCGTGGATGGCCGTAGTGAAGAGGCGTACCAGCGCGAGCATATTCCAGGCGCGATTAACCTGCCGCATAAAGCGCTGTGTTTTAACAACACCGCGGAGCTGGATAAATCTAAAGTCTATATCTGCTATTGCGATGGCATCGGCTGTAACGGCTCGACCAAAACCGCGATGAAACTGCTGACGCTGGGTTTTCAGGTAAAAGAGCTTATCGGCGGGCTGGACTGGTGGAAACGCGATGGTTACGCCACCGAAGGCCATCAGGGCCGCGACGGTACGCCGATCAGCTGCGGCTGCTGATATAAAAAGCGTGGTGCTGCGGTGAGAAGAAGCGCCACGGAAAAATTCACGGAGAACGGCTGACAATGCCGTTCTTTTTTTGCCTGAACCATGCTGCTGGTTAATAACATCGGTGGTTGAAAACCCGGTTATCGCGGCGTCCGGATATTCATTTTATGAAGCGCAATCAGGTTGATATTCCTGCCAATAATTAACGTTACTGGCGGGAAAATAAGTTACATTTTGCAAAGCCGGTTGGTTGTAAGTTTCGTTATTCAGGAAAGGAGTTTTACCGTGCAGTGAGGGTGCACATCATATGAAAAAAGCAGCCCTGTTTTTCCTGCTGGCAATCTTTGTTTGCCCCTTAGCGCAGAGCCGTGAATGTTCTAAAGAGAAAGCAGAAGCGGCAGAAAACGCAGTAGATAACCTTAAAACATGGGCAGAGGTTTATGAGAGTTACAGGAATTACTTGCCATGTGATGAGGGAAGTATTGGTGAAGGCTATTCTGAAGCGATAATTCGTCTTTTGGTTGATCGCTGGAGCGAATTACCGGCTTTAGATGCACTGGGAAAACGTAGCGCACCTTTTGAACGTTGGGTGCTGAGTCATATCGACTCCACGCTCGGCTCAGACGATCTGCAAAAGGTGAGCGATACCGCTAAAACGCAATGCCCATCAGGACATACCGCGCTGTGCGAAAAGATAGCGGTGGCGGCTTCTAAAGTGATAAACGAAGGTTGATTCACCTTTTAGGATGCCATGCTGTATTACTGCTCTTTATAAATAAAAACCCACCTTATCAAGTATTAAGGTGGGTTAGTGGATGCTTACTTGCTCAGGCGAAGCGGGCGTTACTTACCAATACAGAAGCTGGAGAAAATACGGCCGAGCAGGTCGTCGGAGGTAAATTCGCCGGTTATCTCGCTTAGCGCCTGCTGCGCCAGACGCAGCTCTTCGGCCAGCAGTTCGCCAGCCCATGCGCCAAGCAACTGCGCTTTGCCCTGCTGCAAGTGATTCGCCGCGTCTTCCAGTGCCTGGAGATGACGACGGCGGGCCAGGAAGCCGCCTTCCATGCTGGTATCAAACCCCATGCTTTGCTTCAGATGATTGCGCAGCACGTCCACGCCCTCATTCGTGCGCGCCGAAAGGCGGATAAGTGAGTGACCATTCACTTCGCTTATGCCGGGCTGTTCGCCGGTGACGTCCGCTTTATTACGCACCACGGTGATCGGCAGTTTCGCGGGCAGACGGGCGATAAAATCGGGCCAGATTTGCGCCGGGTCGGTGGCGTCGGTCGTCGTACCGTCAACCATAAACAGTACGCGGTCGGCCTGTTCGATTTCCTGCCAGGCGCGCTCAATGCCGATGCGCTCCACTTCGTCGCTCGCCTCGCGCAGACCGGCGGTATCGATGATGTGCAGCGGCATACCGTCGATATGAATATGTTCGCGCAGCACGTCGCGGGTGGTGCCCGCAATATCCGTCACAATCGCCGCCTCGCGGCCCGCCAGCGCGTTCAGCAGGCTCGATTTGCCCGCGTTCGGACGACCTGCAATCACCACTTTCATCCCTTCGCGCAGCAGGCTGCCCTGACGCGCTTCGGCGCGTACCGCGTCGAGATCGCCGATGACCTCGTTAAGCTGCGCCTCGATTTTGCCGTCGGAGAGAAAGTCGATCTCTTCATCGGGGAAATCGATAGCCGCTTCGACAAAAATGCGCAGGTGCGTCAGCGCTTCGACCAGATGGTTCACGCGCGCGGAGAATGCGCCCTGTAGCGAGTTCAGCGCCGAGCGCGCCGCCTGTTCAGAGCTGGCGTCAATCAGATCGGCGATGGCTTCCGCCTGGGCGAGATCGAGCTTGTCGTTGAGAAACGCCCGCTCGGAGAATTCGCCGGGCCGTGCGATACGCACGCCGGACAGGGTGAGGATGCGCTTTAACAGCAGATCCAGAATCACCGGGCCGCCGTGACCCTGCAGCTCCAGCACATCTTCACCGGTAAAGGAGTTCGGGCCAGGGAACCACAGCGCGATGCCCTGATCGAGCGCGGTACCGTCCGCGTCTTTAAATGGCAGATAATCGGCATAGCGCGCTTTCGGCAGCTTGCCGAGCACGGCCTGCGCCACGTCCCGCGCCTGTTGGCCGGAGACGCGAAGAATGCCCACGCCGCCGCGTCCGGGAGGCGTCGCCTGGGCGACAATAGTGTCGTTATGGCTCATGGTCTTTCTGTCACTCTGTCTGGCGGGGCGTTTTCTCTGCCCCACGTAAAGAAAAAGGCGGTCATCAGACCGCCTTCCATTTTAGCGTTGCCCTGACGAATCAGGCTTTCTTCTTCTTCTCGCGGCTGTGCAGACCGCGTTTTTCCAGACCGCGGTAGATCAGCTGCTGCTGAAGGATGGTCACCAGGTTGCTGACGATATAGTACAGCACCAGACCGGACGGGAACCACAGGAAGAAGACCGTAAAGATGACCGGCATAAAGGTCATGATCTTCTGCTGCATCGGGTCGGTCACGGTGGTCGGCGACATCTTCTGGATGAAGAACATGGTCGCGCCCATCAGGATCGGCAGAATGTAGTACGGGTCCTGCGCGGAAAGGTCGTGGATCCACAGCGCGAACGGCGCGTGACGCAGTTCCACCGAGCCCATCAGCATGTAGTACAGCGCAAGGAAGATTGGCATCTGGATGAGCAGCGGGAAGCAGCCGCCCAGCGGGTTTACTTTCTCCGCTTTGTACAGCGCCATCATCTCCTGGCTCATGCGTTGCTTATCGTCGCCCAGACGCTCGCGCATCGCCTGAATCTTCGGCTGCAGCAGGCGCATTTTCGCCATGGAGGTGTACTGCGCTTTGGTCAGCGGGTACATCACGCCACGAACGATAAAGGTGATGGCGATAATCGAGAAGCCCCAGTTGCCAAGGAAGCTGTGGATCCATTTCAGCAGCTTGAACAGCGGCTGAGAGATGAACCACAACCAGCCGTAGTCAACGGTCAGGTCAAGATGCGGCGCGACCTGCGCCATTTTGTCCTGAATTTCCGGACCCACCCACAGGGTGCTGGCAAGTTTGGCGGTCTGGCCTGGCTGAACCTGAACCGGCTCAGATTTGTAACCGATAGCCGCAACGCCATGCCCCAGATCGGCGGTATAGAAGTTGCTGGTCACATTGCTTGCCGGAACCCACGCGGTCGCGAAGTACTGCTGGAGCATCGCTACCCAGCCGCCTTTGGCGTTTACGTTCAGGTTCTCGTCGTCAGCGATGGTATCGAACTTATATTTCTCGTACTTCTCGTCCGGCGTGGAGTAAGCCGCGCCGCGGAAAGTATGCAGAGCAAAGTTGCTGCTGCCGGTGTCGCGGTGGCTCGGCAGGTCGATAGTTTGCTTCAGCTGACCGAATGAAGAGATTTCAAGCGGCTGCGTACCGGCGTTCTTCACGTCGTAACCCACATAGACCGCGTACTGGCCGCGTTTCAGGGCGAACGTTTTGGTGAAGGCGTTACCTGCCTCGTCAGTGAAGGTCATCGGGATCACCAGCTCATCCTGGCCGTCAGCCAGAACATAGGTGTCACGCTCGGTGTTATACAGCGGGCGACCCTTGTTGTTATTCGGGTTGTCCGGGCCGTTACGACCGGTCAGGCCGCTCTGAGCCTGATAAACGAAGTTTGGCGTCGTTTCCAGCAGCTGGAAAGGTTCGCTGGAGCCCAGCTCTTTCGGGTATGCCAGCAGAAGCGCCTGCTCGATGTCGCCACCACGGGTATTGATGGTAAGAGAGAGGACATCGGTCTTAACGGTAATGAGTTTCCCCTGGCCACTGGCCGGTACGCCCTGGCTTGCGGCGCTACCCGCTGCGGTGGTCGTAGTCTGCGTGGTCTGCTGAACCTGAGGTTTTGGAGCTTTATCTTGCTCCCAGGTTTGCCAGATCATGAAAGACACGAACAACAAAGCGATGACAAGAAGATTGCGTTGCGAATCCATCGTTAGTGTTCTCTGGTATCAAAAGGTCCTGGCGGGACGGGGTCGTCGCCACCCGGGTTCAAAGGGTGGCATTTTAATACGCGTTTCACTGTCAACCAACTGCCTTTTAACACCCCAAACCTGCGCAATGCCTCAATTCCGTACTGCGAACAGGTGGGGTGAAAACGGCAATGCGGCCCGAGAAGCGGACTAATGAAGCGTTGATAGACCCGGATTAGGGCTATCAGGAGCCGCGAACCAGGCGACAATGACGACGCCATAATTTTTCCAAAGCTTCCGAAAGCTCCCGGTTATCGAGGTCGGCAATCCCGCGCTTCGCCACCACCACGAAATCCATCGGAGGGAGTTCATGCTGACGTAAACGAAAGCTTTCACGCGTCAGACGTTTAATCCGATTGCGTTCATGCGCGCGTTTAACGTTTTTCTTGGCGACGGTAAGACCGATGCGGGGATGCCCCAGCGAATTAAGGCGGCCGAGGATGGTGATTTGCGGCGTGCCAGCCCGTTGTGGCTGCTGGAAGACGAAGGTGAAATGAGCGGGAGTTAACAAACGTAACTCCCTGGGAAATGCGAGCTTAACCACTAAAGGGTTAGCTATTACTTGGAAACGGTCAGACGAGCGCGGCCTTTAGCACGACGACGTGCCAGAACCTGACGACCATTTTTAGTAGCCATACGAGCACGGAAGCCGTGAGAACGGTTGCGCTTCAGTACAGACGGTTGAAAAGTGCGTTTCATGGCGATTTCTACCTAAACTTGAATAAATTCACTGACTTTGCGTATGCGCGAACGGCCTGCCGGACGACTTACGCCAAAGTAATCGACGATTAAAGAGGCCGGATTGTAATAATTGTACACTCCGGAGTCAATTCACTTTCCTTATTTCCCGCGCTTTTCCCCTCGGTTTGAGGATAAAAAACACGCAAAATTCAGGCGATAAACCGCGCTTTACGCACCGGGTGGGGAATTATACGGGCTCGCCGCCAAAGCGCAAGGATCGTCAGGGATCTTCCTTAGATCGATAACGCGCGGTTTTCCGGATCGTCATTAATTTTTCCGATATGCCGGGTAAAACGCACCGCAGCCGCCAAAGGATCGATTACACTTAAGCGTCCTGACGCAGGCCTGTGGATAAATCGGGAAGAATCTGTGAGAAACAGGAGATCTCTGGCTCGCTTTAGGCTATGATCCGCGGTCCCGATCGGGATCCCTGATCTCAGCCTCGGGTAAAAACCGCAAATAGCGGTTCGCACGCCTCCCGACTCGGGGCTTATCGGCGTGTGTCAACAATCATGAATGTTTCAGTCTTCGTCTTTTATCGACTTTTGTTCGAGTGGAGTCCGCCGTGTCACTTTCGCTTTGGCAGCAGTGTCTTGCCCGATTGCAGGATGAGTTACCAGCCACTGAATTCAGTATGTGGATACGCCCCCTACAGGCGGAACTGAGCGATAACACGCTGGCTTTGTATGCGCCAAACCGGTTTGTGCTCGATTGGGTAAGGGACAAATACCTCAATAATATTAACGGATTACTGAATGATTTCTGCGGCTCTGACGCGCCGCTGCTGCGCTTTGAAGTCGGCACGAAACCCCTGGCGACTGCGACAACCGCACCGGCAAGCCAGGCGGTAAAACCTGCGCAGGCCGCGCCTGCGGCGGCACCCGTGCGTCCGGCGTGGGACAACGTGCCCGCTCCCGCGGAGCCGTCATACCGTTCGAACGTCAACGTCAAACACACCTTTGATAACTTCGTTGAGGGTAAATCTAACCAACTGGCCCGCGCGGCGGCGCGTCAGGTGGCGGATAACCCCGGCGGCGCGTATAACCCGCTTTTCCTTTATGGCGGCACGGGTCTGGGTAAAACGCACCTGTTGCACGCGGTGGGCAATGGCATTATGGCCCGCAAGCCCAACGCCAAAGTGGTCTACATGCACTCTGAGCGTTTCGTCCAGGACATGGTAAAGGCGCTGCAAAACAACGCTATCGAAGAGTTTAAACGCTACTACCGTTCGGTGGATGCGCTGCTTATTGATGATATTCAGTTCTTCGCCAATAAAGAGCGATCCCAGGAAGAGTTTTTCCACACCTTTAACGCGCTGCTGGAAGGCAATCAGCAGATCATTCTGACCTCGGATCGCTATCCAAAAGAGATCAACGGGGTTGAGGATCGTCTGAAATCGCGCTTCGGCTGGGGTCTTACGGTAGCCATTGAGCCGCCGGAGCTGGAAACTCGCGTAGCGATCCTGATGAAAAAGGCGGATGAGAACGATATCCGTCTGCCGGGCGAAGTGGCCTTCTTTATTGCCAAGCGTCTGCGATCCAACGTGCGTGAGCTTGAGGGCGCGCTGAACCGCGTGATCGCCAACGCCAACTTTACCGGCCGCGCGATTACTATCGATTTTGTGCGCGAGGCGCTGCGCGATCTGCTGGCGCTCCAGGAAAAACTCGTCACCATCGACAATATTCAGAAGACGGTGGCCGAGTACTACAAGATCAAGGTGGCGGATTTGCTCTCCAAGCGGCGTTCCCGCTCGGTGGCACGCCCGCGCCAGATGGCGATGGCGCTCGCCAAAGAGCTGACCAACCACAGCCTGCCGGAGATCGGCGATGCGTTTGGCGGCCGCGACCACACTACGGTGCTGCACGCCTGCCGCAAGATTGAGCAGCTGCGTGAGGAAAGCCACGATATCAAAGAAGATTTCTCCAATTTAATCAGAACATTATCTTCGTGACGCTATGAAATTTACCGTTGAACGTGAACACTTATTAAAGCCGCTTCAGCAGGTCAGCGGCCCGCTGGGCGGTCGTCCGACGCTGCCTATCCTCGGCAACCTGTTGCTTCAGGTCGCGGATGGCGCGCTGTCGCTGACCGGCACCGATCTGGAAATGGAAATGGTGGCGCGCGTCGCGTTGGTGCAGCCGCACGAGCCGGGCGCGACCACCGTGCCTGCCCGTAAATTCTTTGATATCTGCCGCGGCCTGCCGGAAGGCGCGGAAATCGCGGTTCAGCTGGATGGCGACCGTATGCGCGTGAGCTCCGGGCGTAGCCGTTTTTCGCTCTCCACGCTGCCGGCAGCGGATTTCCCGAATCTGGACGACTGGCAGAGCGAAGTGGAATTCACGCTGCCTCAGGCGACCATGAAGCGTCTTATCGAAGCTACGCAGTTTTCCATGGCGCATCAGGATGTCCGTTATTATCTCAACGGCATGCTGTTTGAAACCGAAGGCGAAGACCTGCGAACCGTCGCGACCGACGGCCACCGTCTGGCGGTCTGCGCGATGCCGGTCGGCCAGCCGTTGCCGAACCATTCGGTGATCGTGCCGCGTAAAGGGGTGCTGGAGCTGATGCGTATGCTTGATGGCGGCGACGCCCCGCTGCGCATCCAGATCGGCAGCAACAATATTCGCGCGCACGTCGGCGATTTTATCTTTACCTCGAAGCTGGTCGATGGCCGCTTCCCGGATTACCGTCGCGTACTGCCGAAGAACCCGGACAAAACGCTGGAAGCGGGCTGCGATATTCTCAAGCAGGCGTTTGCCCGCGCGGCCATTCTCTCCAACGAGAAATTCCGCGGCGTGCGTCTGTATGTGAGTGAAAACCAGCTCAAAATCACCGCCAACAACCCGGAGCAGGAAGAGGCGGAAGAGATCCTCGACGTCACCTACGCGGGCGCGGAGATGGAGATCGGCTTCAACGTCAGTTATGTGCTGGACGTACTGAACGCGCTCAAATGCGAGAATGTTCGTATTTTGCTGACAGATTCAGTATCGAGCGTGCAGATAGAAGATGCGGCGAGCAGTTCCGCGGCCTATGTTGTTATGCCCATGCGTCTATAGAAAATATCGGGCTATCTTACTTGCCATTTTCAACCTGGGCAGTGCTCGCCCCTGTCACGTACGCCGTGTACGCTCCAGGGCCTGCGCGCTGTCCGCGTTGAAACTGGCTGCGCCGATAACGCCCTGGGTTTGCTGTAAAGGCGGAAAAGTCACTCTATGTCTCTGACGCGTCTCCTTATCAAAGATTTCCGCAATATTGAAAACGCGGATCTCGCGCTCTCTCCCGGTTTTAACTTTCTGGTTGGCGCGAACGGCAGCGGGAAAACCAGCGTGCTGGAAGCGATTTACACGCTGGGCCACGGACGCGCGTTTCGCAGTCTGCAAATCGGTCGCGTGATCCGCCACGAACAGGATGCTTTTATTCTCCACGGGCGGTTGCAGGGCGACGAGCGCGAAGTCTCGGTCGGCCTGACGAAAGATCGCAACGGCGACAGTACGGTGCGCATCGACGGCAGCGACGGTCACAAGGTCGCCGAACTGGCGCAGCTGATGCCGATGCAATTAATTACCCCCGAGGGGTTTACTTTACTCGGCGGCGGCCCCAAATACAGAAGAGCGTTCCTCGACTGGGGATGCTTCCATAACGAACCGGGCTTCTTTGTGGCCTGGAGCAACTTAAAGCGCCTGCTCAAACAGCGCAACGCCGCGCTGCGACAGGTGACCCGCTATGAACAACTGCGCCCGTGGGACCGTGAACTGGTTCCGTTGGCCGAACAGATAAGCCAGTGGCGCGCCAGCTATAGCGAAGCGATCGCCAACGACATGGCCGATACCTGCGCGCAATTTTTGCCGGAATTTTCGCTCACGTTTTCTTTCCAGCGCGGCTGGGAGAAAGAGAGCGACTATGCCGATGTGCTGGAGCGCGGCTTCGAGCGCGACCGGATGCTGACCTACACCGCGCACGGCCCGCACAAGGCCGATTTCCGCATTCGCGCCGACGGCGCGCCGGTGGAAGATACGCTGTCGCGCGGACAGCTCAAGCTCCTGATGTGCGCGCTGCGTCTGGCCCAGGGCGAGTTTCTGACTCGCGAAAGCGGGCGGCGCTGCCTGTATCTGATAGATGATTTTGCCTCTGAACTCGACGATGCCCGACGTGGGCTTCTGGCGCAGCGCCTGAAGGCTACGCAGTCGCAAGTCTTTGTCAGCGCGATCAGCGCTGAACATATTCTCGACATGACGGACAAAAATTCGAAGATGTTCGCTGTCGATCAGGGTAAAATAACGGATTAACCCAAGTTAAAATGAGCGAGAAACGTTGATGTCGAATTCTTATGACTCCTCCAGTATCAAAGTCCTGAAAGGACTGGATGCGGTGCGTAAGCGCCCGGGTATGTATATCGGCGATACGGATGACGGCACCGGTCTGCACCACATGGTATTCGAGGTGGTAGATAACGCTATCGACGAAGCGCTCGCGGGTCACTGTAAAGATATCGTCGTGACTATCCATGCCGACAACTCCGTCTCGGTATCGGATGACGGGCGCGGCATTCCGACCGGTATCCACCCGGAAGAAGGCGTTTCGGCGGCGGAAGTTATCATGACCGTGCTGCACGCGGGCGGTAAATTTGATGATAACTCCTATAAAGTCTCCGGTGGTCTGCACGGCGTAGGCGTATCCGTGGTTAACGCCCTGTCCCAGAAACTGGAGCTGGTGATTCGCCGTGAAGGTAAAATCCACCAGCAAACTTACGTGCACGGCGTGCCGCAAGCGCCGCTGGCCGTAACCGGCGACACCGATCAGACCGGTACTCAGGTCCGTTTCTGGCCAAGCCTCGAAACCTTCACCAACGTCACTGAGTTTGAATACGATATTCTGGCGAAGCGCCTGCGCGAACTCTCGTTCCTGAACTCCGGCGTGTCGATCCGTCTCGTGGATAAGCGCGACGGTAAGCAGGACCACTTCCATTACGAAGGCGGCATCAAGGCGTTCGTTGAATACCTGAACAAGAACAAAACGCCGATTCACCCGAATATCTTCTATTTCTCCACCGAAAAAGACGGTATCGGCGTGGAAGTGGCGCTGCAGTGGAACGATGGCTTCCAGGAAAATATCTACTGCTTCACCAACAATATTCCGCAGCGCGACGGCGGTACGCACCTGGCGGGCTTCCGTGCGGCGATGACCCGTACGCTGAACGCCTATATGGATAAAGAAGGCTACAGCAAGAAAGCGAAAGTCAGCGCTACCGGCGATGACGCGCGTGAAGGCCTGATTGCCGTTGTGTCCGTTAAAGTGCCGGACCCGAAATTCTCCTCCCAGACCAAAGACAAGCTGGTCTCCTCCGAGGTGAAATCGGCGGTTGAGCAGCAGATGAACGAGCTGCTGGCGGAATATCTGCTGGAGAACCCGAACGACGCGAAAATCGTGGTCGGCAAAATTATCGACGCCGCGCGCGCCCGTGAAGCGGCACGTAAAGCGCGTGAAATGACCCGTCGTAAAGGCGCGCTCGATCTCGCAGGGCTGCCGGGCAAACTGGCGGATTGCCAGGAGCGCGACCCGGCGCACTCCGAACTCTACCTGGTGGAAGGGGACTCCGCGGGCGGTTCTGCAAAACAGGGCCGTAACCGTAAGAACCAGGCGATCCTGCCGCTGAAAGGGAAAATCCTGAACGTGGAGAAGGCGCGCTTTGACAAGATGCTCTCTTCCCAGGAAGTCGCGACGCTGATTACCGCGCTTGGCTGCGGTATCGGCCGTGACGAATACAACCCGGATAAACTGCGCTACCACAGCATCATCATCATGACCGATGCTGACGTCGATGGCTCGCACATCCGTACGCTGCTGTTGACCTTCTTCTACCGTCAGATGCCGGAAATTATTGAGCGCGGCCATGTCTATATCGCCCAGCCGCCGCTCTATAAAGTGAAAAAAGGCAAGCAGGAACAGTACATTAAAGACGACGAGGCGATGGATCAGTACCAGATCGCCATCGCGCTGGACGGCGCGACGCTGCATGCGAATGCCAGCGCGCCTGCCATTGCCGGTGAAGCACTGGAAAAACTCGTCTCTGAGTACAACGGCGCGCAGAAGATGATCAACCGTATGGAGCGTCGTTACCCGCGCGCGCTGCTGAAAGAGCTTATCTATCAGCCGACGCTGTCCGAAGAGACGCTGGCCGATGAAGCGAACGTGACCCGTTGGGTCTCTGCGCTTATCACCACACTCAATGACAACGAGCAGCACGGCAGCGTCTGGAAATACGATATCCGTGAGAATGCGGAAACGCGTCGTTTCGAGCCAGTGGTGCGCGTGCGTACCCACGGCGTTGATACCGATTACGTGCTCGACCACGAGTTTGTGACCGGTGGTGAATACCGTCGTCTGTGTACGCTTGGCGAGAAGCTGCGCGGCCTGATTGAAGAAGACGCGTTTATCGAGCGCGGTGAACGCCGTCAGCCGGTGGCAAGCTTCGAGCAGGCGCTGGACTGGCTGGTGAAAGAGTCCCGTCGCGGCCTGTCGATTCAGCGTTATAAAGGTCTTGGCGAGATGAACCCGGAGCAGTTGTGGGAAACCACCATGGATCCGGAAAGCCGCCGTATGCTGCGCGTGACGGTAAAAGACGCGATTGCGGCCGATCAGCTCTTTACCACGCTGATGGGCGACGCCGTTGAACCGCGTCGCGCCTTTATCGAAGAAAACGCCCTGAAAGCGGCGAATATCGATATCTGATGGTCGTTATGGCGGGTGGCGCTTCGCTTACCCGCCCTACAACAGCACACAAGGCGGGTAAGCGCAGCTTCACCCGCCTTTATCATTTATAGCGCCACCCAATGCAGGGCGGGTAAGCGAAGCGCACCCGCCACTCGCCCTTCATACACCAGCCACCCTGTTCTTCCCTTCGCCACGGGCGCATTAACCGGCATTTTCCCTGCGGATCCATCCCCTTTTCTCGCCCCGGCTGCTACTGTGTTTTGAGCACAATCGCGTTAGCATGCGAAAAGACTCTTTTATGCAGGGGAACTCATGGCTATTAAACTTATCGCAATCGACATGGATGGCACATTACTGCTGCCCGATCACACCATTTCACCCGGCGTGAAAAACGCCATCGCCGCCGCCCGCGAACAGGGCATCAACGTGGTGCTGACGACCGGCCGACCTTTTGCGGGCGTGGAGAGTTATCTGCGCGAGCTGCACATGGATAAACCCGGCGATTACTGCATTACCTATAACGGCGCGCTGGTGCAAAAGGCGAGTGACGGCAGCACCGTGGCGCAAACCCCGCTCAGTTATGACGACTACCGCTACCTGGAGCAGCTTTCGCGTGAAGTGGGCTCGCACTTCCACGCGCTCGATCGCACCACGCTCTATACCGCAAACCGCGACATCAGCCGCTATACCGTGCATGAATCGTTTGTCGCCACCATTCCGTTGGTATTCTGCGAGGCGGAAAAAATG
This sequence comes from Cronobacter sakazakii, assembly GCF_000982825.1. Classification (NCBI taxonomy): domain Bacteria; kingdom Pseudomonadati; phylum Pseudomonadota; class Gammaproteobacteria; order Enterobacterales; family Enterobacteriaceae; genus Cronobacter; species Cronobacter sakazakii. The sequence goes on along the minus strand of NZ_CP011047.1, from coordinate 964,996 downwards.
GACCCGAACATGACTTTTCTGAAGGTCATGATGATCGACGAGCCGGAAATCCTCGATAAAGCCATTACGCGCATCCCGCAGGACGTGAAAGAGAAATACACCGTGCTGAAAAGCGCGCCTTACTTCCTGGAAATCCTCGATAAACGCGTTACCAAAGGCACCGGCGTGAAATCGCTGGCGGAAGTTTTAAACATCCAGCCGGAAGAAGTGATGGCGATTGGCGATCAGGAAAATGATATCGCGATGCTGGAATATGCGGGCGTCGGCGTGGCGATGGAGAACGCCATTGATGCGGCGAAAGAGGCCGCCAATTTTGTGACCCGCTCGAACCTGGAAGATGGCGTCGCGTACGCGATTGAGAAATTCGCCCTGCGCTAAGAAGGAATGTTGACGCGCCGCCAGTTACTGGCGGCGCGTCAGAAAGGCGCTTTCGGCTGCAAAACCACCTTCAGCCTCGCCTCACCTGAAAGAGCGGGGTTGCCCCCGCCCGACAGGTTGCTACTTACCGGATTCGTAAGCCAGAAACGCAGCAAATTCCCTTTGCCCGTCCTTCAGCCTCAGTTCGCACAGCGAATGACGCGTCAGAAATGTGAACATTAACAACGTTATACATATCATTAATACACACCAGAACAGGGTGCTTCGCAGCAGTTTCATGGCCTTCTTCTCCTTGCCTTTCGGCGGGTAAGAGGCTACGCTGATGGTGTTGATGCATCAGGGGGCCTCGTTGGTTAATTGAATAAATGACCTTCGGGGCTTTCTTCTTTCTGCCTCACCATCACGGCATTTCTGCCGACAGCATGAGGCAAAAAGCCTCAAGCGCCGCCGCCATTATAAATTGTCCATCCTGAGCGAAACCATCAAAAACCTACGGGCATTTTGCTGAATTTTAACACCTTTTTCGTAACGCTTTCCCGTAAATCACGTCTTTTACATTCCCATCGAACAATCTGATAAATCCCCTTCTGTTATCTTGCCCGATATATTCTTTTGTCGTTTTTGTGATCTAAATTGTAGTACAACCATAATGGATTGTACTACATTGAACCCATCGGCACGGCCACCCGCGTCACGGTTGTACTTCAAAAATGCGGCGAAAATCGGCGGTCAGGGTAAAGTAAGCGAAGAAACCTCGCGTGAAAGGAACCCATAACATGACCAAAACCGACCGCATCATCGTGACGCTGGGCCGCCAGATCGTTGGCGGGAAATATGTACCGAACGCGTCACTGCCGGCAGAAGCGGAGCTGTGCGAGGAGTTTGAAACCTCGCGCAACATCATTCGCGAAGTGTATCGCTCGCTGATGGCGAAGCGGCTCATTGAGATGAAGCGCTATCGCGGTGCGTTTGTCGCGCCCCGCAACCAGTGGAACTACCTCGACACCGAGGTGCTCCAGTGGGTGCTGGAACATGACGATGACCCGCGCCTGATTGCCTCGATGAGCGAAGTGCGCAACCTTGTGGAGCCCGCTATCGCCCGTTGGGCGGCAGAGCGCGCGACCTCAAGCGATCTGGCGCGTATTGAAGCGGCGCTGAACGACATGATTGCCAACAACCAGGATCGCGACGCCTTTAACGAGGCGGACATTCGTTATCACGAAGCGGTACTGGAGGCGGTGCATAACCCGGTGCTGCAACAGCTCAGCGTGGCGATAAGTTCCCTGCAACGGGCTGTGTTTGAGCGTACCTGGATGGGTGATGAGGCCAACATGCCGAAAACGCTCCAGGAGCATAAAGCGCTGTTTGATGCTATCCGGCATCAGGACGGCGAGGCGGCGGAGCAGGCGGCATTAACCATGATTGCCAGCTCGACAAAAAGGCTTAAGGAAATCACATGACATCTCGCTACATCGCTATCGACTGGGGTTCCACCAATCTGCGCGCCTGGCTTTACCAGGGCGAGCAGTGCCTGGAAAGCAGGCAATCGGAGGCGGGCGTCACCCGCCTCAACGGCAGAACCCCCGAAGCGGTGTTAGCGCAGGTAACCGAAGGCTGGCGCGATGACGCCACGCCGGTCGTCATGGCGGGCATGGTCGGCAGCAACGCGGGCTGGAAAATCGCCCCGTATCTGCCGTGCCCGGCCCGTTTTGCTGATATCGGCAGCCAGCTCACGACGGTGGCGGAACGCGTTTTTATTATCCCTGGCCTGTGCGTAAGCCGTGACGACAACCGCAACGTCATGCGCGGCGAAGAAACCCAGCTGCTCGGTGCCTGTGAGCTGGCCCCCGCGCCGCTCTACATCATGCCCGGCACGCACTGCAAATGGGTACAGGCGGACGCGCAGCAGGTTGATGATTTCCGCACGGTGATGACCGGCGAGCTGCACCATCTTTTATTAACCCATTCGTTGATTGGCGCAGGCCTGCCGGAACAGCAGCCGAGCGCCGATGCCTTTAACGCCGGGCTTGAACAGGGCGCGGAAACCGACGCGCCGCTGACCCGCCTGTTTGAAGTTCGCGCCGCCCATGTGCTGGGAAGCCTTGCGCGCGAACACGTCGCTGAATTTCTTTCTGGGTTGCTGATTGGCAACGAAGTGGCAAGCCAGCTTCGCCACTGGCAGCCAGACCGTCATTCCCCTCTCACGCTGGTCGCCAGCCCGTCGCTCGCCAGCCGTTACCAGCGCGCGCTGTCGCTGCTGGGATATACGGCGCAGGCGCTTGAAGGCGACCGCGCATTTCAGACAGGCATAAGGAGTCTCGCTCATGCAGTGGCACAATAAACTTCCGCTCATCGCCATCCTGCGCGGCATCACGCCCGACGAGGCGCACGATCACGTCGCGGCGGTTATCGACGCCGGGTTCGAGGCGGTGGAAATCCCGCTCAATTCGCCGGACTGGCGCACCAGTATCGCCGCGATGGTCAACGCGTTTGGCGATCGCGCGCTGATTGGCGCAGGCACGGTATTAAAGCCGGAGCAGGTGGATGAGCTGGCAGAGATGGGCAGCAAACTTGTCGTCACGCCCAACATTCAGCCGGAGGTGATCCGGCGCGCGGTGAGCTACGGCATGACTGTCTGCCCGGGCTGCGCTACCGCGACTGAGGCGTTCAACGCTATAGAGGCTGGCGCGCAGGCGCTGAAAATCTTCCCGTCTGCTGCCTTCGGCCCCGATTACATCAAAGCATTAAAAGCCGTGCTGCCGCCGGAAATTCCGGTGTTCGCCGTGGGCGGCGTTACGCCGGAAAACCTGGCGGTGTGGCTGAAAGCGGGCTGCGTCGGCGCCGGGCTTGGCAGCGATTTATATCGCGCCGGGCAGCCGGTTGAGCGCACGGCCGCGCAGGCAAAAGCATTTGTTAAGGCGTATCGGGAGGCAGTGCAATGAAAATAACCAAACTAACGACATACCGTTTACCGCCCCGCTGGATGTTTCTGAAGATTGAAACTGACGAAGGCGTGGTGGGCTGGGGCGAACCGGTGATTGAGGGCCGGGCGCGGACGGTCGAGGCGGCGGTCCATGAGCTGGGCGAATATTTGATTGGTCAGGATCCGGCGCGCATCAACGACCTGTGGCAGGTGATGTATCGCGGCGGGTTTTACCGCGGCGGCCCAATCCTGATGAGCGCCATCGCCGGTATCGACCAGGCGCTGTGGGATATTAAAGGCAAAGTGCTGAACGCGCCGGTCTGGCAGTTAATGGGCGGCCTGGTGCGCGATAAAATTAAAGCGTACAGCTGGGTGGGTGGCGACCGTCCGGCAGAAGTTATCGCCGGTATTAAAACGCTGCGCCAGATAGGCTTTGATACCTTTAAATTAAACGGCTGCGAAGAGTTAGGCATTATTGATGATTCGCGTAAAGTCGACGCGGCGGTCAATACCGTGGCGCAGATCCGTGAAGAATTTGGCAGCGATATCGAATTTGGTCTCGATTTCCATGGTCGCGTCAGCGCGCCGATGGCGAAAATATTAATTAAAGAGCTGGAGCCGTATCGCCCGTTATTTATTGAAGAGCCGGTATTAGCCGAGCAGGCGGAATATTATCCGCGCCTCGCCGCGCAGACGCATATTCCGATTGCGGCGGGCGAGCGGATGTTCTCGCGCTTTGAATTTAAGCGCGTGCTGGAAGCAGGCGGCCTGGCAATTCTGCAACCCGATTTATCGCATGCGGGCGGTATTACCGAGTGCGCGAAAATCGCCGCGATGGCGGAGGCGTATGACGTCGGCCTTGCGCCGCATTGCCCGCTCGGGCCCATCGCGCTGGCGGCCTGTCTGCATGTCGATTTCATCTCGCGCAATGCGGTGTTCCAGGAGCAGAGTATGGGCATCCATTATAACCAGGGCGCTGAGCTGCTTGATTTTGTTAAAAATAAAGACGATTTCAAAATGGAAGGCGGTTACTTCCAGCCGTTGATGAAGCCGGGGCTTGGCGTGGAGATCGACGAAGAGCAGGTGGTGGCGCGCAGTCAGAGTTGCGCGGACTGGCGCAATCCGTTGTGGCGGCACCCTGACGGCTCCGTCGCCGAATGGTAATGTCCGTCCTGTTTCGCGCTGTAACGGCGTTGGCTGCGTTTACTCACCGCGGTCATTTACTTCAGTAAGCGCGGAGATTTGTTAATTTGCCGCCTTCCCACAACGCGAATTATTTAGCGCGTTGCGCACAGCGGTTTTTCATGCAACGCGAATTATTCAGGACAAGGTAATTCCGGCTTTTAAGAAAATTATTTCGCGTATTGATTAAATGAAAATAAGCCCGGCTCGCCGGGCAGTACACCCGAATATAAAAAACACACCCTCTGTATTTTACAGGGCATGGTGAGCGGCCTCGCTATGCCTTAATTCTGGAGACAGAACGTTATGGATATTTCTGTAACTGCTGCAAAACCGGGGCGTCGTCGTTATCTGACGCTGGCGATGATCTTTATTACCGTGGTGATTTGCTATGTCGACCGCGCCAATTTAGCTGTGGCGTCGGCGCATATTCAGGAGGAGTTTGGCATCAGCAAAGCGGAAATGGGCTACGTCTTTTCCGCCTTCGCCTGGCTCTATACGCTCTGCCAGATCCCCGGCGGCTGGTTTCTCGACCGCATGGGCTCGCGCCTGACCTACTTCATCGCCATTTTCGGCTGGTCGGTCGCGACGCTGTTTCAGGGCTTCGCCACCGGGCTGCTCTCGCTCATCGGCCTGCGCGCCATCACCGGCGTGTTTGAGGCCCCTGCGTTCCCGACCAACAACCGCATGGTGACCAGCTGGTTTCCGGAGCACGAGCGCGCCTCGGCGGTCGGGTTTTATACCTCCGGCCAGTTCGTCGGGCTCGCGTTTCTCACGCCGCTGCTCATCTGGATCCAGGAGCTTTTAAGCTGGCACTGGGTGTTTATCGTCACCGGCGGCATCGGGATTATCTGGTCGCTCGTCTGGTTTAAGGTTTACCAGCCGCCGCGGCTCACCAAAGGCATCAGCCAGGCGGAGCTGGATTACATCCGCGACGGCGGCCTGGTGGACGGCGACGCGCCCGTTGCAAAGGCCGAGCGCCAGCCGCTCTCCCGCGCCGACTGGAAGCTGGTGTTTCATCGCAAACTGATTGGGGTTTATCTCGGCCAGTTTGCGGTCACCTCCACGCTCTGGTTCTTCCTCACCTGGTTCCCGAACTATCTCACCCAGGAGAAAGGCATCACGGCGCTGAAGGCGGGCTTTATGACGACCGTGCCGTTCCTCGCCGCGTTCTTCGGTGTGCTGCTTTCCGGCTGGCTGGCGGACAAGCTGGTGAAAAAAGGGTTTTCACTGGGCGCGGCGCGTAAAACGCCGATTATCTGCGGCTTGCTGATTTCCACCTGCATTATGGGCGCGAACTACACCAACGATCCGACATGGATTGTGGTGCTGATGGCGCTCGCGTTCTTCGGTAACGGCTTTGCGTCGATCACCTGGTCGCTGGTCTCGTCGCTGGCCCCGATGCGCCTGATTGGGCTTACCGGCGGCATGTTTAACTTTGTCGGCGGGCTGGGCGGCATCACGGTGCCGCTGGTGATTGGTTATCTGGCGCAGGATTACGGCTTCGGCCCGGCGCTGGTGTACATCTCGGTGGTGGCGCTTATCAGCGCGCTCTCTTACATCCTGCTGGTCGGGGAGGTGAAACGCGTCGGCTAAGGCCGTGATGGAAGGCAGGGATGCCTGCGACGGAATGCGCAGATAACGCGCCGCCGGTCACCGGCGCGCGTTACGTATCAACGTATAACAACCATAAACCTGCCGGGTTAGCCACGGCAGGAAAGAGGGTTCTGCTATGCATACCGATCTGTACTCGACCACCCTGCGGCAGCTCAACGCGAAGATAATTCCGTTTATCATCATCTGCTACTTTGTCGCTAACCTCGATAAAACCAACATTTCCATCGCGGCGCTGCAAATGAACGCCGATCTCGGTCTGAGCGCCAGCATGTATGGCCTCGGCGTCGGGATGTTCTACATCTCCTACATCATTTTTGAAATCCCGAGCAACGTCATCATGACGAAGGTGGGTGCCCGCGTCTGGATAGCGCGCATCATGATCACCTGGGGCATCGTCAGCGCCGGGATGTCGCTGGTACAGACGCCAACGCAGCTCTACGTCATGCGCTTTTTGCTCGGCATGGCGGAGGCGGGCTTTACGCCGGGCATCATCTATTACATCTCCTGCTGGTTCCCGAAGAGTAACCGCGCGCGGGCGATGTCGTTCTTTTACATGGGCTCGGTGATGGCGTCGATTATCGGCCTGCCGATCTCCGGCTCTATTCTCAATATGCACGGCCTCGCGGATATCGCAGGCTGGCGCTGGCTGTTCGCCATCGAGGGCGTTCCGGCGGTGGTGCTCGGCATTATGGTGCTCTGGCGGCTGCCGCAGACGCCGGATCACGCCCCGTGGCTGTCGGCAGAACAAAAAGGCTGGCTGAAGGCGCAGCTGGCGCGCGACAACGCGGGCGTGGAAATGGGTAAAAACCACAGCTGGCTGAGCGCACTGAAAAACAAAACCGTGCTGCTGCTGAGCCTGGTCTGGTTCCTCCAGGCATTTGGCTCTATCGGCATTACGCTGTTTCTGCCGCTCATCATCAAAAGCATGGCGAGCGACCAGAGCAACATCGTGGTGAGCCTGCTCTCCGCCGTGCCGTTTATCGCTGCCTGCCTGTTTATGTATCTCAATGGCCGCCACTCCGACACCACACATGAGCGCTCCTGGCATCTCGGCCTGCCGCTCATCCTCTCCGGCGTATCGCTGGCTATCGCTGTCTGGTCCAGCAACCTGCTGGTGGCCTACGGGCTACTGGTGCTGACGGTCGGTTTTAACTTCGCCCTCACGCCGATTTTCTGGGCGGTCACGACCGAAAAACTGGCGGGTGTGGCCGCTGCCGCCTCTATCGCCTTTATTAATACCGTGGCGAATTTCGTCGGGCTTGGCCTGCCGCCGGTGCTCGGCAAAATCAAAGACGCGACGGACAGCTACCACTACGGGCTGCTGATTGTGGCCGTGGCGCTGATCCTGGGCGGCATTATTGGCGTGCTGGTCTCGCGTCCGGCGCGCCCTGGCGCGGCTGAACCGTCCGCTTCACTTAAACAGGAGTCCCGATGAAACCGATAGTGCTGAAACACGCGTATCTGCCGGATGCGCTCACGACTGGACTGCGCGAGCGCTACGATCTGCGTGAATTTTCGCAGATGTCTGACGCCGATTTCGTGGCGATTGCAGGCGATATCACGGCGCTGGTCACCAACGGTGAAGCGGTGGTCACTCGTGAATTTATCGCCCGGCTACCGGCGCTTTCGTTGATTGCGGTTTTCGGCGTCGGTTATGACGGCGTGGACGTGGCGGCGGCGCGCGAGCGCGGCATCGCCATCACCCATACGCCGGGTGTGCTGACGGATGACGTGGCCGATCTCGCCATCGGCCTGATGCTCGCCACGTCGCGCCGTATCGTCGCCGCGCAGAAGTTTATCGAGCAGGGCGGCTGGCAACAGGGCGGCTTTACGTGGACGCGAAAAGTCTCCGGCGCGCGGCTTGGTATTTTCGGCATGGGGCGCATCGGGCAGGCCATCGCCCGTCGCGCGCAGGCGTTTGATATGGAGATACGTTACACCAGCCGCCAGCCGCACAGCGCGCTGCCGTACCGCTTTGTGCCGGGTTTAGCGCAGCTCGCGCGGGAGAGCGATTTTCTGATGCTCTGCGCGCCGGGCGGCGATGCGACGCGCGGCGTGGTCAATGCGGCCGTGCTGGAGGCGCTCGGCCCGCAGGGGATTCTGATTAACGTCGCGCGCGGCAGCGTGGTGGACGAAACGGCGCTGATTGCGGCGCTGGAGAGCGGCGCGATTGCCGGCGCCGGGCTGGATGTTTTCACGGATGAGCCGAACGTGCCCGCGCCGCTCCAGCAGCGCGACAACGTCGTCATCACGCCGCATATGGCGAGCGCCACGTGGGAGACGCGGCGCGAAATGTCGCGGCTGGTGCTGGAGAATATCAACGCCTGGTGTGCGGGCGAGCCGCTGATTACGCCGGTTCCCTGATAGGCTTTTTCCACGGAATCTTTTACCCTGAGGCCCTCTTTGGCTTCAGGGTTTTCTCTTGATGAAACAGCTCACCTTCGCCCCGCGTCACCATCAGCTCACCAATATTAACGTCTGGACGCCCGACAGCCAGTGGCTGGCGTTTGACGTGCGCCCGCCCGGCGCGTCGTTTACCGGCAAAACCATTGAGCGCGTCAATGTCGGGACGGGCGAGGTGGAGGTTATCTATCGCGCCCCGGAAGGCGCGCACGTCGGCGTGGTGACGGTGAGCCCGGTGGCGGAGCAGTATGTTTTTATTCACGGCCCGGAGAACCCGGACGACACCTGGCGCTACGATTTTCATCACCGCCGCGGCGTGGTGGTGGAAAACGGCGCGGCAGAGAATCTCGACGCGATGGATATCACGCCGCCGTTCACGCCCGGCGCGCTGCGCGGCGGCAGCCATGTGCATGTGTTCAGCCCGGACGGCGCGTGGCTGAGCTTTACCTATAACGACCACGTCCTGCATGAGCGCGATCCCGCGCTTGATTTGCGTAACGTCGGCGTGGCGCTGCCGTTCGGGCCGGTCACGCCGCCCTGCACGCACCCGCGCGAATACGCAGGCAGCCGCTGGTGCGCGCTGGTGAGCCGCACCACGCCCGCGCCGCGCCCCGGCAGCGATGAGATCAACCGCGCGTATGAAGAGGGCTGGGTCGGGCTTGACGGTTATCAGAAAGCGGACGGCACGCGGCAGCGGCGCGCGCTGGCGTTTATCGGCGATACGCTGACGCAGGCAGGCGTGAAAGCGCCGGAGCTGTTTATCGTCGATTTACCGGAAGACGAGGCCGCGTGGAAGACGCCTGGCGACGAGCCGCTCGAAGGCACGCCAGACGCCATGCCTGCGCCGCCTGCAGGCGTTATGCAGCGCCGTCTGACGTTCACGCACGATCGCCGCTTCCCTGGGCTTGCCAGCACGCCGCGCCACTGGGTACGCAGCAATCCGCAGGGCACGGAAATCGCGTTTTTGATAAACGATGATAACGGCGTGGCGCAGTTGTGGCTCATTGCGCCTGCGGGCGGCGAGACGCGTCAGGTGACGCAGGGCGCACAGGGCGTATCGTCAGCGTTTAGCTGGCATCCGTCGGGCGAGGCTATCGGGTTTATGCAGGGCAATCGGATTGTGCTTTGCGATATCAACACGGGCGAGATAACGCCGCTCACGCCGCTGCAGACGGCGGCAATTTCCGCCGATGCCGTAGTGATCTCGCCGGATGGAAAACGCATCGCCTGGATGCAGGAGACCGACGGTTTCCGTCAAATCTGGATGACGGAAACCGGAAGATAATCAGGGCGCGGGAGGGATCACGGCGTTAATGGCGAAGGACTTCTTTTCGCTCTCTTCCACCCGCGATTTCACCGATTTATCGGTACGGAAGGCGTCCCACGGGATAAGCAGCGTATCCGCTATCGCCGTAAAGGGGAGATCGAGCGCCACCAGCGGCTTCAGCCCCCAGCTGGTGTCGTCATCGGCGAGCATCGTCGCGCTGGCCCGCGTGCCGGGATAATACCCTTGCTCGCCGCCGCCAGTGTGCGACATGACGCTGGAACAGCCGCCGAGTAGCAACGCGCTACTACAAAAAATCACTTTCCCGAGAGTATTGTTCATTTTCATTCTTCTGTTATGTCGTCGCATCGCAGGCGTCAGTCATGAGATATAACGCCCCTGAATCAGAATGAATAGCGCGCCTTTGCCGTCCTGTGGCAGCGCTCGCAGTTTAGCATTAGATGCTGTTATCCCCAGTCTACGCAAAGAAATGTAAATCGACAAAAAAAGGCCGATTTCGGCCCTTGAAAAGCGTCGGGCCGCACCCATTTTTGGATCGTGGTCGCAGGGAGGATGCCGAACGGGCCTTCCGCCACAGCCGCCTGTCCTTTGAGGAAGGCGATGTTAACTCTCGCTGATTTCAGGAGTATGTATGCGTAACTTTGATTTATCCCCGCTGTATCGTTCCGCCATCGGTTTTGACCGTCTTTTCAATCTGCTTGAGAACAACCAGAGCCAGAGCAACGGCGGCTACCCTCCATACAACGTCGAGCTGGTAGACGAAAACCACTACCGTATCGCCATTGCCGTGGCAGGCTTTGCAGAAAGCGAGCTGGAGATCACCGCTCAGGACAACCTGCTGGTGGTGAAAGGCTCTCACGCGCCGGATCAGAAAGAGCGTACCTACCTGTATCAGGGTATCGCCGAGCGCAACTTCGAGCGCAAATTCCAGCTGGCCGAGAATATCTTCGTGCGTGGCGCAAATCTGGTGAACGGCCTGCTCTACATTGAGCTTGAGCGCGTGATCCCGGAAGCCAAAAAACCGCGCCGTATCGAAATCGGTAACTAATTTCGCCGGGTCGCCGCGGCGGCCCACCTTTGTCGTTCCGTGCTCGCCAGACGGGAGCACAGCCAGTTAACGCACTGGCGTTTTCACTCGCTTCAAAGAAGGAGAGATACTATGCGTAACTATGATTTATCCCCGTTTTTCCGTCAGTGGATCGGTTTTGACAAACTGGCCAACGCGCTGATGAACACCGCTGAAAGCCAGAGCTTCCCGCCCTATAACATCGAAAAAAGCGACGATAACCACTATCGCATTACCCTTGCGTTAGCCGGTTTCCGTCAGGAAGATCTGGAGATTGAGCTGGAAAATACCGTGCTGCGCGTGAAAGGCACGCCGGTGAAACCGGAAAACGAACCGAAATGGCTCCATCAGGGGCTGGTTATTCAGCCCTTCAGCCTGAGCTTCACGCTGGCTGAACATATGGAAGTCTCCGGCGCAACCTTCACCAACGGGCTGCTGCACATCGATCTGGTGCGCAACATCCCTGAAGCGCTGGCCCCGCAGCGTATCGCCATCGGTCAGCCGCGCGCCCAGGATGACGAGCGCGTCATTGAGGGCGAACGCCCGGCGCTGAGCCACAGCGAAACCGAAAACCAGTAACGGCATCGTATGAAAAGGCCCCCGCAGCGGGGCCTTTTTTTATGCGTAACCGCCCGGTCATCATAATGCCGGCGGGCGAACGCGATGCAGGTGGTAATCCACCTGATAGTCGCTGGTATTGCGAAACATCACTGAATAATTAAGGAATTCGCCGCTATCGCTGTAAGAGAGCGACGTAATGCGCAGCAGCGGCGTCTGCTCCTGCACGTTCATCACTGCCGCCAGCTGTTTATCCGCCAGCACCGGCGTCAGGCTTTCATAGTTGCCGCTGATGGTAATCCCGCACTCCTTCTCGATGTAATCAAACTTCGAGCCTTCCAGATGCGCCAGCGACAGGGTGCGAAAGAGCTTCACCGGCATATAGCTGTCTTCCAGCATCAGCGGTTTCCCCTCGACATAACGCACCCGGCGCGAGAAGTAGATACGTTCGTTTATCTGAATGCGCAACTGGCTGGCGATGGCGGGCGGCGCGGGCATCACTTCAAACTGCAGCACCTTGCTGTGTACTTCTTTCCCTTGCTGACGCAGCACTTCCACCAGCCCGGTCAGATTCGTGGTTTCGTGATGCACGTCTTTGCGCGCCACATAGGTGCCGCTGCCGTGGCGGCGCACCACCAGCCCCCAGCCCACCAGTAAATCGACCGCTTTGCGAATCGTCATCCGCGCCACGCCAAACTCCTGCGCCAGCGCTTTCTCGCCAGGCAGTGGGCTGCCGATGTGGTAGTCCGAGGAATTCAGGCGCAGACGCAGCCTTTCGGCAATGGATTTGTAGATCACCCGTAGACCTCTTTACGCCTGTTAACCGGGAGATGGGCCCCGGAGATGTCCAGATTTAACAAGGAAAGTAGACCTGAGTGTGCAAATTAAAACCATGAATGCGATCACGGAACGCAGCGGCGCGCCATGTTCACGCCGCGGTTACTTTTTATGCTCGCTTCAGGCCACCAGAAAATAATTAAGGCCTCAAACCCTACAGGTTGTTACATGAGGATTTAAAAATGCTCAGTCAAATACAACGATTTGGCGGTGCCATGTTTACCCCGGTGTTGTTATTTCCTTTCGCCGGGATGGTCGTCGGCATTGCCATCATGCTGCAAAATCCGCTGTTTGTGGGCGAAGCATTCACCGCGCCCGATAATCTCTTCGCGCAGATCGTTCACATTATTGAAGAGGGCGGCTGGGCGGTGTTTCGCAATATGCCGCTGATTTTCGCCGTCGGCTTACCGATTGGCCTCGCCCGTGAGGCGCAGGGCCGCGCCTGCCTGGCTGTACTGATTAGCTTTCTGACCTGGAACTATTTCATTAACGCGATGGGAATGACCTGGGGTCACTTCTTTGGCGTTAATTTCGCCGCCGACCCGGTCGCAGGCAGCGGCTTAACGCTGATTGCCGGGATTAAAACGCTCGATACCAGCATTATCGGCGCGATTGTTATCTCCGGGATCGTCACGGCCATCCATAACCGCTACTACGAAAAATCGTTACCGGTCTTCCTTGGTATTTTTCAGGGCACCTCGTTTGTAGTGATTATCGCGTTCCTGGTGATGATCCCCTGCGCCTGGCTCACGCTGCTGGGCTGGCCGAAAGTGCAGATGGGCATTGAGTCCTTGCAGGCGTTTCTACGCTCCGCCGGCGCGCTCGGCGTCTGGGTTTATACCTTCCTTGAGCGCATTTTGATCCCGACCGGGCTGCACCATTTTGTCTACGGCCCGTTTATCTTCGGCCCAGCGGCGGTGGAAGGCGGCATTCAGGTCTACTGGGCGCAGCATTTGCAGGAATTCAGCCAGAGCACGGCACCGCTCAAATCGCTGTTCCCGGAAGGTGGCTTTGCGCTGCATGGCAACTCGAAAGTGTTTGGCTCGGTGGGGATCGCGCTGGCTATCTGGTACACGGCCGCGCCGGAAAACCGCGTCAAAGTGGCGGGGCTGTTGATTCCGGCGACGTTAACGGCGGTGCTGGTGGGGATCACCGAGCCGCTGGAGTTCACCTTCCTGTTTATCTCTCCGCTGCTGTTCGCGGTGCATGCGGTGCTGGCGGCCACCATGGCGACGCTGATGTATATCTTCGGCGTGGTGGGCAACATGGGCGGTGGCCTGCTTGACCAGTTCCTGCCGCAGAACTGGATACCCATGTTCCACAACCATTCCGGCATGATTTTTACCCAGATTGGCATCGGCTGCGGGTTTACCGTGCTCTACTTCATCGTCTTCAGGACGCTTATCCTGCGCTTTGACCTCAAAACGCCAGGCCGCGCCGAGAGCGAAATCAAGCTCTACAGCAAAGCCGATTACCGCGCCGCGCGCGGGCAGACCACGGCGGCCGCGCACTCCGCTGCCGGTCAGGCCGCGGGTTTCCTTCAGGCGCTTGGCGGCACGGAGAATATCGAAAGCATCAATAACTGCGCCACCCGGTTGCGCATCACGCTCATCGACATGGCGAAAACCCAGAGCGATGACGTCTTTAAAGCCCTTGGCGCCCACGGCGTGGTGCGTCGCGGCAACGGCATTCAGGTGATTGTTGGTCTGCACGTTCCACAGGTGCGCGACCAGCTTGAATCGCTGATGAAAACCCCTTCCACGAACCCACTATCCCCCATGACGGAGGCTGTATCATGAAAAAATTCTCAGTTGTCATCGCAGGCGGCGGCAGCACCTTTACACCTGGCATTGTTCTGATGCTGCTGGCTAACCGCGACCGCTTTCCGTTGCGCGCGCTGAAGTTCTATGACAACGACGGTGCGCGTCAGGAGATCATCGCCGAAGCGTGCAAAATCCTGCTGAAAGAGCAGGCACCGGAGATTGAGTTTACCTACACCACGGACCCGCAAACGGCTTTTACCGACGTGGATTTTGTGATGGCGCATATTCGCGTTGGCAAATATCCGATGCGCGAAAAAGATGAAAAAATCCCGCTGCGCCACGGCGTGCTCGGCCAGGAGACCTGCGGCCCGGGCGGAATAGCCTACGGGATGCGCTCTATCGGCGGCGTGCTGGAACTGGTGGATTATATGGAGCAATACTCGCCGAACGCGTGGATGCTGAACTACTCCAACCCGGCGGCGATTGTGGCGGAGGCCACCCGCCGCCTGCGCCCGAACGCCAGAATTCTCAACATCTGTGATATGCCGATTGGCATCGAAGGGCGGATGGCGAAAATCGTCGGCCTGAACAGTCGCAAAGAGATGCGCGTGCGCTACTACGGCCTTAACCATTTTGGCTGGTGGACATCGATTGAAGATCTGGAGGGCAACGATTTGATGCCGCGTCTGCGAGAATACGTGGCGAAGCATGGCTATGTGCCGCCCTCAGAAGACGCGCATACCGAAGCGAGCTGGAACGACACCTTCGCGAAAGCGAAAGACGTGCAGGCGCTGGACCCCGACACCATGCCGAACACCTACCTGAAATACTATCTCTTCCCGGATTACGTCGTGGCGCATTCCAACCCGGCGCACACCCGCGCCAACGAAGTGATGGAGCACCGCGAAAAACAGGTCTTTGACGCCTGCCGCGCCATTATCACCGCAGGCCACTCCTCGGCGGGCGAGCTGGAAATCGACGAACACGCCTCCTATATCGTCGATCTGGCGACCGCTATCGCTTTCAACACCCAGGCGCGGATGCTGCTGATTGTGCCGAACAACGGCGCTATCCATAACTTTGATGCCGATGCGATGGTCGAGATCCCGTGTCTGGTGGGTAAAAACGGGCCGGAGCCGCTGACGGTCGGCGATATTCCGCACTTCCAGAAAGGGCTGATGAGCCAGCAGGTGGCGGTGGAAAAACTGGTGGTGGACGCCTGGGAGCAGCGCTCATACCAGAAACTGTGGCAGGCGATTACGCTGTCGAAAACCGTTCCGAGCGCGTCGGTCGCGAAAGCGATTCTCGACGATCTCATTGAAGCCAATAAAGATTACTGGCCGAAGCTGCACTAACGTTACGCCCCGCCTTTTCGACCGGCATCATCATGGTGCCGGTCGCACCGCCTGCGCTCCTCTGTGACGCCCGTTTTACGTTATGCTGAGGCGAGCACAGCTAAAACAGGGAGCCGTCATGAAAATTTCCCGTCTCGGCGAGGCGCCGGACTATCGCTTTTCGCTTGCCAATGAGCGTACGTTTCTGGCGTGGGTGCGCACCGCGCTGGGGTTCCTTGCGGCAGGCGTCGGGCTGGATCAGCTCGCGCCGGATTTTGCCACGCCGGTAGTGCGCGAGGCGGTGTCGCTGCTGCTCTGCTTTTTTGCGGGGGCGCTCGCCATTTACGGTTACCTGCGCTGGCTGCGCAACGAAAAGGCGATGCGCCTGAAAGCGGCGCTGCCCTATACCCGCATGCTGGCGTTTATCAGCGGCGTGCTGGTCGTGGTGGCGCTGGCGGTGATGCTGGTGGTGTTTTATGCCGGGTAACCCGCGCGATCCGGGGCTGCAACCGGAGCGCACATCGCTTGCGTGGGTGCGCACGCTGCTCGGCTACGGCGCGCTGCTGGCGCTTGCGTTGCGCCACGCGTGGACTCACGCCGGCCTGTTTATCTGGCTGGCGCTGGGGGGCGTTGCGGCCGTGGCCGGGCTGATTTACGTCTATGCCCGTCAGCGTCGTCTGATTACGCTGGTACACGAGGATTTTTCCGCACCCGGCCAGGTGCGGGCGAAACTGGCGATTGCGCTGGCCGTCTGCGCGCTGGCACTGCTCTTTGTGGTGACGCATCTCCATGCGCTGATAGCGTTGCTTGCCGAATAACACATCCGCAGACTACCCGGCCTGCGCGGATCCGTGCTACATATTCCAGATTCCTGTTCCCGATACGGTCGCTATGAAAACGCTGCTTCCTCTCGCTTTTCTGCTGCTCTTTACCTCCGCGCATGCCGCGCCGCCCGCAAGCGCCAGCGAGCCGCTCTCGGCCCAGCGCTACAGCGCGCAGCTTGGCGTCGGCATGGACGTTGACTGGGCGCGCACCGAGCGCGGCATCCGTGAGTTCGATCCGCTGGCGGTACGCGATTTTCAACAGCGCGGCATTCGTCATGTGCGGGTGCGGGTGGCGGGCGACGCCACCGAGGAGCGGCTCATCCATTTGCGCAAAATCGTCGAAGCCTGCGAGCGCTACGACATCATCCCGATTATTTCCTACCAGGCCGATGCGTTTAAGGCGGACCCTAGCACGCAGAACGCGGCGAAAGTCGCGGCCTGGTGGAGCACGGTGGCGAACTATTTCGGCAGCGAGCATCCGCTACTCGGGTTTGATCTGATTTACGAGCCTGCCGACAAGCTCAATCACAACCCGCAGCAGCTCAACCGGCTGTATGGCGACGTGATCAAAACCATTCACCATATTGATGCGCAACGGATGATTTTCATTGCGCCGCGTTTTCGTGCCGTGCCGGAAGATCTCTCCATACTGAAACTGCCGCCCCAGAGCAGCCACTATGTGCTGGCGCAGTGGCACATTTTCCCGTGGGGACCGCTGCGCGCGAACGGCAAATACCCGTGGACCTCCGGCACGGCGGCGGAAAAAGCGGCGATCCGCGAGCGCATTAACAGCGCCCGCCGCTGGCAGCAGAAAACCGGTCATGTCAGTTGGGTTGGCGGCTGGTCGGCGGCGCAGACGGTGAAAACCACGCCGTCGGCGGCGACGCTCGCCTTCGCCAGTTTTATGGCCTGCGAGCTGAAAAAGGCGGGCATTCCGTATGCGCTCAATGCCGCGAATGAGTTTTACGATGGGGAAGAGGGCGCGTGGCGGCCTGCGCAGGCCGCCCTGCTTGACGCAATGATGAACCCGGCCTGCACCGCGGAGCGCGCGCCGGGGCACGAGCACGTTAAATCGTCTGTTCCGGCATCCGCGCACGGTGTGCCAGCGGCAGCCAGCACGCCAGCATCAGCACACCCATCGCCGTCATCAGCATCCCGAGGCTAAACTGCCCGTTCTGCGGCAGCAGCGCGGATGACCACGCGAGCAGCCCGGAACCGCAGTTCTGCAGCCCACCCACCAGCGCGCCGGCGGTGCCCGCCAGGAACGGAAACGGCTCCATCGCGCCGCTGGTGGCAAGCGGAAACAGCATCCCGGCACCGAAGAAAAAGAGCGCGGCGGGGATAAGCAGCGTCCAGACATTCATGATGCCAAGCCACCCCGGCAGCCACATCAGCACGCCTGCCGCGAGGCAGCTCAGCACCGCCTGCCACATCAGCGTGGTGAAGCGCTTATGCGTGCGTCCCGCAAACCAGGCACCGAAGAACGCCGCCGGAATCGGCAGAATAAACAGCACGCTCACCGCGAGACTACTCAGCCCGAGCCCCGCGCCCATCAGCACGCCGGAGCAGGCTTCAAACACCGCGACGCCCGCGAGGGCGGCAACCAGCATAATCAGATAACAGTTAAAGCTGGCGGTGCCGAACAGCAGTTTATAGCTCGCGAGCAGGCGAGGGCGCTGCGCCTGCACCGGGCGGGTCTCCGGCATCCAGCGGAACATACAGAATGTCACCACGAGGGCAAGCGTGAGCAGAAACGCGAAGCAGGCGCGCCAGCCCCACAGCGTGTCCAGCAGGCCGCCGAGCAGCGGGGCCACCAGCGGGCTGACCAGAATCCCCATGTTCAGCAGGCTATTGGCGTGACGCAGCGCCGGGCCTTCATAGAGATCGCGCGGCAGGGTTCGCGCCATGACGCCGCCAACACCGGTGCCCATCCCCTGTAAACAGCCCGCGGCGATCAGCACCGGCAGGCTTTGCGCCTCCAGCGCGACGAGTGTTGCCAGGATAAAAATGGCCAGGCCCACGAGGATAACCGGGCGACGCCCAACGCGGTCGGAAATCGGCCCGTAAATCAGTTGTGACACGCCGTAGGTGAGCAGATACGCCGCCATCACGCTCTGTACTGCGCCTTCACGCACGTTCATCTCAAGCGCGATATCGGCGATAGCCGGGATATAAATCGTCTGCGCCATCTGCCCGACGGCGACAAGCAGAATCAACATCATTAACAAATGACGGTTAGCCAACATTCTCATCATGATTATTCGATATGCACAGGTGAACGAAACAGGATATATCTCTGTATGGATATTAAATGCGAGAGAAATATACCGCATACGTGGGGATTATCCAGTCAACTGTCATGTCCCCATGAAACAGGGCAGGCAGCTTTTACGGACACTCAACGGAAAGATTTATTGCCACGGTGAATGATGCCACGGCGCATGGCCGCGGCTTGCCTCAGGCCACAGAGGGCAGCGTCAACCGGTGGGTAATGTGCGGGTGGTCCAGTGGCAGAAATCCTGCCTGTAAATAAAAGCTGAAGGCGGATTCCGGCGCGCGGATATTGAGGTAATCAAACGTGTTATGGGCGTGATGAGCAAGCGTCGCCAGCAGTTGATTGCCGACGCCCACGCGGCGTACCGCATGGCTGACGTAAAGATGGCGCACCCGTCCGGCACGCGGATGATTATCGAACGGGCAGCGATTCAGCCCGCCGACACCGACCAGCGCGTCGCCAAGAAACGCGCCGAGCAGTCGTTCGCCGGGGGCGGAGAACGCATTGCTGCCGTCCATCCAGTGGACGGCGAGCCGGTCCAGCATCGCAAAGCCGAGCGCCTGACTCTCTTCACGCAGCCGGTCAAAATCGATGCCGACCGGGGTAAGTGGCCTGATGGTGATGATTCCTGACATCGTTCCCTCCTGGGGATGTACCGTGTTAAAGAGGGGCGGTTGCCCGCCCCTCTTTGGTGCGGCCTGAACCTGAGTTACCGAAGGAACTTCAGGACAGCATCAAGCAGTTGCAGGACTGCAACAATGAGTTTCAGGATAAGGATAAACAAATCCACTCCGCTCATACGCGTCTCCTCTGGTAAAGGAGCACCAACTGGCGTACCTCTCCGCTGCCTGTTGCCAGTTGTTTTGTTGGCGTAACACAGTGTGCTCTCTCGGGGTTAAGGCACTGACGGCACCACCCGTTTCAGCCAGGACTCTTTATTGCGCCCGTTTAAATGCGGCCCCGTATCGCACGCTGTGACAGCAACATCATTATAGATAAACACTGTATAAATGAACAGTATTTTCTGGACAAGAAAGGGAGAGCTGGACCATACTGATGAAAAGCCACTGCTGCGCCGCGCGCCAATTGCGGGTGCGCGTATTTGATCGTATAGTTACAGGGTTGACGTAACACAGTGTGCTTTGCGGCTACCACCCGCAACAGTAGCTGAAAAAACCTCGCCTCCGGCGGGGTTTTTTGTTTTCGTACCCGCCCTGCGTGTGATAAGCCAAATCTTTTCCTGACCCTGCCGTAATAATCACGGTGAATAAGGTGATGCTGCCAACTTACTGATTTAGTGTATGATGGTGTTTTTGAGGTGCTCCAGTGGCTTCTGTTTCTATCAGCTGTCCCTCCTGTTCAGCTACTGACGGGGTGGTGCGTAACGGCAAAAGCACCGCCGGACATCAGCGCTATCTCTGCTCTCACTGCCGTAAAACATGGCAACTGCAGTTCACTTACACCGCTTCTCAACCCGGTACGCACCAGAAAATCATTGATATGGCCATGAATGGCGTTGGATGCCGGGCAACCGCCCGCATTATGGGCGTTGGCCTCAACACGATTTTCCGCCATTTAAAAAACTCAGGCCGCAGTCGGTAACCTCGCGCATACAGCCGGGCAGTGACGTCATCGTCTGCGCGGAAATGGACGAACAGTGGGGATACGTCGGGGCTAAATCGCGCCAGCGCTGGCTGTTTTACGCGTATGACAGGCTCCGGAAGACGGTTGTTGCGCACGTATTCGGTGAACGCACTATGGCGACGCTGGGGCGTCTTATGAGCCTGCTGTCACCCTTTGACGTGGTGATATGGATGACGGATGGCTGGCCGCTGTATGAATCCCGCCTGAAGGGAAAGCTGCACGTAATCAGCAAGCGATATACGCAGCGAATTGAGCGGCATAACCTGAATCTGAGGCAGCACCTGGCACGGCTGGGACGGAAGTCGCTGTCGTTCTCAAAATCGGTGGAGCTGCATGACAAAGTCATCGGGCATTATCTGAACATAAAACACTATCAATAAGTTGGAGTCATTACCGGTGAATAATATTCACATCCGTAGCCAGCAGGCAGAGTAAAAAAGCGACATGCACGATATATTTTGCACTGTTTGTAAGGAAAATCTTATGACAAAAAAGTGCAATCAACTGCGTTTATGCTTTCTTGGCAAATAGGCTTTTTATGAACCCTAAATGCGTTAGCACTATTTGCTGTCATCATTATTTAAAAAAATTTTACTTAAGATCTTGCAGTGTCTTTTTTAGCATGAAATTACGCACCCACTAAATATGGTAGCTCACTATATTCACGCCTTCTTAATAATGTCTTTTCAGATTAATCTTAATGGATGCCCGCTCCGCATTATCCTGCCCTTTACTCCGTTAACGCGTTACGTTTTCTCGTTAGTAGTTCTTTTAAATCAAACGCTTAACATTATAAAAGCAAATAGCTACTGCTGATGGTATTTACTCTTTTCCGGATTATTTCTTGCACCAAAGGGCGGAAAATTCCTAAAAATGCGCTATTGAGTTAATCAGGCAGTCGTTTTCACCGAAATGCCCGCCAGACCTGGTGTTGAATTGTCATGAGGGTTATGTAGAATTTTCCCGCTCTGCCTCAGAAATATGCGTAAAACGTCCGGGTTTACTTCAGTAAAGCCCGTGCGGTAGCTATCTCTGAAGAAAATGAAATTCCTTCACCGAAATGGCATAATCTTCCCTGGCAATGACAAACTTTTAGTCATAGCCTGAATCCAGAAGCCGTTATTTCTTTGTATACAGAATATATTTGCAACGGAAACCATCGATGAATATGCGAATCGTATTAGCCCTGCTGTTTGTGTTAGGCGTAGCTGGTTGTAAAGCGCCGCCTCCTGCCGTTACGGATGACACTATCGTGACCAGTGTGGTTAATGGCGTCACGCTCACCCACCGCCACGCGGTGACTCCGCCAAAAGAGTTCGAGCCTGTTAACGAAGAGTACCGCGCGATGTACCCGGCGTCGGTCATGACCCGCCCGGATTTCGGCGGCAAAGTGGTTCGTCAGCTCGAAACCGGCAAAACCTATAACGTACTGGGCCAGGTTGAAGGCCATTGGCTGGCCATCGCCGATCAGGGTGAAGAGCAACTGATTGGTTATGTTCCGCTGCGCGCGGCAGTGAAAAGCAGTCTTTATGACGCGACCGTCAGTAAAGAGATCCCGAAACTGCGCCGTAAAACAGCCAAAGCCAACTGCGTGACGGTGGATGGCAACAGCAAAGCCTGTAAAAACACCAAAAGCGGAACCTGGGTTATCGATTAATCCTGCTTCAATGAGCCACACCTCATGAAAAACCGTACCGTTTTACGCCAGGGCTTCCTGGCGTTTTTGATTGCCGCTCTTACCTTACTGAGCGGCTGTTTATCGTCTTCACGCAGCGTTCCTTCCCAGTACAGCCTGCATTTTCAGGCTCACCCGCAAATTAATAATTCCGCCCCGCTAAAAGTCCGGGTGCTGCTTTTGAAATCAGACGCCGACTTTATGTCTGCGGATTTCTTTTCGCTGCAAAACAATGCTCAGACCGTGCTGGGAGCCAACCTGCTCAACAGCGACGAGTTCTTCCTGATGCCGGGCCAGCTGAACAAAACCCTCAGCGGCCAGAGCTCGCTTGACGCGCGCTACATCGGCGTGATGGCGGAATATCAGGCGCTCGACGGCAAAAAATGGCGAATCTCGCTCCCGCTGCCCGCCCCCAGTGACTCCAGCATTTATAAATTCTGGAAATGGTCATCCGACGAACTTGAGGCAAAAGTGTTTCTTGACGTCAATGGGATCCGCGTCATCAACGAATAATCAGCGCCCTTACAGGACACCAGTATGAACAAAGCAGAAAAAGTGGTCTGGACCGAAGGGATGTTCCTGCGTCCGCACCACTTCCAGCGCGCGGAAAGTTTTCTGCAACACCACATCCGCGAATGGGGTTCGTTGCAGCGTCCGTATCTCTGGGGATTTCTCGATCTGGAATTTGACGAGGCGATGCTGCGTCAGGGACGCGTGGCGCTGAGCTACGCCAGCGGCCTGCTGCCGGACGGCACGCCGTTCTCTTTCCGCGACGCCCGCCACGGCCCGGCGCCGCTCGCCATTCCCGACAACCTCACGCACGAGCGCGTGGTGCTGGCGCTGCCCGCCCGCCGCGCCGGACGCGAAGAGGTGATTTTCAGCGAGGCGGCCGATTCGCTCGCCCGCTACGCCACCTTTGAAGAAGAAGTGGAAGACGACAACGCGCTGTCGGTCGGCGCGGCGACGGTACAGTTTGGCCGCCTGCGTCTCAAGCTGATGCTGGAGAGCGAACTGACCGCCGAGTGGACGGCCATTGGCGTCGCGCAGGTGATTGAAAAGCGCAACGACAACCAGGTGCGCCTCGATACCAGCTACATTCCGCCGATGCTTAACGCCATCAACAGCGGGCAACTCTACAGCATGCTCAACGATCTGCATGGTCTGCTCGGTCAGCGCAGCCAGCAAATCAGCCAGCGTCTGCGCCAGCCGGGGCGGTTTAACACCTCGGAGATGGTGGAGTTCATGCTGCTGTCGCTGATTAACCATCATCTCGGCCACGTCACGCATTTAAAAACGCTGCCGCTGCTCCACCCGGAAACCCTGTGGCGCGACTGGCTGGCGTTCGCCTGCGAGCTCACCACCTGGACGGCGCAGCGCGCGCCGGAGACGACGCTGCCGGTCTATGACCACGACAACCTGGCGGGCTGCTTTGGCAAACTGACGCTGATGCTGCGCCAGGGGCTGTCGCTGGTAATGGAAGAGAGCGCCATTCAGCTGCCGCTCACCGAGCGTTCGCACGGGCTCAACGTCGCCACCGTGCCGGAAAGCAACATGGTGCGCGAGTTCGGTTTCGTGCTGGCGGTCAAAGCCAACGTGCCGGGCGAGGCGCTGCAAACGCACTTCCCGGCGCAGATGAAAGTCGCGCCGGTCACCAAAATTCGCGATCTGGTGCAGTTGCAGTTGCCGGGTATGGTGCTGCGCGCCATGCCGGTTGCGCCGCCGCAGATCCCGTGGCATGCCGGCTACAGCTATTTCGAACTGGAAAAGGGCGGCGAACTCTGGAAAGAGATGGAGAAATCCGGCGCGTTTGCGCTGCATCTCGCTGGTGAATTCCCGGGCCTTGATATGGAGTTTTGGGCCATTCGCAGTACGAATGAATAACACGACGAGCGCTCACTATGGAACCACAAGCCACCGGCAGCGATGCCATTCTTTCCGGCGCCAGCAGTAATAATCCGCTGGTCGCGGCGGCCAACCCGCTGCTTAACGCGATCCCGCAGATTCGTCATTCTGTATCGCATGAAGATCAGGCCGGGCTGCGCCAGCGCCTGATCGACGAGATCCGCCGCTTTGAAGTGCGCTGCCAGCAGGCGGCGCTGCCTTACGAAGTGATCGTCGGCGCGCGCTACTGCCTGTGTACGGCGCTGGATGAAGCGGCTGCGCTCACGCCGTGGGGCAGCCGTGGCGTCTGGTCCGGCAGCGGCCTGCTCGTGACGTTCCACAACGAAACCTGGGGCGGCGAGAAATTCTTTCAGCTTCTGGCGCGGCTGTCGCAAAACCCGCGCGAGCACATCTTTCTGCTGGAGATGATCAACTACTGCCTGCTGCTCGGCTTTGAAGGGCGCTATCGCGTCATGGATAACGGGCGCACGCAGCTTGAAACCATCAAACAGCGTCTGTGGCAGATGATCCGCAGCGTGCGCGGCAGCTACCCGCCGCCGCTCTCGCCGCACCCGGAAGATCAACCGGTGCTGCGCAAGCTCTGGCGTCCGGTGGTGCCGCTGTGGGCCTGCGTGGCGCTGGCCGGTTTCCTGGCGTGCCTGTTCTTTATCATTCTCAACTGGCGGCTTGGCGATAACACCAGCCCGGTGCTGGCGAAGATTTACCAGACGCCGCTGCCGGAAGTCACCGTTCAGCAGCCCGCGCGTGAAGTGGCGCCGGTGCTTAACCTGCGCGGTTTCCTGCGCCCGGAAATTGAAGCGGGCCTGGTGGCGGTGCGCGACGAAGCCGACCGCAGCGTGGTAATTCTGAAAGGCGACGGCCTGTTCGCCTCCGCCTCAACCGTGGTGCGAGGCCGTTATGAACCGGTTATCGACCGCGTGGCGCAGGCGATGAACAACGTCAGCGGCAAAATCCTCGTGGTGGGCTACAGCGACAACGTGCCTATCCGCAGCGCGCGTTTCGCCTCGAACTACGAGCTGTCGCTCGCGCGCGCCGAATCGGTACAGAAAATGCTCCAGGCGCACCTCGCCGACCCGAACCGCGTTAAAGCGCAGGGCCGCGGCGAGATGGACCCTATCGCTCCGAACAATACGCCGGAAAACCGCGCCCGCAACCGCCGTGTCGAGATAACGCTGCTGGTGTCGCCGGATAACACACTGGCCGAGCTGAACGGATTGCCGCAAGGAAACTAGGATGCTGAATATTCTCCTTTCAATAGTGACCAACCGCATCTTGTGGGGGTTCATGGGCGTTACCGCGCTGTCGGCGGTCGTCTGGATGATCGGGCCATTGCTGTCCATCGTCGACAGCCGCCCGCTGGAGTCGGAAACCAACCGTATCATCAGCATTGCGCTTATCTACCTGATTTGGGTTCATAGCCACATCGTGCCGCGGCTCTACAACGCCTGGCTGAACCGCAAGCTGATGGACAAACTCAACGAAGGCAAGCCTGCGGAAGAGGGCGGCAGCGACGTTAAGCGCCTCGGCAATGACGATAAAGTGCTGGCGGACCGCTTCGACGAAGCGGCGCAGATCCTTAAAAAAGCGCACTTCAACGCGCCGGGCCAGCGCGGCCAGTGGACGCAGCGTTTTAGTACGCAATATCTCTATCAGCTTCCGTGGTATGTGATTATCGGCGCGCCGGGCTCCGGTAAAACGACAGCGCTGGTCAACTCCGGCCTGCAATTCCCGCTCGCCGATCGCTTTGGCAAAACGGCGCTGCGCGGCATTGGCGGCACCCGCAACTGCGACTGGTGGTTCACCAACGAAGCGGTGCTGCTCGATACCGCAGGCCGTTACACCACGCAGGAGAGCGAACAGGCGCAGGACGCCGGTGAATGGCTAAGCTTTGTCGATCTGCTGCGTAAATACCGCCGCCGCCAGCCGATTAACGGCGTCATTATCACCATCAGCGTTTCTGATCTGCTGACCCAGTCGCCGGAAGCGACGCAACAGCAGGCCGTCAACCTACGCCAGCGTCTGGCGGAGCTGCATGAGCAACTCGGTATCCGCTTCCCGGTCTATGTGCTGGTGACCAAAGCGGACCTGCTGAAAGGCTTTCGTTCTTACTTTGGTCGCTTTGATAAAGCGCAGCGCGACCAGATCTGGGGCTTCACCTTCCCGTGGGATCGCTCAAAACAGGCCGATTTTGACCTCCTGGGCGCGTTCACCCAGGAGTTCGCGCTGCTCCAGCAGCGTCTCGACGCGGGCCTGCCGGATACGCTGCTTGCCGAAAGCGACCCGAAAGCGCGTGCCGAGTGTTATCTGTTCCCGCAAGAGTTCGCGGCGCTGCGTCCGCTGCTCGCGGATTACCTCAGCACCGTTTTTGCCCGTTCTAACTTTGAAACCGAATTCTCACCGCGCGGGATTTATCTTGCGAGCGGGACGCAGGAAGGGCTGCCGTTTGACCGCGTGATGGGCGAACTCAACCGCGCGCTGTCGCTGCCGTCCGGCGGCAAAGAGGGCGACAACTGGGATTCGGTGAGCAAAGAAGCGCCGATCCCCGGCGGTAAAGGGCAAAGCTTCTTTATTAAAAACCTGCTGCAAAACGTGATTTTCCAGGAGGCGGGCATCGCCGGGCAGAACCGCTGGTGGGAGCTGCGCAACCGCGCGGTGCTGTGGTCTGGCTATGCGGCGTTGATAGCGCTCTTAGTGGTGCTGGGCGGTCTGTGGCTCACCAGCTATGGCAACAACAAAGACTATCTGGCGGAAGTGAACGATAAAGTGCCGGGCGTCGAGCGCCAGAGTAAAGCGCTGCAAACCACCGCCGGGCGCGATCTCTTCAGCATGCTGCCGTTCTTTAACAGCCTGGTGGATCTGCCAAAGAGTAAAGAATTTGATCTGAACTCGCCGCCGGTGACGTACCGCATGGGGCTTTATCGCGGCGATGACGTCAACGACGCTTCGCAGGCGCTCTACCAGAAAGCGCTGCAGGAGATGCTGATGCCTGCCGTGGCGCAGCTCATCACCGGCTGGGTGCGCAGCGACAACGGCAGCGACGTGGAATACAGCTACGAAGCGCTGAAGGCGTACCAGATGCTCTACCAGCCGAAGCACTACGACGGCAAATTCCTGCACTCCTGGGTGATGCTCAACCTTGAGCGCAACCTGCCGCAGAACGTCACCCAGGCGCAGCTTAACCAACTCGAATGGCACCTGACGCAACTGCTGGAGCCGCAGATCCAGACCTCGCCGTACGCCAAAGACGAATCGCTGATCAGCCGCCAGCAGGCGATGATCAACCAGAAACCGCTGTCGCTGCGCGTCTATGGCCGCCTCAAGCGGTTGCTGGAGCGCGATGAAAACTTAAAGCCGGTGTCGCTCGCCACGCTGGGCGGCCCGCAGAGCGAACTGGTGTTTTCGCGTAAAAGCGGCAAACCGGTGAGCGACGGCGTGCCGGGGCTCTACACCCCGAAAGGCTACTGGGAAAGTTTCAACGGCCAGATTGATAACGTCACCGCCTCGCTGCATGACGACGACACCTGGGTGCTGGGCCTGACCACCGCGCAGGAAGATAAAACGCAGACGGACAACGCGGTGCGCCAGCTCTATATGCGCGACTTTATCAGCCAGTGGGACAGCTACCTGGCGGATATTCAGCTTAACAACAGCGCCGATCTGAACCAGCGCATCAACACGGCCCGCGTGCTTTCCAGCAGCAACTCGCCGCTGCGCCGTCTGGTGATGAACTTAAGCCAGGTGCTGACGCTCTCCCGCGCCGAGCCGCAGGCGGGCGAAGGGGAAGCGAAAGAGCAGGGCAACCGCGCGACCCGCACGCTGGAGGCACTCTTCAGCGACCGCGAAAGCGGGGCGACCACCGCCGCCGCCGCGCCGCAAACGCCGGAACAAGTGGTGACCGATCACTACGCGCCGATCATCGAACTGGCGCAGCCGCTGGAGAAAGGCGGCAAAACCATCGTGTTTGATGACTTTATCAAGCAGATCGATGAGCTCTACCGCTACCTGACCGCCGTACAGGACGCCGCCAACAGCGGTATGCCACCGCCGGGCGGCGAAGCGATCAGCCGTTTACAGGCGAGCGCCGGGCGTCTGCCGGGCGGGCTGCAAAATATGTTCAGCCGCATGGCGGTAGGTGCAAGCAGCGACACCCAGCAGCGCGAACTGGAAAACGTCCGCAAGCGTATCAGCGTGGAAGTCGGCAGCTTCTGCCGCCAGGCGATCGCGGGCCGTTACCCGCTGGTGCGCTCCGCCAGCAGCGAAGTGACGCCGGACGATCTGGCGCGCATGTTCGCGCCGGGCACCGGCCTGATGGACAGTTTCTTTCGCGATAACTTGACGAATAAAGTCGATACCACCCAGCAGCGCTGGCGCTTTACGCCAGGCATCGACGGCAAAACGCTGCCGGGCAGCGAAGGGGTGCTGCGTCCGTTCCAGCAGGCGCAATACATTCGCGACGCGTTCTTCGCCAACGGCGCGACCACGCCGTCTTATCGCGTGACGGTGCGCACCGTGCGGATGGATAACGACATCCTCACGCTGTCGCTCGATGTTGACGGCCAGCTTCTGCGTTACAGCCACGGCCCGCAGGCGGTGCAGCTGATGAGCTGGCCGGGCAGCGGCGGCACCAATCAGGTGCGTATGCAGCTCGGGCTTGCCAACGGCACCACCTCGACGCTCGTGACCAACGGCGCGTGGGCGCTGAACCGTTTTTTCGATCGCGCCCGCATTGCGCCGGGTGCAGGAAGCCTGAGCCGCCAGGCGACGTTTTCGGTTGACGGACACAGCGTGACGCTGGAATTCACGCCGAACAGTATCCGCAACCCATTCCAGCTCCCTGGCTTCGCATGCCCTTAACCGCAAGGAACGGATAATGAGTCATTACCCTGCGATTAGCTGGTACGGGAAACTGCCCAGTGCCGGCGACTTTCTCCAGCGCCGTTTTCCCGATGCCCTGCAACGCCAGTGGTCGCACTGGTTTCAGGTAGGGCTGTTGAACTGGCAGAAAGAGGATGAACAGCGCGAGACGGGCAACCGGCAGTTTGCCAGCGCGCCGGTCTGGAACTTCGTGGTGCCGCCGATGCTCGGCAGTCAGCAGGTGCAGATGGGCTGCCTGATGCCGGGCCGCGACAGCGTAGGGCGTCAATATCCGCTCGTCGCGACGGTGGCGTTCAGCCCCGCCGAGTGGACGCCGCAGCATCTGGCGATGGCCGAAGAGTGGTATCAGCAGCTTGGTCGCGTCCTGCATCACGCGGTGCGCAACGCGTTTTCCGCCGAGCAACTCGACCAGGCGGTGCTGGCCATTCCGTCGCCTGCGCTGCCGGCACCGGAGAATCGCTCGGAAATTCTGGATGTGATTGGTTATCAGGAGACGCCGGTAACGCTGAGCTGGCGTCAGGCGGCGGAGTGCTTCGACCCGCAGCGCCAGACCAGCTTCTGGTGGACCAACCGCAGCGACGGTTATCCGCTCTACACCCATGTACACAGCGGCAATTTTACCGGACAGCTCTTTTCGCTGTTGTTTGATCCGGCGGGCGGTGCGCGTCCGGGTCGCCACGGGCTCTACCCGCCCATGTTCGAATAAGGCAGTTCGATGGATATTGAAACCCTTCTTACTCCGGTGAGCCCGGAGCAGCCGTGCGGCGACAACCTGGAGTACGACGCCGATTACCAGGCGATGGAACAGGCAAGCCAGGGCAAGGCGGAACAGCAGTTCGGCGACACCATTATTCCGGCAGAGCCGGCGGACTGGACTAAAGTTGAAAAGCTGGCCCTGTCGCTGCTTGAGCGCACCAAAGATCTGCGCGTCATGCTGGCGCTGACCCACGCATGGACCAAACGCCGCGGCCTGCCGGGCTATGCCGACGGGCTGCTGCTGATTCAGGAAGCGCTGACGCGCTACTGGGAGCCGCTCTATCCGCTGCTGGAAGAGTACGGCGAAAAAGATCCGTTCTACCGAATTAACGCGCTGGCGGGGCTTGGTGATAAATCCTCCCTGACCAGCACGCTGCGCACCGCGACGCTGCTGCGCAGCAACGGCGACGAAATTACGCTGCGCGACGCGCAGTCGTTGCT
This sequence comes from Cronobacter sakazakii, assembly GCF_000982825.1. Lineage (NCBI taxonomy): Bacteria > Pseudomonadati > Pseudomonadota > Gammaproteobacteria > Enterobacterales > Enterobacteriaceae > Cronobacter > Cronobacter sakazakii. Next base: position 935,258 of record NZ_CP011047.1, on the reverse strand, counting down.
CGACAACAGCAAAAGCGAATGTCCGGGTTATCCGGGCGGCCGCCCGCGGCTGGTGGATGAACTCGCGCGCGGCGGCCAGCCGGGCATCGAGGCGATAGTCCAGATCCACGCGCGACTGGAAGCGATTCGCACCATTCTGGTCAGCCATCTCGGTGAGAGCGGCGTGCCGGAGATGGAGCAGCTCCAGAAGCTGACGAGCATTGTGGCGCTGGCCTGCCAGAGCGGCGAAACCCAGGCGCCGCAGGAGTTACAAGACCCGGACGTGCAGGCGGAGAATGCGCCTGCCGCCACGACGACCAGCGCCCCGGCGCGGGTGGTTGAAACCGACTGGCGCAACGTGCAACTGCAAACGCGCGATGACGCCCAGTTAATGCTTGAGAAAGTGAAGCAATATTTTGCCCGGCACGAGCCGAGCCACCCCGCGCCGCTGATGATTGAGCGCGTGCAGCGACTGATTGAAATGAATTTCATGGATCTTATTCGCGACCTGGCGCCCGACAGTGTGCATCAGGTGGAAAACATTTTCGGACGCCGCGAGTAACGGCGTTCCCCTTTACGGCGGCAGGCATGAGGCCCGCTGCCCGAATTTCACCGCGCATCTTCGATGGAGAACATCATGCCAATGAGTAACAGTGGGCAGAAATTTATCGCCCGTAACCGCGCGCCGCGCGTGCAGATCGAGTACGACGTGGAAATCTACGGTGCGGAACGCAAAATTCAGCTTCCGTTTGTAATGGGCGTGTTTGCCGACCTGGTCGGGAAGCCGGTCGATCCGCAGCCTGCGGTGGACGAACGTAAATTCCTTGAAATTGATATCGACAACTTCGACGAGCGTATGAAAGCGCTCAAGCCGCGCGTGGCGTTCCAGGTGGACAACACCCTGACCGGCGAAGGCAAACTGAACATCGATCTCACTTTCGACAGCATGGACGACTTCCTGCCGGACGCCGTCGCGCGTAAGGTCGAGCCGCTGAACAAGCTGCTGGAAGCCCGTACTCAGCTCTCTAACCTGCTGACCTACATGGACGGTAAAAACGGCGCCGAAGAGCTTATCGCGAAAGTGCTTCAGGACCCGACGCTGCTCAAATCGCTGAGCCAGATGCCGAAAGATGACGATGGCACCAAAGGTAACGAGGAGTAATCGATGAGCAATCCTTCTCAACAGCAAGAGCTGCAATCGCAGCAGGCGTTCAGCCAGGATGAATTCAGCGCGCTGCTCAGCAAAGAGTTTCGCCCGAAAACCGACCAGGCGCGTTCGGCCGTCGAAAACGCGGTAAAAACCCTGGCCCAGCAGGCGCTGGAAAATACCGTGACCTTCTCGAACGACACCTACCGCACCATTCAGAACCTGATTGCCGGTATCGACGAGAAACTGTCTCAGCAGGTTAACCAGATTATTCACCACGAGGAGTTCCAGAAGCTGGAAAGCGCCTGGCGTGGCCTGAACTATCTGGTCAACAACACGGAAACCGACGAGATGCTGAAAATCCGCTTTATGAGCATCTCCAAGCAGGAACTGGGCCGCACCCTGAAACGCTTTAAGGGCGTGGGCTGGGACCAGAGCCCTATCTTCAAAAAAATCTACGAAGAAGAGTATGGCCAGTTCGGTGGCGAGCCGTTTGGCTGCCTGGTGGGCGACTACTACTTCGACCACAGCCCGCAGGATGTTGAGCTGCTGAGCGAAATGGCGCGCATCGGCGCGGCGGCGCACTGCCCGTTCATCACCGGCACCGCGCCGAGCGTGATGCAGATGGAATCCTGGCAGGAGCTGGCGAACCCGCGCGACCTGACCAAAATCTTCCAGAACACCGAGTACGCCGCCTGGCGCAGCCTGCGCGAATCGGAAGATGCGCGCTATCTGGGCCTCGTCATGCCGCGCTTCCTGTCGCGTCTGCCTTACGGCATCCGCACCAACCCGGTGGACAGCTTCGACTTCGAAGAAGAGACCGACGGCGCGAACCACAGCAACTACAACTGGGCCAACGCGGCCTACGCGATGGCGGCCAACATCAACCGTTCCTTTAAAGAGTACGGCTGGTGTACCTCCATTCGCGGCGTGGAATCGGGCGGCGCGGTAGAAAACCTGCCGTGTCACACCTTCCCGAGCGACGACGGCGGCGTGGATATGAAATGCCCGACCGAAATCGCCATCAGCGACCGTCGCGAAGCGGAACTGGCGAAAAACGGCTTTATGCCGCTGATCCACCGCAAAAACTCCGACTTCGCCGCCTTTATCGGCGCGCAGTCGCTGCAAAAACCGGCGGAATACCACGATCCGGACGCCACCGCGAACGCCCGTCTGGCAGCCCGCCTGCCATACCTGTTCGCCTGCTGCCGTTTCGCGCACTACCTCAAGTGCATCGTTCGCGACAAGATCGGTTCTTTCCGCGAGCGCGATGAAATGGAACGCTGGCTGAACGACTGGGTGATGAACTACGTGGACGGCGACCCGGCGAACTCCTCTCAGGAAACCAAATCCCGCAAGCCGCTGGCCGCGGCCGAGGTGCAGGTTCAGGAGATCGAGGACAACCCAGGTTACTACGCCGCCAAGTTCTTCCTGCGTCCGCACTACCAGCTGGAAGGCCTGACCGTTTCTCTGCGTCTGGTCTCCAAACTGCCGTCGCTGAAGAGCAACGAGGCGTAACGCTGCCTCAGGCCGTAAGGGCACTCCTTACGGCCTGCCACTTTTTCAGACTCACAGGGATACGTGATGAAAATACATCTTGCCCTGGCAAGCGCTCTGCTGGCGCTCTCGGCAATGTCTGCCGCCAGCACCACGGTTTATGAATATCCGCGGGCAGAGGATTTGCCTGAAGACAGCAGGGCGGTATTTCCTCGCGATCCGGCGCTATTAACGTCGCTGGATAGCCGTATCAACGCCGCGCGTTTTTTTAACGCCTGGAGCAACAGGCAGAACGAGCGCGAGCGTATTAAAGCCGATATGTATTTCGTGGGCGTGATGGATGCGACCGAAGGAATAGTGTGGTGTCCTGACAGACCGTTAAAACCCGGCTCGTTACGCAGTATTGCCTACGACTATTTTTCAAACTCATCGCCCGAGCAGCTTAAGAACGCGCAAGCCAAAACGCTGATTATTGAAGCGTTAAAAGAAATTTATGTCTGTAAGTAAACGCTTATGAAAAACCGCTTTTTGTTTTTGCTGTTTATCAGCACAAGCGGGCCAGCGAATGCTATTCAGGATCCGGCCTCATTTTTTAAAGTCTTACCTTATAAGCAGGTCTTTAAAGACATGGTGCTGGCGCGCTGTCTGGCGCAGGTTTCCACTGACGACAGCGCTTTTAGTACCGATGCAGGCTTCAGCGCTTATGCCTTAATGCAATGGATACCTTTAGACATCGACACGGGAAATGAAAAGGTCAATGCGCTCATCCTGAAATATCGCGATCGGCAAAATGGTTTTTCTCCGGAGGCATTAGCAGGACGTCCCATTAAGGGCGTTACGCTTAACTGTTTACGCCTCTATCACAGCCAGGCGCTGGAACAGTTAAGTAAAGAAGCTCTGGTTGGTGACTCTGGCCATACATGGATGCAAGACAACCCTGATGGTTGAGCGATTAACCCGCTCCGGATCTATCAGGAAATAACGAATAAGGAAATTCATGAAACGTTCTTTTTTTCTGGCATCAGTGCTTAGTGCGCTACTGCTGAGTGCCCCTGTGCTGGCAGGAATATGGGTTATCGATCCCGATGAGAGCCAGAAAAACCGTTTCGATCCAGACAGAGGCAATGTGACAGGCGAGCAACTCTTAAACGCCTGGAACGACAGAGCAGATAAAGAGGCCTCGCTACAGGCGCAGATCTATTTGCTGGGCCTGTTTGATTCGACGGAAGGAATGGGCTGGTGCAGAAGTAAATCCATTATGCCCTCCACCCTTCGCGAATGGACTTACGGGTATTTTGAAAAATTACCGCCCGAACGGCTTAAAGAGAAAGACAGCGTCCTGATGCTTGAAGCCCTTAAACATTATTTCCCTTGTCACAATAAAGCTGACAAGTGAGACCGTTATATCAGCAGTAATAAATAACCTATTTTAGCGGCTCGCGTTGGGCGGGCTGCTGAGATCGCCTGACGGAATAAACATGCTGTCAGGCTGAGAGGCAGAGGTAAAATATGGATGGTTTTATTCAGCCCCATGCTTTCCTGTTTGCCATATTAAGCGCTTTTTCGAAAGCAATAATCGTCATTAACGAAGAGTAAATATTATGGCTATTGATATGTTCCTGAAAGTAGACGGTGTAACCGGCGAATCTAAAGATTCCAACCACACCGGCTGGACCGACATCACCTCTTTTTCCTGGGGCGCATCCCAGCCGGGTAATATGAGCGTGGGCGGCGGCGGCGGTGCCGGTAAAGTGAATTTCAACGATCTGCACGTTAACGCGCTGATCGACAAATCCACCACCGCTATCCTGAAGCACTGCTCCAGCGGTAAGCACCTGACCAAAGTTGAGCTGTCTGTCTGCAAAGCGGGCGGCCAGCAGGTGGAATACACCCGCATCACTCTGGAAGATGTGCTGGTGACTTCCGTTCAGTACACCGGTGCTGACAACGGCGACACCGTTGGCGTTACTTATGCATTCCAGGCTGCGAAAGTGAAACAGCAGTACTGGGAGCAGACTGCGACCGGTGGTAAAGGCGCAGAAACCAGCGCTGGCTGGAACATCAAAGAAAACAAAGAAGCGTAATCGTAGTGAGCCCGCAAGGGCTCACTTTACCTTTTCAGGGATCAGGGATGGTGAAGCTATTCAGTCTGGCATTTGTCTTTACGGGTCTGTTTGCGTCGCAGGCGTTAGCCCGCACCACCACATACAGCCCGGAAGAGTATCTAAGAAATTACGCCCTGAGCACTTGTATTGCGCAGGGTTATCAGTCTAAAGAAGTGAAAAACGACGCGGCGGCCGCAGCGAGAGGCTATCTGGAGTTTGGCGATTATTCGCTTGAGGCGCATACGGCGGTCATTGAGCTTGGCAAAACCTTTCTTGCGAAAACGTATGGCAGCCAGTCGGGTGAGCCGATGACGCTCGCGAAATGCATCGATTTTGTACACAGCCCGGCGCTTGCAGCGCTTATCCAGCGTTATAAAAATCAGCCAGACCGCTAAGCGGGCGGTGAGAAAAATTCATGAAATTAAAAACACGTATCGCCGCTTTTACAGTTTTGACGGTTTCTTTCCACGCTGCACTGGCGCAGCCGCTGGCACCGGTAAGCGAATTTACGCAGCCGCAAATTTTTACCGAGTGGGTACAGAACCGTTGCATGGGGCACATTGCCGACAGCGTCGCGCTGAAAGAGGACGCCAACGCCAGCGCCGCCGCCTGGCTTGAGGCGAGCGAATTGCCGGTCGAGGCATTTAATGAAGCGGATACGATCATTACGCAGGCGCTGAAAACGCCTGTTGGCGGCACAGCGAAAAGCGATTACCGGGTGCTGAAATGTTCGCTGATTGCACATAGCCCGGAAATTATGGCGCTGTATCAGAAATCCGCAGCACAGAGAGCGCGGTGAGTTAAGGCGGGTGCGCTTTGCTTACCCGCCCTACGTTTCAGCCTTTGCGGCAAAAGATAATACATGTTCCACAGCCAGGCGCGACAGCGACTATGTTTATGCGCAGCGATGATGTTAATGGCGCTGATATACCTATTATCAATAGAATAACCCCGTCCGGTTGTGAGGCGCGAGGCTTAACGACAGGCAGTCACGGGCAGCGCGCAGGCGCGGCTCTGTTCCTTAGCACGCAAACGTCGGGCGTCTGATGAGACCCGCGACGTTTGAGCGCTAATAACCCCAGGCAGGAATACGCTATGCGATTCACGATTACTACCAACAAGCCCGGCCACCAGCCTCCTCAGAGCAGCTGTGACTTCTACCCGCCGGGCGGCACGATTGGCCGTGGTACGGATAACAATCTGGTACTGCCGGATAACGAAAGAACGATTTCCCGCCTGCAGGCGATTGTCCATATCTCCGCGGACGGCGAGTGCCGCATCACTAACCGCGGCAACGTCACCCGCGTGGTGCTGAACGATATTCCGCTCGAGCGCGGCCGCCAGGTGGAGTTACAGGACGGCGACGTGCTCGGCATTGACGATTACCGCATCCAGGTCAGCGATCTGGCGCTGAACGCGCAGCCGGTTATCGCGATGGCCGCGCCGAAACCGAACGTTGCGCCGCAGCAGCCTCAGGCACCGCAGGCTGCGAAACCGCAGCAGCCGCCGAAAGCCGACGCGCAGGACAACGCGCCAACGGCGGTGCCGACCGAAATCTGGGACAGCCTGATGCAGGAGTTCTCTATCTCCGACAGCATCAGCCAGGGTCAGAGCCAGAGCGCGCGCCCGAAAACACCGGAAGCGCAGCCGTTTAACCCGTTCAACGCCCCGAAAGAGGCGGATCGCAACCCGGAAGATCCGCTGGCGCACTTCCAGAGCGGCGGCAACGAGCCGCTGTTCGGCAATGAAAGGGTCAACCCGGACAGCCTGTTCAAAGATGACACGCCGTTCGATAAAGACAGCATTTTCAACGATGTGACGCCGACCACGCTGGTGCCGCCGTCTGATAACCGTCAGGCCGCAAAACCGCAGGCACCGCATAAAGAGAATGAAGAAGAGCTCGATCCGCTGGCGCTGTTTGGCGGCGTGGGCTCCACGCCGGTACAGAGCCGCAGCGACGATCCGCTTGGCCTGATGATGGGGGGCGCTGTACCGCTGACGCCGCCGGATGAGCTTAACACAGGCGCTGCGCCATTAACGCCGCCGCCCGCCGCGAAGCAGGACGCCGAGCCGGTTAAACCAGCAATTTCACCCGAAAAACCGCAGCCCGAAAAACCGCAGCCGGAGATGACGACCTCGCCGCTCGCGCCAAACGCGGACGACTCAATCGATCTGGCGTCGCTCGCCGGTTCGCCGCTGTTCCCGGAAGAAGTGCCGGAAGAGCCGGTGACGCGCGTGGAAGTCCAGCCGACGCCGCCGGAAGTGCAGGATTACGCGGGTATCACGCTGCCGACGCCGCAGGCGGTGGCGCGCAGCACCGCGCAGACGCCAAAAGGCCGCCTGCGCATCGACCCGGTGCAGTCGCCAACCAGCCAGGGCGGCACACCTACGGCGTCTAACGGCGACGTGCTGAACGGCGAGCTGCTGGAAGCATTGCTGGAAGGTATGGGTCTTGGCGAGCTGCAACCGACGCCGCAGTTTGACCGCGACAATATGCGCCAGCTCGGCCAGATGCTCAGCATGTTCTCGCAGGGCACCGTGGCGCTGCTCTCCTCGCGCTCGATTCTCAAGCGCGGCGTGAAAGCCGACATGACGATGGTGCTGGACGACGCCAACAACCCGTTCAAGCTGCTGCCGTCGGGCAAAACGGTACTGATGCAAATGTTCGGCACCCGTATGCCGGGCTTTATGCCGCCGAAAAAATCGGTCCGCGACGCGCTTATCGATCTCCAGGCCCACCAGCTTGGGATGATCGCCGGTATCCGCGCCATCATTGCCGCCATGCTGCAATCCTTTAACCCGGAGCAGCTTGAAGAAGAGGCGAAGCGCGACGGCGCTATCTCGCGTCTGGCGCTGCCGGCGAGCCGCAAAGCCGCGCTGTGGGATTACTTTGTGCGTCATTACAGCGATACCGCGGGCGAGATCGAGGACGATTTCCATACTCTGTTCGGCGAAGCCTTCCTGCACGCTTATGACATGGAAGTGAATCAGTACAAAGACTCACAAAGCGGATCGGAAGAAGAATGAATATCAGCACGGCCTCACTCTCCAGACAGGGCGAGCGCGCCAGCAACCAGGATCAGACCGGAGAGACCATCGGCGAACGCTCCGCCTGCTTCGTGGTGTGCGACGGGATCGCCGGCCTGCCGGGTGGCGACGTCGCCGCGGCGCTCGCGCGCAATGCCATTCTTTCGCGCTTTGACGGGGAAAAGCATCTCAACGCGCAATACATCCGCGAGTATGTGAATCAGGCGAACCACGCTATCCGCGCCGAGCAAAAAGCGGTGCAGGATTATCACCGCATGGGCACGACGCTGGTGAGCCTGTTTATCGACCGCGATTATCACCTGGCGTACTGGGCGCACGCGGGCGACAGCCGCCTGTATCTCTTTCGCCGCGGCTGGCTCTATCACGTGACGACCGATCACAGCCTGGTGCAGCAGATGAAAGACGCCGGGCATCAGACCGACGGCGTGAACAGCAACCTGCTCTATTTCGCGCTCGGCATGGGCGATGAAGGGCGCGAGGCGAGCTACAGTGATGTCGTACCGATTGAAGACGGCGACGCGTTTTTGCTCTGCACCGACGGCTTCTGGCACGGCGTAAGCGAAGAGCAGATGAAAAAATCCCTTCATATGGTGAATACCCCAGATGAATGGCTCACTCTGATGAATCAAATACTGTTGAAAAATGGTGAGCAGGGGCATGATAAGCAGGATAATTACAGCGCCGTAGCGGTCTGGGTGGGATCGCCCCAGGATACGACGCTGCTGCATACGCTCTCTGACGCGGCGCAGTTTTTCCCCCTTCGAGATTAAAGGCTAACAAGGACTTTTATGAAACTTTGGCTTCCGGGTCTGGCTCTGCTTGCGGCGTCATCCAGCGTCTGGGCAGATAATTACCGTATCGTTCAGTCAAATACCCTGAAACTGGATGTCTGGGTAGACAACATTAAAGACAACACGCCGCAAAGCTGGTGCGGCCCTGAGCTGCCGCTGCGCATCGTCTCCAGCGGCGACAAAACGCCGAAGGTGCTGGATAACTTTATGCCGCGTCTCGGCTCGCTGCTGGAAAGCCAGTGTAGCAAGCTGAAAACCGTGCGCTGGCAGTTGAACGACGCCCAGGGCAAAGCGCTGGCGAACGGCACCGCCACCAAAAGCGGCGACTGGAACCCGGTGGTGACGCCTGCCGCCGCGCCGGAGCAGGCCCCGGCCGACACGACCGCCGCCGCGACGCAGACCACCGTCGATACGCTGCCGCAAGGCCGCCCGGAAGATCTCTCGCCGCCTGCCGACCGCACGCCGTGGCTCGAATTTAACCTTCAGGATGGTTGCCATCTGCGTACCTTCTGGAAAGGCGGCGCAGACGCTAAAGCGCTGTTTATTCCGGCGAAAGACGACGGTATCTGTGAAAAAGGCGGCTGGCTCAATGGCCGCAGCGAAGTGATTCAGAAGGGCGCGACCGGCGAGCAGAAAATCGCGGTGACCTTTGTCCACGGCTTCCCGATTGTCGGCATTAACGCGGGCGTTGACGCCGATCGTCTGCTTATCACCAGCGTCAACAACGAGCGCATGGTGGTCAGCGATGGCCGCTCCGCCCAGAGCTGGATGATCCTGCCGTATAACCGCGAGCAGAACGTCTGGCAGGCGCAGGGTACGGTAGCGGTTGAAATCTCCCGCGAGCAGGCCAGCGACGAAGCGCGTCTGCGCACGCGCTTAGAGGAAGTCCGCAAAGTCTGGTCCAGCTATGTCGCGCCGGGCACGACGCTCAATATTCTGTTGGTCGAAGCGCTGCATCCACAGCTGCGCGACCCCGCGGCGGGCGCTTACCGCGCGCTGTAATGACCGTTAAACGCCAGGAGCCGTTATGAACACGCTGTATCAACAACTGGCTGGCGCGAGCGTCAGCGACGCGCTGAGCCGTCTTGAGGCCGATATCAAAGCCCAGCCGGGCAACGCCGATCGCCGCGCCGCGTTTGTGCAGTTTCTCTGCCTGAACGCCAACTGGACCCGCGCGCTCACCCAGCTGAAAAGCTGGGCCGCGCTGGCACCGCAGGCGCAGCCGACCGTGACGCTGCTGCAACAGGCCATCGAAGGCGAGCAGCAGCGCGCCGAAGTGCTGGCAGGCCGCGCGCGTCCGCGTATGCCGGGCGAACAGTGGCCGTGGCTGGATCTGCTGCTGAAAGCGCTGGCGGAAACCGACCCGGCGCGCGCCAGCGAGCTTCGCAGCGAGGCGCTGGAGCAGGCCGAGGCCAATCCGGGCGAGCTGACGCTGGCGGTGGGCGACGCGCCCGGCGAGCCGGTGCGTTTTGACTGGCTGATGGACGGCGACGCGCGTCTGGGGCCGGTGTGCGAGCTTATCGTTAACGGCAACTACTTCTGGGTGCCGTTCAACGCTATCGCGTCGATTCGTTTCCAGGCTCCGGCGAGCGTCACCGATCTGGTATGGCGTCACGCGATGGTGCAGCTGGTGGACGGCACCGAACAGGTCTGCCAGATTCCGGCGCGTTACCCGCTGGAAACCGGCGCGGACGACCGCTTCCTGCTGGCGCGCACCACCGAGTGGCAGCCGCTGGACGCGGAAGGCATTCACTATCTCGGCGCGGGTCAGAAAGTCTGGCTGAGCGGCGAACAGGAGTTCGCGCTGCTGACGCTGGATATGCTCGCTTTCGGGCTGCCGGACGACGCATCGCATGAATAAACCGTATCAGGATGACGACAGCGGCGATCTGCTGCGCCACGGCTATCGTTCGCGCCGCAACGCCACGACGGTCAGCGCGCGCGACAAAATGCAGCCGTCGCTGCTGGACCGTCTGACCGATAACGCGCCGGACAAACGTCAGGAGCCGGCGAACAGCAATCTCGTCTCGCACAGCGCGCTGCGCCGCCAGGTGCTGCGCGACTTGCAGTGGCTGTTCAACACCATTAACAACGAAGCGCAGCAGGATCTGAGCCGGGTGGACCACGTGCGCCGCTCGGTCTTTAACTTCGGCGTGGCACCGCTCGCAGGCAAGCGGATGTCGGAGATTGAGTGGGGCGACATCCAGCAGCGGCTCACCGAGGCGATTTTGCACTTCGAGCCGCGCATTCTGCCGCAGGGGTTGCAGGTGCGCTGCGTCTGCGACACCAAATCGCTCGACCTGCACAACGTATTATCGATTGAGATTAAAGGCCGCCTGTGGTGTGTGCCCTGGCCGCTTGAGTTTCTGTTCCGCACCGATGTGGATCTGGAAAACGGCCATTTTGAGCTTAAAGACGCGGGGTAAACATGGACAGTAAACTGCTCGAATATTACAACCGAGAGCTGGCGTATCTGCGCGAAATGGGCGCGGAGTTCGCCGAACGCTACCCGAAAGTGGCGGGCAGGCTCGGTATGCGCGGGATTGAAGTCGCTGACCCGTACATCGAGCGCCTGATGGAAGGCTTCGCCTTTCTCACCTCCCGCGTACAGCTCAAAATGGACGCCGAGTTTCCGCGCTTCTCCCAGCGCCTGCTGGAGATGCTCGCGCCGAATTATCTGGCGCCCACGCCGTCAATGGCGATAGCCGAACTGCACCCGGACAGCGCCAAAGGGGATCTGAGCAACGGGTTTGTGGTGCCGCGCGGCACGATGATGGACAGCCAGCTTCTGAAAAAGAACGGCGTCACCTGTAGCTACGCCACCGCCCATGACGTGCGCCTGCTGCCGCTGCATATCAGCCAGGTGGAGTTAGGCGGCGTGCCGGCCGATGCGCCGTTAAGCCAGCTCGGTTTAAGCCAGCGCGGCGCGGTCAGCGCCCTGCGCGTGCGGATCGCGTGCGACGGCCCGGTGCTGCTCAACCATCTCGATTTCGACCGCCTCGATTTCTTCCTGAGCGGGCCGGATATCCAGGCGCTGCAACTGCTGGAATTACTGATGGAGCACCGCGTCGGCATCTTCTGCCAGACTGTCGGCCCGAAACCCTCTCGCGTGGTGCTCGCCGAGGACGCGCTGCGTCAGGAAGGCTTTGAGGCTGACCAGGCGCTGCTGCCGGACGATCTGCGCAATTTTGACGGCTACCGCCTGTTACAGGAATATTTCGCGTTCCCGGCGCGCTTTCAGTTCTTGAGCCTGCGCGGCATCGGCAAGCTGCTGGCGCAGAGCGGGCAGGCGAACGCGTTCGATATCATCATTCTGCTGGATAAAACCGACACGCCGCTGGAGCGCGTGGTGGATAAAAGCCATCTCGCGATGCACTGCACGCCGGTCATCAATTTGTTCCCGAAAATCGCCGAGCGCCAGAAGCTCACCGAGGGCTTAAGCGAATATCACCTGGTAGTGGATAACATCCGCCCGCTCGATTACGAGATTTTCTCGGTCAGTAAAATTTACGCCAGCGAAGATGGCCAGCGCGACGACCAGATCTTCCGCCCGTTCTGGAGCACCTGGAGCCGCGACGGCGGCAACTACGGCGCGTATTTCTCGCTGCGCCGCGAACAGCGCGCGCTCTCGGAACACGCGTTGCGCTACGGCACGCGTACCGGCTATGTCGGCTCCGAGGCGTTTGTATCGCTGGTGGACGCAAGCCACGCGCCGTGGCGCGACGAACTGCGCTATATCACCGCTGAAGTGATGTGCACCAGCCGCGATCTGCCGCTGATGCTGGCGCAGGATATGGGCCAGTTTGTGCTGCCGGATTCCATGCCGGTGCGCGCGCTCACCATGCGTAAAGGGCCGACGCCGCCGCGCCCGGCGCTGGCCGAAGGCTTCAGCACCTGGCGGCTTATCAGCCAGCTGCAAATGAACTACTTAAGCCTGATGGACGCCGAAGATGGCGAGGGCGCGGCGGCGCTGCGCCAGCTACTCGGCCTCTATGCGCGCCTGGCGGAAGCGCCGGTAGCGCGCCAGATTGACGGCATTCGTCACTGCGTGCTGGAGCCGGTGCACCGCCGCGTGCCGGAGCCGGGCCCGATTGTGTTCGCCCGCGGCGTCGGAATTTCGATGACCGTTGATGAGCAGGCGTTTTCCGGCTCCAGCCCGTGGCTGCTTGGCAGCGTGCTGGAGCGCGTCTTTGCACGCCTGGTCTCTATGAACAGCTTCACCGAGTTCACGCTCAAGAGCCAGCAGCGTGGCGAAGTGGGCTACTGGGGGCCGCGAATGGGTAAAAGGGCGCTGATATGAGTGAGACGCAGCCACAACCTGCGCCGGTAAAAAGCGCCTCCCGGCTGCCGGAGAATTACTGGCAACAGATGATGGCCGCGCCGTGGCGCTACGATCTGTTCCAGATGCTGCGCCGTCTCGACGCGCAGGGCGGCGAACGCTACCGTTTAGGCCGCGCGCCGCTGCCGCGCTTTGAGCCGCTGCGCATCGGCCAGCAGCCGTCAATGGCCTTCGCGCCGTCAACGCTCGCCGCGGTGAAACCGCGCGACAACACGCCGCTGTACGATGTGTCGATTTTAAGCTTCGGCCTGTTTGGCCCGAACGGCCCGCTGCCGATGCACCTGACCGAATATGCGCGCGAGCGTCTGTATCATCATCAGGACGACAGCCTGAGCGCGTTCGCGGATCTGTTTCATCACCGCCTGACGCTGCTGTTCTACCGCGCCTGGGCCGACGCCCAGCCGACCGCGTCGCTCGACCGCACTGACGGGCCGCGCATTGAAAAATATCTCGCCTCGCTTATCGGCATGGGCCAGCCGGGGCAGATGGAAAAGGGCAGCCTCAGCCACCACGCGCGCTATTCGCTGGTCGGCCATCTGACGCGCAACGGGCGCGACGCCGAAGGGCTTGAAAAAATTCTGCGCCACTATTTCCACGTGCCGGTGACGATTGTGCAGAACATCCCGCAGTGGATGCCGTTAACCGAGCGTGAGCAAGCGCGTCTCGGCGCGGGCCGCCGGATGCCGCGTCTCGGCGAGGCGGCGTTTCTCGGCGTGGCGGTGCGCGACGTGCAGCATAAATTTCGCATTGAGCTTGGCCCGCTGGATGAAGAGACCTACCAGCGTTTTCTGCCCGGCGAGCCGTGGGTCGAGGAGCTGCGCGACTGGGTGCGTCAGTATATGGGCATCGAGTATGAGTGGGAGGTGCGCGTTATCCTGCGCGCCGACGCGGTAAAAGGCGTCACGCCTGGCGGCACGGGCCGCCTCGGCTACAGCGCCTGGCTTGGCAAGCAGCCCACCCCGCAACCGCGCGGCGATCTGGTTTTTCGCGCGGAAAGTTAACATGGCCCGCGCCGGTAGGCGCGGTGTGAGAGAGGGTATACGGAACATACCTACTATCTCAGGAAGGAAAAATAATGCACAGCGACGTGATACTGACACAGCCCGGCGGCTGGATTAACGGGGTTTATGTTTTCGTTTCGCTGCTGTTACTTGCAGGTTTTATCGTCATCAAAACCCGACGACCGTCGGGTCGCGCAGTCATAAAAGTGACGGCCTTTTTCTTTATTCTTGTTTGCTCACTTCTTCAGTTTTTTATTTTTCGTTATGGACTAACCGGGGTTTACGAACTGGCTGGCTATTACCCGCAAAACGCGCTCTGGGTGCGTTTAGCCGCGCTGGCGCTCTGTTGCGCTTACGCGTTCTGCCTGCCTTTACGTTATACCCGCCAATAATATCGCTTGTTGCGTAAGATACGCGCCAACCTGAACGGAACCGATCATGTCAGAAATCAGCCGTGCCGTACTGTTCGGCAAACTGGATACGCTGTTGTTTACCTCGCTGGAAAGCGCCACCTCCTTCTGCAAGCTGCGCGGCAACCCGTATGTGGAGCTGGCGCACTGGCTGCATCAGCTGATGCAGCAGCAGGACGGGGATTTACAACATCTGATCCGCCATTTTTCACTGGATGAAGAGGCGCTGAGCCGGGATATCGTGGCGGCGCTGGATCGCCTGCCGCGCGGCGCAAGTTCCGTTTCCGATCTCTCGGAGCATATCGACAGCGCGGTGGAGCGCGCGTGGGTGTACGGCTCGCTGAAATTCGGCGTGACGCGCATTCGCGGCGGGCATCTGCTGATCGGCATTCTGAAAACCTTTAACCTGGCGAACGTGCTGAAAGGCATCTCCAGCCAGTTCAACCGCATCAGCGCCGACCTGCTGGTCGAACAGTTCGATGCCATCTTCGCGGGCAGCAAAGAGGCCCAGCAGGCGGTCGCCGCCGCGCCGGACGCCGCCGGCAACGCGCCGGTGCAGCAGGGCACGCTCGCGCAGTACGGCCAGGATCTCACCGCGCGTGCGCGTGAAGGCAAAATCGACCCGGTGGTCGGGCGTGATGAAGAGATCCGCCAGATGGTGGATATTCTGATGCGTCGCCGTCAGAACAACCCGCTGCTGACCGGTGAAGCGGGCGTGGGGAAAACCGCGGTCGTGGAAGGCCTGGCGCACCGTATCGCCGCAGGCGATGTCCCGGAGCCGCTGCAAAACGTGCAGCTGTGGCTGCTCGATATCGGCATGTTGCAGGCGGGCGCGGGCATGAAAGGCGAATTTGAAGCGCGTCTGCAGGGGCTTATCAATGAAGTGCAGTCCAGCGCCACGCCGATTGTGCTGTTTATCGATGAGATCCACACGCTTATCGGCGCGGGCGGCCAGCAGGGCACCGGCGATGCCGCTAACCTGCTGAAACCGGCGCTGGCGCGCGGCCAGCTGCGCACCATCGGCGCGACCACTTGGGCGGAATATAAAAAATACATCGAGAAAGATCCGGCCCTGACGCGCCGCTTCCAGACCGTGCAGGTGCATGAGCCGGATGAAGAAAAAGCCGTGCTGATGCTGCGCAGCACCGTCTCGCCGCTGGAGAAACATCACCGCGTGCTGCTGCTGGATGAAGCGGTCAGCGCGGCGGTGAAACTGTCGCACCGCTACATTCCGGCGCGCCAGCTGCCGGATAAAGCCGTCGCGCTGCTGGATACCGCCTGCGCGCGCGTCGCCGTCAGCCAGAGCGCGCCGCCGCCGCAGTTAGAAGATTGCCTGCACCGCATCGCGGCGCTGGAAGTGGAAGCGGAAATCGCCGAGCGCGAAGCGCGCGTGGCGGTGGGCGACGGCGAGCGCGTGGCGCGTCTGAACGCTGAGCGTGAAGCGCTGGAAGCCGAACGCGACGCCCTGACCGCCCGCTGGGAAGAAGAGCGCGCGCTGGTGGATGCGATTATCGCCCTGCGCGCCGAGCTGCATATGGCCGACGAAGAAGCCCAGCCTGCGCTGCGCGAGACGCTGGCGGAGCGCCAGAAGGCGCTGGCCGCCGTACAGGGCGACGCGCCGCTGCTGTTCGCCGCCGTGGACGCGAACGTCGTCGCGGCGGTGGTCTCCGACTGGACCGGCATCCCGCTGGGCCGCATGGTGAAAAATGAGATAGACGCGGTGCTGAAGCTTGCCGACACGCTGAACCAGCGCGTTATCGGCCAGCGTCACGGGCTTGAGCTTATCGCCAAACGCGTGCGCACCTCCCGCGCGCGCCTTGACGACCCGAACAAGCCGGTGGGTGTCTTTATGCTCTGCGGCCCGTCCGGCGTCGGTAAAACCGAAACCGCGCTGGCGCTCGCCGAGTCGCTGTACGGCGGCGAGCAAAACGTTATCACCATCAACATGAGCGAGTTCCAGGAAGCGCATACGGTTTCCACGCTCAAAGGTGCGCCTCCGGGCTACGTGGGCTACGGCGAAGGCGGTGTGCTGACCGAAGCGGTGCGTCGTCGTCCTTACAGCGTCGTGCTGCTCGATGAGATTGAAAAAGCGCACCCGGACGTGCATGAGATTTTCTTCCAGGTGTTCGATAAAGGCTGGATGGAAGATGGCGAAGGGCGTCATATCGATTTCCGCAACACGATTATCATCCTGACGTCTAATGTCGGCACCGATCTTATCAGCGCCATGTGCGCCGACCCGGACCTGATGCCGGAGCCGGATGCGCTCAGTGCGGCGCTGCGTCAGCCGCTTTTGCAGGTTTTTCCGCCTGCACTGCTGGGCCGATTGCTGGTTGTGCCGTATTATCCGTTAAGCGACGCGATGCTGGCCGAAATTGTGAAATTGCAGCTTAAGCGGATCCAGCGTCGTCTTGAGGAAAATCACGGTATTATTTCCGAATTCGACGACAGCGTAATTACCCAGATTGTGGCGCGTTGCACCGAGGTGGAATCCGGCGGCCGTATGGTCGATGCGATCCTTACCAACACCCTGCTGCCGCAGATGAGCCAGATACTGCTCACCGCCAGCGCGCAGGACGAGAAATATCGCCGTCTGCGCGTGACGTTCGAGCAGGGTGAGTTTCAGTGTCAGTTTGCGGCGTAACGCCATCATCAAGCAGAGAGTTTTCCAAACATGACGGATTACGAAAACAACCGGACTGTACCCAACGCCCTGCCGATTGGTTACCGTTTCAATGAGTTTGAAATTAAGGAAGTGATTGGTGGTGGCGGTTTCGGCATTGTCTATCGCGCCTGGGATCATCAGCTTGAGCGTACCATTGCGATTAAAGAGTTTATGCCGTCCTCGCTGGCGGTGCGTAATGACGACATGCGCCTGGTGCTGCGCAGCGACCGCTTCAGCAAAGCGTTTACCGCGGGCCTGAACAGCTTTATCCAGGAGGCGCGTCTGCTGGCGCGCTTCAACCACCCGAACCTGCTGCACGTGCTGCGCTTCTGGGTGCAAAACGACACCGCCTACATGGGCACCGTGTTCTACAGCGGCACCACGCTGTCGCGCCTGAGCAAACAGCACCCGGAGATGATCAACGAGGCGTGGATCCGCCGCACGCTGCCGATGCTGTTCGGGGCCATCAAAACGATTCATGACGAAGGCTACCTGCACCGCGATATCTCGCTGGATAACATTCAGATCCAGGATAACGGCCTGCCGGTGCTGCTGGATTTCGGCTCCGCGCGCCGCAGTATCGGCAACGTCTCCGATGAGACGGAAACCATGCTGCGTCCGGGCTTTGCGCCGATTGAACAATACACCGACGACAACGAAAGCGAGCAGGGCCCGTGGACCGATATCTACGCGCTCGGCGCGGTGCTGCATACGCTGATTATGGGCTCGCCGCCGCCGGTGAGCGTGGTGCGCAGCATCGCTGACAGCTACCGTCCGCTCGCCGAGCTGCGCCCGGAAGGCTATTCGCTGCCGCTGTTACAGGCCATCGACCGTGCGCTGGCGCTGAAAATGGAAGACCGTCCGCAGTCGATTGATGAATTCGCCGCGCTGATTGAAATGCCGGTCGCCGGGCTGGATGACGTCATGAGCGTCAAAAAGCCGGGCACCATGCTGGTGCCGGTGGAAGAAGAAGAGACCACGCCTGCCGCCGAGACCGGCTGGCGCCGCTACAAAATGCCGGGGCTGATTGCCGCAGGCGTGCTGGTGGGCCTGGTTGCCGGTGGGCTGCTGTTTGGCGGCAGCGGGGATAACCCTGCGCCGGAAACCGCCAGCAACGACAGCGCGCCGCGTGAACAAGCGCCTGCGCAGCCGCCGGTGCAGAACACCACGACCGCGCCGGCGACCACGACCACGCAGGACGCCGCGCCTGCGCAAAACGCGCCGGTACAGGGCGCGCTGGTGGCGCAGATCTACGTGCGCATGGGCGAGGGCGAGCAGCTGGCGCTTAACGGCAAAACGCAGACCGTGACGCCGGCTGAGAACGGCTTCGCCTCGCTGCAACTGCCGACCGGCGATTATGAGCTGACCATCAAAGGTCGCGGCCAGACCCGCAGTCAGACCATCAATGTCTCCCGTCCGGGTACCTGGCTTGTAAACCCGTAAGGATACCGGGAGGCGTTAGCGGCGGTGTATTACCCGCCGCCACCCCACGACGCCTCCCGTCCTGTCTCCGGCTTATACCTTCATAAAATGCCGGCAGGTGAATACCCGCTACAGGACAACACGTATGTACCACATCAAAATTGTCTCTATTTTCAAGGAATTCATCCCCCCTGCGCAGTTTGAGAGGATCATGCGTCCTGACATCGCCGCGCAGTGGATAATGTCTGTGCCGGATAACGCCGTGCGCTCGCTGTTTACGCGTTACGAGCTGTTTCAACCTTCTACCCGCGCGAATCCGTATCAGTCCGGGCGTGACTTACGCAAGCTGATTGCCGATGAATTCTGGCATGGCAACCTGGTGGCGATTGATGAAAGCTCGCGGCCCTGGTCGCCCACCACCGAGCTTTATTACATCAATGAAAAAGGCGAGCTGGAGCCGACCCACGCGCCCCGGTCGCTGATGTTTCCGTTGGGTTACATCATCGTTCGCTACGGCTCGATGGTGCGTGTCTATCGGACGCTTCCGCCGCCGACTGTCAGACCAACCCAGGTGGTGAAATCGAAAGCCGCAGCGGGCCCTGAGCTGGCGACGCCGGGCAAAGATATGAAGCAGACCGCCGCGCAGCTAAAAGCGATGACCAAGGCGGAACGCTGGCAGGCGCGAAAAGATCTCATCAGCAAGGGCAACAACAGCATTTACCCTGATGCGCAGATTGCCGCGAAGCGTCTTGCCGATAACAACATCGCCGTCGAAAAAGCCAAGCTTGCGGAGAATATCTATAAAACCACGAATCCGTTACAGGCGACGCCGGACGTGCCGGAGGGGTGGAAGGACATCAGTAATGATGTCGATGCTCTGAATAAATTTGGTCTGAAGAAAAATATGCTTTACGACAACGAAGAGGCACCTGATTTTCTGGCACGTGTCTATCAACCGGATACTGCCGTATTTGGTAATGACATGAACCCGACGTTAGTTTTCAGGGGGTCGAGAGCACCTGAATTCGTATCAATGTCCGAACCGATAAAAAATATCGCTGACTGGTCTAATAACGGCGCGCAGGGACTGGGAATGGAATCTGCCTATTACAGGAAGGCAGTCAATCTGGGGAACATACTGGCAAAATCCGGGCAGAATATTGATGTCGCCGGACACTCACTAGGGGGAGGCCTCGCCTCTGCGACCTCCATGGCGAGCGGTAAACCGGGCTGGACCTTCAACGCCGCCGGGCTGCATAGCAGCACCGTGGAAAAATATGGAGGCAGCATTCTGGGTAAAACCGATGATATCCAGGCCTACCGCGTTGAGGGCGAATTGCTGACGAAAGTGCAGGAAGTGAATGTCTGGGAAGATCTTAAGTCGATGGAAGGCCTCCCTGTGCCGACGCTTTTAAAAGAGGGCGTGTCGGCGTTCGCTCCAAATGCCGCAGGCATTCCACACGATTTGCCCGGTGGCACAGGAGGCGCGCTTGATCGCCACGGCATCGGGCAGGCGATTAACTGTATCGAGCAGCAAAAAGATGAGGATATTGCCATCATCGGGAGCCGCCTGTGAACAAACTCTTTTGGGGATGCCTCGCGCTGTGTTTTACCTTCATGATTCAGGGGTGTAAGCAAAATATGGATTTAAATCCGCAGGACTACTTTAGCGGCCAGCAACTGACGCTTGCTAAAGCTATCGAAGACGGCAAGGTTGAAGACGTCGAAAAACTCGCGTCGGAAACCGACCTGAATAAACCCGGCCAGCACGATATGACACTGTTGTTCTGGTCTATCATGAACGCCATCAACGATAAAAAAACGCCAGAACATTTGAAGGTTATTACCGTTCTCGTGAAGGCAGGAGCCGATCCGCTCCAGCCGCGCCCGGAGGGTAAAAGCAGCCCCGCCGAATATGTTTTGAAAGCCGACAGCGGCGACTGGATCAAGGCGATGCTCGACGGCGGCTTATCTCCGGACGCGAAAGATAAAACATTCCATGAGCCCATCATATTTCAGGCGATCAAAGCCAAAAATACTGACACGCTCAAAACCATGCTGGATGCGGGCGCGAATATCAACATCACTGATTCGCTCGGCAATACACTGTTGATCGACGCGCTGGATTACGGGAAACACGACCATGTTCTGCTGTTGCTTGATCGCGGCGCCGACCCGGAAATCAAAGCCGACAATGGCTGGACGATGGGTAACCAACTGCAACGATTGTTGAATGGTGCTAAGGAAGGCAGCGAACATTATCAATCGCTGAACGAAATAAAAGAGAAGCTCATTGAGCACGGCGGAAAATGGCCGCCCGCCCCGGTTAAATAATTCCTGCACGACCTTACCCGCTGACGCGCCTGCATAATTTCTGATTATGCAGGCGATATCATTTCTGATGCCGCGGGTTTTCTCCCTTTCTGCTTTGCCGCTACGCACGCGATCGCATAAGACATTATGGAATGAAGACTATGCTCAACCGAATCACCGTTCAGCTCCCGGTCGAGGGGCTGCTTTTCTGGAAACTCTCCGGGCGCGAGGCGCTGTCGGAGCCGTTCATGTTCACCCTGACGCTGCTCGGCACCGACGCGCGCGCTGACCGCAGCGCGCTGCTGGGCCAGCCGGTGACGGTGACCATCCCGACCCAGGCGCTGATGACGCCGCGCTATCTTAACGGCAAGGTGACCCGCGTGGCGGTGAGCGCGGTGGAGCTTTCCGGCACCCGCTACGCGGCCTATGAGCTGACGGTGGAGCCGGACCTGTGGCCGATGCAGCGCGACCGCAACCTGCGCATCTTCCAGGGGCAGACGGTGCCGCAGATAGTGAAAACGCTGCTGGGCGAAAGCCGGGTGAACATGGAAGAGCGGCTGTCGGGCAGCTACCGCGTCTGGGAATACTGCGTGCAGTACCAGGAGAGCAGCCTCGATTTCATCAGCCGCCTGCTGGAGCTGGAGGGCATCGCCTACCACTTCCGCCACGAGCAGGACCGCCACACGCTGGTGCTGACGGATGCACCGGGCCAGTACGAGCCATTCCCCGGCTACGAGACCATTCCGTATCACGTCACGCCGTCCGGTGGCAGCACTGACGAAGAGGGCATCAGCCAGTGGGCGCTGGAGGACAGCGTGACGCCGGGCATCTACAGCCTCGACGACTATGACTTCCGCAAGCCGAACGCCTGGCTGTTCCAGGCGCGGCAGAACCCGCTGTCGCCGCAGCCGGGGAGCATTGACGTTTACGACTGGCCGGGCCGTTTTGTGGAGCACGGCCACGGGGAGTTCTACGCCCGCATCCGCCAGGAGCGCTGGCAGGTGGAGCACCGCCAGACGCAGGGCACCGCGACCGCGCTCGGCATCGCACCCGGCCACACCTTTGTGCTGCGCAACGCGCCGTTCTTCGGCGATAACGGCGAGTACCTCACCACCATCGCCCACTACCGCTTCGAGGAGAACCGCTACGCCAGCGGCCCGGACAGCAACACCCTGCATGAAATCCGCTTCGAGGTGATACCGGCGGATGTACCGTACCGCCCGGCGCAGAAAACGCCGTGGCCGCGCACCTACGGCCCGCAGACGGCGAAGGTGGTCGGCCCGCAGGGCGAGAGCATCTGGACGGATAAATATGGCCGGGTGAAGGTGAAATTCCACTGGGACCGTCTCGGCAAGGGTGACGACACCAGTTCAAGCTGGGTGCGTGTCTCCAGCGCGTGGGCAGGCCAGGGCTTCGGTGGTGTACAGATACCGCGCGTGGGCGACGAAGTGGTGGTGGACTTCATCAACGGCGACCCGGACCGCCCGCTGATTACCGGCCGCGTCTACAACGAAGCCAGCATGCCGCCGTGGGCGCTGCCTGCCGCGGCCACGCAGATGGGCTTTTTAAGCCGCTCGAAGGACGGCTCGCCGGATAATGCCAACGCGCTGCGCTTTGAGGACAAGGCCGGTGAGGAGCAGGTGTGGCTGCATGCTGAAAAGAATATGGATACCGAAATCGAGAACGATGAAACGCATTCGGTAGGCAGCAACCGCACCAAAACCATTGGCGCGAATGAAACCACGACGGTGAAGAAAAACCGCACGGAAACGGTCGTGGAAAATGAAACGATCACGGTGCATCAGAACCGCACAGAGACGGTGGATGGCAACGAAACCATCACTATTCATTCCAACCGTACCGAGACGGTCGATCAGAACGAAGACGTGCGTATCGGGCAAAACCAGAGCGTGACCGTTAACGGTGCCCAGACGCTGCGCGTCGATAAGACCAAAACCGAAACCATCGCGCTCGCCTCCATGCTGAACGTCGGTCTCGCGCAAAACACCAATATTGGCGCGGC
The DNA here is from genome assembly GCF_000982825.1 of Cronobacter sakazakii. Taxonomy (NCBI): domain Bacteria; kingdom Pseudomonadati; phylum Pseudomonadota; class Gammaproteobacteria; order Enterobacterales; family Enterobacteriaceae; genus Cronobacter; species Cronobacter sakazakii. The sequence continues at coordinate 912,518 of NZ_CP011047.1, read as the reverse complement.
ATATGTGCTGAACGTCGGCGCAGGCTGGATGACTAACGTCGGCGCGATGCAGATGCATAACGTGGCGCTCAAATATTCGGTGAACTCCGGTAAAGATCTCAGCCTGTCAGCGGGCACCACGGCGGATTTCAGCGCGGAAGACAAAATCACGCTGGTCTGCGGGGAATCGATGATTGTGCTGGAACAGAACGGCACCATTACGCTTAGCGCCAACAAGATCAAGATGGTCGGCGAAAAGGTCATCGACATCGACGGTACGGAAATCAATATCAACTGATATGGAAAACTTCTCTAATCTCAGCGCCTTTCCGGCCATGCTGTTTGATTCGTTCGACCAGAACGATCACGGCTTCAGCACCGTTGTTGCCAGAGTCAGTTACGATCTCGATATCGCCACGGGCGCGCTGACGCTGTGCGACGATCAGGGCGAACTTGTTGAACAGGATCTCCATTACGGCGAGCCGGGCTACAGTAGCGTCCGGTTTGAAAGCGATCTGGCACCCTATAAACCCTGGATGGATGTCGTCATTAACGCCAGCGCCTGGGCGCCGCAGGATAAACCCGCGGGCAGTTTTACGGTGGGCGCGCAGATTGGCGACACGACCCGCCTGTTACGTATTCACGGGCCACGCGAGTGGTGGAACGTGATGGCAGGCTGGCGGCTGACCGATCCTGAACCCCTCCAGACGCTGGAGCTGCGCTACGAATATGCGGCGGGTGGGATGTATACGTTGCCGGATGATCAGGTGGTCGCAGCCCAGGAAAACACGGTCGGGATGGGCTGGTACCCGCGCGAGGTCAGAAAGCACCTCAAAAAAGACCGGCTGCCCGCCCCGCAGATTGAGTGGGTCACCCAGCCGGTGAAAAAGATTGATGAAGCGGGCCTGGCCGCCGGGTTTGGTTTCTATGGCCGCGGCTGGAAGGGACGCGTTGAGCACGCCGGTACCTATGACGAAAACTGGAAGCAGAACCGTCATCCTTTTTTGCCGAAGGATTTTCGCTTTGACTACTGGTGCGGCGCGCATCCGCTGTTGCAGTTTCCGCTGCCCGCGCCTTTAAGCGCGATACCGGTGACACTGAAATATCTCATCTCTGCGCGTGACAAAGCCGATCAGGAGATTCGCTTTCAGGTGCCGGTGGAAAGCCTGTTTGTTTTTATCATGACGCAGAAAGGGGCCGGGGTCGCGCAGGACATGACGCTCGACACGCTGGTGGTGGATGTACCCGCGCGTAAAGTGCATTGCAGCTATCGCACGGTAATCTCAGAGCTGATGGAGCCGGTGATGACCGAGCTGCGCTTTGTCGCGCGTGAAGAACGTCACGCGCAGGTCGCGCGCGCGCGGCACCTGCTGAGCGATCGCGAGTCGGCAGACTTTTTGCCGCTGCCCCCGTCGCTGTTAAACCTGAAGGAAAAAAGAGGCGCGCATGGCTGAGAACTTTGCCGCCCGTAAAAACGGGAAATATAAGCTGGTCTGCCTGGCCCCCGATATGTGCTTTACTCCGGGCATCCAGCCGCCGGTGCCTTACCCGGTGACCGCCACGCTGGAGCCCTCAAAAAGCACCGTTGATTCGGTGAATTTTGGCCGTAACCCCGCTTTTGTTTATAACCAGAGCTTTGTGCCAACCACCATTGGCGATGCGGCGGGACGCAATAAAGGCGTGGTGAGCGGTACGGTGGAGGGCGACTGCTGGTCTCTCGAACACAGCCCGGATACCAACGTCGGCGGGCGTCCGCTTAACCGCGTGCAGGATACGTTCGCCATGAACGGCAAAGCCAACGGCGGCCGTGGCGGAAACTTCACCAAGAAAGAGACCTGGGAGCGGCGTAAGGCGCTTATCGCGAAAGGTAAACAGAGCAGCGACCCAAAAGCGCAGGCGGCGGCACAGCGGCTTGAGCAGAATAACGTGGCGGTGGAAAAAGCGCGTCTGGCGGATTACGTGTATGAGCCCCGCGATCCGTCGAAACCGACTCCTGAGATCCCGGCAGGCTGGAAAGATATCTCTAACGACCCGCAGGCGCTCGCCAAATATAACCTTTCGCCGAACGACTTGCGTGCTAATGGCGCGCCGCAGTTTCGTGCGCGGATGTATGAGCCAGACGAAGCGGTTTTCGGCAAGGATATGAAACCTTCGGTGGTCTTTCGCGGCACGCAATCGGGGCCGGACTGGGGCGTCAATGCCAAACAGGCGTTTGGTGTCAGCAACCCGTATTATAAAAAAGCGGTTGAAATTGGCGCCTCTCTGAAAAGATCTCCCGCGCCCGTTGACTGTGTCGGCCATTCCCTGGGCGGCGGGCTCGCCTCCGCCTGTTCGCGCGCCAGCAATAAGCCGGGCTGGACGTTCAACGCGGCGGGCCTTAACAGCGGAACGGTTGAGAAATACGGCGGCAAAGTGCTTGAGAAGAGTGTCACCTCAGAGAACATCAACGCTTACCGCGTTAAAGGTGAAGTGTTAACCGGCCTGCAGGAGCCCGGCGTGCTGGGCACGATAGGCGTGGTCGGGGCGCTTGGCGCGCTGGGCGCAAAGCTCGGCGGGGTGTTTGGCGGCATTATTGGCGCGGGCGTAGGGTTAGTTATTGCCGCGCTACCCGCAGCAGTGGGCATCAAACACGATATGTCGGGCGGCCAGGGCAACCCAATAAACCGCCATTTTATGAGCCAGGTCATTCCCTGTATCGAAGCAGAAAAAGCAGAGGATGAGGCTATACTGATGGCTTTATAAGGAGATCAGAATGAAGACGTTCCGAAGGCTAATTTGCAGTCTCCTCGCAGGACTGGCACTCTTTTCTGTCGTAATACCTGGTCATGGAAGTACAAATATGAAACAAGCAGCGCCGGAAGTTTATTTTAGCGGTACACAATTACAGCTTGCTCAGGCTATTGCTGAGCATAATCTTTCCGAAGTAAAAGCATTAGCCAAAAGCACAAACTTAAATAAACCTGGCAGTCAGGAAATGACATTGCTGATGTACGCACTATTAGAGGCGACCAATGGCGATGCGACATCGCTGGAGATTGTGAAGGCGCTTGTGAAAGCGGGCGCGGATCCGCTTCAGGATATCCCGGATTTCGGCAGCCCGGCTGCGGTGATGGCAAGCTCCAACAATCCTGCTTATATCAAAGCGCTGATTGAAGGCGGCCTTAGCCCCAACGCCATGACCAACTACCAGCCTTTACTTTTTAATTCAGCTTCAGATAATTCATTTTCCGTCATGAAATATCTACTATCGGCAGGGGCTGATGTTAATAAAACCGACAGTGCCGGGAAAACGGTATTAATGGTGGCATTAGCAGGCATGGAACTGGATCAGGTTGAATATTTACTCAATTATGGTGCCAACCCGAATATTGAAAACCAGAACGGCCTGAATTTTGGGAAGCTACTGGCTGACGCCATCGAGCGTGAAAAAGACAGCAATAAAAGAACGACGGATAAGTTAGAAGAGGTGCGTCAACTCGCTATTCGCAAGGGTTTACACTGGCCACCCGCTGCTGATTAATTTATTTTCTTATTCTATCGCTCCTGTCCGGGGCGATATTTACTTTTGAGATGCGTCCGGTTCTGATGGGTATTTAATGCTAAATACCACTGCTTACTATTATGCAAGGTAACGTTATTACCGGAGCATTTTAAAAAGATATTATTGCGTTTATTGCGCAATGCAATAAACCAAAACGCTTTTATTAAGAACACGCAATCCATCGCAGGGAATTTACATGGCGACAGGAAATACTATCGGTAAATTACAATATGCGCCGGCACCAAAAGGCAAGGTCGCGGCTGGCAGCGCTAACCCGCCTAAAAAGAAAAGCTGGTGGGGCGACTGGGGCGATATTGTCCATACCGGGCTGGATGTTTTAGGGGCGGTGCCGGTGCTGGGCGTCGTCGCCGACGGCGCGAACGCGGCGATTTATGCCGCTGAAGGCGACTACGGCAACGCGGCATTATCCGCGGCCTCCGCGGCGGCGAACTTCGTTCCGGGCGGCGGCGCGGCATTTAAAGCCGGTAAAATGGCGGTGAAAGCCGGCAAAGCGATAGAAGCGGCCAGCGCGACGAAAGGGCTGGTAAAAGAAACCGCGAAACTCGCCGAAAAATCCGCGTTTAAAGCCGAAAAAGCGGCAGCCAAAGCCGAAGGCAAAGCCGCCAAAGAAGGTGCGGAAGACGCGGTCAAAGCCAAAAAAGCAGGCAGTGAAAAGGGCGGCAGCGATAAAGGCAAGGCGAAAAAAGAGACCGAGCCGTGCAAAATCCCGAATACCGCCGCGGTCGAGCCGCTGGTCGGCAGCCCGGTCAACGCTATTCTGGGTATCAAAGTCCTGTTCGGTAATGAAGATAACGACTTTGCCTTTCCGGCATCCGTGCCGCTTAACTGGCAGCGCTACTATTTTTCCGATGAGATAAGCAATGGCTGGCTCGGGCAGGGGTGGTTTTTACCGCTGTCGCTGGAGGTTCGCGCGCAGGATGACATCCTGCTGTTTATCGATGAACAGGGGCGCGAAATCGAGTTCCCGTGGCCAGAGCCGGGCCACCCGCCGAGGTTGCACCGCTATGAACAGCTTTCGCTTTCGCAGCCACAGCCGGGCGAGTTCCGTATTTTTACCGCCGATGAAGCGCGCTGCTGGCATTTTACGCACCAGGCACAGCCGGGCCGCTGGCTGCTCACAGCGATAAGCGACCGGCATGACAACCGCCTGACGCTGCACTACAACGCGCATCATCAGCCTGAGCAGATAACCGACAGCGCCGGACGGCGTTTTATCGTCCATTTCGGCAGGCTTACGCTTGCGGATAACGACACGGTTGAACGTATTGTCGGCGTCAGCGTCTGTCACCCCTCCGACCCGCTCAACGCCGAAAGCCTGTGCCGCTACGACTACTCGCCGCAGGGCGATCTCATCGCCGTCAGGAATGGCCAGGGCGAGGTGCTGCGCGAATTTCGTTACCGCAACCACATCATGGTGGCGCACCGCCGCGCGGGCGAAATGGAGTGTTTCTATCACTACGATAAACATGATCCTTCCGGGAAAGTGCTGGCGCATCGCGACAGTCTCGGCGGCGAATGGCGGTTTGAGTATGGCGCGGCCAGCACCACGGTGACCGATGCATTAGGGCGCGTGACGCGGTACGAGTATGACGACAACCATGAGCTTCTCGCCTATCAGGACGCCGCTGGCGGCTATACCCGGTTCCGTCGCAACGTTCGCGGGCAAATGACGCAGCTGACCGACCCGGCAGGCCGCGTCACGCGCTACCGTTACGATGAGCGCGGCAACTGTACCGCCGTGACTGAGCCGGACGGACAGATGACGCGCATCGACTACCACGAACGCTGGAACCTGCCGGTGCGCGTCACCGATATGCAGGGCGGCACACGCGAATACGCCTATGACGTGGCCGGTAACCTGATTCGTTTTATGGATGAGCTGGGCCGTATCACGGAATATAACCACGACGATCGCGGCAACCTTGTGCGCATTCGCGATGCGGCGGCGGGTATTCAGCGCCTCTCCTGGAACAGCGCCAACTTTCTTATCAGCCACACGGATTGTTCCGGGCGTACCACCACTTTCGGCTATGACAAATATGGCTGGCTGAAAGAGCAGATTGACGCGGCGGGCAACCGCACGCTGATAAACAACCGGCAGGATGGCCTGCCGCTGAGCATTGTTCACCCGGATGGCGCGACGGAGACCTTTGAGTTTGACCGCTGGCAGCGCCTTACCGCCTGGCGCGACGCGCAGGGGCAGCTTACACAATGGAAACTGGCGCCGGATGGCCTGCCGCTGGCGCGTATTGATGCGCTCGGGCATCAGGTGAAATATGAATATGACCTGGCGCGCCGCCTGATCACGCTGATCAATGAAAACAGCGCGCGTTATGAGATGGAATATGACCTGCGCGACTCTCTCATCCGCGAGACCGGGTTTGACGGCTGCACCACCCGTTACCGCTATGACGCGGGCGGTTTCCCGACGGTGCGCGAGGAAGAAGGCAACGGAGACGGCACCCTCATCCGCACGCATTACCAGCGTGACGAGGCCGGGAGGCTGCTGGAAAAACTGGTCGCGCGCGGCGGCGAGGCGCAATGGCAGCGCACCCGTTACCGGTATGATTCCCTTGGGCGGTTGATTGCGGGCATCAACCACGGCGGCCGCGTGGAGCTGGAGTGGGACGCCGCCGGCCAGCTGACGCTCGAACGTAACCTTATTCGCGGCGTCCGCCACGAATTACGTCATCAGTATGACGAGCTCGGCAACCGCACCGTCACCACCCTGCCGGATGGCCGCGAGCTGAAAAACTTCTACTACGGCAGCGGCCACCGTATTCAGGTGAATCTCGGCAACCGGGTTATCAGCGAAAGCGAGCGTGATGTGCTGCACCGGGAAATTCGCCGCACGCAGGGCACCATCAGCAGCGAGTATGTCCATGATGAAATGGGGCGGCTGGTCAGCCAGCGCGCGGGACGTAACGGGAAAATCGCGGTCGCGCGCGATTACGCCTGGCGGCGCGACGGCCAGCTGTTGCAGATGGTGGATAAATACACGGGCGAGCATCGTTATGACTACGATGCGCTGGGCCGCCTGACCCGCGCCCGCGAAGAGCATTTCGCCTTCGACCCGGCCCATAACCTCCTGAGTGACAACGGCGCGGCACCGCTGCACGATAACCGCCTGCGCGTGTATGAGGACAAACGCTGGGATTACGATAATTTCGGCAACGTCATCACCAAACATATCGCCCGGCATACCACGCAGCGGTTCCGGTGGAACGCGGAGCATCAGCTCGCGGAATCCGTCACGGTGCGTAACAGCGCAGAGCAGCGCACCACCTACGGTTATGACGCCTTCGGCAGACGCAGCTGGAAGCAGGACGCGTTTGGCGTGACGACCTTTGTGTGGGACGGCAACCGCCTGCTGAGTGAATCACGCGGCGGGCGCAGCTTCCTGTGGATTTACGAAGACGACAGCTTCGCGCCGCTGGCGCAAATCAGCCTCTGTAAGGGCGACACCGAACACGACGCAGAGGTGTACTGGTATCACAACGATGTGTCGGGGATGCCGCGCGAGCTGACGGGCACGGGCGGCGAAATCGCCTGGCGGGCCGAATACCGCGCCTGGGGCAACACGCTTCGCGTGGAACACATTGAGACACGCGCCGGCGAGCCGGTGTATCAGCCGTTACGCTACCAGGGGCAGTATTTTGATGCCGAGACGGGTTTGCACTATAACCGCTTCCGCTACTATGATCCTGACGCGGGGCGCTTTATCAGCCAGGACCCGATTGGGCTCGCGGGCGGGATAAATCTTTACCAGTATGCGCCGAACCCGCTGGTGTGGGTGGATCCGCTGGGGTTGGCTCGTGGCAAGACATATATTGTTACTCGTAACATGAGCGCAGCTGAAGCTGACCTGACCAAAAGTGCTGGGGGATTAGTTCCAGGAATGACTAATGGTCGTCCTGACCGACGGGCAAAGTGGATTAATATTGATGGTGCCAATTATGATGCAACTACTAATCCTAAGCCTACCCATCAAGCCCGTTTTGAAATTACTCAAGAAGGATACGATATGCTTAATGGTGGGAAAGTTACTGATGCTGGAAGAGAATCAGCCCAAACAAAAAATATTCTTTCCAAACCGAACGAGCCAGGAGCGAGAGGCATCGGATCTGACATGATAGATGATTTCAATAAGCATATAAAAAGCGTTAGTGTAGAGGAAATACAAAAATGCAAAAAGAAAAGAAAGAGATAATTTTTTGTGTCGATAAGATATTCAAAAATTACTTTTTTTGTTTAATGCAAAAGGAAATTGAAGATAATATTTATTTTGATAAGTTTGAATATTCTTCTTGTGATGATAATACGACACAATTATTTTTCAAAAAAAGTGAAGATGAAAGCTTTTGTGAGTGGGATTTAGACTTACAACCTGAAGATCCTCATTATAAATATAATCCTGACACAACGATTCTCCTTATAGATAAATATCCATTGCTGAACGTCTATGATGAACAGGTTTTTCATCATATCATTTTTACGGTTAACTCTGTAACAACAGTTCCTGAGATAAACCAATATAATCGTATAAATGCATTTATGAAGATGTATTGTTTCTTCCAGTTGTCAAATATGAGCAAAAATGAGGATGATACATCTGAACTTATAAAGTATAGAAAATTTCTATTTCGATATTTTTTGATTTCCCATCCCGTTAATGAAGAAACTTTAAATGCATTTTCTATAAGTGATTCGGGAAAAATTATTCACACTGCTTCAAATATTGCATTAAAAGATTATGCCTCTGACTATTATGACTTCTATATAGAAAATTATGAGAAGCTATCAGCAGAAATTGCTATTAATAAAGATGAAATAGAAGCTGCCAAGTGTTTACATCTGTCTCTTATCGATATGATTGAGAATGGTGGCTTCGCGCTGAAAATTCCCTCTCCAGATGTCTCTATCGATATGAATCTGGTCAACGATTCAAGCTATTTCATTAAGGCTTACCTGGATAATAAGCAGATCATCATACGCGATGTTGTCAATCTTCTTAATCAGGGAAATTTCCATAGTGAATATTGTCTGAATTTCATCTTACAGAACTTTGTGATTTATATACTCAGTAAGGATTTCGGAGAGATCTATCAATTCTTAAATTCATTTTCTGAATTAGAGCAGAAGCGCGCGATCGTCAATCTTTTATTTAAGAATGCTATTTTTATTAAGGCAATCATGGATGAGGAGCTAATTGTCTGGGATGATATTAAAGACATAACCTGTTTATTTGATGAAAAAGTGAAAGAAATGTATAGGATAACATTATAATCATAGAGCTTTAAAAGAGGTGCTCTAACTTATTAGTGCACTAATCATGCATTTGTTCTTTCTGAGCTTATAACGTATAAGCTAGTCAAAAAGTATTGGTAAGGTTTTATATGGATGACATGATCGCTTACCCTGGTACTCTTATGGATGACGAGTGTGGAATTAGAGTGATTAAATGCTATATTTATAAATTCGCCAAGGAAAAAATAGAAAGAAAGCAACGGTATGACGTTAATTTGAAAAGAAAAACTGAGAAGAGATTTTTTTGGTTTCATACTCTAAGACCAATATGGACTCGTTTTCATATACTAGATAACCAGCTTGCAGTAAAAGACTTTATAAATTTACATCAGGGAGTGAAAAATAAGATTGTTTATTTTATGCCTCAATACTTTCCTGAGGATATGCAATTTCATAAAAGGAAATCGTTAGTTTACTATGCCCCAATAGAAGCCGTGATTGAATATTTTAAAGGCTGGGGTGAAAGTGATTTACAGAATATTACTATAATAGACACTCATTTTCGTTGGTTTTATGATGTTTTTGAGGATGCGGTTAAAAACTCAGAAAGTAATATGGATGTAGTAGCGTATTATTATTCGAAGTAAATTAATAATATAATAATGACCTTTTGAGCGACAACGGCACAGAACAGCACACAAAATCTGATTATGACGCGTTTGGCGTGACGACCTTTGTGTGGGACGGCAACCGCCTGCTGAGCGAGTCAGGCGGCGGGCGCAGCCACCTGTGGATTTACGAAGACGACAGGTTCGCGCCGCTGGCGCAAAGCTGTCTCCGTAGGGGCGAAATCGTGCATTACGCAAAGATCTGACAGAATTATTTTAATGATTAATGTTGAATATATAAAAGCTACACTCCATCTGTACCAAGACGAGGATGATTATCCACCAGTCAGATTATGAATCTGTATGGTTAAAAATAAATAACGAAGGTGATTACGAGTTAAATAATATTCCATTTTATGTATATGGTGTAAGTAAAGGGGATGTTTTAGCCTTTCAAAAAAAAGATGAGTTTGTCGTAAGTAGTATTTTAAAAAATAACGGGCACTCTACTATGAGTATCTATATGAATGTTAAACATCAGAAAAATGATGTCATTTATGCATTACAACTTTTAGGTGGGTTTACCAATTCAGCTATCACTTCACCATTATTCAGTCTGGATATTCCTTCAGAGGTATCTTTCGCAGCTATTGATCGCTTTTTAAAAGAAAAGATGAAGGAGGGAATACTTGATTATGAAGACGTTTGTCTTCAGCATGCGGGCATAGATACCGAAAGAATAAAACAGTGTAAAGCACTTATAAATATAAAATATTTTAATCATTAATAGTATGAATTATCGTAATATGTAATTTATTTTGCAATAATATATTGCGACAACGAATTACATTTCTTGCGCCAGGGCAATTCTTTAACAAGGTGAAAGGCATGAATGCCACTCAGTATAAAAAAGAGTTATTGTACAGGAAAGCAAGGGGTAAAATAATTTACGAATCGTATAAAATTAAAATAGCCTCCCTTTTTAAAATGGAACCGGATTGTTTGACTTTTTTAGATTTGGAGACAACAGATAATATACTTTCTAAATCTAATGCATTTGATACGAGAAAAACTAAAAAGAAATTAGATATAAAAGATTTGAAGCCTTATATATTGGAGCTAAAGAAAATTCTCGGCCCACATTATGTTTTTCTGGATGAAGACTGGATTTATTGTGGCGCGTTTACTGTCCCTTCGCTACAAGAATTGAATGAAGATTTCCATTTTGATAATGAAATATTAAATGATGTACTATTTATTTCAATGGATTTAAGACAATCAATAAGTCTGGATTATTATGAAATGAATGGTGTTTACTATATTGATGTTATTACTAAGTTTCCTATTAGAAATGAATAAAGTAATTTTACTGTAAATGCTAAATGGTTCCATATCTTCAAATAAAAAAATGATTATAAATAAGTGCGTATTATTATCAAATAAAAACCACATCCCTGCCATACCGTGCATTCAAGGACTGATATGATGCCTTTAACGCTCATGCTGCTTCATCCCAAGAAGCTCTTACTTTTTCTGGCTCTTTGTAGCCTGAGTGCTTTCGCCGATGAAAGGTTTTCCGGCCAGTGGGAAGGCGAGAATGCGGCAGGATCTGTGCTAACGCTGGACCTGAAGCAAAGCGCGCAGATGATAAACGGCACTTACTGTTACATCACGCAGCGCGGCAACCGTATCGACTGCGCCGCGCCTGGGGAGACGAATTTGCGCGGTACCAGTACGGGCAACCGGGCCGATGTGGCGTTTGATTCTACTTTTGGCGGCGTTAACGGGCGGGCGTTTCTTGAGGTTGAAGGCGACAGGATGACGTGGCGGCTCATCAAGGTTCCTGTAAAAGGTGGCTATTATGCGCCGCAAACATTTACCCTGACTCGTAACCATGATGGTATACAATCCAGGTAACAGTATTACACTGATAAACCGCTATCTGTTGCCTGTCCGACATTAATAAGATGATTCATAGTGAATAAATGAAACCCCAACGTCAGACATTAAGGATAATATGATTTTCATTCGCCATACCGGAAAGGTCATTACCGCTGCGTTAATAACGATGTTAATAATTTGCGGCGCTTCAGCCAGTACATCCTCTGCCAGCCTCTGGCAGTTTATTAGTACGATGCGGTCATCCTTAGCGGATATCAACGTCGCCACGCTTAACCATGCGCCTTTAACATTCCAACTGGATTCTCAGAACGAGTACATCAATTTTTACCGGGCGGGAGATGTCGCGTTTACTGCGTCAGGGAAACTGACCGACATTGAATTACGGCTGAGCAGAGATCTGCAGGAGAAAACGCTGCTGTTTATCTCTCACTGGCAGGGGCGGTGCCTGACGCTTAACGACATCAAACAGCATTACCCCGTATTGACGATAACCGACACCCCGCGCGGTCATTCGCAAAACGAAGTGACCAGCTACACCACGCCTTCCGGTGCGTCTGGCGAGGCAGTCACGTTCAGCTTTAGTGAGAAAACGCCGGATTGCCTGAGTAACGTCATTATTAGCCGGGATAAGTAATGCCCGGCGCGGCCTGAGTGATGATGCCGGCACGACGCACCGCGCTCGCCGCTGAGCCCACCACCACACCCGCAACAGCCTCTATCATCCAGAATCTCGCAGAAAACCTCTTGCACGCCGGGGTAAATAATCCGTTATTTACCCTACCCACCATAATTAGTGGTTCCCCTAAGCTAAATATTATCCTTTCATATAAAAAGCCTTTCTCAGCGCGGTAAGTAAAAGAAAATTCTCTTTCTTTCATGAATATTTCAGCGCGTTATTAGTGACGCTCTCCATAAAAATAGTGCGCGAGTCGCCAGAATTTATCCCAACCATCAATCCTTACAGCCAGTGGAATCAGATTAGTCTGTATATTCAGAATAATGGCGGTTTTTCGATGAGTCACTTATTGGTATATTTGCACAGCAAGCGCGTGGCGTTTGTATAGCGTCTTTTTTACCGCTTCGTTACCTGACATTTCCTGATATGGCTTAACCTCGATCGAGGCTATGGCAGCGGTAGCCGTATTATGAAATTTCATGTCGCCTGCAATATGAAATTAACTAAAACTGCAAAGTGTTTCTGGCAGAGTGTCTGCTGCGCGGCCAGAAGCCTGAAAGGTATGCGTCATTTGCTGCTGTGCTGTGATTTACGGGCATAGCCAGGTGGATGTCTCCGGCTCTGGTATGCACCGCATATACACATAGGGATGGAAGTTATGCTCAACCGAATCACCGTTCAGCTCCCGGTCGAGGGGCTGCTTTTCTGGAAACTCTCCGGGCGCGAGGCGCTGTCGGAGCCGTTCATGTTCACCCTGACGCTGCTCGGCACCGACGCGCGCGCTGACCGCAGCGCGCTGCTGGGCCAGCCGGTGACGGTGACCATCCCGACCCAGGCGCTGATGACGCCGCGCTATCTTAACGGCAAGGTGACCCGCGTGGCGGTGAGCGCGGTGGAGCTTTCCGGCACCCGCTACGCGGCCTATGAGCTGACGGTGGAGCCGGACCTGTGGCCGATGCAGCGCGACCGCAACCTGCGCATCTTCCAGGGGCAGACGGTGCCGCAGATAGTGAAAACGCTGCTGGGCGAAAGCCGGGTGAACATGGAAGAGCGGCTGTCGGGCAGCTACCGCGTCTGGGAATACTGCGTGCAGTACCAGGAGAGCAGCCTCGATTTCATCAGCCGCCTGCTGGAGCTGGAGGGCATCGCCTACCACTTCCGCCACGAGCAGGACCGCCACACGCTGGTGCTGACGGATGCACCGGGCCAGTACGAGCCATTCCCCGGCTACGAGACCATTCCGTATCACGTCACGCCGTCCGGTGGCAGCACTGACGAAGAGGGCATCAGCCAGTGGGCGCTGGAGGACAGCGTGACGCCGGGCATCTACAGCCTCGACGACTATGACTTCCGCAAGCCGAACGCCTGGCTGTTCCAGGCGCGGCAGAACCCGCTGTCGCCGCAGCCGGGGAGCATTGACGTTTACGACTGGCCGGGCCGTTTTGTGGAGCACGGCCACGGGGAGTTCTACGCCCGCATCCGCCAGGAGCGCTGGCAGGTGGAGCACCGCCAGACGCAGGGCACCGCGACCGCGCTCGGCATCGCACCCGGCCACACCTTTGTGCTGCGCAACGCGCCGTTCTTCGGCGATAACGGCGAGTACCTCACCACCATCGCCCACTACCGCTTCGAGGAGAACCGCTACGCCAGCGGCCCGGACAGCAACACCCTGCATGAAATCCGCTTCGAGGTGATACCGGCGGATGTACCGTACCGCCCGGCGCAGAAAACGCCGTGGCCGCGCACCTACGGCCCGCAGACGGCGAAGGTGGTCGGCCCGCAGGGCGAGAGCATCTGGACGGATAAATATGGCCGGGTGAAGGTGAAATTCCACTGGGACCGTCTCGGCAAGGGTGACGACACCAGTTCAAGCTGGGTGCGTGTCTCCAGCGCGTGGGCAGGCCAGGGCTTCGGTGGTGTACAGATACCGCGCGTGGGCGACGAAGTGGTGGTGGACTTCATCAACGGCGACCCGGACCGCCCGCTGATTACCGGCCGCGTCTACAACGAAGCCAGCATGCCGCCGTGGGCGCTGCCTGCCGCGGCCACGCAGATGGGCTTTTTAAGCCGCTCGAAGGACGGCTCGCCGGATAATGCCAACGCGCTGCGCTTTGAGGACAAGGCGGGCGAGGAGCAGGTGTGGCTGCAGGCCGAGCGCAACCTTGATACCAAAGTGAAAAAAGATGAAACCCACAGCGTCGGCGGCTCGCGGATACTTTCTGTAAAGCAGGACTACACCGGCAAGGTTGAAGGCAAGCAGGAACACGCCATTCAGATGAGCCGCAATGAGCTGGTCGGGGGGCAGTACGACATCAAGGGCCAGGGCACGGTGACCGTTTCTTCCGCGACTGGCATTCGCCTCGTCACGGGCGATTCGGTGCTGGAAATGAGCGCGAACGGCGAGGTCAATCTCTACTGTACAAAATTCGCGATCAACGCCAGCGGCACAGGGCAAATCAATACCGGCGGCACGCTCGATCTGAACCTTAAGAATGAACCGGACAAAGCGTCAAATGTCGCGCCGACGCCCGGGGATATCCAGAACGAAGTGGCAAAAACATTTAATTCCGACGGAGAGGGACAGGCATGAGCCAGGTGAAATATACGTTATCAGAAGGGACGCTGACGCTGCCGGAAGCCGTGCAGGATCGCAGCATGACGATATTGTCACTGCCGAAAGCGGGTGCCTCCCTGGTGCTGACGCGCGCCTGGGACGTCAAGCCTGGCGAAGAAGAGACTTACCTGAAAAGCCAGGTCGCCAAAATCAAACGTGACATGAAAAAGTTCACGGGTGATGAAGTCACTGATACGCAGGTGGGCGGCAGGCCCGCGCGGGAAGTCGCCATGCGTTTTGAAAACCACGGCGTGACGGTTTATGAACAGCTCGCCACCACCATGCTTGACGATCACCTGCTGGTAATGGCGATGAGCCGCACCGCGCCGTTTGATGACGACGCGCTGGCGGTATGGGAATCCATTAAAGCGGGTCTGGAATTTACGCCTGGAGAGGGAGCGTAAGCGTGTCCGAACTGTTAGCTGCCCGTATAGATGATCCGCTCATCCACAGCTCTCTGCTCGCCGATGTCGTCAGTGGCGCGGTGGAGGGGGCTATCTGTCTTGCCGCCATAACGGCGGGTTCGGCGATGATGGGCACGGGGCTGGGTACGGTTGCGGGCGTTGTACTGATTGCGGCCGTATTCACCACGGGTGTTGCAGAGGACGCCGGCGATCTGGTGGGGCAAGGCGTCGATGCTGTGCTGGATTTCTTCGGCTGGCTCGGCCCGCCGGATGCGATTATCAAGACAGGCTCTCACAACGTACGCATTATGGAAAAAGCCGCCGCGCGCGCGGCGGGCACGGTTGATCACAACTATCTCAATACGCCCATCCCGCAAGAGAGCTTTGGCGATCAGGCGAAGGCATTTGCGATAGGCACCGCGGTTGCCATTCTCGAAGTGGCGCAGTTTACCCTGCACCCGCTGGATAACCTGGCGGCAGGAGCAAGCGCCATCGCCAGCAGCGGCTGGGATGGAGTAAAAAAATTCGCGGGCAGCGTTTGGGATAACTTCACGCAACCCGTCGTGGCGGGTGCCAGCCCGTACGCTAAGGCGGCGCCGGGCGATATCGTGGTGTGCACCAAAGGCCATACGGTGACCGGCACCAACTACCTGGCGGAAGGCTCGAAAAAAGTGCTGATCAATGGCCAGCCCGCGAGCCGCAACGGCGATCGCAGCACCTGCGAAGCCAAAGTCAAAGTTAAAGAAAACACGCGCGTGCGCATCGGCGGCGAAAGCATCGTGGTGCGCGATATCCGCAGCGGTAAGAATTTCTGGGCGCGGCTTATTGGCAACACCATCGGCAGCCTTGGCCCGGCGATTATCCGCAACCTCAGCAAAGGGATGCTGAAGACACTCTTCAGCCGCCAGATCATGAAAACCTTTTGCTGCCAGTTTGCCGCCGATCTCGGCATGGGCCTGACGACATTCGGGCTGATTCAGGCAGGCAAAGTGGGCAGCGAGGCGCGCCAGACGCAGCACCCGGTGGATATCGCCAGCGGCGCGAAAATTCTCGCGGGCGGCGAAGACCGCGATTTCACGCTGGAAGATCGCATTCCGCTCATCTGGCAGCGTGTCTACAACAGCCGCAATCTGGCGACCGGTATGCTCGGCACCGGCTGGCTCCTGCCGTTTGAGACCCGCTTTTTCCGCCTTGAGAACAATCAGTTTATCTGGCGCGATATGTCGGGCCGCGAGCTGGGCTTCGGCGAGCTGACCCCCGGCGACGTGGTGGATTATCTCGAAGACGGCGTCACGCTCTATTACACCGTCAGCGGCACGCTGATGCTCCAGATGACGAGCGGCGAATACCACGTCTACGAACCGGACCCGACGCGTCCGGGCGAGTGGCGGCTGTTCCGCATCTACGATCGTCACGAGAACTGCCAGTACTACAGCTGGGATGAACACGGCAGGCTGGTGCGGATTTCCGGCGACAACGAAGCGCTGGATGTCGAACTCGCGTATGAGAAAACGCATGGCCGACTCGCCAGCGTGCATCAGGTATGCAACGGCGAGCGCCGCCTGCTGGTGACTTACGGTTATAACGAACACGGCCAGTTGACTGACGTGACCGACGCGGACGGCATCGTCACGCGCCGCTTCGGCTGGGATCGCGCCAGCGACATGATGGGCTGGCACAGCTACGCCACCAACCTCAGCGTGCATTATCAGTGGCAGCCCGCCGCCGATGCGCCGAACTGGCGCGTGTGCAGTTATCAGGTGCTGGATGACCAGGACAACGTGCTGGAGCGCTGGCGCATCGATGCCGACGAGGCGAAACGTTGCGCCACGGTCAGCTGCGACGCGGGTTTCTCGACGCGCCACTGCTGGGATTTCCTCTACCGCATCACGGAATACACCGACCGCCACGGCGGCGTGTGGCGCTACGAGTGGGCGGATTATGCCGAGCTGCTGACCGCGGCCACCACGCCGGACGGCAGCCGCTGGGTATACGGCCACGACGAGCACGGCAACCTGACGGAAGTGCGCGACCCGCTCGGCAACAGCACGTTCACCACGTGGCACCCGGTGTTCGCGTTCCCGGTGAAGGAGGTGCTGCCGGACGGCGCCACCTGGCAGTATGAATACAACCCGCGCGGCGATGTGGTCTCGCTCACCGACCCGAAAGGCGGCGTGACGCGCTTTGAGTGGAACGAGCAGGGCGACCTGGTTCAGCAGACCGACGCGCTGAACAACACGCACCGGTTCTGGTGGAACGAGCGCGGGCAGCTGGTACGCGACGAGGACTGCTCCGGCAACCAGAGCCAGCGGCTTTACGACGACGCGGGGCGACCGCTGAGCGCCAGCGACGCCGAAGGCAACACCGACCGCTGGACGCTGACTGCGGCAGGGCGTCTGCGCACCTGGCGGCGGGCGGACGGCCGCGAGACGCACTACGAATATGACAACGCCGGGCTGCTCTGCGGGCAGGACGACGACGGGCTGCGCGAGCGTAAGGTGACGCGCAACGCGCGCGGCCAGGTGGTGAGCGCCGCCGACCCGGCGGGCCATCTGACGCGCCTGCGCTACGACCGCTTCGGCCGCCTGACGACGCTGGTGAACCCGAACCGCGAGAGCTGGCGGTTTGAGTATGATGCCGCAGGCCGCCTGACGGGCCAGCGGGATTACGCGGGCCGCCTGACGGAATACCGCCACGACGCGCTGGGCCGGGTGACGGAGGTGATTCGCCATCCGCTGCCGGGCAGCGCGGACGCGCCGCTGGTGACTGCCTTTGAATATGACGTGCTGGGCCGCCTCACCGCCCGGGAAACCGCGGAGCACCGCACCGAGTACCGCCACAGCACGCTGTCGCTGGAAATCCGCCGCGCCACGCGCGCCGAATGGAGGCAGGCGCTGCTGGAAGAGCGCGAGCCTGAGTGGGACGCCGTGCTGGTCTTCACCCGAAACGCGGCCGGCGAGCTGGTGAGCGAGGAGAACCACGGCGGGAAGTTTGAATACGGGTACGATGCGCTCGGCAACCTCAGCAGCACAACATTCCCGGATGGCCGCGAACTCGCCACGCTGCGCTACGGCACCGGTCATCTGCTGGAGATGCAGCTGCGCCACGGCGGGGCAATGCACACGCTGGCGGCGTACGGCCGTGACCGGCTGCACCGGGAAATCTCCCGCAGCCAGGGCGTGCTCTCGCAGGAAACCCGTTATGACGCCGCAGGGCGCGTCACGCAGCGCACGGTGCTGGATGCCCGCCGGGAGCTGGTGTTTGAGCGCCGCTACCGCTGGGACCGCACCGACCAGATAGTCCAGCAGATACACACCGACACCACGCCCGCAACGCCGGGCGAGAAATACAGCCAGTACCTGTGGGGCTACGATGCCGCCGGTCAGGTCACAAAAGCCGTTGAACCGCAGAAAGAAGAACGCTTCTTCTGGGACCCGGCAGGCAACCGCACTGAGGAGCACCGCAACCCGGTGTGGCACAACCTGCTGCTGCGCCTCGACGGGCTGAAGCTGGACTATGACGGGTTCGGCAGGCTCACGCGCCGTCAGGATAAACGCGGTGTGGTGCAGCAGTTCTCGTATGACGATGAGCAACGGATAAAAGAAATCACCTTCACCGGTCATGCGGAATTCAAAAAAGTGGAATACCGCTACGACCCGCTGGGCCGACGCACGCATAAAATCCTGTGGCGCTACGGTGAGAAAGACCCGGAAACCATCCGCTTCGACTGGCAGGGTTTACAGCTCGCCGGTGAACAGAGCGACCGGGAGCCGGACCACTACGTTCAGTACGTCTACACCGAAGGCAGCTACGAACCGCTGGCGCGCATCGACAGTGTTTTCGACGACTGCGAAATTTACTGGTACCACACCGAACTCAACGGCCTGCCGGAACGGGTGACGGACGCGGACGGGCAGACCGTCTGGCGCGGACAGTTCAGCACCTGGGGTGAAACGGAACGCGAACTCAGTGTGCCGCAGTGGCAGGTGCCGCAGAACCTGCGCTTCCAGGGTCAGTACCTCGACCGCGAAAGCGGCCTGCACTACAACCTGTTCCGCTATTACGACCCGGTGGCCGGGCGTTACACCCAGATGGACCCGATTGGGTTAGCGGGCGGGCTGAACACGTATTCCTACGTGGGTGATCCGCTGACGTGGGTGGATCCGTGGGGGTTGGAACCTTGTATTCATTTTAACAAAACACATAAAGATTCATTACCGAAACCAAAAGGAATGGGGCCTAATGGCGGTCGATTACAGTCGCATCATGGGTTACAACAAGAGTGGGCGATTAATAACCTTTCGCAGTATGGTTATAATCCTAAACTAGCACCTACTGTAACGATCGAAACAGGTAAAGGATTGCCTCATACAATAATATCTAACGCACAAAATGCCAGACGTGACCTGCGAGTTGCACAAGGTCAAGGAAAATGGTCATCTTCTCTACAAGATGAGTTAAATAATATAGTTACCGATTTCCGTGATGCAGGTTTCAAAGATGATGTCATAAAAAAAATCCTTGATCAGCAATATAAAATGCTTGATAAACTTAATGTTCCTTATAATAAGGTGGATGTTTTATGAATACCGATTTTTTCAAGCTTAATAAAATTTTCAGATTAGATGCATATACTGAAGCATCAGAAAAAAAAGATATTGACGCTCTTAAAGCATACTTTAAAGGCGTTAATATTCCTGAGGATTACCTGAACTTCATTAATCAAATGTCTGAGGCTGAGATTCTTGTCTTAGATGAGGTTTATTTACGTATTTGGGGCGCTAAAGGATGTTTGGAAATTAACAAAGAGCATCATGTTCAAAAATATATTCCTAAATCCTTCGCAATAGGAGATGATGAAGGTGGTCAGATTATATTTTATGCTGAAGGAAATAAGGGATATGGTCTCTACAAAGTTGGCTTCGGCAATTTGGATATAAACGATGCAGAGTTCATCGCTCCCTCTTTGCGTAGTCTTTTGATAGATGGTGTCGGGGCTGAGATTTTAGTTTAACAGCCGTAATATTTACCATACAGGTGACGTAACGCCCTTTAAAAAGAGTGAAGCAACGTCACGACATGCTTCGTGGCAAATCCGTTACGGCACCTGCGGGAATGCTGCCGTAACTTGTTTTCGAGTGTCGCTACCGGTGGGACCGCACCGACCAGATAGTCCAGCAGATACATACCGATGCGACTCCGGCGACGCCCGGTGAAAAATACAGTCAGTACCTGTGGGGCTACGATGCCGCAGGACAAGTGACAAAAGCCGTTGAACCACAGAAAGAAGAACGCTTCTTCTGGGACCCGGCAGGCAACCGCACTGAGGAGCACCGCAACCCGGTGTGGCATAACCTGCTGCTGCGCCTCGACGGGCTGAAGCTCGATTACGACGGGTTCGGGCGGCTGATTCAGCGGCGGGACAAGTCTGACGTTATCCAGCACTTTGCCTATGACGATGAGCAGCGGGTAAAAGAAATCACCTTCACCGGTCATGCAGAATTTAAAAGAGTAGAGTACCGCTATGACCCGCTGGGCCGCAGGACGCATAAAGTATTATGGCGCTATAACGACCCGCAGCCGGAGACCATCCGCTTCGACTGGCAGGGTTTACAGCTCGCCGGTGAACAGAGCGACCGGGAGCCGGACCACTACGTTCAGTACGTCTACACCGAAGGCAGCTACGAACCGCTGGCGCGCATCGACAGTGTTTTCGACGACTGCGAAATTTACTGGTACCACACCGAACTCAACGGCCTGCCGGAGCGGGTGACGGACGCGGACGGCCAGACCGTCTGGCGCGGGCAGTTCAGCACCTGGGGCGAAACGGAGCGCGAACTCAGCGTACCGCAGTGGCAGGTGCCGCAGAACCTGCGCTTCCAGGGCCAGTACCTAGACCGTGAAAGCGGCCTGCATTACAACCTGTTCCGCTATTACGACCCGGTGGCGGGGCGTTACGCCCAGATGGACCCGATTGGGTTAGCGGGCGGGATTAAGGTGATGCTGCCAACTTACTGATTTAGTGTATGATGGTGTTTTTGAGGTGCTCCAGTGGCTTCTGTTTCTATCAGCTGTCCCTCCTGTTCAGCTACTGACGGGGTGGTGCGTAACGGCAAAAGCACCGCCGGACATCAGCGCTATCTCTGCTCTCACTGCCGTAAAACATGGCAACTGCAGTTCACTTACACCGCTTCTCAACCCGGTACGCACCAGAAAATCATTGATATGGCCATGAATGGCGTTGGATGCCGGGCAACCGCCCGCATTATGGGCGTTGGCCTCAACACGATTTTCCGCCATTTAAAAAACTCAGGCCGCAGTCGGTAACCTCGCGCATACAGCCGGGCAGTGACGTCATCGTCTGCGCGGAAATGGACGAACAGTGGGGATACGTCGGGGCTAAATCGCGCCAGCGCTGGCTGTTTTACGCGTATGACAGGCTCCGGAAGACGGTTGTTGCGCACGTATTCGGTGAACGCACTATGGCGACGCTGGGGCGTCTTATGAGCCTGCTGTCACCCTTTGACGTGGTGATATGGATGACGGATGGCTGGCCGCTGTATGAATCCCGCCTGAAGGGAAAGCTGCACGTAATCAGCAAGCGATATACGCAGCGAATTGAGCGGCATAACCTGAATCTGAGGCAGCACCTGGCACGGCTGGGACGGAAGTCGCTGTCGTTCTCAAAATCGGTGGAGCTGCATGACAAAGTCATCGGGCATTATCTGAACATAAAACACTATCAATAAGTTGGAGTCATTACCGATGAAGTGAAGTCCAGAAAGCAGGTTGCTGCTGCAACCATGAAAGATGTCGCCGTTCGTGCCAGGGTTTCAACGGCGACGGTATCCCGTGCGTTAATGAATCCCGAGAAAGTCTCACAGGCCACCCGCAACCGTGTGGAGCAGGCCGCCATTGACGTGGGTTATCTGCCCGGTTCGCTCAACCGCAACCTGAAGCGCAACGAATCGCGCACCATTCTGGT
Source organism: Cronobacter sakazakii (assembly GCF_000982825.1). NCBI lineage: Bacteria > Pseudomonadati > Pseudomonadota > Gammaproteobacteria > Enterobacterales > Enterobacteriaceae > Cronobacter > Cronobacter sakazakii. The sequence goes on along the minus strand of NZ_CP011047.1, from coordinate 890,541 downwards.
GATTGTCCCGGACATCTGCGATCCTTTTTTCAGCGAAATCATTCGCGGCATAGAAGTCACCGCGGCGGACCAGGGCTATCTGGTGCTGATTGGCGACTGCGCGCACCAGAATCAGCAGGAAAAAACCTTCATCGACCTCATCATCACCAAGCAGATAGACGGCATGCTGCTGTTGGGCTCGCGCCTGCCGTTTGACGCCAGCAAAGAAGAGCAGCGCAATCTGCCGCCCATGGTCATGGCGAACGAATTCGCGCCGGAACTGGAACTGCCGACGGTGCATATCGACAACCTCACCGCCGCGTTCAACGCCGTCAATTATCTGCATGAGCTGGGGCATCAGCGGATCGCCTGTATCGCCGGGCCGGAAGAGATGCCGCTGTGCCATTATCGTCTGCAGGGCTACGTTCAGGCGCTGCGCCGCAGCGGTATGACGGTCGATCCGCACTATATCGCCCGCGGCGATTTTACCTATGAAGCGGGCGCGAACGCGCTGGAACAGCTGCTAAGCCTGCCGCAACCGCCGACGGCGATTTTCTGCCACAGCGACGTGATGGCGCTCGGCGCGTTGTCGATGGCGAAACGCCGCGGCTTTCGCGTGCCTGACGATCTCTCTATTATTGGCTTTGATAACATTGCGTTAGCCGAGTTTTGCGATCCGCCGCTCACCACCGTGGCGCAGCCGCGTTTTGATATTGGTCGGGAAGCGATGCTGCTGTTGCTCAGCCAGCTCAACGGACACACCGTCAGCAGCGGCTCGCGTCTGCTGGACTGCGAACTGGTGCTGCGCGGCACCACGCGCGCGCCGAAGCCGCGAAATTAACCGCCTTTAAGACTCCTTATCTGGTCAAAGGCCCGTCCCTTAAGTAACATGGCGGGCTGTTAACGAATGGATACAGCGAAACGATAGTGGCACAACGAGATTATGTACGCCGCGGACAGCCGACGCCCGCGCGGCGCAAGAAAACCAACACCCGCAAAAAGCAACGTAACCTGCCTGCTGTTTCACCGGCGATGGTCGCTATCGCAGCGGCGGCGCTGGTCGCCTTTATTGGCGGTCTGTACTTTATTACGCATCATAAAAAAGAAGAGTCGGAAACTCTGCCGGGCCATAAAGTCACCGGCAACGGCCTGCCGCCCAAGCCTGAAGAGCGCTGGCGCTATATCAAAGAGCTGGAAAGCCGCCAGCCAGGCGTGCTGAAGCCGACCGAGCCATCCGCGGGTGGCGAAATCATGAATCAGGATCAACTGACCGACGAACAGCGTCAGTTGCTCGACCAGATGCAGGCGGATATGCGCCGTCAGCCGACGCAGCTTAGCGAAGTGCCGTGGAACGAACAGACCCCGGCGCAGCGTCAGCAGACGCTGCAACGCCAGAAGCAGCTTCAGCAACAGCAGCAGATGCAGCAGTGGAATAACACCGCGCAGCAGCCGGTACGCACCGCGCCGCGTGTGGAAACGCCGCGCACGGAAGCCCAGCGCACAGAAACGCGTTATCAGCAGCCGCAGACCCGCACCGTGCAGACGCAGCAGCCCGCGCGTACCACCACGCAGCCTGCTCAACCGCCGCGCCAGCAGCAGACAACCAACGCGCCGTATCAGGATCTGCTCCAGACGCCGCCGCATACCACGCAGCGTGAAACCGCCCAGAGCAAGCCCGCGCAAACCGCGCCGGTAACGCGCGAGACGGAAGCCGCGAAGCCCGCCGAGAAGAAAGACGAGCGCCGCTGGATGGTGCAGTGCGGTTCGTTTAAAGGCACCGAGCAGGCCGAAACCGTGCGCGCGCAGCTGGCGTTTGAAGGATTCGACTCGCGCATTACGTCCAACAATGGCTGGAACCGCGTGGTCATTGGCCCTATCAAAGGCAAAGACAACGCCGACGGCACGCTCAACCGCCTGAAGATGGCGGGTCACTCAAACTGCATTCGTCTCGCCTCCGGGGGTTGAAACCCCCGAAACATCCCCCATCTATAATTGCATTCTGCCCTGCATCACTCGCAGGGCGCTGTCTTCAGCTTATGCAATAAGGGGTTTGCTCGTGACAACAATAGTAAGTGTGCGCCGCAACGGCCAGGTAGTGATCGGTGGCGACGGCCAGGCCACCCTGGGCAACACCGTAATGAAAGGCAACGTGAAAAAAGTCCGCCGTCTGTATAACGATAAAGTTATCGCGGGCTTCGCGGGCGGCACCGCCGACGCCTTTACCCTCTTCGAACTCTTCGAACGTAAACTCGAAATGCACCAGGGCCATCTGGTGAAAGCCGCCGTGGAACTGGCGAAAGACTGGCGTACCGACCGTATGCTGCGCCGCCTCGAAGCGCTGCTGGCGGTGGCCGACGAAAACGCCTCGCTGATTATTACCGGCAACGGTGACGTCGTGCAGCCGGAAAACGATCTGATCGCCATTGGCTCCGGCGGGCCTTACGCGCAGGCTGCGGCACGCGCGCTGCTGGAAAACACCGAGCTTGGCGCTCGTGACATCGTCGAGAAGTCGCTGGGGATTGCAGGCGATATCTGCATCTACACCAACCACTTCCTCACCATCGAAGAATTGAACTCCAAAGCGTAAGGACCTCACATGTCTGAAATGACCCCACGCGAGATTGTCAGCGAACTCGACAAACACATTATCGGCCAGGACGCGGCGAAGCGTTCTGTTGCTATCGCGCTGCGTAACCGCTGGCGCCGTATGCAGCTTAACGAAGAGCTGCGTCATGAAGTGACCCCGAAAAACATCCTGATGATTGGCCCGACCGGCGTCGGTAAAACCGAAATCGCCCGTCGTCTGGCGAAACTCGCCAACGCGCCGTTCATCAAAGTGGAAGCGACGAAATTCACCGAAGTCGGTTATGTCGGTAAAGAAGTGGATTCCATCATCCGCGATCTGACCGATTCCGCCATTAAAATGGTGCGCATGCAGTCGATTGAGAAAAACCGCTACCGCGCCGAAGAGATGGCCGAAGAGCGCATTCTCGACGTGCTGATCCCGCCGGCTAAAAACAACTGGGGCCAGCCGGAGCAGCAGCAAGAGCCGTCCGCGGCGCGTCAGGCGTTTCGCAAAAAACTGCGTGAAGGCGAGCTCGACGACAAAGAGATTGAAATCAATCTGGCCGCGGCGCCGATGGGCGTCGAAATTATGGCGCCTCCGGGCATGGAAGAGATGACCAGCCAGCTGCAGTCTATGTTCCAGAACCTGGGCGGCCAGAAGCAAAAACCGCGCAAGCTGAAAATCAAAGACGCGATGAAACTGCTGGTGGAAGAAGAAGCCGCCAAACTGGTGAACCCGGAAGAGCTGAAAGAGCAGGCTATCGAAGCCGTTGAGCAGCACGGCATCGTGTTTATCGATGAGATCGATAAAATCTGTAAGCGCGGCAATGTCTCCGGCCCGGACGTTTCCCGCGAAGGCGTGCAGCGCGACCTGCTGCCGCTGGTGGAAGGCTGCACCGTCTCCACCAAACACGGCATGGTGAAAACCGACCACATCCTGTTTATCGCCTCCGGCGCGTTCCAGGTGGCGAGCCCGTCCGATCTGATCCCTGAACTGCAGGGCCGTCTGCCGATCCGCGTTGAGCTGCAGGCGCTAACCGCGGAAGATTTCGAGCGCATCCTGACCGAGCCGAACGCTTCTGTCACCGTGCAGTACAAAGCGCTGATGGAAACCGAAGGCGTGCATATTGAATTCACCGACGACGGCATTAAGCGCATCGCGCAGGCGGCGTGGCAGGTGAACGAAACCACGGAAAACATCGGCGCGCGCCGTCTGCATACGGTGCTTGAGCGTCTGATGGAAGATATCTCCTATGACGCGAGCGATCTGGGCGGCCAGACGATTACTATCGACGCGGATTATGTGAGCAAACACCTGGATGCGCTGGTCGCAGATGAAGATCTGAGCCGTTTTATCTTATAATCGCGCTCAACGCATTTTCATCACTTTTGGTGAGGGCTTTTGCCCGCCGATGTGAGGTGCGGTAAGGCGGTCAGTCTGTTCCCGGCGTTCGCGCGCCGGGTTATTCAGGCGACGCCAGCCATCCGCAGCTTCGTCAGGCAGGCAAGCCCTCATTTTTATTGGCTCAGATCCGCTTATGAATACATCGACACACGCAGTAAATCGCACTCAGGCCTGGCTTGAAAGCCTGCGGCCACGCACGCTGCCGCTGGCGTTTTCCGCCATTCTCGTCGGCAGCGCGCTTGCCGGCTGGCAGGGCTATTTCGACCCCGTGATTACGCTGCTGGCGCTGCTGACCGCCGGGCTGCTGCAAATTCTCTCCAACCTGGCCAACGATTATGGCGACGCCGTCAAAGGCAGCGACCAGCCGGACCGCCTCGGCCCGCTGCGCGGCATGCAGAAAGGCGCGATTACCACACCGCAGATGAAACGCGCCATTCAGCTCACCGTGGCGCTGATTTGCGTGTCCGGGCTGGCGCTGGTCTATGTCGCCTGTCACAGCATGGCCGACGTGCTCGGGTTCCTGGCGCTTGGCGCGCTCTCTATCCTCGCCGCCATTACCTATACCGTCGGCACGCGTCCTTACGGTTATATGGGGCTTGGCGATGTCTCTGTGCTGATTTTCTTCGGCTGGCTGAGCGTGCTCGGCAGCTGGTATCTCCAGGCTCACACGCTGATTGCGCCGGTCTGGCTGCCTGCGACCGCCTGCGGACTGCTGGCCGCGGCGGTGCTTAATATCAACAACCTGCGCGATATCGACAGCGATCGCCGCAACGGCAAAAACACGCTGGCGGTGCGCCTCGGCCCCGTCGTCGCCCGCCGTTACCACGTGGCGCTGTTAGTCGGCGCGCTGGTCTGTCTCGCCGTGTTTAATCTGCTGTGGCTGCACAGTCTCTGGGGCTGGCTGTTCCTGCTCGCTAGCCCGTTGCTGGCACGTCAGGCGCGTTTTGTGCTGCGCGAAACCGAGCCTGCGGCGATGCGCCCAATGCTTGAGCGCACGGTGAAAGCGGCGCTGCTGGTGAATCTGCTGTTTATCATCGGGCTTATCGTCAGCCAGCAGCTGCGTTAACTGACCCGCATCAATTAACAATTGATGATTTTGCCAACAGCGCGCGTTAAGCGATATACTGACAGTTCTTGCAGCAACTGAACGTTAAACCTATGAAATACGATACTTCTGAGCTTTGTGACATCTACCAGGAAGAGGTCAACGTTGTGGAGCCTCTGTTCTCCAACTTCGGCGGTCGCTCTTCTTTTGGCGGGCAAATCATCACGGTGAAATGTTTCGAGGACAACGGGTTGCTGTATGAGCTGCTCGAAGAAAATGGCCGCGGACGCGTTTTACTGGTAGATGGCGGCGGTTCGGTACGCCGCGCCCTGATTGATGCGGAACTGGCGCGCCTTGCGGTGCAGAATGAATGGGAAGGGCTTGTCGTCTACGGCGCGGTGCGTCAGGTGGACGATCTGGCGGAGCTGGATGTCGGCATCCAGGCGCTGGCGGCGATCCCGGTGGGCGCTGCGGGCGAAGGCATCGGCGAAAGCGACGTGCGCGTCAATTTCGGCGGCGTGACCTTCTTCTCCGGCGATCATCTTTACGCCGACAATACCGGTATTATCCTTTCTGAAGATCCGCTGGATATCGAGTAACAAAAACGGGCGCCCTGAGCGCCCGTTCTTTTTGGTTCAAAGTGCGGTAATCACACTTCTTCCATTTTTCCCAGCAGCGCCTGCAGGCGTTCCTGCCAGACATGCTGCTGTTCACGCAGCTGGTGGTTTTCCTGCTCCAGCGCTTCGCGGCTACCCTGGGCGTTCTGAACTTCCTGAGCAAGTTGGTTGTTCTTGTCTTTCAGCTCTTCGATTTCCATCTGCAGCAGGGTGATAGTATCAACAGCCTGCTGAACTTTGGCTTCCAGTTTCTCAAACACTTCAAATGACATCGTCCTACCTCTCCTGAATTGCAAGGCGTTGATGGATAACTATCCTCGTCCCGGTGCCCGGCGACGCCTTAAATTAATCTGTGTGCACAACACTAGTCCCGATTGTATGAAGCCCTTGTGCCCCTGTCCAGCGACAACCCGCACGGATTGCGGTTTGCGCGCTTTTTCAGTCTAAACCGAGTGTATTCGCGACACGCTACGGTAAATTGTTAACATATGCGTTAATGAAATGATTCAGCTCTCACTTCATCCTGTCCGAAAAACACGCTATCGAGCGCGAAAACGCTCATTTTCTTGACGTGACACACACATTTTAATTTCGATATTTCTCGTTTTTGTTCGTTAACGATAAGTTAACACCATGTCTACATGACATCGTGGTCGTCTTCGACACCATGCATACAATAATCATCAATTAGCCTTCAGGACCCGATTATGAGTCAAACATCAACCTTAAAAGGCGAGTGCATCGCCGAATTCCTCGGTACCGGGTTGTTGATTTTCTTCGGTGTGGGCTGCGTGGCGGCGCTGAAAGTGGCAGGAGCCAGTTTCGGTCAGTGGGAAATCAGCATCATCTGGGGTCTGGGCGTGGCGATGGCCATCTACCTGACCGCAGGCGTTTCCGGCGCGCATCTTAACCCGGCGGTAACCATCGCGTTGTGGCTGTTTGCCTGTTTCGACGGGCGCAAAGTGGTTCCTTTTATTATTTCTCAGTTTGCCGGCGCCTTTTGCGCAGCGGCGTTAGTTTACGGGCTTTACTACAATCTCTTCCTCGATTACGAACAGACTCACCACATGGTTCGCGGCAGCGTCGAAAGTCTCGATCTGGCCGGTATTTTCTCGACTTATCCAAACCCGCACATCAACCTGGTGCAGGCGTTTGCGGTTGAAATGATCATTACCGCCATTCTGATGGGCGTTATCCTGGCGCTGACCGACGACGGCAACGGCATTCCGCGCGGCCCGCTGGCGCCGCTGCTGATTGGCCTGCTGATTGCGGTTATTGGCGCGTCAATGGGCCCGCTCACCGGCTTCGCCATGAACCCGGCGCGCGATTTAGGACCGAAGGCGTTCGCATGGCTCGCAGGCTGGGGTAACGTGGCCTTTACCGGCGGGCGTGACATTCCTTACTTCCTGGTGCCGGCCCTCGGCCCGGTCGTCGGCGCGGCACTTGGCGCGTTTGGCTATCGCAAACTGATTGGCCGCCATTTACCGTGCGACACCTGCGAGCCAGAAGCGGATAAACCTTCTGTCAGCAGCGCACAACAGAAAGCTTCGCTGTAACCGATTTACGGGATAAAAATGATGACTACAGAAAAAAAATATATCGTTGCGCTCGACCAGGGCACGACCAGCTCCCGCGCCGTCGTGCTGGATCATGACGCCAACATCGTCAGCGTCTCCCAGCGTGAATTTGAACAAATCTACCCGCGTCCAGGCTGGGTAGAACACGACCCGATGGAAATCTGGGCCTCCCAGAGCTCCACGCTGGTAGAAGCCCTCGCGAAAGCGGATATCAGTTCCGATCAGATTGCCGCTATCGGCATTACCAACCAGCGCGAAACGGCGGTGGTCTGGGAGCGTGAAACCGGCAAACCGATTCATAACGCCATTGTCTGGCAGTGCCGCCGTACCTCAGAGATTTGCGAAAAACTGAAACGCGACGGCATGGAAGATTACGTGCGCCAGGCGACCGGCCTCGTCATTGACCCGTACTTCTCCGGCACCAAAGTGAAGTGGATCCTTGACCACGTCGACGGCGCCCGCGAACGCGCTAAACGCGGTGAACTGCTGTTCGGCACCGTCGACACCTGGCTTATCTGGAAAATGACCCAGGGCCGCGTGCATGTGACCGACTACACCAACGCCTCGCGCACCATGCTGTTCAACATCCACGAGCTTGACTGGGATGACAGAATGCTGGAGGCGCTGGATATTCCGCGCGCCATGCTGCCGCAGGTGCGTAAGTCGTCTGAAGTGTACGGCCAGACCAACATCGGCGGTAAAGGCGGCACCCGTATTCCTATCGCCGGTATCGCGGGCGACCAGCAGGCGGCGCTGTTTGGCCAGCTCTGCGTGAAAGAAGGGATGGCGAAAAACACCTACGGCACCGGCTGCTTTATGCTGATGAACACCGGCGAAAAAGCGGTGGCCTCCACCCACGGTCTGCTGACCACCATCGCCTGCGGCCCGCGCGGTGAAGTGAACTATGCACTGGAAGGCGCGGTGTTTATGGCGGGCGCGTCAATTCAGTGGCTGCGCGACGAGATGAAGCTCATCAGCGACGCGTTTGACTCCGAATATTTCGCCACCAAAGTGAAAGACACCAACGGCGTCTATGTGGTACCGGCGTTTACCGGCCTCGGCGCGCCCTACTGGGACCCGTATGCCCGCGGCGCGATTTTCGGTCTCACCCGCGGCGTGAACTCGAATCACATCATTCGCGCGACGCTGGAATCCATCGCCTACCAGACCCGCGACGTGCTGGAAGCGATGCAGGCCGACTCCGGCATTCGTCTGCACGCCCTGCGCGTGGATGGCGGCGCGGTGGCGAACAACTTCCTGATGCAGTTCCAGTCTGACATTCTCGGCACCCGCGTGGAGCGCCCGGAAGTCCGTGAAGTCACCGCGCTGGGCGCAGCCTATCTGGCGGGTCTTGCGGTCGGCTACTGGCAGAATCTGGACGAACTGCAGGAAAAAGCGGTGATTGAGCGTGAATTCCGCCCCGGTATTGAAACCACCGAGCGTAACTACCGCTACGAAGGCTGGCGCAAGGCGGTTAAACGCGCCATGGCCTGGGAAGAGCACGACAAAGAGTAAGCGTTAACCTCATTGGTATCTCCCTTTTCTCCCGCCTTCGGGCGGGAGACTTTTCCCGCTTTTTTCATTCGTCCCCCGCAATTAGTGTATCCTTTGCAGCAATCCCCCTTTTCTGATGGTTTGTGTGAATGAAAGAGATCGAAAAAGCTGAAATTAAACGCCTGAGCGACCGCCTTGATGCCCTGCGTCACCAGCAGGCCGCCGTTTCCCTGACGGAAGCCGCCGATAAATACGCGGAGCTGGAGCAGGAGATCGCCACGCTGGAAGCGGAAATCGCGCGCCTGAAAGACGTGCGTACCGACAAGCTCAGCAAAGAAGCGCAGAAGCTGATGGCGATGCCGTTTAAACGCGCTATCACCAAAAAAGAGCAGGCCGATATGGGCAAGCTGAAGAAAAGCGTGCGCGGGCTGGTGGTCGTTCACCCGATGACCGCGCTGGGCCGTGAAATGGGCCTGAAAGAGATGACCGGCTTTGCGAAAAGCGAGTTTTGATCGGCGGGCCGCCACCTGGCGGCCGTGTTTAACCAGGAGAAAGTTTTAACGTAACGCCACAAGCCTGCGCATAATTCCGAAGCGTGTCGACGCTTGCCCCATGCGCATTATCTTCAAGCTGGCTGACCTCCGGCAGTGAAACACCCATTTTTTCAGCCACATCGTTTTTTGTGAGGCCTGCCTGTGTACGCATCGCAATAAGCAGGGCGCTTAGCTCTTCTTGACGTATTTGTTGCTCGTAAGCTGCCTGAACCGCTGCGTTTTCAAAGGCGCGCGCTTTCACCTGTGCAAAGGTGATACCTTTAACCGTCATGGCTGAGCTCCTCCAATCGTTTGAGTGCAATTTCGAATTCACGTAGCGGCGTTTTTTGCGTCTTTTTTATAAAAGTACGCAAAATAAAAATACGCTGGCCGGCTGCATAAGCAAAAAACGTACGAGCAATATCTTTACCGCCAACCCGCAGTTCGTACAAGCCCCCGCTCAGCGCACGCGAATCAGGATAACGCATCCGGAAGCCTTCTCGTTCAAGCTTTTCCAGCCCTCTCAATACTTTCGCCTGCATGACGGGATCAAGCGCGTAGAGCTCTTCCGCCGCGCCCGGATGAAAAATTAATTCAAACATGACGCGCTTCCCTGCACATAGTCACACTCCGGCATCATTCTCTGTCATACCTTCCGGGCTTCCCGCCGCTGGAATCGAAGATGATTTTACTGCGGTAAACGAAAGCAAACTGTTTTATGTGCGAGTATTGCGAGAGACATTCCACGCTTTCTCTAGACGAAAAACGAGATGTACTAAACCGTCAGTCATAACACACATTGGCCCAACCAATTCCCTCGCAAACTTACCGCCCACTCACAAAACCCCAAAAAAGCGCAACCAACGTGTTGCCGACACCTAACAAATAGTTAACATTTTGTTGTCATTCACCCTACAACAACACATTGGTTGGGCCACTTTTACAAATCCGCGCTAACAGAAGCACAGACTTCCGGCACGAATGAAGGCCCGCAGGAGATTCGCTATGCACCTCTGGCAGCAGAATTATGACCCGGCAGGTAATCTCTGGCTTTCGAGCCTGATTGCCGCTTTGCCGATCCTGTTTTTCTTTTTCGCGCTGATTAAGCTCAAGCTGAAGGGCTACATGGCGGCGACCATTACCGTCGCCATCGCGCTGCTGGTGGCGCTCTTTTTCTACAAAATGCCGGCGGAGCGCGCGTTCGCGTCGGTGATTTACGGCTTCTTCTACGGCCTGTGGCCTATCGCGTGGATTATCATCGCCGCGGTGTTCGTTTATAAAATTTCGGTGAAAACCGGGCAGTTCGATATTATCCGTTCGTCGATTCTCTCCATCACGCCGGACCAGCGTCTGCAAATGCTGATTGTCGGTTTCTCCTTCGGCGCGTTTCTGGAAGGGGCCGCAGGCTTCGGCGCGCCGGTGGCGATCACCGCCGCGTTGCTGGTGGGGCTTGGCTTTAACCCACTGTACGCCGCCGGGCTGTGCCTGATTGTTAACACCGCGCCGGTGGCGTTTGGCGCGATGGGCATTCCGATTCTGGTGGCAGGCCAGGTGACCGGCCTCGACAGCTTCCAGATTGGCCAGATGGTCGGCCGTCAGTTACCGTTCCTGACCATTATCGTGCTGTTCTGGATCATGGCGATTATGGACGGCTGGCGCGGCATTAAAGAGACCTGGCCCGCGGTGCTGGTAGCGGGCGGCTCGTTCGCTATCGCCCAGTATTTAAGCTCGAACTTTATCGGGCCGGAGCTGCCGGACATTATCTCCTCGCTGGTGTCGCTGGTCTGCCTGACGCTGTTTCTTAAACGCTGGCAGCCGGTGCGTATTTTCCGCTTCGGCGATATGGGCGCCTCGGTGGTCGATCAAACGCTGGCGCGCAAGCATTACACCGCAGGCCAGGTGGTGCGCGCCTGGACACCGTTCCTGTTCCTGACCGCCACGGTGACGCTCTGGAGCATTCCGCCGTTTAAAGCGCTGTTCGCCAAAGGCGGCCCGCTCTCAGACCTGGTGTTTAACGTCTCCGTGCCGTACCTCAATGGCCTCGTGGCCCGCATGCCGCCGGTCGTCGCAAAGGCCACCTCTTATGCGGCGGTCTATAAATTCGACTGGCTCTCCGCCACCGGCACCGCGATTTTCGTGGCGGCCATCATTTCGATTATCTGGCTGCGCATGAAGCCGAAAGCCGCTGTAGAAACCTTCGGCCAGACCATGAAAGAACTGGCGCTGCCGATTTACTCCATCGGCATGGTGCTGGCGTTCGCGTTTATCTCTAACTACTCCGGGCTCTCCTCGACGCTGGCGCTCGCACTGGCGCACACCGGCAGCGCGTTTCCGTTCTTCTCGCCGTTCCTCGGCTGGCTTGGCGTGTTCCTGACCGGTTCGGATACCTCGTCGAACGCGCTCTTTGCAGCACTCCAGGCCACGGCCGCCCAGCAGACCGGCGTCTCGGATATTCTGATGGTGGCGGCGAACACCACCGGCGGCGTAACCGGCAAGATGATTTCGCCGCAGTCTATCGCTATCGCCTGCGCGGCGGTGGGGCTGGTGGGCAAAGAGTCCGATCTTTTCCGCTTTACCGTGAAGCACAGTCTGGCGTTCACCTGCATGGTGGGGCTTATCACGCTGCTTCAGGCTTATTACTTTACCTGGATGATCCCATGACATTGATGACCCGGCGACTGGCCGACCATCTGGTGGAGCGCATTCGTGCGCTCATCACCGAGCGCGGGCTGGAAGCCGGAATGCGCCTGCCCTCTGAGCGACAGCTCGCGCAGGAGCTTGGCGTCTCGCGTAATTCACTGCGCGAAGCGTTACAGATTTTGATTCGCGACGGGCTGCTGATAAGCCGTCGCGGCGGCGGCACCTTTGTGCGCTATCAGCTGGAGCCGTGGTCGGAACAGCGCATCGTCCAGCCCATCCGTCACCTGATGGCGGACGATCCGGGGTATCGCTACGACATTTTAGAGGCCCGCCACGCCATTGAAGCCAGCACCGCGTGGTATGCGGCGCTACGCGCCACCGCGCAGGATAAAGAAAAGCTGCGCTACTGCTTCGACGCGATGTTGCAGTTTACCGAGCGCGACGACCCGGATCTCGCCTCGCAGGCCGACGTGCGCTTTCACCTGGCGATTGCCGAGGCGTCGCACAACGTGGTGCTGCTCCAGACCATGCGCGGCTTTTTCGATCTGCTGCAATCGTCGGTGATGGAGAGCCGTCAGCGGATGTATCTGCAACAGCCGATTTTCGCGCAGCTCACCGGCCAGCACCGCGAGATGCTGGAGGCGATCGAAACCGGCGATGCCGAACGGGCGCGCAACGCGACGCTGCGCCACCTCGGCTTTGTCCACTCCACGATTAAACAGCTTGATGAAGATGTCGCCCGCCAGGCGCGTGTCACCCGCCTGCCCGACGACGTAATGCAACCTTCCAGGGAGAATAAAGAATGATTATTTCCGCAGCCAGCGACTATCGCGCAGCGGCGCAGCGTATCCTGCCGCCGTTTCTGTTTCACTATATCGACGGCGGGGCCTACGCGGAATATACCCTTAAGCGCAACGTGGAAGATCTCTCGCAGGTAGCGCTGCGCCAGCGCGTGCTGAAAAATATGTCGGATTTGAGCCTTGAGACGACGCTGTTTAACGAAACGCTCTCGATGCCCGTCGCGCTGGGGCCGGTCGGGTTGTGCGGCATGTACGCGCGTCGCGGCGAAGTTCAGGCGGCGCGCGCGGCCTCGGCGAAAGGCATTCCGTTTACGCTCTCGACGGTGTCCGTCTGCCCCATTGAAGAAGTCGCGCCAGTGATGAACCGCCCGATGTGGTTTCAGCTCTACGTGCTGCGCGACCGCGGTTTTATGCGTAACGCGCTGGAGCGCGCCAAAGCGGCGGGCTGCTCAACGCTGGTGTTTACCGTTGATATGCCCACACCCGGCGCGCGTTACCGCGACGCCCATTCCGGTATGAGCGGCACCAATGCCGCCATGCGCCGCTACTGGCAGGCGGTGACGCACCCGCAGTGGGCGTGGGACGTGGGCCTGAATGGCCGCCCGCACGATCTCGGCAATATTTCCGCGTATCTTGGCAAGCCGACCGGGCTTGAAGATTACATCGGCTGGCTGGCGAACAATTTCGACCCGTCTATCTCGTGGAAAGACCTGGAGTGGATCCGCGAATTCTGGGACGGACCGATGGTTATCAAAGGGATCCTCGACCCGGAAGATGCCCGCGACGCGGTGCGCTTCGGTGCCGACGGGATTGTGGTCTCCAACCACGGCGGCCGCCAGCTTGATGGCGTGCTCTCGTCCGCCCGCGCGCTGCCCGCCATCGCCGATGCGGTGAAGGGCGATATCACCATTCTCGCCGACAGCGGCATCCGCAACGGGCTGGATGTGGTACGTATGATTGCGCTCGGGGCCGACAGCGTGCTGCTGGGCCGCGCGTACCTTTACGCGCTCGCGACCCACGGCGAGAAAGGCGTGGCGAATCTGCTGAATCTGATTGAGAAGGAGATGCGGGTGGCGATGACGCTGACCGGTGCGAAGTCGATTAAGGAGATCACGCGCGAATCGCTGGTGCCGTCGCCGGAATTTACGTCCGTTTTAGCGGATCTGCCCGCCGCCAGCGCGAAACCTGAGCAGGATGACGCGGCGTAAATGTTGATGATGTGAGGGTGGCGGGGTAAGTCGTGACGGGTAAATGACGACGGCGGGTGCGCTGCGCTTACCCGCCTTACCACGCGCCCTATAACGCATAGAGACGTGTTTCCCCAGGATAGGTAAGCGAAGCGCACCCACCAACAAACGCCGCCCCACTGCCCGTAGGGTGGGTAAGCAAAGCGCACCCACCAACAAACGCCGCCCCATTTCCCGCAGGGTGGGTAAGCAAAGCACACCCACCAACAAACGCCGCCCCATTTTCCCGTAGGGTGGGTAAGCGAAGCGCACCCACCAACGATTTTCGGATAACCCGCCTACTACCCTCTACCCCACAACCTGCGCGAAAAACTCTCGATCTTCCCGTTAAGACGCCGGTTTTGCAGCGTTTTCGCCCAACTGGCGGAAAGCCCGCCTGCGCTCAGGAGCCGATGATACTGCTCGTCATCGAATGGCGTATGCCACGCAATCGCGGCGGCCTCGCGCACGGAAATGGCGCTCACCCGCGACACCAGCTCCAGCGGCGCGTCGCTAAACACCTTTCCCTCGCCGATCACCCGGTAGAGCCAGCCGCAGCGCGCGGTATCCTGCATCCGGCCGGAAAGCTCGCTAATCCCCGAGTGAAAATTAACCTTAAAGCACGGCGAACGCGGCTGGGTGATCTGTATCAGCGCCTCGCCCCAGCGAAAGATATCGCCGATAAACGCGTTCTCTTCCGTAAGCCCCAGCGTTGAGAGATTCTCGCCAAATGCGGGCGGCGCGAACCACTCCGCCTGTTCCGGGTATTCACGCGCCCAGACGGCATAATGCTCGCGCGGGTAGTGGCACAGCGCGCGGTCCGCCCCGCCGTGAATTTTCTTCTCCGCCTGCTGATCGCCAACCAGCCCGCGGCGGGTAAGTGACAACTCGCCCTCCACCTGCACTTTGCCGATGGCGCTGGGCCTGCTGCCTTCATAGTCGCGGATTTTGCCGAGATACACCTGCACCGGGAAATACATACGCGCCTCCTTTTGCGGATATAAAAAAAGCGAGCCATCAGGCTCGCTTTTTACAGGTCAGGTTGCAACCTTATTTCTGAGAAGCGAAACGCGCTGCGGCTTCGTCCCAGTTAACCACGTTCCAGAACTCTTTGATGTAGTCCGGACGGCGGTTCTGGAATTTCAGGTAGTACGCGTGCTCCCACACGTCCAGGCCCAGGATCGGGTAGCCGGAAGCGCCGGAGATAGCTTCGCCCATCAGCGGGGAATCCTGGTTTGCGGTGGAAACAACAGCCAGTTTGTCGCCTTTCAGCACCAGCCACGCCCAGCCAGAGCCGAAACGGGTCGCTGCTGCTTTCTCGAACTCTTCTTTGAATTTCTCAACGGAGCCGAAATCGCGCTCGATAGCCGCTTTCAGGTCGCCCTGCAGGGTGGTGCCTTTTTTCAGGCCTTTCCAGAACAGGCTGTGGTTCGCGTGGCCGCCCGCGTTGTTACGCAGAACGGTTTTCTTGTCAGCCGGAACCTGATCCAGTTTGGTGATCAGCTCTTCAACCGGCAGATTCGCCAGCTCCGGCAGGCTTTCCAGCGCCGCGTTAGCGTTGTTGACGTAGGTCTGGTGGTGTTTGGTGTGATGGATTTCCATCGTCTGCTTGTCGAAATGCGGTTCCAGGGCGTCGTATGCGTACGGCAGGGATGGCAGTGTGTAACTCATATTCATCATCTCCATTATTGTCGGGCGGCATAGGTGTTAACGCCGCGTAAGCAGTGGGTTCATTATAGTTAATTAAATGATATTGAAAATGTTTATCAATGCCGCAGTTTTTATATGGTTATAACTTAACGCAATATTAGCCAAAAATGGACACCCTGCGCCGTTTTTCGCACATATTTCCAACGCTTAGGCATCGTCTGAATTCACCATAAAGTGTGATCCCCGTTCGGCTTACTCGCTGTTTTTTGCCACCCGTTAACGCTTCGCGGCAGCGCCCCGAAGGTGAAAGCGTGAGCGCCTCAATAGACTCGATTCGGTTAGGGGGCGGCTTTCGCTCCTGTCTGGTGCTATGACGGAAACGAGGACGACAGCATGAGTAACGCAATAACCATGGGCATACTGTGGCACTTGATTGGCGCGGCGAGCGCCGCCTGCTTTTATGCGCCGTTTAAGAAGGTACGGCACTGGTCCTGGGAGACCATGTGGTCAGTGGGCGGCGTGGTGTCCTGGCTGATTTTACCCTGGGTGGTCAGCGCGCTGCTGCTGCCCGATTTCTGGGCCTACTACCGCTCGTTCAGCGCCGCCACACTGCTGCCGGTGTTTCTGTTCGGCGCGATGTGGGGCATCGGCAACATTAACTACGGCCTGACCATGCGCTATCTCGGTATGTCGATGGGCATCGGTATCGCGATTGGTATTACGCTGATTGTCGGTACGCTGATGACGCCGCTGCTGAACGGCAAATTCGATGTGCTTGTCGGCACCGCGGGCGGGCGGATGACGCTGCTTGGCGTGTTCGTCGCGCTCGTTGGCGTCGCCATTGTCACACGCGCAGGCCAGCTGAAAGAGCGCCAGATGGGCATCAAAGCCGAAGAGTTTAACCTGAAGAAAGGGCTGGTGCTGGCGGTGCTGTGCGGCGTGTTCTCCGCCGGCATGTCGTTTGCGATGGACGCCGCGAAGCCGATGCATGAAGCCGCCGCCGCGCTGGGCGTCGATCCGCTCTACGTCGCGCTGCCAAGCTATGTCGTTATCATGGGCGGCGGCGCGCTGATTAACCTCGGCTTCTGCTTTATCCGCCTCGCGAAGGTGAAAAACCTGTCGATTAAAGCCGATTTCTCGCTGGCGAAACCGCTGCTTATCAGCAACGTGCTGCTCTCGGCGCTCGGCGGGCTGATGTGGTATTTGCAGTTCTTTTTCTACGCCTGGGGCCATGCGCGCATCCCGGCGCAGTACGACTACATCAGCTGGATGCTGCACATGAGTTTTTACGTGCTGTGCGGCGGCATCGTCGGGCTGCTGCTGCGCGAGTGGAAAGCCGCCGGGCGTCGCCCGGTCAGCGTGCTGAGCCTGGGCTGCGTGGTGATTATCGTGGCGGCGAATATCGTCGGGCTGGGCATGGCGACCAACTAACCGGCCATCGCACCCCACTGCTGACGCCACACCCGTGGCGTCACGCCCGTTTCACGGGTAAACACCACCGAGAAATAGTTACTGTCTTCAAAGCCGCAGCGCGCGGCGATTTCGCTTATCAGCAACGAGGAGTGGCGCAGCAGATACTGCGCCTGGCAAATGCGTAACTGGCGCAGGTACTGGCTGATGGTCATGCCCGTCTGCTGGCGGAACAGCTGGCGCAGCGGACGTTCGGCAATCTGATAATGACTGCAAAAGTGCTGTAAATCGAACGGCACGTCGAGGCTGTTGCCGAGCGCGGCCATCAGCAGATCCAGCGTTTCTCCCTCGCCCGGCCCCGTACCGCCCGATGGCTGGTAACGATGACGGCGAAGCGTAATCGCCAGCTGTAAAAAGAGGCTTTCGGCAAGGCAGTGCGAGAGCGCGTCTTGCTTCGGGCTTTCATGCTCAAGCTGGTCAATCACCTGGCGCGCCTGCACCATGCCCTGACTGCTGAGCCGCCAGCGCGGGTCGCCGTTCACGCCGCGCGGGTTTTCCAGCAGATCGCGCCAGTTGACGTTCAGTTGCAGGCGTTCGGGGCAGTAGATGATGTTATGTAGCACCAGATCGTTAACCGACTGGTAGCTGTGGCGGTCTTCGGCGCGGATATAAAAGAGATCGCCGCAGGTGATGCGGTAAGGCCTGTCATTCAGCACATGCAGCCCGTTGCCGCGCCACACCAGCACCAGTTCGCAGAACTCGTGGGTATGCTCGGCAAAAACGTTTTGCGGGTAGCGGTCAGCCACGACGACCGGCTGGGTGGGTGTCGCGAAGAAATCCGCTTTCCTGAGCACTAACTGAGAGGCCACAGCGTATCTCCGGGGCAAATGGCTGCAAAGTATGCGTTTTTTCGCCGCGGAAAACGGTGATTTCCTTCGCGTTACTGGGTTTGCCCGTCGCGCCCCTGGCGAATATCGCGCGGCGACCACGAAAACTCGCGCCGGAAGAGCGTGGAGAAGTGGTTGCTGTCGCCAAAGCCGCACTGATAGGCGATATCCGTGACGCTCTCTTCGCTGTGGCGCAACAGATAGCGCGCTTTCATCAGGCGCAGACGGTTAAGGTAGCGCTGCGGCGTCAGCCCGGTGCGCTGCTTAAGCTGGCGGTGCAGCGTGCGCAGCGACAGCCGGTGATGGTCGGCGAGCTGCTCCCAGCAAATCTCTTCCGCGTAATGTTCCTCAAGCCAGGCGATAAGCTGGTTCAGCCGTTCATCAGGGCGGCCGTCGCCCTGCGCATGCGCGCCGCTACGCAGCAAAATCAGCAGTTGCATAAAGAGCATCTCCATGCTGGCGATGGCGTGGACGTCGCTGCTTTCTCGCAGCGCTTCCAGTTGTCCGACCAGCGGGCGGGCCTGATGCAGCGTCTGCTGGCTGACGCGCCAGTGCGACGGATAGTGACCGTCCTGCTCCTGCGGCAGAAGCTTTTCAAGCCCCGACAGGAAACTGAACGCCTGCGGCGAGCGATACAGCACATTGGTCAGGCAGAGGTTTTCGGTGTGCTCGTAGAGATGACGATCGTGGTCGCGCACAAAGCAGACGGAGCCGCCGCTGAGCGTATACGGCTGACCATTAAACACATGCGTGCCGGTGCCGTGCTCAACGATGACAATCTCATAAAAATCATGATGATGCTCAGGAAAAGCCGCCTGCGGAAGACGCGGTTCAATGGTCACCGACGCTGCGCCGGATGGGAAAAAATCAACGCTCTGTAGTACCGTCATCATTGCCCCCGCATTCTGTGAAACCTGCCTGATAGTAGATAACGGTTCTCACTGACACCTTAAATTTTCGACGCCAAAACGCGCAAAGCCTGTCGGTTTTTTAAGAAACACCGTGAAATTTCTGGAAATGCGGCGCGGCTCACACCCCGGCCAGCCAGGCGGCCAGACGCCATTTTGTGAACTCCCTCACGTTCATCTTTGCCTCCTTGCCAGCGCGTTTAACGCACTGTCCGTGGAGTGAAGGTGCGCCGCCGCGCCGCTCCCTAGACTGGCGTCAGAGATTCCAACAAGGACCCCAACCATGACTATTCGCCATAGCGTCGCGGTCGATCTGGGGGCGTCCAGCGGCCGCGTGATGCTGGCCCGCTACGACAGCCACGGACAGCGCCTGACGCTTGAGGAAATCCACCGTTTCGCCAACGGCCTGCGCCGCGTGGACGGCTTCGACACCTGGGATGTGGATGCGCTGGAGCGTGAAGTGCGCACGGGGCTGGAGAAAGCCTGCGCGCGCGGCGTCGCTATCGACAGCATCGGCATCGACACCTGGGGCGTCGATTATGTGTTGCTGGATGCGCGCGGCGAGCGCGTCGGCCTGCCGGTGTCGTATCGCGACAGCCGCACCGACGGCCTCATGGCCCGCGCGGAGCAGCAAATGGGCCGTGAGGCGATTTACCGCCGCACCGGCATTCAGTTCCTGCCGTTTAACACGCTGTATCAGTTTCGGGCGCTGGTAGAGCAGCAGCCGGAGCTGGTTGGCCGCGTGGCGCATGCGCTGCTCATCCCGGATTACCTCTGCTACCGGCTTACGGGCGCGCTGAACTGGGATTACACCAACGCCACCACCACGCAGCTTATCAATATCAATACCGATAACTGGGACGAGACGCTGCTCGACTGGGCGGGCGTGCCGCACCACTGGCTCGGCGCGCCGACGCATCCGGGCAACGTGATCGGCCACTGGCGCAGCGCGCAGGGCGTCGAAGTGCCGGTGGTTTCTGTGGCGACGCACGACACCGCCAGCGCGGTGATCGCCGCGCCGCTGGCGACGCCGGACGCGGCGTACCTTTCCTCCGGCACCTGGTCGCTGATGGGTTTTGAGAGCAAAACGCCGTACACCGATGACCGCGCGCTCGCGGCCAATATCACCAACGAAGGCGGTGCCGAAGGGCGTTACCGGGTGCTGAAAAACATCATGGGGCTGTGGCTGTTGCAGCGCGTCTGCCAGGAGCAGCAGATTACCGACCTGCCCGCCCTTATCGACGAGGCGCGCGCGCTTGCGCCCTGCCGCTTTGTGGTGAACCCCAATGACGACCGCTTTATCAACCCGGAAAACATGAGCCGCGAAATTCAGGCCGCCTGCCTGGCGCGCGGCGAGCCTGCGCCGCAAAGCGCGGGAGAGCTGGCGCGCTGTGTTTTTGACAGCCTGGCGCTGCTGTATGCCCGCGTGCTGGAAGAGCTCACCGCCCTGCGCGGGCGGCCGTTCACGGTGCTGCATATCGTCGGCGGTGGCAGCCAGAACCCGCTGCTGAATCAGCTTTGCGCCGATGCCTGCGGCATTCCGGTGCTGGCAGGCCCGGTGGAGGCCTCCACGCTCGGCAATATCGGCTGCCAGCTGATGGCGCTGGATGATATCGCCGATGTCGACGCGTTTCGCCGCGTTGTGACCGCCAGCCAGACGCTGACCCCTTTTCACCCTCAGACGGACAGCGAAATAGCGCGCCACGCGGCGCAGGTATCGCCGTCCCGTCAAATCAGGAAGGAGCTTTACGCATGACCACTCACATTCATCAGGCCTGGGAAATGGCGAAGCAGCGCTTCGCCGCCGTTGGCGTCGATGCCGAAGCCGCACTACGCCAGCTCGACCGCCTGCCGGTTTCCATGCACTGCTGGCAGGGCGACGACGTGGCCGGGTTTGAAAACCCGCAGGGGCAGCTCACCGGCGGCATTCAGGCGACCGGCAACTATCCGGGCAAGGCGCGTAACGCCGAAGAGCTGCGCGCCGATCTCGACCAGGCGCTGCGCCTGATCCCCGGCCCCAAACGCCTGAACCTACACGCCATCTATCTGGAATCCGACACGCCGGTCGCCCGCAATGAGATCAAACCGGCACATTTCGCAAACTGGGTGGCGTGGGCGCGCGAGCGCCAGCTGGGGCTGGATTTCAACCCGTCGTGCTTCTCGCACCCGCTGAGCGCCGACGGCTTTACGCTCTCGCACCCTAACCCGGAAATTCGCCAGTTCTGGATTGAGCACTGCCAGGCGAGCCGCCGCGTGTCGGCGTCGTTTGGCGAACAGCTCGGCACACCGTCGGTAATGAACATCTGGATCCCGGACGGCATGAAAGATACGCCAGTGGACCGCCTGGCGCCGCGCCGCCGCCTGCTCGCCGCGCTGGATGAGGTTATCCGCGAAAAACTCAACCCGGCGCACCACATCGACGCGGTAGAGAGCAAGCTGTTCGGCATTGGTGCGGAGAGCTACACCGTCGGCTCAAACGAGTTTTACCTGGGCTATGCCGCAAGCCGCCAGACCGCACTGTGCCTCGACGCTGGCCATTTCCACCCGACTGAAGTGATCTCCGACAAAATCTCCGCCGCAATACTCTACGTGCCGCGCCTGCTGCTGCACGTGAGCCGCCCGGTGCGCTGGGACAGCGATCATGTCGTGCTGCTGGATGACGAAACCCAGGCCATCGCCGGCGAAATTATTCGCCATGACCTGTTTGACCGCGTGCATATCGGCCTCGATTTCTTCGACGCCTCCATCAACCGCATCGCGGCGTGGGTGATTGGCACCCGCAATATGAAGAAAGCGCTGCTGCGCGCGCTGCTGGAGCCGACCGCGCAACTGCGTCAGCTGGAGCTCGAAGGCGATTACACCGCGCGTCTGGCGCTGCTCGAAGAGCAGAAATCGCTGCCGTGGCAGGCCGTCTGGGAGATGTACTGCGAGCGCCACGACACGCCAGCCGATGCCGCGTGGCTCTCCGCCGTCCGCCACTATGAACAACATGTGTTAAGCACGCGCTAAGGAGCATTCATGCAACGCATTCTCTCTTCCTGGTTTATTCAGGGGATGGTTAAAGCCACCAGCGATATGTGGCTGAAAGGCTGGGACGAACGTAACGGCGGTAACGTGAGCCTGCGCCTTGACGCAGCCGACGTGGAGCCTTACCGCGACGAGTTTTACCCTGCGCCACGCTGCGTGGAGCTGAGCCAGCCGCGCACGGAACTCGCGGGCTGCTGGTTTCTCGTGACCGGCTCCGGGAAGTTTTTCCGTAACGTGCAGCTCGACCCGGCAGACACGCTGGTGCTGCTGCAAATCACCGATGACGGTATGGCGTATCACATTCACTGGGGGCTCAGTAACGGCGGCCTGCCGACATCGGAGCTGGCGTCGCATTTTCAGTCGCACGCGGTACGCAAAGCGGTCTCCGGCGGCAAGGACCGCGTGATTATGCACTGTCACGCCACGAACCTGATTGCGCTGAGCTTTGTGCTGGAACTGGATGAAGCGCGCTTTACGCGCCTGTTGTGGGAAGGCAGCACCGAATGCCTGGTGGTGTTCCCGGACGGCATCGGCATTGTGCCGTGGATGGTGCCGGGCACCGATGGCATCGGCAGCGCCACGTCGGCGCAGATGAAAACCCACACGCTGGTGCTGTGGCCGCATCACGGTATTTTCGGCACCGGGCCGACGCTTGATGAGGCGTTCGGGCTTATCGATACCGCCGAGAAATCCGCCGAGATCCTGGTCAAGGTGTTGTCGATGGGCGGCATGAAGCAGACCATCACGCGCGAGGAGTTGATTGCGCTCGGCGAGCGTTTTGGCGTGACGCCGCACGCGGGTGCCATCGCGCTGTAACCGGGCGGGTGTGTGGAGGCAGACGGTGGGTGCGCTGCGCTTACCCACCCTACCCATCCTCAATGTAGGGCGGTTAAGCAAAGCGCACCCGCCATTACCGTAAAAGCAAGGAGAAGCTGCATGAGCTTTATGTTGGCACTGCCCAAAATTAGCCTGCATGGCGCAGGCGCTATCGAAGACATGGTGAAACTGGTGGCGAATAAAGCCTGGGGCAAGGCGCTTATCGTCACCGACGGACAACTGGTTAAACTCGGCCTGCTCGATAGCCTCTTTGCCGCACTGGATACGCATCAGCTTTCATACGAGCTGTTTGATGACGTTTTTCCGAACCCCACCGAAGCGCTGGTGCAGCGCGGCTTCGCAATCTGGCGCAATGCGCAATGCGACTACCTGATTGCCTTCGGCGGCGGCAGCCCCATCGACACTGCTAAAGCCATCAAAATTCTCACCGCCAATCCAGGCGCGTCCATCGATTACGCAGGCGTAGGTCATGTCAAAAACCCTGGCGCACCGCTGGTAGCGATTAACACCACGGCCGGAACGGCGGCGGAAATGACCAGCAATGCGGTGATCACCAACGAGGCGCGGCGGGTCAAAGAGGTGATTATCGACCCGAATCTGATCCCCGATATCGCCGTGGATGACGCAAGCGTGATGCTGGATATTCCGCCCGCCATCACCGCCGCGACCGGCATGGACGCGCTGACCCACGCGGTCGAGGCGTTTGTCTCGGTGGGTGCGCACCCGCTGACCGACGCCAACGCGCTGGAGGCGATTCGCCTGATTAACGAGTGGCTGCCAAAGGCGGTGGAGGACGGGCACAATCTGGAGGCGCGCGAGCAGATGGCGTGCGGTCAGTATCTGGCGGGCATGGCGTTTAACAGCGCGGGCTTAGGCCTGGTACATGCGCTGGCGCACCAGCCGGGCGCGACGCACAACCTGCCGCACGGCGTCTGCAACGCGATTTTGCTACCCGTTATTGAAAATTTTAACCGCCCGCGCGCCGTGAAGCGGTTTGCGCGCGTGGCGCAGGCGATGGGCGTCGATACCCGTGACATGAGCGATGAACAGGCGAGCCATGAAGCCATCAACGCGATCCGCGCGCTGTCGGCGCGTGTCGGCATTCCCTCCGGCTTCAGCCAGCTTGGTGTGACGAAAGCGGATATCGAAGGCTGGCTTGATAACGCGCTGGCTGACCCTTGCGCGCCGTGCAACCCGCGCGTCGCTTCACGCGACGAGGTCCGCGAGCTCTATCTGGAGGCGTTATGATCCGCAAAGCGTTTGTAATGCAGGTAAACCCCGACGCGCACGACGAGTATCAGCGCCGCCATTCCCCCATCTGGCCGGAGCTTGAAGCGGTGTTGAAAGCGCACGGCGCGCACCATTACGCCATCTGGCTTGATGCGCAGCGTCATTTGCTCTTCGCGACGGTCGAGATAGAGAGCGAGGCGCGCTGGAACGCCGTGGCGCAAACCGAGGTGTGCCAGCGCTGGTGGAAGCATATGCGCGAGATTATGCCGTCCAACCCGGATAACAGCCCGGTGAGCCAAGAGTTGAAAAACGTGTTTTATCTGGAGTGAGCGTGGGTGTGTATGAATGGCGGGTGCGCTTCGCTTACCCGCCCTACGAGAGATTTAATTTGGGAACTGGCGGGCGCGCTCCGCTTACCCGCCCTACGGTTAATGCAATGCCGTGTGTGATGTAGGGCGGGTAAGCAAAGCGCACCCGCCGTCATTACGGTTATAAATGATAAACGCCAACCTTACGCCTTCACCGTCTCTTCTGACACCACCGCCTGCCGCGTGTTTGTGAGCGTAAACGCCGACACCACCGTTATCGCGAGCACAAAGCTGCCGAGAATCAGATAGGTATCCTGAAACCCTATCCGGTCATACATCGTGCCGGCGAAGGCGGAGAGAAAAATCGCCGCCATCTGCTTGGCAAACTGAAAACCAATCAGATAAATGGTCGCCGACAGGCGCGTGTCGAACACGCCGGTAATGTATTTAAACGCGCCCACCAGCAGGAACGGCACTTCCAGCGCGTGCAGCATTTTTAGCGCCACGATTTCATAAACGTTCGTGGCAAACGCCGAGCCGATAATACGCGTGGCCATAATCGTGCCCGCAATCAGCAGCGTGTTCTTCGCGCCGATGCGGTTAATGATCCACGGTGAGCAGAACATAATGATGGCGTTACACAACTCACCGGCCGTGGTGGCGAAACCAAACGCCTGCGTGCCCGCCTGCGGCGTTGGGAAGAACGATTTAAAAAACGTGGCGAACTGCTGGTCAAACACGTCATACACGCACGCCACGCCGACCACATAGAGAATAAACATCCACAGCTTCGGCAGGCGGAACAGGCCCAGCGCCATTTTCGCCGTCACCTGCGGCTGGTTAGCGCCGAGCGCGTTCATCACCTGCGCCGTCTGATTGGCGCGAGGACGCGCGAATAGCAGCAGCCCCATCAGCACCAGCGCCGCGCTGGAGCCCATCCAGAACACGATGGCCGGGTTGACGTTAAACAGCATCCCCGCCGTCGAGGCGCACAGCCCCCAGCCGAGGCAGCCAAACATGCGCGCCTTGCCATATTCAAAACCGCTGCTGCGGCTCACGCGCTCAATGTATGCCTCAATCGCCCCGGCACCGGAGGAGAAGCAAAAGCCGATATACAGCCCGCCCATCAGCGCGCCGAGCCAGATATTCACCTTCAGCAACGGCCCGAACACCCACAGGAAGAACGGCGCGAACAGCACCAGCAAGGTGGTGATAATCCACAGCAGATGTTTTTTTAAGCCCAGCTTGTCGGAAATCACGCCCAGCACCGGCTGAAACGCAATGGCGAACAGCGACATACAGGAGAACACAATGCCGGTATCGGTTTTGTTCAGGCCAATCACATCCGACAGCCAGATAGGCAGAAACGGAAAGCAGGTGGCCATGATGAAGAAGTAGAAAAAGAAGAAGAGACCAAAGATCCAGAAGTTCGGGTTATGTTTTGGGGTACAGACGGTATTTTTCATTATTGTCGCCCTTAGAAGACCAGACCATTGAGGTGCCGCTTTCACGGCACCCGCCTGTTACACGCGCTCAAACGCGATAAGCATCGCGGTTTCCGGGTCGAGCACCGGCAGTTGCAGCCCCGCCTGCGCCAGCCATTCGCCGCTGGCGCTGACAGGCTCGCTCATCCAGCCCGGCAGTTTGCGCATGGTGTGGCCGCCTTCGCCGGTCAACTGAATATTCGGATGATCCACCAGCCGCACCTGGTAACGGGCCTGCGGATCGAGCCCCGGCACGCGCAGCGCGCCTGGCAGCGTGTAATCCGGCATCGCCAGCTGGCTTACCAGAAACAGCCCCTGCGTCTTATCCTGACTGACGACGCCCTGCACCTGCGTGGCGGCGTCCGGCATCTCCACGCGCCACAGGTCTCCGGTGTGGATCAGCTCACGCCATTCCTTATAAAGCGCGGCATAGCGCTGATAGCCCGCCGCCTCCTGCTCGCCAGCGCTGACTGGGTCCAGCTCCAGCCCCATATGACCGAACAGCGCCGTCAGGCCGCGAAACTCAATGCTGTGCAGGCGGAACGTCGCGTGGCAGCGCGGGTTGCCGATATGCGCGCCCATCACTTCCGGCGGGAAGAAGTAGCTCATGCCGCGCTGGATGGTGTTGCGCTCCAGCGCGTCGTTGTTGTCGGAGGCCCAGAAGCGGTGCGTGCGCGTCAGCACTTCGAAATCGATACGCCCACCGCCGGATGCGCAGGACTCAAATTCAACGTGCGGGAAACGCGCGCGCAGCGCATCCAGCAGGCGATAGAACTGACGCGTCTGGGCGTCTGCCGCCGCTTTGCCCGCGTGGCCCGGCTGCACCAGCTCGCGGTTCATGTCCCACTTCACGTAATCAACCGGATGCTCGCCCAGAAGCCAGCTCATGCGTTCCAGCAGGTAATCGAAGGCGGCAGGAATGTTGAGATTAAGCACCCACTGATGGCGTCCGGTAGTTTTCGGGTAGCCCGGCAGCGCCAGCACCCAGTCCGGGTGCGCACGGTAAAGATCGGAATCGGGGTTGATCATCTCCGGCTCCACCCAGATGCCGAACTCCATCCCGAGACTTTTCACGTGATTAATCACCGGCATCAGGCCGTCCGGGTATTTCTGCTCATCGAGATACCAGTCGCCGAGCGCCGCGTGGTCGTCGTTGCGGCCCTTAAACCAGCCGTCGTCAATGATAAAGCGCTCCACGCCGAGCGCCGCGGCCCTGGTCGCCATCTGCATGATGTATTCCGGCTGATGGTCGAAGTAGATCCCCTCCCAGGTGTTAAGGTGCACCGGGCGCGGTTTGTTGCCAGGAAAACGGATGATTTCCTTACGCAGAAAGCGGTGAAACTGCTGGCTCATGCCGTTCAGACCGCGCGTGGAGTGGCTCGCGTAGAGCCAGGGCGTGTGCAGCGTCTCGCCGGTCGCCAGCGCCATTTCGCCCGGCAGATAGAGCGCCTCGGCCTGGAGATAGCGCCGCCCGTCGGTTTTCGCTTCGCACTTCAGCCGGTGGTTGCCGCTCCACCCAAGATGCACGCCCCAGACGTCGCCGTGCTGCTCGCCAAAACCCGGCGTACCAGCGATAAGCGCCGGAAAATGCTCGTGCGAGGTGCGCCCGCGGCGGTTCTCCAGCACAAAGCCGTCATGGCTTAACGTCACGCGGTGCGGCTGGAACTCACGTATCCAGCGGCCATGAAACGCCATCACTTCAAACGCCCGCTCCGCCACCGGCAGCGTGACCGCGAAACGATCCACCTGCCAGGCGCCGTCGCGCAGATTGGTCAGGCCGTGGCGCACTTTCAGCACGCCGCTGTCGCCGAGCGAAAGCTCGCTCACGAGCCGCAGCCCGGCGGTGGCGTCTTCGCTGGTAATCACCAGCGTCTGCCCGTTCTGGTTGACGTCCTGCGTGGTAAACACCGGCGAGGCGTCCAGCCCGTTGCGGTGCCCTTCCAGTCCCGGCGCGCCAAACAGCCCGTGGCCGTTCTCCGCCATTAACGTGACGGGTGAATCGGTATCCAGACGGCCATTAGCCACCGGGCGCACGAGGCTCGCACAATCGTGCTCCGAAAAGTGCGCAAGATGCGGCCCCCAGTAGAGAATTTCAGCGAACGGGTGCGTTTTGATAACAACATCGGTTGTGGGGCTGGTGAGTCGATGAATGCGGGTTTCCATAAAAGCATCTCCGGTAAAAGAATGCTTTTACTGTTGATCCGAAACGTTTCGGATGCCAACCAAAACGTTTCGGATGTGTGATCTGCACGGAATTTTGCTTAAGAAAATGCCGAGGGTTTAGTCAGCGGGATGAAGCGTGCTGCCTTCCAGAAAATCGGGTTGCCAGAGCACCTGAAGCTGTTCTGCGGGCTCGCCCGCGATAAGACGCTGCACCATGTCGGCGATTTGTCGCCCCACGCCTTCGCGCGTGGACTGAATGACCGCCGCCACATCCATCTCCACGATGCTGTCAGGCGGCAGACCGTCATAGACCACCAGCGAAACCGCCCCTTCGCCCTGCAAGCGATTAAGCGTTTGCAGCGCCATCGCGGCCCCGTCGCCGAGCGAGTTGCAGTCGGTCACAATGGCCGTCGGCGGGGCGGGCAGCGCCATCAGTTCCAGCACCGCTTTATAGCCCGCGCGGCGGGTGGGCGGGAGCATCCGCAGGCCGCTGTCATCAAGCTGATGCGCTTTCAGCGCGTCTCGCCAGCCCTCGCGGCGCTGGGTGATAAACGCCTGGCTGTTGTGCTCGCCAAGCATCGCGATGCGCCGGTGCCCGAGACGGATTAACCGCTCGGTGGCCTGATGCGTACCGGCGTAGTTATCGAAATCAAACCAGGCGTAGGGTTGCGGCAACCGGCTGCGTCCGAGCGCCAGGAAAGGAAAATTCACCGTCTGAAGCTGCTGCAAACGTGGGTCGTTATCGAGCGTATGCGCCACAATCAGCGCGTCCACGCGGCGGCTTTGCACCAGACGCATATAGCTGTGGCTGTCTGCGAGATCGTCATCGGCAATCAGCAGCAAATCGACCTCATGTTGCGCCAGTTCGCGGCTTATCTCACCCACCATCTCCATAAAGACGCTGTTATTGAGCGGCACGGGATGTACGGGAAAGACCAGCCCGACGGCGTCGATTTTGCCCATTTTCAGGCGACGCGCGAACGTGTTTGGCCGGTAGCCGCGTCGCGCCGCTTCAGCCTCCACCCGCGCGCGGGTTTCCTGAGAAACGTCGTCGTAGCCGTTCAGCGCGCGGCTGACGGTGGTGACGGAGAGGCCAAGTTGTGCGGCGATTGCTTTAAGCGACATAAGTTAAGTGCCTGATTGCAGGGTGCGTAAGAGTGTCGCCTGGGGTGGCGCAGGCGTCCACAGATTCTGTAGGGCTTAATTCTGTTCCGCCACCAGAATTGCCTGAGTATCCGGCTCCAGCGCGCGAAAAACGTGCGCCCGATCGGCCGGGTAACAGATGTAATCCCCGGCGTGCAGCTCTTCCGGCGCTTCCGCGAGCCCGACCAGCGCGCGCCCCTGCGTCACGATGATATGTTCCACCGAGCCCGTCGGGTGCGGCTGTGACAGACGCTCGCCTTCCGGCTGCGTCAGCAGCAGATAGATATCGCGACGCGCGCCCGGCGGGCAGGTCGCCAGTAAAATCGCCTGGTAATTGGCGAGTTCCGCGACGACTTTCGGCCCTTCACCGCGGCGGATCACCTGCGTTTGGTTGGCCTGCGGTTCCATCAGGCGGGCAAAAGGAATATCAAGCGCCACGCATAGCGCCCAGAGCGTCTCCAGGCTCGGATTACCGTTACCGGCTTCCAGCTGCGACAGCGTGGATTTAGCGATCCCCGCGCGGCGAGCCACTTCGGCCAGCGACAACCCGGCGCGCGTGCGTTCGCGCACCAGACTTTGAGCAATCACGGTAATGGGCTGTGTCATGTCGGGTTCCCTCGTTCGTTAAAATGAACGAACGTTCGTGTTGAAAATAGACAGCGGCATGTTCATTATAATGTTCATTCGTTCGTTATAGGTGAAAAACGTATGATTCTGCACCGGTTCGCCTGCCTTAAAGGCGACATTATAAAGGCTATTGTGCTGGTCTGTCTGGCCGTTGGCGTGGTCGGGATTTCTTATGGCACGCTCGCGATGGCTTATGGCTTCGCGATGTGGGTGCCGCTGTTGCTGTCCATCTCGGTACTGGCAGGCGCGTCGGAGTTTATTTTTATCGGCATCGTCGCAAGCGGCGGTAACCCGCTGGCCGCGGCGGCGGCAGGGCTGCTGGTTAACGCGCGCCACCTGCCGTTTGGCATCACGGTGCGGGATCTGGTGGGCCGGGGCGCAAAAAGATTGCTGGGCTCACACATCATGAATGATGAAAGCGTGGTGTTCGGGTTATCGCAACAGACACCTGAAACGCGTAAAGCGGCGTACTGGCTGTGCGGGCTTGGCGTGGCGCTGTGCTGGCCGCTTGGCGTTGTGATCGGCGTGGCGATGGGCACGCTGCTGCCCGCACCGGAAACCATCGGTCTTGACGCCGTTTTCCCGGCGATTTTACTTGCGCTGGTACTCCCTGCCCTGAAAAACAGAACCACGCTTATCCGCGCAGGCAGCGGCGCGGCGCTCTCGCTTGCCGCCGTGCCGTTTGCGCCGGTCGGGCTGCCGGTGCTGCTCTCGCTGGCAGGCTTACTCACGAGGAAGAAATAATGGCGAGTACCATGATGATTCTGGCCGGGATCGGTGTGCTCTCTGTCGGCACGTATCTGATGCGCTTTGGCGGGGCGAAACTCGGTAACAAGCTTGCGCTGAGTGAGCGCGCGCAGGCGCTGCTCTCTGATGCGGCAACGACGTTACTGTTTGCCGTGGCGCTGGCGGCGACGTTTTACGAAGGTGAAAGCTTTGCGGGTATGGCGAGGGTGCTGGGTGTGGCGTTCGCGATCTTTCTGGCCTGGCGCAAGGCGCCGTTAATCGTGGTGATTTTTGCGGCGGCGGTGGTTACCGCGCTGCTGCGTCTGGCGGGCATGCCATAAAAAAAGCGCCCGCAGGCGCTCTTTCGACAACTTCTGGCTTATTTGTTCAGTTCAGCAGTCATGTGGACCTGATTGCCGGTGAACGCTTCGGTGATTTTGTACGTCGCGCCCATCTGCTCGGCCTGCGCGGCGATTTTAGCTTTTGCGCCAGAAAGCGTGGTATCGGTCGCGGTGATGGACTGGCCAGCGAAAGCGCCGAAAGCGGTAGCAAGCGTCATAACTGCAACAAAAGATTTGATAGTGTTCATTGTGAAATTCCTTCCGTTTTGATGTGAGTGAGAAGGCGAATTGCCTTCAATGTGTGTAATAGTAGACCTGCACATCGGAAACCAAAAGCGGAAGGATTTGCCGTTCTTTTTCAGAAAAACTGAACAAAAATCACGCGTTTTTATCGCCTGCGATCAGGCGCTGGGGATGCGTGTAAATCGTCGCGCGGCCAGGGCGTGAAAAGCCCACCAGCGTCAGGTTGCAGCGCTCGGCGACCTCCACGGCGAGCGTGGTGGCGGCGGAGACCGCAAAGAGAATTTCCACGCCGCAGGTCGCGGCTTTCTGCACCATTTCATAGCTGGCGCGACTCGACACCAGCACCGCGCCCTGCTGCCACGCTTCACGCGCGCGTCGGCCGAGCAGTTTATCGAGCGCCACGTGACGCCCGACATCTTCATGCCCGCCCGCAATGTCGCCCTGCGGGGTCAGCCAGGCGGCGGCGTGCGTACAGCCGGTGAGCTCGCCGACAGGCTGGACGCTGGCGAGCTGACGCAGCGCGCCGTCGAGGTTATCGAGCGAGAAAGTTTGCGTGAACGGCAGCGGAGCCAGAGGACGCACAATATCGTTAAGCTGTTCCACACCGCAGACGCCGCAGCCGGTTCGCCCCGCCAGATTACGGCGGCGCGCTTTCAGCTCCATAAAGCGACGACTGGAAAGTTCCACCTGAATTTCGATACCATTACACCCATGGATAATATCCATGCCGTAAATTTCGTGTGAAGATTCGACAATTCCTTCCGATAACGAAAATCCAAGGGCGAAGATTTCCAAATCTTTGGGAGACGCCATCATCACGACGTGCGAGATACCGTTGTAGACCAGCGCTACCGGCACTTCTTCCGCCAGCCAGTCCGGCTCGGTGGTGGTGAGGTTCTCTCTTTTCCAGAGCGGAAGGGAACGAGCGGCCGTGACATCGGTCACGTTTTGCAACAGTTCTGGATGGTTCTTATTCACTTTTTATTAACCGTCTGAAACAGCCTCAGCAACATTGTGGTATTCTGTTGCCCCTAATCCCTCCTCGTTAAGAAGGGAATTACGATTGTGAACCGTTGCGGCGGCATCCGCAAAAGAAAAACCATACGACTTACTTTGTGACAATGTCTGAACAAGGAGCAATCCATGCAGGTCAGCAGAAGGCAGTTCTTTAAGATCTGCGCTGGCGGTATGGCAGGCACCACGGCAGCCGCACTGGGATTTGCTCCCAGCGTCGCGCTGGCGGAAACACGGCAATATAAACTGCTGCGCACCCGCGAAACCCGTAATACCTGTACGTACTGCTCCGTCGGCTGTGGGCTGTTGATGTATAGCCTCGGCGACGGCGCGAAAAACGCGAAATCCTCGATTTTCCACATCGAAGGGGACCCGGATCATCCGGTCAACCGCGGGGCGCTTTGCCCGAAAGGCGCAGGTCTGGTGGATTTCATCCACTCCGAATCGCGTCTGAAATACCCTGAATACCGCGCGCCTGGCTCCGATAAATGGCAGCGCATCAGCTGGGACGAGGCGTTTAATCGCATCGCGAAGCTGATGAAAGAAGACCGCGACGCGAACTTTATCGCGCAAAACGCCGAAGGCACCACCGTTAACCGCTGGCTCTCCACCGGTATGCTGTGCGCCTCCGCTTCCAGTAACGAAACCGGCTATTTAACCCAGAAATTTACCCGCGCCCTCGGCATGTTAGCCGTGGATAACCAGGCGCGTGTCTGACACGGACCAACGGTAGCAAGTCTTGCTCCAACATTTGGTCGCGGTGCGATGACCAACCACTGGGTTGATATGAAGAACGCCAACCTCATCGTCGTGATGGGTGGGAACGCGGCAGAAGCGCATCCGGTGGGATTCCGCTGGGCGATGGAAGCCAAGATCCACAATGGCGCGAAGCTTATCGTTATTGACCCGCGCTTTACGCGCACGGCGTCGGTGGCCGATTTCTATACGCCTATCCGTTCCGGTACTGACATCGCTTTCCTGTCAGGCGTACTGCTGTACCTGCTGAACAACAACAAGTTTAACCGCGAATATGTCGAGGCCTACACCAACGCCAGCCTGATCGTGCGTGAAGATTACGGTTTCGATGACGGCCTGTTTACCGGCTACGACGCGGAAAAACGCAAATATGACAAAACCAGCTGGCACTATGAGCTGGACGAAAAAGGCTTCGCAAAACGCGATACCACGCTCTCGCACCCGCGCTGCGTCTGGAACCTGCTGAAAACGCACGTCTCCCGCTACACGCCGGATGTCGTTGAGAATATCTGTGGTACGCCGAAAGCCGATTTCCTGAAGGTGTGCGAATACATCGCCGAAACCAGCGTACACGACAAAACCGCGTCGTTCCTGTATGCGCTCGGCTGGACGCAGCACTCCGTGGGTGCCCAGAACATCCGTACGATGGCCATGATCCAGCTGCTGCTGGGTAATATGGGTATGGCGGGCGGCGGCGTGAATGCGCTTCGCGGACACTCCAACATTCAGGGTCTGACCGACCTCGGTCTGCTGAGCCAGAGCCTGACCGGCTACATGTCGCTGCCAAGCGAAAAACAGGCCGATCTGCAAACCTACCTGACCGCCAACACGCCGAAACCGCTGCTGGAAGGCCAGGTGAACTACTGGGGCAACTACCCGAAATTCTTCGTTTCGCTGATGAAAGCCTTCTATGGCGATAAAGCGACGGCGGAGAACAGCTGGGGCTTCGACTGGTTGCCGAAGTGGGATAAAGGCTACGACGTCCTGCAATATTTCGAGATGATGCACCAGGGCAAAGTCAACGGCTACATCTGCCAGGGCTTTAACCCGGTCGCCTCGTTCCCGAACAAAAACAAAGTGGTCGCTTCACTCTCAAAACTGAAGTTCCTGGTGACTATCGATCCGCTCAATACCGAGACCTCTACCTTCTGGCAGAACCACGGCGAGCAGAACGATGTCGATCCGGCGAGCATTCAGACCGAAGTGTTCCGCCTGCCGTCCACCTGCTTTGCCGAAGAGAACGGATCTATCGTGAACTCCGGCCGCTGGCTGCAGTGGCACTGGAAAGGTCAGGACGCGCCGGGCGAAGCGCTGAACGACGGCGAAATCCTGGCTGGTATCTTCCTGCGCCTGCGTAAGATGTACGCCGAGCAGGGCGGCGCATGCCCGGAACAAGTCCTTAACATGAGCTGGAACTATTCGACGCCGGAAAACCCGTCGCCGGAAGAAGTGGCCATGGAGAGCAACGGTAAAGCGCTGGCGGATATCATCGATCCGGTGACCGGCAACGTGCTGGCGAAGAAAGGCGATCAGCTGGGCACCTTCGCGCATCTGCGTGACGACGGCACCACCTCAAGCGGCTGCTGGATCTTCGCCGGCAGCTGGACGCCGGACGGCAACCAGATGGCGCGCCGCGACAACGCCGATCCGTCAGGCCTTGGCAATACGCTGGGCTGGGCATGGGCGTGGCCGCTGAACCGCCGCATTCTGTATAACCGCGCCTCCGCGGATCCGCAGGGCAAACCGTGGGACCCGAAACGTCAGCTTCTCTCTTACGCCAACGGCAAGTGGGTCGGCGCCGATATCCCGGACTACAGCACCGCGCCTCCGGGCAGCGATGTCGGTCCGTTTATCATGCAGCCGGAAGGCATGGGCCGCCTGTTCGCCATCGACAAAATGGCGGAAGGCCCGTTCCCGGAACACTACGAGCCGTTCGAGACGCCGCTTGGCACCAACCCGCTGCACCCGAACGTGGTGTCTAACCCGGCGGCGCGCGTGTTCAAAGGCGATCTGGAAGCGATGGGCAAAGCGGATAAGTTCCCGTATGTCGGCACCACGTACCGTCTGACCGAGCATTTCCACTACTGGACCAAGCACGCGCTGTTAAACGCCATCGCGCAGCCGGAACAGTTTGTGGAAATCGGCGAGAAACTCGCCGGTAAGCTTGGCATCGCGCAGGGCGATACCGTGAAAGTCTCCTCCAACCGCGGCTATATCAAAGCCAAGGCGGTGGTGACCAAGCGTATTCGCACGCTCAACGTGAACGGCAAACAGGTGGATACCATCGGTATTCCAATCCACTGGGGTTACGAAGGGGTCGCGAAGAAAGGCTTTATCGCCAACACGCTGACGCCGTTCGTGGGCGACGCCAACACCCAGACGCCGGAATTTAAGGCGTTCCTGGTGAACGTGGAAAAGGTGTAACGGAGACGACTTATGGCTTATCAATCGCAAGACATTATCCGTCGTTCCGCGACTAACGGTTTCACGCCCGCGCCGCAGGCGCGGGACCACCAGCAGGAAGTGGCGAAGCTTATCGACGTAACCACCTGTATCGGCTGTAAAGCCTGTCAGGTGGCCTGTTCCGAGTGGAACGATCTGCGTGACGAAGTCGGTCATAACGTCGGGGTGTATGACAACCCGGCGGATCTGACCGCCAAGTCCTGGACCGTGATGCGCTTCTCGGAAGTGGAGCAGAACGACAAACTGGAATGGCTTATCCGCAAGGATGGCTGTATGCACTGCGCCGATCCGGGCTGCCTGAAGGCGTGCCCGTCGGAAGGCGCTATCATTCAGTATGCCAACGGTATCGTCGATTTTCAGTCTGAACAGTGCATCGGCTGCGGCTACTGCATCGCGGGCTGTCCGTTCGACGTCCCGCGCCTGAACCCGGAAGATAACCGCGTCTACAAATGCACCCTGTGCGTGGATCGCGTAACCGTGGGCCAGGAGCCGGCGTGCGTGAAGACCTGTCCGACCGGCGCTATCCACTTTGGCACCAAAGAGGATATGAAACAGCTGGCAGGCGAGCGCGTGGCGGAGCTGAAAACCC
The DNA here is from genome assembly GCF_000982825.1 of Cronobacter sakazakii. Lineage (NCBI taxonomy): Bacteria > Pseudomonadati > Pseudomonadota > Gammaproteobacteria > Enterobacterales > Enterobacteriaceae > Cronobacter > Cronobacter sakazakii. The sequence goes on along the minus strand of NZ_CP011047.1, from coordinate 854,854 downwards.
GTGGTTACGAAAACGCGGGCCTGTACGATCCGGCAGGCGTTGGCGGTACGCACGTGATGTACGTGCTGCACCACAACGACAAGCCGAACCTGTATCACGGCCTGCCGGAGAACCCGGAAATCAGCGAAGCCGTTAAGTTCTGGAAAGGCATCTGGAAACCGCTCGCCGCCATCGGCTTTGCGGCGACCTTCGCCGCCAGCGTCTTCCACTACGTCGGTATCGGTCCAAACCGCGCCGAGGAAGATGAAGACAATCTGCACCATGACGATGATGAGGTGCGTAAATGAAAAGACGTGACACCATCGTGCGCTACAGCGCGCCAGAGCGAATCAACCACTGGATCACCGCCTTCGCCTTCGTGCTGGCGGCGGTGAGCGGGCTGGGGTTCTTTTTCCCCTCCTTCAACTGGCTGATGAACATTCTTGGCACGCCGCAGCTGGCGCGCATCCTCCACCCCTTCGTTGGGGTGGTGATGTTCGTTTCGTTTATGCTGATGTTTTTCCGTTACTGGCACCACAACCTCATTAACCGTGACGATATTCTGTGGGCAAAAAACATCCACAAAATCGCCATGAACGAGGAAGTGGGCGATACCGGGCGCTATAATTTCGGTCAGAAGTGCGTCTTCTGGGCGGCCATCCTGCTGCTTCTGCTGTTACTGGCAAGCGGCGTGGTTATCTGGCGTCCGTGGTTCGCGCCGATGTTCCCCATCCCGGTGATTCGCCTGGCGCTGCTGGCGCATTCATTTGCCGCGGTGGCCTTAATTGTGGTTATCATGGTGCATATTTACGCGGCCCTGTGGGTCAAAGGCACCATTACCGCCATGGTGGAAGGCTGGGTTACCAAAACCTGGGCGAAGAAACACCACCCGCGCTGGTATCGCGAAGTGCGCGAGAAACAGGAAAAATCATCTGAATGAGTATTCGCATCATCCCGCAAGACCAGCTGGAGAAGAGCGATAAACGTACGGCGGAAGTGATTCCGCCGTTATTGTTCCCCAGACTGAAAAATCTCTATAACCGCCGCGCCGCACGCCTGCGCGAGCTGGCTGAAAATAATCCGCTGGGCGATTACCTGCGTTTTGCCGCGCTTATCGCGCATGCCCAGGAGGTGGTGCTCTATGACCACCCGCTGGAGATGGATTTGACGGCACGCATCAAAGCAGCCGCGGAACAGGGCAAGCCTCCGCTCGATATTCACGTGCTGCCGCGCGACGGCCACTGGCAGAAGCTGTTGCAGTCGCTGATTGCCGAGCTGAAGCCGGAGATGAGCGGCCCGGCGCTGGCGGTTATCGAAAATCTCGAAAAAGCCTCGGCGCAGGAGCTGGAAACCATGGCGAGCGCCCTGTTCAGCGCCGATTTCAGCGCGGTGAGCAGCGACAAAGCCCCGTTTATCTGGGCAGCGCTGTCGCTCTACTGGGCGCAGATGGCGAGCCTTATCCCCGGCAAAGCGCGGGCGGAATATGGCGAAGCGCGCCAGTTCTGCCCGGTCTGCGGCAGCATTCCGGTCTCCAGCATGGTGCATATTGGCTCAAGCCAGGGGCTGCGCTACCTGCACTGCAACCTGTGCGAAACGGAATGGCACGTGGTGCGCGTTAAATGCAGCAACTGCGAGCAAACCCGCGATTTGCACTACTGGTCGCTGGAGAGCGAGCAGGCGGCCATTAAAGCCGAAAGCTGCGGCGACTGCGGGACTTACCTGAAGATCCTGTATCAGGAAAAAGACCCGAACGTGGAGCCGGTGGCGGATGACCTCGCCTCACTGGTGCTTGACGCCCGCATGGAGCAGGAAGGCTTCGCCAGGAGCTCCATCAACCCGTTCCTGTTCCCGGGAGAGGGTGAGTAAGCCTTGTCTGTAGCCCGCTCGTTCAGGGCGGGCTAGTTCAGAACATAGGGAATTTCTGCTCCTGTTACCCCTTCAAAATCCTTGCTGTTGCGCGTAAGCAACATGCGCGAGTGCACCTGCGCAGTAGCAAGAATAATGGCATCTGGTAATTTCATTCCGCACTGTCGGCGAATTTCTACGCTGCGTTCCGCGACGGATAATGACACCGGCAGGACAGTAAAAGTAGCCAGGACCTCACGTGTTTGTTGTTCCTGATGATGCTTACGCGCGCCTACCATCACTTCGATCCAGGTAATCAGGCTAATGGCACGATTTTCCGGAAATCGCCCTAACGTTTGCCGTGCCTTTTCGTGACCACTAAAAAGATCGATCAAGATATTGGTATCAAAAACGGCGAGCATACCCATTGCTTACCACTCGCTACGCAAACTGCGCTCATAACTCAGGCCATCCTCAGCGTTAACGCCCCACAGACCCAGCGCGTCATGCAACACATCCTTTTTTTGCTGGTCAGAAGAATATTCTCCCTTACTGCAGACGCGAGGTGTACGTAACAGTTGAGAAGGTATGTTAAGCGCCTCGGGGCAACGAATCGGCTCACCGGACGGCTCGCGAGAAATTCTGCTCACAACAATCTCCTTAATCACCACAGCTTCTTTCCTCCTGATATACCGACAACGACTTAAGACAGAACGGCACCAGGCAAGGTTACCATCGGCAACAACAGACGCGAACACCCGCCACCATGAACATTTCCCTTCTGCGATCCTCCTTCCGTAATAATTTGTTCCATTACATCAACGGGATAAATGTTTAGTCGGAGTTGATATGCTCTTTGCAGTATCGCTTTTTCCAGGCAGCCGGAGTGAGGCCGTGATGACGGCGAAAAACCCGCCGGAAATAGCCGACATCTGGAAAACCACAGTTTTTGGCTACTTCGCAAAGCGAGAGCGAGTCGTTAATCAGCTGTTTTTCCGCAGCGATGACCCGCTGATGCTGCACCGCCTCGGTGATGGTCAGGCGAAACGTCTGGCGATAGACGCGCCCCAGGTAATCCGCGTTGCAGTGCAGGCTCGCGGCGAGGGTTGAGGTAGAGAGCGGCAGATGATATTGCGTACGGATAAGCTGTTGAGCCTTCCAGGCGAGCGCCGCGCCACTGCCCTCTGTGGGTTGCACATCGCCTGCGCTGGCGCACAGTTGCTGGAGTATTAATAACAAAATAATTTCCAGCGCCAGCGTGCGCGTGACATTTTCCTGCTCATTCAGAAACTGACGAAACAGCGAAATAATATGCTGCGGCTCGCGCGCCCGACAATGTTGAGGAACGGACAATAAAGATAAATCGCAGCCCGCTTTATTTTGAGCTGGAGGATAATACTCAAAATGCAGCCAGTAAAATTTCAGATCCGCTGGAAATATGCCAACGCCCTGATGTTCTCTTCCAGGCCATAATAGTAAGCTTTCTCCCGCGTTAACCTCAAAAATCGTCTCTTCTTCGCGGATCGTAAGCGTCCCTTTTTCAACAAAAATGATTTCCCATGAGTCGAGCCTGCGCGCAGGGTGCTGGCCAACGCCACGGGAGATAAAGCGCCCGCCGTTTTGCACTTTCACCGGTAAATTAATATTTATTTCAAACATATAACACCATGACCACGCGAATCATTTTATCCGATCTTAGCGGCTGAAGCGGCGGGCGAGGATTTTTTTAAGCGCGAGGGGATCTGCTTCACAATTTTGCCAGCAGGTCGGAATCGTCCCTTTTTTATACTTTCCCGTTGCCTTGTTGCCCGGCGTATCGCATGCAGAATCAATAACGTGACTGGCCAGTGACACTTTACCCCGGCAAATAAGCGGTTTTATTTCTGGCATAACTTATCCGATAACGCGAGGCGTTAATCATGAATGCTACTTCTGTTACGACAGCGGATATTTCCGTCGCCGCTGTGAGTGAAAAGCTGTCGCTGCGGGAAAAAATAGGCTACGGATTAGGCGACGCGGGCGGCACGATTATTACCTGCCTGATCATGAATTTTCTGACCTTCTTTTACACCGATGTTTTTGGGCTGACTCCCGCGCTGGTGGGCACGCTGTTTATGGCCCTGCGCGTTTTCGACGCCATCTCCGACCCGGTAATGGGCGTTATCGCCGACCGCACGCAGAGCCGCTGGGGACGCTTTCGCCCGTGGCAGCTGTGGGTGGCAGTGCCCATCGGCGTTATTGGCGTACTCACGTTTACCGTGCCGGAAGCCAGTACGGGCGTCAAAATTGCCTGGGCATTCGGGACATATCTTTTGCTGTCTGTCAGCTATACCGCCATCAACGTGCCTTATTGCGCGTTGATCAATACCATGACCACGCGTCATCACGAAGTGCTGGCCTGTCAATCCTGGCGCTTTGTGTTATGCGGCGTGGCAGGGTTTCTGGTCTCGGTGGGGCTGCCATGGCTCGTCAAAGCACTGGGCGAGGGCAACGCCGCCCGCGGCTGGCAACTCGGCGTTGGCGTGCTGTGCGCCGTGGCGGTCGTGATGTTCCTGTGCTGCTTCTTTTGGGTGCGCGAACGCGTTTCGCTGGCGCTGATGGGGAAATTTACGCTGCGCGAGCATTTTGCCGGGCTGCGTAATAACGATCAGCTTCTACTGATGCTGGTGATGTCATTCCTGCTGATTAACGTGTTTAACATTCGCGGCGGCGGGTATATGTACTTCATCACCTATGTGCTTCAGGGCAGCACTGCTTATACCTCGCTGTTTTTCACTATGGTGACGTTCGCCGCCGTTGCCGGTGCGATGATAGTTAGCCCGCTGTCGCGCCGTGTCGACACCGTTAAGCTCTATTTCCATACTAATCTTATCCTGGCGGCGTTGGCCGTCGCGATGTGGCTACTGCCCGCAAGCCCGGCGCATCAGCACCTTTGGCTTGCCGTTATCCTCGGCAACGGCATTATTCTCGGCTTCACGCTGCCGCTGCACTTTTCCCTGATGGCGTTTGCCGACGATTACGGCGAGTGGAAAACCGGCGTGCGTTCGTCGGGAATGAATTTCGCATTTAACCTCTTTTTCATCAAGCTCGCCTGGGCGTCCAGCGCCGGCATTATCAGCTTGGTATTTATTGTAGTGGCCTATCAACCCGGTGCCGAAAACCAGACGGCCGCGTCGCTCCAGGGGATGACGGCCATGGAGAGCCTGCTGCCTGCGTTGTTTCATCTGCTGCTGGCGATCACGATTCGCTGGTGCAAACTCAATAATCCGCTGATGGCGCGCATTTCCGGCGATTTGCGCCAGCGCCACGTGCAACCCTCCTGAAGGAAATCATCATGACTCAACCAGACGTGCATGAAATCTCCCTGCATTATCTGAAAATCACCGATCCGTTTCTCGGCCAATATCAGCAACTGGTGCGGGACGTAGTAATCCCGTATCAGTGGGACGCGCTTAACGATCGCCTTCCCGAGGCGGAGCCGAGCCACGCCATTTCCAACTTTCGGATAGCCGCGGGTCTTGAGCACGGCGAGTTCTATGGCATGGTCTTTCAGGACAGCGATGTGGCGAAATGGCTGGAGGCCGTAGCCTGGTCTCTGTGCCAGAAGCCGGACGCCACGCTTGAAAAAACCGCCGACGAGGTGATTGAACTGGTTGCGGCGGCGCAATGCGACGACGGCTATCTGAACACCTATTTCACCGTAAAAGCGCCTGGCGAGCGCTGGACCAACCTCGCTGAATGCCACGAACTCTATTGTGCCGGTCATATGATTGAGGCAGGCGTCGCGTTCTGGCAGGCCACCGGCAAACGCCGCCTGCTTGGCGTAGTGTGCCGTCTTGCCGATCACCTCTGTCAGGTTTTCGGTCCCGGTGAGAATCAGCTTCACGGCTATCCCGGTCACCCGGAAATTGAACTGGCATTGATGCGCCTGTATGAAGCCACGCAGGAGCCGCGCTACCAGGCGCTGGCACGCTACTTTGTCGAGCAGCGCGGGACGCAGCCGCACTTTTACGATATCGAATACGAAAAACGCGGCCGCACCTCTTACTGGAACACTTATGGGCCGGCCTGGATGGTGCAGGATAAAGCCTACAGCCAGGCGCACCAGCCGCTGGCAGAGCAGACGCGCGCCGTGGGCCACGCGGTGCGCTTCGTCTATCTCATGACAGGCGTCGCGCATCTGGCGCGCCTGAGCGGCGACGAAGAAAAACGCCGGGCCTGCCTGCGGTTATGGGAAAATATGGCGCGCCGCCAGCTTTATATCACTGGCGGTATCGGTTCGCAGAGCAGTGGAGAAGCGTTCAGCACTGATTACGATCTGCCCAACGACACGGTCTATGCGGAAAGCTGCGCCTCGATAGGCCTGATCATGTTCGCCCGCCGGATGCTGGAGATGGAAGGCGACAGCCAGTATGCCGACGTCATGGAGCGTGCGTTGTATAACACTGTGCTCGGAGGGATGGCGCTGGATGGCAAACACTTCTTTTACGTCAATCCACTGGAAGTGCATCCGAAAACGCTGAAATTTAATCATATCTACGATCACGTTAAGCCTGTCCGCCAGCGCTGGTTTGGCTGTGCCTGCTGTCCACCGAATATCGCGCGGCTGCTCACTTCGCTCGGACATTACATCTACACCGCGCGCGAAGATGCGCTGTTTATCAATCTCTACATCGGCAACAACGTTCAGTTGCCGGTCGGTGACAGCACACTGCGGTTACGTATCAGCGGCGATTTCCCGTGGCATGAAGAGGTGCGCATTCATATCGATTCGCCTCGGCCGGTTGAACACACGCTGGCGCTGCGCCTGCCGGACTGGTGCGACGCGCCGCGCGTAATGCTGAACGGTCGCCCCTGTGAAGGCGATATTCGTAAAGGGTATCTCTGGCTGACGCGCACCTGGCACGAAGGCGATACGCTGACGCTGACGCTGCCCATGCCGGTGCGCCGCGTCTACGGCAACCCGCTGGTGCGCCATGTCGCAGGCAAAGTAGCGATTCAGCGCGGGCCGCTGATTTACTGTCTGGAAGAGGCGGACAACGGCAGCGAGCTCCATAACCTGCAACTGCCCGCCACATCGACGTTCCACGAACGGGAAGGAAAAGGCATTTTCGCCCGTCAGGTCTTAATTCAGGCCGAGGGCTGGCGTCAGGCGAGCCCACAGCCCGAATCGCGGCCACTCTGGCAGTATGACCGCTCTCCGGCGCAGGCCACGCCGCAAACGCTGACCTTTATACCGTGGTTTAGCTGGGCCAACCGCGGCGAAGGCGAAATGCGCGTCTGGATAGACGAATGCCGTTAACGCCTCACCCGCCTATTTCAGCATCGCCAGCGCAGAGGAGAGCGTGAGGAAAAACAGAAACAGCCCGCCGCCGGTATCGACGACGACCTTCAGCCAGCGCACCGAAAAGCGGCGCGTGGTCAGCACTATCGCGCCGCCGCACAGCAGCAGCCAGGACGCCATAATGGCGACATGAATGCTGGCGAGCAGCAGATAGTGCGTGAAGGCCGTTCCGGCAAACGCGGGCACCACCGTCAGCCAGAGCAGAATCGCTTTGATGTTAAAAAGATTCGCCAGCAGCGCCTCTTTCACGCCCGCGCCGCGGCCTGTTGTGTGCTGCGGACGCCGCCAGGCCTGAATGCCGCTTACAACAAGCCGCAGCGCCAGCCAGAGCAAATAGAGCGTGCCTGTAAGCTGTAAAGTTTTCATCACGGCCGGGTAGCGCACCAGCAGTTGCGTGACGCCAAGCCCCACCAGCGAGGCGTGAATATAAATGCCGATAAGCGTGCCTGTGATAACGCTGAACACGCCCATAATCCCCCGGTGGATAACATTGTTCATCGCCAGCGTAAAGCTGGCACCGGGAGAGAGTGCCACCGGCGCAATCGCCAGCACAAAACCTGAAATATCCACGCCACCGCCTCTGTTCACATCCGCCGTTACTTAACCACAATCACGACATGCGCGGTATTCACCATAAATAGCGGCAGATTACCTTCCTTTACGTTGCGTTTTCGCAGGTACGCCATACTCAAAAGCGGAACCCGGTTTGTCACAGAAGGAATGACCATGCGTAAGTTTATCGGTTTTGACGTCGGCGGCACGCATATCAAACACGGCCTGATCACCGAGGAGGGCGAGGAGCTTTCCAGCGACGAATATGACACGCACTACGATCCTGACGCGTTTAAAAACGCCTGGCGCGAGACCGTTGAGCATTATCAAAAGCGCGACGAAATAGCCGGTATCGGCGTCAGTTTTCCTGGCTATATCAATCCGCATACCGGCCATGTGCCGAAGGCGGGCGCGCTGACGTTTCTCGACGGCTGCAATCTGCTGGAGCTGTTTGGCGAGTTAACGTCGCTGCCGGTCACGGTGGAAAACGATGCGAACTGCGCGGCGCTTGGCGAGATGTGGCGCGGTGCCGGTCAGCGCTACGAGTCGTTTATCTGCATGACCATCGGCACCGGCATTGGCGGTGGGCTGATACTGAACCGCGAACTTTTGCGCGGCGCGCACTTCCGCGCGGGCGAATTTGGCGTGATCCCGGTTGGCGATAACGGCGAGAATATGCATCAGATCGCCTCCGCGCGCGGGCTGGTGGAGGCGAGCCGCCAGGCGCTGTCGCTGCCGTCAGATGCGCCGCTGCATGGCAAAGAAATTTTCGAGCGTATGGGCGGCGATGTGCATCTGCGTGAAGTGGTGGAGCGCTGGGTCGGTTATCTGGCGCGCGGCGTTTACAGCGTGGTGTCGCTCTACGATCCGCAGGTGGTGCTGATTGGCGGCGGCATCAGCCAGCAGAAAGAACTCTACCCGATGCTTGAACGCACGCTTGAAAAATATAACTTCTGGGATGCGTTGCGGGTGCCCATTCAGCCCTGCCAGCTCGGTAACCAGGCCGGACGCCTGGGCGCGGTGTGGCTCGCGAAACAACAGTAGCCCCGCCGCAGCGGGGCTTAAGCGTTACATCGCCGCACGATAAATCGCCATGATCTCCGCGTGGCTTGCCTGCACCGGATTGGTTAATCCGCAGGCGTCCTTGAGCGCGTTTTCCGCCAGCAGAGCAATGTCATTTTCACGCACTCTCAGCTCGCGTAAACCAGCAGGAATATGCACCCGGCGAGCCAGCGCGCAAATCGCCTCGATACAGGCATTCGCGCCTTCAGCGTCGCTCATGGCGCGAACGTTAACGCCCATCGCCTGCGCGCAGTCGCGCAGCCGGTGCACCGCCACGCTGCTGTTGAAGCGCTGTACATGCGGCAGCAGGATGGCGTTGCAAACGCCGTGCGGCAGATCGTAAAAACCGCCGAGCTGATGCGCCATCGCGTGGACATACCCGAGCGAGGCGTTATTAAACGCCATTCCCGCCATGAACTGCGCCCAGGCCATCGCCTCGCGCGCCGCGACATCATCCCCCTCTTCCACCGCCTGCGGCAGCGTTTGCGCAATCATACTAATGGCTTTCAGCGCGCAGGCGTCAGTGACTGGCGTGGCGGCGGTGGAGACATACGCTTCGATGGCGTGGGTCAGCGCGTCCATGCCTGTCGCGGCGGTCAGCGATCTCGGCATCCCCATCATCAGCGCCGGATCGTTTACCGACATCACCGGCGTCACGTGTTTATCGACAATGGCCATTTTCACATGGCGCTCCTGATCGGTGATGATGCAAAAACGCGTCATCTCAGATGCCGTGCCCGCCGTGGTGTTGATGGCGATCATCGGCAGTTGCGGTTTGCGGGAACGGTCAACGCCTTCGTAATCGCGAATATCGCCGCCGTTAGCCGCTACCAGCGCGATGCCTTTGGCGCAGTCGTGCGGCGAGCCGCCGCCGAGCGAAACCACGCAGTCGCAGCGGTGCGCGCGCAGCATACTTAAGCCCGCTTCCACGTTTTCCGTCGTCGGGTTCGGGTGGGTGCCGTCGAAAATCACGCTGTTAATGCCTTTCTGCGACAGCATTTCCTTGAGCTGGCCGGCCATGCCCAGCGCTGACAACATACCGTCTGTCACAATCAGCGCGTTGCGGTAGCCATATTCGCTGGCCATTTTCAGCGCTTCATCGAGACTATTCATGCCAATCATATTAATGGAGGGAATATAAAAAACAGACGCGGTCATACTCATTATCCTTAATGAATGAAATGAGCTTTCGAAAATACACCGCATGGCAGAGTGAAAAAAGCGAGTTGCCGCGAATTACGACGAATTGGTTGCCAGAAAGCACCATAAAATAAAACAGTTAGCGGAATTTCTCGTAATTATTCATGGAGTGATTAAAGAGCGGGGAATATATATTTCATAAATATACATTCCCCCATTTCGTTATTTTTTACAGTGCGGAATTAAACAGCGCGCTGTCACGCAACAGATGTTCATTACCGCGACGGCGGGTAAAGCCGATGCGGTCGAAATATTCCAGAATCTGAATCGCCAGTTTACGGCCCACGTTCAGGCTGTCGCGGAAATCGGCAGCGACGGTCGCGCCTTTTTCGCGATCGAGCGTGCGGATCAGATCGGCGAACGCCACAATGCGATCGTGACGGTAGTAGCGATCTTTGACGATCGCTGTGATAAAGCCCTGCTGCGCGGCGAGCCGCAATAGCTGGCGCATCGCCTGTTCTTCTTCGCCCGCTTCGCGCGCCAGATCGCGCACCCACCACGGCTCGTCGCCAAACAGTCCCTGGATTTTCTCCCACAGCGCCTGCTGAGCCTCACTGAAACCGGCCTTATGGCCCGGCAGATGCAGCCAGCCTTCGCGGCTCTCGAGCTGCCCGTCGCGCCGCATCCTCTCGATCAGCGCCAGCACCAGCGGTTCCGGCTCGGAAGGGAGCGCCATGCGACGCAGCCTTTCGCGGCCGGGGCCGGGCTCTTCGCTGTGCGTTTCATGGTAGCGGGCGAGCGTGGCGAGCAGTTTCTCCTGCCAGCGCGCCGCGAGCGCGCTGCTTAACAGATAACCGTTCGCCTGGAGATAGTCCCCACTGCCCGCCAGCGCGTCGAGCGATGCCGCAGTGAGCTGGCGCGCCCAGCCGAATGTCGCCAGCGCGACCGCGCCGCGCGAGGCATCGAGCCGCAGCGCGTCGGCGTCGGTTCTGGCACTCGCCAGTTCGTTGAGAAACGCGAGGAACTCCGGCTGGCGTTTGCCGCGCCGCGGGGTTTCCAGCGTGACGACGCGCGCGCCTGCCAGCGTCTGACGCGCGCTAATGTCGCGCAGCACCAGCTGATCGTTATCGGCCAGGAACAGCGGCGTGTCGAATACCAGCTCCGCCAGATCATCTTCCAGTAACGAAACGCGCCCGGTGACGTGGCTTGCCGCATGGTGAATATGCAGCGGCTGCCACTGTTGCAGCGGCGCATGGCGGTCGAGCGTGACGATAACCCGCTCTGCGGCCTGCGGCGGCGCTTCGCTGAGCAGCCAGTCGCCGCGCCGGATATCGGCTTTCTGCGCGTCGCCGCTAATATTCAGCGCGATGCGCTGACCGGCGAATGCGCGTTCCGTCGGCTGATTCTGCGCATGCAGGCCGCGCACGCGCATCGGCGTATTCGCGCCGGTCAGGTAGAGCGTATCGCCAACATTCACCTCGCCGGAAAGCGCCGTGCCGGTAACCACCAGGCCCGCGCCCTTGACGGTAAACGCGCGATCGACCGCCAGGCGAAAGCGCTGCCCGGCAGGGTGCGTGCGCTCAGGCAACTGGCGCAAATGGTCGCGCAGCGCCTCAACGCCCACGCCTTCGGTGGCCGCCGTGACGAACAGCGTGGCGTCGTGCCAGCCGTAGTCGTTCAATGTGGCCATCACCTGCGCTTTCACCTGCGCGAGGCGCGCGTCATCCACCCGGTCGGCTTTGGTGAGCGCCACGGTGAGCGTCGGCTGGCCGGTCAGTTGCAAAATCGCCAGATGCTCACGCGTCTGGGCCATCACGCCGTCATCGCACGCCACCATCAGCAGCGCATGATCGATGCCGCCCACGCCCGCCAGCATATTAGCGAGGAATTTTTCATGGCCCGGCACGTCGATAAAACCGATGACGCGCCCGTCCGGCTGCGGCCAGTAGGCGTAACCGAGATCGATAGTCATGCCGCGCTTTTTCTCTTCCGGCAGACGGTCGGCGTTAATGCCGGTAAGCGCCTCAAGCAGCGTGGTTTTGCCGTGGTCCACGTGCCCGGCGGTGGCGATAATCATTGCAACAACATCTCCATCAGTCCTGCCTCATCTTCAAGGCAGCGTAAATCGAGCCATAACCGCCCGTCGCCCACGCGCCCGATAACCGGCACCGGCAGGCGACGCCAGCGGGCGGCGAGCGCCTCCAGGCGGCTGCCGCGCCCGTCGCGCGGGGTGAAGGTGAGCGCCGCACCCGGAAGCCGGTCGACCGGCAGCGAACCGCTGCCAATCTGCGACAGGCAGGGCATCACGTCTATCTGAAATTCATCGCCGTAGCGGGTCTCCAGCGCCGGACGCAGGCGCTGCGCCTGTTCGTTAATGTCAGACGCCTGGCGCGTCAGCAGCCGCAGCGTCGGCAGCCGTTGTGCGAGTTTTTCCGGGTGCAGATAAAGGCGCAATGTGGCGTCGAGCGCCGCCAGCGTCATTTTATCGGCGCGCAGGGCGCGCTTGAGCGGGTGTTTCTGAAGCGCCGCGATAAGCGCTTTTTTCCCGACGATAATCCCCGCCTGCGGCCCGCCCGGCAGTTTATCGCCGGAAAAGCTCACGAGACTCGCCCCGGCGGCGAGCGCCTCCTGCGGCATCGGCTCTTTTGGCAGCCCATACTGACTGAGATCGATAAGCGAACCGCTGCCGAGATCGACAATCACCGGCAGCGTCGACGCCTGCGCCAGCTCGGCGGCGTCCACGGCTTTGGTAAAGCCTTCAATCTGGTAATTGCTGGTGTGCACTTTCATTAGCAGCGCGGTCTGCTCGCCGACCGCATCGAGATAATCGCGCAGGTGTGTGCGGTTGGTCGTGCCCACTTCCACCAGCTGACAGCCCGCCTGGCGCATCACATCCGGGATACGAAACGCGCCGCCAATCTCTACCAGCTCGCCGCGCGACACAATCACCTCTTTGCCTGCGCCCAGCGCCGCCAGCATCAGCAACACCGCCGCCGCGTTGTTATTAACGATACAGGCGTCTTCCGCGCCGGTAAGTTCACAGAGTAGCTCCGCCAGCGCGCGGTCGCGGTGACCGCGCTCGCCGCCTTCGGCGTCATACTCCAGCGTCACGGGCGAGCGCATGGCGCGGGCGACCGCCTCAACCGCTTCTTCCGCCTGCAACGCGCGGCCAAGATTGGTGTGCAGCACCGTGCCGGTAAGGTTAAAGACCGGGCGCAGCGCGCTTTGCGAACCGCGCGCCAGCCGCCCGGCCGCCGCCGCGGCCCAGTCGTCGCACCATGAGGGCAGCGCCTGGCGTTCGCGAATGGCGAGCCGCGCCGCCTCCTGCATCGCGCGAAGGGTGTTGACCACGCGGGTATGGCCGTAGGTGTCCAGCAACGGCTGGAACGCGCTGTCGCGCAGCAGGCGGTCGGTGGCGGGAAGCTGACTGTAAAGCAGACGGGAATCGGTCGTCATGGCGTGCATAAACCTGGATAAAACGTGGCGATAATTTAGCAGGAAACGCGGGGCAGTTCAGTCCCCGCGCCCGGTCAGCGCAATAAAGGGCGGTTCACGCCCGCTCAGGCGCTGGGCGGCTCGGTACGCGCGAAGCTGTCGCGGGCAAAGAGCGCTTCCACCAGTTTCACCAGATGCGGACGCTGCGCGCACCAGCCCGGCGCCACGCGACGGAAATTGAGATAGCCGATGGCGCAGGCGGTGGCGATGGTGGCAAGCGTCAGTTCCTCAGCCTTTAGCGTGCCGTCAGCCACATACCCTTCCAGCGCATCGAGGCCGCGGTTGATTTTCTCCCGCTGGCGCAGCAGCTCATTTTCCGACTGCTGCTCAGGCGGGCGCGCCTGCTCGCGCACCGAGACCAGCGCCGCGTCCATAATGCCGTCGGCGAGCGCCTCCAGCTGGCGCACTTTTAGCGCGGCGCGCGGTTCTTGCGGCACCAGCGCCGGTTGCGCGTCCAGCAGCTCGATATACTGCGCGATGATGGGCGAATCAAACCAGGTTTCGCCCTCGTCGGTCACCAGCGCCGGCACTTTCCCGAGCGGGTTGTACTGCGCCATGCCGTTCTGTTCGGCATAGGGCGATTCATTCACGAACTCAAACACGATGCCTTTTTCGAGCAACATGACGGAGATTTTGCGTACAAACGGGCTGGTGTAACTACCGATAAGTTTCATGCCGGGTCCTTTTACGTTATCGCCAGGGTAAGGGTAAGTATGGGTCAGGATACGCCAAAAGGAGGCGCGACGGCGCGCTAAAACGTACAGCGAGCTGTGCTTTACCGCCGCCTTTTTCTGTCATTGTCCGGCTGTAACTTTCTTACAGACTCGCCTTGTGAGTATGAGTAAAAAATGTACGCCGCCTGTTCGGATTATTCCTGGGAAATATTTTGTGATTAACATCACAAACCAATAACAAACATGCCGAAAGAAAGTGTGACTTTATTCACATTTAAGGGGCGTTTATGGCGACATTTTGCGCATTGTCTTTTTTTTACACGTCTTTTTTGTGATTCAAATCACGCAACTTTACCCCGATCACCCCGACATCGCGTGATCGCGATCACACTTAAAGTGCCTGTCTGGACACCATCGCGATTCAGTGCCAGATTTCGCGTCATCAGAGCATGGGTCCGGCTACCTCTGCCGCCACGTTAACAATAAACCTCGGGCCGCAAGCCTGCGCGTAAACATAAGAAGGGGTGTTCTATGTCATCCGATATCAAGATCAAAGTGCAAAGCTTTGGTCGCTTTCTCAGCAATATGGTAATGCCTAACATCGGCGCGTTTATCGCCTGGGGTATTATCACCGCGTTATTTATTCCCACAGGATGGTGGCCAAACGAGACGCTGGCGAAGCTGGTCGGCCCGATGATCAGCTACCTGCTGCCGCTGCTTATCGGTTATACCGGCGGTAAGCTGGTTGGCGGCGAGCGTGGCGGCGTGGTGGGCGCGATTACCACCATGGGCGTTATCGTCGGCGCGGACATCCCGATGTTCCTGGGCGCGATGATCGCAGGCCCGCTCGGCGGCTTCTGCATCAAGAAATTCGACGCCTCGGTCGACGGCAAAATCAAATCCGGCTTTGAAATGCTGGTGAACAACTTCTCCGCGGGCATCATCGGTATGATCCTCGCGATTCTGGCGTTCCTCGGCATTGGCCCGGCGGTCGAAGTGCTCTCCAAAGTGCTGGCTGCGGGCGTGAACTTTATGGTGGTTCACGACATGCTGCCGCTGGCGTCGATTTTTGTTGAACCGGCGAAAATCCTGTTCCTCAACAACGCCATCAACCACGGCATCTTCTCGCCGCTGGGCATTCAGCAGTCGCATGAACTCGGCAAATCTATTTTCTTCCTGATTGAAGCCAACCCGGGTCCGGGTATGGGCATCCTGCTGGCGTACATGTTCTTTGGTCGCGGCAGCGCCAAACAGTCTGCGGGCGGCGCGGCTATCATCCACTTCCTGGGCGGTATCCACGAAATCTACTTCCCGTATGTGCTGATGAACCCGCGTCTGATCATCGCCGTTATCCTGGGCGGTATGACTGGCGTCTTCTGCCTGACCGTACTGAACGGCGGCCTGGTTTCTCCGGCGTCTCCGGGCTCTATCCTGGCGGTACTGGCGATGACGCCGAAAGGCGCGTACTTCGCAAACCTGGTCGCGATTTTCGCCGCGATGGCCGTCTCCTTCGTGGTCGCCGCTATCCTGCTGAAAACCAGCAAAGTGAAAGAAGAAGACGATATCGATGCTGCGACCCGTCGCATGCAGGATATGAAAGCGCAATCTAAAGGTGCCGCGACCGCAGCGAGCGCGGATCTCAGCAACGACCTGAGCCACGTGCGTAAAATCATCGTCGCCTGCGACGCCGGTATGGGTTCCAGCGCGATGGGCGCAGGTGTGCTGCGTAAGAAAGTGCAGGACGCGGGCCTGAGCCATATTTCCGTTACCAACAGCGCGATTAACAGCCTGCCGGGCGATGTGGATCTGGTTATCACCCACCGCGACTTAACCGAGCGCGCCATGCGCCAGGCGCCGCACGCGCAGCACATTTCGCTGACCAACTTCCTGGACAGCGGCCTGTACGCCGGCCTGACCGAACGTCTGGTGGCCGCGCAGCGTCATTCGCAGAACGAAGAGAAAGTGCGCACCAGCCTGCAGGACAGCTTTGATGCCAACGACAGCCACCTGTTTAAGCTCAGCGCGGACAACATCTTCCTTGGCCGTCAGGCCGCGACTAAAGAAGAAGCGATTCGCTTTGCGGGCGAGCAACTGGTGAAAGGCGGTTACGTGCAGCCGGAATATGTGGACGCGATGCTGGAGCGCGAAAAACTCACCCCGACTTATCTCGGCGAGTCTATCGCGGTTCCGCACGGCACCGTCGAGGCCAAAGATCGCGTGCTGAAAACCGGCGTCGTATTCTGCCAGTATCCGCAGGGCGTGCGTTTCGGTGAAGAAGAAGACGATATCGCCCGTCTGGTGATTGGTATCGCGGCGCGTAATAACGAGCATATTCAGGTCATCACCAGCCTGACCAACGCGCTGGATGATGAAAGCGTGATTGAGCGCCTGGCGCACACCAACAGCGTCGATGAAGTGCTGGCGCTGCTTTCCGGTAAAACCGTGGCGTAAGACCGTGCAGAGAGGGACACTGTCCCTCTCTTTCTCATTGAGAAGCTATTGAGATAATTGTGCTCCACCAGGGCAACCCTGACTCTCCCGCTCAGGGAGAGGGCAAGGGAAAGGGAGGTCGCACGCAGCACCCTTTCCCCCGTCCTCTCGGGCGATACAGTTCCGCTTTAAGTAAGAAGGTATTCCCATGAAAGCATTACATTTTGGCGCAGGTAATATTGGTCGTGGCTTTATTGGCAAACTGCTCGCTGACGCAGGCATTGGCCTGACGTTCGCCGACGTGAACCAGACGGTGCTGGACGCGTTAAACGCGCGCCACAGCTATCAGGTGCGCGTGGTGGGCGAGCAGGAGCAGATTGATACCGTTTCCGGCGTGGATGCGGTCAACAGCACCAGCGAGGATGCCGTGACGCTTATCGCCACGGTCGATCTCGTGACGACCGCTGTTGGCCCGGTGGTACTGGAGCGCATCGCTCCGGCGATTGCCAAAGGCCTGGTGCTGCGTAAAGCGCAGGGCAACGAGCGCCCGCTCAATATCATCGCCTGTGAAAACATGGTGCGCGGCACCAGCCAGCTGAAAACGCACGTCTTTAACGCGCTCGAAGAGGGTGACAAAGCCTGGGTGGAAAGCCACATCGGTTTTGTTGACTCGGCCGTTGACCGTATCGTGCCGCCGTCGGCATCCGCCGCGCACGATCCGCTGGAAGTCACCGTGGAAACCTTCAGCGAGTGGATTGTCGATAAAACTCAGTTCAAAGGCGAGCTGCCGACCATCGCAGGCATGGAGCTGACCGACAATCTGATGGCATTTGTTGAACGCAAGCTCTTCACCCTGAACACCGGGCATGCTATAACCGCCTACCTCGGAAAACAGGCCGGTCATCAGACCATTCGCGACGCGATTCTGGATGAGAAAATTCGTCTGGTGGTACGCGGCGCGATGGAAGAGAGCGGCGCGGTGCTGATTAAACGCTACGGCTTTGATGACGCGAAACATGCCGCGTATATCGAGAAAATCCTTAGCCGTTTTGAAAACCCGTACCTGAAAGACGACGTGGAGCGCGTTGGCCGTCAGCCGCTGCGCAAACTGAGCGCGGGCGACCGTCTGATTAAGCCGCTGCTGGGCACGCTGGAATATGGCCTGCCGCATCAGAATCTGGTGCTGGGCATCGCCGCCGCGATGCATTTCCGCAGCGAAGACGATCCGCAGGCGCAGGAGCTGGCGCAGCTTATCGCCGATAAAGGCCCGCAGGCCGCGCTGGCGCAGATTTCCGGTCTGGACGCCAACAGCGATGTCGTGGCTTCGGCAGTAAACGCGTATAACGCAACAGCGTAATGAATAACGGGCGCGGCTGAGTCTGCGCCCGCTGATGATGTGTCAGATATGCAGGCAATGATGGAAGAAACCCAGGCCTTTGAAAACCGTGTGCTTGAGCGTCTGAATGCTGGCAAAACCGTAAGAAGTTTTTTGATCGCAGCCGTAGAGTTGCTCACCGAGGCGGTCAATATTCTGGTGTTGCAGGTGTTCCGTAAAGACGACTACGCGGTCAAATATGCCGTTGAGCCGTTGCTCGACGGCAGCGGCCCGCTGGGCGATCTCTCCGTGCGCCTGAAGCTGATTTACGGGCTCGGCGTGATAAGCCGCGCCGAATATGAAGACTGCGAACTCCTGATGGCGCTGCGTGAAGAACTCAATCACGACGGCAATGACTACGCCTTTACCGACGACGAAATTCTCGGCCCCTTCGGCGAACTGCACTGCGTCGTCGCGCTGCCCCCGGCGCCGCCCGCGCTTGAAAGCAGCGATCCGCAGCTTATCCAGATGCAACAACAGCGCTACCAGCAGGTGGTGCGCTCCACCATGGTCCTTTCCCTGACCGAATTGCTCTCAAGGATCAGCTTAAAAAAAGCCTTCCAGAAGTAGCTTCGGTGGCCGCGTAGCGCTTCTGTTCTCTCTCCCACCGGTCAGCCCTCCGTAACAGCCGTTACCCGCTCTGTGCTACACTCCGACGCAGTTAATCTTGCGGAAAAGAGTCATGAAACGAGAACTTGCCATCGAATTTTCACGCGTCACCGAAGCGGCGGCGCTGGCCGGGTACAAGTGGCTGGGACGCGGCGATAAAAACCTCGCTGACGGCGCGGCCGTTAACGCCATGCGCATTATGCTCAATAAAGTCGATATCGACGGGCAGATTGTGATTGGCGAGGGCGAAATCGATGAAGCGCCGATGCTCTACATCGGCGAGAAGGTCGGCACCGGCAACGGCGACGCGGTTGATATCGCAGTCGATCCTATCGAAGGCACGCGCATGACGGCGATGGGCCAAGCCAACGCGCTGGCGGTGCTGGCGGTAGGCGATAAAGGCAGCTTCCTGAACGCGCCCGATATGTATATGGAAAAGCTGATTGTCGGCCCTGGCGCGAAAGGCGTTATCGATCTCAACCTGCCGCTTGAGCAGAACCTGAAGAACATCGCCGCAGCGCTCGATAAACCGCTTAGTGAACTCACCGTCACTATTCTCGCCAAGCCGCGCCACGATGCGGTTATCGCGCAGATGCAGCAGCTCGGCGTGCGCGTTTTCGCCATTCCCGACGGCGACGTGGCGGCGTCTATTCTCACCTGTATACCGGACAGCGAAGTGGACGTGCTTTATGGCATCGGCGGCGCGCCGGAAGGCGTGGTGTCGGCGGCGGTGATCCGCGCGCTGGATGGCGATATGCAGGGCCGCCTGCTGGCGCGCCACGTTGTGAAAGGCGACACGCCGGAAAACCGCCGCATCGGCGAGCAGGAGCTGGCGCGCTGTCAGGCGATGGGCATCACGGCGGGCAATGTGCTGAAACTGGATGAAATGGCGCACAACGATAACGTGATTTTCTCAGCGACCGGCATCACCAAAGGCGATCTGCTGGATGGCATCACCCGCAAGGGCAATATCGCCACCACCGAGACGCTGCTGATCCGCGGCAAATCGCGCACCATTCGCCGCATTCAGTCGATTCACTATCTCGACCGCAAAGACCCGGAGATCCAGACACACATTCTTTAATCGTTTGTCGGAACGAGCTTTCCGGCCCGCACGGGCTGGAAATGATGCGCGGTGCTGGCGAAGATAAAGCATCAGTTAACACAGGAGCGAAACATGGCGGATTGGGTTACAGGTAAAGTGGTTCGGGTTCAGCACTGGACCGATTCTCTCTTCAGTCTCGTGGTTCACGCCCCTGTCGCGCCTTTCACCGCCGGACAATTCACCAAGCTGGGCCTTGAGATTGACGGCGAGCGCGTGCAGCGTGCCTATTCTTACGTCAACGCGCCGGGCAACCCGGATCTGGAGTTTTATCTGGTGACGGTGCCGGAGGGCAAACTCAGCCCGCGGCTGCACGCGATGCAGCCGGGTGATGAAGTGATGGTGGTGAGCGACGCGGCGGGCTTTTTCGTGCTGGAAGAAATTCCCGAGTGCGAGACGTTATGGATGCTGGCGACCGGCACGGCTATCGGCCCGTATCTGTCGATTTTACAGGAAGGCAAAGATCTCGAGCGCTTTAAAAATATCGTGCTAGTGCATGCGGTGCGTTACGCCCAGGATTTGAGCTACTTACCGCTGATGCTGGAGCTGCAACAGCGCTACGACGGCAAGCTACGGGTGCAGACGGTGGTAAGCCGGGAAACGGTCTCCGGCTCGCTGACCGGGCGTGTGCCGGCGCTGATTGAGAGCGGCGCGCTGGAAGAGGCGGTCGGGCTGCCGATGGACACCGCGACCAGCCATGTGATGCTGTGCGGAAACCCGCAGATGGTGCGCGATACGCAGCAGTTGCTCAAAGATACGCGCCAGATGGCGAAACACCTGCGCCGCCGTCCGGGGCATATGACGGCGGAGCACTACTGGTAATCAGCGGTACTTCACATCCAGCGTGTCTTTGCCGTATTTGTTTTCGCCCTGGGTGCCGAGAAACGCGCCCAGGTCCAGCACCATCATCACCATGATGAGCGTCGGGATGAAGCGCCCCACGGCCCACTGCCAGACGCCGCCCAGCACCGCCCAGTTACCGGCGAGCAGCATCCACGCGAGGATCATTAACAGCGCCCACGCGCCGGATTTGCCGCGGTCGTGCAGGCGTTTCACCACCACCGCCGCCGTCGGCCAGAGCAGACAAACCAGCATAAACGCGGCGGTCTGCGTATTGAGCAAATCATTGCCAGTGAGGGTAAAAAGGATAATCATCGACGCCACCCAGAGCGCTATCCATACCCAGAAATCACGGCGGCCAATCCGGCCTTTAAAAGAGAACAACCACTGCTGAAGGGTCATAGCCTAAACCTTACTGTATGTGTGGCGCACAGTTTACCCTGGTGCGGACGGGTTTTGACAAGCCAGCCCGATCTGGTTTTAATCGCTGTGATACGCAACCGGGAAAGGTGAATCATGAAGCCGCTGTTTTATCTTCTTTTTCTGACGCTGCCGCTGGCGGCGCGCTTCGCTGATGCCGAAACCGCCCCGGATACGCTGACGCCGACCGCGCCCTATCTGCTGCCCGGCTCGCCTACCTTTGATCTCTCCATTTCCCAGTTTCGCGAACGCTTCAACGCCGACAACCCCACGCTCCCGCTCAATGAATTTCGCGCCATCGACGTGAAAGGCGACAAAATCAATCTGGTGCGCGCAGCCAGCAAGATTAATGAAAATCTCTATGCCTCCACGGCGCTGGAGCGCGGCACGCTGAAAATCAAAAGTATTCAGATGACCTGGCTGCCTATTCAGGGGCCGGAGCAAAAAGCGGCGAAAGCCAAAGCGCTGGAGTATATGGCCGCGCTGCTGCGAAGCTTTACGCCGAAAATCAGCAAAGCGCAAAGTCAGCAACGGCTGACGCGCTTGCTTACCGAGGGCAAGGGCAAACGCTACTTCAGCCAGGCCGAAGGCGCGATTCGCTATATTGTCGCAGACAGCGGCGAAAAGGGCCTTACCTTCGCGGTTGAACCGATTAAGCTTGCGTTATCGCAAACGCTGGAAGGGAGCAATAAATGACAAAAAGCAAAGCCTTTCCGGGTACGAATCTCTATACTGTTTCACAGACCACGCTGCCTGACGGGCAGCAATAATCCTTAATTCGCTTAGCGCGTGGAGAATGAAAATGCGACATCCTTTAGTGATGGGTAACTGGAAACTGAACGGCAGCCGCCACATGGTAAACGAGCTGGTAGCTAACCTGCGTAAAGAGCTGGCTGGCGTATCTGGCTGCGACGTAGCGATCGCCCCGCCGGCGATGTATCTGGATCTGGCAAAGCAGGCCGCTGCTGGCAGCCACATCATTCTTGGTGCCCAGAACGTCGACGTTAACCTCTCCGGCGCGTTCACCGGTGAAACTTCCGCTGAAATGCTTAAAGATATCGGCGCGAAATACATCATTATCGGCCACTCCGAGCGTCGTACTTACCACGCGGAATCTGACGAACTGATCGCGAAAAAATTCGCCGTGCTGAAAGCGCAGGGTCTGGTGCCGGTACTGTGCATCGGTGAAACCGAAGCTGAAAACGAAGCAGGCAAAACGGAAGAAGTCTGCGCACGTCAGATCGACGCTGTGCTGAAAACCCAGGGCGCCGCGGCGTTTGAAGGCGTTGTGATTGCTTACGAACCGGTATGGGCTATCGGTACCGGCAAATCCGCCACTCCGGCGCAGGCACAGGCGGTTCACAAATTCATCCGTGACCACATCGCCAAAGCCGACGCGAAAATCGCCGAGCAGGTTATCATTCAGTACGGCGGTTCTGTGAACGCGGCTAACGCGGCAGAGCTGTTCACCCAGCCGGACATCGACGGCGCGCTGGTGGGCGGTGCCTCTCTGAAAGCGGACGCGTTCGCGGTTATCGTGAAAGCCGCTGAAGAAGCGAAAAAAGCGTAATGCTCTGCGCCGCTCATTCGGGCGGCGCTCTTTCATCCCTTCCCTGCGCTCTCCATTGCCTTCAGGCGCTTTTCCGCTGACGGTGAAACTTGATGCTCTGCATAATTTCCTGATACTGCCAGTGGTGTGAATCCAGAAATTCACCGATGCAGGTGCCGATATAGCTCACCATCTTTTTACCTTCCTGCGCATCGTTTATCAGAATCACCGTCTGGCGCTGAAACACCGGCGTATTGTCTTCCATATACTGATAAAACATATCGACCGCGGGTTCGCCGTCGATCACGGTCATCTCCGTGGATTCCAGACGGAATTCGGGCAGGGAGGTTTCCATTTCTCTGACGATGCGGGCGGCGACGGCATGGACCTTATCATCCGCATTGGCAGAGGCTCGGGAAACGACAAAGGTTAATTCACTTTCGTTACTGTCACTAACGGGGAATAAATTCATAACTCAGTCTTTATCTATTTTGGGCGTAACACGCTCTGCTACCTGTTAAAAAAAGAAAACACGACGCCGCACGGGCGACCGCCATATTAAAAATCGCACATTTATGCTGGGTGTATTTGCGTTAAGATAAACCGCATTTCCGGCAGAGGATAACGCGTTTCGTCGGGCAATTAAAAGCCCTGAGGACAATTTCCCGCCTTATGTGAAATTTATTCAATACAGACAATAAGTTATATGCCCTGTGGTTATGCAATAGCAGCGATAATTCTCTATTTTCTTATGATTTTACTGTGCATATGATCAGGCAATATAACCGATGCGGTAACAGATAAGCATTAATTGATAAAAAGCGTCAGGGAAAATCAGGCTGATAAAGCTTGTGAGGCAACGGAAAAGGAAAAACCGCCGGACGCTATCTCGCCTTTATCCTGAAAATAAGCACATTTAAAACCGGTATAATGCTCTTATAAAATCATTAAATGACTCTGCAACCTTAAAGAGGGCATCGCCATCTTGGGCGTAGAGATAGATATGGCCGTAATCGCTTGCTTTTAATGAAAGAAAAAAAGGATTGCCGCCATTATCGTAAGCGAAAGGAATAAACTCCTTTTTATGCCAGGGGCCATATTCGCTCTCAGCAGGCGAAATGCTGAATATGTCATTAATGAGTGTTTCAATGGGAAGCGCCCCATACTTGATCGGGTTAAAACCGCCCACAGGGATTCCCGGTAATGACTCCAACTTATTGATAGTGTTTTATGTTCAGATAATGCCCGATGACTTTGTCATGCAGCTCCACCGATTTTGAGAACGACAGCGACTTCCGTCCCAGCCGTGCCAGGTGCTGCCTCAGATTCAGGTTATGCCGCTCAATTCGCTGCGTATATCGCTTGCTGATTACGTGCAGCTTTCCCTTCAGGCGGGATTCATACAGCGGCCAGCCATCCGTCATCCATATCACCACGTCAAAGGGTGACAGCAGGCTCATAAGACGCCCCAGCGTCGCCATAGTGCGTTCACCGAATACGTGCGCAACAACCGTCTTCCGGAGCCTGTCATACGCGTAAAACAGCCAGCGCTGGCGCGATTTAGCCCCGACGTATCCCCACTGTTCGTCCATTTCCGCGCAGACGATGACGTCACTGCCCGGCTGTATGCGCGAGGTTACCGACTGCGGCCTGAGTTTTTTAAATGGCGGAAAATCGTGTTGAGGCCAACGCCCATAATGCGGGCGGTTGCCCGGCATCCAACGCCATTCATGGCCATATCAATGATTTTCTGGTGCGTACCGGGTTGAGAAGCGGTGTAAGTGAACTGCAGTTGCCATGTTTTACGGCAGTGAGAGCAGAGATAGCGCTGATGTCCGGCGGTGCTTTTGCCGTTACGCACCACCCCGTCAGTAGCTGAACAGGAGGGACAGCTGATAGAAACAGAAGCCACTGGAGCACCTCAAAAACACCATCATACACTAAATCAGTAAGTTGGCAGCATCACCCACTTCATCTCCTCGTAGCGGTCCGCGGGCGCAGACTCGTCCTGTAATCTGACACGCCTCACATTCTTATCAGATATTAGGCGTGTCGGTTACAAAAATTACATCGGAGATGTGACGGATATTAAATTTTACGATCCGTTTCGCAGAAGCGGGGCGCGGTTCAGCCTTCGGTCGGGTCGACGTCGAGCGTCCACTTCACTTTACGCGCGGCGGGGAGCGTACCTATCAGCGGCAGGCTGCCGGAGACAATACGCTGGAGCTGCAAACGCGACGGGTGTTGCAGCAGCAACTGCCAGCGATAGCGTCCGCCGCGCTTCGGTTGCAGCGCAGGCACCGGGCCGAGCAGCCAGAGTTTCTGATCCGCAAGCGGGCTTGCCTGGAGCAGATTGCGCAGTTGCTGGAGAAACGCGGGAGCGTCCTGGTTATGGTGATCTTCCGCGCGGATCAAAATATGGCTGCTATAGGGCGGAAGCGAGACGCTGCCGCGCTCCGCGAGCGCCTGATCGGCAAAGGCGTCATAACCCTGATGCAGCAGTGTCTGCAATAAAGGATGTTCCGGGTGGTGCGTCTGGAGAACCACTTCGCCCTGTTTCCCTGCGCGTCCGGCGCGGCCCGCCACCTGCGTGTAGAGCTGGGCGAAACGCTCCGCCGAGCGGAAATCGGCGCAGAACAGCGCGCCGTCGACATCCAGCAGCGCCACCAGCGTGACATCCGGGAAGTGATGGCCTTTGGCGAGCATCTGGGTGCCGATAAGAATACGCGCGCCGCCACGGTGAACTTCCGCCAGTTGCTCTTCAAGCGCGCCTTTGCGGCTGGTGGTGTCGCGGTCGATACGCGACAGCGGCACGCCGGGGAACAGCGGCGCCAGGCTCTGTTCCAGCTGTTCGGTGCCAAGCCCTACCGGCACCAGATGCGTGGAGCCGCACTGCGGGCACTGGCGCGGCACGGGGCGCTGGCTGTCACAGTGGTGGCAGCGTAGCTGATGCTGGGACTGATGCAGCGTGTAGTAGTGATCGCAGCGGGGGCATTCGGCTATCCAGCCACAGTCGTGGCAGAGCAGCGCGGGCGCGAAGCCGCGGCGGTTAAGAAACAGAATGACCTGATTATCCGCCTGCAAATGCTGGCGCATCCGGGCGACCAGCGCAGGCGCAAGGCCCGCCTGGAGCGGCTGGCCTTTCAGATCCAGCACGTGCTGCTGCGCCGGGCGCGCGTTGCCCGCGCGGTGCGTCAGCTTCAGCACGCGGTATTTACGCTGGCGCACGTTGTGCAGCGTTTCGAGGGCGGGCGTCGCGGAGCCTAAGATAATCGGGATCTGCTCGCTGTGCGCCCGGTAGACCGCCAGATCGCGCGCGTGATAGCGCCAGCCTTCCTGCTGTTTATAAGAGCTGTCGTGCTCTTCATCGATAACAATCACGCCGAGATTTTTAAAGGGCGTAAACAGCGCCGAGCGCGTGCCGATGACAATCGCCGCCTCGCCGCTTTTGGCTTTCAACCAGGCCGCCAGCCGTTCGCTGTCGTTCAGCGCCGAGTGCAGCACTTCGACGGGCGCGTTGAAACGCTCGCGAAAGCGGGCGATGGTCTGGGGCGTCAGGCCGATTTCCGGCACCAGCACCAGCGCCTGTTTGCCCTGCGCGAGCGTATTTTCGAGCACGCTTAAATAGACTTCGGTTTTGCCGGAGCCAGTCACGCCCGCCAGCAGCCAGGCGCAGAAGTTATCGGCTTCGCCGCGAATGGCACCCACCGCCGTCGCCTGCTCGGTGTTAAGCCGCAGCCTGTCGCCGGATACCGAAAACTGACCGCGCCAGTCGGCGATCGGCGGCAGCTCGCTGCCCAGTTCGCACAGCCCTTTGGCGCGCAGCGCCTGCAGCGCGGCGTCATTAAACGCCATCTGCGCCACTTCATGCCGCCAGAGTCTGCCCTGACGTAGCGCCGCCAGCGCCTGCTGCTGCTTTGGCGAACGCTTCAGGCTGTTGAGATCGACCGCCTGGCCCTCTTCGGTGGCGAACCAGTACCAGAGCGGCGCGTGGCTTGCGGGTTTGCCCTGGCGCAACAGTACCGGCAGCGCGTGGAACAGCACCTCGCCAATCGGGTGATGATAATAATCGGCCGCCCACAGCAGCATACGCCAGAGCACAGGCGGGTAGAGCGATTCGCTGTCCAGCACCTCCACCACGCTTTTCAGCTCATCAAGCGGTAGCTCGCTCTCATTGCCTACCGCCACGACCACACCGACGCGCTGCTGGCGACCGAACGGCACGCGCACGCGACAGCCTGCCGCCGCCGTCATGGCATCGGGCAGCCGATAGTCAAAGGTGCGGGCAAGCGGAACGGGCAGAGCGACGCGGGCGACAGGCATGAAGGCATCCGGGCTGATAAAAGTAGCGTGATAGTGTACACTGTGTGTTCATAAATTTGCGGATCAGTTTGCATGAGGCGGTTATTTTCTGTATGATTCGCCGCCTTTGATGCCCTTTAAAAGTATCAAACCGACTTTATCAACATCGCGTGGTGTCTGGCGTAAGGGCTGGAAGAGCGACGCGGCCTTAACTGAGGTTTCCCATGAAAAAAGATATTCACCCGAAATATGTTGAAATCACCGCTACCTGCTCTTGCGGTAACGTGATCAAAACTCGCTCCACCGTTGGCCACGACCTGAACCTGGACGTGTGCGGCAACTGCCACCCGTTCTTCACTGGTAAACAGCGTGTTGTTGATACCGGTGGTCGTGTTGAGCGTTTCAACAAACGCTTCAGCATCCCGGGCAGCAAATAAGTTTCCCGAAAAAAGGCGCCAGACGGCGCCTTTTTTGTTGCTCCCGAGCATAAAACAAAGGCGCCTTTGGGCGCCTTTGTCGTTGATGCGAATCAGTATTCCCAGGTATCCGGGTCGATACCCATTTCACGCATGATTACCTTGGCCTCTTCGGGGATCTCATCGCTGCGCTCTTTGCGCAGGTCATCGTCGTCCGGCAAGGGCTGGCCGGTAAAGGCGTGAAGGAAAGCCTCGCACAGCAGCTCGCTGTTAGTGGCATGGCGCAGGTTATTCACCTGACGACGGGTGCGTTCATCGGTGAGGATTTTTAACACCTTCAGAGGAATGGAAACCGTAATTTTTTTGACCTGTTCACTCTTCTTGCCGTGCTCAGCGTAGGGGCTGATATATTCGCCGTTCCATTCAGCCATGAGATACCTTTAATCCTCTCAGTCATTAGAAAAAGATTAAAACCGGATAGGTCTCACGGTCTTAACCCGATAGTCTGTTGTTCAGCAGCGTAGAATAATACCGTGACTTCCGTACCGATGCTGCATCACTACCCTATAAAACACATAATTTTAACGGCTAATCCTGTTTTGCTCAATCTATACGCAAAGAAGTTTAGATGTCCAGATGTATTGACGTCTATATTGGCAATGTTTACTCTGTTCCTCACTTTTCTCCGATAATGCCAGGAAACGACTCCTCATGACGCGTAAACAGGCCACCATCGCAGTGCGCAGCGGGCTCAATGACGACGAGCAGTACGGCTGCGTCGTTCCGCCGATTCACCTCTCCAGCACCTACAACTTCACCGGTTTTAATGAGCCGCGCGCGCATGACTATTCCCGTCGCGGCAACCCGACGCGCGATGTGGTTCAGCGCGCGCTGGCGGAGCTGGAAGGCGGCGCGGGCGCCGTGCTGACTAACACCGGCATGTCGGCAATCCATCTGGTGACAACCGTTTTCCTGAAGCCTGGCGATCTGCTGGTGGCCCCGCACGACTGCTACGGCGGCAGCTATCGCCTTTTTGACAGCCTCGCGAAACGCGGCTGTTATCGCG
The DNA here is from genome assembly GCF_000982825.1 of Cronobacter sakazakii. NCBI lineage: Bacteria > Pseudomonadati > Pseudomonadota > Gammaproteobacteria > Enterobacterales > Enterobacteriaceae > Cronobacter > Cronobacter sakazakii. The sequence continues at coordinate 826,654 of NZ_CP011047.1, read as the reverse complement.
TCAAATTTGTCGATCAGGGGGATGAGGCGGCGCTGAAAGCGGCGCTTGCCGAACAACCGAAACTGGTGCTGGTGGAAAGCCCGAGCAATCCCTTGTTGCGCGTGGTGGATATTGCGAAAATTTGCGAACTTTCGCGCGCGGCCGGAGCCATAAGTGTGGTGGATAATACGTTCCTGAGTCCGGCGTTGCAGAATCCGCTGGCGCTGGGGGCCGATCTGGTTCTGCACTCCTGCACCAAATACCTCAACGGGCACTCCGATGTGGTGGCGGGCGTGGTGATTGCAAAAGATCCTGACACCGTTACCGAGCTTGCCTGGTGGGCCAATAACATCGGTGTGACCGGCGGCGCGTTCGACAGCTACCTGCTGCTGCGCGGCCTGCGTACATTGAGCCCGCGTATGGAAGTGGCGCAGCGTAACGCCAGCGCGATTGTCGATTTCCTTAAGCAGCAGCCGCGGGTGAAAAAGTTGTATCATCCGTCGCTGCCGGAGAATGCGGGGCATGAAATAGCCGCACGTCAGCAAAAGGGCTTCGGCGCGATGCTGAGTTTTGAACTGGATGGCGACGAACAGACGCTGCGCCGTTTCCTCGGCGCGCTGGAGCTGTTCACGCTGGCAGAATCGCTGGGCGGCGTGGAGAGCCTGATTTCTCACGCCGCGACGATGACCCACGCGGGCATGGCGCCGGAAGCGCGCGCCGCGGCGGGCATCTCCGAGACGCTGCTGCGTATTTCGACCGGTATTGAAGATAGCGAAGATTTAATTGCCGACCTGGAAAAAGCATTCCAGGCGGCGGGCTAAGGGGTAAGCATGAGTGTTACAGCGCCTGCAGGGACGAACGGTCGTCAGCTGCACAAATTTGGCGGCAGCAGTCTCGCCGACGTGAAATGTTACCTGCGCGTGGCGGGTATCATGGCCGACTATTCCCGCGCCGGGGATATGATGGTGGTGTCCGCGGCGGGCAGCACGACCAACCAGCTGATTAGCTGGCTGAAGTTAAGCCAGAGCGATCGTCTCTCCGCGCATCAGGTGCAACAGGCGCTGCGCCGTTATCAGAGCGAGCTTATCGCCGGGCTGCTGCCTGCCGCGGTTGCCGACGGGCTTATCAGCGAATTTATTCACGACCTTGAGCGCCTGGCCGCGCTGCTGGACGGCACTATCACCGACGCGGTTTACGCCGAAGTGGTCGGCCACGGCGAAATCTGGTCCGCGCGCCTGATGGCCGCCGTGCTCAATCAGCAGGGCATTGACGCCGCCTGGCTCGACGCGCGTGATTTCCTGCGCGCAGAGCGCGCCGCGCAGCCGCAGGTAAACGAAGGCCTTTCTTTCCCGCTGTTGCATCAGTTGCTGGTTCAGCACCCGAATAAACGTTTAGTCGTCACCGGGTTTATCTGCCGTAACGACGCGGGCGAAACCGTGCTGCTCGGCCGTAACGGCTCCGACTATTCGGCAACACAAATCGGCGCGCTGGCGGGTGTCTCACGCGTCACCATCTGGAGCGACGTGGCGGGCGTTTACAGCGCCGACCCGCGCAAAGTCAAAGATGCCTGCCTGCTGCCGCTGCTGCGCCTTGACGAAGCGAGCGAGCTGGCGCGTCTGGCCGCGCCTGTGCTGCACGCCCGCACGTTGCAGCCTGTTTCCGGCAGCGATATCGATTTACAGCTGCGTTGCAGCTACAGCCCGGAGCAAGGCTCCACGCGCATTGAGCGCGTGCTGGCTTCCGGCACTGGCGCACGTATCGTCACCAGCCATGACGACGTTTGTCTTATCGAATTCGAAGTGCCGTCGCACCAGGATTTCAAACTGGCGCATAAAGACGTTGATGCGCTCTTAAGACGCGCACAGCTGCGTCCGCTGTCGGTCGGCGTGCATCCCGACCGCCGCCTGCTGCAACTCTGCTATACCTCAGAAGTGGTTGGCAGCGCGCTCAAACTGCTGGAAGACGCCGCGCTGCCGGGCGAGCTGCGCCTGCGTGAAGGGCTGGCGCTCGTGGCGCTGGTAGGGGCGGGCGTGTGTCGCAACCCGCTGCACAGCCACCGTTTCTGGCAGCAGCTCAAAGATCAGCCGGTAGAGTTTATCTGGCAGTCGGAAGAGGCCATTAGCCTGGTGGCGGTGCTGCGTACCGGCCCGACGGAGAGCCTGATCCAGGGGCTGCACCAGTCGCTGTTCCGCGCGGAAAAACGTATCGGGCTGATGCTGTTCGGTAAAGGGAATATCGGCTCGCGCTGGCTTGAGCTGTTCGCCCGCGAGCAGGAGACGCTCTCTGCCCGCACCGGCCTTGAGTTTGTGCTGGCGGGCGTGGTGGACAGCCGCCGCAGCCTGCTCAATTACGACGGTCTCGATGCGAGCCGCGCGCTGGCGTTCTTCAATGACGAAGCGGTGGAGCAGGATGAAGAGTCATTGTTCCTGTGGATGCGCGCGCACCCGTATGACGATTTAGTGGTGCTGGACGTGACCGCAAGCCAGGATCTGGCGGACCAGTATCTCGATTTCGCCAGCTACGGTTTCCACGTCATCAGCGCCAATAAACTGGCGGGCGCGAGTAACAGCCAGAACTACCGCCAGATCCGCGACGCGTTTGCGAAAACGGGCCGTCACTGGCTCTATAACGCGACCGTTGGCGCCGGGCTGCCGGTCAACCACACGGTGCGCGATCTGCGCGACAGCGGCGATTCGATTCTCTCTATCAGCGGGATTTTCTCCGGCACGCTGTCGTGGCTGTTTTTGCAGTTCGACGGTACGGTGCCGTTTACCGAGCTGGTGGACCAGGCGTGGCAGCAGGGGCTGACGGAGCCAGATCCGCGCGTGGATCTCTCCGGTAAGGATGTGATGCGCAAGTTAGTTATCCTGGCGCGTGAGGCGGGCTACGATATCGAGCCCGATCAGGTGCGCGTGGAGTCGCTGGTGCCGGCCGGGTGCGAAGAGGGTTCGGTGGATCACTTCTTTGAATATGGCGACGCGCTGAACGAGCAGATGGTGCAACGTCTTGAGGCGGCGCGCGAGCTGGGCCTGGTGCTGCGTTATGTGGCGCGTTTTGACGCCAACGGCAAGGCGCGCGTCGGCGTTGAGGCGGTGCGTCCTGAGCATCCGCTGGCGTCATTGCTGCCGTGCGATAACGTGTTCGCCATTGAAAGCCGCTGGTATCGCGATAACCCGTTAGTTATCCGCGGGCCCGGTGCCGGGCGCGACGTGACCGCCGGGGCGATTCAGTCGGATCTTAACCGTCTGGCGCAGTTGCTCTGATTTCACCGTGGTGGGTGCGCTTCGCTTACCCACCCTACCTCACTCATACGTTTTGTTGTGTAGGACGGGTAAGCGCAGCGCATCCGCCATGCCAGATAACCCCCCATGCCTTTCTTCCGCTGTACAACCTTTGCGCATTTCCCCGTCATGAAGCTTTTTCAACTTCGCTGAAAAATACTCACATCAAGTGATGATTTACCTGTTGACGCCATCCGGCTTTTCCGTCATTTTTACATCTGGACGTCTAAACGTATAGAAGTCAACACACGCGCCTACGACACAGCGATTGATGAGGTAAGGTATGAGCTTTTTTCACGCCAACCAGCGGGAGGCCCTGAATCAGAGCCTCGCAGAAGTGCAGGGACAGATTAACGTCTCGTTTGAGTTTTTCCCGCCGCGCACCAGTGAAATGGAGCAGACCCTCTGGTCCTCTATCGATCGCTTAAGCAGCCTGAAGCCGAAATTTGTGTCGGTCACCTACGGTGCTAACTCTGGCGAGCGCGACCGCACCCACAGCATCATCAAAGGCATTAAAGACCGCACCGGCCTTGAAGCCGCGCCGCACCTCACCTGCATCGACGCGACGCCTGATGAGCTGCGTACCATCGCGCGCGACTACTGGAACAACGGCATTCGCCACATCGTCGCGCTGCGCGGCGACCTGCCTGCTGGCAGCGGCAAACCGGAAATGTACGCCAGCGATCTGGTGGCGCTGTTAAAAGAAGTGGCCGATTTCGATATCTCCGTCGCGGCGTATCCGGAAGTACACCCGGAGGCGAAAAGCGCGCAGGCGGATCTGCTGAATCTGCGCCGTAAAATCGACGCGGGCGCTAACCGCGCCATCACCCAGTTCTTCTTTGATGTCGAAAGCTATCTGCGCTTTCGCGACCGCTGCGCGGCTACAGGTATCGATGTGGAAATCATCCCTGGCATTCTGCCGGTCTCTAACTTTAAGCAGGCGAAAAAGTTTGCCGACATGACCAACGTGCGCATTCCGTCCTGGATGTCGCAGATGTTTGCCGGGCTTGATGACGACGCCGAAACCCGCAAACTGGTTGGCGCTAACATCGCGATGGACATGGTGAAGATTTTAAGCCGCGAAGGCGTGAAAGATTTCCACTTCTATACCCTTAACCGCGCGGAAATGAGCTACGCCATCTGTCACACGCTGGGCGTGCGTCCGGCGCTGGAACTGAAAACAGCGTAATGCTATTGCGAAGATGACAAGGAGGCGCGAGCCTCCTTTTTTGTCTGGCGCTAACCAGAGTGTTACAAAATATATATTTCAGGGTTTTTATAAACCTGTACAACCGAAATATGCCTTGTACAGGTTATTTTTTCTTAAGCTAAATCACCGTGCTTTTTACCTTTGCGGGCAGGCGTTTTAAACCCGTCACTGCTATTTATGACGCTTAGCCTGCATATTATTATTGCTGGTTTTTTATTATTAAAAATACCAGGGCTGGTAGCTATCGTAGCGATATAAAAATACACGTTATGCCTTATTCATTATTGCCGATATGCTGTGTAAGAAACCTTCCTGGACAGCAATAATGATTAGCAAGATAACGAATATTTTAAAAAACGACGCGGCGTTCTCAGCGATAAAAGCGCATATGGCGGTTATTCTTTTCCGCCCCGACGGCACGATTGTGGAAGCGAATCCGGCTTTCCAGGCGGCTATGGGATATTCGCTTAATGAACTGGTGGGTAAGCATCATCGTATGTTCTGCGCGCCGGAATATGCCGCCAGCCCTGAATATAAGCAGTTCTGGCAACGGCTTGGGCGCGGCGAAACCTTCAGCGATAAATTCCAGCGCTATAAAAAAGATGGCAGCGAAATGTGGCTGGAGGCGAATTATATTCCGGTCCTCGGTAAAAATAACAACGTAGAGTATGTTCTTAAACTGGCGCGTGATATCTCAGGAAGGATCCATGACGCGCTGAACAAAGACGCCATCCTCAAGGCGGCGCACCGCTCTATGGCAATCATTGAATTTACGCCGGACGGACATATTGTCTCGGCGAACGAGAATTTCTGTAAGGCTTCCGGATACACGCTGAACGAAATTATCGGCAAGCATCACCGTATCTTCTGCGAGCGCGACTACGCGATGAGCGCAGAGTATGCCGATTTCTGGCGCAAACTGAACCACGGGGAATTCGCCTCCGGGGATTTTCGCCGCGTCACTAAACATCGTCATGAACTCTGGCTGCGCGCCAGTTACAGCCCCGTTTTTGACGATAAAGGCCGCCTTTATCGCGTGGTGAAATTCGCCTATGACGTGACGGCGGAAGTACAGAAAAGCCGCGATGAGCGTCAGGCGACGGAAAGAGCGGAAGCGGTCTCCCGCGAGACGCTGACCAAAACGGTTGAGATCAGAAAGACCTTAGATGACTGCGTCACGGCAATGGAGAATATCCAAAGCAATATGGAGCAGGTTATCGGCATCGTCACCAACCTGAAAAACGACTCGGAAAGCATTATGGACCTGTCATCGGTGATTGCGCAGATAGCGACGCAGACCAAATTGCTGTCACTCAACGCCTCGGTGGAGGCGGCGCGCGCGGGCGATTCCGGTAAAGGTTTTTCTGTGGTCGCAACCGAAGTGAAATCACTGGCTGACCGTATCGATGACGCGACCGGGAAAATAACGCGCATCACCGAGAAAAACGATAACCTGACGAAAAGCGCGCTGGATTCTATCTGCCGCAGCGGTAAAGAAGTGGCGTCCACGACGGCTATTTCGCGCGAGGCGCTGATGCTGACCAAAGAGATTGAAGGCTACGCTAAAAATATTCTCGAAGCCGTTAACGCGATTGGCAAAGTCATTAACGCCTGACGCCAGCCCGCGTCGTCGCGCATAACCGTCATGTCTGTCGTGGCATAACGACTTATTTTGTCAGTGCGAATCGTCAACATCTCGGTTCCGTTTATCACCGGAACCGGTTGTTTATTTTAACGAAATGATTCGTCGCTATTTGTGTATTTTTCTGCGAAACGTCTGATATAACCGCACGCTTTTTGCGGTTGTTAATTTTTTGTTTTAATAATTTTAAAAGTTTAATTGATGCGTTAAAATAATCAGCTAAATTTTCAATGATAGTTGATTGTGATGTCTAAAATAACGCTCAGCAGAAAGCACGCACCGGCTTTCTCGCTTATTGCTTTACTTGTCAGTTCAGCCGCTTATGCGGAAAACACCACGGAAAAAACCGATGTCCTGCTGATTGGCGGCGGCATCATGAGCGCGTCGCTCGGTACGGTCCTTCAGGAAATCCAGCCAGACTGGAAACAGCTGATGGTAGAAAAACTGGACGGCGTGGCGCTTGAATCCTCCAACGGCTGGAATAACGCAGGCACCGGCCACTCCGCGAACATGGAGCTGAACTACACGCCGGAGCGTGAAGACGGTTCGATTGACGTGACCAAAGCGCTGGAAATCAATGAAGCGTTTATGATTTCTCGTCAGTTCTGGTCTTCTCAGGTGAAGCGCGGTGTGCTTAACGATCCGCACTCCTTTATTAACTCCACGCCGCACATGAGCTTTGTCTGGGGCGATAAAAATGTGGAGTACCTGACCAAACGCTACCAGGCGTTGCAGCAGACCACGCTGTTCCAGGGAATGCAGTTCTCCACCGATCAGCAGCAAATCAAAAAATGGGCGCCGCTGATTATTGAAGGCCGCGATCCGAAGCAGAAAGTCGCTGCGACCTGGACGCCGGTCGGCACCGACGTCAACTACGGCGAAATCACCCGTCAGCTGGTGGGCAGCCTGAAAAAAACCAGCAACTTCAAGCTGGAAACCTCCTCTGAAGTTACCGATTTTAAACGCAACGCCGATAACTCCTGGCATGTCACGATAACCGACGTAAACAGCGGGAAAGAGCACGCCGTGGACGCGAAATATGTGTTCATCGGCGCAGGCGGCGGCGCGCTGAAGCTGCTGCAAAAAACCGGTATTCCTGAAGCGGATAACTACGCAGGCTTCCCGGTTGGCGGCTCGTTCCTGGTGTCTGAGAACCCGGAAATCGCCCGCCAGCATGGCGAAAAAGTCTATGGTCAGGCATCCGTTGGCGCGCCGCCGATGTCCGTGCCGCACCTCGACGCCCGTTTCCTGGACGGCAAACGCGTGGTGCTGTTCGGGCCATTCGCGACGTTCTCCACTAAATTCCTGAAAAACGGTTCGTTCTTCGATCTGCTGAGCACCACCACCACCAGCAACTTTATGCCGATGACCGATGTGGGCCTCGATAATTTCGATCTGGTGAAATACCTGATTGGTCAGGTCATGCTGAGCGATGAAGACCGCTTTGAAGCGCTGAAAGAGTACTACCCGACGGCGCGTAAAGAGGACTGGAAGCTTATCCAGGCGGGTCAGCGCGTTCAGATCATCAAAAAAGATCCGGAGAAAGGCGGCGTGCTGAAGCTTGGCACCGAAATCGTCACCGACCAGCAGAAAACCCTGGCGGCGCTGCTTGGCGCATCGCCTGGCGCGTCCACCGCGGCACCTATCTCTATCAACGTTATCAAGCAGCTCTTCCCGGAGCAGTTCAAATCTGAAGCCTGGCAGAGCAAACTGCGTGAGATCGTGCCGAGCTATGGTCAGAAGCTGAACGGCAACGTGGCGCTGACCCAGCAGGTATGGGACGAGACGGCAGCGACGCTGCAGCTTACCAAACCGCCGGTTATCCAGATGAAAGATGCGAAGCCCGCCACACCGGAAGCCAAACCGGCGCAGGCATCCAGCCCGCAGCACGATATGGCGCTGTAACCCTAAGCGTGTAATGCAAAAAAGGAGGCCACGGGCCTCCTTTTTTATGGTGCGCATGTTATTAGGGGTTGTTGTTAGATAAACAACGAAAAGATTAACCCGCTATGCCTGGATTTTCTCATTTCTTGTTCTGAATTCTATTCAGAATAAAAATAATATGCTTTTGCTGGTGCGTTAATATTTTTAAATTTGCGCGTTATTGCCCGTGCATTCAGTGTTAATTCTGCTGTGTTTTACTTTTTTATGATTAATAAGGGTTGTGATTTCCTGGTATTTAGGAAATTGGCTCGGTATTTTTCATGCCGTTATTTTTAAAGATCTTTTTTAGCGTGACTGTATCTAATCATCGAACCTGTTATAGGTTCGTCTATTGTTGTTGGAAGTGGGCTTTTTATAATGCCACCATCATCGTAACGCGGTTAATAACGTTGCTTATTAGCATTGCCCTGACGCTCTAATGATAACGAATCCATTAACCGTCCAGGGCGAATTTTTATAGCAGATGATCACCAGCTTTGTCCTGATACGCAGGGCGCATTCGGGGCGAAAATTATATTCACAGGCTGTGAATATAGTCCGGCTATTTTGATAAATAGCTTAACTTTTAATGTAATTAGGATGATATATGAAAAAGTTAGCACTTGGCCTTTCTTTAGCTGCGGCAATGGGATTTGCCGTGACCGCGCAGGCTGCTTCCACCGGCACAATTACCTTTGAAGGAGAGCTGACCGCAACTTCATGCGACGTAAATGTTGACGGCCAGGGTTCTGATGCGACCATTACACTGCCAACCATGGGGATTAATCAGCTTGATGCGGCCGGTAAAACGGCGGGCCGCACCAATTTTGTGATGGATCTGACTAACTGTGCGGGCACGCTGAAAACTGTGGCGGCCTACTTTGAAGCAGGTGCGTCTGTCGATCCGGTCACGGGGCGTCTGAAAAACGCTACGGGTGCAGACAATGCCACCAAAGTCAGCCTCCAGCTGCGCGACGGCTCCAGCACTTCCTACGACGTGATTAAAGCGGGCGACGCCAGCCAGTCCACCAAAACCACCTTTGTCACGTATGACGCCACCGAAGGCACCGCCACGCTGCCTTACGCAGTGGAATATTACGCAGAAGACGCCACCACGGCCGGTAAGGTTAACAGCAGCGTCGTTTATTCACTGATGTATAAGTAAAAAATGCGACAGGAGGGGGCATCCCTCCTGTATTTCTTCAAGGGAGTGAATCACATGGCGAATACCCTTTCCTGGAAAAGCGCATTCTTCATACTGGTGATGGGGTTTGCCTGCCCGGCGGCCATCGCCAGTATCGTTATTACCGGTACCCGCGTGATTTATCCGAGCGATGCGCCAGAGGTTAGCGTAAAACTCGATAATAAAGGCACCTCGCCCGTATTGATTCAAAGCTGGATCGATAACGGCAATGCCGACGCCGCGCCGGAAACCATACAGGTGCCGTTTATTTTAACCCCACCGATTAACCGGGTTGAACCAGATAAAGGCCAGACGCTGCGTATTACGTTTACCGGTAAATTATTGCCCGCCGATCGCGAATCGGTTTACTGGCTTAACGTGCTGGAAATTCCTGCTAAAAAAGCGACGCTCAGCGATAACTATTTACAGGTCGCGTTTCGCTCGCGCATTAAATTATTCCTTCGCCCTGCAGGGCTTGAAGGCAATGCCAATGACGCTGTTAACCATGTCACCTGGCGCGCCAATGGACAGACTATCGAAGCGGCAAACCCCACGCCCTATTTTATTTCCCTGGTCAATCTGACAGTGAACGGGAAAACCCTCGATGCCGACATGATTGCGCCGAAATCGACCATGACAATAAAACTGCCTGGCAGTCCGGGAAATAAACTCGCAGGCGTCTTTGTGAATGATTATGGCGCGCTGAATGAATTCGAGGCGACGCTGAAATAAGCCGTCGCTCTGTTTATTCAACTATCACCGTAAAAGAGAAGCGCGATGAAAAACAGGTTTCGCCAGGGAGAGGCGGCGACGTTCTCTCCAGGCATAATGGCTGTGATTATTTGTCTGCTGGCGACGCCGGGGAAGGCACAGGAGTTGCCGGGAAAGTCTGAACAAGAACCGGTCGATATTGCTGAGCATGTCGAATTCGATAATATCTTCCTCAACCTGGAAAATAAAAATTCGGTAGATTTAAGCCGTTTCGCTAATGGCGCGGCGGCGCTGCCGGGACGCTATCGTGCGCTGGTTTATATCAACGGCCAGGCGACGCTCACCAGTGAAATCGATGTCGTGGCGCAGCCGGATAAAACCAGCCGGGTGTGCCTGACATCTGACCTCATTAAAACGATCCCGTTTAATTATGAAAAACTGCCTAAGGATTTCCTGACGCCGTTTCAGCAGGGTGAACAGTGCCTTGATCTGGAGAAAAAGCTTCCGCATTCGGAAATCGCCTTTGATACCAGCGAACAGCGGCTCGATATTTCCGTGCCGCAAATCTACCTGCTGCATAACGCGCGCGGAAGCGTAAACCCGGAGCTATGGGACAGCGGTATTCCTGCGCTGATGCTCGGGTATAACATGAATGGTTATTCCAGCCACGCGAATGGCAAAACGCTCGACTCCTTTTATTCAAGCCTTGAAGGCGGCCTGAACGTCGGTGCCTGGTATCTTCGTCATAACGGCTATTACAGCTATATGGAAGAGGGCGAGCGGCAATACAGCAGCATCAGCACCTATTTGCAACGCGATATTCCGGTTATCAAAGGACGCGCGTTGATCGGGGAAACCAGCACCCAGGGCCAGGTGTTTGACACGCTGCCTTTCAAAGGCGTGCAGGTCGCGAGCGACGAGCGGATGCTGCCGGAATCGCAGCGCGGTTACGCGCCGGATATCCGCGGCGTCGCCCGTACTAACGCCCGCGTGACGGTGCGCCAGAGCGGGCAGACCATTTATGAAACCACCGTCGCGCCCGGCGAATTCGCGATTAACGATCTCTACCCGACCGGCTACGGCGGCAATCTGGACGTAACGGTTTATGAAGCCGACGGCAGCGAACAGCATTTCCAGGTGCCTTATGCCTCGGTGGCGCAGCAGTTACGCCCCGGCGCGCTGCGTTATTCCGTGGTCGCAGGCGAATATCGCAACGATTCGCTGCGCACCAAACCGGCGCTGTATCAGGCCACTTACCAGTACGGGATCTCCAACCGCCTGACGAGTTACGGCGGCGTGCAGGTGAGCCAGGGCTATTACGCGCTGCTGTTCGGGATGGCTTTCGGTACGCCCATCGGCTCGCTGGCGCTGGACGTCACGCAGGCGCGCACGCATCTGGATAACGGCACCTCTTTCCTGGGCCAGCGTCGAGCCGACAGCCTGAGCGGGCAGAGCTATAAAATCAGCTTCAGCAAAGATATCACGGAGACGCGCAGCAACATTTCACTGGCGGCGTATCGCTTCGCGACCAGTCAGTATATGGATTTCCAGACCGCCATGCTGACGCGCGATGCGGTCGATCGCGGCGAGTCGCCAGACAATATCCTGCGCATGAAAAATCAGTTCGTGGCAACGGTCAGCCAGGGGCTCGATGACGGCTGGGGACAGTTTTATCTCAGCGGCTCGTTACAGGATTACTGGAATAAAGCGGGCTCCGATAAACAGTTCCAGGTCGGTTACAACAACAACTATAAAAGCCTGACGTATGGCGTGACGGTGAGCCGCACCTACAGCAAAGAGAACGAAGGGCAGACGAACTATTTGCTGACGATGAGCTTCCCGCTGGGCGAGGGCTTCGAACAGCATACGCCACACGCGCATATCGATTTGACGCGCGACAGCAACGGCCACGACGGGCAGCAGGTCGGCGTTTCCGGTTCGCTTGGCGATTATAACCAGATGAACTACAGCGTGACCGCGATGAACGGCGATCAGGGACAAGGCACCAGCGGTTCGTTTAACGCCGATTACCGCAGCCAGGTTACCTCAGTGAGTGGCGGCTACAGCGTGGGCGATCACTACAGTAGCGTGTCGCTTGGCGCGACCGGCACCATTCTTGGTCATTCCGGTGGGCTGACATTTACGCCCTATACCTCGGACACTTTCGCGCTGGTTGAGGCGAAAGGCGCGCGCGGCGCGGCGGTGTCGTCCTATCCTGGCGTGTTTGTGGATGGACGTGGCTATGCCGCTGTGCCGTATCTCGACCCGTACCAGTTCAACGACATTACGGTCGATCCGAAAACCGCGCCGGTGAATGTGGAGCTGGAGAACACGTCGCAGAAAGTAGCGCCGTATCTTGGGGCAGTGGTGAAGCTCACCTACAAAACCAATACCGGCACACCGGTACTTATCGCGTCGAACTATCAGGGCGAACCGGTGCCGTTCGGCGCGGTGGTGTTTGATGCCGAAGGCAATCAGGTGGGCTCGGCAGGACAGGGCGGGCTGGTTTATGCCCGCGTTGGCAACAACCAGGGCCAGCTTACGGTTAAGTGGGGCGAGAGCGTAGGGATGCAGTGTCTTATCAGCTATTTGCTGATGCCGCAGGCGGAGGGACAGCGCCAGTCGATTCAGCGTTTCGAGACGCCGTGTCTGCCGCCCTCAGGCGTGGCGTCGTCTTCATCGCCGCTGCAACTCTCCACCGACCGGCGGCGGCAGACGGCGCTCACGGCCGGATAACGTCGGCCTGACGGGCCGGCCAATCACCTATTTCCTGTGACGGGAATGATGCACTGTAAAGAGGGAATTATGGCTGTAAGGAAAACCGTTTTATCTCTCGGAGCCGGGATGCTTCTGCTGCTGCTATTCAGCAGAGACGCGCTGGCTTCTACCTCCTGTTCTTATCACACCGGATCGCACGCGGTGAACGTGACGCTGCCGATTAACGGGACGATTTCCGTCGGCTCTGACGCCTCTGACGGGCGCACGCTCTACCGGTTGCATTACATGCCCAGCGCGCCGGTCAAGATTGACTGTCTCTCGACCGACAGCATTCCGTACGACGTTTCGTATGATTATCACTGGACCAGCACGCCGCACGCGCTCTCACCGTGGAGCGGCTCGCCGTTCCCCAACAAAGTCTGGGACACTAACCTGCCGGGCGTGGGGGTCGCGGTATGGGCGCAGGGTGACAAAAACATCGCTATTCCGGGAACCTATTACATCGATACCATTCGACCTGAACCCAATCAGAACGTGAACCATACGGTGAACAGTGAGTTCTGGCTCTATCTCATCAAAACCGGCCCTATTCAGCCGGGATATGTGAACGGCCAGGATCTGCCGTCGATGGCGATTGACTTCATCGCGTCAGGCGCCGCTGGCAGTCCGCTTAACGCGCTGAAAATCAATTTTACTGGTTCTGTCAATATCGCCGCGCTCTCCTGTACCACGCCGGATGTGAATGTGAAGCTTGGCACCTGGAGCGCGGAGAATGATTTCAGCGGCGTAGGAAGCGGGACAGAGTGGCGCGATGCGTCGATTACCCTGACCAACTGCCCGCGCGCCTGGGGTATTCGTACCAATATTGACGCGAATGACAGCGGCATCACGACGATGGGTAACGCCTCGCCAAACCCGGTGTGGATCACGATGAAGCCTTCCACGACGGTGATTGATGCGAACAACGGTATCTTCTCCGTGACGCCTGGCAGCGACAGCGCCAGCGGGATCGGGATTCAGATAGCCAAAGGCAACGTGTCGGATGCGACGCATGAGCCGATGGCGCTGAACACCTATACCAATAACTACTGGAATCTGAGCACGGATGATGTCAACACGCACCGCATTCCGTTTGTGGCGCGTTATGTCCAAACGGAAGACCGTATGCGCCCCGGCAAAGCAAACGGCGCGATTACGTTTACGGTGCTCTATTACTGACGCTGACCGTTGCGCCCATAAAAAAGCCCCGGCATGCCGGGGCTTTTTATCCTCTGAGGCGCGACATCAGCCCGTGTTGCGCATCCCTGCCGCGACGCCTGCAATGGTGACCATCAGCGCCTGTTCAACGCACGGATCGGCGGGTTTGCCTTCTTCTTCCGCCAGACGTGAACGGTGCAGCAGCTCTGCCTGAAGCACGTTCAGCGGGTCGGTGTAGATATTACGCAGCTGGATGGACTCGGCAATCCACGGCAGGTCCGCCATCAGATGCGAGTCGTTGGCGATATCCAGCACCACTTTGATGTCGGCTTCCAGCAACTGACGCAGCTCACGGCCGAGCGGCCAGAGTTCCTTTTTCACCAGACGCTGATCGTAGTATTCCGCCAGCCACAGATCCGCTTTGGCGAAGACCATCTCCAGCATGCCGAGGCGCGTGGAGAAGAACGGCCAGTCGCGGCACATGGTTTCCAGCTCGTCCTGTTTGCCATCTTCCACCACTTTTTGCAGCGCGGCGCCCGCGCCAAGCCAGGCGGGCAGCATCAGACGGTTTTGCGTCCAGGCGAAAATCCACGGAATGGCGCGCAGCGATTCCACGCCGCCGGTCGGGCGACGCTTGGCCGGACGTGAACCGAGCGGCAGTTTGCCAAGTTCTTGTTCTGGCGTTGCCGAGCGGAAGTACGGCACGAAATCGTTGTTTTCGCGCACATAGCCGCGGTACATGGTGCAGGAGATGTCGGAAAGCTCATCCATGATGTGACGCCAGGCGGCTTTCGGCTCCGGCGGCGGCAGCAGGTTGGCCTCCAGAATGGCGCTGGTATAAAGCGACAGGCTGCTGATGGTGACTTCCGGCAGACCATATTTAAAGCGGATCATCTCGCCCTGTTCGGTCACGCGCAGGCCGCCTTTCAGGCTGCCCGGCGGCTGGGAGAGCAGGGCAGCGTGCGCCGGCGCGCCGCCGCGGCCAATAGAGCCGCCGCGACCGTGGAACAACGTCAGCGCGATGCCTGCTTTTTCGCAGGTTTTGATCAGCGCGTCCTGCGCCTGGTACTGCGCCCAGGAGGCGGCCATCACGCCCGCGTCTTTCGCGGAGTCGGAATAGCCAATCATCACCATCTGTTTGCCCTGAATAAAACCGCGATACCAGTCGATATTCAGCAACTGGGTCATCACGTCGTTGGCGTTGTTCAGGTCGTCGAGCGTTTCAAACAGCGGAGCAACCGGCAGCGCAAAGCCAATGCCCGCTTCTTTCAGCAGCAGGTGAACGGCCAGCACGTCGGATGGCGTTTTCGCCATGGAAATCACATAAGCGGCGATCGAGCCTTTCGGCGCTTCGGCGATGACTTTGCAGGTTTCCAGCACTTCGCGGGTGTTGTCGCTCGGCTCCCACTGGCGCGGCAGCAGCGGACGTTTGGAGTTCAGTTCGCGGATCAGGAACGCCTGTTTATCGGCTTCCGACCAGCTTTCGTAGTCGCCAATGCCGAGATAACGGGTCAGCTCGCCCAGCGCTTCGGTGTGGCGGGTGCTCTCCTGACGGATATCGATACGCACCAGCGGCACGCCGAAGGCTTTCACGCGGCGCAGCGTGTCGAGCAGTTCGCCGTTGGCGATGATCCCAAGACCACAGGCGACGAGCGATTCATAACAGGCGTAGAGCGGCTCCCAGAGCTGTTCGTTCTGCGTCAGCAGGCCCTGCGGCTTCGGCAGCTTCTGGCCTTTCAGGCGCGCTTCAAGCCAGGCCTGGGTTGCGAGCAGCTGCGCGCGCAGCCCTTTCAGCAGGTAACGGTAAGGCTCCTGTGCGCCCTCGGTGCCGACATATTCGCGCAGCGCGTCGCTGCACTCGACCATCGAGAGCTCGGAAATCAGCACCTGAATATCTTTCAGGAACAGGTCGGTCGCTTTCCAGCGGCTCAGCAGAAGGACGTGACGGGTGATATCCGCGGTGACGTTCGGGTTGCCGTCGCGGTCGCCGCCCATCCAGGAGGTGAAACGCACCGGCACAAAATCCACCGGCAGTTTGTAATCGAGATGCGCTTCCAGCTGTTCGTTCAGCTCGCGCAGATAATTCGGCACGCCTTCCCAGAGGCTGTTTTCCACGACGGCGAAGCCCCATTTGGCCTCGTCTACCGGGCTTGGGCGATTTTTGCGAATTTCGTCGGTGTGCCAGGACTGCGCGATAAGCTGGCGCAGTCGGCGCATGATCTGGTTGCGCTCGTAGTCGGCGATATCTTTGTGGTCGAGCTGTTTTAAGCAGTTGTTCACTTCGACCATTTTGTGGATCAGCGTGCGGCGGGTGATCTCGGTCGGGTGCGCGGTCAGCACCAGTTCCAGCGACAGCGATTCCACGGCCTGACGGATGGCGGTTTCGTTGATGTCGGGCTGATCTTTAAGCTTGCGCAGGGTGCGGGCGATAATTTCCGGATTGCTGGCGGCTTCGCCTTTCGGCGAAATGCTGTGGTATTGCTCGGCGGTGTTGGCCAGATTCAGGAACTGACTGAACGCGCGGGCCACCGGCAGCAGTTCATCGTTGGAAAGGTTTTGCAACGTGGTTAACAGCGCCTGGCGGTCTGCTTCATTGCCAGCACGGGACGACTTCGACAACTTGCGGATTGTTTCTACGCGGTCAAGGATGTTTTCTCCCAGCGCATCCTTGATGGTATCCCCGAGCAACTTGCCGAGCATACTGACATTGCTTCGCAAAGCGGAATATTGTTCGTTCATATAACCCCAGACACCCCATCTCACTTGTAAATGTCCTGTATCTTTCAAGCCGCAGCTGTGTTGGCTGCACTCGCCCACCCAGGTCACTTACTTATGTAAGCTCCCTGGGATGGGCTCGTTTGCCGCCTTGCTGCAACTTGAAATCTTTCGGACATAGCTCTTTGTCGTCTTTTATAAAGCCACGTGAAATCCCGTTCGTCAATTGCTGCGAAATCGCTTCAGCAGGTGAATAAAGTGCGGCAATTTATGAAAGTTAATTCACGTTATTGCAGATAAGTAACGCTTATGAAGATAGCGTGCAGGCGAGCGGCGCGATGTGCAGTCACACGCGCTGCGGCAGGGCGTAAAAGCAGTGAAATGGGCTGCATGTGACGAGCGGACTAGCGGGTGCGCATGGCTTACCCGCCCTACGGTGAAAGGGCGGTGCTACAACGGCGGGTGCGCATGGCTTACCCGCCCTACGGTGAAAGGGCGGTGTTACAACGGCGGGTACCCGCCCTAGGGGATGAGATATGGATTTTCGTAGGGTGGATAAGCGCAGCGCATCCACCGTGATATTCAGGGCATTCAGTGCCAGCAGAAGTGATGCACCACCTGCGAAATCAGCTCACGGGTCGGCTTGATAAACCGCGTTTCCAGATATTCATCCGGCTGGTGAGCCTGATTAATCGAGCCGGGGCCTAACACCAGCGTCGGGCAAATCGTCTGAATAAACGGCGCTTCGGTGCAGTAGTTCACCACATCGGTTTGCGCGCCGAGCAGATTTTCCACCACCTGCACCAGCTTATGATCTGGCGGACATTCGTAGCCAGGGATTGGCGGATGCAGATCAAACACCGTCAGACGGCCCGGCCAGCGCAGGCTTACCGGCTCCAGCGCCTCGTTCAGAAGCCCGCTTAAATCGTCGAGCGTCATGCCTGGCAGCGGACGAATATCCATATGCAGTTCGCAGCAGGCGCAAATACGGTTCGACGCATCACCGCCGTGGATATGGCCGAGGTTAAGCGTCGGGTAAGGCACCGTAAACGCGTCATAGTGATAGCGTTCTTTGAGCGAATCGCGCAGCTGCATAATGCGCCCGATGGCGTCATGCATCAGTTCAATGGCATTCACGCCGCGTTCCGGGTCGCTGGAGTGACCGGATTGCCCCTGTACGCGAATGGCGCTGGAAATATGGCCTTTATGGGCACGGATGGGCTGGAGCGACGTCGGCTCGCCGATGATGGCGCAGTCCGGGCGCAGGGCAGTGGTTTCGGCGAAATAGCGCGCGCCCGCCATGCTCGTCTCTTCATCGGCGGTCGCCAGGATATAGAGTGGTTTTTTCAACTGCGTCACATCCACGTCACGCAGCGCATCAAGAATAAACGCGAAAAAGCCTTTCATATCGGCGGTGCCGAGGCCGAACAGTTTATTGTCATGCTCGGTCAGCGTGAAAGGGTCGCGCGTCCAGCGCCCGTCGTCGAAAGGCACGGTATCGGTATGCCCGGCCAGCAACAGGCCGCCTGCGCCGCTGCCGGTGCTCGCCAGCATATTGAATTTATTGCGCGTACCGGGAACCGGCTGCACTTCGACCTGGAAGCCGAGACTGCCAAACCAGCCCGCCAACAAATTGATTAAAGTCGCATTACTCTGATCGAGCGCGCTGTCGGTGGCGCTGATGGAAGGTGTGGCGATAAGCGCGCGGTAAATCTCGATAAATGGCGGTAATTTCATTTTCACTGTTGACAGACCTCAGGTCGTGATAGTATCAATATTCATGCAGTATTTATGAATAAAAATACATTAACGTTGAGCGTAAGGGAACCGCCGGGTTCCGGTGAAGACGATACGCTCGCGGACGCGGCAACGGCCCGGAGGCCCGCGCCTGAAATACATGACGGTAGAAGGTATCCAGCCCCGATGTTGAACACGCTGATTGTTGGCGCCAGTGGTTATGCCGGCGCAGAGCTTGCGACCTACGTGAATCGCCATCCGCATATGAACATAACCGCATTGACGGTCTCAGCGCAAAGCAATGATGCGGGAAAGTTAATCTCCGATCTGCATCCGCAGCTGAAAGGCGTGCTTGACCTGCCGCTGCAGCCGATGAGCGACATTCGCGAGTTCACCGACGGCGTGGATGTGGTGTTTCTCGCCACCGCCCATGAGGTCAGCCACGATCTCGCGCCGCAGTTTCTTGATGCGGGCTGCGTGGTGTTTGACCTTTCCGGCGCCTTTCGCGTTAACGACGCCGCGTTCTACGACAAATTTTACGGATTCACGCACCAGCACCCGGAGCTGCTGGCGCAGGCGGTGTATGGCCTGGCGGAGTGGAACCGCGATGCGCTGAAGGAAGCGACGCTGGTGGCGGTGCCGGGATGCTACCCGACCGCGGCGCAGCTTTCGCTGAAACCGCTGATTGACGCGGGTTTGCTGGATCTCAACCAGTGGCCGGTGATTAACGCCACCAGCGGCGTGAGCGGCGCGGGGCGGAAAGCGGCTATCTCCAACAGCTTCTGCGAAGTGAGCCTTCAGCCTTACGGCATTTTTACGCATCGCCATCAGCCGGAAATCGCGAGCCACCTGGGTGCGGACGTAATTTTCACGCCGCACCTCGGCAGCTTCCCGCGCGGCATTCTGGAAACTATCACCTGTCGCCTGAAGCCGGGGGTGAGCGCGCAGCAAGTCGCCGCCACCTTCCAGGACGCTTACGGCGACAAACCGCTGGTGCGGCTGTATGACAAAGGCGTGCCCGCGCTGAAAAACGTGGTGGGTCTGCCGTTTTGCGATATCGGCTTCGCCGTGCAGGGCGAACATCTGATCGTGGTCGCCACGGAAGATAACCTGCTGAAAGGCGCCGCCGCGCAGGCGGTGCAGTGTATGAATATTCGTTTTGGCTTCGCCGAAACGCAGTCACTTATTTAACCGAGTCAGGTGTGATGATGAACCCGTTAATCATTAAGTTAGGCGGTGTGTTGCTCGACAGCGAAGAGGCGCTGGAGCGTCTTTTTACCGCCCTCGTTAACTACCGCAAGGAGCATCAGCGCCCGCTGGTCATCGTTCACGGCGGCGGCTGCCTCGTTGACGACCTGATGAAGCAGCTCAACCTGCCGGTGAAAAAGAAAGACGGCCTGCGCGTAACGCCTGCCGATCAAATCGACATTATTACCGGCGCGCTGGCGGGCACCGCCAACAAGACGCTCCTCGCCTGGGCGAAAAAACACGGTATTGCCTCCGTCGGCCTGTTTCTGGGCGACGGCGACAGCGTCAGCGTGACGCCGCTGGATGAAGAACTGGGCCATGTGGGCCAGGCACATCCGGGGTCGCCGAAGCTGATTAACACGCTGCTGGAAAACGGCTTTATGCCGGTGATTAGCTCGATTGGCGTCACCGATACCGGCGACCTGATGAACGTGAACGCCGACCAGGCGGCCACGGCGCTTGCGGCGACGCTTGGCGCGGATCTGATTCTGCTCTCTGACGTGAGCGGCATTCTGGACGGCAAAGGCCAGCGCATCGCTGAGATGACCTCTGCGAAAGCCGAGCAGCTTATCGCCCAGGGCATCATCACCGACGGCATGATCGTTAAAGTGCATGCGGCGCTGGACGCCGCCCGCACGCTGGGCCGCCCGGTGGACATCGCCTCCTGGCGCCACGCGGAGCAGTTGCCCGCCCTGTTTAATGGCGTGTCCATCGGCACGCGCATTTTGGCCTGATTACAAATTTTTAAAGGAAAAAGACAATGCAAAATCACGGCATCAAAAAAGTGGTTCTCGCTTACTCCGGCGGCCTCGACACCTCTGCCATCATTCCGTGGCTGAAAGAAAACTATGAAGGCTGCGACGTGGTCGCCTGCGTGGTCGATATCGGCCAGGATCGTGACGATCTGAAAGGCGTTGAGCAGAAAGCGCTGCGCTCCGGCGCGTCCGAGTGCTATGTGGTCGATGCGCGTGAAGAGTTCATCAAAGATTACGTGTACCCGGTGCTGCAAACCGGCGCGCTGTACGAAGGCAGCTATCTGCTGGGCACTTCAATGGCGCGTCCGCTGATCGCCAAAGCGCTGGTGGACGTGGCGAAGAAAGTGGGCGCCGACGCGCTGTGCCACGGCGCGACGGGTAAAGGCAACGACCAGGTGCGTTTTGAATCCGCCTGGGCGGCGCTGGCCCCGCACCTGAAAGTTATCGCCCCGTGGCGTGAGTGGAACCTGCGTTCCCGTGAGGCGCTGCTGGATTATCTGAAAGCGCGCGATATCCCGACCACCGCGTCGCTTGAGAAAATCTACAGCCGCGACGAGAACGCCTGGCATATCTCTACCGAAGGTGGCGTGCTGGAAAGCCCGTGGAATGCCCCGAACCAGGATTGCTGGGTCTGGACGGTCGATCCTAAAGACGCGCCCGATGAGGCGGAGCAGGTGACCGTGACCGTTGAGAAAGGCAACGTGGTTGCGGTTAACGGCGAGCATCTGACCCCGTTTGGCTGCCTGGAAGTGCTGAATAAAATCGGCGCGAAGCATGGCGTGGGCCGTATCGATATCGTGGAAAACCGTCTGGTGGGTATCAAATCCCGCGGCTGCTACGAAACCCCGGGGGGCACCATTATGATGGCGGCGCTGCGCGGCGTTGAGCAACTGGTGCTGGATCGCGACAGCTTTAAATGGCGCGAGCAGGTGGGCCTTGAGATGTCTTACGTGGTGTACGATGGCCGCTGGTTCGCCCCGCTGCGTCAATCCCTGCAGGCGGCAGCGCAGTCGCTGGCTGAGCAGGTGAGCGGCGAAGTGGTGCTGGAGCTCTATAAAGGCCGTGTCACCGCGATTCAGAAGAAATCGACCAACAGCCTGTATAACGAAGAGTTCGCGACTTTCGGCGAAGACGAAGTGTATGACCACAGCCACGCGGGCGGCTTTATCCGTCTGTTCTCCCTCTCTTCCCGCATCCGTGCGCTGAATGAGTTGAAGAAGTAATCTGCCGTTGCGTGGATGGCGGGTGCGCTGACGCTTACCCGCCCTACGCCCGGTAAGGGGAGCACAGGTAAGCGAAGCGCCCCGTCGTAGTTTGTAGGGCGGGTAAGCGAAGCGCACCCGCATTTAAGAGATAACCAGAACAGTCGTAGTGCGGGGAAGCAAAGCACCCCCGCCATTGCAAGACAGATAACGGAGCGGATTATGGCACTTTGGGGCGGACGTTTTACTCAGGCGGCAGACGGGCGGTTTAAACAATTTAATGACTCTCTGCGCTTTGATTACCGACTCGCCGAGCAGGACATTATCGGCTCCGTGGCCTGGTCTAAAGCGCTGGTCACCGTCGGCGTACTGACCGCGCAGGAGCAGAGCCAGCTTGAAGGCGCGCTCAATACGCTGCTGGAAGAGGTGCTGGAAAACCCGCACGCGATTCTGGAAAGCGACGCGGAAGATATTCACAGCTGGGTGGAAGGCAAGCTTATCGACAAAGTCGGCCCGCTCGGCAAAAAACTGCATACCGGACGCAGCCGTAACGACCAGGTCGCCACTGACCTGAAGCTCTGGTGCAAAACCCAGGTGCATGCGCTGCTGAGCGCCACGCGTCAGCTCCAGCAGGCGCTGGTGGTCACCGCCGAGGAAAACCAGGACGCGGTGATGCCGGGTTACACCCATCTGCAACGCGCCCAGCCGGTGACGTTTGCGCACTGGTGCCTGGCGTATGTCGAAATGCTGGCGCGCGATGAAAGCCGCCTGAAGGATACGCTGAAACGTCTGGACGTCAGCCCGCTTGGCAGCGGCGCGCTCGCCGGTACGGCGTATGAGATCGACCGTGAACAACTGGCGGGCTGGCTCGGCTTCGCAAGCGCCACGCGCAACAGCCTGGACAGCGTTTCCGATCGCGACCATGTGCTGGAGCTGCTGTCGGACGCCGCCATCAGCATGGTGCATCTGTCGCGTTTCGCCGAAGACCTGATTTTCTTTAACTCCGGCGAAGCGGGGTTTGTCGAGCTGTCCGATCGCGTGACGTCCGGCTCCTCGTTAATGCCGCAGAAGAAAAACCCGGACGCGCTGGAGCTGATCCGCGGCAAGTGCGGCCGCGTGCAGGGCGCGCTCACCGGCATGATGATGACGCTGAAAGGCCTGCCGCTCGCGTACAACAAAGACATGCAGGAAGATAAAGAAGGGCTGTTCGACGCGCTCGACACCTGGCTTGACTGCCTGCATATGGCGGCGCTGGTGCTGGACGGCATTCAGGTGAAACGTCCGCGCTGCCAGGAAGCCGCGCAGCAGGGCTACGCTAACGCCACGGAACTGGCGGATTATCTGGTCGCTAAAGGCGTGCCGTTCCGCGAAGCGCACCACATTGTGGGCGAGGCGGTGGTGGAGGCGATTCGTCAGGGCAAACCGCTGGAAGATCTGGCGCTCGGCGACCTGCAAAAATTCAGCCCGGTAATCAGTGACGATGTGTACCCGGTGCTGTCGCTTCAGTCGTGTCTTGATAAGCGCGCGGCGCAGGGCGGCGTGTCGCCGGTGCAGGTGGCGCAGGCCATTAGCGCGGCGAAAGCGCGACTGGCATAATAGCGAATGGCAGAAGAAAGCCCGGCGGATGTCGGGCTTTTTTTATGCGTCCCGAAACGCAGGCAAAAAAAAGCGGACTTACTGTCCGCTAAGTAGTTCACGTTGGCTTTAGTTATACGGCTAACAGAGAGACTCTGTGTGCGGGTTATCACTCAGTGAGGGTAAGGAGTGATGTTCTCCGCGGCTGAGGCTATTATTCACTTTCGTGCTTGATAGGGATAATCGTTGGTTGCTATGCTATCTATCGCCATGAACTATCATGGCGGCGGAGGATGAAGAATGAATATTCGTGATCTTGAATACCTGGTGGCCCTTGCCGAACATCGCCATTTCCGGCGTGCGGCGGACGCCTGCCACGTGAGTCAGCCAACCCTGAGCGGTCAAATCCGTAAGCTTGAAGATGAACTCGGCGTGATGCTGCTGGAACGCACCAGCCGCAAAGTGCTGTTCACGCAGGCGGGGCTGCTGCTGGTAGACCAGGCGCGTACCGTTTTACGTGAAGTCAAAGTGCTGAAGGAGATGGCGAGCCAGCAGGGCGAAACCATGTCAGGCCCGCTGCATATTGGCCTTATCCCGACCATCAGCCCTTATCTGCTGCCGCAAATCATCCCGATGCTGCACCAGACGTTCCCCAAACTCGAAATGTATCTGCATGAAGCGCAGACGCATCAACTGCTGGCCCAGCTCGACAGCGGCAAGCTCGACTGCGCTATCCTTGCGCTGGTGAAAGAGAGCGAAGCCTTTATCGAAGTGCCGCTGTTTGATGAGCCGATGCTGCTGGCGGTCTATGAAGATCACCCGTGGGCCGGACGCGATCGCGTGCCGATGGGCGAACTGGCGGGCGAAAAACTGCTGATGCTGGAAGACGGCCACTGCCTGCGCGATCAGGCGATGGGCTTTTGCTTCGAAGCGGGCGCGGATGAAGACACGCATTTCCGCGCGACCAGTCTTGAAACGCTGCGCAATATGGTGGCGGCAGGCAGCGGCATTACGCTTTTGCCTGCGCTCGCCGTACCGCCGGAACGTCATCGCGACGGCGTGGTTTATCTGCCCTGCGTGAAGCCGGAACCGCGCCGCACCATTGGTCTGGTGTATCGTCCGGGCTCGCCGCTGCGCAGCCGCTATGAGCAGCTCGCAGAGGCCATCCGTAAACAGATGGATGGCCGTTTCGACAGCGCGTTAAAACAGGCGGTTTAAGCCGTTCAGCGCGGCGACCCGATAGGCTTCCGCCATCGTCGGGTAGTTAAAGGTGGTGTTAACGAAGTACTCAATGGTGTTACCGCCACCTTTCTGCTCCATAATCGCCTGGCCGATATGAATAATTTCGGCCGCGCGCTCCCCAAAGCAGTGGATCCCCAGAATCTCTTTGGTTTCGCGGTGGAACAAAATCTTCAGCGTGCCCACGTTCATGCCCACAATTTGCGCGCGCGCCAGGTGTTTAAACTGCGCGCGTCCCACTTCGTAAGGCACTTTCATGGCGGTGAGCTGCTGTTCGGTTTTGCCGACGGAGCTGATTTCCGGAATGGTGTAGATGCCGGTTGGTATATCTTCCACCAGATGCGCCGACGCCACGCCCTGCACCAGCGCCTGCGCGGCGATGCGGCCCTGATCGTAGGCGGCGGAGGCCAGGCTCGGATAACCGATCACATCGCCCACGGCGTAGATGTGTGGCAACGCGGTCTGGTACATACTGTTGACTTTCAGCAGCCCGCGGCCATCGGCCTCCAGCCCGATATTCTCCAGCGCCAGCGAATCGGTGTTGCCGGTGCGTCCGTTGGCATAGAGCAGGCAGTCAGCTTTCACTTTCTTGCCTGATTTCAGGTGCACAATCACGCCGTCATCCACGCCCTCGATACGCTCATACTCTTCGTTGTGGCGAATGACGACGCCGCTGTTCCAGAAGTGGTATGAGAGTGAATCGGACATCTCCTGATCGAGAAACGCCAGCAGACGGTCGCGGGTGTTGATGAGATCCACCTTGACGTTCATCCCGCGGAAAATCGACGCATATTCACAGCCGATGACGCCCGCACCGTAAATAATCACGTGGCGTGGCTCATGGTGCATGCTGAGGATGGAGTCGCTGTCGTAGATGCGCGAGTGGGTGAAATCCACATCGTCCGGGTGATAGGGACGCGAACCGCAGGCAATCACGAATTTTTCTGCGGTCAGGGTCTCTATCGAGCCGTCGTGACAGGTCAGCTCAATCGTATGCTCGTCAATAAAACGCGCGTCGCCTTGCAGGATCTGGCAGCGGTTGCGCTCATAAAAGCCCTGGCGCATGTTGGTCTGCTGATTGATCACGTTGTCGGCGTGGTTGAGGATGTCGGCGAAAGAGGAACGGAGAGGACGGGAGTGGGCGCTGTATAACGGGTTCTGGTTAAATTCAATGATACGGCTGACGGCGTGGCGTAGCGCTTTCGACGGGATGGTGCCCCAGTGGGTGCAACCGCCGCCGACATTATGGTAGCGCTCTATTACGGCTACCGTGGCGCCCTGTTTCACCAGGCCCATTGCAGCGCCTTCGCCGCCAGGGCCAGAGCCAATCACTATTACATCATAATCGTAGGTTTGTGGCATGGTAAGGCTTACCTTGTTCTTATACATAAAAGCAACAGAATAGTAACATCACCCAAAGAATAACCCAATTCTCCCTGTGCGTTTTGCCATCTCTGGTAGCCTCCGCTTCGTAAACAATCATTCACAATCCGTTATAAACCCGGTAGTTTTAAAACTGGTATAGTGCCGTTTCAACAGGAAGGAATCAGGCAACGTGATGGGCGTCAGAGCGCAACAAAAAGAACGAACCCGGCGGTCGCTGGTGGAAGCCGCGTTTAGTCAGCTAAGCGCGGAAAGAAGTTTTGCCAGCCTGAGCCTGCGCGAAGTGGCGCGCGAGGCCGGTATCGCGCCGACTTCGTTTTACCGGCATTTCCGCGATGTGGATGAGCTGGGTCTGACGATGGTGGATGAAAGCGGGCTGATGCTGCGCCAGCTGATGCGCCAGGCGCGCCAGCGTATCGCTAAAGGCGGCAGCGTGATCCGCACGTCGGTTTCCACCTTTATGGAGTTTATCGGCAATAACCCGAACGCCTTCCGGCTGCTGCTGCGTGAGCGCTCCGGCACGTCTGCGGCGTTTCGCGCCGCCGTGGCGCGTGAAATCCAGCATTTCATCGCGGAACTTGCCGATTATCTGGAACTCGAAAATCATATGCCGCGCGCGTTTACCGAGGCTCAGGCGGAGGCGATGGTGACCATTGTCTTTAGCGCTGGCGCTGAGGCGCTGGATGTGAGCCCGGAACAGCGCGGGCAATTAGAAGAGCGACTGGTCTTGCAGCTGCGCATGATTTCCAAAGGCGCTTACTACTGGTACCGTCGCGAACAAGAAAAGATGGCGCAAAATTCCGATAAGTGAAGGACGAGCAATGAGAAACACGACACAAGAAAAGGGTACGCTGCTGCTGGCGCTGTTAGCCGGCCTGTCAATTAACGGCACCTGCGCGGCGCTGTTTAGCTCCATCGTGCCTTTCTCGATTTTCCCGATTATTTCCCTGGCGCTGACGGTGTACTGTCTGCATCAGCGTTACCTTAACCGCACGATGCCGGTGGGCTTGCCTGGCATCGCCGCCGCCTGTTTTATTCTGGGCGTGCTGCTGTACAGCGCCGTGGTGCGCGCCGAATACCCGGCGATTGGTTCTAACTTCCTGCCGTCGGTGTTATCGGTGGTGCTGCTGTTCTGGATTGGTTTTCGCCTGCGTCAGCGCAAGGCGCGCTACGAAGAGTAAAGAAAGGGCGCCGCGGCGCCCTTTTTATTAGCGGCGCGTTAACAGCACGCCGCATTCCATGTGGTGGGTGTAAGGGAACTGATCGAACAGCGCGAGGCGCTCAACGCGGTGCGTCTGGCTTAGCGTGTCGAGGTTCTCGCAAAGTGTTTGCGGGTTGCAGGAGATATAAAGGATACGCGGATACGCCTGCACCATTTTGACCGTCTCCTGATCCAGCCCGCTGCGCGGCGGATCGACAAAGATCGTCTCGCACTGATAGCTTTTCAGGTCGATCCCCTGCAGACGGTTAAATTCACGCACGCCGTTCATCGCCTGGGTAAATTCTTCCGCCGCCATGCGGATAATCTGTACGTTGTCGATGTGGTTGGCCGCAATGTTGTATTGCGCGGCGGCGACGGACGGCTTGGCGATTTCTGTCGCCAGCACGCGGTTAAAGTTGCGCGCCAGCGCCAGCGAGAAGTTGCCGTTACCGCAGTAAAGCTCCAGAAGATCGCCCTTTGAACCCTGCGTGACATCCAGCGCCCACTCCAGCATATGAATGTTCATCGCCGCGTTTGGCTGGGTAAAGCTGTTCTCCACCTGGCGGTAAATCATCTCTGTGCCCGCGACCGGCAGGCGCTCGTCGATGTAATCCTGATCGAGCATGATTTTGGTTTTCGTCGCGCGGCCAATGAAGTGGACGTCGAAGCCGCCGGCGCGCAGCGCGTCGCGAAGACGCGTCGCCTCTTCACGCCAGGCGTCATCCAGCGCGCGGTGATAGAGCAGCGAGACGACCGCCTGCTGGCTGCGGGTGGTCAGGTAGTCAATCTGGAACAGCTTATGGCGCAGCGTGCGGTTGTCGCGAATGCCTGCGATCATGCGCGGCATCAGGGCGTTAATCAGCTCGCTCGCCGCCGGGAAA
Organism: Cronobacter sakazakii; assembly: GCF_000982825.1. Classification (NCBI taxonomy): domain Bacteria; kingdom Pseudomonadati; phylum Pseudomonadota; class Gammaproteobacteria; order Enterobacterales; family Enterobacteriaceae; genus Cronobacter; species Cronobacter sakazakii. The sequence continues at coordinate 798,874 of NZ_CP011047.1, read as the reverse complement.
CTGTCGACGCGAATACGGCTGCGCGTCTCCTGATCGAAAATGATGTGATAGAGGTCGTCGCCGTCATGCCAGAGGCGGAACTCGGCGCGCATGCGGTAGTGGCTTACCGGCGAGCGGAACACCTCCGGCGCTGGCGCGGCGAAAGGCGCCATCATGCTTTGCAGGCGCTCTGTTTTTTCGGCCAGCTGTGCGTCGTATTGATCGATAGGGAGATGTTCAGGGGTCATCATGCGTCCTGGGGTGATAAAAATTTACGCCGGGATTGTAGGGAATGCGGGCGTGATGTCCAGCGTTGATTGTTTTTGCATCATCACAGATGGAAGTCTGGACTTCTGTCTGGCGCTCCATGTAGCATGCCGTTTCCGGTCTCATGTGAGTGAAAAGGGAATCCAGTGCGAATCTGGAGCTGACGCGCAGCGGTAAAGACAGGTGGGATGAACGCGTTCGCAGACACTGCCGGCCCGCCGGTGGGAAGTCCTCATCCGTAACACACCTCCAAGCCCGAAGACCTGCCGGAGTCACGTCGCATCTCGCGCGCTTATCGCGTTCTATTAAGTGCGCCTGCGGCATCCTATACGTTAAGCGGATGCTTATATTAATGATGATAAAAAAAATCTCGCTGCTGACGGCGCTTTCCGTCACGGCGTTTTCTGGCTGGGCGCAGGATAGCGGCTCAGATTCTCTGGTGGTGACCGCCAACCGTTTTCAGCAACCGGTCAATACAGTGCTGGCGCCGACTGATGTCGTGACGCGTGAGCAAATCGATAAATGGCAGTCTAAGACAGTGCTGGATGTGCTGCGTCGTTTGCCTGGCGTGGATATTTCACAAAACGGGGGAATGGGGCAACTCGCTTCCGTTTATGTCCGCGGCACGGATTCACGCCACGCGCTCATCCTGATGGACGGCGTGCCAGTTTCTCGCCCAAACCTTTCCAATGACTCCAATCTTTATCAAATCCCGGTGTCGCTAATTCAGCGTATTGAGTTTATTCGCGGGCCGCGTTCGGCGGTATATGGCTCCGGAGCGATTGGGGGCGTGATTAATATCATCACGCAGAGTGATGATGAAGTGTTACGGATTGATGCTGGCGTCGGTTCTAAGGGCTATCAGGAATATTCGGGCACGCTGCGTCAGCGTTTTGGCGACACGGTGGTAACGGCGATAGGCGCGTATCAGACGACTCACGGGTTTAACGTTCAGCCGGGATCGACATGGAGCCATGACAGCGACCGCGACGGTTATCGTAATAAAACGTTTTTTGGCAGCCTTCAACATCATTTCTCTGACAACGTTGAGGGTTTCTTTCGCGGCTATGGTTATGCCAATAACGCCGATTTCGATGTGGGCAGCCCGCCGTTTTCTCCGGCATTCAGCGCGGATGAAAACCAGTATGACAATCAGTCCTGGGACACCGGATTACGCTATAACGCCGACATCTACTCTTCTCAGCTCATCGCCAGTTTCCAGAAGCTGAAAAGCTATAACTACAGCAGCCTTTATGGCCGTTACCAGGATGGCACGACGCTTGATCGCATGGAACAGCGTTATATTCAGTGGGGTAACAACCTTGTTGTCGGTCACGGTTCTGTCAGTGCCGGAGTGGACTGGAAGCAAGAAAAACTCACGTCAGTCACGCAGGCTGATACTGACCGCTATAAACGCGATACCACGGGGATTTACCTTACCGGCCAGCAACAGGTGCTTGATAATGTCACGCTCGAAGCGTCAGGTCGTGAAGATCATGATGAGCAGTTTGGCTGGCATGGCACCTGGCAGACCGCTGCTGGATGGGAGTTTGTGGATGGCTACCGCGCCACCCTTTCATATGGTACAGGGTTTCTGGCGCCGGGCCTGACCCAGCAGTTTGGGTCGCCGCAGTATCATATTGCGTCCAACCCGGATCTTCAGCCGGAAAAATCCAGACAGTGGGAAGCAGGCATTGAAGGGGTAACCGGTCCTCTGGACTGGCGCTTGTCGACGTGGCGATACAAGATTGACAACCTGATAAGCTATAACAATAACGCTTATTACAACGTCAAATCCGCCACGATTAAAGGAGTGGAGTGGACTGGCAATCTGACCACCGGGCCTGTAAGTCATCAGCTTACGTTGCAGTATATCGATCCGCGTGATGATGAAACTCATGAGCGTTTACAGCGCCGCGCCAGACAACAGGTGAAATACGATCTCAGCGGTGAAGTCTCAGACTTTGGGTGGGATGTCACTTACCAGTATATCGGCGAGCGTGACGATACTAATTTTAATGCTATCCCATCAAAAAAAGTGAAGCTCGGCGGCGTCAGCCTTTGGGATGTCGCGGTTTCGTATCCGGTCACCTCTCACCTTACAGTTCGTGGTAAAATAGCTAATCTGTTCGATAAAGATTACGAGACGGCTTATGGCTACGCGACTGCAGGACGAGAATACACGTTGTCAGGCAGCTACACCTTCTGAGGCCCGCCCAACCATTCTGGTTTTTGATTCCGGCGTGGGTGGGCTTTCTGTTTATGATGAGATCCGGCATCTCCTGCCGGATCTGCATTACATCTACGCTTTCGATAACGTTGCATTCCCCTATGGCGAGAAAAGCGAAGCGTTTATCGTTGAGCGTGTGGTCGAAATTGTGACTGCCGTTCAGGCGCGCTACCCCCTGGCGCTCGCCGTTATCGCCTGCAACTCTGCCAGTACGGTATCTCTCCCTGCCTTGCGTGAAAAATTCGCGTTTCCTGTGGTGGGCGTAGTGCCTGCTATCAAACCGGCTGCGCGTCTGACGGCGAACGGTGTGGTAGGGCTGCTCGCGACCCGTGGCACCGTTAAGCGTCCTTATACGCATGAGCTGATTGCGCGCTTCGCCAATGAATGCCAGATAGAAATGCTGGGCTCGGCGGAGCTGGTGGAAATTGCTGAGGCGAAACTGCACGGCGAACCGGTCTCTCTGGAGGCGCTGCGCCGCGTGCTGCGCCCGTGGCTGCGTATGCCGGAGCCGCCGGATACCGTTGTGCTCGGTTGTACGCACTTCCCGCTGCTGGCCGACGAGCTGTTGCAGGTGCTGCCGGAAGGCACACGGCTGGTGGATTCGGGCGCGGCGATTGCCAGACGCACCGCGTGGCTGCTGGAGCATGAAGCACCGGATGCGTCTTCTTCTGATGAGAATATTGCTTACTGTATGGCATTAACGCCGGAAGTTGCGCAGTTAATGTCCGTTTTGCAGCGTTACGGCTTCAATAAGCTCGAAAAACTGCCACTCTAAAGGTTTTTTGCACAAAAAAGAGACGGTTGAAAAGTTTTTTGAAATTAGGGGTTGTCAGGCGGAAAGAACTCCCTATAATGCGCCTCCACTGACACGGCACAACGGCAAACGAGCCGGCCCGTCAGGCAGACGAAAGCGAAAATAAACGCTTGACTCTGAAAGAGGAAAGCGTAATATACGCCACCTCGCGACAGCAGGCTGAAGGCCGCGTCGCACCGCTCTTTAACAATTTATCAGACAATCTGTGTGGGCACTCGGGGCACTGATATCTTAACGTCTACGGACGATAAACGAATATCAAGTCTCAAGTGAACAACAGTTAATTCATTACGAACTAACAGTTTAATTCTTTGAGCATCAGACTTTTAATTGAAGAGTTTGATCATGGCTCAGATTGAACGCTGGCGGCAGGCCTAACACATGCAAGTCGAACGGTAACAGGGAGCAGCTTGCTGCTCTGCTGACGAGTGGCGGACGGGTGAGTAATGTCTGGGAAACTGCCTGATGGAGGGGGATAACTACTGGAAACGGTAGCTAATACCGCATAACGTCTACGGACCAAAGTGGGGGACCTTCGGGCCTCATGCCATCAGATGTGCCCAGATGGGATTAGCTAGTAGGTGGGGTAACGGCTCACCTAGGCGACGATCCCTAGCTGGTCTGAGAGGATGACCAGCCACACTGGAACTGAGACACGGTCCAGACTCCTACGGGAGGCAGCAGTGGGGAATATTGCACAATGGGCGCAAGCCTGATGCAGCCATGCCGCGTGTATGAAGAAGGCCTTCGGGTTGTAAAGTACTTTCAGCGGGGAGGAAGGTGTTGTGGTTAATAACCGCAGCAATTGACGTTACCCGCAGAAGAAGCACCGGCTAACTCCGTGCCAGCAGCCGCGGTAATACGGAGGGTGCAAGCGTTAATCGGAATTACTGGGCGTAAAGCGCACGCAGGCGGTTGATTAAGTCAGATGTGAAATCCCCGGGCTCAACCTGGGAACTGCATTTGAAACTGGTCAGCTTGAGTCTCGTAGAGGGGGGTAGAATTCCAGGTGTAGCGGTGAAATGCGTAGAGATCTGGAGGAATACCGGTGGCGAAGGCGGCCCCCTGGACGAAGACTGACGCTCAGGTGCGAAAGCGTGGGGAGCAAACAGGATTAGATACCCTGGTAGTCCACGCCGTAAACGATGTCGACTTGGAGGTTGTGCCCTTGAGGCGTGGCTTCCGGAGCTAACGCGTTAAGTCGACCGCCTGGGGAGTACGGCCGCAAGGTTAAAACTCAAATGAATTGACGGGGGCCCGCACAAGCGGTGGAGCATGTGGTTTAATTCGATGCAACGCGAAGAACCTTACCTGGTCTTGACATCCAGAGAATCCTGCAGAGATGCGGGAGTGCCTTCGGGAACTCTGAGACAGGTGCTGCATGGCTGTCGTCAGCTCGTGTTGTGAAATGTTGGGTTAAGTCCCGCAACGAGCGCAACCCTTATCCTTTGTTGCCAGCGGTTCGGCCGGGAACTCAAAGGAGACTGCCGGTGATAAACCGGAGGAAGGTGGGGATGACGTCAAGTCATCATGGCCCTTACGACCAGGGCTACACACGTGCTACAATGGCGCATACAAAGAGAAGCGACCTCGCGAGAGCAAGCGGACCTCATAAAGTGCGTCGTAGTCCGGATTGGAGTCTGCAACTCGACTCCATGAAGTCGGAATCGCTAGTAATCGTGGATCAGAATGCCACGGTGAATACGTTCCCGGGCCTTGTACACACCGCCCGTCACACCATGGGAGTGGGTTGCAAAAGAAGTAGGTAGCTTAACCTTCGGGAGGGCGCTTACCACTTTGTGATTCATGACTGGGGTGAAGTCGTAACAAGGTAACCGTAGGGGAACCTGCGGTTGGATCACCTCCTTACCTGAAAGATACAACCTCGCGTGCTCACACAGATTGTCTGATAGAAAGTAAAGAAGCAGGGTTGTCTGCGAAAGCGAAGTCCCTTTCGTCTAGAGGCCCAGGACACCGCCCTTTCACGGCGGTAACAGGGGTTCGAATCCCCTAAGGGACGCCACCTGCTGGTAATGAGTGAAAGGCGTTACCGATTGATATCTCAAAACTGACTGTAAAGTCACGTTTGAGATATTTGCTCTTTAACAATCCGGAACAAGCTGAAAATTGAAACAGACATGCTGCTGCATTTCTCCGTAATAAGAAATGCGCGGTGTGTCAGAGTCTCTCAAACTCGCAGCACGAAGACTTCTTCGGGTTGTGAGGTTAAGCGAACAAGCGTACACGGTGGATGCCCTGGCAGTCAGAGGCGATGAAGGACGTGCTAATCTGCGAAAAGCGCCGGTAAGGTGATATGAACCGTTATAACCGGCGATGTCCGAATGGGGAAACCCGGTGCACTTCGGTGCATCATCGTTAGCTGAATACATAGGCTAACGAGGCGAACCGGGGGAACTGAAACATCTAAGTACCCCGAGGAAAAGAAATCAACCGAGATTCCCCCAGTAGCGGCGAGCGAACGGGGAACAGCCCAGAGCCTGAATCAGCTTGTGTGTCAGTGGAACGGTCTGGAAAGGCCGGCGATACAGGGTGACAGCCCCGTACACGAAGGCACACAGGCTGTGAGCTCGATGAGTAGGGCGGGACACGTGATATCCTGTCTGAAGATGGGGGGACCATCCTCCAAGGCTAAATACTCCTGACTGACCGATAGTGAACCAGTACCGTGAGGGAAAGGCGAAAAGAACCCCGGCGAGGGGAGTGAAACAGAACCTGAAACCGTGTACGTACAAGCAGTGGGAGCCTTCGTAAGAGGGTGACTGCGTACCTTTTGTATAATGGGTCAGCGACTTATATTCTGTAGCAAGGTTAACCGTATAGGGGAGCCGAAGGGAAACCGAGTCTTAACCGGGCGTTAAGTTGCAGGGTATAGACCCGAAACCCGGTGATCTAGCCATGGGCAGGTTGAAGGTTGGGTAACACTAACTGGAGGACCGAACCGACTAATGTTGAAAAATTAGCGGATGACCTGTGGCTGGGGGTGAAAGGCCAATCAAACCGGGAGATAGCTGGTTCTCCCCGAAAGCTATTTAGGTAGCGCCTCGTGAACTCATCTCCGGGGGTAGAGCACTGTTTCGGCTAGGGGGCCATCCCGGCTTACCAACCCGATGCAAACTGCGAATACCGGAGAATGTTATCACGGGAGACACACGGCGGGTGCTAACGTCCGTCGTGAAGAGGGAAACAACCCAGACCGCCAGCTAAGGTCCCAAAGTCATGGTTAAGTGGGAAACGATGTGGGAAGGCCCAGACAGCCAGGATGTTGGCTTAGAAGCAGCCATCATTTAAAGAAAGCGTAATAGCTCACTGGTCGAGTCGGCCTGCGCGGAAGATGTAACGGGGCTAAACCATGCACCGAAGCTGCGGCAGCGACGCTTATGCGTTGTTGGGTAGGGGAGCGTTCTGTAAGCCTGCGAAGGTGTGCTGTGAGGCATGCTGGAGGTATCAGAAGTGCGAATGCTGACATAAGTAACGATAAAGCGGGTGAAAAGCCCGCTCGCCGGAAGACCAAGGGTTCCTGTCCAACGTTAATCGGGGCAGGGTGAGTCGACCCCTAAGGCGAGGCCGAAAGGCGTAGTCGATGGGAAACAGGTTAATATTCCTGTACTTGGTGTTACTGCGAAGGGGGGACGGAGAAGGCTATGTCGGCCGGGCGACGGTTGTCCCGGTTTAAGCGTGTAGGCTGACTTTCCAGGCAAATCCGGAAAGTTAAGGCTGAGGCGTGATGACGAGGCACCACGGTGCTGAAGTGACAAATGCCCTGCTTCCAGGAAAAGCCTCTAAGCATCAGGTAACATCAAATCGTACCCCAAACCGACACAGGTGGTCAGGTAGAGAATACCAAGGCGCTTGAGAGAACTCGGGTGAAGGAACTAGGCAAAATGGTGCCGTAACTTCGGGAGAAGGCACGCTGACATGTAGGTGAAGCCCCTGCGGGTGGAGCTGAAGTCAGTCGAAGATACCAGCTGGCTGCAACTGTTTATTAAAAACACAGCACTGTGCAAACACGAAAGTGGACGTATACGGTGTGACGCCTGCCCGGTGCCGGAAGGTTAATTGATGGGGTTATCGCAAGAGAAGCTCCTGATCGAAGCCCCGGTAAACGGCGGCCGTAACTATAACGGTCCTAAGGTAGCGAAATTCCTTGTCGGGTAAGTTCCGACCTGCACGAATGGCGTAATGATGGCCAGGCTGTCTCCACCCGAGACTCAGTGAAATTGAACTCGCTGTGAAGATGCAGTGTACCCGCGGCAAGACGGAAAGACCCCGTGAACCTTTACTACAGCTTGACACTGAACATTGAGCCTTGATGTGTAGGATAGGTGGGAGGCTTTGAAGCGTGGACGCCAGTCTGCGTGGAGCCGACCTTGAAATACCACCCTTTAATGTTTGATGTTCTAACCTGGCGCCATAATCTGGCGTGGGGACAGTGTCTGGTGGGTAGTTTGACTGGGGCGGTCTCCTCCCAAAGTGTAACGGAGGAGCACGAAGGTCAGCTAATCCTGGTCGGACATCAGGAGGTTAGTGCAATGGCATAAGCTGGCTTGACTGCGAGAGTGACGGCTCGAGCAGGTGCGAAAGCAGGTCATAGTGATCCGGTGGTTCTGTATGGAAGGGCCATCGCTCAACGGATAAAAGGTACTCCGGGGATAACAGGCTGATACCGCCCAAGAGTTCATATCGACGGCGGTGTTTGGCACCTCGATGTCGGCTCATCACATCCTGGGGCTGAAGTAGGTCCCAAGGGTATGGCTGTTCGCCATTTAAAGTGGTACGCGAGCTGGGTTTAGAACGTCGTGAGACAGTTCGGTCCCTATCTGCCGTGGGCGCTGGAGAATTGAGGGGGGCTGCTCCCAGTACGAGAGGACCGGAGTGGACGCATCACTGGTGTTCGGGTTGTCATGCCAATGGCACTGCCCGGTAGCTAAATGCGGAAGAGATAAGTGCTGAAAGCATCTAAGCACGAAACTTGCCCCGAGATGAGTTCTCCCTGAGACTATAAGTCTCCTGAAGGAACGTTGAAGACGACGACGTTGATAGGCCGGGTGTGTAAGCGCAGCGATGCGTTGAGCTAACCGGTACTAATGAACCGTGAGGCTTAACCTTACAACGCCAAAGAAGTCTGGCGTGTTGAGAGACAATTCAGCTTGTGACGGATAAACGTTCATGGCGGAAGCGGTGAACGGAACAGAATTTGCCTGGCGGCTGTAGCGCGGTGGTCCCACCTGACCCCATGCCGAACTCAGAAGTGAAACGCCGTAGCGCCGATGGTAGTGTGGGGCCTCCCCATGCGAGAGTAGGGAACTGCCAGGCATCAAATTAAGCAGTAAGCCGGAACGATAATCCGGTGGTGTGAAGAAATTCGGTGGAGCGGTAGTTCAGTCGGTTAGAATACCTGCCTGTCACGCAGGGGGTCGCGGGTTCGAGTCCCGTCCGTTCCGCCACCCTATTTAGGGGCGTAGTTCAATTGGTAGAGCACCGGTCTCCAAAACCGGGTGTTGGGGGTTCGAGTCCCTCCGCCCCTGCCAGAAATTATCCTTAGCTTCGGCTAAGGATTTTTTTTATCTTTTTTCCGCACAATATCCCCCTTCTGCCCGATCTTTCCTTTGCAATTAATCGCAGAACGCTAAGCAATAACTGGGATCTTTAAGAGATCTTTTATGCTATTGTTTTTATCACTGTTCTGCAGCCAGATAGCATAAAGTGGACGAGATAGCGTTGCGCTATCCACCACCGGATGTAAATCACTTTTCTCTTTGACCCAATTCACCGGTAACCAGGTACAGCCGTGTAGCTCCGGCAGCATTTTTCTGGCGATATCAGCGGAGCTGGTTGTCAGTACGGGAATATCTTCTGGCGTAACTAACCCTGCTTCGTGCTGCTGAAAGTCAGGCCCCCATTCAAGTCGTAAATAATGAAGACTACTTTTACTCTGATCTGGCAGCGCGCAGTAAAGGCCCAACGCAAAATGTCCCAGTAGCTGGCTGGAGAATTCATCCATTTTGGGTGCTTCAGTAGTAATAAGCAGGTCTAACTGACGCTCATGCAACTGTTTCACCAGAGACTGACGCTGGGCGATACGTGCTTCGAACTGCATTCCACTCTTTTCCTGATAAAGCCTTGTCAGCCACCCTGAGAGCATACATTCCCAGAGCGATGCGCTGGCACCAATAGAGAAGAGATTATGCCGTGATGTCTGCGCAACATCTTTGCGTGCAGTCTGCCAGATATTCATCAGGTTTTCGGCATACGGTAAAAGCCTTTCGCCCGCAGCCGTCAGGCGTATGTTATTGCGATGACGAGTAAAAAGATTAACACCCAGTTGGTTTTCCAGCTGACGGATGCGAAAGCTCACCGCTGACTGCGTCAGGTACAGCGCTTCGGCCGCTCTGCCAAAATGGCGCGTTCGGCTGACTTCAAGAAAGGTTTTCAGCAAGTCGGTATCCACATCCTTCTCCACAAAAAAATTTGTCGTAATGATTTAAATGTTTTGTTTTACACTCTGTCAAGCGTAACTAATACTCCGCGCCATAAATAGCTCGGCCAAGAGAATTAGGAGCGTGTAGGATGGCGGAAAGCTTTACGACGACTAATCGATTTTTCGACAACAAATATTATCCGCGCGGGTTCTCTCGCCATGGCGATTTCACCATTAAAGAAGCACAGCTGCTTGAGCGTCACGGCTATGCCTTTAATGAACTGGATCTCGGCAAGCGTGAGCCTGTGACTGCTGAAGAAAAACAGTTTGTTGAAGTCTGTCGCGGTATTCGCGAACCTGCTACTGAAGCAGAACGCGTGTGGTCTAAATACATGACCCGCATCAAACGTCCCAAGCGTTTTCATACCCTGTCCGGCGGCAAGCCGCAAATGGAAGGGATGGATGATTTCGTGGAAACGGATGACTAATTACTCATGGGGCGTAAGCCCCATTGTTTTATGTATCGCTTGCTGTCTGCGTGGGGTGTGCTGAAAGTTTTCATGAGCGCTACGCCATCATGTTCTGTAAATGGGCCAGCATCCTGTCTATTGCACGATAGCTCAGTGCCTCCTGAAGATGCTCACGACTAATCCTTTGTTTCTGTTCACAATCTGCAATTGTGCGTGCCACTTTAAGTAAACGCTGCCAGGCGCGAACCGACAACCCCAGTTTGATTAATGCTGCCTCCAGCCACTGCGCGTCCTCCGGACTAAGCACACAAAACTGACGTATTTCCCGGTTATCCAACATGGCGTTGAGTTTTCCCTGACGTGCAAACTGACGCTCTCTGCTAACAATGACTCGTTCCCTTACTTGCGCGCTGCTTTCACCGGTCTGTCCTGCCTGACTAAGCATACCCGGCGGGGGAAGCGGGATTTCAAGGGAGAGATCAAACCTGTCTAGAAATGGCCCGGAAAGCCGTCCAAGATAGCGCAGCGTTTGTTCCGGTGAGCAGCGATTGTGATTGCCTTTGTAGTGCCCTGTCGGGCTAGGATTCATGGCAGCAATAAGCTGAAAACGCGCGGGATAGGTTAATTTCGCCCTGGTTCGTGAAAGATGGATTTGCCCTGATTCAATCGGCTCGCGTAAAGCATCCAGTACGCGACGTTCAAACTCAGGTAATTCATCCAGAAAAAGCACGCCGTTATGGGCAAGTGAGATCTCTCCTGGCGCAGGAATTGCTCCTCCGCCCACCATGGCGTTAAGCGATGCGCTATGGTGAGGGGCCCTGAATGGACGCTGACGCCATTGATGGTGTAAAGAGACAGGGTTGACCAGGCTGAGTATCGCAGCGCTCTCCAACGCCTCCTGGTCGCTCAGAGGCGGCAGTAACCCATTGAGTCTGCTGGCAAGCATGGTTTTACCTGTACCAGGGGGCCCAATAAAAAGCAGGTTATGCCCACCCGCTGCGGTTAACTCAAGCGCGCGCTTTCCCTGTGTTTGACCGATAACCTCGCCCAGATCTCCCGCCGGCTCTCTGAATTTAAAGCCGGATGGCTCAGCGCATTCCAGCTGTGTTTTTCCTTCCAGGAAGGCGCAGACCTCCTGTAGATGTTGAGCCACAAGGCAACCCTCTTTATTGATGAGTCCTACTTCAGGGCCATTATCATGCGCGACGATAATTTTCCTTTTACAACCCAGAGCCTCAATGGCGGCTGAAATTGCGCCGGGAACGCCTCTCAGCGCGCCTGTAAGCGCCAGCTCACCTACAAATTCATATTCACCAAGATGGGATGCGCTCAATTGCTCAGAGGCGGCCAGAAGCGCGATGGCGATAGGTAAATCATATCGCCCACCTTCTTTAGGTAGATCCGCCGGTGCCAGATTGATGGTTACCTTTTTAGCCGGAAATTCATAACCGCTATTGATAAGCGCGCTGCGTACGCGATCTCTGGCTTCTTTAACGGTGGTTTCCGGTAAGCCGACAATAGTCAGGCCGGGCAGCCCGGCGCTGATATGTACTTCAACTGTCACGAGCGGCGCCTTAACCCCAAGCGCAGCACGGGTATGAATAACTGATAACGACATAACTCCTCCTGAGAGCAAAATCATCGTCAGAATGAGGTGCCATATCGAGTTGAATTTCGTGTTTTTTCGGTGCAGATAGCAACCTTTTAGAGTAAAAAATTGCAAATTCTCAATTTACACGAGACTTCTCGCAAAAGCGTAATCACCCTTCGAAAAGGCATTGCGCTTATCATTGCGATGGCGAAAAATCCTGAAAAATTTTCAATGCGCGTTACCGGTTGATTACGCTGGGTTTTAATAGATTTGCTGAATGTATTGTAGTGTCACGTCATAAATATTTCTTGTCACAGCTTTGTTCTCTGTGATAACTCTTTAGGTATTCCTTCGAAAATGACGTAAGTGCATACAGAAATGACAACCCTTCTACTAGTGATTAGCCTGGTCGTGATTAGCGTGGTGGTGATTATTAACCCACCGTGCGGGGCTGCACTCGGAAGAAGAAAGGCTTAGAAATCAAGCCTGAATCATCGAAAACCCCCGCACCGAAAGGTCCGGGGGTTTTTTTATGACCTAAAACTTAAGCGAGGAACAGAGAATGAGTAGTAGCATAAAATTCTGTTGTCCGCATTGTAAGGCGGGGAACTAACTATGAATGGTGCGCAGTGGGTGGTACATGCTTTGCGAGCTCAGGGAGTGGATACCGTATTTGGCTATCCGGGCGGGGCGATAATGCCGGTTTATGATGCGTTATACGACGGCGGCGTGGAACACCTACTGTGTCGGCATGAGCAGGGCGCAGCAATGGCGGCCATCGGTTATGCGCGGGCCACCGGTAAAACCGGCGTATGTATTGCTACTTCCGGCCCGGGCGCGACCAACCTGATAACAGGCCTTGCGGATGCGCTGCTGGATTCGGTTCCCGTTGTGGCTATCACCGGCCAGGTCGCAGCGCCGCTTATCGGTACCGATGCCTTTCAGGAAGTTGACGTACTCGGTCTGTCGCTTGCCTGCACCAAACACAGCTTCCTCGTAACGTCTCTGGACGAGCTGCCAGAAATCATGTCCCAGGCTTTTCATCTGGCGAATTCGGGGCGGCCAGGCCCGGTACTGATCGATATTCCTAAAGATATTCAGCTGGCAAGCGGTGAGCTTGAGCCGTGGCTTTCCAGTGTTGAAGACACGTTTGCCGTACCGCAGGCGGAGCTTGAGCAGGCTCGTGCATTGCTGAGCCAGGCTGAAAAGCCCATGCTCTATGTCGGCGGTGGCGTCGGCATGGCGCAGGCGGTGCCTGCGGTGCGTGAATTTATGGCGCAAACGCAAATCCCTTGCGCGGTCACGCTGAAAGGGCTTGGCGCTGTAGAAGCGAGCTATCCGTGGTATGTCGGCATGCTGGGTATGCACGGTACTAAAGCCGCGAACCTGGCGGTGCAGGAGTGCGATTTGCTGATAGCGGTTGGCGCACGCTTTGACGATCGCGTCACCGGCAAGCTCAATACTTTTGCTCCCCACGCCAAAGTTATCCATATGGATATCGATCCGGCGGAACTGAATAAGCTGCGTCAGGCGCACGTAGGGCTGCAAGGTGACCTCAATGCATTATTACCCGCGCTGCAACGCCCGATGGCTATCGACGCTTGGCGTGAGCGCGTCGCCGCGCTGCGACGCGAACATGACTGGCGTTACGATCATCCGGGTGAGAGCATTTTCGCCCCGCTGTTGTTAAAGCAGCTCTCGGACCGCAAGCCGGTAAACAGCGTGGTGACCACCGATGTAGGCCAGCATCAAATGTGGGCGGCGCAGCACATGCGCTTCAGCCGCCCCGAAAACTTCATCACTTCCAGCGGTCTCGGCACCATGGGGTTTGGCCTGCCAGCCGCTGTCGGCGCGCAGGTGGCTCGCCCTGGCGATACCGTTATCTGTGTAACCGGTGACGGCTCCTTCATGATGAATATTCAGGAGCTGGGCACCGTGAAACGCAAGCAACTGCCGCTCAAAATCGTTCTGCTGGATAACCAGCGTCTGGGCATGGTGCGCCAGTGGCAGCAGCTTTTCTTCTCAGAGCGGTACAGCGAAACAAATCTGTCTGATAACCCTGATTTTTTGACGCTGGCCAGCGCCTTTGGTATTGCCGGTCAGCGCATCACTCGTAAAGACCAGGTGGCAGCCGCGCTGGAGACCATGTTCAACAGCGAAGGTCCCTACTTGCTGCACGTTTCAATCGATGAAGCTGAAAACGTCTGGCCTCTGGTGCCTCCTGGCGCCAGCAACTCACAAATGCTGGAGAAAATATCATGATGCAACATCAACTCGCCGTACAGGCTCGCTTTCGCCCGGAAACCCTGGAACGTGTGTTGCGCGTGGTGCGTCACCGTGGTTTTCAAATTTGCGCCATGAATATGGCGACCGGCGCTAATGCGGAAAATATAAATATTGAGCTGACCGTTGCCAGCCCTCGCCCAGTCGAATTACTGTTTAGTCAGCTAAGCAAACTGGTCGATGTCGCATGCGTCGAGATCCAGCAACCCACATCACAACAAATCCGCGCCTGAGCGCAAAAGGAAGAAGAAAAATGACGACGAAAAAAGCTGATTACATTTGGTTCAACGGCGAGATGGTTCCCTGGGGCGAGGCGAAAGTTCACGTCATGTCTCATGCGTTGCACTACGGTACATCAGTCTTTGAAGGGATCCGCTGCTACGACTCGCACACAGGGCCGGTGGTATTCCGCCATCGTGAACATATGCAGCGCCTGCGTGATTCCGCCAAGATTTACCGCTTCCCGGTTAGCCAGTCTGTTGATGAGTTAATGGAAGCCTGCCGTCAGGTCATTCGCGAAAACAAACTCACCAGCGCGTACATCCGCCCGCTGGTGTTCGTTGGCGATGTCGGTATGGGTGTTAACCCGCCTGAGGGCTACAAGACAGACGTCATCATCGCTGCGTTCCCGTGGGGCGCGTATTTAGGTGCGGAAGCGCTGGATCAGGGCATCGACGCGATGGTCTCTTCCTGGAACCGCGCGGCACCTAATACCATTCCAACAGCCGCCAAAGCGGGCGGTAACTACCTTTCCTCTCTGTTGGTTGGCAGCGAAGCGCGTCGTCACGGTTATCAGGAAGGTATCGCGCTGGACGTTCACGGCTATATCTCAGAAGGCGCAGGCGAAAACCTGTTTGAAGTGAAAGATGGCGTCATTTACACCCCGCCGTTTACGTCTTCCGCGCTGCCAGGCATTACCCGTGACGCCATCATCAAGCTTGCCAAAGATATGGGCATCGAAGTCCGTGAGCAGGTGCTTTCCCGTGAATCCCTATACCTGGCGGATGAAGTGTTTATGTCCGGTACGGCGGCGGAAATTACACCGGTGCGCAGCGTAGACGGTATTCAGGTAGGCGAAGGCCGCTGTGGTCCGGTCACCAAACGCGTTCAGCAGGCATTCTTTGGCCTGTTCACCGGCGAGACAGAAGATAAATGGGGCTGGCTGGACCAGGTTAACCCGTAAACACAATAACACCTGCACGGGCGGCCTGAGCCGCCCGGCTTTTGTAGAGACTGGAGTGAAAAGCATGCCTAAGTACCGTTCTGCCACCACCACGCACGGCCGCAATATGGCGGGTGCCCGCGCCTTATGGCGCGCCACGGGAATGACCGATGCCGATTTCGGCAAGCCAATTATCGCGGTTGTGAACTCCTTTACTCAGTTTGTACCGGGCCATGTGCATCTGCGCGATCTGGGCAAACTGGTTGCGGAGCAAATCGAGGCGGCTGGCGGTGTGGCGAAGGAGTTCAATACCATCGCGGTGGATGACGGTATCGCCATGGGACATGGCGGCATGCTCTATTCACTGCCGTCTCGCGAGCTGATTGCCGACTCCGTTGAATATATGGTGAACGCCCACTGTGCGGACGCCATGGTGTGTATCTCCAACTGCGACAAAATTACCCCAGGGATGCTGATGGCCTCCCTGCGTCTGAACATTCCGGTGATCTTTGTCTCCGGCGGTCCGATGGAAGCCGGTAAAACCAAACTTTCCGATCAGATAATCAAACTCGATCTGGTCGATGCGATGATCCAGGGCGCGAACCCGAACGTCAGCGATGAGCAGAGCGATCAGGTAGAACGTTCCGCCTGCCCAACCTGCGGTTCCTGCTCCGGTATGTTCACCGCTAACTCCATGAACTGCCTGACCGAAGCGCTGGGTCTGTCGCAGCCGGGCAACGGCTCGCTGCTGGCGACCCATGCTGATCGCAAAGAGCTCTTCATCAACGCGGGTAAACGTATCGTTTCGCTCACCAAACGCTATTACGAGCAGGACGACGCCAGCGTGTTGCCGCGTAATATCGCGAGCAAAGCGGCGTTTGAAAACGCCATGACGCTTGATATCGCGATGGGCGGTTCCACCAATACCGTTCTGCATCTGCTGGCGGCGGCACAAGAGGCGGAAATCGACTTCACGATGAGCGATATCGACCGTCTCTCCCGCAAAGTACCTCAGCTGTGCAAAGTCGCGCCCAGCACGCAGAAATACCATATGGAAGATGTTCACCGTGCGGGCGGGGTTATCGGCATTCTCGGCGAACTGGACCGCGCCGGTCTTCTGAACCGTGACGTGAATAACGTGCTGGGCCTGACGCTTTCGCAGACGCTTGAGCAGTACGACGTCATGCTCACACAGGATAGCGCGGTAAAAGAGATGTACCGTGCAGGCCCGGCAGGCATTCGCACCACGCAGGCGTTTTCGCAATCCTGCCGCTGGGATTCGCTGGACGATGACCGTCAGGACGGTTGCATCCGCTCACTGGAACACGCTTACAGCCAGGATGGCGGCCTTGCCGTTCTGTATGGCAACTTCGCGGAAAATGGCTGCATCGTAAAAACGGCGGGTGTTGATGAAGGCAGCCTGGTATTCCGCGGCCCGGCGAAAGTCTATGAAAGCCAGGACGATGCAGTAGAAGCCATCCTCGGCGGTAAAGTTGTCGCGGGCGATGTCGTGGTGATCCGCTACGAAGGGCCGAAAGGCGGGCCGGGTATGCAGGAGATGCTCTACCCGACCAGCTTCCTGAAATCGATGGGCCTCGGTAAAGCCTGTGCGCTTATCACGGATGGCCGCTTCTCTGGCGGTACGTCCGGGCTTTCTATCGGTCACGTCTCGCCAGAGGCCGCGAGCGGCGGCAACATCGCGCTGATTGAAGACGGCGATATGATTGCGATTGATATCCCGAATCGTGGCATTCAGCTTGAAGTGAGCGATCAAGAGCTTGCCGCGCGTCGTGAAGCGCAAGAGGCCCGGGGCGCAGATGCCTGGACGCCGCGTAACCGTGAGCGTCAGGTTTCCTTCGCGCTGCGCGCTTACGCAAGTCTTGCCACGAGTGCCGATAAAGGCGCGGTACGCGATAAATCGAAGCTGGGAGGCTGATGATGGCCGAGTCGCAACCCCTTTCTGCCGCCCCCTGCGGGGCGGAATATCTGCGCGCTGTGCTGCGCTCTCCGGTCTATGAAGTGGCGCAGGTCACGCCGCTGCAAAAGATGGAGAAGCTGTCGGCACGGTTAAATAACGTGGTGCTGGTGAAGCGCGAAGACCGTCAACCGGTGCACAGCTTTAAGCTGCGCGGCGCTTACGCCATGATGGCGAATCTCACCGGCGAGCAGAAAGCGCGTGGCGTGATTACCGCTTCTGCGGGCAACCATGCGCAGGGCGTAGCGCTTTCGGCGTCGCGTCTGGGTATTAAATCGCTCATCGTCATGCCGGTCACCACGGCGGATATCAAAGTGGATGCGGTACGCGGCTTTGGCGGCGAAGTATTACTGCATGGGGCGAATTTCGACGAGGCGAAAGCCCATGCGATTTCCCTTTCGCAGCAGCAGGGCTTTACTTATGTGCCGCCGTTCGATCACCCGGCCGTGATCGCCGGGCAGGGAACGCTGGCGCTGGAGCTGCTCCAGCAGGATGCGCATATCGATCGCGTCTTTGTGCCGGTCGGCGGTGGCGGTCTCGCGGCAGGCGTCGCGGTGTTGATCAAACAACTCATGCCGCAGATCAAAGTGATCGCCGTCGAAGCGGCTGATTCCGCCTGCCTGAAAGCGGCGCTGGAGGCTGGCCAGCCAGTTGATTTGCCGCGCGTCGGGCTTTTCGCGGAAGGCGTGGCGGTGAAACGCATCGGCGACGAGACGTTCCGTGTGTGTCAGGAGTATCTTGACGACATCATCACCGTCGATAGCGATGCTATCTGCGCGGCAATGAAGGATCTGTTTGAAGATGTCCGCGCAGTAGCGGAGCCTTCCGGCGCGCTGGCGCTGGCGGGTATGAAAAAGTATGTCGCGCAGCATGATATTCGCGGCGAGCGTCTGGCGCATGTGCTCTCCGGTGCCAACGTGAACTTCCACGGGCTGCGCTATGTCTCTGAACGTTGTGAGCTTGGGGAACAGCGCGAGGCGCTGCTGGCGGTGACGATCCCGGAGGAGAAAGGCAGCTTCCTGAAATTCTGCCAGTTACTGGGCGGACGTGCGGTCACGGAGTTTAACTACCGTTTTGCCGACGCGAAAGACGCCTGCATTTTTGTCGGTGTGCGGATCAGCCGCGGTATGGAAGAGCGGCATGAGATCATTGAGCAACTCACCCGCGACGGTTATGGCGTGGTGGATCTCTCGGATGACGAAATGGCGAAGCTGCATGTCCGCTACATGGTCGGCGGGCGCCCCTCGCGGCCGCTACGCGAGCGGCTGTATAGCTTTGAATTCCCGGAGGCGCCAGGCGCGCTGCTGCGTTTTCTGCACACGCTCGGTACGCACTGGAACATTTCGCTGTTCCACTACCGCAGCCATGGTACCGACTATGGTCGTGTGCTGGCTGCCTTTGAGCTCGGCGAGCATGAGCCGGGTTTCGAAACCCGGCTCAACGAACTCGGCTACGAATGCCACGATGAAACCGGCAACCCGGCGTTTCGGTTCTTTCTGGCAGGTTAACGGTAGCCTGGCAGGAGTTTCCAGAAGGCTTCAACAAGCGGCTCATGCAGCCGCTTTTTTTGTGCGCAAACGCCAAGCTCGAACGGCGTTTTTTCATCGCTGCGCTCAAGTATCAGCACGCGATTGCGTACCGGTTCCGGGCTATTTTCCAGTACGACTTCAGGTATCAATGCCACGCCGCAGCCCAGCGCGACCATCGATACCATCGCTTCGTGGCCAGCGACGGTGGCGTAAATAAACGGATTGCTGATTTTATGGCGGCGAAACCACAGCTCTATGCGCCGCCGCACCGGGCCCTGATCCGGCATGATAAACGGCACTTTCGTCCAGTCCGGCTCTGGTGCGGAAACCTGAGCACGTACCGGGCACGGCAGGGCTGGCGCTATCAGCACCACGCTAAGATTCTCCAGCATTGAAAACGCGACGGCCGCGGGCAGCGCTTCCGGTTTACCGGCGATAGCGATATCAGCCTCGCCAGAATTGACCTTTTCCACGGCGTCGGCAGCGTCGCCCGTTGTTAGCTTGATTTCTACCGAAGGATGCTCTGCGCGAAAGCGATCGAGAATCGGTGGCAGATGGCTATATGCCGCCGTGACCGAGCAAAACAGGTGCAGTTCGCCTGAGAGCATCGGCCCCTGCTGATCGATAGCGTGGCGCAACTGCTGGTATTGCAGCAGCGTCTGCTGCGCGAACTGGCGCAGCGCGTCGCCTGCTTCGGTCAGCGTGACGGCGCGGTTATCGCGGATAAACAGCGGCTGGCCGAGATCCTCTTCAAGCCGCTGGATCTGGCGCGACAAGGTCGAGGGGCTGACATGCATAGCCCGCGCACTACGGCCAAAATGGCGGCTTTCTGCCAGATGCAGGAACATTTTCAGATCGCGTAAATCCACAGAAGCGGCTCCTTAAAATACGTTGCATAAAACGCAATGTGACGTTGTTAATATATCAATTTCCGCAACGAATTTCCTGTCATATAGTGGTTTTACGCTGTTTCAGGACACAGGGATGAGAGCTTTCTCTGACCGGGCTCGCAACCCTGCGGCACAAGGCTCGCGAAAACGTCGCCTTCCTGTAACCTGAAATCTGTACCGTCGCTTTTGACGACGCGATAAACAAACAATAAGACACGACAACATCACGAGGTATCACCATGGCTAACTACTTCAATACTTTGAATTTGCGTCAGCAGCTGGCGCAACTGGGCAAATGCCGTTTTATGGCGCGCGATGAGTTCGCCGACGGCGCAGGCTACCTCAAAGGTAAAAAAGTAGTCATCGTGGGTTGCGGCGCGCAGGGGCTCAACCAGGGGCTGAACATGCGTGATTCCGGTCTGGATGTTTCCTATGCCCTGCGTAAAGAAGCCATTGCCGAGAAGCGCGCCTCCTGGCGCAAGGCGACGGAAAATGGTTTTCAGGTTGGCACTTATGAAGAGCTGATCCCGCAGGCCGATCTGGTCGTTAACCTGACGCCGGACAAACAGCACTCTGATGTTGTACGCGCCGTGCAGCCGCTGATGAAAGACGGCGCCGCGCTGGGTTACTCCCACGGCTTTAACATCGTTGAAGTAGGCGAGCAGATCCGTAAAGACATCACCGTCGTGATGGTAGCGCCGAAGTGTCCGGGCACCGAAGTGCGTGAAGAGTACAAACGTGGTTTCGGCGTGCCGACGCTTATCGCGGTACACCCGGAAAACGATCCGAAGGGCGAGGGCATGGCGATTGCCAAAGCGTGGGCCGCGGCCACCGGCGGTCACCGCGCAGGCGTGCTGGAGTCTTCGTTCGTGGCGGAAGTGAAATCTGACCTGATGGGCGAGCAGACCATTCTGTGCGGTATGTTGCAGGCCGGTTCTCTGCTGTGCTTCGACAAGCTGGTGGAAGAGGGCACGGACCCGGCGTATGCGGAAAAACTGATTCAGTTCGGCTGGGAAACCATCACCGAAGCGCTGAAACAGGGCGGTATAACGCTGATGATGGATCGTCTCTCCAACCCGGCGAAACTGCGCGCTTATGCGCTCTCCGAACAGCTGAAAACCATTATGGCGCCGCTGTTCCAGAAACATATGGACGACATCATCTCCGGTGAATTCTCTTCCGGCATGATGGCGGACTGGGCGAATGATGATAAGAAGCTGCTGACCTGGCGCGAAGAGACCGGCAAAACCGCGTTCGAGAATGCGCCGCAGTATGAAGGCAAAATCAGCGAGCAAGAGTATTTCGATAAAGGCGTGCTGATGATCGCGATGGTGAAAGCGGGCGTTGAGCTGGCGTTTGAAACCATGGTCGCCGCGGGCATTATTGAAGAGTCAGCCTACTATGAGTCTCTGCACGAGCTGCCGCTGATTGCCAACACCATCGCCCGTAAACGTCTGTATGAAATGAACGTGGTTATCTCTGACACCGCGGAATATGGCAACTATCTGTTTGCTAACGCAGCCGTTCCGCTGCTGAAAGAATTTATGACCAAACTGCAGCCGGGCGATCTGGGTAAAGCTGTAGAAGGCACCGCGGTGGATAACGCGCAGCTGCGCGACGTTAACGATGCCATTCGCAGCCACGAGATTGAAAAAGTGGGGCAGAAGCTGCGCGGTTATATGACCGACATGAAGCGTATCGCGGTCGCGGGTTAATCGGCATTGTTAAAAGGTGGGTGCGTTTCACTTACCCACCCTACATACGGTTAAACGTGGTTTTGTAGGGCGGGTAAGCCCTGCACACCCGCCGCAGGCATGGCCATTAAAAGGTGGGTGCGTTTCACTTACCCACCCTACATACGGTTAAACGTGGTTTTGTCAGGCGGGTAAGCCCGCGCACCTGTCGCCAGCGTTTTGATGTAGCGGCGTTAACGTAGTTTTGTAGGGCGGGTAAGCATCGCGCACCCGCCGTGACGCAAAGAGACGTTCCCTGCCATCAACACCAGAAAAAAGGCCTTCTCTTTGAGAAGGCCTTTTTATCAGTTACGGTACAGCACCTTGATAATGTGGTAGCCAAACTGCGTATGCAGCGGGCCGGTCGGCTCCAGCACCGGGCAGGAGAACACCACTTTATCGAAAGCCGGCACCATCTGGCCCTGGCGGAATTCGCCTAAATGGCCGCCTTTTTTGCCCGACGGGCAAATGGAGTGTTTCTTGGCCAGCTTTTCAAAATCGCCGCCATTTTTAATTTGCTCCAGCAGATCCAGTGCCAGTTTTTCTTCTTTAACAAGGATATGCAGTGCTGCTGCTGTTTTTGCCATGATCGTGCCTTGAGTGGGGTTGATAACGCTGGCTATACTACCACGCGTTTTTCTCCCTTCGTACTGTCGTACCTGCTGTGGGGAGCCGCTTTCTCCTCTGACTTTCACTGAGTAATTTATGCGTCTGAACCCCGCCCAACAACAAGCCGTCGAATTCGTCACTGGCCCCTGCCTGGTGCTGGCGGGCGCTGGCTCCGGTAAAACCCGCGTCATCACCAACAAAATCGCGCACCTGATTCGCGGCTGCGGCTATCAGGCGCGCCATATTGCGGCGGTCACCTTTACCAACAAGGCCGCGCGTGAAATGAAAGAGCGTGTGGCCCAGACGCTGGGGCGCAAAGAAGCACGTGGCCTGATGATTTCTACATTCCACACGCTGGGCCTGGAAATCATCAAGCGTGAGTACGCAGCGCTGGGCATGAAATCCAATTTCTCGCTGTTTGACGATACCGATCAGATGGCGCTTATCAAAGAGCTGACCGAAGGGCTGGTCGAAAACGATAAGGTGCTGTTACAGCAACTGATCTCCACGATCTCGAACTGGAAAAACGATCTGCTAAGCCCACCGCAGGCCGCTGCACGCGCCATCGGCGAACGTGAGCGCATTTTCGCGCATTGCTACAGCCTTTACGACGCCCATCTGAAAGCCTGCAATGTGCTCGATTTTGACGATCTGATCCTGCTGCCGACATTGCTGTTGCAGCGTAATGAAGAAGTGCGTGAACGCTGGCAGAATCGCATTCGTTACCTGCTGGTGGATGAATATCAGGACACCAACACCAGCCAGTATGAGCTGGTAAAACTGCTGGTGGGCAGCCGCGCGCGCTTTACGGTGGTGGGTGACGATGACCAGTCGATTTACTCCTGGCGCGGCGCTCGCCCGCAAAACCTGGTGCTGTTAAGCCAGGATTTCCCGGCGCTCCAGGTGATTAAGCTTGAACAGAATTACCGATCTTCCGGGCGCATTCTGAAAGCCGCCAACATTCTTATCGCCAATAACCCGCACGTTTTCGAGAAAAAACTCTTTTCCGAGCTGGGCTACGGCACCGAGCTGAAAGTCCTTACGGCCAATCATGAAGATCATGAGGCGGAGCGCGTTACCGGCGAGCTTATCGCGCATCACTTTATTAATAAGACCCAGTACAAGGATTACGCCATCCTGTATCGCGGCAACCATCAGTCGCGCGTATTTGAAAAGATGCTGATGCAAAACCGCATCCCGTATCGTATTTCCGGCGGTACGTCGTTCTTCTCGCGCCCGGAAATCAAAGATTTGCTGGCCTATCTGCGCGTGCTGACCAACCCGGACGACGACAGCGCCTTTCTGCGCATCGTGAACACGCCGAAACGCGAAATCGGCCCGGCGACGCTGCAAAAACTCGGCGAGTGGGCGAATCAGCGTAATAAAAGTTTGTTCACCGCCAGTTTTGATATGGGCCTTGCCCAGACGCTGACCGGGCGTGGTTACGAATCGCTGACGCGCTTCACAAGCTGGCTGCAGGAAGTGGCCGTGCTGTCTGAGCGTGAACCGGTTGCGGCGGTACGCGATCTCATTCGTGGTATCGATTACGAAGCCTGGCTGTTTGAAACTTCGCCCAGCCCGAAAGCGGCAGAGATGCGCATGAAGAACGTCAACCAGCTCTTTAGCTGGATGACGGAGATGCTCGAAGGCACCGATCTCGACGAACCGATGACGCTGACGCAGGTGGTCACGCGCTTTACGCTGCGCGACATGATGGAGCGCGGCGAAAGCGATGAAGAGCTCGACCAGGTACAGCTCATGACGCTGCACGCCTCGAAAGGGCTGGAATTCCCGTATGTGTTTCTGGTCGGTATGGAAGAGGGGTTGCTGCCGCATCAGAGCAGCATTGATGAAGACAATATCGACGAAGAGCGACGCCTCGCCTACGTGGGCATTACGCGCGCCCAGAAAGAGCTGACCTTTACGCTGTGCAAAGAGCGCCGTCAGTATGGCGAGCTGGTACGTCCCGAGCCGAGCCGCTTTCTGCTCGAACTCCCACAGGACGACTTACACTGGGAGACCGAGCGCAAAGTGGTGACGCCGCAGGAGCGGATGCAAAAAGGCCAAGCAAATGTCGCGAACATTAAAGCGATGCTGGCGAAAGCGCGCGGCGGATAAGGCGTTACCCATCGGGCTGACAGTAAAAAACCGCCCCTGGAGGCGGTTTTTTATGCACTAAACGTTACTTAACGTCGAGCTGCCAGTGTACGTAGCTCTGCCAGAGCTGTTCCTGCTCTAACATCTCCGCGCCCAGCGGGTGAACGGAAAGCCAGTCCTGCGGGAGCGATGCGGTGAGCGTGTCGTCATGCGCGGTGAGTGTAACGTCAGGCAGCATGTCGTCGCGCCGACGGCTGGCGAAGATAATCGCCAGACGCAGCAACCGGCACAGACGCTCGGCCACGCGCAGCGGGACGGCGTTTTGCTGTTGCAGCGCGGAGAGATCGACCGTACCGGTCTGGTTCAGCAAGAGCGTCGCCAGCAGCTTTTTCTGCGCGGGCGTAAAGCCCGGCAAATCCAGATTATTCACCAGGTAAGCGGCGTGCTGGGGCGCGCGTTTGAAATCGACCGCCAGGCCCACTTCATGCAGTAAGCTGGCGCTGTGCAGCAGCGCACGGCTGAGATCGTCCAGCGCCCATTCACGTTCAACGCTGACGGCAAAACGTTCCGCCAGCTGCGCCACGCGCCCGGCCTGGGCGATATCCACCATGAAACGCCGCTGAATGTTTTTCAGCGTGCGATTGCGAATATCCTGATCCACCGCAAGATGCAGCATGCCGTACACCAGCCCTTCGCGCAGCGCGCCGCCGGCAAGCGTCATACACTCGATTTCCAGCTCGCTGAAAATCGCGATAAGAATGGCGAGGCCGCTTGGGAAAACGAGTGCGCGCTCAAGCGTCAGGCCCTCGATCTCAAGCTCCTCCAGGCGACCGCAGTGGATAGCGCGCGCCTTGAGCTGCTGAAGTTTCGCAAGCGTAATGCGCTCGTCCATTCCCTGCGCCATCATGATTTCCTGCAGCGCCTGTACGGTGCCGGAGGCCCCGACGCAGATCTTCCAGCCCTGACCGCGCAGCTGCGCGATAACCGGTTGCAGAATGTCGCGGGCGGCCTGTTCGGCGCTGGCGAAATGCTCCTGCGTGAGACTGCGGTCGGTAAAGAAGCGCTCAAGAAAGGTCACGCAGCCCATTGGCAGGCTGAAGAGCGAGGTCGCGCGCGCGCCGGTGCCGGTGACAAGCTCTGTACTGGCACCGCCGATATCGACAACGAGACGCCTGTCAGCGCCGCCGGTGGTGTGCGCCACACCCTGATAGATCAGGCGGGCTTCTTCTTCACCGGCAATCACCTGGACCGGGCAGCCGAGGATCTCCTGGGCGCGGGCGACAAACACATCGGCATTAGTGGCAAGGCGCAGCGTCGCGGTGGCGACCACGCGGATTTGCGACGGGGGAATATCCTGAAGCCGTTCAGCAAACAGACGCAGACATTGCCAGCCGCGCTCCATGGCGTCCGCCGAGAGCGCATTGTCGGCACCGAGGCCCGCCGCGAGGCGGACCTTGCGTTTCACACGCGTGAGCGTCTGAATGCTCCCGGCCACCTCACGTACCACCAGCATATGAAAGCTGTTCGAACCGAGGTCGATTGCCGCATACAGTGAGGAGGTGCCGGGCATAGCGTTTATCCTGTACGACGACGGTTACGCGGCGCGCCGGAACGACGCGGGCCATTGCCGGTACGCGGACGCGACAGGCGCTTCGGCGGCGGCAGTTCGCTTAACAGCGCATCCGGGTTGTATTTACTCACCGGAATGGAGTGGCCGATATAGGTTTCAATCGCCGGGAGATTCAGCGCGTACTCTTCACAGGCAAGGCTGATGGAGTGGCCGCTGGCACCCGCACGACCGGTACGGCCGATGCGATGCACATAGTCTTCGCAGTCGTCCGGCAGGTCGTAGTTGAAGACGTGCGTGACGGCAGGAATATGCAGGCCGCGCGCCGCGACGTCCGTTGCGACCAGGATATCGAGATCGCCGCGGGTGAATTCATCCAGAATACGCAGGCGTTTTTTCTGCGCCACATCGCCAGTCAACAGGCCGACGCGATGACCGTCTGCCGCCAGATGGCCCCAGATGTCTTCACAGCGGTGTTTGGTATTCGCGAAAATAATGGCGCGATCCGGCCACTCTTCTTCGATAAGCGTCTGGAGCAGGCGCATTTTCTCTTCGTTAGACGGATAGAAAAGCTCTTCTTTAATACGGTGGCCCGTTTTCTGCTCCGGCTCGACTTCGACATATTCTGCGTTGTTCATCTGCTCAAACGCCAGTTCGCGCACGCGGTAAGAAAGCGTGGCGGAGAAGAGCATATTGAGACGCTCTGTGGCAGCCGGCATACGGCGGAACAGCCAGCGGATGTCTTTGATGAAGCCCAGATCGTACATGCGATCGGCTTCGTCGAGCACCACGACCTGAATAGCGCCCAGGTTCACGTGGTTTTGTTTGGTGTAATCGATAAGACGGCCGGTGGTGCCGATCAGAATATCGACGCCGCTTTCCAGCACTTTCAGTTGTTTGTCGTAGCCGTCGCCGCCGTAGGCGAGACCAAGCTTAATGCCGGTGGCTTCAGCCAGCGGCTCTGCGTCGGAGTGAATCTGCACCGCCAGTTCGCGGGTCGGCGCCATAATCAGGGCGCGCGGTTGATTCACCTGGCGATTTTCCGCCGCAGGGTGAGAGAGTAAATAGTGAAACGTTGACGTTAAAAACGCCATCGTTTTGCCGGTACCGGTTTGCGCCTGCCCTGCAACGTCACGGCCCGCGAGCGTTAACGGGAGTGCCAGAGCCTGGATAGGGGTGCAGTTATAAAACCCTTTCTTCTCAAGGGCTTGAACTACAACAGGGTGCAGGGCGAAGTCGGAAAACTTCTGTTCAGTCAAGTGTGTTTTGCTCATAGTGTGGTAGAATATCAGCTAACTATTGCTTTACGAAAGCGTATCCGGTGAAATAAAGTCAACCTTATGTTGGTTAATGCTACACCAACATGACAGGCCTAATCTTTGGAGTAAAACATGAGCGATAAAATTATTCACCTGACTGACGACAGTTTCGACACGGATGTACTTAAAGCGGACGGGTTGACGCTGGTTGATTTCTGGGCAGAATGGTGTGGTCCGTGCAAGATGATCGCCCCTATCCTTGATGAAATCGCTGATGAATATCAGGGCAAACTGACGGTTGCCAAGCTGAACATCGACCAGAACCCGGGCACCGCGCCGAAATACGGCATCCGTGGTATCCCGACTCTGCTGCTGTTCAAGAACGGTGAAGTAGCGGCGACCAAAGTCGGTGCGCTGTCTAAAGGCCAACTGAAAGAGTTCCTCGACGCCAACCTGGCGTAATGGTTCCCCGCCGGGGCGATCACGGTTCCTAAATATTCAGGACCGCTGGACGCCCGGCTTCAGTCATGCTAACTTAATTTTTGACTTCAATTTAAACTTACCTTTTAGTTTGAATCTTGTAATACCCGACGCTTCCCGCCCGTGACAATGTCAATACCGAGACCGGTAGGCGAGAAGAGCATTAATTCCGGGACTTATCGCTCATTCCGTCTTGTCGTTTCAGTTCTGCGTTCCTTACCTGCAACCAGGCAACGAACAGACATGAGATGAAGCCCGTTAACAGGCATGGATGACCCTGCCATACCATTCACAACATTACGTTCGAGATTTACCCCGAGTTTAAGAACCCACCACTATGAATCTTACCGAATTAAAGAATACGCCGGTTTCTGAGCTGATTACTCTCGGCGAAAATATGGGACTGGAAAACCTGGCCCGCATGCGCAAACAGGATATTATTTTCGCCATCCTGAAGCAGCACGCGAAGAGTGGCGAAGATATCTTTGGCGACGGTGTGCTGGAGATATTGCAGGATGGCTTTGGCTTCCTCCGTTCTGCAGACAGCTCCTACCTCGCCGGTCCCGACGACATCTACGTTTCTCCCAGCCAAATCCGCCGTTTCAACCTCCGCACAGGGGATACCATCTCCGGTAAGATTCGTCCGCCGAAAGAAGGCGAGCGCTACTTCGCGCTGTTGAAAGTGAACGAAGTTAACTTCGATAAACCGGAAAACGCACGTAATAAGATCCTGTTCGAAAACTTAACGCCGCTGCACGCCAACTCGCGTCTGCGTATGGAGCGCGGCAACGGGTCGACTGAAGATTTGACCGCACGTGTCCTGGATCTGGCATCGCCTATTGGCCGCGGTCAGCGTGGTCTCATCGTGGCACCGCCGAAAGCCGGTAAAACCATGCTGCTGCAGAACATCGCGCAGAGCATCGCCTATAACCACCCGGACTGCGTGCTGATGGTACTGCTTATCGACGAACGTCCGGAAGAAGTGACCGAGATGCAGCGTCTGGTAAAAGGCGAAGTGGTTGCGTCCACGTTCGACGAA
Organism: Cronobacter sakazakii; assembly: GCF_000982825.1. Classification (NCBI taxonomy): domain Bacteria; kingdom Pseudomonadati; phylum Pseudomonadota; class Gammaproteobacteria; order Enterobacterales; family Enterobacteriaceae; genus Cronobacter; species Cronobacter sakazakii. Next base: position 770,461 of record NZ_CP011047.1, on the reverse strand, counting down.
CCGGCTTCCCGCCACGTTCAGGTTGCCGAGATGGTGATCGAGAAGGCCAAGCGCCTGGTTGAGCATAAAAAAGACGTTATCATTCTGCTCGACTCCATCACCCGTCTGGCGCGCGCTTACAACACCGTTGTGCCGGCCTCCGGTAAAGTGCTGACCGGTGGTGTAGACGCCAACGCCCTGCATCGTCCGAAACGTTTCTTCGGCGCGGCGCGTAACGTGGAAGAGGGCGGCAGCCTGACCATTATTGCGACTGCTCTGATTGATACCGGCTCTAAAATGGATGAAGTTATCTATGAAGAGTTTAAAGGCACCGGTAACATGGAACTGCATCTCTCCCGTAAGATCGCGGAAAAACGCGTCTTCCCGGCTATCGATTACAACCGTTCCGGTACCCGTAAAGAAGAGCTGCTGACGACGCAGGAAGAACTGCAGAAAATGTGGATCCTGCGTAAAATCATTCACCCAATGGGTGAGATTGATGCGATGGAATTCCTCATCAATAAACTGGCGATGACCAAAACTAACGACGAATTCTTCGATATGATGAAACGTTCGTAGTTAGCGGAAACTCGGGGAACGCCACGTCACGACGTGGCGTTTTTCTTTGTTGCTCTATACGATAGGCAACGGGCGTGATCTTTACGCGATTTTCAGTAGAGGCGCGTCAGTTTTTATCTGGCCTGAGCTATGTTTATCTTACTGAATAATAATTAGTCTGTTCAGGGATGAGGGGCGGAGGAGTGCTTAGAAAGCCCGACTGCCGCAGTTATACTTCCTCCGGACTTAACGTTTGCAGAGAGCGCACACTGTGAATTTAGTTACCGTTGGTACTGAGCTACTCAGTATTTTTTTATTCACATTTGTTTTTCTTTTTTTCGCACGAAAGATCGGCAAAAGAGTGGGTCTGGTTGATAAACCCAACTTCCGTAAGCGCCATCAGGGGCTTATCCCGCTCGTGGGCGGCATCTCCGTCTACGCAGGCATCTGCTTTACCTTTTTCATCGCGGACTACTACATCCCTCATGCAGCGTTATATCTCGCCAGCGCCGGGGTGCTGGTGTTTGTCGGCGCGCTGGATGACCGTTATGACATTAGCGTAAAAATTCGCGCCGTGATCCAGGCCGTTATCGGCGTGGTCATGATGACAGTGGGCGGGCTCTACCTGCGAAGTCTCGGGTACATTTTCGGCTCGTGGGAGATGGTGCTGGGGCCGTTTGGGTATTTCCTCACGCTGTTCGCCGTCTGGGCGGCGATTAACGCCTTCAACATGGTCGACGGTATCGATGGCCTGCTGGGCGGCCTGTCGTGCGTCTCTTTCGCGGCCATCGGGATGATCCTGTGGTTTGACGGGCAGACCAGCCTGTCGATGTGGTGCTTTGCCATGATAGCCGCCATTCTCCCTTACATCCTGCTAAACCTCGGCGCGTTTGGGCGGCGTTATAAAGTCTTTATGGGCGATGCGGGCAGTACGCTCATCGGGTTTACGGTTATCTGGATCCTGCTGGAAACCACCCAGGGGAAAACGCATCCGATTAGCCCGGTGACTGCGCTCTGGATCATCGCGATTCCGCTGATGGACATGATAGCCATCATGTACCGTCGTCTGCGTAAAGGCATGAGCCCGTTCTCACCGGACCGCCAGCACATTCATCATCTGATCATGCGCGCCGGTTTTACTTCTCGCCAGGCGTTTGTCCTTATTACGCTCGCCGCCGCGCTGCTGGCCGGTATTGGCGTGGCGTCAGAATACGCGGCCCATATTATCCCTGAGTGGGTAATGTTGGCATTATTCTTGCTAGCATTTTTCTTCTACGGCTACTGTATCAAACGGGCATGGAAAGTGGCGCGCTTCATCAAACGCGTTAAGCGTCGTATCAAGCGCGGAAGCAACAAGCCCACCGCTAATTAAAGAAAAACGGGGACGTGATGAATCAAAAAGTGCCGGGCACTCCGCCAGGAGTGGCAGATAATGAACTGGATATTCGTGGTCTGTTCCGAACGCTGTGGGCAGGGAAATTCTGGATAGTCGGCATGGCCGTGCTGTTTGCGCTGGTCGCGCTCACTTACACATTCTTCGCGCGCCAGGAGTGGAGCGCGATGGCCATCACCGACAGACCCACCGTCAATATGCTGGGCGGCTACTATTCGCAGCAGCAGTTCCTGCGTAATCTGGATGCGAAAGCCAACCTGACGCCGGTGGACCAGCCTTCGGTGATGGACGACGCCTATAAAGAATTCATCATGCAACTCTCCGCCTGGGATACCCGCCGCGATTTCTGGTCGCAGACGGACTATTACAAGCAGCGCCGGGTCGGCAACAGCAAAGCCGACGCCGCGCTGCTGGATGAGTTTATCGACAACATCCAGTTCACCGCAGGCGACGTCACCCGTAATCAAAACGATAACATTCGACTGATTGCCGAAACCGCGCCGGATGCCAACAACCTGTTGCGTCAGTACATCGCGTTCGCCAGCCAGCGTGCCGCCAGCCATCTTAATGATGAGCTGAAAGGTGCCTGGGCGGCGCGTACGGTGCAGATGAAAGCGCAGGTGAAACGTCAGGAGGCCGTCGCGAAATCGATTTTCGATCGCCGCGTGCATAACGTTCAGCAGGCGTTACAGGTGGCGGAACAACACAATATTTCTCGCAGCGAAACGGATGTTCCCGCAGATGAGCTGCCGGATTCTGAACTGTTTATGCTGGGTCGCCCGCTGTTGCAGGCGCGTCTGGAAAACCTCCAGGCGGTAGGACCGACCTATGACATCGACTACGACCAGAACCGGGCGATGCTGGCGACGCTGAACGTCGGGCCGACGCTGGATCCGCGCTTTCAGACCTATCGCTATCTGCGCACACCGGAAGAGCCGGTTAAACGCGACAGCCCACGTCGCGCGTTTCTGATGATCATGTGGGGAGCTGTTGGGGCGTTGACTGGCGCTGGCGTGGCTCTGGTCCGCCGCCGTCGCACCGCATAAGCACGCGTCCTGAATGAAGGCGCGCGTCGCCTTCATCGCCAACTGAAGAGAATCGTTGTGAGAGTACTAACCGTTTTTGGCACGCGACCAGAAGCCATCAAAATGGCACCGCTGGTTCATGCGCTGGCACAGGATCCCGCGTTCGACACCCGGGTTTGCGTCACCGCTCAGCACAGGCAGATGCTGGATCAGGTGCTGCATCTTTTTTCCATTGTGCCGGATTACGATCTGAACATCATGAAGCCTGGACAGGGGCTTACCGAGATCACCTGTCGCATTCTGGAAGGGCTGAAACCGATTCTGACCGAATTTCGTCCGGATGTCGTTCTGGTGCATGGCGATACGACAACCACCATCGCGACCAGCCTGGCCGCGTTTTATCAGCGTATTCCCGTCGGTCACGTTGAAGCGGGGCTGCGTACGGGCGATCTCTATTCGCCGTGGCCGGAGGAGGCCAACCGTACGCTCACCGGTCATCTGGCGATGTACCACTTCGCCCCGACCGAACTGTCGCGCCAGAATCTGCTGCGCGAGAACATTCCGGACGCGCGGATTTTTGTCACCGGCAATACCGTTATCGATGCGCTAATCGCTGTGCGCGATCGCGTGATGGCGGATGAACCGCTGCGCCTGCGCCTCGAAACGCAGTACCCGTTCCTCGATGGCGACAAGAAAATGATCCTGGTAACGGGCCATCGCCGCGAAAGTTTCGGCGAAGGATTCGAGCAGATTTGCCGCGCGCTGGCGGATATCGCCGCGCAAAACCGCGATGTCCAGATTGTCTATCCCGTACATCTCAACCCCAACGTCACCGAGCCGGTCAACCGTATCCTGGGCCACATCGACAACATAGTGCTGATTGAGCCGCAGGAGTACCTGCCGTTTGTCTGGCTGATGAACCACGCCTGGCTGATCCTGACCGACTCCGGCGGCATTCAGGAAGAGGCACCGTCGCTTGGCAAACCAGTACTGGTAATGCGAGAAACCACCGAGCGCCCGGAAGCGGTCGAGGCGGGCACGGTGCGTCTGGTGGGCACGGACACGCAGCGTATCGTCGCCGAAGTGACGCGACTGCTGCACGACGAGGCGGCGTACCAGGCCATGAGCCACGCCCATAACCCTTATGGCGACGGGCAGGCATGCGAACGGATATTACATGCACTTAAAAATAATCGGGTATCACTATGAGTTTTAATACCATTTCGGTGATTGGTCTGGGTTATATCGGTTTACCCACCGCGGCGGCATTCGCGTCGCGTGAAAAACAGGTCATCGGCATCGACATTAATCAGCACGCGGTCGATACCATTAACCGGGGTGAAATTCATATTGTCGAGCCAGAGCTCGATAAGGTTGTCAAAACCGCCGTGGAAGGCGGTTTCCTGCGCGCCAGCACAACACCCGTTGAAGCGGACGCGTATCTCATCGCCGTTCCCACGCCGTTCAAAGGCGATCACGAGCCGGATATGGCCTACGTGCAGGCGGCGGCGGAATCTGTCGCGCCGGTGCTGCGTAAAGGCGCGCTGGTGATTCTGGAATCCACGTCGCCCGTCGGCGCGACCGAACAGATGGCGCAATGGCTTGCGGCGCTGCGTCCGGATCTCAGCTTCCCGCAGCAGGCGGGCGAGGCGGCGGATATCAATATCGCCTACTGTCCGGAGCGCGTGCTGCCGGGCCAGGTAATGGTTGAACTGATTAAAAACGACCGCGTGATTGGTGGGATGACGCCGGTCTGCTCGGCGCGCGCCAGCGAACTCTACAAAATCTTCCTGGAAGGTGAGTGTGTAGTCACTAACTCCCGCACCGCCGAGATGTGCAAGCTCACCGAGAACAGCTTCCGCGATGTGAATATTGCGTTCGCCAACGAGCTGTCGCTGATTTGTGCCGATCAGGGCATTAACGTCTGGGAGCTGATTCGCCTCGCGAACCGCCATCCGCGCGTAAATATCCTGCAACCAGGGCCGGGCGTGGGCGGCCACTGCATCGCCGTCGACCCGTGGTTTATCGTGGCGCAGAACCCGCAGCAGGCGCGTCTCATCCGTACCGCGCGTGAAGTGAACGACCACAAACCGCACTGGGTGATTCAGCAGGTAAAAAGCACGCTGGCGGACTGCCTCGCTGCGACCAACCGCCGCGCCAGCGAAGTGAAAATCGCCTGCTTTGGCCTGGCGTTTAAACCGAATATCGATGATTTACGCGAAAGCCCGGCGATGGAAATCGCTGAACTTATCGCCGACTGGCACAGCGGTGAAACGCTGGTCGTCGAGCCCAACATCCATACGCTGCCGACACGCCTTGAAGGCAAGTGCAAACTGAGCGCGCTTGATGACGCGCTGGCGCAGGCCGACGTGCTGGTGATGCTGGTAGATCATCAGCAGTTCAAAGCGATTGACGGCTCGACGCTCAATCACACTTGGGTCGTCGACACCAAAGGCGTCTGGCGGTGAACCCTTTGCTGGAGCTGCTCCGTGCACGTCCACGCCACCCTTGATCCTCTTGAGTGGGAGAGCCACTTTTTCGGCATCGACAGCGCGATTGTCCGTTTCTCTGATACCGCGCCACAGCTAGACGTGGCGCAATTAGACGCCTGGTCGCGCGTGCAGGCGAAAGTGCCCGCAGCCCGCTGCGATCTGCTGGACGGCCTGGCGCAGCTCGGCTTTCAGCTGGTGGAGGGCGAAGTGGATTTCGCGCTGACACTCACGCCTGATGCGCCCGCGCGCGACGCGCAGATAACCACCGCCACGCCCGATGATATTCCGCTGCTGCGCGACGCGGCGGCGGAGGAGTTTGCCATGAGTCGGTTTCGCGCGCCCTGGTATGCGCCTGACGCCAGCGGACGGTTTTACGCGCAGTGGGTCGAAAACGCGGTTAAAGGCGCGTTCGATCACGAATGTCTTATCCTGCGCACGCCGCAGGGAGCGCTGCGCGGTTTCGTGACGCTGCGCGCGCTTAACGAACAAGAAGCCCGTATCGGCCTGCTGGCCGGTCGCGGCGCCGGAGAAGCCCTGATGCAGGCGGCGCGCCACTGGTGCGTCACGCGCGGGCTTTATACCTTGCGGGTTGCGACGCAGGCGGGCAACCGCGCCGCGCTGCGCCGCTATATTGCCAGCGGCGGCAACATCGAAAGCACCGCTTATTGGTTATACAGGTAACTATCATGATCCCATTTAACGCACCGCCCGTGGTTGGCACGGAAATCGACTATATGCAGTCTGCGATGAGCAGCGGCAAGCTGTGCGGCGACGGCGGTTTTACCCGCCGCTGCCAGCAGTGGATGGAGCAGCGTTTCGGCAGCCCAAAAGTGTTGCTGACGCCGTCCTGCACCGCGTCGCTGGAGATGGCGGCGCTGCTGCTGAACATCCAGCCGGGCGATGAAGTGATCATGCCGAGCTTTACGTTTGTCTCCACTGCTAACGCCTTTGTGCTGCGCGGCGCGAAAATCGTCTTTGTGGATGTGCGTCCGGACACCATGAATATCGATGAAACGCGGATTGAAGCGGCCATCACCAATAAAACCCGCGCCATCGTGCCGGTGCATTACGCGGGCGTGGCCTGCGAGATGGACACCATTATGGCGATTGCCGAAAAGCACCAACTCTATGTGGTGGAAGACGCCGCGCAGGGCGTGATGTCGACCTATAAAGGCCGGGCGCTCGGCACTATCGGCCACATCGGCTGCTTTAGCTTCCATGAAACCAAAAACTATACCGCCGGTGGCGAAGGCGGCGCGACGCTGATTAACGATCCGGCGCTGGTAGAGCGCGCGGAGATCATTCGCGAAAAAGGCACCAACCGCAGCCAGTTCTTCCGCGGTCAGGTGGACAAATATACCTGGCGCGATATTGGCTCCAGCTACCTGATGTCCGATTTACAGGCCGCCTATCTCTGGGCGCAGCTGGAAGCGGCAGACCGCATTAACCAGCAGCGGCTGACGCTGTGGCAAACCTATTACGACGCGCTCGCCCCGCTGGCGCACGCCGGGCGCATCACGCTGCCGTCGATCCCCGAGACCTGCCGCCATAACGCGCATATGTTTTACATTAAGCTTCGCGATATCGACGACCGCAGCAAGCTCATTGCCTACCTCAAAGAGGCCGAAATCCTGGCGGTGTTCCACTACATTCCGCTGCACGGCTGTCCGGCGGGCGAAAAATTCGGCGAGTTCCATGGCGAAGACCGCTTCACTACCGTCGAGAGCGAACGCCTGCTGCGCCTGCCGCTTTTCTTTAACCTCGCGCCGGTTAACCAGCGCACGGTGATCAATACGCTGCTGAGCTATTTCGGCTGATATGTCGCTCGCTAAAGCTTCCGTGTGGACCGCCGGGTCCACGCTTATCAAAATCGGCGCGGGGCTCGTGGTCGTCAAACTGCTGGCGGTCGCGTTTGGCCCTGCGGGCGTCGGGCAGGCGGGGAATTTCCGCCAGCTGATTACGGTGCTCGGCGTGTTAGCCGGGGCGGGCATTTTCAACGGCGTGACGAAACTGGTCGCGCAGCATCAGCATGACGCCGCCGGGCTGCAGCGCGTCACGGGCACGGCATCGGCGATGGTGCTGAGCTTCTCGACGTTACTGGCGGTGATTTTTCTGCTGGCGGCCGGGCCGATTAGCGTTGGCCTGTTTGGCCATGCTCGCTATGAAAACGTGGTGCGCATGGTGGCCTTTATCCAGATGGGGATCGCCTGGGCTAACCTCACGCTCGCCATTATCAAAGGCTTTCGCGACGCGGCGGGCAACGCGCTGGCGCTGATTATCGGCAGTCTTATCGGGGTGGTGGCGTATTACGCCTGTTTTCGTCTCGGCGGGTATGAAGGCGCGCTGCTGGGCCTGGCGCTGGTGCCTGCGCTGGTCGCCATCCCGGCGGTCTGGATGCTGATGCGGCGCGAGCATGTGCCGCTGCGCTATCTGAAACCGTCCTGGGACGGCCCGCTGGCGCGCCATCTCGGTAAATTCACGCTGATGGCCCTGATGACCGCGGTAACGCTGCCGGTCGCGTATGTGATGATGCGAAACCTGCTGGCCGCCCGTTACGGGTGGGATGCCGTCGGCATCTGGCAGGGCGTGAGCAGTATCTCCGACGCCTATTTACAGTTTATCACCGCGTCATTCAGCGTCTGGCTGCTGCCTACGCTCTCCCGCCTTGAGGCGAAGCGCGACATCACCCGCGAAATCGGACGCGCGCTGAAGTTTGTGCTACCTGCGGTGGCGACGGCGAGCTTCGCGGTCTGGCTGCTGCGGGATTTCGCCATCTGGCTGCTGTTCTCGCCGCAGTTTACCGCGATGCGTGACCTCTTCGCCTGGCAACTGGTGGGCGATGTACTGAAAGTGGGCGCTTACGTCTTTGGCTATCTGATTATCGCGAAAGCCTCGCTGCGCTTTTATATTTTGACGGAAGTCAGCCAGTTTGCTTTATTAACCAGCTTTTCATACTGGCTGATCCCGGCGCACGGCGCGGCGGGCGCGGCCCAGGCCTATATGGCGACCTATATTGTCTATTTCGCCCTCTGTTGTGGCGTATTTTTACTCTGGCGCAGACAGACATGACAGCATTGATTCACGTTCTGGGGTCCGATATTCCCCATCATAACCAGACGGTACTGCGTTTCTTTAACGATGAACTGGCCGAAACCAATGAACAGGCGCGCCGCTTTATGGTGGTGAGCGCCGATGAACAACTCGGTCAGCAGTACCCGGCGCTTTCGCTGAGCATTTATCCCGATAAAAAATCGCTCGCCCGCGCTGTGGTGGCGCTGGCGCGTGAAAACCGCCAGCAGCGCTTTTTTCTGCATGGCCAGTTTAATGCGCCGCTGTGGCTGGCGCTGCTTGGCGGCGGGCTGAAGCCCGCGCAGGTGAGCTGGCATATCTGGGGCGCGGATCTCTACGAAGCTTCGCGTAGCCTGAAGTTTCAGCTCTTTTACCGGCTGCGCCGTCTGGCGCAGGGGCGCGTCGGCCATGTGTTCGCCACGCGTGGCGATCTCAGCCACTTTGCGAAGCGTCATCCCGGCGTGCCGGGCGAGCTGCTCTATTTCCCGACGCGTATGGATGAAGGGTTAAACCAGCTGCCGCCGCCTGAGCGTGACGGCAAGTTAACGATTCTGGTGGGCAACTCCGGCGATCGGAGCAATGACCATATCGCGGCGTTGCAGGCGGTGCATCAGCAGTTTGGTGATAACGTCAATGTGATTGTGCCGATGGGATATCCTTCGAATAACGACGCGTGGATAGACGAAGTGACGCGAGCCGGGCAGACGCTGTTCAGCCCGGAAAACCTTAACATCCTGCGTGAAAAGCTCGATTTCGACGCGTATCTGACGCTGCTGCGCCAGTGCGATCTCGGGTATTTCATTTTTGCGCGCCAGCAGGGGATTGGCACGCTGTGCCTGCTCATTCAGGCGGGCGTGCCGTGCGTGCTGAGCCGCGAAAACCCCTTCTGGCAGGATATGGTGGAACAAAATCTGCCGGTGTTGTTTACCGGCGATAAGCTTAACGAGGTGACGGTGCGCGAGGCGCAGCGTCAGTTGCAGATGGTCGATAAATCGCAAATCGCGTTCTTTAAGCCTAACTACCTGGCCGGCTGGCACCGCGCGCTGCGTATCGCTTCAGGAGAAGTGGCATGAGCTTACTGCAATTCAGCGGCCTGTTTATCGTCTGGCTGCTGGCGACGCTGTTTATCGGCACGCTGACCTGGTTTGAGTTCCGCCGGGTGCGGTTTAACTTTAACGTCTTTTTCTCGCTGCTGTTCCTGCTGACGTTTTTCTTCGGCTTTCCGCTGACTAGCATTCTGGTGTTTCGCTTTAACGTGGCGGTGGTGCCTGCGGAAGTGTTGTTGCAGGCGCTGCTTTCGGCGGGCTGTTTCTACGCGGTCTATTACGTCACCTACAAAACGCGGTTGCGGACGGCGCGGGCGCAGGCAGCGTCCTCCGGCGGCGGGCTGTTTACGATGAACCGCGTTGAAACCCATCTGGCGTGGATGGTCATGATGGCGGTCGCGCTGGTGAGCGTCGGCATTTTCTTTATGCATAACGGCTTTCTGCTGTTCCGGCTGCACTCCTACAGCCAGATTTTCTCCAGCGAAGTCTCCGGCGTGGCGCTGAAGCGCTTTTTCTACTTCTTTATACCGGCGATGCTGGTGGTCTATTTCCTGCGTCAGAGCAGCCGCGCGTGGCTCTTTTTCCTCGTCAGCACCGTCGGGTTCGGCCTGCTGACGTATATGATTGTCGGCGGCACGCGCGCCAATATCATTATTGCGTTCGCAATCTTCCTGTTTATCGGCATTATTCGCGGCTGGATCTCGCCTGGCATGCTGGCTGCGGCAGGCGTGATGGGGATTGTCGGGATGTTCTGGCTGGCGCTGAAGCGCTATGGGCTTAACGTCAGCGGCGACGAAGCGTTTTACACCTTTCTTTACCTCACGCGTGACACCTTCTCGCCGTGGGAAAACCTGGCGCTGTTGTTGCAACACTACGGTGACATTGAGTTTCAGGGGCTGGCACCGATTGCGCGCGATTTCTATGTGTTTATTCCGTCATGGGTCTGGCCTGACAGGCCGCATATCGTGCTCAACACCGCTAACTATTTCACCTGGGAAGTGCTGAATAACCACTCGGGGCTGGCTATCTCCCCGACGCTGCTTGGCTCGCTGGTCGTGATGGGCGGCGTGTGGTTTATCCCGCCTGGCGCGGTGGTGGTCGGGTTGATTATTAAATGGTTCGACTGGCTGTATGAGCGCGGCAACCATGAACCGAACCGCTATAAGGCCGCGATTCTGCACAGCTTCTGCTTTGGCGCTATCTTCAACATGATTGTGCTGGCTCGCGAAGGGCTGGATGCGTTCGTGTCGCGCGTGATCTTTTTTATGGTGGTCTTCGGCGCCTGTCTGGTCGTCGCGAAACTGATTTACTGGCTGCTGGATAGCGCAGGGCTTATCCAGCCGCGCCGTCGTCGTGCCGCGCCGCTGTCGCCAACGGAAACGCTTTAAGGTTAAGGGAATATGATGTCTGAACAGGTCACCGCCCCGGTCTATACGCTTCGCGGGCTGCCGCTGCTGGGGTGGCGCGATATGCAACACGCGCTCGATTATCTCTATGCCGATGGCTCGCTGCGCCACGGCACGCTGGTGGCGATTAACGCCGAGAAGATGCTGGCGCTGGAGGCGGATGCCGAAGTCCGCAGTCTGATTGAAGCGGCGGAGTTTAAATATGCCGACGGCATTAGCGTCGTGCGTTCGGTCCGTAAAAAGTATCCGCAGGCGAAAGTGTCGCGTGTGGCGGGGGCCGATCTCTGGGAGGCGCTGATGGCGCGCGCCGGACGCGAAGGTACGCCGGTGTTTCTGGTGGGCGGCAAGCCGCAGGTGCTGGCGCAAACTATCGAAAAGCTCAAACGGCAGTGGAATGTGAATATTGTCGACGCGCAGGATGGCTATTTTAAGCCAGAGGAGCGAGCGGCGCTGTTTGCGCGCATCCGCGACAGCGGCGCACAGATTGTCACGGTGGCGATGGGCTCGCCGCGCCAGGAGATTTTTATGCGCGACTGCCGTCTCGTTCACCCTGACGCCCTGTATATGGGCGTCGGCGGCACCTACGATGTGTTCACGGGCCATGTGAAACGCGCGCCGAAAGCGTGGCAAAACCTGGGGCTGGAATGGCTCTACCGTTTGCTCTCCCAGCCGAGCCGTCTCAAACGCCAGCTGCGCCTGCTGCGCTATCTGGGCTGGCACTATACCGGCAGGCTCTAATCCTGAGGCGGCGTCTGCCGACGCCGCCGTTTCTCTTCTGATGATTTATTGAGCAGTAAGCGCATTTTTACCACGCATTATTTGCCATTTCTCTCAAATTGCGGAACCATTCGCCCGCCCCTTGCCGGGACGCGGCAGGGTTACGCTGCCCGCAGGCGCGTCGTTATTCACCATCACAATAACCAGGTTCACCTGGACGCACGTGAAACACAACACAGAGGATCTATGGCAGAGAATAAACCGGAACTACAGCGAGGGCTGGAGGCCCGACATATCGAGCTGATTGCGCTCGGCGGCACTATCGGGGTGGGACTGTTTATGGGTGCCGCCAGCACGCTGAAATGGGCGGGGCCGTCTGTGCTGCTGGCCTACATCATCGCCGGGCTGTTCGTCTTTTTCATTATGCGCTCTATGGGCGAAATGCTGTTCCTTGAGCCGGTAACCGGTTCGTTCGCCGTTTACGCGCACCGCTATATGAGCCCGTTTTTCGGCTATCTCACCGCGTGGTCCTACTGGTTTATGTGGATGGCAGTGGGTATTTCGGAAATCACCGCCATCGGGGTTTACGTCCAGTTCTGGTTCCCGGAGATGGCGCAGTGGATACCCGCGCTGATTGCCGTGGGGCTGGTCGCGCTGGCGAACCTTGCAGCGGTGCGGTTGTATGGCGAAATCGAGTTCTGGTTCGCGATGATTAAAGTCACCACCATTATCGTCATGATCGTGGTTGGGCTTGGCGTGATTTTCTTTGGCTTCGGCAACGGCGGACATGCCATTGGCTTCGGCAATCTCACCTCGCACGGCGGTTTCTTTGCCGGCGGCTGGAAAGGCTTTCTGACAGCACTCTGTATCGTCGTGGCGTCATACCAGGGCGTTGAGCTGATTGGCATTACCGCGGGCGAAGCGAAAAACCCACAGGTGACGCTGCGCAGCGCGGTTGGCAAAGTGCTGTGGCGCATCCTGATTTTCTATGTAGGCGCGATTTTCGTTATCGTGACCATCTTCCCGTGGGATGAGATTGGCAGCAACGGCAGCCCGTTCGTCCTGACCTTCGCAAAAATCGGCATCACCGCCGCGGCAGGCATTATCAACTTCGTGGTGCTGACCGCCGCGCTCTCCGGCTGCAACAGCGGCATGTACAGCTGCGGACGTATGCTCTATGCGCTGGCGAAAAACCGCCAGTTACCGGCGGCGATGGGCAAAGTCTCCCGCAACGGCGTACCGGTGGCGGGGGTCGCGCTCTCCATCGTTATCCTGCTGGTGGGCTCGTGCCTGAACTACATTATCCCGAATCCGCAGCGCGTGTTTGTTTATGTCTACAGCGCCAGCGTGCTGCCGGGTATGGTGCCGTGGTTTGTTATCCTGATTAGCCAGCTGCGCTTTCGCCAGACGCACCAGGCGGCGATTGCCTCGCATCCGTTCCGCTCCGTGCTGTTCCCGTGGGCGAATTACCTGACGATGGCGTTCCTGGTTTGCGTGCTGGTGGGCATGGGATTCAACGACGATACGCGGATGTCGCTGATTGTCGGCGCGATTTTCCTGGTACTGGTGAGCGTTATTTATAAGCTTTTCGGGTTCGATCGCTACGGTTCGACCCCCAAAGTGGACGGATAACCGCCAGAATGCGCAAAGCATAACCAAACGCGCATTTTCTTCAAAAAAGCACTAGACAGCAGGGCGCGAAGTCCGTAGTATCCCCACCCGCAACGGCGCTACGCGCCCGTAGCTCAGCTGGATAGAGCGCTGCCCTCCGGAGGCAGAGGTCTCAGGTTCGAATCCTGTCGGGCGCGCCATTTAACCGGCGCTTGAGCTGCGGTGGTTTTAATACCGCGTGAAAGAATACAGTGGTGGCTATAGCTCAGTTGGTAGAGCCCTGGATTGTGATTCCAGTTGTCGTGGGTTCGAGTCCCATTAGCCACCCCATTATTTAAGAGTTTGTGGCGATGCGAAGGTGGCGGAATTGGTAGACGCGCTAGCTTCAGGTGTTAGTGTCCTTCGGACGTGGGGGTTCAAGTCCCCCCCCTCGCACCACTACTTGATTGAACAAAAAAGTCAAAAAGCAGTATACGGCGAGTAGCGCAGCTTGGTAGCGCAACTGGTTTGGGACCAGTGGGTCGGAGGTTCGAATCCTCTCTCGCCGACCACTTTTGAACCTCGCTTCGGCGAGGTTTTTTGTTTTCCGCCTCCTGCCGCTTTACTTCCGTACTTTATTTTTCCAGAAACTTTTCTCGTTTCTTAAACACTTCTCGTGTTGGGTAATGACTCCAACTTATTGATAGTGTTTTATGTTCAGATAATGCCCGATGACTTTGTCATGCAGCTCCACCGATTTTGAGAACGACAGCGACTTCCGTCCCAGCCGTGCCAGGTGCTGCCTCAGATTCAGGTTATGCCGCTCAATTCGCTGCGTATATCGCTTGCTGATTACGTGCAGCTTTCCCTTCAGGCGGGATTCATACAGCGGCCAGCCATCCGTCATCCATATCACCACGTCAAAGGGTGACAGCAGGCTCATAAGACGCCCCAGCGTCGCCATAGTGCGTTCACCGAATACGTGCGCAACAACCGTCTTCCGGAGCCTGTCATACGCGTAAAACAGCCAGCGCTGGCGCGATTTAGCCCCGACGTATCCCCACTGTTCGTCCATTTCCGCGCAGACGATGACGTCACTGCCCGGCTGTATGCGCGAGGTTACCGACTGCGGCCTGAGTTTTTTAAATGGCGGAAAATCGTGTTGAGGCCAACGCCCATAATGCGGGCGGTTGCCCGGCATCCAACGCCATTCATGGCCATATCAATGATTTTCTGGTGCGTACCGGGTTGAGAAGCGGTGTAAGTGAACTGCAGTTGCCATGTTTTACGGCAGTGAGAGCAGAGATAGCGCTGATGTCCGGCGGTGCTTTTGCCGTTACGCACCACCCCGTCAGTAGCTGAACAGGAGGGACAGCTGATAGAAACAGAAGCCACTGGAGCACCTCAAAAACACCATCATACACTAAATCAGTAAGTTGGCAGCATCACCCTCGTGTTGTTATCTGCCTGCCGTACTGTAATCGCGCTCACAAAATTCGTTTAGCGTTATTAATCAGTTTCTGTGCTAATGATTAAATCTGCCGCTGCGCTTTATTGACCACTTTTTATTTTGAAATGAGGGTTTTTTATGATTAATGATTTATTTTTGGTGATGCATTGTTAATTTTAGCCGCCTTTAAGATTGGTGGTTGCCAATTAATATTAGCCAGATTGCTTTTATATAATTTTCGGTGATGAGCGAAAAAATATAATGCATTGATTTTAAAAGAACCCTGCGCAAATCCTCATGAATTAATTGACTGCTAATTTTTAATTAGACCATTTGAAATTTTCCCAACACCCATTACACCTATTACATATCTGAAATTAAGCCGTCGGGACTGAATGCCTGGAATTTTCCTCGCGTTGCCGTCTTCCCTGCTCTGTGCGCCTTTTCTGAGCACAGCCCGTTTTTCTCTTCCCGTTGTTTGCGGAACGTTCTGTTTTGACATACGTGACAAAAATAAGTGAGGGGTTATGGCAACAATTCTCGATGGCAGTGCAACCGCGCAGGCATTAACCATTCAAACGCTGGCGCGCCATGGCGGCGAATTAATTACCACCGTACAGGCGCAGGGCACCCGGACATTAATACTGTCGGAGCCTTCCGTAGTGCGTATTCAGGCAACGCCAGATGCGGTGCTGCATTACGAACGGCAGGGCGATGACCTAATTCTGCATATGCAAAACGGCAGTACCGTCGTCTGTAAAAACTATTTTGCCGAGCAGGACGGCTATCACAGCGAATTATTATTTGATGACGGGAAACATCCGCCGGTTCATGCCGTCTTTCCCTCGAATGAAACGATGGCCGCCAGCGCGCCTGGATTGACGCCGGAATATCAGACGGTAGACAGCATTGAGCCGCTGCTTATCGGCGACAGTCATACGATGGCTATTCTGGGGCCAATTCTCGGCGCGGTGGCGCTCGGCGGCGTGATTGCCGCGGCAGGTTCCGGCGGTGGCGGTGGCGGTAGCGACCGGGGCGGCGACAATGGCGGGAACAGCGGCAGCAATGGCACCATCAAACTCAATACGCTTTCCGGCGACGGCATGCTGAATGCCCAGGAAGCGCAAAGCGCGCTGGTGGTCAGCGGCCAGACCGTCAATGTGGCCCCTGGCACGACGGTCACGGTGACGATTAACGGCAAAACCTACACCACTACCGTTGCGGCGGATAATACCTGGTCGCTGACGGTTCCGGCAGCCGACGTGCAGGCATTCCCGGACGGTCCGCTGCCGGTGCGCGTGACCACGACCGATACCGCCGGCCATACCATCAGCGCCGAATCGTCATTGGATGTCGCGGCGCAATTCCTGCCCGACCCGCAAATCGCCCCGGTATTTGGCGACGATATGCTGGTGCTGACCGAAAGCCAGGGCAACCAGACCATCAATGGCACGACCGGCATTACCGGCGCGGGCCAAAGCGCGGTAGTCGTGATAAACGGCGTCTCGTACCCGGTCGAGGTCGACGGCCAGGGCAACTGGAGCCTGACGCTGACGCCTGCCCAGCTCAGTACGCTGCCGCAGGGTGAACTGCCGATAAGCGTTATCGTCACCGACGCGGCGGGCAATACCGGCAGTAATACGATTATCGCCACGGTCGATACCATTCCGCCGCCGGTTACCGTGTTACCGCTCACAGGGGACAATCTTGTGAATGCCGTTGAAAGCAAACTGCCCATTGCGATCAACGGTACCTCTGAGCCCGGCGCGCAAATCACCGTGAGCTATAACAATCAGCAATACACCACCACGACGGGGGCTGACGGCAAATGGAGCGTGCAAATCCCTGCTAATGCGCTCGATGGCATGGCAAACGGCAACTATCCGCTCACCGTCACCGCCAAAGACGCTGCCGGCAATACAGGCACCACCAGCGAAACCGTAACCATGGCGCTGACGCCGCCCGCGCCGACACTCAACACGCCGTTTGGCGACGATCTGCTGAACAATAACGACACCAAAGTCACGCAACTGCTCACCGGGAAAACCGGCGCGTTCGGCGGCTCTCAGGGGGTGATCGTCAACATCGGTGGGCTGGATGTGCTCAGCCACGCCACGCCGGTGCGGGGCAGCGATGGCAAGTGGTCGCTGAATGTCGATCCCGTGGCGGGCGGTAATAACTATCTGGCGACCGTCGATGAGAACGGCAACTGGCAGCTGGCGTTGCCGCCCGATGTGCTTCAGCAGTTTGCGGATGGCGAAATAACGATAACCGTGGTTGCTGTCGATGGCGCAGGGAACTTCGGTGCTGCGCCGCAGCAATCATTCGATGTGGATACCACGCCGCCGACGCTTGCCGTTACGCCGGTCACCGGCGATGACATCATCACGGCGCTGGAGAGCGGCGCGGATGTGGTAGTGAGCGGCACCAGTAGCGGGCTGGAGAGCGGCCAGAGCGTTAGTGTGCTCATCAACGGTGTGACCTATGTGACGGCCGCCGGGGCCGACGGTAGCTGGAGCGTGACGATACCGGCGGCGAATGTGCAGGCGCTGCCTCAGGGCGATGTGCCCATTTCCGTCAGCGCCAGTGACGCGGCGGGTAACCGCGGCGTGGCGGGGAGCACGGTCACGGTTGATACCGAGGTGACGCTTACCGTAAACCCTGTCGCGGGCGACGACATCATCAACTCACTGGAGATTGCGGGAGATGTGCCGGTGAGCGGTACGGCATCGGTAGAAGACGCCGGGCGGACGGTGACTGTGACGCTTAACGGTCAGGATTACACCACCACCGTTCAGCCGGACGGCAACTGGACCGTGAATCTGCCTGCGGCAGACCTTCAGGCGCTCGCTGACGGCCAGCAACCGCAATCGTGACGGGCACAACAGGCACCGCCCACGCGGCAAACGTGGAAGTCGTGATTAACGGCATCACTTATACCGCCACGTTTGATGCCAGCGGCACCTGGCAGATCACCGTGCCCGCGGCGGATTTACAGGCGATGCCCGCCGATGGTTCGCAAATTCCCATCACCGTGACGGTGACCGACACCGCAGGCAATAGCGGCAACGGAAATAACAGCTTCAGCGCCGATTTCGTACCGCCGTCGCTGACGGTCAATGACGTGACCGGCGACAACCTGATTAACCCGACCGAGGCGGCTGGCGTCATCGCGGTCTCCGGCATGTCCGATCCGGGCAGCGTCGTGACGTTTACCTTAAACGGTGAGACTTACGGCCCGGTGACGACCGCCGGTAACGGCAACTGGAGTATCAATATTCCCGCAGGGCAGCTGGCATCGCTTGCGGATGGTGTTTATGACATGGTCGTCACCGCTGAAGATGACGCGGGAAATATCGTCACGGAGACGGTGCCGCTGACGATTGATTTCACCGCGCCGGTTATCACGATTAACGAGCCGCTGGCTGCTGACGGCTACATCAATCAGGCGGAGGCGCAAAGCGGCGTGACGATCACCGGCACCGGTGAAGCCGACCTGCCATTAATGCTGACGCTTAACGGCGTTACCTATAACACCACGGTGCTGGCGAACGGCACCTGGAGCGTGCAGTTGCCCGCCAGCGCGCTGGGCTCTGTGCCGAATGGCGATTATACGCTCAGCGCAACCCAGACGGATGCCGCAGGCAACAGCGGCAGCGACAGCGCGCCAGTCAGCGTGCTGAGGACGCTGCCCGCCCCGACCATTACGCTTGCGTATGGTGATGGCTTCCTGAGCCAGGCGGAATCACAAACGGATCAGACGATTACCGGCACCACGGGGCTGAATTCCAGCGCACTGGTGGAGTCAGCGACGGTCACTATTGGCGGCATCGCCTATACGCCCACCATTAACAGCAACGGCACCTGGAGCGTGACGCTAACGCCGACACAGCTTCAGGCGCTGCCGCAGGGCGCAGTACCGATTCGCGTGGATGTAACCGATGTGGCGGGTAACGCGGGCAGCCGGCAGACCTTCTCTACCGTCGATACCGTTATCCCCACGGTCGATGTGTTACCCGTGACTGGCGATGACATTATCGATCAGACGGAGATCGCAGGCGGCGGGCTGGTTATCAGCGGTGATTCCGAACCCGGCGCGGAGGTGACTGTTCTCTTTGGCAGCGTCACGCTGACAACAACGGTGCTTGGCGATGGTAGCTGGAGCGTGGCGATCTCACCCGATGCCCTGGCCCAGCCCGAAGGGAGCTATACGCTCGATATTACGTCGCGCGATGACGCCGGTAATCAGGTTTCCACACAGCATACAGTGCAGTTGCAGAACGGCGTGGCGCCACCCGCGCTGATGGGACTGTTCGCTGAGCCGCTGCTCATCAGCGACGTGGCGCTGACAGGCACTGACGGTAACGACCACTTTATTCTCAACAGTCTGGATTTCAGCCGGATTGATGGCGGCGCGGGTGTCGATACCTTAACCCTCGGCGACAAGCTGCAGACGCTCAACCTCGCGCAGCTCGGTTTCAAAGTGGCGCATATTGATGTGCTCGATCTCGGTACCAGCGGCAAGGGCAGCCTGACCCTGAATCTCGATAACGCGCTGAATCTGAAAGACGATTCTCACGAGCCGTTGCGTATTACGGGGGACAACGGCGGTGAAGTGACGCTGCTTAATACGCCGGCAGGCATCTGGTCGGTGAGCGGCGTCGAGACTATCGGCGATCATGTGTTCGACGTTTATCACAACAGCGCGCTGGGGTCGACCAACACGCTGGGCGATTTGCTGATTCAGGAAAATATCCACGTAAAACTGATGTAAGAGAGAAGTGATGGGTTTTAGCGACACTCGGCGTTATACGTGTCGCCCAGAGGAGACATATAAGTTTTTAATATCTATAAGGAAAGATGCCGGGCTGGAAACCGTGTCGCTATTTGATGACACCTGAAGGCTGCGCCTGCCAGGGAAATGCGCCTACGGCCCCGGTCACAGTAGCGATGAAACAAGGGGTTAGCCGTTGCAGACAAACGCTGCATACCTGGCACGATAAATGCTACAATAGAAATGTAGATGCTCATTCCACTTCTTATGTTTGCTCCGGCTTCATAAACCCAGGAATGACGCAGAGCCGTTTACGGTGCTTATCGTCCACAGACAGATGTCGCTTCGGCCTCATCAAACACCATGGACATAACGTTGAGTGAAGCACCACATTTGTTGTCAAACAGACCTGTTTTGATACCTGCCTTCGGGCAGGTATTTTTTTGCCTGCGCTGTGGGGCATCTTTCGCGCCGTGGCTGCGTTAGCGGCGCGCGCTCACCACGGTCACTTACCTTGACGAGGCTCTCAAACCGCAGGAATAAAAAACCCCTCCGAAGAGGGGTGGGAATTATTGCGGGCCGTTTTGCTGCAGCGTCAGCAGCAGGCCGTCGCGGCGCATCGTGGCGGCCTCTTCGGGCTGATGCAGTCGGTCGAGTACGTCTGCAAGCCAGGCGTAATCGAAGGCGTCCGGGCGCTGTTTGAGGGCGGCACGAAACGCGAGGCTCGCCTCTTTCCATTCGCCGTGGGACATCAGCAGCTGGCCTAAAGTGCTCCAGAGCAGCGGGCGATCGCCGTAGGTTTTGATCTGCTGGCGCAGCGCTTTTTCAAGCTGCTCCGGGTTACCGGCTTTCAGGCGCGGCATCAGTAACACCAGACGATCGTCATACTGGCGCTTCAGGCCATCGAGAATAATTCCCTGCGCGGTCTGATGATCGTCACACTCAATCAGATGCTCCGCCATCGCCACCTGCAACGCCGGTTGATGGCGCGTTTTGCGGCTCTGGTTACGCCACCAGGCTTTCAGACCGTCGCTGCCCTGATCGGCACGCGCCTGATCCATCAGCCCGATCCAGGCCTGACGCGTCAGCGCATCGCGGTGCTCGTCGTCGCCCACGCCCGCCTTCTGCATCGAAGGAATAATATCCAGCAGCGAGCTCCACGCGCCGGTGCGGATATACGCCTGTTCCGCCAGACGCAGCACTTCCGGGTGGCGCGGGGTGATTTCCAGCAGACGGTCAACGCCGTGACGCGCCGCGTGGTTTTCATTGCGCGCCAGTTGCAGACGTACGCGGGTGATCTCAACCGGGATCTGATCGTTATCCGCCAGCTCCGCCGCGCGCTCAAGATGCTGATTGGCGCGGGCTTCGTCACCGCGCTGCTGGGCGGCTTCCGCGGCCAGCAAATAGTTAACCACCGGCTGTTCCGCGTGATCGGCGTTTTTCGACATCAGCTTTTCAACCTGCTGATAGTCGCCCTCGGCAAGCTTCAGCAGCGCCAGTTTGGTTTGCTTGCGCGCGCGGCTGCGTTTGCGGCCCGCGAACCAGCCGCGGGTACGTGCGCCGGTGCGGAACAGGCGGCGCAGCAGCCACTCGATCGCAAACAGCACCACCAGCGAGAGGATCAGGATGATCGCAAGGCCGGTGACGCTGGTTTCAATATTCCAGGTATCGGTCTGGATCAGCACATAACCCTGGTGACCGGCCACCATCGGACCGACCACGATCCCGGCGATCAACAGCAGAAACAGCAATAAGACTTTCAGCATTACTGTTCTCCCTGCGTCGGTGCCGCATCTGCCGGAGCCTGGGTGCGCGGGTCGTCAACCTGCGGGACGGCAGCATCGCCCGGTACTGACGGCTGCGCCATCAGGTTACGCACGCGCGTCTGCATGAGTTTTTCCAGAATCGCCTGGCTTTGCAGGGTTTCCGGGAGATCCATGCTGATGTTCTGCTGGGCCAGGTTGTCGATAGATTCCAGAAACGCTTTGGTGCCCGCGTCACTGGTGTCGTAATACGCGCGTACCCACGTCGAGACGTTATCAAGCGACTGCTTGTAGATCTCATCCTGATGGCGCGGCACGGCCTGGGCGGCGACCAGCAAGCGCGAGCGGATATTCTCGCGCAGGTAGATATCCTGATTCGGGGCCAGCAGCGGCACGGCGGTCTCGTCGCGGCGGCGGATGGTAATAAAGCTGTCCATAAAGTTGTGCCAGCTTTTCACCAGATTCTGACGCCATTCACTCAGCGAGCTGGAAAGCTCGCTGCCGTCGCTGTCCATCGGGGCGTCGTCGCTGTCGTTGTCCGCAAGGCGCAGGTTATCGACCTGGTTGGAGAGCTGATTGAGCTTAAGAATGATGCCGTCGTAATCGACCTGCGTGACGCTCGCCAGCGCGGCGATGTCATCCGTCAGTGCGCGGCGGGCCGTAATAAGGCTTGGGTCGTTCATGTCGGCGAGGCTCGCATCGGCACTTTTTAACAGCGCGGCGGCGGTGGTGGCGTCCTGATCGCTCCAGAGCTTACGCCCGGCGAGTTTGACCAGGAAATCCGCCTGGGCGAGCTGCCAGGTTTTGGCGTCGCTGCCGGAGATGGTCGCGACTTTCTTCTGGACTTCATCCAGTTCACGCGCCATCGCTTCCTGCTGGCGGGTGGCGGCCGCCAGCGCGTCAGCCTGCGCCTTGAGGGTTTTCTCAAATTCAGCTTTCTGCGCCTGCTGCTGATTTTGCAACGAGGTTAACTGGGTGGCGAGCGTATCGCTGTTGGCGTTTTGCGTATCGGCCTGCTTTTTACTCCAGGTCCACAGGCCCGCGCCTGTCGCCAGCGCAATGGCGATGGCCACAGCGCTCAGCACCAGCGCGGTTTTGCCGGAGCGGTCTTTTTTCGCGGTCGGTTCCGGCTGTGGCGTAGTCTCCACAACCTGCGGGGTTTCTTCAACCGTAGCAGGGGTGTGTTGTTGTTCCGTCATTGTGGCTTCCCGTTTAAAAGTTATTGCAACGCGCGCAGCAGCGCGTCGTTATCGGCGTTATCAGCGACCAGAATGTTCTGCCAGCCAAGCTCCCTGGCAATCGTCGCCAGACGCTCGCTGACGACCACCAGCCGACAGCGCAGCAACCAGTTTTCGCGATACCACGGCGGCATCAGGTCATGCAGCTGGCGCAGCATTTCGCCGCTCGTCACCACCAGCGTGGTAATGCCGCGCGTATGCCAGCGGTGCGCTTCCTCGGTGCCGTCGTAAATTTTCGCGCTACGTTGATAGCATTCGCAAAACGTCACGGTTGCGCCGCGCTCCGTTAAGGTTTCCCCTAACAGTTCGCGTCCGCCGTTGCCGCGCAGGATGAGCGCGCGCTTACCGGCAACGTTTTGTAATTCAGGTAATTGTAGCAAGACTTCGCTGATTTCCCGATCGCGCGGGTAATGGACGTGCAAACCGCTGACCTGATGCAGCGCCAGCGCGGTGGTGCGCCCGATGGCGAACGCCTCGACGGCGCGAGGCCAGCGCAGCCCCAGACGCTGTAAGTGCGCGTTCGCAAAACTCACCGCGTGTTGCGATAGCGCAAAGAGGAGATCGTGCGGCGCGAGCGCGTCGAGCAGCGCGGGCAGTTGCGGCAACTCCCGGCCAGGGCAGAACTCGATCAGCGGAAAACTCCAGGCCTCCTGCCCCAGTGCGCGCAGGCGGCTCACTAATTCCTCCCCGGCGGGAGAGGGGCGGGTGACCAGAATCGTCATGCGGGGCCATCCCCCTGATAAACGTCGGCGAGGATCTCCCGCGCGCCGTGGTTTAACAGCTCTTCCGCCAGTGAGATGCCAAGCTGGCGTGCGTCCTCTGGCGCGCCGCGGCGTTCACCACGCACGATACGCGAGCCATCCGGCGCGCCGACCAGCGCGCGCAGCCACAGCTCGCCGTCTTTCAGCTCCGCATAGCTGCCGATAGGCACCTGACAGCCGCCTTCCAGACGCGTGTTCATGGCGCGTTCCGCACGCACGCGCACGGCGGTCTCTTCGTGGTTGAGCGGGGCGAGCAGTTCGCGGGTACGGGTATCGTCAAGGCGACACTCAATGCCGACCGCGCCCTGGCCTACGGCGGGCAGCGAAATTTCCGGTGCGAGCGGGCTTGTGATGCGTGCGTCGAGTTGCAAACGTTTGAGGCCCGCGACCGCCAGAATAATGGCGTCGTAGTCGCCGTTATCGAGTTTGCTCAGGCGCGTTCCGACATTCCCGCGCAGCGAACGGATGATAAGATCCGGGCGGCGCGCGGCGATCTGGCACTGACGGCGCAGGCTCGATGTCCCGACGATGCTGCCCGCAGGCATTTCATCAAGGCTTTTATACTGCCTGGACACAAAGGCGTCGCGCGGATCTTCGCGTTCACAGATGGTGACCAGCCCAAGCCCTTCCGGGAATTCGACCGGCACATCTTTCATAGAGTGCACGGCGATATCGGCGCGGCCATCCAGCATGGCGAGCTCCAGTTCTTTTACGAACAGCCCCTTGCCGCCCACTTTCGCCAGCGGCGTATCGAGGATCACATCGCCGCGCGTCACCATCGGCACCAGCTCGACGGTCAGCCCCGGATGACAGGCCTCCAGCCGCTGCTTCACATATTGTGCCTGCCAGAGCGCCAGCGGACTTTGGCGGGTGGCAATTCTTAATACATTGTCTAACATGCTTCATACCGTAAATGTCGTCTGCCGATCATCCTACCACTGTTAGCGGAAGGCTGTCAGGTCAAACGGCGGCGAGGCGCGGCGTGCAGACGCCACACAGAAAGGCGCTAAGGGCAGGGGAACGGTGCTATAATTATCTGTAGCGCATCTTTCTTTACGGTCAATCTACAAGGTGTTAGATTGATCACGTTTTGAGCCATTTGTTTGCCCGTCACACCATAATCACAAGGGCGACACAACGGTGAACACTGTTTACATTCTGTAACCATCAGGCGATACGTCTTGTACCTCTATATTGAGACACTGAAGCAGAGACTGGATGCCATCAATCAATTGCGTGTGGATCGCGCGCTTGCTGCCATGGGGCCTGCTTTCCAACAGGTCTACAGTCTGCTGCCAACATTACTGCATTATCACCATCCGCTGATGCCGGGTTACCTTGAAGGTAACGTTCCCTACGGCATTTGCCTCTACACGCCTGATGAAACCCAACGCCACTACCTGAACGAGCTGGAAACCCAGCGCGGCATGCCTGCGCAGCAAACGGTACAGGGCGAACTGCCGATTACCGGCATCTATTCGATGGGCAGCACCTCCTCTGTGGGGCAGAGCTGTTCGTCCGATCTCGACATCTGGGTCTGCCATCAGGCCTGGCTTGATAACGACGAGCGCCAGTTGCTGCAGCGTAAATGCAGCCTGCTGGAAAGCTGGGCGGCGTCGCTGGGCGTTGAGGTCAGTTTCTTCCTGATTGATGAAAACCGCTTCCGCCATAACGAAAGCGGTAGCCTCGGCGGCGAAGACTGCGGCTCGACGCAGCATATTTTGCTGCTGGACGAGTTCTACCGCACCGCCGTGCGTATGGCCGGCAAACGTATTCTCTGGAACATGGTGCCGTGCGACGAAGAAGAGCATTACGACGACTACGTGATGACGCTCTACGCGCAGGGCGTGCTGACGCCAAACGAATGGCTTGATCTGGGCGGCTTAAGCTCCCTTTCCGCCGAAGAATATTTCGGCGCGAGCCTCTGGCAGCTCTATAAAAGCATCGATTCTCCGTATAAAGCCGTGCTGAAAACGCTGCTGCTGGAAGCCTATTCCTGGGAATATCCGAACACTCGCCTGCTCGCGAAAGATATCAAACAGCGGCTACACGATGGCGAAATTGTCTCGTTCGGGCTCGATCCTTACTGCATGATGCTGGAGCGCGTCACGCACTATCTGACGGCTATCGACGACAGCGCGCGCCTCGATCTTGTGCGCCGCTGCTTCTACCTGAAAGTGTGCGAAAAACTTTCCCGCGAGCGCGCTTGTGTCGGCTGGCGTCGCGAGGTGGTAAGCCAGCTGGTGAAAGAGTGGGGCTGGGATGAAGCGCGCCTGACGATGCTTGATAATCGCGCCAACTGGAAAATCGACCAGGTGCGCGAGGCGCATAACGAGCTGCTCGACGCGATGATGCAGAGCTACCGTAACCTGATCCGCTTCGCGCGCCGCAATAACCTGAGCGTCTCCGCAAGCCCGCAGGATATCGGCGTGCTGACGCGCAAACTCTATGCCGCGTTTGAAGCGCTGCCGGGGAAAGTGACGCTGGTGAACCCGCAGATTTCGCCGGATCTCTCTGAGCCGACGCTCACTTTCATCCATGTGCCGCCGGGCCGCGCCAACCGCACCGGGTGGTATCTCTACAACCGCGCGCCGAGCATGGATTCCATCATCAGCCATCAGCCGCTGGAATATAACCGTTATCTTAATAAGCTGGTGGCCTGGGCGTGGTTTAACGGCCTGCTGACGTCGCGCACCCGCCTGTTTATTAAGGGCAACGGCATTTGTGACCTGCCGAAACTCCAGGAACTGGTGGCGGATGTGTCGCACCATTTCCCGCTGCGGTTACCGGCACCGACGCCAAAAGCGCTCTACAGCCCGTGCGAAATCCGCCATCTGGCGATCATCGTCAACCTGGAATATGACCCGACGACGGCGTTCCGCAATCAGGTGGTGCATTTCGATTTCCGTAAGCTTGATGTGTTCAGCTTCGGCGAGCAGCAGCAGTGCCTGGTCGGCAGTATCGACCTGCTGTATCGCAACTCGTGGAACGAAGTGCGTACGCTGCATTTCAACGGCGAACAGGCGATGATCGAGGCGCTGAAAACGATTCTTGGCAAAATGCATCAGGACGCCGCGCCGCCGGACAGCGTCGAAGTGTTCTGCTATAGCCAGCACCTGCGCGGGCTTATCCGCACACGCGTGCAGCAGCTGGTGTCCGAGTGTATTGAGTTTCGTCTCTCCAGCACCCGTCTGGAGCCGGGCCGCTTCAAAGCGCTGCGCGTGGCGGGCCAGACCTGGGGCCTGTTCTTCGAGCGGCTTAATGTCTCGGTACAGAAGCTGGAAAACGCCATTGAGTTTTACGGCGCGATTTCGCATAACAAACTGCACGGTCTGTCTGTTCAGGTGGAAACCGATCACGTTGAACTGCCGTCGGTGGTCGATGGCTTTGCGAGCGAAGGGATTATTCAGTTCTTCTTTGAAGAGACCAACGACGACGGCTTTAACATCTATATTCTCGATGAAAGCAACCGCGCCGAGGTGTATCACCACTGCGAAGGCAGCAAAGAGGAGCTGGTGCGTGACGTCAGCCGGTTCTACTCGTCATCGCATGACCGCTTTACCTACGGTTCAAGCTTCGTCAACTTCAACCTGCCGCAGTTCTACCAGATTGTGAAGGTCGATGGCCGCCAGCAGGTGATTCCCTTCCGCACACAGACCATCAAAGCCGTGACGCCGCTCAACGATGACGACAGCGCCACGCCGCTGTTACAGCAATATCAGTCCTGATTAACGAAAGCTGACCGCCTCGCCCGCCTGCTGCGTGGCGGCCGTTTCCAGCAGATCCCAGAAGCGTTCACCGCTGCGATCGCAAATCCATTCGTCGTTTTTATAATCGAAGTGATAACCGCCCTGTTTGGTCGCCAGCCACACCTGATGCAGCGGCTCCTGACGGTTGATAATGATTTTGCTGCCGTTTTCAAACGAGAGCGTCAGCACGCCACCGTTGATTTCGCAGTCGATATCGCTGTCGCCATCCCACGCGTCGAGACGCTCTTCAATGGTCATCCACAGGCCGTCGGCCAGGCGGTGAAATTCACTGTCGTTC
Source organism: Cronobacter sakazakii (assembly GCF_000982825.1). Taxonomy (NCBI): domain Bacteria; kingdom Pseudomonadati; phylum Pseudomonadota; class Gammaproteobacteria; order Enterobacterales; family Enterobacteriaceae; genus Cronobacter; species Cronobacter sakazakii. The sequence continues at coordinate 743,153 of NZ_CP011047.1, read as the reverse complement.
ATGTTGGTTTCCTGTTGTACGCGATGGCGGCAGTATAAAAGCAATAGCCGGGAATAGAAACCGGCGGGCGGAACGGCTTTTGTGTCATCCGGCGTTACGCAAACTCTTGCTTTTGCATCTTCACCTGCGATGATAGAAAACAGATGAATGAACAACAGGCACCGATAAATGAAAACGATTTTTCGCTCTCTGGCAGTGATGCTGACCCTGTTTAGCCTCACTGGTTGCGGTCTGAAAGGCCCGCTTTACTTCCCGCCAGCAGACAGCAAAGCCCAGCCGCAGAAAGCGCCGGAACAGCAAACCGAGACGACCATCCCGGATACCAACAACCGTGGCGATACCGATGGCCCGACGCAGGTCAGCAGGCAGTAACCGACTCGTAACCGCGCAAACGGAGTACAACAATGCAGTTCTCTAAAATGCATGGCCTGGGTAACGACTTTATGGTCGTGGACGCGGTGACGCAAAACGTCTTCTTTTCGCCTGACATGATCCGCCGCCTGGCGGACAGGCATCAGGGCGTGGGGTTCGATCAACTGCTGGTGGTCGAACCGCCCTACGATCCCGATCTCGATTTTCACTACCGCATTTTTAACGCCGACGGCAGCGAAGTGGCGCAGTGCGGCAACGGCGCGCGCTGTTTCGCCCGTTTCGTGCGCCTCAAAGGGCTGACCAACAAGCGGGAAATCCGCGTCAGCACCGCGAATGGCCGCATGGTGTTAACGGTCAATGAAGACGAGCTGGTGCGTGTGAACATGGGCGAGCCGGTTTTCGAGCCGTCGCTGGTGCCGTTTCGCGCCAACAAAGCTGAGAAGACCTACATCATGCGCGCTGCCGAGCAAACGGTGCTGTGCGGCGTGGTGTCGATGGGCAACCCGCACTGCGTGATTCAGGTGGATGACGTCGCCACCGCGCCGGTGGAGACGCTCGGGCCGCTAATGGAAAGCCATGAACGCTTTCCGGAGCGCGCCAACATCGGTTTTATGCAGGTGATGAATACGGAACACATCCGGCTGCGCGTGTTTGAGCGCGGCGCGGGCGAAACGCAGGCCTGTGGCAGCGGCGCGTGCGGCGCGGTCGCGGTCGGCATTCAGCAGGGGCTGCTGGCCGCGCAGGTGCGCGTCGACTTGCCTGGTGGTCGTCTCGACATCGCCTGGAAAGGGCCTGGCAATCCGCTCTTTATGACTGGCCCCGCCACCCACGTTTATGATGGATTTATTCACTTATGAGTAAGGCTGGAGAACAGCAGGAGACGCTGGCAACGCTTGATGACGACGCGGTGCTCGACTATCTGCTGCGCCATCCCGATTTTTTTATCCGCAACGCCGCGATGGTGGAGCAGATCCGCGTGCCGCACCCGGTGCGCGGAACGGTTTCGCTGGTGGAGTGGCACATGACGCGCGCGCGTAACCACATCAACGAACTGGAAGAAAACATGACGTTGCTGATGGAACAGGCGAGCGCCAACGAAGGATTGTTTTATCGCCTGTTGAAATTGCAGGGGCGGCTCGCCTGCGCTGGCAGTCTTCAGGAGATGCTGGAGCGCCTTAACCGCTGGGCGCGCGATATGGGGCTTGCGGGCGCGAGCATTCGCCTGTTCCCGGAGCGCTGGCGGCTTGGCGCGCCCTCCGGCTTTACGCATCTGGCGCTCTCGCGTCAGGCGTTCGAACCGGTACGCATTCAGCGCCTTGGCCAGCAGATGCACTACCTGGGGCCGCTGAACGGCCCGGAACTGCTGGTGGTATTGCCGGACGCGAAAGCCGTCGGATCGGTGGCGATGTCGCTGCTTGGCGAACATGGCGAGCTTGGCGTGCTGATTTTCAGCAGCCGCGACCCGCAGCACTATCAGCAAGGTCAGGGCACGCAACTGCTGCATGAGCTGTCGCTGATGCTGCCGGAGCTTCTTGCACGCTGGATAGAACGCCTATGACCGACTCACCGCTGCACCCGCCCATTACGCGCTTTCTGCGTTATCTGAAAGTGGAGCGCCAGTTAAGCCCGGTGACGCTGCTCAATTATGAGCGACAGCTGGCGGCGATTGTCGCTCTGGCGGGCGAGGCGGGGCTTAAAAGCTGGGCGCAGTGCGACGCCGCGATGGTTCGATCGCTTGCGGTACGCAGCCGTCGCGCCGGGCTGGGGCCGTCGAGCCTGGCGCTGCGTCTTTCCGCGCTGCGAAGCTTTTTCGACTGGCAGGTAAGCCAGGGCGAGCTCAAAGCGAACCCGGCGAAAGGCGTCAGCACGCCGAAAACGCCGCGCCATCTGCCGAAAAACATCGACGTGGATGACGTCAACCGGCTGCTGGATATCGATCTTAACGATCCGCTGGCCGTACGCGATCGCGCCATGCTTGAAATCATGTACGGCGCCGGGCTGCGACTGTCCGAGCTGGTCAATATCGACTGTAATCATCTCGATCTCGCCAGCGGTGAAGTCTGGGTGATGGGAAAAGGCAGCAAAGAGCGCCGCCTGCCGATAGGCCGCAGCGCGGTCGCCTGGATTGAACACTGGCTGAACCTGCGCGAGCTGTTTGGCCCCGACGACGACGCGCTGTTTTTATCTAAGCAAGGTAAGCGCATCTCGGCGCGTAACGTGCAAAAACGTTTTGCGGAGTGGGGCATCAAACAGGGGCTGAACAGCCATGTTCATCCGCATAAGCTGCGCCACTCTTTCGCGACACATATGCTGGAATCCAGCGGCGATCTGCGCGCGGTTCAGGAGCTGCTGGGCCATGCCAATCTCTCGACCACCCAGATCTATACGCATCTCGATTTCCAGCATCTGGCTTCGGTCTACGACGCGGCGCACCCACGCGCCAGACGAGGAAAACCGTAATGTACTTCTACCGTCCGCTGGGCGCGATTGCCGCCCTGACGTTCGATCTTGACGATACGCTCTACGATAACCGCCCGGTTATCGCCCGCACCGAGCAAGAGACGCTGGCGTTTATGCAGCGCTATCACCCGCGGCTCAGCGCGTTCACCGCCGCGGATTTGCACCGCGCCCGAACGGCGCTGCGCCAGCAGGAGCCGGAGATTTATCACGATGTGACCGAATGGCGGCGGCGCGCCATTGAACACGTGATGCTGGAGGCCGGGCTTTCTGCCCATGAGGCGTCTGAAGGCGCGAACGAGGCGATGCTGAACTTCGCCCGCTGGCGCAGCCGCATCGAGGTGCCTGAGGAAAATCTTGAGGCGTTGCAGCAGCTCGCGAAAAAGTGGCCGCTGGTGGCCATCACCAACGGTAACGCCGAGCCGGAACAGTTCGGCTTAGGCGGTCTGTTTCAGTTTGTGCTGCGCGCCGGGCCGCACGGCCGCGCCAAGCCGTACAGCGATATGTATCATCTCGCCGCGCAGAAGCTTGGCGTCGCGCCCGAGGCTATTCTGCACGTGGGCGATGACCTGACTACCGACGTGGCGGGCGCTATCCGCTCCGGCGTGCAGGCGTGCTGGATAAACCTGCTTGACGGCGACCTGATGCAGATAGATGACAGCCGCCTGTTACCGCATCTGGAGATTTCGCGGTTGGCATCCCTGACCTCGCTGATATAATCATCACCACTCTGTATATAATTCCAGGTTTTTCGGCAGGCGGCATGTGTATCGCTGCCTGATATCCCGTCAGCCTGGTTAGCGAGACGCCTGCGGGCGTTTTGTGTTTTTTCTGTTTTTAACGCGGCGGTGCCAATCAATGGACGTTTCTTACCTGCTCGACAGCCTTAACGATAAACAGCGCGAAGCCGTAGCCGCGCCGCGCAGCAATATGCTGGTGCTGGCGGGCGCGGGCAGCGGAAAGACGCGCGTGCTGGTGCATCGTATCGCCTGGCTGATGATGGTAGAAAACTGTTCGCCGTACTCCATCATGGCGGTGACCTTTACCAACAAAGCGGCGGCGGAGATGCGCCACCGCATCGGCCAGCTGATGGGCACCAGCCAGGGCGGCATGTGGGTCGGCACGTTCCACGGTCTCGCCCACCGCCTGCTGCGCGCGCACCATATGGACGCCAACCTGCCGCAGGATTTCCAGATCCTCGACAGCGAAGATCAGCTGCGCCTGCTCAAGCGTCTCATCAAGGCGATGAACCTCGACGAGAAGCAGTGGCCGCCGCGCCAGGCGATGTGGTACATCAACGGCAAAAAAGATGACGGCCTGCGCCCGCACCATATTCAGAGCTACGGCAACCCGGTAGAGCAGACCTGGCAGAAGGTGTATCAGGCGTATCAGGAAGCCTGCGACCGCGCGGGGCTGGTGGATTTCGCCGAGCTGCTGCTGCGCGCCCACGAGCTGTGGCTCAATAAACCGCATATTCTCAATCACTACCGCGAGCGCTTCACCAATATTCTGGTGGATGAGTTCCAGGACACCAACGGCATTCAGTACGCCTGGATCCGCCTGCTGGCGGGCGACACCGGCAAAGTGATGATCGTGGGTGATGATGACCAGTCGATTTACGGCTGGCGCGGCGCGCAGGTGGAGAATATTCAGCGCTTCCTGAATGACTTTCCGGGCGCGCAGACTATTCGCCTCGAACAAAACTACCGCTCCACCAACAATATTCTTAACGCCGCGAACGCCCTGATCGCCAATAACGCCGGGCGTCTTGGTAAAGAGCTGTGGACCGACGGCAGCGACGGCGAGCCTATCTCTCTCTACTGCGCGTTCAACGAGCTGGATGAAGCGCGCTTTGTGGTCAACCGCATCAAGGTATGGCAGGAGAACGGCGGCGCGTTGCAGGATTGCGCCATCCTCTATCGCAGTAACGCCCAGTCGCGCGTGCTGGAAGAGGCGCTGTTACAGGCGAGCATGCCGTATCGCATTTACGGCGGTATGCGATTCTTCGAACGCCAGGAGATCAAAGACGCGCTCTCTTACCTGCGTCTTATCGCCAACCGTAACGACGACGCGGCCTTTGAGCGCGTGGTGAACACGCCGACGCGCGGCATCGGCGACCGCACGCTGGATGTCGTGCGCCAGACCGCGCGAGACCGCCAACTGACGCTCTGGCAGGCGTGCCGCCAGCTGTTGCAGGAGAAAGCCCTGGCCGGCCGCGCCGCCAGCGCTTTGCAGCGTTTCCTTGAGCTTATCGAAGCGCTGGCGCATGAAACCATCGATATGCCGCTGCACGTGCAGACTGACCGGGTAATTAAAGATTCCGGCCTGTGGCTGATGTATGAGCAGGAAAAAGGCGAAAAGGGCCAGGCGCGTATCGAAAACTTAGAAGAACTGGTCACGGCGACGCGCCAGTTCAGCTACAACGAAGAAGACGAAGATCTGATGCCGCTGCAGGCGTTTTTGTCCCACGCGGCGCTGGAAGCGGGCGAAGGGCAGGCCGACGCCTGGCAGGACGCGGTGCAACTGATGACGCTGCACTCCGCCAAAGGGCTGGAATTCCCGCAGGTGTTTATCGTCGGGATGGAAGAGGGGATGTTCCCAAGCCAGATGTCGCTTGATGAAGGCGGGCGTCTGGAAGAGGAGCGACGCCTGGCCTATGTGGGCGTTACCCGCGCCATGCAGAAGCTGACGCTCACGTATGCGGAAACCCGTCGGCTGTACGGCAAAGAGGCGTATCACCGTCCGTCGCGGTTTATCGCTGAGTTGCCGGAAGGCTGTGTGGAAGAGGTGCGCCTGCGCGCGAGCGTGAGCCGTCCGGTCAGCCATAAGCAGCTGGGCGCGCCGATAGCGCAGAACGACTCCGGTTATAAGCTTGGCCAGCGCGTGCGCCACCCGAAATTCGGTGAAGGCACCATCGTGAATCTCGAAGGCAGCGGCGAACACAGCCGGTTGCAGGTGGCGTTCAACGGTCAGGGCATTAAATGGCTGGTGGCCGCTTACGCGCGCCTCGAAACCGTCTGACGTCTTTCTGTGCAGGGCACTCAGGCCGCTGGCGCGTCGCGTCGGCGGCTTTTTTATTTCTTCATCGCGCGCTGGATTTTCTGTCATCTGGCGCGGCGATAATCGCCCGGGAATGGCAGAAAGCGGAGCGCGAAAACGGTCCGGCAAAAGGCGCTCTCAGGCACTATAATTCTTGTCAATCATTGAGGTGTTTTATCTTAAGTGTACGTGTTGACGCCTAATTTTTGGTGGCGTAACATGCGCCCACGATTACGCTAAGAGGACATTCGCCTTGGACACACCCAGTAGATGCTGGCTCAAAAACCTGTCAAACAGGAACAACTCCTAAGGCTATCCTCTTACGCTGATGGCCTTAGTGGTTGTCAGCGACCGTTTTCTCTCCCGTCGCGCTGAGTCAGGCTGTTTAATGGTCTGAAACCCAATCTGTTTCTGTGTGCCCAACCGAACTGTCCAGAATTTGTTTTTTTGGGAGTCCCGGTCATGCTGAGCGCATTTCAACTGGAAAACAACAAACTGTCCCGCCTCGAAGTTGACGAGGCCGTTTCGCTGAAAGATTCCATCTGGGTTGACCTGGTGGAGCCGGAAGAGAGCGAACGACAGCGCGTGCAAACGGAACTTGGCCAAAGCCTGGCGACACGCCCGGAACTGGAGGATATCGAAGCCTCCGCCCGCTTCTTCGAAGATGAAGACGGGCTGCATATTCACTCGTTTTTCTTTTATGAAGACGCGGAAGATCACGGCGGCAACTCCACCGTGGCGTTCACCATTCGTAACGGGCGGCTGTTTACGCTGCGCGAACGCGAGCTGCCGGCGTTTCGGTTGTACCGCATGCGCGCGCGCAGCCAGTCGATGATGGACGGCAACGCCTACGAACTGCTGCTCGATCTCTTTGAAACGAAAATCGAACAGCTGGCGGACGAGATAGAAAACATCTACAGCGATCTCGAAAACCTGAGCCGCGTCATTATGGAAGGGCATCAGGGCGATGAATATGACGAGGCGCTCTCGACGCTGGCTGAGCTGGAGGATACCGGCTGGAAAGTGCGCCTGTGCCTTATGGATACCCAGCGCGCGCTGAACTTCCTGGTGCGCAAGGCGCGTCTGCCGGGCGGTCAGCTGGAGCAGGCGCGTGAGATCCTGCGCGATATCGAATCCCTGCTGCCGCATAACGAATCGCTGTTCCAGAAGGTGAACTTCCTGATGCAGGCGGCGATGGGCTTTATCAACATCGAGCAGAACCGCATTATCAAAATCTTCTCGGTGGTGTCCGTGGTCTTCCTGCCGCCGACGCTGGTGGCCTCCAGCTACGGGATGAACTTCGAGTTTATGCCCGAACTGCACTGGAGCTACGGCTACCCCGGCGCGATTGTCGCGATGCTGCTGGCGGGGCTGGCGCCTTATCTCTACTTCAAGCGTAAGAACTGGTTATAAAAACAAAAAAGCCTCTTCCATGAAGAGGCTTTTTTTACAGGGCAAGGCGCAGAACCTTACAGGCTCCAGTCGTGCTTGCCTTTGACCTTGAGATCGTAATACCAGACGTTGGTGCGACAGGCGAAATAGAACGGGACGATATATATCAGCGACCTCATATTCAGCAGGTCGCTGATAATTGCAACGACAAAGATGGCCAGCACGCAAATAATACTTTTCTTCCACAGCCCCAGAATGGCCAGATAGATGAAGCTGAAAAAATAGGTGATGAAATTAAGGGATACTGTCAGACGTTCCTTAATGCTCATTTTTTTCAGCGCGTCACGCCACGCGGGCGTTGGAACCAGCACGGCCGGATAACCGTGATCTTCAATGAACTTAAAGCGAAATTTCCACTTGTCGCTTAATTTCGGATCGGCCATGTAGTCGTAATTCTTTTTGTCGTTTTCCATATTGGACATCAGTAAGGCTCCTTTACGCCTGAAATAGTCGTTGATTCGGGCGACGATGCCGCCCGATATTATGCGGTCTTTGTCACTGTTTGATGCGACGGGGCGGCCAGTAAGAGCAGCGTCATTATTACCTGAAAACCCCAGCCGAATTTCATGAACGGCATGCTGTCCGCGCCGAAATCACGCAGCCAGGCCAGCCCAAACCCAATGAGAAACATGGCCAGCGAAAGCAGAAGGTAACGCCGCGCTTTCAGACCGGCGTCACGGGCACGCAGCGCACCGGCGCGGTAATAGAGCAAGAGAGCCATTAAAAAGAGAGCCAGCGCCACATCGTCAGGCGTAATCGCAAGTAGCAGGCCCAGACCGAACAGCAAACCGAACAGCCATCCCAGATAAGGCAGACGGCGCAGGGTGGCCGTGCGCGGCGGGAAAAAGAAAGCAAACAGGGCTGACATGAAAATACCTTTTGCGCCTCTGTTATCACGAAACAGCAGATGGCGTAATGCATAAAGGCCGGATTATAGGTAAGGGGCATCGGGTTGCAAGGCGCGCGTCCCGGCTAATATCAGTAGGTGAGAAACAGGATTATTTGGTGTAAGGAAAGAAAAGAGGGCGTCAGTAACGCCCTGTTATAAAAGTCTTTCTTAATGCTGGCGTAAACGCCGTTGGGTATAAAGCGCGTCCATAATAAATATCGCCAGCGCCAGCCAGATAAACCCGAAGGTGACCATTTTATCCGGCCCCGGCACTTCGCCGTAAAAAACGACCGCCAGCAGGAACATCAGCGTCGGGCCGATATACTGGAAAAATCCAAGCGTGGAGAGGCGCAGGCGCGTCGCCGCCGCGGTAAAGCAGAGCAGCGGAATGGTCGTCACCACACCCGCTGCCATCAGCAGCAGATTCAGCGACCACGGATTGCTGCCCATATGGCTGGTCGGGCTGTCGGCGATGCCGAACAGATAAATCGCCGCAACCGGCAGCAGCCAGAGGGTTTCCATCAGCATGCCGGTCTGGGCGTCGACCATGATCTTTTTACGCACCAGCCCATAGAATGCGAAGCTAAACGCGAGGCCCAGCGCGATAACCGGCAGCGAGCCGAACGTCCAGAGTTGTACCAGTACGCCGCAGGCTGCCAGCAGCACCGCCAGCCACTGCATCCGGCGAAAACGCTCGCCGAGGAAAATCATTCCCAAAAGCACGTTGACCAGCGGATTAATGAAATAACCGAGGCTCGCTTCCAGCAGGTGATGATTATTCACCGCCCAGATAAACAGCAGCCAGTTGCCGCCCACCAGCACGGCGCTGAGCGCCAGACTAAAAACTTTTTTCGGCGTGGCGAACAGCCGCTTCACCGATCCCCACTGGCGGCTCAGGCTGATGAGCGCCAGCATAAAAAAGAAGGACCAGATAACGCGGTGCGTCAGAATTTCATCGGCCGGAACCGCCTGAATCAGTTTGAAATACGCGGGGGCAATGCCCCAGATAAAATAAGCGGCAAGCGCAAAGAACACGCCCTGACGCGTCTGCTTAGCATCCATGTGAAACTCGTGGTATGAGAAAAGTGTGAGCAGTTTATCAGTATTGCGCGACTTACCCTACCATGTAGGTGGCCGTGGCGCTGGCGATATAAACCTGCTCTTCGTTATGTAATTCGACGCGCGCCACCGCCACTTTATTGCCCGCGCGCAGCAGCGTGCTGGAGGCGGTAAAGCGCTGGCCGCGGCCGGGCCGCAGATAGTCGACGCGCATATCAATCGTGCCCATCCGGGAGAGCCGCTGGCGCAATTCTTCTTCGCTGATACTGTCATGACGCGTCAGCGTGCTGCCGACACACACCAGGCCCGCCGCCACGTCGAGCGCCGACGCAATCGCCCCGCCGTGCAGAATGCTTTGCGCCCAGTTGCCCACCAGCATCGGCTGATTATTAAAGGCGAGCTGAGCATATTCTTTTTCGTAACGTTCCAGTTCCAGCCCCAGGGCACGGTTAAACGGCATGTGATAAACAAAGATTTCGCCGACCAGTTGCAGAGCCGCTTCCGGGGTCAGCAGAGTTGCGGACATGATGGTTTCCTCGTCCAAAAAGAGTGGGCACATAAGGTTAAATGAATGTTGATTTTATGCTTCCCATTTGTTGCTTTCCAGTTTAAGAAAGCAGGACTAAGCAGACGCGAAATAAATATGTAGAATGTCTGCCGGATAATAATTCACCATCGAAATATTCGTTCAGGAGAACACTGCCAAATGCGCACGTTTCTGGGTTGGTTTATGGCGGCAACGTTGCTGCCATGCACAGCATTAGCACAGGAAGCGACGATTAAAGAGGTGCATGATGCGCCTGCCGTTCGCGGCAGCATCATCGCCAACCTGCTTCAGGATCACGATAACCCGTTTACGCTTTACCCGTACGAGAGCAACTACCTGCTCTACACCGTGACCGACGATCTCAATAAAGAAGCCATTAAGTCTTACGACTGGGCGGATGACGCGCGTAAAGACGAAGTGAAATTCCAGCTGAGCCTCGCGTTTCCGTTCTGGCGTGGGATCATGGGCCCGAACTCGGTACTGGGCGGCTCCTATACGCAGAAATCCTGGTGGCAGCTCTCTAACAGCGGCCAGTCGTCGCCGTTTCGCGAGACCAACTATGAGCCGCAGCTGTTCCTGGGCTTTGCGACCGACTACGAGCTGGCGGGCTGGACGCTGCGCGATGTGGAATTTGGCTATAACCACCAGTCGAATGGCCGCTCGGACCCAACCTCCCGCAGCTGGAACCGTCTCTATACGCGCCTGATGGCGCAGAATGGCGACTGGCTGGTGGAAGTGAAGCCGTGGTATGTGGTGGGCAATACCGACGACAATCCGGACATCACCAAATATATGGGCTACTACCAGCTTAAGGTGGGCTATCAGTGGGGTGAGGCAATCTGGAGCGTGAAGGGCCAGTATAACTGGAACACCGGTTACGGCGGCGCGGAGCTTGGCCTGAGCTACCCGATTACGAAACACGTGCGCCTCTACACCCAGCTCTACAGCGGCTACGGCGAATCGTTAATTGATTACAACTTTAACCAGACGCGCTTTGGCTTTGGGGTTATGCTTAACGATCTCTTCTGAGGCATTGCAGTTTCCGACGCAGGCGCTGAAAATAGCGCCTGTTTTATTTTCAGTATCTGGAGTGAGTGTGGCGCAGGCGGAAGTTTACAGTCAGGAAACGCTGGCTAAGCAGGTTTTACAGGAAACCTTTGGCTATCAGCAGTTCCGTCCAGGCCAGGCCACCATTATCGACGCGGTGCTTGAAGGGCGCGACTGCCTGGTGGTGATGCCCACCGGCGGCGGCAAATCGCTGTGTTATCAAATCCCGGCGCTGGTGAAAACCGGCCTGACCATCGTGGTTTCTCCACTGATTTCTCTGATGAAAGACCAGGTCGATCAGCTTCTGGCGAACGGCGTGGCCGCGGCGTGCCTCAATTCGACGCAGAGCCGCGAGGAGCAGCAGGCGGTGCTGGCGGGCTGTCGTACCGGCCAGGTGCGCCTGCTCTACATCGCGCCGGAAAGACTGATGATGGATAACTTCATCGACACGCTGGGTTACTGGGATCTGGCGATGGTGGCGGTGGATGAGGCGCACTGTATCTCCCAGTGGGGCCACGATTTCCGCCCGGAATACGCGGCGCTCGGCCAGCTGCGCGCGCGTTTCCCGGCGGTGCCGTTTATGGCGCTCACCGCCACGGCGGATGACACGACGCGGCGCGATATCGTGCGTCTTCTGGGCCTTGACGATCCGCTGATTGAAATCAGCAGTTTCGACCGCCCGAACATCCGCTACATGCTGATGGAAAAATTCAAACCGCTCGATCAGCTGATGCGCTATGTGCAGGAGCAGCGCGGCAAATCCGGCATTATCTACTGCAACAGCCGCGCGAAAGTGGAAGACACCGCCGCGCGTCTGCAAAGCCGCGGTATCAGCGCCGCCGCCTATCACGCGGGCCTTGAGCATGAGGTGCGCGCGTCGGTGCAGGAGAAATTCCAGCGCGACGATTTACAGATTGTGGTGGCGACCGTGGCGTTCGGTATGGGCATCAACAAACCCAACGTGCGCTTTGTCGTGCACTTCGATATTCCCCGCAATATTGAATCCTACTATCAGGAGACGGGTCGCGCCGGGCGCGACGGCCTGCCTGCCGAAGCGATGCTGTTTTACGATCCGGCGGATATGGCGTGGCTGCGCCGCTGTCTGGAAGAAAAAGCGCCCGGCCCGCTGCAGGATATCGAACGTCACAAGCTGAACGCGATGGGCGCGTTCGCCGAGGCGCAAACCTGCCGCCGTCTGGTGCTGCTGAACTATTTCGGCGAAGGGCGTCAGGCACCGTGCGGCAACTGCGATATCTGCCTCGATCCGCCGCGCCGCTACGATGGCCTGGTGGACGCGCAAAAAGCGCTGTCGGCTATCGCGCGCGTGGAGCAGCGCTTCGGGATGGGCTATGTGGTGGAAGTGCTGCGCGGCGCGAACAACCAGCGCATCCGCGAACTGGGCCACGACAAGCTCAAGGTGTACGGCATCGGGCGCGATCAGAGCCAGGAGCACTGGGTCAGCGTTATCCGCCAGCTTATTCATCTGGGCGTGGTGACGCAGAACATCGCACAGCATTCGGCATTGCAGCTGACCGAAGCGGCGCGCCCGTTCCTGCGTGGCGAAGCGCCGCTGATGCTGGCGGTGCCGCGCGTCGCGGCGCTCAAACCGCGCGTGGCGCAAAAATCGTACGGCGGCAATTACGACCGCAAGCTGTTCGCGAAACTGCGCAAACTGCGCAAAGCCATCGCTGATGAAGAAAACATCCCGCCATATGTCGTCTTTAACGACGCGACGCTGATTGAAATGGCCGAGCAGATGCCGCTCAGCCCCGGCGAAATGCTTGGCATTAACGGCGTCGGCACCCGTAAACTGGAGCGCTTCGGCAGGCCGTTTATGACGCTCATCCGCGAGCACGTCGACGGCGACGACGAAGAGTAGTCAGCCCCGCCCAAACATGCCAGGATGAATGTTCTCTGATTCTGACCTGGCAAACCTCTATGTTAACGCTGTTCTTTACCGTCGCGATGGTACATCTGGTGGCGCTGGCAAGCCCCGGCCCCGACTTCTTTTTTGTCTCGCAAACGGCGGCCAGCCGCTCGCGCAAAGAGGCGCTGATGGGCGTGCTGGGCATTACCGCAGGCGTCATGGTGTGGTCCGGCGTGGCGCTGCTCGGCCTGCACCTGATCCTCGAAAAAATGGCCTGGCTGCATAACATTATTGTGGTGGGCGGCGGGCTTTATCTGTGCTGGATGGGGTATCAGATGCTGCGCGGCGCGCTGAAGAAAAGTGCGCCGACGGGCGAGACGCCGCAAGTTGAGCTGGCGGCGCGCGGGCGCAGTTTTCTGAAAGGAATGTTGACCAACCTGGCGAACCCGAAAGCGGTTATCTACTTCGGCAGCGTTTTTTCACTGTTTGTCAGCGACAGCGTCGGCACCAGCGCGCGTTGGGGCATTTTCGTGCTGATAGCGCTGGAGACTTTCGCGTGGTTTGCGCTGGTGGCGAGCGTCTTTGCGCTGCCGAAAATGCGCCAGGGTTATCAGCGTCTGGCGAAGTGGATCGACGGCACCGCCGGCGCGCTGTTCACCGGCTTCGGCATTCATCTCATTATCTCTCGCTAATCAGGCGCGGCGCGCGGTGGCAAGCAGCGCGCCAATCAGCATAAACAGCGAACCAAAGATTTTATTTAAGGCCTTCATCTGATGCGGGCCTTTGATCCAGCCGCGAATCCTTGTTGCAAGCGTCGCGTAGCCAATCATCACGATGATATCCACCACGATAGTCGTTACCCCGAGCACCACATACTGCATCGCCTGCGGCTGATGCGGCACGATAAACTGCGGAAAGAGCGCGGCGAGAAACACGATGCTTTTCGGGTTGGTGAGATTCACAAACACCGCGCGTTTAAACAGTCTGCTGCGCGGCTGGCTCTGCGCGAGCGCGTTGAGATCGATGGCGCCCGCCGCGCGCCACTGCTGAATGCCAAGCCAGATAAGGTACGCGGCACCCGCCCATTTCAGGATTTCAAAAGCCATCAGGGAGCGGGAGAAGAGCGCGCCTAAACCAATACCAACCAGCACGATATGCAGCGCAAGACCGGCCTGTAGCCCGGCGATGGACGCCGCTGCGCCGCGATAGCCGTGGCTGATGGCGGTGCTCATCGTGTTGATGGCGCCAGAACCCGGCGAGAGGCTGAGAATAAGGGTCGTCAGAAGGTAGGTACACCACCACTCGAAGGTCATGCGAAGCTCCCTGATTGCGCACTTTTATGCCACAATACGCTATTGTTGAGGTATGTGCTACGAATCACAAAAAAGCCCGGACAGGCGTGGATGCGGAGCAATAAGGACCATGACCAGACACAGGAACAGTTGGTTTTCACGGGAAGCCGGATTCGCGGCGTTCACCATGGGTGCGCTGACAGATTTCTGGCAACAGCGCGAAGAAGATGAGTTTTTGGGCGTGGATGATATTCCGGTGCGCTTTGTGCGTTTTCGTGCGGAAAACCACGATCGCGTTATCGTCGTCTGCCCCGGCCGCATCGAAACCTACGTTAAGTATGCGGAACTGGCATACGATCTGTTCCACTGCGGGTTTGATGTGCTGATTATCGACCACCGCGGGCAGGGGCGCTCCGGGCGGTTGCTGGAAGATACCCACCGCGGCCACGTGGTGAATTTCAGCGATTATGTCGATGATTTCGAACGTTTCTGGCAGCAGGAGGTGGCGACCGGCCCGTGGCGGAAACGCTATCTGCTGGCGCATTCGATGGGGGGCGCGATTGGCACGCTGTTTCTGCTGCGTAACCCAAAAGCGTTTGATGCCGTGGCGCTCTGCGCGCCGATGTTCGGCATTATTATCCGCCTCCCGGACTGGATGCTGCGCTCGATCCTCGACTGGGCGGAAGAGTATCCGTCGCTGCGCGATGGTTACGCTATCGGCACCGGGCGCTGGCGACCGCTGCCCTTTAGTCTCAACATGCTGACGCACAGCCACGAGCGCTACCGGCGCAATTTGCGTTTTTACGCCGATGAACCGCAGCTGCGCGTCGGCGGGCCTACGTATCACTGGGTGCGGGAAGGCATCCAGGCAGGAGAACAGGTGCTGGCGGGGGCCACCGACAGCACCACGCCGCTATTGTTACTCCAGGCAGAGCTGGAACGTGTGGTGGATAACCGCTCGCACGACCGCTTCTGTGAACTTCGCGCCGCGGCGGGCCACCCGTGTTGGGGGGGTAAACCCTACGTCATCAAAGGTGCGTACCATGAGATCCTGTTTGAGCAGGACGCTATGCGCGCCGAAGCGCTGAATGCCATTGTCGATTTTTTCGACGAGCATAACTGATTACTCGCGACCGGAGCGTTCGGTCGCTCCACCAGAGGTTGTTTTTATTATGTATCAGGTCGTTGCGTCTGATTTAGACGGCACACTCTTAGCCCCTGACCATGCACTGACGCCGTTTGCCAAACAAACGCTCAAATTACTGACTGCCCGCGGCGTGAACTTTGTCTTCGCCACCGGCCGCCACCATATCGACGTCGGCCAGATCCGTGACGGCCTTGAGATCAAGGCTTATATGATCACCTCCAACGGCGCGCGGGTGCACGACACCGACGGCAATCTGGTGTTTACCCATAACCTTGATACCGACATCGCCGCCGATCTGTTCGGCGTGGTGCGCGATAACCCCGATATCATCACTAACGTCTATCGCGACGACGAATGGTTTATGAGCCGCGAGCGCCCGGACGAGTTGAAATATTTTAAAGAAGCGGTTTTTAAATATTCGCTCTTTGAACCGGCGCTGCTGGAGCCGCAGGGCGTCAGCAAAGTCTTCTTCACCTGCGACGTTCACGAAAAGCTGCTGCCGCTGGAGCAGGCCATCAACGCCCGCTGGGGCGATCGTGTTAACGTGAGCTTTTCGACTCTCACCTGCCTTGAAGTGATGGCGGGCGGCGTCTCCAAAGGCCACGCGCTGGAGGCGGTTGCCAAAGCGATGGGCTTTGGGCTGGAGTCCTGCATCGCGTTTGGCGACGGGATGAACGACGCGGAGATGCTCTCCATGGCGGGCAAAGGCTGCATCATGGGCAATGCCCACCAGCGCCTGAAAGATCTGCTGCCGGAGCTGGAAGTCATCGGCACTAACGCTGAAGATGCCGTTCCACACTACCTGCGTAAACTGTTTCTGGATTAACCATCCGGGTGACAAGTGGTTTATCGATAACCACTTGTCAACCAAATAGTGCAACTTTTCGCCAGCGCCTTCGCTACAATGCCCGTCTTGTTTTCTGTTGAGATGATCATTGTGGCGTTACTTATCATCACCACTATCCTGTGGGCGTTCTCTTTTAGCCTGATTGGCGAATACCTGGCGGGCCATGTAGACAGCTACTTCTCAGTGTTGATGCGCGTCGGGCTGGCGGCGCTGGTTTTCCTGCCTTTCTTACGCGCGCGCGGGCAGAGCCTGAAGACGCTGGCGCTCTATATGGTGGTGGGCGCACTGCAGCTGGGCGTGACGTACCTGCTGAGTTTCCGGGCGTATCTCTATCTGACCGTCTCGGAGTTCCTGCTGTTTACGGTGCTTACGCCGCTCTATATCACGCTGATTTACGATCTGCTGAGCCGCCGTCGGCTGCGCTGGGGCTATGCATTAAGCGCCGGGCTTGCGGTCATCGGCGCGGCGATTATTCGCTATGACAAAGTGAGCGATCACTTCTGGACCGGGCTGCTGCTGGTACAGCTGGCGAATATCAGCTTCGCTATCGGTATGGTGGGCTATAAGCGCCTGATGGAGACGCATCCGATGCCGCAGCACAGCGCGTTTTCGTGGTTCTATCTCGGCGCGTTCGTGGTGGCGGTAATCGCCTGGTTCGCGCTCGGCAACCCACAGAAACTGCCGACCACCGGCCTGCAATGGGGCATTCTGGTGTGGCTTGGCGTGGCGGCCTCGGGGCTTGGCTACTTTATGTGGAACTATGGTGCCACGCAGGTGGACGCCGGTACGCTCGGCATCATGAATAACATGCATGTGCCCGCCGGGCTGCTGGTTAACCTCGCCATCTGGCAGCAGCAGCCCCACTGGCCGAGCTTTATCATTGGGGGAGCGGTGATAGTGGCTTCTCTGTGGGTCCACCGACGCTGGGTCGCGCCGCGCTCCGCACAAACGGCAGCGAATCACAGGCGTGCTGACGCGCCTGCTGAATAAACGCCTCCGTCACCGGCTGACGCTGCTCGCCATCGCGCACCGCAGCGTACAGCCGGCTCCATAATCCTTCGCCCAGCGCACGTGTGACCACCAGCCCCTGACGCTCGAAATTCTCCACCACCCAGTGCGGCAGCGCGGCGATGCCCATGCGCGCCGACACCATCTGGATAAGCAGCAGCGTATTATCCACGCTTTTTAGCGTCGGGCTGACGCCCGCCGGCTGTAAAAAGTGACGCCAGACGTCGAGACGACTGCGCTGCACCGGGTAAATCAGCAAAGTTTCGCTGGCGAAATCCTCCGGCGTCACCTGCGTTTTGGTCGCCAGCGGATGATCGGGCGCCACCACCAGACGCACTTCAAAATCAAACATCGGCGAATAGTGCAGGCCGCTGCGCGGCAGAATGTCTGACGTCAGCACCAGATCGAGCTCGTCCTGTTGCAGCGCAGGCTGCGGATCAAACGTCACGCCCGATTTGAAATCCATCTCCACCTGCGGCCAGCGTTTACGAAACGCCTCCAGCGCCGGGGCCAGCCACTGAATACAGCTATGACACTCAATCGCGATGCGCAGGCGGGTCTGTTGCGGTTCATTGCACGCCTGCAATGCGCGGCTTATCTGCGGTAGCACCTGGGCTGCCAGCTGCAACAGGATCTCGCCCTGCGGCGTGAAGCGCAGCGGCTGGCTCTTACGCACGAATAATCGGAAGCCGAGGCGCTGCTCCAGATCGCTGAACTGGTGTGAAAGCGCGGATTGGGTCTGATGCAGCGATGCCGCCGCCGCCGCCAGTGAGCCGCAATTACGCAGCGCCTGAAGCGTTCGCAGGTGTTTTATCTCGATCATGAATGTCCTTCACTTCAGCATGAATAATTTGCGCTTGAGGAATATACAGTAACTGCCAATTATGGATGTGTAAACATCTGGACGTCCAAACTCGTCATAATTCGACTTGCAGATGCGTTGGCTTTCCTCGCTCGCCCCAGTCACTTACTGGAGTAAGCTCCTGGGGACTCGCTGCGTCGCCGCCTTTCTGCAAGCCGAATTATTTAGAGTTCTCCCCCTCGGGGAGAATCCGAAATACATACGGATTAATTAATTAGACGAGCAGATAAAACGAACAGATTCATCTCCTGACACGGGATTCCTTCTTAAGAGAGGCAGAACATCATGACTATCCATAACCACACCCTCGGTTTTCCCCGCGTCGGCCTGCGTCGCGAGCTGAAAAAAGCGCAAGAGAGCTACTGGGCGGGCAAAAGCACCCGTGAAGAATTACTGGCGGTGGGCCGCGAACTGCGCGCCCGCCACTGGGAACAACAAAAAGCGGCGGGCATCGATCTGCTGCCGGTCGGCGATTTCGCCTGGTACGATCATGTGCTCACCACCAGTCTGCTGCTCGGCAACGTTCCGGCGCGCCACCAAAATGCGGACGGCACGGTGGATATCGACACGCTGTTCCGCATCGGTCGTGGCCGCGCGCCGACCGGCGAACCTGCCGCCGCCGCTGAAATGACCAAATGGTTTAACACCAACTATCACTACATGGTGCCGGAATTCACCAAAGGCCAGCAGTTCAGCCTCACCTGGACGCAGCTGCTCGATGAAGTCGACGAAGCGCTGGCGCTTGGTCACCATGTTAAACCGGTACTGCTCGGGCCCGTCACTTACCTGTGGCTTGGCAAAGTGAAGGGTGAACAATTTGACCGTCTTTCTCTGCTTAACGACATTCTGCCGGTCTACCAGCAGGTGATCGCCGAGCTTGCGAAACGTGGCATTCAGTGGGTGCAAATCGATGAACCGGCGCTGGTGCTGGAGCTGCCGCAGGCGTGGCTGGACGCGTTTAAACCGGCCTACGAGGCGCTGAAAGGCCAGACCAAACTGCTGCTCACCACCTATTTTGAAGGCGTGACCGATAATCTCGATACCATCACCGCGCTGCCGGTGCAGGGGCTGCATGTCGATCTGGTTCACGGCCATGACGATGTCAACGAACTGCATCGCCGCCTGCCGCAGGAGTGGTTACTCTCCGCAGGCGTTATCAATGGCCGCAACGTCTGGCGCGCCGATCTCACCGAGAAATACGCGCAACTGAAAGCGATCGCCAGCCAGCGTGAACTGTGGGTGGGCTCGTCCTGCTCGCTGCTGCACAGCCCTATCGACCTGAGCGTCGAAACGCGTCTGGATGCGGAAGTGAAAAGCTGGTTCGCCTTTGCGCTGCAAAAATGCGAAGAGCTGGCGCTGCTGCGCGATGCGCTGAACAGCGGCGACACAACAAAAATCGAGCAGTGGAGCGCGCCGATTCAGGCCCGTAAACACTCGGCCCGCGTACATAACCCGGCGGTGGAACAGCGCCTTAAGGCCATTACGCCGCAGGACAGCCAGCGCGCCCATGCGTACCCGGTACGCGCCGAAGCGCAGCGCGCCCGCTTTAACCTGCCAGCCTGGCCGACCACCACCATCGGCTCGTTCCCGCAGACGACCGAAATTCGCGGCCTGCGCCTGGATTTCAAAAAGGGCAATCTCGATGCGGCGAACTACCGCACCGGTATCGCCGAACACATTAAGCAGGCTATTGCCGAACAGGAGCGCCTGGGTCTCGATGTGCTGGTGCACGGCGAAGCCGAGCGTAACGACATGGTGGAGTATTTCGGCGAGCACCTTGATGGCTTTGTCTTTACCCAGAACGGCTGGGTGCAGAGCTACGGCTCCCGCTGCGTGAAGCCGCCGGTGGTTATCGGCGACATCAGCCGCCCTGCGCCGATCACCGTCGAGTGGGCGAAGTACGCGCAGTCGCTGACCGACAAACCGGTGAAAGGCATGCTGACCGGCCCGGTGACTATTCTCTGCTGGTCGTTCCCGCGTGAGGATGTCTCGCGCGAAACCATCGCCAAACAGATTGCGCTGGCGCTGCGTGACGAAGTGGCGGATCTCGAAGCCGCGGGCATCGGCATTATTCAGATTGACGAACCGGCGCTGCGTGAAGGGTTGCCGCTCAAGCGCAGCGACTGGGACGCGTATCTCGCCTGGGGCGTGGAGGCGTTCCGCCTGAACGCGGCGGTCGCGAAGGATGACACGCAGATCCACACTCATATGTGCTATTGCGAGTTCAACGACATCATGGATTCTATCGCCGCGCTGGATGCGGACGTGATCACCATCGAAACGTCACGTTCAGATATGGAGCTGCTGGAGTCGTTTGAGGAGTTTGAATACCCGAATGAAATCGGGCCGGGCGTATATGATATCCACTCGCCGAACGTGCCGGATGTAGCGTGGATTGAAGCGCTGCTGAAGAAAGCCGCGCAGCGCATTCCGCAGGAGCGTTTGTGGGTGAACCCGGATTGCGGCCTGAAAACCCGCGGCTGGCCGGAGACCCGCGCGGCGCTCGCCAACATGGTGAAAGCGGCGCAGAACCTGCGTCAGGCGTAACGGTTTTGTGATGGCGGGTGCGCGACGCTTACCCGCCCTACGATAAGGCCAGTTATGCGTTGCGTAGGGTGGGTCATTCGTAGGGTGGGTAAGCGCAGCGCACCCACCGCAACCCGGAAAAAAGGCATGGTGTGGTTTATGGTTTTGTAGGGTGGGTAAGCGCAGCGCACCCACCGCAAACCGAAAAACGGTATGGTGTGGTTTGTGGTTTTGTAGGGTGGGTAAGCGTAGCGCACCCACCGCAGTCCGCAGAAAACGGTGTGATGCGGTTTGTGATTTTGTAGGGTGGGTAAGCGCAGCGCACCCACCGCGCCACCAAAAAACGCCCGGTTTCCCGGGCGTTTTTTTATCCTTTCTTACTGCCGTAGGTTTTGAACCACCCCAACATGCGCTCCCAGCCATCCTTTGCCGACGCCTCGTGATAACTCGGGCGATAATCGGCGTTAAACGCATGGCCCGCATCCGGGTAAACAATGATTTCAGCTTTCGCATTGGCGGCGCGCAGCGCCTGACGCATGGTCTCCACGCTCTCAAGCGAAATACCCGTATCCTGCGCGCCGTAAAGCCCCAGCACTGGCGCGGTCAGATCGGTGGCGACATCCACCGGGTGCTTCGGCGAGTTTAACGTTTTGTCGCCCAGCAGCTTGCCATACCACGCCACGGCGGCTTTCAGTTGCGGATTATGCGCGGCGTACAGCCACGCGATACGCCCGCCCCAGCAAAAACCGGTCAGCATCAGACGATGCGCGTCGCCGCCGTTGCGTGACGCCCAGCTTGCCACATGATCCAGATCCGCCAGCACCTGCGCGTCCGGCACTTTCGACACCAGATTGCTCAACAGCGACGAAATATCGTCATACTCATTCGGATCGCCCTGACGGAAATAGAGTTCCGGCGCCACCGCCAGATACCCTTCCAGCGCCAGGCGACGGCATATATCGCGAATATGTTCATGTACGCCGAAAATCTCCTGTACCACAATCACCACCGGCAGCGGGCCATCAGCAGCGCGCGGGCGGGCGTGGTAAGCAGGCATATTTTCGCCCTGCGTGGGAATCGAGGTTTCGCCCGCGATAATGGCATCCTGCGGCGTATGCACTACCGTTGAAGCGACAGGTGAAACTGCAGCGGCAAAGCCCGCCGGATGGTCAGTGTTGTTGGTCATGGCATTCTCCGTACCCGTTATTGTTTTAGCGCATCCCTAACTATAGCCTGCGTGTGGCGGGAGTGGAGGTGGCAAAAGCAGGCATTCGGCGCGCGGGATTTCCATTCATGCGCTCTATATGTGACCATAATCACGAAATTATGGAAAATTAATGCAACTCCTTTCTTTTGAAGTGAATCCGGTCACGAAAAACGCCGGAAAGGTTCTGTAAAGTACCGTTTTGCTTCTCCTGACAAACCGACCCACAGAGGAGTCACCTATGTCTGATGTTTTTCACCTCGGCCTTAAAAAAAGCGATCTTCAGGGCGCAGAATTAGCGATTGTCCCGGGCGACCCGGAGCGAGTGGAAAAGATCGCCGCGCTGATGGATAAGCCGGTCAAACTGGCCTCCCACCGTGAATTCACCTCCTGGCGCGCTGAGCTTGATGGCAAAGCGGTCATCATCTGCTCAACCGGTATCGGCGGCCCGTCAACGTCTATTGCGGTAGAAGAGCTGGCGCAGCTTGGCATTCGTACTTTCCTGCGCGTAGGCACCACTGGCGCTATCCAGCCGCACATCAACGTCGGCGACGTGCTGGTAACGACCGCCTCCGTACGCCTTGACGGTGCCAGCCTGCACTTCGCGCCGATGGAATACCCGGCCGTTGCCGATTTCGCCTGTACCACCGCACTGGTGGAAGCGGCCAAAGCGGTCGGCGCGACCACGCACATCGGCGTGACCGCCTCTTCCGACACCTTCTACCCAGGCCAGGAGCGCTACGACACCTTCTCTGGCCGCGTGGTCAGCCGCTTTAACGGCTCCATGAAAGAGTGGCAGGCGATGGGCGTGATGAACTATGAAATGGAATCGGCCACGCTGCTGACCATGTGCTCAAGCCAGGGGCTGCGCGCGGGCATGGTGGCGGGCGTTATCGTCAACCGCACCCAGCAAGAGATCCCGAACGCGGAAACCATGAAACAAACCGAAAGCCACGCGGTGAAAATCGTGGTGGAGGCGGCGCGCCGCCTTCTCTGATAGCTTCCTTTCAGGCCGGCGCTCCGCCGGCCTTTTTGCGTAATGTCTCGCAGGATTGACGATCCTTACAGAAAAACGCTTTTCGTCTGGAATTATGTACAGCACAATCCCCTCTGGCGTGATGAGCAGTTCAGGCAGGAGGCGTGGTGGAAATCTCATATCTGGTGTTAGCCGTGGTTGCGCTGGCAGGCGTTGTGGTGGGCTGGCTGATGTCAGGCCTGCGAACCGCCCAGCAAAAAGCGGATCTGCTGGCGCAGCAGCGCGATATTTATGGCGAGCTCAGCGCGGCCCGCGAGGCGCTGGCGCATAACCAGCACTGGCGCGATGAGTGCGATCTGCTCAATAACGAACTGCGCAACCTGCGGGAGATCAACAGCTCGCTGGAGTCCGATCTGCGCGAAGTCACCACGCGCCTGGAGGCCACCCAGGTCCATGCCGAAGAAAAACTGCGCCAGATGATGAGCAGCGAACAGCGCCTGAGCGAACAGTTTGAAAACCTCGCTAACCGTATCTTTGAGCAGAGCCGTCGTCAGGTCGATGAGCAAAATCGCCAGAGCCTGAACGGCCTGCTTTCTCCGCTACGCGAGCAGCTCGACGGCTTTCGCCGACAGGTGCAGGAAAGCTTCGGCCAGGAGGCACGCGAGCGCCATACGCTGGCTCATGAAATCCGTAACCTCCAGCAACTGAATGCGCAAATGGCGCAGGAAGCCATCAACCTGACGCGCGCGTTAAAAGGCGACAACAAGGCTCAGGGCAACTGGGGCGAAGTGGTCCTCGCGCGCGTACTGGAAGCCTCGGGCCTGCGCGAAGGGCATGAGTATGAAACACAAGTCAATATTCAGCTTGCCGACCGCAGCCGGATGCAGCCGGATGTCATTGTGCGTCTGCCGCAGGGCAAAGATGTGGTGATTGACGCCAAAATGACGCTGGTGGCCTATGAGCGTTACTTCAACGCCGAAGATGACTACAGCCGCGAGCTGGCGTTAAACGAACACATCGCTTCGCTTCGCAATCATATTCGTCTGCTGGGGCGCAAGGATTATCAGCAGTTGCCGGGGCTGCGCACGCTGGATTACGTGCTGATGTTTATCCCGGTCGAGCCCGCCTTTTTACTGGCTATCGATAAACAGCCGGAGCTCATCACCGAGGCGTTAAAAAACAATATTATGCTGGTGAGCCCGACCACGCTGCTGGTGGCGCTGCGCACCATTTCCAACCTCTGGCGCTATGAGCATCAAAGCCGCAACGCCCAGCAAATAGCCGATCGCGCGAGCCGCCTGTATGACAAAATGCGGCTGTTCGTTGACGACATGAGCGCCATCGGCCAGAACCTCGACAAAGCGAGCGACAGCTATCGCCAGGCGATGAAAAAACTCGCCAGCGGGCGCGGCAACCTGCTTGCGCAGGCGGAGGCGTTTCGCGGTATGGGCGTTGAGGTAAAGCGCGAGATTAATCCGGATTTGGCCGAGCAGGCGGTGCAGGATGATGAAGCGTTTGCGCTCCCCGATGCCGAAGCGCTTGCCAGCGCCCCTGATGAAAACAGCCACTTAGCAGCGTTTCGCGTTGCGGGCGAGCGCTGAGCGGCGCGCTAATGCCGCCTTGAATCGTAGGGCAATTGCGGCCAATCTGTTACACTTCACAAACATTTCCTTGATAAGCAGGCACTGAGATGGTTGAAGATTCACAAGATACAACGCACTTTGGCTTCCAGACCGTAGCGAAAGAGCAAAAAGCGGATATGGTGGCGCAGGTCTTCCACTCCGTGGCGGCGAAATATGATGTCATGAACGATCTGATGTCGTTCGGCATTCATCGTCTGTGGAAGCGCTTCACTATCGATTGCAGCGGCGTGCGTCGCGGCCAGAAAGTCCTGGATCTCGCGGGCGGCACCGGCGATTTAACCGCTAAATTCTCCCGTCTGGTGGGTGAGAGCGGCAAAGTGGTGCTGGCGGATATCAACGATTCGATGCTGAAAATGGGGCGCGAGAAGCTGCGCAATATCGGCATCGTCGGCAACGTCGAGTATGTCCAGGCCAACGCGGAAGCGCTGCCGTTCCCGGATAACACCTTTGACTGCATCACGATTTCCTTCGGCCTGCGTAACGTCACCGATAAAGAAAAAGCGCTGCGTTCCATGTTTCGCGTGCTGAAGCCGGGTGGCCGTCTGCTGGTGCTGGAGTTCTCCAAACCGGTGTTCGAGCCGCTGAACAAAGCCTACGACGCTTACTCTTTCCACATTCTGCCGCGCGTCGGCGAGCTGGTGGCGAAAGACGCTGGCAGCTACCGTTATCTCGCTGAATCCAT
Source organism: Cronobacter sakazakii (assembly GCF_000982825.1). Classification (NCBI taxonomy): domain Bacteria; kingdom Pseudomonadati; phylum Pseudomonadota; class Gammaproteobacteria; order Enterobacterales; family Enterobacteriaceae; genus Cronobacter; species Cronobacter sakazakii. The sequence continues at coordinate 718,237 of NZ_CP011047.1, read as the reverse complement.
CCGTATGCACCCGGATCAGGAAACCCTTAAAGCGATGATGAACGACGCGGGCTTCGAGAACGTCAACTACTACAACATGACCGGCGGGATCGTAGCGCTGCATCGCGGCTACAAATTCTGAGGAGGTGCCGGATGCCTTTCACACCGCTAATGATGGCTGGCATTGAAGGCGCGCTGAACACTTTTCTGTACCGCGAGAGCGCGCTGAAAGCGCCGCGCCAGCGTTTGCAGGGCAAAGTGTTGCGCATCACGCTTGAAGAGCTTTCCACGCCGCTGGTGCTGGTGTTCAGCGAGCAACAACTGGATGTGCTCAGTAAATGGGAAGGCGAGGCGGACTGTACCGTTATCACACGCCTTTCCGTTTTGCCGAAGCTCCAGGACCGCCAGCAGCTGACTGCGCTTATTCGCAGCGGCGAGCTGGAAGTGCAGGGCGATCTGCAGGTGGTGCAAAATTTTGTGGCGCTGATGGACATGGCCGAATTTGATCCCGCCGGGCTGCTGGCCCCGTGGGTTGGCGATATCGCCGCGGAAGGCATCGGGCGCGTTATGCGTCGCGGCGGGCAACTGCTGCAAAAAGGCTTTACGCGTAATCAGCGCTATCTGGCGGAAGCGATTACCGAAGAGTGGCGCGTCGCGCCGGGCGCGCTGGAAATCGCCTGGTTTGCCGAAGAGATTTCGGCCGTCGAGCGCCAACTGGAAGCGTTAACCAAACGGTTGGATAAACTGGAGGGCAAATGACGCCAGGTGAAATTCGGCGCCTTTATTTCATTATCAAAACGTTCCTGAGCTACGGCCTGGATGAGCTGATTCCACGCATGCGCCTGACGCTGCCGCTGCGGATCTGGCGTCGCGGGTTGTTCTGGATGCCGAACCGGCACAAAGATCTTGAGCTTGGTACGAGACTTCGTCTGGCGTTGCAGGAGCTGGGGCCGGTGTGGATTAAGTTCGGTCAGATGCTGTCGACGCGTCGCGATCTCTTTCCGCCGGTAATCGCCGATCAACTGGCACTGTTGCAGGATCGCGTCGCACCCTTTGACGGTAAGCTCGCTAAACAGCAGATCGAAAAAGCCATGGGCGATCGTCCCGTCGAGGAGTGGTTTGATGATTTCGATATTACGCCGCTTGCTTCCGCTTCAATCGCGCAGGTGCACACCGCCCGGCTGAAAGAGAACGGCAAAGAGGTGGTCATTAAGGTGATCCGCCCCGATATCCTGCCGGTCATCAAGGCGGATATGAAGCTTATCTACCGTCTCGCGCGCTGGGTGCCGCGCCTGCTGCCGGATGGCCGCCGCCTGCGCCCGATGGAAGTGGTGCGCGAGTATGAAAAAACGCTGCTGGATGAACTCGATCTGCTGCGCGAAGCGGCGAACGCCATTCAGCTGCGCCGTAATTTCGAAAACAGCCCGATGCTCTACGTGCCGGAAGTCTATTCGGACTATTGCAGCCCGACGATGATGGTCATGGAACGCATCTATGGCATCCCGGTCAATGATGTCGCGGCGCTGGAAGCCAACGGCACCGACATGAAATTGCTGGCTGAGCGCGGCGTTCAGGTGTTCTTCACCCAGGTTTTCCGCGATAGCTTTTTCCACGGTGATATGCATCCGGGGAATATTTTTGTCAGCCACGATCACCCGCACGATCCGCAATACATTGGCATCGACTGCGGCATCGTGGGCTCGCTCAATAAAGAAGATAAGCGCTATCTGGCGGAAAACTTTATCGCTTTCTTCAACCGCGACTATCGCCGCGTGGCGGAGTTGCATGTGGATTCGGGCTGGGTGCCGCCGGATACCAATGTAGAAGAGTTCGAATCCGCCATTCGTACCGTTTGCGAACCTATTTTTGAAAAGCCGCTTGCGGAAATCTCGTTTGGCCACGTGCTGCTGAATCTCTTTAACACCGCGCGCCGCTTTAATATGGAAGTGCAGCCGCAGCTGGTGCTGCTGCAAAAAACGCTGCTGTATATTGAGGGCGTAGGGCGTCAGCTCTATCCGCAGCTCGATTTGTGGAAAACGGCGAAACCTTTTCTGGAAAGCTGGATCAAAGATCAGGTGGGCTTCCCGGCGCTGGTGCGCTCCTTTAAAGAGAAAGCGCCATTCTGGGCGGAAAAAATCCCGGAAATTCCTGAACTGGTCTACAACAGCCTGCGGCAAGGCAAACAACTGCAACAAAGTGTTGATAAGATTGCCCATGAGCTGCAGGAGCATCGTGTGAAGCAAGGGCAGTCGCGCTATCTGTTCGGCATTGGCGCCACGCTAATGCTGAGCAGCACGCTGCTCTTTATCAACCGTCCTGACTGGGGCATGTCGCCCGGATGGCTGATGGCAGGCGGTATTCTCGTCTGGCTTATCGGCTGGCGGCGTACCGACTAGCGCAGACATTGTTATGAAACGGCCACAGGTATACTGTGGCCTGATGAATACCATTATCACTGGTAACTGAGGAAATGTATGGGTGGCATCAGTATCTGGCAGTTATTGATTATCGCGGTTCTGGTTGTTCTGCTTTTTGGCACCAAAAAACTACGCTCGCTGGGCTCTGACCTTGGTGAATCCATCAAAGGCTTTAAAAAAGCGATGGGTGACGACGACAAACAAAAGCACCAGCAGGATGCGGATTTCACCGCGCCTTCTGCGCAGGATAAACAAATCGGCGAAACCAAAAGCGACGTCACCGCTGACGACGCGAAAAAACGTGATAAAGAGCAGGTGTAATCCGTGTTTGATATTGGTTTTGGCGAACTGCTGCTGGTTTTTGTTATCGGGCTTATCGTGCTGGGGCCGCAGCGTTTGCCTGTGGCTGTCCGCACGGTTGCAGGCTGGGTTCGTGCGCTGCGATCGCTTGCAACCACCGTGCAGAATGAACTGACCCAGGAGCTTAAGCTTCAGGAGTTTCAGGAAAGCCTGAAGAAAGTGGAAAAAGCGAGCATCGATAACCTGACGCCAGAGCTGAAAGCGTCGATGGACGAACTACGCGAAGCGGCGGAATCGATGAAGCGCTCTTACAGCGTTAACGATCCGGAAAAAGCGAGCGACGACGCCCACACCATTCATAATCCGCTGGTGAAAGGCAACGAAGCGCAGCATGAAGGCGTTACGCCAGCGAAAGCTGAGCATCAGGCGCAGTCACCTGCGCAGAAGCCTGTGACGGAGACGGCGCACGCGGAAGAGACCGGGGCAGCGCCTGTCGAGCCTGAAAATGGCGTTGATACGTCGCCGGACGCGTCCGCCAGCACGCGGAAACCTGAAGCCGCATCCACCGTGAGTGATAAATCCTGACATGGCTGTTGAAGATACCCAACCCCTAATCAGTCATCTGATTGAACTGCGTAAGCGACTGCTGAACTGCATCGTCGCGGTGCTGGTGATTTTTCTGGCGCTGGTCTACTTCGCCAACGATATCTATCAGCTGGTCGCTGCCCCGCTGATAAGCCAGATGCCGCACGGTGCCAGTATGATTGCTACCGACGTGGCGTCGCCGTTTTTCACGCCTATCAAGCTGACCATGATGGTGTCGGTGATCCTCTCCGCACCGGTGATTTTGTATCAGGTCTGGGCGTTTGTCGCCCCGGCGCTGTACAAGCATGAGCGACGCCTGATTATCCCGCTGCTGGTTTCCAGTACGCTGCTGTTTTATATCGGTATGGCCTTCGCCTATTTCGTGGTGTTCCCGCTGGCGTTCGGCTTCTTAACGAAAACCGCGCCTGTCGGCGTTGTGGTGTCGACCGATATCACCAGCTATCTCGATTTCGTCATGGCGCTGTTTATGGCCTTCGGCGTGTCGTTTGAAGTGCCAGTCGCTATCGTCTTGCTGTGCTGGATGGGCGTGACCACGCCGCAGGACTTGCGTGCCAAACGCCCGTATGTGCTCGTCGGCGCGTTCGTCGTCGGCATGCTGCTCACGCCGCCGGATGTGTTCTCGCAAACGCTGCTGGCGATACCGATGTACTGCCTGTTTGAAGTCGGGATTTTCTTCTCACGCTTTTACGTCGGTAAACGGCGTCCGCGAGAGCAGGATGCCGAAGAAGAAGCAGAAGAATAACGTAACCGCCCGTCAGGGCGGTTTTCATATGGAAAGCGCAATGTTTGATATTGGCCTGAATATAACCAGCTCTCAGTTTGACCATGACAGGGATGAGATGATTGCCCGCGCCCGTGCGGCAGGCGTCAGCAATATGCTCTTTACCGGCACGTCGCTTGAGGAAAGCGAAAAGGCTTGCGCGTTCGCCAGGCGTTACGAGGGCTGCTGGTCGACCGCGGGCGTTCACCCGCACGACGCCAGTAGCTGGAATGATGAAAGCGCGGCGCGGCTGCGTGCGCTCGCAGGGAAGGCGCAGGTCGTGGCGATTGGCGAATGCGGGCTCGATTTCAACCGGAATTTTTCAACGCCTGCCGAACAGGAGCATGCCTTTACAGAACAGTTGCGGCTGGCGGCAGAGCTGGCGCTGCCGGTGTTTTTGCACTGTCGCGATGCCCATGCGCGCTTTCTTGAGTTGCTCGATCCGTGGCTCGATAAACTGCCGGGCGCGGTACTGCACTGCTTTACCGGCACCGAACAGGAGGCACGAGAGGCACTGGCACGCGGTCTTTACCTCGGTATTACCGGCTGGGTTTGCGACGAGCGTCGCGGGCTTGAACTACGCGCCCTGCTGCCGGTTATTCCCGCCGATCGCCTGCTGCTGGAAACAGACGCGCCTTATCTGCTGCCTCGGGATCTCGCCCCCAGGCCAAAATCGCGTCGCAACGAGCCATGCTGGCTGCCGCATATTCTTAAGCAAGTCGCGCAGTGGCGCGGTGAAGATCCCGCCTGGCTTGAGGCCACGACGGATGCCAATGCCGCCCGTCTGTTTCTGAAAAACGCGTCGCCTGCGTAACGCTGCCTGCTGAAACCGGCAGAGTGTGGATTTTTGCACGCTGCTGGTGCCTTTCCCTCTCAAAGCCCGGTGATATGCTTCCCGCCGGGGATTTCCCCTGTATTACACAGCTGAGGGACAATAATGAAAAAGACAATTACGGGCATTGTGACACTGATGCTGCTCACCAGCGCGCCGGTGATGGCGATGGATAAAACGGCGACCGGCGCGGTGCTTGGCGCGACAGCGGGTGCCATTGCAGGCAAAGATGTCAAAAGCGCCGTGGGCGGCGCGGTCATTGGCGCAGGCACCGGCGCGATGCTGAAAAAGGGCGATAAAGGCAAAGCGGCGCGTAAAGGTGGCGTTGCGGGTGCGGTCGTGGGCGCGGGCGTTGCCGCAGCAACCGGGAAAAGCGTGCTGAAAGGCGCAGCGGTTGGCGCAGGCGCGGGCGGCGTTATTGGCGAAGCGACGCACTAATGACAAACGGCGGCACTGAGCCGCCGTTTTGCTGTCTGCGTTGCGCGTCAGACTTTACGGAATTCGGTATTCTTCACGCTTTGCAGCACCTGCTTGTTCAGCAAATTCAGCAGCAACATAGAACGGGCTTCGCCATCGGGCTCGGTAAAAATTGCCTGCAACCCTTCAAACGCGCCTTCGGTAATCACCACCATATCGCCGGTATGCGGCGTATCCGGATCAGTCACGTTTTCCGGGTGCCAGTCGAGCAACTGCTCGATGACCGTCTGCGGCACCACGGCCGGGTGCGAACCAAAACGAACGAAATGGCTGACACCGCGGGTGGAGCTTATCGTCGTGGTATGAATATCTTCCGGGTCAAAGCGAACGAAAAGGTAGTTCGGAAACAGCGGCTCGCTGACGGAGGTGCGTCTGCCTCGTACCATTTTTTCAAGCGTAATCATTGGCGTAAGGCAGTTCACCGACTGTCGTTCAAGGTGCTCTTTAGCGCGCTGAAGCTGCCCGCGTTTACAGTACAGTAAATACCAGGATTGCATAATGACTCTTCTTACATGGCCGGACGCGCCAGCATAACAAAACCACCTCAGGATCGCTAAGGGCATTATACCGCGCAGTGCTATAGCCTGTGGTGATGATTCACGTTAATTTAACAAAATTACGGCATGCCTGCGGCGAACACCGTATAATAAAAAGCTTATTTTAAAGCCACGAATAACTGCATGAAATACCACGACCTACGCGATTTTCTGGCGCTGCTGGAGCAGCAAGGCGAACTCAAGCGCATTACATTGCCTGTCGATCCTTACCTGGAGATGACGGAAATAGCCGACCGCACATTGCGCGCGGGCGGCCCGGCGCTGCTGTTTGAAAACCCGAAAGGCCATACCATGCCGGTGCTCTGCAACCTGTTTGGCACGCCGAAACGCGTGGCGATGGGCATGGGGCAGGACGATATCTCCGCGCTGCGTGAAGTCGGTAAGCTGCTGGCATTCCTGAAAGAGCCGGAGCCGCCGCGCGGCTTCCGCGATCTCTTCGACAAGCTGCCGCAGTTTAAGCAAGTGCTGAACATGCCAACGAAGCGCCTGCGTAACGCGCCTTGTCAGGAGAAAGTGTGGCAGGGCGATGAGGTCGACCTGAACCGCATTCCCATCATGCAGTGCTGGCCGGATGACGCCGCGCCGCTTATTACGTGGGGCCTGACGGTCACTCGCGGCCCGCATAAAGAGCGCCAGAATCTGGGCATCTATCGTCAGCAGTTAATCGGCAAAAACAAACTCATTATGCGCTGGCTGTCGCATCGCGGCGGCGCGCTCGATTTCCAGGAGTGGTGCCAGGCGCATCCGGGCGAACGCTTCCCGGTCGCTGTCGCGCTGGGCGCTGACCCGGCGACGATTCTGGGCGCGGTGACGCCGGTGCCGGATACGCTCTCCGAATACGCATTCGCGGGCCTGCTGCGCGGCACCAAAACTGAAGTGGTGAAGTGTCTTTCTAACGACCTTGAGATCCCGGCCAGCGCTGAAATCGTGCTGGAAGGCTATATTGAACCCGGCGAAATGGCACCGGAAGGCCCGTATGGCGATCACACCGGTTACTATAATGAGATAGATAACTTCCCGGTCTTTACCGTGACGCATGTGACGCAGCGTGAAAACGCGATTTATCACTCGACCTATACGGGCCGCCCGCCAGATGAACCTGCGGTGCTGGGCGTGGCGCTCAATGAAGTGCTGGTGCCTATCCTGCAAAAACAGTTCCCGGAAATCGTGGATTTTTATCTTCCGCCGGAAGGGTGCTCGTACCGGCTTGCCGTCGTGACCATGCGTAAGCAGTACGCTGGCCACGCGAAGCGCGTGATGATGGGCGTCTGGTCATTCCTGCGCCAGTTCATGTATACCAAGTTCGTGATCGTTTGTGATGATGACATTAACGCGCGCGACTGGAACGATGTGATCTGGGCGATCACCACACGCATGGACCCGGCGCGCGACACGGTGATGGTGGAGAACACGCCGATCGATTATTTGGATTTCGCCTCGCCGGTATCGGGACTTGGCTCCAAAATGGGCCTCGACGCGACCAACAAATGGCCGGGCGAAACGCAGCGCGAGTGGGGAATTCCCATTAAGAAAGATCCCAACGTGACGGCGCGTATCGACGCCATCTGGGATGAGCTCGCGATTTTTCATGACGGAAAAGGCGCCTGACGCGCCGCCGTTGCAGTTGCATTATTGACCCGACAGAGGGAACGCATGACAACCTTAAGCTGTAAAGTGACCTCGGTAGAAGCCATCACGGATACCGTTTATCGCGTTCGTTTAGTGCCGGAAGCGGCCTTTTCGTTTCGCGCAGGTCAGTACCTGATGGTGGTAATGGATGAGCGGGACAAGCGCCCTTTTTCTATGGCCTCCACGCCGGATGAGCAGGGCTTTATCGAATTGCATATCGGCGCGTCGGAACTTAACCTCTACGCGATGGCGGTGATGGACCGCATTCTCAAAGAGCGTGAAATCGTGGTCGATATTCCACATGGTGACGCCTGGCTGCGCGATGACGAAGAGCGTCCGCTGATCCTGATTGCTGGCGGTACGGGCTTCTCCTACGCGCGCTCAATTCTGCTGACGGCGCTGGCGCGCAACCCGAATCGCGATATCACGATTTACTGGGGCGGGCGCGAAGAGAAACACCTTTACGATCTGTCAGAGCTGGAAGCGCTGTCGGTTGACCATCCGAACCTGAAGATTGTTCCGGTGGTCGAGCAGCCGGATGAGACGTGGCGCGGTCGCAGCGGCACGGTACTGACGGCAGTGATGCAGGATTTCGGTACGCTTGCCGGACACGATATCTACATCGCGGGACGTTTCGAGATGGCGAAGATCGCCCGCGATCTGTTCTGCAACGAGCGCGCCGCGCGCGAAGACCGCCTGTTCGGCGACGCCTTTGCGTTTATCTGAGTCGTGTCCGCATAACGCCAGCCCTGTTTACGGGCTGGCGGCAATCTCCTTTCCTGACCAGACATATAACGGTTTATCGTTTTCCAGCAGGCAAAGCAGCGTAATGTTTTTGCGCACTGGATGATCGAGCTTCGCGGTGAGCTGGGTCGCGATATGCTGTTGGCCGACGTTTTCGTCATACCGTTCCACCACCACGCTTTCCGGTACAACGCGCGATTCAGTCAGGACTTTTTGCATATACGCGTGATCCTGCCATGTGTTGATAAGCGAGGTCAGGCAGCGCTACGCCAGCGTCTCCTCTGACAGCTCTGCCCGTGCAGAAGTGGTGCAAAAAAGCGCGGCGGCAAGCGGCGCGAAGATAAAGCATCCCTTCATGGTTTTCCCTGAAGTGTAGAGTCGTTAAAAAAGCCTGGCACAAATGTGGAAAATAAAAAACCCGCCCCTGACAGGCGGGAAGAACGGCAACTAAACTTTCTCTCTTCGCGCCTGATACCAGGCGCGTTGTCTGACTCACACTCGCTCAAAGACCGTCGCGATGCCCTGGCCCAGGCCGATACACATCGTGGCAAGGCCAAGCTCGGCGTCACGGCGCTCCATCAGGTTAATCAGCGTGGTGCTGATACGCGCGCCGGAGCAGCCAAGCGGGTGGCCGAGCGCTATCGCGCCGCCGTTAAGATTGATCTTCTCGTCGATCTGCTCCATCAGGCCCAGATCTTTAATGCAGGGCAGGATCTGCGCGGCAAAGGCTTCGTTCATCTCAAACAGATCGATATCGCTCACGGTCAGACCGGCTTTTTTCAGCGCCAGCCTGGAGGCGGGCACCGGGCCGTAACCCATAATCGACGGATCGCAGCCCACTACCGCCATCGAACGAATGCGCGCGCGCGGCGTCAGGCCGAGTTCGCGGGCGCGCGATTCGCTCATAACCAGCATCGCCGCCGCGCCGTCGGAGAGCGCTGACGAGGTGCCCGCCGTGACCGTACCGTTTGCCGGGTCGAACGCAGGTTTCAGCTGCGACAGCCCTTCGGCGGTGGTTTCCGGGCGGATCACTTCGTCAAAGTCGTAGCGCTTAAGCACGCCGTCGGCGTCGTGGCCGCTGGTCGGAATGATTTCCTGTTTAAAATGCCCGGCCTGTGTGGCGGCCCAGGCGCGCTGGTGCGAGCGAGCGGCGAAAGCGTCCTGCATTTCACGGCTGATGCCGTGCATACGCGAAAGCATCTCCGCCGTCAGCCCCATCATGCCCGCCGCTTTCGCGACGTTACGGCTTAAACCCGGATGAAAATCGACGCCGTGGTTCATCGGCACATGGCCCATATGCTCCACGCCGCCCACCAGACAAACGCTGGCGTCGCCGGTCATGATCATGCGTGCGGCGTCGTGCAGCGCCTGCATTGACGAACCGCACAGACGGTTGACCGTCACAGCGGGCACGCTGTGCGGGATTTCCGCCAGCAGCGCGGCGTTGCGGGCGATGTTAAAACCCTGCTCCAGCGTCTGCTGCACGCAGCCCCAGTAGATGTCGTCGATAGCGCTGGCTTCCAGTTGCGGGTTACGCGACAGCAGGCTGCGCATCAGGTGTGCGGAAAGATCTTCTGCCCGCACCTGACGGAACGCGCCGCCTTTGGAACGGCCCATCGGGGTGCGGATAGCATCAACAATTACAACCTTTTCCATTCGTCACTCCTTAAGCCGTTTGCAGTTCGCCCACCGGTTGGGCGGGTTCAACCTGGGGATAATAAGGCGCATTGTGGCTCGCTTTATCGCGAAGCCCCGCTGGCGCTTCATAAAGCGGGCCGAGATGCTGATAGTGCTGCGCCATATCAAGGTATTTCGCGCTGCCCTGCGTATCCAGCCAGCGGAACGCGCCGCCGTGGAACGGCGGGAAGCCGAGACCGTAGACCAGCGCCATATCCGCCTCGGCCGGGCTTGCGATAATGCCTTCTTCCAGGCAGCGCACCACTTCGTTGACCATCGGAATCATCATGCGCGCCACGATCTCTTCATCGCTGAACGCGCGCTTCGGCTGGCTCACTTCGGCAAGCAGGCTGTCTACCGCGTCATCCGGCACTTTGCGCGGTTTGCCTTTGCTGTCTTCCTGATAGGCATAGAAACCCTTACCGTTTTTCTGTCCGAAGCGACCGGCGTCAAACAGCGCGTCGATAGCATCGCGGTAATCTTTTTGCATGCGCTGCGGGAAGCCCGCCGCCATCACGGCCTGCGCGTGGTGCGCGGTATCGATGCCGACGACATCCAGCAGGTACGCCGGGCCCATCGGCCAGCCGAACTGTTTCTCCATCACTTTGTCTATCTGGCGGAAATCAGCGCCGTCGCGCAGCAGCTGGCTGAAACCGGCAAAGTAGGGGAACAGTACGCGGTTGACGAAGAAGCCAGGGCAGTCATTCACCACAATCGGCGTTTTGCCCATTTTGCTGGCCCAGGCCACCACTTTCGCAATCGTGGCGTCGGAGGTTTTCTCGCCGCGGATCACTTCAACCAGCGGCATACGGTGCACCGGGTTAAAGAAATGCATGCCGCAGAAATTTTCCGGGCGCTTCAGCACGCTTGCCAGCTCGCTGATAGGAATCGTCGAGGTATTGGAGGCAATCACGGTATCCGGGCGGACTTTTTCTTCGGTTTCCGCCAGCACCGCTTTTTTCACTTTTGGGTTTTCGACCACCGCCTCGACGACCACGTCAGCGCGCTCAAAGCCGGCGTAATCCAGCGTCGGATGGATGGTGGCGATAACGCCTGCAAGCTTCAGCCCGTCGATTTTGCCGCGCTCCAGCTGTTTATTCAGCAGCTTGCTGGCTTCGCTGATGCCGAGTGTCAGTGATTTCTCATTAATGTCTTTCATTATGACCGGCACGCCTTTCCAGGCTGACTGGTAGGCGATGCCGCCGCCCATGATGCCTGCGCCCAGTACCGCCGCCTGTTTCGGCGTCTCGGTCTCTTTGGTCAGTTTTTTCGCAAGGCCTTTGACGTACTGGTCGTTTAAGAAGATGCCGACCAGCGCGCGCGCTTCGCTGGAGCGCGCCAGCGGCACAAAGCTTTTATTCTCCAGCGCCAGTGCTTCATCACGGCCCAGCCCTGCGGCCGCTTCGATGGTTTTCACCGCCGTCATCGGTGCCGGGTAGTGTTTGCCCGCGGTCTGCATCACCATGCCTTTGGCGATAGTAAAGCTCATAGTCGCTTCGATTTTACTTAAGCGCAGCGGTTCAAGCTTCGGCTGGCGGCGGGCTTGCCAGTCGAGCTCGCCGTCGATGGCCTGGCGCAGCATACGCAGCGCGCCCTCGATCAGTTTTTCCGGTTTCACGACCGCATCAACCAGGCCCACTTTTAGCGCCGCGTCGGCGGTGATGTCTTTACCGGCCGCGATGATTTCCAGCGCGCTGTCAGCACCCAGCAGGCGCGGCAGGCGTACCGAGCCGCCAAAGCCTGGCATGATGCCAAGTTTGGTTTCCGGCAGGCCGATACGGGCGTCCGGCGTGGCGAGACGGAAATCGGTCGCCAGCACGCATTCACAGCCGCCGCCTAACGCGTAGCCGTTAATGGCGCAAAGGGTCGGCACCGGTAGATCTTCAAGACGGTTAAATACGCTGTTGGCAAAATGCAGCCACTGGCTTAACTGCTCAGCAGGCACCTGGAACAGCGAGAGGAATTCGGTAATGTCAGCGCCGACGATAAACGCGGCTTTTTCCGAGCGCAGCAGCAGGGCTTTGAGATCGTGCTGTTTTTCCAGCACATCAAGCGCGTGGCCGAGGCTTGCTACGGTCGCGGTATCAAGCTTATTCACCGAGCCGGGGGCATCGAACACCAGTTCGGCAATGCCGTCTTCCAGCCAGTTAAGGTACAGGGTGTCGCCTTTGTAGAGCATGTCGGTCTCCTGAATCCAGCAAGGGGATCTGGTCGTACCAGATGAAGCGGAGTGTGGGGTTGATGTTAATGAAATGCAAATTACTGTTTAAATATTTGCAAACGCGATCACGGATGGTGGAAAACGCTCAGGGAATAAACCGGTGTGCTAAGATGCCGGAGTTGAGAGCTCAAACTTTAAAGGTAAAGTATGGATTCGCTGACCACCCTCTATAAAAATCATCTGGATACGCTCCAGGAGCGTACCCGCAACGTGCTTGCCCGCTTTAATCTGGACGCGCTGCTTATCCATTCCGGGGAGCTGTTTAATGTCTTTTTAGACGATTATCCGTATCCGTTTAAGGTGAATCCGCAGTTCAAAGCGTGGGTGCCGGTGACGCAGGTGCCAAACTGCTGGTTGCTGGTGGATGGCGTGAACAAGCCGAAGCTGTGGTTTTACCTGCCGGTGGATTACTGGCATAACGTCGAGCCGCTGCCGAGCGCGTTCTGGACGGAAGAGATAGACATTATCGCGCTGCCGAAAGCCGATGACATCGGCGGTCAGTTGCCTGCCGCGCGTGGCAACATCGCCTATATCGGCCCGGTGTCGGAGCGCGCGCTGAAGCTGGACGTCCCGGCGGATAAAATTAACCCGAAAGGCGTGATTGATTATCTGCACTTTTACCGCGCGTATAAGACAGATTACGAACTGGCCTGCATGCGTGAAGCGCAGAAGACGGCAGTTAACGGCCATCGCGCTGCGCATGAGGCGTTTCTGTCCGGCATGAGCGAGTTCGATATTAACCTCGCGTACCTGACCGCGACCGGCCATCGCGATACCGATGTGCCTTACAGCAATATCGTGGCGCTCAATGAGCACGCCGCCGTGCTGCATTACACCCGGCTCGATCATCGCGCGCCGTCTGAGATGCGCAGCTTCCTGCTGGACGCGGGCGCCGAATATAACGGTTATGCAGCCGATTTGACCCGCACCTGGGCGGCCGACGGCGACAGCGATTTCGCGGCTCTGATTAAAGACGTGAATGAAGAACAGCTGGCGCTGATTGGCACCATGAAAGCGGGCGTCAGTTATATCGATTACCACATTCAGTTCCATCAGCGCATCGCGAAGCTGCTGCGCCGTCATCAGATTGTCACGGACATTAGCGAAGAAGCGATGGTGGAAGCCGACATTACCGGGCCGTTTATGCCGCACGGTATCGGGCATCCGCTGGGCTTGCAGGTGCATGATGTCGCGGGCTTTATGCAGGACGATACCGGCACGCATCTGGCTGCACCGGCGAAATATCCGTATCTGCGCTGCACGCGCGTATTGCAGCCGCGTATGGTGCTGACGATTGAGCCGGGCATTTACTTTATTGAGTCGCTGCTGGTGCCGTGGCGAGAAGGCCCGTTCAGCAAGCACTTCAACTGGCAGAAAATCGAGGCGCTGAAGCCGTTCGGCGGTATCCGTATTGAGGATAACGTGGTGATTCACGAGCACGGCGTGGAAAACATGACCCGGGATCTGAAGCTCGCCTGATGGAGAGCTGGCCTGTTCCGGCCTCGCCGGTGATCTTTACGGAAGAGATTAAAAAGAGCCGCTTTATTACGTTGCTCGGCCATACCGAGGGCGTGGAAGCGGCCAAAGCGTTTGTTGCGCAGGCGCGCGTCGATTACCCGGATGCCAGGCATTATTGCCAGGCGTGGGTGGCGGGCGCGCCCGATGATTCGCAGCAACTCGGGTTCTCGGACGACGGCGAACCAGCGGGCACGGCCGGAAAACCGATGCTGGCGCAGCTGATGGGCAGCGGCGTTGGCGAAATCACCGCCGTGGTGGTGCGCTACTTCGGCGGCATCAAGCTTGGCACCGGCGGGCTGGTCAAAGCCTATGGTGGCGGCGTTCAACAGGCGTTAACGCGGCTTGAAACGACACTCAAAGTGCCGCTGACGGAATATACTTTGCTGTGCGATTACGCGCAGCTCGCGGGTGTAGAAGGGCTGCTCGGTCAGTTTAACGGCAAGGTGGTTGAAAGCGCGTTTCAGGCCAATGTGGCATTGCGCGTGGCGCTTCCGCATACGCAGGTGGCGGCTTTTTCGGCAAAGCTTGCCGACTTTAGCCGTGGTGCATTGCATTTGTTGTCGGTTGAATAATAATCCTCTCCTTCATTTTGATTCCAAAGGAAACGGCAGATGCATTTTCGCGCCATTACCCGAATCGTTGGTCTACTGGTTATCCTGTTTTCCGGGACAATGATCATTCCCGGCCTGGTAGCCCTGCTATACCGCGACGGCGCGGGACGCGCTTTCACCCAAACCTTTTTTGTCGCGCTGGCTATCGGCGCGGCGCTCTGGTGGCCGAACCGTCATCAGAAGCGCGAACTGAAATCGCGCGAAGGGTTTCTTATCGTCGTGCTCTTCTGGACGGTGCTTGGCAGCGTCGGTGCGTTGCCGTTTATCTTTTCCGAGCGGCCAAACCTCACCATCACGGACGCCTTTTTCGAATCCTTTTCTGGGCTGACCACCACGGGCGCGACGACGCTGGTGGGCCTTGATTCTCTGCCGCATGCCATTCTTTTCTATCGCCAGATGCTGCAATGGTTCGGCGGGATGGGGATCATTGTGCTGGCGGTGGCGATTCTGCCTATTCTCGGCGTCGGTGGGATGCAGCTATACCGCGCTGAAATGCCGGGGCCGCTCAAAGACAACAAAATGCGCCCGCGTATTGCCGAAACGGCGAAAACGCTGTGGCTGATATATGTCTTGCTGACGGTGGCGTGCGCGCTGGCGCTGTGGTTTGCCGGAATGCCCGCGTTTGATGCGATTGGCCACAGCTTTGCCACTATCGCTATCGGCGGGTTCTCCACGCATGACGCAAGCGTGGGGTATTTCGCCAGCCCGGCCATTAACACCATCATTGCTATCTTTTTGCTGATCTCCGGCTGTAACTACGGCCTGCACTTTTCGCTGCTCAGCGGGCGTAGCCTGAAGGTCTACTCCCGCGACCCGGAATTTCGCATGTTTATCGGCGTGCAGCTGACGCTGGTCTTTATCTGTACGCTGGTGCTCTGGTTCCACGATACCTACGATTCGGCGATAACGACGCTCAACCAGGCGTTTTTCCAGGTGGTGTCGATGGCGACGACCGCAGGCTTTACGACGGACAGCATCGCGAAGTGGCCGCTCTTCCTGCCGGTGTTGTTGCTCTGCTCGGCGTTTATTGGCGGCTGCGCGGGTTCAACCGGCGGCGGTCTCAAAGTCATTCGTATTCTGCTGCTCTTTAAACAGGGCAACCGCGAGCTGAAAAGGTTGGTGCACCCGAACGCGGTTTACAGTATTAAGCTTGGCAACCGCGCGTTGCCGGAACGTATCCTTGAAGCGGTGTGGGGATTCTTCTCGGCGTATGCGCTGGTGTTTCTGGTCAGCATGCTGGCGATTATCGCGACCGGCGTGGACGACTTCTCGGCATTCGCCTCTGTGGTGGCGACGCTCAATAACCTTGGGCCTGGTCTTGGCGTCGTAGCGGATAACTTCGCCAGTATGAATCCCGTCGCTAAGTGGATACTCATTGCCAATATGCTTTTCGGGCGTCTGGAGGTGTTTACGCTTCTGGTGCTGTTCACCCCGACTTTCTGGCGCGAATAAGGAGATAAATGTGAAAACCTTAATTCTGTTTTCCACCCGCGACGGACAAACGCGTGAAATCGCTTTTTATATCGCGTCCCAGCTACAGGAAATGGGCGAGGCGGTGGATGTGGTTAACCTGCATCGCGCCGAAGCGCCAGACTGGACGCAATATAAGAAGGTGGTGATAGGCGCGTCGATTCGCTATGGCCATTTTCACCCGACGCTGGACGCGTTTGTGAAGCAGCATCAACAGGCGCTTAATGCGCTGCCGGGCGCGTTCTTTTCGGTAAACCTTGTGGCGCGTAAGCCAGAGAAGCGAACGCCGCAGACCAACAGCTATACGCGCAAGTTTCTGTTGAACTCGCCGTGGCAGCCTGATCGCTGCGCTGTCTTTGCGGGTGCGCTGCGTTATCCGCGGTATCGCTGGTTTGACCGCTTCATGATTCGCCTGATTATGAAAATGACGGGCGGGGAAACGGATACCTCAAAAGAAGTGGTCTACACGGACTGGCCTCAGGTGGCCCTTTTTGCGCAGGAAATCGCCCGTCTGAGCCGCGATTAGTATCATTTTCCGGCGCATTGCCTGGAAAGTAAGCGAACGAAAAGTTTTTTGAAATTAGGGGTTGTCAGGCGGAAAGAACTCCCTATAATGCGCCTCCACTGACACGGCACAACGGCAAACGAGCCGGCCCGTCAGGCAGACGAAAGCGAAAATAAACGCTTGACTCTGAAAGAGGAAAGCGTAATATACGCCACCTCGCGACAGCAGGCTGAATGCCGCGTCGCACCGCTCTTTAACAATTTATCAGACAATCTGTGTGGGCACTCGGGGCACTGATATCTTAACGTCTACGGACGATAAACGAATATCAAGTCTCAAGTGAACAACAGTTAATTCATTACGAACTAACAGTTTAATTCTTTGAGCATCAGACTTTTAATTGAAGAGTTTGATCATGGCTCAGATTGAACGCTGGCGGCAGGCCTAACACATGCAAGTCGAACGGTAACAGGGAGCAGCTTGCTGCTCTGCTGACGAGTGGCGGACGGGTGAGTAATGTCTGGGAAACTGCCTGATGGAGGGGGATAACTACTGGAAACGGTAGCTAATACCGCATAACGTCTACGGACCAAAGTGGGGGACCTTCGGGCCTCATGCCATCAGATGTGCCCAGATGGGATTAGCTAGTAGGTGAGGTAACGGCTCACCTAGGCGACGATCCCTAGCTGGTCTGAGAGGATGGCCAGCCACACTGGAACTGAGACACGGTCCAGACTCCTACGGGAGGCAGCAGTGGGGAATATTGCACAATGGGCGCAAGCCTGATGCAGCCATGCCGCGTGTATGAAGAAGGCCTTCGGGTTGTAAAGTACTTTCAGCGGGGAGGAAGGTGTTGTGGTTAATAACCACAGCAATTGACGTTACCCGCAGAAGAAGCACCGGCTAACTCCGTGCCAGCAGCCGCGGTAATACGGAGGGTGCAAGCGTTAATCGGAATTACTGGGCGTAAAGCGCACGCAGGCGGTTGATTAAGTCAGATGTGAAATCCCCGGGCTCAACCTGGGAACTGCATTTGAAACTGGTCAGCTTGAGTCTCGTAGAGGGGGGTAGAATTCCAGGTGTAGCGGTGAAATGCGTAGAGATCTGGAGGAATACCGGTGGCGAAGGCGGCCCCCTGGACGAAGACTGACGCTCAGGTGCGAAAGCGTGGGGAGCAAACAGGATTAGATACCCTGGTAGTCCACGCCGTAAACGATGTCGACTTGGAGGTTGTGCCCTTGAGGCGTGGCTTCCGGAGCTAACGCGTTAAGTCGACCGCCTGGGGAGTACGGCCGCAAGGTTAAAACTCAAATGAATTGACGGGGGCCCGCACAAGCGGTGGAGCATGTGGTTTAATTCGATGCAACGCGAAGAACCTTACCTGGTCTTGACATCCAGAGAATCCTGCAGAGATGCGGGAGTGCCTTCGGGAACTCTGAGACAGGTGCTGCATGGCTGTCGTCAGCTCGTGTTGTGAAATGTTGGGTTAAGTCCCGCAACGAGCGCAACCCTTATCCTTTGTTGCCAGCGGTTCGGCCGGGAACTCAAAGGAGACTGCCGGTGATAAACCGGAGGAAGGTGGGGATGACGTCAAGTCATCATGGCCCTTACGACCAGGGCTACACACGTGCTACAATGGCGCATACAAAGAGAAGCGACCTCGCGAGAGCAAGCGGACCTCATAAAGTGCGTCGTAGTCCGGATTGGAGTCTGCAACTCGACTCCATGAAGTCGGAATCGCTAGTAATCGTGGATCAGAATGCCACGGTGAATACGTTCCCGGGCCTTGTACACACCGCCCGTCACACCATGGGAGTGGGTTGCAAAAGAAGTAGGTAGCTTAACCTTCGGGAGGGCGCTTACCACTTTGTGATTCATGACTGGGGTGAAGTCGTAACAAGGTAACCGTAGGGGAACCTGCGGTTGGATCACCTCCTTACCTGAAAGATACAACCTCGCGTGCTCACACAGATTGTCTGATAGAAAGTAAAGAAGCAGGGTTGTCTGCGAAAGCGAAGTCCCTTTCGTCTAGAGGCCCAGGACACCGCCCTTTCACGGCGGTAACAGGGGTTCGAATCCCCTAAGGGACGCCACCTGCTGGTAATGAGTGAAAGGCGTTACCGATTGATATCTCAAAACTGACTGTAAAGTCACGTTTGAGATATTTGCTCTTTAACAATCCGGAACAAGCTGAAAATTGAAACAGACATGCTGCTGCATTTCTCCGTAATAAGAAATGCGCGGTGTGTCAGAGTCTCTCAAACTCGCAGCACGAAGACTTCTTCGGGTTGTGAGGTTAAGCGAACAAGCGTACACGGTGGATGCCCTGGCAGTCAGAGGCGATGAAGGACGTGCTAATCTGCGAAAAGCGCCGGTAAGGTGATATGAACCGTTATAACCGGCGATGTCCGAATGGGGAAACCCGGTGCACTTCGGTGCATCATCGTTAGCTGAATACATAGGCTAACGAGGCGAACCGGGGGAACTGAAACATCTAAGTACCCCGAGGAAAAGAAATCAACCGAGATTCCCCCAGTAGCGGCGAGCGAACGGGGAACAGCCCAGAGCCTGAATCAGCTTGTGTGTCAGTGGAACGGTCTGGAAAGGCCGGCGATACAGGGTGACAGCCCCGTACACGAAGGCACACAGGCTGTGAGCTCGATGAGTAGGGCGGGACACGTGATATCCTGTCTGAAGATGGGGGGACCATCCTCCAAGGCTAAATACTCCTGACTGACCGATAGTGAACCAGTACCGTGAGGGAAAGGCGAAAAGAACCCCGGCGAGGGGAGTGAAACAGAACCTGAAACCGTGTACGTACAAGCAGTGGGAGCCTTCGTAAGAGGGTGACTGCGTACCTTTTGTATAATGGGTCAGCGACTTATATTCTGTAGCAAGGTTAACCGTATAGGGGAGCCGAAGGGAAACCGAGTCTTAACCGGGCGTTAAGTTGCAGGGTATAGACCCGAAACCCGGTGATCTAGCCATGGGCAGGTTGAAGGTTGGGTAACACTAACTGGAGGACCGAACCGACTAATGTTGAAAAATTAGCGGATGACCTGTGGCTGGGGGTGAAAGGCCAATCAAACCGGGAGATAGCTGGTTCTCCCCGAAAGCTATTTAGGTAGCGCCTCGTGAACTCATCTCCGGGGGTAGAGCACTGTTTCGGCTAGGGGGCCATCCCGGCTTACCAACCCGATGCAAACTGCGAATACCGGAGAATGTTATCACGGGAGACACACGGCGGGTGCTAACGTCCGTCGTGAAGAGGGAAACAACCCAGACCGCCAGCTAAGGTCCCAAAGTCATGGTTAAGTGGGAAACGATGTGGGAAGGCCCAGACAGCCAGGATGTTGGCTTAGAAGCAGCCATCATTTAAAGAAAGCGTAATAGCTCACTGGTCGAGTCGGCCTGCGCGGAAGATGTAACGGGGCTAAACCATGCACCGAAGCTGCGGCAGCGACGCTTATGCGTTGTTGGGTAGGGGAGCGTTCTGTAAGCCTGCGAAGGTGTGCTGTGAGGCATGCTGGAGGTATCAGAAGTGCGAATGCTGACATAAGTAACGATAAAGCGGGTGAAAAGCCCGCTCGCCGGAAGACCAAGGGTTCCTGTCCAACGTTAATCGGGGCAGGGTGAGTCGACCCCTAAGGCGAGGCCGAAAGGCGTAGTCGATGGGAAACAGGTTAATATTCCTGTACTTGGTGTTACTGCGAAGGGGGGACGGAGAAGGCTATGTCGGCCGGGCGACGGTTGTCCCGGTTTAAGCGTGTAGGCTGACTTTCCAGGCAAATCCGGAAAGTTAAGGCTGAGGCGTGATGACGAGGCACCACGGTGCTGAAGTGACAAATGCCCTGCTTCCAGGAAAAGCCTCTAAGCATCAGGTAACATCAAATCGTACCCCAAACCGACACAGGTGGTCAGGTAGAGAATACCAAGGCGCTTGAGAGAACTCGGGTGAAGGAACTAGGCAAAATGGTGCCGTAACTTCGGGAGAAGGCACGCTGACATGTAGGTGAAGCCCCTGCGGGTGGAGCTGAAGTCAGTCGAAGATACCAGCTGGCTGCAACTGTTTATTAAAAACACAGCACTGTGCAAACACGAAAGTGGACGTATACGGTGTGACGCCTGCCCGGTGCCGGAAGGTTAATTGATGGGGTTATCGCAAGAGAAGCTCCTGATCGAAGCCCCGGTAAACGGCGGCCGTAACTATAACGGTCCTAAGGTAGCGAAATTCCTTGTCGGGTAAGTTCCGACCTGCACGAATGGCGTAATGATGGCCAGGCTGTCTCCACCCGAGACTCAGTGAAATTGAACTCGCTGTGAAGATGCAGTGTACCCGCGGCAAGACGGAAAGACCCCGTGAACCTTTACTACAGCTTGACACTGAACATTGAGCCTTGATGTGTAGGATAGGTGGGAGGCTTTGAAGCGTGGACGCCAGTCTGCGTGGAGCCGACCTTGAAATACCACCCTTTAATGTTTGATGTTCTAACCTGGCGCCATAATCTGGCGTGGGGACAGTGTCTGGTGGGTAGTTTGACTGGGGCGGTCTCCTCCCAAAGTGTAACGGAGGAGCACGAAGGTCAGCTAATCCTGGTCGGACATCAGGAGGTTAGTGCAATGGCATAAGCTGGCTTGACTGCGAGAGTGACGGCTCGAGCAGGTGCGAAAGCAGGTCATAGTGATCCGGTGGTTCTGTATGGAAGGGCCATCGCTCAACGGATAAAAGGTACTCCGGGGATAACAGGCTGATACCGCCCAAGAGTTCATATCGACGGCGGTGTTTGGCACCTCGATGTCGGCTCATCACATCCTGGGGCTGAAGTAGGTCCCAAGGGTATGGCTGTTCGCCATTTAAAGTGGTACGCGAGCTGGGTTTAGAACGTCGTGAGACAGTTCGGTCCCTATCTGCCGTGGGCGCTGGAGAATTGAGGGGGGCTGCTCCCAGTACGAGAGGACCGGAGTGGACGCATCACTGGTGTTCGGGTTGTCATGCCAATGGCACTGCCCGGTAGCTAAATGCGGAAGAGATAAGTGCTGAAAGCATCTAAGCACGAAACTTGCCCCGAGATGAGTTCTCCCTGAGACTATAAGTCTCCTGAAGGAACGTTGAAGACGACGACGTTGATAGGCCGGGTGTGTAAGCGCAGCGATGCGTTGAGCTAACCGGTACTAATGAACCGTGAGGCTTAACCTTACAACGCCAAAGAAGTCTGGCGTGTTGAGAGACAATTCAGCTTGTGACGGATAAACGTTCATGGCGGAAGCGGTGAACGGAACAGAATTTGCCTGGCGGCTGTAGCGCGGTGGTCCCACCTGACCCCATGCCGAACTCAGAAGTGAAACGCCGTAGCGCCGATGGTAGTGTGGGGCCTCCCCATGCGAGAGTAGGGAACTGCCAGGCATCAAATAAAGAACCCCTCAGCACCGCTGAGGGGTTTTTGCTTTATGAGTTTTATAAACCTTCCCTTGTATATCAAAAAATAAGCCTCGTTCGCCTCCCCTTTTGTGTGCTCATCCTTTCGCAGAGAAGCTATAAACCTGCTAATCGGTTAAACTGTTCGGGTTTTGACATCAGGACTAATGGCATGAATAACTCCCTAAAACCTTACAATACATTTGGTATTGAAAAACGCGCGCAGCAGATCGTGACGGCGAATACTGCCGGGGCGCTGGCTGATGCATGGCAGCAGGCGCAAGCAGTGTCCCGGCCGGTTTTAATTCTGGGCGAGGGGAGCAACGTACTGTTTCTTGATGATTTCAACGGTACGGTCATTCTTAACCGTATTATGGGTATCCAGATTGAAGAACATAATGATGCCTGGCTAATACATGCTGGCGCGGGGGAAAACTGGCATCGTCTCGTAGAATTCACGCTGGATCATAATATGGCCGGCCTTGAAAACCTTGCCCTTATTCCAGGATGCGCGGGTTCGTCACCGATTCAAAACATTGGCGCTTATGGCGTAGAGTTCAAACAATTATGTCTGTATGTGGACTGCATTGATTTGGCGTCGGGTGAGTCGGTTCGTCTGGGTAACAGTGACTGCCACTTCGGTTATCGCGATAGCATCTTTAAGCATGATTACCAGAATCGATACGCTATTACAGGTATAGGGCTTCGTCTTCCTAAAGTATGGTCACCGGTACTGACTTATGGCGATTTGACACGCTTGTCCGCTGATACCGTCACGCCCCGGCAGGTCTTTGATGCGGTATGCCACATGCGTCAAACAAAGCTTCCCGATCCTAAGGAATATGGTAACGCAGGCAGCTTCTTCAAAAACCCGGTTATTACTGCTGAAGAGGCCAGTGCGCTGTTTATACATTATCCAGATGCGCCACGTTACCCACAAAATGATGGAAAGGTAAAACTGGCTGCAGGCTGGCTTATCGATCGCTGTGAAATGAAAGGTCATCGTGTCGGTGGCGCGGCGGTGCATCGTCAGCAGGCACTGGTGCTCATCAATGAGCATAATGCGACGAGTGAGGATGTCGTAAAACTCGCGCACGAAGTCCGTCAGCGCGTCGGCGAAAAATTCAATATCTGGCTGGAGCCTGAAGTCCGTTTTATTGGTGCGGTGGGTGAGGTAAACGCTGTGGAGACGATTTCTTGAAAGATAATACTATTCCGTTAACACTGGTTTCGCTTCTTGCTGACGGCGAATTTCACTCTGGTGAGCAGCTTGGCGAAAAGCTGGGGATGAGCCGTGCTGCTATCAATAAGCATATCCAGACGCTGCGTGACTGGGGCATTGATGTCTTCACGGTGCCAGGTAAAGGGTACAGCCTGCCGGGCCCGATTCAGTTGCTTAACGAATCTTTTATTCATTCCCATATTAAATCGGGATCGGTAACGGTGCTGCCTGTTATCGACTCCACAAACCAGTATTTACTGGACAGGCTGTCTGAGCTTGAATCTGGCGATGCCTGTATCGCGGAGTATCAGCAGGCAGGTCGCGGACGTCGTGGCCGCAAATGGTTCTCGCCGTTTGGAGCAAATCTTTATCTTTCCATGTACTGGCGCCTTGAACAGGGACCAGCTGCCGCCATTGGTTTAAGCCTGGTTATCGGCATTGTTATGGCTGAAGTGCTTCATGAACTTGGTGCCGGACAGGTGCGGGTAAAATGGCCTAACGATCTCTATCTACATGACAGAAAACTGGCGGGTATTCTCGTTGAGCTTACGGGGAAAACCGGAGATGCGGCACAGATTGTTATTGGCGCTGGTATCAACCTCGCGATGCGTCAGGTCGAAAGCGATATCGTGAATCAGGGCTGGATCAACCTTCAGGAAGCGGGAATTAAAGTCGACAGAAATGAGCTGGCCGTCAGGTTGATAGAAAAACTACGCGCGTCTCTGCGGGAGTTTGAACAGGAAGGGTTAGCTCCCTTTTTATCGCGTTGGGAAAAACTGGACAATTTTATTCATCGTCAGGTCAAACTCATTATCGGCGATCGCGAAATATACGGTATCTCTCGTGGTATAGATAATCAGGGTGCGTTACTGCTGGAACAAAACGGCGTGATAAAACCCTGGATGTGCGGCGAGATTTCATTACGCAGCGCAGAATAAAAAAGGGAGCCAGGCTCCCTTCGTTCATTTCTGCTTTATTTCCTTAAGCGGACACAGTCGACGGCATGGTTCGCGCTCTTGGTCATGATGAGGCTGGCCCTTTCACGTGTCGGAAGGATATTCTCTTTAAGGTTCAACCAGTTAATCTCTTTCCATAACTGCGTTGCGATATTAACCGCTTCATCTTCTGACAGTTTGGCGTAGTGATGGAAATAAGAGTCAGGATCGGTAAACGCGCCCTCACGGAATTTCAGAAAACGGTTGATATACCAGCGTTGCAGTAAATCTTCTGGCGCATCAACATAAATAGAGAAATCGACGAAGTCTGAAACAAAAACATGATGCGGATCGTGAGGATAATCCATACCGCTTTGCAGCACGTTCAAACCTTCAAGAATAAGAATATCCGGTTGATTAACGACCTTATCCCCATCAGGAATGACATCATAAATGAGGTGTGAATAAACCGGCGCGGTGACATTCGGCACGCCTGACTTGATATCAGAAACGAACTTAACCAGGCGGTGCATATCGTATGACTGAGGAAAGCCTTTCTTCTTCATCAGATTGCGTTCTTTTAAAACCGCGTTCGGATGTAGAAAGCCGTCGGTGGTAATCAGCTCAACGCGACGATGCTCAGGCCAGCGGCTTAAAAGCGCCTGCAATACGCGCGCAGTCGTACTTTTACCTACCGCTACGCTACCTGCAATGCTGATAATATAAGGAATACGCTGGCCATTAGTGCCAAGAAATTGTTCGAGTACAGCCTGCCGGCGTAAGTTAGAGCTAATATAAAAATTAAGCAAACGCGATAGCGGCAGATAAATTTCCGCGACTTCTTCAAGAGAAAGGTCTTCGTTAATACCCTTCAGGCGCGCGATTTCGCCTTCAGTAAGCGTCATCGGTACAGAGTCGCGCAAGGCAGCCCACTGGCTCCGGTTAAACTGGAGATAGGGGGACGTTAAGATTTGATCTTTATTACTCATAAGCATGCTTCTGCCTGTCATTCAGGACAAAATGAAAACCCTTTGCTCAGCGCTGTGATGCTTTCATCGTAGACCGCTTAATGGCACGCCGGGTAAGCGAGAATTTCACAATGGGCAGGAGGGTAACACCAGATCAAAAGGAATAATAAGAAAAAATCTTCCTCACTTTCCTTTCTCCGAAAAGCATCACGCTTCTTAACCTTAATTGTATAAAGCTTGTCCGCCTGTGTGGGGTTAGCTTTCTACTGAGATAACACTCAACGGCGAACGAGACGATTAAAGCAGTAATTGTGATGCTTAAATCAGCAGCCCTTTTGACGCATAAGAGAGTAATACGTCGCCTTTACCCGCTAAAGAGCGAACTGGCGTTTTGTTTCTTAGCCTGACCATCCACCAAATGCTGCCGCCAGGTGTGGATTATTTCACCATGAGTGGCTGAAAAGGCATCAGAAATGCGCGTTGATGCGCAAAATGTGAGCAAGAGAGCGGATTAAGCAATTTTTTTGTTGCATGCGCGCGCCGCTATTCCTAGAATGCGCGCTACTTGATGCCGGCTTAGCTCAGTAGGTAGAGCAACTGACTTGTAATCAGTAGGTCACCAGTTCGATTCCGGTAGCCGGCACCATCAAGTTCAGGTGGGGTTCCCGAGCGGCCAAAGGGAGCAGACTGTAAATCTGCCGTCACAGACTTCGAAGGTTCGAATCCTTCCCCCACCACCATTTTCGGCTTCGCGCTGCGATGCCAGAGTTGGTCGGTAAGCCTGCCAGCTCAAGCAAAAAAGAATTTCTTTTTTGTACAGAAAGAACTGGGTAGCCGAGTTTCAGGATGCGGGCATCGTATAATGGCTATTACCTCAGCCTTCCAAGCTGATGATGCGGGTTCGATTCCCGCTGCCCGCTCCAGGATGTGCTGATATAGCTCAGTTGGTAGAGCGCACCCTTGGTAAGGGTGAGGTCGGCAGTTCGAATCTGCCTATCAGCACCACTTCTCAATCTCCTCCCTGTTTCTCTTCTGTAGATGTATTCAACAAATTCAGGCAAACGCCTGGTTGATGTGGTGATACCACCGATTTATCCGTGTCTTAGAGGGACAATCGATGTCTAAAGAAAAGTTTGAACGTACAAAACCGCACGTTAACGTCGGTACTATCGGCCACGTTGACCATGGTAAAACAACGCTGACCGCTGCCATCACTACCGTTCTGGCGAAAACCTACGGTGGTTCTGCTCGTGCATTCGACCAGATCGATAACGCGCCGGAAGAAAAAGCTCGTGGTATCACCATCAACACCTCTCACGTTGAATATGACACCCCGACTCGCCACTACGCGCACGTTGACTGCCCGGGCCACGCCGACTACGTGAAAAACATGATCACCGGTGCTGCTCAGATGGACGGCGCTATCCTGGTTGTTGCTGCGACTGACGGCCCGATGCCGCAGACCCGTGAGCACATCCTGCTGGGTCGTCAGGTAGGCGTTCCGTACATCATCGTGTTCCTGAACAAATGCGACATGGTTGATGACGAAGAGCTGCTGGAACTGGTTGAGATGGAAGTGCGTGAGCTGCTGTCTCAGTACGACTTCCCGGGCGACGACACCCCGATCGTTCGTGGTTCTGCTCTGAAAGCGCTGGAAGGCGACGCTGAGTGGGAAGCGAAAATCATCGAGCTGGCAGGTCACCTGGATTCCTACATCCCGGAACCGGAGCGTGCGATTGACAAGCCGTTCCTGCTGCCGATCGAAGACGTATTCTCCATCTCCGGTCGTGGTACCGTTGTTACCGGTCGTGTAGAGCGCGGTATCATCAAGGTTGGTGAAGAAGTTGAAATCGTGGGCATCAAAGACACCGCGAAATCCACCTGTACCGGCGTTGAAATGTTCCGCAAACTGCTGGACGAAGGCCGTGCGGGCGAGAACGTAGGTGTTCTGCTGCGTGGTATCAAACGTGAAGAAATCGAACGTGGTCAGGTACTGGCTAAGCCGGGCTCCATCAAGCCGCACACCAAGTTCGAATCTGAAGTGTACATTCTGTCCAAAGATGAAGGCGGCCGTCACACTCCGTTCTTCAAAGGCTACCGTCCGCAGTTCTACTTCCGTACAACTGACGTGACTGGCACCATCGAACTGCCGGAAGGCGTGGAGATGGTAATGCCGGGCGACAACATCAAAATGGTTGTTACCCTGATCCACCCGATCGCGATGGACGACGGTCTGCGTTTCGCAATCCGCGAAGGCGGCCGTACCGTTGGCGCGGGCGTGGTTGCTAAAGTTCTCGGCTAATCGCTGATAACATTTGACGCAATGCGCAATAAAAGGGCATCATTTGATGCCCTTTTTGCACGCTCTCGGCCCAGAACCTGGCTCATCAGTGATTTATTCCACATAATCATTGCTGAGACAGGCTCTGCAGATAGCGTAACTCCGAAGCGCAATGTAAAAAGAGCAATTCGGTCTGGCTTGCCTCGCACGTGCTGCGGGGCAAAAATGTTTGTCTGATTTACTATGACAGGTTGGTTTATGAGTGCGAATACCGAAGCTCAGGGAAGCGGGCGCGGCCTGGAAGTGATGAAGTGGTTGGTTGTCGCTGCGCTGCTGATCGTAGCTATCGTAGGCAACTTTCTTTACCGTGAGGTGACTCTGCCGCTGCGTGCTCTTGCGGTAGTTATTCTGATTGCTGCAGCGGGTGGTGTCGCGCTGTTGACGACAAAAGGTAAAGCTACTGTCGCCTTTGCCCGTGAAGCGAGAACCGAAGTCCGTAAGGTTATTTGGCCGACTCGCCAGGAAACGTTGCACACCACATTAATCGTGGCTGCAGTGACCGCTGTTATGTCACTGATCCTGTGGGGGCTGGATGGTATTCTGGTCCGCCTGGTATCCTTTATCACTGGCCTGAGGTTCTGAGATGTCTGAAGCACCTAAAAAGCGCTGGTACGTCGTTCAGGCGTTTTCCGGTTTTGAAGGCCGCGTAGCAACGTCGCTGCGCGAGCATATCAAATTACACAACATGGAAGAGTTGTTTGGCGAAGTCATGGTTCCTACCGAAGAGGTAGTGGAAATCCGTGGCGGCCAGCGTCGCAAAAGCGAGCGCAAATTCTTCCCCGGTTATGTGTTAGTTCAGATGGTCATGAACGACGCAAGCTGGCATCTGGTGCGTAGCGTACCTCGCGTGATGGGTTTCATCGGCGGTACGTCTGATCGTCCTGCGCCAATCAGCGACAAAGAAGTTGACGCTATCATGAACCGCCTGCAGCAGGTTGGCGACAAACCGCGTCCGAAAACGCTGTTTGAGCCAGGTGAGATGGTTCGTGTTAACGACGGTCCGTTTGCTGACTTCAACGGCGTGGTGGAAGAAGTCGATTACGAGAAGAGCCGCCTGAAAGTGTCGGTTTCTATCTTCGGTCGTGCTACGCCGGTTGAGCTTGATTTCAGCCAGGTAGAAAAAGCGTAAGCTGAGTTCGAAAAAGCAGCGGTTAACCGTTGCACAGGGCGCGAGATTGGAATACAATTTCGCGCCTTTTGTTTTTATGGGGCCAACCCATAAAACGTTTTAATCACGGGGAGCCTCGTCGAGGCGCTAGACCCAACTGAGGAAATTTTCATGGCCAAGAAAGTACAAGCCTACGTTAAGCTGCAGGTTGCAGCTGGTATGGCTAACCCGAGCCCGCCGGTCGGTCCGGCTCTGGGTCAGCAGGGTGTTAACATCATGGAATTCTGTAAAGCGTTCAACGCGAAGACTGATTCCATGGAAAAAGGTCTGCCGATTCCGGTAGTTATTACCGTTTACGCTGACCGTTCTTTCACCTTCGTTACCAAAACCCCGCCGGCAGCAGTACTGCTGAAAAAAGCGGCTGGTATCAAGTCTGGTTCCGGTAAGCCGAACAAAGACAAAGTGGGTACCATTACCCGCGCTCAGCTGCAGGAAATCGCACAGACCAAAGCTGCTGACATGACTGGCGCCGACATTGAAGCGATGACTCGCTCCATCGAAGGTACTGCACGTTCCATGGGCCTGGTAGTGGAGGACTAAGAAATGGCTAAACTGACCAAGCGCATGCGTGTGATCCGTGACAAAGTTGATGCGACCAAACAGTACGACATCAACGAAGCCATCACTCTGCTGAAAGAACTGGCTACCGCTAAGTTCGTAGAAAGCGTTGACGTTGCTGTAAACCTCGGCATCGACGCTCGTAAATCTGACCAGAACGTACGTGGTGCGACTGTACTGCCGCACGGTACTGGCCGTTCTGTTCGCGTTGCCGTATTTACCCAGGGCCCGAACGCTGAAGCTGCTAAAGCGGCTGGCGCTGAGCTGGTAGGTATGGAAGATCTGGCTGAGCAGATCAAGAAAGGCGAAATGAACTTTGACGTTGTTATTGCTTCCCCGGATGCAATGCGCGTTGTTGGCCAGCTGGGCCAGGTTCTGGGTCCGCGTGGCCTGATGCCGAACCCGAAAGTTGGTACTGTAACGCCGAACGTTGCTGAAGCGGTTAAAAACGCTAAAGCGGGTCAGGTTCGTTACCGTAACGACAAAAACGGCATCATTCACACCACCATCGGTAAAGTGGATTTCGACGCTGACAAACTGAAAGAAAACCTGGAAGCGCTGCTGGTTGCTCTGAAAAAAGCAAAACCGTCTTCTGCTAAAGGCGTGTACATCAAGAAAGTTAGCCTGTCCACCACCATGGGCGCAGGTGTTGCGGTAGACCAGTCTGGTCTGAGCGCAGCGGCGAACTAATTCGCCTCTTTACGTGGGCGTCGGATTTGTCTACAATCTTACGCCCATTGTTCTGCTAAGCAGAGCACAAAAGATTTTCGGTTGGAGCCTGGCCTTATCCAGGCCTCCGTCCAAGACCGCAGGTGTTTCGTAAGAAGCTTAATTCCCTGCGTAGACGGTGACAGAACCTGAAGAATATTTTTTAAGTAGTCTTTGGCTTGTTTCTGCTCACCGTATTTCGACGCTCTTTCTTATGATTGAGTGAAGTGAGTTCCGGGACGTGTCCCGGCTAAAATCCAGGAGCAAAAGCTAATGGCTTTAAATCTTCAAGACAAACAAGCGATTGTTGCTGAAGTCAGCGAAGTAGCCAAAGGCGCGCTGTCTGCGGTTGTTGCGGATTCCCGTGGCGTAACCGTAGATAAAATGACCGAACTGCGTAAAGCAGGTCGCGAAGCTGGCGTATACATGCGTGTTGTTCGTAACACCCTGCTGCGCCGTGCTGTTGAAGGTACTGCTTTTGAGTGCCTGAAAGACGCGTTCGTTGGTCCGACCCTGATTGCATACTCTATGGAACACCCGGGCGCTGCTGCTCGTCTGTTCAAAGAGTTCGCGAAAGCGAATGCAAAATTTGAGGTTAAAGCCGCTGCCTTTGAAGGTGAGCTGATCCCGGCGTCCCAGATCGATCGCCTGGCAACTCTGCCGACTTACGAAGAAGCAATTGCACGTCTGATGTCGACCATGAAAGAAGCCGCTGCCGGCAAACTGGTTCGTACTCTGGCTGCTGTACGCGACGCAAAAGAAGCTGCTTAATAGCGCTTACTCTCGCAACGCATTTGCTTACGTATAAAACTTATTCTGATATTCAGGAACAATTAAATGTCTATCACTAAAGATCAAATCATTGAAGCAGTATCCGCTATGTCCGTAATGGACGTTGTAGAACTGATCTCTGCAATGGAAGAAAAATTCGGTGTTTCCGCTGCTGCTGCTGTAGCTGTTGCTGCTGCTGGCCCGGCTGAAGCTGCTGAAGAGAAAACTGAATTCGACGTTATTCTGAAAGCCGCTGGCGCTAACAAAGTTGCTGTTATCAAAGCAGTACGTGGCGCGACTGGCCTGGGTCTGAAAGAAGCTAAAGACCTGGTAGAATCTGCTCCGGCCGCTCTGAAAGAAGGCGTGAGCAAAGATGACGCTGAAGCTCTGAAAAAATCTCTGGAAGAAGCTGGCGCTGAAGTTGAAGTTAAATAAGCCAACCCTTCTGGTGGCAGCCTGAGAAATCAGGCTGATGGCTGGTGACTTTTTGGTCACCAGCCTTTTTGCGCTAGGGGACCAGTAGCGTTTCACACTGTTTTACTGCTGGTTACCCGTCAATGCTTGTTTCTATCGACGACTTAATATACTGCGACAGGGTTTCGGCACTGTGTAAATCGCAATGAAATGGTTTAAGCGTGATAGCAACAGGTATTGCGAAAAGTGTTCCACTTTTCGGTCAACAAAATGGTGTTGCATAAACTGTCCCTTCGATGGACAGAGTGGGTCGACTTGTCAGCGAGCTGAGGAACCCTATGGTTTACTCCTATACCGAGAAAAAACGTATTCGTAAGGATTTTGGTAAACGTCCACAAGTTCTGGATGTTCCCTATCTCCTTTCTATCCAGCTTGACTCGTTCCAGAAATTTATCGAGCAAGATCCTGAGGGTCAGTACGGCCTGGAAGCAGCTTTCCGCTCCGTATTCCCGATCCAGAGCTACAGCGGCAATTCGGAACTGCAATACGTCAGCTACCGTCTTGGCGAACCGGTTTTTGATGTTAAAGAATGCCAAATCCGTGGCGTGACCTATTCGGCACCGCTGCGCGTTAAGCTGCGTCTGGTGATCTACGAGCGCGAAGCGCCGGAAGGCACCGTTAAAGACATCAAAGAGCAAGAAGTTTACATGGGCGAAATCCCGCTCATGACCGATAACGGTACCTTTGTCATTAACGGTACTGAGCGTGTTATCGTTTCTCAGCTGCACCGTAGCCCGGGCGTGTTCTTTGACAGCGACAAGGGCAAAACCCACTCCTCTGGTAAGGTGCTGTATAACGCACGCATCATTCCTTACCGTGGCTCCTGGCTGGACTTCGAATTCGATCCGAAAGACAACCTGTTTGTCCGTATCGACCGTCGTCGTAAGCTGCCGGCAACTATCATCCTGCGCGCGCTGGATTACACCACTGAGCAGATCCTTGACCTGTTCTTCGAGAAAGTGGTTTTCGAAATCCGCGACAACAAGCTGCAGATGGAGTTGATTCCGGAGCGTCTGCGTGGTGAAACCGCGTCCTTTGATATCGAAGCAAACGGCAAAATCTACGTAGAAAAAGGCCGTCGTATCACTGCGCGTCATATCCGCCAGCTTGAAAAAGACGAAATCAAACACATCGAAGTTCCGGTTGAAT
Source organism: Cronobacter sakazakii (assembly GCF_000982825.1). NCBI lineage: Bacteria > Pseudomonadati > Pseudomonadota > Gammaproteobacteria > Enterobacterales > Enterobacteriaceae > Cronobacter > Cronobacter sakazakii. Next base: position 686,224 of record NZ_CP011047.1, on the reverse strand, counting down.
ACATCGCCGGTAAAGTCGCTGCGAAAGATTATGTGGATGCTTCCACTGGCGAGCTGATTTGCCCGGCCAACATGGAACTGTCCCTGGATCTGCTGGCGAAACTGAGCCAGTCTGGTCACAAACGTATCGAGACGCTGTTCACCAACGACCTCGACCACGGCCCGTATATTTCTGAGACTGTCCGCGTCGACCCGACCACCGATCGCCTGAGCGCGCTGGTTGAGATCTACCGCATGATGCGTCCTGGCGAGCCGCCGACGCGTGAAGCGGCAGAAAGCCTGTTTGAGAACCTGTTCTTCTCTGAAGACCGTTACGATCTGTCTGCGGTTGGCCGCATGAAGTTCAACCGTTCTCTGCTGCGCGACGAGATCGAAGGTTCCGGTATCCTGAGCAAAGCTGACATCATCGACGTGATGAAGAAGCTCATCGATATCCGTAACGGTAAAGGCGAAGTGGACGATATCGACCACCTCGGCAACCGTCGTATCCGTTCCGTTGGCGAAATGGCGGAAAACCAGTTCCGCGTTGGCCTGGTGCGTGTAGAGCGTGCGGTGAAAGAGCGTCTGTCTCTGGGCGATCTGGATACCCTGATGCCGCAGGATATGATCAACGCCAAGCCTATCTCCGCGGCGGTGAAAGAGTTCTTCGGTTCAAGCCAGCTTTCTCAGTTTATGGACCAGAACAACCCGCTGTCTGAGATCACGCACAAGCGTCGTATCTCTGCTCTTGGCCCGGGCGGTCTGACGCGTGAGCGCGCAGGCTTCGAAGTTCGAGACGTTCACCCGACCCACTACGGTCGCGTATGTCCTATCGAAACGCCGGAAGGTCCGAACATCGGTCTGATCAACTCCCTGTCCGTGTACGCACAGACTAACGAGTATGGCTTCCTTGAGACGCCGTACCGTAAAGTGACCGACGGTGTGGTGACTGATGAAATTCATTACCTCTCCGCTATCGAAGAAGGTAACTACGTTATCGCGCAGGCGAACACCAACCTGACCGAAGAAGGCCGCTTCGCCGATGATTTGGTCACCTGCCGCAGCAAAGGCGAATCCAGCCTCTTCAGCGCAGACCAGGTTGACTATATGGACGTTTCCACCCAGCAGGTGGTTTCTGTCGGTGCGTCCCTGATCCCGTTCCTTGAGCACGATGACGCCAACCGTGCATTGATGGGTGCGAACATGCAACGTCAGGCGGTTCCGACCCTGCGCGCTGATAAGCCGCTGGTAGGTACCGGTATGGAACGTGCTGTTGCCGTTGACTCCGGTGTAACCGCCGTGGCCAAACGTGGCGGTATCGTTCAGTACGTGGATGCGTCCCGTATCGTTATCAAAGTTAACGAAGACGAGATGTACCCGGGCGAAGCAGGTATCGACATCTATAACCTGACTAAATACACCCGTTCTAACCAGAACACCTGCATCAACCAGATGCCATGCGTGTCTCTGAATGAACCGGTTGAGCGCGGCGACGTGCTGGCAGACGGTCCGTCCACCGACCTCGGTGAACTGGCGCTCGGTCAGAACATGCGCGTAGCGTTCATGCCGTGGAACGGCTACAACTTCGAAGACTCCATCCTCGTTTCCGAGCGTGTTGTCCAGGAAGACCGTTTCACCACGATTCACATCCAGGAACTGGCGTGCGTATCTCGTGATACTAAGCTGGGGCCGGAAGAGATCACCGCTGACATCCCGAACGTGGGTGAAGCCGCGCTCTCTAAACTGGATGAATCCGGTATCGTCTACATCGGCGCGGAAGTGACCGGCGGCGACATTCTGGTGGGCAAGGTAACGCCGAAAGGTGAAACCCAGCTGACCCCGGAAGAGAAACTGCTGCGTGCTATCTTCGGTGAGAAAGCGTCTGACGTTAAAGACTCTTCTCTGCGTGTGCCGAACGGCGTTTCCGGTACGGTTATCGACGTTCAGGTCTTTACTCGCGATGGCGTGGAAAAAGACAAACGTGCGCTGGAAATCGAAGAAATGCAGCTCAAGCAGGCCAAAAAAGACCTGTCTGAAGAACTGCAGATCCTCGAAGCCGGTCTGTTCAGCCGTATTCGCGCTGTACTGATCGCAGGCGGCGTTGAAGCTGAGAAGCTCGACAAACTTCCGCGCGACCGCTGGCTGGAACTCGGCCTGACCGACGAAGAGAAACAGAATCAGCTGGAACAGCTGGCTGAGCAGTACGACGAACTGAAGCACGAGTTTGAGAAGAAACTCGAAGCGAAACGCCGCAAAATCACCCAAGGTGACGATCTGGCGCCGGGCGTGCTGAAGATCGTTAAGGTGTATCTGGCCGTTAAACGTCAGATCCAGCCGGGCGATAAGATGGCAGGCCGCCACGGTAACAAAGGTGTTATCTCCAAGATCAACCCGATCGAAGATATGCCTTACGATGAAAACGGCACGCCGGTAGACATCGTACTGAACCCGCTGGGCGTACCGTCTCGTATGAACATCGGTCAGATCCTGGAAACTCACCTGGGTATGGCGGCGAAAGGCATCGGCGATAAGATCAACGCCATGCTGAAGCGTCAGGAAGAAGTCGCGAAACTGCGTGAATTCATCCAGAAAGCCTACGACCTCGGCCAGGATGTTCGTCAGAAAGTTGACCTGAACACCTTCAGCGATGACGAAGTACTGCGTCTGGCTGAAAACCTGCGTAAAGGTATGCCGCTTGCCACGCCGGTATTCGACGGCGCGAAAGAAGCTGAAATTAAAGAGCTGCTGCAGCTGGGCGACCTGCCGACTTCCGGTCAGATCACCCTGTTCGATGGCCGTACTGGTGAACAGTTCGAACGTCCGGTAACCGTAGGTTACATGTACATGCTGAAGCTGAACCACCTGGTTGACGACAAGATGCACGCTCGTTCCACCGGTTCTTACAGCCTGGTTACTCAGCAGCCGCTGGGTGGTAAGGCGCAGTTCGGTGGCCAGCGCTTCGGTGAGATGGAAGTGTGGGCGTTGGAAGCTTATGGCGCCGCCTACACCCTGCAGGAAATGCTTACCGTTAAGTCTGATGACGTGAACGGCCGTACCAAGATGTATAAGAACATCGTGGATGGCAACCATCAGATGGAACCGGGCATGCCGGAATCGTTCAACGTATTGTTGAAAGAGATTCGCTCGCTGGGCATCAACATCGAACTGGAAGACGAGTAATTCTCGCTCAAACAGGTCACTGGCGTCGGGGTAACACCCGACGCCGGAATGTGCTAACTCCGACGGGAGCCAATCCGTGAAAGACTTATTAAAGTTTCTGAAAGCGCAAACTAAAACCGAAGAGTTTGATGCGATCAAAATTGCTCTGGCGTCGCCAGACATGATCCGTTCCTGGTCTTTCGGTGAAGTTAAAAAGCCGGAAACCATTAACTACCGTACCTTCAAACCGGAGCGCGATGGTCTGTTCTGCGCCCGTATCTTTGGGCCGGTAAAAGACTATGAGTGCCTGTGCGGTAAGTACAAGCGCCTGAAACACCGCGGTGTGATTTGTGAGAAGTGCGGTGTTGAAGTGACCCAGACTAAAGTGCGTCGTGAGCGCATGGGCCATATCGAACTGGCTTCCCCGACCGCGCACATCTGGTTCCTGAAATCACTGCCGTCCCGTATCGGTCTGCTGCTGGATATGCCGCTACGCGATATCGAACGTGTACTGTATTTCGAATCTTACGTGGTTATCGAGGGTGGCATGACCAACCTCGAGCGCAGCCAGATCCTGACTGAAGAGCAGTACCTGGACGCGCTGGAAGAGTTCGGTGACGAGTTCGACGCGAAAATGGGCGCCGAAGCTATTCAGGCTCTGCTGAAAAGCATGGACCTGGAAGCCGAGTGCGAGCAGCTGCGCGAAGAGCTGAACGAAACCAACTCCGAAACCAAGCGTAAAAAGCTGACCAAGCGCATCAAGCTGCTGGAAGCGTTCGTACAGTCTGGCAACAAGCCGGAGTGGATGATCCTGACCGTGCTGCCAGTGCTGCCGCCGGATCTGCGTCCGCTGGTTCCGCTGGATGGCGGTCGTTTCGCAACGTCGGATCTGAACGATCTATATCGTCGCGTGATCAACCGTAACAACCGTCTGAAACGTCTGCTGGATCTGGCGGCGCCGGACATCATCGTACGCAACGAAAAACGTATGCTGCAGGAAGCGGTAGACGCCCTGCTGGATAACGGCCGTCGCGGTCGTGCGATCACCGGTTCCAACAAGCGTCCGCTGAAATCACTGGCAGACATGATCAAAGGTAAGCAGGGTCGTTTCCGTCAGAACCTGCTCGGTAAGCGCGTGGACTACTCTGGTCGTTCCGTAATTACCGTAGGTCCGTACCTGCGTCTGCACCAGTGCGGCCTGCCGAAGAAAATGGCGCTGGAACTGTTCAAACCGTTCATCTACGGCAAGCTGGAACTGCGTGGCCTCGCGACCACCATCAAAGCCGCCAAGAAAATGGTTGAGCGTGAAGAAGCGGTCGTTTGGGATATCCTGGACGAAGTTATCCGTGAGCACCCGGTACTGCTGAACCGTGCGCCGACCCTGCACCGTCTGGGTATTCAGGCGTTCGAACCGGTACTGATCGAAGGTAAAGCTATCCAGCTGCACCCGCTGGTTTGTGCGGCTTATAACGCCGACTTCGATGGTGACCAGATGGCTGTTCACGTACCGCTGACGCTGGAAGCCCAGCTCGAAGCGCGTGCGCTGATGATGTCTACCAACAACATCCTGTCTCCGGCGAACGGCGAACCAATCATCGTTCCGTCTCAGGACGTTGTACTGGGTCTGTACTACATGACCCGCGACAAGATTAACGCCAAAGGCGAAGGCATGGTGCTGACTGGCCCGAAAGAAGCGGAACGTCTGTACCGCTCAGGCCAGGCTGAACTGCACGCTCGCGTAAAAGTTCGTATCACTGAATACGAAAAAGACGCGAACGGCGAGTTCGTTGCGAAAACCAGCCTGATCGACACCACGGTTGGCCGTGCCATCCTGTGGATGATCGTACCGAAAGGTCTGCCGTTCTCTATCGTGAACCAGCCGCTCGGTAAAAAAGCGATCTCCAAAATGCTGAACACCTGTTACCGCATTCTGGGCCTGAAGCCGACCGTTATTTTTGCTGACCAGACCATGTATACCGGTTTTGCGTATGCAGCACGTTCTGGTGCGTCCGTTGGTATCGACGATATGGTTATCCCGGCGAAAAAAGCCGAGATCATCGCCGAAGCCGAAGCGGAAGTGGCCGAAATCCAGGAGCAGTTCCAGTCTGGTCTGGTTACCGCGGGCGAACGCTATAACAAAGTCATCGATATCTGGGCCGCGGCGAACGATCGCGTATCCAAGGCGATGATGGACAACCTGCAGACCGAAACCGTTATCAACCGTAACGGCGAAGAAGAGCAGCAGGTTTCCTTTAATAGCATCTATATGATGGCCGACTCCGGTGCGCGTGGTTCTGCGGCACAGATTCGTCAGCTGGCGGGTATGCGTGGTCTGATGGCGAAGCCGGATGGCTCCATCATCGAAACGCCGATCACCGCGAACTTCCGTGAAGGTCTGAACGTACTCCAGTACTTCATCTCGACCCACGGTGCTCGTAAAGGTCTGGCGGATACCGCACTGAAAACCGCGAACTCCGGTTACCTGACTCGTCGTCTGGTTGACGTCGCGCAGGATCTGGTTGTGACCGAAGACGATTGCGGCACGCTGGAAGGCATCACCATGACCCCGGTTATCGAGGGTGGCGATGTTAAAGAGCCGCTGCGCGATCGCGTTCTGGGTCGTGTAACGGCAGAAGACGTGCTGAAGCCTGGCACTGCGGACATTCTGGTTGCGCGCAACACGCTCCTCAACGAGCAGTGGTGTGACATCCTGGAAGCTAACTCCGTAGACAGCGTTAAAGTTCGCTCCGTAGTAACCTGTGACACCGACTTCGGCGTCTGTGCGCACTGCTATGGTCGTGACCTCGCGCGTGGCCACATCATCAACAAAGGTGAGGCCATCGGCGTTATCGCAGCACAGTCCATCGGTGAGCCGGGTACTCAGCTGACGATGCGTACGTTCCACATCGGTGGTGCGGCATCTCGTGCGGCTGCTGAATCCAGCATCCAGGTGAAAAACAAAGGTAGCATCCGTCTGAGCAACGCGAAGTCGGTTGTTAACTCCAGCGGTAAGCTGGTTGTTACTTCCCGTAACACCGAGCTGAAACTGATCGACGAATTCGGTCGTACTAAAGAAAGCTATAAAGTGCCTTACGGTGCTGTTATGGCGAAAGGTGACGGCGAGCAGGTCGCAGGCGGCGAAACCGTCGCGAACTGGGATCCGCATACCATGCCGGTTATCACCGAAGTGGCGGGTTACATTCGTTTCACCGACATGATCGACGGCCAGACCATTACTCGTCAGACTGACGAGCTGACCGGTCTGTCTTCGCTGGTGGTTCTGGATTCTTCAGAACGTACCGCGGGCGGTAAAGATCTGCGTCCGGCGCTGAAAATTGTCGACGCTAACGGTAACGACGTTCTGATCCCGGGCACCGACATGCCGGCTCAGTACTTCCTGCCGGGTAAAGCAATTGTTCAGCTGGAAGATGGCGTTCAGATCAGTTCCGGTGACACCCTGGCGCGTATTCCGCAGGAATCCGGCGGTACCAAGGACATCACCGGTGGTCTGCCGCGCGTTGCGGATCTGTTCGAAGCGCGTCGTCCGAAAGAGCCGGCAATCCTTGCTGAAGTGGCGGGTATCGTCTCCTTCGGTAAAGAAACCAAAGGCAAACGTCGTCTGGTTATCACCCCGGTTGACGGCGGTGACGCATACGAAGAGATGATCCCGAAATGGCGTCAGCTCAACGTGTTCGAAGGCGAACGTGTGGAACGTGGTGACGTGATCTCCGATGGTCCGGAAGCGCCGCATGACATTCTGCGTCTGCGTGGCGTTCAGGCGGTGACCCGTTACATCGTTAACGAAGTGCAGGACGTTTACCGTCTGCAGGGCGTTAAGATTAACGATAAGCACATCGAAGTTATCGTTCGTCAGATGCTGCGTAAAGCCACCATCATGGACGCGGGCAGCTCCGAGTTCCTGGAAGGTGAGCAGGTTGAATACTCTCGCGTCAAGATCGCTAACCGCGAACTGGAAGCGAACGGCAAAGTCAGCGCGACTTACATGCGCGACCTGCTGGGTATCACCAAAGCGTCTCTGGCTACCGAGTCCTTCATCTCCGCGGCATCGTTCCAGGAGACCACTCGCGTGCTCACCGAAGCAGCCGTTGCGGGCAAACGCGACGAACTGCGCGGCCTGAAAGAGAACGTTATCGTGGGTCGTCTGATCCCGGCTGGTACCGGTTACGCGTACCACCAGGATCGTATGCGCCGTCGCGCTGCGGGTGAACTCCCGGCAGCACCGCAGGTGACTGCGGAAGACGCTTCTGCAAGCCTGGCAGAGCTGCTGAACGCAGGTCTGGGCGGCAACGACAACGAGTAATCGTTCTTAGCCTGATTAAAAACCCGCTTCGGCGGGTTTTTTTATGTCTGAAATCCACTAAAAAGACCTCGATCGCGTTTCAGGACGCCCGCACACCGCTCCGATGCTACAACTCCGTCACCTGTAAACGGAGAGCATTGCTATGTATCGACGCATTACCTTTATAACCCTGCTGTTGTTAAGCGCCGCCGCGTCAGCGGGTATCGGCTTTCGTCAGTCCACCATCGACTTGCCTGCCACGCGTCCACTGGATGTCGCTGTCTGGTACCCCACTCCTGATAACCGCCCGTCGGAGACAGTGGGCGATAACATCGTATTCAGGGGCGTTAACGTGCAGCGTGACGCCACCCCTGCACCCGGCGTGCACCCGGTGCTGTTACTCTCACATGGCTTTGGCGGCAACTGGCGCAACCTGAACTGGCTGGCGTATGCGATGGCAGAGCAGGGGTATATCGTTGCCGCGGTGGATCATCCGGGTACCACGACACGTAACAAATCGCCTGCTCAGGCGCAGGCGCTCTGGCAACGCCCAAAAGATGTCACGCGTGTGCTGGACGCGCTTATCGCCAGCCCGGAAAAAATCGGAAAACTTGATGAGCAGCGAATCGCTGCCGCCGGGCATTCACTGGGCGGATGGACGGTGATGGAACTGGCAGGCGCGCGGTTCTCTGCGCCGCGTTTTCTGGCGGATTGTAAAAGTTATCCCGCACTGGGTGGCTGCATCGTTGCCCATACGCTTGGTATCGATTTACCGGGCGCGCAGAACCGGCTGGCAGAAAGCCAGCGCGATAACCGCATCAAGGCCGTGGTGTCGTTAGATCTGGGGCTCGCGCGTGGCTTTACGCCACAAAGCCTGGCGCACATAGCGGTGCCGGTACTGGTGATGAGCGCGGGAAGTGACGGTGATGATGTGCCTGCCGCGCTGGAGTCGGGCTATCTGACTCACGGTCTGCCCGGCCAACTCGCCCGCACCATTAGCGTGCCAGGTGCGACACACTTTAGCTTCATGCAGCTTTGTAAACCAGGCGCGCAAGCGGTGATAGAAGCGCAGGAGCCGGGAGAAGGGATTGTGTGCCGTGATGGTGCTGGCGTCAGCCGTGAGAAAATACACCAGCAGCTCACGGCGCAGATAAGCGGGTTTCTGAATCAGGCGCTGCGTTATCAGCCGCCGCGCGGCGATATTCCACCGGGCTCATCCCCACAATCCTCGAAAACTCGCGATTGAAATTGGATTTGGTATTGAAGCCTGACGCGAGCATCACCTCCGTAACGGGTGAAGCGGTCTGGCGCAACAGCTGCTGCGCGTGCGCGATGCGAAAGCTATTAATCCACTGCGAGACGTTACAACCCCGGGTGGCATTCACCGCCCGCGAGATATGACGGGCAGGGGTGCCGGTTTTTCGCGCCAGCAGATCCAGTGTGAGATCAGGGCTCAGATAAAGCGACCGCGCGCGCAGCGTCTCTTCAAGCTGCGCGCAGCGCTGTGCATCCTGAAAGGCATCGCTGGTTTTCTCGCTCGTGTCCGGAACGGTGACGTCTGCGGGCGCAGGCTGTGCGCGTTTTCTGACGGGTAACACGATGGCGAGGCAGATAAACGGCAGCAATATCATCTGCGACGTGGCTACCAGTACAGGTGCCTGCTCTCCATGAAAAAAGCTGAAGTCTGCCGCGATGGCGATATCGGTCAGTCCGCTAAAGCAGAGAAACGCACCTGCGCCAAAAGCAAGCCTCGCCGCCATCGGCGCATCGCTCAGGCGGCTTTGCGGGAAGGCATCCGATCCTTTGCGAGCATTGCGCAGCAGGGCAATACCATAACCGAGATAAAGTGCGGCGAGCGCAACATCTGTTGCTGCAGGAAACATCAGGTTAACGATAAGCGCCACCACGGCGGGCGCAGATATTATGATATTTCGCCGTAACGGCTGAGGTGAGGGGCGTTCACTACAACAGCGCCAGGCGAGCGGCGGCAGGGCGATGGCCGCCAGCGATTGCAGCTGGCGTAAGGCCTGGAAATCGAACGACCAGCGCAGCGCGGAGATAATCACCAGCAGCGCGCATCCGGCGAGAAACATCGTTGCCCGACGATAATGACCGCTCCCAGATAACGAGACTTTCGCCAGCAGCATTAAAAGAATGGCAAGGGTAAAAACCGGAACGGGAACCGAGGGCATGGCAAAACCTGTCTTATCATTAACGGGCCTGACGGCACATGAGAACATCGTTGTGCCATAAAGCGTGTATAAAAGACACCGCCCGGTTTAGCGGCTTGCAAACAGACTTGCGTCATGGATATAAAAATGCCCGGCGACACCGGGCATGATTGCGATATGAGGCGCGTCGCAAAGCGTTATTTTACCAGCGGCAGGCGGCGGTAAAGCTCTATCAGATCGCCCGCCAGATCCTGAATGACCATCGCGTTCATCAGATGGTCCTGGGAGTGAACAGTAATGAGATTGACCGGCAGTTTACCGCTGCCTTCGTCGAGCCCGATAAGCTGCGTCTGGATTTTATGCGCATGCTTCACGAATTCGTGCGACTCTTCCATCGCTTTTTCGGCACCTTCGAAATCGCCTTTACGGGCCAGTTGCAGCGCAGTCAGCGCCTGGCTGCGCGCGCTACCGGCGTTAACCAGCAGCTCCATGATAATCGACTCTAAATCTTCCATGTCCTTATTGCTCCAGCATCTTAAGGGCTTTATCCAGCACCACGTCGCCTTTCATCATGCCGTAATCCATCATGTCGATAACGGCGACTTTTTTACCCAGCGGATCGGCAATTTCCTGAAACTTGGGCTGTTCATATTTGACCTGCGGGCCAAGCAGTACAATGTCGGCGGTGCCGATAATATCTTTAAACTCCGCGACCGGAACGGCCTTGATATCCACCTCGACGCCTTTTTTCTGAGCAGCATCTTTCATCCGTTGAACCAGCATGCTGGTGGACATACCTGCGGCACAGCATAAAACGATATTTTTCATAATCCGCTCTCTGTGACTGTTGTTTTCCTGATATTTATCCCCCACCTCCGGTCCCAACAACCGCTTTGATGTGATTGTGTGTTACCCATCACAAAGAAAGCCGCAAAAAGGGAAACCGGTTTCCAAAGTCCGTTTGCTTTGCTACCGCCCGAGCATTAAGAGGCGGGGCGGCAATGAGAGAGCATCAGGAACCGCCCCGGCCAGCCATCCCGGGCCGGCAGGCGCAGAGTAAAACCGTAGGCGTTTCCCCTCAACGCGCAACTTTCCGTTTTGCGTAACATCCCGAAAGATATCGCCCGATTTGCGTTTGGTTTCAGGCGTTTTGCGTGCCTCTTCCCAGATATCCGTCCCAGTCTTTCCACACCGGTTGCAGTCCGCGCTGTATCAGACTGGCCGCAACCGCTTCCGGGCGACGTCCGTCATGTGGCGCAAACTGCTCCAGTTCGGTATGTCCGTCGGCATAGCCACCCGGTTGGGTGCGCGAAAAGGCGCTGACGGCGTTGATCGCAATCGGCACCACGTTATCGCGAAAATGCGGCGATTCGCGAGTCGAGAGCGACAGCTCCGCCTCCGGCGCAAACAGGCGAAAGGCGCAGATGAGCTGCACCAGCTGGCGTTCATCCATCACGGACGCTGGCTGAATGCCGCCTGCACAGGGCCGCAGGCGCGGGAACGCCACAGAGTAGCGGCTCTGCCAGTAGCGCTGTTGCAGCCAGAGTAAATGCTCCGCCACCATATAGTTATCGGTGCGCCAGCAGTCCGACAGCCCGGTGAGCGCGCCAAGCCCGATGCGGTCAATGCCCGCGCGCCCGAGCCGGTCCGGCGTCTCCAGCCGCCAGAAGAAATCCTGCTTGTTGCCGCGCAGATGGTGGCGGGCGTAGACCGCTTCATGATACGTCTCCTGATAGACCAGCACGCCGTCCAGCCCGAGCGCTTTCAGTTCGGCATACTCCGCCTGCGCGAGCGGCTGCACTTCCATTTGCAGCGACGCAAACTGGCGGCGAATCGCCGGAAGGTGACGGCGGAAATAGTCCATGCCCACTTTATTCTGGTGCTCACCCGTGACCAGCAGCAGGTGTTCAAACCCGAGCGCTTTAATGGCGGCGCATTCGCGTGCAATTTCCTCTTCGTCCAGCGTCTTACGCTTGATGCGGTTGCTCATTGAGAAACCGCAATAGGTGCATTCGTTGGCGCAAAGATTAGAAAGATAGAGCGGTACATAGAAGCTGACGGTGTTGCCAAAGCGCTGGCGGGTGAGCTGCTGCGCGCGCTGCGCCAGCGGTTCGAGATAATCCAGCGCGGCCGGGGAGAGCAGCGCCATCATATCTTCCCGGTCAGGATGCGCAGCGGCGAGCGCCCGTTCGACATCGCGCGCGGTTTTGCTGTGAATGCGCAGCCGGATGTCGTCCCAGTTAAGCGTGCGCCAGCGGTCGGTAAAGGTGTTCATGACTGCGCCTCCAGAAAACCGGTGAGCGGGCTGGTGGCCTGCGCCTGAAACGCGCGCGCGCCGAGCCCGGCTTCAAATCCGGTACGACCTGCCTCAACGGCCTGGCGGAACGCCCGCGCCATCGCCACCGGATCGCGCGCCACGGCAATCGCCGTATTTACCAGCACCGCATCGGCCCCCATCTCCAGCGCCTCGGCGGCATGGCTTGGCGCGCCGATGCCCGCATCCACCACCACCGGCACGCTCGCCTGGGCGATGATGATTTCCAGCAGCGCCCGCGTCTGCAGCCCCTGATTGGAGCCAATCGGCGCGCCGAGCGGCATCACCGCCGCGCAGCCCGCTTCTTCAAGGCGCTTGCAGAGCACCGGATCCGCGCCGCAATAGGGCAGCACCACAAACCCCTGTGCGACCAGTTTTTCCGCCGCCCGCAGCGTTTCTATCGGGTCCGGCAGCAGCCAGCGGGCGTCCGGATGGATCTCAAGCTTGATCCAGTGAGTGCCCAGCGCCTCGCGGGCGAGCTGCGCGGCGAAAACCGCCTCTTCGGCGGTTTTCGCGCCGGACGTGTTTGGCAACAACGCCACGCCGGATGCCTGCAACGGCGCCAGCAGCGCATCATCACGACGCAGCAGATCCACACGCTTCATAGCGAGTGTCGCCATCTCGCTGCCGCTCTCACGTATCGCCTCCAGCATCAGCGATGACGACGCGAATTTACCGGTGCCGGTAAACAGGCGTGATTGAAAAGTTTTATCCGCGATTCGTAACATCTCAGCCTCCTGCGATAACCTGAAACAGCAGCAGGCTGTCGCCTTCCTGCAGGGTGTAGTCGGGCCACTGGCTGCGCGGGAGAATGGTCTGATTGACCGCGAGCGCCGTACCGGGCCTGTCGAGTTTTAACTGCGCCAGCAGTTGCGCCGCGCTTACTCCCTCGACGCACTGCATGGCTTCATCGTTGAGTTCAATGCGCATGCTTGCCTCCGCAAACCGGGCAGCCTGCCGCGCGCTGTAGCGTCAGGGTGCGCCACTGGCTGGCGCGGGCGTCGAAGAGGCGCAGCTCGTCGTGCTCTTGCGTGATGCCGCACAATAGCTTGATAGCCTCCAGCGCTTGCATCGTGCCCATCAGCCCCACTACCGGGCCGAGCACGCCAGCGGTGCGGCAGTTGCGCTCAGGCTCGCTGTCATCCGGCCACAGGCAGCGGTAGCAGCCGTAATCAAAGGGCGGCGCGAAGGTGGCGATTTGTCCGCCCATGCCAACCGCGCTGGCGGTGATAAGCGGCGTGCTGTGCGCCACGCAGGCGGCGTTGATGGCCTGGCGTGTGGTCATGTTATCGCTGCAATCCAGCACCAGATCGACGCCTGCCACCGCTTCACGCAGCGCGTCGCCTTCCAGCCGTTTATTCAGCGCCACGCTGTTGATGGCCGGGTTGAGCGCCTGTAAACGACGCGCCGCCACGCGCGATTTCGGCTGTTCGATATCACCCACGCCAAACAGGATCTGCCGCTGGAGATTACTGAGGTGCACCGCGTCGTCATCGGCAAGCCACAGCGAGCCCACGCCAGCGCCCGCCAGATAGAGCGCGGCGGGCGAGCCGAGACCGCCTAGGCCGACAAGCAACACGCGGCTTGCCAGCAGTTTTTGCTGGCCGTCGATGGCGATATCCTCCAGCAGCAGCTGGCGGCTGTAGCGCATGAAATCGGCGTCATTCATCGCCCACCCCCGCCAGTTTGAGTAACTCTTGCGTGGCGGCGCGCCAGTCGGGTGCCCGGGTGATAGCGCTCACCACCGCGATACTGCCGACGCCGGTTTCCAGCACCGCTGGCGCGCGCTCAAGGCTGATGCCGCCGATGGCGACCGTCGGATAGTCGCCGAGCCTTTTTACATGCGCGGTCAGTTGTGCAAGCCCTTGCGGCGCGGAGGGCATCTGTTTGGTTTGCGTGGGAAAGACGTGGCCGAGCGCGATATAAGAAGGGCGCACCGCCAATGCCACGTCGATTTCCATATCATCATGCGTAGAGACGCCAAGCCGCAGGCCAGCGCGGCGGATGGCGTCGGGGTCGGCCGTTTCCAGATCTTCCTGCCCGAGATGAACGCCATAGGCCTGATGCTTTATCGCAAGACGCCAGTAGTCGTTGATAAACAGCCGGGCGTGGTAGCGCTGCCCCAGCGCAATGGCGGCGGCGACATCGGCTTCCGCCTCAGCCTCGGTTTTATCTTTAATGCGCAGCTGCAGCGTGCGCACGCCAGCGTCAAGCAAACGTGTGACCCACTCAACGCTATCCACAACCGGATAGAGCCCGAGACGGTGCGGGACGGGGACGAACAGAGGCGTCATCACTCCACCTCCTCCTGGCGCAGATAAATATCGCCGCCGCGCGCCTGAAAACGATTCGACATCTCAGCCATACCCGCGTCGATCGCCTGCTTCGCGGCGTAGTCGCGCACCTCCTGGGTGATTTTCATTGAACAGAATTTCGGGCCGCACATGGAGCAGAAGTGCGCGACTTTGCCGGACTCCTGGGGCAGCGTTTCGTCGTGGTAGGCACGGGCGGTGAACGGATCGAGTGCCAGATTGAACTGATCTTCCCAGCGGAATTCAAAGCGCGCTTTGGACATGGCGTTGTCGCGGATCTGCGCCCCTGGATGCCCTTTGGCGAGATCGGCGGCGTGGGCGGCAATTTTGTAGGTGATGAGCCCCTGTTTCACATCTTCTTTATTCGGCAGGCCGAGGTGTTCTTTTGGCGTCACGTAGCAGAGCATCGCGCAGCCGAACCAGCCAATCATCGCCGCGCCGATCCCGGAGGTGAAGTGATCGTAGCCGGGCGCGATATCGGTCGTGAGCGGCCCGAGCGTGTAGAAGGGCGCTTCGTGGCAGTGCTCCAGCTCCTCGGTCATATTGCGGCGGATCATCTGCATCGGCACGTGGCCTGGGCCTTCGATCATGACCTGGACGTCATATTCCCACGCGATTTTCGTCAGTTCGCCGAGCGTGTGGAGTTCGGCGAATTGCGCCTCGTCGTTGGCATCCTGAATAGAGCCGGGGCGCAGACCGTCGCCGAGCGACAGCGAGACGTCATAGGCGGCGCAGATTTCGCAGATCTCGCGGAAATGCTCGTAGAGGAAGTTTTCACGATGATGCGACAGGCACCATTTCGCCATGATCGAGCCGCCACGCGAGACGATGCCCGTCAGGCGGCCTGCGGTCATCGGCACATAGCGCAGCAGCACGCCCGCGTGAATGGTGAAGTAATCGACGCCCTGTTCGGCCTGCTCAAGCAGCGTGTCGCGGAACATCTCCCAGCTCAGATCTTCGGCGATCCCGTTGGCCTTCTCCAGCGCCTGGTAGATCGGTACCGTACCGATCGGCACCGGGCTGTTGCGCAGGATCCATTCGCGGGTTTCGTGAATGTAGCGGCCGGTGGAGAGATCCATCACCGTGTCCGCGCCCCAGCGGGTCGCCCAGACCAGTTTTTCGACTTCCTCTTCGATAGACGACGTCACCGCCGAGTTGCCGATATTGGCGTTGACCTTTACCAGGAAATTACGACCGATAATCATCGGCTCCGATTCGGGGTGATTGATGTTGGCTGGAATAATGGCGCGCCCGGCGGCCACTTCGTCACGCACGAACTCCGGCGTGATGTTCTCCGGCAGGCGCGCGCCAAAGCCGTGGCCCGGATGCTGCTGGCGCAGTACCGCCGTGCGAATGCGCTCGCGGCCCATGTTTTCACGAATGGCGATAAATTCCATCTCCGGCGTCACGATACCCTGGCGCGCGTAGTGCAACTGGGTGACGCGCTTGCCCGCCTTTGCGCGCTTTGGCGTCAGCAGCCCGCGAAAGCGCAACTCATCCAGACCGTCGTCGGCGAGCCGCTCGCGGGTATACGCGGAGCTGAGGGAATCCAGGGTTTCGGTATCGTTACGCGCATCTATCCAGGCGCTGCGCAGTTTAGCCAGCCCTTCGCGAACGTCGATGCGCACCGCCGGATCGCCGTAAGGGCCGGAGGTGTCATACACCGGCACCGGTTCGTTAGGCTCATAGCGCGGGTTCTCTTTGCTGCCGCCCGCAAGCGTCGGGCTCAGGCGGATTTCGCGCATTGGCACGCGGATATCTTCACGCGAACCGGTGAGATAGATGCGGTGAGAGTTAGGAAAAGCGGTGCCTTCCAGCGTGTCGATAAAGTGTTGTGCGGCGGCGCGCTGCTCGCGGCGGCCAGGTTTGTTTGATACAGACATAGCGCATTCCAGTTAACGGTCAGGAAGTGGCTTGTCAGAACAACGGAGGAGTAATGGCGTGCGCCCGGGCACCCTTAACAGGGCATCAGGGCGAAACGACACCCTGAGCGGGGCAAAATGGAATTACTCTTGTTCCCTTCGCAGGTATTAACCTGATCAGGTTCCGCGGATCCCGAATTAACGGTCTCAGCCCGTGCTGTCGCACTGGGCACTCCGACAAGATAAACCCCGCTAAAACCGCGGGGGCATATTTAAACTACTCGTTAATACAGCCGAACTCAAGCCGGTTTGGCGAGGCCGGTTTCATCATTGGCGCTTTCGCCGAGGTTGTTGTCATAAGCCAGCAAAATGAGCTTATCTTCCAGCGCGAAGCGGGCGGCGAGCGCCTCGCCAATGCCGGAAAGCGCTTCCTGAAACTCCAGGCAGTTATCGTGGTCGATAGCGCTTTCCAGATGTGTGTCGTAGAAATCCATGATTTGCTGGGTGTTGGATTCCAGCTGAGGATAGATTTGCGTGGCGGCGACCAGCGGGCTGGTGCCTTCCATTTCGCTGATGACGCGCTCATAAATATTGAAATGTCCGGCGGAGAGGTAATCCACCAGGCAGTGACAGAAATCGTCCAGCGCCTGTTCATCAAGCGCAGTCATCGGCTCCTTGCCGGGTTTGATGCCGACCATCTTGTAATAGGTGACTAACAGATGGTTGCGGGCAGCAAGCCAACGATCAACTAACTCATTACTCCCACCAACGCGTTCCGTCAGACTTTTTAGCTGGTTTAGCATGATCGACTCCATGAGATATAAGATGTAAAAACGCAAATGACCCAAAATATGTAAGAACAATGTTAATAACGTGCCAGTGAAGCAGAGGTAGTGCAATCAATTATGGAACGTACACTAGAAAATTTAGACCATGGCTGGTGGATAGTCAGCCATGAACAGAAATTATGGCTGCCAAAAGCAGAATTACCTTACGGCCGGGCCGCGGATTTTGGTCTGACGGGCGAAAAGGCGCTGCAAATTGGTCTCTGGGAGGACGCGCCGGTCTGGCTGGTTCTGCAAAAGCGCGAAAAAGACATGGCTTCGGTGCGACAGCTTATCGACCAGGACGCCGGGCTGTTTCAACTGGCGGGGCGGGGCGTACAGCTCGCCGAGTTTTACCGCTCGCACAAATATTGCGGCTACTGCGGCCATGAGATGCACCCGAGCAAAACCGAGTGGGCGATGCTCTGCGGGCACTGCCGCGAACGCTACTACCCGCAAATCGCGCCGTGCATCATCGTGGCTATCCGCCGTGACGATAAAATCCTGCTGGCGCAGCATACGCGACACCGCAACGGCGTTTACACCGTGCTGGCCGGGTTTGTCGAAGTGGGCGAAACGCTGGAGCAGGCGGTAGCGCGTGAGGTTATGGAAGAGAGCAATATACGCATCAAAAACCTGCGCTATGTGACGTCTCAGCCCTGGCCGTTCCCGCAATCGCTGATGACCGCGTTTACGGCGGATTATGACAGCGGTGAAATTCAGATAGACACAAAAGAACTCATCGATGCGGGCTGGTATCGCTACGACCAGCTGCCGCTGCTGCCAGCGCCAGGCACCGTGGCACGCCGCCTGATAGAAGATACGGTGGCGCGCTGCCGGGCAGACGATGAATGACGTGATACAATAGCGGCCTGTCGCTTGAGGAATAAGAAAAATGACCGAACTGAAAAACGATCGTTACCTGCGCGCCCTGCAACGCCAGCCTGTGGATGTCACGCCGGTGTGGATGATGAGACAGGCTGGGCGTTATCTGCCGGAATATAAGGCCACCCGCGCGCAGGCGGGCGATTTTATGTCGCTTTGTAAAAATGCCGAGCTGGCGTGCGAAGTGACGCTACAGCCGCTGCGTCGCTATCCGCTTGATGCGGCGATCCTCTTTTCGGACATTCTGACGATTCCGGATGCAATGGGGCTGGGGCTCTATTTTGAAGCGGGCGAAGGCCCACGCTTCACATCGCCCATTACCGGCAAAGCGGACGTAGAAAAACTGCCGGTGCCGGACCCGGAACAGGAACTGGGCTATGTGATGAACGCGGTGCGCACCATCCGCCGCGAGCTGAAAGGCGAAGTCCCGCTGATTGGTTTCTCTGGCAGCCCCTGGACGCTCGCCACTTACATGGTGGAAGGCGGCGGCAGCAAGGCGTTTACCGTCATTAAAAAAATGATGTATGCCGAGCCGCAGACGCTGCATTTACTGCTCGATAAGCTCGCGAAAAGCGTCACGCTCTATCTGAACGCGCAGATCCGCGCGGGCGCCCAGTCGGTGATGATTTTCGATACCTGGGGCGGCGTGCTGACCGGGCGCGACTACCAGCAGTTCTCACTGTATTACATGCATAAAATCGTCGACGGGCTGCTGCGCGAAAACGAAGGCCGCCGTGTGCCGGTAACGCTGTTCACCAAAGGCGGCGGCCAGTGGCTGGAAGCGATAGCGGAGACCGGCTGTGACGCGCTGGGACTCGACTGGACGACCGATATCGCCGACGCGCGCCGTCGCGTGGGCCACAAGGTCGCGCTGCAGGGCAACATGGATCCGTCCATGCTTTATGCGTCGCCTGCCCGTATCGAAGAAGAAGTGGCGTCTATACTTGCTGGTTTCGGCAATGGTGAAGGCCATGTGTTCAACCTGGGGCATGGTATTCATCAGGATGTGCCTCCTGAACATGCGGGGGCCTTCGTCGAGGCGGTTCACCGCTTATCGGCGCCTTATCACCTGTAAGGAGAAACTATGGATCTCGCGACGCTTCGCGCACAACAAATCGAACTGGCATCTAATGTGGTCCGCGAGGACCGGTTGAACGTCGATCCGCCGACGATAATCGGTGGGGCGGATGTCGGATTCGAGCAGGGCGGCGAAGTGACGCGAGCGGCGATGGTGCTGCTGAAGTACCCGTCTCTGGAGCTGCTGGAGTACCAGGTGGCGCGCATTCCCACCACCATGCCGTATATCCCCGGCTTTCTGTCGTTTCGTGAATACCCGGCGCTGCTGACGGCCTGGGAGATGCTCTCCAGAAAACCGGATTTGCTGTTTGTCGACGGGCACGGTATTTCGCATCCGCGACGTCTCGGCGTGGCGAGCCACTTCGGGATGCTGGTGGATGTGCCGACGATAGGCGTCGCTAAAAAGCGGCTGTGCGGTAAGTTTGAGCCGCTCAGCGACGAGCCCGGCGCAGTTTCGCCGCTGATGGACAAAGGCGAGCAGCTGGCGTGGGTGTGGCGCAGCAAAGCGCGCTGCAATCCGCTGTTCGTTTCGACGGGGCATCGCGTCAGCATCGATACGGCGCTCGGCTGGGTGCAGCGTTGCACGAAAGGCTACCGGCTGCCGGAGCCGACGCGCTGGGCGGATGCCGTGGCCTCCGGTCGTCCCGCCTTTCTACGATGGCAGGAAATTCAGGGGTGATTCAGGTACACTGCCGCTAATTTTCGGTTTGTGAGACACCACTATGTTACAAAACCCAATTCACCTGCGGCTGGAAAAGCTCGAAGCCTGGCAGCATGTGACGTTCATGGCCTCGCTCTGCGAGCGCATGTACCCGAACTACGCCATGTTCTGCCAGCAGACCGGTTTCGGCGATGCGCAGCTCTATCGCCGTATTCTCGATCTCATCTGGGAGACGCTGACGGTCAAAGACGCCAAAGTGAATTTCGACAGCCAGCTCGAAAAGCTCGAAGAAGCGATTCCGGCGGCGGAAGATTATGACCTCTATGGCGTTTACCCGGCTATCGACGCTTGCGTCGCGTTGAGTGAGCTGGTGCATTCGCGCCTGAGCGGCGAGACGCTGGAGCACGCGATTGAAGTCAGCGAGACATCCATCACCACCGTAGCGATGCTGGAGATGACTCAGGCGGGCCGTGAAATGACCGATGATGAGCTGAAAGCAAACCCGGCTGTGGAGCAGGAATGGGATATTCAGTGGGAAATTTTCCGATTGCTTGCTGCCTGCGAAGAACGCGATATTGAGCTGATAAAAGGTCTGCGCGCAGACCTGCGTGAGGATGGAACCAGTAATATCGGTATAAATTTGCAGCAATGAGACAACAAAACGTGATTTACAGCCTGTTTTGTCTCACCTGAAGGCTTCCAATTAGCCCCCCGTCTGGTCTACATTTGGGAGGCGAAAAAAAGTGGCTATCGGTGCGTGTATGCAGGAGAGTGCTTTCAAGGCATTTCCGTCGCACTCGATGCTTAGCAAGCGATAAACACATTGTAAGGATAACTTATGAACAAGACTCAACTGATTGATGTAATTGCAGACAAGGCTGACCTGTCTAAAGCGCAAGCGAAAGCTGCTCTGGAATCCACTCTGGCTGCGATTACTGAGTCTCTGAAAGAAGGCGATGCTGTACAGCTGGTTGGTTTCGGTACCTTCAAAGTGAACCACCGCGCTGAGCGTACTGGCCGCAACCCGCAGACCGGTAAAGAAATCAAAATCGCTGCAGCTAACGTGCCGGCATTCGTTTCTGGCAAAGCACTGAAAGACGCTGTTAAGTAAACCGCGTGGCAGTGAAAGGTTTTAACGAAGGGGCGAGATCGCCCCTTTTGTTTGGCTGGCGTATGCTGGCGCTGGCGGGCGTGCTGTTCCTCTCCGCCTGTCGTTCCACCCCGGAAATTCCCCCTTTTACCGCCAGCGGCTATCTGGCCGATGACGGTGTCGTACGCCTGTGGCGTAAAGACAATAACGATGGCTCCGTTCACCTGCTGGCGGCGTTCAGCCCCTGGTCTGGCGATAAGACATCGACGAGCGATTATCGTTGGCAGAACGATGCGCTGACCTCCGTGGACTACCAGCTTCAGGGTAAACAGCCTGAACAGGTCAAAGTGCGTTTTGACGATCGCGGCGGGCTGAGCTTCATGCAGCGTGAAGTCAACGGGCAGAAACAGCAGCTTTCCAGCGATCAGGTCGCGCTGTGGCAATATCGCGCCACGCAGATGCGTAATACCAGCGATGCGCTGCGCGCAGGGCGCGTGGTGTTGCGTCAGGGGCGCTGGAACCCTGATGGCACGATAACGACCTGTGAAGGGCAGATTGTGCAGCCTGAGTTCGACAGAAGGGCGCAGGAGCGTCTCTCAGAACGTCAGCGTCATGCGAAAGCGCGCGTTAGCGCCGCCTGGCTGGAGGCGCCGGAAGGCACGCAACTGTTACTGGTGGCAA
The DNA here is from genome assembly GCF_000982825.1 of Cronobacter sakazakii. Taxonomy (NCBI): domain Bacteria; kingdom Pseudomonadati; phylum Pseudomonadota; class Gammaproteobacteria; order Enterobacterales; family Enterobacteriaceae; genus Cronobacter; species Cronobacter sakazakii. Next base: position 664,910 of record NZ_CP011047.1, on the reverse strand, counting down.
ATGAAGATTTTTGCGCCTGGCAGCCGAAGCCTGACAGCTTCTGAGCCCATAAAAAAGCGACGGATTTACCGTCGCTTTTGCGTTTACGCCTTTGTAGCGTGCAGGCGTTTATTTCTCCTGCTCGCGCGCGATAGCGCGATAGCCGATATCCTTACGGCAGAAGCAGTCATCCCAGTGAATATCTTCCGCTAATCGGTAAGCGCGCGCCTGCGCCTGTGCGACGCTGTCGCCCAGCGCGGTCACGCACAGCACGCGCCCGCCGCTGGTTACGGCGCGGTCGTCGTCGCGCAGCGTCGTGCCGGCATGAAAGACTTTGCCGTCACCGTTCGCGATCTCTTCAATCGGCAGACCGTGGATCACATCGCCGGTGCGGTAATCGCCCGGATAGCCGCCTGCGGCCATGACGACGCCCAGTGCCGGGCGCGCATCCCACTGCGATTTCACGGTATCGAGTTTGCCCTCGCAGGCCGCCAGGCAAAGCTCGACCAGATCGGACTGCAAACGCATCATGATCGGCTGCGTTTCCGGGTCGCCAAAGCGGCAGTTAAACTCGATAACTTTCGGGTTGCCCTGCTTGTCGATCATCAGACCCGCATACAGAAAGCCGGTGTAGGTGTTGCCTTCCGCCGCCATGCCACGCACGGTCGGCCATATGATGCGTTCCATCGTGCGCTGGAAAACCTCATCGGTGACGACCGGGGCAGGTGAGTAAGCGCCCATACCGCCGGTATTGAGGCCGGTGTCGCCATCGCCCACGCGTTTATGATCCTGGCTGGTGGCCATCGGCTCAACATGCTCGCCATCCACCATGACGATGAAGCTTGCCTCTTCGCCATCCAGAAACTCTTCAACAACAATGCGGTGGCCCGCGTCGCCAAACGCATTGCCTGCCAGCATATCGAGCACGGCCGCTTCGGCTTCGGCAAGCGTCATCGCCACGATAACGCCTTTACCGGCCGCGAGGCCGTCGGCCTTGATAACAATCGGCGCGCCTTTTTCACGAATATAGGCAAGCGCCGGTTCGGTCTCGGTAAAGTTCTGGTATTCCGCCGTCGGGATGCGATGACGCGCCAGGAAATCTTTCGTGAAGGCTTTCGATCCTTCAAGCTGCGCCGCGCCTTTGGTCGGCCCGAAAATTTTCAGGCCCGCGGCGCGAAACGCGTCCACCACGCCAATCACCAGCGGCGCTTCCGGCCCGACAATTGTCAGATCGATATTTTCCGCCTGCGCAAAGCTCAGCAGCGCCGGAATATCGGTCGGGCTTATCGCCACGTTCTGCAGCGCAGGCTCGAGCGCCGTACCGGCGTTGCCGGGGGCAACAAAAACGGTTTCAACGAGTGGCGACTGGACGGCTTTCCAGGCCAGCGCATGCTCGCGCCCGCCGTTGCCAATAACTAATACTTTCATCGTAGCTCCGTAATTAATGGCGGAAATGGCGCATGTCGGTGAAGATCATGGCGATGCCGTGTTCGTCGGCGGCGGCAATGACTTCATCATCGCGAATCGAGCCGCCCGGCTGGATAACACAGGTAATGCCCACAGCCGCTGCGGCGTCGATGCCGTCGCGGAACGGGAAGAACGCGTCGGAGGCCATCGCCGAGCCTTTGACTTCAAGGCCTTCATCGCCTGCTTTGATACCGGCGATTTTAGCGGAATAGACGCGGCTCATCTGCCCTGCGCCAATACCGATGGTCATGTTGTCGCGCGCGTAAACAATCGCGTTGGATTTAACGAACTTCGCCACTTTCCAGCAAAAGAGCGCGTCGCGCAGCTCCTGTTCGGTTGGCTGGCGTTTTGTCACCACGCGCAGATCGGCTTCGGTCACCATGCCCAGATCGCGGTCCTGAACCAGCAGGCCGCCGTTAACGCGTTTGAAATCGAGGCCCGGTACGCGAGACTGCCATTCGCCGCACACCAGTACGCGCACGTTTTGCTTCGCGGCGGTGATTTTCAGGGCGTCGTCACTGGCGGACGGCGCAATGATGACTTCAACGAACTGGCGGGAAACGATCGCTTGCGCGGTTTCGGCATCCAGCTCGCGGTTAAAGGCGATAATGCCGCCAAAGGCGGACGTCGGGTCGGTTTTATATGCGCGATCATAGGCGTCGAGAATTGAGCTACTGACAGCAACGCCGCACGGGTTGGCATGCTTCACAATCACGCAGGCCGGTTCGCTGAATTCCTTCACGCACTCCAGCGCGGCGTCGGTATCGGCGATGTTGTTATAAGAGAGCGCTTTACCCTGAACCTGGCGGGCGGTCGCGACAGACGCTTCTTTTATTTCTTCTTCTATATAGAAGGCAGCCTGCTGATGGCTGTTCTCGCCGTAACGCATATCCTGCTTCTTGATAAAGTTCAGGTTGAGAGTGCGCGGGAAGCGGCCAGCAGGGGCAGTGGTTTCTCCATGATAGGCAGGAACCAGGCTGCCGAAGTAGTTGGCTATCATGCTGTCATATGCGGCCGTATGTTCGAAAGCTTTGATCGCCAGATCGAAACGCGTATCAAACGTCAGCGAGCCGTTATTCGCATCCAGCTCATCAATAATGGCGGTGTAGTCACTGCTCTTCACCACAATGGCGACATCTTTATGGTTCTTGGCGGCGGAGCGGACCATCGTCGGGCCGCCGATATCGATATTCTCAACCGCGTCTTCCAGCGTGCAGCCTTCACGTGCGACCGTCTGTGCGAACGGGTAAAGGTTCACCACGACCATATCAATGGGGGAAATAGCATGCTGCGCCATGATGTCGTCGTCCTGACCGCGGCGTCCCAGAATGCCGCCATGGACTTTCGGGTGCAGGGTTTTAACGCGGCCGTCCATCATTTCCGGAAAGCCCGTGTAATCGGAGACTTCCGTTACCGGCAGGCCAGCTTCCGCCAGCAGACGAGCCGTGCCGCCCGTGGAGAGGAGCTCAACCCCACGCGTTGAGAGGGCGCGGGCGAAGTCGACGATACCGGCTTTGTCAGAAACGCTGAGCAGAGCGCGGCGTACAGGACGAGGTTGTTGCATGTATAAATCCCCTGGATTTGATCATTACAGAAGAGCGTTAGCTAAATTCCAGCCATTTTTTACTGAAATGTAGCTCACGCTCCTGAAAAAGCGTGTGGCGCTAACAGGCCCGCATTGTAGCGAAAACGTTTGCGTGGCGCTCGCAAATTTTCGGCGTGCGGGCTGTCTGTGGATAACTCTGTGCGCAAATGCGTATAAACCGGGGTTTTGCTGGGGAATGCAGCAGTCAGTCATTTTTCTGCGATTTAGGTATTGCGGCGCGAAGAGAACTCCCTATAATGCGCCTCCATCGACACGGCGCTGATGAGAAACATCCCACAGCGACGGTGAGTCGGAAAGAGAAAAATCCTGAAATTAAGGGTTGACTCTGAAAGAGGAAAGCGTAATATACGCCACCTCGCGACAGCAGGCTGAAGGCCGCGTCGCACCGCTCTTTAACAATTTATCAGACAATCTGTGTGGGCACTCGGGGCACTGATATCTTAACGTCTACGGACGATAAACGAATATCAAGTCTCAAGTGAACAACAGTTAATTCATTACGAACTAACAGTTTAATTCTTTGAGCATCAGACTTTTAATTGAAGAGTTTGATCATGGCTCAGATTGAACGCTGGCGGCAGGCCTAACACATGCAAGTCGAACGGTAACAGGGAGCAGCTTGCTGCTCTGCTGACGAGTGGCGGACGGGTGAGTAATGTCTGGGAAACTGCCTGATGGAGGGGGATAACTACTGGAAACGGTAGCTAATACCGCATAACGTCTACGGACCAAAGTGGGGGACCTTCGGGCCTCATGCCATCAGATGTGCCCAGATGGGATTAGCTAGTAGGTGGGGTAACGGCTCACCTAGGCGACGATCCCTAGCTGGTCTGAGAGGATGACCAGCCACACTGGAACTGAGACACGGTCCAGACTCCTACGGGAGGCAGCAGTGGGGAATATTGCACAATGGGCGCAAGCCTGATGCAGCCATGCCGCGTGTATGAAGAAGGCCTTCGGGTTGTAAAGTACTTTCAGCGGGGAGGAAGGTGTTGTGGTTAATAACCACAGCAATTGACGTTACCCGCAGAAGAAGCACCGGCTAACTCCGTGCCAGCAGCCGCGGTAATACGGAGGGTGCAAGCGTTAATCGGAATTACTGGGCGTAAAGCGCACGCAGGCGGTTGATTAAGTCAGATGTGAAATCCCCGGGCTCAACCTGGGAACTGCATTTGAAACTGGTCAGCTTGAGTCTCGTAGAGGGGGGTAGAATTCCAGGTGTAGCGGTGAAATGCGTAGAGATCTGGAGGAATACCGGTGGCGAAGGCGGCCCCCTGGACGAAGACTGACGCTCAGGTGCGAAAGCGTGGGGAGCAAACAGGATTAGATACCCTGGTAGTCCACGCCGTAAACGATGTCGACTTGGAGGTTGTGCCCTTGAGGCGTGGCTTCCGGAGCTAACGCGTTAAGTCGACCGCCTGGGGAGTACGGCCGCAAGGTTAAAACTCAAATGAATTGACGGGGGCCCGCACAAGCGGTGGAGCATGTGGTTTAATTCGATGCAACGCGAAGAACCTTACCTGGTCTTGACATCCAGAGAATCCTGCAGAGATGCGGGAGTGCCTTCGGGAACTCTGAGACAGGTGCTGCATGGCTGTCGTCAGCTCGTGTTGTGAAATGTTGGGTTAAGTCCCGCAACGAGCGCAACCCTTATCCTTTGTTGCCAGCGGTTCGGCCGGGAACTCAAAGGAGACTGCCGGTGATAAACCGGAGGAAGGTGGGGATGACGTCAAGTCATCATGGCCCTTACGACCAGGGCTACACACGTGCTACAATGGCGCATACAAAGAGAAGCGACCTCGCGAGAGCAAGCGGACCTCATAAAGTGCGTCGTAGTCCGGATTGGAGTCTGCAACTCGACTCCATGAAGTCGGAATCGCTAGTAATCGTGGATCAGAATGCCACGGTGAATACGTTCCCGGGCCTTGTACACACCGCCCGTCACACCATGGGAGTGGGTTGCAAAAGAAGTAGGTAGCTTAACCTTCGGGAGGGCGCTTACCACTTTGTGATTCATGACTGGGGTGAAGTCGTAACAAGGTAACCGTAGGGGAACCTGCGGTTGGATCACCTCCTTACCTGAAAGATACAACCTCGCGTGCTCACACAGATTGTCTGATAGAAAGTAAAGAAGCAAAACCTCTACAGGCTTGTAGCTCAGGTGGTTAGAGCGCACCCCTGATAAGGGTGAGGTCGGTGGTTCAAGTCCACTCAGGCCTACCAACTCCGCAGGAGTTGAAGAGGTTTAACTACGATGGGGCTATAGCTCAGCTGGGAGAGCGCCTGCTTTGCACGCAGGAGGTCTGCGGTTCGATCCCGCATAGCTCCACCATCACTTCAGAGTGTACTCAGTGAGTATACTGCGAAGTATTTGCTCTTTAACAATCCGGAACAAGCTGAAAATTGAAACAGACACGCTGCTGTATTTCTCCGTAATAAGAAATGCGCGGTGTGTCAGAGTCTCTCAAACTCGCAGCACGAAGACTTCTTCGGGTTGTGAGGTTAAGCGAACAAGCGTACACGGTGGATGCCCTGGCAGTCAGAGGCGATGAAGGACGTGCTAATCTGCGAAAAGCGCCGGTAAGGTGATATGAACCGTTATAACCGGCGATGTCCGAATGGGGAAACCCGGTGCACTTCGGTGCATCATCGTTAGCTGAATACATAGGCTAACGAGGCGAACCGGGGGAACTGAAACATCTAAGTACCCCGAGGAAAAGAAATCAACCGAGATTCCCCCAGTAGCGGCGAGCGAACGGGGAACAGCCCAGAGCCTGAATCAGCTTGTGTGTCAGTGGAACGGTCTGGAAAGGCCGGCGATACAGGGTGACAGCCCCGTACACGAAGGCACACAGGCTGTGAGCTCGATGAGTAGGGCGGGACACGTGATATCCTGTCTGAAGATGGGGGGACCATCCTCCAAGGCTAAATACTCCTGACTGACCGATAGTGAACCAGTACCGTGAGGGAAAGGCGAAAAGAACCCCGGCGAGGGGAGTGAAACAGAACCTGAAACCGTGTACGTACAAGCAGTGGGAGCCTTCGTAAGAGGGTGACTGCGTACCTTTTGTATAATGGGTCAGCGACTTATATTCTGTAGCAAGGTTAACCGTATAGGGGAGCCGAAGGGAAACCGAGTCTTAACCGGGCGTTAAGTTGCAGGGTATAGACCCGAAACCCGGTGATCTAGCCATGGGCAGGTTGAAGGTTGGGTAACACTAACTGGAGGACCGAACCGACTAATGTTGAAAAATTAGCGGATGACCTGTGGCTGGGGGTGAAAGGCCAATCAAACCGGGAGATAGCTGGTTCTCCCCGAAAGCTATTTAGGTAGCGCCTCGTGAACTCATCTCCGGGGGTAGAGCACTGTTTCGGCTAGGGGGCCATCCCGGCTTACCAACCCGATGCAAACTGCGAATACCGGAGAATGTTATCACGGGAGACACACGGCGGGTGCTAACGTCCGTCGTGAAGAGGGAAACAACCCAGACCGCCAGCTAAGGTCCCAAAGTCATGGTTAAGTGGGAAACGATGTGGGAAGGCCCAGACAGCCAGGATGTTGGCTTAGAAGCAGCCATCATTTAAAGAAAGCGTAATAGCTCACTGGTCGAGTCGGCCTGCGCGGAAGATGTAACGGGGCTAAACCATGCACCGAAGCTGCGGCAGCGACGCTTATGCGTTGTTGGGTAGGGGAGCGTTCTGTAAGCCTGCGAAGGTGTGCTGTGAGGCATGCTGGAGGTATCAGAAGTGCGAATGCTGACATAAGTAACGATAAAGCGGGTGAAAAGCCCGCTCGCCGGAAGACCAAGGGTTCCTGTCCAACGTTAATCGGGGCAGGGTGAGTCGACCCCTAAGGCGAGGCCGAAAGGCGTAGTCGATGGGAAACAGGTTAATATTCCTGTACTTGGTGTTACTGCGAAGGGGGGACGGAGAAGGCTATGTCGGCCGGGCGACGGTTGTCCCGGTTTAAGCGTGTAGGCTGACTTTCCAGGCAAATCCGGAAAGTTAAGGCTGAGGCGTGATGACGAGGCACCACGGTGCTGAAGTGACAAATGCCCTGCTTCCAGGAAAAGCCTCTAAGCATCAGGTAACATCAAATCGTACCCCAAACCGACACAGGTGGTCAGGTAGAGAATACCAAGGCGCTTGAGAGAACTCGGGTGAAGGAACTAGGCAAAATGGTGCCGTAACTTCGGGAGAAGGCACGCTGACATGTAGGTGAAGCCCCTGCGGGTGGAGCTGAAGTCAGTCGAAGATACCAGCTGGCTGCAACTGTTTATTAAAAACACAGCACTGTGCAAACACGAAAGTGGACGTATACGGTGTGACGCCTGCCCGGTGCCGGAAGGTTAATTGATGGGGTTATCGCAAGAGAAGCTCCTGATCGAAGCCCCGGTAAACGGCGGCCGTAACTATAACGGTCCTAAGGTAGCGAAATTCCTTGTCGGGTAAGTTCCGACCTGCACGAATGGCGTAATGATGGCCAGGCTGTCTCCACCCGAGACTCAGTGAAATTGAACTCGCTGTGAAGATGCAGTGTACCCGCGGCAAGACGGAAAGACCCCGTGAACCTTTACTACAGCTTGACACTGAACATTGAGCCTTGATGTGTAGGATAGGTGGGAGGCTTTGAAGCGTGGACGCCAGTCTGCGTGGAGCCGACCTTGAAATACCACCCTTTAATGTTTGATGTTCTAACCTGGCGCCATAATCTGGCGTGGGGACAGTGTCTGGTGGGTAGTTTGACTGGGGCGGTCTCCTCCCAAAGTGTAACGGAGGAGCACGAAGGTCAGCTAATCCTGGTCGGACATCAGGAGGTTAGTGCAATGGCATAAGCTGGCTTGACTGCGAGAGTGACGGCTCGAGCAGGTGCGAAAGCAGGTCATAGTGATCCGGTGGTTCTGTATGGAAGGGCCATCGCTCAACGGATAAAAGGTACTCCGGGGATAACAGGCTGATACCGCCCAAGAGTTCATATCGACGGCGGTGTTTGGCACCTCGATGTCGGCTCATCACATCCTGGGGCTGAAGTAGGTCCCAAGGGTATGGCTGTTCGCCATTTAAAGTGGTACGCGAGCTGGGTTTAGAACGTCGTGAGACAGTTCGGTCCCTATCTGCCGTGGGCGCTGGAGAATTGAGGGGGGCTGCTCCCAGTACGAGAGGACCGGAGTGGACGCATCACTGGTGTTCGGGTTGTCATGCCAATGGCACTGCCCGGTAGCTAAATGCGGAAGAGATAAGTGCTGAAAGCATCTAAGCACGAAACTTGCCCCGAGATGAGTTCTCCCTGAGACTATAAGTCTCCTGAAGGAACGTTGAAGACGACGACGTTGATAGGCCGGGTGTGTAAGCGCAGCGATGCGTTGAGCTAACCGGTACTAATGAACCGTGAGGCTTAACCTTACAACGCCAAAGAAGTCTGGCGTGTTGAGAGACAATATTCAGCTTGTGACGGATAAACGTTCATGGCGTAAGCGGTGAACGGACAGAATTTGCCTGGCGGCTGTAGCGCGGTGGTCCCACCTGACCCCATGCCGAACTCAGAAGTGAAACGCCGTAGCGCCGATGGTAGTGTGGGGCCTCCCCATGCGAGAGTAGGGAACTGCCAGGCATCAAATTTAGTGTGCTGATATGGCTCAGTTGGTAGAGCGCACCCTTGGTAAGGGTGAGGTCCCCAGTTCGACTCTGGGTATCAGCACCAGTTTTTCGGTTAATGTTCGGCATTTAAAAAGAATTTGTCTGGCGGCTGTAGCGCGGTGGCCCCACCTGACCCCATGCCGAACTCAGAAGTGAAACGCCGTAGCGCCGATGGTAGTGTGGGGCCTCCCCATGCGAGAGTAGGGAACTGCCAGACATCAAATAAAGCAAAAGGCCCAGTCGACAGACTGGGCCTTTTGCTTTTGCGTTGCTTGTCGGTGAATCGCCAGCTTAAGAAGAATAAATCCACCACACCTGGATTTTAACGTTTCGAGCAACGCTCCCGAAGATAGCGAACAGAGCACTGGCTCCAGCGTCTCGACATTCACAGAAAATCTCTCAGCCCAATTATGCAGGGTTTTACTTTTGAGCGCTTCACTGCTCCATTATAAAAGCCGACCGATCAACTTCCCGCCTTATCCCTGTTCTTACACCTGAATAGCAGGACACGTTCTCCAAACGCTAATTCGAAACGGCAAAAAACGGCGCGCTCCAGCCACATCGTCACGGTAAAAGAAAAAAGAGAGTACGCCCCACCAGAACGGCAGGGCGAAAGACCGATTAATGAATAACCTGAGAGAGAAAAGCGCGGGTACGTTCTGACTGCGGATTCGAGAAAAACTCCTGTGGCGGTGCCTGTTCGACAATCTCGCCGCGATCCATAAAGATCACCCGGTCTGCCACCGTGCGCGCAAAACCCATTTCATGCGTGACGCATAACATCGTCATACCTGACTCTGCGAGACCAATCATCGTGTCGAGTACCTCTTTGACCATTTCGGGATCGAGCGCTGATGTCGGCTCATCAAACAACATAATTTTCGGCTTCATACACAATGAGCGAGCTATCGCCACGCGCTGCTGCTGTCCACCGGAGATCTGCCCCGGAAATTTATGCGCATGTTCTGCGATGCGTACTCTTTGCAGATAATGCATCGCCAGCGCTTCCGCTTCTTTTTTCGGAAGCTTACGCACCCAGATCGGTGCCAGCGTACAGTTCTGCAATACGGTCAGGTGCGGGAACAGATTAAAGTGTTGGAACACCATCCCCACTTCGGTGCGCACCTTTTCGATGTTGCGCAGATCGTCGTTCAGCTCAATGCCATCGACCACAATGCGCCCCTGCTGATGTTCTTCCAGATGATTGATACAGCGGATCGTTGTCGATTTACCGGAGCCGGATGGCCCGCACAGTACGATGCGCTCCCCCTGTTTCACCTTCAGGTTAATATCTTTCAGCACATGAAACTGACCGTACCATTTGTTCACGTTTTCCAGCGTAATCATCGCGTCGGCAGGCTGCAGTGTAATTTGACTCATGGTTATCCTCAGTGCGGCGTACGCCCGGTGTGAAAGCGCTTTTCCAGATGCTGGCTGTAGCGCGACATGCTAAAGCAGAAGATCCAATAGATCAGCGCGGCAAAAACATAGCCCTCCGTCGACATCCCGAGCCAGGCGGGATCGACGGTTGCTTGCTGGACGCTGCTGAACAGATCGAAAAGCCCGATAATAATGACCAGACTGGTGTCTTTAAAAAGGGCGATGATGGTATTGACCAGGCCCGGTATCACGAGTTTCAGCGCCTGTGGCAGGATCACCAGCCCCTGCGTTTTCCAGTACCCCAGCGCCAGTGATTCCGCGGCCTCGTACTGGCCTTTGGGAAGCGCCTGCAGGCCGCCGCGAACTACTTCGGCCACATAGGCGGACTGGAACAGAATCACCCCGACCAGCGCGCGGATAAGCTTATCGATGCTTGTCCCTTCCGCCATAAAGAGCGGCAGCATGACAGATGACATAAACAGCACCGTAATCAGCGGTACGCCACGCCAGAACTCAATAAAAATCACTGAGAGCACTCGCACGACTGGCATTCGGGAGCGACGCCCCAGCGCCAGCAGGATCCCCAGCGGCAGCGCGCCGGCTATCCCCACCGAGGCGATAATCAGCGTCAGCGTAAGCCCGCCCCACTGACGGGTTTCAACCCGCTCAAGGCCAAGAAAACCGCCATACATCAGCCACCACACCACAAGGGGATACGCGATGGCCCAGCACGTGATGTAACGACCACGCTGCGGCAGGCCTTTCCAGAACATCGGCACAATCGACACCAGACCGACAATCAGCGCCAGATTAATGCGCCAGCGTTCGTCATGCGGATAAAGCCCATACATAAACTGGCCGAAGCGAGCGTGAATAAATACCCAGCAGGCACCTTCTTTGGTGCAGTCGGCGCGGGTGCTGCCCACCCAGTTGGCCTGCAAAAACGCCCAGTTCAGCAGCGGCGGAATCAGCTCCCACATCATCCAGAGACAGAACAGGGTCAGCAGGCTATTACTCCAGCTGGAGAACAGATTTTTGCGCATCCAGACCAACGCGCCACGGTTAACCGGACGCGCAGGAGCAGGCGATATCGCATTCGTCGTCATGATTAACGCTCCACCAGGGCTATACGCCGGTTATAAAGGTTCATCAGCAGCGAAATCGACAGGCTGATAATGAGATACACCGACATCGTGATAGCGATCGTTTCAATCGCCTGTCCGGTCTGGTTCAGCACCGTACCGGCAAACAGCGACACCATATCGGGGTAACCGATAGCGGCCGCCAGCGACGAGTTTTTCACAATGTTCAGGTACTGGCTGGTTAACGGTGGAATAATGACGCGCATCGCCTGCGGGATAATAACCTGGCGCAGCGTGACCGGGTTTGGGAGACCTAACGAGCGGGCCGCCTCATGCTGGCCGTGCGGTACAGATAAAATCCCGGCGCGGATAATCTCAGCAATAAAGGCAGAGGTATAAACCGAAAGCGCCAGCGTCAGCGCTGCCAGCTCCGGTATAAGCGCCAGCCCGCCGCGGAAGTTAAACCCACGCAGCGCAGGCACATCCCAGTGCATCGCGGGGCCAAATATCAGATGTGCCAGCAGCGGCAGCACGACGATCAGCAGTAAAAGCGAAGTCCAGGTACGCCGCAACTGGCCGGTTTTCATCTGATGTTTCTTATTGAAGCGATACAGCCCGGCGGACAACGCGAGCGCGATGACCAGGGCCGCCACAAAAGCCAGCGCGCCTTCCCCCGCCTCGGGCGAGGGCAGGTAAAGCCCGCGGTTGCTTAAAAACGCCAGATCGAACGCGCTGACTGCCTGCCGTGGGCCTGGCAAGTTGCGCAGCACTGCGAAGTACCAGAAGAAGATCTGTAAGAGCGGCGGAATATTGCGGAACGTCTCAATATAAATCGTAGAGAGTTTACGCAGCAGCCAGTTATCAGAGAGCCGCGCAAGGCCGATAAAAAAGCCGAGAAACGAGGCGAAAACGATACAGAGCGCGGAAACCAGCAGCGTATTCATCAGACCGACCAGGAAAACGCGGCCATACGTATCGCCTTCCTGGTAATCAATCAGATGCTGAACAATGCCAAACCCGGCGCTGCGATCGAGAAACGCGAATCCTGAGGTAATGCCCCGATTATTCAGGTTAGTAATGGTGTTATGAATTAAATACGCGGCGATGCCAAGCACGACAGCAATCGCCACAATCTGGTACAGCCATGCGCGAACCGCAGGGCTGGAAAGGGAAAGAGGGCCCTTCACGCCAGGGCGTCGATGGAACATAGGTAAACCTCAGGCAACCATAACTCTGGGCTGGGCGCCGCAACCGCGACGCCCGTAACGGCATACTGCTTAACGTACCGGCGGCGCGTACTGAATCCCGCCTTTATTCCAGAGATTGTTCTGGCCACGTTTGATCTTCAGCGGGCTTTCCTGGCCCACGTTACGCTCGAAGATCTCGCCATAGTTACCGACCTGCTTGATGATGTTATACGCCCACTTATTGTCGAGCTTCAGATCCTTGCCGTAGTCGCCTTCTTTGCCTAACAGGTGCGCCATATCCGGCGTGGAAGGGTTAGCCGCTTTAGCATCGACGTTTTTAGAGTCGATGCCCATCTCTTCGGCGTTCAGCATGGCAAACAGCGTCCAGCGCACAATCGAGAACCACTCGTCATCGCCGCGGCGCACGACCGGGCCGAGCGGCTCTTTGGAGATAACTTCCGGCAGAACAATCCATTCGGCCGGGTTGCTGAGCTTAATGCGCAGCGCGTAAAGCTGAGACTGGTCAGACGCCAGCGTATCGCAGCGCCCGGATTCCAGCGCCTTGGCTGACTCATCGGAGCGATCGAAAGTCACCGGCGTATATTTCATATTGTTGGCTTTAAAATAATCCGCCACGTTCAGCTCAGTGTCGGTACCGGCCTGAATACAGACGGTCGCGCCATCCAGCTCTTTTGCGCTTTTAAGGCCCGCTTTGTTGTGGGTCAGGAAGCCAATGCCGTCGTAATAGGTAACGCCGGTGAACGACATCCCCATGCCTGCATCACGGGATGATGTCCAGGTCGTGTTACGGGACAGCACATCCACTTCGCCGGATTGCAGCGCGGTGAAACGCTCTTTCGCGGTCAGCGGGGTATATTTCACTTTTGAGGCGTCGCCAAAGACAGCAGCAGCCACGCCGCGGCAGACATCAACGTCAATACCGGTAAACTTGCCGCCGGCATCCGCATAGGAAAAGCCCGGCAAACCGTCACTGATGCCGCACTGTACAAAACCTTTCTTTTTCACACTGTCCAGCGTGGCGCCCGCATGGGCCTGGTTAGCAACGGCGAACAGCGCGCCCGCGGCGGCCAGAGTGGCGATCATCATCTTCTTCATAATGCATCCTGTGTGGCGAGAATTATCGTTATAGATATAAGGCGACCGGGAGGCGCCAGTTTGCTGTCTGTGGCATAAGCCGCAGGGGATAAAGCAAAGGGAATGCCAGGTTTACATCAGGCATAAAAAGCCGCGCGCTGATGTAATAAGCGAAGTGTAGACAGAAAAGAAAAAAATAAGCGCACTGAAAAAGTGCAAAAAGACAATGCGCGCCACATTTTGGAGCAAAATAAGCGGCGTTTTATCGGTGCGGGAATAAAGATGATTTCCTGCGTTAATATTGCGGGGGCAATTACAGAAGAAACCTGTGAGATAACTCACGCAGGCAATTAAATTAACAATACATTCAGTCTTAAAAACGCGTCTGATAATGATGGCATTTTTATTATGCGCCAAAGCAATGCCAAAATTTTACTTTATAAAAATCCTCTGCACCGTTTTAAAGCAGAGAGGCGGGCGCTCTGGCCCGCCGATATCCGTTTATTTACTCAGCGCGATGATGCCCATCGTCAACCCGGCGAGCGCGGCAGCACCGCCCGCGACGGCACCTGCGGTTTCCCAGTTATCCTGAGTCGTGCCTTTCATACAGGTATTGGTATGCACCAGACGGCCCTGATCGTCATAAACCGGCACGCAAGGGGAATCATGGGCGCAGCCAGCCAGTAACGTACACAGCAATGCGGCGGGAATTACTTTTTTCATCATGCACCTCTACAGAATAAATCGCCGTCCCGAAACGATTCGAATTAATAAATCGTGCATCAGCATCGGCCAATAAAAGAAGGTTATCACGCGTTCTGCTGTGCGTTGAGCAGACAATAATTGCAATTCATGTGAAATGTAAAAATGATGGATGAACAGGGCGTGAAACGGGGTTAATGTGAAGAAAATATGAAGAATAGCGCTTTACGTTATCACGCACCGTTACGATGCCGGGAATAATAAGCTAATGGCAATAAGGAGTTATGGTGTTGGCAATGATAAAACAAAATACAAAATCAGATAAGCGGAATAAAACAAGGCGCCATGTTGGCGCCCTGTAATTCGCATTCAGGCATTGCCGTTCGGTTTTATAAAACGTCGGCGGATCACCACAAAAAAGACCGGCACGAAGAAAATCGCCAGCAGCGTGGCGCTCAGCATGCCGCCCATGACGCCAGTGCCGACCGCGTTTTGCGCGCCGCTGCCCGCGCCGCTATTCAGCACCAGCGGCAGTACGCCGAGAATAAATGCCAGCGATGTCATCAGAATCGGACGCAGACGTAAGCGCACCGCCTCAAGCGTCGCTTCCATCAGGCTGTGGCCCTCTTTTTCCATCAGATCTTTGGCGAACTCCACAATCAGAATGGCGTTTTTCGCGGAGAGTCCAATGGTCGTCAACAGGCCGACCTGGAAATAGACGTCGTTATTAAGACCGCGCAGCGATGCCGCGAGCAGCGCGCCGATAATCCCCAGCGGCACGACCAGCATCACCGAGAACGGAATCGACCAGCTTTCATAAAGCGCCGCCAGACACAGGAACACTACAATCAGTGAAATGGCATACAGCGCCGGCGCCTGATTGCCGGAGAGCCGCTCCTGATAAGAGAGCCCGGTCCAGTCATAGCCGATGCCTGTGGGCAGCTTAGCGGCGAGGCTTTCCATCAGCGCCATCGCCTCACCGGTACTTCTGCCAGGTGCCGCCTCGCCGAGGATTTCCATCGACGGCATCCCGTTATAACGCTCCAGGCGCGGCGAACCGTAGATCCAGTGCGCGGTGGTAAACGCCGAGAGCGGCACCATGTCGCTGTTACTGCCGCGCACGTATAGCGTATTGATATCTGACGGCAGCATGCGGAATGGCGCATCGGCCTGTACGTAGACTTTTTTCACGCGGCCACGGTCGATAAAGTCGTTCACGTAGGTGCCGCCCAGCGCTGTCGTAATGGTCTGGTTGATGTCCGGAATCGACACGCCCAGCGCCTGCGCTTTCTCCTGATCGACATCCAGTTTGAACTGCGGCGTATCCTCAAGCCCGTTCGGGCGCACGCGCGTCAGCAGATCCGGATGTTCGCGTACCATACCGAGTAGCTGGTTACGCGCCTGAGTGAGCGCGTTATGCCCAAGGTTAGCCTGATCCTTCAGCTCGAAGTCAAAGCCGGTCGCGGTGCCCAGCTCAAAAATAGCCGGAAGGTTAAACGGGAAAACCAGCCCGTCCTGAATCTTGCCGAATGCCCGCCCCGCGCGGGCGACAATGGCTTCGACGCTGTTTTCATGGTCGGGGCGTTCTTCCCACGGTTTCAGGCTGATAAACGCAATCCCGGCGTTCTGACCCTGGCCGCTGAAGCTAAAGCCGCTGACGGTAAACACCGATTCCACATTCGCTTTCTCATCGTTGAGATAGTAATGGGTTACCTGGTCGAGAACCTGCTGGGTACGCGCCTGCGTCGCGCCTGACGGCAACTGCACCATCGTCATGAAGACGCCCTGATCTTCCTCCGGCAGAAAGGAAGTCGGCAGGCGCACAAACAGCACCGTCATACCGGCGACAATGAGCAGATAAAGCACGAGATAACGCCCGGTTTTACGCAGGATGCCGCTCACACTCTGCGTGTAGTGATTAACGCTTAAATCAAAACGCGCATTGAACCAGACGAAAAATTTCGCTTTTTTCGCGTGATGATCGTCACTTACCGGTTTGAGCAGCGTGGCGCACAGCGCGGGAGTGAGGATCAGCGCCACCAGCACGGAAAGCGCCATGGATGAGACGATGGTGACAGAAAACTGCCGGTAGATAGCGCCGGTAGAACCGCCAAAGAACGCCATCGGCACGAAAACGGCGGAGAGCACCATCGCGATACCCACCAGCGCGCCCTGAATCTGGGACATCGACAGCTGTGTCGCCTCTTTGGGCGGCAGCTTTTCTTCCACCATCACGCGCTCGACGTTCTCGACCACCACAATGGCGTCATCGACCAGCAGCCCTATCGCCAGCACCATGCCGAACATGGTCAGGGTATTAATGGAATAGCCGAACGCCGACAGCACGGCGAACGTACCGAGCAGTACGACGGGCACGGCAATGGTAGGAATGAGCGTCGCCCGCAGGTTTTGCAGGAACAGATACATCACCAGGAAAACCAGAATGATGGCTTCAAACAGGGTTTTCACCACTTCGTGAATAGAGATTTTCACAAACGGCGTGGTGTCGTAGGGGTAAACCACTTTCATGCCCTGCGGGAAATAGCGCTGCAGGTCGGCAAGCGTGGTTTTAATCGCTTTTGCGGTATCCAGCGCGTTGGCGCCGGTAGCGAGTTTGATCCCAAGCCCGGTGGCAGGCTGACCATTAATTTTGGTCAGCATATTGTAGTTCTCACCGCCAAGCTCAATGCGCGCCACGTCGCGCAGACGCACCTGCGAGCCGTCCGGGTTAACCTTCAGCATTACCCGGCCAAACTCCTGCGGATCTTTCAGACGCGTCTGGGCGATGATCGAGGCGTTAAGCTGTTGTCCCGGTACGGCAGGCGTGCCGCCAAGCTGGCCTGCGGCTATCTGGTTATTCTGCGCTTTCAACTGGTTGATGATATCCAGCGGCGTCAGCTGATAATTATTCATCGCATGCGTATCGAGCCAGATGCGCATGGCGTACTGCGCGCCGAACAGCTGCACGTCGCCGACGCCGTTGGTACGGCTGATGGTATCTTTCACATCGGAAGAGACGTAGTCGGCGATATCTTCCTGCGTCAGCAACGGGTTGTCGCTGATAAAACCGGCGACCAGCAGAAAGCTGCTACTGGATTTCTCGACGCTCACGCCCTGTTGCTGAACCTCCTGCGGCAGCAGCGGCATGGCGAGCTGCAGCTTGTTCTGTACCTGCACCTGGGCGATATCCGGATCTGTCCCGGAGGTAAAGGTGAGCGTAACCGTCACGCCGCCCGCGGAGTCGCTGGTGGAGGACATATACATCAGGTTATCGATGCCGTTCATATTCTGTTCGATAACCTGCGTCACGGTGTCCTGTACCGTCTGCGCGTCTGCGCCCGGATAGGTGGCTGAGACGGCGATGGCCGGTGGAGCGATGGTCGGGTACTGGGCGATGGGCAGTTGCAGAATCGCCAGCGCGCCCGCCATCATCATGATGATCGCCAGAACCCAGGCGAAAATGGGGCGTTGAATAAAAAAGTTAGCCATGACGTCACCTTACTTCGCAGGCGCAGAAACAGGCGTGACAACAGCGCCTGGATGCGCTTTTTGCAGCCCGCTGACAATCACTTTTTCGCCCGTTTTGAGGCCACTTGTGACAAGCCAGGTATCGTTAATCGCCTGGCTTGTGGTCACGCTGCGGTTTTCCACCTGGTTTTTCTCATTAACCACCATTACCATCGCCTCGCCGCGTGGCGTACGCGTCACGCCCTGCTGCGGTACCAGAATGGCGTCAGGCTGAACGCCTTCGTGAATGCGGGCGCGTACAAACATGCCGGGCAGCAGAAGATGCTGCGGGTTCGGGAAAATGGCGCGCAGGGTAATCGAGCCGGTGCTCTCATCCACCGTCACATCAGAGAACTGCAACTGGCCTTTCAGCGGGTAGGTGTCGCCGTTTTCCATCACCAGTTCGACGTTGCCGTCATTGGCTTCTTTTTCAACGTTCCCCTGCGCCATCGCGTTTTTCAGGCGCAGGAAATCGGTGCTGGACTGAGTGACGTCCACATAAATCGGATCGAGCTGCTGAACGGTCGCCAGTTCGCTCGCCTGGCTACTGGTGACAAGCGCTCCTTCGGTGACGTTCGATTTGCCGATGCGACCACTGATTGGCGAGGTCACTTTCGTCCAGGCAAGATTGATTCTGGCGCTCTCCAGCGCCGCTTTGGCCGCCGTCACGCTCGCCTCGGCCTGATGCGCGTTCGCCACCGCCTCGTCATATTCCTGTTTGCTGATGTACTGCGTGCCCGTCAGCGCCGCGTAGCGTTTTACGGTCAGGCGGGCCATCTCGGCGGCTGCCTGCGCTTTCGCGAGACTGCCTTTGGCGTTTTGCCACGCGGCCTGGTACACCGCTGGATCTATCTGGTACAGCGAGTCACCGGCGTTCACATCCGCGCCTTCAGTAAAGTTACGGCTGAGGATAATGCCGCTCACCTGTGGGCGAACCTGGGCTATGCGAAAAGCGCGGGTGCGTCCCGGCAATTCGGTCACGACCGCGACGGGAGAAGGTTTTACGATATGCACGGTCACCTGCGGTGCGGCAGCGGCAGGTGCTTCATTCGTTTGATTATCACAACCTGTCATCCCTGACACACAGAGGTACAGGCCAAGGGGCATAAGCAGAAGCCTGGCATAATTGGTCATTGCTGTTCCTTGATTAGCATAAATACAAAATCCACCGTCGGGCCGGTAGCAGGAATACGGGTGAGATAAAATTAACAGGGCGCTATCGTACAAATAATTTTGCGTCTGTGTCAGTATTCCTTATTTATTCGGACGGGGAAAAGCACCAGAAAGCAAAGGAAGCGCTTCATTTATTTTTGTTTTTATGATTTCCGAAAAGCTTTTGTTACCAGCTGCGAATAATTCTTTCTGGGTTGAAATATATTTATTGTTTTTATTTTATTATCTCAAATATCATCAAAATCTATATATAAAAATCACACGCTTCAACATTAAAGCTGTGATAAAAAACGACGGCAATTATTTGATTCGTCCCCCGCCAGGAAAAGGCAAGGTGATTTATGGCCCGGAGAACCAAACAAGAGGCGCTTAAGACGCGTCAGCAGCTCATCGATGCCGCCATCTTTACGTTCGCTGAGCGCGGTGTCGCGCATACCACGCTTACGGACATCGCGCAGGCTGCGCAGGTGACGCGTGGCGCGGTGTACTGGCATTTCGCCAGCAAAGCGGATCTGTTTAATGAAATCTGGCAGCAGCAATTACCCGTCAGGGAGATTATTCGCCCAAACATTCCGGAAGAGGCATGGCGGGATCCATTACGATTATTACGCGAAACGTTTATTGCCGTGCTGCAATATATCGCCAGCAGTCCGCGACAGCGCGCGTTGTTGCAAATTCTTTATCGTAAATGTGAATTTGATGAAGAGATGATGCCGGAGAGTGAAATCCGCGAGCGAATTGGTTTCAGTCGGCATTATATTGGGGAATTATTACGGCGGGGCATTGCGGATAAACAGATAGCCGGTTCTCTGGATGTCGATATTATGTTAACGATTTTACACGGCTGCCTGAGTGGTATTCTTAAAAACTGGTTATTTCAGCCCGACGCGTGCGATCTTTTCAGACAAGCTCCCGCGCTGGTGGACAACATTTTGCGCATGCTGCCGCGGCCGGAAAATAACGGCTCTCAATCGGGAAAATGAAAAATAACCGTCACGCCAGCCGTGCCGTCGCCGCTGGCGTGACGGTTAGCGTTATCCGTTTTCTTCGGTGGCCGTGGCTGACTGCGGATGCTCAAGATTGTCGCCTTCCCGGGTGATCACTTCCGGTGCCAGCGGTTTACCGAGCAGATAGCCCTGTAAGGTATTGCAGCCAAGTTCAGTAAGGAACTGCTGCTGCTCAACGGTTTCCACGCCTTCCGCGACCACCCGCAAATTCAGGGTTTTCGCCAGCGCCACGATGGCGGAAACAATAGTCGCGTCTTCGCCCTCGGCACGCAGCTCATTAACAAACGCGCGGTCGATTTTCAGCTCGCTGGCGGGCAGCCGCTTCAGATAGAGCAGGCTCGAATAGCCCGTGCCGAAATCATCAATCGACGCTTTAACGCCAAGCTCGGTAAGCCGGGTCAGCAGGCGCACGCTTTCATCTGGATTGCTCATCGCCGTGGTTTCGGTCACTTCCAGAATCAGTTTCTCCGGCGCTATCTGATGACGCTCAAGACAGCTCATCACCATCTCCACCAGACCGGGCTGTTCAAACTGCATGGTCGAGAGATTAACCGCGACCGACCAGGCGTGGTGGCCCGCCTGATGCCATTCATTCAACTGACGGCAGGCTTCGTCCAGCACCCATTCGCCAATGCTGATAATCATCCCGGTTTTTTCGGCGAGCGGGAGAAATGCGTCAGGTGACAGTAATCCGTATTGCGGATGCTGCCAGCGCAGCAGCGCCTCAAAGCCCACGACCGGTCCGGACGGTGCCTGGAATTTTGGCTGATAAACAAGGCGCAGCTCTTTACGCTCGCGCGCAAGCCAAAGATCGTTCATCAGCTGCAACTGGGTCTGCGCCTGGGTATTCATCGACGGCTGGAAAAAGCTATAACCGTTACGGCCGGTATGTTTGGTGTGATACATCGCGGCGTCAGCATTAAACAGCAGTTCGCGGCCATTTTTGCCATCGTGCGGGTAGAAGGCGATGCCGATGCTGATAGTTACTACCAGTTCATAGGGCTCAACGGCAAAAGGACCGTCAATCGCGTGCACCAGCGCGTTGGCGAGCGCCGCCGCGTCGTTGGGCTGATCGGTTTCCGCAAGCAGGACAAACTCATCGCCGCCGATGCGCGCAAGCGTAAACTGCCCTTTGAGTTGCTCCTTGAGACGTTCGGTCACGGCAATCAGCAACTGGTCGCCTGTGTTATGGCCGTAGGCGTCATTGACGGCCTTAAAACCGTCGAGATCCATAAACATCAATGCAAAGCGGCTTCCTTCACGATCGGCTTTGCGAATCGCCTGATCGAGACGATCTTCCAGCAGAATACGGTTCGGCAGTCGCGTGAGCGTATCGTGCAGCGCGAGCTGGGCGAGCTCTTTATTGGCTTCTGCAAGTGAAGAAGCGAGCAGCGAGGTGCGCGCTTGTAAACGCGCATCGAACATTGAGACGAGCAGTGAAATCGCGAGGATGGCGAGCGTCACCAGCGTCACGACCAGCGCCAGCCAGCGGGTGTTGACGCCCATATGTGTGGCGTGCGTATGGCCGGGGAAATTGGCCGCCATCATGCCGGTATAGTGCATACCCGCGATGGCAATTCCCATAATAATGGCGGCGCCTGCGCGCATCAGCGCGACGTTGCCGACATCCTGACGCAGCCGAAATGTCAGCCACAGCGCGGCGACGGAGGCGAGCAGAGCAATGACTATCGACAATGCCACCCATCCCCAGGCCCAGACAATGCCAGGCTCCACCAGCAACGCTGCCATACCGGTATAGTGCATCGCCGCAATCCCGCATCCCAGCACCAGCGAGCCCGGTATCAGTCGCGACACTTTCAGTTCAGCACCGCACACGAGCCACAGCGCAAACAGCGCAGAGCCGATGGCGATAAGCAACGATGCCGCGGTAATCAGAGGGTCATAGCTCAGCGTGACGGGCAGGCTCATCGCCAGCATGCCGATAAAATGCATCGCCCAGATGCCTATGCCCATTGCGACGCTGCCGCCGACCAGCCAGATGCGTGCGGCGCTGCCGCTGCTGGTGGTGACGCGACCGGCCATATTCAGCGCGGTGCTTGACGCCAGAATGGCGACAACAAACGAGGTGACAACAAGAATATGGTCGTAATGACTAACCAGCATGGCGTCTCATCCAAAATAGGGTCGTGCATCCTCAGGCCTTGCCTGGCGGGCCTGCGGGGTAGAGAGGAGCGCTGAACATTATCACTGCCGAAAATCCGGCGAAAGCGATTTAAGACCCCTTAATGACAATGGATTTGACAGGTATAACCGTGTTCAGCAATGTCGCTACGGCGCCGATATTTCTGGCACGATACTGTCATTAGTGTAGCGCGGAGCGGGTATTTGTCAGGCCAGGCGGGAGAGCGGCGGCGGGAGAGTGGAAAACAAAAAAGGCGCTTCCCCATGCCGGTTCGCGCCTTTTTAATCAGCTTAACTAAGCGAACTTAGTTCATGCCGTATTTTTTCAGTTTCTTACGCAGCGTACCGCGGTTGATACCCATCATCAGCGCAGCGCGGGTCTGGTTGCCGCGGGTGTATTGCATCACCATGTCCAACAGGGGCTGTTCTACTTCAGCCAGTACCAGCTCATACAGGTCATTCACATCCTGACCATTCAGTTGAGCAAAATAGTTCTTCAGTGCCTGTTTTACCGAGTCACGCAGGGGTTTTTGAGTCACCTGATCCTGAGAGTTAACGGTAGAAACGGTCAGTACGTCAGAATTTACGCGTTGTTCGAACATAGTTCTGTCAGCTCTTTATTTCTGTTTACGCAAAATTTTCGAAGTATGCCTCCAACGCCTCCAGCTGTTCGCTGGCATCCTCTATGGCGTTGAATGTGCGCCGAAACTGGTCATCTGGAGCATGTTCCTGGAGATACCAGGCCACATGTTTACGCGCGATTCGGTACCCCTTTGCCTGGCCGTAAAAGTCATGCAATTCCCGAACGTGCGCGCAAAGCAAACGCTTAACCTCTGCCAGAGGCAGAGGGGGCAGCAACTCCCCAGTGTCCAGATAGTGCTGGATTTCCCGGAAGATCCAGGGTCTTCCCTGAGCCGCGCGACCTATCATCAGAGCATCAGCCCCTGTATAGTCGAGCACAGCCCTGGCTTTATGCGGGGAAGTAATGTCGCCATTCGCAATAACCGGAATGGAAACCTTCTGCTTAACTGTCCGAATGCTGTCGTATTCTGCGTTGCCCTGAAACAAGCAGGCGCGCGTGCGGCCATGAATCGTCAGCGCCTGAATACCACATTCTTCAGCCAATTGGGCAATTTCTACACAGTTACGGTTAGCCGGATCCCAGCCGGTGCGAATTTTCAGCGTAACGGGAACGTCCACTGCGTTGACTACCGCGGTCAGGATAGACTTCACCAGATCGGGGTATTGCAGAAGGGCTGAACCAGCCAGCTTGCGATTCACTTTCTTAGCCGGGCAACCCATATTGATATCAATAATCTGGGCGCCGTTATCCACATTAATACGTGCGGCTTCCGCCATCTCTTCGGGTACGCTGCCGGCGATTTGCACGGTGCGAATACCCGGTTCATCCACATGTACCATCCGCAACCGGGATTTATCGCTCGCCCAGACTTCCGGGTTAGAGGACATCATCTCAGAAACGGTTAATCCTGCTCCCATCTCGTAGCACAGCGTCCGAAACGGTCTGTCTGTAATGCCAGCCATCGGGGCTGCGATCAGGCGATTTCTGAGCTGGTAGTGTCCGATACGCATGAGTGAAGAAATGACCATACTGTGCCTGCAAGGCGGCGTATATTACGCATTTTTTGCACGAGATGAAAGGCCAAACTTTGAACAATCCGATGCGACAGATCAATGAATCGGCATCTGTACCGATTCCCCTAATAAATTAAACTTAACAATCATAAAGTTAAGAAGAATCGCCGAAAAAACGTGCGCAAAAAAAATCCCTGAAATCGTGCTTTTTTTAACGAAACGGCAGGCGCGCAAGCGGGATAAACGGCGATAAATTGCGCAAATCAGGCGATAAAATGCGATCCGCGTCTCGTTGTTGGCATGGTGAATCGTTCTGTGAAGGGCATCGGCGCTGGGGAAAAGGGATGTGAAGGTTTTCACCCGTAGTGAATTATTCTGCTTCCTGTATGGGTTGAAGTAATGCTCTCCATTGCATATTGATGTGGTGAATCATTACCCGTTTGACGGCGCGCGGCTCCCTGTGAACAACACTGCGTACCGATAAACTATCAGCATGTCAGACCGTGAGAGAAATAAAAAAGCGCGGACAGGCCGCGCTTTTCAGCTCATCACACTTTCAGAAGGCGTGGCAACCTTAGCGCTTCACACCGGTAATACGGCACCACTCTTCTTTTTCTACGACCGGATCGAGCGTAAACAGCGGCTCATACGCCTCGCATACGCTCTGTGCCTGGCTTGCCAGGATACCGGAAAGCCCGAGTAAGCCGCCCTGTACCGGCAGCACGCTAATCAGCGGCGCCAGTTCGCGCAGCGGGCCTGCGAGAATATTGGCAACCACAACGTCAGCCCGCATATCGGCAGGCTGGTTTTCCGGCAGATACAGTTCCAGACGCTCCGAGACGCCGTTGCGCTCGGCGTTATCGCGGCTCGCCTGAATCGCCTGCGGATCGATATCCACACCGATCGCTTTCGCCGCGCCAAGCTTCAGCGCGGCGATAGCCAGAATGCCGGAGCCGCAGCCGAAATCAATCACAGTTTTACCGGTGAGATCCAGCCCGTCGAGCCATTGCAGGCAGAGGGAAGTAGTGGGGTGTGTGCCGGTGCCAAACGCCAGACCCGGATCGAGCATCACGTTTACAGCGTTTTCATCCGGCACGTCGCGCCAGCTCGGGCAGATCCACAGACGCTCGCCGAAGCGCATCGGGTGGAAATTGTCCATCCACTCGCGCTCCCAGTCTTTATCTTCCAGCTGCTCGATTTTATGGGCGAAGCCCGCACCGAGAAGCGGGGCGTTTTCCAGCATGGCGACCACGTCCTGCATGTCCGTTTCCGCGTCAAAAAGGCCGATCACGTCCGTATCGCCCCACAGGCGCGTTTCACCCGGCAGCGGCTCGAACACCGGCGTGTCGTGGGTGTCCTGGAAGGTCACGGAGACCGCGCCGCTTTCCATCAGCGCATCGCTAATCTCTTCGGCATTAGCGCCAGTGGTGTTTATTTTCAGTTGGATCCAGGGCATGGCATTACTCATTCATTAACAGAGGAAACAGGCGTGGCCTGCGGAACCGGGCGACCAAAAAGGTTGCCCACCACAAAAGCCAGCAGACTTAGCAGCAGGGACGGCACAATCGGATGAAAGCCGAACAGCTGTATTTTAAACGTGGCGAGCAGTGCGTAAAGCACGCCGCCGACAATCATGGCCGAAAGCGCGCCTGCCGCATTGGCACGCTCCCAGTAGAGGCCCAGCACCAGCGGCCAGAGGAACACGGCTTCCAGACCGCCAAAGGCCAGCAGATTGAGCCAGATAATCATTTCAGGCGGACGCCAGGCGGCCAGCAACAGCAGGACGCTCAGGATTATCGTAATCAGCGACGACATCCGCTTGAGGCGTTTCTCGTTGTGGATCTCCGCCGGACGCAGGTTCAGCCACAGATCTTTGACGATCGTCGCGGAGGACTGCAACAGCTGCGCGTTGATCGTCGACATGATCGCGGCCATCGGCGCGGCGAGGAAGATCCCGGCGGCGAAGGGCGGCAGCACGGTCACCATGAGTGTTGGGATAACCAGATCCGGAACGTGCAGGTCAGGCAGCACCGCGCGGCCCAGCGCGCCGGCGAGATGCATCCCCAGCATCAGTATCGCCACGACAATCGTGCCGAGAATAATGCCGCGATGCACTGCTTTGCTGTCTTTATACGAGATACAGCGCACCGCCGTGTGCGGCAGGCCAATCACCCCAAAGCAGACCAGCACCCAGAATGAAGTCATAAACGTTGGCGACAGAATATCGTCCGCGCCCTGCGGCGATACCAGCTTCGGATCGATATGCTGAAGTTTATCGACCGCGTCGTGCAGGCCGCCCGCCGCATGGACTACGCCCACCAGCAGGACGATAGTGCCGATAAGCATCACCAGCCCCTGAAGCGTGTCATTGAGGACACTGGCGCGAAAGCCGCCGAACGCGGTGTAGAGCGCAATACTGATGCCGAAAATCAGCAGGCCGGTTTCGTAAGGGATCCCCGCCGCCGTTTCCAGCAGACGTGCGCCGCCGATGAACTGCACCGTCATAGCACCAATGAAAGCGACCAGCAGACTCAGGCTCGCCAGCCACACCAGCAGGCGGCTCTGAAACCGCGCGTAGAGCATATCGTTGAGCGTCACGGCGTTATAGCGCCGCGCGAGGATAGCGAATTTTTTACCGAGAATGCCGAGCGACAGCCAGACGGCGGGCAACTGGATCATGGCCA
Organism: Cronobacter sakazakii; assembly: GCF_000982825.1. Taxonomy (NCBI): domain Bacteria; kingdom Pseudomonadati; phylum Pseudomonadota; class Gammaproteobacteria; order Enterobacterales; family Enterobacteriaceae; genus Cronobacter; species Cronobacter sakazakii. The sequence continues at coordinate 638,666 of NZ_CP011047.1, read as the reverse complement.
GCAGCACCCAGCCGAGCCCATATTTATAAGCCGCACCCGGCCCGCCGATAAACGAGCTGGCGCTGATATAGGTCGCGGTCAGCGTCATCGCCAGCACCACACCGCCCATCGAGCGGCTACCGAGGAAATATTCGTTCAGGAAATTGCCGCTGCTGCGGCGCTTCATCGCATACAGCGACAGGCCAAATACCACCAGCAAATAGGCGACAAGCGGCACTATGACGTCATGCTGCATCGTTATCCTCCAGAGGAATGTCGCGGAAAATCACGCGCACCATGAGCCAGCAAAGCAGAATAAACAGCAGCGGCACCAGCAGGCAGGCCATCTCAAACCAGTGCGGCAGGCCGGTGAAGCCCTGTTGCGAATCAGGTAAGTAAGCGGCCACTAACCAGGCGGCGAGATAGAGGAGGGTCAGCCACAGCGCCCAGCGCGCTTCTTTGTGGGCCTGAACAAAACGTTTGTCCATTGTCATACCCTGTCAGTGAAGAAAGCGGCGATTGTACCCTGGCACTTTCGGGGAGGCACAAAAAATAAAGGCCAGCAGAGCTGGCCTTGTGCAGGGAAACGGGGCTTATTTCTCTTGCAGGCCCAGTTTCTTCTCCAGATAGTGGATGTTTGTGCCACCGTGCTGGAAGTTTTCATCGTTCATGATGCGGGTCTGCAGATCAACGTTGGTTTTGATGCCGTCGATGATCAGCTCCTGCAGGGCGTTACGCATACGGGCCAGGGCCACGTCGCGGTTTTCGCCATAGCAGATGAGCTTGCCGATCATGGAATCGTAATACGGCGGTACGGTATAACCGGCGTAGATATGCGATTCCCAACGAACGCCAAAGCCGCCCGGCGCATGGAAGCGCGTGATTTTACCCGGGCTTGGCAGGAACGTGTTCGGGTCTTCGGCGTTGATACGGCACTCGACCGCATGGCCTTTGACTACGACTTCTTCCTGTTTGATAGAGAGCGGCTGACCGGCAGCGATACGCAGCTGCTCTTTGATCAGGTCAACGCCTGTGATCATCTCGGTCACCGGATGCTCTACCTGAATACGGGTGTTCATCTCAATGAAGTAGAACTCGCCGTTTTCAAACAGGAACTCGAACGTACCCGCGCCGCGGTAGCCGATATCGACACACGCTTTCGCGCAGCGCTCGCCGATGTAGCGGCGCAGTTCCGGGGTAATGCCCGGTGCCGGCGCTTCTTCGACGACTTTCTGGTGACGACGCTGCATGGAGCAGTCGCGTTCCGCCAGATAGATAGCGTTGCCCTGACCGTCCGCCAGCACCTGAATTTCGATGTGACGTGGGTTTTCCAGGTACTTCTCCATGTAGACCATATCGTTGTTGAAAGCGGCTTTCGCTTCCGCTTTGGTCATGGAGATAGACTGCGCCAGTTCAGCATCGCTGCGCACAACGCGCATACCGCGACCGCCGCCGCCGCCGGACGCTTTGATAATGACCGGGTAGCCGATGCGTTTCGCATGGGCGCGGTTCTTATCCATATCATCGCCCAGCGGGCCGTCGGAGCCCGGTACGGTCGGTACGCCCGCTTTCTTCATGGCAGTAATCGCAGACACTTTGTCGCCCATCAGGCGAATCGTGTCGGCTTTCGGGCCAATGAAGATAAAGCCGGACTGCTCAACCTGCTCGGCGAAGTTGGCGTTCTCAGAGAGGAAGCCATAGCCCGGGTGAATCGCCACGGCGCCGGTAATTTCAGCGGCAGCGATGATGGCCGGGATGTTCAGATAGCTTTTGACTGACGGCGCCGGACCGATACACACGGTCTCGTCTGCCAGCAGTACGTGTTTCAGGTCGCGATCCGCGGTGGAATGCACAGCGACGGTCTTGATGCCCAGTTCTTTACAGGCACGAAGAATACGCAGTGCGATTTCGCCGCGGTTAGCGATGACAATTTTATCCAGCATGTTCGCCTCGTTATTCGATGACAACCAGCGGCTCGTCAAATTCTACTGGCTGACCGCTTTCCACCAGGATCGCTTTCACGACGCCCGCTTTGTCGGATTCGATCTGGTTCATCATTTTCATCGCTTCAACGATGCATAGGGTGTCGCCTACGTTGACTTTCTGGCCTACTTCCACAAACGCTTTCGCATCCGGGCTCGGGGTACGATAGAAGGTACCAACCATCGGGGAACGTACGATGTGACCACTGACTTCTGCGGCAGCCGGCGCTTCTGCTGCCGGAGCGGCGGCAGGAGCAACAGCGTTGGACAGGGCTTGCGGCTGCTGCTGCATCATCGGCGCGGCATACGCCTGCTGCATCACCGGGAAGCCTGTATTGGCCGGGGAGCGGCTGATACGTACAGACTCTTCGCCTTCAGAAATTTCCAGTTCAGCGATGCCTGATTCTTCAACCAGCTCGATCAGTTTTTTAATCTTACGAATATCCATGAGTGGGTTCCGTACTCTTGTTTAGTGTGATTGTGACAGGCGTTTGACCGCCGTCTGTAACGCATAGGTATAGCCATCGGCACCTAATCCGCAGATGACGCCGGCGGCAATATCCGAAAGGTATGAATGATGCCGGAAAGGCTCTCGGGCGTGCACATTGCTCAGGTGGATCTCGATAAACGGGATATTCACCGACAGCAGCGCGTCGCGCAGCGCCACGCTGGTATGCGTAAACGCGGCCGGATTGATCAGGATATAGTCAATCTTGTCTTTAGCCTGATGAATTCGGTCGATAAGCGCATATTCAGCGTTGGATTGCAGGTGATCGAACGAGACATTCAACTGCTTTGCAACAGCGGCGAGCTCGTTAACAATTTGTTCAAGCGTCTGTGTACCGTACTTCTCCGGCTCACGCGTGCCCAGCATGTTAAGGTTCGGGCCGTTTAAAAGCAAAATGTGAAATTTCTCGGTCATCCTGGCGCTATCTCCTGCCATCTTCCGGTAAATGTCAAAATATACCTTCATCGTCTGGTTGTCACCCGTCGGCGTGTAAAAAGCCGTGGGTGAAAAACCAAAGTCGCACATTATAACGATTTCGTAGCATTTGGCAGCTAAATACTGGTCTTATCAGGGAAGATTATCAACCACCCTCAGGAAAACGTTATCGGGTAATAACAGAAGTGCGGGAAAACGCACATAAACGCGTCACGTTCGCCACCATTGGCGCAGCTTTTTATAGCGCCATGCCAGCAGAACGATCGCGCCCAGTGCGTAAAGGACAGGTTGCGGCGACAGAATCTTCACTGACCACAGGTAGTGAATCGGGGCGAGGATCGCAACCAGATAGATGAAGTTATGCAATGTTTGCCACCGGCGACCCAGTTTTCGCTGCGCCGCCTGGAAAGAAGTGAGCGCCAGCGCCAGCAGAATAAGCCAGCTGACAACACCCAGCGTCAGGTAAGGGCGCGAAACCAGTTCGCTGCCAAGCAGCGACAGATTGCTAAGCCCCAGCTCCAGCAGCGAATAGCTCACCAGGTGCAGCGTCGCCCACGCAAAACACCATAAGCCCAGCAGACGCCGGGTGCGGATAAGCAGCGGCTGCTTAAGAAGGCGCGTAAGCGGCGTCACCAGAAGCGTGGCGAGCAGCAGTTTTAGCGCCATTCTGCCGGTAAAATGCTGAATATCTTTCGCCGGATCGGCGCTGAACAAGCCCTGGCTTGCGGCATAAAAAAGCCACACCAGCGGTAAAAATGCGGCGAGATGCAGCGCCACTTTCAGCCAGGTAATCTGTTTTGCCGTTAAACGCACTCAGAAGTTCTCCCGCAGATCGAGGCCTTTATAGAGCGACGCCACCTCATCGGCGTAGCCGTTAAAAAGTAGCGTCGGCTGGCGCTTCACATCCAGTACGCCGCCTGCGCCGATGACACGCTCGCTGGCTTGCGACCAGCGCGGATGATCGACATGCGGATTCACGTTGGCGTAAAAACCATATTCATCCGGTGCCGCCATATTCCACGTCGTTGGCGGGCGCTCGCGGGTCAACGTAATGCTGACGATCGATTTAATGCCTTTAAAGCCATATTTCCACGGTACGGTGAGACGCACCGGCGCGCCGTTTTGCGGCGGCAGGGCTTTACCGTAGACGCCGGTCGTCAGCATCGTGAGCGGGTGCATCGCCTCATCAAGGCGCAGCGCTTCGACGTACGGATACTCCAGCCCGCCGCCGATAAAGCGGTCTTTCTGGCCCGGCATAATATCGGGCGCGTAGAGCGTTTTGAACGCGACATATTTCGCATTGCTGGTGGGCTCCACCAGCGCGAGCAGTTTATGCAGCGGGAAACCTATCCACGGCACCACCATCGACCAGGCTTCGACGCAGCGCATCCGGTAGATGCGCTCTTCAAGCGGAAACTTTTTAGTGAGGTCGTCGTGATCCAGCGTCAGCGGTTTCGCCACTTCTCCGCCTATTTTCAGCGTCCACGGGTTGGTTTTCAGACTGCCGGCGTTCGCGGCCGGGTCGGCTTTATCCAGCCCAAATTCATAGAAGTTGTTATAGCCGGTGACTTTATCTTCCGGTGTCAGGTCAAGCTTCGCCTGGTATTGCGCAGGACGCGTGAAATCAAGCGGCGCGCCGGCGGGCGCTTTAGGCCGGTCGTTTCCTTTAAACCAGGAGAGCACATCCGCGTGTGCGGCGGTGGGCAGCGAGAGCGCTGCGGTAGTGATACCCAGGGCTTTCAGCACCTGACGGCGCTGCATAAAGAAAGCCGACTCGGCGGTGACATCGGCTTCGGTTAAACGGCTGACTTTTTTCATGACCGGCTCCGCAAAAACGATACGTAACGCTACCGCTTAATCATGACAGGGCTCAAGTCAGCCTGCGAGTGAAGAGGTTAATTATCTGTAAATAAATTTTAGCTTAGCGAATTTTTACCAGCGTCCGGCCCTGCGCGCGGTTGCTGATAATGGCTTCAGCGAATTCAGCCGCCTGATCGAGCGTGATTTCGGTCGCGCTCTGCTGATAAAACGAGGATGGCAGATCGCGCACCAGGCGCTGCCATGCTTCAAGGCGACGCGGCGCAGGCGTCATCACGGAATCCACGCCCTGGAGGCGCACGTTGCGCAGGATAAAAGGCATCACCGTGGTGGGCAGCGCAAAACCGCCCGCAAGGCCGCAGGCCGCCACGCAGCCGCCGTAATTCGTCTGCGCCAGCACTTTCGCCAGAACTTTATCGCCGACGGTGTCTACCGCGCCTGCCCACAGCTGTTTCTCCAGCGGGCGGCTTTCTGTGAATTCGTCACGGCCCACAATCCGGCTGGCGCCGAGGCTTTGCAGGTAATCATGTGTGCTTTCACGCCCGGAAACCGCCACAACCTGATACCCGAGGTTATGCAACAGCGCCACCGCCGTGCTGCCTACGCCGCCGCTTGCGCCGGTGACAAGCACCTCGCCGCTTTCCGGTCGCACACCCGCGTCTTCCAGCGCCATCACGCACAGCATCGCGGTAAAGCCCGCCGTGCCGATGATCATCGCCTGACGGCCATCCAGCCCCTGCGGCAGCGGCACCAGCCAGTCGGCTTTTACTCGCGCCGTTTCGGCAAGGCCACCCCAGTGGTTTTCGCCAACGCCCCAGCCGGTCAGCAGCACCTGCTGGCCTGGCGTAAAGCGCGCGTCCGCGCTGTCGCGCACGACGCCTGCGAAATCGATACCCGGTACCATCGGAAATTCACGAATGATTTTGCCTTTGCCGGTAATCGCCAGGGCGTCTTTATAGTTAAGGCTTGACCAGTCGATATCGACCGTCACTTCTGCCTGCGGCAGCATCGCTTCTTCTACTGGTTTCACGCAGGCCAGCGTTTTGCCATCCTGCTGTTCGAGAAGTAACGCCTTCATGTTAACGCTCCTTAAAAACGACTTAAGTGGGAAAATCATTCCTGAGGACTATACTCGCATATTGAAACCTTATGCCGATTTGCCGCAAGAAAACTGCATAGCCGCGCCACCATTTCTGGTAGTATGCGCGGTTCGATATTCAAAGTTAGCACTCACTTTCAACCTGTCCATTAGCGTGAAGAACCGAAAGGCGGTTCCCCCGCGTGACACCCAACCACGGAGTTAACACAAGGATGCGCTTAACGACGAAATTCTCCGCCTTTGTCACGCTGCTGGTCGGTATGGCGATGCTGGTGACGCTGCTTGGCTGCTCACTCAGCTTTTTTAACGCCATTCAGCATAAAGTGACGCAGCGCGTCGCGTCGGTGGCTTCCATTGTGGATAACGAACTGGTTTCCCAGTCTCCGCAGATGATGCAGTCCCGGCTTGATGAAATTATGGTGCCACTGGATATCGTGCGAATCGAGTTCGCGCTGGGCGATAAAATTGTGTTCAGCCATACGAGACCCGAAAGCTATCGGGAATCGCCCTTTCAGACCCGTGCCCGCCAGCTTTCTGTTCCTTTGATTAAACACCCCGGCATGACGCTGCGTTTAACCTGGCAGGATCCGCTGGCCAACTATTATCGTTCTCTGTTGACTACCGCGCCGCTGACGCTGGCTTTTGCCCTGATGGTCGTCATCATTTATATCTCTGTACGCTGGATCAAACGTCAGCTCGCAGGGCAGGAACTGCTGGAAGGCCGCGCGGTGCGCATCCTCAATGGCGAACGTGGCGCGAATGCGCGCGGCAATATTCATGAATGGCCCACCCACGCCAGCAGCGCGCTGGATGTCTTGCTGACCGAATTACAGCGTGCCGGAGAACAGCGCAGCCGCATGGATACGCTGATCCGTGCCTTCGCAGCCCAGGATGCCAAAACCGGGCTGAGCAACCGCATCTTCTTTGATAATCAACTGGCGACCCTGCTGGAAGAGCAGGATAACGCCGTGACGCACGGCGTGGTGATGATGATCCGCCTGCCAGATTTCGACATGCTGCGTGATAGCTGGGGAAAAACCGCCGTTGAAGAGTATCTCTTCACGCTTATCAACATGCTTTCTACTTTTATTATGCGCTACCCCGGCGCGCTGCTGGCGCGGTATTTCCGCAGCGATTTTGCCGTACTGTTGCCGCATCGCACGCTTAAAGAAGCCGACAGCATCGCCAGCCAGTTACTGAAAGCGGTGGGGGCGCTGCCGCCGACCCGGATGCTGGACAGCAGCGATATGCTGCATATCGGCATTTGCGCCTGGCGCAGCGGACAGACGACCGAACAGGTCATGGAACACGCCGAAGTGGCGGCCCGCAACGCGGTATTGCAGGGCGGCAACGGCTGGGCGGTCTATGACAGTACGCTGCCGGAAAAAGGGCGCGGCAACGTGCGCTGGCGCACTTTAATTGAAAACGCACTGCAGCGCGGCGGCCCGCGTTTTTATCAAAAACCGGCCGTATTGCGCGACGGCTATGTGCATCATCGCGAATTAATGTGCCGTATTTTTGACGGTGAAGAAGAGGTGCTGGCGGCAGAGTATATGCCGATGGTGCAGCAGTTTGGTCTGGCAGAACAGTATGATCGCCAGCTGATTACCCGCGTTCTGCCTTTCCTGCGCTTCTGGCCGGACGAAACGCTGGCGCTGCCGGTCACGGTCGAGTCGTTGATCCGTCCGCCGTTCCAGCGCTGGCTGCGCGACACATTGATGCAGTGCGAAAAATCGCATCGAAAACGCATTCTTTTTGAACTTGCCGAGGCAGATGTTTGTCAACATCTCAGCCGTTTACAACCGGTTGTGCGTTTAATCAGGGCGCTTGGGCTTCGCATCGCGGTGGTCCAGGCGGGATTAACGGTGGTCGGCACGGCCTGGATAAAAGCGCTGGATGTGGAAATTATCAAGCTGCATCCGGGGCTGGTGCGGGATATCAACAAGCGCACCGAAAACCAGCTTTTTGTACAGAGTCTGGTGGAGGCGTGCAACGGAACGCAGACGCGGGTTTTTGCCGCCGGCGTCAGAACCAAAAGTGAATGGCAGACGCTGGTCGAGCGTGGCGTGACGGGAGGTCAGGGCGATTTTTTTGCCGCCTCGCAACCTCTCGATACTAATGTGAAAAAATATTCGCAAAGATACTCGGTTTGACCTGCCGTTTAACTTGTTTTCACGTAGAATAACGCGCGCTGCATCTTAAGGGGGCGTACGCCTGCCGGCCAGAGTGTCGCAGCATATTAACGCAGGCTTTCATTCTTCACGTATAAGACGTCGTCGGGCCAGCAACGCTCACGAAATCGTCAGCCGGAAAGGCCGGGGCGACGACGGTTTAACAGAAGAAAAGCCGCACTATTTTTCACCGATGCAGAACATTTTTTGCGCCTTGTCGCTGCTTCGTGTGGTTGGTAAAGTAAGCGGATTTTGTTTTCCGCCCCAGCTTTCAGGATTATCCCTTAGTATGTTTAAAAAATTTCGTGGCATGTTTTCCAATGACCTGTCCATTGACCTGGGTACCGCGAATACCCTTATCTATGTAAAAGGGCAAGGCATCGTACTGAATGAGCCTTCCGTGGTCGCCATTCGCCAGGATCGTGCCGGCTCGCCGAAGAGCGTTGCGGCCGTTGGTCATGAAGCGAAGCAGATGCTTGGCCGTACGCCGGGCAATATCGCCGCTATCCGCCCGATGAAAGATGGCGTGATCGCCGATTTCTTTGTCACGGAAAAAATGCTTCAGCACTTCATTAAGCAAGTGCACAGCAACAGCTTTATGCGCCCGAGCCCGCGCGTGCTGGTGTGTGTGCCGGTCGGCGCGACTCAGGTTGAACGCCGTGCTATCCGCGAATCCGCACAGGGCGCAGGCGCGCGTGAAGTGTTCCTGATTGAAGAGCCGATGGCGGCCGCGATTGGCGCGGGTCTGCCGGTGTCTGAAGCGACCGGTTCTATGGTGGTGGATATCGGTGGTGGTACGACCGAAGTGGCGGTTATCTCCCTGAACGGCGTGGTGTACTCCTCCTCCGTGCGTATCGGCGGCGACCGTTTTGACGAAGCCATCATTAATTATGTGCGCCGTAACTACGGCTCGCTTATCGGTGAAGCCACCGCTGAGCGTATCAAACATGAAATCGGCTCCGCCTACCCGGGCGACGAAGTCCGCGAAATCGAAGTTCGCGGCCGTAACCTGGCAGAAGGCGTTCCGCGCGGTTTCACCCTGAACTCTAACGAAATTCTCGAAGCGCTGCAGGAACCGCTGACTGGTATCGTCAGCGCCGTTATGGTCGCGCTGGAACAGTGCCCGCCAGAACTGGCTTCCGACATCTCCGAGCGCGGCATGGTACTGACCGGCGGCGGCGCGCTGCTGCGTAACCTTGACCGTTTGCTGATGGAAGAGACCGGCATTCCGGTCGTGGTGGCGGAAGATCCGCTCACTTGCGTGGCCCGAGGCGGCGGCAAGGCGCTGGAAATGATCGACATGCACGGCGGCGACCTGTTCAGCGAAGAGTAACAGCCGCAGGAAAGGGCAACTCAGGTTGCCCTTCTTGTTGGTTTGGGAATACGCATAGCCTATGAAGCCAATTTTTAGCCGTGGCCCGTCGCTACAGATTCGCCTTATTCTGGCGGTGCTGGTGGCGCTTGGTGTCATCATCGCCGACAGCCGCCTCGGTACGTTCAGTCAGATTCGGACGTACATGGATACCGCCGTCAGTCCTTTCTACTTTATCTCCAACGGTCCACGTGAATTACTCGACAGCGTCTCGCAAACGCTGGCGTCCCGCGATCAGCTTGAGCTGGAAAACCGGGCGCTGCGTCAGGAGTTGCTGCTGAAGAACAGCGAAATTCTGATGCTTGGCCAGTACAAGCAGGAAAACGCGCGCCTGCGCGAACTGCTCGGCTCGCCGCTGCGTCAGGATGAACAGAAAATGGTGACGCAGGTGATCTCGACCGTCAACGATCCTTACAGCGATCAGGTCGTGATCGATAAAGGCAGCGTCAATGGCGTTTATGAAGGCCAGCCGGTCATCAGCGATAAAGGCGTGGTGGGTCAGGTGGTCGCCGTGGCGAAACTTACCAGCCGTGTGCTGCTTATCTGCGACGCCACCCACGCGCTGCCTGTTCAGGTGCTGCGTAATGACATTCGCGTCATTGCGGCCGGTAGCGGTTGTACCGACGATTTACAGCTGGAGCATCTTCCTGCCAATACCGATATTCGCGTCGGCGATGTGCTGGTGACCTCCGGTCTCGGCGGCCGTTTCCCGGAAGGGTATCCGGTTGGCGTGGTCTCATCCGTGAAGCTCGACACCCAGCGCGCGTATACCGTCATTCAGGCGCGTCCGACCGCCGGTCTGCAACGTCTGCGTTATCTGCTGCTGCTGTGGGGAGCCGATCGCGAAGGTAAAAATCCGATGACGCCGGAGGAAGTGCATCGCGTGGCGAACGAACGCCTGATGCAGATGATGCCGCAGGTACTGCCATCGCCGGATGCGATGGGGCCGCCTGCGCCTGCTGCGCCAAACGCGGGATCACCCACCGCGACGCCGTCTGGCGGCGCGACTCCCGCACAGGGAGGACAGTAGTGGCGAGCTACCGTAGTCAGGGGCGCTGGGTTATCTGGCTCTCTTTTTTAATCGCGCTGCTGTTGCAGATTATGCCCTGGCCGGATGCGATTATCGTTTTCCGGCCTAACTGGGTGCTGCTGATTCTGCTGTACTGGATCCTCGCGCTGCCGCATCGCGTAAATGTTGGCACGGGTTTTGTGATGGGTGCCATACTGGATCTTATCAGCGGCTCTACGCTGGGGGTTCGCGCCCTTTCACTGAGTATCATCGCCTATCTGGTCGCGCTGAAATTTCAGCTTTTCCGCAACCTGGCGCTCTGGCAACAGGCGCTGGTCGTGATGCTGTTGTCGCTGGCGGCGGATATTATCGTCTTCTGGGCGGAATTCCTGGTTATCGATGTGGCTTTCCGGCCTGAAGTCTTCTGGAGCAGCGTTGTGAATGGCGTGCTCTGGCCGTGGATATTCCTGCTGATGCGCAAAGTACGCCAACAGTTTGCTGTACAATAAAGGACAGATATGACAGATCTTTATCTCGCCTCGGGCTCACCGCGTCGTCAGGAGCTGCTGGGAATGCTGGGCGTTACGTTTGAACGTCTGGTGCCGGGAGTTGAGGAACAGCGCGGCGCGCAGGAAGCGCCGCAGGATTATGTCACCCGTCTGGCCCGCGACAAAGCCCGTGCTGGCGTCGTGCTGGCCGCGCGCGATCTCCCTGTGCTTGGCGCCGATACGATCGTCGTGCTGGATGGCGACGCGCTGGAAAAACCGCGCGACGCCGCCCATGCGGCAGAGATGCTGCGCAGGCTCTCCGGGCAAACGCATGAAGTGATGACCGCCGTCGCGCTTGCTGATAAACAGCGCGTGTGTGAGCGTCTGGTCATTACCCGCGTGACGTTCCGGGCGCTGACGGCGCAGGACATCGCGGCGTATGTCGAAAGCGGCGAGCCGATGGACAAAGCGGGCGCATACGGGATTCAGGGGCTGGGCGGCTGTTTTGTCAGACGTATAGAAGGAAGCTACCACGCGGTGGTAGGGCTTCCGCTGGTAGAAACCTGGGAATTGCTGAGCGAATTCAACTCACTGCGTGAGGGATAAACAAGATGACGGCTGAATTGTTGGTTAACGTTACCCCGTCGGAAACCCGGGTGGCGTACATTGATGGCGGTATTTTGCAGGAAATTCACATTGAGCGTGAAGCGCGCCGCGGGATAGTAGGCAATATCTACAAAGGTCGGGTCAGTCGCGTTCTTCCGGGAATGCAGGCGGCATTTGTAGATATTGGCCTCGATAAAGCCGCGTTTCTTCACGCCTCCGACATCATGCCGCACACCGAATGCGTGGCGGGCGACGAGCAGAAAAACTTCACCGTTCGCGATATCTCAGAGCTGGTGCGCCAGGGGCAGGATCTCATGGTGCAGGTGGTGAAAGATCCGCTCGGCACCAAAGGCGCGCGTCTCACCACCGACATCACGCTGCCGTCGCGCTATCTGGTTTTTATGCCGGGCGCATCGCACGTCGGCGTCTCTCAGCGTATTGAAAGCGAAACCGAGCGCGAGCGCCTGAAACGCATCGTGGCGGATTACTGCGACGAGCAGGGCGGCTTTATTATTCGTACCGCCGCCGAAGGTGTGTGCGAAGAAGATTTGGCGTCTGATGCCGCCTATCTGAAACGCGTCTGGACCAAAGTGATGGAGCGTAAAAAGCGCCACCAGACGCGCTATCAGCTTTACGGTGAACTGGCGCTGGCCCAGCGTGTACTGCGCGATTTCGCGGTCGCCCAGCTTGACCGCATCCGCGTCGATTCCCGTCTGACCTATGAAATGCTGCTGGAATTTACGGCGGAGTATATGCCGGAGATGACCAGCAAGCTTGAACACTATAGCGGCCGTCAGCCGATTTTCGATCTCTATGACGTTGAGAATGAAATCCAGCGCGCGCTGGAGCGTAAAGTGGAGCTGAAATCCGGCGGCTATCTGATCATCGATCAGACCGAAGCGATGACGACGATTGATATCAACACCGGCGCTTTTGTCGGCCATCGCAATCTCGACGACACCATTTTCAACACTAATATCGAAGCGACGCAGGCGATTGCCCGCCAGCTGCGTCTGCGCAATCTCGGCGGCATTATCATCATCGATTTCATCGATATGAGTAATGAAGATCACCGCCGCCGCGTGCTGCACTCGCTTGAGCAGGCGCTGAGCAAGGATCGCGTGAAAACCAGCATCAACGGCTTCTCGCAGCTCGGCCTGGTGGAAATGACCCGCAAACGTACCCGCGAAAGTATTGAACATGTGCTGTGTAATGACTGTCCAACCTGTCATGGTCGCGGCACCGTGAAAACGGTAGAAACCGTCTGCTATGAAATCATGCGCGAAATCGTGCGCGTGCATCACGCTTACGACTCTGACCGCTTCCTGGTTTACGCGTCGCCTGCGGTGGCGGAGGCGCTGAAAAGCGATGAATCCCATGCGCTGGCCGAAGTGGAGATTTTTGTCGGTAAACAGGTTAAGGTGCAAATCGAACCGCTCTATAACCAGGAGCAGTTCGACGTGGTCATGATGTAGCGCACAGCGGTCGACTGTGTGAGTGAAGGTACCGCCGCGGCGGCTGACAAGGAGAGAAGGGTGAGGCGACTGCCGGGCATTTTGCTACTCACAGGCGCAACGCTGATTGTTATCGTCGCACTGATGGTGAGTGGACTGCGCCTCGCGCTGCCACATCTCAACACCTGGCGGCCCACGCTGCTGGAGAAAATCTCCAGCGCGACCGGCGTTCCCGTACAGGCGAGCCATGTTGACGCCGCCTGGCAAACCTTCGGCCCGACGCTCGACGTGCGTGATATCCGCGCGCAGCTCAGCGACGGCGGCAACGTTTCCGTCAGGCGCGTCACGGTCGCGCTGGATGTCTGGCAAAGCCTGCTGCATCTGCGCTGGCAGTTTCGCGATCTCACCTTTTACCAGCTCCAGGTGCGTACCAACACGCCAATCAAACAGCGCGAAGGCGGCAACCCGCTGGAAGGCAACAAACTCAGCGATCTCTTCTTCCGTCAGTTCGATCACTTCGATCTGCGCGACAGTACACTCAGCTTTATCACGATATCCGGCCAGCGCGCCGAACTCGCTGTTCCTCAGTTAACCTGGCTTAACGGGAAAAATCGTCACCGCGCCGAAGGCCAGGTCAGCCTCTCCAGTCTTACCGGTCAGCATGGCGTGATGCAGGTGCGCATGGATCTGCGCGATGACAACGGCCTGCTGAATCGCGGTACGGTCTGGATGCAGGCGGATGATGTGGATGTTAAGCCCTGGCTTGGCCAGTGGATGAAAGATAACGTCGATCTGACCAGCGCGCAGTTCAGCCTCGAAGCGTGGATGACGCTGCGTGACGGCGAAGTGGCGGGCGGCGATATCTGGCTTAAGCAGGGCGGCACAACGTGGCGTGGCGAGGATCGCAATCATCGTCTTTCGGTGGATAATCTGACCGCGCACATCAGCCGTGCCGATGACGCCTGGCAGGTCGCCATCCCGCAGACGCGCGTGACCGTGGACGATAAGCCCTGGCCCGCAGGTTCGCTGAATCTGGCCTGGCTTGCCGATCAACCGGTCGACGGCGACAAAGTCCGGCGCAGCGACGAACTGCGCGTACGCGCCAGCCATCTTGAACTGAGCGGGCTTGAAGGGTTTTTACCGCTTGCAACAAGGCTTGCGCCCTCGCTTGGCGAAGTGTGGGGCAGCACGCGCCCGAAAGGGAAAATTGATGCGCTGGCGCTCGATATCCCACTTCAGGCGACCGACAAAACGCGTTTTCTGGCCCGCTGGAGCGATCTCTCCTGGCAGCAGTGGAAACTTCTGCCTGGCGCGGAGCATTTCTCCGGCTCAGTTTCCGGCACGCTGGAGCATGGCCAGGCGACGGTCAATATGACTGACGCCCGGATGCCGTACCAGACGGTGTTCCGCGCGCCGCTGGAGATTGCGCGCGGTGAGGCGACGCTGGACTGGCGCAACGATGCGCAAGGCTTCACGCTTGCCGGTAAACATCTTGATGTGCAGGCGCATTCCCTGTGGGCGCGTGGTGATTTCCGCTATCAGCAGCCGAAAAACGGCCAGCCCTGGCTGGAAATACTGGCAGGCATTAAGACCTCCGATGCCGCCCAGGCCTGGCGCTACTTCCCGGAAAACCTGATGGGTAAAGATCTCGTCGATTACCTGAGCGGCGCGATTCAGGGCGGACAGGTGGAGAACGCCACGCTGGTCTATGTCGGTAACCCGCAGCACTTCCCATATAAACAAAACGACGGTCAGTTTGAAGTCTATGTGCCGCTGCACAACGCCACCTACGCGTTCCAGCCGGACTGGCCCGCGCTGAAAGATTTCGCTATTAATCTCGATTTTCGCAATGACGGGCTGTGGATGGCGGCGCCGCAGGTCATGCTTGGCGGCGTTACGGGTAAAAACCTGACGGCCGTTATCCCGGACTACTCGCAGGAAAAACTCTTTATCGATGCCGATATCGCCGGGCCGGGTAAAGCAGTCGGGCCTTACTTTAAAGAGACGCCGCTTGCAGATTCTCTGGGCACGACGCTGGACGAGCTCCAGCTCGACGGCGATGTGAATGCTCGCTTACATCTCGACATTCCGCTGGATGGCACCATGACGACCGCGAAGGGCGACGTCTGGCTGCGCAATAACGCGCTGTTTGTGAAGCCGCTGAACAGTACGCTGCATAACCTGAACGGCAAATTCAGCTTCGTGAACGGCAATCTGCAGAGCGAACCGTTAACGGCCACCTGGTTTAACCAGCCGCTGAATATCGACTTCTCGACCCGTGAAGAGCCGAAAGCTTATCAGGTGGAAGTGAACATGAACGGCGACTGGCAGCCCACGCGCACCGGCCTTCTGCCGAAGCCGATGAACGACGCGCTTAGCGGCAGCATTCCCTGGAACGGCAAAGTGGCGATTTCGCTGCCTTATCATGCGGGCGTAAATTATCAGGTCGATATCACCGGCGATCTGAAGAATGTAAGCAGTCACTTACCTGAGCCGGTTGAAAAGCCCGCAGGTAAAGCGCTGCCGTTTAAAGTGCGCGCGAAAGGCGATCTCAAAAGCTTTGATGTGACCGGCAACGCCGGGGCGGAAAACCATTTCAACAGCCGCTGGCTGCTCGGGCGCAAACTGACGCTGGACAGGGCTATCTGGGCCTCTGACAGCCGCACCACGCCGCCGCTGCCGGAAAACCGCGGCGTTGAGCTGAATCTGCCTGCGATGGATGGTGCGCAGTGGCTGGCGCTCTTTAACCAGGGCGCGGCCGAGAAGGTCAGCAGCACGACGCTGTTCCCGGAAGCGATAACGCTGCGCACCCCGGCGCTGACCTTCGGCGGACAGCGCTGGAATAACCTCAGCATCATGACGAAGCCGCAGACAGGCGGTACGGAAGTTTCCGCTCAGGGCCGTGAAATTAACGGTCGCCTGCTGATGCGCGACGGCGCGCCGTGGCTTGCGAATATCGACTATCTCTATTACAACCCGAGCCACGCGGATGAAGCGACCACGGTGTTGACCACGTCCTCCGGGCAAAAAACGCAGGCCGTGGATTTCAGCCACTGGCCAAATCTGGCGCTGCGCTGCGCCGAGTGCTGGCTCTGGGGACAGAAATATGGCCGCATCGACGGCGATTTCACCATCAATGGCGATACGCTGTCGCTCGCGAACGGTCTGCTGGATACCGGCTTCGCGCGCCTGACGATGGAAGGCGAATGGGTTAACCGTCAGGATGCCATGCGCACCTCGGTAAAAGGCGTGCTGAAAGGCAAACAGCTTGATGCGGCGACCAATTTCTTCGGCGTGAAAACGCCGCTTCAGGGATCATCGTTTAATGTCGATTACGATCTCCACTGGCGCGACGCGCCGTGGAAACCGGATGAAGCTTCACTGAATGGCGTGCTGCATACTCGCCTCGGCAAAGGACAGATCGCCGATCTGGGCACCGGCCACGCGGGGCAACTGCTGCGCCTGCTGAGCTTCGATGCGCTGCTGCGCAAGCTGCGCTTTGACTTCAGCGATACCTTCGGCGAAGGTTTTTATTACGACTCGATTCGCAGCACGGTCTGGATCAAAGACGGTATCATGCACACTGAAGATACGCTGGTGGATGGCCTGGAAGCGGATATCGCCATGAAAGGCTCCGTTAACCTGCCCGCCCGGACGCTGGATATGGAAGCGGTTGTGGCACCAGAAATCTCCGCGACGGTCGGCGTGGCGGCGGCGTTCGCCGTGAACCCGATTGTCGGCGCGGCGGTGTTTGCCGCCAGCAAAGTGCTCGGCCCGCTGTGGAATAAAATCTCCGTACTGCGCTATCACATCACCGGGCCAATCGATAAGCCGCAAATCAACGAAGTGATGCGCCAGCCGCGTGCGCAAGCGGCGCAATGATTTGACGCCGCGGCGGAATTACCGCAAGCTCGCCTGATAACCTTTTTCATTGCCCGTGCGGGCAGGACCAAGAGAGTAGCAAATAATGAGTCTGAACCTGGTAAGTGAGCAGCTACTGTCTGCCAATGGCCTGAGCCATCAGGATCTCTTCTCCATCCTGGGCCAGCTTTATGAGCGCCGCCTGGATTACGGCGATCTTTACTTTCAGTCCAGTTATCACGAATCCTGGGTTTTAGAAGACCGTATCATCAAAGACGGCTCTTACAATATCGACCAGGGCGTTGGCGTACGCGCCATCAGCGGCGAGAAAACCGGTTTCGCGTATGCCGATCAGATTAGCCTGCTGGCGCTGGAGCAGAGCGCGCAGGCCGCGCGCAGCATCGTGCGCGAGCAAGGCGAAGGGCGCATTAAAACCCTGAGCGCCGTGGACTATTCGCCGCTCTACACCACGCTCGATCCGCTGCAAAGCATGAGCCGTGAAGAGAAGCTCGATATTTTGCGCCGTGTCGATAACGCCGCGCGCGCCGCCGACAAGCGCGTCCAGGAAGTAAGCGCGAGCCTGACCGGCGTCTATGAACTGATTCTGGTGGCGGCGACGGACGGTACGCTGGCGGCTGACGTGCGCCCGCTGGTGCGCCTTTCCGTGAGCGTACAGGTGGAAGAAGACGGCAAGCGTGAGCGCGGCTCCAGCGGCGGCGGCGGCCGTTTCGGCTACCAGTGGTTTATGGAGAATACCGACGGCGAAATACGTGCTGAAGCCTGGGCGAGAGAAGCGGTGCGCATGGCGCTGGTAAACCTGAGCGCGGTGGCGGCACCTGCCGGCACGCTGCCGGTTGTGCTGGGCGCGGGCTGGCCGGGCGTGCTGCTCCATGAAGCCGTCGGTCACGGTCTGGAAGGCGACTTCAACCGTCGCGGCACGTCGGTTTTCAGCGGTCAAATGGGCGAGCTTGTGGCGTCTGAACTCTGTACTGTGGTGGATGATGGTACGCTTGCCAATCGCCGTGGTTCTCTCGCGATTGATGACGAAGGCGTGCCGGGCCAGTACAACGTGCTGATCGAAAACGGCATCCTGAAAGGTTATATGCAGGATAAGCTCAACGCGCGCCTGATGGGCGTCGCGCCGACCGGTAACGGCCGCCGCGAATCTTACGCGCACCTGCCGATGCCGCGCATGACCAATACTTACATGCTGGCCGGGAAATCCACGCCGCAGGAGATTATCGAATCCGTGGATTACGGGATCTTCGCGCCGAATTTCGGCGGCGGCCAGGTGGATATCACCTCCGGTAAGTTCGTCTTCTCGACGTCGGAAGCGTATCTCATCGAAAACGGTAAAGTGACGAAGCCGGTGAAAGGCGCGACGCTTATCGGCTCCGGCATCGAGGCGATGCAGCAGATTTCGATGGTCGGTAACGACGTGAAGCTTGATAACGGCGTCGGCGTCTGCGGTAAAGAAGGCCAGAGCCTGCCGGTGGGCGTCGGTCAGCCGACGCTGAAGGTCGATAACCTCACGGTCGGCGGCACGGCGTAAGCATGTGGTATAGCCCCTCCGTTTGCGAGGGGCGAGACACTCAGGCGCGGCTCTCTTTTCCCTTCACGTTTCTTCCCCGCATCTCCTGGTATACCTGCGCCACTTTCACGAAATAGTCGTTGAGCGCGTTTATAC
The DNA here is from genome assembly GCF_000982825.1 of Cronobacter sakazakii. Taxonomy (NCBI): domain Bacteria; kingdom Pseudomonadati; phylum Pseudomonadota; class Gammaproteobacteria; order Enterobacterales; family Enterobacteriaceae; genus Cronobacter; species Cronobacter sakazakii. Next base: position 620,197 of record NZ_CP011047.1, on the reverse strand, counting down.
ACACTTGCACCTTAAGCGGCAGTTTGTCCTTTTCGGTATAGAGCGCGTAGACCGGACGCGGGTCGGACTGGTAGCGCGGAAACAGGATCTCCAGTTCTCCGCTGTTGATCTCGTCGATCACCCACATCAGCGGCACATACGCAATGCCGGCGCCCGCCTTCAGCCAGCGGGAGAGGGTCATCGGATCGTTAGTGACAAAACGCCCCTGCGGCAGCAGACGGGTGGAAATGCCTTCCGGCGCGATAAGCTCGAATTCATTGTCCGGGCGTACGCTATATTCAAGCCATGAATGATTGGCGAGGTCGGCGGGTTTTTCCGGCGTGCCCGCCTGGGCGAGATAGCTTTTGGCCGCGCAGACAACCATCGGCATTGAGCCGAGGCGCTTCGAAAACAGGCTAGAATCCTGCAGCGCACCGACGCGGATCACCACGTCCAGCCCGTCGGCGATGAGATCGGGTGCCGGAATACCGGTCACCAGGTTGACCGACAGCCCCGGATAGTCGCGCAGCATTTCGGCGGTCAGAGACGCCAGCACATTTTGCGCCATGGTTGAAGAACAGCCGATCCGCAGCGTGCCGATAGGGCTATTATTAAAAGCGTATAACTGTTCATGCACTTCCTGTACTTCATGCAGCATACGACGGCAGCCCTGGTAGTAGATCCGGCCTGCCTCGGTTAAGCCAATGCTGCGGGTGCTGCGGTTTAACAGCTTGACCTGCAACTCATCTTCCAGTTTCGATACCGTCTGACTGATAGAGGAGACGCTCATCTCAAGCTGCCTGGCGGCGCTGGTAAACGAGCCCAGCTCCACCACTTTGGCGAACACCGACATTCTTTTTAGTCGTTCCATTATTCACTCTGGCTTAAAAGTGATTTAGATCACATATCATAGATAACTTACTATCAGTTACGCTAATATATTATTTCCAACATAACTACACCGCACTCTCGCCCGGCCATTCCTGGTCACTCGTTGCGGAATATAGTTTAAAAATCAATCGCCTGCACGCAAATCAAGGTCAACATGAGTCTTTTTCCGGTCATTGTGATATTCGGTCTTTCCTTTCCGCCGATCTTTTTTGAGCTTCTGCTGTCGCTGGCGATTTTCTGGCTGGTGCGCCGCGCGCTGATCCCGACCGGGATTTACGATTTCGTCTGGCATCCGGCGTTATTTAATACGGCGCTCTACTGCTGTCTGTTTTATCTGCTGTCGCGCTTGTTTGTCTGAGGTTGATGTGAAACTACTAACAACAAAAATCACCCGCACAGCCATCACCGTGGTGCTGGTCGTGCTCGCCTTCATCGCCATTTTTCGCGCCTGGAGTTTTTATACCGAATCGCCCTGGACGCGTGATGCGCGCTTCAGCGCCGATGTGGTCGCCATCGCGCCTGACGTCGCCGGGCTTATCACATCGGTGGACGTGCATGACAACCAGCTGGTGAAAAAAGATCAGGTGCTTTTCACTATAGACCAGCCGCGCTACCAGAAGGCGCTGGAAGAAGCCGAAGCCGATGTCGCGTATTACCAGGCGCTGGCCAATGAAAAACGCCGCGAGGCGGGCCGTCGTAACCAGCTCGGCATTCAGGCGATGTCGCGTGAAGAGATAGACCAGGCGAACAACGTGCTGCAAACCGTGCTGCATCAGCTGGCGAAAGCCGAAGCGACGCGCGATCTGGCGAAGCTTGACCTGCAACGCACCGTGATCCGTGCACCGGCGGATGGCTGGGTCACCAACCTTAACGTTTACACCGGCGAATTTATTACGCGCGGCTCCACGGCGGTGGCGCTGGTTAAGCAGAACAGCTTCTACGTTCAGGCTTATATGGAAGAGACCAAGCTTGAAGGCGTGCGTCCTGGCTTTCGCGTAGAGATTACGCCGCTTGGCAGCAATAACGTGCTGCATGGCACCGTCGACAGCGTCTCGGCAGGCGTGACAAACGCGAGTAGCACCCGTGATGCCAAAGGTATGGCGACCGTCGATTCCAACCTTGAATGGGTGCGTCTGGCACAGCGCGTACCGGTACGCATTCGCCTCGATAAACAGCCCGGCAACCTCTACCCGGCTGGCACGACGGCGACCGTCGTGGTGACGGGGGAGCGGGATCGTGACCGCAGCCAGGAATCGGCTTTTAACAAGCTGATGCACCGTCTGCGCGAATTCGGCTAATGATGATGGGCTTTTTATCAATCGATCCCCGGCATCTGCGCTTTGCGATAAAGCTCGCCACCGCCATTGTGCTGGCGCTGTTCGTCGGGTTTCACTTTCAGCTTGAGACGCCGCGTTGGGCGGTGCTGACCGCGGCGATTGTAGCCGCGGGTCCGGCGTTTGCCGCAGGCGGCGAGCCGTGGTCCGGCGCTATCCGCTATCGCGGGATGCTCCGCATCATCGGGACATTCATCGGCTGTATCGCCGCGCTGGTGATGATCATTGGCACCATTCGCGCGCCGGTCGTGATGCTGACGCTTTGCTGCGTCTGGGCCGGTTTCTGCACCTGGGTCTCGTCGCTGGTGAAAGTCGAAAACTCGTACGCCTGGGGGCTTGCGGGTTATACGGCGCTGATTATCGTCATCACGATCCAGACTGAACCGCTGCTCGCGCCGCAGTTCGCGCTGGAGCGCTGCAGTGAAATCGTGCTCGGGATCTTCTGCGCGATTATCGCCGATCTGCTGTTCTCACCACGCTCCATTAAAAAAGAGATCGACCGTGAGCTGGACGCGCTGCTGGTGGAGCAGTTTCGCCTGATGCAGCTCTGCATGGCCCACGGCGACAGCGAAGCGGTGGACAAAGCCTGGGGCGCGCTGGTGCGCCGCACCGCCGCGCTCGACGGCATGCGGGTGAACCTGAATATGGAGTCGTCGCGCTGGGTGCGTGCGAACCGCCGCCTTAAGGCGCTCAATACGCTCTCGCTGACGCTCATTACCCAGGCCTGCGAGACGTATCTCATCCAGAACACCCGCCCGGAGTCGATAGCGCCGGAATACCGCGAGCTGTTTGTCGAGCCGGTGGAAACTGCCGCGGACGTCCATCGCCGCCTGAAATTCATCCGCCGCGTGCTCTCCTGGACCGGCGAGCACGACACGCCGGTGACGATTTACACCTGGGTGGGCGCGGCCACACGTTATCTGCTGCTCAAGCGCGGCGTGATCACCAACGCGAAAATCAGCGCGGTGGAAGAGGACGTATTGACCGACGAAGTGGTGGTTAAAGCGCCGTCGGCGGAGCGCCACCACGCCATGATCAACTTCTGGCGCACGACGGTGTCGTGCCTGCTGGGCACGCTCTTCTGGCTGTGGACCGGCTGGACCTCCGGCAGCGGCGCGATGATCATGATTGCGGTTGTGACGGCGCTGGCGATGCGCCTGCCGAACCCGCGCATGGTGTCGCTCGATTTTCTCTACGGGATGCTCGTCGCGCTGCCGCTCGGGGCGTTCTATTTTCTGGTCGTGCTCCCTTCGACTCAGCAGAGCATGTTGCTGCTGTGTATCAGCCTGGCGCTGCTCGGCTTTTTTATCGGCATCGAAGTGCAAAAGCGGCGGCTCGGTTCCATGGGCGCGCTGGCGGGCACCATCAATATTCTGGTGCTGGATAACCCGATGACCTTTCATTTCAGCCAGTTCCTCGACAGCGCGCTCGGGCAACTGGTGGGCTGTGTGCTGGCGATGATGGTGATTCTGGTGATCCGCGATAATTCGCAGGCGCAGACCGGCCGCATGTTGCTGAACCAGTTTGTCTCGGCGGCGGTTTCTTCGCTCACCACTAACAAAGCGCGGCGCAAAGAAAACCATCTGCCTGCGCTGTATCAGCAGCTCTTTTTACTGCTGAGCAAATTCCCGGATGACGTGGCGAAGTTTCGCCTGGCGTTGAATCTCATCATCGCGCACCAGCGCCTGCGCGAAGCGCCGGTGCCGGTCAATGACGATCTCTCGGCGTTTCACCGTCAGTTGAGACGCACGGCGGACCGGGTCATTTCCGCCTCCAGCGATGAAAAACGACGCGCGACGTTCCGCCAGTTGCTGGATGAGCTGGCCGTCTACCAGGAGAAGTTACATGTCTGGGCAGCGCCGCAGTCGGTGATTGATTCTGTGAAGCGGCTGACCGATATGCTTCATAAATATCAGCAGGCTTTTACCAACACGTAATGCCAAAACCGACGCCCAAAGCGTCGGTTTTTTTCTGTCTATACTTACCTCCATCCACGGAATTTCACGTGCAGGAGGGGACAATGACCGCACAAGCATTTGCAGAATATGCGTTTTTCAAAACCGGCTATTTTGTCGACGGGAAATGGCACAGCGCGCAGGAGACCTTCGATGTGCTGAACCCGGCGACGGGCGACGTCATCGCGCAGGTTGCGAAAGCGGGAAAAAAAGAGACCGAGGCCGCTATCGCCGCCGCCAGCCGCGCGTTCCCTGCCTGGCGCGCCAAAACCGCGAAAGAACGTTCTGAAATTCTCTATCGCTGGTATCAACTCATCATTGAAAACAAGCGCGCGCTTGGCGAGCTGATGACGAGTGAGCAGGGCAAGCCGCTGAAAGAAGCCGAAGGCGAAGTGGAATACGCCGCGAGCTTTATTCAGTGGTTCGCCGAGCAGGCCAAACGCGCCAACGGCGAAATCATTCCACCCGTGAAGCCTGGCTCGCGTATCCTGGCGACCCGCGAGCCGGTCGGCGTGGTGGCGGCGATCACGCCCTGGAACTTCCCGATGGCGATGCTGACCCGCAAGCTTGGCCCGGCGCTCGCCGCGGGCTGCACCGGCGTGATTAAACCCGCTAACAATACGCCGCTCAGCGCCTTCGCGCTGGTGGCGCTGGCGCAACAGGCAGGCGTGCCGGACGGCGTGCTGAACGCGGTGGCGGGCAGTACATCGGAAATCAGCGACGCCATTATGGCAAGCCCGGATGTCCGCAAAATCTCCTTCACTGGCTCGACCGCTGTTGGCAAAACGCTGATGCGCAACGCCGCTGAAACGATGAAGAAAGTGTCGATGGAGCTTGGCGGCAATGCGCCGTACATCGTGTTTGACGATGCCGACATCGACGCGGCGGTCAAAGGCGCGGTCGCCAATAAATTCCGTAACGCAGGCCAGGTGTGCGTCAGCGTTAACCGTTTTTACATCCAGGAAGGCGTTTATGACCGTTTCGTCAATCAACTGTCGGAAGCGGTAAAAGCGCTAAAAGTGGGCAACGGCATGGAAGACGGCGTGATCGTCGGGCCGCTTATCGAGCAATCGGCGATCGATAAAGTGCGTGAGCATGTGGAAGACGCGGTCGCGAAGGGCGCGAAAGTGCTGACCGGCGGCAAACCGCATGCGCTCGGCGGTAATTTCTGGCAGCCGACCGTGCTTATTGATGCCAGTGACGACATGAAGCTGGCGCAGGAAGAGACGTTCGGCCCGCTGGCGGCTTGCTTTAGCTTTAAAACCGAAGAGGAAGTTATCGCGCGGGCCAACAATACGCCTTATGGCCTCGCCGCTTACTTTTACACTCAGAACCTTCAGCGCGTGTTCCGCGTCTCACAGCAGCTGGAAAGCGGCATGATTGGCGTTAACGAATGTGCCGTTTCGACCGAGGTGGCGCCGTTCGGCGGCGTGAAGGAGTCAGGGCTTGGGCGCGAAGGCTCTGTGCTGGGCCTCGATGAGTTTATGGAAGTGAAAACGCTGCATCTTGGCGGGTTATAAGCGTGGGGGCGGCATCACAGCCGCCCGCTAAACGTGGTGGCGACAATGAAAAGCTACAGTTTTGATTTCAGTACAATTGCCAGTCAGCAGGATTTCTATCGGGCATTTGCCGACACGTTTGGCATCGGGGCCGCGCGCGTAACGGATCTGGATAGTCTGTGGAAGGTGGTGATGGAAGAGGGGCTGCCGTTACCGCTGGAGATTGTCTTCCTGCATGTGACGGCGGAAGTGAAACGCCGCTTTGGCGCGCTGATTCTGCTGTTTGATGAAGCAGAAGAGGAGCTGGAAGGTCAGCTCCTCTTCAATATCCGGCAATAGCCATACTCCAAACCCTCAAAAAGGCCCCCGCGAAGCAGGGGCAAAAGTCGTCGGAGAAGACGACGAGGGTTTATTTGTACAGTTCTGCCGTGGCGTGCCAGTGATCGCCCTGAGTCAGCTCAGTGATGCGATAGCTGCTTGCGCCTTCTTTTTCTGCTTTAGCGGCCAGTTGCTGGCGAACATCCATCGGCGAGCCGCTCAGCTGTGTCACGGAGACGGAGCCCATCGGCTGGAGATTTTGCGCCTGTTGCGCGTTGACTTGTTGTACTGCGGCGCTCGCACCAAAAGAGAGTACGGATGCAAGGCCCAGAGCAGCGATGGTAAATGTCGTTTTCATTATTCATTCCTCATGCAGGTGTGTTCAGCGGCCTTAATGGTTAGCGTACGATTTTTATCGGGCCGCTGAGAGGTATTACTTTCGTCGTGCGTAAACGCCTGACGGTTATAACGCTTATTTATAAAGCTCAGCAGTGGCGTGCCAGTGGTCGCCAGTACGGGCTTCAATCACGCGATACGCGGTTGCGCCTTTCGCTTCTGCTTTTTCATTCAGCATCGCACGCAGATCCATCGGAGCCGCGTTTACGGCGTCAACAGAAACGGTACCGATAGACTGACGATTCTGCGCCTGTTCTGCGTTGATGGAGTCCGCCGCGAAAGCGCCGAAGGACAGCATGGAGAGAAGTGTCAGGGCTGTTACAGTAGATTTAGTTTTCATGTTCTTTTCCTCGTCGTAATTGTTATCGGTGGGGTCTTATTGTGTGACCCTCATCACAAAAATAAGTATACACTAGTTACCCGAAAAATTAATACGATCCTAATTATTTACTATGAAACTTTGTTCGGTCCGGGCATGCTTTTTATTACCGATCATTATAAAAATGAGGGTAAAAAGTCCGTTTTCAGATCATTTTTTCGATAAATCAATAGATTGAGTGAATTTGACGATTTGTGCGGTCTTCAGACGTTCGCGCAGCCGTAGCGGCAAAAAACAGGTGGATGACGCGGTTCGGGTATTAAAAGAAAGTGGAAATACGAAGGGAAGAGGATAACCGCCGGAAGATCCGGCGGCGGCACAGCGCTTAGAGTTCCTGCTCGAACAATACCAGAATGGCTTCGTAGAGATCTTTCACCGTAAAGCCACGCGCAGGCGTGGTAAAGATAGTGTCGTCACCGGCAATGGTGCCCAGAATCCCTTCGGCTTTGCCGAGAGAATCCAGCAGACGCGCGATAAGCTGCGCGGCACCGGGGCTGGTATGAATCACCACCACTGCGTCGTTATAGTCGATATCCAGCACCAGGTTTTTCAGCGGGCTGGAGGTCGTCGGCACGCCAAGCTCAACCGGCAGGCAGTACACCATCTCCATTTTGGCGTTGCGGGTACGCACGGCGCCAAATTTCGTTAACATGCGGGAGACTTTGGACTGGTTGATGTTCTCGAAACCCTGATCCTGAAGCGCCTGGACGATTTCGCCCTGAGAACTGAACTTCTCTTCTTTTAGTAACGCCTTGAAGGCTTTGACTAATTCTTCTTGTTTTGCGGAGCTACGCATATATCACCCGTATACAGGCCAATAAACAACATTATTATGCATTGTGATGAATTTTTATGCAAATGGTCTGCCTTGCGGCGGGCTGAAATAATGTTATGAAAGAGACGAATTTTATCAAATTACGTTATCGAGGAACATGCCTGCGTCACGACTCGCAAATAAGGCTTTAAGTAAACTAAATGTTATCAAAATGATGTTGTTTTGATGCTTAAAGAGGGTGTAATGTAACCGCCTGTTGAGATGTTGCTTCGGTAGTGACCCGGCGGTATTCGCGTCATCTGCACCCGGGCGAGAAGGCCGCATCGCTTTCAGTTAAACCGCGCTACGATCGCAAACTGCGGGCGAAAAGAGTGCTATAACTTCCTCCCAGGATGATTATGGTCGCCACCTCATGGAGTAACGGCACACAATTGCTAACCATAATAAGGAGTTTAGGATGAAAGTTGCAGTCCTCGGCGCGGCAGGCGGTATCGGCCAGGCGCTTGCCCTTCTACTCAAGACCCAACTGCCTTCAGGTTCAGAACTCTCTCTGTATGACATTGCGCCGGTGACCCCAGGGGTTGCGGTGGATTTGAGTCATATCCCGACCGACGTGAAAATCAAAGGTTTCTCCGGTGAAGACGCCAAACCGGCGCTGGAAGGCGCTGATGTGGTGCTGATCTCCGCAGGCGTTGCCCGTAAACCGGGTATGGATCGCTCTGACCTGTTCAACGTGAACGCAGGCATTGTGAAAAACCTGATTCAGCAGGTGGCGACCACCTGCCCGAAAGCGTGCATCGGCATCATCACCAACCCGGTGAACACCACTGTCGCCATCGCGGCAGAAGTGCTGAAAAAAGCAGGCGTATACGACAAGAACAAACTGTTTGGCGTGACCACGCTGGACATCATCCGCTCCAACACCTTTGTGGCGGAACTGAAAGGTAAAAAACCGGCTGAGCTGGACGTGCCGGTAATCGGCGGCCACTCAGGCGTGACCATTCTGCCGCTGCTCTCCCAGATCCCGGGCGTGAACTTCACCGACCAGGAAGTGGCCGATCTGACCAAACGCATTCAGAACGCGGGTACCGAAGTGGTGGAAGCGAAAGCGGGCGGGGGCTCTGCGACCCTCTCTATGGGCCAGGCGGCTGCGCGTTTCGGTCTCTCTCTGGTGCGTGCACTGCAGGGCGAGCAGGGCGTGGTGGAATGCGCCTATGTGGAAGGCGACGGCGAATATGCCCGCTTCTTCTCTCAGCCGCTCCTGCTGGGTAAAAACGGCATTGAAGAGCGTAAACCGATCGGCACGCTGAGCGCTTATGAACAGCAAGCGCTGGAAGGCATGCTGGATACGCTGAAAAAAGATATCGCCCTGGGCGAAGAGTTCGTTAACAAGTAAGCGTTAACGAGCAAAAAAAACCGGAACGCAGGTTCCGGTTTTTTTATGTCTGCGATTCCGTTATTCCGGCGTCGCCGGGTATTCCTGAATCGTCACCTGAATGGTGAGCTTGCGATCGTTTCGCATTACTTCCACCGGGATCACTGAGCCAGGACGAATTTCCGCCACCTGATCCATGGTTTCCAGCGCGGAGATGGCGGGCTTGTTGTTAACCGACACAATCACATCATTCACCTGAATGCCTGCGCGCGCGGCAGGGCCGTCCTGCGCCACGTCGTTCACCACAATCCCCTGTATCTGATCGATACCCGCCGCTGGCGTGTGCATAGGCGTAATTTCACGTCCGCTGATACCGATATAGCCGCGGATCACGCGCCCGTCGCGGATAAGTTTTTCCATAATGCGCGTGGCAAGCTGTGTTGGGATCGCAAAACCGATGCCTTCCGGCGTTTCGCCGTCGTTGCTCTTATCAAAAGAGAGCGTGTTGATACCCATCAGCTCGCCAAGCGAGTTCACCAGCGCGCCGCCGGAGTTGCCGTGGTTGATGGAGGCGTCGGTTTGCAGGAAATTCTGGCGTCCGGACGGGTTCAGGCCGATTCGCCCGGTGGCGCTGATAATCCCCTGCGTAATGGTCTGCCCGAGGTTGTACGGGTTACCTATTGCCATGACGACATCGCCAATATGCGGCATTCGCTGTGGGTTGATGGGAATTACCGGCAGGGCGGTCGCGTTAATTTTCAGCACGGCCAGATCGGTCAGGCTGTCTGAACCTACCAGCAGCGCTTCAAACACGCGGCCATCCTGCAGCGCCACGATAATCTGATCGGCGTCGTTGATGACATGTTTGTTAGTCAGAATATAGCCGCGCTGATCCATGATAACGCCGGAGCCGAGCGTGCGAATTTCCAGCTGGCTGCGATTGCTGCCGCCGAGGCTGCGGTTATAGACGTTCACGACCGCAGGCGCAGCACGGCGCACCGCCCGGTTATAACTCACGGGCGTTTCATCGACGCTGTCGAGCTTTTGCTGCAACAGCGGATTATAAGGGCGCAGGGAAGGTACGAGCGTCAGCAGCAACGCGGCGACAATCAACCCCGCAATAACCGAGCGTAAAAGCTTCAGAAACATGTGTATGGAATAAGTAGTCAGGGGACGGGCGCAGCATATCATGAGTTAAACGGACATCACACGCGGCGTGATGTCCGTTGTCTCAGTTTATTAACGCAGCAGTAAATAGAGGCTGTCGTTACCGCGCACGATATGCAGCGCGATAATGGCAGGCTTACTCTCCAGCAGCTTGCGCATTTCAGCGATGGAGCTGACGCGTGCTCGGTTTACGCCAACGATCACGTCATCTTTCTGCAGGCCCGCCTGGGCCGCGGCGCTGCCTTTTTCGACGCTATTAATGGTAACGCCTTTGGTGCCGTCTTTAAGCTGGCCGTCGCTTAACGTCGCGCCCTGTAAGGCTGGCGCGATGATATCGGCGCTGGCGGAAGAAGACGTGCTTTTATCAAGCGTCACTTCCACTTCCTGGGCTTTACCGTCGCGCAGCAGCCCCAGCTTCACTTTCGTGCCAGGCTCGGTGGTGGCGATGCGCGAGCGCAGTTCGGCGAAGCTGTTCAGCGGGCGGCCATTGAGGCTTACGATCACGTCGCCCGCTTTAATGCCCGCTTTAGCGGAGCCTGAGTTTGGCAGCACTTCGCTAACGAACGCGCCGCGCTGGGTGTTCAGGTTGAACGCTTTGGCGATATCAGCGCTCATCTCGGTGCCTTTAATGCCGAGCAGACCGCGTTTCACCTCGCCTGACTGCATCAGCTGTTTGGCGAGGGTCTGGGCCATATTCGCCGGAATAGCGAAACCGATACCGATGCTGCCGCCGCCCGGCGCGAGAATCGCGGTGTTGATACCGATAAGCTCGCCGTTGAGGTTCAGCAGTGCGCCGCCGGAGTTACCGCGGTTAATGGACGCATCGGTCTGAATAAAGTTTTCGAAGCCTTCGAGATTGAGCCCGCTGCGGCCTAACGCCGAGACAATGCCGGACGTCGCCGTCTGGCCGAGCCCGAACGGGTTGCCAACCGCCACCACGAAATCGCCGACGCGCAGTTTATCGGAATCCGCTATCTGAATTTGCGTCAGGTTGCTGGCGTTTTGCAGCTGGATCAGCGCGATATCGCTCTGGTCGTCACCGCCAATCAGTTTGGCGTCGAACTCGCGGCCGTCATTGAGCTGAACGCTGATTTTCTGGGCATGATTAATCACGTGATTATTGGTGAGCACATAGCCTTTCGCGGCGTCGATAATCACACCGGAGCCGAGACCTTCAAACGGCTGCGCCTGCTGGTCTGGCATCGATTCGCCGAAAAACTTTTTGAGCTCTTCCGGCACGCGCTGTTCCTGCACGGCGGTGCCTTCCACCCGCACGCTGACAACCGCAGGCAGCACTTTTTCCAGCATCGGCGCGAGGCTTGGGATCGCAGGCTGGCCCGGTACCTGCGATGGCAGCGCAGCGAGCACCGGCGCGGGCGCCGACAGAGATAAACCGAGACTTAACGCTAACGCACTTAACAGCAGGGTTTGTTTTTTCATGAACGCAGCTCTCGCAACCTGGTTATAAAAGTCACCTGAAAACACGGATATTATTGAATTCTCAATGTCGTAACAATGCTGTCATCGGGACGGCAGCGCTCAGAATAAGCATAGTCAGCGCCCAAAGAAAAGCGGGCGCAAATGCGCCCGACGGTAAGGATAGTTAGCTGAATCAGTTGCGCTTCGCGCCGGTACGCAGCAGACCAGACGCGCTGTCCGAATAGTCGCGCGGCATCTGGACCGGCGCCTGATCGTTGCTCGCTTCCGATTCCGCAAGGCGATTGCGGAACGGGTTGGTCTCTGCGGACATTTCCGGCAGCAGGCTGCTGGAGCTTTTCGCCATGTGCTGATAAAGCTGACGATAGTCGTGCGCCATGTTATCCAGCAGTTCGGCGCTGCGGGCGAAGTGGCTGACCAGTTCTTCGCGGTAGTCGTCAAGCTCCGCTTTGTTTTTCTCAAGCTCGTACTGCAGAGCCTGCTGTTGACGTAATTTGCGGTTACCGAAACGCATAGCGACGGCGCCGATAATGATGCCGACGACTAACCCAATAAGCGCATATTCCCAGGTCATGAACATCTCCCGTTGTCTTGTGATTCCGTAGGGTGGTAACGGCGAGGCTTGGTTTCTCGTCTGCGTGCCGTCGACCGGTAAACCCACTATAACCGCTAATTCAGGAGAAGTGGAATCCTGGAGCGGCATGGCGTAGTGTAGAGCGGCCTTTTTTTGGCCAAAATAACGCTGCGGCGAACGTTTTCAGGAAGTAAGAATAATATATGCAGAGCATCTCTCCGACATCGCGCTACCAACAGGCCCTGAAAGAGGGCACCCATCAGCCGGACGACGTCCAGCATGAAGCGGTAAATCGTCTGAATCTTATCTGGCAGGGGCTTTCGCAGAAAACCGACGCGCCAGCGCCTGCTCGTGGCGGCCTGCTGACCAAAGTCGGCAAGCTGTTTGGAAAACGCAAAGAGACGGCCAGTGAAGCGCCGGTACGCGGCTTATATATGTGGGGCGGCGTCGGGCGCGGAAAAACCTGGCTGATGGATCTGTTCTTTCATAGCCTGCCGGGCGAGCGCAAACTCAGGCTGCACTTTCACCGCTTTATGCTGCGCGTGCATGAAGAGCTCGCCGCGCTGCAAGGGCAGACCGATCCGCTGGAAGTGGTTGCTGACGGCTTTAAAGCGCAGGCGGACGTTATCTGCTTCGATGAATTTTTTGTCTCCGATATTACGGATGCCATGCTGCTTGGCGGCCTGATGCAGGCGCTGTTCGCGCGCGGCATTACGCTTGTCGCGACGTCAAATATTCCGCCCGATGAGCTGTACCGCAACGGCCTGCAGCGCACGCGTTTTCTGCCGGCTATCGAGGCGATTAAAGCGCACTGCGATGTGATGAACGTCGATGCGGGTATCGATTACCGCCTGCGCACGCTGACTCAGGCGCATTTGTGGCTCTCGCCGCGCAGTGAAGAGACGGCGCGCCAGATGGACAAACTCTGGCAGGCGCTGGCGGGCGCACCGCGTAACGCCGCGGCGGCACCGTCGCTTGAGATTAACCATCGCCCGCTGCCGACGCTTGGTGTGGAAAACCAGACGCTGGCCGCGTCCTTCGCCACCTTATGCGTGGACGCGCGCAGCCAGCATGACTACATCGCGCTGTCGCGCCAGTTCCATACCGTGCTGTTGTTTGACGTGCCGGTGATGACCACTTCCACCGAGAACGCGGCGCGGCGCTTTATCGCGCTGGTGGATGAGTTTTATGAACGCCAGGTGAAGCTGGTGGTCTCGGCGGATGCGCCGCTGGATGACATCTATCAGGGCGAGCAACTGCAGTTTGAATTTAAGCGTTGTTTGTCGCGTTTGCAGGAGATGCAGAGCGAGGAATACCTCAAACGCCCGCATCTGGCCTGACGCCTGACCGCTCCTCTGCCCGCAGGGGAGCGAATTCAGGTACTTTCCTCATAAAAGGGGTCGATCTTTATACTCGACTTCTCTATAATCTTGCGACCCCACGTTACAACAAAGTTTTTTTCCCGAAACTTTTGTGTGCCGAAAACATATCCGAGGGGGTAGGTTTGCGGACTTTGTCGTGTGAACCTCAACTCAATTTAAGCGTTTGGGTGTTCGCCAACGTGTAACTCTATATTTGGGTAAGCTTTTAATGAAAACTTTTACAGCTAAACCAGAAACCGTAAAACGCGACTGGTACGTTGTTGACGCGACCGGTAAAACTCTGGGCCGTCTGGCTACCGAACTGGCTCGTCGCCTGCGCGGTAAGCACAAAGCGGAATACACTCCGCACGTTGATACCGGTGATTACATCATCGTTCTGAACGCAGAAAAAGTTGCTGTAACCGGCAACAAGCGTTCTGACAAAATGTACTACCACCACACTGGCCACATCGGTGGTATCAAAGAAGCGACCTTTGAAGAGATGATTGCCCGCCGTCCTGAGCGCGTAATTGAAATCGCGGTTAAAGGCATGCTGCCGAAGGGCCCTCTGGGCCGTGCTATGTACCGTAAACTGAAAGTTTACGCGGGCAACGAGCACAACCACGCGGCGCAGCAACCGCAAGTTCTGGACATCTAATCGGGATTATGGCAATGGCTGAAAATCAATACTACGGCACTGGTCGCCGCAAAAGCTCCGCCGCTCGTGTGTTTATCAAACCGGGCAACGGTAAAATCGTTATCAACCAGCGTTCTCTGGAACAGTACTTCGGTCGCGAAACTGCCCGCATGGTAGTTCGTCAGCCGCTGGAACTGGTCGACATGGTTGAGAAACTGGATCTGTACATCACCGTTAAAGGTGGTGGTATCTCCGGTCAGGCTGGTGCGATCCGTCACGGTATCACCCGCGCTCTGATGGAATATGATGAGTCTCTGCGCTCTGAACTGCGTAAAGCTGGCTTCGTTACTCGTGACGCTCGTCAGGTTGAACGTAAGAAAGTCGGTCTGCGTAAAGCACGTCGTCGTCCGCAGTTCTCCAAACGTTAATCCTTTTCTGCTTTGGCAGAATCGAATTGGCGAAAAACCCGGCACAACGCCGGGTTTTTTTATGCCCGGAATTTTTATCTGGCCGCTAATCTACTGAAATCCCGCCCATTTACGGCAATCGGATAAAACCTCTCACCACAAGCTGCGCAAAATCTGGTAAACTATCATCCAATTTTGTGCCCAAATGCTGGTAACTGTTCACGTTTTGTTCGTTTTAGAGACGGAAGAAAGTTCGGCACGGAAGGGTGATTAATAAGGCCAGTCGTGTTTGCGGCTGGTAGCAGTAACTTTCTGAATATACCTGGAGGTTTTCATGGCTGTCGCTGCCAACAAACGTTCGGTAATGACGCTGTTTTCTGGTCCTACTGATATCTACAGCCATCAGGTCCGCATTGTGCTGGCTGAGAAAGGTGTCAGCTTTGAAATTGAGCATGTGGAAACGGATAACCTGCCGCAGGATCTGATTGACCTCAACCCAAATCAAAGCGTGCCGACGCTGGTAGACCGTGAACTGACTCTGTGGGAGTCGCGCATCATTATGGAATATCTTGATGAGCGTTTCCCGCACCCGCCGTTAATGCCGGTGTACCCGGTGGCCCGCGGTGAAAGCCGCCTGTATATGCACCGTATCGAGAAAGACTGGTACTCGCTGATGAACGTGATTGTCAGCGGTTCCGCCCAGGAAGCCGATAACGCGCGTAAACAGCTGCGTGAAGAGCTGCTGGCTATCGCGCCGGTATTCGGTCAGAAGCCCTATTTCCTGAGCGATGAGTTCAGCCTGGTGGATTGCTATCTGGCACCGCTGCTGTGGCGTCTGCCGCAGTTAGGTGTTGAGTTCAGCGGCGCGGGCGCTAAAGAGCTCAAAGGTTATATGACTCGCGTGTTTGAGCGTGATTCGTTCCTGGCTTCGCTGACCGAAGCCGAGCGCGAAATCCGTCTGCAAACCCGGGGCTAAACCTTATGGATATCTCTCAGCTCTCTCCACGTCGTCCTTATCTGTTGCGTGCCTTCTATGAATGGCTGCTGGATAACCAGCTGACGCCGCACCTGGTCGTGGATGTGACGCTGCCGGGCGTGCTGGTGCCGCTGGAGTACGCGCGCGACGGGCAAATTGTTCTCAATATCGCGCCGCGCGCGGTCGGTAATCTGGAACTGGCGAATGACGAAGTGCGTTTCAACGCCCGTTTCGGCGGCGTACCGCGTCAGGTCACCGTGCCGCTGGCAGCCGTGCTGGCTATCTACGCCCGTGAAAACGGCGCCGGTACGATGTTCGAGCCCGAAGCCGCTTATGATGAAGAGATGGCGAGCCTGAACGACGAAAACAGCGCGGAAGAGCCGGAAACGGTCATGTCTGTCATTGATGGCGATAAGCCTGACGATGCGGATGATAACGATCCGGGTGACGAGCCGCCGCCGCGTGGCGGACGCCCTGCGCTGCGCGTGGTGAAGTAGTTCCTGACAGGCCCGATGGGCCTGTTTTGTTATCCGCCCGGTGTTTCGCCAGCCTGAAAATCCTGTGATAGGATGAGTAAAGTGTCACCTTTCAATAGCATGCCGTCTATGAACCCATTCGACTCACAATCTGAAGATGCTTCCGACGCTATCGGGCGCAGCCTGGGCCGCCGTCCGCTGGCGCGCAAAAAGCTTTCTGAAATGGTAGAGGAAGAACTGGAGCAGATGATCCGCCGCCGTGAATTTGCGGAAGGGGAGCCGCTGCCTTCCGAGCGTGAGTTAATGGCTTTTTTCAACGTGGGGCGTCCTTCTGTCAGGGAGGCGCTGGCGGCGCTGAAGCGTAAAGGGCTGGTGCAAATCAGTAACGGCGAGCGCGCCCGCGTATCGCGCCCTTCCGCAGACACAATCATTAGCGAGCTCTCCGGTATGGCGAAGGATTTCCTTTCTCATCCGGGCGGCATCGCCCATTTCGAACAGCTACGACTGTTTTTTGAATCCAGCCTGGTGCGCTACGCGGCTGAAAAAGCCACCGACGAACAACTCGAACGGTTGACCAAAGCACTGGACATTAATCGCCAGTCGCTCGCGGATAACGCGCAGTTTATCCGCTCGGATGTAGAGTTCCATCGCGTTCTGGCTGAAATCCCCGGTAATCCCATTTTTATGGCCATTCATGTGGCCCTGCTGGACTGGCTTATCGCTGCGCGTCCTGCCGTGCCTGACGCAGAGTTGATTGAGCACAACAATATCAGTTACCAGCAGCACATTGCGATTGTTGACGCTATCCGCAAACGCGATCCTGATGAAGCTGACCGCGCGCTACAAACGCATCTGAACAGCGTTTTTGCGACCTGGCAGACGCTCAGCCAGAAGAAAAAATCCCGCAAATAATTTCGATCCTCCTTGATCAAAGAGTGAAGCCGATCGCATAACCGCGCTTATGTGGCAGGCTGGTGAATATTTGATCTGGTATAACAGGTATAAAGGTATATAGTCATTCTCACTTTACAGATGAGGATGTTCTTATGACCGCACCATTACGCGGGGTGATGCCCGCACTTCTGACCCCTTTTGACCAGCAGCAGCGCCTGGACAAAGAGAGCCTGCGCCGTCTGGTGCGCTTTAACATCAGTCAGGGCATTGACGGCCTGTATGTCGGTGGTTCGACAGGGGAAGCGTTTGTTCAAAGCTGCGCGGAACGCGAAGAGGTACTGGAAATTGTCGCTGAAGAGGCTAAGGGAAAAGTCACGTTGATAGCGCATGTTGGCTGCGTAAGCACGGCGGAAAGCCAGCAACTGGCCGCTGCCGCCAGTCGCTACGGCTTTGACGCGGTGTCTGCCGTCACGCCGTTCTACTACCCGTTTAGTTTTGAAGAACACTGCGACCACTACCGCGCCATTATTGCCTCAGCGGACGGTCTGCCGATGGTGGTTTATAACATTCCGGCGCTAAGCGGCGTCAGGCTGTCGCTTGATCAAATCAGCACGCTGGTCACGCTTCCTGGCGTCGGCGCGTTAAAGCAAACTTCAGGCGATCTTTACCAGATGGAGCAGATCCGTCGCGCGCATCCGGATCTGGTGCTTTACAACGGCTATGACGAGATCTTCGCATCCGGGCTGCTGGCAGGTGCCGACGGCGGCATTGGCAGCACTTACAACATCATGGGCTGGCGCTACATGCACATCGTGAAAGCGTTAAACGAAGGCGATATCGCCACCGCGCAACGGCTGCAGCGTGACTGCAATCAGGTTATCGATCTGCTTATCAAAACAGGCGTCTTTCGTGGCCTGAAAACCGTTCTTCACTACATGGATGTGGTTTCCGTGCCGCTATGCCGCAAGCCTTTTGCGCCAGTAGCGGAACAGTATCTGCCGGCACTCAAGGCGCTGGCGGCTCAGCTACAACAAGAAAAAGCACAGCTGAGCTAATGACCTCTGTCAGGCCTGTTTGTGTCAGGCATGACTCCGCTTCACCCGGTACCTTACCTTACAGCGTATGGGCACAGCCCATCGCGGGAGCGTCATATGACTAAAACGACACAACTTATCCCGTGGTATCGTCACCTTAACCGGGCACAATGGCGGGCGTTTTCCGCCGCCTGGCTGGGTTATCTGCTTGATGGTTTCGATTTTGTCTTAATCGCACTGGTATTAACCGAAATTCAGGATGAATTTGGCCTCACTACGATTCAGGCAGCGAGCCTGATTTCCGCCGCGTTTATCTCTCGCTGGTTCGGCGGTTTAATGCTGGGCGCGATGGGCGACCGCTATGGACGACGCCTTGCGATGATCTCAAGCATCGTACTTTTCTCCGTCGGCACACTCGCCTGCGGTTTAGCGCCGGGTTATACCACCCTGTTTATCGCGCGTCTGGTGATAGGCATTGGCATGGCCGGTGAATATGGTGCCAGCGCAACCTATGTCATTGAAAGCTGGCCGAAGGCGTTGCGTAACAAAGCCAGCGGTTTTCTTATCTCAGGATTCTCTGTCGGCGCGGTTGTCGCCGCCTTTGTCTACAGTCTTGTGGTGCCGGTCTGGGGCTGGCGTGCGCTCTTTTTCATCGGCATTCTGCCGATCGTTTTTGCGCTCTGGCTGCGTAAAAATATTCCTGAAGCGCACGACTGGGAGGCGCGCCGTAGCGAAAAGACCCCGGTGCGCACGATGGTCGATATCCTGTATCGTGGCGAACACCGCATTATCAACATCGTATTAACCCTGCTCGCCTCGGTTTCACTCTGGCTCTGCTTTACCGGCGAGCTGAACAGCGCGGTTATTGTCGCGGCACTCGGGCTGGTCTGCGCCGCAATTTTTATCAGCTTCATGGTGCAAAGTAGCGGCCCGCGGTGGCCGACCGGCGTTACGCTGATGGTTATCGTCCTGTTCGCTTTTCTTTATTCATGGCCTATTCAGGCGCTACTGCCGACCTATCTTAAAACCGAACTGGCGTACGAACCGGCAACCGTGGCACGCGTTTTATTCTTCAGCGGCTTTGGCGCGGCGGTGGGCTGCTGCGTGGGCGGTTTTCTCGGTGACTGGCTCGGTACGCGCCGTGCCTATGTGTACAGCCTGCTGGCTTCGCAGGTACTCATCATTCCTGTTTTCGCCATTGGCGGCGCAAATGTCTGGGTGCTGGGCCTGCTGCTTTTCTTTCAGCAAATGCTTGGGCAAGGGATCTCCGGCATTTTACCGAAGCTTATTGGCGGCTATTTCGATACAGACCAGCGTGCCGCGGGGCTCGGGTTTACCTATAACGTCGGTGCGTTAGGCGGCGCGCTGGCGCCCGTACTTGGCGCGCTGATTGCCGAGCGGCTACATCTCGGCGCTGCGCTCTGTTCACTTTCGTTCGGCCTGACGTTTGTCGTTGTCCTGCTGATTGGGCTTGATATGCCTTCGCGGGTGCAACGCTGGCTTCGGCCAGAGGCGTTACGCACGCACGACGCGACGGACGGAAAGCCGCTTAGCGGCGCGCAGGCTGTTAGCGGGCGTAAGCGTGGTCTGGTCAAAAGTAAAAGTTAACCGGCGCCCGGCGGTGCGCCGGGGCGTTTCACCCACAAGGAGTGTCTATGCCTTTACTCTGTCTAATAAATAACGCCAGCGGTGTGTCACGGGCGCTTATCCGCGGGCCTACGCATCGCCTGTGGTATTGCAATGTGATGCAAAAGGAGAGGCCATGAACGTACTGGCGATAGACATAGGTGGCACCAAACTGGCTGCCGCAACGGTTGATGCGTCACTGCGTATCAGCGGGCGGCGGGAAATACCCACGCCTGCCAGCAAAACGCCGCAAGCGCTCAGCGCGGCGCTTGAGGCGTTACTCTCCCCACTGAAAGCGTACGCAGATCGGGTGGCGATTGCGGCTACCGGTGTCATTCACCACGGCGTGCTGACAGCGATGAATCCCGACAATCTCGGCGGTCTTGCGCATTTCCCTTTGACTGAAACCGTGTCGCAGATGACCGGCTTACCGTGTCTTGCCGTCAATGATGCGCAGGCGGCTGCCTGGGCAGAATACCATGCGCGTAAAGGCATAGTGAGCGAGATGGTGTTTATCACGGTATCTACCGGCGTTGGCGGCGGTGTCATTATTCATGGGCAACTGCAGACAGGGCAGAGCGGCCTGGCGGGGCATTTTGGTCATACGCTTGCCGATCCTGGCGGACCGCGCTGCGGCTGTGGGCGAACAGGGTGTGTGGAGGCTATCGCCTCCGGGCGTGCGCTTGCGGCGGCGGCGACAGACACGCTTGCCGGGCTCGACGCGAAAGCGATTTTTGCGAAAGCCAGCGAGGGCGAGCCTGCGGCGATAGCGCTCGTGGGGCGCTCTGCCCGGACGCTGGCGCGGCTGATTGCCGATCTCAAAGCGGTTACCGACTGTCAGCTCGCGGTGATAGGCGGCAGTATCGGCCTGGCGGACGGTTATTTGCCGCGGGTGCGCGACGCTCTTGCTCGTGAGCCTGCAGCGTTTCAGACGCCTCTTGCGGCGGCACATTATCGTCACGATGCTGGCTTAATCGGGGCCGCGCTACTCGCTCAGGGAGAAAACGTATGATTACAGGACATATTAAGAACGTTGATGCCGCAGGGCTGCCGCCGGTAATGATTGACGCTATCATGCAGGCGCTGGAGAGCCATCCGGCGAACAAAGCGCCCGGCAGTTATGTGTTGGGCGAGCGGTTATTAATGAACGTGATGTGTTTTACAACACAGGCTGCGCAGGAAAAGCGTGCTGAACTTCATCAGGATTACATAGACATTCAGATTCTGCTGGAAGGTCAGGAACAGGTGCGTTATGGCCTCGCGGGCAGCGCACGGGAGTGCGGCGAGCGGCATGAGGCCGAGGACTATCAACTTTGCGCGCGCATTGAGGCAGAGCAGACCATTATCATGGAGCCTGGCATGTTTATCGTTTTTATGCCGGGTGAGCCGCATAAACCCGGATGCAGTATCAGACAGCCAGCGGAAATCAAAAAGGTCGTCTTAAAGCTTCATCGCAGCGCGCTACAGGCATAAAAAAAGCCCGGTCGTTTCTACCGGGCTGATTACTAGTCTCTGTGCCTGCAATTACCAGCGATAGTTCACCAGCATGTGGCCAGAATACGCGTTATAGGAGTTATCGCCCCATTCACTGCTGACCCGGAAGGAAACGGTGGTTGCGTCATTTACTTTACCGCTGACGCCCGTTTCCAGCTGGAAGCGGTTAGACGGCACGTTTGAGTCCAGCGTCTCGTCGTTAAAGTTCAGATCGCTCATACCGTTGCCGATGAGCCAGTTCACCGCGCCGTAAGGCTGCCAGGCTTCTACAGATTTCTGATCCACGTAACTTGCCTTGACGCCAATACGGCCCAGCACAGCGTCATTATCCGGCGTATTGATGCGCGTGCCGTTATATTCAACGTGGTCATCCTGATCCAGATTGCTGTAAACCACCTGGCCCTGCGGTTCAAACTTCATGGTGCGCGCTTTCTCTGACGGCACCAGCCAGGCATGGCCGACTTCCAGAGACGCGGCATAGCCCTGGCTGTCATACTTCTCGCCCGGCATATCGTCGCCATTCACCTGGCTGTTATACCAGCTGTAAGACGCCCAGCTGTCGATATAACTGCCAAGACGCAGTTTCTGATCTTCCTGCCAGGTGGCATACACGCCGACGTTATAACCGTTAACGCGGCCATCTGCCGAGCGCGAATTATGGCGCGCATCTGCAGTGGTGTCGCTGTAGCCTGCGCCCAGCATAAAACCGCTGTGCAGCGTGCCGGTGGAGAGATCTTTGCTCAGGAAGTCGCTGCCTAACTGCACCACGGCGGAGCGGATTTTATATTTCAGATTGCTGTCCGCGAAGTTGCCGTCGTTATACTCGCCTTTAACGTACATCCAGGTATTCAGATCGTCAGCGTCGCGCAGCATCAGCTGATCGCGGTCGTCACGCTTGTGAATAAACATCTGCTGTGCGGCCAGGTAGTTCGCCATATAGACGCCAGCCTCCGGACGATAAACCTCCGGAGCCGGTGGCGTATCGCCGCCGCCATTATCGTTACCGCCGTTATCACCACCGTCATCGTTACCGCCATTATCGCCGCCATTATCATCCGGGTCTGGCGTTGGATCAGGCGTCGGGTCTGGCGTATCGCTGGCTTTGGACTCCAGATACCAGTTACCGTCGTTGTGCTTATACAAATCGTATTCCCACATGCCCGCCACGACGGGTTTACCGAGCGTGAAGGATGCATCAGACGCGCCGCCAACGCTGATAAGCTCAATACCGTTGATGGTTTGTGCGCCCTGACCGCCAATATTGGCCACTTCAAGTGAGGAGCTGCCAGCGCTATTACCGGTAATGACGAGATGATCGGTTGGAGAGTAGTCTGCACCCGCCTCGGTATTCATGACGATGCGGCTATTCTCATCGCCGGTGTAGTTGCCGTTAATCGTAAAGGCATTACCAACGCTGTTATTGCCCGCGATTTGCAGCGTGCCCTGGTTGGTCACGTCGCCATTGATGGTGTTACCCGTAGCCGGGGTAGAGGCGTTTTCATTGCCACTGACAGCATTCCAGGACGCCAGTACGCCGCCTGCGGCAATCGCCACGCTGCTGTTGACGGTGCCCGCCGACGCGAGCGTGGCACCGCTGTCGATATTAATGATGCTGGTGCCGCCGTCTGGCCCCATCGTGGCGTTTTCGGCCACAAGGGTCGTGCCGCCTTTAAGCGTGGCGTCGCCGCTAAAGCTGTTGTTACCCGTGAGCGTCAGCGTGTTGGCGTCTTCTTTGACGAGGTTACCGGTGCCGGAAATATCGCCCGCGAAGATGTAATCTGCCGCCTGGTTGAAAATCAGCGTACCGTTGTTAGTGACGTTACCTTCCAGCGACGCGTTGTCGCCCGTGCCAGTACCGATTTGCAGCGAGGCCGCATCGTTAATTAACGTTGCGCCGCTGTTTTTTACGTCACCGCCGAGCGTCAGGTTGCCGGTTTTGACGATAAGGCTGTCGCCTTCACCCGTCAGATCGACATTACCGGTCAGCGTCCAGTCGCTGCCGTCCATCGTTAGCGATTTAAAACCGTCGCCTTTGTTCGCGCCGGTAAAATTGCTGTCCTCGTTACCGCTGTCGTTCAGGGTAATCGTCGTGTTGGCAGAGCCTGTGGTAATAACATCGCCACCGAGGCTGGAGCCTGCTTTAAGCACCAGCGCATTATTACCGTCGTTTTCGAAAGAAATCGCGGGTAATGACTCCAACTTATTGATAGTGTTTTATGTTCAGATAATGCCCGATGACTTTGTCATGCAGCTCCACCGATTTTGAGAACGACAGCGACTTCCGTCCCAGCCGTGCCAGGTGCTGCCTCAGATTCAGGTTATGCCGCTCAATTCGCTGCGTATATCGCTTGCTGATTACGTGCAGCTTTCCCTTCAGGCGGGATTCATACAGCGGCCAGCCATCCGTCATCCATATCACCACGTCAAAGGGTGACAGCAGGCTCATAAGACGCCCCAGCGTCGCCATAGTGCGTTCACCGAATACGTGCGCAACAACCGTCTTCCGGAGCCTGTCATACGCGTAAAACAGCCAGCGCTGGCGCGATTTAGCCCCGACGTATCCCCACTGTTCGTCCATTTCCGCGCAGACGATGACGTCACTGCCCGGCTGTATGCGCGAGGTTACCGACTGCGGCCTGAGTTTTTTAAATGGCGGAAAATCGTGTTGAGGCCAACGCCCATAATGCGGGCGGTTGCCCGGCATCCAACGCCATTCATGGCCATATCAATGATTTTCTGGTGCGTACCGGGTTGAGAAGCGGTGTAAGTGAACTGCAGTTGCCATGTTTTACGGCAGTGAGAGCAGAGATAGCGCTGATGTCCGGCGGTGCTTTTGCCGTTACGCACCACCCCGTCAGTAGCTGAACAGGAGGGACAGCTGATAGAAACAGAAGCCACTGGAGCACCTCAAAAACACCATCATACACTAAATCAGTAAGTTGGCAGCATCACCGAAATCGCGTAATCGTTGCCGGAGATAGTGCCGGTATTAACGAGGGTGATATTGCTTCCGTTAATAACATCGATGGCGATACCAGTGCTATTAACGGCACCTTTGTTTTCAAGCGTCATCATGTCAGATGTCTGGCCTGAAATATCGATCAGAACAGCACCGCCATTCTCATTTTTAATCGTGCCGTTATTAATAATGGACTCTACGCTTTTGCCTTTCACCAGCGCTGCAGGATCTGTGGTTAAAGACGACATCGTCACACCATCGGCAATCACATACTCTTTGTCACCGCTAAAAAAGTAAGTGTCTTCTGTATCTTCATCAATATTGGTTACCGCGTGCGAGATCGCAGGCGTAAAAAGGATCATGGCCGGGAAAACGCCCGCCATAATTTTTGCAATTCTATTTTTCCTGAATGTTTTAGAAGTATCCATAATTACGTCCAATATAATAATGCGTTGAATTAAGTGTCGGCGTCGCGGCAGCTTATTTCATTGTCCTCGTAAATAACATGCTTTCCGAAAGATACGGAATTTATAAATATAAGAAACTTATGGTTGAGACTGTCTTATTTCATACTGTGACCATATTAATAGATGCTGTAAATAATCGGTGAATAATGAGGCGCTCGGAGGAATATAGTCGGTGAGAAAAGTCAGGAAAAGGAATCAACCGGGAGGCGTTATCCGATGATTGATTACTTTCAGAAGTCTTTTTCTGGAATGAAAAAAAGGTTGCTTTATTGATAAATGAAATAAAAAAGGGAAGCGCGAGGCTTCCCTTTATAACGTCAGACGAAACGGTCAGACTTCGAGGTAGTTCATGATGCCGTCTGCTGCTTTACGGCCTTCAGCAATTGCGGTCACCACCAGATCGGAGCCACGCACAATATCGCCACCCGCGAAGATTTTCGGGTTGCTGGTCTGGAAGGCGTTTTCATTGCCTTCCGGCGCAATCACGCGGCCCTGCGAATCCAGCTCCACGCTGTGCTGCGCCAGCCATTCCATGCTGTGCGGACGGAAGCCGAACGCCATCACCACGGCATCAGCCGGCAGCACATGCTCGGAGCCCGGCACGATTTCGGCGCGACGACGGCCTTTTTCATCCGGCTCGCCCATCTGCGTGCGCGCCATTTTCACGCCGCACACTTTGCCGTTGGCGTTAATTTCAACGCCAAGCGGCTGCACGTTGAACTGGAACTCAACGCCTTCTTCCCGTGCGTTTTTCACTTCGCGGCGGGAGCCCGGCATGTTCTCTTCATCACGACGGTAAGCGCAGATGACGTGAGTCGCACCCTGGCGCACCGAGGTACGCACACAGTCCATCGCGGTATCACCGCCGCCCAGCACCACCACGCGTTTGCCTTCCATACTGATGTACGGCTGCTGCGCGTCTTCTTCAAAGCCCATAATCTGACGGGTATTGGCGATAAGGAACGGCAGCGCTTCATACACGCCCGGCGCGTCTTCGTTTTCCAGCCCGCCGCGCATCGACTGATAGGTGCCGACGCCGAGGAAGACCGCGTCGTAGTCGCCCAGCAGGTCGTTCATCTGGATATCGCGGCCCACCTCGGTATTAAGCCGGAATTCAATCCCCATGCCGGCGAAGATTTCACGACGGCGCGTCATGACTTCTTTTTCGAGCTTAAAGGCCGGAATACCGAAAGTCAGCAGGCCGCCGATTTCCGGGTTACGGTCAAACACGACCGCTTTCACGCCGTTGCGCGTCAGCACGTCGGCACACGCGAGGCCCGCCGGGCCTGCGCCCACGATAGCGACGCGCTTGCCGGTCGGCTTCACGCCGGAAAGATCGGGACGCCAGCCCATTTCGAATGCTTTATCGTTGATATAGCGCTCGATATTGCCGATGGTCACCGCGCCGAATTCGTCATTCAGCGTGCAGGAACCTTCGCACAGGCGATCCTGCGGACAGACGCGGCCGCACACTTCCGGCAGCGTGTTGGTCTGGTGAGACAGCTCTGCGGCTTCGAAAATGCGCCCTTCATTGGCAAGCTTCAGCCAGTTAGGGATGTAGTTATGGACCGGACATTTCCATTCACAGTAAGGGTTGCCGCACGACAGGCAGCGATCTGCCTGCGCTTTGGCCTGGCCTTCTGAGAAGGGCTCATAGATTTCCACAAACTCAATTTTACGGATCTTAAGCGGCTTTTT
This sequence comes from Cronobacter sakazakii, assembly GCF_000982825.1. Classification (NCBI taxonomy): domain Bacteria; kingdom Pseudomonadati; phylum Pseudomonadota; class Gammaproteobacteria; order Enterobacterales; family Enterobacteriaceae; genus Cronobacter; species Cronobacter sakazakii. The sequence continues at coordinate 594,089 of NZ_CP011047.1, read as the reverse complement.
TGGCGGATCAACGCGCTGTAAGTCGATAAATTGGTAAACGTTCTGACTCATCAATCGTGACCTCTTACTGCGCCTGCACCCGCAGCTCGGCTGCGGAACGACTACGGTGACCCAACAATGCTTTTACATCACTGGACTTCGGTTTAACCAGCGCGAATTTGGCTGAGAACGCCGGCCAGTTCGCCAGGATCTCTTCGCCGCGGTGTGAACCGGTCTGTTGAACATGCTCGGTGATAAGCCCGCGCAGGTGTTCTTCGTGAATCGCTAACTCGTCGACATTCAGCACTTCCACCAGCTCCGGGTTCACGCGTTTACGGAACTCGCCGTCTTCATCGAGCACGTAAGCGAAACCGCCCGTCATGCCCGCGCCGAAGTTCACGCCGGTTTTGCCGAGAATACAGACGATGCCGCCGGTCATATATTCACAGCCGTTATCACCGATGCCTTCCACAACGGTAATCGCGCCGGAGTTACGCACCGCGAAACGCTCGCCCGCGCGGCCTGCAGCATAGAGACGGCCGCCCGTCGCGCCATACAGGCAGGTGTTGCCGATAATGCTCGCTTCATAGCTCTTGAATGACGACCCTACCGGCGGACGAATCGCCAGCAAGCCGCCCGCCATGCCTTTGCCGACATAGTCGTTGGCATCGCCCGTCAGGTGTAGCTCCACGCCACCTGCGTTCCAGACGCCGAAGCTCTGTCCGGCAGTCCCTGTGAAGTACGCTTTGATGGGATCGGAAGCCAGCCCCTGATCGCCGTGCGACTGCGCGATATAGCCCGACAGCAGCGCCCCAACCGAGCGGTCGGTGTTGCGGATATCAAACCAGAACGTTTTGCTCTGGCGGCTGTCGACATACGGTTTCGCTTGGGCCAGCAGCTGCGCGTTCAGATCGCCTTTATCGAACGGCGGGTTGCTTTCGGTACAGTAGACCGCTTTGCCAGGATGCGGCTCGGCGGTTTCCAGCAGTTTCGCCAGATCCAGTTTCTGCTGCTTCGCCGTAAAGCCTTCCAGCTCTTTCAGAAGATCCGTGCGACCAATCAGATCCACGAGACGCGTCACGCCCAGTTGGGCCATGATTTCACGCGTTTCACGGGCGATAAACTCAAAGTAGTTGGTCACTTTGAACGGCAGGCCGTGGTAGTGGTTTTTACGCAGTTTGTCATCCTGGGTCGCCACGCCGGTGGCGCAGTTGTTCAGGTGGCAAATACGCAGGTATTTACAGCCCAGCGCCACCATCGGGCCGGTGCCGAAGCCAAAGCTTTCCGCGCCAAGAATGGCCGCTTTGATAATATCGAGGCCGGTTTTCAGGCCGCCGTCCACCTGCAGGCGGATCTTATGGCGCAGACCGTTGGCGACCAGCGCCTGCTGCGTTTCCACCAGACCCAGCTCCCACGGGCAGCCCGCGTATTTCACGGAGGAGAGCGGGCTTGCGCCCGTACCGCCGTCGTAGCCTGCGATGGTGATGAGATCCGCATAGGCTTTCGCCACGCCGGTGGCGATGGTGCCCACGCCCGGCTCAGACACCAGCTTCACGGAGATCATCGCCTTCGGGTTGACCTGTTTTAAGTCGAAAATCAGCTGCGCCAAATCTTCAATCGAGTAGATGTCGTGGTGCGGCGGCGGGGAGATCAGCGTCACGCCCGGTACCGAATAACGCAGACGCGCGATGTACGGGGTGACTTTATCGCCAGGCAACTGGCCGCCTTCGCCCGGTTTCGCGCCCTGCGCCACTTTAATCTGAATCACATCGGCGTTGACCAGATACGCGGGCGTCACGCCGAAGCGGCCGGAGGCCACCTGCTTAATGCGCGAGACTTTATTGGTGCCGTAACGCGCCGGATCTTCGCCGCCTTCGCCGGAGTTCGAGAAACCGCCGAGGCTGTTCATCGCCTCCGCCAGCGACTCATGCGCTTCCGGGCTCAGCGCGCCGATAGACATCGCCGCGGTATCAAAACGTTTGAACAGCTCACTTGCCGGTTCGACATCTTCCACGCGCACCGCGTCCGCCTGCGGGTTCAGCGCCAGCAGATCGCGCAGCGTCGCCGCCGGACGTTCGTTAACGAGCTTCGCGTATTGCTGATAGTCGCTGTAGTCGCCGCTCTGCACCGCCTGCTGGAGCGTGCGCACCACATCCGGGTTGTAGGCGTGGTATTCGCCGCCGTGAACATATTTCAGCAATCCGCCCTGCACGAGCGGTTTGCGCGCAAGCCAGGCGCGCTTCGACAGGTTCAGTAGATCCTGTTCGAAATCGGCGAAGCCCGCGCCGCCGATGCGGCTGACCACGCCCTGGAAGCAGAGCTCGGAGACGTCGCGGTGCAGGCCGACGGCTTCAAACAGTTTGGAGCAGCGGTAAGAGGCGATGGTAGAGATGCCCATTTTGGACATGATCTTGTAAAGCCCTTTGTTGATGCCGTTGCGGTAGTTCAGCATCACGCTGCGGTAATCTTTTTCGATAGCGCCGGTATCCACCAGTTTCGCCAGCGTTTCGTAGGCGAGATACGGATAGATAGCGGTGGCGCCGAAGCCCAGCAGCACGGCGAAGTGGTGCGGATCGCGCGCGCTGGCGGTTTCCACAATAATGTTGGCGTCGCAGCGCAGGCTCTGTTCCACCAGCCGCGTCTGGATAGCGCCGACGGCCATCGGTGCCGGTACCGGCAGACGATCTTTGGCGATGTTGCGATCCGAGAGCACCAGCAGCACGGTGCCGTTGCGCACCATCTGTTCGGCTTTATCGCACAGCGCTTTAACGGTCTCTTCCAGCGTCGCCTGTGCAGGCGAGAAGGTGATATCGAGCGTATCGGCGCGATAGTGCTCTTCTTCAAGCGTGGTGAGCTGTTTAAAGTCGGAGTAGAGCAGAATCGGCGATTTAAAGCTCAGGCGGTGCGCCTGGCCTTCAGCTTCGCAGAAGACGTTCATCTCGCGGCCGATGCTTGTCGCAAGCGACATCACGTGCGCTTCGCGCAGCGGATCGATAGGCGGGTTAGTCACCTGGGCGAACTGCTGGCGGAAGTAGTCGTAAATAATGCGCGGCTGGCTGGAGAGCACGGCGAATGGCGTATCGTCGCCCATCGAACCCACCGCTTCCTGGCCGTTTTCACCCAGCACGCGGATAACGGAATCCAGCTCTTCATTGCTGTAGAAGAACTGCTTCTGGTAGCTTTCGAGCAGGGCATCGTCCATTTCACGGGTACCGACCTGATCGTCAGGCAGATCTTCAAACGGCACCAGACGGCGAACGTTTTTCTCCATCCACTCTTTGTACGGATGGCGGCTCTTCAGATCGTTGTCGGTTTCCGCCGAGTGCAGGATGCGCCCGCCGCGGGTGTCGATAACCATCAGCTCGCCCGGCCCCACGCGGCCTTTTTCCACGACTTCATCCGGCTGGTAATCCCAGATACCCACTTCGGAGGCGCAGGTGATGAGCTTGTCTTTCGTGATGACGTAGCGCGCCGGGCGCAGGCCGTTACGGTCAAGATTACAGGCGGCGAAACGACCGTCTGACATCACGATGCCCGCCGGGCCGTCCCACGGCTCCATATGCATGGAGTTGAAGTCAAAGAATGCGCGCAGCTCCGGGTCCATATCCGGGTTGTTCTGCCAGGCCGGCGGCACCAGCAGACGCATGGCGCGCACGATATCCATCCCGCCTGCCAGCAGCAACTCAAGCATATTATCCATGGAGCTGGAGTCAGAGCCGGTTTCGTTTACAAACGGCGCAGCGTCGTGCAGATCGGGGATCAGCGGCGTCTGGAATTTATAGGTACGCGCGCGCGCCCACTGGCGGTTGCCGGTAATGGTGTTGATTTCACCGTTATGCGCCAGATAGCGGAACGGCTGTGCCAGCGGCCAGCGCGGTACGGTGTTGGTGGAGAAACGCTGGTGGAACAGGCAGATGGCCGACTCCAGCCGCAGATCCGCCAGGTCCAGGTAGAAGCGCGGCAGATCTGCCGGCATACACAGGCCTTTATAAATGTTCACCAGGTTTGAGAGGCTACAGACGTAGAACTCTTTATCGTCAACCAGACGTTTTTCAATGCGGCGACGCGCGATAAACAGGCGGCGCTCCATATCACGCGGACGCCAGCCTGCCGGGGCGTTCACAAAAATCTGTTCGATGCGCGGCATCGAGGAGAGCGCGATTTCACCCAATACGCCTTCGTTGGTCGGCACCACGCGCCAGCCCACGATAGACAGGGTTTCCCGCTGCAGCTCTTCTTCAACGATGCGACGCGCGGCGCTGGCTTTTTCAGGATCCTGATTCAGGAACAGCATGCCAACGGCGTAATTTTTGGCTAAGCGCCAGCCGTGCTCTTCGGCGACCATGCGGAAAAAGCGATCCGGCTTTTGCAGCAGCAGGCCGCAGCCGTCACCGGTTTTACCATCCGCGAGGATAGCGCCGCGGTGCTGCATACGGGCCAGCGCGTGGATCGCGGTACGCACAACCTTGTGGCTAGGTTCGCCTTCTATGTGGGCGATCAGGCCGAAACCACAGTTATCTCTCTCAAGAGATTTATCGTACAACATATCAGTGAACCTCCCCAGGCTCTGCGGGACTCCCTCCTGTACCGATGGCGCGCGGGCGCAAAAAGGGTGTGGCGACAGGGTATGGCGTTAAACGCACACCTTGCGTGTCGCCCTCCTGATATCCTTTTTCATCGGTACATCGTCGTTGAGGACTTACTTAAGAGGGAATCTCATTTACTGCATAAATATGATGGGCAGAACGCCCATCGAGAAAGCTTCCAGCGAATTTCCAACTTATCGGGAATCCGCACACAGGTCAAATGTCATTCTTATTTATTCAAAAGTGTGCTAAAGCGCAACCATTTCATTGATAAATAAAAACTTTTAACCTTTTTTACATTAGGTTTTCCGGGTAATAAGCCCCGGTGATGTGTGATCTGACTCACTATAAGAAAGCGGCTGGAAGTGGATACCGCACTGTTATTGGGTTTTAAAGCAGCATGATCTGTTGTGAAGCGCCTGCAAGCCGCATAAACGCTCTGTTTTTTACGCTCCGTCATATTCCTTAAATAATCGGCACGATCATAAGGAAAAGTAATTAGTGTATTGGTGACTAAAACACCGTTTATGTTGAATGATTATTCATCAGATAAAGGCGGGGCGGGGCGCTTGATCCAGGTCATCGCCGTAAAGAAGTAAAAATGGCAGGCTGTCGCCCTTTCGCCGGGCGGCTTTTCAGATTATGCAGTTACAAAAATTAGTCAATATGTTTGGCGGCGACCTGACGCGTCGCTACGGTCAGAAAGTTCATAAGTTGTCATTGCATGGCGGCTTCAGTTGCCCGAACCGCGACGGCACGCTGGGGCGCGGCGGCTGCACTTTCTGCAATGTCGCGTCGTTCGCCGATGAAACCCAGCAGCATCTCTCCATTCAACAACAGCTGGCGCAGCAGGTCGCGCGCGTCGACCGCGCCCGCCGTTACCTTGCCTATTTTCAGGCCTACACCAGCACCTTTGCGGAAGTTAACGTTTTACGCGCCATGTACCAGCAGGCGATAAGCCAGGCGGATATTGTCGGGCTGTGCGTCGGCACGCGCCCGGACTGCGTGCCGGAGAGCGTGCTGGATCTGCTCGCCGGCTACCATGAGCAAGGCTATGAAGTCTGGCTGGAGCTGGGGCTGCAAAGCGCGAAGGATAAAACCCTGCACCGGATTAACCGCGGGCACGATTTCGCCTGTTACCAGGAGACGGCGCGTCGGGCGCGGGCGCGCGGGCTTCGGGTGTGCACACATCTTATCGTCGGGCTGCCGGGTGAAACCCGTAGCGACGCGCTGGCGTCGCTTGAGCGCGTGGTAGAGACCGGCGTGGATGGCATCAAGCTCCATCCGTTGCATATTGTCGAGGGCAGCATTATGGCGAAAGCCTGGCGGGCCGGGCGGCTTAGCGGCATTGCGCTGGATGACTATACCGTCACGGCGGGTGAGATGATCCGCCATACGCCGCCGGACATCATCTACCATCGCATTTCCGCCAGCGCCCGCCATCCGACCTTACTTGCGCCGCTGTGGTGCGAGAACCGCTGGACCGGCATGGTCGAGATTGACCGCTATCTCAACCAGCACGGCGCGCAGGGCTCGGCGCTCGGTCGCCCCTGGCGCGGCGCGCCTGACGCCCTTTAAACGCTGTTTTTTCGATCGCTCGCCTGCTCACCCCGCACTTTTTTGCCTGAGTTTCCGCCAGAGGGGCGGATTTAGGTATTATTGAACGGAATATCAGTACAGGAATCCTTTATGAAACAGATCCGCATGCTGGCGCAGTACTACGTCGATTTACTGGTAAAGCTTGGCCTGGTGCGTTTTTCGCTGCTGCTGGCCCTTGCGCTGGTCGTGCTGGCGATGGCGGTGCAAATGGCCGTGACAATGGTGCTGCACGGCCAGGTCGAAAGCATTGATGTTATTCGCTCGATTTTCTTTGGTCTGTTGATCACGCCCTGGGCAGTCTACTTTCTGTCGGTGGTGGTCGAGCAGCTTGAGGAGTCGCGCCAGCGGCTCTCAAAGCTGGTGGATAAGCTCGAAGAGATGCGCGAGCGCGATCTCAAGCTCAACGTGAAGCTTAAAGACAACATCGCCCAGCTTAATCAGGAAATCGCCGACCGTGAAAAAGCGGAAGCCGAGCGCCAGAATATGCTGGAGCAGCTAAAAGTGGAGATGAAAGAGCGTGAGGTCACGCAAATTCAGCTGGAGCAGCAATCCTCTTTTCTGCGCTCGTTTCTCGACGCCTCGCCGGATCTGGTGTTCTACCGTAATGAAGATAAAGAATTTTCGGGCTGCAACCGGGCGATGGAACTACTCACCGGTAAAAGCGAAAAACAGCTGATTGGGCTGAAGCCGCATGAGGTCTATGCGCCCGAGGCGGCGGAAAAAGTGCTGGAGACCGATGAAAAAGTCTTCCGCCATAATGTGTCGCTGACTTACGAGCAGTGGCTCGACTACCCGGATGGCCGCAAAGCGTGCTTTGAAATCCGCAAAGTGCCGTATTACGACCGCGTGGGTAAACGCCACGGGCTGATGGGTTTCGGGCGCGATATTACCGAGCGTAAGCGCTATCAGGACGCGCTGGAGCGCGCCAGCCGCGATAAGACGACCTTTATCTCCACCATCAGCCATGAGCTGCGCACGCCGCTTAACGGTATTGTGGGGTTGAGCCGCATTCTGCTGGATACCGAACTCAGCGCAGAGCAGGAAAAATACCTCAAGACCATTCACGTTTCCGCCGTGACGCTTGGCAATATCTTCAACGATATTATCGACATGGATAAAATTGAGCGCCGTAAAGTGCAGCTTGATAACCAGCCCGTCGATTTCACCAGCTTCCTGGCAGACCTGGAAAACCTCTCCGGCCTGCAGGCGCAGCAGAAAGGGCTGCGCTTCGTGATGGAGCCGGTGCGTCCGGTGCCGCATAAAGTGCTGACCGACGGCACGCGCCTGCGGCAGATCCTCTGGAACCTTATCAGCAACGCGGTGAAATTTACCCAACAGGGCCAGGTGACGGTGCGCGTCAGCTATAACGAAAACGAGCAGCTACGCTTTGAAGTGGAAGATTCCGGCATCGGTATTCCGCAGGAGGAGCAGGACAAGATTTTCGCCATGTATTACCAGGTGAAAGACAGCCAGGGCGGCAAACCGGCGACGGGCACAGGGATTGGGCTTGCGGTGTCGCGCCGTCTCGCGAAAAGCATGGGCGGCGATATCACGGTATCCAGCAAACCGGGGCAGGGCTCGACGTTTGTTCTGACGGTGCAGGCACCGCGCGTGGCGGAAGAAGTGGAAGATACGCTCAACGACGACGAGATGCCGCTGCCAGCGCTGCATGTGTTACTGGTGGAAGATATTGAGCTCAACGTTATCGTGGCGACGTCGGTGCTGGAAAAACTGGGTTGCAGCGTCGAGGTGGCCATGACCGGCAAAGCGGCGCTGGAGATGTTCAGCCCCGGCGAGTTTGATCTGGTGCTGCTGGATATCCAGTTGCCGGACATGACCGGGCTTGATATCTCTCGCGAACTGAACCGCCGTTATACCCGCGACGCGCTGCCGCCGCTGGTGGCGCTGACCGCCAACGTACTCAAAGATAAAAAAGAGTATCTGGAAGCGGGGATGGACGACGTGCTGAGCAAACCGCTGGCGGTGCCGGCGCTGACCGCGACCATCAAAAAATTCTGGGATACGCAAGCTGATGATGAGGAGCAAGACGTGACGACACGCGATGACGGCAAGCAGCAGGCGCTGCTCGATCTCCCGATGCTGGAACAGTATCTGGAGCTGGTTGGCCCTAAACTCATCACCGACGGTCTGGCAATGTTTGAAAAAATGATGCCGGGCTACCTGAGCGTGCTGGAATCTAACCTCACCGCGCGCGATCAAAAAGGCATTGTCGAAGAGGGCCATAAAATCAAAGGCGCTGCCGGTGCGGTCGGGCTGCGTCATTTGCAGCAGCTGGCGCAAAAAATCCAGTCGCCCGATCTGCCAGCGTGGTGGGATAACGTTGGGGAATGGATTGAAGAGCTGAAGCAGGAGTGGCAACACGACGTCGGTGCGCTGAAAGCGTGGGTTGCCGGCGCCGGAAAAAAATGACCCCGGCTAAACCGGGGTGCGCGAATACTGCGCCAACACCAGGGAAATCGTGGCCTCGCCATTGATTAATGATGTTGATCTTTTTAACTACGTGGCGCGGCCTGAGTGATCAAGGCGCTCGTACATAAGATAGCAAATCTTAAATGATTTGTTATGTGAATCAGTAAAATGTGTGAAGCATAACGTTTAAATAACATTTTACTCCAGGTTTCAACGGCTTAACGTAAGGATAAATCATGAAAAAAATCGGAGTGGTTTTAAGCGGTTGCGGCGTTTATGACGGTTCAGAAATTCATGAGGCGGTGATAACCCTGCTGGCGCTGGCCCGTAATGGCGCGCAGGCTGTCTGCTTTGCGCCTGATAAACCACAAGCGGACGTGATTAATCACGTCACGGGCGAACCGACCGGCGAGACGCGTAATGTGCTCGTTGAGGCGGCCCGTATCGCCCGCGGCAAGATAACGCCGCTGGAACAGGCGCGCGCGGAAGAACTCGATGCGCTGGTGGTGCCAGGTGGCTTCGGTGCCGCCAAAAACCTGTGCGATTTCGCCACGCGTGGCAGCGAATGTTCGGTTGATCCGGCGCTTCTGGCGCTGGCACGTGTGATGCACGACGCGGGTAAACCGCTCGGGTTTATCTGTATCGCGCCCGCGATGCTGCCGAAAATTATCGCCGCGCCTTTGCGACTGACCATCGGCACCGATATCGATACTGCCGAACTGGTGGAAGAGATGGGTGGCGAACATGTGCCGTGCCCGGTGGACGATATTGTGGTTGATGAAGATAACAAAGTGCTGACCACGCCCGCCTATATGCTGGCGGAAAGCATCGACGAGGCGGCGGCGGGCATTGAGAAGCTGGTGGCGCGCCTGGTGGCGATGTGCGAATGAGTAAAGCGCGCGGCTCGCTGTTTGTGCGTCTGCGTCGGCTGGCGCTGCGCGCCATTCTGGCGGTGCTCGGCGTCTGGATCGCGGGCATTCTGCTGTTCAGCGTGATGCCGGTGCCGTTTTCAGCGGTTATGGTCGAGCGGCAGTTCTCCGCGTGGTTGAGCGGCGATTTTGGCTACGTGGCGCACTCCGACTGGGTGAGCATGGATGAGATTTCGCCCTGGATGGGGCTTGCGGTGATCGCGGCGGAAGATCAGACGTTCCCGGAGCACTGGGGCTTTGACGTGGCGGCGATTCAGAAAGCCGTCGCGCATAATGAAAACAGCCGCCGCATCCGCGGGGCGTCCACGCTGTCGCAGCAAACGGCCAAAAACCTGTTTTTATGGGACGGACGCAGCTGGCTGCGAAAAGGGCTGGAGGCGGGCTTAACGCTCGGCATTGAAACCGTCTGGAGCAAGCGCCGCATTCTGACGGTCTATCTGAATATCGCAGAATTCGGCGACGGCGTGTTTGGCGTGGAAGAGGCGTCACAGCGCTATTTCAATAAGCCCGCCAGCCGCCTGTCGGCATCCGAAGCGGCGCTACTGGCGGCGGTGCTGCCTAACCCGCTGCGCTATAAGGCGAGTGCGCCGTCAGGCTACGTGCGTGCGCGTCAGCAGTGGATTTTGCGCCAGATGCGCCAGCTCGGTGGGGAAGGGTTTATGGCGCAGCATAAGCTGCGCTGAGGGCTGGGCGGTCAGTCTTCGTCAAAGCCTGCGTTAAACAGCGCGATGACGGCCGCCAGCGCTTCTTTTTCCTGCGGGCCGGTGGCTTCAATTTCAATATGCCCGCCCTGGGCGGAATCCAGCATCAGTAGCGCGATAACGCTGCTGGCTTCCGCTTCCGTGCCCGCTTCATTACGCAATAACACCTCCGCGTCAAAGCTCTGCACCAGTTCAAACAACTTCATGGCCGGGCGGGCGTGCATCCCGAGCCGGTTGGTGATTTCAACGGTCTGTTTTACGGTCATGATTTGCGTTTTTCCAGCGTGCGATGGCGGGACTGAACGTTCTTGCCGCGCGAGCGGAAGTAATCCGCCAGCTGTTCGGCGATATAAACAGAGCGGTGTTTACCGCCGGTGCAGCCAATCGCGACGGTGAGATAGCTGCGGTTGTTGGTTTCCAGCATCGGCAGCCAGAGTTCCAGGTAGCTGCGGGTCTGGTAGATGAAGTTATGCACTTCGGTATGGCGGTCGAGAAACGCCGCGACGGGCTTATCGAGGCCGGTCATTGGACGCAGTTTCGGGTCCCAGTGCGGGTTCGGCAGGAAACGGACGTCGAAAACGTAATCGGCGTCGATAGGAATGCCGTGTTTAAAGCCGAACGATTCAAACACCATCGTGAGTTCGCGCTCGCGCTTGCCAAGAAGGCGCGTACGCAACATCTCCGCCAGCTCATGCACCGACATTTCCGAGGTATCGACGATCAGATCCGCACGCGAGCGCAGCGGCTCCAGCAGATCGTTCTCTTCATCGATGGCGCTTTCCAGCGAGAGATTTTTGCTGGAGAGCGGATGCAAACGACGCGTATCGCTGTAGCGGCGGATAAGCGTGTTGCGATCGGCGTCGAGGAACAGCAGTTGCGGAGAGAACGCGTCCGGCAGGTTGTTCATCGCCTGCTCAAACACCTCCGGGGATTCCGGCATATTGCGAACATCAATGCTCACCGCGGCGGATATCTGCCTTTCCGAAAGCGTGCGCGCCAGTTCAGGCAGCAGCACGACAGGCAGGTTATCGACGCAGTAGAACCCCATATCTTCCAGTGCACGCAGGGCGACCGATTTCCCTGACCCTGAACGTCCACTGACGATCATCAGAACCATCTGCTGTTTCTCCACACTTCAGACCGGGTAACCGGCGCCTCCTGGATTGTGCCTGTCGGCACGGTCATTCATTCTCTTCACTGGTTTCAGTGATTATCTGGTAGAGCTCTTCATCGCTTTGCGCGGCGCGCAGACGGCGACAAATCGTTTTGTCCGCCAGCCGCTTCGCCACCAGAGAGAGCGTATGCAGATGCGTTTTGGTTTGATCCGCCGGCACCAGCAGCGCAAAAAGTAAATCGACGGGCTGGTTATCAATGGCGTCGAAAGGGATAGGCGTTTCGAGCTGGACGAAAACGCCAACGGCACGCAGCGTATCTTCTTCGAGCTTGCCGTGCGGGATGGCGATGCCATTGCCGATGCCGGTACTGCCCATCCGCTCACGCGTGAGGATCGCTTCAAAAACGACCTGCGGCGGCAGGCTGAGCTGCTTTGCCGCCAGCTCGCTGATAATTTCCAGGGCGCGCTTTTTGCTCTGGCAGTGTACGCCGCTGCGAGTGCATTCCTGGTTTAATACATTGCTCAATGGCAGAGCCGAATCATTATTCATCATAATTTCACCTAAGCGTTTTCTGGTGCGACGGCTCGCCGCACGGGCCACGAGCCGCCGATGTCCCAGCGAAACGCCCGGACAATTAATGTTGTTTCAGTTTATCTTTGTGTTTAGTGAGCTGCCGCGCCAGTTTATCAATCAAACCGTCAATGGCGGCGTACATATCCTGCCCTTCCGAACTGGCATGCAGCTCCCCGCCGTTCACATGCAGGGTGGCGTCGGCGACCTGCGTCACCTTTTCCACCTTCAGCACAATATAGACCTGATTAATCCTTTCGAAATACTGCTCCAGCTTGGCGAACTTGGTGTTAACGAATTCGCGCAACGCTTCAGTGATTTCGACGTTTTGTCCTGTGATGTTGAGCTGCATAGTGTCTTCCTTATCGGTTGGGTCAGACCAGCTGTTTGCGCTGGTTTGACGGCGGTATGGATAAAGATTCTCGATACTTCGCAACGGTACGGCGGGCCACCATGATCCCCTGTTCTGACAGCATAGACGTTAACTTGCTGTCGCTTAAGGGTTTCGCGGGGTTCTCCGCTGCAATCAACTTTTTCACCAGCGCGCGGATAGCCGTGGACGAGGCTTCGCCGCCGCCCTCGGTGTTCACGTGGCTTGAGAAAAAATACTTTAATTCAAAGATGCCGCGCGGGCTGTGCAGATATTTTTGCGTGGTGACGCGGGAGATGGTGGATTCATGCATCTCGACCGCCTGCGCGATATCCGCCAGCACCATCGGCTTCATATACTCTTCGCCCTGCTCAAAGAACGCCTGTTGCTGTTCGACGATACAGCGGCTGACGCGCAGCAGCGTGTCGTTACGACTCTCCAGGCTTTTGATAAGCCATTTGGCTTCCTGGAGGTTGCTGCGGATGAACTGGCTGTCGGATTCATTGCGCGCGCTGCCGGACATGGCGGCGTACTGCTGATTGATTTTAAGCCGGGGAATGCTGTCGGCGTTAAGCTCGACCGTCCAGCGGCCGTTATGCTTGCGCACCAGCACATCGGGAATAACATATTCCGGCTCGCCGGTCTGGATCGACTGGCCGGGGCGCGGATCGAGCGACTGGATCAGATTAACGGCTTCTTTGAGCACATCTTCTTTAAGGCGCGTAACGCGCATCAGGCTGCGGAAATCATGGTTGGCCAGCAGGTCGAGGTGATCGCTGACTATCTGGCGCGCCTGGGCAAGAAAAGGCGTTTCGGCGCTAAACTGCGAAAGCTGGATCAACAGGCAATCGCGCAGATCCCGGGCGGCGACGCCGACCGGATCGAAACGCTGAACGCGCTTCAGTACAGCTTCGATCTCTTCGAGGCCGATATCACCATCGCTGTCGCCCATGCCGTCGAGAATATCCTGCACCGTCACGGTGAGATAGCCAGTATCATCCACCGCGTCGACGATCGCCGTGGCGATGGCGCGATCGGTATCGGAAAACGGCGTCAGCTCCACCTGCCACATCAGGTAATCCTGCAGGCTCTGGGTGGTTTCGCCCTGATAAACGGGCAGTTCGTCGTCGATATAGTCGGTGCCGGTGCCTGAAGGCGTACCCGCGGTGTAGATTTCGTCCCAGCTGGCGTCAAGCGGCAGTTCGTCCGGCATCTCTTTTTGCTCCAGCGCTTCGGCGGTGTCCAGCCCTTCGCTGTCCTGCGTTTCCTGAGTGGCAATTTCGTCGTGAATGTCGGTTTGTTCAAGCAGGGGATTACTCTCCAGCGCCTGTTGCAGCTCCTGCTGAAGCTCCAGCGTGGACAATTGCAACAAGCGGATGGCCTGCTGCAACTGCGGCGTCATGGCGAGCTGTTGGCTAAGCCTTAGTTGCAAACCTTGCTTCATATTCAGAGCAAAAATCCTCAGGTGTAAACGTCAAAAAGACCTGTGCAGCAGGGCGCGCCGGGTCGCGCGCCGTTTCTGCCTGTTGCCCTACCCTATCAGAGTCTGAACTCTTCCCCAAGGTATACGCGTTTAACCTGTTCGTTCTGCAGGATTTCATCAGGCGTGCCGTGGGCGATCAGGTGGCCCTGGCTTACGATGTAGGCGCGTTCGCAGACGGCCAGCGTTTCACGCACGTTGTGGTCGGTAATCAGCACGCCGAGGCCGCTGTCGCGCAGATGCTCGATAATGCGTTTGATGTCGATAACCGAAATCGGGTCGACACCGGCGAACGGCTCATCCAGCAGGATAAACTTCGGGTTCGCCGCGAGCGCGCGGGCGATCTCCACACGGCGACGTTCACCGCCGGAGAGCGACTGGCCGAGGCTATCGCGAAGATGGTCGATGTGAAACTCTTCCATCAGCTCTTTGGCGCGATCTTCACGCTGCTCGGTGCTGAGATCGTCACGAATTTGCAGGACCGCCATCAGGTTGTCATAGACGCTCAGGCGGCGGAAGATCGACGCCTCCTGCGGCAGATAGCCGATACCGCGACGCGCGCGGGCGTGCAGCGGCAGCAGACTGATATTTTCATCATCAATGATGATATCGCCCGCGTCGCGCGGCACGATGCCCACCACCATATAGAATGTCGTGGTTTTACCCGCGCCGTTCGGGCCAAGCAGGCCGACAATCTCGCCTGAATTCACCGTCAGGCTGACATCTTCCACTACGCGGCGGCCTTTGTAGGCTTTCGCCAGGTGTTTCGCAATGAGTGTTGCCATAAGGGTTTAGTTACTCTTGTTCTGGGCTGGCGCCTGAGAGGTGCCGTCTTTATTTTGCAGCTGCGACGGCACCAGTACGGTGGTGACGCGTTTGCCTTTCTCGCTGAACGCCTGCATTTTCTGCTCTTTCACGAGATAGGTGATTTTGTCGCCTTTGATATTGCTGTCGAGCTGCTCAAGATAGGCGTTGCCGGTCAGCACCACAAAGTCGTTTTGCAGCTCATAGTGCATTTTGGCGGCGTGGCCTTTCACCGGCTTGCCGTTGTCCTGCATCTGATAGAACGTGGCCGGATTGCCATAGCCGTCAATCACTTCTTTACCTTTCTCGCCGCCAGGACGCGTCACGACAACTTTATCGGCGTTGATTTTGATCGAACCCTGCGTCACCACGACGTTGCCGGTAAACGTGACCACGTTACCCTGCATGTCCAGAGACTGCTGGTCAGATTCAATGTGAATAGGCTGTTCGGTATCGCCCGTCAGCGCGAACGCCGGGAAGCCTGCCGCCAGCAGCGTACTGGTGAGTACGAGATTAAGGCTGAGTTTGTTTATTCTGGATTTCATAGGAGGTTCTAACCTTTTCAATCAGCTCGGCATTTTTGCTGCGAAGGTTCCCGCGCATTTTCAGGCCGCTGGAATTAAAGCTGGTGCCGTAAAGAGTAACAAGCGTATCAGAGGTAACGTCCTGGGTGACCAGGTTGATCTCCGCCTTGTCGGTCGTAATTTTGCGTAACTGTGAATCGGGCGTCAGCGCGTTCACTTCCACATGACCGGTCAGATAGAGCATCCTGTCATTGGTCAGTTTGGCACGATCCGCCTTGACCGACCAGGTCGGCACTTTATTGGTATCGAAGGTCGTCATCACCGGCTGCGTAAACCAGGAGACGCCGTCTTCAGAAAAATATTCGACATGCTGTGCGACCAGGCGGTAGTTGAGCGCGCCTTCCGGGCTATAGACCAGCGTATTCGACTGTTCGCTCTGGTATGTTGGTTCGTTGCTGTTTACCGTCGTCGGGCCGCTTTCATCCTGATCGGCCAGATTAATGCCAATCAGCACCAGCGCGGCCAGCGCCAGCAGGATAATGACCCAGCGTCTGGTCTTACTCATATGGATTGCCCTATGGCCTCATCTAGTTTGCCCTGCGCCAGCAGCAGAAGGTCACACACTTCGCGCACCGCGCCGCGCCCGCCAGCAATACGCGTGACGTAATCGGCTTTCGGCGTGAGCAGCGGATGCGCATCCGCTACCGAGACGCTCAGCCCGACCTGTGCCATAACCGGCCAGTCAATTAAATCATCGCCTACATAGGCGACATTTTCTGGAGAAAGCGCCAGTTTTTCGAGCAGTTGACGGTAAGCGATGAGCTTATCGGACTGCCCCTGGTAAAGATGCGTAATGCCGAGCGTCTCGCAGCGGTCTTCCAGCAGCTTCGCTTTACGACCGGTGATAATCGCGACCTCAATGCCGGACGTCAGCGCGCAGCGAATGCCGTAGCCGTCGCGCACGTTGAAGGCTTTCAGCTCTTCGCCGCTGTTGCCCATGTAAATCAGGCCGTCAGACATTACGCCGTCGACATCCAGAATCAGCAGGCGGATTTGCGCCGCCCGCTCAATGACCTGCGCGCTCACCGGCCCGTAGCAGGTAGAGAGGGCGCCATCAGGGTTACTCATTAAACCTTTCCTTTGTTACACCACGCCTGCGCGCAGCAAATCATGCATATGTATCACACCGCGCAACTGGTCGCCATCAGCCACCATGACGGAAGTAATATGACGCGACTGCATGAGGTTCAGCGCATCGACCGCGAGCGTGCCCGGACGCACCCGAATACCGCCGGGCGTCATCACATCAACAATTTTCATCTGGTGCAGATCGCCGCCCATATCAAAGACGCGGCGCAAGTCGCCATCAGTAAAGACGCCTTCGATTTTCATCAGGTCATCGCACACGACGGTCATGCCAAGATTCTTGCGGGTGATTTCCAAAAGCGCGTCGCGCAAAGAGGCCTCTTTGCTGACGTGCGGAATTTCATCGCCCGTGTGCATGATATCGTTAACGCGCAGCAGCAGCTTGCGCCCGAGCGCGCCGCCTGGGTGCGAAAGCGCGAAATCTTCAGCGGTAAAGCCGCGCGCTTTCAGCAGCGCGACGGCGAGCGCGTCGCCCATTACCAGCGTCGCGGTGGTGCTGGACGTCGGCGCGAGACCGAGCGGGCAGGCTTCGTGCGGGACTTTCACGCACAGGTGAATGTCCGCGGCTTTCGCCATGGCGCTCTCCGGACGGCCTGTCATACAGATAAGCTGTACCTGCAGACGTTTGAGCACCGGGATCAGCGCCAGAATTTCGTTGGACTCACCGGAATTGGAAATCGCTATCACGATATCCTGCGCGCTCACCATGCCTAAATCACCGTGGCTCGCCTCGGCCGGATGCACAAAGAATGACGGTGTGCCGGTGCTGGCGAGCGTGGCCGCCATTTTTTTACCGATGTGTCCTGACTTGCCCATGCCCATCACGACCACTTTGCCGCGGCAGTAGAACATGCTTTCGCAGGCGCGGGCAAAATCGGCGTTAATATATTGATCCAGCTGTTCTAGGCCTGCGCGCTCAATAGTCAGGACCTCTTTCCCGGCCTGTTCAAAGTCAAACCCTGGCGGTAAATCTAGTTGCGACATAATGCGATTCCGATTCATCCAACGAGACGCGGCGACGCCCAGAACAGCATCACCATCCAAACGATAAACCCACATAATAATCCGGCGCCGGTTTTTTTACCGAGATACCGCTCAGGACGCCAGCACAGCATCACGAAAATCACGCTAACCAGCAGCATGACGCCGTAATCGCGCGTAAACGCCAGCGGATCGAAATGACCGGGCGCGAGCAGCGCGGGCAGGCCAGGGACGATAGCCAGATTGTAAACATTCGATCCGATAATATTGCCGATGGCGATATCGTCTTCGCCTTTACGCGCGCCCGCGATGGCGGTCGCCAGTTCCGGCAGGCTGGTGCCGATAGCGATGGCGGTCAGGCCGACGGTCAGCTCGCTGATGGCGAAACCCTGAGCCAGTACGGTCGCGTTATCCACCACCATACGTGTAGCCATCGGCATAATGATAAGCGCCACGGCAAGCCAGAGAAACGCGACCGAGCGTCCACCTTCGCGCGGCAATTCGGCAAGCTGCTCGCGCGTCAGGCTGTCGTTACCCTGACGCTCCGCACGGCGAGCCAGGCGGATGATAAACCATAAATAGGCGGCGGCGATAAGTAACAGCCAGATACCTTCAGCACGGGTGAGCATGCCATCCCACAGCACCAGACCCGCCAGGGCGCTCACCAGCAACATGGCGGAGAGCTCACGACGCAGCATGGACGAGTGCACCGCCAGCGGACGCAGCAGCGCCGTTAAACCGGCTATCAGCAGAATATTGGTGATATTCGACCCTATCGCCGTACCGACGGCGAGGCTGGTTTCGCCATGCAGCGCGGCGGCGACAGAAACCATGATTTCAGGCAGAGAGGTACCGATACCGACGACGGTAATGCCAATCAGGAGCGGCGGCACGCCCAGACTGCGGCAGAGTAGCGAGGCGGCGAAAACCAGACGATCGGCGCTATAGACCACCAATAGCAAACCAATAATCAACAGCGCCGTAGCTAAAAGCATGCAAAGTCCTTTCTTCAGGTATAATCGCCGGTCCACTGTGCCTGAGTTGCTGGCCGCGCATACAGATCGTTTATGAACGAAGTAAATTCTTAATTTTGACCAGATGCGGGCCAAAAGTAAAACAAATGCCAGCTTTCGCTAACCTCATATGGGGATATTCTGTAAAAATAGCCTCTTTGCGGTGTCGGCTGGCGCCATTATGAACAACTCTGCGAACCATAAAGGATGCGTTGATGAGCCAGATCGGTGAGACATTGATTGACGTGCGTGGCGTGAGCTTTACGCGCGGCAACCGATCTATTTTTGACAATATCTCGCTTACCGTCCCGCGCGGTAAGGTAACGGCCATTATGGGGCCGTCAGGGATCGGTAAAACCACGCTGCTGCGCCTGATTGGCGGGCAGATTGCGCCTGATCGCGGGGAAATTCTGTTCGACGGCGAAAATATTCCCGCCATGTCCCGCTCGCGGCTTTATGAAGTGCGCAAGCGCATGAGCATGCTGTTTCAGTCCGGTGCGCTGTTTACCGATCTGAATGTGTTTGAAAACGTCGCCTATCCGCTGCGCGAACATACTCGTCTGCCGGAACCGCTGTTGCGCAGCACCGTCATGATGAAGCTTGAAGCCGTGGGGTTAAGAGGGGCCGCGAAACTGATGCCTTCCGAACTCTCTGGCGGTATGGCACGCCGGGCGGCGCTGGCGCGCGCGATTGCGCTGGAGCCGGATCTTATTATGTTCGACGAGCCGTTCGTCGGTCAGGATCCTATCACCATGGGCGTGCTGGTAAAGCTGATTTCCGAGCTAAACAGCGCGCTCGGCGTCACCTGCGTGGTGGTGTCGCATGATGTGCCGGAAGTCTTAAGCATCGCGGATTACGCGTATATCGTCGCCGACAAACGGATTGTCGCGCAGGGCAGCGCGCAGGCGCTGCAAGAGAATACCGATCCGCGTGTGCGCCAGTTCCTTGATGGTATCGCCGACGGGCCGGTGCCTTTCCGCTATCCCGCCGGGGATTATCACCACGATCTGATTTCGCCAACAGGGAGTTAGTCTGCTCATGCTGTTAAATTTACTGGCGTCGATGGGGCAACGCGGGCTTAAATTCAGCGCCTCCTTCGGCCGCGCCGGGTTGATGCTATTCAATGCCATCGTCGGCAAGCCGGAATTTCGCAAACACGGCCCGCTGCTGGTGCGCCAGCTCTATAACGTGGGCGTCCTGTCGATGATTATCATCATCGTCTCGGGGCTGTTTATCGGTATGGTGCTGGGCCTGCAGGGGTATCTGGTGCTGACCACCTACAGTGCGGAAACGAGTCTCGGCATGCTGGTGGCGCTGTCACTGCTGCGCGAGCTGGGACCGGTTGTCGCCGCGCTACTGTTCGCAGGCCGCGCCGGTTCGGCGTTGACCGCGGAAATTGGGCTGATGAAAGCGACCGAGCAGCTTTCCAGCATGGAGATGATGGCGGTCGACCCGCTGCGCCGCGTGATTTCGCCGCGCTTCTGGGCGGGCGTTATCTCGCTGCCGCTGCTGACGGTAATTTTCGTGGCGGTGGGCGTCTGGGGCGGTTCTCTCGTCGGCGTAAACTGGAAAGGCATTGATGCCGGGTTTTTCTGGTCCGCCATGCAGGACGCCGTCGACTGGCGTATGGATCTGATTAACTGTTTGATTAAAAGCGTGGTGTTTGCCATCACGGTGACCTGGATTGCGCTCTTTAACGGTTACGACGCGATCCCGACGTCGGCCGGGATCAGCCGGGCAACTACACGTACCGTTGTGCACGCTTCACTGGCCGTGCTTGGCCTTGATTTTGTGCTTACCGCATTGATGTTTGGGAACTAACGCATGCAAACGAAGAAATTTGAGATTTGGGTTGGCGCTTTCATGCTGGTGGCGCTGTTGGCCGCGCTGTTCATTTGTCTGAAAGTGGCGGATGTCACTTCGCTGCGGGCTGAACCGACATACCGGCTTTACGCCACCTTTGATAATATCGGCGGCCTGAAACCGCACTCGCCGGTGCGCATTGGCGGCGTGGTGATTGGCCGCGTTTCTGACATTACGCTGGATCCGAAAACCTACCTGCCGCGCGTCGCGATGGATATCGAACAGCGCTACGATCATATTCCCGATACCAGCTCGCTGGCGATTCGGACTTCCGGCCTGCTGGGGGAGCAATATCTGGCGCTGAACGTTGGTTTTGAAGATCCTGAGCTGGGAACCACTATCCTTAAAGATGGAGGCACCATTCAGGACACGAAATCTGCCATGGTGCTTGAAGATCTGATTGGCCAGTTCCTCTATAAGAGCAACAGCGGCGACAACCAGAAAGAGGGCGGCGAGCAGGGCTCTGCTGCCCAACCGGATAACGTGACGCCGCCTGCCGGCGCGACGAACTAATCAGGAGAAACGGATATGTTTAAACGTCTTTTAATGGTCGCCATGCTGGTGATTGCGCCGCTTGCTACGGCTACCGCGGCGGATCAATCCAACCCGTATAAGCTGATGAACGAGGCGGCAAAGAAAACGTTTGATCGCCTGAAAAACGAACAGCCGCAAATCCGTCAGAACCCGAACCACCTGCGCGATATCGTCGATCAGGAACTGCTGCCGTATGTTCAGGTGAAATACGCGGGCGCGCTGGTGCTGGGCCGCTATTACAAAGAAGCGACGCCTGCGCAGCGTGAAGCCTATTTCGCCGCGTTTCGCGAATACCTGAAACAGGCATACGGTCAGGCGCTGGCGATGTATCACGGCCAGACTTATCAGATTGCGCCGGAGCAGCCGCTGGGCGACGCCAATATCATTCCGATTCGCGTTACCATCGTCGACCCGAATGGCCGTCCGCCGGTACGTCTGGATTTCCAGTGGCGTAAAAACAGCCAGACCGGTAACTGGCAGGCGTATGACATGATCGCGGAAGGCGTGAGCATGATTACGACCAAACAGAACGAGTGGAGCGATCTGCTGCGCCAGAAAGGCATCGACGGCCTGACCGAACAGCTGAAATCTATTGCTCGTC
Organism: Cronobacter sakazakii; assembly: GCF_000982825.1. Taxonomy (NCBI): domain Bacteria; kingdom Pseudomonadati; phylum Pseudomonadota; class Gammaproteobacteria; order Enterobacterales; family Enterobacteriaceae; genus Cronobacter; species Cronobacter sakazakii. The sequence continues at coordinate 572,864 of NZ_CP011047.1, read as the reverse complement.
AGCCGATTACGCTGGATCAGAAACAGTAATGTCCGCGGAACTGCACTGGGAGCGCCAGGAAGCGCAGTTGCGCTTAAACGGCACGCTGGATCGCGAAACGCTGACGCCGCTGTGGGAACAACGGCAGTCCATCACGGACGGATTGCAGCGAATCGATCTCAGCGGTCTTGAGCGTGTCGACACCGCCGGGCTGGCGCTGCTGGTGCATCTGGTCGCGCTGACGCAGGCGGGTGGACGCGGCGTGACGCTTGAAGGAATGAGCGAGAATCTGACCACGCTTGCAAAACTTTATAACCTGCCTGAAAACCTTCTGCCGATCACGACAGGCTAATATTTTCAGCACGTTACTGATGAAGCCCCGTCCATGTCTCTGGCGGGGCTTTTTTGCTTGTTTAAGACAGCGCCACTTTGCTCTAAGATGTTGGGCTGTTTTCACTGAATAATGAATAAAGCCCATGGAAAATCATGAAATTCAGACGGTGCTGATGAACGCACTGCCTCTCCAGGAAGTCCACGTCTCCTCCGGCGATGGCAGCCACTTTCAGGTCATTGCTGTGGGTGAGCTGTTTGGCGAGATGAGCCGCGTGAAGAAACAGCAGGCGGTCTATGGCCCGCTGATGGAGTTCATCGCCGATAACCGCATTCATGCGGTCTCCATCAAGACGTTTACGCCCCAGGAATGGGAGCGCGAGCGCAAACTCAACGGTTTTTGAGCTGTGGGCGTCGCGCCGACAGCAATTGATTGAATAACAGAGAACAGTTCTGATGGATAAATTCCGTGTGCAGGGGCCAGGCCGCCTTTCTGGCGAAGTGACGATCTCGGGCGCGAAAAACGCGGCCCTGCCGATCCTTTTCGCCGCCCTGCTGGCTGAAGAGCCTGTAGAAATTCAAAACGTACCGAAGCTTAAAGATATCGACACCACCATGAAGCTGCTGAGCCAGCTCGGGACCAAAGTGGAGCGTAACGGCTCCGTCTGGATCGATGCAAGCCAGGTCAATATCTTCTGCGCGCCGTATGAACTGGTGAAAACCATGCGCGCCTCCATCTGGGCGCTGGGCCCGCTGGTCGCGCGTTTCGGTCAGGGCCAGGTGTCGCTGCCGGGTGGCTGCGCTATCGGCGCGCGTCCGGTCGATTTACACATTACCGGTCTTGAGCAACTGGGTGCCGAAATTAAACTGGAAGAGGGCTACGTTAAAGCCTCTGTGCAGGGCCGCCTGAAAGGCGCGCATATCGTGATGGATAAAGTGAGCGTTGGTGCGACCGTGACTATCATGTCTGCCGCGACGCTTGCTGAAGGCACCACGGTTATTGAGAACGCCGCGCGCGAGCCGGAAATTGTCGATACCGCGAATTTCCTCAACACCCTCGGTGCGAAAATCACCGGTCAGGGCACCGATAAAATCACCATTGAAGGCGTCGAGCGTCTCGGTGGCGGCGTTTACCGCGTTCTGCCGGACCGTATCGAGACCGGGACATTCCTGGTCGCCGCTGCGATCTCCGGCGGTAAAGTGATGTGCCGCAACACGCGTCCTGACACGCTGGATGCCGTACTGGCGAAACTGCGCGAAGCGGGCGCGGATATCGAAACCGGCGAAGACTGGATTAGCCTTGATATGCACGGCAAACGCCCCAAAGCGGTGAACGTGCGTACCGCGCCGCATCCGGCTTTCCCGACCGATATGCAGGCGCAGTTCACACTGCTGAACCTGGTGGCGGAAGGCACCGGCGTTATCACTGAAACCATTTTTGAAAACCGCTTTATGCACGTGCCGGAGCTTATCCGTATGGGCGCGCATGCGGAAATCGAAAGCAATACCGTGATTTGCCACGGCGTTGAGAAACTTTCCGGCGCGCAGGTAATGGCGACTGACCTGCGCGCATCCGCAAGCCTGGTGCTGGCGGGCTGCATTGCGGAAGGCACAACGGTTGTGGATCGCATCTATCACATCGATCGCGGCTATGAAGGCATTGAAGATAAGCTGCGTGCGCTGGGCGCTAACATTGAGCGTATAAAAGGCGAATAAGCCCTTTTCGCGATTACAGCGCTTGTAGTAAGCCTGTCGGGATACGCTGATACTCAGCCGCTCCCGGCAGGCTTTTTTTATGGGCTGGAAGTGAAGCTCCGCAGCAGGTGCTGTCAGCGATGACGAATCAGTTGCGAACGATCGATGAATTCGTGCGTGATCGGATCGTGGTAGCGTGATGGCCAGATGATCCACGGCTCTGTACCCAACGCCTCGGCAATAATCTTTTCGCCTCTCGGCCACGGGCGCGTCAGCGCGTTGGCAAGCGTTGAAGAACTCAGGCCTGCTTTACGGGACTCCGCCGCCAGCGATGACCCTTTTTTGCGTAACGCGGCGACAATATCGGCGGGATGCCAGTCAATAAACTTACGTTCCATGATTTCTCCCTGTTATGGCAGTAAAACCCCCCTGTACAGCTCCGTTTGGAACTGATTGATCATTTATAACACAAAATTTTCTAAAAGGTTCCAGTTACTTTTGATTGTATTCAGAAGTGTGCTTCTGACCACAAAGGCAATGTAAGAGCTGTAATCAAGGCTTTGCAAAACGATCCGTGTTCGATCCGTAAAGAGCGCCACAGGCGAAAGGGATGAGAAAAACGTTATCCGGAACTTTACTGACAACGTTTTTGGAAATGTGCTGAACGGGGAATTTTTCCGCGCCAACGGGCGCGGAAAAGGATTAATGGTCGCGCTGTACTGACATATGTGCCAGCGCAATCAGGGCATCGCGCCACGGGGAAGGGGAGAGAATTTCAAGTGCAGCGATGGCTTTATCCGCCTCTTCTTCGGCGCGCGCGCGCGTCCACTCCAGCGATCCGCAGGCTGCCATCGTTTCCAGCACCGGATCCAGCAGGTGACGCCCGTTGCCTTGTTCGATCGCCTCGCGGATCATCTGCGCCTGGGCAGGCGTGCCGTTATGCATCGCATGCAACAGCGGAAGCGTCGGTTTGCCTTCGTTGAGATCGTCTCCGACATTTTTACCAAGGCGCTCGCCATCTGCACTGTAATCGAGAAGATCGTCGATGAGCTGGAACGCGGTGCCGAGGTAGCGACCGTAATCCTGCAACGCGCGCTCCTGCGCTTCGCTGGCACCCGCCAGGATGCCGGAACATTGCGCCGCCGCCTCAAAGAGCCGCGCGGTTTTGCTGTAAATCACGCGCATGTAGCTTTCTTCGGTGATGTCGGGATCGTTCACGTTCATCAGCTGAAGCACTTCGCCTTCCGCAATCACGTTGACCGCCTCGGACATCACCTCAAGCACTTTGAGCGACCCGAGGCTTGTCATCATCTGAAACGCGCGGGTGTAAATAAAATCTCCCACCAGAACGCTGGCGGCGTTGCCGAAGGCGGCATTCGCCGTCGCTTTGCCGCGACGCATGTCAGATTCATCCACGACATCGTCATGCAAAAGCGTAGCGGTGTGGATAAATTCAATGAGCGCAGCGATAGTGACATGCGCTTTCCCCTCATAACCCAGCGCGCGCGCAGCGAGCACCGCGATCATCGGGCGAATGCGTTTACCACCGCCACTGACAATGTAATAGCCCAGCTGATTGATAAGCTGTACGTCGGAATTGAGCTGTTCAAGGATGGTCGCGTTGACACCGGCCATATCTTGCGCGGTTAACTCATTAATTTTTTCTAAATTCATCGCAAAAGTCTGGCTATCGTCCTGTTTACCACAGTCTGTAAGGGAGAAGGTAAGGATAGTGGATTCTAAATGTAGTACAGATTGTACCGGAAAAACGCGGCAGATAAACGCCGCCGTCACGGTTGTGTTTTTTTTCCGCACCGAACAACAAACGGGCTTGTCAAAGCGTCCCGATTTGCGTAATATTCGCGCCCTATTGTGAATATTTATAGCGCACTCTGATCAAGCAGAAGGCGTGCGCGGAAGCGGAGTTCTATATGTACGCGGTTTTCCAAAGTGGTGGTAAACAACACCGAGTAAGCGAAGGTCAGACCGTTCGCCTGGAAAAGCTGGACATCGCAACTGGCGAAACTGTTGAGTTCGCTGAAGTTCTGATGATCGCAAACGGTGAAGATGTCAAAATCGGCGTTCCTTTCGTTGATGGCGGCGTAATCAAAGCTGAAGTTGTTGCTCACGGTCGTGGCGAGAAAGTTAAAATCGTTAAGTTTCGTCGTCGTAAACACTACCGTAAGCAGCAGGGCCACCGTCAGTGGTTCACTGATGTGAAAATCACTGGCATCAGCGCCTAAGACCTGAGGAGAGATTTAAATGGCACATAAAAAGGCTGGCGGCTCCACACGTAACGGTCGCGATTCAGAAGCTAAACGCCTGGGCGTTAAGCGTTTCGGTGGCGAATCCGTTCTGGCGGGTAGCATCATCGTTCGTCAGCGTGGCACCAAATTCCACGCTGGTAACAACGTAGGTTGCGGTCGTGACCACACTCTGTTTGCTAAAGCAGACGGTAAAGTGAAATTTGAAGTTAAAGGCCCGAACAACCGTAAATACATCAGCATCGTTGCTGAGTAAGGTTTTCTCGGTCCGGTAACGGATTAAAGCCCCGCACCTGTTGCGGGGCTTTTTACATTGGAAACCCGGTAATTTTTTCTGTAGGGAAAACGGGCATGAAGCAGCAGGCCGGCATTGGTATTCTTTTGGCGCTCACGACCGCAATGTGCTGGGGTGCGCTGCCAATTGCAATGAAGCAGGTACTGGAAGTGATGGAGCCGCCCACCGTGGTGTTCTACCGCTTTCTGATGGCGGGCATCGGACTTGGGCTGATCCTGACTATAAAAGGCAAACTGCCGCCGATGGGCTTGTTTCGCAAACCGCGCTGGCTGGTGTTGCTGGCGATAGCGACAGGCGGCCTTTTCGGCAACTTCATTCTTTTCAGCTCCTCCCTGCAATATTTAAGCCCCACGGCCTCGCAAGTGATAGGCCAGCTTTCGCCGGTTGGCATGATGGTAGCAAGCGTTCTGATCCTTAAGGAAAAGATGCGCGGCACGCAGATCATCGGGGCAATAATGCTGCTTTGCGGGCTGGTGATGTTTTTCAATACCAGCCTGATAGAGATCTTTACGCGACTGACGGATTACACCTGGGGTGTGATCTTCGGGGTTGGCGCGGCGACGGTGTGGGTTAGCTATGGCGTGGCGCAAAAGGTTCTGCTGCGCCGTCTGGCCTCGCAACAGATCCTCTTTTTGCTGTACACTTTATGTACTATTGCGCTGTTGCCGCTCGCGAAGCCTGGCGTGCTGTTTCAGCTCAGTTCCTGGCAACTGGCCTGCCTTATCTTTTGTGGCCTGAATACTCTCGTGGGGTATGGCGCGCTGGCAGAGGCGATGGCGAGATGGCAGGCGGCGCAGGTGAGCGCCATCATTACGCTTACCCCACTGTTTACCTTGTTATTTTCAGATGTGTTATCTGTTGCCTGGCCCGATTTCTTCGCCAGACCGATGTTAAACCTGTTGGGTTATCTCGGTGCGTTTGTCGTGGTTGCGGGTGCGATGTATTCCGCCATTGGTCACCGTCTTTGGGGACGGTGGCGCAAAAACGAAGCGGTTGGCGTTATCCCCCGCTCGGGCGAATGAATTACGGAGAAGTAAAATGAAGTTTGTTGATGAAGCTACGATCCTGGTCGTGGCGGGTGACGGCGGTAACGGCTGCGTAAGCTTCCGTCGTGAAAAATATATCCCGAAAGGCGGCCCTGACGGCGGCGACGGCGGTGACGGCGGCGATGTCTGGCTTGAGGCCGACGAAAACCTCAATACCCTTATCGATTACCGCTTTGAGAAATCCTTCCGCGCCGAACGCGGTCAGAACGGCCAGAGCCGCGACTGCACCGGTAAACGCGGTAAAGATGTGACCATCAAAGTGCCGGTCGGTACGCGTGTTATCGATCAGGGTACAGGCGAAACGATGGGCGATATGACCAAACACGGTCAGCGTCTGATGGTTGCGAAGGGCGGCTGGCACGGCCTTGGCAACACCCGCTTCAAATCTTCCGTGAACCGTACTCCGCGCCAGAAAACCATGGGTACGCCGGGCGAGAAGCGCGATCTGCAATTAGAGCTGATGCTGCTGGCAGACGTTGGTATGCTTGGGATGCCGAACGCCGGTAAATCCACGTTCATTCGCGCGGTCTCCGCAGCGAAGCCGAAAGTGGCGGATTATCCATTTACCACGCTGGTGCCAAGCCTTGGCGTGGTGCGTATGGATAACGAGAAAAGCTTCGTGGTTGCCGATATTCCGGGCCTTATTGAAGGCGCGGCGGAAGGCGCGGGCCTCGGTATTCGCTTCCTTAAGCACCTGGAGCGTTGCCGCGTGCTACTGCACCTGATCGATCTTGATCCGATCGACGGCTCCGATCCGGCGGAAAATGCCCGTATCATCGTGGGCGAGCTTGAGAAGTACAGCGAAAAGCTGGCCTCTAAGCCGCGCTGGCTGGTCTTTAATAAAATCGATCTGCTGAGCCGTGAAGAAGCGGAAGCGAAAGCAAAAGCGATCGCTGACGCGCTGGGCTGGGAAGAAAAATATTATCTGATCTCCGCCGCGAGCCAGATGAATGTGAAAGATCTCTGCTGGGACGTGATGCATTTCATCATCGAAAACCCTGTGGTTCACGAAGAAGAAGCGAAGCAGCCTGAAAAAGTCGAGTTTATGTGGGATGACTATCATCGCCAGCAGCTCGAAGAGATGGAAGCGGAAGCCGAAGAAGAGTGGGACGACGACTGGGACGAAGATGACGACGAAGGTGTCGAGATCGTCTATCAGCGTTAATAAAAAGGCCGGGAAACCGGCCTTTTTTAATGGTGCCAACGTTCAATGCGTTTTCAACGAATTATGACTGGTTAATCTCTTCCGGTAGCCAGCACGACGCCATCAATCCACCTTTTGGACCATCCTCCAGAATCAGCCTGCCACGGTGTAAATGCACGATGCGCTGCACAATGCTCAGCCCCAGACCACTACCGCCATAGCGCTGATCGAGCCGCCGGAAAGGCTCGGTAATCGCTTCGCGCTGCGCCTGCGGGATGCCTGGCCCTTCATCGATCACAATCAAACGACTTCCGCCGTGTTCGGCAGAAAGCTGCACCACAATGCAGCTTTGCTCCGGGCTGTAACGCGAGGCGTTTTCCAGCAAATTACGCAGCATCAGCCGCAGCAACACGGCGTCGCCCTGCACACGCGATGTGGCTTCGTCGTGAGGCCAGAGGATGTGCTGTGCGCGTTGTTGTGCCAGCTCGTCGAGTTCGCTACGCAGCGGCACAATAATATCCGCGTTCCAGCACAGCGTTTCGTAATGCCCGCTCGCCAGCGCCTGGCCTGCGCGTGACAGCATCAGTAATTGCTCAACGGTATGCATCAGGCGATCGATACGGGCGAGCAGCGGTGTGGCCTGAGAAACGCCCGACTGCTCCATCAGTTCCAGATGCAGACGAATCCCGGCGAGCGGTGTTCGTAGTTCATGTGCCGCATCTGCCGTGAACAGACGCTCTTGCTGGATGGTGTGATCGAGGCGTAAAAAGAGTTGGTTGAGCGAGAGCGTTACCGCACGTATCTCTTCCATTGCAGAGTCCACCGGCACCGGGGAAAGATTATCCGCCGAGCGCCGGGTGAGCGTCTGGCTAAGCTGACTGAGCGGACGGGTTATCCACGTGACCGCCCAGAATGAAAAAACGAGGGTAAACCCCACCATCACCAGCGATGGCACTAGCAACGAGGCAATCGCCTCGCGGATCTCTTTTTCGACGTGATGGGTGCGGGATTTGGCCGACAGCGTTTCATTAACCAGAAAACTTATCTGCTCGCGGCTTTCATGCCACAGCCAGATAACGCTAATCAGCTGAAAAAAAAGAAGGATCAGCGCAAGCATCAGCATCAGCCGACGGCGCATGCTGTTCATGATGGCCGCTCCAGCCGGTAGCCCACGCCGCGTATGGTACGAATGCGGGTTTTACCGAGCTTACGGCGCAGATTGTGGATGTGCACTTCAAGCGTATTCGAGCTGGGATCGTCCTGCCAGCTGTAGATGTCCTGTTGCAGGGTTTCGCGGTGCACCGTCTGGCCGATGCGCATCATCAGGCGGGTGAGTAACGCGAACTCTTTGGGCGTCACTTCTACAGGCATTCCCTGGAGCAGTACCTGCTGGGTTTGCAGATTGAGCGTGATATCGTCGTGCTGCAACAGATTATCGCTGTGCCCCTGATAACGGCGGATAAGCGCCCGCGCGCGGGCGTGAAGCTCCGCCAGCGCAAAGGGTTTAACCAGATAATCATCCGCACCCGCATCAAGCCCGCTTACGCGATCTGCCAGCGCGTCACGCGCCGTAAGAATAAGCACTGGCGTTGTCACACCGCTTCGGCGCCACTGGCTGAGCAGCGTGGCGCCGTCTTTATCCGGCAAGCCTAAGTCGAGAATAATCAGGCTGTATTCGCCGCTCTGGAGCAGGGCGTCGCCCTCAGCGGCATTCGCGGCGCAATCCAGCGCATAGCCCTCGTTGCCGAGCGCCAGCGCCAGTCCTTCCTGTAACAGCAGATCATCTTCGACTATCAGCAGTTTCATCGTTAATTATTCTGGTAGAGGTCGCGGTAAAGCCGGCTTTCAAAGCGCACCAGCGGAATACGGCGGTTGCGCTGATTGGCAGGCTCTACGGCGTAGCCGGAAAGATACTGAACGAACGCCATGCGTTGTCCGCTGGCCGTGGTAATAAAGCCCGCAAGGTTATAGACCCCTTGCAGCGAGCCGGTTTTGGCGGAGACTTTGCCGTCAACGCCCGCCTCGTGGAGACCCGCGCGGTACAGCAACGACCCGTCGTGCCCCGCCAGCGGCAGCATAGAGATAAAATTGAGCTGGCTGTCGTTGCGGGCGATGTATTGCAGCACCTGCATCATCGTCGCGGGGGCTATCAGATTATGGCGCGACAGGCCGGAACCATCCACTACGATCGTATTGCCTAAATCCACGCCTGCTTTCTGACGCAGGATCTGGCGGACGGCATCCGCACCCGCCCGCCAGGTGCCTGGCACGCCGTAAAAGTTACGCCCGATGGTGCGAAACACCGTGTCGGCGATCATGTTGTCGGATTTCTTCAGCATCACGCGCAGGAGATCGTGCAGCGGCGGAGACTGGCGGCTCGCGATAACCGTCCCCGGCTCGTTGGGTTGCGTCTGGCGTAGCAGCGTACCGTTATAAGTGATGCCCGCTTGTTTCAGCTCCGCTTTCAGTATCGCGCCGGCATAGCCTGCGCCATCCTGAATGGCGAAGGCCAGCGGCAGCGGATCGGCGCGCTGCGTCATGCAGCCAGTGAGCGTATAGCGGTTAAGATCGCCCGTGACCACATCCAGCTCGCAATACTGCGCCTCCGACGAGCCGCGCGGCAGGGTTTTTACCTGGCTGTAAACGTTAACCGGATAATACGAGGCGATGCGTACAAATGCCGGTTCACCCGCCTGCGGGGCGCTGTAGAGCGATACCGAAAAGCAATTACGATCGACAATGGCGGCTGACGGCGGGGCGCTGAAGCATTGCGTCATGTCGTTCCACGGCCAGCCGGGCGCTTTGTCATGACTTGCGAAAGCGGAGGTGTCGATCAGCACGTTTCCTTTTATTTGCTGAACGCCCGCTTTTTTCAGCGCGGTCACCATATTGCGCATATCCTGGCGCTTAAAGGTCGGATCGCCAGTGAAACGCGCGATTAAATCGCCATCAAGCACGCCGTCGCGCACATCGCCACGGCTTTCAAGCGTTGTGGTGAAGCGGTAGTCAGGGCCGAGCTGTAACAGCGCGGCCAGCGCCGTGATCACTTTTTGCGTACTGGCGGGGAGCGCCATCTGCTGGCTGTGAAAATCAATCTCAGGGGAGCTGGCTCCGACTTTTTGCACCATCAGGGCGAGATTCGCGCCGGCGGGTAACTGATTGATATACTCTTCGACATTGGCGGCACTGGCATTCAGGGCTACACTGGTGGTCAATCCGACAGCAAATCTGGAAAATCGCATAATCTCGCGGTAACAGCTGGAAACGTGCCGTCATACTAAGGCGCATCGCCCTGCAAAGTAAACGATGACCCTTCGGGAACTTCAGGGTAAAATACGTATCAAATTGCAAAATCGTTCCTGACCTGGGGCTTTGTCTCCGGGTCAGTTTTCTTTTGTTTGCCGTCCGGGACTGGAAGGTTTTCCGGGCTGGCGTGCAGCCGGAGCGGGCTGTGAACCGTTCTTAACAGGACAGTGAGAGGTATAACAAATGCAACCTATTCCGATGACCTTACGTGGTGCTGAGAAACTGCGCGAAGAGCTGGAGTTTCTGAAATCCGTGCGTCGCCCGGAAATCATCGCCGCTATCGCCGAAGCCCGCGAGCATGGCGATCTGAAAGAGAATGCCGAATACCATGCCGCTCGCGAGCAGCAGGGGTTCTGCGAAGGGCGTATTAAAGATATCGAAGCGAAGCTCTCGAACGCCCAGGTGATTGATATCACCAAGATGCCAAACAATGGCCGCGTGATTTTCGGCTCCACCGTGACGGTACTGAACCTGGATACCGACGAAGAGCTGACCTACCGCATCGTTGGCGACGACGAAGCGGACTTCAAACAGAATCTTATTTCTGTGAACTCGCCTATCGCGCGCGGTCTGGTGGGTAAAGAGCTGGACGACGTGGTGACGATTAACACCCCGGGCGGCCAGGTCGAATTTGAAATCATCAAAGTCGATTATCTTTAATACCCGCCTCTGAACGGCCGTTTTTTCGGTAAGCGGCGCGCCTGATAGTCAGATTTACTGACTTGTGCGATTAACCTTAACCGGCATAACAACGATGCCGTTCAGATTGTAAAGAAAGGAAAAAGGCCGCTACGCGGCCTTTTATCAACAAACGGAGCGTGGCATTTTGCACCCTCGCCTGTAGTTTGCGGCTTCTGCGATCGCTCGCAAAACCCACAGCTTAGCGGGGCAGCGAAATTTTACGTTCCTTTGACGGGCGGTAGAGCACCAGCGTTTTCCCGATGACCTGTACATTGCAGGCGCCGGTTTCACGTACGATGGCATCCACAATCAGGGTCTTAGTTTCGCGGTCTTCAGTGGCGATCTTCACCTTAATTAACTCATGGTGCTCAAGCGCTTGCTCAATCTCGGCCAGTACCCCTTCGGTCAAACCATTATTGCCAAGCATAACCACCGGCTTGAGCGGATGGGCGAGACCTTTCAGGTGCTGTTTTTGTTTAGTACTCAGATTCATCGTATTTTTTGCTTACGTTGGGATTGAAAACGGGTCATTCTACCGCCATCTCCCAATTATCGCCAAATGGCAAAACGTGGGTTTTTGAGCCTGCGGCTCACGATGAACCCGGATGGAATGTGAAATGACAGGTAAAAAGCGTTCTGCCAGCTCCAGTCGCTGGCTTCAGGAACACTTTAGCGATAAATATGTTCAACAGGCGCAGAAAAAAGGGTTACGTTCCCGTGCCTGGTTTAAACTTGATGAAATACAGCAAAGTGACAAGATTTTTAAACCAGGCATGACGGTTGTCGATCTTGGCGCCGCGCCTGGCGGATGGTCACAGTATGTGGTCACGCAAATCGGAGGAGCAGGCCGTATTATCGCTTGCGATCTTTTACCAATGGATCCTATCGTTGGTGTGGACTTCCTTCAGGGCGACTTTCGTGATGAATTAGTCATGAAGGCGTTACTGGAACGCGTGGGTGACAGTAAAGTACAGGTTGTCATGTCAGATATGGCACCGAACATGAGCGGGACTCCGGCTGTGGATATCCCCCGCGCCATGTATCTGGTGGAACTGGCGCTCGAGATGTGTCGGGATGTGCTGGCACCGGGTGGCAGTTTTGTAGTGAAGGTGTTTCAGGGCGAAGGTTTCGATGAGTACCTGCGGGAAATTCGCTCCCTGTTTACGAAGGTTAAAGTTCGTAAGCCGGACTCTTCTCGTGCCCGTTCACGTGAAGTGTACATTGTAGCGACCGGGCGCAAACTATAGTACCCTGACGCTGTTTGTTAACACAGTTGTAATATGAGGTTAATCCCTTGAGTGACATGGCGAAAAACCTAATACTCTGGCTGGTCATCGCAGTTGTGCTGATGTCAGTATTCCAGAGCTTTGGGCCCAGCGAGTCGAGTGGCCGTAGGGTGGATTACTCTACCTTCCTGCAAGAAGTTAACCAGGACCAGGTTCGCGAAGCGCGTATCAACGGACGTGAAATCAACGTTACCAAGAAAGATAGTAACCGATACACGACTTATATTCCCGTAAACGATCCCAAACTCCTTGATAACCTGCTGACCAAAAACGTAAAAGTTGTTGGTGAACCGCCTGAAGAGCAGAGCCTGCTGGCCACTATCTTCATCTCTTGGTTCCCGATGCTGCTGCTGATTGGGGTCTGGATATTCTTCATGCGTCAGATGCAGGGCGGCGGTGGCAAAGGCGCCATGTCGTTCGGCAAAAGCAAAGCGCGCATGCTGACGGAAGATCAGATTAAAACCACTTTCGCTGACGTGGCCGGTTGTGACGAAGCGAAAGAGGAAGTCGGTGAGCTGGTGGAATACCTGCGAGAGCCGAGCCGTTTCCAGAAGCTGGGCGGTAAAATTCCGAAGGGCGTCCTGATGGTCGGCCCGCCGGGTACTGGTAAAACCCTGCTGGCGAAAGCCATCGCGGGCGAGGCGAAAGTGCCGTTCTTTACTATTTCCGGTTCTGACTTCGTAGAAATGTTCGTGGGTGTGGGCGCGTCCCGTGTTCGCGATATGTTCGAGCAAGCTAAAAAAGCGGCACCGTGCATTATCTTTATCGATGAAATCGATGCGGTGGGTCGTCAGCGCGGCGCGGGTCTTGGCGGTGGTCACGATGAACGTGAACAGACTCTGAACCAGATGCTGGTTGAGATGGATGGTTTTGAAGGCAACGAAGGCATTATTGTCATCGCGGCGACTAACCGTCCTGACGTGCTTGACCCTGCGCTGCTGCGTCCAGGCCGTTTCGACCGCCAGGTTGTGGTTGGTCTGCCGGACGTGCGTGGCCGTGAGCAGATTCTCAAAGTGCATATGCGTCGCGTACCGCTGGCGCCGGATATCGACGCGGCAATCATTGCGCGCGGTACCCCTGGCTTCTCCGGTGCCGATCTCGCAAACCTGGTCAACGAAGCGGCGCTGTTTGCCGCACGCGGTAACAAGCGCGTCGTTTCAATGGTTGAGTTCGAGAAAGCGAAAGACAAAATCATGATGGGTGCGGAACGCCGCTCCATGGTGATGACGGAAGCGCAGAAAGAATCCACCGCTTATCACGAAGCGGGCCATGCGATTATCGGCCGCCTGGTGCCGGAGCACGATCCGGTGCATAAAGTGACGATTATCCCGCGCGGTCGCGCGCTTGGCGTCACGTTCTTCCTGCCTGAGGGCGACGCTATCAGCGCCAGCCGTCAGAAACTGGAAAGCCAGATCTCCACGCTGTACGGCGGTCGTCTGGCGGAAGAGATTATCTACGGGCCGGAGCATGTCTCCACCGGTGCGTCTAACGATATTAAAGTCGCGACGAATCTGGCGCGTAACATGGTGACCCAGTGGGGCTTCTCCGACAAACTTGGTCCGCTGCTGTATGCGGAAGAAGAGGGCGAAGTATTCCTGGGCCGTAGCGTGGCGAAAGCCAAGCATATGTCAGATGAAACAGCGCGTATCATCGATCAGGAAGTTAAAGCCCTGATTGAACGTAACTACAACCGCGCTCGTCAGATCCTGAACGATAACATGGACATCCTGCATGCCATGAAAGACGCGCTGATGAAGTATGAAACCATCGACGCGCCGCAAATCGACGATCTGATGGCTCGCCGTGATGTTCGCCCGCCGGCAGGCTGGGAAGATCCGGGTGCCAACAATAACTCTGACAGCAACGGTACGCCGCGTGCTCCGCGTCCGGTCGATGAACCGCGTACGCCGAACCCGGGCAACACCATGTCTGAGCAGTTTGGCGATAAATAATTGCCTGCTGTAGCACCGCTGTATTAATTAAAACCCCGGCCTGTCCGGGGTTTTCTGTTTTCGTTCATTCAAGTTTATAAGGGAATGGCAATGAAACTCTTCGCTCAGGGCTTAACGCTCGAACTTTCTCACCCGCATGTTATGGGGATCCTGAATGTTACACCGGACTCTTTCTCTGATGGCGGTCAGCACAACACGCTCACAGAGGCGGTGAAACACGCGAACGCGATGATTAACGCCGGTGCGACCATCATTGATGTTGGCGGCGAGTCGACGCGCCCCGGAGCAGCGGAAGTGAGCGTGGAAGAAGAGCTTTCCCGCGTGGTACCGGTGGTGGAAGCACTGGCGCAGCGCTTTGAAGTCTGGGTGTCTGTCGATACCTCTAAACCGGAAGTGATCCGTGAATCGGCGCGTGCCGGGGCGCATATCATTAACGATATTCGATCGCTGACAGAGCCGGGCGCGCTTGAGGCGGCGGCAGAGAGCGGATTGCCGGTTTGCCTGATGCATATGCAGGGCCAGCCGAAAACGATGCAGCAGGCACCGCATTACGACGATGTCTTTGCCGACGTCACACGTTTTTTTGAGCAGCACATCGCCCGTTGCGAGGCGGCGGGCATTACAAAAGAAAAAATCATACTCGACCCGGGATTCGGTTTCGGTAAAAATCTGACCCACAATTACCAGCTTCTCGCCCGGCTTTCAGAATTCCGGCGTTTCGGAATGCCTTTGCTGGTGGGAATGTCGCGTAAATCGATGATTGGCCAGTTACTTAACGTCGGACCCGATCAGCGCTTGCCTGGAAGCCTTGCCTGTGCGGTGATGGCGGCGATGCAGGGCGCGCAGATCGTTCGCGTTCATGACGTCAAAGAGACGGTCGAAGCGATGCGCGTGGTGGAAGCAACTCTTTCAGCGAAGGATAAAAAATACTATGAGTAACCGTAAATATTTTGGGACCGATGGCATTCGCGGTCGCGTGGGCGATGCGCCAATTACCCCTGATTTTGTCCTGAAGCTTGGCTGGGCGGCAGGAAAAGTGCTGGCGCGTCACGGCTCCCGCAAAGTCATTATCGGCAAGGACACCCGTATTTCCGGTTACATGCTGGAATCCGCACTGGAAGCGGGCCTGGCTGCGGCAGGGCTGTCTGCGCTGTTTACCGGGCCGATGCCTACGCCAGCCGTAGCCTATTTGACGCGTACTTTTCGTGCCGAGGCCGGCATTGTCATTTCTGCCTCTCATAACCCGTTCTACGATAATGGCATCAAATTTTTCTCCATTGAAGGCACGAAACTGCCTGATGAAGTGGAAGAGGCTATCGAAGCTGAGCTTGAGAAAGAGATCAGCTGCGTGGATTCCGCCGAGCTCGGTAAAGCGAGCCGCATTGTGGATGCCGCAGGCCGTTATATCGAATTTTGCAAAGGCACATTCCCGAATGAGCTCAGCCTGAACGGGCTGAAGATTGTGGTGGATTGCGCGAACGGCGCGACGTATCACATTGCGCCAAATGTACTGCGCGAGCTGGGCGCGCGCGTCGTAACCATCGGCTCTGAGCCGGATGGCCTGAACATCAACGAAAAATGCGGCGCGACCGATGTTCGTTTGCTGCAGGAGCGCGTCGTAGCCGAGAAAGCCGATCTGGGTATTGCGTTTGACGGCGATGGCGACCGCGTCATTATGGTCGACCATGAAGGCAACAAAGTAGATGGCGACCAGATCCTGTATATCATTGCCCGTGAAGGACTGCGTCAGGGCCAGTTGCGCGGCGGCGCGGTCGGCACGCTCATGAGCAACATGGGGCTGGAAGTCGCTCTCAAACAGCTTGGTATTCCGTTTGCGCGCGCGAAAGTGGGCGACCGTTACGTGCTGGAAAAAATGCAGGAAAAAGGCTGGCGCATCGGTGCCGAAAACTCAGGTCACGTTATCCTGCTGGATAAAACCACCACAGGCGACGGCATTGTGGCTGCCTTGCAGGTGTTAACGGCGATTGCGCGTAACCATATGAGCCTGCACGATCTCTGCAGCGGTATGAAGCTGTTTCCGCAAATTCTGGTAAATGTTCGTTTCACGCCAGGCAGCGGCGACCCGCTGGAACATGACACGGTGAAAGCGGTAACTGAAGAAGTGGAGCAAGCGCTCGGCAAACGCGGGCGCGTGCTGCTGCGTAAATCCGGTACCGAGCCGCTTATCCGCGTGATGGTGGAAGGCGAAAACGAAGCGCAGGTGACGGAGTTTGCGCATCGTATCGCGGATGCCGTGAAAGCCGTTTAAGCCCCGAGCGTTTAAAAAGGCGACGAAAGTCGCCTTTAAAATCGCCGTTTTAGCGCGTTTTGCCGTTTTTTTCCGCAGTCAGCATTTGTCGATGAAATTGCGCTTGCGCGCCCATGACTCTTTCGTTAGTATTCACACCCGCTTCAGTAGGGAATGACAAATACCCCTGCTTTATTGGTTTGAAGCAATTGGCTGCGGTAACCCCGCAAGGAACAGGTTGATTATGTACGAAGCTCTTTTGGTAGTTTTCCTTATTGTAGCGCTGGGCCTTGTTGGTCTTATCATGCTGCAGCAAGGTAAAGGCGCTGATATGGGAGCCTCTTTTGGCGCAGGCGCTTCAGCTACGCTGTTCGGTTCAAGTGGTTCTGGTAACTTCATGACCCGTATGACCGCTGTGCTGGCAACCCTGTTCTTCATTATCAGCCTGGTGCTGGGTAACATTAACAGCAACAAAACCAATAAAGGAAGCGAGTGGGAAAACCTGACTGCGCCAGCAAAAACTGAGCAGACTCAGCCCGCAGCGCCGGCTAAGCCGACCAGCGATATCCCGCGTTAATTTGTCAGCTTCGCGCAGTAAACAGAAACTGCGCACTATAGTGCCGAGGTGGTGGAATTGGTAGACACGCTACCTTGAGGTGGTAGTGCCCGATTGGGCTTACGGGTTCAAGTCCCGTCCTCGGTACCAAATCCCAGCAAAACTTGCAATTTAGACGTTAAAGGCGTAGTATTTGCCACGTTTTCGGACGCGGGGTGGAGCAGCATGGTAGCTCGTCGGGCTCATAACCCGAAGGTCGTCGGTTCAAATCCGGCCCCCGCAACCACTTTCCCTGAGAGTTGTTTTTCAAATATACTGTGAAGTGCAGCGAATGCCTTCCTCACCGTTTTTGAAAGAAAATTCCCTGGAAGGTGTTCCGGGCCGCGCATCGCGGTTTACAGGGTTCAGTTATTAAAAGCCCCGATTTATCGGGGTTTTTTGTTATCTGGCTAAAGAATAACTGGGCTATATGCCCTTTTTTTATGTCCCGGGGGTGGGCTTGTCCACATTAGAGCAAAAATTAACAGAGATGATTACGGCACCGGTGGAAGCGCTGGGCTACGAACTCGTCGGCATCGAATTCATTCGCGGTCGCACATCGACGCTGCGCATCTATATTGATAGTGAAGATGGCATCACTGTTGACGATTGTGCTGATGTCAGCCACCAGGTTAGCTCCGTTCTGGATGTCGAAGACCCTATTACGGTGGCTTATAACCTGGAAGTCTCCTCGCCTGGCCTCGACCGTCCTCTCTTCACTGCCGAACATTACGCCCGTTACACTGGTGAAGAGGTGACACTGGTACTGCGTATGGCGGTACAGAATCGTCGTAAGTGGCAGGGGATCATTAAAGCCGTTGATGGCGAGATGATTACCGTTGCAGTTGACGGCAAAGATGAAGTGTTCGCGCTCAGCAACATCCAGAGAGCGAACCTGGTACCCCAATTTTAACAGTCTGGATTGAGGCGAAGGCCCCTGATGAATAAAGAAATTTTGGCTGTTGTCGAAGCAGTTTCCAACGAAAAAGCGGTTCCGCGCGAGAAAATTTTTGAAGCGCTGGAAAGCGCCCTGGCTACGGCAACCAAGAAAAAATATGAACAAGAGATCGATGTTCGCGTGAGCATCGACCGTAAAAGCGGTGATTTCGATACGTTCCGCCGCTGGGTCATTGTCGAAGAAGTTACCCAGCCGACCCGAGAAATCACGCTGGAAGCGGCACGTTACGAAGATCCGAGCCTGAATGTTGGCGACTACGTTGAAGATCAGATTGAATCCGTAACGTTTGACCGTATCACCACGCAGACCGCGAAACAGGTCATCGTACAGAAAGTGCGTGAAGCTGAGCGCGCGATGGTCGTTGACCAGTTCCGCGAGCATGAAGGTGAAATCATCACCGGCGTGGTGAAAAAAGTGAACCGCGAAAACATCACGCTGGACCTCGGCAGCAATGCTGAAGCGGTCATTCTGCGTGAAGACATGCTGCCGCGTGAAAACTTCCGTCCGGGCGACCGTATCCGCGGCGTACTGTACGCTGTCCGTCCTGAAGCACGCGGCGCTCAGCTGTTTGTCACTCGCGCCAAGCCGGAGATGCTGATCGAGCTGTTCCGCATCGAAGTACCGGAAATCGGCGAAGAAGTGATTGAAATTAAAGCGGCAGCTCGCGATCCGGGCTCACGCGCTAAAATCGCGGTGAAAACCAACGACAAGCGTATCGACCCGGTCGGTGCCTGCGTAGGCATGCGTGGCGCGCGTGTTCAGGCTGTGTCGACCGAGCTTGGCGGCGAGCGTATTGATATCGTGCTGTGGGATGATAATCCTGCGCAGTTCGTTATCAACGCCATGGCACCGGCAGATGTAGCCTCTATCGTGGTGGATGAAGACAAACACACCATGGATATCGCCGTCGAAGCGGGCAATCTGGCGCAGGCTATCGGCCGTAACGGCCAGAACGTGCGTCTTGCTTCACAGCTGAGCGGCTGGGAACTCAACGTCATGACCGTTGAAGACCTTCAGGCCAAGCATCAGGCTGAAGCGCACGCCGCTATCGATACTTTCACTAAGTATCTCGATATTGATGAAGAGTTCGCCACGGTTCTGGTGGAAGAAGGCTTCTCCACGCTCGAAGAACTGGCTTATGTGCCGATGAAAGAGCTGCTGGAAATTGACGGCCTGGATGAGCCGACCGTGGAAGCATTACGCGAACGTGCTAAGAACGCGCTCACCACCCTTGCGCTGGCTCAGGAAGAGAGCCTCGGCGATAACAAACCGGCTGACGATCTGCTGAACCTTGAAGGCATGGATCGCACGCTGGCTTACAAACTCGCTGCGCGCGGTGTGTGTACGCTTGATGACCTCGCCGATCAGGGCGTGGACGACCTCGCGGATATCGAAGGGTTGACCGATGAGAAAGCCGGTGAGCTTATCATGGCCGCTCGTAACATCCGCTGGTTTAGCGACGAAGCGTAATAAACTGTAGCAGGAAGGAACAGCATGACTGATGTAACCGTAAAAGCGCTGGCCGCAGAGATTCAGACCTCCGTGGACCGCCTGGTACAGCAATTCGCTGATGCAGGGATCCCGAAGTCCGCTGAAGACTCTGTGACGGCACAAGAGAAACAAGCCTTACTGGCGCACCTGAACCGCGAACATGGCTCAGGGCCGGATAAGTTGACTTTACAGCGCAAAACGCGCAGTACTTTAAATATTCAGGGTACCGGCGGGAAAAGTAAGTCGGTACAGATCGAAGTCCGCAAAAAACGCACCTTTGTAAAACGTGATCCGCAAGAGGCAGAGCGTCTCGCCGCGGAAGAACAGGCGAAGCGTGAGGCGGAAGAGCAGGCCCGTCGTGAAGCAGAGGAAGCTGCCAAGCGAGAGGCAGAGGAAAAAGCCAAGCGTGAAGCCGGCGATAAGGCTAAACGTGAAGCTGAAGAACAAGCTAAACGCGATGCCGCTGATAAAGCGAAACGTGAAGCTGCGGAAACGAGCAAAGTGAGCAATCAACAAACTGACGAAGTGAGCAAAGCTGCTCAGGCGGAAAAAGCCCGCCGCGAAGCTGAAGCCCTTGAACTTAAGCGCAAGGCCGAAGAAGAAGCGCGTCGCAAGCTGGAAGAAAATGCCCGTCGCGTAGCGGAAGAAGCCCGTCGTATGGCTGAAGAGAACGCGACCAAGTGGGAAAGCGGCAGCGAAGAAGAATCTGAAGATACCAGCGACTACCATGTCACCACTTCACAGCATGCGCGTCAGGCAGAAGATGACAGCGACCGTGAAGTAGAAGGCGGCCGTGGTCGCGCGCGTCCAGCGAAAGTCGCACGCCAGAAGAAAAGCAATAAACATTCCGAATCCAAAGCGGATCGTGAAGAAGCCCGTGCAGCCGTTCGCGGCGGCAAAGGCGGCAAGCGTAAAGGCAGCTCCCTGCAGCAGGGCTTCAACAAGCCGGCTCAGGCGGTTAACCGTGACGTTGTTATCGGTGAAACCATCACCGTGGCTGAACTCGCTAACAAGATGGCTGTAAAAGGCTCTCAGGTTATCAAAGCGATGATGAAGCTCGGCGCGATGGCAACCATCAACCAGGTCATCGATCAGGAAACCGCGCAGCTGGTTGCTGAAGAGATGGGCCACAAAGTTATCCTGCGTCGTGAAAACGAGCTGGAAGAAGCGGTAATGAGCGACCGTGACATGGGCGCACAGGCTGAGCCGCGCGCGCCGGTTGTGACCATCATGGGTCACGTTGACCACGGTAAAACCTCTCTGCTCGACTATATCCGTTCCACGAAAGTGGCATCTGGCGAAGCGGGCGGCATTACCCAGCACATCGGTGCATACCATGTGCAGACCGATAACGGCATGATCACCTTCCTGGATACCCCGGGTCACGCCGCGTTTACCGCGATGCGTGCACGTGGTGCGCAGGCAACGGATATCGTGGTTCTGGTGGTTGCGGCGGACGACGGCGTGATGCCTCAGACCATCGAAGCTATCCAGCATGCGAAAGCGGCGAAAGTGCCGGTTGTCGTTGCGGTGAACAAAATCGATAAGCCTGATGCCGATCCGGATCGCGTTAAAAACGAACTGTCTCAGCACGGCATCATCCCGGAAGAGTGGGGCGGCGATTGCCAGTTCGTCCACGTTTCTGCGAAAGCGGGTACCGGTATCGATGAGCTGCTGGACGCCATCCTGCTGCAGTCCGAAGTTCTGGAACTGAAAGCGGTACGTAAAGGTATGGCGAGCGGCGTGGTTATCGAATCCTTCCTGGATAAAGGTCGTGGTCCGGTCGCTACCGTTCTGGTTCGCGAAGGTACGCTGAACAAAGGCGATATCGTGCTGTGTGGCTTCGAATATGGCCGCGTGCGTGCGATGCGTAACGAACTGAACCAGGAAGTCCAGGAAGCCGGTCCGTCCATTCCTGTTGAGATTCTGGGTCTCTCCGGCGTTCCTGCCGCGGGTGACGAAGTG
The DNA here is from genome assembly GCF_000982825.1 of Cronobacter sakazakii. NCBI lineage: Bacteria > Pseudomonadati > Pseudomonadota > Gammaproteobacteria > Enterobacterales > Enterobacteriaceae > Cronobacter > Cronobacter sakazakii. Next base: position 551,629 of record NZ_CP011047.1, on the reverse strand, counting down.
ACCGTGGTGCGTGATGAGAAGAAAGCGCGTGAAGTGGCGCTCTATCGTCAGGGTAAATTCCGCGAAGTCAAACTGGCGCGTCAGCAGAAATCGAAACTCGAGAACATGTTCGCGAATATGACCGAGGGCGAAGTTCACGAAGTCAACATCGTGCTGAAAGCCGACGTACAGGGCTCCGTAGAAGCGATTTCCGACTCCCTGCTGAAACTCTCCACCGACGAAGTGAAGGTGAAGATTGTTGGCTCGGGCGTGGGTGGTATCACCGAAACCGACGCCACGCTGGCTGCGGCTTCCAACGCCATCCTGGTGGGCTTCAACGTTCGTGCCGATGCCTCTGCGCGCCGTGTTATCGAAGCGGAAAGCCTGGATCTGCGCTACTACTCCGTTATCTATAATCTGATCGACGAAGTGAAAGCGGCGATGAGCGGCATGCTGTCGCCTGAGCTGAAACAGCAGATCATTGGTCTGGCCGAAGTACGTGACGTGTTCAAATCGCCGAAATTCGGCGCGATCGCGGGCTGTATGGTTACCGAAGGCACGATTAAGCGTCATAACCCAATCCGCGTACTGCGCGACAACGTGGTTATCTATGAAGGCGAGCTGGAATCCCTGCGCCGCTTCAAAGATGACGTTAACGAAGTCCGTAACGGCATGGAATGTGGTATCGGCGTTAAGAACTACAACGACGTCCGTGTTGGCGACATGATCGAAGTCTTCGAGATCATCGAAATCCAGCGCAGCATCGACTAATCCCTGTTATGCCCGGCGCACTGCGTCTGCCGGGCCTGGATTAGGACACATTTTGTAGGCCGGGTTAGCGAAGCGCCACCCGGTATGACTATTCAAAAGGGGCTAATAGCCCCTTTTTTGTCTGGAGATTTTATTATGGCGAAAGAATTTGGTCGCCCGCAGCGCGTGGCGCAGGAGATGCAAAAAGAGATTGCCATCATTCTGCAGCGCGAAATCAAAGATCCGCGCGTTGGGCTGATGACCACCGTATCAGGCGTTGAAGTATCCCGCGACCTGGCGTATGCCAAAGTGTTCGTGACGTTCCTGAACGATAAAGACGAAGCGGCGGTAAAAGCCGGTATCAAAGCGCTGCAGGACGCGTCTGGCTTTATTCGCTCCCTGCTGGGCAAAGCGATGCGTCTGCGCATCGTGCCGGAACTGACCTTCTTCTACGACAACTCCCTGGTCGAAGGGATGCGGATGTCCAACCTGGTCACCAGCGTAGTGAAACACGACGAAGAGCGTCGCGTTAATCCGGACGACGACAAGGAGGAATAATGAGTCGTCCTCGTCGTCGCGGTCGCGATGTGCATGGCGTATTGTTGCTGGATAAGCCGCAGGGGCTCTCCTCCAACGATGCGCTGCAAAAAGTAAAACGTATTTATAACGCCAATCGCGCTGGTCACACCGGCGCGCTGGACCCGCTGGCGACCGGCATGCTGCCCATCTGCCTCGGTGAAGCGACCAAGTTTTCTCAGTATCTTCTCGATTCCGACAAACGCTATCGCGTGATTGCGCGTCTTGGCCAGCGTACTGACACTTCCGATGCTGACGGCACGGTGGTGGAAGAGCGCCCGGTTACGTTCAGCGAGCAGCAACTGCAGGATGCGCTGGAAAGCTTCCGTGGCGACACCTTGCAGGTGCCGACCATGTTCTCGGCGCTGAAGTATCAGGGTAAACCGCTGTACGAGTATGCGCGTCAGGGGATTGAAGTGCCGCGCGAAGCGCGCCCGATTACGGTTTATGAACTGCTGTTTATTCGTCATGAAGGCGATGAGCTTGAGCTGGAAGTGCACTGCTCGAAAGGGACTTACATCCGCACCATCATTGACGATTTGGGCGAGAAGCTCGGCTGCGGCGCGCATGTGATTTATCTGCGTCGTCTGGCAGTCAGCAAATATCCTGTCGAGCGTATGGTAACGCTTGAGCAGCTCAACGCGCTGCTTGAAGAAGCACAGACGCGTGATATCGCGCCGTCTGAGTTGCTCGATCCACTGTTAATGCCGATGGACAGCCCGGCTGCGGATTACCCTGTGGTGAACCTGCCGCTGACGTCATCCGTATACTTTAAGAACGGCAATCCGGTACGCACTACGGGCGCGCCGACAGAGGGCCTTGTTCGCGTAACGGAAGGCGAAGCGCAGAAGTTTCTCGGCATGGGTGAAATCGACAACGAAGGGCGCGTGGCACCTCGCCGTCTGGTCGTAGAGTATCCGGTTTAATCCTCGTCGTTACCTTGCGATAACAGGCCGCGACAGGTAGAATATTGCGGCTAAACACTACATCGTCATTTTAAATGCAGATGTAGCCTCGGGTGGCTGAATTAGAGATCGGCACCCTTATTTTTTATAAACTGGAGTTAAAAATGTCTCTAAGCGTTGAAGCTAAAGCTAAAATCGTTTCTGAGTTTGGTCGTGGTGAGAACGACAGCGGTTCTACCGAAGTTCAGGTTGCCCTGCTGACTGCGCAGATCAACCACCTGCAGGGTCACTTTGCAGAGCACAAAAAAGATCACCACAGCCGTCGTGGTCTGCTGCGCATGGTTTCTCAGCGTCGTAAACTGCTCGACTACCTGAAACGTAAAGATGTAGCACGCTACACTGCGCTGATCGAGCGCCTGGGTCTGCGTCGCTAATCACTGCGAGTTTCAGAAAAGGGGGCCTTTACGGCCCCTTTTTTCGACCAGACGGCAGCAATTACGAGTAAACTCATGTATTGTTGCTAAGTATGATCTTCGTTGCAGAGGTTCGCGCGGCTAATGAGAGGCTTTATCCGCACAGGCGGGTTAAGGTTGTCATTAGTCGCGAGGATGCAAAGAAGATCGGGTACTGTCAGCACGGCTTTGGGCGTGCTGTTCTTCATTTAGAAAGGGTATAATTTTGCTTAATCCGATCGTCCGCAAATTTCAGTATGGTCAACATACTGTCACTCTTGAAACCGGAATGATGGCTCGTCAGGCCACTGCTGCCGTTATGGTAAGCATGGATGACACTGCGGTATTCGTGACCGTAGTTGGTGCTAAAAAAGCGAAGCCGGGCCAGGACTTTTTCCCGCTGACCATTAACTATCAGGAGCGTACCTACGCTGCTGGCCGCATCCCGGGCGGTTTCTTCCGTCGTGAAGGCCGTCCGAGCGAAGGCGAAACGCTGATCGCGCGTCTGATTGACCGCCCGCTGCGTCCGCTGTTCCCGGAAGGCTTCGTTAACGAAGTTCAGGTTATCGCGACCGTTGTTTCCGTTAACCCACAGGTTAACCCGGATATCGTTGCGATGATTGGCGCGTCCGCTGCGCTGTCTCTGTCCGGTATTCCATTCAACGGCCCGATTGGTGCCGCGCGCGTGGGTTACATCAACGACCAGTACGTACTGAACCCGACCCAGGATGAGCTGAAATCCAGCAAACTGGATCTGGTTGTCGCTGGTACTGAAAGCGCCGTGCTGATGGTGGAATCCGAAGCTGAACTGCTGAGCGAAGATCAGATGCTGGGCGCCGTGGTGTTCGGCCACGAGCAGCAGCAGGTTGTGATTCAGAATATCAACGATCTGGTGAAAGAAGCGGGCAAACCGCGCTGGGACTGGCAGCCTGAAGCCGCTAACGAAGCGCTCAACGCGCGCGTGAAAGCGCTGGCTGAATCTCGTCTGAGCGACGCGTACCGCATCACTGATAAACAAGAACGTTACAGCCAGATCGACGCTATCAAAGCGGACGTCATCGCGGCATTGCAGGCTGAACAGGCCGAAGGCGACGCGCTTGACGAAAACGAGCTGGGCGACATCCTGCACGCTATCGAGAAGAACGTTGTTCGTTCCCGCGTACTGGCTGGCGAACCGCGTATCGATGGTCGCGAAAAAGACATGATCCGTGGCCTGGACGTGCGCACTGGCGTACTGCCGCGTACTCACGGCTCCGCGCTGTTCACCCGTGGTGAAACGCAGGCGCTGGTTACCGCGACGCTCGGTACCGAACGCGACGCGCAGAATATCGACGAACTGATGGGCGAGCGTACTGACCGCTTCCTGTTCCACTACAACTTCCCTCCGTACTCTGTCGGCGAAACCGGCATGGTCGGTTCTCCGAAGCGTCGTGAAATCGGTCACGGTCGTCTGGCGAAACGCGGCGTACTGGCAGTCATGCCGGCAGCTGACCGCTTCCCGTACACCGTCCGCGTGGTGTCTGAAATCACCGAATCCAATGGTTCTTCTTCCATGGCTTCCGTGTGTGGCGCTTCTCTGGCGCTGATGGACGCGGGCGTGCCGATTAAAGCCGCTGTCGCGGGTATTGCGATGGGTCTGGTGAAAGAAGGCGAAAACTTTGTCGTACTGTCCGACATTCTGGGTGATGAAGACCACCTGGGCGACATGGACTTCAAAGTAGCCGGTTCCCGTGAAGGTATCACTGCGCTGCAGATGGATATCAAAATCGAAGGCATCACCAAAGAGATCATGCAGGTGGCGCTGAATCAGGCTAAAGGTGCGCGTCTGCACATTCTTGGCGTGATGGAACAGGCTATCAACGCACCGCGTGGCGATATCTCTCAGTTCGCACCGCGTATTCACACCATCAAGATCAGCCCGGACAAGATCAAAGACGTGATCGGTAAAGGCGGCTCTGTGATTCGTGCGCTGACTGAAGAAACCGGCACCACCATCGAAATCGAAGATGACGGCACGGTGAAAATTGCAGCGACCGACGGCGAGAAAGCGAAACACGCAATTCGTCGTATCGAAGAGATTACCGCTGAAATCGAAGTGGGCCGTATCTACAATGGTAAAGTGACCCGCATCGTTGACTTCGGTGCCTTCGTCGCTATCGGCGGCGGTAAAGAAGGTCTGGTACATATCTCTCAGATCGCCGACAAGCGCGTTGAGAAAGTGACCGACTATCTGCAGATGGGTCAGGAAGTACCGGTTAAGGTACTGGAAGTTGACCGTCAGGGCCGCGTACGTCTGAGCATCAAAGAAGCAACCGAGCAGACTCAGGAAGCAGCAGCCCCTGCTGCGCCGGAAGCCGAGTAAGGTTTGCCGTTTAGCTCTCCGTGGCGACACGGAGAGCCATTTGTTACGAGGCAGGATGCCCCGTTTGCAGCCGGGGGACAGGACGTTCATCCAATAGTTGTCTTCGGGAGTAGGAAATGAAGCCTTTATTGCGCTGGTGTTTCGTTGCGACAGCACTCACGCTGGCAGGATGCAGCAACTCTGCCTGGCGTAAGAGCGAGGTCCTGGCGGTGCCATTGCAACCGGCCTTGCAGCAAGAAGTGATCCTCGCACGCATGGAGCAGATCCTCGCAAGTCGGGCTTTAACCGATGATGAACGCGCACAGCTTTTATATGAGCGCGGAGTGTTGTATGATAGTCTTGGTTTGCGGGCACTGGCGCGAAATGATTTTTCACAAGCGCTGGCTATCCGACCCGATATGCCTGAAGTATTCAACTACTTAGGCATTTATTTAACGCAGGCAGGCAATTTTGATGCTGCCTATGAAGCGTTTGATTCTGTACTTGAGCTTGATCCAACTTACAACTACGCGCATTTGAATCGCGGTATCGCCCTCTATTACGGCGGACGTTACCGATTAGCGCAAGATGATCTGCTGGCGTTTTATCACGACGATCCCAATGATCCTTTCCGTAGTCTGTGGCTCTTCCTTGCTGAAAGCAAAATGGATGAGAAACAGGCCAAAGCGGCCTTGCAAGAACGCTTTGAGAAATCGGACAAAGAACAGTGGGGATGGAACATTGTCGAATTCTGGCTCGGCGACATTAGCGAAAAAACGCTAATGGAACGCCTGAAGGCAGACGCAACGGATAACACCTCGCTCGCTGAGCATCTCAGTGAAACCAACTTCTATTTAGGTAAGTACTACCTAAGTCTGGGGGATAAGGACAGCGCCACGGCACTGTTCAAATTAGCGGTTGCTAACAACGTCCACAACTTCGTTGAGCACCGTTATGCATTGTTGGAATTAGCGCTCTTGGGCCAGGAGCAAGATGACCTGGCAGAATCGGACCAGCAATAGCTGACGAACATTTCAGCCCACGGATTTTTTTACTAAAGTCATCACCTTAACCGGTGAGGGCTTGTTTGTTCGTTAATACACCTACTTTGAGCCGGTTCACACTTTTAATGAAAATTGCAGAAAATTTTCACGATGAGTTATGTAGACTGGCCGCCATTAATTCTGAGGCACTCGTACTACATGGCTGAATTCGAAACCACTTTTACTGATCTGGGCCTGAAGGCTCCAATCCTTGAAGCCCTTAACGATCTGGGTTACGAAAAACCATCTCCAATCCAGGCAGAATGTATTCCGCATCTGCTGGGTGGTCGCGACGTTCTGGGTATGGCCCAGACCGGTAGCGGCAAAACCGCAGCGTTCTCACTGCCGCTGCTCCACAACATTGATGAAACTCTGCGCGCGCCGCAGATTCTGGTTCTGGCTCCGACCCGCGAACTGGCGGTTCAGGTTGCTGAAGCCATGACCGATTTCTCTAAACATATGCATGGCGTAAACGTCGTGGCCCTGTATGGCGGCCAGCGTTATGACGTGCAGCTGCGCGCACTGCGCCAGGGTCCGCAGATTGTGGTCGGTACGCCGGGCCGTCTGCTGGATCACCTCAAGCGCGGCACGCTGGATCTTTCTAACCTGAAAGGCCTGGTACTGGACGAAGCAGACGAAATGCTGCGTATGGGCTTCATCGAAGACGTTGAAACCATCATGGCGCAGATCCCGGCTGAACATCAGACCGCGCTCTTCTCCGCGACCATGCCGGAAGCGATTCGTCGCATCACCCGCCGCTTTATGAAAGAGCCGCAGGAAGTGCGCATCCAGTCCAGCGTCACCACTCGCCCGGACATCAGCCAGAGCTACTGGTCTGTGTACGGCATGCGTAAAAACGAAGCGCTGGTGCGTTTCCTGGAAGCGGAAGATTTTGACGCGGCGATTATCTTCGTGCGCACCAAAAACGCGACCCTGGAAGTGGCTGAAGCGCTGGAGCGCAGCGGCTACAACAGCGCCGCGCTGAACGGTGACATGAACCAGGCCCTGCGCGAGCAGACGCTGGAGCGTCTGAAAGACGGTCGTCTGGATATCCTGATCGCAACCGACGTTGCGGCGCGTGGTCTGGACGTTGAGCGTATCAGCCTTGTGGTGAACTACGACATCCCGATGGACTCCGAGTCTTACGTTCACCGTATCGGCCGTACCGGTCGTGCGGGCCGTGCAGGTCGTGCGCTGCTGTTCGTTGAGAACCGTGAGCGTCGTCTGCTGCGTAACATTGAACGCACCATGAAGCTGACCATTCCGGAAGTAGAGCTGCCGAACGCAGAACTGCTGGGCAAACGCCGTCTGGAAAAATTCGCCGCGAAAGTCCAGCAGCAGCTGGAAAGCAGCGATCTGGACCAGTACCGTGCGCTGCTGACCAAGCTTCAGCCGGAAGGCGAGCTGGATGTGGAAACGCTGGCTGCTGCGTTGCTGAAAATGGCGCAGGGCGAACGTCCGCTGATCCTGCCGCCGGATGCGCCGATGCGTCCGAAGCGTGAATTCCGCGATCGCGATGACCGTTTCGAGCGTCGTGGCGACCGTAACGATCGTGGCCCGCGTGGCGACCGCAACGGTGAAGACCGTCCGCGTCGTGAGCGTCGTGACGCTGGCGATATGGAACTGTACCGCATCGAAGTGGGCCGTGATGATGGCGTCGAAGTGCGTCACATTGTGGGCGCTATCGCCAACGAAGGTGATATCAGCAGCCGTTACATCGGTAACATCAAGCTGTTCGCGTCTCACTCCACCATTGAGCTGCCGAAAGGCATGCCGACCGAAGTGCTGCAGCACTTCACCCGTACGCGTATTCTGAACAAGCCGATGAATATGCAGCTGATGGGTGATGCACAGCCGCGCGGCGATCGTCGTCCTGGCGGCGGTGGTCGTGGTTTCGGTGGCGAACGTCGTGAAGGCGGTCGCGGTGAAGGCCGTGGCGAAGGTCGTCGTTTCAGCGGCGAACGTCGCGAAGGCGGTCGTAGCTTCGGCGGCGATCGTCGTGAAGGCGGCCGCGGCCCGCGTCGTGATGACGCAGCGACCCCGCGCCGTCGTTTCGGCGACGCATAAGCGCAGAAAGTCTGACAACAAGCCCCGGCCATGCCGGGGCTTTTTTTATGGGCGTGATTCAGTGCGCTCGCCTTGCAGAGTCCCATCCTTCCTGGCTGCACGCCTTTCTGACGAAAAAACTAACGTGCTGTATCGCAAGCGACTGCCTGATAAATTCGCTGCCATACTGCGCTGCGGCCAGCCGAAGACGTCATGCTTTATTAAAGCCATAATTTTTTCTCCTTTTTGTACTCGCGTACTGGTACAATGAATCATCAGCATCACTTTCACGGGAAAGCTTTATGACCACACTCGTTGCCCGCAGCGCTTCACCTTCGCTTTTAAGCGGCGTTGTGATTATCGCCGGTACTATCATTGGCGCAGGCATGTTCTCTCTGCCGGTCGTGATGTCCGGCGCGTGGTTTTTCTGGTCGCTGCTCGCTCTGGTGTTCACCTGGTTTTGTATGCTGCATTCCGGGTTAATGCTGCTGGAAGCCAACCTCAACTACCATATCGGCGCCAGCTTCGACACCATCACCCGCGACTTGCTCGGTAAGGGCTGGAACGTGGTGAATGGCGCGTCCGTCGCGTTTGTGCTCTATATCCTGACGTACGCCTATATCTCAGCCAGCGGCTCAGTGCTCCACCACACGCTCGCGGGCATGAATATCGACGTGCCCGCGCGGCTGGCAGGGTTTGGCTTCGCGCTGGTGGTGGCGTTTATCGTCTGGCTCTCCACGCATGCCGTAAGCCGGATGACGGCCATTGTACTGGGTGCCAAGGTCATCACGTTCTTTCTGACGTTCGGCGGCCTGCTGGGCCATGTGGAGCCCGCCACGCTGTTTAACACCGTTGAGGCAAGCCCGAGTTACACGCCGTATCTCTTAATGACGCTGCCGTTTTGCCTGGCGTCTTTCGGCTACCACGGCAACGTGCCGAGCCTGATGAAATATTACGGTAAAGCGCCAGGCGTGATTATTCGCTGCCTGGTTCTGGGAACGCTGATTGCGCTGGCGCTTTATATCGTCTGGCTGCTGGCGACGATGGGCAACATTCCGCGCCCGGAATTTATCGGCATCGCGAAGGCGGGCGGTAATATCGATGTGCTGGTGGGCGCGCTGAGCGACGTGCTGAACAGCCGCACGCTGGATGTGCTGCTGATTGTGTTTTCCAACTTCGCCGTGGCGAGTTCTTTCCTGGGCGTGACGCTGGGGCTGTTTGACTATCTGGCCGATCTTTTTGGCTTTGATGATTCGCCGCGCGGGCGTCTCAAAACGGCGTTGCTGACGTTCTTACCGCCGATGGCGGGCGGGCTGCTGTGGCCGAACGGTTTTCTGTATGCGATTGGCTATGCTGGCCTTGCGGCGACTATCTGGGCGGCGATTGTGCCGGCACTGCTGGCGCGCGCATCACGTAAGCGCTTCGGCAGCCCGCACTTTCGCGTCTGGGGGGGAAAGGGGATGATTGCGTTGATCCTGCTGTTTGGGCTCGGTAACGCGGTGGTGCACTTGCTTTCCAGCTTCAACCTGCTGCCGGTCTATCAGTAATCATTGCTTTGCCCTCTCCCGGCGGGAGAGGGCGAAAACCGCATTAGCTTAACAGTTCTTCCCGCACCTGCATGGCGAGATCAAACGAGTGCAGCCGCGCGTCGTGATCGAAAATCTGGCCGTTAACCATAATCTCATCGGCGTCGGTTTCACGCAGTATGGACAATAATCCGTGGCGGACTTTCGCTTTATCGCCGACCAGCGACATACTGAGCGCCTGCTGAACGCCGTACTGCTCCGCCGGGCTCCAGAAATTCTCCATAGACGCAATTGGCGGCGGCAACTGGCCGGTTTCGCCGCGGCGCAGCTTCACAAAGGCCTGCTGCATCGAGGTAAACAGAAACTCCGCATCGCGATTGCTGTCGGCGGCGACGATATTAATGCACACCATCGCATACGGTTTTTCCAGGCGCTCAGAAGGCTGGAAGTGCGTGCGGTAGAGGTGCAGGGCCTGCAACAGCATATCCGGCGCGAAATGCGACGCGAACGCGAACGGCAGGCCCATCTGCGCGGCCAGCTGCGCGCTGTAAAGGCTTGAACCCAGCAGCCATACCGGGAGTTTTGCGCCGTAACCCGGCACCGGGCGTACCGCCGGGTTCGGATCGCGGGCGTCGAACCAGTCCGTCAGCTCTTTTACATCACGCGGGAAGTTATCGATGTCGTGATTCATATGACGGCGCAGCGCCATCATCGTGCGCTGATCGCTGCCCGGCGCACGGCCCAGGCCCAGCTCAATACGGCCAGGATAGAGCGCGTCGAGCGTGCCGAACTGCTCGGCAATCACCAGCGGGGCGTGGTTAGGCAGCATCACGCCGCCGGAGCCCAGGCGCAGCGTGGTGGTATTGGCAGCGAGATAGCCAATCAGTACCGACGTCGCGGCGCTGGCGATGCCGGTCATATTGTGATGTTCCGCCAGCCAGTAGCGGTCGTAGCCGCGCTTCTCGGCGAGACGGGCTAAATCGAGCGAGTGGTGGAACGCCTCACGGGCGGAGGAGCCTTGCGGGATCGGCGCGAGATCGAGCACCGAAAAAGGCACAACAGATTTATCAGACATAACGGCTCACTTAATTACAGCATAGTCATCAGATTGAAGGTCTTCTTCCAGCCTGGCGCATTTCGGGGATTTTGCCCGCGGCCCGGCCGGAAAGCTGTCCTTTCATACTGCATGAACTCCTGCAAAATGCTGTTAACAAAGTGAGCCTTTTCTTATGACTGCAGCGCCATCCCGGCGAGCCTGCGCCAGTACCCGTTGCAGTCGCTGTGGGCGGCGAGCGCCAGCGGCGCGGTGCCGTTTTCGTTGGCCCGGAACGCGTCGAGCATCTCCAGCGTGTCGGGGCCCATCGGCGAGAGACGCACTATATCCACCAGCCCTGCCATCGACGACAACTCATTGCCGAGGTTATAGACATAACCGCTCATGGTCTGAATGCCGTTCAGCACAAATACCTGGCTGTTCTCCTGCGACCGCATGCTGCGCCCGTTGGGGTATTTGATGCAGCAGGTTTCGCACTCGTCTTTCGGCCGGTCTTCTGAACGCGCGGTAAAGCAGCGGGCGGAGTAGGCGAGCGGCAGATGCCCGTAGCTCAGCACTTCCACTTCAAACTGATGGCGGATACCGAGCGCGTCGCACTGATCGAGCAGATTCACCAGCCAGTCGCGGGACAGTTCCACCGGCATACACCAGCGCGTCATGCCGTCTTTCAGCAGCAGACGCAGCGTAACGGCGTTGTAGCAGTTCAGCGCATGGCCCGCGACGAACGGCAGCTTGCGCTCGGCCGCCAGCCCCACCGCGCCAAAATCGTTGGCCTCAATCAGAAACTCACCGTTATCGATATAGCGCTTCAACTCGGTCAGCTCCGAGGGTGCCTGCACGAGCGCCAGCGTTGAGATAACCACCTGCTTGCCGCTGGCCGCGAGCGTTCTGGCAAGCGCCAGCCAGTCGGCGGCTTTAGTCTCGCGCCGTTTGCTGCACACCGCCTCGCCGAGATAAATCACATCGGCTGAGCTCTGCGCCGCTGCTTCGTAAAAGCTCTCAAGCGTCGCTTTCGGCCAGTAGTACAGCACTGGTCCTAATGCATATTTCATCCTGCTCTCCTTACTGCCATTTGCGGTGGTACGCGCCGAGCGTCGTCTGGGTGCCTTCGGCCATCGCGCCAAGCGCGTCCATCCAGGCCGGTTGCGGCGCAAAGCGCTGCGGGTCGGCTTTACAACGGTCGATAGCCTGACGCCAGACTTTCGCCACCTGGCTGACGTAAGCCGGGCTGCGCTGGCGGCCTTCGATTTTCACCGAGGCGATATTGGCCGCCAGCAGCTCCGGCAACAGCTCCAGCGTATTCAGGCTAGTGGGCTCTTCGAGCGCATGGTAACGCTGACCGTCCACCAGATAACGGCCCTTGCAGAGCGTCGGATATCCGGCGTTTTCGCCTTCCTGGTAGCGGTCAATCAGCACATCGTTCAGGCGCGATTCCAGCCCCTGTTCCGTCTGCTGCCAGCGCACGAAGCGCGCGGGCGAACAGGCACCTACGGTATTGGGCGATTCACCGGTGAGGTAAGAGGAGAGATAGCAACGGCCTTCCGCCATGATGCACAGGCTGCCGAAGGCGAACACTTCCAGCGGCACCGGCGTCACGCGCGCCAGTTGTTTCACCTGATGAATGGATAACACGCGCGGCAGCACCACGCGGGCCACGTCGAAATGGCGCTGGTAAAAGCGAATGGCGGCTTCATTAGTGGCGGAAGCCTGTACCGACACATGACGCTCCACGTGCGGATAGCGGGTCGCGGCGTACTCCAGCATCGCGAGGTCGGCTAAGATTAGTGCATCAGCGCCGAGCTGGGCGGCCATATCCACTGCACGTTCCCAGCGTTCATAGCCATCCGGGTGCGCGAAAGTATTAATGGCGATATGCAGTTTGCGGCCATGCTGGTGCACATAGCTCACCGCTTCCTGCAATTTTTTCTCGGTAAAGTTGAGGCCAGCGAAGTGGCGGGCGTTGGTATCGTCTTTCAGACCGATATAGACCGCATCCGCGCCATTATCGATGGCCGCCTTCAGAGCCGGAAGGTTACCGGCCGGGCAAAGCAACTCCATAGCGTGTCCTGAAAATAAAAGCAGGCCGAATGCGGCCTGGCGCGCTGCATAAAGGCAGCGAAATTGTTAACGAACGGCGATTTTAGTTAACCCGTCCGCGACAATTTTTGATTTAAGGCAGCTAATGTCGTATTGATGGCATCTATAAAGGGGTACCTGCGAAGGCGCAAAGCTTGATTTGAGCCGCTATCTCGCCTGGCCGATATGGCACAATAACGGCCATTGTGATCTGGCAAGGAGAAAAGCCCGTGTTGAATAATCTGCGTTCCTGTCTGGTACATCTTGGCCCTTCGCTTCTGAAAACGCCGGTGGCGCTCGCGCCGTTTGCGCTCAAGCGCCAGGTGCTGGAGCAACTGCTCGGCTGGCAATTCCGTCAGGCGCTGGCGGATGACGAACTGGCGTTTCTGGAAGGCCGCTGGCTTGGCATTGAGGTGCGCGATATTGGCCTGCGCTGGTTTACGTCGGTTGAGAATGACAAGCTCATTGTGCGCGAACAGGCCGAGGCTGATGTCACCTTCCGCGCGGACGCCGCCGATCTGCTGATGATCGCCGCGCGCAAGCAGGATCCCGATACGCTTTTCTTCCAGCGTCGTCTGGTGATTGAAGGCGATACTGAATTAGGGTTATATGTGAAGAATCTGATGGACGCCATTGAGCTCGACGCGATGCCAAAACCGCTGCGCGTCATGTTGCTGCAACTGGCGGACTTCGTTGAAGCGGGGCTTGCCGTCTCGCCGCTAACCAAAGCAACCTCCATAGGTGAACCATGCTGATTCGTGTAGAAATCCCCATTGATGCGCCGGGCATCGACGCGTTACTTCGCCGGGCGTTCGGTCGCGCCGACGAGGCGGAGCTGGTGCACGCGCTCCGTGAAGACGGACTGCTGACGCTGGGGCTGGTCGCAACGGATGATGAAGGGCAGGTGGTCGGTTATGTCGCATTCAGCCCTGTCACCGTGGCGGGCGAAGAGCGTCAGTGGCTGGGACTTGCGCCGCTCGCGGTCGACGAAGAGTGGCGCGGGCAGGGGATTGGCCGTCAGCTCGTGTACGAAGGGCTCGATTCGCTTAATGAGTTCGGTTACGCGGCGGTCGTCACGCTGGGCGCGCCGGAGTTTTACAACCGCCTGGGCTTTGAGCCCGCCGCCCGTTACGATCTGCACTGCCGCTGGCCTGGCGCTGAAGCGGCGTTCCAAGTACACCGTCTCGCTGATGACGCCCTGAACGGCGTGCACGGCCCCGTGGACTACCACGAACATTTTAACCGTTTCTGATCTCAGGGCGTTTGCGGTGCGCTTTTCATCGCCTCAAACGCCAGCTCTCCCGCGACCAGTTGCTCTTTCTGCCGTTTCGTCAGCTGCTTGATGCGGTATTCGGCGCGCAGCGCCTCGGAGCGATTGCCGGCGGGCGCGCTGAAAACCAGCGTCAGCTCGCCTTTACCGCGCAGCGCTTTGGCCCCCTTGCCGCGCTGATGCTGGGCGAAGCGGCGCGCGACATCAGTGGTGATGCCGGTATAAAGCCGGTTATCGGGGCAGCGGATCAGATAAAGAAACCATTCTTCCATAATGAATATCAGCGGCAGTCACATCTGGCCGCACCTTACCATGATTATCCCCGACAGGAGAAACAATGGACGCTCTCGACGCCATCAGCAAATGGCTCGCTAAACAGCATGTCGTCACGTATTGCGTCGGCAATGGAGAAGCGCTCTGGTGCGCGAACGCGTTTTACCTTTACGATCGTGAACGGGTGGCGTTTTATCTGTTAAGCGATACCGAAAGCCGACACGGCAAAATGGCAGGCAAACTGGCGCCTGTCGCGGGCACGGTTAACGGGCAGACCAAAACCGTAGCGCTTATCCGCGGCGTGCAGTTCTCGGGAGAATTACGGCTGGTGGAAGAGCCGGAAAGCGAGGCCTTGCGCGAGTGCTATAACCGCCGCTTTCCGGTGGCCAGGGTGATGTCCTCCCCGCTGTGGGAGATCCGTCTTGATGAGATCAAATTTACTGACAACACCCTGGGGTTTGGTAAAAAACTCGTCTGGTTACGCGCCGAGCAGGCGTAACGCCTCGCGGTTAAACGCAGGCAAGTCTTCCGGCGTGCGGCTGGTTACCAGTTGGTCTTTATCGACGACCACTTCCTGATCGTGGAATTCCGCTCCGGCGTTTTTCACGTCAATCACGATAGGCTTAACGGCGGTAAGCTTACGCCCGCGGATCACATCGGCGCTGATTAACAGCTGCGGCCCGTGGCAGATGGCAAACACCGGTTTGCCGGTATTGACGAAATCGCGGGTAAAGGTGACAAAACGGTCGTCACCGCGCAGGCTGTCCGGCGAATGACCGCCAGGCAGCAGCAGGGCGTCAAAGTCTGCCGGGCTCACCTCATCGATGGCCTTATCAATGGTGACTTTCGCTTCGCCCTGTTTACCGGTGACGGTTTTCCCGGCTTCTTTCTCGATGGTAATCACTTCATGTCCGGCTTTGCGGTACTCAGCCGCCGGGGATGTGAATTCGGAATCTTCAAACTCATCAGTGATTAAGACTGCAATCTTCTTGCTCATTACGCCTCCCTTGGTGTCTTTAACAGAACGGTGATGTGCAGTAATGGCTTTTGCCAGAAATGGTAAATACTTAAACCACACAGACTATTAAGCCTGGTTCAGGGCGCTGACATTGCAAGGCAGAAGATTCTGCAAAGGAGCGATCATGAGTCGAGTACTGATAACGGGCGCCAGCGGCCTCGTGGGCAGTCATCTGCTGCGGATGCTGGTTGATGAGCCGCGCGTGACGTCGATTATCGCGCCAACGCGCCGCCCGCTGCGCGTGCCGATGCATAAAGTGGAAAACCCGTGCGACCCGCAGCTCTCCGATGTGCTGACGCAGCTCAGCGCGCCGCTGGATATCGTTTTTTGCTGTCTTGGCACCACGCGGCGCGAGGCGGGCAGCAAAGAGGCGTTTATTCTGGCTGATTACACGCTGGTAGTGGACACCTCGCTCGCCGGGCTGCGCCTTGGCGCAAAGCATGTGCTGGTGGTCAGCGCGCTCGGCGCGAACCCCAATTCGCCGTTTTTCTATAACCGGGTGAAGGGCGAGATGGAAACGGCGCTGAAGGCGCAGGGCTGGCCGCGGCTGACGATCGCGCGCCCGTCGCTGCTCATCGGCGATCGCGAAAAGCGCCGCGCCGGGGAATCTTTTATGGCGCCGCTGTTTCGCCTGCTGCCAGGTAAGTGGAAAGCCATTGAGGCGCAGACCGTGGCGCAGGCCATGGTGAATGCGGCGCTGTCGCCTGCACAAGAAGATGTCGCGGTGCTTGATTCAGCGCAATTGCGCGAAATAGCCGCACAAACGGCGCGCTGAACCGCGTTTCAAAACGCGCCCGGCGGGCGTACTATTGACCGGCAAAAATTTACCCCCTGTTTTCCAGAGGAATGTTATGGCTGGTCAGTCTTCATCTCTGGCGCCGAAATCCCCCGCATGGTGGAAACCCGCGCTGTTTTTTCTCGTCCTGTTTATTGGCCTGTGGTACGTCAAATGGCAGCCTTATTACGGCAAAGCCTTTACCGCGGCGCAAACGCACAGCATCGGCAATTCTATTCTCGCGAATGCGCAGGATAACCCGCTGCGCGCGGCACTCGATTACGCCGCTATCTATTTTCTCGCCGTCTGGAAAGCCGCCGTGCTCGGCGTGCTGCTGGGCTCGCTGATTCAGGTGCTTATCCCGCGCGACTGGCTGGTACGCACGCTGGGCCAGCCGCGTTTTCGCGGTACGCTGCTTGGCACGCTGTTTTCACTGCCGGGCATGATGTGTACCTGCTGCGCCGCGCCGGTTGCCGCCGGGATGCGCCGTCAGTCGGTGTCGATGGGCGGCGCGCTGGCGTTCTGGCTCGGCAACCCGCTGCTGAACCCGGCGACGCTGGTGTTTATGGGATTCGTGCTGGGCTGGGAATTTACGCTTATTCGCGTGGCGGTGGGCCTGGTGATGGTGATTGGCATCGCGTCGCTGGTGCAGCGGTTTGTGGCCGATATGCCAGCGCCTGCGCTGCCAGAGGCGGTTCAGCCCGCAGAAGCGCCGCAGGGCAGCTTTATGGCGCGCTGGTTCCGGGCGCTCTGGACGCTCTTCTGGAATACGATCCCGGTCTATTTGCTGGCGGTGTTGGTGCTGGGTGCCGCGCGCGTCTGGCTGTTCCCGCACGCCGATGGCGCAGTGGGCAATACGCTGTTCTGGGTGCTGGCGATGGCGATTGCCGGTTGTCTGTTCGTGATCCCGACCGCCGCGGAAATCCCGATTGTGCAGACGATGATGATGGCGGGCATGGGCGTTGCGCCGGGGCTGGCGCTGCTGGTGACGCTGCCGGCGGTAAGTCTGCCTTCGCTTATCATGCTGCGTAAGGCCTTCCCGGCGAAAGCGCTGTGGCTGACCGGCGGGATGGTCATGCTGGCGGGAGCGGTGACAGGCGCGCTGGCGCTGGTTTTTTAATACTGGAAAGGTGGGTGCGCTTCGCTTACCCACCCTACAAAAGCAAAAAGCATCCCCTTACTGTAGGGCGGGTAAGCGCAGCGCACCCGCCTGAGAACCAGCGTCACGGTCTTGTAGGGCGGGTAAGCGAAGCGCACCCGCCTGAGAACCAGCGTTGCGATCCTGTAGGGCGGGTAAGCAAAGCGCACCCGCCATCGTCATAAGTGTAAGGATGTTACAGAAGCCCTCTCCCCGGCGGAGAGAGGGCGGGATGAGGGAGTTACTTAATGTAGGTAAACGCGGTCGTCACGTGTTTCACGCCGCTTACGCGGCTTGCGGTATCCGCTGCCGCGCGGCCTTCACGCTCGGTCACCAGACCCAGCAGGAACACTTCGCCGTTCTCGGTCGTCACCTTCACGTTAGACGATTTCACCTGATCGCTGCCAAGCAGCTGAGAGCGCACTTTGGTGGTTATCCAGGTATCCGACGACGCGGTGCCCAACCCAATCGGCTGACCGTTGCGGATCTCGTTAAACACTTCCGTCGCCCCTTCCACGCCCATCGCGATTTGTTTCGCGCGGGATGCCAGTTCCGGGTTCGGCGACTGACCAGTCAGCAGCACTTTGCCCTGATAGGCGGTCACGTTAATCCGCGCTTCTTTCTTCAGCTGTTGATCTTTGCCAAGCGCGGTATTCACGCGCAGCTCCAGCGTCCCGTCATCAACCTGAGTACCCACACTGCGCGGATCGGTGGCGGCCTTGGTGCCGACGGCCGCGGTTCCGACGACGGCTGCCGCAACGCAGCCCTGTAGCACTAGCGCGGTCATCACCACCGCAAGGGGTTTAATGGCCTTCATGAGCACTCCTTAATCATCCTGGTGTGGAAACAATGTGTTATCGATAAGATCACACAGGCAGTTGACCGTCAGCATATGCATCTCGTGAATGCGCGCGCTGCGATGGGAAGGAATACGGATCTCCACATCCTGCGGCCCCAGCAGGCCCGCCAGCTCGCCGCCGTCGTAGCCCGTCAGCGCCACGATAGTCATATCGCGGGTGACGGCCGCTTCTACCGCTTTCACGATATCGCGGCTGTTGCCACGGGTGGAGATCGCCAGCAGGACATCCCCGGCGTGGCCCAGCGCGCGTACCTGTTTGGCATACACTTCGTCATGCAGCCTGTCGTTGGTTATCGCCGTTAAGACCACATTATCGGTATTTAGTGCAATGGCAGGTAAACCGGGCCGTTCGGTTTCATAACGATTGATCATGCTGGCCGCGAAATGCTGCGCGTTAGCACCGGACGTGCCGTTGCCGCAGCAGAGGATTTTGTTGCCGTTAAGGAGAGACTGAACCAGGGTCATGGCCGCACGTGAAATCGCATCCGGGAGTGCTTCCGCCGCCGCAATCTGGGTTTGAATGCTTTCCGTAAAGCAGACTTTGATTCTTTCTAGCACGATTATCCTTTGAGCGTTACGTCAGTTCAGGCGTGGAGCGAAAAGGCGTTCGCTATCCACTCGGTTTCATTGCCGGTGAAGGCTAACACATCGAACCGGCAATCCACAGTATCAAAGCTCCCATTGTGGCGCGCGAGCCACAACCGGGCGGTGTGTAACAATTTTTGTTGTTTGCTGCGGGTGACGCTGGCGGCCGCGCCGCCATACAGACTGGCGCGGCGGTAGCGCACTTCGACGAACACCGTCACGCCCCGGTCATCCATGATGAGATCGATTTCGCCGCCGCGCTCATGCACATTGGCGGCGATAAAGCGCAGTCCCTTACGCTCAAGAAAGGCGCGCGCCTGGGCTTCCCAGGCGGCACCGGTCTCTTTGCGGCTTAGTTGGCCGGAACCAACTGTCCTTGCTGGTATTTGAGCCACGT
Organism: Cronobacter sakazakii; assembly: GCF_000982825.1. Classification (NCBI taxonomy): domain Bacteria; kingdom Pseudomonadati; phylum Pseudomonadota; class Gammaproteobacteria; order Enterobacterales; family Enterobacteriaceae; genus Cronobacter; species Cronobacter sakazakii. Next base: position 532,566 of record NZ_CP011047.1, on the reverse strand, counting down.
TAACTTCCTGTTAATGACGCAGTCCTGTGTTGCGCTAAGCGCGCCGGTGTTACCGCTGAGCTGGAAGCCCGGCACCTGACGCATCTGGGAGAAATGGTTCGCCAGCGACCAGGCATCCACGCCCATCGCATACAGACGCGCCAGCGAATAGTCGTTATTCACCGCCGCGAGCGCCTGCTGCATCAGCGCCGGGTTGCTGCCGGTAAGCATCGGGATATCGCTGAACTCCAGGCCTTCCATTTCGAGACGGAAATCCGGGCCGGAGCCGCCCTGAGCGCTGCGCGAGCTGGCATACAGCGTCGCCCCGCTGTGGCTGCCTGCGCGCATCGCGATCATTGGCTTGATCAGCGCAATTTCAGACGGCGTGGCGAGGATGTAAACAGCGTCGACATTGCCGCTGGTGCCTGCGGTGATCTGCGCGTCGGTCGGCGGTGCCGGAATGGAGAGACCGCCAATGGTCACAGGCTGCTGCTGCGGCAGGCTGGCCGCGACAGGAGAGCCCGTCAGCGCGATGCCGGTGCCGCCGTTAATGTTCATTTTAAGCTCGTTGACGGAGCCGAATTTCTGCTGCAACACCGTACCGCCGCCAAGCTGCGCCCAGCGGTCAGCGAAGGCTTTCGTCACGCGATCGCCGAGCGCGCTGTAAGGCACCAGCAGTAGCGGCGCGCGTTTGCCTTCCTGCCATATATGGGCAGCGGCGTCAGCGGCTTCATCTTCCGGCGACAGCGCGAAATAGCAGACATTCGGGCGGTTCTGCACCGTCTCCGGCTGGTTAAGCGCCAGTACGTTCAGCGGCGTGCCGCTTTTCAGTACGCCGTCCACGCTCTCTTTCAGAAGCGGGCCGACGACCAGGCTTGCGCCATCCTGCTGCGCCTGCGCCAGGATCTGCATGATGGACTGCGAGCTGGTGTCATAGACTTTAATTTCCGCTGCAGGGTTAGCCGGTGCCGTGGCGACAGGCTGGGCATCAACCGGTTGCTGTGCGGGCTGGGTGTTTTGCGTCGCGTCCGGCTGCGGGGCCAGATCGTCGACCGGCGCGGCGGCGGGGCTTGCCACGCCATCGGTCGGCTGAGGCTGGGTGCTGTCCGTAGGCTGCGCGGCGTTATCCGCCTGTGCGGGCGCTGGCGCTGGCGTTGACGACTGCGCCGCGACAGGGCTGGTGCCCGCGTTTTTCGCCGCTTCAAAACCCTGCTGAATGGCGCGGCCAAACACGGCCGCCTGGCCATTTAACGGCAGCAGCAGCGCGATTTTATCGGCGGAAGCGGGCTTGTAGTTTTGCAGATTAGCGAGCTGCGACGGCAGCATTTTCGCGCCCGGATTCTGCGGGTAGCGCGTCTGCCAGTCTTTCACGCCCGCCTGAAGCATTTTCGGATCGTTGCGGTTGTCGAGCCAGACGCGCTGGAGGTCAAGCCAGCCCTGGAGCGTGTTTTCATCGGCGTTGATAACCAGCGCTTTTGCCTGATCCGCAGACATCTGCGAGAGCGCCTGCCAGGTGGCGTCGATGTTTTTCTGCTTCGACGGGCCCTGTAACAGCGGCTCCTGCGCGATCAGCGCGCGCAGCAGTTCAAGCGACGGGCGGCCCTGGCTGGCGTCAATCTTCGCCTGCCAGTAACGGGCTTTCTGCTCGTCGTTCAGATCGGCTGCGTTGATTTTATCCAGCAGCGCGGCGGCGCCCTGATAATCCTGCTGCGCCAGTTTGATTTGCGCTTCCAGCAGCGACGCTTCGCGGCGCTGGGCGTCCGTCAGGTTTTGCGGCAGCTCGCCGTAGAGCGTGATGGCGCGCTCGCGTTTGCCTTCACCGAGTAGTGCACGTATGGCGAGTAATTGCCAGTTGGTCTTGCTATCATCACGGCTTTGTTCCATCTGGTGCAGATAAAAGCCGGAATCCGCTTTGGCCTCGCCCTGCATATGCGCCGTGCTCTGATCGGCCGTCTGCGTACCGCAGCCTGCGAAAAAGAGGGCTGCCAGCAGGACAGGCAGACAACGCGCGGCTTTAGAGCCGGAAAATTTTGAAGGTACCATACTGTATCCAGTGGTTTTTTCTGGTGAATGTTCAATTTTAAATCGGCAATACGGACGAAACAATGAAACAAAACGATTCGGCGCAGAATTCTCAGGGCCAGCTCTACATCGTCCCGACGCCTATCGGCAATCTCGGCGACATCACGCAACGTGCCCTGACAGTATTGCAGTCCGTCGATCTTATCGCCGCTGAGGATACCCGTCATACCGGTCTGCTGCTGCAACATTTTGCTATCAGCGCCCGGCTTTTTGCGCTGCACGACCATAACGAACAGCAAAAAGCGGAAACCCTGATAGCCAAACTACGCGAAGGGCAGAACATCGCGCTGGTCTCCGACGCCGGTACGCCGCTGATTAACGACCCTGGCTATCACCTGGTGCGCGCCTGCCGCGAAGCCGGGCTGCGCGTAGTGCCGCTGCCGGGGCCGTGCGCCGCTATCGCTGCGCTTTCCGCCGCGGGTTTGCCCTCTGACCGTTTCTGCTATGAAGGTTTTTTACCGGCGAAATCCAAAGGCCGCCGCGACGCGCTGAAGACGCTGGAGCAGGAGCCGCGCACGCTGATTTTTTATGAGTCTACTCATCGTCTGCTGGAAAGCCTGGAAGATATGGTGGCCGTCTGGGGCGAATCCCGTTACGTAGTGCTGGCGCGCGAGCTGACCAAAACCTGGGAAACCATTTACGGCGCGCCGGTGGGCGAGCTGCTCGCCTGGGTGAAAGACGATGAAAACCGCCGTAAGGGCGAAATGGTGCTGATCGTCGAAGGGCATAAAGCGCAGGAAGACGCACTGCCGCCTGATGCGCTGCGCACGCTCGCGCTGCTGCAGGCCGAGCTGCCGCTCAAAAAAGCGGCGGCGCTGGCGGCGGAAATCCACGGCGTGAAGAAGAACGCGCTTTATAAATATGCGCTGGAACAGCAGGGCTGACGGCGCGATAAACCGTGATCGGGCGTGACAGCGGCGGGCAAACCCTCTATACTCCGCGCCGAAGCTGACCAGACAGTCGCCGCTTCGTCGTCGTCCTTTCGGGGAGACGGACGGAGGGGAGGAAAGTCCGGGCTCCATAGGGCAGGGTGCCAGGTAACGCCTGGGGGGCGCAAGCCTACGACCAGTGCAACAGAGAGCAAACCGCCGATGGCCCACGCAAGTGGGATCAGGTAAGGGTGAAAGGGTGCGGTAAGAGCGCACCGCGCGTCTGGCAACAGTTCGCGGCACGGTAAACTCCACCCGGAGCAAGGCCAAATAGGGGTTCACAAGGTACGGCCCGTACTGAACCCGGGTAGGCTGCTTGAGCCAGTGAGCGATTGCTGGCCTAGATGAATGACTGTCCACGACAGAACCCGGCTTACCGGTCAGCTTCACACTTTAGAAAACCCCGCTCCGGCGGGGTTTTTGCTTTTTGGGCGGGATGAAGATGAATGACTGTCCACGACGCTTTCCATGAAAAGAACACGGCTTACCGGCAAGCTTCACACATTAGAAAACCCCGCTCCGGCGGGGTTTTTGCTTTATGGGCGGGGTAAAGATGAATGACTGTCCACGACGCTTTCTATGAAAAGAACGCGGCTTACCGGCAAGCTTCACACATTAGAAAACCCCGCTTCGGCGGGGTTTTTGCTTTTTGGGCGGGGCAAAGATGAATGACTGTCCACGACGCTTTCTATGAAAAGAACGCGGCTTACCGGCAAGCTTCACACTTTAGAAAACCCCGCTTCGGCGGGGTTTTTGCTTTTATGGGCGGGGCAAAGATGAATGACTGTCCACGACGCTCTCTATGAAAAAACGCGGCTTACCGGTCAGCTTCACACGTTAAAAAACCCCCCTCCGGCGGGGTTTTTGCTTTTTGGGCAGGGTAAAGATGAATGACTGTCCACGACGGTCTTTATCAGAAGCACGCGACTACCCTTTGGAAGCGTTATAAGGTTATATTTATGACCAAATACGCCGTAAATCCACAGCTCTTCAGCGTAAATCAACATTAACCATTACGGTCATTCACTTAACGAATCAATTATTGCGGATAACAATTCATTGAAATGAGCATATGTCGCAATAACATGATCCGGTGATGTTTTATCGCGGATCTCGAAACGATCATCTGTGAAACTGTAGACAAATACGAACATTTCATTCCGACCAATCAGTACCTTGTCAGAAAGGTTTGAATCGATAGCGCTCTCGTTGTTATGTGTTTCAACGTTACGGATGTAGATATTTGCCATGCTGTACAGCGTCAAACCGTTGTACTCAAGTCCATCCATGATTTGGAACATATCAGAGTAATCCGGCCGGTTAATCATCAGGCGCTGAATATCCTCGTATACCTTTTTCTTCTGAGTATCCCATTCAGCAGGAGGAGCTTTGCGCATCACGTCTGCCATTACTTCCGGGTTGACTGGGTTGGCTACCGGATAATTATTGTCAACCAGCAGTGTTTTGAGGATGCCAGGAGTGAAATAACGCTTTATCTGAGCGGGTAGCAAAGCAGGCATTGCTATTGTTCTTCCTTCCTTGTCGCAAAACTCGACAAGATAGCCCAGTGTCGGGGTATCGAAAACCATAACAATCGTACCAACAGTCCCTTTTTCCAGTCCTTCATCCGGTAAATCCTCGCCTAAAACCACAATGTCTAATTCGGCTCTTTTCATTTTTATTTTCTCATTTAACGAATATGGTTGTCAGGCGAGGAACTAGCGCGTCTGTTTCATACATCCAGCCTGTACGCACGATCGCTGTTTCACCGTTGACGCCTAAAATAGGCATATCAACAGCCATTGTTTGACCATAATTATTTGCCTGTAACACTTTTGCCGGGGCCGATAATACGCCTTCCTGAATTCTTGCTGCTAAAACATCCGCATTAGTTGGGTTGTATCCCAGCGCTGACTCAAATACCCGGGCCTTGTGACCCCCTGTAGGATGCGTTGAATCTAAAGCATAAGTCGCGAGTTTTTTCGGATCGATAACGGCATGTTCAGCGTTCACTAACGTACCGCTCTCAGATGTAAAACCCTTTTCATATGGGCTTTCAAACGCGGGTATTTTACTGAGACTCGATATTTCGTCTATTTCGCTCAGAGGGTTTAACCTGCCCATTGTCAATCCAGCTGCAACGGAGGCTCCCGCAATGATTAACCCTTTGTTGTTCATGATTTGATCGTAACCCGCGGGAGCATTCCCACCCAACTGCTGCGCGGTTTTATGAAACCCTTCAATGTTGCCGTTATATACACCGCCAGCGGCCAGCAAGCGGCCAACAGCTTTACTGTTCAGCGTTTTCCCCGATGGTGCAGTTGTTGACCCGTAATAATCGTAATGCATCCGTTGAGTGGGGGCAGGCTTCCTGCCTTGCCGAGCGGCAATAACGTGCCGGTAGGCACTCATGATTTCGTCCTTATACCATGCATGCCAGGATGAGGCTGTAGGGGTAAAAATCAGATCGCCTTTATCGTCAATGTAAAACGGATTCCGGTCGCTGCTCCAGAGCCTGGAGGTATCCACCCCAACAAGCCAGCCAATTTGCAGCTCGTGCTCGACCTCATCATAGATGGGATCTGCGTAGCTGCGATGTCTTCGCTCATAGGGTCGTTGATGTAGGGATACGCTGTATTTTTCTTTGGGGAGACCAAAAGAGAGGCTGTGACCGTTCGCTTCATAAGACAGGTCGTAATGTATACACGCCTCTCTCAGCGAGCCTGCTGGCGTGAGAATGTATTGAAAATCTTCAGGGTCTAACTGCCGTGTTAAATCATGAGACCGGTAAAGTCGAAACATGAGAAATCCTTATCCATCCATTTTACAATGGATATTCCGTGCTGGCAGTTTAAAAATCAAACGGCGAAGTTTGTGAAAATATGACTGCTCATTACCAGTACGGGAATCGCGTGGATAAATCCCTTCACTCCAGCAGGTTTTCTGAAAACCATAAAGCAACCAGCTAGCCTGGCAGGGAATGAGATAAAGAAAATGCAGACAGGGAAATACAGATGCAGAGACAGGCGAGCCAGCAGGCCCGCCCGGTGAGCGTACGTCAGGCGGCGTCTTCCTCGGCCAGGCGCACTTCGGCTTCAGCGATAATGGCTTCCAGCTCGCTGAGCATGCAATCGTAGGTAAAATCTTGTTGCGCTCCGGCGCGTGTATGCGCTTCCTGCAGGGCGGGTGAAGCAGTCAACTTCGTGACTTTATTTTGCTGTGTGATAGTACTCATTTTATGACTCCTGATGCAGCGTTCTGCATCTTCTGTTACACCGGCAAATCTACCAGTAAAGCGCGCAGCGGCGAATCCGCAATAAGGGTTATGTTAGCCTCGTCACGAATAAACGCGCCGTCTCCGCAGGTTAATGCCTCTTTGTCTTCCGTTTCGGTTTTCACGTGGACCGTACCGTGGATCGACTGTAAATAGGCGCGTGGCCCGTTCAGGGGCATACTGACCGATTCCCCTTCATTCAGCGCGATGTGCCACAACCACACCTGCTGGCGCAGTTGCAGGCTGCCATCCGCGCCATCCGGCGAGGCGAGAAGCTGGCGTGCCTGCGGGCCGACCGCGATTTTCTGCACCGTCGGGTTTTCCCGCTCCGGGCAGGCGTCGAGCCAGAGCTGCATCCGCGTCAGCGAATGGTCTTTGCTCAGGTTATGCTCGCTATAGCTCACGCCCGGCTGGGTCGCGAGCAGCAGCGCGTCGCCCGTTTTCGCGCGCAGGTGATTGCCGTCGCTGTCGCGGTATTCCGCTTCGCCGTCGAGAATCAGGTTCAGGATATCGACTTTCGGGTAGGTACGCGGCTGGAACGCGGCGCCGGGCGCCAGCACTTCCTGGTTCAGTACGCGCAGTGAGGCGTAGCCCAGCAGTTTCGGATCGAAGTAGTGGCCAAAGGAAAAGGTATAGCGAGCCTGCAGCCATCCATAGTCAGCTTGCCCACACTGTTTGGCTGTTCTCGTAATAATCATAATTTTACCTCTCTTGACAGGCTTTTATGTTAAGGGTGTGGACGCTGCATTGTTAGCCAGTTAATCTGCTGGGTATATTCAAATTTCCTGAACGAGAACCTGATGGCTAAAGAAAGAGCATTGACGCTTGAGGCGCTGCGCGTGATGGACGCTATCGACCGACGCGGCAGTTTCGCCGCTGCGGCTGACGAACTGGGCCGCGTGCCGTCTGCGCTGAGCTACACCATGCAGAAGCTGGAAGAGGAGCTGGATGTGGTGCTGTTTGACCGCTCCGGGCACCGCACTAAATTCACCAATGTCGGGCGCATGCTGCTGGAGCGCGGACGCGTGTTGCTGGAAGCGGCGGATAAGCTCACCACGGACGCCGAAGCGCTGGCGCGCGGCTGGGAGACGCACCTGACTATCGTCGCTGAGGCGCTGGTGCCTACGCCGTGCCTGTTCCCGCTGGTGGATAAACTTGCCGCCAAAGCCAACACGCAGCTCTCGTTCATTACCGAAGTGCTGGCGGGTGCCTGGGAGCGGCTGGAGCAGGGGCGCGCCGATATTGTCATCGCGCCGGATATGCACTTTCGCTCGTCGTCGGAGATCAACTCCCGCAAGCTGTATACGCTGATGAATGTCTATGTGGCCGCGCCGGATCACCCGATTCACGACGAGCCGGAGCCGCTGTCAGAGGTGACGCGCGTGAAGTATCGGGGCGTGGCGGTGGCGGACACCGCGCGCGAACGCCCGGTGCTGACGGTACAGTTGCTTGATAAACAGCCGAGGCTTACGGTGACATCCATCGAAGATAAACGCCAGGCGCTGCTTGCCGGGCTGGGTGTCGCGACGATGCCGTATCCGCTGGTGGAAAAAGATATCGCCGAAGGGCGGCTGCGCGTCGTCAGCCCGGAGTCCACCAGCGAAGTGGAAATTATCATGGCCTGGCGTCGCGACAGCATGGGCGAGGCGAAAGCCTGGTGCCTGCGCGAAATCCCCAAACTCTTTAACGTGAAGCGTTAATCCGCCGGATGACGCCATTGCAGCGTAGCCGGAAGGTAACGCTGCAGCGGCGTCGGTTCTTTGTCATCCACCAGTTGGGTGATCATCTCAAAGCAGTCCAGCGCCAGCTGGCGGCAATCCTGCTGCACGGTGTCGATGCGCACCGACAGCGAATCATAGAGATAGTGATCGTCAAAGCTCGCCAGATGGATATCGCTTTCCAGCAGGCGATGCTGGCTCATGTAGCGCAGCACCCCTTCCAGCAGGCCGCAGGCGGCGGTAAACAGCGCTTTCGGCGGGCGTCCCAGCCGGGCGCAGAGCGCGGCGAACATCTCATAGCCGCTGCTCGGATGATAATTGCCGTGAATGATCCACTCCGGGCGTAGCTCAACGCCCGCCCGCGCCAGCCCTTGCTTGAAACCTTCAAGACGATCGCGGGTCGGCGAAAGACGCGGCTGGCCGCCAAGAAAATAGAACTCGTCCGGGTGCTGGCGCGCGATGCGCTCCACCAGATCGGCGGTCGGGGTAATGGAATCGGTGATCACCAGCGGCAGTTGGGTGTCGTTCATATGGCGGTCGAACAGCACCACCGGAAGCTGCTCGCTGAGCTTCACATAGTCGCTGTCGCTCAACATGCTGGAGGCGACGATAAGCCCGTCGACCTGGCGCGACACCAGGTTATTGACCACCACCGTCTCCTGGCCCGGATTTTCATCGGTACAGGAGATAAGCAACTGAAGCCCCGCCTCGCGGCACAGGGTTTCCAGCTCGTAAGAAAACACCGCGAAACCGTAGTTGGTTATCTCCGGCACCACCAGGCCCAGTGTATGGCTGCGATTGTCGCGCAGCAGACGGGCGTGGATGCTCGGCTGATAATGATGCTGCTGGGCGATAGCCAGAACGCGCTCGCGCGTCTCCTGCGCCACGCGCAGCTCTTTGCCTCGTCCATTGAGCACCAGGCTGGCGGTGGCTTTGGAAACCCCCGCCAGGGCGGCGATATCACTGATGGTAACGCGTTTGGTTTTTCGCACGGCTTCGGTTCGGTGAGTGGTCAAACCCTCATTCTACCATGCAGGCGCGTAACGACCAGTAGCGCAGCCGGAGATGCGCGTCGCCTTCAAAACCAAGCGTCGCGTTGGCCGCCGGGAAATAGCGGCTGCTCATCACGCCTTCGCCGTCGTTAATGAATATCTCAACGCTGGAACGGTCGCACAAAATGTGCAGGCGGCGGGCGTCGCCCTGCCAGTAACGATACTGCCATTCGCCGCTGGCGAGGCTCCGGCGCGCAAGGCGCAGACCCTCGCGCGTCCATTCCAGGCGCAGGGTGGCGGCGAAATCGAGCGTGACGTCGCCCTGCGCCTCCAGCATCAGCTCCAGGCTTTCCGCCGCGAGCGGCGAGAGCGTGGCGGCCACGCCCTCCAGGCGCTGTTCCTCGCCGCGCAGCGCGGCAAGTTCGCGTACCGGCTGCTGGCAGAGCAAGCCATCGCGAAGCGTCAGTTCGCGCGGGCAGGTCATCTGGTGGATCCAGCCCTGCGCCACCGTTGGCTGCAACATCTCTTCGCCGTCCGGCACGCCCATCCAGCCGATAAGTAACCGGCGGCCATCGTCGGTCAGCGTGGTTTGCGGCGCATAAAACTCAAAACCGGCGTCCAGCTCCATCAGCGGGCCGTGACGAAATTCCGGCGTGTCGTAATCGAGATCGCCGCACAGGTACACGCTCGGATAGGTGTTGAGATAGCGCTTTTCTTCGCGCGTTACGCCCTGCGGGCAGGCGATCAGAATCGCTTTGCCGTCCAGCATGAAAAGGTCCGGGCACTCCCACATGTAACCCGACTCGCCAAGCCCGCCGAGCGTGCTGCCGGCGATCTCGCCCAGGTTTTCCCAGTTCCACAGATTGTCGGAGCGCAGCAGCAGCACTTTGCCCTGCAATTCCAGATCCTGCGCGCCCAGCACCATGTACCAGTGCTCGCCGTGACGCCAGACTTTCGGGTCGCGCACATGGCCGGTATAGCCGCCGGGCAGCGGCATCACCGGGCCGAGCTTGTCGAAACCGCCATCCGCGTTCTGCACCGCCAGACACTGCCAGGCGGTGCGGGTGCCGTCGTCAAACTTCACGTTGCCGGTGTAACAGAGCGTCAGTCGCCCGTTGTCATCCACCGCGCTGCCGGAATAACAGCCGCCGCGGTCATACTCTTCATCCGGCATCAGCGCCAGCGGCTCGTGTTGCCAGTGCGTCAGATCCGCCGAGCTCCAGTGCCCCCAGCATTTATGCTGATGCGCACAGCCCAGCGGGTTCCACTGATAAAACAGGTGGTAGCGCCCCTGAAAATGGATAAAACCGTTCGGGTCGTTCATCAGGCCCGTCACCGGCGCCAGATGCCAGCGCGGATAGTGGCGATCGCCAAGCGCGACCGGCTGGCCTTTCATCACAGCCTGTAAAATGGCAGGCAGCAGCGTGCGGGTGGTCATTATTCAGCGTCCGTTTTGTATTTCCACAGGTAAGAGACCGCAAAGGCGATACAGAAGGCGATCGCCATGCCGATGACATAGTTAAGCAGCGAGCTGGCCTGAACAATCGCCATACCGGGAATCCCGGTCAGGCCGACCGCCGTCATACCGACATGGGTGGAGACAACCCATGCGCCGCCCGCCGCGCCGCCGATAAGCCCGGAGATAAACGGCTTCACGAAGCGCAGGTTGACCCCGAAAATGGCCGCCTCGGTAATGCCGAGCAGCGCCGAAAAACCCGACGGCAGCGTAATGGCTTTGACTTTGGCATCTTTGGTTTTAAACCACACCGCCAGACACGCGCCGCCCTGCGCCACGTTCGCCATCGCCCAGATGGGCAGCAGGAAATTAACGCCAATAGACGGGTTGCCAAGCAGCCCGGCCTCAATCGCATGGAAGCTGTGATGCACGCCGGTAATTACAATCACCGAGTAAAGCCCGCCAAACAGCAGCCCCGCGAGCCAGCCCGCGTGAGTAATCAGCGTGCTTAACACCAGCGAGATGCCGTCGCCCAGCGCGCGGCCCGCCGGGCCAATCACCAGCAGCGCCACGAAACCGGAAATAATCACGGTAAAGAAGGGGGTCAGGATGAGATCCAGCGCGTCCGGGATAATCCGGCGCAGCTGTTTTTCCAGAATACTCATAAACCACACCGCCAGCAGAACCGGGAAAACGGTGCCCTGGTAGCCAATCATCGCGACTTCAATCCCGAAGAAGTTCATGGTGTGAAAGCCCGCCGCCACGCCCCAGGCGTTGGTGAGCGCCGGGTGGGTCAGAATGCCGCCAAGCGTCGCGCCCAGATACGGGTTGCCGCCGAATTCCCGCGCGGCGGTAAAACCAATCAGGATAGGGAGAATGATAAACGCCGCCGAGCTGCACATATCCAGCATGATATAGAGCGCGTTATCCGGGCTGACCCAGCCGTAGGTTTTCACCATGCCGAGCAGGCCCATCAGCAGGCCGGACGCCACAATCGCCGGAATGATCGGCACAAAAATGTTGGAGAGCAGGCGGGCGATGCGCTGGAACGGGTTCAGCTTGCGGGCCGCCACGCTTGCGGCTTCCGATTTGCTCGATTCGCTGATACCGGCGGCGGCGATAAACGCGGCATAGACTTTATTGACCACACCCGTGCCGAAGATAATTTGCAGCTGGCCTGCGTTGCGAAAACAGCCTTTCACGCCCTCGACATTGCCGATGGCGGCGGTATCGGCTTTGGCGTCATCTACCAGCACCAGCCGCAGGCGCGTGGCGCAGTGGGCGGCGCTGGCGATATTCTCTTTGCCGCCGAGCAGCGGCAGAAGCGAGCGGGCAATCTGTTCAAAATCCATAACAACCTCAGTCTTGTGGTTTTTTATGTTGTCGGCAATACGCAGGCCCCCGCGCAGCAGGGGCCGTTTTTATCAGAACCAGGTTTCCATCTGTACGCCGAAGTTCCATTCACCGCCGGCGGTAAAGCCGGTGCTGCCAAAGGCATCCTTGCTGGCGTAGTTATCCAGGCGATGATCCCAGTCCATCCAGGTGGCGAACAGGCGCAGTTCAGGGCGCTTGAGGAATTCGCCCACGTCGCCCGCTTTCAGCGTTGGCGCAAAGGTCAGCTTATAGAAGTTGCCGCTGACCGCGTTGCGGTCGTTGTAACCTTTCGGGCGCAGATCCATGTACTGGTAGCTGCCCTCATACTGCAGCTCAAAGTTCTGGTTAATCTCCTGAATGAGGCGCAGGTTGGCGGTCGCCCACTGGTAGCTGTCGCCTTTGACGTAGCGATCTTTACTGCTCTGCGCCAGCACTGCCGGTGCGATATGCCAGCCGCCGCCGAGTGGCGTCATGCCGTAGGTCGCGAGACGCCAGGTATCGGCCTGCGGCAGCAGCGCGCCATCGGAGCCGATGGATTTCACTTCCGCGCCAAGGCCGTGGCCATACAGCAGTGCGGTTTTCGAGGAGCCTTCGCGCAGGCCGTAGAAGCTGTCGTTATGCAGGCCGAGCAGCGCATGCACGCCATCTTCCGCCGCGTCTTTTTTCACGCGGTTACCCTCGATATCCACGCGGTCTTCGTTATCTTTGGCGCGCATTCCGCTCACCATCAGCTGTACCGGCCCGACGTAGTTATTGAGCGTCAGGATATAGTTCTGCGCGGTGTTTTCGCTGTTTTCGATATCGCCGAAGGTGCGGCCATACAGCGAGAAATTACTGCGGGTGTTATCGCTCCAGCGCATGTCGTAGATACCCGCACCCGTACCGGCGAGGAACACCACGTCGGAGTCGATCCAGTGGATATCGAAGTTATCACGATCGAAGCGTTTACCGGCCCAGACGGTGGCATCTTTAAACGCGCCGGTGAAGGTCGGCAGGTGACCGAGTTCGGTGAACGCCTGGCGCACGTTGAGATCGCTGGTGGAGGCCGTCCAGTCGTTATAGCTGCGCTGACCGTCAGCGACCATCACTTTAAAGCGCGTGGTGGCGCCGTTTGCCAGCGTCTGTTTGTGCTCCAGGTTCATCTCAAGGTAAGTGTCCGGCTCATTACCAAGACGCCCGACGTGACCGCCGGTTTCACCCGCTGGCGTGAAGGACGGGCCGCCCTGCGTTTTCGCGGCGGAATCGTTCATCAGCAGGCCCGAGCGGGCGTAGCCGTGGAATTCAAACCCGCTGTTATCCGCCGTTTGCGTGGCGGGCTGCGGTGCAGGTTGCGCGGCGACAGGCTGAACCGGCGGCTGCGCTTTTTGCTGCGCGGCAAGCGCCTGCGCCTGACGCTCTGCGGCTTCAGCGCGGGTTTCCGCCGCGCTGGCGCGCTGTTCAGCCGCCTGAAGACGTTGTTCCAGCGCGGCGAGACGCGCCTCAATGCTGGACATATTGCTGTCGGCAAAGGCGGCGGGAGTACCGGCCATTAAGCCAAGGGTAAGGGCAAGCGTACTTTTTTTAATCATGGTATGGCATCCCTGAGAAGGCGTTATCATCATTATGCAGACTTGCTAAACCGGTTTAGGCGGCAATCATAATCACGGCTTATTTTTACTGGCAATGAAATTAGCTAAACCGGTTTAGTGATTGTGATGAGGTTCGCAAAACGAGCCGCGGCAGCGGCTCATAGGATCAGGCGAGGTATGGTTGTAGATCGTTAAGGCGGGGCAGGGCGGTCATCGCGCCTTTGGCAGTGGTCGCGAGCGCGCCGCAGGCCTGGGCTGCGGCAATCACGGGCGCAAGCTGAGCGACGGTCTGTGGCAGGCCTTGCGCGGCAAGGCTCCAGAGCATCCCGGCAACGAAAGCGTCGCCCGCGCCGGTGGTATCGACGCACTCGACCGGCACCGCCGGGTAGTGGTGCAGTTCACCGTTGAAGCAGGCATCGACGCCTTCTGCGCCGCGGGTGATCAGCAGCAGCGGGATCGCGTGGCGGCGTGCCAGCGCCAGGGCGCTTTCTTCGTCATCTGCTCCGGCAATAAACGCCAGCTCTTCCAGTGAGAGTTTCACCACATCCGCCAGTGCCAGCGCGCGCTCAATGCATTCACGCAGCTGCGCGGTATCCGGCCACAGATCTTCACGGATATTCGGGTCGAAACTGACAAACCCGCCCGCACGCTTAATGCGCGCCATCGCCTCAAAGGCGGTATCGCGCGACGGCTGGGCGCAGAGTGCAATCGAGCAGACGTGCAGCCACTCGCCTGCGCCGAACGGTGGTAAGTCGTCGGCGGTAAGAAACAGATCGGCGGACGGGCGCACCATAAAGGTAAACGAGCGTTCGCCACGGTCATCCAGCGCCACCACTACCGTCGAGGTGCGGTGCGCTCGGTCCTGATGCATGGCGCCGGTATCGACATGTTCCTCTTTCAACGTCTGCGTCATAAATGCCCCGAACGGGTCGTGCCCGACGCGGCCGATAAACCCGCTCGCGCCGCCAAGCCGCGCCACGCCGACCGCGACGTTGGCAGGGGCACCGCCAGGGCATTGCAGTAACCGGCCGTGACCGTCGGGCAGCAGATCCACCACGGCATCTCCAAGCGCCCATACTTTTGCTGACATGCGTATCTCCTTCGATTCATCCTGCGCTAAACAATAGTTAAACCGGTTTAGCTAATCAACACTCTTTATGCGCTTAGGGTGCGGCGATGGGGAAGAAGAGCAGAAACGTGCCGCGCCGGAACGCGGCCAGAGGATCAGTGATGATGTTTCGGGTCAGGGCCGAAGCGGTTTTCGCCGTGGGTGCCTTCCTGGGTGTTGAAGGCAATGATCATCAGCCAGCCGATAACCGGGATCAACAGGACAAACAGCCACCGCGCGGTGCGGTCTGTATCATGCAGGCGGCGGAACTGTACCGCCAGCGCGGGCAGTAACACGGCCAGCCCATAAATCAGCGTGAGCAGCCCTTGTTCGCCGATAACGCGCAGCCCAAGTATGGTATCGAGCGCCACCATGACGCCCGCCAGAATGAGATTTACCAGGGTGAACATCCAGTACTCTTTACGACGCGCCCGGCCGGTAAACCCGAAGTAATTTCTAAACGCTTTTATGTACCAGTACATCTGTTCTCGCCTCCCTTGCCATCAATCACTTGTTTTTAAAGCGATCGCTTAACTAAATGCTAGCTGTCGGAAAGGGAAACGGCCTGAGGGAAAATGCAAAATGTGAGCGCCGTCGGAACGGCGCATTTTTCAGAAGAGGCTTAGGGCGAAGCGGATTAGCGGAAGCGCTCATCGCGCCCGTGCGGCTCATTAAGATCCTGCCAGGGGCCGATGGAGATAATACCGGTCGGGTTAATGGTTTTGTGGCTGCAAAAATAGTGGTGGCGGATATGCCCGAAATCCACGGTTTCCGCGATGCCCGGCATCTGGTAAATCTCGCGCAGGAAGCCATGCAGGTTCAGATAATCGCTGATGCGATGCTTGTCGCATTTGAAATGCGTCACGTAGACCGGGTCAAAGCGCACGAGCGTCGTCCACAGGCGAATATCGGCTTCGGTGAGCTGGTCGCCTGCGAGATAACGCTGCTGACCGAGGATCTGCTCAAGCCGGGACAGCGAGGCGAACACCTGTTCCACCGCTTCGTCATACGCCTGCTGGCTGGTGGCGAAGCCCGCTTTATAGACGCCGTTGTTTACTGTGTCGTAAATCCAGCCGTTCAGCTCGTCGATTTCTGCGCGCAGCGCCTGCGGATAGTAATCGCCCGCACGTGCGCCGAGTGCGTCAAAGGCGCTATTGAACATACGAATGATATCGGCGGATTCGTTGCTGACGATGGTCTGGCGCTCTTTATCCCACAGTACCGGCACGGTGACGCGCCCGGAGTAGTGCGGATCGGCCTGAAGATAAAGCTGATAGAGAAAATCGTGCTGATACAGCGTGTCGCCGGTCGCCGCCGGGAAATCGTCGCCGAAGGTCCAGCCGTTTTCCAGCATCAGCGGGTGCACGACCGAGACGGAGATAAACGACTCCAGCCCTTTCAGCGCACGCAGAATTAACGTGCGGTGCGCCCACGGGCAGGCGAGTGAGACATAAAGATGGTAGCGATCTTTCTGCGCTGCAAAGCCGCCTTCGCCTGTCGGGCCGGGTTCGCCGTCCGGAGTGACCCAGTTGCGGTACGCCGCCGAGGAGCGCTTAAAGCGGCCGCCGGTGGATTTGGTGTCATACCAGGTGTCGTGCCAGACGCCGTCGATCAGTTGTCCCATGGTGCTCTCCTGTCAGAATGCTTTCCTCAGTATGGCAAAAAGGCAGGCGGTGAGGGCCGCCTGCCGTGAAATCAGTTACCAGTTTTTCTTCAGCAGACGATCCAGGCTGTACGCGCCAGGACCCATCAGCGCCAGCAGCAGATAGCCACCCGCGATAGAAAAGTTCTTCATAAACATAATCGAGTTAACGCCTTCCGCGAAGTTACTGTGGAACAGGAATGCGGTGAGCAGCGTAAACACAGCGGTAATCAGCGCCGTGGTACGGGTCAGAAAACCGAAGAGAATCGCCAGACCGCCGCCGAACTCAAGCAGGATAACCAGCGGCAGAATAAAGCCCGGCACGCCCATCGCTTCCATATACTGCTGCGTGCCCGCATAGCCGGTAATTTTGCCAAAGCCGGAGACGATAAACAGAATCGGCATCAGAATACGTGCCACCAGTACGCCAGCATCTTCGAATTTTTTCATTTTACTCTCCAGAAATCCCGCTTCATCATGCAAGGGTAATTGTCTTTAAAAGGTTGCATTCCGCGGGGTTATCCGCGTTCCGCCGTTGATGGAAAGCATCATAGGGTGGGTGTAGTGGGAATGTAAGCAAGGAAAACTGGCAGATTTGTTCAAAAATTTTGATTTCTGTGTGAGGCGATCACGTTTTGGATAGCTTTATTATTTAACAAGATTAACCACAAATTAATAACGATAAATTAAAATAACTTCTTCAGTATTTCTAAAGGAATAATTTAGATGTAATTACTTTATAAATATAAAGTCGACAATTATTATTTCTATGAATTCATAAAAAGAAATCTTTTTTTAGAAAACTATGACCATCTTGGGGTTTAAAGTCTTTTTATTAAGAGATGTCTTAAATAAGACAGACTTTTTTATGACTTCAATAGGTGTGTGTCGGTAAAATATCATTCATTGATCGTTTAAAGTGATCAATTGAAAGCGATGAATTTACAGACTTTCATCTGTTTTTTTGATGCACATCGTAAACTACCTGTTTACGATAATTTAACCCTGGTAGCTTTCTTGTCCGGCACGTCTCTGTACCGGGAACTAAATAATGGATGGAATAATGAAAAAGACTCTTCTGGCGGTCGTGCTGGCTGGTATCACATGTCATGCAATGGCGGCGGATTCAACGGATTTAACAGTTAAAGGCGTACTGGTTAATGCTGCATGTACACCAACCCTGGATAAAAGCGAAGTGAACTTCGGTCATATTCCTGTAGCCAGTCTTGATGCGACCAATGCAAACCAGCTGGGCTCGAAAGACGTCACGCTGACTATCACCTGCGATAGCGCTATGGTGATGGGCTGGACTACCGTCGATGGCCGTACCGATTCCCTGCAGTCGCTGAGCCTCACCAGCGCTGGCGCGGACGACAGCAGCGTGGCGGATGCCACTACAGAGTATGGTCTGGGTAAAGCGGGCACCGTCAACATGGGCGCGTATGCTATTGCCGCTAAAACGACGGGCGTCACTTATGACGGCACCGCGGGCGATCTGCTGGAAGCCGATAATGTCGGTAACGGCAATGCGACGGCCTGGAAGAAAAGCACTACGGGCGTAACGAAACCGGGTGCGCGTACTTTTACCACCGCAGTGACTGGCGAAGTCGCGCCGAAAGCGTTCAAAGTGGGCGTATTCCCGCTGAAAGTGACCGCTGCGGTACAGGGTACCGATATTCTGAAGATTACCGACGATACTGACCTGGATGGTCTGGCGACGATTTCGCTTAGCTATATCTAATCCAAAAGCTGGCGGATAAATACAGATGTTAAACCGCAATGTATTGTCCTAAGGGTAAATACTTTAAAAACGCCAGAATACCCTGGCGTTTTCTAAGGCTGTATTGGTAATGACTCCAACTTATTGATAGTGTTTTATGTTCAGATAATGCCCGATGACTTTGTCATGCAGCTCCACCGATTTTGAGAACGACAGCGACTTCCGTCCCAGCCGTGCCAGGTGCTGCCTCAGATTCAGGTTATGCCGCTCAATTCGCTGCGTATATCGCTTGCTGATTACGTGCAGCTTTCCCTTCAGGCGGGATTCATACAGCGGCCAGCCATCCGTCATCCATATCACCACGTCAAAGGGTGACAGCAGGCTCATAAGACGCCCCAGCGTCGCCATAGTGCGTTCACCGAATACGTGCGCAACAACCGTCTTCCGGAGCCTGTCATACGCGTAAAACAGCCAGCGCTGGCGCGATTTAGCCCCGACGTATCCCCACTGTTCGTCCATTTCCGCGCAGACGATGACGTCACTGCCCGGCTGTATGCGCGAGGTTACCGACTGCGGCCTGAGTTTTTTAAATGGCGGAAAATCGTGTTGAGGCCAACGCCCATAATGCGGGCGGTTGCCCGGCATCCAACGCCATTCATGGCCATATCAATGATTTTCTGGTGCGTACCGGGTTGAGAAGCGGTGTAAGTGAACTGCAGTTGCCATGTTTTACGGCAGTGAGAGCAGAGATAGCGCTGATGTCCGGCGGTGCTTTTGCCGTTACGCACCACCCCGTCAGTAGCTGAACAGGAGGGACAGCTGATAGAAACAGAAGCCACTGGAGCACCTCAAAAACACCATCATACACTAAATCAGTAAGTTGGCAGCATCACCGGCTGTATTAATACGTAATAGGCAAGGAAATTAACAGTGTTTAATAAGACATTATTAATTGGGGCTGGCCTGATGGCAATGGTTAGCGCAGCGCACGCAACCGATTCTGTGGATCTTAATGTAAAAGGTACGCTGGTCAATGGCAGCTGCACGCCAACATTATCTGGCAATGGCGTAGTTGACTTTGGGCATACACCACTGGGCAATTTAAGTAAAACCGATACAAACCAGCTGGGAGGCCGTAGCTCGTTAGTTCTGACCATCACGTGTGACTCAGCCATGGCTCTCGGATGGACCATGGTTGATAACAGAAATGACAGCGTACAAGTATTAACCATTAAAAATGGTAAATGGGACGGTTCAGATGTCACTGGCGCTGAGTATGAATTCGGTTTAGGTAAAACCGCAGGCGGTGTAAAAATCGGTGCTTATTCTGTCTATGTGGATAAAGCCAATGTCCTGGCAGACGGTGTTAATGCCAAGATGATGTACACCGACGGTGATCCGACGGATAAGACTAAATGGGTAGTTTCAGGCGCTGGCGAAGTAAAAAGTAATAGCAGCCGTGTTTACAGTGTTGAAGCGGAATCTTCTTCTGATGGCACCGTGTTACCCGCGAAAGTTACTACCTGGCCAATTAAGGTCGCTGCTGCCATTCAGGGTACAGATACCCTCGCTATTTCAGATGATACCAACCTGGATGGCTCTGCCACTATTTCACTGGTGTATATCTAAGCTAAATAATCGGCATTGTATTGATATCCATTTTGATAATGCCATTTACGGCGTTTATGGAGTAAAGAATGTTTAACAAAATGATCCTGGCGGGCGCTGTAATCATGGCGCTGGCAGGCACTGCTCAGGCAGCGGATTCGGTTGATCTTAATGTGAAAGGTACGCTGGTGAATGGCAGCTGCACGCCATCGCTGGAAAATGGTGGCGTGGTTGATTTTGGGCATATTCCGCTGGGTAATCTTTCTAAAACTGAAACGAATTCTTTGGGGCAAAAAAAGATAGTATTAACTATCACCTGCGATTCAGAAATGCCGGTTGCTTTTGATGTAAAAGATAATCGGAGCGAATCTATGGTTGATTTGACAGTCAATAGCGCGTTTTATAATGGCAGTAATTGTACCGCGGGGTCGAATAAGTTCGGTTTAGGCAAAACAGCAGAAAATGTAAATATTGGTGCTTATTGCGTCGGTATCAATGTTCCTGAAGCGACTATCGATGGCACGTCTGGCGATGTCATTTATAAAAACCTGGGTAATGCCGCAAATGACTGGAGCAAAACGGGGTGATGCTGCCAACTTACTGATTTAGTGTATGATGGTGTTTTTGAGGTGCTCCAGTGGCTTCTGTTTCTATCAGCTGTCCCTCCTGTTCAGCTACTGACGGGGTGGTGCGTAACGGCAAAAGCACCGCCGGACATCAGCGCTATCTCTGCTCTCACTGCCGTAAAACATGGCAACTGCAGTTCACTTACACCGCTTCTCAACCCGGTACGCACCAGAAAATCATTGATATGGCCATGAATGGCGTTGGATGCCGGGCAACCGCCCGCATTATGGGCGTTGGCCTCAACACGATTTTCCGCCATTTAAAAAACTCAGGCCGCAGTCGGTAACCTCGCGCATACAGCCGGGCAGTGACGTCATCGTCTGCGCGGAAATGGACGAACAGTGGGGATACGTCGGGGCTAAATCGCGCCAGCGCTGGCTGTTTTACGCGTATGACAGGCTCCGGAAGACGGTTGTTGCGCACGTATTCGGTGAACGCACTATGGCGACGCTGGGGCGTCTTATGAGCCTGCTGTCACCCTTTGACGTGGTGATATGGATGACGGATGGCTGGCCGCTGTATGAATCCCGCCTGAAGGGAAAGCTGCACGTAATCAGCAAGCGATATACGCAGCGAATTGAGCGGCATAACCTGAATCTGAGGCAGCACCTGGCACGGCTGGGACGGAAGTCGCTGTCGTTCTCAAAATCGGTGGAGCTGCATGACAAAGTCATCGGGCATTATCTGAACATAAAACACTATCAATAAGTTGGAGTCATTACCCAAAACGGGAGATGGGTCTGTGCGGAACTTTTCCCCCGATGACCGTTATTTGACGATTGCTGACGCGGGGACTGTTATTCCTAAAGCGGGTAAAAACTTTACTTTCCCGTTAATCGTGACTGCTGCTATTCAGGGCACGGATGTCCTTGCGATTACAGATAACACCAACCTGGATGGCTCTGCCACTATTTCACTGGTGTATATCTAAATAATGACTGCGCCATTTATGAGTGGCGCAATTGTATCAATCTGTTGTTAGTGTTTATGGAAAAAACCATGTTTAACAAAATAGTTCTGGCAGGCGTCGTAATGACAGCGCTGGCAGGTGCTGCGCATGCGGCAGATTCTGTCGAGCTAAAAGTAAAAGGTACGCTGGTCAACGCCGCGTGCGATATTTCGCTCGATAAAAATGAGATTAACGTAGGCACCATTCCGGTAAAAAATTTGACGTATAGCGAAAGCGAAAATGCTTACTGGACGCAGCACTATGATGCAACGCTGTCGATCACCTGTGGCGCGGCGATGCCTGTTGCCTTTATGACAACGGATAATAATCCGGATTCCAGAATTTGGTAATGACTCCAACTTATTGATAGTGTTTTATGTTCAGATAATGCCCGATGACTTTGTCATGCAGCTCCACCGATTTTGAGAACGACAGCGACTTCCGTCCCAGCCGTGCCAGGTGCTGCCTCAGATTCAGGTTATGCCGCTCAATTCGCTGCGTATATCGCTTGCTGATTACGTGCAGCTTTCCCTTCAGGCGGGATTCATACAGCGGCCAGCCATCCGTCATCCATATCACCACGTCAAAGGGTGACAGCAGGCTCATAAGACGCCCCAGCGTCGCCATAGTGCGTTCACCGAATACGTGCGCAACAACCGTCTTCCGGAGCCTGTCATACGCGTAAAACAGCCAGCGCTGGCGCGATTTAGCCCCGACGTATCCCCACTGTTCGTCCATTTCCGCGCAGACGATGACGTCACTGCCCGGCTGTATGCGCGAGGTTACCGACTGCGGCCTGAGTTTTTTAAATGGCGGAAAATCGTGTTGAGGCCAACGCCCATAATGCGGGCGGTTGCCCGGCATCCAACGCCATTCATGGCCATATCAATGATTTTCTGGTGCGTACCGGGTTGAGAAGCGGTGTAAGTGAACTGCAGTTGCCATGTTTTACGGCAGTGAGAGCAGAGATAGCGCTGATGTCCGGCGGTGCTTTTGCCGTTACGCACCACCCCGTCAGTAGCTGAACAGGAGGGACAGCTGATAGAAACAGAAGCCACTGGAGCACCTCAAAAACACCATCATACACTAAATCAGTAAGTTGGCAGCATCACCCGCGCATTGAACCATATTAATGTTATCTATTCTTTTGCCAATAAGGATGAAGTTGTTCCTAAGAGCGGCAAAGAATTTACATTAAAATTTGATACAGCTTATTACTTTGAAAAGACTGTTGTAGAAAGCGTAGTAGATGAAATGGATTTCCAGGGCTCGGCAACGTTCTCTCTGGTTTATCTGTAATTTTATTAAGGAGTAAAAATGAAGAAGTTAGTCTTAGCCAGTGCGCTGATGATGGCTTTTGGTATGAATGCCTATGCCAGCGACAGCGTCGATTTAAAAGTCACGGGCACGTTGACTTTAACCGCCTGTAATCCAACGTTTGAAAATGGTGGCGTGATTGATCTTGGTCATATTCCTATTGGTAATATGACAACTACCGATAATGACAAGGCCTATGAAGCGATTTCTGTCCAGCATAAGAAAATGGATTTAACCATTACCTGTACTGCAGACACGGCGGTTGGTTTTACCATTACCGATAATAACGAAGGTACCATTCCTGCTTCACTGGTGACCGATTATAGCGGTGCATACGGTTTTGGCAAAACCGCTGATGATAAAGCGATTGGCTTGTATCAGTTATATGAAAACGCAGAAACGATCGACGGGGCGGCAGCAAATCTGATTTATTCTGGCAATGATGGGCAGAACTGGAGTAAGGCTCGCGCCTTAAACCATATTAATACGCTTTACTCTTTTGCGAATCAGGATGAGCTGACGCCTAAAAGTGGTAAGACGTTTATTTTAAAAATGGATACCACCTATTACTTTGAAAAGTCTGTTGCGGATAGCGTGACGGATGAGCTGGATTTCCAGGGATCAACAACGTTCTCTCTGGTTTACCTGTAATCAACGGTATTTGCCAGTCGCTCTGTGCATGCTGGCCTGTGATGACTACACAAAATAAAACACCCTGTCGTCTTTAACGCGGCAGGGTGTTTTACGTTTAGCGTGGCCAGAAACTGCGAACCATTCAGGGGAGCGGATGTTTCATGGTGGTTTTAATCAACCGCCAGGTGCTCCACGCGGCGAAACCGCGTTTAGCCCAGCGCAGCAGGAAGTTAGGGTTCCTGATGCTCCAGATAGCCATCGCGCTACTGCCGACCAGCGCCCAGGAGCGCAGGCTCAGCAACGTGTTCCAGCCGCGGTCATAAGAGCCGGTTGCGGCAAGCCAGTCGCGACGACTGGCGGCCATATCCAGCCGCTGCTGCTGGATTTGACTGAGCAGCAGCGCTTTGCGCTTTTCGCGCTCGGCTTTGCTCATACTCATGACTTATCGTCCTCCAGCAACTGGCGGTCATTAGACAGCTCATGACGCGTGTGACGCAGCAGCGTCGACTGGCGCGATTTCCTGAGCGTCCAGATGCCGCCAATCAGCGCCAGCACAAACAGCGTGACGGTCGTGCCAATCATGACGTTAAGGCGATACTGCGGATCGACTGCCCAGATAAGCAGCACCATCAGACTCATCAGTCCAAAGGCGGCAAACAGCATCGTGAGGCCAGTCATCAGCAGCAGCTGAAAGAGATTTGCTTTCTCCTCTTCCAGCTCCACGACAGCGAGCCGTAAACGGGTTTCCACCATCTCTACAAGCACGTTGACCATACGTTGTCCGATGCCGAGAACGCTTTTACCCGGCCCTTGCGCGTGACGAGGCTCCGTCATAATCAGCGCCGCGTCAGGAGCACGCCCAGCACGACGCCAATGGCCGCACCAATACCCACACCGGTCCACGGATTTTCACGCACATAATCTTCGGCACGCGCCGCCGCTTCGCGGGTCTGTTTGGCAATCACATCACCGGTTTCGGTTAAATGATAACGAGTGTCTTTCAGCGCGCGCTCTGCTTTATTGCGCAGTTTGCTCATCTCTTCCTTCGATTTGTCCCCGGAGGCGGTCAGCACCTCTTCCAGCGTATCGGCAAGCGATTTCAACTCAGCGCGCAGGTGGTCGGTATTTTCTTTTGACATAATGCTCTCCTGATAAGTGAGGGTTATCCATAAGCTCAGTAATCTTGAGCTTTCAGCGCCTTAAGCTCTTGCTCGGCTTCTGCGAGCTTGTGGCGACGTTTGGCAATTTTTTCGGCATCGCCTTTCTGCGACGCTTCATGCAATTCGGCGCGGCGCTCGGCCACTTCCGCCTGTTTCTTCGCCACTTTCTGCCGGTGCTCGGCGAGCACATCGCCGTCACGGCAGTTGGCTCGTACCTGACTTAGCGCTTTTTTCAGCCCGTCGATGCGCCCCTGATTATGGTGCTGCTCGGCGTAGCGGATCTCCTTTTCAATCTCCTGCGCTTTTTCTTCGCAAGGGGAGGCGGCAAGCGCTGCGGCATTCCAGGAAAAAAGGGCTAAGGCCAGTACT
The DNA here is from genome assembly GCF_000982825.1 of Cronobacter sakazakii. NCBI lineage: Bacteria > Pseudomonadati > Pseudomonadota > Gammaproteobacteria > Enterobacterales > Enterobacteriaceae > Cronobacter > Cronobacter sakazakii. The sequence continues at coordinate 508,061 of NZ_CP011047.1, read as the reverse complement.
GTGCGGTAATTCATGATTAAACCTTCCATTGTGTTGCGTAAGGCCACAGGCGATACGCGATTCCGGTTGTGTTGCGCGGACAGAACAATGGGTTGCGCTTACTCAAGCATAGTAAGTAATAACGCAAACCCCAAAGTCCGTGAAAAGATTCAGATTCCTGGAAGGGTTAACCCAGGCGCTGAATGTCATGACGCAGGCGAGTGAGCCAGGCGGGGGTGAGGCTTTTTTCTTCCTGCTGGGCGATAACAAAACCGCGCGGCAGCGAGCGATAGAGCACTTTGCGGGCTGCTTCGCTCTGATCGCTGGTATCGAACTTGATAAGCAGAATGTCATCCTGCGGCGTAATGCTTTTAAAACGGATACCGTTGGCATCGAGATGGTGCCAGACGGAAAAACCATCCGGGATAGTCGCACCCTGCGACACCGCGCGTATCTCAAGCGTGGTTTCATGTTTTTGTAGCGCGGCCCAGCAAAGCAGCATGGCGGCCAGCAGCGCGCCTGCCGAAAGCATTAGCGTGAGACGACGAGAAAGCGCGCGTGTGAAAGCCATCCTTTAGCTCCGGTTTCCATGTTTTTTCTTCCATAACACCACGAGCGATCCTATCAGGCCGATAACCAGCAGCACGACCGGCAGCAGCATCAGACAGGACATCAGGGCGTCTTCATATTTAAGAAACACCGGCGTTTTGCCAAGTAAATAGCCAAGCGTGGTGAGAATGACGACCCAAAGCAGGCCGCTCATCCAGTTAAAGAACTGGAAACGGGCGTTATTGAGGCCAGAAAGCCCGGCGATGGTCGGCAGCAGCGTGCGCACAAAGGCGATAAAGCGGCCCAGCAGCAGCGCGGACAGGCCATGTTTATGAAACAGGTGATGCGCCCGCTGGTGATAATGCGCGGGCAGATGCGAAAGCCAGTTCTGCACGATACGCGTATTGCCGAGCCAGCGCCCCTGGATATAGCTTACCCAGCAGCCGAGGCTTGCGGCCGCGGTCAGCAGCAGCACCGTTTGCGGATACCCCAGCGCGCCTTTGGCGATAAGCACGCCCACCAGCACCAGAAGGCTGTCGCCCGGCAGAAACGCGGCGGGCAGCAGGCCGTTTTCCAGAAACAGGATCATAAACAGCACAAAATAGAGCATGCCAATCATGCCGGGGTTGGCCAGCGTTTCGAAGTCCTGGCTCCAGAGCGCAGTAAGTAATTGTGTCAAAAGTTCCATTCAGTGATCCTGGCACATCGGTTAAAGCCAATGGGGTAGAACAGATAGCATTGCGACATTTCTGCGGTATGAAGGACGTCAACAGCGCTCTGTGCGTTCCTGGCGCTGGCACGGCTCCGTGTGCAATGAGAGAAGTAAGCAAGCGCTAACTTTTCACCAGGAAATGCGTCTAATTGTAACAAAGCTCTGCCTGATGCGTCACAGAAATCGTGCTTTGTTGAAGGTTGATTTTGCTTTCCGGGAATAAGGCTGGCGAGGGTATTTACACACGCTGACACTATATATGGTTTGCTTACCCTCGCAGTAAGAAGAGTATTACTTTCCGCCGTTTGCCGCCGCGTCGAGATGGACCACCGGATTTTCGGCAAAAAGATAGCGGTCGGCGTTAAATTCAAAGTCGTCGCTGGTTTCGTTAAACAGCATCTGTTTGGTGTTCTCCAGGTGCTGCCACATGGCGAGCTTCGCCCCGTGTGGATCTTTGCGAATCAGCGCCTTAAGGATTTTGTCGTGATCGTCGCACCAGTTATCGACGGTACGCGCGTCGATATGCTCATGCAGTTTTTTCCAGTACGGGTTATGCACGCGCTGGGTCCACATTTTTTCGACTATCGCGGCAAGCGCGCTGTTTTGCGTGGCGAGTGCGACCTGCACGTGAAACTGTAAATCCCATTCGGAGTCGCGGAAGAATTTCTCGTTGCGCGCTTTCTCCTGAATTTCCATCAGTTTAATGATGTCTTGCTTGGTTACCTGGGTGGCGGCGAACTCAGCGATATTACTCTCGATAAGCTGGCGGGCCTGTAGCAGCTCGAACGGGCCGTAGCTTGCGAATTCATATTCCTGCTCAGGGGCCGGGGCGTGATGTTTTGCCTGGCTGGCGATGACATGGATACCGGAACCTTTGCGCACTTCAACATAGCCTTCGACTTCCAGCATGATGATGGCTTCACGCACGACCGTGCGGCTGACGTTTTTCTCGTCGGCGATAAAGCGCTCGGCAGGGAGCTTTTCACCCACCTGGTAAACGCCTTCTTCAATGCGTTGCTTAAGCTCAGCGGCCAGTTGTTGATACAGACGGCGCGGTTCTGCGATTTCCATGTATGACTCCAGTGAACACGATACTGCTTAGATTTGTTATACCACTTTTCGGGGGAGCCCTCCACTCGACGCCCATGAAAAAGCCGCCCGCAGGCGGCTTTCAGGATAAGCGATCAGTGTTGTGTGACGGGCGCGCCACTTCGCGTCTCTCGTTCCAGTTCGCTGGCCGGTTTGTTTTTCAGCACCGTCCAGATAACCAGCGCGCCCAGCAGGTCGAACACGGCCAGCACAGCGAACAGCGGGCTGAAGCCAATGGTGTCGGCCAGCGCGCCGACCACCAGGGCGAACAGCGTGCTCGCGGTCCAGGCCGCCATACCAGTCAGGCCGTTGGCGGTCGCCACTTCATTACGACCAAACACATCAGAAGAGAGCGTAATCAGCGCGCCGGAGAGCGACTGGTGCGCGAACCCGCCGATGCACAGCAGGGCAATCGCCACATAGGGGCTGGTGAACAGGCCAATCATGCCAGGGCCAATCATTAGCACCGCGCCCAGCGTCACCACCATTTTACGGGAAACGATCAGATTCACGCCAAACCAGCGCTGGAACAGCGGTGGCAGATAACCGCCGACGATACAGCCGAGATCCGCAAACAGCATCGGCATCCAGGCGAACATCGCGATCTCTTTCAGGTTAAAGCCGTACACTTTGAACATAAACAGCGGGATCCAGGCGTTAAATGTACCCCAGGCCGGTTCCGCCAGAAAGCGCGGCAGCGCGATGCCCCAGAACTGACGGGTGCGCAGGATCTGCCACGGCGACATTTTTTTACCGTTGTTGGTCTGATGCTGCGCTTCCTGGCCGCCAATAATGTAATCGCGTTCTTCTTCGGTCAGTTTTTTCTGGTCGCGCGGATGTTTGTAGAAAATCAGCCAGGCCATCGCCCAGGCGAAGCTCAGCACGCCGGAAATAATAAACGCCAGTTCCCAGCTATGCATGACAATAGCCCATACCACCAGCGGCGGGGCTATCATGGCACCGATAGACGAGCCGACGTTGAAATAGCCCACCGCGATGGAGCGCTCTTTCGCCGGGAACCACTCGGAACTGGCTTTAAGGCCCGCCGGGATCATCGCCGCTTCCGCAGCACCCACGGCGCCGCGTGCCAGCGCCAGGCCGCCCCAGCTGCCTGCCAGCGCGGTTGCGCCGCAGAACACCGCCCATGTCACGGCAAAGAAGGCGTAACCGATTTTCGTGCCGAGAATATCCAGCACGTAGCCTGCCACCGGCTGCATGACGGTATAGGCCGCGGAATAGGCGGCGATAATGTAAGAATATTGCTGCGTGGAGATGTGCAACTCTTCCATCAGGGTGGGCGCTGCGGCCGCTACGGTGTTACGGGTCAGGTAACCCAGCACGGTGCCCAGCGTCACCAGCGCAATCATGTACCATCGTAACCCTTTAATTTTACGCATTGGAAACCTCATCGTTTAATCGTTCGCCGCGCAGGCAGGCATGTTGCCAGGCTTGCGCGATGCTCATTCAGTAACGGGAGGCGCGCCGGAGGTCTTGTCGGTGCCGTCCACGCCCTGCCATACCGTGTTTATGGGACAGGCCGGTATCCGTTCCGGCTGATGGGGTGAATCACACCCTCTAAAACATTCCGTGGGTTTATATGTTGCGACGGCAGAACGATAACTTGTCATACAGCTTTAAAAGTTGAATGCCATCACAAAAGCATTTTTATTTGTAAGGTTACGTCAGGGGCGACACGAAGCCAGACGTGGCGCGGGCTGGCGCGGCGTTTACTTCGGAACGGGGTGATTATTTGTGTGCTTTTATTGATCTGACTCACGAAAATAGCTTCGGTCGCTGGAAATTGGTGTGATAACTTTGACAGCATCATGCTAACGCATCTGAAATACTGGCTCAGAGGAAGCATAAAATGACCCCGTTCATGACCGAAGATTTCCTGCTCGACACCGAATTCGCCCGCCGTCTGTACCACGACTACGCTAAAGACCAGCCGATTTTCGACTATCACTGCCACCTACCGCCGCAGCAGATTGCCGAAAATTACCGTTTCAAAAACTTGTATGACATCTGGTTGAAAGGCGACCACTACAAATGGCGCGCGATGCGCACTAACGGCGTGCCGGAGCGGTTGTGTACCGGCGATGCGAGCGACCGCGAGAAGTTTGACGCGTGGGCGGCAACCGTGCCGCACACCATCGGCAACCCGCTCTACCACTGGACACATCTGGAGCTGCGCCGTCCGTTTGGCATTACCGGCAAACTGCTGTCGCCGAAAACCGCGGATGAGATCTGGAACCAGTGCAACGATCTGCTGGCGCAGGATGCGTTCAGCGCCCGCGGCATCATGCAGCAGATGAATGTCAAAATGGTGGGCACCACCGACGATCCGATCGATTCTCTGGAACACCACGCGACCATCGCGAAAGACAGCGCCTTCACCGTCAAAGTGCTGCCGAGCTGGCGCCCGGACAAAGCGTTCAACATTGAACAGGCGACCTTTGCCGATTACATGGCGAAGCTTGCGGAAGTCTCCGATACCGATATCCGCCGCTTCAGCGATCTGCAAACGGCGCTCACTAAACGTCTGGATCACTTTGCGGCCCACGGCTGTAAAGTGTCGGATCACGCGCTGGATGTGGTGCTGTTTGCCGAGGCGAGCGAAAGCGAGCTTGATGCTATTCTGTCGCGCCGTCTGGCGGGCGAGACGCTCAGCGGCCATGAAATGGCGCAGTTTAAAACGGCGGTGCTGGTCTGGCTTGGCGCGGAATACGCGCGTCGCGGCTGGGTGCAGCAGTACCACATCGGCGCGCTGCGTAATAACAACCAGCGCCAGTTCAGACTGCTGGGGCCGGATGTCGGTTTCGACTCCATCAACGACCGCCCGCTCGCGGAAGAGCTTTCAAAACTGCTGAGCAAACAGAACGAAGAAAATCTGCTGCCGAAAACCATTCTCTACTGCCTGAACCCGCGCGATAACGAAGTGCTGGGCACCATGATCGGCAACTTCCAGGGCGAAGGGATGCCAGGCAAGATGCAGTTCGGCTCCGGCTGGTGGTTTAACGATCAGAAAGACGGCATGGAACGTCAGATGACCCAGCTCGCGCAGCTCGGCCTGCTGAGCCGTTTTGTGGGGATGCTGACCGACAGCCGCAGCTTCCTTTCCTATACCCGTCATGAATACTTCCGCCGCATTCTGTGCCAGATGATTGGCCGCTGGGTGGAAGCCGGCGAAGCGCCGGCGGATATCGATCTGTTAGGCGAGATGGTCAAAAACATCTGCTTTAACAACGCCCGCGACTACTTCGCCATTGAACTCCACTAAGGCCCTTTGAGGTTGATATGCAATACATCAGGATCCATTCGCAGGATAACGTCGCGGTAGCGCTGGCGGATCTGCCTGAAGGCACGGTGATCGCCATTGACGGGCTGTCCGTCATGCTGTTGCAGCCGGTGGCGCGCGGGCATAAGTTCGCGCTGCGCGCCATCGCTCAGGGAGAGAACGTGGTGAAATATGGCCTGCCGATTGGCCATGCGCTGGCGGATATCGCGCCGGGCGAACATATTCACTCCCACAATACCCGCACCAATCTCAGCGATCTGGATGAGTACAGCTATCAACCCGAAACGCCATTCACCGGCGAGCAGATGGGCGATCGCGAGGTGCAGATCTACCGTCGCGCCAGCGGCGAGGTGGGGATCCGTAATGAACTGTGGATCCTGCCGACCGTCGGCTGCGTCAACGGGATCGCGCGCCAGATCCAGAACCGTTTCCTGAAAGAGACGAACGACGCCGAAGGCACCGACGGCGTGTTTCTCTTCAGCCACACCTACGGCTGCTCGCAGCTTGGCGATGACCACATCAACACCCGCACCATGCTGCAAAACATGGTGCGCCACCCGAACGCCGGGGCGGTGCTGGTGATTGGTCTTGGCTGTGAGAACAACCAGGTGGACGCGTTTCGCGAGACGCTCGGCGATTTCGACCCGGCGCGCGTACATTTTATGGTTTGCCAGCACCAGGATGATGAAGTGGAAGCGGGGCTTGCGCATCTGCACGCGCTTTATGACGTCATGCGCCACGACAAACGCGAGCCGGGCAAACTCAGCGAGCTGAAATTCGGGCTGGAGTGCGGCGGTTCAGACGGGCTTTCCGGCATTACCGCCAACCCGATGCTTGGCCGTTTCTCGGATTACGTCATCGCCAACGGCGGCACCACGGTACTGACCGAAGTGCCGGAGATGTTCGGCGCGGAGCGCATTCTGATGAGCCACTGCCGCGACGAAGCGACGTTTGAGAAAACCGTCACCATGGTGAACGACTTCAAACAGTACTTTATCGCGCACAATCAGCCGATTTACGAAAACCCGTCGCCGGGCAACAAAGCGGGCGGCATCACCACGCTTGAAGAGAAATCGCTCGGCTGCACGCAGAAAGCGGGCGCAAGCCAGGTTGTCGACGTGCTGCGCTATGGCGAGCGGCTGCATACGCCTGGCCTCAACCTGCTGAGCGCGCCGGGCAACGACGCTGTCGCCACCAGCGCGCTGGCGGGCGCGGGCTGTCATATGGTGCTGTTCAGCACCGGGCGCGGCACGCCGTACGGCGGTTTCGTACCGACGGTGAAAATCGCCACCAACAGCGAGCTGGCGGCGAAAAAACCGCACTGGATAGACTTCGACGCCGGCCAGCTGCTGCACGGCACCGCGATGCCGCAACTGCTGGAAATGTTTGTCGATAAGATTGTGGAAATCGCCTCCGGCAAACAGACCTGCAATGAGAAAAACGATTTCCGCGAGCTGGCCATCTTTAAGAGCGGCGTGACGCTGTAGGCCCCGGATAACGTCATCATCAGACGGCGTTTCATTTATGAAGCGCCGTTTCTTTTTGAGAGGGACGCTTTATGACCGCGTATTGGCTGGCCCAGGGCGTTGGGGTCATCGCCTTTCTGATTGGCATCACCACCTTTTTCAACCGCGACGAGCGGCGCTTTAAGCTGCAACTGGCGCTTTACAGCGCCGTCATCGGCGGGCACTTTTTCCTGATGGGCGCGACGCCTGCGGGCATGAGCGCGGAGCTCAACGCGCTGCGCACGGTGATTTCGCTACGCACCCGCAGCCTGTGGATTATGACGCTGTTTATCGTGCTCACGCTGACGCTCGGGTTGGTGAAGCTCCACCACGCCATCGAGCTGTTACCGATTATCGGCACCGTCGCCAGCACCTGGGCGCTGTTTCGCTGCACGGGGCTTACCACCCGCTGCGTGATGTGGTGCTCCACCGCCTGCTGGGTCACGCATAATTTCTGGATTGGCTCGATAGGCGGGACGCTGATTGAAGGCAGTTTTCTCATCATCAACGGGCTTAACATTGTTCGTTTCTGGCGGATGCAACAACGCGGCATCGATCCGTTTAAGGTCGAAAAAGAGATAGTACAGAAGCGATAAAAAACGGCGGCCCGCAGACCGCCGAAGAGGGATTAGTTACGCAGCGCGTGGCTCGCAAGACGCGCATCTTCCGCCTGGCACGCCGCTGCGGTGAAGAGCACGTCGGTGGAGGAATTCAGCGCGGTTTCGCAGGAGTCCTGCAACACGCCGATGATAAAGCCCACCGCCACCACCTGCATGGCGATATCGTTCGGGATACCGAACATATTGCACGCGAGCGGAATCAGCAGCAGCGAACCGCCCGCCACACCCGACGCGCCGCAGGCGCACAGCGACGCCACCACGCTCAGCAGCAGCGCGGTCGGCACATCCACCGCGATCCCGAGCGTATGCACCGCCGCCAGCGTCAGCACCGTAATGGTGATCGCAGCACCCGCCATGTTGATGGTCGCACCGAGCGGGATAGACACCGAGTACGTATCGCGGTCCAGATTCAGCTTCTCGCACAGCGCCATATTGACCGGGATATTCGCCGCCGAGCTGCGGGTAAAGAACGCGGTCACGCCGCTTTCGCGCAGGCAGGCGAACACCAGCGGGTACGGGTTACGACGGATTTTCGCAAACACAATCAGCGGGTTTATCACCAGCGCCACCAGCAGCATACAACCGACCAGCACGACCAGCAGTTGCGCGTAGCCCCACAGGGTATCGAAACCGGTAGTGGCGAGGGTGGACGCGACCAGACCGAAAATCCCGATGGGCGCGAAGCGGATCACCAGCTTCACCATAAAGGTGACGGCATCCGACATATCATTCACCAGATTTTTGGTGGTGTCGTTGCCGTGACGCAGCGCGAAACCGAGACCCACAGCCCAGACCAGAATGCCAATGTAATTGCCTTTCAACAGCGCATCAATCGGGTTCGCGACCATGCTGAGCAGCAGGTCGCGCAGCACGCCGACAATGCCGGTCGGCGGCGTAATATCCGTCGCGCCTGCAACCAGATGCAGCGTGGAAGGAAAGAGAAAGCTGAACAGCACGGCGGTCAGCGCTGCGGAAAACGTGCCCAGCAGATAGAGCCAGAGAATGGGGCGGATATTGGTTTTCTGCCCGTGTTTATGGTTGGCGATAGAGGCCATTACCAGCATCAGCACCAGTACCGGCGCCACGGCTTTCAGCGCGCCGACGAACAGCGTGCCGAGCAGCCCGACCGCGATAGCCGCGGGTTTGGAAAGCCAGGCCAGCAGAATACCGAGCACCAGTCCCACCAGAATCTGTTTTACCAGACTGCCCTGTGCCAGGCGGTGTAGCAGGCCGCCGCCCTGAGATTGCGTAGTCATACTATTTCCTTCAGAAGTGATGTGGTTGCATCCCGCGCCATGTTCTGTGCCACGTTGCGTCAGGATGTAACAAAAGTTTGCACAGATGAGTATAAGGATTTGGCTACGCGGAGAAAGGGGATAGTGCTGGATTTTCTGAATTGCTCCCGTTTTTTAACTATCTCTTAACGTTATTGTGACAATATCGGCAATTCCGTCATCGGGCGCGTTGCAAAAGCGCGGGGAGCGAATAACCCATAAAAAAACGCCGTCCGCAGGAGCACGGACGACGTCAAAGCCATGACGGCAAAATCCTTATTCCGCCAGCTTTCTCTTATCGTTGCGGTGGTTAACCCAGGCGTTAATGACCAGCGTTATCACCAGAATGCCGCCGACCACGCCAAGCGAAATGGCGATTGGAATATGATAGAAATCGACAATCAGCATCTTGATACCGATAAACACCAGGATCACCGACAGCCCATATTTCAGCATCGAGAAACGCTCCGCCACGCCCGCCAGCAGGAAGTACATGGCGCGCAGACCGAGGATCGCGAAGAGGTTAGAGGTCAGCACGATAAACGGGTCGGTGGTGACGGCGAAAATCGCCGGGATGCTGTCCACCGCGAAAATCACGTCGCTCAGCTCCACCATAATCAGCACCAGCAGCAGCGGGGTGGCGTACAGCAGGCCGTTTTTACGCACGAAAAAGTGCTCGCTCTCGATGCTGTCCGTCATGCGCAGATGCCCGCGCAGCCAGCGCACCAGCGGTTTATCGCCGATCCCGCCTTCATCTTCTTTCGCGAGCGCCATCTTCACGCCTGTAAAGAGCAGGAACGCGCCGAACACATACAGCAGCCATTCAAACTGCGTAATAAGCCAGCTACCGGCGAAAATCATAATGGTGCGCAGCACGATAGCGCCCAGCACGCCGTAAATCAGTACCCGGCGCTGGAGCGCCGGCGGTACGGCGAAATAGCTAAAGAGCATCAGCCAGACGAAGACGTTATCGACCGCGAGCGCTTTTTCGATGAGATAACCGGTCAGGAAGGCGAGCGCCTGGGTATCCGCCACTTCACGCCCGGCGGTGCCGGTGAGATACCACCAGAAGGCCGCGTTAAACAGCAGGGACAACGAAACCCAGACGATGGACCAGGCGGCCGCCTGCTTCATGGTCATCGCGTGCGCGCCGCGTCGCCCCTGAAGCAGAAGGTCGATAGCCAGCATAATCACCACGATGACGGCGAAGCCGCCCCACAGCAAGGGAGTGCCGACAGTATTCATAAGCGAAATCCTCTAAACAAAAACGGCTAACGTCAGAAGACGTCAGCCGCTTTGCTTAAGAGCACCGCACAGACCTCGCCTTCCGGCAAGGTCTCACTTACAGCCGCCGCGTTATCATGTAGATAACAGGCTGACTGCCCGACGACCGGATGCATGGCATCGTAATGACGACCGTCGGCGTTAGAAGTTACTCCCCTTTGCAAGTAACAAACTATTACAAAGCATTTATGCGGTCAATGACTCACCGTGGCGCTTTTACAAAGCTTTACGCCGGAAGCGGCGTGCTCACATCATCTGCCGGGAATTTCACGCCCGTCTGGGCGCGGATCTCGGTGAGCAATTTCGCTGTCGTACGGCTGACCGCGATGCCCGGATGATTCACTTCGTTTGCCTCGACCAGGCGCGCAAAGGTGTCCGCTTCATAGAGCATCGTATTGATGTGCTGCGGCAGCGTCAGCTCCTGCGGTTTGCCGCCGCGCGGGATGAACGTGATGCGCTGGCACTCGGAGAGCTTTTCAATCACCAGCGAGCCCGCCTCGCCCTGAATTTCGCTCGGAAGCGCAGAGTCGCTCACTTTGGAGTGCAGCAGCGTGACGTCGAAATCGCCATAATTCATCTCAACCACGCCGTGCGCGTCCACGCCGCTTGCCAGCAGGCTGGCGGTGGCTTTCACTTCATGTGGCTCGCCCCACAGCGCAACGGCGCTGGCGAGCGTATAAAAGCCGATGTCCATAATCGAGCCGTTGGAGAACGCCGGGTTAAACGTATTTGGGTTTTCGCCGTTCAGGTAACGCGGGTAGCGCGACGAATACTGGCAGTAGTTAAACAGCACTTTGCGAAGCGTGCCCACTTTCGGCAGCGCCTGTTGCAGCGCGATGAAATTCGGCAGGCTGGCAGTTTTAAACGCCTCGAACAGGACTACCTGATTTTCACGCGCGCAGGCGATCGCCGCTTCCACTTCGCGCAGGTTAGAGGCCAGCGGCTTTTCGCAAATCACATGCTTTTTATGGTTCATAAACAGGCAGGACTGGGAAAAGTGCAGGGCGTTGGGGCTTGCGATATAGACCGCGTCGATGGCGTCGCTTTCGGCCAGCGCCTCCAGTGACGTGAAGAGATGCTCCACCGGGTAGTCGCTCGCGAACGCCTGCGCCTGTTCAAGGCTTCGGGAGTAGATCGCGGTCAGGGTAAATTTGCCCGTCTCGTGGGCGGCATCGACAAACTGGCGCGTTATCCAGTTCGTTCCAACAACGGCGAAACGTATCATAAAGGCGTGTCTTCTCCGACAGTGAATATCTTTTCAGAGTAACACGCGAAAATGACAAAACCAGTGCGCGCGGGCGCAGATTGTTATGGTGTGGGAGCGTAAATATTGCAGCCGCGCGGCGCGTCTTTCGGACCTATGGCTACCTGAGGCCCAAGAAAGTGCGGTTCGCGGCGAAGCCAACGGGCATCAAGCAGCGCCCGTACGCGGGCGAACCGTTCTCGCAAGAGCGTATATTGCGTATGGCGCAAGGCCGGATCTTCAGCGTTAAACCCGATGGCGTCGATGCCATAATGTTGCGCCAGGTAAATGGCGCGCTGATTGTGAAACGCCTGCGAGATAATGGTAATCCGGTTTTCCTGAAACACTTCTCGTGCGCGCACGACGGAATCGAGCGTTGAAAACCCCGCGTAGTCACAGAAAATGGCGGCGGCGGGTACGCCGTGGCGGTTAAGCGCTTCGGCCATTGCCGTCGGCTCATCGTAATCCGTACGGCTGTTATCGCCGCTCACCAGCAGCCAGGAGACTTTCCCGGCGTGATAAAGCCCGGCGGCGGCCTCGATACGGCGGTTGAAGAAGCGGTTGTCAGGGCGTGCGCCGAGCACCAGCCCCACTTTGCGGGCAGGAATATTGTCGACCGTGTCATACAACCGGCCAGCCGCGGCGTGTGTGACCGCGCGGTCGGCACCGATAATGGCCATCGCCGACAGCAACGCGCCAGTCAGGATAATCACGGCGGCGAGAGTTAAGCCGCGTTTTGAGCGAGTGGAAAATTTCACGTTGCGTCCTTGCAAAAGCTGAGGTTAAGCCGTCTGCCCGCCGCTTTGCGCCAGCGCAAGCTGGGTCAGCCACAGGCGGGTGTCGAATTCGAGCTGATGATACTGCGGTTCCATATGGCAGCACAGCTGATAAAAGGCTTTGTTGTGTTCCTTTTCTTTAATATGCGCCAGCTCATGCACCACGATCATCCGCAGGAAATCTTCCGGTGCCTGGCGAAACACCGTGGCGACGCGAATTTCCGCTTTGGCTTTCAGCTTGCCGCCCTGCACGCGGGAGATTGCGGTATGCAGCCCGAGCGCGTGCTTCATCACATGGATTTTATTGTCATAGGCCACTTTATTGAGCGGCGGGGCGCTGCGCAGATAGCGGTTTTTCAGCGCCTGCGCATAGTCATAAAGCGCTTTATCGGTGGTTATCAGATGCTTGTGCGGATAGCGCTTCTCAAGGACGTCGCCGAGGCGGTTCTGGTCAATCAGCGTGCGCACCTGGACAAGCAGCGATTCCGGGTAGCCCTGGAGATACGTCAGTGTGGTCATCACGGCCTCAGCGGGTGAAAAAAAGGTTTACTCAGGGGTGTAATTAAGGGATAAAACGCGCGGATTTTACCATTCGGGAGGGCCGATGAGCCAGGTGGAGTTACTTAATCAAACACTGACGCTGCAGCGTTTTCCGCCAATGCCGGAAGAGACGCCGCTGCAGGCCTGGGAGGCAGCGGATGAATACCTGCTGCAACAGGTCGAACAGCCCTCCGGCCCGGTACTGATTTTCAACGACAGTTTCGGCGCGCTCGCCTGTGCGCTGGCGGATGTACGTCCGGTCAGCGTTAACGATTCGTTCATCGCCCATCAGGCCACGCGCCACAACCTGCGCCTGAACGATATCGACGACTCTCTCGTGACGATGCAGGACAGCCTTAGCCCGCTGCCCGACGCACCCGAGCTGGTGCTGATGAAAATCCCGAAACAGCTCGCGCTGCTGGAGCAGCAGCTGCGCGCGCTGCGAAAAGTAGTAACGCCGCAGACGCGCATTATCGCCGGTGCCAAAGCGCGCGATATTCACACCTCAACGCTTACGCTTTTTGAGAAAATTTTAGGGCCGACCACCACGACGCTCGCCTGGAAAAAGGCGCGCCTGATTCACTGCGCCTTCAGCGCCCCGGCGCTTGCCGACGCGCCTGAAACCTTAAGCTGGAAGCTCGACGGCACGCCGTGGACGATTCACAACCACGCCAGCGTGTTTTCCCGCACGAGTCTCGACATCGGCGCGCGCTTCTTTATGCAGCACCTGCCGGAAGCGGTGGAAGGCGAGATGGTGGATCTCGGCTGCGGCAATGGCGTGATCGGCCTGACGCTGCTGGCGCAAAACCCGCAGGCGAAGGTACGGTTTGTCGACGAGTCTTATATGGCGGTGGCTTCGAGCCGTCTGAACGTTGAAACCAATCTGCCGGAGGCGATGGAGCGCTGCGAGTTTCAGGTGAATAACGCGCTGACGGGCGTGGAGCCGGAAAGCTTTCACGCGGTGCTTTGCAACCCGCCGTTCCATCAGCAGCACGCGATTACCGATCATATCGCCTGGCAGATGTTCCAGGACGCCCGCCGCTGCCTGAAATGGGGCGGCGAGCTGCGCATCGTCGGCAATCGCCATCTCGATTATTTCCGCAAGCTGAAGAAGATTTTCGGTAACTGCACGACCGTCGCGACCAACAATAAATTTGTGGTGTTGAAGGCGGTAAAGTTGCGTAAAAGCCGCTGAGAAGGGCATTTTGCGGGGTTTTATGGGGCGGTGGGTGCGCTTCGCTTACCCACCCTACATCCCGTGAGAGAGCCTCAATCGTAGGGCGGGTAAGCGAAGCGCACCCGCCATCACAGAAAGTAAGAAGACCGGTGAGGCAGGGTAAATATATCAGGGTGGTGAATGCGTTCCGTTCGCCATTACGTCTTTTTTATATGGACGCTTTCCTCATGCGAACGTGCAAAGGGGGCTCGCCGCCGCCCCCTTTGCAATCCCGGCTCCCGGCGGAAATCGGCCCTCATGGGCCGATTTTTTTTAGCCGGAGTAAAACCATCCACCTTGCCGTCCGCGTTGTGGCCAGGGAAAAACGGTGGGTGCGCTTCGCTTACCCACCCTACATAATTTGAGGGTGTCTCAATCGTAGGGCGGGTAAGCGCAGCGCACCCGCCATCACCACCGCACCCGCCATATGCCTTAAATCTCCAGCGCCAGCTGCGTGCCCTGGGCGATGGCGCGGCGGGCGTCGAGCTCCAGCGCCACGTCGCAGCCGCCAATCAAATGCACCGGCTTGCCCATCGCGCGCAGCGGCGCCGCGAGCGCCTGTTGCGGCTCCTGGCCCGCGCAAATAATCACGTTATCCACTTCAAGCACCTGCGCTTCGCCGTTGATCAACACATGCAAACCACGATCGTCGATACGCTGATAACTCACCGCCGGGATCATCTTCACGCCGCGCGCCAGCAGCGTCGCGCGATGGATCCACCCGGTCGTTTTGCCAAGCCCGTCGCCCGGTTTCCCGGCGCGGCGTTGCAGCATCACAATCTGGCGCGGGCTTTTCGGCAACACCGGCCCTTCGGGGCGCAGGCCGCCCGGCGCGTTAAGGCTGGTGTCGATGCCCCATTCCACGCAAAACTCGGCGATATTCTGGCTGGTGGCTTCTCCCGGCTGGCTTAAATACATCGCGGTATCAAAGCCGATGCCGCCGCAGCCGATAATCGCCACGCGCTGCCCGACCGGCGCTTTATCGCGCAGTACGTCGAGATAGGTCAACACACTCGGATGATCGATGCCTTCGATATCCGGCACGCGCGGCACAATGCCCGTCGCGAGCGCCACCTCGTCAAATTCCGCCAGCATCGCGGCATCGACGCGCGTGTTAAGCGCGAGCGTCACGCCGGTCACTGCCAGCATCCGGCGGAAATAGCGCAGCGTCTCGTAAAACTCCTCCTTGCCGGGGATCTGTTTGGCGATAGTAAACTGCCCGCCAATCTCCGCGCTGGCGTCAAACAGCGTCACCACGTGCCCGCGCTGTGCGGCATTCACCGCAAACGAAAGCCCCGCCGGGCCCGCGCCCACCACCGCCAGCTTTTTCGGCGTGCGGGCAGGCACAGAGACCATTTCTGTTTCATGACAGGCGCGCGGGTTCACCAGACACGACGTAATTTTGCCCGCGAAAATCTGATCGAGGCACGCCTGGTTGCAGCCGATGCAGGTATTAATTTCCGCCTCGCGCCCGCTCGCGGCTTTGGAGAGCAGCTCGGCATCGGCCAGAAACGGCCGCGCCATCGAAACCATATCGGCATCGCCCGCGGCGAGAATCGCCTCCGCCACGTGCGGATCGTTAATGCGGTTAGTCGTCACCAGCGGCAGACGAGTCAGCCCGCGAAGTTTACGCGTCACCCAGGTAAACGCGCCGCGCGGCACCGGTGTGGCAATCGTCGGAATACGCGCCTCGTGCCAGCCAATGCCGGTATTCAGCAGCGTCGCGCCCGCCGCCTCAATGGCGCGGGCAAGCTGTACGGTTTCATCGAAGGTCGAGCCGCCTTCGACGAGATCCAGCATCGAGAGACGATAAATAATGATAAAGTCCTGGCCCACGCGCTCACGCACCGCGCGCACGACGTCAACGGCGAAGCGCATCCGGCGGGTGTAATCACCGCCCCATTCATCCTCGCGATGGTTGGTGCGCGCCGCCAGGAACTGGTTTATCAGATAGCCTTCCGAGCCCATGATCTCCACGCCATCATAGCCAGCCTCGCGCGCCAGCGACGCGCATCGTGCGAAATCCTCGATCAGCGCGAGTATTTCGTCATGGGTCAGTTCATGGGGCGCAAAGCGGTTAATCGGCGCCTGTAAGGGCGACGGCGCGACCGGGTGCGGCTGATAGCTGTAGCGCCCGGTATGCAAAATTTGCAGCGCGATTTTGCCGCCTTCGCGATGCACGGCGTCGGTAATGACACGATGATGGGGCAGGTGATGCGCGTCATTGAGCACCGCGCCGCCCTGAATTGCCACGCCGGAGGGCGACGGCGCCACGCCGCCGGTGACAATCAGCGCCACGCCATGTCGGGCGCGCTCGGCGTAAAAGGCCGCCAGTCGCCGCGCGCCGTCCGGGTGCTCCTCAAGCCCGGTATGCATTGAACCCATCAGGACGCGGTTTTTTAGCGTGGTAAAGCCGAGATCGAGCGGGGCGAACAGCGACGGGTAGCTCATGATTGCACTCATCCAGTGTAAAATAATTGTTATGTGGTCGGATGAGTTAATGATTAAGCGATCGACGGCCAAAAGGGAAAGAGACAATCCGCTGATTGTGATGGCAATCAAATTTCAGACGCGGGGGAAAAGGCGACGCGCCTTCGTCGGATGAGAACGAAGACGCGCTGCCTCAGGGTTAGCTTTCGGTGGCGACCGCCGTTGTGCTCTGGGCGGTGCTGAGCGTCTCAAGCGCCTTACGCGCGGCAGTGAGCACCTGCTCGCACTGCTCAATGGTCAGCGTCAGCGGCGGCTCAATGCGGATCGTTTTGGCGTTGTTGAGCGTGCCCGCCACCAGCACACGCTGGCGGAACATCTCGCTTGCGAAGCGGTAGCCGGTTTCGTTATCGACAAACTCAATAGCCATCAACATCCCGCGTCCGCGCGCCTCCTGCACCAGGTGCGGGTATTCACGCGAAAGCTGGCGGAAGCCGTCCAGCAACATGTCGCCTTTCTGCTCCGCCTGGGCGGGCAGGTTTTCTTCCAGCAGGACATGAATGGTGGCGAGCGCCGCCGCGCAGGCGAGCGGGTTGCCGCCAAACGTGGTGGTGTGCAGAAACGGGTTGTCGAACAGCACCGAGAACACCTCTTCTGTCGCCACCGTCGCGCCAATCGGCATGACGCCGCCGCCAAGCGCTTTGGCAAGACAGAGAATATCCGGCTGCACGTTTTCATGCTCACAGGCAAACATCTTGCCGGTGCGGCCCATGCCGGTCTGCACTTCGTCGAGGATAAGCAGCGCGCCGTACTCATCGCACAGCTTGCGCACCGCCGGCAGATACCCCGGCGGCGGCAGAATAACGCCGCCTTCGCCCTGAATCGGCTCCAGGATCACCGCCGCCACGTCATCGCCGGTTTTCTTGCACTCGCCAAGCAGCTCGCGCAGCGCGTCGATATTGCCGAACGGCACATGACGAAAGCCCGGCAGCAGCGGCATAAACGGTTTGCGAAACGCCGCTTTGGCAGTGGCGGAGAGCGCGCCGAGCGACTTACCGTGGAAAGCGCCGCTCGCGGCCACAAAGGTGAATTTGCCGCGCGGCGACTGGTACGCTTTGGCGAGCTTAATCGCCGCCTCGACCGATTCCGTTCCGCTGTTGCAAAAGAAGCTGTATTTGAGTTTGCCGGGCGTCAGCGCGGCGAGGGTTTTGGCGAGCATCGCTCTTAGCGGGTCGAGCAGCTCCTGGCTGTGCAGAGGCTGTTTCGCGAGCTGATTTTCTACGGCGGATACAACAACTGGATTACGGTGCCCCACGTTAAAAATGCCAAACCCACCCAGGCAATCAAGGAACTCCTGTCCCTGGGTGTCGACAAGCGTATTAAGACCTCCCGCCTGCCACTCTACGGCTCCGTAATCCCCGCCAGCGGTGACTGATTTTCGATACTCTAAGAACCCTGGATTGACATGCTGTTCGAAGTAGTCGTGGACCTCCCGGTTAAGTGCTTTCATCTCCTCATGCGTCAGCGTGCGCTTTTCGATGAGATTCAGTGCGTGCGCGGTACAGGCAAGAGCCGAGGCGCTGTTAGGTAACCTGTTCAAAATGTGCCCCTTTGGATCGCGTATCACATGATACCGATGTTAAGTATTGCAGCCTTTACGCCACATCGGTGAGGGGCATGAAAATCGGGATAAACCGCTGTGAGGCACCGGGGCGCGCGGCACGAAATCATTCCAAAAAAACCATTGCGGCGCTTAATGCTACCGTCGGGCGCAGCGCTGCGGGGAACCAAATGCCGCGTTGCACCATAACAGGGCGTCGGTGCGCGGCGGGGGCGCATCTGCGAGCAGTTATTTCATCGAATGTGTTTCTGTATATAATTCACAAAAAATATATTTTACCGGCGTTATTACGCGATTTACTGATTTGCCGCCAGGTTATTTTTCACGCGTCTCTTTATTCTTGCGCGTATTCCTGATAGCCAGGGCGGTTATTGTTTTATGAGGTTAGCATGGATTTGCAACAGATAGATTTATCGTTAAAAGAATTAAACCAGGCCGTTAAACTACACTATGAGTGGAGCGGCAAATTTTTAGAACTCGTATTATTAGGCAGCGAACCTGATAACACCTTTATACATCCGCAGTCTCGGTGATGCTGCCAACTTACTGATTTAGTGTATGATGGTGTTTTTGAGGTGCTCCAGTGGCTTCTGTTTCTATCAGCTGTCCCTCCTGTTCAGCTACTGACGGGGTGGTGCGTAACGGCAAAAGCACCGCCGGACATCAGCGCTATCTCTGCTCTCACTGCCGTAAAACATGGCAACTGCAGTTCACTTACACCGCTTCTCAACCCGGTACGCACCAGAAAATCATTGATATGGCCATGAATGGCGTTGGATGCCGGGCAACCGCCCGCATTATGGGCGTTGGCCTCAACACGATTTTCCGCCATTTAAAAAACTCAGGCCGCAGTCGGTAACCTCGCGCATACAGCCGGGCAGTGACGTCATCGTCTGCGCGGAAATGGACGAACAGTGGGGATACGTCGGGGCTAAATCGCGCCAGCGCTGGCTGTTTTACGCGTATGACAGGCTCCGGAAGACGGTTGTTGCGCACGTATTCGGTGAACGCACTATGGCGACGCTGGGGCGTCTTATGAGCCTGCTGTCACCCTTTGACGTGGTGATATGGATGACGGATGGCTGGCCGCTGTATGAATCCCGCCTGAAGGGAAAGCTGCACGTAATCAGCAAGCGATATACGCAGCGAATTGAGCGGCATAACCTGAATCTGAGGCAGCACCTGGCACGGCTGGGACGGAAGTCGCTGTCGTTCTCAAAATCGGTGGAGCTGCATGACAAAGTCATCGGGCATTATCTGAACATAAAACACTATCAATAAGTTGGAGTCATTACCCGCAGTCTCATCTTTATTGCCGTTTTCACCATTGGGTTGTCTCGTGCGATAATATTCCTTCCCGCTACGCTCGCTTTATTGGGAATATTAGCGAAACGCATAAAACGATGCATGACTATGCGCGCACGTTAATTCAGTCGATTGCCAATAAACGGGTGGATTCTGATGAACTTTATGCTTACCACGACGCACAGCAGCAGTTCGTGGCAAGCGTTGATGGCTATCGCCAGCAGCTGATCTCACTACGCAACCGTCATGACACGCTTACCGGGTTGCCGCTGCGCCAGTTAATGTATGAAGATTTCGCTTTCCTGCACGCCCATGCGCGCGAACAGACGCTATGGCTGCTGATAATCGATATCGACCGCTTTAAAAAGGTTAATGATACGTATGGGCATAACGCGGGCGATGACGTGCTGCGCGAGGTGGCGCAGCGGTTAAAGACCGAAGCGCGCAGCGGCGAGCGGGTGTATCGCTTTGGCGGAGAAGAGTTCATCGTGCTGCTTGACGCACATACGTCGCAAGCCGCGCGTGAGGCGGGGTTACGGTTCTGCGGCTCTCCTGGTCGACGTCCGCTGAGGCTCAATGGCGAGACGCTAACGGTGACGGTTACAGGCGGCCTGACATGCGTACGACCGGATGAAACATTGCATGAGGCAATTGGTCGTGCGGACGATGCCATGTATTTCGGAAAAAATAATGGACGTAACCGCTGTATTCTGACGCTCGACGGGCTGATGCGGGAAACGCTGAAATAACACAGGTGTATTATTCACCGTGGTAAATAATCGCGGATATAAATTATCGGCAGCGTGCATAAAAAAATGACCGCGAAATGTTTAATTTGCGAGCTGAATCGTATTTAACAGCTAAAGATAATTTATATATCGCCGACATAACAAGGCAGAAAAAAGATTAACAATTGGATAACCTGCCTAAGGACGCCGTTATGTCTTCTCCGCCGTTCGTGACGCAGCGTGAAGTTACGCTTGCTAACGACACTACGCTTATGTCTACCACCGATCTGCAAAGCTACATCACCCATGCCAACGACGCTTTTATCGAGGTAAGCGGATATACCTCAGAGGAACTGACCGGCAGCCCGCACAATCTGGTGCGTCACCCCGATATGCCCAAAGCGGCTTTCGCCGATATGTGGTACACGCTGAAGCAGGGCGAGCCCTGGACCGGCATTGTTAAAAACCGCTGTAAAAACGGCGATCACTACTGGGTGCGTGCCAACGTGGCACCGATGGTGCGCGGCGGAAAAATAACCGGTTTTATGTCGATTCGTACCCGAGCCAGCGCGGAAGAGATTGCGGCGGTAGAGCCGCTTTATAAAGCGCTGCGTGAAGGGCGTAAACCGCGCCGTCTGTTCAAAGGGCTGGTGCTGCGCAACGCCTGGTGGGGCAAACTCCCGGCGGTTCCATTGCGCTGGCGTCTGCGCGGTGTGATGGCGGCACTGTTTGTGGCCTGGATGGCAGTGATGGCCTGTACGGGCGCACCAATGCTGATTCCGGCGCTCGCGGCGGCGGTGATGTTGCTTCTCGGCGGCGCGGCGCTGGAGTGGCAGATTGTGCGCCCGGTTGAAAACGTGGCGCGCCAGGCGCTGCGCATCGCGACCGGCGAATCGCAAAGCATTACGCATATTAACCGCGTTGATGAGGTCGGCGTGACGCTGCGCGCGGTCGGCCAGCTGGGGCTGATGTGCCGCTGGCTGATGAATGATGTCTCAGGGCAGGTCAGCAGCGTGCGCAGCGGCAGCGAGACGCTGGCGCGCGGCAATGACGATCTTAACGAACGTACCCGCCAGACAGTGGTGAATGTGCAGCAAACGGTCACCACCATGAATCAAATGGCTGCGTCGGTGCAGAACAACTCCGCCACCGCGGCGGCGGCCGATAAACTCTCCAGCGAGGCGAGCGACGCGGCGCGTCTTGGCGGTCAGACGATGGAAACCGTGGTCAACACGATGGACGAAATCGCCGACAGCACGCAGCGTATCGGCTCCATCACGGCGCTGATTAACGATATCGCCTTTCAGACTAACATCCTGGCGCTTAACGCCGCCGTGGAAGCCGCGCGGGCGGGCGAGCAGGGCAAAGGTTTTGCCGTCGTGGCGGGCGAAGTGCGTCATCTGGCGAACCGCAGCGCGAACGCGGCCAACGATATCCGCAAGCTGATTGACGCCAGCGCCAGTAAAGTGGCGTCCGGTACGGTGCAGGTGCATGAAGCAGGGCGCACCATGCAGGATATCGTCAACCAGGTGGAAAACGTGACGCGTCTGCTGGGGCAGATAAGCCAGGCCACCACCGAGCAGGCCGACGGCCTTTCGGATCTCACCCGTGCGGTAGCCGAACTGGATGCCATCACCCGTAAAAACGCGGCGCTGGTGGAAGAGAGCGCGCAGGTTTCGTCGATGGTGAAACACCGCGCTGGACGCCTGCAGGATGCCGTCACGGTACTGCATTAATTTTGGTTAAAGGCGGCGCAATGCCGCCTTTTTCTTGCTGGATGACGCTGTAAAATTTGTCAATTTGTGCCCTTTTTACGGTGTGTTATATTGTTGGGTTAATGTTAAAAATAAATTAAATAAATGTATTTAATATAAACCCTTCATTTTAAATTGTTTTTCCCATCTTCCTGAACCCACACATAAAAACGTTTCCGCTTCGTTGTAATTAATTGCGCGATTAAGTGATCTGGCGCACATTTGGCCGATCAATCGCCGCTTATTAATAGCCAATGACTATTGTTTTAATGGTTTCTAAAAGAGAAAAACGATCAAACTCATAAAGTTACAAAACGGCCGGACGATAACGACCTTTGTCGATCCCCGCAGGTTCGGCGGATCACGTTATCCATCGCTGCGATTTCCGTTTCGTCAGCGCAAAATAACCCGTTCAACGGAGTGAATATGTCCATCCGCGATATTAAAATCCGCACAAAGCTTATTTTCGCTTTTGCTTTTTTTATTGTTTTATTACTTATCAGCGCCGGTTTATCACTCGGTAGTCTGAGCCAGGCCAATAATAATATTCAGCAGGTTATCGCTGAGGATTATCCCACGACCGTAAAAGCCAATCAGCTTACTGAAAATTTCCAGAGCTTCGTCAGTACGCAGCAATTAATGCTGATGGACGAAAACCAGCGCTGGACGCAGCAGTCAGAAGCGCAGCTCAGCGCCATTAGCGGGCGTATTGGCGCGCTGCTGGCCGATCTCAATAAGACGCTGACCGATGACGCTTCGCGTCAGGCGCTGGCGCAGATAGCCGAGGTGCGTAAGCAGTACCTGGCGTCGCGGTTTCGCATTCTCGATGCGGTAAAACGCAACGATCGTAATGCGGCGCTGGAGGAGATGATGTCCACCACGGTGGCGCTCCAGAACGAGTACAAATCGCGGGTTCAGGCGCTGATTAAAATTCAGGATAATCATATGCGCGAGGCAGGCGTGACGGTGGCGAAGGATTTCAGTAGCAACCGTGCGCTGACGATTGGCCTGACGCTGTTGTGCGTGGTGCTGGGTTCTCTGATGGGCTGGCTTATCGTGCGTGCCATTACGCGCCCGCTCGATCAGGCGGTGCGCTTTGCCGGCGCGATTGCCGAGGGCGATCTCACCCGCTCGGTGGACGTGCAGTCGCGCGATGAAACCGGCGTGTTGCTGAATGCGCTGATGGATATGAAGCAGCGTTTGCAGGCCATTGTGCAGGAGGTGCAGTACAGCGCCGAAAGCATCTCCAGCGCGGCGTCGCAGATTGTCGCGGGTAACCAGGATCTGGCCGCGCGCACCGAAGAGCAGGCAAGTTCCGTTGAGCAGACCGCCGCCTCGATGGAGCAGATCACCTCGACCGTGAAAAACACCGCGGATAACACCAGCGAGGCGACGAAACTGTCATCCGAGGCTGCCGATGTGGTGAAACGCAACGGCGAAATGATGCAGCAGGTGACGGACAAAATGCGCGTCATTCGCGGCACGTCGGATCGTATGTCAGACATCATCAACCTGATCGATTCCATCGCGTTCCAGACCAACATCCTGGCGCTGAACGCCGCCGTCGAGGCAGCGCGCGCGGGCGAGCATGGCCGGGGTTTCGCGGTGGTGGCGGGCGAAGTGCGCCAGCTGGCGCAAAAGAGCGCGTCATCGGCAAGCGAGATCCGTGCGCTTATCGAGGACTCCACCGGCCAGACCCGCGAAGGCATGGAGCTGGTGGAAAAAGCGAGTGGCCTGCTGAATGGCATGGTGGCGAACGTTGGAGAAATGGACACGATCCTGCGGGAAATCGCGCAGGCGAGCCGTGAACAGACCGACGGCATTTCGCAGATCAACAGCGCCATTGGCATGATTGACACCACCACGCAGCAGAACTCCGCGCTGGTGGAAGAATCGGTCGCGGCGGCCTCGTCGCTCAATGACCAGGCGCATAACTTAAAAGAGATGATTAAAGTGTTCCGTCTCAGCGCCTGATAAACCGCGGCGGTGGCCTGCCACCGCCGTTATTGCTAATCGAGCTGGGAAATCTCCAGCGCCGCGCGATCGATAATTCCGATAATCTGTTTTAACGTCTCCGGGCTGATTTCCGCCTGATTCACTTTCAAATCCAGCACCGCTTTCATGTTATCGAGCGCTCGTTTCATCTGCGAATCTTTACGCAGCTTATGCCCGATGGCGCGCGCCCGCATCCGCGCCTGAATATGATCCAGCGCCTCGCGGTTCTCCCCAAGCCACGCGCGGCCCGCGTCGGTAATCGCGATTTTCTTCCGGCCATTTTCTTCATCGTGCAACACCACAAACCCCTGCGCCTCCAGCGCGTCGAGCGTCGGGTAGACCACGCCGGGGCTTGGCGCGTAGTGGCCTGCGGTCAGCGTTTCGATGGCTTTGATAAGTTCATAACCGTGGCTCTCGCCGGCGCACAGGATATCCAGCATCACCAGACGCAGTTCGCCGTTACCGAAAAAGCGCGGGCGGCGATGGCCGTCCGGCCCGTGTCGGCCTTCACGGCGTGGGGATGAAGCGTGGCGGTCGTCTGAGCGCATGGGTAATCTCCGGTTTAAAACGATATATCTTAACTATATCTTTTTTACTTAAAAATGTCGTTATTAAAACGCCATCAAACTTAAGTGTATGTTTAATAAATAATAAAACGATACCTTTTGCGTGTAGTGCGGTTTTTGCTCAGGCTATCTAAAAAGTGCTTGCCATTTCTGTTGTTGGCAATCATTATCATTTACGACAATTTAGATATATCGAATTTACCGTTTACGTTGGCAGGTTGATGATGAATCAGAAAACTCCATTCCCGCAGCGCGTACGCAACGAACTGCGTTTTCGTGAAATTACCGTGCTTAAAAGCGAGCGCGTCAGCGGTTTTCAGCGCATCGTGTTTGGCGGCGACGCGCTGGCGGGCTTTAGCTCGCGCGGCTTCGACGACCATATCAAAGTGTTTTTCCCGCAGGACGGCGCGCCGTTCGTGCCGCCTGAAGTGACCGATGAAGGCATCGCCTGGGCAGGCGACGTGCGCCCGCCGTCGCGTGACTACACGCCGCTGTTTGACGAGGCGAACCAGCAGTTAACCATCGATTTTTACGTGCATGAGGCTGGTGTGGCGAGCGACTGGGCCGTTGCGGCCAAACCCGGCGACACGCTCTGCATCGGCGGGCCACGTGGCTCGTTAGTGGTGCCGGAAGATTACGCCTGGCAGCTTTATGTGTGCGATGAATCCGGGATGCCCGCGCTGCGCCGCCGCCTTGAGGCGCTCCGCGCGCAGGCGAAACCGGTGCAGGTGGAGGCTATCGTGACGGTGGCGGATGAAGCGCTGAAAGGGTATCTGGCGCACCTCGGCGAATTTAACATCCAGTGGGTCATCGGCCACGACGCGCAGGCGGTGGAAGCGAAACTGGCGGCGCTGACGGTGCCCGAGGACGATTACTACCTCTGGATAACCGGCGAAGGCAAAGTGGTTAAGCGCTTAAGCGAGCCGTTTGAAGGGCGTGTGAATCCCCAGCTGATGCGCGCCGCGGCGTACTGGCACAGCAAGTAATCATGGCGTGTGCGGGAAAGGGCGCTGGCGCTTTTTTCCGCAGAATAACCCTTCTTTTTTTGTTGCTTCCGGACGTATAATCGCCGCCCTTTGTCGATTCTTTTGCCTTTTTCCGGAAGCACTATGAGTTCCCTGAGCCTGATCCAGCCGGATCGCGATCTGTTCTCCTGGCCCCAGTACTGGGCCGCCTGTTTTTGGCCTGCGCCCTTTTTACCGATGTCGCGCGAGGAGATGGACCAGCTCGGCTGGGACAGCTGCGACATTATTCTCGTCACCGGCGACGCCTACGTCGATCACCCGAGCTTCGGCATGGCCATTTGTGGCCGTATGCTGGAGGCGCAGGGTTTTCGCGTCGGGATCATCGCGCAACCGGACTGGACGACCAAAGACGACTTTATGCGGCTTGGTAAACCGAACCTGTTTTTCGGCGTCACCGCCGGGAATATGGATTCGATGATCAACCGCTACACGGCGGATCGCAAACTACGCCATGACGACGCCTACACGCCGGATAACGAAGCCGGGAAACGCCCGGATCGCGCAACCCTGGTCTATACCCAGCGCTGCAAAGAAGCCTGGCGCGAGGTGCCGGTGGTTCTGGGCGGTATTGAGGCGAGCCTGCGCCGCACCGCGCATTACGATTACTGGTCTGATACCGTGCGCCGCTCGGTGCTGGTGGATGCCAAAGCCGACATGCTGATTTTCGGCAACGGCGAGCGCCCGCTGGTAGAAGTGGCGCATCGTCTGGCGATGGGTGAGCCCATTACGTCGATCCGCGATGTGCGTAACACCGCGATTATGGTGAAAGAGGCGCTGCCAGGCTGGGCGGGTGTGGATTCCACGCGTCTCGACACGCCGGGGCGCATCGATCCGATCCCGCATCCGTATGGCGACGATCTGCCGTGCGCCGATGGCAACACCCCGGAAAAACCGGCGACGAAAGCCGTTACCGTTCAGCCACCGCGCCCGAAGCCGTGGGAGAAAACCTACGTCCTGCTGCCGTCGTATGAAAAAGTGAAGAGCGACAAAGTGCTGTACGCGCACGCCTCGCGCATTCTGCATCATGAAACCAACCCCGGCTGCGCCCGCGCGCTGATGCAAAAGCATGGCGATCGTTATATCTGGATCAATCCGCCTGCGATCCCGCTCTCCACCGAAGAGATGGACAGCGTCTTTGCGCTGCCGTACCAGCGCGTGCCGCACCCGGCGTACGGCACAAAACGCATTCCCGCTTATGAGATGATCCGTTTCTCGGTGAACATTATGCGCGGCTGCTTTGGCGGCTGTTCGTTTACTCTTGTTTTTATGTATTTAGAGTTAAACTCTACTTTTCTATTTTTAGAATTCAAGCTATTCATCGTAATTGAGAGATATCCTTTTAATGTTCAGCAAGCCTGTTAAAAGCACTTTATCTGAACCGCGTTTTGCCTAAATCCTGCTCAATATATACTCTCCCTGAGTTCTGAAATCCTCAAATTCCCCAATCTTAAAGCATTGATACATAGATGATGTCAGATAATGCGCAATCATCTCACCGCCAATATGGATCCGTTCCGGGTGTGGGTATGTCGCCTGTATAGCCCTTTGTTCATTCATCATTACAGGAATTGTCTGCAACAAATCCCCATCCAAGATTTGGCACTCAGGTTTTACTCCTGTTCCGTATTGTAATTGCTCTGATTCGAAATCATGGACTGAGCGATAGGCGAACGAAACGATATTTCCTGTTTCCTCGCAAATTGCGAACTGATAAACACTGGTTGTCACCGTTGAAGAAGAGGGAATTGCATGGTCATGCTTGTATTGTTTCCACAGCCTCCTTAGACAGGCCGATGTATGATAATTGAGATTTTGTATACCTGATACGACCATTCTGGTTGATGCTTCAAGCAACCAGGTGTTAGAAAATCCACCTGCCCCCGTTCCTGCTATGATGGTTCTTAGCTGGGGGATGTAACCTGCTTTGGAAACAAAAGATAACGGCTCCCCATTATCGGTGACGGCAAGGGTATCTGTTACAATCAGTGCTTGTGCTTCGTCTGTATAAAATATCAGTGATGACATATTTTCCTCATCCAGAAAAGACATTACATGAATCACAGAACAGGTCACTACAACCACGTGAAAGGGAGTCAGACCATTTTCCAGAGGTAAATATATTCTTGTGTTTGGACGCGTTGCGGTTCTCTGTAAAAAATATATAGCACAAACAAAAGTCCCCGCAGGGATAAATATAGTTATATGCGCTTTTTCTGCTGGCTTTTACAATTGAAAGTGACAGGTAAACGAAATGTGTTACAGGTTTCTTTTGCTTTTCGTTGGGTTCTGTATATGCGAATTTACCCTGTGTGTTATTTTTGCAATGGACTCAGGCTGTATTCAATCAATTAAGGTTTACTTCTGGCATTAAGATGTATCCGTTGCCTGTTTTTTAAGGGCACGGTTTGTGCCGGGAAATGAAAATCACATCTTAAGTTCTTCACTCAAAGGATTTGTGATGTTTATCACGTATGGTCCGGGTAACGTGTTGAGGTCAATGTATTGCATCGTGATGGTGTCGTTACATCTTTTACTTTCCTCCTGATTTGCATATTCACTCCCGGCAACCTGGTTGTTTGTTTTTTCTTCTTCCGGATTTATAGTGTAGGCATGAGGTGGCGTTTCAGGGCGACAGACTGTGAGGATAATCACTAACATTCATGCGCGTTATGGGCGTGTCAGCAAACTGGATGCAACAGAGCCGAAACTGAAATTTGAACCCGGATTTCTGTATGCTGAAATACCTTATATTAGCGGCATCCAGAATCGAAAACTGAGCCGATATGTACACTTTTATCTTATGGATAAAGCTATCCTGCAGGCCAGGGATTTAAAGCCTTTAGCCCGGGCATTTTTACGCTGGATAAGGTGGCTGGAGGATAACGGACTTGACCCTTTCACCCCGGGAACGTTGAAATACCAAAGCCCTACATATGGCTTCAGGGAGTATCTTCTGGGGGCCGTAAGGCAGGGGCGCATCGCCTCATCCACCGCGGCGGTGTACATCAGCGTTATCCGACGGTTTTACGTATTTCTGGGCAAGTGTGGTGAGCTGGCTGCCAGCTCATTTTTTACGTTGGTCGAAAAAGTCGTTGACGGGCGACGCAAGGTGATAAGTTCGGATCTTGCCATCAGGATAACCAGCACAACAAAAAGGACAATCAACCCACTGAATGATGCAGAGGTTCATATCCTGGATGAGGCACTGAAATCTGAGTCCGGGTTGTTCAGTTTAATGATTGTGCTGATGAAAAATTGTGGGCTACGGCTGGATGAAATGCTGACCCTGCCGTCGTCACTCTTTACTGAAGAGTACCTTGCCAGTGTCCCTGTATCTGAGTTGACCATCAGGGGGCTTCATATTGGTCCGAGATGCGGAGTTCATACGAAGTTTGGGATGACGCGAGAACTCTTCATCACCAGACGATTGTACGAGCAGGTTCTGGATTATCTGGCGGATGAGGAGTATGAAAAGAAGATCCAAAAATGGCGTGCACGACAGGGTGGGGAAGGGCGGCACGAGCCTTTATTTTTAATGGCAAACGGGAAACGGATGTCTGAAAAAGCCTTTTACTCCCGCTGGTACAGTTTTCGCCATCGCCTGGCCCGGTCTGCTCCGGGAAATGTGTTCAGACATAAACCCCATGATTTGCGGGCAACGTTTGCGACCCATTTTTTACGCTCGGCACTGAGTTGCTATCCCGATCAGGCCGCAAATGCGCTGGGTACAGTAAAATACTGGATGGGCCATAAAAGCGAAAATACGACGATGAAATACATCGTCTTTCTTCAGCAAAACCAGATTTCTGATGCAGTCGCCGGGGTCATGGACGCATTGATTGACGGTGCTGCAGGTCGCGATGGAGCCATATATGAGCCGGAGTGAAACGCAGATAACGTGGATGGCCGAAAATGTGCTGTCATGGGAGACGGTCAGCGGACACATCACTCAGCGGGATCTGAACCGATATTATTTACTTGACGTTTATCTTCAGGCTCATTTTTCAGATTATGTGTTGCTCCCCGGATGGTTTAGTGAACATTCGCATCTTGCCCGCCCTGAAAAACGCGATTTTATTGCCTCTCTGAAACGATTTCTTCTGTCTTACCGTCCCGCCGGAAGGTTAACCATTTTCCGTTATCTCAATATGTTTTTTATATGGCAGTCAGTCAATCAGTATGACTATGGCACGGCTGAAGGCGTTGAAATGTATATTAAACATCTCATGAACGATATTCGTCGGCGAAAAATTTCAGTCAGGATGGCAAGACACTACTTGTCCGTGGTCAACCGGTTTTTGCTTACGGGCGGGCAGATTCAGAGGCGGTATGAATATGAATTCTTACCGAAAGGAACGTATCAGCAGCAGGGAAGGGATAGCTATACCAGGAATGAACTTTCCGAGATCCTGAGGCAGTTGTCATCCATGAATGAGTTCCTTGCGGGATGTATCCGGGAGCATATCGCTAAATCGGAAAAAGGGGTGCGGCATTTCTCACCGTCTTTGCTGGCACCTGTTTATGAAGCGTATTTCCGGTATCCGGGAGAGAACGGGGTCAGCAGGGCAGAGATCATCATCAGGGACGTTCTGGAAAATTACTTTCTTACTTCTTTTTTTCTGTTCTGTTACCACACATGGGGAAACACCTCTCAGGTTCTGGGTCTGACGCGGGATGATATACATCTGGATGAAAAGGGTATCAGCACTGATTATGTTTATAAGGGGAGAGCGAATAAGTATATACGTCTGACGATAGGTAAATCGGAGTATGTGACCAAACGTGCGGGCTATTACTGGTTTCTGTCTTTTATCAGGCTCAGGGACGACATCGTTAACTATCTGGTTTCCGCAGATAACTTCCCTCCGGTACAGGCGCTGTTTCTGAGTGAGCCGCAGGTGAAATTCCGTAAGCTTTATTCTCTTAATCCCAGTCATCTGACTAAATTTTCTAACTCTGAGGGGGCGTGGGCCACGATGCGGCAGCTTAATCCCTCGCTTCCATCAATTACCGTTTCTGGCTTGCGCAAAACGTCTGAGCAGTATACGGACAGAACATTAAAGAATGGTCTGATTACGGCGGAAAAAGCACAGCATAACTGGGGCACTTACAGGCGGAATTATGCTGCAGGTAACCCACAGGGGGCGAAGGAAAACTTCAGTGCTGCACTTGATACGCTTATGAATCAGGGGATTGCGACACGTGCGTTATCCGAGCGGGTAAAAGTTGCTGATGAGCTGGGGATCGATCTGCGTGGAAGCGATGAGGGTGTGGATCTTTTATTGAATGGCCTGGGATGTCGATCGCAGGAGCCGCCTACAGATATTGAATTGCGCTTTATAAAAAAGCAAAAACGATTTGGCCGGACACCAAAGGCTTGTGCGGATTTTTCTCATTGTGTCGAATGTTCAAAAAGTTGCGTTGTGGAAACGCTGGAGTCTGTATGGCTCCTGCTGTCATTCAGGCATGCTATCGAGTATGGAAAACCGTTGTACATCGGTTCGGTCAATGCTGTGGAGCGTTATGAAACGTTACTCCTGAAGATTGATTTACGGCTTGGGCTGGTAGATGAGGCGACCCTGAAAAAAGCGCGCGTTAAACTTCAGCGAGAAGGTGTGGCTCCGGTATGGCAGATTTGAAGAAAAAAGAGGTAAGCCGTAGTCGAATGGCGGAGTTTCCTGCCGGAACGCCGCTTCGTTCAGGGGATGAGTTTCCGACTGAGGATATCATCTGTGAGGCACTAGAAAACAAAAGCTTTGAACGTCTGAATAACTGCCTGGTTATCGCCAGCTCAGATGAACATGATATGCGTTTTATCAATGAGGAGACGCTGAATATTTATTTCAGGGATGATGTCTGGACCAATCGCTATGTCAGAACCCATATTGGTGAAACGTTAAGAACCGTTAATTTTTCAGGCATACGGGATCCTGAACTGCGTCTTGAAGCCAAAATCATCTCAGCCAGCCTGCTCTGGATTGTCGGCAGGACCGCGAAGACGCAGTCACTGATCCGGAAATGTGCAAACATTGTGGCGGGAGCCCGTATTATTGAGTCTATGGGGTATCGCAGTCTGTTTCAGCTTCGTTTTCCGCTTGTCCGGAATGCTTTCATTGTAAAGATGAAGGAGGAGGATGAGCACGGCAGGAAGCGTTCTGAAAGAACATTACGTAATTACTTTATGGACCTGGCGGATATCTCGCTGACAGGTCATACCCGTCTTCGAAAATACGGTTACTTTCCTGATATTAGCTTCGACAGTTACAACAGTGTGGATGATTCAAACCAGACATATTGTATGCCTTTCAGTCTTATGATGTCTGTCTGGGAAGGGCTGATTACTGAACTGGATGCTGAAATCAGTGATTTCGATTTTGACGGGTTTTCCCGGCTGTGCGCTATCATAAACGGTTTTTATGATTCGCCTTACTATACGTCGATGCTGGAAGCCCGTAAAAGAGGGACAGCAAAAAGCATACCGGATTACCGGGCCGCGTATTACTACAATATTGTTGCCGGGGAAATTCGGGCGCTTTTCGCGACACTTGGCCCCGGGATGCAGGGCTGGTTCTCGGTACATAAAAATAAGCGCTGGAGATCTGATTTTATTGGCGTTGATCACATAAAGCTGAACACCTGGCATTTTGAGCTGACGTTAAAAGTCATGAATGTGATACAGGCCATGTCGGGGATGAGACACAGCGAAGTGCTTGGCGTGATGCACGGTTCACTGATTTATGATGGTGATATCCTGGGACTTCGTTCGGTGTTGCATAAGTTCGCCCCGGAAGGTGGAAGTCACGAAGACTGGGTTGTTTGTCGCTATGTGGAAAAGCCTTTTCAGCATTTACGCAGAATTAATCAAATCATGACAGGCCTGGACGGGAAGACGCTGGACAATGTTCCATTGTCTTTAAATATCAGGTCGTGGTTCTCGGAGCAAAAACTCTCTTTTATGGGGACGCAGCGCCAGACTGAGTGGGCAAAGAAATTTGTGAAAAGACACCATCTGTTCATCCGACGTGACCATATTGATGAGTTCAGGCTTTTAAATCCAAACATACGTGATGATGAACGCGTTGCGATGGAGATTCGGAAGGGGGCTTTCTGGCCATTGCGAACCCATCAGTTTCGCCGTTCACTTGCTGTACACCTCAGGCGTCTTGATCTGATTTCTACTAATGATCTTATCCGGCAGTTTAAGCACTTAATCAGAGGCATGACGGAGTGGTATATGTCCGGTGCACTCAACGCTTCGCATTTTAGCCGGGCGATCCCTCAGGCATTCGCTGCCGAGATTGAAAGGGTTGATACCGAACTCTCAGCTTCCAGGGCTGTTTCTTATCAGCATGAAGGCCTGCTTTATGGCGAAGGCGGGAAGTTACTGATGTCCCAGAGAGGTGGGCACTTACATCAGATGACGTTTCCTACACTGAAAAAAGCGATGAGCATGGCTAAACGAGGCGGGCAAAAACTGGTATCTCTTGGAAACGGTTTTTATTGCATGAATGGCCATGACTGCGAGTTTAAGGCGGTTGTTCAGTCAGCGTCCTGCAATCCGGGATGTGAGAACATGCTGGCCGGAGCTGATTCTGTTCCCGTGTGGAAACGCAGGATGGCTCATTATGACAACCTTCTGGAGATTGCCGTGCGAAATAATGCTCCTCAGGCTGACAGGGATTTTCTGATGCTTGAGAGAGATTTTTATGCAGATGCTGTCCGCTTTTTTGAAAAGGATGAATAGAGCATGACGAACGAACAGTCGGGGGTTAAAAAAACACAGGCAAGAGCAGAGCAGGCCCTGAGGGAACTGATGTTATCAGGGGAGCGTATCAGCCAGTATGCTGTGGAAAAACGAGCGGGGCTGGCAAACGGCACCCTGAATTATAACTGTCCTGAGTACAGGCAGGTCAGGGAGGCTATCCGCAGTCTGAAAAAAACGTGCCAGGGCACCGCGCCGGTTGATGAGCAGGGCATTGAGCAGCAGATCAAGCTGAAAGAAAAGTATCGCCGTCAGAGAAATGAGCTGAGGGAAGAAATCAAAAAGATGATGGCTGAAAATGTAGAGCTGTTACATAACCTTATACTTTTACAGCAGTATGTCAGGGAGCTTGAACGCAACACCGGGAGGGAGAAAGGGGACGTCATTCCGTTCTCGGGTGGTGTCAGGGACTGAGGCTATACTGAACGGAAGGACGCGAGGTGAATCGCCACGGGTTTAACAGACACCTCAGAGTCATTTAAGATGGCTTAAAGAGAGGTGCCCATGAGCGGTAAGCGTTATCCCGAAGAGTTTAAAATTGAAGCAGTCAAACAGGTTGTTGATCGCGGTTATTCTGTTGCCAGCGTTGCAACGCGTCTCGATATCACCACCCACAGCCTTTACGCCTGGATAAAGAACTACGGTCCGGATTCTTCCACTAATAAAGAACAGTCAGATGCTCAGGCCGAGATCCGCCGTCTTCAGAAAGAGCTGAAGCGGGTTACCGACGAACGGGACATATTAAAAAAAGCCGCGGCGTACTTCGCAAAGCTGTCCGACTGAGGTACGCCTTTATTCGTGACAACACCTGTTGCTGGCCTGTTCGCCTGCTCTGTCGGGTGCTGGATGAACATCCCAGTGGTTTTTACGCCTGGCTTCAGCAGCCGCATTCACAACGCCATCAGGCAGACCTGAGACTGACAGGACAGATTAAACAGTTCTGGCTGGAATCGGGATGCGTCTATGGTTATCGCAAAATCCATCTGGATCTGCGGGACAGCGGGCAACAGTGCGGAGTGAACAGAGTCTGGCGACTGATGAAACGTGTCGGGATAAAGGCTCAGGTCGGATACCGGAGCCCGAGGGCATGTAAAGGCGAGGCCAGTATCGTGTCGCCCAACAAGCTCCAGCGACAGTTCAATCCGGATGCTCCGGATGAGCGTTGGGTAATCACAGCGTGGTTTCCTCAAACCCTCGCTGTGAATTAACTGAAATACTTCATTGAAGCTGTAACCAAACAGTTAACTGAAACAATGAGCCCGCAGAGCATTGCACAGCGATGACACCATTTGTTGAGCTTCACCGTTTTCGCATACAACCGTCCGGGATTTGGAAAAGCACTGTCTTTTTGTACTGACCGATCATGATTAAGTGACACCTCTTCGAAAAAGAGAGCGCGATGAGCGATTAATATATGGCTCGAAAGACAATTATGTTGGGCTTTTATGACCGCTGTCAGAGGTATTATCTTACCCGGACGGCAACAGGGTCGGAATGTCATCAGCGGCACTGTAACAAGCTATCCGCCATCTTAAATATCTGCAGGTCCTTTCACCGAGTATGCACACCAACCGACAGAGTGATTTGACCCAAACTGGTGGATATTTTGCAAAACTATTAGCCTCTTATGACCGGTCTGCAGCCTGATATTGAGGAATTAGTGCGCTTTCATGGAATGCCTGCCGGGATCGCAAGTACGAACCCCCGGTACTGTTACACTGAATGTGCTCAGTCCTGTATCAGATTGTATTTTTCAGCAACTCAAGAACAACCCTTATTTTATCATTGTCACGTTTGTAGTACGTCCAGGGACCGATGCGCTGAGAAGTAACAAGTTGTGCCCGTTGAAGAGCTGAGAGGTAAAGAGAAACGGTAGACTGTGAGAGCCCGACCTTTTCCTGAATGATACTGACACACACACCGAACTCGTCCGCATCAGCATAAGGCTGATGGAAGTGTATTTTCGGTTCCTTGAGCATATACAGAATTTTTCTTCTAACAGGGTTTCCCAGCGCCTTAATCACGTCATTCAAATCAATATCAGGCATAAACTCTGTCACTTGTCGCATTGAGGAATTGCAATGTTACGATACTTCTCTACGTTAAGCATCAGCTTTTGAAAAGCTGATGCTCATAAGAATGGTTAGCCAAAGGCGGGATAATCTGTGTAGCCTTTTGCCGTTCCACCATACATGGTTGTTGGATCGACCGGATTCAGTGGCCATTCATGATAAAGGCGCTGCGGTAAATCCGGATTAGCTATGAACGGGCGGCCAAATCCGATAATGTCTCCCCAGCCAGCACCGATAATCCGTTCGGCTTTTTCTTGCGTATATCGCCCGGCATACATAATTACACCGCTGAATAATTTACGGACTTCAGCTCTGAATGCTTCA
This sequence comes from Cronobacter sakazakii, assembly GCF_000982825.1. Taxonomy (NCBI): domain Bacteria; kingdom Pseudomonadati; phylum Pseudomonadota; class Gammaproteobacteria; order Enterobacterales; family Enterobacteriaceae; genus Cronobacter; species Cronobacter sakazakii. The sequence continues at coordinate 472,397 of NZ_CP011047.1, read as the reverse complement.
GGCAATTCGGGAGCATCATCCCAGTCGGCTTCAGCAAGAGAAATATAGGCTATTCCGATTTCTTCAAGAATTTTAACGGCTTCGGTATAGGTTTCATGGGGATCATCTTCCACCAGGCCAAGATAGACCCTTACTTCATCCGTGGTCTGAAAGAGCGGAGCAAAACGGACTCCCACACGGTCTTTACCGACCACATCAGCGACAGCCTGCGTCACTTCGCGCAGAAACCGCAGCCGGTTATGTAATGAGCCACCATATTCATCCTCTCTTTTGTTGCTATGGGATGACATGAACTGGTTAACCAGGTATCCATTTGCACAGTGAATTTCCACACCGTCAAAACCGGCATCAAGGGCGTTCTGAGCTGCCCCGGCGTACATCCTGACAATCTCACTAATTTCCTCTTTTTCCAGTGCGCGGGGGCAGGAAGCGGTAGCCAGCGCCCCCTCTCCCGGCCCGGTTTCGATGAATACCTTAACGTTTTCCCCTGCCGGTATCGCCGACGGAGCGACAGGCGAGGCGTTACCTGGCTGCAGGGAGTTATGGGATACTCTTCCGACATGCCAGAGCTGGGCAAAAATGATGCCTTCTTTTTCATGCACTGCCCGCGTCACTTTCTTCCAGCCTTCCACTTGCCGTGAGCTGTAGATCCCCGGGGTCCACGCATAACCCTGCCCACGAGGTTCGATTTGTGTTCCTTCGGTCACCATAAACCCGGCACTGCTGCGCTGTGCGTAATATTCAGCCATCAGTTCGTTCGGAATATCACCCGGTTGTGAGCTCCGTGAGCGGGTTAAAGGCGGAAGTACAACACGATTCTTCAGGGTGTAGGGACCTAGTCTGGTGGGAGAGAACAGGTTTTTCGTCTTCATTACATATCCTGATATAGCGAATTTTCAATATCACTGAAACGCCATGTCTCAGCATTTACGACCTGGCATGTCGTCGTTCGGCCGATGTAGCCGCAGAACCACGACACTTTATTCCACATATTGAGATTTACCAATATCTAGATTTATAAAAATTATGATCGGATGAGCGGAACGGGGGGTTGCCTGATGGCTCACAGAATCGGCATCATGAACCTAAATGGTTCTGATAATGTTATCGGAGATCCTGAACGGGAACGGTATGCGTCACGATTTTAATGACTATGTTGCATTCATGGCAGTAGCACAGGAGTGCAGTTTTTCACGGGCTGCTGTCCGCCTCGGGATTTCGGCATCCACGCTTTCACACACGATACGTCGTCTCGAGGAGCGCGTTGGCATGCCGTTACTTATGCGTACAACCAGGCGGGTGGCTGTCACCGAAGCCGGTAAACAATTATTACTGACGCTTGAACCCGGTCTTGCGCGCATTGAAGCGGGCGTGACAGCTCTTCAGAGACTGCGCCATACACCGGCTGGGCTGGTCAGACTTACGGTATCAGATCACATGATTCATGAATGTCTCTGGCCACGATTGTCACCGTTACTAAAAAAAATATTCGGATATCAAGGTGGAAATGTCGCAGCAGAACGGTTTTGTCGACATTGTTGAGGGCAATTTTGATGCCGGAGTCCGAATTGGTGATGACATATTAAAGGATATGGTGGCCGTCCGAATCGCACCGGACATACGGTTTGTCGTCATTGGATCGTCCACCTATCTTGCAGAAAGAGGTCTGCCGCTACATCCCTCTCAGCTGGAAAAACATGACTGCATCAATATACGTCTGTCACCCACAGGCCCGCTGTATGGCTGGGAATTTGTCAGGCAGGGGGAGAATATTGTGAAAAAAGTGGACGGGCAGCTTACTTTTTCAAGCATTTATCCAATGCTTCATGCAGTAAAAGATGGCTACGGCCTGGCCTACCTGCCGGAGTCTTCTGCCCTGGCGGGGATTGAGGCGGGACACTATTGTCGGGTGCTTGAGGACTGGTCAGAGGCTTTTCCCGCCGACATGATAATTCCAATAATGTCCATTACAGGCTCCGGTAAAGATAATACCGACACCTTACATGAGAAAGGCAAAAGCAATATAACCTGCTGTGCTCCGGATTTTAAGAATGAGCGGTTTACGTAGCAGGATGAGCAGTTCGAACCAGAAATTTCGTTACTATTGCTAAAGTAAAACCTGATGACCTCTAATCGTAACGGAGACCAATATGACTTCACAACTGAACTGGCAGGCCCCGGCTATCAATCGCAAAAAAGTAGGTGACATGACTGTGACCATGCTGAGTGATGGCTATCTGGACGTATCTTTTGAGCTGCTGTCTGGTATTGACGGCTCACGTGCCGAGGATTTACTGCAGAAGCGCGGTGTGCCAGCAGTACCCCGTATTAATATCAACGTCTACGTTATCCAGACGCCTGAGCGAACCATCCTGATTGACAGTGGTGCCGGAGGTATTAATGGCTGGGGCGGTCGGCTTCAGGTAGCCCTGGCCGCGGCAGGCATTGACCCGCTTCAGATTGATACCCTTCTCCTGACTCACGCGCATCCTGACCATATCGGCGGGCTTGCAGGCCCCCTGCAGACTCCCGTTTTCCGCAATGTTCAGCAGTTGTTTGTGCATGAGAAAGAACTCGCTTTCTGGCGTGATGAAACCATTTCCGCTGGCGCGCCTGACGCATTCAAGCCGTTCTTTGAAGTAGCAAGGAACGCCTTCAGCGCTTATGACGACAAACTGGTGCCATTCCGCGAGGAAGCGATTTTACCAGGTATTCAGACTGTACCGCTGTTCGGCCATACGCCAGGACATACCGGTTATCTGCTGGGTGATGAAAAAGAGTCGCTGCTCATCTGGGGTGATATTGTTCACTTCCCACACATTCAGGTTGCTCAGCCTGACGTTACTATCGCGTTCGACAGCGATCCTGCGGCGGCGGCGGCCATCCGTAGCAAAGTGCTTGACCGCGCAGCGAGCGATAACCTGGCTGTCAGTGGTATGCACTTCAACCTGCCTACTACCGGTAAGGTTATCCGTGAAGGTAACAGCTTCGCACTGAATTACGACCTGTGGTCACCCGCAGTCTGATCACCTTCCTTCCCGGTGCACACAATAGTGACCGGGAAGAGATCCCCTTTCATATCGCCCGACAAGAACCCACCTGCAATACTATGAATATCACTGCCTCACAAAAAAAATGGCTCATTACTCTTGCGCCCTGGCTTTTTGTATTCCTCTGGAGTCAGGGTTTGTCGCAGCCAAATTTACCGTGCAGTACAGCGCGCCGTTTCATCTTTTATTCCTGCGTGGCGCATTTTCCTGTCTGGTCCTTCTGCTGCTTACACTGGGGTTCAGGGCCCGTTTTCCGTCCGGCAGAGGAATGGTTCGCAACCTGATTGTCGGACTTTTCCTGCAGAGCTTCTTTCTGGGCGGATGCTTTTATGCCATCCATCGTGGCATGCCGTCAGGCATTGCGGCGCTCATCACCGGCCTGCAGCCGGTACTGACTGCAATACTGGTTTCACTCATGCACCGTCAGTCCCTGCATCCCCGGAAATGGCTGGGTATTGCGATTGGCTTTGCGGGCGTTTTCTTGGTGCTATCGCCAGGGCAGCATAGTTTTGCACTGGATCCTGTGGCTTTTGGGTCGGTCATGCTGGGGTTATTTGGCGTAACGATCGGAGCGCTTTATCAGCGCCGTGCTCAGGGAGATGGACATATCTTTGCGAACACGTTTTTACAGTACGTCACTTTGACAATATCGATGGGTGCAATTAGCCTGATGTTCGAATCTGCTCCGACGCAGTGGAGCTTATCATTTGCGCTGGGTCTGGGCTGGCTGGTTATTGGCGTATCGGTTCTGGCGATTATGTTGCTGATTTTTATGATACGAAGCGGTGAAGCAACCAAAGTCGCTACTTACTTTTACCTGGTTCCCATTCTCACGGCAGCTGAAGCGTGGTTGCTGTTTGGAGAGGCCATTACATTGCCTATGCTTGTGGGTATGGCAGTAACTATAATCGGCCTGATTTTTGTCATCCGGGAATAGACAACCGCACGCGTCGCTGTATGCTTTTGTATATGGCGACGTATAATAGCGGTCAAAGTCAAATTCCGGATGAATATGCAAACAGTCAGCTTTTCCGATTCTCCCGTTGATGATCTCCTCGCTGAGCTTCTTACCCTGGCACGCTCCCGTTTTCCACTTCCCTGCGATTGCCTTCGCGCAGAACAGACGCATCAGGTAAAGAAGTTCGAGGTGGAAGGTGCGACCCTTTCCTTCCCGCTGGAAGGAGAATTCCGGTATCGTGAAAATGAGAAATGGCACCGGGTGATCCCGGGCGAGATTATGGTCGTCCCGAATGCCCGTAGCATCGATATAGAATATGCCCCTTCAGAACAAAGTGGTGAGTTTGTCGCCCTGAGCGTGGTGCTCGCGGAGGAACAGCTTGAAGCAGCCAGGCTGTTACTTGCCGCACCACCACCACAGGACACCGGCAGCATCGCAGCCATTTCCGTATCAGCTCTTCTTTCACCCCTTAACCGCTGGACAGCCGCAATGCGGGAAGGGAAGCGTCCGCTTTCCCTGCACGCCATGGTTGAAGTGGTGCTCTGGCTTTATGGCATGGGATACCATGCTTTGCTGCGAGCCCGGCAGCCAAGTCTGGCCATGAAAATCCGTCAGATGGTAGCGGACAAACCGGCTCATCCCTGGAGTGCTGCTGAAATTGAAGATCTGACGGGACTCAGTGGCCCCACGCTTCGGCGCCACCTGGCCAGTGAGTCAACCAGCTTACGCTCAGTTATCGCCGATGCACGTATCGCGGAGGCTCTCCGCCTGCTGATGACATCGACGCTGCCGGTAAAAACGGTCGCGGGGCGGGTGGGTTACAATTCAGTATCGAGCTTCAGCAGGCAGTTTTCTGAACGCTATGGAATCGAACCTTCAGGGTTCCGCTGACTTCAGTTCGTTCAAGGTACACATTGCGTCCCTCGCACTTCAGTAACTTGCGTGGATCTTTCGAATATAACGGAAGATATTGGCCGGCATTGCGTGTAACCGGTTCAGGAGTTCTCATCGTGACGGGAGAGCTAAATCGGTACGGCTGTTGTTCTCAGCTATAAGAACAACTGAGTATCTGACCAGCTGTCTGGTGCTGGCAGCAGCATGCAGTGCAATCGGTCAGGCTCAAAGGAACTGACCTGATGTCAGGTTATAATTTCGGACACATCATAACCCCAGAAGGAGACAACTGTGGTTCATGTTTTCATTATCGGTGGTGCAGGCAAAATCGGCCAGCGTCTGTGCAGGATCCTTTCAGGAAGGGGGCATGCTGTTCGTGCCCTCTACCGTAAGCCAGAGCAGCAGGCATTGCTAGGCGAGCTGGGTGCTGAGCCCGTCAGTGGGAGCCTGACAGAGCTGGATGCAGCTGCGCTGGCGATGCACTTTGCAGGTAGTGATACAGTGGTGTTTACTGCCGGTGCCGGCGGTAAGGGGGGGCAGGAGATGACCAATGCGGTCGACGGCGAAGGGCTGAAAAAGTCGGTAGCTGCCGCCCTCAGTGCCGGTGTGTCTCGCTTTCTGCTCGTTTCTGCATTCCCGGAGTCCGCACGGGGAGAAACCACTTCTGAATCATTCGAAAATTATATGCGTGTTAAAAAAATGGCCGATGTGGAACTAGCACAAAGCGAGCTTGACTGGGTGATCCTGCGCCCCGGCGCGCTGCAGGATAAGACTGGTACGGGTTATGTACGTGCCGGCCTGGCCATCCCGTATGGTAACGTGCCCCGTGATGACGTGGCGGCTACGCTGGCTGAACTCATTGAGCAACCTGCCGTCAGCCGCGTCATCATTGAGCTGACGTCTGGCGATGCTCCTGTCCGTGAAGCCATACAGAAGCTGGCGGGCCGATAAAAGGCAGCGCACGTACCAGCAGGCTGCAGGCCCCCAGGCGTTTACAATAAACTTTCCAGCCAGTCGGTAAACGCCCGTACTTTTCGGGAGAGATGGCGGTGCGGATACAGAAGTTACAGTTTGCGATTCGGGGACGGATTATCTGGCAGAACCTCTACCAACAGCCCGCGATCGAGATAAGGCTGCAAAAAAATATTCATGCCCTGTAGTATTCCCAGCCCCGCCAGGCCTGCTGCAATGTAGGCTTCTGAGTTATCCACGACAAGCCTGCCTGGAAGTTCAATTTCGGTGGAGCCCTCTGACGTCCCGAATGTCCAGGGCATAACTTGTCTGTTGCTGCTGTTAATCCAGTTGACGGCCTGATGCTGCTGCAACTCGTCCATTGTTTCCGGGGTGCCGTGTTGATCAAGATACGCAGGACTGGCGCAGGTCGTCATTTTAACGGTTCCCACCTTCTTTGCGATATAGTCGCCATCGTCCAGCTCCCCTACCCTCAGTATGCAGTCCAGGCCATCATGCAGCATATTCCGTCGGCGGTCTGAGCTGCTCAGGATAATTTCAATTCCGGGATGCTGGCGATAAAAATCAGGCAGGTTGGGTATAACAAGTAAAGCCGCAAACGCGACAGGCATATCTATGAGCGAATAGCGGACGTCAAAATGATAGCGACAGGAAAGTTCTGCCATATTAAACATAACAACCCTTGGGCGCGCCGCCGCAGGCGCCCTCAGCACGTTTCTGCGGCCTCCCGCCTGTTTCCGGCACCTTTCCTGCCCCAACCCCTGAAAAACGCCCCTGATGATTTCTGCGCGTCTGCATGGCTATGCAGTGAGATCTGCTCTCCACCGATTAGTGCATGCAGATTTTGGAAACGTCCAATTCTGGCACGAAGCGGTCACCCCGGCGGGGTGCAGTCCGCTGTCAGCGAAAACGGACATTGAGCCAATCAAATAATCTGTGCCAGAATTTGTCATTGAGGCTAGTACTTTCGAGTAGATCTATTTCCCGCCCGTACTCTTAAACTCATCTATCTCATCCTTCTACGACTTATTACCGGGAATATAAAACCCCGCCGAAGCGGGTTTGGTAATTTGAGTTTTTCTCAGGCGGCCATCTTTCTGCATTGTTCGGCGCAGTGATGACAAGCGCTTGAGCAATCCTGACAATGGTCATGTTCATGCTTTCCACACTCGTCACCGCACTTCTGACAAACATCAGCGCAAAGACGGCAAAGATCCTGGGCAGACCCGCTATTTAGTGTCATGAATTGAGCTGCAAGACGGCAGATATTTGCACACTGCATATCCAGTTTTATGCACTCGCGCATCATCTCCAGATTCTCTTCGTCGAGACACGAAGCCGCACAGTTATCACATGCCGTTGCACATAGATAACAGGCTTCGATGCATTTTTTGTATTCGTCTAACATAATTTCTCCTTAGCTAAGGTTACGTATTAAGCATGGAAGAGATAACTGATTATTCAAATTTTGAATTAGTTAATAACCTTTTCAGCATTTCATATCATTGATTCAAAGTGCATCTCTAGGGTTACCTAATTCACCTATGTCTACTTCTGGCACAATGCAGAAATGAGATAGATTTACTTTATCCGCTTCTCGCTCAAAGCTGTCCGTAATCCCCTGCCTGCTTAAAAAAACCGGATTAACGTGTGATGTTTTTACGTTTTCCAGGCAGCCTTCATCGGTAAGTACCTGTCTTACAGACTTCAATGCACTTAGTTAAGAAACATCCTAATCGTCCTTTCGCCGATCGCGAGATCTGTTATGGCAGCTAAACTCGATTGATACCCCAATCCGCCGGGCAGCATTTCCTTTCCGCACGCAAGAAGGAGAAGATCATGAAAGCAGTAATTTACAACGGTCCTTATGATGTAAAAGTAAAAGACGTACCGGATGCGAAAATTGTCCGCCCCACGGATGTACTCGTCCGCATCACCACCACCAACATTTGTGGGTCGGACTTGCACATGTATGAGGGCCGGACCAGCTTTGAACAGGGACGGATTCTGGGTCACGAAAACCTGGGTGAAGTGGTCGAAATTGGCTCAGGCGTTGAACGTATTAAGGTGGGCGACTATGTTTGTCTGCCGTTTAACGTGGGATGTGGTTTTTGCGAAAACTGTGAAAAAGGTCTGACCGGCTTTTGTCTCACTACCAATCCGGGTTCGGCAGGCGCAGCTTATGGTTTTGCTGAAATGGGTCCCTGGGAGGGGGGGCAGGCGGAACTGCTTCGGGTGCCATTTGCCGACTTTAACTGCCTTGTTCTTCCCCCTGATGCGGCAGAAAAAGAAGATGATTATGTGATGCTCTCTGACATTTTTCCTACCGGCTGGCATGCAACAGAACTTGCCGGATTGAAGCCTGGTGAAAGCGTGGCCATTTATGGCGCGGGGCCGGTCGGTTTGATGGCAGCTCATTCGGCGATCATTAAAGGTGCTTCACAGGTGTTTGTGGTTGATACGCACACAGACCGGTTGGCTCTGGCTGAAAAAATGGGGGCGACGGGCATCAATGCTACTGGCGATGAAGCTGTACAAAAAATTCTCGACCTGACGGATGGACGCGGTACGGATTGTGGCTGCGAATGTGTTGGCTATCAGTGCTGTAACAAACATGGCCATGAAGATAACTCTGTCACCATGAACAGTCTTGTTGCGTCGACGAAAGCAACCGGGGGAATTGGTGTGGTTGGCGTCTTTATTCCTCAGGATCCGGGGGCTGAATCGGAGCTTGCCAGAGAGGGTAAGATGCCATTTGATTTTGGGAGTTTCTGGTTTAAAGGACAGGCAATCCGTACCGGCCAGGCGAACGTTAAGGCCTATAACCGTCAGCTGTCTCGCCTCATCCATCACGATAAAGCCAGTCCGGGCAAAATAATTTCTCATCGTCTTTCGCTTGAAGAGGCTCCTGCCGGATATAAGCACTTCGATGAGCGGGATGAAGGATGGACGAAGGTTATCCTTAAGCCTTAAATAGAGTTATCCGGTATGAGAAAGCAAAAACCGGGAAAGAATGTATGACTTTTGACAGGGTGCAATAAAATATCCTGTCAGGGCGTTATTATTCATACTTTCAGCTGCCAGGTGATGCTGCCAACTTACTGATTTAGTGTATGATGGTGTTTTTGAGGTGCTCCAGTGGCTTCTGTTTCTATCAGCTGTCCCTCCTGTTCAGCTACTGACGGGGTGGTGCGTAACGGCAAAAGCACCGCCGGACATCAGCGCTATCTCTGCTCTCACTGCCGTAAAACATGGCAACTGCAGTTCACTTACACCGCTTCTCAACCCGGTACGCACCAGAAAATCATTGATATGGCCATGAATGGCGTTGGATGCCGGGCAACCGCCCGCATTATGGGCGTTGGCCTCAACACGATTTTACGTCACTTAAAAAACTCAGGCCGCAGTCGGTAACCTCGCGCATACAGCCGGGCAGTGACGTCATCGTCTGCGCGGAAATGGACGAACAGTGGGGATACGTCGGGGCTAAATCGCGCCAGCGCTGGCTGTTTTACGCGTATGACAGGCTCCGGAAGACGGTTTGCGCACGTATTCGGTGAACGCACTATGGCGACGCTGGGGCGTCTTATGAGCCTGCTGTCACCCTTTGACGTGGTGATATGGATGACGGATGGCTGGCCGCTGTATGAATCCCGCCTGAAGGGAAAGCTGCACGTAATCAGCAAGCGATATACGCAGCGAATTGAGCGGCATAACCTGAATCTGAGGCAGCACCTGGCACGGCTGGGACGGAAGTCGCTGTCGCTCACAAAATCGGTGGAGCTGCATGACAAAGTCATCGGGCATTATCTGAACATAAAACACTATCAATAAGTTGGAGTCATTACCCTTTTTTCAACTTCTGATGGATGCGAGTGATTGAACTCATACATTAATGTTTTCCCACGAAGTCTTTTTTCAGGTAAGCCTTCGCACATATCGGTAAATAGCTTGCCTGCTTTTATTTTTTCTGTCATCGACATGTTCATTTTTAACATTCCGTCCTGATAAGTTGGTCGGATAAGGCGCTCGCGCCGTATCCGACATTAATTTCTTAAGCGACTTCATTCACCTGGCGACGCAGCAGAGAAAGTGGGCCGGGGCCGCTAAGCGTGAACACGGAAATTAAGGTGAAGCCCAGCGCCACCAGACCCAGCACCAGGTAAGCGCCCTGGAAACCGATGCTTTCATACATATTGCCCGCCAGAATAGACATAAAAATCATCGCCAGTTGCTTAAAGAAGCAGAAACAGACCAGATAAATCGTCGCTGAAAAACGCACTTCAAACTGGCTGGTAATATATTTAAAGCAGCCCACCAGCAGGAACGGTACTTCAAACATATGCAGCGTTTTCAGAATAACCACTTCCAGTGCTGAGGTAGCGAACGATGAGCCAATAATACGTACTGACATAATAGTGCCAGCCAGCAGCAGGGCGTTTTTCCCACCGATGCGATTAATGATCAGTGGCGCAAAAAACATAATCGAGGCGTTAAGTAATTCGCCCATTGTCGTTACGTAGCCAAATACCCGCGTACCCTGTTCACCGGTAGCAAAGAACGAAGTAAAGAAATTAGCAAACTGTTGGTCAAAAACATCGTAGGTGCAGGAAACGCCAATAACATACAGTGACAAAAACCACAGTTTTGGCTGTCTGAACAGTTCCAGCGCCAGCTTAAGGCTAAATGCCGAATGGTTGGCACCTACCGCATTGGCAACCGTGGCAGAAGAGGGCGCATCCGTTTTGGCGAAAAAGAGTAAAACGGCGAGGATGAATGCACAGCCAGAACCCAGCCAGAAAACAAACTGATTATTGATGGTGAACATGATGCCGACAATCGAGGCACACAGCGCCCAGCCAACACAGCCAAACATCCGCGCGCGACCATATTCGAAATTACTGCGACGGCTGACTTTCTCGATAAATGCCTCTACTGCTGGCGCACCGGCGTTAAAACAAAAGCCTAGATAAATACCACCAACAATCGATCCTACTAAAATGTTGTATTGTAACAGTGGCCCGAAGATAAAAATAAAGAACGGCGCAAACATCACTAACATGCCGGTAATAATCCACAGCAGGTATTTGCGCAGCCCGAGTTTGTCAGAAAGCAGACCAAACAGCGGTTGGAATAATAGCGAGAACAGAGAAATAGCGGCAAAAATAATACCCGTATCACTTTTGCTGATATGGTTGATGTCATGTAGCCAAATCGGGAAAAACGGGAAGTAGGCTCCCATGATAAAAAAGTAAAAGAAAAAGAATAAACCGAACATCCAAAAGTTTGTGTTTTTTAAATAGTACATAATGGATTTCCTTACGCGAAATACGGGCAGACATGGCCTGCCCGGTTATTATTATTTTTGACACCAGAGCAACTGGTAATGGTAGCTACCGGCGCTAAGGTGGAATTCCGCCGACACTGACGGGCTCCAGGAGTCGTCGCCACCAATCCCCATATGGAAACCGTCGATATTCAGCCATGTGCCTTCTTCCGCGTGCAGCAGATGGCGATGGCTGGTTTCCATCAGTTGCTGTTGACTGTAGCGGCTGATGTTGAACTGGAAGTCGCCGCGCCACTGGTGTGGGCCATAATTCAATTCGCGCGTCCCGCAGCGCAGACCGTTTTCGCTCGGGAAGACGTACGGGGTATACATGTCTGACAATGGCAGATCCCAGCGGTCAAAACAGGCCGCAGTAAGGCGGTCGGGATAGTTTTCTTGCGGCCCTAATCCGAGCCAGTTTACCCGCTCTGCTACCTGCGCCAGCTGGCAGGTCAGGCCAATCCGCGCCGGATGTGGCGTATTGCTCGCCACTTCAACATCAACGGTAATCGCCATTTGACCACTTCCATCAATCCGGTAGGTTTTCCGGCTGATAAATAAGGTTTTCCCCTGATGCTGCCACGCGTGGACCGTGGTAATCAGCACCGCGTCGGCAAGCGTATCTGCCGTGCACTGCAACAACGCTGCTTCGGCCTGGTAATGGCCCGCCGCCTTCCAGCGTTCGACCCAGGCGTTAGGGTCAATGCGGGTCGCTTCACTTACGCCAATGTCGTTATCCAGCGGTGCGCGGGTGAACTGATCGCGCAGCGGCGTCAGCAGTTGTTTTTTATCGCCAATCCACATCTGTGAAAGAAAGCCTGACTGGCGGTTAAATTGCCAACGCTTATTATCCAGCTCGATGCAAAAATCCGTTTCGCTGGTGGTCAGTTGCGGGATGGCGTGGGGCGCGGAGGGGAGTGTCACGCTGAGGTTTTCCGCCAGACGCCACTGCTGCCAGGCGCTGATGTGTCCGGCTGCTGACCATGTGGTCGCGTTCGGTTGCACTACGTGAACCGTTAGCCAGAGTTGTCCGGCGCTCTCCGGCTGCGGTAGTTCAGGCAGTTCAATCAACTGTTTACCTTGTGGAGCGACATCCAGAGGCACTTCACCGCTTGCCAGCGGCTTGCCATCCAGCGCCACCATCCAGTGCAGGAGCTCGTTATCGCTATGACGGAACAGGTATTCGCTGGTCACTTCGATGGTTCGCCCGGATAAACTGAACTGGAAAAACTGCTGCTGGTGTTTTGCTTCCGTCAGCGCCGGATGCGGCGTGCGGTCTGCAAAGACCAGACCGTTCATGCAGAACTGGCGATCATTCGGCGTATCGCCAAAATCACCGCCGTAAGCCGACCACGGATTGCCATTTTCATCATATTTAATCAGCGACTGATCCACCCAGTCCCAGACGAAGCCGCCCTGTAAACGGGGGTACTGACGAAACGCCTGCCAGTATTTAGCGAAGCCGCCAAGACTGTTACCCATCGCGTGGGCGTATTCGCAAAGGATCAGCGGGCGCGTCTCTCCAGGCAACGAAAGCCATTTTTTGATGGACCATTTCGGCACAGCCGGGAAGGGCTGGTCTTCATCCACGCGCGCGTACATCGGGCAAATAATATCGGTTGCGAAGGTGTCGGCTCCGCCGCCTTCATACTGTACCGGGCGGGAAGGATCGACAGATTTGATCCAGCGATAGAGTGCGTCGTGATTAGCGCCGTGGCCTGATTCATTCCCCAGCGACCAGATGATCACACTCGGGTGATTACGATCGCGCTGCACCATTCGCGTTACGCGTTCGCTCATCGCGGGTAGCCAGCGCGGATCATCGGTCAGACGATTCATTGGCACCATGCCGTGGGTTTCAATGTTGGCTTCATCCACCACATACAGGCCGTAGTGGTCGCACAGCGTGTACCACAGCGGATGGTTCGGATAATGCGAACAGCGCACGGCGTTAAAGTTGTTCTGCTTCATCAGCAGGATATCCTGCACCATCGTCTGCTCATCCATGACCTGACCATGCAGAGGATGATGCTCGTGACGGTTAACGCCGCGAATCAGCAACGGCTTGCCGTTCAGCAGCAGCAGACCATTTTCAATCCGCACCTCGCGGAAACCGACATCGCAGGCTTCTGCTTCAATCAGCGTGCCGTCGGCGGTGTGCAGTTCAACCACCGCACGATAGAGATTCGGGATTTCGGCGCTCCACAGTTTCGGGTTTTCGACGTTCAGACGTAGGGTGACGTGATCGGCATAACCACCACGCTCATCGATAATTTCACCGCCGAAAGGCGCGGTGCCGCTGGCGACCTGCGTTTCACCCTGCCACAAAGAAACCGTCACCCGCAGCTCATCGCGCAGCTCGCCGTACATCTGAACGTCTGCCTCCAGTACAGCGCGGCTGAAATCATCATTAAAGTGAGTGGCTACATGGAAATCGCTGATTTGCGTGCTCGGTTTATGCAGCAACGAGACGTCACGGAAAATGCCGCTCATCCGCCACATATCCTGATCTTCCAGATAACTGCCGTCACTCCAGCGCAGCACCATCACCGCGAGGCGGTTTTCTCCGGCGTGTAAAAATGCGCTCAGGTCAAATTCAGACGGCAAACGACTGTCCTGTCCGTAACCGACCCAGCGCCCGTTGCACCACAAATGAAACGCCGAGTTAACACCATCAAAAATAATTCGCGTCTGGCCTTCCTGTAGCCAGCTTTCATCAACATTAAATGTGAGCGAGTAACAACCCGTCGGATTCTCCGTGGGAACATACGGCGGATTGACCGCAATGGGATAGGTCACGTTGGTGTAGATAGGCGCATCGTAACCGTGCATCTGCCAGTTTGAGGGGACGATGACAGTATCGGCGTCAGGAAGATCGCGCTCCAGCCAGCTTTCTGGTACCGCTTCTGGTGCCGGAAACCAGGCAAAGCGCCATTCACCATTCAGGCTGCGCGACTCTTGGGAAGGGCGATCGGTGCGAGCCTCTTCGCTATTACGCCAGCTGGCGAAAGGGGGATGTGCCGCAAGGCGATTAAGTTGGGTAACGCCAGGGTTTTCCCAGTCACGACGTTGTAATACGACGGCCAGTGAATCCGTAATCATTGTCATAGTTGTATCCTGCGTGAATTGTTATCCGCTCACATTTTCGCATAACATACGAGCCGGACACATAGAGTGTAAAGCCTGGGGTGCCTAATGAGTGAGCTGACTCACATTAATTGCGTTGCGCTCACTGCCCGCTTTCAAGTCGGGAAACTTGTCGTGCCAGCTGCATTAAGGAATCTGCCAACGTGCGGGGAGAGGTGGTTTGCGTATTGGGCGCCAGGGTGGTTTTTCTTTTCACCAGTGAGACGGGCAACAGCTGATTGCTCTTCACCGCCTGGCCCTGAGAGAGTTTCAGCAAGCGGTCCACGCTGGTTTGCCCCAGCAGGCGAAAATCCTGTTTGATGGTGGTTAACGGCGGGATATAACACGAGCTGTCTTCGGTATCGTCGTATCCCACTACCGAGATATCCGCACCAACGCGCAACCCGGACTCGGTAATGGCGCGCATTGCGCCCAGCGCCATCTGATCGTTGGCAACCAGCATCGCAGTGGGAACGATGCCCTCATTTAGCATTTGCATGGTTTGTTGAAAACCGGACATGGCACTCCAGTCGCCTTCCCGTTCCGCTATCGGATGAATTTGATTGCGAGTGAGATATTTATGCCAGCCCGCCAGACGCAGACGCGCCGAGACAGAACTTAATGGGCCCGCTAACAGCGCGATTTGCTGGTGACCCAATGCGACCAGATGCTCCACGCCCAGTCGCGTACCGTCTTCATGGGAGAAAATAATACTGTTGATGGGAGTCTGGTCAGAGACATCAAGAAATAACGCCGGAACATTAGCGCAGGCAGCTTCCACAGCAATGGCATCCTGGTCATCCAGAGGATAGTTAATGATCAGCCCACTGACGCGTTGCGCGAGAAGATTGTGCACCGCCGCTTTACAGGCTTCGACGCCGCTTCGTTCTACCATCGACACCACCACGCTGGCACCCAGTTGATCGGCGCGAGATTTAATCGCCGCGACAATTTGCGACGGCGCGTGCAGGGCCAGACTGGAGGTAGCAACGCCAATCAGCAACGACTGTTTCCCCGCCAGTTGTTGTGCCACGCGGTTGGGAATGTAGTTCAGCTGCGCCATCGCCGCTTCCACCTTTTCCCGCGTTTTCGCAGAGACGTGGCTGGCCTGGTTCACCACGCGGGAAACGGTCTGATAAGAGACACCGGCATACTCTGCGACATCGTATAGCGTTACTGGTTTCACATTTACCACCCTGAATTGACTCTCTTCGGGTGCTATCATGCCATACCACGAAATGTTTTGCGCCATTCGGAGGGGGCACGCCGAAGTGAGATTCAAAATGCCGACGTCAGTTCACAGGTGGGTAATGATACCAACGTGTTGATTTCGTATTTTCACTGACACCAGGATCATCCTGATGTTACAAGGATTGAATGACTACAGATTAAAATAGTCATCAACAGGTTGACAGCATTACCCAGCGCCCGCTTTCCGCGTATTTTTCGATTTGCACTGCCGGGGGCACTGGCGGGTATCGCGTTCCGCACACTTTTACATTTATTTATCTGGTGACTGACCTTTTTAAGGAGACAGAATGAAAGCCGTTGGTTTCTGGCAACCCGGGAAAGTACATCCGTTATTGAAGATTTGTCGCTTCCCCACCCATCCATGCCCAAGGGGCGTGATCTTTTGATCAGAGTCAGGGCGGTCGCGGTTAACCCACGGGACCTGAAAAGCCGGCGAAACATCAGTCCCTCTGCAGGCAATCCGGTAGTTATGGGATACGACGCTTCCGGTGTTGTTGAAGCAACCGGACCAGAGGTGACGCTGTTCAGGCCAGGTGACCACGTTTTCTATGCCGGTGTGCTCGATCGCCAGGGAGCCAACGCAGAGTTTCAGCTGGTTGACGAACGCATTACGGGGATAAAGCCGGCAGCACTAAGTTTTGAAGCTGCAGCGTCGGTTCCTCTGACCGGTCTGACAGCCTGGGAAATGTTATTTGATCGTCTGCAGTTGTCAGTGAACGGAGATGCTGATCAGACCCTGTTGATGCTTGGCGGTGCGGGCGGAGTCCCTTGTATGGCTATACAGCTTGCCCGCACTCTGAGTCGGGTGAACATCATCGGGACTGCCTCCCGGCAGGAGAGTGTCAGAGCGGTTCGCGGGTTTGGTGCGCATTATGTCCTGGATCATTCATGTGCGCTTGCGCCACAGGTTGCCAGCCTTGCTGGACTCCCTCCCATTACCCGGATTTTCTCAACGTACACCACGCCATCTGCCTGGGAAAATATGGCCGAAATTATTGCCCCACAAGGCCGTATCGGACTCATCGACGACCCTGAACCACTGGATCTGCGTTTGATCAAATTTAAGAGCGTTTCTGTTCACTGGGAGGCAATGTTTACCCGCCCCATGCATGCTACTGCGGACATGTCTAAACAGCATGATATTCTTAACAAACTCTCATGCATGCTGGATTCCGGTAAGCTCAAACCTCCGTTGCTGGCAGAGTATGGCAGGCTGAATGCTAAAGCACTTCGCCGGGCTCATGAGGACATGGAAAATAAAAATGTGAACGGGAAAATTGTTTTTTCAGGGTTCTGATGAACAGGCCTGTCAGAGTAAAAAAAGATTCGGGTTCAGCACAATGCTGAATTCTGTCTGGCTATAGAGTAAGAATCGTACCGGAATTGAGCATTTACCCTCAGTACCTGCGGATGAAAAAGCAGTCTGCCCTGACATACTGAACAATCCCTTCTCATAAGATGCCTCTCTTTTGCTGTTTAAAGAGCTGAGCAGTCCGGGCGGAGACTGACCTCGTTCCGCTTTCCAAGCGACCCCCTTGTTGAAAGTGCGACAAAAGAGATAGGGCGAATGACTATACTTCGCTCATAGCTGCCCGCCATGCCAGCTCAAAAAACAGGCTTAACGTAGGATATTTTCCGTTTTCCAAGCGGCCCCCTTTTAGGGTGAGGGAGCATGCCATAAACCAGATCGCCAAAAGGGGATGCTGCTGAAGGGACACTGTTATCCAGCGGGGTAATTTTCACGCCTTTATCCGATATATCAACATCGGGTAAATCACCGGCCAGCGCCATCGCGTTAACTTCTTCCAGACGCGATGCAAGAAGCGTCAAACGGCTCTTGATGTATTCATGGCAATCGGCCGGAACAGCAAGGGGTAACTGGTTATCCCGGAGTGATTTTTCAAAATCGTCTGACGGGATCAGATAATCATCGAAATTCCTGTAGCGGCGTGACCCCTTTACCCAGGTGTCACCTGAACGTAAGGCTCCCTTCAGTTCATTCAGCACGCAAAATTCGTAATATTTTCGGTCAATGCCGGTGGGGGTGATCACAACCTTTCTCCAGCTTTCCGGGATGAACCCGATTGGCGCGGAAGGCGGTACTTTTCGGAGTTGTTTTCTATACATATCTCTGACGGTATCCAATGCGTCACTGAGCTGCATTGCGGCGGGTGCAGCCCTGAACTGCAACACGGACAGCATCCGGGGGGCGTATTTACGCAACGTACTGTATTTTTCTGTGATCAGATGCAACGGGTCGAAGTTGTCCTTACGTGACAGGAACCGCGTCTCTTCCACGCTGTTGATGAATTCCTGCCAGGGAAGGACGTCTTCTATTGCGGCCCAGGGATCTTCCCCGGACTCTCTGGCGTTAAGTAATGCCTGTCCGACGGTAACGTATTGCTTCAGTTTACTCTGAATCAGCTTTCCCGTTTGCTGGAGCCGCTCGGCCTGAGTACGTTTTGCCCTGCTGAACAGACTACTCAGAATACGCTCGTGCAGATCAATAACTTCGTCAGTCAGGGTGGATCTGGCCTCCGATATGATACAAACCAGCGAGGCATAACGGCGAACATCCGTGAATCTTGCCAGATCCCGGCTACTCATTTTCCTGCCTTCGCGTGCGAGTTTCAGGAGTCGGTTCTGGTGAACGGAAAGTGCAATGCCGTCAGGGAGTGCCAGCGACTCAATCGCATTTAACCGGTCGATATGTTGCAGGACATTTTTACCATTAATTTTTCCCGGAGGCTGGAGCAGCCAGGCCAGCCGTGAAGGTTGCTCACCCTCAGATACCAACAGACGGTCCAGTGCCGCTTTATGCCCTGGTTCAAGCTGCGCGGTAAGCGCAGAAAAAACCGCCCTGTCGGCAAGTGTTGTTGCTTCGGCCAGGGTTCGTTCGATCACTTCAACAGAGGGGAAAATAACCTTATTATTGTGGAGCCAGGAGAGCATTTCCTCCGCAAGTAAAAAACCTCTGTCTGTCCGCATGGCGTGGGGATAAAGGTGGCGAATACAGGTTTTTTGCAGCGCCCGGTTAAAAGGGGATAATTCCAGGTAGCGGTAGAGTTCAGCCAGATGTTCCCAGCGGGTGACCTCTCTTGATGCATACTCGGCCCACAAATCAGACTGGACTTTCAAATGAGCCGCCAGCCTGAAGACAACACAGTCGTGAGGTGAAATACTTTTGTCGGGAGGAAACCCTAGTCCTCGCAAATAACAGAGTAAAACTGCAAAGCCCAGACGGTTAGCTGGCCTGCGGTGTTAATTAATGAGCGCGAGGTCATGTTCACTCAGAAAGCACATGCGCGTCAGAAATACGTCATCATCTGGCACAATCAACAAGCGTTCTTTTTCTTCACTACTGAGTATTTGTCTCCGTGGCATAAATGCTTCCCCTGCACATAGTTCATTAAAGTTATCATTCGCACTGACCGAAACCGGTCGGTTTCGTACGCCTCGCAAACAATATGTCCGAAAGTCAGCGAAATTTGTTTCGTACATACGTTATAATTCGGACACCCTTTGCGTACGGAAAGTTTCCTATGTCACGAGTTTTTGCCTACTGTCGGGTCTCCACTCTGGAACAGAATACAGAAAATCAGCGCCATGAAATTGAAGCGGCGGGTTTTGCCATCAGACCCCAGCGGCTGATTGAGGAACATATAAGTGGTTCGGTTGCTGCCAGCGAAAGACCAGGGTTCATCCGGTTGCTTGATCGAATGGAAAGCGGTGACGTATTGATTGTCACCAAACTTGACCGACTCGGCCGTAATGCGATGGATATCCGAAAAACAGTTGAACAACTGGCTACTTTAGATATCCGTGTTCATTGTCTCGCTCTCGGAGGTGCGGATTTAACCAGCCCGGCCGGAAAAATGACTATGCAGGTGATTTCAGCTGTGGCTGAGTTTGAGAGGGATCTGCTGATTGAACGCACACATTCAGGGATTTCTCGGGCAAGATCAGCCGGGAAACGCTTCGGTCGTCCGCCCATCTTGAGCGAGGAGCAAAAAAAAATAGTGTCAGAGCGCCTTAATTCCGGGGCCAGTATCAGTGCGGTTGCCAGAGAATTTAATACCACCCGGCAAACCATACTCCGGGTAAAAGCAGGACAGCAATAATACTGAATGTGAATAAAGCCCATAACTGGCCAGGCAGTTGAAACTGTTCTTGAAGTAAACATCTGGAAAGCATGAAACATCATTCTATCCACAGGGAGCAGTGGCTATTATAATCGAATTTCGATAACGAAATTCGATTATAATAGCCACTAAAACCAGCAATCAGGATCTGACCATGAACGATACTGCCAGGAATGATCACAGCCCCTGGGCTGTCTTTCTGATTTTCTTCCGACTTGGCCTGACATCCTTCGGCGGCCCAATTGCCCATCTGGGTTACTTCCGCGATGAGTTTGTGACGCGACGGCAGTGGTTGACCGAGCGCAGCTATGCAGATTTGGTCGCTCTGTGCCAGTTCCTTCCGGGACCAGCAAGCAGTCAGGTTGGTATAGCGCTCGGGCTGTCCCGGGCCGGTTATACCGGGGCGCTGGCAGCATGGGCCGGCTTCACGCTACCGTCAGCAGTTGCACTGATCCTGTTTGCGCTGGGGATGACCAGTTACGGGGATGTGATGCCCTCTGGTGTATTGCATGGGCTGAAAGTGGTAGCCGTTGCGGTGGTCGCGCAAGCTGTATGGGGCATGGCCCGAAATCTTTGCCCGGATATACCGCGTATTACTGTCATGGCAGTGGCAACCTGCTTTGTGCTTCTTGTGCCATCGGCCTGGGGACAGGTGGGAGTAATCGTCACTGCGGCTGTCACTGGCATGTTACTGTTCAAACCTCAGCAGACGACGGTACATGATCCGCTGCCCGTTTCAATACGGCGTCGCGTCGGATTGTTCTGGCTCACGCTGTTCTTTGTGCTACTGACAGGGTTACCATTGCTGACGGCGATATTCCCAAATCCGACGCTGTTAATGGTAGAAACTTTCTACCGGACCGGATCACTGGTTTTTGGTGGCGGGCATGTCGTGCTGCCATTACTGCAGACTGAAGTCGTTCCTTCTGGCTGGGTCAGCACTGATACATTCCTGGCTGGCTACGGCGCTGCCCAGGCCGTTCCTGGACCGTTGTTCACTTTTGCAGCCTTTCTCGGGGCTTCGATGAACCAGGTGCCTTCTGGCTGGCTGGGTGGTCTGGTTTGTCTGCTGGCAATTTTCGCACCGTCCTTCCTTCTGATTGTGGGAGCATTGCCGTTCTGGGAAAGTCTGCGCCGCAATATCCGTACACAAGCAGCGTTGCAGGGTATTAATGCAGCCGTAGTTGGCCTTCTGCTGGCAGCTCTCTATCAACCAGTATGGACGAGCGCAGTTCTCGCTCCGCAAGATTTCGGCCTTGCCCTTGTGGCACTGGTCGCTCTGATGTTCTGGAAACTGCCGCCGTGGCTGGTCGTAGTGAGTTGCGGTGTTGCGGGTTGGTTGTTGAGTTTAGCACTGTGAGGTTCCGGGCGTGACCGACAAAGATCTTTACGGCGGGATGATCCGTTTGCACATCCTGCATCATGCAGCCAAAGAACCCGTCTTTGGTCTGGGCATCATTGAGGAATTGCGACACCACGGTTATCAACTCAGCCCGGGTACCCTGTATCCGATGCTGCACGGTATGGAAAAGAAGGGGTATCTCACCTCACGACATGTTCAGGCCGGTCGACGAAGTCGGCGAGTATATGAAATCACCGGACAAGGGCACATAGCGCTAACGGACGCCAGAAACAGGGTGAAAGAGCTGTTCGGTGAACTTGTTGAAGGCAAATGATATGCCTATGGTTTTAGTCCGGTCTGCCGTCTTCTGAAAACGACAGACACATGTAAGATTATCCGCTGCCTGGCAGAAGGAGACTTTGTGAAAACGCTCATGGTGTGTATTTATACGATCAGAAGGCGTTATATTTTTTCCTGATTGACGCGGTACGAAAGTTCCTGATGACTCTCTTTTCGTTCGCTGTAGCGATCTGCAAGGTAGCTGGTTTGTCCCCTGAGCAGCAACGTAATTTTAAACAACTCCTCTGCGACATCTACGATACGGTCGTACCATGAGGACGGCTTCATCCTTCCGTTCTCATCAAATTCCTGCCAGGCTTTCGCCACCGAGGACTGGTTGGGAATTGTGAACATCCGCATCCAGCGGCCCAGAATGCGCATCTGGTTCACGGCATTGAAGGACTGCGAACCGCCGCAAACCTGCATCACTGCAAGTGTCTTGCCCTGCGAAGGACGAACCGCGCCTTCACTCAACGGTATCCAGTCGATCTGCGCCTTCATCACCGCGCTCATAGCCCCGTGCCGTTCCGGCGAGCTCCACACCATCCCGTCACACCATCTGACCAGCCCGCGTAGCTCGGAGACTTTAGGGTGCGTATCCGGGGCATCATCCGGCAGGGGTAAACCGGAGGGGTTAAAGAATTTCACCTCCGCGCCCATCGCCGTCAGCAGGCGACCTGCTTCCTCCGCGGCAAAGCGACTGTAGGAGCGCTCCCTTAATGAGCCATACAGGATCAGAATCCGTGGGGGCTCCTGCAGGTGCAGACGTTCGGCAATATGTTGATCAAAACAGTCAGTATTCAGGGCTGGAAATTGTTCCATTTTTCTCCTCCGGAGAGAACAGGTGATTTTAAAGTTAATATATATGATCTAACATATGTGTATTCTAAAGGGAACGGAGTGAAAAATGCTACAACCTGTTCAGCTTTTCAAAATCCTGTCGGATGAAACACGGCTAGCCATCGTCATGCTTCTCCGTGAGTCCGGAGAATTGTGCGTCTGCGATATCTGCGTTGCCACCTGCGAATCGCAGCCCAAAATTTCGCGACATATGGCTATCCTTCGCGAGGCTGATCTGGTTCTTGACCGTCGGGAAGGCAAATGGATCCACTATCGTCTGTCACCCCATATTCCGGCGTGGGCAGCAGAGACAATCACGACGACCTGGCAGTGTCTGCGCGAGGATGTACGTGAATGGCTGGACAAATCAGCCTGCACCTCCTGCTGAGGCAGGAAAACATATTTACAAAATCATATATGATGGGGTCTGAGATGCTTTTGGCAGGGAGTATATTTTTACTGACGCTGGTACTGGTGATCTGGCAACCCAGAGGCCTGAGTATTGGCTGGAGCGCGAGTATCGGGGCTGTGCTGGCGCTGGGAACCGGTGTCATCCATATCTCTGATATTCCCGTTGTCTGGAATATCGTCTGGAACGCGACAGCGGCATTTATTGCGGTCATCATCATCAGCCTGCTGCTCGATGAGTCCGGCTTCTTTGAATGGGCCGCACTGCACGTCTCCCGCTGGGGTAACGGACGTGGCCGCCTGCTGTTCACCTGGATAGTCTTGCTCGGTGCCGCTGTTGCTGCTTTGTTCGCCAATGATGGCGCCGCGCTGATCCTGACGCCGATTGTGATTGCGATGCTGCTCGCACTGGGGTTCAGCCAGGGCACGACACTGGCCTTTGTCATGGCTGCAGGATTTATTGCAGATACGGCCAGCCTGCCACTCATTGTTTCTAACCTGGTGAATATCGTCTCGGCGGACTTCTTCGATCTGGGCTTTACGCAGTACGCCTCCGTTATGATCCCCGTGGATGCGGCAGCGATTGCGGCCACGCTGATCATGCTGCATCTCTTCTTCCGCAGGGATATTCCGGCAACGTATGACGTTTCGCTGCTGAAGACGCCTGCCAGTGTGATAAAGGATGCGGCAACGTTCAGGGCGGGCTGGATTGTCCTGTTATTGCTGCTTGTCGGTTTCTTCGTTCTGGAGCCGCTGGGGATCCCTGTCAGCGCGATAGCAGCTGCTGGCGCAGCAGTACTGTTTATCGTGGCGAAAAGAGGTCATGGCATCAACACAGGGAAAGTCCTGCGCAGTGCGCCATGGCAGATCGTGATTTTTTCGCTGGGCATGTACCTGGTGGTCTATGGCCTGCGCAATGCCGGGCTCACGGAGTATCTGTCTGGTGTACTGAACCTGCTGGCAGAAAAGGGGTTATGGGCAGCAACGTTCGGCACCGGCTTCCTGACCGCGTTCCTGTCGTCGGTGATGAACAATATGCCGACGGTGCTGATTGGCGCGCTGTCGATTGACGGGAGTACGGCGACTGGCGTCGTCAAAGAGGCAATGATTTATGCCAACGTGATTGGCTGCGATTTAGGCCCGAAAATCACCCCGATTGGCAGTCTGGCAACCCTGCTTTGGCTGCATGTGCTTGCCCAGAAAAATATAACGATCACCTGGGGTTATTACTTCCGCACGGGCATTATCATGACTCTGCCCGTGCTGTTTGTCACTCTGGCCGCGCTGGCGTTGCGGCTTTCCATCACTTTGTAATGAGATAAAGATATGAGCAACATTACCATCTATCACAACCCGGCCTGCGGCACTTCACGCAACACGCTGGAGATGATCCGTAACAGCGGTAACGAACCGACCATTATTTATTATCTCGATACGCCACCGACCCGTGATGAGCTGATTAAACTTATTTCAGATATGGGAATTACGGTGCGTGCATTGCTGCGTAAGAATGTTGAGCCTTATGAACACCTGGGCCTTGATGAAGAGAAATTCAGTGATGAGCAGTTGATTGATTTTATGCTTCAACATCCGATCCTGATTAATCGGCCGGTAGTCGTTACGCCGCTTGGCACTCGTCTTTGCCGCCCTTCAGAAATAGTGCTGGATATTCTACCTGAAGGTCAGAAAGGAGCGTTTACCAAAGAGGACGGCGAAAAGATCATTGACGAAACGGGGAAGCGGGTTAAGTAACCTGTTTTTTTCGTCTCATTTTTATCGTATTCGGGTGTCTGTCTGTACCATGCAGACGCTCGCTTTTTGTAATGCCAGCTAAAGAAACAGGCTTAACGTAGGATATTTTCCGTTTGCCAAGCGGCCCCCATATTGAATGGCTGACGGTACTGGATTTCGATGAGATAAAAATAGACCGTATTTTTATTGCCAATATTGATGACCCGGTGAAGCGAGCGCTACTTGTTTCTGTGGTGAAAGGGTTACGTGGTACTGGCAAACCACTGGTGTTTGAAGGGGTGGAAACGCCAGGACAGTTTGAATTCGTCCGTTCTCTTGGCCCCGGTTACCTAGTTCAGGGCTGGTATACCGGAAAACCCGAAACAATATCTGCGATGAATATTCAGGGTTAAAACGATACGGGGCCCGGCCCGTATCGGCAACCCGACCCGTCAGCGTATCGCTTTCTGTCTGAAGCCGGTTCAGGTCGGCTTCTATCTGCGCGATGCGGCGGGAGATTTATTCAGAACGACTGCCGAAGTTCATCCGGCGAAGCTTATCCAGCTGCGCCTGCAGATGGTCTATTTCGCGCTCCCGGTCGGCCTGCTTTTCCAGCAGGGCGCGGTTCAGCGCTTCCTGTTCGGACAGGCGCTGTTTCAGCAGAAGGATGTCGTCAGGGGGAGGTGTTGTTCATAAGCCCGCATTTTACCAGGCTTATTCAACGACAACCAGGATAAAGAGGCCTACAACATGGTCAGGGACGTAAGCAGTCTTTTAGGCTGCCGCCAGTCGATGCCTTCCAGAAGCATTGCCAGCTGCGCCGGGGTCAGGAACACTTTGCCATCGCGGGCAGAGGGCCAGGCGAAGCGGCCGCGTTCCAGCCGTTTGGTCAGCAGGCACAGCCCGTCGCCGGTGGACCACAGCAGTTTGACCTTACTGCCGCTGCGGCCCCGGAAGATGAAGACATGGCCGGATATCGGGTCATCTTTCAGCATCGTCTGCACCTTTGCGGCGAGACCATTGAAGCCGTTGCGCATGTCGGTGATACCGGCAACCAGCCAGATTTTGGTGCCTGTTGGCAGGTGGTTATCACTTCCTTTATCTGTCCTGTGATGATCCTTATGACTTCGCCAGACTACTTCACCACACACATGGGTCTGCCAGATACCGGTTCGGGATGGATTTCCGCTTCTACGCTGAACACCGTCTTTAGAAGCTCTGGTTTCATCACTGCTTCCGGAGCACCTTGCGCCATCACGCGACCGCTTGCCAGTACCACCAGATGATCGCAATAGCGGCTGGCCTGATTCAGATCGTGGAGTACCGTCACTACGGTTTTCCCCTGCCTTTTGAGTTCAACCATCAGGCGCATCAGTTCAACCTGATGATTGATATCGAGGTAGGTCGTAGGCTCATCAAGAAGAATGAGTGGCGTATCCTGTGCCAGCACCATCGCCAGAAACGCACGCTGGCGCTGGCCGCCGGAAAGCTGGGTTAACCTGCGGTCAGCCAGATTGCGCGTCCGGGTCTGACTCATTGCCACGTTGACCCGCTCGTTGTCTTCCGCGGAGAGTCGCCCCCACAACGACAGCCACGGGCTGCGGCCGTAGGAAACCAGTTCCCGTACAGTGATCCCCTCGGGGGATAAATGGTGTTGCGGCAGTAAAGCCAGGCGGCGAGCCAGCTGGCGGGCGGAAAAACCGGCTATGGGTTTTTCATCAAGCAATATCTCGCCAGAGTCTGGTGTTAACAGGCGAGAAAAACAGTTCAACAGCGTCGATTTCCCGCAACCGTTAGGGCCGAGCAGGGCCGTGATTTTTCCGGCAGGCAGGGCGAGAGAAAGTCCATCCAGCACGGTTTGTGCGCCATAGCTGACGGTCAGATTTTCAGTACGTAATCTCATTTATCGCATTCTCACAAGCAGCCAGACAAACCACGGTGCGCCGATAATGGCGGTCAGCACGCCTGCCGGAAGCTCCAGCGGCGGATGAATGATTCGTGCCAGCAGATCGGCAATGACCAGCAACAACGCGCCCGTCAGGGCCGAAACGGGCATCAGCCAGCGGTGACGCCCGCCGGCGATCCTGCGCACCATGTGCGGCACGACGAGACCAATAAAACTTATCGGGCCACAGACGGCCACGCCGGTTGCTGTCATCGCGACAGCCAGCATCAGCCCCTGGAACCGGGTGCGCTGAACCGACACGCCGAGCGTGGCTGCTCGTGCATCGCCCAGCGCCAGCAGGTCGAGATCGCGACAAAAGCGCAGGCTCAGCGGCAAAAACAGAATGAGCAACGGCACGGCAATCTTCACAAAGTGCCAGTCGCGCCCCCATAAGCTACCCGTCAGCCACAGCAGGGCACTGTTTACATCCTGCGGGTGCAGGAGCATCAGGTAATCCGTCAGGCTCGCCCAGCAGGCGGAAAGCGCCACGCCGGTGAGCGCCAGCTTCATCGGCTGGTGGGTCTTTGCCAGCATCTTCAGCAAGATCAACCCCGCCATACCGCCCGCAAAGGCCAGCAGCGGCAGCACCATCACGGATAGTGATGGCATAAGAAGCAGTGCTCCCACAGAGGCAAGGCTGGCGGCATGGTTAATGCCGAGAATATCCGGTGATGCTAGCGGGTTACGCACAATCCCCTGTACCAGCACGCCCGCCACGGCGAGGGCTGCACCGACAAACAGTGCCAGCAGCAAGCGCGGCAGTCGGTACTCCATCAATACATAATAATGCTCGCGTCCGTCCTGCCAGTCGGTCAGCAGCGCGCGCCACGGCACGGGGATCACCCCCATATGGAGTGATAACAGCGCACAACCTGCCAGGGCAAGGGTGATGAAAATGACCAGCGCAATTTTCATCCTCGCCTCCTCACCAGCCAGACAAAGCAAGGACTGCCAATCAGCGCCAGCACTGCGCCTGCGGGCAGATCGCCGGGGAAGGCCAGCGCGCGTGCGAGTACATCTGCCATCAGCATCAGCGTGGCCCCCAGCAGCATGCTCACCGGCAGTACGTTGCGCTGATCGAAGCCTGCCCAGAAGCGCGCCAGATGTGGCACCAGCAGGCCGATAAACGCCACCGGACCTGCCACACTGACGCACGCGCCAACCAGAAGCAGCACTAACATATTGATGATCAAACGTAGTCTCGGCAGGTTCACTCCCAGCGTATGGGCGGTACTGTCGCTGACGTTGAGCAGGTTCAGTTGATTCGCCAGCAGCAACACGACAGGGACTGCAGTGACCACCACCGGCAAGAGCTGCCAGACATCCTGCCAGTGGGCGTGGGACACTCCGCCTGCCAGCCAGTAAAAGATGCCGTAAGCATGATCTTCGGCCAGCAGCAGGGTGATGCGGGTCAGGGCCATACAAAAGGCCGACAGCGCGATACCCGCGAGGATCAGTTTGTTTCTGTCCTGGGTATGACGAAACCCGCCTCCTGCGGTCATGACCAGCAGCCAGCTCACGCCGCCCCCGCATGCCGCGATGAACGACAGGGAATAGCCTGCAACCGGCGTCGGACTCAGCGCGCTGGTAAGCGCCATAGCCAGCGCCGCGCCGCTGTTAATGCCGAGCAGTGAAGGAGAGGCCATTGGGTTGTGGGTCAGGGTTTGCAGCAGCGTGCCCGCGAGCGCCAGGCTTGCGCCGATCAGAACGGCGACCAGGCTTCGCGGCAAACGAAGGTTTTGCACCAGCGCTTCTGGTAGCGTTGGCGTGTGTCCAGGCAGCAGGGCGCGGATTGCGTCTGCTCCGGAAACAGGAATGGCCGAGTAGCAAAACAGACTCAGCCAGAAAATAATAATAAGTACTGCAACGGGAAGCCCCCACAGCAGCACCGGGTGTTTTAGCGCGGTCATTTCACATCGGTAAGCGGCTGATGGTGGAAGATTTTTACCGTGTCAGCGGCAATACGCTCTGCGGCAAAAATACCGCGCATCCGCGCCCAGGCGTTACTGTCGACTGAAGCAACCTGCTGCTTCTGCGCGGCGGTTAATATCTGCCAGAGCGGATCTTGTTGCCAGCGTTTAACAATGCTCTCTTCGCGATAGTGGGCAACCAGCAGCCAGGCAGGATTGACCGCCAGCAGTTGCTCCAGGCCGATGGACGGCATGGACGCGCCCGCCATCGCAGCGGGAACGTTCAGCCCCAGAGAAGCCAGCACGCTGCCGGTCCAGGTCTCCTGGGTATGCAGGTTGAATAGCTGTTCGCGTGATGTGCCAAAGGCCACGCGTGTCCCTGTGGGAAGCTGGCTGGACCACTGCGCCATCTTCTCTTTATGTTGTTCCAGACGCGCCTGCATCTCTCGTTTTTTACCTACCACTTCGCCGATGATAGCCGCTGAGTGCAAATTTTCAGCGTAGGTTTCGTTGCGGGACTTAAGCAGCAGTACCGGCGCGATTTGCTGCAAGGCAGTGTAAATCCCCGCATGGCGACTGCTGTCGGCAATGATCAGGTCTGGTTTCAGGGCAGCAATGGCTTCCAGGCTCGGCTGCGCGCGCGTTCCGACGGACTGCCACGGTTTCAGGTGCGCACGCACTTCGGGCAGGATGCGTTTTGCATCGTTATCGTCGGCAATACCGATCGGGCTGACGTCCACGGCGGCCAGCGCATCGGCGAACGAGAGTTCCAGCACCACAATCCGTTGTGGCGTTTTATCGAGTGTAAACGTGCCGTGTTCGTCCTGAACCGTGGCGGCAAAGGCGTGGCCGATCACCAGCAGCAGGCCTGCAAAAAGAAAACGGATAAATGCCAACATAGTCACATTCCAGCTAAAAGCCCGGCAAGCCGGGCGTTAACACATCAGAACTTCAACGACCCCTGCATATACAGCGTGCGCGGCTGGCCTGCGTAGATGCCTTTGTTGTTGTCGTCATAAGAGCGGATGAAGTAGTCCTGGTCGAAGATGTTTTTCACACCGAACGCCAGGTTCAGATCTGCCATCTGCGGGCCAAAGTCATACGCCACGCGTGCGCCCCAGAGCATGAAGCCGGGAATGCGGCCGGTACTGCCGTCGGCGCTCTCTTTCACCGTATTGGCGTTATCCGCAAACTGGCTGGACTGGAAATCGCTGTTCAGATTGAACGTCCAGTTGCCCGGCTTGTAGTCCACGCCCAGCGTGCCTTTATGTTTCGGGGAGAATGGCACCTGATTGCCATAGGTGTCGCCTTTCTCGCGGATTTCCGCGTTCACATACGCATAGCTGGCGTAGACGGAAACGTTATCAAGCGTTGGCGTTAGCGTACCCAGGTCGTAACGTGCCTGCGTTTCCAGCCCGGTATGGCGCGTTTTGCCACGTGCAGTGACGGTGTCGTTGGTCTGGTTGGAGTCGTACTGATTGTTAAAGTTAATCAGGAACAGCCCCATTTCCGCCGTCAGCGCGCCGTCATCGTAGCGGGTACCGAGTTCCCAGGTTCGCGCTTTTTCCGGTTCCACATTGCCGCTTTGCACAGCCTTGCCAATCTGGCTGTACTGTACGGTGCCGAACGAGCCTTCAGTGTTTGCATAAAGATTCCAGCTATCAGTCAGGTGATAGAGCACGTTCAACGCCGGAAGCGGTGCGTTATAGCTCACCTCTTCGTGCGTGCCTTTGATGGCGTTGTTCTGGTATGACTCGATATGTTCGAAACGCATACCCGGCGTGATGGTCCAGTTGCCGATGTCGATTTTGTCATCCAGATACCAGGCGTGCGCCTCGGTGCCGGAACGCGTGTCGCGGTCGTAAGGGCTTGAGCCGGACGGCAACTGCCCGCTGCTGGTGGCGGTGTAGTAACGCATTTCATGCGTTGATTCATTCACATAGCGATAGCCCACGCCCACTTCGTGCGCGGAAGGGCCGATCATAAAGCTCTGGCTGTAGCGTGGCTCAATACCGCGCACCCAGTAGTTACGCGGCGAGAGGGTGATGCGTTTGCCTTGCTCCAGGTAGCCGCTGCGCAGGGTTTGGGTGTAGAACCCCTGAATGTTGAATTTATGCTGGCTGTCCGGCTGGAACTGGTAGCCCAGGCTCGCCAGCTTGCGACGGCCCCAGAAGCGGTCATACGGGCGGGTGGATTGCCAGCGATCGGCGTCGTAATCCGCGCGGGACAGGCCGCCGGGCATGTCGGCTTCACCATCGTAATATTGCAGCAGGCTGTTGAAGGTGTGCACCTCATTCGGCGCATATTTGCTTTTCAGCATCAGGTCGTCGATGCGGGTGGCGCTGTGCTCGCGCCAGTCACTGCCGCGCGTGCCGGAGTAGAGCAGCGCGGTGCCAAAACCGTTGTCCGCTGTGCCGCCCACCATCAGGTTGTGCGTCTCTTTCGGGTTGTTTTGTGAAGAGGTTGGGCTGAGCTGACCTTCCACCCCCGCCTCGATACCAAAGTCCTGCGGAATGGCGCGGGTAACAAAGTTCACCACGCCGCCCACGCTCTGCGGTCCGTAACGCACCGCACCACCACCGCGCACCACGTCAATGGCATCCATGTTGCCGAGCGAAACGGGAGCCAGTGAAAGCTGCGGCTGACCGTAAGGGGCAAAGGGGACGGGGATGCCGTCCATCAGGACGGTCGAGCGGCTGGCGAGGCGTGGGTTCAGGCCCCGGATGCCAAAGTTCATCGCCAGGTCGTGGCTGCCGGTGCCGTTGTTTTCCGGCGCGCTGACGCCAGGGATGCGGTTAAGCACCTCACGCATGGTGGTTGCGCCGGTTTTGGCGAAATCCTCACGGCGGATCACGTCACGCGCGCCAGCATGTTCAAATACGTCGTTTTCACGCGCATCGCCCAGCCAGTCGCCGACCACGGTCAGGGCATCTTCTTTTGGCGCGGGCGCGGTCTCCAGCGTCCAGCTGTTATTTCTCAGCGGTTTTACCTGCAGTCCGCTGCCGTCCAGCAGTTGTTGCAGGCCGCTCTCGACGTCGTAATCTCCGTGCAGGCCGTTGCTCTGCTTGCCGCGCGTCAGGCTGGCGTCAACCGAGAGGGTAATTCCGCTGTGTGCGGCATACTGATTGAGCGCTTTGTCGAGCGATCCCGGTGCGATATCAACCTGTGCAGCAAAAGCGGAAAACGAGAGACCGGCCAGCGGCAGCAGGCTCAGGCGAATGGCGTTAACCAAAGGTGTTGTTTTACGAAAAACGCGTAACGGCGTCATACCTTCTCCATCATCATTTTTGTTGTGTTCAGCTATGAGTCGAACGAGAAGGGTAAAAAGGACAATCGAAATGAGAATTATTTTTCTTACAGCGGTGAAATGTTTATCCAGTACCGCGTAATAGACTGAATTTTAACGGGAAGCGTTTGAGCGATAACGTTCAGGATCGCATCGGTATTTTTCAGCGGGAACGTCCCGCTCAGGCGCAGCCCGGCAACGGCGGGATCGCAGCGCAGCACGCCGTTGCGGTAACGGCTTAGCGTGGCTATCACCTCACCCAGCGGTTTATCGCTGAAGCTCAGGATGCCCTTCGTCCAGCTTGTACTCTCGTCATCCAGCGGTTTCACTGCGCCAAACTCAGAGGCGCTGAACTGCAGGCTTTCACCAGCGTTCACGATGCGTTTTTGCGCGGGGGCACTGGCGAGAAGCACTTCCACGGCGTGCTGCTGCACGTCAAGCTGCGTGAAATTATCCTGCTGGCGGACGGTAAATTCTGTCCCTAAAGCGGTGAGTTGGCCCTGACGGGTCAGGACGCGGAAGGGGCGTTGCTGCGCATCTTTCGCGGTAGTAATGGCGATTTCACCGTACCAGAGCCGGACGGTGCGCTGATGCGCATCAAAACGCACATCCGCCGCGCTTTGGGTATTCAGCGTGAGCAGGGAGCCATCTTCCAGTTGCTGACGGCTGACTGCGCCTTTGGCGGTGCGGTAATCTGCCCGCAGACCTTCGCCGGTTTCCGACTGCCAGAGTTGCCAGCCTCCGCCAGCGCCGAGCAACAGCAGTAATCCTTTCATCACGTGACGGCGGGTGAGGCGGGTATCGTGCAGCGCCCGGCTGGCAACGTCGCCAGGCACACCGCCAAGCTGGTTGCGCAGGTTTTCAACCTGCTGCCAGGCCCACTGGTTATCCTGATCCTGTTCATACCACTGTTGCCAGCGCGCTTCCTGTTGTGGGCTGACGCGCTCGCCGCTTAGCACGGCATACCAGTGGGAAGCTGAACGCAGCGCCTGACGGCGGGAATCGGTTAACGAAGGATTCATAACCCATGCTCCAGACGAAACAGCAGGCAGTGCTCGACGGCTTTCGCCACGTATTTTTTCACGGAGCTGACGGAAACACCGAGTTTGTGCGCAATCTCGCTGTATGTCAGGCCATCCAGTTGCGAAAGCAGAAACGCTTCACGTGTTTTTCCGTTTAGCCCGTCCAGCATGCTGTCGACGAGTTGTAGGGTCTCGAGCTGGCTTTCGCGTTCCTCAGGTGAAGGCGCTACCCCCTCCGGCATAAGCGCCAGCATCTCCAGATACGCTTTTTCCAGCGCGTTTCGGCGAAACAGGTCCACCATCACGCGTTTGGCGATAGTGCACAGGAAAGAGCGAGGATCGCGGATCGTCGAGAGCGTTTCGCTGCTCATTACCCGCAAAAAAGTGTCCTGGGCAATGTCATCTGCATCAAAGGCAGACTGGAGTTTGCGCGTCAGCCAACTTTTCAACCAGCCGTGATGGGTGCCATAAAGCGACTCGAACGTTAAGGAAGCTGTGGAAGTGGCACGGTCAGACATGCGGAGTGCATCAAAAGTTAATTATCACGTAGCCATATTAATATGAGAATGGTTATCATTACAATTGGAAATAAAATTGTTTCCAATAAACATTTTTAACATGTTGTTTTTCTAAGTGTTATAAGGTAGGTATAAAATGGGATGGATCCTCTGCTTCTGGCATCTGTCGGTCAGAATGACATCATGATGTGGTCTGCTATTATTGACATCCTCCCCGCCCTTTAGGGCGGGGAGGATGTCAACTATGAGTGTTGCCTGAAATGTCGCCAGCCCCCGGTACAGCAGAAGTATCTCGGGCTTTCTGCGTTTGCTCCTGGTGGGTATGGCCCCCGCAAGCGGGGGTTATTGCTAACTGGGTAATGACTCAAAATTATTGATAGTGTTTTATGTTCAGATAATGCCCGATGACTTTGTCATGCAGCTCCACCGATTTTGTGAGCGACAGCGACTTCCGTCCCAGCCGTGCCAGGTGCTGCCTCAGATTCAGGTTATGCCGCTCAATTCGCTGCGTATATCGCTTGCTGATTACGTGCAGCTTTCCCTTCAGGCGGGATTCATACAGCGGCCAGCCATCCGTCATCCATATCACCACGTCAAAGGGTGACAGCAGGCTCATAAGACGCCCCAGCGTCGCCATAGTGCGTTCACCGAATACGTGCGCAAACCGTCTTCCGGAGCCTGTCATACGCGTAAAACAGCCAGCGCTGGCGCGATTTAGCCCCGACGTATCCCCACTGTTCGTCCATTTCCGCGCAGACGATGACGTCACTGCCCGGCTGTATGCGCGAGGTTACCGACTGCGGCCTGAGTTTTTTAAGTGACGTAAAATCGTGTTGAGGCCAACGCCCATAATGCGGGCGGTTGCCCGGCATCCAACGCCATTCATGGCCATATCAATGATTTTCTGGTGCGTACCGGGTTGAGAAGCGGTGTAAGTGAACTGCAGTTGCCATGTTTTACGGCAGTGAGAGCAGAGATAGCGCTGATGTCCGGCGGTGCTTTTGCCGTTACGCACCACCCCGTCAGTAGCTGAACAGGAGGGACAGCTGATAGAAACAGAAGCCACTGGAGCACCTCAAAAACACCATCATACACTAAATCATTAAGTTGGCAGCATCACCGATTTTTTAAACATATAAAATACCATCAATGAAGTGATTAAGAAGTTATAGAGTAACAGAGAATTAATAAGATTCTTTTCTCTGAGACGCCAGAATATTTGTTCTGGCGTCTGATTTTGAGTTTATTTGACTAATGAAAATAGATCATTGAGTGATTCGCTCATCGACGGATGAGTAAATATCTGATCGCGTAATATGCTATAAGGCAGCCCGGCATCCATCACCATTTTCACTATATTGATCATCTCGTGGGAGTCAATACACAGCAGTGATGCCCCTAATATACGTTGGGTTTTATTATCAACAATCGCTTTTAATACCCCACGGGTATCGTTCATCACTCTGGCGCGCGGAATTGCAGCTACAGGCAATGTCACCACCTGAATATCAGCACCACTCTCTCTGGCTTGTTCTTCTGTCATACCAACCCTGGACAGGGGCGGTGTCATAAATACGGAATAAGGCACATTTTTCCGATCATCAGTACTACGTTTGCCTTCACCCAGTAACTCATCACGTACAATGCGGTAATCATCCAGTGATATGTAAGTAAATTGCAGCCCGCCGGTAACATCTCCCATCGCCCAAATATTGTCTGCGGTGGTATGTAATCGCTTGTCAACGACAATTGCCCCGCGCTCGTTTACTGCGATACCGGCATTTTCTGGATGTAACGAAGCGGTAGCCGGTTGACGACCGGAAGCTATTAACAGTGCATCCACCGCCAGTTGGGCGTGCTCGCTATGCACTTGCACTTGATTTTCATGGTGACTGATTCGCTCCACATGGGCATTGAGGATAATATCGACGCCCTGATCGCGTAAAATCGTCGCGATATTATCAGCAATATCCCGATCTTCCCGAGGCAAAAACAGCGAAGCTGCCTCTAAAATGGTTACTTTGCTGCCAAAATTAGCGAACATAGAGGCGAACTCAACGCCAATATATCCGCCGCCCAAAATACCTAAATGCCCAGGCAATTCTTTTAGATTAAGTAATCCGGTGCTGTCATATACACCAGGCGTGGTGGTAATTCCAGGAATTGGCGGAACCACGGCTTGTGCACCGGTATTAATAAAAATTTTCTCGCCATGAATCTCCAAATTTCCCTCAGGCCGATGAACACGCAGGCTATGATTATTGATAAACTCCGCCTGGCCGTCGATCACGTCGATATTGGGCATATCCGCAAGATTATGAAAATTCTTATTACGTAAAAAATTAACCACTTCATTTTTACGCTGTATGGCACGGACAAAATCTGTGTGCTGCTGTGCGTCATGAACCAATGTTTTGGTTGGGATACAGCCGATATTAATACAGGTCCCGCCATACATTGCATTTGATTGTTCGATGAGAGCCACACGCCAACCTGCTTTTGCCAGCGTGACGGCTAATGTTTTTCCAGCCTTGCCAAAACCAATAATAACTGCCTGATATTTATTCATGATGATTTCCTGTCGAAACGCGTTCATTTGACATCATGACTATAGACGCAAAAGGTGATGCTGCCAACTTACTGATTTAGTGTATGATGGTGTTTTTGAGGTGCTCCAGTGGCTTCTGTTTGGCTTTGTTGAATAAATCGAACTTTTGCTGAGTTGAAGGATCAGATCACGCATCTTCCCGACAACGCAGACCGTTCCGTGGCAAAGCAAAAGTTCAAAATCACCAACTGGCCCACCTACAATAAAGCCCTCATCAACCGTGGCTCCATAACTTTCTGGCTGGATGATGAAGCTATTCAGGCCTGGTATGAGTCGGCAACGCCTTCATCACGGGGAAGACCTCAGCGCTATTCTGATCTCGCCATCACCACCGTTCTGGTCATTAAACGCGTGTTCAGGTTGACCCTGCGGGCTGCACAGGGTTTTATTGATTCCATTTTTACACTGATGAATGTTCCGTTGCGCTGCCCGGATTACACCAGTGTCAGCAAGCGCGCAAAGTCGGTTAATGTCAGTTTCAAAACGCCCACCCGGGGTGAAATCGCGCATCTGGTGATTGATTCCACCGGGCTGAAGGTCTTTGGTGAAGGCGAATGGAAAGTCAAAAAACATGGCCAGGAACGCCGCCGTATCTGGCGAAAGTTGCATCTGGCAGTTGACAGCAACACACATGAAATCATCTGTGCAGACCTGTCGCTGAACAATGTGACGGACTCAGAAGCCTTCCCGGGTCTTATCCGGCAGACTCACAGAAAAATCAGGGCAGCATCGGCAGACGGCGCTTACGACACCCGGCTCTGTCACGATGAACTGCGGCGTAAGAAAATCAGCGCGCTTATCCCGCCCCGAAAAGGCGCGGGTTACTGGCCCGGTGAATATGCAGACCGTAACCGTGCTGTTGCGAATCAGCGGCTGACCGGGAGTAATGCGCGGTGGAAATGGACAACAGATTATAACCGTCGCTCGATAGCGGAAACGGCGATGTACCGGGTAAAACAGCTGTTC
This sequence comes from Cronobacter sakazakii, assembly GCF_000982825.1. Classification (NCBI taxonomy): domain Bacteria; kingdom Pseudomonadati; phylum Pseudomonadota; class Gammaproteobacteria; order Enterobacterales; family Enterobacteriaceae; genus Cronobacter; species Cronobacter sakazakii. The sequence continues at coordinate 435,763 of NZ_CP011047.1, read as the reverse complement.
GGAGGTTCACTGACACTGCGTGACTACGATGGTCAGGTTGCAGAGGCTATGGCCCTGGTACGAGCGCTGAACAAAATGACGAAAGCAGGTATGCCTGAAAGCGTGCGTATTGCCTGAAAACACAACCCGCTACGGGGGAGACTTACCCGAAATCTGATTTATTCAACAAAGCCGTAAACTTGATGAAATTCAGGATTCAGAAAAATTGGAGGCTGAATCCACGAAGACGTTGCTGCAGGAAGCTGATTCATACTCTGTTCTGGCCGGTGAATCACTACTGAATAAAATGGAGAATTTTGTAGATGGCGTATTTTATGTGGAATACCTTGTCAATAATGAAGAGACCTTGTCAAACCTGAAAATTGGCACACTAGATATCGGAAATCACGGTCGGGAGGAGATGTTACGCTATGGAGCTGAGCAACCTCAGATAGACCTTTTTAATCCGGGAATTATCCGGCATATCAATATTGCATCGAAGGCGGTACAGAACGTAATTGGAAAGAATGATGGTACAGGTGGGGCTCAGGTTAGCTCTGCAATAATGACGCTTAAAAATCGTCAGGTTGTTGAGGACGTTATCCATTTCAGAAAAATTGTTCTGAGCCCGGACTGGAATAATAATGTTTTAAATCAATATTATCTTAATAATACGGCGACGAGGAATCTCTTCCCTGCGGAATTTGCTGCACAGGCTGTTGCTCACATGGTGCTCCATGGTAACTATGCCGGTATCGAGTCGTACAGTGAACATATTGGTGAGGAACGGTTTGACCTGGCTTTGGCTGCATATCTTCGTTATCTACGTACTGCCGAGAGTATCTTTATAGCACTTAAGGATAAAAATGTTCTGCCGTACATCAAAAATGCTGTTGGCAGGATTGTTGATTTAGGTCTTCTGGTGAATATACCTGTCCTGAGCTTTGTTAAAGGTCAGTATGACGTCATCAAAGAAGCTACAAATGCAACCTCTCTTTTAATATTTGTGCGAGAGCGTCAAAAAGCACTGTCAGAGAAAATAATTGAGTCTGATGTGAATGCTATGGGTCCAGTATTTCTCCATGACGTATATCAGTCAGGTGAGCAGTTTGATATTTTGAAGAAAAAGCTGAACGCCCTGGCATGTGGAGTATTTAGTTCTTCTGAAAGGCTTATTGAGTGTTTTACGGTTCTTCCTGTGAACATGCGCTTTATCCTTGAACAAATGCAACTTCAGGGGCAGCATATCCGGATGGAAGGTAGTGTGGGTATCTTTGCATCATGGTTCCGTGATGCAGAGCCAGACGTTGTCACAAATGCCGAGAACATTCATTTTCTGTGGTCTTGCCTCGACGATACCCAGAGAGAGACTGTACTTGATGAGTTGCACGATGTCTTACTTGAAAGACATATTCGTATTGACAGCCGTATTGCGATTATTACCCGTTTTCATAATGAGTTGTCGTTTATTGAACCTGAGAAGGCCGTTGAACGCAGGGCTATTGCGGCGCTGTTTAGCGCTTCTGTTGATAATGTATTATTGTCTCAATGGCTTGACCGTCAGACGTTTTCATTTTCATCATGGTCTCCGGAGGACGCCCGTACGGCAACGAGTTGTATAATGAATAACTCGGAGATTTTTCCTCTCATCTGCAGGAATTCACAGTATATTAAAAACAGAATGTTACCAGAGAAAGCGGACGTTACAGAAGATAGTGATACGTTTCCGGACTGAGTTCGTTCTTTAAATCCTATACCTGAAGACCACAGCGGTGGTCTTTGGGAGTTTTTTTATTGCCTGATATACATTAAGCATGTTATATCTTGCTAAGAAATAATCATTCAGGGATTAATCATAACTACTGAAGTTATGTTGTGTTCTTTTCTTTTAAAAATAAATTATTCAGATTTATTTTCTATTGATTTAATGAGGTAGGGAATGACAGAAAGTGCTTTGCTTTTGCGAGAGGCATTTAATGAATCGGTTAACTATATGACATGGTCTTTTTATTCACTGATAACTGCTTACGTTTCGATGGCTTTTTATGATAGAGTTGAGGTTAAGACCCGAATAAATAATTATCTGAATAAGTTACTTTTCGTGATTGCTATGTCCGTTTTTATCCCAAATATGTACTTTGTTTCAATGGTGTTCAGTCAGAAGTTAGGCACCGCAGCTGGCGTTGCGTCATTCATTATTGGGCTACTTTTCATGATGTTAAACTCGGCACCTGTAATTACTGGTATCGTACAGCAGCGCAAAGATTGAGTTTTATGAGTATAGTCAGTTGGGTTTTCATCTGTTTTATCAGACTTAGAAAAATGAAATCTTTCAATTCATTGATTTTAAACGCAAAAAAATTTCTAAATGATCAGAATTATAGGGTGCTCGCTCTGCTCTATTACCGAGCATGAAGGGCGCATTATCCAGAGCCGCTCGGAAGAGTCGATCATTAATGAGATAGAAGCGATCCGTGATTCAGTGCCCGGCTTTACCGGCATTATCTCCGATCTCGGCGGGCCGACGGCCAATATGTATATGCTGCGCTGCACGTCGCCGCGCGCCGAGCAGACCTGCCGCCGCCTGTCGTGCGTTTACCCGGAGATCTGCCCGCATATGGATACCGATCATACGCCGACGATCAACCTCTACCGGCGCGCACGCGATCTCAAAGGCATCAGGAAGATCCTGATCGCCTCCGGGGTGCGCTACGATCTGGCGGTGGAAGATCCGCGCTATATCAAAGAGCTGGCGACGCACCACGTTGGCGGTTATCTGAAGATTGCCCCGGAGCATACCGAAGAGGGGCCGCTGTCAAAAATGATGAAGCCGGGCATGGGCAGCTATGACCGCTTTAAAGCATTGTTCGACACCTATTCAAAGCAGGCGGGCAAAGAGCAGTATTTGATCCCTTATTTTATCTCCGCGCATCCCGGCACACGTGATGAAGATATGTTGAATCTGGCGCTGTGGCTCAAGCGCCATCGTTTCCGGCTCGATCAGGTGCAGAACTTCTATCCGTCGCCGCTCGCCAGTTCAACCACGATGTATTACACCGGCAAAAACCCGCTCGGGAAAATCGGCTACAAAAGTGAAGATGTGGTGGTGCCAAAAGGCGATCGCCAGCGCCGCCTGCATAAGGCGCTGCTGCGCTATCACGATCCGGTCAACTGGCCGGTTATTCGCGAGGCGCTGGAGGCGATGGGCAAAAAGCATCTGATTGGTTCGCGCCGCGATTGCTTAGTGCCTGCGCCGACCATCGATGAGATGCGCGCGGCGAAGCGTCACTACCGCAACACGCAGCCCGCGCTGACCAAACACACACCGGTAAACGTTTCGCGCCAGAGCCCACTGAAAGCGAAGAAAACGGCGCGCTGAGCCCATAAAAAAAGCACCGCTCGCGGTGCTTTTTCTTTTACGTCAGACGCGATTAGCGACGAACGGCGATCGCTTCGATTTCGATTTTCACATCTTTCGGCAGACGCGCCACTTCCACGCAGGAGCGTGCCGGGAAGGTCGCGTTGTGTTCGGTGAAAAACGCTTCGTAAGTGGCGTTAACGGTCGCGAAGTCGTTCAGATCTTTAACGAATACCGTGGTTTTCACGATATCACCCACTTTCAGGCCAGCGGCTTCGATAATCGCTTTCACGTTATCCAGCGACTGACGCGCCTGGGCGGCGATGTCGTCCGGCACGCTGCCGGATTTCGGGTCGACCGGGATCTGACCGGAGGTGATAACCATGTTGCCCAGATCGACGGCCTGAACGTAAGGGCCGATAGCGGCAGGGGCATTTTCCGTGGCGATAGTGCGGGACATAATTTCTCCTGAAGTTAACAGCGGTAAGGCTCCCGCTCATTATAGGGAGCCGTAAGGCCATTGCCAGCCACAATTAATCCGCCAGCACGACGTGACGGGCGAACTCTTTCTCGCAATATTTGCACTTGAGCTGCACCGCGTCGCCGCGCGTTTTCACGGCAAAGCTGGAGGAAACCGGCTCGATACGGCTGATGCAGTTACCATTCGGGCAGACCAGCACGTTTTCGATGCGATCCGGCAGGCTTGGTTTGCTTTTGCCTACCACTTCATAATCGTCGATGCGGTTCACCGTCGCCTGGGGCGCATACAGCGCAAGCTGGTTCACCTGCTCGTCGGTCAGGAAGGTGTTTTCAATTTTGATCAAATCTTTGCGGCCCATTTCGCCGGAAGGCAGGTTCAGGCCGATGGTGATACGCTGATCCGTTTCGGTAAGCTTAAACAGGGAAAGCAGTTTGAAGCCGACCTGCGCCGGAATATGATCAATCACCGTACCGCGACGGATGGCTTCTACCTGAAGTTTATTATCATGGGTCATGGGCTTCTCCTTACAGCGCTAAATCGCGATTCAGTACCAGCGCCAGCAGCGCCTGACGGGCGAAAATGCCGTTGCCCGCCTGCTGGAAATACCAGGCGTGCGGCGTTTTATCCACATCGGTTGTGATCTCATCAATGCGCGGCAGCGGGTGCAGCACTTTCATATTCTCGCGCGCGCCCTGCAAATCGGCGGCGCGCAGCACAAACTGGGCCTTCACGTTGGCGTATTCCGACGGGTCGAGACGCTCTTTCTGCACGCGGGTCATGTAGAGAATGTCCACCTCCTGCACCACGTCTTCAATGGCGCTGTGCAGGCTCCACGGAATGCCTTTCTCATCAAGCATATCGAGGATGTACTGCGGCATCGCCAGCGCATCCGGGGCGATAAAGCAGAAGCGGTTGCCGTTGAATTTCGCCAGCGCCTGCGCCAGTGAGTGTACCGTGCGGCCATATTTCAGATCGCCGACCATCGCGATGGTGAGGTTCTCAAGACGTCCCTGGGTCTCCTGGATGGTAAAGAGATCGAGCAGCGTCTGGGTCGGGTGCTGGTTGGCGCCGTCGCCTGCGTTCAGCACCGGCACGCCGCCGGAAAACTCAGTCGCCAGACGCGCCGCGCCTTCCTGCGGGTGGCGCATCACAATGGCGTCCACATAGGTGCTGATAACCGAAATGGTATCCGCCAGCGTTTCGCCTTTTTTGCCAAGCGAGGTGTTGCTGCTGTCGGAGAAGCCGACCACCGCCGCGCCGAGGCGGTGCATGGAGGTTTCAAACGACAGGCGGGTGCGGGTCGAGGCTTCAAAAAAGCAGCTGGCGATCACTTTGTGCTTCAGCAGCTCCGGCTGCGGGTTCGCTTTCAGCTTCGCCGCCGTCTCCAGCACCAGTTCTAACTCGGCGCGGCTGAGATCGTTGATGGAAATAATATGTTTTTGATAAAGCGGATTAGCCATTTTTGTCTCCTCTTCAGGCCGGCGGACAAACGCTGGACAAAAAAAAGCCCCTCATTGAGGGGCTTTTAACAGCAATTCTGGAACGGAAAGAGCAACGGCCTGGCCGTCAGCTTTCTGACGACACGGTAAGACAAACTGTCGAACACACTGGACCATGCTTCCTCCGGCAAATTGTCCGGCATTATACGCATGTGCGGTTAGCTGACAAGCAGGAAATGCACACTTTAGCCGCAGGAATCGATTGCTGTGAATATTAATGCATTTGAAGTAAATAATTAATGCGCTTGTGTACCAGCGCGGTGCGCTTCACATCGCGCGGCGCTATCCAGACGATACTGCTACCGGCCACCACCCCTAAGATCTCCGGCAGGGCGTGATAATCCAGCACTTTCGCTACCGCGCGGCCATAGCCCGCCACCGTATGGACAAGGATAAATTCGCTGTTATGTTCAACGCTCACCACCATTTCTGAGATAGAGCGCGCGGCGTCTGGCGCGGGCTGCAACAGCGGATTTAGAGAATAAATTTTTTGTCCTTTGGCGTTGCGGATTTTAATCACGCCCAGCAGTTTCAGCAGGCGTGAGACGGAGGACTGGCTGATATTGTCAAACCCCTGGCGCTGCATATCGCGCCGGATCTCCTCCTGAGAGCAGTAGGTTTTATTGCTGATAAGCCGCTGGCACACCGCCATTTGCTCCTGCTCTTTCCCGGAATAATCACCGTAATCCTTCATGGACCGTCACTCCTGCGTTGATGAAAGTTGAAGAAAAACGATATTGTTTTCCCGGCCCGCGTCCAGGGAAACCACAATCACCTGGCGAGGCGCGGGCTTTTCCAGAAATGGGAGGCGTTTCATGCGGCGCGATGCCCCTGATTGACAGCGCCGCAACGCCATGTATGGCTAAAACAGCGCGCCGAGGCTGAGCGCTGCCATATTCAGCACCGTCAGAATCAGTATGAGCGGCGCGACCCATTTCAGATAACGAACGTAAGGCACGCGGGCGATAGCGAGCCCGCCCATCACCACCGCCGAGGTGGGCGTAATAAGATTCACGATGCCGGAGGCGGACTGATAGGCGGTGACGACCAGGTCGCGGCCCACGTGGGCGAAATCGGCGAGCGGCGCCATAATCGGCATGGTCAGTACGGCAAGGCCGGAGGACGACGGCACCAGAAACGAGAGCACCACTTCAATCCAGTACGTCACGTTAATAAACACCGTGGTGGAAAGCCCCGAAACCAGGTTCTCCGCGCTGTGCAAAATGGTGTGGGTGATCATGCCGTTATCCATCACCACCACAATGCCGCGCGCGATACCGATGATCAGCGCCACGCCGAGCAGATCCCGCGCGCCGTCGATGAACGTGCTGGTGAACGCCTCTTCGCTCATGCGCGCCACCACGCCGGTGATAATGGCGGCGGCCAGGAACACGCCGGAAATCTCGCCCATCCACCAGCCGCGCACCGCCACGCCGTAAATCATTACCGCAAACGAGGCGGCGAAGATAACCAGAATGATTTTGCGCGTGGCGGTAAAGGGGAGCATCTCGCCGGAGCGGCTGCCGAGAAAGTGCGCGCGGTTGGCTTCCCACTGATCCGCCACCACAGAACGCGACGGATCCTGACGCACGCGGCGGGCGTAACGCATTACCCACAGCACGCAGATAACCCAGCCAATCACCAGCAGCGCCACGCGCAGCCAGATGCCGCTGGTGAACGGAATGCCGGCGGCGTTGGCGGCAATCACCGTCGCGAAGGGGTTAATGGTGGAGCCGAGCGTGCCGATGCCTGCGCCAAGCAGCACCGTGGCGGCGGCGACCAGCGGGTCGAAGCGCGCGGCCATCATCACCGGCACCAGCAGCGTATAAAACGGCAGCGACTCTTCCGCCATACCGTAGATGGTGCCGCCCGCGGCGAACAGCGCCATCAGTATCGGGATCATCCACTCTTCTTTGCCGTGCAGCCGCTCGGTGACGCGCTCAATCCCGGCATCAATCGCGCCGGTTTTGTTCACCACGCCCAGAAAGCCGCCGATGATCAGCACAAACAGCGCCACGTCGATGGCACCTGCGGTGTAGGTCACATGGTTGTAAAGGCCATCCACCGGGGCCAGCAGAATGGCGGTAATGCCCTGCGGATGCGCCTCGACGGGCGCATAAGTACCCGCGACCGGCACCTCTTTGCCAAGCGTCTCGTTCATCGCCATCTGGTATTTCCCGGCAGGCACGACCCAGGTAAGCGCGGCGACCAGCGCGATCAGCACAAATAAAATGGTGTAAGCGGAAGGAAATTTGAACCTGTGCATGAGGGTATCTCCGAAGCGGCGGGCGCACCGGCGGCGCGCCCGCAAAGGTTATTCGCCAAGCGTCGCCACCATCACGGCTTTGATGGTATGCATACGGTTCTCCGCCTCATCAAACACAATGGAGCAGGGGGACTCGAACACGTCATCGGTCACTTCCAGCCCCTTCAGGCCGTAAGCGGCTTCGATCTCGCGCCCGACGGTGGTGTGCTCGTTATGAAACGCGGGCAGGCAGTGCATAAATTTGACGTTCGGATTGCCGGTCGCTTTTACGACCGCCTGGTTGATCTGATAGGGTTTCATCAGCGCGACGCGCTCAGCCCAGGCCTCTTTCGGCTCGCCCATCGACACCCAGACGTCGGTGTAGAGGAAATCGACGCCGTCCACGCCTTCATCCACATGTTCGGTGAGGATGATACGCGCGCCGGTTTCCGGCGCGATGGCGCGGCACTGTTCGACTAACGCCTCTTCCGGCCAGAAGGCTTTCGGGGCCACCAGGCGGATCTCCATGCCCATTTTCGCGGCACCCACCATCAGCGAATTGCCCATGTTGTTGCGCGCGTCGCCAAGGTAGGCAAAGCGGATCTGCGGGAGCGTTTTGCCTGGCGAGTGCTCCAGCATGGTCATCAGGTCAGCCAGGATTTGCGTCGGGTGAAACTCATTGGTGAGGCCATTCCACACCGGCACGCCCGCGAATTCGCCAAGTTCCTCGACAATCGCCTGGCCGTAGCCGCGATATTCGATGCCGTCATACATGCGCCCCAGTACGCGGGCGGTGTCTTTCATCGACTCCTTATGGCCAATCTGCGAGCCGCTCGGCCCGATGTACGTCACCTGCGCGCCCTGATCGAACGCGCCGACTTCAAACGCGCAGCGGGTACGGGTGGAGGTTTTTTCAAAAATCAGCGCGATGTTTTTACCGACCAGCGTTTTCTTCTCGCGCCCGGCTTTTTTATCGGCTTTCAGTTGCATGGCGAGATCGATGAGGTACTGGATCTCCGCCGGGGTGTAGTCGAGCAGTTTCAGGAAGTTGCGGTTTTTCAGGTTGATAGTCATGGTGAAATCCTTGTTGCGTGAAAGCGGTGAGAAAACTTACTGGCGGATCAGCGTGCCTTTGTCGCCTGCGAGAATGGCGAGACCGTCGCCCAGCGCGCCGATGCCTGCGATGCCGCCGCACTGCTCAACAAAGGCGCAACATGCGGCCACTTTCGGCCCCATCGAGCCTGCGTCGAAGCGCAGCTCCGCCAGCTGTGAAGGCGTTACTTGCGTGAGCGGACGCTGGGTCGGCTTGCCCCAGTCGGCGTACACCGCGTCGGCGTCAGTCAGGATCAGCAGCGCGTCGGCGTGTAACTGGCGCGCCAGCAGCGCGGCCGAGAGATCTTTGTCGATAACCGCCTCGATACCGTGGTAGCCGTCGGCGTTGTCCACCACCGGCACGCCGCCGCCGCCGTTGCAAATCACCAGATGGTCGCGCTCGATAAGCGCCTGGATGGCATCGCTCTCGATAATCCGTTGCGGCTGGGGCGAGGGCACCACGCGGCGGAAATAAGGCCCGTCGGCTTTCATCGTCCAGCCTTTGTCGGCGGCGAGCTGGTCGGCCTGGGCTTTGTCATAGACCGGGCCGATGTATTTGGTCGGGTTCTTAAACGCCGGATCGTTGTCATTCACCGCCACCTGCGTCAGCAGCACGCTAACTTCGCGATCCGGCAGCTGATTTTTCAGCGACTGTTGCAGCAGGTAGCCGATCATTCCCTGGCTTTCGGCGCCCAGAATGTCGAGCGGATAAGGCGTGACGTTCAGGTAAGCGCTGTTTTGCAACGCCAGCAGCCCAACCTGCGGGCCGTTGCCGTGCACCAGCACCACGCGCCACTGGCGGGTGAGCTGAGCAATGGTATGGGCTGCCAGTTCGACGTTATGACGCTGAATATCGGCCTCCAGCGGTTCGCCGCGTTTCAGCAGCGCGTTGCCGCCAAGCGCCACCACCAGCGTGGGTTTCTTCTCCATGGTCTTCTCCTTAAATGCCGTCGCGTTCCAGCGGGCAGCTCATGCAGCGCGCGCCGCCGCGTCCGCGGCCCAGCTCGTCGCCAGGGATCGGCAGCACGGTGATGCCGGCCTTGTCATATTTCTCGTTGGTCCAGGTGTTGCGCTCATAGCCAATCACCACGCCGGGGCGCACGGTCAGCACGTTGTTGGCGTCGTTCCACTGCTCGCGCTCGGCCTCAAACGCATCGCCACCGGTGGTGATGAGTCGTATCTGATCGATGCCGAGCGCCTGTTCCAGCGCATAAACCAGCGTTTTCTCTTCGGTACGCGCGATGCCGCCGCGCCCGTCCGGCGTTAAGGTCCAGCACTTCACATCGGGGCGCACCACTTCGGGGTAGACGGAGAAGGTGTCAATATCGATATGCGTCATGACGGTATCGAGGTGCATGCAGGAGCGGTGTTTCGGCAATTCCACGGCGATAACGCGCGTCGCCTGCTGGTGTTTAAACAGGGCGCTCGCGAGGAATTCCACCCCCTGCGGCGTGGTGCGTTCAGACATGCCGATTAATACCGCGCCGCGGCCAATGACTAATACATCGCCGCCTTCCAGCGTGGCGTGGTCGTAATTAATATTCTGGTCGCCGAAATATTTAATAAATTCGCCATCGGCAAATGCCGGATGCCAGCGATAAATCGCACGCAGATTATTGGTTTCACGCTGGCGCGCGGGTTTCGCCATCGGATTTATCGACACGCCGTTATATATCCAGCAGGAGGTGTCGCGCGTAAATAAATGATTGGGAAGCGGCTCCATAATAAAATCGTTGGCGCCGTGCGTATCCACCACCATATTATGAATCGAGGCCGGGATCTCACTAAACGTCAGCCCGCCGCTTAAGCGCCGCGCCAGCTCCCGATGCGGCAGGTCGGCAAGCCAGCCGCGCACATCGGCGGCAAAAGAGGGGCCAAGGCGGTATTCAGAAACCTGCGTCTCCAGCAGCCAGTCTTTCGCCTCCGGGATATCCAGCGTGCGTGTCAGGAGATCCGTCAGTAATAATACTTCCACACCCTGATCACGCAGGGCGCGTGCAAAAATATCGTGCTCTTCCCCCGCGCGCTCGACTGATAATACATCGTCAAACAGTAATTCCTGGCAATTAGACGGCGTCAGTCTTTTCAGGCTTAAATTAGGGCGGTGCAGCATAACGCTGCGTAATTGACCTATTTCCGATCCCACGTAATGCTTTTCCATATTTATTCCTTGGCTGATTTTCAGAATAAAAACGGCGGCATTATGCGACGCGTGTTCGCATAACGAGTTACCGTGCAGATTGAATTCGAAATAGATAGTAATGGAGCGCTGATTTGATTGTGTGATGAATATCACGAGCGATGCAGTGATTTTATTATTCCGTCGTAATAATGATTTATTTCATGGAAAGTTTAATTAATTTATCGGGCTATATGAATCACTACGCAGAATAGACGGCGCTTATTCCGTGTTGTTAAAAATCTGTTTTTGGACAACAAACAAGCAAATTATTAATTAATTGAAAATTAAGCGTTTTATTTTTTAAAAAAGATGATTATGCAGTTATGGCGCGCGTTTATTTTTGAAACTCAGGAATAAAGCAAATAATTATGGTGCTGCTGTGCCTGTTTGTGAGGTAAACGAAACGTGATGGTGCCGTCTTTTTTCATTTTCTCGCTGATAAAACAAACACCTACAGCGATGCTGTCAATAGTATTCGCCAGGGTTATGCATAAAACCTGCATAAACGTCTGGCGGGGATTAACAAGCTGGTAACGCGCCGCACGATAACCATGCGCCAGAACAGATTTTACCGAGAAAGCAGTAGCGCCCCGGCACGATAGCTCGTATAACACAATAAAATGAAACACTGTTTTATATAAGGAGAAGGCATGATTATCGGTAATATTCACGCGTTGGGCGAATGGCTGCCCGCGCCTTTTCGCGAGGCGATTGAGCAGGTGAAGCAGCAGGTAATGCCGCAGACCGCGCCGGGCAAGTACGAACTGGACGGCAATCGCCTCTTTTTTCTGCTCTCGGAAGACACAACCGAGCCGCTGGCGGACCGCCGCGCCGAGTATCACGCGCGTTATCTGGATATTCAGATTGTGCTGGCGGGCCGCGAAGGGATGACCTTCAGCACGTTACCGCCGGGCGCGACCGACACCGACTGGCTGGCGGATAAAGATATCGCATTTCTGCCCGAAGGCGCGCAGGAGAAAACCGTGGTGCTGGAGGAGGGCGATTTCGTGATTTTCTGGCCGGGGGAAGTGCATAAGCCGCTGTGTGCGGTGGGCGACCCGGCACCCGTGCGTAAAGCAGTCGTGAAGATGTTGATGGCGTGAGGGAGTTGTAGGGTGGGAAAGCGAAGCGCCTTACTAACCACCATCAGCAAGGCGGGTGCGCGGTGCTTACCCGCCCTACGGTGAGCGTTGTTTTGTAGGGTGGGTAAGCGAAGCGCATCCACCATTTAATTATCAGCAAGGCGGGTGCGCGGTGCTTACCCGCCCTACGGTGAGCGTTGTTTTGTAGGGTGGGTAAGCGAAGCGCACCCACCGTTCAATTAACGGCAAGGCGGGTGCGCGAGGCTTACCCGCCCTACGGTGAGCGTTGTTTTGTAGGGTGGGTAAGCGAAGCGCACCCACCATCCAGCTTCTGGCAAGCCACCCGCCCCGCAAGCTACTCAGACAGCGTCGCCACCATCACGGCTTTGATCGTATGCATCCGGTTTTCGGCCTGATCGAACACGATGCTGTGCGCGGATTCAAACACCTCGTCGGTCACTTCCATGCCGCCTTTCAGGCCATACTCCTGCGCCATCTGCTCGCCGAGCGTGGTCTCGTCGTCGTGAAACGCCGGCAGACAGTGCAGGAATTTCACGTTCGGGTTGCCGGTCTGCGCCAGCATCTGGCTGTTAACCTGATACGGGCGCAGCAGCGCGATACGCTCCGCCCACTTCTCTTTGGCTTCGCCCATCGACACCCAGACATCGGTATAGATGAAATCCGCGCCCTTCACACCTGCGGCGATATCCTCGGTGAGCGTGATCCGCCCGCCGGTCTCTTTCGCCATTGCCTGGCATTCGGCTACAAGCTCGGCGGCAGGCCAGCAGCGCTCAGGCGCGACCAGGCGCAAATCCAGCCCCATCAGCGCGGCGGCTTCCAGCATTGAATTGCCCATGTTGTTGCGCGCATCGCCCGCATACACCAGCGTCATCTCGTTAAACGCTTTGCCCGGCAGATGCTCCTGCATGGTCAGCAGATCTGCCAGGAGTTGCGTCGGGTGAAACTCATCGGTCAGTCCGTTCCACACCGGCACGCCTGCGTACTGCGCCAGCGTTTCGACGATTTCCTGGCCAAAACCGCGATACTGAATGCCGTCATACATGCGGCCCAGTACGCGGGCGGTATCCTTAATTGACTCTTTATGCCCAATCTGGCTGCCGCTCGGGCCGAGATACGTGACGCGCGCGCCCTGATCATATGCGGCAACTTCGAAAGAGCATCGCGTGCGGGTTGAGTCTTTTTCGAAGATGAGCGCAATATTTTTTCCGGCAAGCTTTTGAACTTCAACGCCGTTTTTCTTATCGCTTTTAAGCTTTGCGGAAAGCTCCAGCAGCAGGCGGATTTGAGCGGGCGTAAAATCGAGCAGTTTTAAAAACGATTTCTGGTACAACGCAGACATAATTTCCCTCGCTGGCTGACGCCACTTATTGAATTAATATTCACCATATATGTATGAATATTCATTTGCAACCCCCGGTGTTAAAACTTTGCCGTGAAAGGTGGAGGCATTCCCGCGGGTGTGTGAAAATAGAAGGTATCTGCCACACACTGAGGAACGAGCCATGGCAAACCCGGAATTACTGGAAGAGCAGCGCGAAGAGACGCGTCTGATTATTGAAGAGCTGCTTGAAGATGGCAGCGATCCTGACGCGCTGTACACCATTGAACACCATTTCTCGGCAGACGATTTCGACACGCTGGAGAAACTGGCGGTGGAAGTGTTTAAGCTTGGCTATGAAGTGACGGACCCGGAAGAGCTGGAGCTGGAAGAGGGCGGTGAAACCGTCATCTGCTGCGACGCGCTGAGCGAGTGCGCGCTGAACGCCGAACTTATCGACGCCCAGGTTGAACAGCTGATGAACCTGGCGGAGAAGTTTAACGTCGAATATGACGGCTGGGGCACTTACTTTGAAGACCCGGACGGCGAAGAAGACGAAGACGACGACGGCATGGATGAAGACGACGACGGTGTTCGTCACTAAGTCGCAGTTTGCGGCAGCGCTGCGCTGCCGCATTTCAGGAACCCCGCATGAATTACGACGCACTCCTCCTCCCCGTTAAAAATTTCCTTCACTGCGCCACCCCGCAAGCCTGGATAGATGAAGCCAGAGCGCCGGAAAACTTACCGCTGCTGCTGACCGACCACATGATTTGCGAGTTAAAAGCCGCGCAAACCGCAATGCTGCTCATTCGCCGCTATGTGGCGGATAAAAGCGGTTCCGATGAACTGCTCGGCTGGCTTCAGCCCTATGAAGATTTCACCTATCGCGAAGGGCCGGAGCCTGATTTCCTGGCGCTGCATAAGCGCATCGGCAAGAGCGTGATGCCGCACACCGACGATCCGTGGGGGCAGACGCTGATCGACAGCATGGTGCTGCTTATCAAAGAAGAACTACACCACTTCTGGCAGGTGCGCGAAATGATGCAGGCGCGTAACATCCCGTATGTCAAAATCACCGCCAGCCGCTATGCGCGCGGGATGCGACGCGAAATGCGCACGTATGAGCCCGCCACGCTTGTCGATAAACTGATTTGCGGCGCGTATATCGAAGCCCGCTCGTGCGAGCGTTTCGCCGCGCTGGCGCCGTATCTGGACGACGATTTGCAGAAGTTTTACCTGTCGCTGCTGCGCTCGGAAGCGCGCCACTATCAGGATTACCTCTCGCTGGCGCAGCAGATTTCGCCGGAGGACATCGCGCCGCGCGTGCAGGCGCTCGGCGAAGCGGAAGCGCGGCTGATTAATCAGCCTGACACCGAATTCCGTTTTCACAGCGGCGTACCGGTAAGCGCGTGAGCCGGCGGGCTTTATAAAAACTATCAATACCAAAGGGATAAAGGATGAACTGGAACCATGTCATGCTCTCCGCGCTGGTGGGCATCGTGCTCGCTGTCGTCGCGTCTGCGCTTTATAAGAAAGGCAAGGTCAATAAACTCGCGGCCGTCGCGATTTTTGTCGTCGGCATTGTGCTGTGGAATATCGCTGACATCGCGTGGCTGAGAAGCGCGAACACGTCGCCGGAGCAGGGCTTTGACGAGGTGTTTAACAGTATGCCGTTGTATAAACTCATTAAAGAGAAAGATCCGGCGTTCTACGCGCGCCTGCGTGGTCAGGCGCTGGAAATGGCGAAGCAGGGCAAAACGCAGCAGGATATTATCGACGCGATGCAGGCGAATATGGCCGAGCTTGAGATGCAGCGCATCCAGTTCGCGCCGGATGAAGATGTGATCGCGTATATGCGCGTCAATATGGAACAGACCCGCGAAATGCAGCAGCACAGCGACGACGCCTGTTTCCGCTTCCTGATGCCGCAGGTGAAAGGCGGCGTGAACCCGGTTCAGATGCTGTCGAAAGAGGTTATCGCGAAGCGTATGGATGTCGAAACGAAGCTGCTGTCGGCAAGTTACAGCCAGAACGCGCACAAGGTGACGCCGCAGGAGCAGAAAATGGCGGAAGAGACGCTGGCGCCGATTGGTCAGTCGCTGGCGGCGAAATATGGCGACACGATTGTGGTCTTTACCGATCCGCAAAAAGGCGTCGGTCAGGAAAAACAGGTCTGTAATATGGTGCAGGATCTCTGGCATGACGTGCTGGCGCTGCCGCCGGAAAAAGCCGGGCCGGTTATTCGTATCTCCATGCAGCAATAATAAAAAAGCCGGGTCAGCCCGGCTTTTTTATTTCACGCGTTTACGCTCAGAGCGTTTTTAACATTCGCACTTCGCAATCCACATGGCCGGTGCAGCCGAGCGGCTCGGAAATATGCGCGAAGCCCAGGCGTTCATACAGCGCAATCGCCTCTTTTAAAAAGGCGGTCGTTTCGAGATAGCAGCGGCGATAGCCTTGCGAGCGGGCGAAATCCATCGCCTGTAACGCCAGCTTTTTCGCAAGCCCTCTGCCGCGCGCGACGGGCAGAAAATACATTTTTTGCAGCTCGCAGATGTCCGTTTCGCTACAGGCCAGCGGCGCAATACCGCCGCCGCCCACGACTTCACCGTCTAATTCAATCACCCAGTACGCATGGCCTGGTTTGCTGTATTGCGTATACAGCACGTCGAGATTGGGGTCTGCGACGGTGTAGCCTTTATCCGCCGTCAGGCCATATTCCGCGGAAACCTGGCGGATCACTCTGGCGACCGTCGCGTTATCCGCGGCCGTCATTCTGCGCATAATAATGTCTACCGGCGCCTCAACATTCATCATTTACTCTGATGTCATCTGTTCAACATAGTGTTGTGCTTAATACCACTACAGGAAGAGTGACGCAAGCCCAGGAATATTGGCTGCTATTATTCTTTCCGGGGCTTTATTACACTAAAGTACGCACTGGATTAACCCTAAGATATTAACGGTTATAACGGCGCTTTTTTCTTTTTTACAGAATAAGGATTGTTATGTCGGACGATAATAAATTCCTGGCAGGGAATAAGACACACGCATTCTCGTTTCAGGGCAGCGGCGGTGGATATTTCCCCGTCTGGCTGGTCAACATACTGTTAACGGTGTTCACCGCCGGGCTGTTTTTACCCTGGGCGATGGTGCGCGCGCGCCGTTATTTTTACGAAAATACCGAACTGGCAGGCGCACGTTTTTCTTATCACGCCACAGGCGGCGCGATTTTCGTCGGCTGGATCTGCCTTGCGCTTCTCTACGTTGTATTTGTGATTAATGCAGTCTATGAAAATACCTTTTTAACCCTCTGCATGGTGCTGCTGTTTATCGCGTTTGCGCCGTTCCTTATTATGCAGGGCCTGCGCTACCAGCTGCTGATGACGAAGCTTAACGGCCTGCGTTTTAGCTTTAAAGCCAGCCCGCTGCGCGCCTGGTGGGTGATGCTCGGCTGCCCGCTGCTGATTGCGATTCTGGTGACAGCCGTGATGGGGCTGGTCTTTACGATTGCGGGTTCCAGCCAGAGTATGACCGGTATTATTGTCGGTATTGTGCTGTCGGTTCTGGTGGGGCTTGTGGGTACCGCGCTGATGCAGGGTATTTACGCCGCGCAGTGGTACGGCCTGCTGGTCAATAACCTGCAATATGGCAAACACCGTTTTGCGATTAACCTGAATGTAAAAACCTGCACCTTTATTTATCTCAAGGCGATGCTGCTGTTTGTGCCGTTTATCGCGGTAGCTTTGATTATGCTGGCGCCAGTAATGACTCAGATGTTGCATTACAGTGTATATGGTATGAATAGCCAGGAAGAAATGCTTAGCTTTTTGATATCGCTTATTATGAGCGTTTTACTGCCGTATTTCATTTATATGGTTGGCATCCTGGTCTGCTTTAGCTTCGCGTTTGTGAAACTGCGTAACTACGCCTATCAGCAGATGTCGCTGGAAGGCGGTATTACCTTCCGCTCCACCGCGAGCGTCGGTTCTTTTGTCTGGATCATTCTGAGCAATTTCATGGTCTGCGGTATCACCTTTGGTCTGGCGTGGCCGTGGGCGAAAGTGCGCCTGACGCGCTACCTGCTGGAAAACACCCATGTTGACGGCGAGCTGGACAACCTGGCGCTGGTCGATCACGACGAACAGCCGCGTAACGATCCGGCAAGCGTGCTGGGCCGTGGTTTCTCCATTCTGCCTTTCGCACTCTGAAAATGAGCGCGGGGCTTCGGCCCGCTAAAAGCATAACGGCGCTCAGTTGAGCGCCGTTTTTTTGCGAAATACCGCCATAAAAAAAGCCGGGTCGCCCCGGCTTTTATTCAACTGACTTACAGTGCGCTAATGACGCCCTGCTGTTCTATCAGTTTGGCTTTCGCCTCATGATAGCCCGCCAGTTTTTCGCGCTCTTTGGCGATAACGGCTTCCGGCGCGCGGGCCACAAAGCCTTCGTTACCGAGTTTGCTTTCGATGCGGCCGATTTCGCCTTCGATTTTGGCCACTTCTTTCGCAAGACGCGCCAGCTCGGCGTCTTTATCAATCAGCCCAGCCATCGGGATCAGCAGCTCGGCACCGTCGATGATTTTGGTCACCGACACCGGACCTTTGTCATCGGCAGGCAGCACGGTAATGCTTTCAAGGCGCGCCAGCGTCTGCAGGAAGCCGCGGTTGTCGTTAACACGACGCTGTGCGTCCTGGCTGCAACCGCGCAGCAGCAGCGCCAGCGGTTTGCCCGGCGCGATGTTCATCTCGGCGCGAATATTACGCACGGCGATGATAGCCTGCTTCAGCCACTCGGTATCCGCCAGCGCCGCGTCGTCCACGCGGGAAGCATCAAACGCCGGGAACGGCTGGAGCATAATGGTATCGGCGTCGATACCGGCAAGCACTTTCACGCGCTGCCAGATGGTTTCCGTAATGAACGGGATGATCGGATGCGCGAGACGCAGCAGACCTTCCAGTACGGTCACCAGCGTGTTGCGGGTACCGCGCAGTTCAGCTTCTGAACCGCCGTTCATGACCGGCTTGGTCAGCTCCAGATACCAGTCGCAGAACTGGTTCCAGGTGAATTCATACAGGATGCCCGCCGCGATATCGAAGCGGAAATTATCCAGCGCTTCGCGGTACGCTTTCACGGTCTGGTTGAATTCCGCCAGGATCCAGCGATCGGCCAGCGACAGCACTTTCTCGCCGCCGTTAAAGCCGCAATCCTGATCTTCGGTGTTCATCAGCACGAAACGGCTGGCGTTCCACAGCTTGTTACAGAAGTTGCGGTAGCCTTCGAGACGCTTCATGTCCCAGTTGATGTCGCGACCGGTAGAGGCCAGCGCCGCCAGCGTAAAGCGCAGGGCGTCGGTGCCGTGCGGCTCGATGCCTTCCGGGAACTGCTTCTCGGTGCGCTTGCGGATTTTCTCCGCCAGCTGCGGCTGCATCATGTTACCGGTGCGTTTCTCCAGCAATTCTTCCAGCGTGATGCCGTCAACCATATCCAGCGGGTCGATCACGTTGCCCTTGGATTTGGACATCTTCTGGCCTTCGTCGTCGCGGATAAGACCGGTCATGTAGACGGTCTTGAACGGCACCTGCGGTTTGCCGTTTTCATCTTTGATGAAGTGCATGGTCATCATGATCATGCGGGCAATCCAGAAGAAGATGATGTCAAAGCCGGAGACCATGACGCTGGTCGGGTGGAACTGACGCAGCGCGTCGGTGTTTTCCGGCCAGCCGAGGGTGGAGAACGTCCAGAGCGCGGAGGAGAACCAGGTGTCCAGTACGTCGTCGTCCTGGCGCAGCGCGACGTCCGCGGACAGGTTATTTTCCTGACGTACTTCCTCTTCGCTGCGGCCTACGTAGACGTTGCCTTCGGCGTCGTACCAGGCCGGAATGCGGTGGCCCCACCAGAGCTGACGGGAGATACACCAGTCCTGAATATCGCGCATCCAGGAGAAATACATGTTTTCGTACTGCTTCGGTACGAACTGGATATCGCCGTTTTCTACCGCTTCCACCGCCGGTTTCGCCAGCACGTCGGCGCGGACGTACCACTGGTCGGTCAGCATCGGTTCGATAACCACGCCGCCGCGATCGCCGTAAGGCACGGTCAGATCGTGCGGTTTGATCTCTTCGAGCAGGCCGAGTTCATCCACGGCCGCCACGATCGCTTTACGCGCGGCGAAGCGTTCCATCTTCTGGAACTGCGCCGGGATCTCGTTTGAATAAACGTCAGATTCGTTGCCTTTGGTGTCGTAGACTTCCGCGCTTTCACGGATATCGCCGTCGAAAGTCAGGATGTTGATCATCGGCAGCTGATGACGACGACCCACTTCGTAGTCGTTGAAATCGTGCGCCGGGGTTATCTTCACGCAGCCGGTGCCTTTTTCCATATCGGCGTGTTCGTCGCCGACGATCGGGATGCGGCGGTTAACCAGCGGCAGCACGACATATTTGCCGATCAGATCTTTATAACGAGGATCTTCCGGGTTTACGGCAACGCCGGTATCGCCCAGCAGGGTTTCCGGGCGGGTGGTGGCGACTACCAGGTAATCTTTGCCGTCGGCGGTTTTCGCGCCGTCCGCCAGCGGATAGCGGATATGCCACATCGAGCCTTTTGACTCGCGGTTTTCCACTTCCAGGTCAGAGATGGCGGTGCGCAGTTTCGGGTCCCAGTTCACGAGACGCTTGCCGCGATAGATCAGATCTTCTTTATAAAGACGGACGAACACCTCTTTCACCGCGTTGGAGAGGCCTTCATCCATGGTGAAGCGTTCGCGCTCCCAGTCCACCGAGTTACCCAGACGACGCATCTGGCGCGTGATGGTGCCGCCGGATTCCGCTTTCCACTCCCAGATTTTGTCGATGAAGGCGTCGCGGCCGTAGTCGTGGCGGGTTTTACCTTCTTCAGCGGCGATTTTACGCTCGACGACCATTTGGGTCGCGATACCGGCGTGGTCGGTGCCGACCTGCCACAGGGTGTTTTTACCCTGCATACGCTGGTAGCGGATCATGGTGTCCATGATGGTTTGCTGGAAGGCGTGACCCATATGCAAACTGCCGGTGACGTTCGGCGGCGGGATCATGATGCAGAAGCTTTCCTGGCTCTCGTCGCCGTTGGGTTTGAAATAGCCCTGCTGCTCCCAGTGCTCGTAAAGCGGCTGTTCGATATCTTGGGGGTTATATGTCTTTTCCATTTCTACTGTGTCGTTCCGGGCGCCGTGAAGGTGGCCGTGGTCAAGTGGAAACCGGCGGCGCGATAGGCTTTGTAGCGTTCGCGCGCCAGTTGTTTCTGGGATTCGTCGTAAGGTACGAAGTCTACCACTTCATAGAAAGCAGTGGCAAAAGCTGCGAATTCCGGCAGCAGGCTTATCAGAAGCTCCCGCGGGCTGCTGCCGCGTTTTTGCGGCCAGGCTATTTCCACCGGCGCGCCGCCGCGCGGCCCTTCACCTGCGAGATTGTGCGGCACGAAGCTGTCCGGGTCGCGCTTCCAGAGCGCTTCGTCGATGCGGGTGGCTTGGGCTTCGTCGACGCAGGCAATCAGGATGCGTTTCCCTGCGCGCCAGCGCGCAGCGGCAACGTCGCACACCAGTTGTTCGACGGCGCTCAGGCCGTCGGCGGTGTCGTCGTTGTCCAGCAGGTAAAACGTTGCGTTCTTCATAAGCGATACCCGTGGTGTTTCACGTTGCCTCGTTGTTGGCTGCAAACGTCGCCCTGATTCGGGTAGGACGAGTTGTTGTCGGGAGATGGCGGGTAGCGCTACGCTGACCCGCCCTACGGGGTTTTGCCCCACCGCCAGCGTACATAAATGTTTGGTAGGGTGGGTAAGCAAAGCGCACCCACCGTTTACCGTATCGCCAGCATACCTGACGGTGTTTGGTAGGGTGGGTAAGCGAAGCGCGCCCACCGTCTGTCAGAGTCTTACTCTTCGCCGTTAAACCCGGCGCGGTTTAGCAGGAACTGCGACAGCAGCGCAACCGGGCGGCCGGTCGCGCCCTTCGCCTTGCCGGAGCGCCAGGCGGTGCCGGCGATATCCAGGTGCGCCCAGTTATATTTACGCGTAAAGCGCGACAGGAAACACCCGGCGGTAATCGCGCCGCCAGGGCGGCCACCGATATTCGCCATATCCGCGAAGTTCGACTCCAGCTGCTCCTGGAACTCGTCCGCCAGCGGCAGACGCCAGGCGCGGTCGCCCGCCTGCTCGGACGCGCTGATAAGCTCATGCGCCAGCGGGTTGTGGTTCGACATTAGCCCGGTGATGTGATGGCCAAGCGCAATCACGCACGCGCCGGTCAGCGTCGCCACATCGATGACCACTTCCGGGTCGAAGCGCTCGACATACGTCAGCACATCGCACAGCACCAGACGGCCTTCGGCGTCGGTATTCAGCACTTCCACCGTCTGGCCGGACATGGTTGTCAGCACGTCGCCCGGACGATACGCGCGTCCGCCTGGCATGTTTTCACAGCCCGCCAGAATACCGGTCACGTTCACCGGCAGGTTCAGCTCAGCCACCATGCGCATCACGCCGTACACCGCCGCCGCGCCGCACATGTCATATTTCATCTCGTCCATCCCTTCGGACGGTTTAATCGAGATGCCGCCGGAGTCAAAGGTCAGCCCTTTGCCCACCAGCACAATCGGACGGGCGTCCGGCTCGCTGCTGCCTTTATATTCAATCACCGACATCAGGGATTCGTTCTGCGAGCCTTCGCCCACCGCGAGGTACGAATGCATGCCCAACTCTTTCATTTGCTGTTCGCCAATCACGCGGGTGACGACGTTTTTGCTAAAGGAGTCGGCCAGCTGGCGCGCCTGCGAGGCGAGGTAGGCGGCGTTACAGATGTTCGGCGGCATATTGCCCAGATCTTTGGCCGCTTTAATACCGGAAGCGATCGCCAGACCGTGCTGGATCGCACGCTCGCCGCTGGTGAGTTCACGGCGGGTCGGCACGTTGAACACCATTTTGCGCAGCGGACGACGCGGCTCGCTCTTGTTCGTCTTTAACTGATCGAAGCTGTAGAGCGTCTCTTTCGCCGTCTCTACCGCCTGGCGCACTTTCCAGTACGTGTTGCGGCCTTTGACGTGCAGCTCGGTCAGGAAGCAAACCGCTTCCATCGATCCGGTATCATTCAGAGTATTAATGGTTTTCTGAATCACCTGCTTATACTGACGCTCATCCAGCTCGCGCTCTTTGCCGCAGCCGATAAGCAGGATACGTTCTGACAACACATTCGGAACGTGATGAAGCAACAAGGTCTGGCCCGGTTTGCCCTCCAGCTCACCGCGACGCAGCAAGGCGCTGATATAGCCGTCGCTGATTTTATCGAGTTGTTCGGCGATGGGAGAGAGACGGCGCGGCTCAAAGACGCCTACAACAATGCAGGCACTGCGCTGTTTTTCCGGGCTCCCGCTTTTTACACTGAACTCCATGCACTACGCTCCTGAATCTTAAAGACAACGGCGGCGGCTACAGATAGAATTGACCACTTCGTAACTCTTGCTCCGCTGTTGCGATGACTTCGTGTTAATCTTAACGAATGTTGTTTTGGTTTCGGCTCGTCAGCAACGCTTGAAGCGCGAAGCCGTTAAGATAAGTAATCTTAGCGATCTTTTCGACGACTCAAGAGAATAAATGACGTTTAAGCCATGAAACAAGCGATTTTCCTGCAAAAAGACTCGTATTCACAGGCGTATTTAATGTGATAATCATAAGATATCTGGTTCGGGAGACGCTCAAAAGCCAACTGGCGATTTTGTTCATCCTGCTACTGATCTTCTTCTGCCAGAAACTGGTGAGAATTCTTGGCGCGGCGGTGGACGGCGATATTCCGACAAACCTCGTGCTTTCGCTCCTTGGCCTGGGCGTGCCCGAAATGGCGCAACTTATCCTGCCGTTAAGCTTGTTCCTCGCGCTATTGATGACGCTTGGCAGGCTCTATACCGAAAGTGAAATCACCGTCATGCACGCCTGCGGGCTGAGTAAAGCGGTGCTGGTGAAAGCCGCGATGGTGCTCGCGCTGCTGACCGGCATTGTCGCTGCGGTGAACGTGATGTGGGCAGGGCCGTGGTCGTCGCGCCATCAGGACGAAGTGCTCGCGGAGGCGAAAGCCAACCCCGGCATGGCGGCGCTCGCGCAGGGGCAGTTCCAGCAGGCGACCGACGGTAACGCGGTGCTGTTTATCGAAAGCGTGAACGGCAGCAAATTCAATGATGTCTTCCTGGCGCAGCTGCGCCCGAAAGGCAACGCGCGTCCTTCTGTGGTTGTCGCCGATTCCGGCGAACTCTCGCAGCGTAAGGACGGCTCGCAGGTGGTGACGCTCAATCAGGGCACCCGCTTTGAAGGCACCGCGATGCTGCGCGATTTCCGTATCACGGATTTTAAAGATTATAAGGCGATCATTGGCCACCAGGCCGTCGCGCTGGACCCGGACGACGCCGAGCAGATGGACATGAAAACGCTCTGGCAGGCTAACTCCAAATCGGCGCGCGCCGAGTTTCACTGGCGTCTGACGCTGGTGTTCGCGGTCATCGTGATGGCGCTGATGGTCGTGCCGCTCTCGGTGGTCAACCCGCGTCAGGGCCGCGTGCTCTCGATGCTGCCCGCGATGCTGCTTTATCTTATCTTCTTCCTGCTCCAGACTTCGCTGCGCTCCAACGGCGCGAAAGGCAAGCTTGATCCGCTGATCTGGATGTGGGCCGTTAACCTGCTTTATCTGGCGCTGGCCGTGGCGCTGAACCTGTGGGACACGGTGCCAATGCGCCGCATCCGCGCCCGCTTTGCTCGTCGGGGAGTGATCGATGCTGGGATTTAGCGTTCTCGACCGGTATATCGGCAGAACAATTTTCAACACCATAATGATGACGCTGTTCATGCTGGTGTCGCTGTCGGGCATTATCAAATTCGTCGATCAGCTGAAAAAGACCGGCGAAGGCAGCTACACCGCGCTTGGCGCGGGGACATACACGCTGCTGAGCGTGCCGAAAGATATCCAGATCTTCTTCCCGATGGCCGCGCTGCTTGGCGCGCTGTTGGGGTTAGGGATGCTGGCGCAGCGTAGCGAGCTGGTCGTTATGCAGGCCTCCGGCTTTACCCGTATGCAGGTGGCCGCCTCCGTGATGAAAACCGCCATTCCGCTGGTTATCTTCACGATGGCTATCGGCGAATGGGTGGCACCGCAGGGCGAGCAGATGGCCCGTAACCTGCGTGCGCAGCAGATGTATGGCGGTTCGCTGCTCTCGACCCAGCAGGGGATGTGGGCAAAAGACGGCAATAATTTTGTGTATATCGAACGCGTAAAAGGCGAAAACGAGCTGGGCGGTATCAGCATCTACGCCTTTAACGATAAGCGTCGTCTGGAATCGGTCCGCTACGCCGCCAACGCGAAGTTTGACGCTGAACACAAGCTGTGGCGTCTGTCGCAGGTGGATGAGTCAAATCTCAAAAACCCGCAGCAGATAACCGGCTCCCAGACGCTGACCGGCACCTGGAAAACTAACCTGACGCCGGACAAGCTCGGCGTCGTGGCGCTGGATCCAGACGCGCTGTCGATAAGCGGGCTGCGTAATTACGTCAAGTATCTGAAAGCGAGCGGCCAGGACGCCAGCCGTTATCAGCTCAACATGTGGAGCAAAATCTTCCAGCCGCTCTCTGTGGCGGTGATGATGCTGATGGCGCTGTCGTTTATCTTCGGGCCGCTGCGCAGCGTGCCGATGGGCGTGCGCGTCGTAACGGGTATCAGCTTCGGCTTTATCTTCTACGTGCTGGACCAAATCTTCGGGCCGCTGAGCCTGGTGTACGGCATTCCGCCGATTATCGGCGCGCTGCTGCCGAGCGCCAGCTTCTTCCTGATAAGCCTCTGGCTGCTGATGAAACGCGCCTGATGCCTTGCGCACTCCCTCGCTCGGGGGAGTGCGGTTCCTCGCTTTTCACGTTTGCCGGGAAGCCATGAAAAGACTCGCCTCGCTGTTCCTCCTGTTCTTCGCCCATCTCGCCTTTGTGCCTGAGGCGCTGATTGTGATTCTGATAGTGGGCGCTTACTTTTATTTTCGCGATCCGCTGCCGTGGCTGGTCTTTGAGGGAGCCGTGTTCGCCGTGCAGGCGCTGCTTTTCACGCTGCTCGCGCAGCATGTGGACCGCCGCAGTCTGGCGGTGGGCGTGGTGACCGCCGGTTCCCCACAGGAGAAAGAGGCTGACGAGGTGCTGCGCCTGTTCTCGCTTGGCGAACACCTGCTTTTTGCGATAACCAGCGCCACGCTGCCGTATTTCATCCTGAGCTTTTTTATCTTCGACGGGCGTGTCGCCTTCTGGCTGCACACCGCGTTTCTGGCCGCCGTGTTAGTGGGCGTTCACTTTGCTGGCCGCTGGCTGGATCGCCTGCAAAAGCGGCGCGGTTACGGCGAATACGGGCTCTGACCGCCGCTTGCCTGCGAAACAGCTATGCTTTGCATACCGTTCACTGATTCGCAGGAAACCATGTCCAGATTCTTTTTTGACGACCGTAAACGCCTTATCAACGACGCCGTTGACGGGCTTATCCTCAGCGCCCGCCACCAAAACCTCACCCGCCTTGATATCGACCCGGCGATTCGCATCGTGGCCCGCCGCGACTGGGATAAAAGCAAAGTCGCGGTGATCTCCGGCGGCGGCTCCGGCCATGAGCCCGCGCACGCAGGTTTTGTGGGTAAGGGAATGCTCACTGCCGCCGTCTGCGGCGATCTCTTTGCCTCGCCGAGCGTGGATGCCGTACTGAACGCCATTGTGGCGGTGACGGGCGACCACGGCTGTCTGCTCATCGTGAAAAACTACACCGGCGACCGGCTGAACTTCGGCCTGGCGGCGGAGAAAGCCAAACGCCACGGGCTGAAAGTGGAGATGGTGATCGTCTCCGACGACGTCGCGCTGCCGGATAACAAACAGCCGCGCGGCATCGCCGGCACGGCGCTGGTGCATAAAATCGCCGGTTTCGCCGCCGAACAGGGCAAATCGTTAAGCGACGTGCGCGCGCTGGCGCAGCAGGCGAGCGACGCGGTGAAAAGCCTCGGCGTGGCGCTGCAGACCTGTAGTCTGCCGGGCAGCACCGAAGACGGGCGTATCAAACAGGGCGAGGCGGAACTGGGGCTTGGCATTCACGGCGAGCCCGGTGCCAGCACTATCGGCACCCAGAACAGCCGGGAAATTGTGGCGACGCTGGTGGAGAGCCTGACAGCGCAGGTGCCCGCCGACGCGCGCCTAGCGGTGCTGATCAATAACCTCGGCGGCACGTCTGCGTTGGAGATGGCGCTGCTGACCCGTGAGCTGTCGCGCTCGGCGCTGAAAGACCGCATCGACTGGCTTATCGGCCCCGCGCCGCTCGTGAGCGCGCTCGACATGAAAGGTTTTTCGCTCTCTTTGTTGCCGCTCAACGACATTTTCACAGAGGCGCTGAACGCGCCGGTGGAGACCGCAGGCTGGATAGTGCCGGTGGCGTTCGGCGAGCCGCACGCGCAGTCGCTCCCGCTGGTGCGTGACAGCGTTGAGGCCACGCCTTCCGATAATCCACACGTGCGCAGGCTTCTGGACCGCGCCACGGCCGCGCTTATCGCGCAGGAAGCGCACCTTAACGCGCTTGATGCGAAAGTGGGCGACGGCGATACCGGCTCCACCTTTGCTGAAGGCGCGCGGGATATCGCGCAGAAGCTTGCGAATAATCAGTTGCCGCAGAACGACGCCGCCGCGCTGTTGCAGCTCATCGGCGAGCGTCTTGCGACGGTGATGGGCGGCTCCAGCGGCGTTCTGATGTCGATTTTCTTTACCGCCGCCGGGCAGAAGGTGGCCGATGGCGCCGCGCTGCCCGACGCGCTGCTGGCGGGTCTGGCGCAGATGAAGCATTACGGCGGCGCGGCCCCAGGCGATCGGACGCTCATCGACGCCCTGCAACCGGCGCTGGAAGCGTTAAGAGACAAAGGGATTGCCGCCGCCGCGCAGGCCGCGGAGCAGGGCGCAAAAGCCACCGCGCAGATGGGCCAGGCCAGAGCCGGGCGCTCGTCCTATGTGGGGAGCGATAACCTCGCAGGAGTGGAAGATCCGGGCGCCGTGGCGGTCGCAGGCGTGTTTAAGGCGATAACCCAGGGGGGTTAAGCTCTGGCGTTAAGGCGGGTGCGCTTCGCTTACCCGCCCTACGGTGAGCCCAGGGTTTTGTAGGGTGGGTAAGCGAAGCGCACCCACCATAAAACCCATCGCCACTTCCCCTGTAGGGTGGGTAAGCTTGCGCACCCACCATAAAACCCACCGCCGCTTCCCGTGTAGGGTGGGTAAGCTTGCGCACCCACCATAAAACTCACCGCCACTTCCCTTGTAGGGTGGGTAAGCTTGCGCACCCACCATGAACCCACCGCCGCTTCCCGTGTAGGGTGGGTAAGCTTCGCGCACCCACCATGAACCCACCACCACTTCCCGTGTAGGGTGGGTAAGCGCAGCGCACCCACCACCTCAATCCCCACCACTGCAATACCCACTTCCCCACCAGAATCAGGAGCATAGCCTTGCGCCTCGCTATGCTACCATTCCGCCTCTTCCCCCTTAAAAAAGCGATGAGCGGCCCACTCTGACGGCAGCCTGCATTTTGACGGGTCATTTCGCCTGAGGAGATATCATGAAAGACGCCTGGCTTGCCGCCTGCGATACCACCATCCAGAACTTCGTCCGCGACTCCACGCGCCTTGAGCCGGGTGAGCTTAGCGTCGTGCCTGTCGACTATATCGATTTCCACTACCAGATAAGCCTGCGGCTGATTTTTAATGTCCGCACCGACACGGCAACCCAGGCGGGGCGGGTCTCCGCGGGCCTTAATACTGATGTCTGCCACTCGCGCACGGAGTACGAGCGCGCCTTACAGGCGCAGACCAGCGCCATCCTCGCCCGCGATAAAACGCTGGATGACGCGCGGGCGTCGCTGCTCTCACGGCCTTACGGCGACTGGAAAAGCGAAGAGGTGGTCTATCTTCACCCAATGCAGGTCTGCCTGACGGAAAACTGCAACAACTGTCACGGCAGCGGTTCGGTCAACTGCGGCCAGTGCCACGGCTCCGGAAAAACGTCCTGCTATGGCTGCGGCGGCAGCGGTCAGGTGATGCGCCAGCGCAGCTATTACGACCATTACACCAAACAAAACCGCACCGAAAACTACTACGAGAGCTGCCCCACCTGTTACGGCGGCAGGGTGACCTGTAACGGCTGCGGCGGCTCCGGCAACAAACAATGCTCACCGTGTAGCGGCACCGGGATGATTTCACACATTACGTCGCTGAAAGCGACCGCCACGCCGGACTACCAGCTCGTTTACCCGCAGGCGGACGTGCCGGAGTATATCCGCGAGGGATTATACAAGGCAGGCGTGCCGTCGCTCGGCAGTTACGGCCCCGTTGCGCTGATGGATAACGATGTCGATTACGCGCGCCGCGACGTGCATGTTCTCTATGACGCGAACGTGCCCTTTGGCCGAATGGAGAGCCCGCTGCCGGAAGCGGGCGAAGAGCCGATTCGCTGGATCCTCTACGGCGTGACGCCGCATATTCTCGACGCCGGGCACGTATTGCAGGCGCTGCTGAAAAACGATCTCGATATGCTGGTGCGCCAGGCGACGCCGGGCAAACGGCGCAACCCGCGGGTAGGGGCCGCCAGCCGTAAAACGGTGCAGACGTTTATGGAATCGGAAGCGCACCAGGCGATGCTTATCGAACATAGTCGCGGCAAGCGGGGCGACGCGCTGCGTGAAGCGCTCAACCGCGCCTTCGCCACGCCGTATCTTAACGAGGCGCTCGAAAGCCTCGGCAGTCTGGTCAGCGCGGTACAGCGCTGGTCGCTGGCGAAGTGGAGTCTATTTACCGCGCTGATGATGTATCTGCTACTGCCGGTAGTAACGACCTGGCAGCGGCAGGGAATGATGAACGTCGATACCGGGCGCATTTACCTGACGGCACCCGGCCATATCAATGGCGTGTGGAACGTGGAAGTCGGGCTAAAGGGTATCGCGATGGTGCATGGCATACCAATGCTATGCATCGCGCTGGTCGGCACGCTGGTGGGGTATCTGTGGCGAAGCCACTGGCTGAACCGCCAGTTCGGCAAGCCGCTCACCGCGTGGGGCAAACAGCAAGGGCGGTTGCGTAGCCGATGGCTGCTCGGCGCGGTGCTGTCGATGGCTATCGCCACCGCGCTGCTGCTGGTGGCTCCGGTCTGGATCTCGCAGGACGAGATGCTCTATGGCGTGGTGCCGGTGCATGAGTTGATTCAGAAAGTGGCGGAGTTAAGGCAGTAAGCGCGTTGCCGGCGGTGGCAGTAATGGCGGGTGCGCTACGCTTACCCGCCCTACGAAGGACATGCGTGGGTTGGGTGGCGGGTGCGCGTTGCTTATCCGCCTTACGGAAAAACGTGCATGGGTTGGGTGGCGGGTGCGCTTTGCTTACCCGCCCTACGGAAAAACGTGCATGGGTTGGGTGGCGGGTGCGCGTTGCTTATCCGCCCTACGGAAAAACGTGCATGGGTTGGGTGGCGGGTGCGCGTTGCTTACCCGCCCTACGGAGGACATGCATGGGTTGGGTGGCGGATGCGCTTTGCTTATCCGCCCTACGGTGAGGCCAGGGTTTTGTAGGGTGGGTAAGCGAAGCGCACCCACCATGAAATCCGCAGCCACACCCACCCTGGAAAATCTCTCGCGAACCCACTATCTACAACGGTTAAAAAAGGCGCCCTGCGGCGCCTTTGCTTTTTACTTTTACCAATCAGAAATCCGCTTTCAGCACCACGCGGTAGCGCGCTTTACCATCGCGCACGTGTTGCAGCGCCTCGTTGATACGGGACATCGGGAACTCTTCGGTTTGCGGTGCCACTTTGGCGCGCGCCGCCAGCTTCATCAGCGAGCGCAGCTCGTGCGGCGAGCCGGTCGCGGAGCCGGTGACGCTGCGATCGCCCATAATGAGCGAAAACGCCGGTACTTCGAACGGCTTCATCACCGCGCCGACGGTATGGAAATTCCCGCCCCAGGCCAGCGCCTGGAAGTACGGCATCCAGTCGAGCGACACATTCACCGTGTTGATAATCAGATCGAACTGACCGGCCAGTGCCTGAAGCGCTTGCGGATCGCGGCTGTTCACCACTTTATCCGCGCCCATCGCCAGGATCTCTTGCTCTTTAGACGGATTCGAGCTGAACGCCGTCACTTCGCAGCCCATCGCGCGCAGCAGCTTGATGGCGATATGGCCGAGACCACCGATGCCAATAACGCCGACGCGGCTGGTGGCGGTGATGTGATGCATCAGCAACGGTTTGAACACCGTGATGCCGCCGCACAGCAGCGGACCGGCGGACGCGGCGTCGATGCCTTCCGGCATCGGGATCACCCACTGCCAGTTCGCGCGAATTTTATTGGCGAAACCGCCGCGGTTCAGAATGGTCGGCACGCTGCCGTGCTGACAGTTCACCTGGTTGCCGCTGATACAGGCGTCGCAGTGCTCACAGCTTGACGCCGTCCAGCCGATACCGACGCGCTGGCCCACTTTCAGGCCCTTGTTCTGCGCGCTGCCACCCAGTGAACTGACGCGGCCAATCACCTCGTGGCCCGCAATCAGCGGATACGCTGAAATGCCCCATTCGTTATCGATCATCGAGAGATCGGAGTGGCAGATGCCGCAGTACTCAACCTCAACCTCCACATCCTCAGGCTTCAGTTCGCCTGCGTCGTACTCATAGAGTTCAAGCTCTGCGCCAGCTTCGTGCGCGGCGTAACTTTTGATGATGGTCATCGCGGTTTCCTTTGTTGTGAATATCCCGGAGATTGTAGAACATTGAGGTTACAGAGGCTGTTCACGCACTGAGCATGGCTCAAAGTGTGAAAGGGGGTAAGAGCCTGAAAAAGCTATGCCGTTTTTTTCACCATCTGATGATATGGGCTGGGGATAAGGCTTGCGCAGGAGGGTGTAGCAGGTATAATCCCAACGTTTTCCGCATCCCTTCCGTGCCGGAGTGGCGAAATCGGTAGACGCAGTTGATTCAAAATCAACCGTAGAAATACGTGCCGGTTCGAGTCCGGCCTTCGCACCAAGTCACTAAATTCCTTACAATACAGCTAGTTAGACAATAAAATCTGTCTCTTTTGCCTGTAAGAAATGCTCTGTTATGTCCCTTGAAAAAGCCGCTGTGGTTGATAGTGGTAATTGGGATGTTAACTCATAGCGGCGTGTAGTTCCAGGCGTCAAACACGTACTGACTCAACTTGAAAGCTATGACGTAGCCACCGTCTCTAAACAATCCCAAAAACTTTTAGTGAAGCGCATTTTAGCCCGATGCCCCCGTTCTGTCGCCGTCGCGAGACGCCGCAGGGGATAAACAGGTTTATGGTGGTCACGGTACTTGCAGACCATATGCAAGCTCTGCCAGCGGTTCGGCCTCGCTCCCCTTGGGTACATGGTCATCCTGATAAGCCTCACTAACTGACATAACCCTGATGAAGTCGCCAGAGGCTCCGCTTGTTGTCTTACCACCAACGGGGCTAATGGTTTGTAATGGTTGAATGTATGGAATCATGTATGTGGTAGCTTTGGTACACTGCATGAAAACTGGTACTGCTGAGGGAATACGATGCGCACACAGGAAGGGCTTAAAGCCATTTACGAAGCCAGATGGTCAAGGTACGAGAAGCACCTGCATGCTGGTATGGATACCACCTCAATCATACTAAAAGGGCATCTTTTCGTTGAGGAATTACTTTTTGAAATTTTGAAATTGCATTGTCGGGATAGCGGCCCGATTGAGAATATTAAGCTCGGCTTTAGCCATAAGCTAAACCTAGTGCATGCTATGTTTGGATCTCATTTACCGGGCATGGAATTCCCCAAAAATGTTTGGGCTGCTTTGGATAAATTGAACAAGTTGCGGAATGCACTTGCACATAGCATTGACTCTCCAAGAGCTGCCGAAGTCTTCAGGTCCTTTGTTTCATCGTACAGCCAATTGGTTGGCAGAGAGGTACAGGTTCACATCACTGATGAAATTCCGGGGATAGACCGCAAGCTCGGACTGGAGTTGATTGGTATCATTATGTATTTGCTAGGATTTTTAGGGTGCTTGCATGGTATAGCCTATCTCAACCCACCACTCATGTACGGCAGTGAAATCCCAGTTACGATACCCAACAAGATTGAGCACGAGTGACAGTAAGCTGACAAAGCAAGACATTGCTTGCCGCTTGGGTTGGACATAAAATATCCATTAAATTAATAGTGGGTATTATGCATGGAATACGTGGCCTTTGGTGATGAGAGTGGTACGACAGGAAGTGACCGCTGTTACGGCATTGGTTTGCTGTGTGTTCGTAAAGACACACTGCATATCTTTAATGAGCGCGTTCAGAAGCTGAAAGACAAGTACGGTATTGTCGGTGAGTTGAAGTGGTCGAAGATTAAGAACAGCGCAGGGCAGGCAAACATCTGCATTGAGCTGCTGGCAATGGTGCTCAAGAACTCATGCTGCTTTCACTCGATTATCGTTGTGAAGAACATGTACAACAACTGGCAGATGGATAGAGAGCTGGCTTTTTACCAGACGTACACGATGCTTGTTAAGAACGTTGCTAAGCAGATTAAGAGTGATGTTGAAGTCATCATTGATCAGAAGATTGATAAGTACAAAAAGAACGATGAAGTAACGGGTATTATTGCTAACCGCATGCTAGCTAGAGCCGGGATAAAGACGTTGGTTAAGTCGGTGACGATGCACGATTCTAAGCACCATCTGGGATTGCAGGTGGTGGACATCCTGACGGGGGCTGTGAACTCTGGGTATATGAAGTATCTGAATCCACGGTTAGAACTGTCGGTGGCTAAAGAACTTGCCTTCGAGCGGATGGCTGCTTTGCTTGGCTGGGATGTGTTTCATTACGATACGTTCCCGAATAAGGATTTCAATATTTGGCACTTCCCGCAAGAGATGCGAGCTATGCCGGGTTCCAAGAGTATTCGTCCAGATTACAGCGTTCCGCTGGTTAAGCGGGAAGAGCTGGCCTAACCTACCCTTATCGCAAGCTAGATCTGAGTGGAAAATTTGATGAGTTACGATGACCTAGACCCCGCAACAAGGCGCGTCTTGCAGCAAGCGGAGTACATGAGAAGCAATGAGGCCAAACTAGCGCAGATTGCCCTGATAAAGCATCACAAGGCTTATATGGACTGGAGAACAGACAGTGGGGATTTTGGCGACCCTTGCCCGAGTACGAAGGAGGCCAGACTTGAGCTGTTGTGGACGCGTCAGAATATGCTGGGGCATGAAACGCTGAATGTGTTGGGGTTCTCTTTCGAACAATTGTACGAAGACCTAGACAGTGCGCTATCAGATGCGATAGCGGCAAGAGATGGGGTTGCGAGGGAATGGGCGGCTGTGTCTAATGTGGCTGAACTGAATGCTTTATGGGAATGGTTCCGAGAGAGACTGCCCGCTGACTACGTATCACCGTATTAGAAATAGAATGCAGCCTTATCCCAAAAGATGTTAGCAATCCCCACCGCAAGCGGCTCTCAGGGGCTTGTGCGCACGAAGTAATGCGGTTGTACTGGGTATGTGCGCACAGCCCTCTACAAGCCGCATTCTACCGTTAGCATATAGCTGAATCCCCGGCTTGAAAAATTGCATGTTTATGGTTGCCCCTCCCTCAACTGTATAGCTCGCCCGCGCCCCCGTGCGCATGTGCGTGCCTGCGCGTCAGGGGGCGCTGAGAAAACCCTAAGATTTTGCTCATCCGAGCCAACCGTTGCAGGCGCGTGTTGCCGAGGGCACACTGCCAGCGTTTGATGGTGTCATCAATCGTTCGATTCTTGCTACCTGTCTGAGTGATTACTATCTGGTATCATCAATTTAGGGTTTGACTAAATGCTACCACTAATGCAATGATGCTACCGTTTTGTGATACCAGACGGGTGAGGTGAACCATGAGGGCTTTTATCTACTGCCGCGTTTCAACACGCGAGCAGGATACGCAGAATCAGGTGCTGGCTATTGAGCGTGCCGGGTACACGGTGCCTGAGAGCAGGGTAATCAGCGAGGACATTTCCGGCAGCGTTCAGGCTATGCAGCGCCCTAAGTTTCGGGCGATGGTTGAGCACAAGCTGGAAGCGGGAGATCAGCTTGTCGTGCTGAAATTGGACAGGCTGGGGCGTGACAACATCGATGTGCAGCAGACCATCGACATGCTGTTAGAACGCGGCGTGAAGGTGGTGTCTCTTGACCTGCCAGCGCACGACCTGACTTCATCCGAAGGCACGTTAATCAGACACATGTTCGGAGCCTTTGCGGAGTTCGAGCGGAACCGTATCCGTGAGAGGACACTGGACGGGCTGGAGAAAGCGAAAGTCAATGGCGTTAAGCTGGGACGCAAGGAAGCCACCGACACCACTCAAAAGGTGCAGGAGCTGCGGAGTGAGGGGCTGTCTCAATCGAAGGTAGCGAAGCGTCTCGGCGTTAGCGTGAGCACCGTTAAACGCCACTGGAACAAGGGCGAGGGGTGATGACCTACAAGCGAACAAGGTGCTACGACTGGCCGTTACTGGGCTGTGGGTGATGGATGACCTACAGCTTTTGTATTGATTTCAGAGAGTTGTGTTATACTTAATGTCGTAATGCTATGATTTATAATGTATTTTCGTATTACTTGCGGCTCTCGATGTGAAGAGGTGGCGGGGCTTTAGCCGTGCCAGACGATGAACATCGAGATCAGATTGTGAATGTGATTCATCACTGAACAATTCGAGGGATGGGGCAGGGGAAGGGATCAAAGGCTGCGTTGTCCAATCAATAAGCTAGATTTGAAGCTGGTCAACACGTTAGTAGTATCTTTAAAGTTGCATTTAAAATACATGTACAGAAAAGGGTTCTTCCCTTTCATCCCTTCTCCTAATCAGTGTTATCGCTTTTCGCTCTACACTGGCTGCGCTTCTCGCTATGCTCCAGCCCGCTCCATCGCCTTTGGCTCATTCCCGGTCTTCGCCCGCTGCTGATGCTCGGCCACTCTACGCAACCGTGCTTGCCGTGGCAGGCAACGCGGCGGGGAGGTGTAGTGGGACGGTACTCTGTATCGGTATTACTTCTGTATTCAATCTTATCCTGATATCGGTACGGTATTCTTCATAACATCTTCAATTCATTTCTGTAGCATTCAATCATCTTCCTTGTTCGTTTCCTTTCAGGTCTTAGCCGCTGGTCATCGGTCTTACTGCCTGCTGTGCTACTGCCAGCTATGGCACGCCGTTACGGTCTACTGTCTGTTACTGTCCTACTGCGTTCACTGTCTGCCGTCTGTCATCCTGTCGGATTCCATCCGTTGACGTTCCGCGCTCGCTTGTTCGGCTGCGCCGCGCTCGCTCTGCGTATCTAGCGATACTATATCACTATAGACACTTTCATAATTATCTAATGATTACAGTAACTTATGTTTTCTGTTTTAAAAGCTACTAATAAGGAGATATAGAGCATTACTTACCCGCTTTTGACCGACAAAAATCGCGTTGTTAAGTATTGCCAGCCCAGCCTCAATAAGGCTTAGCGAGGTGGTGGCTAAAAAATGAGCTAATGAAGGTATCTACTAAGGAGAAAGAATAACTCCCTAGTCGCGACAAATTCTCCGATTTTGAAGGTAAGTATTATGGCAGAGACACTGACACTGTTGCTGACATGAAAACCTCTAAAAGGGCAGAGAGTCTGCCGAACCCGTACCGCTGACCCAACCTGAGCTAATCCCTACCCCTATTTTCTGGAGATTTCACCATGCCAACAAACCTACGCCGCCTGCTTGCGCAGGCTGCCGACGCTGACCCGCTCAATACTGCGGACGCAGATGTACAGCAAATGATCGCTGACGGGATTGTTATTCGACGTTCCAAGATATGCCCCGTAAAGCGTAAACCCGTTAAGGCGGCATACAACACAAAGACCGAAGAGTTTTATTACAATGCTGATGGTTCCGCTATGACTCTGCGGGAGTGGAGAGCGATGCACGGCGTGCAGCCTAAAAAGCAAAAACAGCGCTCTGACACTGGGTTGCGGCAAGTCATCCAGCCCGGCGACGCGATTCATTGCCGACGAGCTGAGATAGAAATGTGGCTCAACAAGAAGCCTGCTCGGTATATTGACCCACTGCCGCCAGATTTTCCCGGTGTGCGTGTCGACGATGCCGCATTGAAACCGCGCGAGCACGCCGTGCCGGAAGCGACAACCGGACAGAATGCTTTTCTCAAAGCCTGCCGCGAGTTCCTGATTTGTGATGAGAAGACTATACACCGCATCAACAGGGGCATGAATAAACTGGAAGCGATGCGCAATTCAGATTTCAAACGCTACGGAGACTCAGCGGAGTTTCGTCAATTGTGGTGTGGAGAGTCGAAACCTACCGAGGATAAATTTAACAGTACAAATCATCATTGTGACCCAAACGGCTTGGCAGTGTCGCCGTCTGTGCCGTCACTGAATACAGCCTCTTATGAGTTTCGCCCGCTGGTTCGCTGTGACCGAAACGCACGCGTTAGCCTGTTGCCACCCGATGGGCTGGAGTGGAGGCCGGGGCAGTTGTCTGTTGCTGATGCGATCTTCTCCCGTGGTAGTGATGTGCTGGCCGTTCTGCCTACGGGTTATGGCAAGACCGCCGCCTTCGCTTATCCATTGATTTATGAGTCCCGCGCTGGCGTTGGCCTGTCTGTAATCGTGGTTCCCACTAATACCCTAAAGCGCCAGATTCTCCGCCAGTTGCGGGATGCTGGCGTTCACGCAGTGGCATTCGGTGACAAGTTGCCGAGGCACCGCAACGCTCAACAACTCGCGGGGCTGGCTGCCGGGGCGTTCCGTGTTGCTGTCGTTTCACCTGAGCATCTTGTTCCGTCGAGTCAGGTCTTCGCGGCGCTGATGGCTTACGGCGTTGATCGTTTTATCATCGACGAAGCGCACACGGTTAAAGACTGGGATTTCCGACCCGCTTACGAGGCCATGCAGCACTCGCTACAACATGCCTTTCTTTCGGCTCAACGCTGCGTATTTACGGCTACGCTGCTACGCGAAAATGAGCGCAGTTTAATGGCGTCGCTTGGCTGCCGTGGTGATTACGTAACATTCCGTGCTGATGTTGCTCGCGAAAATATCCAGTTGACGACAGTCAGACAGTGCCGCGAACGTTTCCGAGCGGCTATTGGTCTGGTCGAGGCTCTGCCGAAAGAAGAGAAGACGCTCATTCTCGTCAATGACCTTAAGACGTTGCGGGCGTACCTGAAACTCTTAGGCGACCGGGCGCGGCCATATCACTCGAAGACGATGCACTTGAGTAACGAAGAACGCCACGCAAACGCTGAGTGGTTTGCCACTACGCCGGGCGCAATTCTGATTGCTACTAAAGCCTTCGGGCTGGGGGCTGATGTGCCAGACATTCGCAACGTCATCGTTACATATATTCCTGATGACCTGCCTGACCTCATTCAGATGATTGGACGAACCGGGCGCGATGGTCAACCTGCCCGCGCGTTTCTGCTGTGGTCATCGCTGGCGCTGGATGCTGCGCCTGATGAGCTTGCTTACTTTTACCGCGCTGAAAACTGCAACTGGGATTACATCTCCCGCTTCCTCTGAGCTGACCAGCTCGCCTGTTTAATTCCCCTTCTGGAGAATCCTTATGCCTGATGAAACCGTGCTGCATCGCGCGGGGCGTTCTGACGCCCTGCTTAATGCCCAACTTGCATTTGCTTTGAACGGCTATTCCTTTGATGGATTGGCCGAACGTCATCGCAAGACTATTCACCGTGAAGCCATCCTTCGCGAGGTATCTACACCGCTGGAGCGATATTGCCTGCTGAATGATTGCGAGCCGTGGGAGTGTCTGGCCGCTGTGCTGAACCGCATGAAAAGGCCGGATGGCTCGCGTCGCTGGAAAGCCGTCCGTTTGTCCGACCGGGTTTTCAATGGCCGAGTGCATCCAGTGCGCAAAACGCCTGATGAAGTTTACGCCGCCATTGCCCGCCACTTGTTCCTGCCGAAGCCTGTGCATCAAGAAGTGATACAGCACATCCGTGCGCTTGGCTTGTTACCAGTTGGAGATAACCACCAATGACGAAATCTGAATTTGAAGCCGGAGCATGGGAATTAAAAACCCTGCTGCTGGGTGCGTTGACGCGCAGGCTTAAGGAGGATGAGGCGGGAGAGTCACGCATGGCTGCTGCCGAGTTG
Source organism: Cronobacter sakazakii (assembly GCF_000982825.1). Taxonomy (NCBI): domain Bacteria; kingdom Pseudomonadati; phylum Pseudomonadota; class Gammaproteobacteria; order Enterobacterales; family Enterobacteriaceae; genus Cronobacter; species Cronobacter sakazakii. Next base: position 397,288 of record NZ_CP011047.1, on the reverse strand, counting down.
TCATCCTGCGTGAATTTCCTCAAGCAGAACGCCGCCGACTCGCCTGATACAACCTTTAACAATGTATTCCCGGAGGATGACAACCAATGACCCCCGAACAGTTCCGGCACTGGTTTTCCTCGCTGCCTGAAAAATACCAGCGCGTAGCCCGTTCCATGTACGACGACGCCCGCAAGACGGGAACACACACCGCATCTAGCCTCGCCTTGATTAAAGACCTTGTAGAAGATTCGATTAACTTTGATGGAGAGTTCCAGCATGACAACCACCAGTAACGCAACCCTGACCATTGCCGACATCCAGCACATTAACCGTTTGTGCATTGTTGAGCACATGAACAACGCGCAGATTGCTGATGCCACTGGTTTCAGTCTGGCAGATATCGACGCCGTAATCCGTGGTGTTTACGTGGACGATCTCGCCGACCAGTGGAAGGATGACGCTGATATTACCCTGCAAGAATACGACACTATCCGCCGTCGCTATCAGCCCGGCAAGTTGCATCGGGACACTGAGTATGCCATCGCTCGCGATATGCTGATTCGCCCTGAAACTGTGTTGGCTATCGCACATTCCCGCTTTAGCAATGCTCACACGCACCCGGCAGAGAAAACCGTGAAGGTGAAGCCAGCTAAGCCGAAAGCAGTGCGCAAGTTAGTGCCTACTGATTTAGATGAAATCCACAAGTTAGAGCGCTTCGGTTGGCCTGCTGCGGATATCGCCGGGAAGCTGGGCGTCCCTGTTGAGGTCGTCGCGCATGTGCAACGCTGCCTGAGAAATCGTTGGTCGTACCCGGATACTCTGGAGTCTGTTAACTCCAAATTCAGCGAGGCTGAATGATGGCAGAGAACGAACCTCTGCACCCCGCCGTTAACCCTGATCTCTACGTGAACCTTGACGAACAACGTGAAGGATACGCCCCGTTTGAATCACGCGGCTGGGATGTACTGACAAAGAACCTGTCCGGGGAAGGGCGAACTGACCCCGGCCAAATGCTTAACCAGAATCCGAAACAACGCCCGCGCGGCTCCGTTGGTGAGCGTCGTTGGCTTCGTAAACGTGGATTACTTTAACGAGGAATTACCATGAGCAAAACTATCGTATTGCTGCCGCCACGCAAGAATACAGACTGGGCTGCGCAATTAAAGCTGATTTCTGAATCGCTTGAGGTGAGTCAGGCAGACCTCGCACACGCCTATCAGGTTGATCGTCGAGATATGGGTAAAGCGTATCACGGTGTGCGCAAACTGCCGGAACGTTGTGTGCCTGTTCATATGCTGTTGTTAGCGCAGGTACACGACTTTAGAGCATTATCAGGAGAGTAATTTATGTCTGACCAGAATGTTAATCCGTACCTTTCCGGTGCTGATGCTGCATCGCAGCAATCGCCATACATGGCTGCACCTGTTGGAGCTGACAATGGAGCATCCCGCTTTAGCTCTGCGCCTGCTGATGCTGATTTCCTCCGTACCCAACCCGTTAACGGCAATGATGGCGGACAATGGAATAATGGCAATATCGCAAATCAGCAAGACCAGAACGCTGACAGCGCTGGGGCGCAAGTGGGCGACACACTGCAATTACAGGATGGCACCACTGTTGAGTTGACTCCTGAACTTCATGGGCTGATGGGGCAATTTCACCAGTCTGTTGAAAGCCAGCTAGGGCAGGGTTCAGTTGACGCTATGTTGCAGTACGCTGGCACGCTCGACGCCGGGACGCAATCGACTCTTGAACGGATGGTTATGTCTGGCGACCCTGCGCAGATGCAGCGGGCGGTTCAGTATCTGCAAGAGCGTATGGCTGGCGGTTCCATTACTGGTTACGTCCCGAACGGCCAGACTGCCGCGCAACCTGTCGGAATGTCACATGCTGAGTTTATAGCAGCGTATGACCAGCTTTCGCAGTGGGCGCAGCAATCAGGGTATGGTCCCGGCCATCGCCAGTACGATGAACAATACCGCGCTCTGGTCTCTCAACGATCTGCCGGGAAAAGAGCTGGCCGCTAACGCCTGATACACATACCCAGTAGGGTAGTACCACCCCTTTGTATCAGACCCCTCGCCAGCCCGTTGCTGGTGCGGCTTCCAGAATCCAATTTATACCTATCCGAGACTAATATCATGACCACTGAGAAGTACCACGCCGTTGAGCGTGTCGCTGACGTGCGCCTGGAGTTTGCCCTTCCGCTGAATTCTGAGCGTCGTGAGGCCGAGCTAGTCAACATTTCATTCGGGTATGCACAGGAAGTTATGAGTGCTCCTGAGCAATATCATCCTGCACTGGTTGCCGCTTGTGAAGAGGTTGACCGTGACGCCGCTCGCCAGTACGTGGCCGCAGCGGGTTATGTTGACCCGTTCCCGTGGAGAGCATATGAGATCCTTCTCGCGCCAGATTGTCATCCTGCAAACAACGTGAAAGCTGCGCAACGTCTGGCTGACATGCTGGCCAGGAATGTTCCGTCTGTGGAGCAACTGGAAGTGCTGTTGCGCGTGGCTAAGTCCAAAGGGTACAAACCAAAGGCTGGTGCTGGCGACGCACGCGAGGCTTTTCTTCGAGCCAAGGAGAAGCGCGAAAGTGCTGCACGTAAAGCTAAGGCTGAGCTGACCGAGGCTGTCAAAGACGAGGTGCGTGAGCGCCTGCTGAAAGGCCAGACCCAGCGCTATATCATGGATAAGCTGGGAGTGGCTAAAGGCACTGTCCAGCGTATCAAAGCATCCCTGTAAATACTGGGCTGTGCGGGGGCTTGGTCCACGCACCCTGTACCCTTGTCTAGAACGCTTGGACCATATCCCTTCTGAGGCCGGAGCTGGCGCGGTTCTCAGCGCTGCAAAATTAGCAGTCTCTGCCCTGATTTTCGTTCCCCCTGATTTTATCCCTTGAATCCTGCCACTGCGGGAGGATTACGCACGCCTGCATCATGACGATGGCGCGGGCTTCATCAACCTACGTAGGAGTTTTGTTTATGGCTGATACTTCGTACAGTCCCGATCTGTTTCGCCCACATTATGGCGGGGTGGAATCCGACAATGATATTCACATCGAGGCTTATGACCGGGACGTTCAGACTCGTTTAGAGTCCAAATCCGTATTTCTGGCAGAGGGGCTGTCTACATACAGGCCGCTGAAAGCCAGCAACCAATACCGCATTGATCGCCTGAGTGGTGATCTGGAGGTGAAGGGCAGAACCGCAGGGCAATCGCTGGAGCCTACCGCTGTTAAGTCGGATAAGCTGATTATCTCTGTGGATACGCTGAGCTATATCCGCATTCCGATTGACTATCAGGACGACTGGACAGCGCCCACCTTTCGCGCAGAGCTGAGCCGCAATATGGGTACTGCTCACGCTAAATTCTACGACGAAGCGCACACCATCCAGCTAATCAAAGCGACTGACTTTGTACCGCCGCCGACACTGCAACCAACGTTTAACCCACTAACGGATAACGTTGTATCGCTCGACCTGACAGCGGGGAGCGAAGAGGACGCCGCAAACGAATTGGCTCACGCCGTAAAAGCGGCTGCTAATCGCTTTCTCACTGAGAAAGATATTCCGGTGGCCGAGCTGGTACTGCTTATCGACCCGGCTTGGTTCAGCATCCTGATGGAACATAAGAAGCTGATGAACGTCCGTTACAGCCGGGATAGTGGCAACGATTACGCATGGCGTCGAGTTGGCTATGTCGCTGGGGTACGAGTCATTGAGCTGAATAGTTACCCGCAGGAAGCCATTACCGGGCATGAACTGGGCGCTGATTATGATGTTACCGCAGAGGAAGCTATGACGAGGGCGACGCTGTTTAAACCTTCCTCTGTGCTGCTGACGGTCGAAGCGCAGAGTGTCATCAATCGCCAGTGGGATGATGAACGCGAAATGACAATGGTGATGGACTCATATCGCCTGTTCAATGTTGGGCTGCGCCGCCCGGACTGCGTTATCAATTTCCGACAAGCTGCATAACTGGAGGGGCTGAGTCATGGTTAATGATGCTTACGCCCCTGAGCTGTTGCGATCCCTTTTCCTGTATGACCCGGTGACAGGTCGCTTGTGCCATAAAGCTAACCGACGCCGGGTTAAGGCTGGCTCCTATGCTGACTCCACCCGGCGAGCTGATGGCTATCGTCAAGTTGCCCTGCGGCTCGATGGTAAACAGTATCAGCTTAAAGCCCATCGCGTGGCTTGGATTCTGGAGCATGGCGCTATTCCTGATGGTCTGCAAGTTGACCACATCAATGGTATCCGTGAGGACAACCGTCTATGCAATCTGCGTTTGGTTACGCAGCGGGAAAACGACCAGAACCGACGCAAGGCAAGGGGGTATGGCTGGAATAAGGGCTGTAGCAAATGGGAGGCTTACATACGCGTTGACGGTGTACGCCATCACCTTGGCTTATTCACATCCGAAGCGGCGGCGCGTGCTGCGTACCTGAAAGCTAAAGCCAGATACCATCCCTCAACACCAGCCGATTTGTTGCAGGCTGCCTAATCCCCGGAGGTTCCATTAATGGCTGATGAAAAGCCGATTAAACCGCTGGCATGTGATGACCCACGCCGCCAGCGGTACGCCGAACTTTTGGCGCAAGCTGACCGCATGACTATTCCCCGGCTGCATCCGGGCGATGCTAACAGTGTTATGAGCCAACTTGCGACGATGCTTGGCGCACCTGTCCCGATAGTCGGCGCTATGACGGAGCATGCCGCTGTATGGCGAGCCTGTCTTCTGGAGCAAGGACTTGGTGATCTTCTGGATGACTTGAGTAAGCAGGTGCTGACCGTCTTCTTTCTGCTTTGCTGGAGAGACAGCGCCTTGCGATTGGCGGGTAAGCAAAAGGAACGGCTTACAGCGGCCAGCGAGGGTTTGACCATTGAGCAACACCGGGCAATGCACCCGGCTTACAGAGAGAATAAAGAAGATGATAAACACGATTAAATTAAGGTGGCGGTACATCGAGCCACCGCCAATGGCTGGCGCACTCGCTGACCTGAAACAGTGGATAATGGATACCGGAGAGCCTGAGCTTGAAGCTGAATTTCGTATGCTGCTGGGGCTGATGCGCCGCAATGGTATCAGTGACGAACGTGTTAATGCGATGGCCGTCGAGCTTTATGCTCTGGTATGCCAACGTCAGCGCGAAGAATACGAAGCCTGCAAGAGGGCTGCCTCTGACAATGGAGACTTTGAATCATGGTTACACGGACAGACCAACTACTAAGAAAAATGATGCGGGGCTATTTGGAACACCTCGGCAACATGCCGTTGGCAGAACGGATTACAAATGCTGCTACATTCGAAGATGTTTATCGCTTTCTGTTGAATGGTTCCGGGCGGCTGGGGTTGCGCCGCGCTGATGTGGCCGCTGTTCGTGTCTTCCTCTGGAATTATCAATACCGACGCTGTGCGGTGACAGGTAAGCCGCTGCGCCTTACGTCTGCCGTGCTAGATCACTGCCACCGAACCGGGCGCGTGCGTGCTGTGGTGCATCGTTCCGCGAATGCTGCTGAGGGAGGCTATCACGTTGGGCGTTGGTGCGGACTACCACCTGCCAGTATGGATATGATGCTAAGTTGTTATAGGGAACATTACAAAGGCCTCGGCATTATTTATCCGAAATAACGGGGCAATTATGCCCCATGTTTTAACCTGCGGGAGTCTCGGTCAGACAGGGATATTAAAGTAAGCGCAAATTGCATTCGTCAGCAGAGCCGGGGCTGCTGTACCTGCAATTTTGAGGCTGCCAGAGTACGCCTTACCTATCATTGACCCGACCCAGTTACCAATCTTCCCACCAAGGTTATTTGATGATGTTGGAGCTGAGGATTGATCTATTGCTAGTTTCAAATCCCGAATATCATTATCTTCGATGCCGTATTCTTTAAGCTGGCGCTCAAGGGAGTTGAAATCACCTGCTGTGATGGTATTTTGCTGATGAATATCGCCAGTATTCCCAGCTCCGATTGCGCCTGAGTTATTAACATGTCCATTGAAGTTATTGATATTGTTTACCGTCATGCCTACCGCCTCTTGTTTTTCTTCAGGAGAAAACAACAATCCCTCACCTAAAATATTTTTACTTTCAAGTAGTAACGCCCAGTCAAGGACTTTTGATTTAATGTGAGAGAGTATTTTTGTTATTTGTGCTGGGTTGATAACCCAAGACATGCTGTACTCGCAACCCGCCATTTTTTGTAAAAAATCTGCCATAAAAGCTGGTAGCTCACTGTAAAGCGTGTCTTCCTTTTTTGCATATTCAATTAACATTGATACAGGATTGCTTATGCGTATAGTCGTAAGTGATTTGTAAAGCTCTTTGTCTTCAACGTTTCCAAGTTGATAGGGGATCCAACCTACATAAGGGTTGAAGGCTTTTACTGGCGCATTGGTGATTATTCGATAATCTGGAACTTGATCTAACCGTGGATAACCGTTTAATTCGTGCTCCAGCCATTCTGAAATATCTTGTAGCCCGAGCTGGTAATGACTCCAACTTATTGATAGTGTTTTATGTTCAGATAATGCCCGATGACTTTGTCATGCAGCTCCACCGATTTTGAGAACGACAGCGACTTCCGTCCCAGCCGTGCCAGGTGCTGCCTCAGATTCAGGTTATGCCGCTCAATTCGCTGCGTATATCGCTTGCTGATTACGTGCAGCTTTCCCTTCAGGCGGGATTCATACAGCGGCCAGCCATCCGTCATCCATATCACCACGTCAAAGGGTGACAGCAGGCTCATAAGACGCCCCAGCGTCGCCATAGTGCGTTCACCGAATACGTGCGCAACAACCGTCTTCCGGAGCCTGTCATACGCGTAAAACAGCCAGCGCTGGCGCGATTTAGCCCCGACGTATCCCCACTGTTCGTCCATTTCCGCGCAGACGATGACGTCACTGCCCGGCTGTATGCGCGAGGTTACCGACTGCGGCCTGAGTTTTTTAAATGGCGGAAAATCGTGTTGAGGCCAACGCCCATAATGCGGGCGGTTGCCCGGCATCCAACGCCATTCATGGCCATATCAATGATTTTCTGGTGCGTACCGGGTTGAGAAGCGGTGTAAGTGAACTGCAGTTGCCATGTTTTACGGCAGTGAGAGCAGAGATAGCGCTGATGTCCGGCGGTGCTTTTGCCGTTACGCACCACCCCGTCAGTAGCTGAACAGGAGGGACAGCTGATAGAAACAGAAGCCACTGGAGCACCTCAAAAACACCATCATACACTAAATCAGTAAGTTGGCAGCATCACCGCTTGCTAATTTTGCCAGAGAAGGCGCTGAGTGCCATCAGGCGCTGCGTTTAGTGATCGACGCATTCCTGGCGAAACAGCAGGAGTGTAGTGGACCTATTTGTATTGGTGATTGCACGTTTTTTGATTTCGAACATTATCAAAAATTCAAGTTTGACGCAGAGCGGGAATATTCTCCTTTTATCAAAAAATTATTAAATAACTTAACGAATAATGATGATAAAAATCTGTTTTACACGATTTATCAACGTGATGAAACGCTTGGTAATGATTTGAAAATTATTGCTAACTTTAAAATGCTATGTATGCCCGGCGTTCAGCATGTTTTAATTACTCAGCTTTTTAAAGCCCGGTTAATAAAAGATCAATTTGTTACAACAAGAGCATTATTGGATTTTTTACATCACTTATTGACCGGGCCTGGGTATCTTTTTGATAATCTTTTTAATAGCTTTGAAAATGATTTAATAAAAAAAATTTCTGATTTCGATCCTGCCAGACTGCATACATACGAAATCGATCAATTTATTTTGCGCTATGAGCTTGGATTAGTTGATCCGGAGCTGGATGCTTTTCTGGGAACACTTAAGCAGTTACATCTTACTTTTGATCGCCAAAGCGTTAAGCCGGGAGATGCAGCCTCATTAATCCGACTCTTCTGGCTTTTGCAACACGAGTCATTGGGAAATAATTATCACCATAAATTCTTGGCGTTTTTTAAAGAATCATTATTCGAACATTATTCAGAGATTTGGCATCTGCATAAAAACTATACAGCAGATCTGGAACAGAAAAGATTACTTAACCGGTTCTATTCTTTAGAACTTATAGCGGGTATACAGCGCTACGCGAACCGCAGAGCTCCTGAATTGAGCACACAAAAAGAAGAATTCTTTTTGGGCGAATTTGGAGGTGTTAAAATCACCGCGCCAGTTGCACTGAAACCTGATTGGGATGCCATTTTCAAGAAAAATACAGCCCATCCGACCTGTTTTGACATTTATTTAAAGGTGGGCCAAAAATCACTGGAGCCTGTTCGTATCGGCCTTAATTTATTTGAGTTATTGCACAAACTGAATAACGGGTATCGTCCGAATAAATATGATAAAAGTGCAATTGTACTATTGGATGAAATTGTTGAACTGATCGTTGAAAAGGCTAAATCCAGTAGTGAAATCAAATTTTATGATGGCGTACAGCGGGTATACAGCGCGAGGGCGGACGACGACATGATCACTATTAGTGGCATGGAGGGATAACATCATGAATTCTATTGCAGAAAAGTTAAAAGTGGGTAATAACCAACTTGATAGTTATTTACCAGTACGTAATAAAAACAATAATATTAACTGGCAAATTGTAACTGGTCTGGTACTGAGTTATGCCCTGAAGCGCAAAATCGATGCTTATAATATTGAGCAATTTCGTGAGGACTGTAAAACTCACCTGCAATCATTAATCGATGAGCCAGCTTTCTGGCCGGTGCTAGAGCGAATGTATTTCTCCAGTCAGGACATCTTTCGAGTCTCTCCACTTTTTTTGTTGTTCCATGCTCAATTTGATGCGGAAAAGATAAACGCAGGCTCCATGGCAGATAAACGTCTTGGAACGCTGTTTGCTAACCTGATGAGGGGGTTTAGCTTAACTTACCCGATACAGGACAAGCTTAACTTTATCGAACAGCAAATGTTGAACAAGCTTAATGAGAAGGTAAAGGTGCTAGGAGAAGGTCCGTTTGCCGAAGAACAACCTTACCTGCCCTATATGGTAACCTGCTTCCAGTCCGATCTGGCCTTTCTGGCCGATCATCCCCAGTATCTTTTGCAGGAGTTGACCAATACCCTGCGTTTGTATGCTTTTAGCTGGTGTGCTCAACTGGCGCTCAATGTGGACAATTGGAAGGACGGCGAGCCGCAAAGTAAGTCGCTTTTTTTTATACTTGATACCGAAAAAGCCAGCTCTGAACGGGACCAGATAAAACGCTTCGGCTATAAGTGGTTTGCCAGCCAAAGTGAAAAGCTTTTTCCAATACTGTCCGCGCTGGAGGTTTTGCAATGGGGCAAAGGTTCGAAAAAACGTCCACTGTGGCAGGTCTATCAGGATGCCCTGAATGAGTCCGATCCTACTTCACAGACATTAAATAAACTTAACAATTATTTGCAGGAATTTATTGAGGATCGCCAACTCCCTTCCCGCGATCGCGCGACAAATCTTGAAGATGCTTTCAAACAGTTGTTATCTGTTGCCGTTGAACAATTTCAGGGTAAGAAATCCGAACGTGCATCGGTAAACCGAAAATATATCAACGAACTTGAAAACCAGATTTGTACCGACTTCATCCAGGTACGTGGCCGGGCGGGGAAAGTGCTGGTGCTGAATCAGGATCGGTTATTGTTACTGACCAACCTAACCATAGGTAAAAGCAAAAAACTCCGGTTGCATGAACTACTGAGCGGTTTTAAGCAACGCGGATTTTATCTGGATAATCAGTCTACACAAATGTTGGTAGCGTTTTATGAACGCATGGGGAATGTGGAGCGAATGAGTGACAGTGGAGACGCCGTATATGTCCGTAAAACAGTATGAAACCTATCTGGCGGAAACTTTCATTGAATGGGTTGGTGGCATCATCCAGCCTGGTGAACGCTACCAGTTCAAATCTCCAGATCCTGACAACGCCTTAAAACTCTGGAAGGCTTTCGACTCATTGGCTGATGGAAATACGATAGAGATTGCGCCGGAACAGCATCTTTCTTACGTATCATGTAATGGTATCCAGCTTATTCCGGTATTGCACGGTAATACTACGCCTGCATTTACGGAAAACTATATTTCCCATTTACGCGATCAGGTTTCCGGTCGCAATGGCGTTTTTGCCCAGACGGCATTGTTGATTATCCATAACAGCATGCTGGATACGGTAATGACTCCAACTTATTGATAGTGTTTTATGTTCAGATAATGCCCGATGACTTTGTCATGCAGCTCCACCGATTTTGAGAACGACAGCGACTTCCGTCCCAGCCGTGCCAGGTGCTGCCTCAGATTCAGGTTATGCCGCTCAATTCGCTGCGTATATCGCTTGCTGATTACGTGCAGCTTTCCCTTCAGGCGGGATTCATACAGCGGCCAGCCATCCGTCATCCATATCACCACGTCAAAGGGTGACAGCAGGCTCATAAGACGCCCCAGCGTCGCCATAGTGCGTTCACCGAATACGTGCGCAACAACCGTCTTCCGGAGCCTGTCATACGCGTAAAACAGCCAGCGCTGGCGCGATTTAGCCCCGACGTATCCCCACTGTTCGTCCATTTCCGCGCAGACGATGACGTCACTGCCCGGCTGTATGCGCGAGGTTACCGACTGCGGCCTGAGTTTTTTAAATGGCGGAAAATCGTGTTGAGGCCAACGCCCATAATGCGGGCGGTTGCCCGGCATCCAACGCCATTCATGGCCATATCAATGATTTTCTGGTGCGTACCGGGTTGAGAAGCGGTGTAAGTGAACTGCAGTTGCCATGTTTTACGGCAGTGAGAGCAGAGATAGCGCTGATGTCCGGCGGTGCTTTTGCCGTTACGCACCACCCCGTCAGTAGCTGAACAGGAGGGACAGCTGATAGAAACAGAAGCCACTGGAGCACCTCAAAAACACCATCATACACTAAATCAGTAAGTTGGCAGCATCACCTGTGAATGGTTTCGCCCTCTGCGCACGCCGCCTGCGCCACCAGGCGCATTTTGGTTTGCACATCCTCTTTAATATCCAGTTGCGCGAGCGTGATGGGCAGCCCGACGCTGTGGCAAAGCGCGGCAACCGTTTCGATCTCTTCTGACGGCGCATTTTCCAGCACCAACTGGGTGAGCGTGCCGAAGGCGACTTTCTCGCCATGATAGTAATGATGCGCATCCGGAATGGCGGTCAGCCCGTTGTGGATGGCATGGGCCGCGGCCAGGCCGCCGCTCTCAAAGCCCACGCCGCTCAGGTACGTGTTGGCTTCGATAATGCGCTCAAGCGCCGGGGTGACGACGTGCTGTTCGGCGGCCAGCATCGCTTTTTCTCCCTGCTCAAGCAGCGTGTTGTAGCACAGCTCGGCAAGCGCCAGCGCGGCCTGGGTGCATTTGCCGCCCGCCATGGTGGTGGCACCGCTACGCGAGCAGGCGCGCGCTTCAAACCAGGTGGCCAGCGCATCGCCAATGCCGGACGCCAGCAGGCGCGCCGGGGCCCCCGCGACAACCTGCGTGTCGACGATAACAATATTCGGGTTGTGCGGCAGCATCAGGTAGCGGTCGAACTCGCCGCTGTCGGTATAAATCACCGAAAGCGCGCTGCACGGCGCGTCGGTGGAAGCGATGGTCGGCGCGATAGCGACCGGCACCGCCATAAAGTGCGCCAGCGCTTTTGCGGTATCGAGCGTTTTACCGCCGCCGATGCCCAGCACAGCGGTACAGCTGGCGCTGTCGGCGAGCTTACGCAGGCGGTCGATTTCATTTTGCGAGCATTCGCCGCCAAACGGCGCGATTTCGACGCTAAGCTCCGCCTGTTTAAAGCTCTGGCGCAGCGTCTCCTCTGCAAAACCGAGCACGAATTTATCCCCGACGACCAGCCAGCGTTCAGCCAGCGGCTTTAAATAGTCGCCGATGCGGGAGAGCACGCCCGCGCCCTGAATGTATTTACCGGGTGACTGAATAATGCGATCCATAACATTCCTCCTTCAAGAGTGAGTTAACCTGCTGTGTTTCCTTGTCTTGCTCAGACTTCTCAATCTCTGACTCTACTGCCGGGGGCGTGCGCATTTATTGCGCTATATCTATAGGAGGCGCAATAGAGACTATACCAGGTCCATTTCACTTCGGCTCTGGACGCTAATAGCGTCAGAATGCTGAATTCAGCCTCGTTAATTATTATTGTTTTCCCTTAATAACTGGTGACCTTGTTCTGATACGCGGTAACGGGGCTTCGAAGCGTTTTCGATATACACAGCCTCAACCATTCCATTATTCACAAGGCCGGTAACAATATTCGCAACATTGCTAAACCCTTCAATGCCACGAATGGCAAGCGTGCGATCCAGCATTATCCACGTCCAGTCGGTCTCTTTTTCAGCCATGACTCTCAGGACATTAAATTCCGTATTGGTTATTTTCATTTCAGTGCGCCCGGATGGAATTAAACACGCTCTTTTAACACTGCGCGACGTCAGACCATGAATCAATTCCCTTCGCCACGCCCTCCGCTTGCGTTATGCTGCCTGTGATATTTCATCATTACTTCGCAATTTTTAATTTAAGTGAAATTAACAGGGAAAGAAAATGAAGTGCATCCAGTGCAATGAAAACGAGCCGAACAAAGAGTCGGGGTTATGTCACGCTTGCGAAAAAGCGGAAGCCAGTAAAATTAACGGGTTACTGTACTTGCCAGCCGCCGGGCTTATTTTCAGCCTGATCTTTCTGCCGGTAGAGTTTTTTGATCTGGTCAGTGCGATAAGCGCGTACTTCAGCCGCTCGGGCATTATTACGTGGTATGCCGCAGGCGCGGTGGTGCTGTTAGTGGCGCTTATTGGCATCACGGCGTATGCAAGCTGGCATTTCTTTCGGCGTAAGCGGCACACGCCCCGCGCGATGGTTATCTACTATCTGGCGGGGGTGGTAAGCGCGCTGTGGTTCGCTGTGCTGCCGGTGAGCCTGTTTGGCGCGAGCTGGGATAACAGCAGCATTCGCAGCGTCCTGTCAGCGTTTATCGGCGTCACATGCTGGCTTCCGTACTTTTTAAAATCCCGGCGCATCGCGCAGGTGTTTGTACGGTAATAACGGCTCAGAGCAGGCGGGGTATCTGCGACAACAGATACAGCACCAGCCCGATGGTGCCGCCGACCAGCGTGCCGTTGATGCGGATAAACTGTAAGTCTTTGCCGATGTTGAGCTCTATCTGCTGCGACATCTCGCGCGCGTCCCAGCTTTTTACCGTGTCGCTGATATGGCGCGTCAGGAACGTGGCGAACTCGGGCGCGACGGTGGTCGCGGCCTGTTCGAGATGTTCGTTGAACGAGGCGCGCAGGGCGCTGTCGGCCATCAGCGATTCGCCGAACCACTGCCCGGCATCGGCGATCCGCTGGCGGGTGCGGGAATCCTCCGCCTGCATGTCGTTCTTCAGCCAGCCGCGCACATCGCCCCACAGCTCCGCCAGGTAGCGGTTAAACGCCTCGTCCTCTTTCAGATACGCCTTAATGCCGTCGGCGCGCTCGGCCATCTCCGGGTCGCTTTTCAGCTTCTCGATGAAATCCACGGTAATGCGGTCAAAGGCCAGACGCAACTGGTGCGCCTGGTCGTGGCTGATGTCATCAAGCATGGAATTGACGGCGCTGGAGACCAACTCGGCGCTGTGTTCGCCAAGCCACTCGGTAGGCAGGATTTTCGCTTTACGCGGGTGCTCGGTCTTCAGCCAGTGGACAATCTGGCGGGCGATAAAATCACGCGTGCTCTGCTTCTGCACCAGGCGAATCAGTCTGCCGATAAGCGCATCCAGCAGCACCTGATGACGGTTGTTTTTGGTCATGCTCTCCAGCATCAGCGCGCTGGTCTGGGTGAGATCGACCTTATCAATCGCCTTGTGTACGGCGCGTTTTAATAACCCCTGAATACGGCTGTCGTCGGTGAGTTCCAAAAAACCGCTCATCACCTGCACCAGGTTCTGGCCCACGCGCTGCGCGTTGGCGGGCTGACTGAGCCACTGGCCGAGCAGTTGCGCCGGTTCGTGGCGGCGGATCAGCGCGATCAGCGAGTTGGTATCGAGGAATTTCTCCTGCACAAACTGCCCGAGGTTTTCGCCGATGCGGTCTTTTTTACGGGGAATAATCGCGGTGTGGCGCGAGATAAAAGGAATAGGCACACGGCGAAACAGCGCCACCACGGCGAACCAGTCCGCCAGCGCGCCCACCATCGCGGCTTCCGCGATAGCCTTAACGCCGCTGACCCAGAAACCGGGCGGCAAAAATAACGTGGTGACAAATGTCGCCGCCGCCGTCAGCAGCAGGCCTAGCGCCAGACGCTTGGCGCGCTTTAATTCAGCTAATTTTTCCATGCGTTAAGCATATAACCCATGCGGCGGTTGCGACAGGGGATAACTCCGGAGTCTCAGCTCTCTTCCATGGCGTGATGCAGCGCTTCGCCAATCTGTTGCAGCGCCTCACGGTAATGCTCGCTGGCAGGCAACGCGCAGTTGATGCGCAGGCAGTTGCGGTATTTGCCCGAGGCGGAAAAGAGCGAGCCGGGGGCGACACGAATTTCAAGGCGCGTTAACTGACGCGCCACACAGACAATATCGACGCTCTCCGGCAGTTCTATCCAGAGCATAAACCCGCCTTTAGGGCGCGTGACGCAGATGCCGCGCGGGAAATATTCACGCACCCAGCAGGTGTAGGTCTCCATCTGGCGCTGATAGTGCTGGCGCATCCGGCGCAGGTGACGGTGATAGTGGCCGTCGCGGATAAACGCCGCTACCGCGAGCTGCGTGGCAGGCACGTTGGTGCCGCTGGCGGCGTATTTCATCTGCAGCACACGCTCGTGATAACGCCCCGGCGCTATCCAGCCCACCCGCAGGCCGGGGGCGAGCGTTTTCGTCACCGAGCTGCACAGTATGACGCGCCCGTCGATATCCCAGGATTTGATGGTGCGGGGACGCGGGTATTCGGTTGCCAGCTCGCCATAGATATCGTCTTCAAAAAGGATAATGTCGTGGCGCTGGGCCAGCGCCAGCACCGCGCGCTTGCGAGCATCGGGCATGATAAAGCCGAGCGGGTTATTGCAGTTCGGCACCAGGATCACGCCTTTAATCGGCCACTGCTCCAGCGCCAGCTCAAGCGCTTCGACGCTGATGCCGGTCTGCGAATCGGTCGGGATCTCAATGGCTTTGATATCGAGGCTTCGCAGCAGCTGCATGGTGCCGTAGTAACAGGGCGATTCCACAGCGACGATATCGCCGGGCTTGCAGACGGCCAGCAGAGCGACAGAGAGCGCATTGTGGCAGCCGCTGGTGATGATGAGCTCGTCGGCGCTGATGTTCGCGCCGCCATCCAGCATCAGGCGGGCTACCTGCTGGCGCAGTTCCGGGCGGCCCGCCAGGTCGTCATAGCTAAAGACATCTAGCTGATTGTGTTGCACCACGCGGCTCATCTCGCGCCAGAGCGGCTTAAGCGTAGGGTGGTTGATATCCGGCGCGCCGCCGCCGAATGTGGTCAGGCTTTTATTGCCGCGCCCGTCGAGGAGCGTCATCACTTCATCCCACTGCGTCACCTCGACCGGGCGCTGTACCGGGCGCGTCATCGCAGGCACCGGCGGCTGCATTTTACGCGGCGCGACAAAATACCCCGAGCGCGGGCGCGGCACAATAAGCTGCTGATTCTCCAGCACCAGATACGCCTGCTGCACGGTGCTGATGCTGACGCCATGCTCCTGGCTCAGGCTGCGCACCGACGGCAGTCTTTCACCGTGGCGATAAAGGCCCTGTTCGATACGCTCCGCCAGCAGGCAGGCGAGGTGCTGATAACGCGTCATGCTGTATGCTCCATTAATACAGTACAGATCACAAAACCGGTACAGATAACGGCACAATACGCCTTTCAGCCGCATCTGTCGCGCTTCTGTATGGTTAACAAATAGATTTTGTGAATCTGTATTGTTACCGGCGATCCCGGCCATCATAAGGCTCAGCCTGATACAGGAGAGCGACGATGGAATTTCACGAGAACCGACCCCGCAGACCATTTATCGGCTTCATACTGATCTGGCGCGCCTGGAAAGCCTGGCGGCTGCGCGCGCAGACCCGAAAAGTGCTCAGCAGAATGAACGAGGCGCAGCTGCGCGACGTCGGGCTGCGACGCGACGATACGTATTAAACCCCGGCGCGGGCGGCGTGTTGCCCGCGCGCATTCACACTTTCTTTTTACGCTTGCCGGCGATGACCTCGATGAACTCCTGCACCTGTTGTTGCTTGCGCACCGACAGCTTGCAGACGCGGCGCAGGGATCTCAACAGCGGCGGATCTTCCGGCTCCGGCGCGCGCGCCGTAATGACAATACAGCCGGGCATCACCCGCACATCTGCATCGGTGCCGGTAGGGAAACCGGCTTCCTCCAGCCATTTGCCGCGAAGCGTCAGCGCGGCAAGGCTCACGCCGTCATGAAAGCGGCTGGCGTAGCTCACGCGGATGCGGCGCAGCTCGGTCAGCGCGGCGGGCGCGGGTAACGCCAGCGCCTCGGGTAAAACTTCAGGGAGCACGGATAATGTCGACATAGTTCCTCCTTAAACGGCAGCAAAGCCAGCCTGCAAAATACTGGTATTATATACAGCGATTAGGGGAAGGAACCTTTGTGAAATCCGAAAAGCGGCGGGAAAATCGTCGGCCCGCCCTGGACCGACGCAGGAGAACATTAATGCGCGTGCGGGACGTCCGTTTCGGCGCTGATGCGCAGGCCGTCGGCGTCAAACACCATACAGTCGCGCGGGTTAAAGCCCACTTCCACCGCCTGCCACGGGCTGAAATGCACGTCGCCCGGTAGCAGAATTTTCACGTTGTCATGCCCGTAACACTGGCCAAACAGGTACGTGTTGTTGCCAAGGCGCTCCACCACTTCGCAGTTAAAGGTTAACGAGGCTTCCGTCTGCGCGCCGGTGGAGAGATGCTCCGGGCGAATACCCAGCGTCACCGCATCGCCTTGCTTCAGCGGCGCGGTGTGAATGGCGAGCCGCAGCGTTTTGCCCTGCGAGAGCGTGACGTCCAGCGCGCCTTCTTCCCAGCGCGCCACGGTGGCTGGCAGGAAATTCATCTTCGGCGAGCCGATAAACCCGGCCACGAATTTATTCACCGGGTTGTAGTAAAGCGCCATCGGTGAGCCCATCTGCTCCACCTTGCCGTAATTCATCACCACGATTTTATCGGCGAGCGTCATCGCCTCGACCTGATCGTGCGTGACATACACCATCGTGGTTTTCAGCTCCTGGTGGAGCCTCGCGATATGCAGACGCATCTCAACGCGCAGTTCAGCGTCAAGGTTCGAGAGCGGCTCGTCGAACATAAACACCTGCGGGTTACGCACAATCGCGCGGCCAATCGCCACGCGCTGGCGCTGGCCGCCGGAGAGCTGTTTGGGTTTGCGGTCCAGCAGGTGCGAGAGTTGCAGCGTTTTCGCCACCATCTCCACCTGATGACGGATCTGATCTTTCGGCACTTTATTGACCTTCAGCCCGTAGCCCATGTTCTCCGCCACCGTCATGTGCGGGTAGAGCGCGTAGGACTGAAAAACCATCGCCACGCCGCGGTGCGCGGGCGCGACATCGTTCATCACCTCATCGCCAATCAGCACCTCGCCGTCGCTCACCTCTTCAAGGCCCGCGATCATGCGCAGCAGCGTGGACTTTCCGCAGCCGGACGGCCCGACGAACACCGCAAATTCGCCGTCGGCAATATCGAGATTGATATTGTGCAGGGTTTCGGTTTTCCCGAACCGTTTGGTGACATTCCTCAGTCTTATGCTGGACATCAGGGTTCCTCGAAAGTGTAAGCCGTGGTGGCCGCGGGCGTTTCTGACGGGCGCTGAACCTTATTTTGTATTACGTGTAACAATTCAGCGGAGTGATACGCAACGGCTTTAAATCAGTGTCATGACTATAACTTCCCCGGATTTCGCCCCCTATCGCCGGTTTTCATTTCTGTAACGACGATCACACAACGCACAGTTTTTTGTAGAGTTATCAGGGTTGGCAGCGTAGCGTATAACAAAATGGAAACGCGCTGAGTGGGCTTTCGCAGGCTGCGTGGTTACAGCGGTTGAGTTTTAAAACAGAAGCGAAGCACCAAATAAAAACGACTTAATTGTTATACCTTCACATGAGGTTGATAATGAAAAAGAACATCCTTACCGCCCTGGTTCTCTCCGCCCTGATGGTCAGCGCTGGTGCCAGCGCGGCGACCCGACAGCTTAACGTGTGGGAAGACATTAAAAAATCCGCCGGAATTAAGGATGCCGTGGCGGCTTTTGAAAAGCAGTACGACGTGAAAGTGAACATGCAGGAGATGCCGTTCGCCCAACAGCTGGAAAAACTGCGTCTCGACGGCCCGGCGGGGATCGGCCCGGATGTGCTGGTGATCCCAAACGATCAGCTGGGCGGCGCGGTGGTGCAGGGGCTGCTATCGCCGCTGACGCTTGATAAAGCGCAGACCGACGCCTTTACGCCATCTTCCATTGCGGCGTTCCGCATGGATAACGCCCAGTACGGCGTGCCGAAAGCCGTTGAAACGCTGGTGCTTATCTACAACAAAGATCTGGTGGAAAAGCCGTTCGACAGCCTGCAGGCCTGGTATGACTTCTCCAAAGCGCAGCGCGCGAAAAACCAGTACGGCCTGCTCGCCAAGTTTGACCAGATTTACTACAGCTGGGGCGCTATCGGCCCGATGGGCGGCTACATCTTCGGGAAAAACGACAAAGGCGGCTTTAACCCGCTGGATGTCGGCCTCAACAAGCCCGGCGCGGTGGAAGCCGTCACCTTCCTGAAAAAATTCTATGCCGACGGCGTCTTCCCGGCCGGGATCATCGGCGATAACGGCCTGAACGCCATCGATTCGCTGTTTACCGAGAAAAAAGCGGCGGCGGTGATTAACGGCCCGTGGGCGTTCCAGCCTTACGAAGCCGCAGGCATTAACTACGGCGTGGCGCCGCTGCCGACGCTGCCGGACGGCAAACCGATGAGCTCGTTCCTCGGCGTGAAAGGCTACGTGGTTTCCACCTGGAGCAAAGACAAAGCCCTGGCGCAGCAGTTTATTGAGTTCATCAACCAGCCGCAGTATGTGAAAACGCGCTACATCGCGACCCGCGAGATCCCGCCGCTGGTGGCGCTGATGGACGATCCGGTAATTAAAGGCGACCAGAAAGCGAGTGCGGTGGCCGTACAGGCGGCACGCGCCAGCGCGATGCCGGGCATTCCTGAAATGGGCGAAGTGTGGGCGCCTGCCAACGCGGCGCTGGAGCTGAGCGTCACCGGCAAGCAGGAGCCGAAAACCGCGCTCGATAACGCGGTGAAACAGATAACCATGCAGATCGAAGCGATGCAGGCCAGTAATCAGTAAGCCGTACCCGGCGGCGTCTGCGGGCGTCGCCGGATGAACCGTTAAAAGCGGGAGGGGCGCCTCCCGTTTTCAGAAGGAGCCGTGTGTGATTATCAGTCCCAGCGAAAAGATGCCCGTTGCCCGAGGGGCGGGCCGACACGCCTGGTGCGCGCTGCTCTGCGCTCTGTTGCCGGGCGTGGGCCAGTTTTATAACCGTCAGTGGCTAAAAGGCGTCACCTTTCTGGTGTTGCTCGCAAGCTTTCTCGGGGTGTTTCACGATTTCCTGCGTGTGGGGCTGTGGGGGCTTTATACGCTCGGTGAAGAGGTGCCGCGCGACAACTCCATCTTCCTGCTGGCAGAAGGGATTCTGAGCCTGCTGGTGGTGGGCTTTGGGCTGACGGTCTATTACTTCTCGCTGCGCGACGCGTGGGTGAACGGCAAGCGCCGCGACGAAGGGCTGACGCTTAACAGCGTGCGTAAACAGTACCAGCTGCTGCTCTCGGACGGCTTTCCGTATCTGATGATTGCGCCCGGCTTTATTCTGCTGGTGTTCCTGGTCGTATTCCCGATCCTTTTTGGTTTCGCCATCGCGTTCACCAACTACAACCTCTACCACACGCCGCCTGCGAAGCTAGTGGACTGGGTGGGGCTTAAGAATTTCGTCAATATTTTCACGCTCTCCATCTGGCGCTCGACATTCTTTGACGTGTTGCAGTGGACGGTGGTCTGGACCCTGCTCGCCACCACATTCCAGTGCACCGTGGGCGTGCTGCTGGCGATTCTGGTGAACCAGAAAGATCTGCGCTTTAAGCCGCTTATCCGCACCATTTTCATTCTGCCGTGGGCGGTGCCGGGCTTTGTCACCATTCTGGTGTTCGCCGGGATGTTTAACGACAGCTTCGGGGTGATTAACAACGCGATCCTGGCGTTCTTCAACATCGCGCCGAAACCCTGGATGACCGATCCGTTCTGGACCAAAACCGCGCTCATCGTGATGCAGACGTGGCTTGGCTTCCCGTTTGTCTTCGCGATGACCACCGGCGTGCTGCAGGCGATCCCGGATGATTTGTATGAGGCCGCGAAAATGGATGGGGCCAGCACCTGGACGCGCCTGCGCACCATTACGCTGCCGCTGGTGCTCTACGCGATTGCGCCCATCATCATCACGCAATACACGTTCAACTTTAACAACTTCAACATCATCTACCTGTTTAACAACGGCGGGCCTGCGGTGGCCGGCTCCAACGCGGGCGGCACCGATATTCTGGTCTCGTGGATCTACAAGCTGACGATGTCTTCGTCCCAGTACGCCATCGCCGCGACGATAACCATTCTGCTCTCCATTTTTGTGGTGGGGCTGGCGCTGTGGCAGTTCCGCGCCACGAAGTCGTTCAAAAATGACGAGACGGCATAAGGAGACACCATGGCTAAAAGACAAAGCATGAAACAGGAAAAGTGGCTGCGGCTCTCGCTGTCGTGGCTGCTGATCCTGACGGTCAGCACGATCATTATTTATCCGCTGATCTGGACGGTAGGCGCGTCGCTGAACGCGGGCAACAGCCTGCTCAGCAGCTCGATAATTCCGGAAAACCTCTCGTTCCAGCACTACGCCGATCTCTTCAACGGCCAGGTGAATTACGTCACCTGGTACTGGAACTCGATGAAAATCAGCTTCCTGACGATGGTGCTGACGTTAATCAGCGTCAGCTTCACCGCCTATGCGTTCTCGCGCTTTCGCTTTAAGGGCCGCCAGAACGGGCTGATGCTGTTCCTGCTGTTGCAGATGATCCCGCAGTTTTCCGCGCTGATCGCCATTTTCGTGCTCTCGCAGCTGCTCGGGCTGATTAACAGCCACCTGGCGCTGGTGCTGATTTACGTCGCCGGGATGATCCCGATGAACACGTACCTGATGAAAGGCTATCTGGACGCTATTCCGAAAGACCTCGACGAATCCGCGCGCATGGACGGCGCCAGCAACTTCCGGATTTTCATCGAAATCATCATGCCGCTCTCTAAACCGATTGTGGCGGTGGTGGCGCTGTTCTCTTTTACCGGGCCGCTCGGGGATTTCATTCTCTCCAGCACCATTCTGCGCACGCCGGATAAATACACGCTGCCGATTGGGCTTTATAACCTGGTCGCGCAGAAGATGGGCGCGAGCTACACCACCTACGCCGCGGGCGCGGTGCTGATTGCGGTGCCGGTCGCGATTCTCTATCTGGCCTTACAAAAATACTTCGTCTCCGGTCTGACCTCCGGCAGTACCAAAGGATAATCTGATGAAACTGTGTAAACCCGCACTGCTTGCTGTCTCGCTGGCCTGCTGTTTTTCCGCTTTCGCCGCCAACATGACGCAGATAACGCCAAAGCCGCTTAACCTCCCGGCGAATTTTATCAAAGGTGCGGATATCTCCACACTGCCGGAGCTGGAGCGCCAGGGCGCGAAGTTCTACGACGCTGACCACAAGCAACAGGACGCGCTGACCATTTTGCGCGAGAACGGCGTGAACTACGTGCGCCTGCGCCTGTGGGTTGACCCGAAAGACAGCGCGGGCGCGCCTTACGGCGGCGGCACCAACGATCTCGCCACCACGCTTGCGCTGGCAAAACGCGTGAAAGCGCAGGGGATGCGCCTGCTGCTCGATTTCCACTACAGCGATTTCTGGACCGACCCCGGCAAGCAGTTCAAGCCGAAAGCCTGGGAAAACCAGAACTACGACCAGCTCAAAACCACGATCCACGACTACACCCGCGACACCATCGCCGAATTCAAAAAGGCGGGCGTGCTGCCGGATATGGTGCAGATCGGCAATGAAATTAACGGCGGCATTCTGTGGCCGGAAGGCAAAAGCTGGGGGCAGGGCGGCGGCGAGTTTGATCGTCTCGCCGGGCTGCTGAACGCTGCTATCAGCGGCCTGCGCGAAAACCTGACCCAGGGCGAGCAGGTGAAAATCATGCTGCATCTGGCCGAAGGCACCAAAAACGACACCTTCCGCTGGTGGTTCGATGAAATCACCAAACGCCAGGTGCCGTTCGATGTCATTGGTCTTTCCATGTACACCTACTGGAACGGCCCCATCAGCGCGCTGAAAGCCAACATGGACGACATTAGCAAGCGCTACAACAAAGATGTGATTGTGGTGGAAGCCGCCTATGCGTACACGCTGGAGAACTGCGACAACGCCGAAAACAGCTTCCAGCAGAAAGAGGAAAAAGAGGGCGGCTACCCGGCGACGGTGCAGGGCCAGTACGACTACGTGCATGACCTGATGCAGAGCGTGGCGAACGTCGAAAACCATCGCGGCAAAGGCATTTTTTACTGGGAGCCGGCCTGGATTGCCGTACCGGGGAACACCTGGGCGACGCCTGCGGGCATGAAATATATCCATGACGAATGGAAAACCGGCAACGCCCGCGAAAACCAGGCGTTTTTCGATTGCCACGGCAACGTGCTGCCATCGGTAAAAGTCTTTAATTAATCCTTTTATTCCATTTATACCCTGATGCTTTCACCTGGCAGGCCGCGCGCCCGCCGGGTGACGCCGGACGGGTATGCCGTATCAGGAAGCCTGTAAATGAACAAATTTGCGCCTTTAAGTCCGAAGGTCAGCGCCCTTTTGCACGGTGCGGACTATAACCCGGAGCAGTGGGAGAACTACCCCGGCACGGTAGAGAGCGATATCGCCATGATGCAGCAGGCGAAATGCAACGTGATGTCGGTGGGCATTTTTAGCTGGGCGAAACTGGAGCCTGAAGAGGGCGTGTTTCGCTTCGAGTGGCTAGACGAGATTATCGACAAGCTGTATCAGGGCGGCATTCACGTGTTTCTCGCCACGCCGAGCGGCGCGCGTCCGGCCTGGATGTCGCAGAAGTATCCGCAGGTGCTGCGCGTCGGGCGCGACCGCGTTCCGGCGCTGCATGGCGGCCGCCACAACCACTGCATGAGTTCGCCGGTCTATCGCGACAAAACCGCCACCATCAATCGCCTGCTGGCGGAGCGTTACGCGCACCATCCGGCGGTGCTCGGCTGGCATATCTCCAACGAATATGGCGGCGAGTGTCATTGCGATTTGTGCCAGGAGAATTTCCGCGGCTGGCTGAAAGCGCGCTACGGCACGCTCGATAAACTCAACGAGGCGTGGTGGAGCACCTTCTGGAGCCATACCTTTACCGACTGGTCGCAGATTGAATCCCCGGCGCCGCAGGGCGAAAACTCTATTCACGGTCTGAATCTCGACTGGCGGCGCTTTAATACCGCGCAGGTCACTGATTTCTGCCGTCACGAACTGGCCCCGCTGAAGGCGGTGAACCCGGAATTACCGGCCACCACCAACTTCATGGAGTATTTCTACGATTACGACTACTGGCAGCTCGCCGAACCGCTCGACTTTATCTCCTGGGACAGCTACCCGATGTGGCACCGCGATAAAGACGAAACCGAGCTTGCCTGCTACACCGCGATGTACCACGACCTGATGCGCACCTTAAAGCACGGCAAACCGTTTGTGCTGATGGAATCAACGCCGGGAACCACCAACTGGCAGCCCACCAGCAAGCTGAAAAAGCCGGGCATGCATATTCTCTCTTCGCTCCAGGCGGTGGCGCACGGCGCGGATTCGGTGCAGTACTTCCAGTGGCGCAAGAGCCGCGGCTCGGTGGAGAAATTCCACGGCGCGGTGGTGGATCACGTCGGTCATATCGACACCCGCATCGGGCGCGAAGTGGCGCAGCTTGGCGATATCTTAAGCCAGCTTGATCCGGTGGTCGGCGCGCGCGTGGACGCGCAGGTGGCGGTGATTTTCGACTGGGAAAGCCGCTGGGCGATGGATGACGCGCAGGGGCCGCGCAACCTGGGGCTGGAGTATGAAAAGACCGTCGCCGAGCACTACCGGCCGTTCTGGGAGCAGGGGATCGCGGTCGATATCATTAACGCCGACGCCGATCTGAGCGGCTATAAACTGGTTATCGCGCCGATGCTCTACATGGTGCGCGACGGGTTTGCGCAGCGCGCCGAAGCCTTTGTCGAACAGGGCGGCCACTTCGTGACCACCTACTGGAGCGGCATCGTCAACGAGACCGATCTTTGCCATCTCGGCGGTTTCCCCGGCCCGCTGCGTAAGCTGCTGGGCATCTGGGCGGAAGAGATTGACTGCCTTGCCGACGGCGAACGCAACCTGATTCAGGGGCTCGCGGGCAACGAGGCGGGCTTGCAGGGACCGTATCAGGTGCGCCATCTGTGCGATCTCATCCACACCGAAGGCGCGACGGCGCTCGCCACCTATCGCGACGATTTCTATGCCGGACGCGCGGCGGTGACGGTGAACGCGTTTGGCGCGGGCAAAGCCTGGTATGTGGCCTCGCGTAACGATCTCGCCTTCCAGCGCGATTTCTTCGGCAACATCATTAACGAGCTGGCGCTTGCGCGCGCGCTGGCGGCGGATTTCCCGCCGGGCGTCACCGCGCATGCCCGCCACGATGGCGAATCCGCGTTTATCTTCGTTGAAAACTACACCGGCGCGCCGCAGTCGGTGACGCTGCCGGAGGGCTGCGCCGATATGCTGACCGGCGACGCGCTGAGCGGCAGGCTGTCGCTCGCCCCCTGGGGCTGTCGCATTCTGCGCCGCCGCCTCGCCTGAGTTGTTCCCTGCGCGCCCGTTCACCCGAACGGGCGCTTTTTTATTATCTGGTCTGAAAAAGGAGCCGCTATGGTTAGCCTGAAATCGTTTCTGCACCACGTCACCCGCCCGCAGCCCGCCACTACCCAGACGTTAACCGAAGAGGAGCGCGAGCAGATCGCGCGTCTGGTGGCGGATTTCGGCGGGCAGGAGAATATTGAGAGCGTGGACGCCTGCATGACGCGTCTGCGCGTCAAAGTCAAAGAGCTGACCCGCGTTGATACCGAGGCGTTGCAGTCGGAAGGGGCATTAGGCGTGATTATTCTCGGCCAGGAAGTCCATGCGATTTTCGGCAAGCAATCCGACGCGCTGCGCAAACTGCTGGATGAGCGTTTCAGAAACGCGTGATAAAAAAGCGGGATAACCCTGCATAAAAGGTTATCCCGCAAAAGGCAACGAGGGTGCATCAGCGGCAGTGACGCCTTGATGGCAGTGCCATCACTCAGAGATACAACGCTTACTCTGCGTGTCTGCATCAGACAACGCTGCGGGCAGCGGTTTCGGGCCGCCGCCCGCACAGCCTGACGCGTGTTAGCGCCAGGGACTGCTTCTTACCACCAGGCTTCGACCTGAACACCGAAGTTCCAGGTGTCGTCCGCCGTGCCGTCCTGCAGGGATTTACCGTTCTGTGAATCGTTCAGATAAGAGGCAAACACGCGCAGTTCCGGGCGTGACATAAATTCCGGGCCATCGGCGAGGCCGAGTGCGATAGTGTATTTTTCGCCGCTCTGCTTGTAATCCGTGCCGTTGTTATAGGTGTCCTTCTGCCAGAATCCGCCCACTTCCCCGATGAGGCGCACATACTGCGTGAACTGGTACTGACCACGGCCTACCAGCGAGAGCAGGCGCGATTTATCGGTCGTGGCGGTGATGTCTTCCGCCGAGCCCCAGGTCAGCACATGGTTAAACGAGAACTTGTCGGTGATCGGAATCAGACCGGTGTTGATCACGCGATAGCCGGTGGCGTCGTTAACGTAGTTCCACATGTCATACCAGCCGCCGCCCTGCGACACCATGTTCTGCGCGAGGCCCTTGTTGGCGTACTGCAATACCAGTTTGTTATAGCCGCCGAGCATGTCCTGGCTGATTTCACCGGTCAGCATCACGCCGTTGTCGGCTTCATACAGCCCGCCGTACTCTTTCTGTTTGTCGGTTGGGTTTGGCATGGCGTAATCGATGCCAAATTCCGTCCAGGCGCCTGTCCACGGCTTCCAGCCTGCGTAACGCAGATCCAGATAGTTGATGTTCACATCGTTATCGCCATCGACGCGGTAGTCGAGATCGTTGGCGTCGCCGCGGATCCACGCGAAGGAGATCGCGCCCGGGCCTAAGGTGTAGTTTTCGATCCCGGCACCAGAGCCGGAGATGTTCCAGTATTTGGTATCGATGATGTGCAGATCGTGGCGCTGGTAGTAGCGCTTGCCGCCCCAGATAACCGCGTTCGGATCGCCCGGGATCAACCCTTTAATTTGCAGGTTTAACTGGCGCAGGCCGAACTGGGCATCGTCGTTAAGCGTGCTTTCGTTATCGTTAGAGCCGTCGGACACCATGCTGACCATGCTGTCGACATAAAAGCTGACTTCGTCTTTTTTGTAGACTTCAGAGCCCAGCTCCACTTCGCCATAGGTGTCGGTTTCGTTACCCAGACGCCCCAGCTTGTTTTTCTGCCACTCTTCCTGGCCACCATCCTGCGAGACGCCCACGCCGCCACGCAAATAGCCATGAAAATCAATAGGTACAGAAGATGAAGCGGCCAGCAGACAAGGTGAAGTCAGCGCGGCAGCTAACGCAACGGCCACTGTGCGTAGCGTAGTGTTCATAGTAACCTCTTTTATTGTTTTGTATTACGTTCACATAACCGAGGCCATAAAACGCCTTTGCAGAATTTCAGGCAATTTTGATCTTAATTAATTGTGACTCAGTGCAAATAAATCAGGCATTTT
The DNA here is from genome assembly GCF_000982825.1 of Cronobacter sakazakii. Classification (NCBI taxonomy): domain Bacteria; kingdom Pseudomonadati; phylum Pseudomonadota; class Gammaproteobacteria; order Enterobacterales; family Enterobacteriaceae; genus Cronobacter; species Cronobacter sakazakii. The sequence continues at coordinate 370,335 of NZ_CP011047.1, read as the reverse complement.
TGTAACGAACGGTGATGTTTCTCACGAGTTTTATGTATTGTGAACGTAATACTTGGTTAAGCGAGCGGATAACGGGGATTTAGGCAGAAAAGGCTTTTCCGGCTGGTGCCTGTTACAATCAGCGCAGCCCATGAAAAAGGAACCGGAACATGAAGTCTAAAAGCGCCACACTGGAAGACGTCGCCCGCCATGCGGGGGTTTCCTACCAGACGGTGTCTCGTGTTTTGAATAAGTCCGCGAATGTCTCTGAAGCCACGCGCCGCAAGGTGGAAGAGGCGATCGCGCATCTGCGTTATGTGCCTAACCGGCTGGCGCAGCAGCTGGTCGGCAAGCAGAGCATGACGCTTGGCCTGGTCACCACGTCGCTTGCGCTCCATGCGCCGTCACAGGTGGCGGCGGCGGTGAAACGTTACGCAAATCTGGATGGCTACCAGGTATTGATCTCAATGATCGATGAGAACGTCAGCCAGGGGATTCAGGATTCTATCAACGAACTCAAGTCCCAGCTGGTGGATAAGGTTATCATCAACGTACCGCTGGAGACCCAGGAAGCGGAGAAAATCGCCGCCGATAACGACGACATCCTGTGCCTGTTCCTTGATGTAGACCCGTACAGCTCGGTGTTTAACGTCTCTTTTAATCCAGCGGACGGCACGCGCGCGAGCGTGAAGTATTTATACGAGCTCGGGCATCGCGATATCGCGCTGCTGGCGGGGCCGGAGCGCTCGGTGTCCGCCCGGTTGCGCCTCAAAAGCTGGCTTGAGACGCTGGAGAGCTACGGCTTAACGCCGGTGACGGTGCTGCATGGCAACTGGGACGCGCAGAGCGGTTACGCGGGCGCGCTGCAAATGTTGCGTGAAGCGCCGCATTTCACCGCCGCGCTGGTGGCGAACGACCAGATGGCGCTTGGCGTGCTGAGCGCGTTTCATCAGCAGCAGCTCTCCATTCCGGGGCAGAAATCGGTGATTGGCTATGACGACACCTACGAAAGCTCGTTTTTCTATCCGGCGCTGACCACTGTCTCGCTCGATCTCGACATGCAGGGCAAAGAGGCGGTGCGGCGGTTGCTGGAAGCGAGCGAAAGCGACGCCTCACGGCTTTCTTCCATTCTCCCGGCGCGGCTGGTGATCCGCCACTCCACCGGCCCGCGTGAAGACGACACGCCGGATATGCGCAAAATCGCCGATGAGCTGCGGCTTATCGCAAGCCGTCTCAGCCAGTAATCACGCCTGACCATCACGGGCCGCGAAGCCTATGCCGCGGCCCGCGCCTTTCGCAATCCATGCTTTTCTGCCGCCTGTTTCTTGATACTTACCCTGATAAGTATTAATTTGCCCTCCCGCTAACTGAAGGGAGCCTCCAGTGACTGAAGATGAACGGTTCGCCCGCCGTCCGATGGGCATGCGCATGGCGATGATAGTGCGTCAGTGGCGCGCCATTATTGATAGTGCGATTACCGACACCGGCCTGACGCAGTCTGGCTGGACGGTGCTGATGCAGCTCGATCAGCAGGGGGATAATCTTTCGGTCAGCGAACTGGCGCAGGTGCAGGGCATTGAACTGCCGCCGCTGATGCGCACGCTGGCGTGCCTTGAAAGTAAAGGTTTGCTGGTGCGCACTACGTCACCCTGGGACAAACGCATTCGCCTGGTTTCGCTCACCGACGACGGCCGGGCGATGCTCGCCACGCTTAACACGGTGATTGCGCGCTACCAGGCGCGCGTGTCACACAATATTCCCGCGCAGGATATGGACATCTTCAGCGACATCTTAAACCAGATCGCGCGTAATCTGCGCACGATCCGCGACGAAGACGCTAACAACGCACAATAACTATGATGACTCCGGAACAAAAATTTGCCCGCTGGGTAAGGGTGAGTATTGCCACTTTCCTGGCGATGTTCGTTTACTTCATTCTCGCCGATATCTGGATCCCGCTGACGCCGGATTCCACCGTGATGCGTGTGGTGACGCCCGTCTCCTCGCGCGTGTCGGGCTACGTGGCGGCGGTGCATGTCGCCAACAACAGCCACGTGAAAAAGGGCGATCTGCTGTTTGAGCTGGATGCCGCGCCGTTTACCAACCGCGTCGAGGCGGCGGAAATCGCGCTGCGCCAGGCGCGGCTTGCCAACGAGCAGCTGGACGCGCAGATTGTCGCCGCCAGGGCGAATCTCAACACCGCCCGCCTGACGGCCCGCAACGATAAAGTCACCTTTGATCGCTACCAGCGCCTGAGCACGATGCAAAACGTCTCGCAGCAGGATCTCGATAAGGTACGCACCACTTGGCAGACCAGCGAACAGGCGGTGGCGCAGCTGGAGGCGAAAATCAACGAACTGACCATCGAGCGCGGCGAGCGTGACGACAACCGTAACGTGACGCTACAGAAATACCGCAACGCGCTACAGGACGCGCAGCTTAATCTCGGCTGGACGCAGATCCGCGCCGAAGCCGACGGCACCGTCAGCAACCTGCAATTAAGCCCCGGCTGGTTTGCCGCCGCCGGCACGCCCGCGCTGGCGCTGGTGAGCGAGCACACCGATATCGTGGCTGATTTTCGCGAGAAGAGCCTGCGCCACACGCACGCGGGCACCGACGCGGCGGTGGTGTTCGACGCGCTGCCAGGCCAGGTGTTCCACGCGCACGTCACCAGCCACGACGCCGGGATACTGGCGGGCCAGCAGGCGGTGAATGGCCAGCTCTCGCAGCCGGAGGAGTCGAACCGCTGGGTGCGCGACGCGCGGCGTATGCGCATTCACGTGGCGCTGGACGAGCCGTTGCCTGCGACGCTGCCGACCGGCGCGCGCGCCACCGTGCAGCTCTATAACAGCGAAGGTCCGTTCGCCCGCTTCTTCTCAGGCGTACAGATCCACCTGATAAGCCTGCTGCACTATGTGTATTAACTATGTCTATTAATACACTGGCGCGGGTCTTTACCCCGCACGGCAACATCGTCTATACGGCGAATGATTTCCGCCAGACACTACGCATCATGCTGGCGGGCGTTATCGCGCTCAGCATTTCGAGTTTCTATAACACCAGCTACGGCGTCTTTTTTGTTATCTATCCGATCATGCTGCTGTCGCTGGTGCCGGTATTTAACCGCCACGTCGCGAAGCAGTTTATCTTCAGCGCCGCGCTGAACTGCGTCGAAATGGTGATTATTGTCGGTTATCTGTCGCAATGGCCGGTGATCATGACCGGCGTGGTGTTTGCGCTCTACGTCATGCGTTTTCGCTTTATGAGCAAAGGCCCGCTGTTTCTCTTCGGCTCGATGGGCGTCGTCTGCCAGAGCGTGATGCTCAACTTTATGAGCTACCCGACCAGCGACTGGCACACGCTGCTCTTTTCCAACATGGAAGCGAGCGTGATGGCCGTGGGCTTAAGCGCGCTGATGCACTATCTGTTGCCGGATGTCGAACCGCGCAAGCCGCCGCCGCTGATTGAAAAAGACGCCGCGCGGGTGCGCCATGAATATTTGCTCTCCGGCACGGTCGCGACGCTGAATTTCGTGGTGTTTCAGATGGCGGATTTAAGCGATTCGCTCTCGGCGCTGATGGCGGGCATCCTGATCCTCTTTCCCATGCACTATCGCGGCGCGGTGTTAAGTTCGCTGTGGCGCGTGGTGGGCGTGGTGATTGGCTGTCTCTATGTGCTGCTGGTGCAGCTGGTGCTCTACGATCACAGCAGCCATATGGTGCTGATGATGCCGCTTATCGCGCTCGGTTTCGCCTTCAGCGCCCGCCTGCACGTGATGGAAAAGGTCGGCGCGGGCGTCGGGTTCGCCAGTATCACCACGCTCGGCATCATGTTCGGGCAGAACCTTCACCCCGACACCGATCTGGTTTTCAGCGATCTCTACCGCATCAGCTCCGTCACCGTGTCGCTGCTTATCACGCTGACAATGGTGTTTTTAGTGCACCTGATTTTGAACCGCTTTCCCGCTACGCGTTACGTGGTGAAAAGCGAGCCGTAGGGCGTCTTGTGCAAATCTGAAAACGGTCATTTTTCGGCGCGTCGACAGGCGCGCCCGCAAGCAACGCGATACTCTCGCATACCTGGGAATGCGAAAGGAAAGGGAAGATGAAACGCCTGCTTGTCGTGATGCTAACCGGTTTACTGACGGGGTGTCCGTCCGGTGCGGACAAGATATCTCTTGAAGAGCCCGCCGCGGTAATGGCGCGCGGCGATACGGTCTGTTTGCTGGTGGCGAATCAACCTGATGAGGTCATCCGTTCGGTTGAGATATACAGCGAGAGGGGAGAGTCCTTAATGGAATCGCAGTTGCCCGAGGCGAAACGCCACGTGGCGCGCGGGCAATGTTTACCCGATTTGGGATTCAGTTACCGCCCCGGCAACCGCTATTCGGCGTACTACTATTTCCAGAGCCTTAAAGGCGGTCCGCTGCGCTTATTCGCCGCACATTTCGCGACGGCGGAGACTTTCCCGTTAAAAATCAGCGCCACTTACGAGCGGGCACAGTAAGGCCCATTCCCCACCGAATCGCGCAGGATAAGCTCTGAAACGAACAGGTTATCGCGCGAGAGATAGCCGCCGTCGAGCATCGCGATCAGGCGGTTTATCGTGTCATGCACCATATCCGTGACAGGGTCTTTCACGCTGGCGAGCGCCGGGCTTAGAAAGGGCGCGGTGGGGCTGTTGTCAAAGCCTATCAGCGACACCCGCTGCGGCACCGGAATGCCTGCGTCCGTCAGCGCTTTCAGCGCGCCGACCGCCATATCGTCGTTACTGGCGATAAGCCCGCTGAATGAGGTGCCGCTTTCCAGCAGCGTGTTTACCGCCTGCGCGCCGCTTGCGGGTGTCCATTTGCCTTCCACAATCAGCGACGCCGCAGGCGTAATGCCGTGCTGGCGCAGCGCCTCTTTGTAGCCTGCCAGACGCTCCAGCGCGGTAGGGGAATCGGGCGATCCGGTGATAAAAGCGATGTCGCGATGCCCGCGCTCCAGCAGCGCGCGGGTGGCGTTAAAGCTCGCGGTTTTATGGTCGCAGCAAACGCAGTGGCTCTGGTGTTTACGCAGCTTGCGGTTCACCACCATCACCGGCTGGCGGGTCTGGCTGATGATCTCGTCAATCTCGTCAACGCCGAGAAAACGCGGATAGAGGATGATGGCGTCGCAGCGTAAATCGAGCAGAAATTCAATCGCCTCGCGCTCTTCGCGGGCGCTGTGTTTACCGTCCACCAGAATCAACTGGCGGCCATTTTCTTCCAGCTTTTTCGCCGCGCGCGAGAGGATTTCGCTGAAGTAGCTGCCGCTGTAGAGCGTGTTGGTGACCACCATCCCGATGCACTGGGAGGTGTTGGTCGCGAGATTGCGCGCCAGCAGATTGGGGCGGTAGCCGGTCGCGTCGATAGCTTCGAACACCTGCTTGCGCGTCTCTTCGCTCACATACCCTTTGCCGGAGAGCACGCGAGACACGGTGGCCTTAGAGACGCCCGCTTTTTTGGCCACTTCCTGCATTGTCGACATGTTATCCCTCCGGCTCGGCTTAATTGCCGCACATTCTACACATTTCCCGGTAAGGCGGCAGGAGATCGCGCACGCTTACGCGCACCTGATGGCGATCCGCATCACAGATTTTAAAGCCCGATTAAATTTCAGTTGATCTGTTTTATGACCACAACCACTCTAATGTGGAACCGGTTACCTATTACATCATCCTGTCAGCGCGACGCGGCGTTTAGCGCCGTAACGCATGGCAAGTACCTGAATTTAAAATAATAAACGCGCAGGGGCGGCTCTGGTGCCACGGCGTGTGATAACGAGAGAGTTCACCATCATGTCAAAGAATTACGTAGCGCTGGCGGGCGCGGTCGTCGAGGCGATTGGCGGTGGCGGTAACGTGGCGGCGGTCACACACTGCATGACGCGCCTGCGCTTTGTACTGAACGATGACAGCGCCGTGGACGCGACGCGCCTTAAGGCCATTCCCGGCGTGCTCGGCGTGGTACGCAATGAGAACCAGTGCCAGGTCATCATCGGCAACACGGTGTCGCAGGCGTATGCCGAAGTCCTGAAACTGCTGCCGGAAGGCGCGCGGGTGGAACGCGCGCTGCCGCGCAACGACAAAATCACTCTGCGGCGCATCGGCGCGGGCATTCTCGATGCGCTAATTGGCACCATGTCGCCGCTGATCCCGGCGATTATCGGCGGTTCGATGGTCAAACTGCTGGCGATGGTGCTGGAGATGTCGGGCGTTTATGAGAAAGGCGCGCCGACGCTCACCCTTCTCAACGTGATTGGCGACGGTGCGTTTTTCTTCCTGCCGATCATGGTGGCCGCCTCGGCCGCGTTGAAATTCAAAACCAATATGTCGCTGGCGATAGCCATTGCGGGCGTGCTGGTGCACCCGAACTTCGTTGACCTGATGGCCAAAGCCGCGCAAGGGCAACCGGTGGATTTCATTGGTATTCCGGTCACAGCAGTAAAATATACCTATACCGTGATCCCGGCGCTCTGCATGACCTGGATACTCTCCTATATTGAACGCTGGGTGGACAAAATCACGCCAGCGGTGACCAAGAACTTCCTGAAACCGATGCTGATTGTGCTGATCGCCGCGCCCATCGCCATCATGCTGATTGGCCCGATTGGTATCTGGATTGGCAGCGGCATTTCGTCGGTGGTGTACACCATCCACAGCTATCTGGGCTGGCTGTCGGTAGCGATTATGGGCGCGCTCTGGCCGCTGTTAGTCATTACCGGAATGCACCGCGTGTTTACGCCAACCATCATCCAGACCATCGCCGAAACCGGCAAAGAGGGCATGGTGATGCCGTCGGAGATCGGGGCCAACCTGTCGCTCGGCGGGTCGTCGCTGGCGGTCGCGTGGCGCACCCGCAACCCGGAACTGCGCCAGACGGCGCTGGCCGCGGCGGCATCCGCGATTGTGGCAGGCATTTCAGAGCCTGCGCTGTACGGCGTGGCGGTGCGGCTGAAGCGCCCGCTGGTGGCGAGCCTGATTAGCGGCTTCGTCTGCGGCGCGGTGGCGGGCCTGGCCGGGCTTGCGAGCCACTCGATGGCCGCGCCGGGGCTGTTTACCAGCGTGCAGTTTTTCGATCCGGCCAACCCGATGACGATTGTCTGGGTCTTTGGGGTGATGGCGCTGGCGGTGGTGCTGTCGTTTATCCTGACGCTGGTGCTGGGCTTTGAGGATATTCCCGTCGAAACGCCCGAACCCGCCCGCGATAACCCGCAGCCTGCGGCTTTCACCGCGCAGGCGCCCGCAGTAAAACCGAATTAATCAGAGGACACGTATGGATAACAACACTTTTCCAGAAGGATTTTTATGGGGCGGCGCGATTGCGGCAAACCAGGCGGAAGGCGCGTGGCGCGAGGGCGGCAAAGGGCCAGCCACGGTCGATATGCTGCCGCACGGCCCGAATCGTCTGGCGGTAAAGCTTGGGCTCGATAAGCGCACCGGCTGGCGCGACGATGAATTTTACCCAAGCCACGAGGCTATCGATTTTTATCACCGCTATAAAGAAGATATCGCGCTGATGGCCGAGATGGGCTTTACGGTGTTTCGCACGTCGATCGCCTGGAGCCGCCTCTACCCGAACGGCGATGAGCTCACGCCGAACGAAGAGGGCATCGCGTTTTACCGCGCGCTGTTCAGCGAGTGCAAAAAATACAACATCGAGCCGCTGGTGACGTTGTGCCACTTCGACGTGCCGATGCACCTGGTGACCGAATATGGCTCGTGGCGCAGCCGTAAAATGGTGGAGTTTTTCACCCGCTACGCGCGCACCTGTTTTGAAGCGTTCGACGGGCTGGTGAAATACTGGCTCACGTTCAACGAAATCAACATTCTGCTGCACAGCCCGTTCTCCGGCGCGGGCCTGGCGTTTGAGCCGGGCGAAAACCATGAGCAGGTGAAATACCAGGCCGCGCACCACGAGCTTATCGCCAGCGCTATCGCCACCCGTATCGCGCATGAAGTGAACCCGCAAAACCAGGTGGGCTGTATGCTGGCGGGCGGTAACTTCTACCCTTACTCCTGCAAGCCGGAAGATGTCTGGGCGGCGCTGGAGAAAGACCGCGAAAACCTGTTTTTCATCGACGTGCAGGCGCGTGGGGCATACCCGGCCTATACGCAGCGCCTGTTCCGTGAAAAAGGCATCGTGATTGAAAAAGCGCCGGAAGATGATGAGATCCTTAAAGATACCGTCGATTTCGTCTCTTTTAGCTACTACGCCTCGCGCTGCGCCTCGGCGGACATGAACAGCCAGGTGACGAGTGCGGCGAACATCGTGAAATCGCTCAAAAACCCGTATATCGAGGCGAGCGAATGGGGCTGGGGAATCGATCCTCTCGGGCTGCGCATCACCATGAACATGATGTATGACCGCTACCAGAAACCGCTGTTCCTGGTGGAGAACGGCCTCGGCGCGAAAGACGCGTTTAATGAAAACGGCGAAATCGAAGATGACTACCGCATCAGTTATCTGCGCGAGCATATCCGCGCGATGCGCGAAGCCATCGAAGACGGCATTCCGGTGATGGGTTACACCACCTGGGGTTGCATCGATCTGGTGTCGGCCTCCACCGGCGAGATGAGCAAGCGCTACGGCTTCGTCTGGGTGGATCGCGACGACCAGGGTCGCGGCACGCTGGAGCGTAAGCGTAAGAAATCGTTCTGGTGGTATAAAAAAGTGATCGCCAGCAACGGCGCCGATCTCGACTGATCCCCGCAATCCGTTATAACGCGCGCCGCCGTTCAGGGCGGCGCGCGTCTGTTTTCGCTCCCGCACGACTTCCCGCCAACAGTGCAAACCGCGCCGCGTTGCACAATCGCAGGGCGTTATTTCTCTGCTGATGCCGGATATATCCGTCATTTCGCCCGCCGATTCCTGGCACATAACTTGCTGAATCTGTGTCCACCCGCGTTTTATCTTTCGCAGAGGAGCCGTTATGTCAGCCAACACCGAATTCCCGTTAAGCGAGGCACCCGCCGCCGGGCGCAAAGGCCTGCTCTCCATTTCTATGGTGCTGTTCAGCTTTACCTTTTTCACCGGCACGATGTTCGCAGGCGGCAAGCTCGGCGTCGCGTTTCCGATTGTCGAGATGCTCTGGATAGCCACTATCGGCAACCTGTTGCTGGCGCTCTATGCGGCGGCGCTTGCCTGGATAGCCGCCCGCAGCGGGCTTAACACGGTGCTGATGGGCCGCTTCTGTTTTGGTGAGAAGGGCAGCAAGCTCTCCGATTTCCTGCTCGGCTTCGCGGAGCTGGGCTGGTACGCGTGGGGCACCGCCACGGTCGCCATCACGCTCGTTAAATTACTGGCGCTGCCGGAATGGCTCACCACGCCGCTGATGGTGTTCTTCGGCCTCGCGTTTTGCGTCACGGCGCTGGTGGGCTATCGCGGGCTGGATCTGCTCTCGCGCGTTTCGGTGCCGCTGATGTTTATTCTGCTGGTGGCCTCAATGTGGATTGCGACCCGCCACGCGGGCGGCTGGCAGGCGATGCAGCGCATTGAACCCACCGAAACCCTGGGCTGGTCTGCGGCTATCACCATGGTGTTCGGCACGTTTGCGAGCGGCGCGACCCAGGCCACCAACTGGACGCGCATGGCGCGCAGCAGCGGCACCGCCATTACCGGCAGCCTGATTAGCTTTCTCATCGGCAACGGGTTGATGGTGGTGGCCGGGGCGTGGTGCGCGGTGGTCTATCAGCAGGCGGATATCGTGGCGGTCATGACGCTGCAGGGGCTGTCGGTGGCGGCGGTTATCATGTTGTGTCTGAATCTGTGGACCATTCAGGGGCCGACGATTTATAACGTTTCTGCTGCCGCCTGCCATTTACTGCGCAGCGAGCGTCGCCGCACGCTCACCGTCGCGAGCGCGGGCATCGGCATTTTGCTGGCTATCGGCGGGATGTATGAGCTGCTGATCCCGTTTCTGGTGCTGCTCGGCAGCATTATTCCGCCGGTCGGCGGGGTGATTATCGCCGACTATGTGTTTCACCGCCGCGGGCGTTACCCGGCGCTCAGCGAGGCCCGCCTGCCGCGCTTTAACTATGCCGGGCTTGCCGCTTATTCGCTCGGCGCGCTGACCGCGTACTTTTCACCGTGGGTGGCCCCGCTGGTGGGCATCGCGGTGTCGGCGGCGAGCTATCTTCTGTTTGTGCGCCTGGCGCGCGGGCGGGAACAGCGTCGCGCGCTGGCACAGCCGCAGCCGTGAGCCACACTCACCGTCTTACTCAAAGGAGCCGTTATGAATATCGTTAATGCCCGTTTACGCCGCCGCGAAGGCTGGTTCACGCTCGTGCTGGATGACGGGATCATTAAAGCCATTACGCCGCAGGCGGCGATGCTGGCACCTCATGAAGGCGACCTGGACGCGCAGGGCGGGCTGGTTATTCCGCCGCTGGTGGAGCCGCATATTCATCTGGACGCCACCCTGACGGCGGGCGAGCCTGCGTGGAACATGAGCGGCACGCTGTTTGAAGGCATTGAGCGCTGGGGCCAGCGCAAAGCCACCATCACCCATGAGGATACCAAACGCCGCGCGCACGCGACCATCGGCATGCTGCGCGACCACGGCATTCAGCACGTGCGCACCCATGTGGATGTGACCGACCCGACGCTCGCCGCGCTGAAAGCGATGCTGGAAGTGAAAGACGAGGCGCGCCATCTTATCGATCTGCAAATCGTCGCGTTCCCGCAGGAGGGCATTGAGTCCTTCCCGCAGGGCAGGGCGCTGATGGAGCAGGCGGTGGAGATGGGCGCGGATGTGGTCGGCGGCATTCCGCATTTTGAGAACACCCGCGAGCAGGGCGTCAGCTCGGTGAAATTCCTGATGGAGCTGGCCGAGCGCACCGGCTGCCTTGTGGACGTGCATTGCGATGAAACCGACGACGCGCAGTCGCGCTTTCTGGAAGTGCTGGCGGAGGAGACGCGCGTGCGCGGCATGGGCGCGCGGGTGACGGCGAGCCACACGGTGGCGATGGGCTCTTATGATAACGCCTACTGCTCAAAGCTGTTCCGTCTGCTCAAACGCGCTGGCTTAAGCTTCGTCTCCTGCCCGACGGAAAGCATTCATCTGCAGGGGCGTTTCGATACCTGGCCGAAGCGTCGCGGCGTGACGCGCGTGGCGGAGCTGGATCGCGCTGGCCTGAACGTCTGCTTCGGGCAGGATTCGATTAAAGATCCGTGGTATCCGCTTGGCAACGGCAACATTCTGCGCGTGCTCGACGCCGGGCTGCATATCTGTCACATGATGGGCTATGAGGATCTCAAGCGCAGCCTGGATTTTGTCACCGATAACAGCGCGCGTGCCATGAACCTCGGCGATAACTACGGGCTAAATGAAGGGCGTCCGGCGAATCTGGTGGTGCTCGACGCGCCGGATGATTACGAAGTGGTGCGTCGCCAGGCGAAGGCGCGTTATTCCGTGCGCCACGGCAAGGTGATTCTGCGCCGGGAGCCGGAAACGCTGCATTATGCGTAAAAGGATCTCTGCCCGGCAGTGCCGGTCACGATCTCTTCATTTCATTAGCGCCTGCGGGCGCTTTTTTATTGCTTACGGCTGGCATTAATATGAATAAATACAAGGTGGTTATTTTTCACTCTTTTTTAAGAAACATCCTAAAACGCTGAAAATGCGCCATAGGCTTTTTTGATTTTTATTTATGCATAATTAAGAAATGCGTCGTAAATATTATGTCTGGTAGTTTTAGGTGTTTATATTTTCATCAAAATACTATTTATCTGCTTATAGTTCATTTCTGGTAATCGGTTAATTTTACATGGGTTTCTGGAAACCCGAGAAATAAGCGAAGCGGCAAAACTTGCCGATATTTGGTAAGTTGATGCGCATCGCGCTTTTTTAACGGTCTGAAACCACAAAACCGATAGAAAAATAGTATGACGTAGCTCACCTTTTTAAATTTTGACCCTCTTTATTGGCACTGGCGCAAATAAATAAATTCTGCTTAACATTGATATTCGCAGCGGCCGCCGTGGCCGCGCGCAATACCTATGACAATAAGGGCTGGCGCGTCTGGCCCCTTGCAAACTCACAATCAATGGACGGTCTCTGGGATGATTAACAGAAGCAGAGCAGCAGAACCTGTTCAGGCGGGATATTCGCCTGTGCGGGGCGGGCGTCGTATTCGCATGAGCGCGGTGGCGATAGCGTTAGGTCTGGCCGGTATCGGGCAGGCGGCGGCGAGTAATTATATTGAGCAGGGCAAAGCGGGCGATGCCGCCAGCTGGCGCAGCAGCGAATTTAATGCGGAGTGGGGGCTTGGCGCTATTCACGCCGATGAAGCCTACGCGGCGGGATATACCGGTAAAGGCATTAAGCTCGGTATTTTCGATCAGCCGGTTTATGCAAAGCACCCGGAATTCTCCGGCACCGATAAAGTCATTAACCTCGTCACCGAAGGGATCCGCGAATATACCGACCCGTATATTCCGGTGAAAAAAGGCGACCCTTTCCGCTATGACGGTACGCCGTCTGTGGATTCCGATGGCGAGCTGGGCGCACACGGCACGCACGTTGGCGGTATTGCGGCGGGCAGCCGCGATGGCGGGCCGATGCACGGCGTGGCGTTTAACGCCCAAATTATCAGCGCTGAAAACGGCGACCCTGGCCCGGAAGACGGGATTATTCTCGGCAACGACGGCGCGGTGTATGAGGCGGGCTGGCATGCGCTGATGGACAGCGGCGCGCGCATTATTAACAACAGCTGGGGCATCGGCATCACCGAGAAATTCGATCAGGGCGGGAAAGATCCGGCCTATCCGCACTTCACCGTGTCTGACGCCCAGGCGCAGTTCGATCAGATCAAACAGATCCTCGGCACCAAACCGGGCGGCGCGTATCAGGGCGCTATCGACGCGGCCCGCAGCGGCATCGTCACCATTTTCGCCGCCGGTAACGACTACAACCTCAACAACCCGGACGCGATGGCGGGCCTCGCTTACTTTGTGCCGGATATCGCGCCGAACTGGCTCTCTGTCGCGAGCGTGATGAAAGATCCGGCCTCTGCCAACAGCGTGCCGTACACCATCAGTACGTTCTCCTCCCGCTGTGGCTACACCGCAAGTTTCTGCGTTTCGGCACCGGGCAGCCGGATTTACAGCTCGGTGATTGAGGGCAACAGCCTGGAGACGCTGACCACCGATTACGCCAACTACAGCGGCACCTCCATGGCCGCCCCGCACGTGGCGGGCAGCGTGGCGGTGCTGATGGAGCGCTTCCCGTACATGACGGGCGAGCAGATAGCCCAGGTGCTGAAAACCACGACCGTGGATATGGGCGATCCGGGCATCGATGCGCTTTACGGCTGGGGGATGATCGATCTCAGCAAGGCGATCCACGGGCCGGGCATGTTCTACACCGTGGAAGATATTCCTGAAGAATTCCGCGTGCCGGACCCGGATGGCGTTGCCTACGGATCCTCGCAATTTATCGCCGATATTCCGGGCATTGGCGAGGAAGTCGAAGCAGGTACCAAACTGGCGCGCACCTGCAGCGATATTCAGTGCGCGATGGATGTCTGGTCGAACGATATCTCCGGCCACGGCGGCCTGACCAAACAGGGCGCGGGCGCGCTGTGGCTCACCGGCACCAGCACCTATTCCGGCCCGACGCTGGTCAACGACGGCCTGCTGGTGGTTAACGGCTCCGTAACCTCTGACGTCACCGTGCAGCAGCAGGGCGTGCTGGCGGGTAACGGTACGGTCGGCTCGCTGACGGCGGCGCGCGGCGGTACGGTTGCACCGGGTAACTCCATCGGCACGCTGAATGTGAATGGCGACGTGACGTTCCAGCCAGGCTCGCGCTACGCGGTGGAAGTGTCGCCGGACGGGCGCAGCGATGTGATTAACGCCACGGGCGCAATTGCGCTGAACGGCGGTGAAGTCGCGGTATCGCTTGAGAACAGTAGCAATCTGCTAAGCCAGGCGGAAGTGCGCAGCCTGCTCGGCCAGCAGTACAACATCCTGTCGGCGGCGGACGGCATTACCGGCCAGTTCGACAGCGTGGCGCCGGATTATCTGTTCCTCGGTACTTCGCTTGGCTATACGGGTGGCCAGGTGACGCTGGATGTGGCGCGTAACGACACCACGTTCGCGAGCATCGCGGATACCGCCAATGGCCGTGCGGTCGCTGGCGCGCTGGAAACGCTCGGCGCGGGCAACCCGCTGTATGAGAGCCTGCTTTCGACCGGTTCGGTAGCGCAGGCGCGTCAGGCGTTCCGCCAGCTGGGCGGGCAGATCCACGCGGATATCGCCTCGGCGCAGATCAACGACAGCCGCTACCTGCGCGATACGCTGAACGAGCGTCTGCGTCAGGCAGAAGGGCTGACCAGCGTTTCGCCAGTGGCTGCCGATGATGGCGGCGCGTGGGCGAAGCTGTTAGGCGCATGGGATCACGCCTCTGGCGATCAAAACGCGACGGGCTATCAGGCCTCGACCTACGGCGTGCTGCTGGGGCTCGATTCCGCTTATGCCGACGACTGGCGCATGGGCGTGGCGACCGGCTACACCCGCACGTCGCTTGACGGTGGTTATGGCTCCAGTGCGGACAGCGACAACTACCATCTGGCGGTCTACGGCGGCAAACAGCTCGGCGAGCTGGCGCTGCGTGCAGGCGCGGGCTACACCTGGCACCGTTTTGACACCAGCCGTTCCGTCCGCTTTGGTTCGCAGTCTGACCGAGCTGATGCGAAATATAACGCGCGTACCGAGCAGTTCTTCGCCGAAGCGGGTTATCAGCTGGCGGCGGGGATGGTGAACGTCGAGCCGTTTGCGAATGTCTCTTACGTGAACTTTGAGAACAACCGCATTAACGAGCAGGGCGGTGCGACGGCGCTGCATGGCGACAAGCAGCATACCGACGCCACGTTCTCCACGCTGGGTCTGCGCTCCGGGCTTGAGTGGGACGCTACCGCGGAAACGACCGTGGCGCTGCGCGGCGAAGTGGGCTGGCAGCATCAGTATGGCGAGCTCGATCGCGCCACCGGCCTGAAATTCCGGGGCAGCAGCACGCCGTTTGTCACCAACAGCGTGTCAGCCTCACGCGACGGCACGGTGCTGAAAGCGAGCGCGGAAGTCGCGGTGAACCGCAACGCGCATCTGTCGCTCGGCTACAGCGGGCTGATTTCCGATAACTATCAGGACAACAGCGTCAACGCGGGCTTTAGCTGGAATTTCTGATAACCCGGCATCGCGTGTAGTCATTTTGCAGTCATAAATAAAGGCGCCTGCCTGGGCGCCTTTACTGTTTAAGACATGCACAATGATAAATCACTATGCACATGCATGACGATGTTTTCCGGTATATTGCCTGCTAACGATACGGTTAGTGAAGGAACGCAGAGATGAGCACGGAGAGTGACAAGTTAAAATCACTGGCAAAGCGAGTCGGGAAATATTTCGTCGCGTTATTACCTTATTCAACCCTGTTATCTGGTGCGATTATCTGGAGTTATCTGACGAGTATTGGACGGCTCGATCTTCTGATGGGGGCGTTTTCTTTTAATATCGGTCTGGTCTCGCTTCTGATCTCCGCTGCCGTGTTTTCACTGGCGACGGCACTTACGCTGGTGCTGCCCAGTGCGATTTTACTGGCACACCGCGAAATTAATCCTGGCGATCCTGAGCGTTATTTTAATAAAGGATTGCCGTGGATCTGCTTTTCTGTCTCGTTTTTTTATCTGACGCTTGTCTTTCTGCCGCACACAACGCTTGTGAAAAAACTGACGGGGGACTATGTCTTTAGCGTTGAAAAAATACTGCTCATTACTGCCCTCTTCGCAACCTTACTGGTTATCTGTTTTAACTTCGGTTTTCTTCTTCGCCCCCTGAAACCTGGCAAATGGCAACGAGTATGGCTGGTTTTAATGTGGACGGGAGTCTTGATCGCCAATACGTTTTTTATCCTGTTACCAGGATTATCCATATCGATACCTGCGGGCTTTCTTATTCACTCCAGCCGCGGTGAAGGTTCATGGGCTGTGGTATTCGCATGGGTGTTTATCAGCCTGTTCTCCTTACTGGCATTTTTGCCTGCTATCGTGCATTACTCGCAAAAAAGTGACGCTCAAAATAACAGCGGGGCTATTAAAAACTTTTTTGTGACGGCCTTTATTGCCGTCGTCTTTATCGTTCTGCTTTTTCCGACCCTCTGGAGTACGCTTGTTTTTGGCTCGCTGGTCTCGATTGGTCTGGTTGATACGCAGCCGCATTACTACCGGGTCGATGACGAAAAATTCTCACCAGCGCTGTTTCCGCAAACCGTCTGGCAGACGCAGGAAATGCCGGGCCGCGATGAAAAAGCCTTTTTTATCCGCGGCGTAAATCTGTTTTCCACCGGCAGTGTCAATCTCATCTGCCCGGCTTATATTGTCAAACTGCGCGCGCAGGCCACGGCACGCGACTACGCGAATTTCATCCCCGGCAATAACGAAGCCTCGGTACGCTATTTCCGCCAGATGATGAAAGGCTGTGTCGTCTTTGAAACGGGCGAGATCCGCCGGTGGGATACGCTGTTTGACGCGAATGGCGCGATTAAAAAATAAATGCCTTTGAGGGAAAGCAGGGAACGTCTCTGTTTTTCTCTCTTCTCCCACTTTCGAGCAAACCGCTAACGTTTTGCGCTTAGGCATTATTTTGTCATGCTGAAATCAGAAATGAAGCGGCGCTCAATTTGTATTCCTGACAGTCACAATATGAGCTGCGTCACACACTGCGTATTTATGGCGATTTCCCCACCAAAGTTAGTACAAAAATCGGACCTGAGCGGGGCTTATCCTTATAAAGTTTTTGGGTTTAATGCCGAAACTCTCTCCATCTGTCGTATCGGGAAGAGAAACCATGTTAAACCGCATCAAAGTTGTAACCAGTTTGCTGTTTGTTCTGGCCCTGTTTGGTCTGTTGCAAATGGCTTCCGGTGGCCTGTTCTTTAATGCCATCAAAAGTGACAAGGAAAATTTCACCGTTCTGCAAACCATCCGTCAGCAGCAGTCCACGCTGAACGGCAGCTGGGTTGCCCTGATTCAGACCCGTAACACCTTAAACCGCGCCGGTATCCGTCACATGATGGATGCGAACAACATCGGCAGCGGCGCGACGGTGCAGGAGCTGATGCAAATCGCCAGCAGCTCGCTGAAACAGGCGGAAACGCACTGGGCGGAATATCAGGCGCTGCCGCGTGACCCGCGCCAGAGCGAAGAGTACGCGCAGGAAATTAAGCGTAACTACGACATCTACCACGGTGCGCTGGCGGAGCTGATTCAGCTGCTCGCGGCCGGGAAAATCAACGAATTCTTCGACCAGCCGACCCAGAAATATCAGGACGGTTTCGAGAAAGCCTATACCGATTACATGGCGCAGAATGACCGCCTGTATGACATCGCCGTGGAAGGCAGCAACAGCTCCTACAGCATGGCTATCTGGATCCTGATTGGCGTGCTGGCCGTGGTGCTGGGCGTGATTGTTTGCGTCTGGTTCGGTATCCAGAACACCCTTATCACCCCGCTGAACCGCATTATTGAGAGCATTCGCCATATCGCGAGCGGCGACCTGGCGCGTCAGATTGACGTCGACGGCACGAACGAAATGGGCCAGCTGGCCGCCAGCATTAAACATATGCAGGGCGAACTGGTGCGTACCGTGGGTGAAGTCCGTAACGGTGCCGATGCCATTTACAGCGGCGCGAGCGAAATCTCCGCCGGTAACAACGATCTCTCTTCCCGTACCGAAGAGCAGGCCGCATCTCTTGAAGAGACCGCCGCCAGCATGGAAGAGCTGACCGCCACCGTGAAACAGAACGCCGAAAACGCCCGTCAGGCGAGCCAGCTTGCGCTGAGCGCGTCGGAAACCGCCCAGAAAGGCGGCAAAGTGGTGGATAACGTAGTGCAGACGATGCGCGACATCGCCGGCAGCTCCCAGAAAATCGCCGATATCACAAGCGTGATTGACGGCATCGCCTTCCAGACCAACATCCTGGCGCTGAACGCCGCGGTAGAAGCCGCGCGTGCGGGCGAACAGGGCCGCGGCTTCGCCGTGGTGGCCGGTGAAGTGCGTAACCTGGCGCAGCGTAGCGCCCAGGCCGCGAAAGAGATCAAAGGCCTTATCGAAGACTCCGTCAGCAAAGTGGACGTGGGCTCGACGCTGGTAGAAAGCGCCGGTGAAACCATGGGCGAAATTGTCAGCGCGGTGACCCGCGTGACCGACATCATGGGCGAAATCGCCTCGGCCTCTGACGAGCAGAGCCGCGGTATCGACCAGGTGGGCCTGGCCGTCGCTGAGATGGACCGCGTGACCCAGCAGAACGCCTCGCTGGTGGAGCAATCCGCCGCTGCCGCCGCCGCGCTTGAAGAGCAGGCGAGCCGCCTGACGCAGTCCGTCGCCGTGTTCCGCATCAGCCAGAGCGCGCAGGACAAGCCGCGTAGCGTAAGCCCGGTACAGGCAAGCGTCGCGCCGGTCGTCACCGCAAAGCCGGTGGTGGCCCAGGGCAGCGATAACTGGGAAACGTTCTAAGCGGTTCGTTTTCACCTGAAAAGCCCCCGTCGCTCACGCGGCGGGGGCTTTTTTATGGTCAGCGTTCACCCCCCGAACAGGCGGCTGAAAACCGTCACCCGCGCTGATGCATTTATATTAAGAATCGGTTAACGGCTTCTATAATTTATCTGTCAGTAAAATAACCAAACCGGGGCGTCTTTCTTACGCAGGCACGCCATATCATCTTCGGCCCTCTTTTTAACGAACGGGATCCTCTGTGCGCATCGCAACGATGACTAACATTGCCTATGGCGCAACGGTAGCGCTCACCCTGATTTCCGGGGTCGTGCTGATGATGGCCTCCGGCGCCGACAAGGCGGAGCGGGCGGCTGTGCGCCAGAGCGCGGCATACGACAGCCTGACGGAAACGGTAGAACAGGAGACTTACGCGCTTACTGAGCTGGCGCGCGTTTACGTAGTGGATCGCAGGACGCAGGATCTGACGGCCTGGCAGGCGAAACGAGCGCAGGACAATAAAGATGAAGCGCATCTGGCGCGGCTGCGGGATCTGGGCGCTACGCCTGAGGAGTTAGAGCATCTGCGCCAGGGCATGACGGTGGCGCATGCGCTGGAGCAGGAGCAGGAGCAGCAGCAGGCGATGGACGCCGTAGCGCGCGGCGATAACGCACACGCGCTGCAACTGCTGTTTGGCGTGAATTATGAGCATGAGCTTGACCGGGTGGACCTGCAGTTCGCGCAATTTCGCAGCCTGCTTGATTATCGGACCGGCATGTCGATTAAGGCTGCGACCGAGGCCTCACAGCGGCTGCGCACGCTGTCGGAAATTATGGTCGGCCTCACCGCGCTGCTGTTTCTCTTTGTCCTCGGGTTTATTCTCAAACGCCGTATTTTGCGGCCGGTCGTAAAGCTGAGCGATGTGGTCAACCGGCTGGCGACGCAGGATTACGAAGTGGAAGCGCCGCTGCTGCAGCAGGTGGATGAGATTGGCGACATGGCGCAGGCTATCCATGTATTTCGCGAAAACGGGCTGGCGCGCCAGCGCCTTGAGCGGGAGCGCGATGCCGACTGGGCCATCCGGGGATTATTGTCACGCATGACCCAGCGGTTACAGGGGAGCGAATCACGCGGCGATATTATCGAGCTGGTCCGGCTGTTTGCACCGCAAATTGCGCCGGGGCTCGCGGGCAGGCTCTATGTGCTGGATACGCGCGATCATCTGATGGTGTGCGCCGCTCGCTGGCCTGAAAACGCTGGCGGCGACAGCGCGTTTACGCCGGACGAATGCTGGGCGCTGCGGCGCGGGCAGATGCACAGCCCTGACCGTGATCTGGTGGATATACCCTGCAAACATCTGCCGCCTGCCGCTGCCTTGCGGGCCATCTGCGTGCCGCTGATTGCCCAGAATGAAACCATCGGGCTGCTGTCGTTTGAAAAAATCAGCGAGGAGCTTGAGCCGCCTTACGTTTATCTGGAACTGATGGCCGAGACGCTGGCGCTGGCGCTCGCCAACCAGAAGCTGCGCGATGAGTTGACCGAAAAAGCGATGTTCGATTCGCTGACGGGCCTGCGCAACCGCTATCACCTGGAAGACGCGCTGTACGCCTGCATCAGTCAGGCGGAGATGACCGGCTCGCCGGTAAGCTGCCTGATGATTGATATCGATCACTTCAAATCGCTTAACGATCAGTACGGGCATGACGCGGGCGATGCGGTGCTGAAAGAAGTGGCGCGGACGATTCGCGCTGTGCCGGGCGAGACGGCGCAGGTGTTTCGCTACGGCGGCGAAGAGTTTCTGATGCTGCTGCCCGGTATGCCACAGGCGCAGGCTCATGCGCTGGCCACGCGTATTCTGACGCAGGTCAGTGAGTTATCGCTGCGCTATAACGGCCTGGAGATTGGCCCGGTGTCGGTCTCCATCGGCCTCGCCACCTGGCCCGATCACGCGCGGCGCGAGAGCCTGATAAAAAATGCCGATATTGCGCTTTATCTTGCCAAAGAGATGGGCCGCTCGCGCATCGTGGTGGCGAACCGGCTGAAGCCGAGCGCCTGACGGCGCGGCGGCGCAACGGCTGCAAATAGGGGGCTGGTCATCAGCGGCACCGGCTGCCATGTCGCAAATCGCCCGTTTTTCCTCCTATACTCATCCGTTTACCTCAATATATTTTCTGGCAGAATGCTTCCCTTACACTGGCGGGCGCGCTGCTACTGACGCGGAGGCGGAACATGAAATTTCCTGGTATCCCTGAAAACGAAGAAGCGCGGCTGAAGTCGCTGTATATGATGGATCTGCTTGATACCAGGGATGACGAGCGTTTTGAGCGCCTGACGCGGGTGGCGAAAAAACTGTTCCGGGTGCCGGTGGCGCTGATTAGCCTGCTCGATCGCAACCGTCAGTGGCTGCTGGCCTGCCAGGGACTGAACACGCGCGAAACCACGCGCGACGTCTCATTTTGCGGGCACGCGATTTTGCAGGAAGGGCCGTTTATCGTAAATGACGCCCGCCTGGATGAGCGTTTTCACGATAATCCGTTGGTCACCGGCGAGCCGTTTATCCGTTTTTATGCAGGTTACCCGGTGCGGCTGCCGGATGGCGCGGTGGTCGGCACGCTTTGTATTATCGACGGCACGCCGCGCGATTTCAGCGATGATGATATTGCGACGCTGAAAGACCTGGCGTTTATCGTTGAAGATGAGTTTCACGTGATTAGCATGGCGATGACCGACAGCCTGACCGGTATTCCGAACCGCCGCGGCTTTTACCGTAGCGGCGAGCGGCGTTTTCGTGCCCTGAAGGAGAATCCCGAGCCGTTCAGCATTCTCTATTTCGATCTCGACCGCTTTAAGCCGATTAACGATTTGTGGGGCCACGCGGAAGGCGATGAGGTGCTGAAAGTGTTCGCCAGCCAGTTGCGAGAGCATCTGGGCCCGAAAGATATCGCCGGGCGGCTGGGTGGCGATGAGTTCGCGGTACTCCTGGCCCGGGAAAGCGACACGCAGCCGTTTCTGAACAATCTGCGCGCGAGCCTGGACGCGCATAACCAGCGCGCCGGTAAGCCTTATAACATCAACTACTCGTACGGAATGCTGCATCGCGATTCGGGCAATTACGACTCTTTGCTTGAGATGATCAAAGAGAGCGACAACGTGATGTATTCCGAGAAGCGCAGAAAGCGGATCGGCTAACGAGCGGGATCACCCGCTCGCGTTAATGACCTTAATGGACACCATGCCGATGCCGAGACGGCGCGGCGAGTGACCAAGAATGTTGCCCTCGTTGGTTGACTGCGGCTCCGGCGGCACAATCACCAGCGTGTTGCTGCGCGTCGGGTTTTCGAAATGCAGCGTGGTGGTGGAGACCTCGTTGCCGAGCGTCAGCGTCTGTTCGCTCTCGCCCACCTTCACGGGCACCGGTTTCCCGGCGTTCGGGCCAAACGCTTTGGCGGTGATGACTAAATCGAATTTCTCCGGCAGGGGCTGGTTATATTCGATTTTCACTTCTTCGCCGAGCTGCGCGTTGGACCAGCGGCCCCAGGATTCCGGGCGTGAAATGCCGGAGAACTGTTTGACCTCTTCCGGCGCGCCCGCCACGTTAAAGATAAAACTGTCGGCCTGATAGCGGATGTCGTTATCCATCACTTTGAGCGTCTCGACGTTACGCTGGTAGCGTGCCGTGTCGATAACCGTATCGCGAAACGCCGCTTTGCCCTGCCAGGTGGCTTTATCCACCCGCTGCACTTTTTGCTCGCCGCCGAGCTGCCCCTGCGAGACGCAGTAGTCAGTGGAGAGCGCCAGCGCAGGTGCCCAGAGGCGCGCCATTTTGTAGCAGTTATCCACCCACAGGAAGTTATCGCGCGGGGCGAAATCCGCCAGCTGGAAGCGCAGCGGCGCGGAGTATTCACTCTCCGGCAGCGGTTCGATACGTTTATCCGACACGCGCAGCAGCAGCGGCAGGCGGAAATGGCTTCCGGAGAAGGCGATGGTCTGTTTTTGCGTGTCGACCGTGAAGTTGTCTATTTTCGACGGGAATTTCCACAGGCTGATGATATCGGGCTTCCACGCCAGCACTTTTGATTTCATGTTCAGAAACACGGTCGAGAGCGACTGGCCGGAAAGACTGCTGCGCCCGAGCCCCAGGAAGTTGTCGCCGCCCAGCACATCGAGCACTGTCGCGCCGTTATCCATTGTATTGCGTTTCACCGCCAGCACGTCCTGCTGCGGCTGATCGCCTCGCAGAATAAAGAACAGGTTATTACGATCCTGCTTGCTGAGATATTTATAGGCGGTGTTGTTCATCGCCAGATGATCCGACGACACAACGATGACCGTATTTTTGAAATACGGCGACGCTTTGATTTTGTTAATAAACGCCGCGATATGCTGCTGGCTACAGGTGACCGCGCTGAAAGACTGGTTCGGTTTGCCTTCAAACGAGTAGCTCTTTCGCGTACAGGTGCGCGAGACGAAACCGTCCGGGTGGTGCGTGTCGACCGTCAGCGTAAAGAGCGAGAAGCGTTTGCCCGCTTTTGAGAGCTCTTCATATTTTTTCCACGCCTGGTCCAGCACCGTGTCGTCGTAAAAGCCCCAGTCGTTGCGATAGGTTGGGTCCGCTACCGTGTTTTTCAGCTCTTCGGCCCCGTAGAGATGATCGAAACCGTGGGATTTGAGGAATACGTCTTTTCCGGCAAAGCGCAGGTTAGCACCCTGGATGAAGTAGTTCTCATAGCCGGAGTTTTTGAGGATATCGCCCAGGCAGACGTTCTGCGGGAAGAAGCTCGACATCGAGGCAGACGCGTTGCCCTCAAAGGGCGCAAAAAGCGGAATGCCGCACTGCGAGGCGACCATACCCGCGATGGTGTAATCGGTGCCGGGCAACTGCGCGGTATGGCTGAAATCGATGCCTTCGTTTTTCAGCGCGCCCAGCTCCGGTGTCAGGTTCGGGAACGCCTGATCGTCAAAATAGGTGCGCTCCAGGCTTTCGCCGTAGATGTAAACGAGATTGAGCTGTGGATTGTCGATACGCTTTTGCGGCTCTTTATAGTACGCCGCAAAGTCGGGATCGCCCTCTGCGGTCTGGGATTTCACCAGTTCGGTTATCTGGCGAAACGCCGGGCTGGCGTCCACCGAGGCGAGCGCCAGCAGCAGCGCCACGAAGCTGTAGCCGAAGTGATAAGGCAGATGGCGGCGACGGCGCAAAATCCATGTCAGCAGGCCAAAGACCGCGAGCAGCACTGCGACCAGCCCGACACCAGGCAGGATGTATTTGCTGACGCCCGCGCCGGTGAGACTGTTGGTCAGCGTGTAGAGCACCGCGTCATTGATGCCATCGCCGGTAAAATAGTTGCTGGCAAGCAGCGTCAGATTCAGGATAACAAACAGCCCTAACACCACCAGAGTGGCGATAAACCACCAGGTGTTACGGCCCGCCTTGAAGGCGTAAATCGCCACGGAGGCGATAAAGAAAAGTATGGAAAGCCACTCTGACAACACTACATCCTCGCAGCGAAGGCGCCATGCCCGTTAGGTTAAACTGCTTTTTTAACACCGAAATATAACGCTACTGTCATACTGGTACCATTTTAGCGTCATCTTTTTATGGAGCAGTTCAGATAAGGTTTAGATATACGGAATTATGAGCAGCGTCTCATCGCCTGTGGCGCGGGGATAGCGTCGGGCAAGGCCAGAAAATAGGTGTTTAGTAATACACTGTGAGCGGAAACGCTAAAAAGCGGATTCTTTTATGAAAATTTTATGACGGCGCAGATTTCACTGCAGAGGCGCAAAAGTAAAGCGAGACGGCAGGGAAGGGGAAGTGTCGGGGCGCAGAAAACGCGCCCCGTAAAAAGTGCGGAGTTTAGTACTCTTTACCCGTGACGCGGCTGCGGTAGCTGTCCCAGTTGAAATTCACCCACAGGCTGTTGCCAAGGCGCATACGATCCATCACGCGCTCGCCGAGAAGCTTGGTCATCTCTTCCATGTTCTGGTTGGTCAGCATGCCGGTGGGGCGCTTAGAGGACGAGCGACGATCCACCAGCTGGTTGATGATCACTTTCTCGTAGCGCGACTCACTCTGCATACCGATCTCGTCGATCACCAGCAGATCGACGCTGCTCAGATCTTTTAAAAGCTGCTCTTCGCTGGTTTCGCGGTTGCCGAACGTGTCTTTCATGGCGGACATGATATCGGCGACGGTAATGATCATCACCGATTTGCCGCGCAGCAGCAGTTCATTACAGATCGCGGCGGCAAGATGGTTCTTGCCGGTGCCCGGTTTACCGGCGAAAACAAAGCTCGCGATGTTGCCGTCAAAAGCGTCGACATACTGGCGCGCTTTGTTGACGGCGTTCATCTGCCCGTCGTTTTCAACACGATAGTTATCGAACGAACAGTTCTGATGCAGCGGGCGAATGCCAGAGCGGTTGAAGGTGCGCTGCATTTTCATCGCGCGGTTTTCGCGCTCGATGGCCTCTGAGCGAATTCGCCCCTGCTCCTGCTGCCAGGCGATAAGCTCTTCGCCGGTTTTAAAGGCCGGCTTGACGTCAGGCGGCATCAGCCGCTTCAGGCGCATCATCAGATCAGTGACGTTTTTCATTGTTACCCTCGAAAGCCGTCAGGAATATGGTCGTCCGGCTGCGCGATGGCGTTTACATCGCGCCGCGTTGATGACGTAAAGGTGGCGCGGTTCATCTGAATACTGCGCGCCAGCTTCTGCTGCCATTGGATGTGGTGGAAGACTTTGCCTTCCGCCTGCCAGTAAGCGACAAACGAGGCCAGCTCTTCGCTGGTGACCGGCTGGGCCAGCGGAATGCCCCAGAGCGCGGCCATACGCTGAAACTCGGGGTCGGGCTGCCAGCCCGGATACATGGCGAATTTGCCCATCGGCACCGGCACGGGCTGGGCGACGTCGTTTCCTTCGTCGAAAAATTGCGCTTCCAGCGCGACATCGGAGCGGGGCGCGGCGAGCTGTTTTTCCAGCGCCAGCAGTTCCGCCATGCGCGCCGGCGTCACGGCATAAAATGCGGGCGCATTGTTATCAAACACCGCCACGGCCCCACGTTCGGCGTGCGCCAGCGCGCTGCCGGGATTGCGCCGGAAGGCGTCAATATCAACGACATCAGGGGTCAGGATTCTGGAAGACATAAAACGTTCTCAATCAAAGCGTTATCAGACACTGGCGCGAAAATCGCCAGCAGAGACGATAATTCCTTCATAGTAGCATAGTCAGAGGCGGGGTTTGAGCTTATTGGCGCATGGGATCGCACGTAAAAAAAAGAGCGCGCCATGATATCTGGCGCGCTCCGCGTCCCCTGGTGAGGGCAGTTTCGTTTTTTATTTTAAGCTTCCCCGTTAGCGGGGATAGCGTCAGGCAATGATATTCAGAGTGACGTCGATGTTGCCACGGGTCGCGTTAGAGTACGGGCAGACGATATGCGCCGCATCGACCAGTTTCTGCGCTTCTGCCGCGTCCATCCCCGGCAGGTGAATATTCAGCTTCGCTTCGATACCAAAACCGGTCGGCAGTGGGCCGATCCCGACTTCGCCTTCAATAAACGCGTCTTTCGGCATCGCGATTTTGTCGCGGGCGGAGACAAATTTCATCGCGCCCAGGAAGCAGGCGGAGTAGCCTGCGGCAAACAGCTGTTCCGGGTTGGTGACATCGCCGCCCATGCCGCCCATCTCTTTCGGTACGCCAAGCTTTACATCCAGCACGCCGTCAGAAGAAGTGGCGCGGCCGTCGCGGCCTCCGGTGGCTTTGGCTTTGGCGCGGTAGATGACGTTTTCTAAAGACATGTAATATTCCTTATTTAAGTTTTAGGCGATTTAATCGTGCGCTACTTATTTGGTGCTTTCACGCCATCCGAAGATGGCGCTTACGACTGATTCAGATTATGGCGTAATGCTTCAAGCTGATCTTTCAGATCCAGCAAAGTCTCTTTGTCGCACGCGGTGGCGCAGAGCACCGAGCCCGGTATGTTGTGGGCTTCGGCCTTGAGCTGCCGGCCTGCGTCGGTGAGCGTGACGATCACTTGTCGTTCATCCTGACGCGAACGCTGGCGCATCAGCAGCCCCGCGGTTTCCATCCGCTTTAACAGCGGCGTCAGCGTGGCGGAATCCAGATAGAGTCGCTCGCCAATCTCAGAAACGGTCACGTCGTCCTTCTCCCACAGCACCAGCATCACCAGATATTGCGGGTACGTCAGCCCGAGCGGTGTCAGTAGCTGGCGGTAAATTTTATGTAGCGCCAGGTTTGTCGAGTAAAGCGCGAAGCAGAGCTGATTGTCTAAGCCCAGCGAGAGCCCGTCGTGTTGTTGTGTCGTCTTCATGCTTTCAATATAGATAGTGCACGATTTAATTGCAAGCCAGGTTTTATCTTTTGCTTTGATAGTCGTTATACGCGCGGACGTTTTCGATAGAGCCACAGGCCGGGCAGCGACAGCCCGATAGAGAGCGCGCCAACGGTGGACGCGGCTTTAAGGAAGTTGGTCACCAGCGAAATCATCAAGGCATCGGTATAGCCGAAGTGGCTGATCTTCACGGCGGATATCATGGCCGAATAGGCCGAGATGCCTGGGAACATCGGGATCACCGCGGCAACGGTAAATACTTTCGGGTGCGCCAGATACCAGCGCGACCATTGAATGCCGATGCAGCCGACCAGCATTGCCGCGAGAAACGTGCCCCATTCGATATTCAGCCCCATCATTATCATGACGGTGCGCGAACCGTGACCGACCGCGCCCAGCAGCGCGCACCAGGGCAGGGCGCGGCGCGGCACGTTAAACACCATTGCAAAGCCCGCCGCCGGAATCGCGGAAAGCAGCATATCTTCCAGCATCAGCGTAATGATACGAATTATATCCATCCCCGCAGCCCCCATAACGCCATCGCCATAATCACGCCAATGCAGGTGGCGAGCGTCAACATACTCGCCATCGCCCAGCGGGCAAGGCCGGTATTCACGTGGCCTTTAAACATATCGGCCACTGCATTGATAAGCGGAAACCCCGGCACCAGCAGCAGGACGCTCGCGGCCATCGCCACGGTGGACGCGCCTGCGAATGGCGGCAGCGCCAGCAGCAGACCAGAGACGGTGGTCGCCACAAAGGCCGTCAGACAGAAGTTAATTTGCGGGTGCAGATGGCGCTGCGTCAGCGTCTGGCGCACATACATCGCCAGGGTGCTCGCGATAAACGTCACCAGCGCGCCGTCCCAGCCGCCATTATTCATTTTGCAAAAGCAGGCGCAGGAGAGCCCGACCATCAGCACCACCTGCCAGCGCGGGTAACGCAGCGGTTTTAATTGCGAAAAGCGTTTCGCGACGTCGTGCCGGTCCAGCAGCTTATGTTCAGTCATAATGACGATGTGCTGGACTTCGGTCACCATGTGCATGTTGATGCCGCGATCGATGTTTTTTCGTGTCGTCGTCAGGCAGTGATTATCTTTTATCGTGGTCAGCACAATGGCGTTAGCGGAGATAGAACTCTCCACGCTGTCCATGCCCAGCGCGCGGCCAAGCCGGGTAGTGAGTTCTTCAATCAGCGCGCTCTCCGCGCCATGCTGCAATAAAAACAGCCCGCACTGAATACACAAGCGGGTCACGTCCCGCTGCGCTAAAGCATCCGCTTCCATATTCGGTCCTGGTGAGAATAGGCGTGGGTGTCAGATGTCCATTATTACCATGCGCCGCCAGGCGCAGCCGTGGCGGTAGATCAAGATTGCTGCATTTTTCGGCGTGGCTTCAGGCGGTTTGTGAGTGCGGGTAGCCAATCTCGTTCCGCAGAAAACAATCGAGGCGGGTGCTGTTATCACAGTTAATTAATGTCGTACTGGCGGAGCCACCAAATTAATTAAACAGGTATTTATATTGTGTCTATAAATAGACATTTTTTATCTTTTTACTATGAGAATATCCTTTAAACCGAGGTGGCGTATTTTTAGCCTTGTTTGTCGTTGACAGTAAAATAAAGGGTTCATAGAATGCCGATGTTTTGTCGGGCAGAAAATTCTTTATGTCCACTTATATACATTATCTGCTAACGCAGTCTGCGTTTTTTTCTTGATTTAGATTTTGAAATTTATTTTTACGTTATTACATAAGCTGGTTTTGAAATTTGTTTGGCCGGAAGGATATAACCGGAGGAAATATGTTACCAGGACGTTGCAAACTAGGCATTATCATTAGCCAAACCCCCGTGATGCATACCGGGCTGGAGACCATTATGCGTCACCATTTTCCGGAAACCGAACTTTATCACTACAACAGCAGCGCAGAAATAACGCTGCCGCTACTAAACCCCATCGACATGGTGCTGGCAGAACTGCCCTGCGCGCCAGAGGATGCCCGTCGCGAGTGCGAAGCGTATTACTCCCTGGTGGCGCAAGCGCCAGGCGTACACTGGATTTTTCTTGTGCCTGCGGCCTCATTCAATATGGCGGTGCAGTTACTGATGCGCCCCGAGACCACGCTGCTTTCAACGGCGGAACCGGTGGAAGGTGTCGTTAATGCTGTACGACTTGGCCGTGAAAAAGCCGAGAGGGTCAGCCAGATGTTAGTCACGCCGCGCCAGGCGCAGGAAAAAGAGCCGGCGTCCAGCGTGATGCTTACTACGTCGGAAAAACAGGTATTACGGTTGCTCGGTAAAGGCTGGGGAATAAATCAAATCGCCCAGATGCTGAAAAAAAGTAATAAAACCATCAGCGCGCAGAAAAACAGTGCCATGCGACGCTTATCTCTGCGCGGCAATGCTGAAATGTATGCATGGATAAGCAGCTTACAGGGATTAAAGGAATTAAATTTGCTTTCATTACATAAGGAACAGGCTGAATGGAACACGGAGTCGAAAAACGAAACATTGCGCTAATCGAAAAATGCGTAATGAGCGGCGAAGGAATACGTTCGCTGCTACAGGGAAATAATTCGACGTCATGCCGCCTGGAAATATTTTCCGACCATCATGCGTTTATTGAGGCACTGACGAAACGGAATTTTTCCGCCGTTATCTTTTCGCTTGAAGGTACGCGCGAGCACCGGCGCGACTGTCTGCAGTTCGTCAGTGAGATGGCGAAAGCCTGGCCGCGTATGAAGCGTATTGTGATGGTAAATAACGTCAATGAGGCAAAACTGATAAGCCAGCTTTCTCCGACGCCACTGCAGGGGATTATTGATAAGTCGGAAACGCTGGCGCGCTTTACGGATGAACTGATGTCCGCGATGAGCGACTCCATTCGTGTGAGCGAATCGCCTAATAAAATCTGGTATGCCACGCAGGGATCGCGACTGCTGAGCCCGACCGAGCGGATTATCCTGCGCTACCTGACGGACGGCTATTCGGTGTCGCAAATTGCCAGCCGTCTGGAGCGCAATATCAAAACCATCCGCGCGCATAAATTTAACGCCATGCTGAAGCTCGGCGTGCATACCGATGCCGGATTGCTGAATGCGGCGGATATTCTTCTGCACCGGGCAGGCTTATTTTAAGCCTGCGGTAGAGGCGTTATCGCGTTACGCGCACACTTACAGACACACATCCACCCACTGCGCCTGGGTCAGCTCTGCCAGGCGAGTGGGCGAAATACGCACCGCGCTGTGAATCGCGCCTGCTGCGGGCAGCACTTCGTCATACTGACGCAGTGAGATGTCGCAGTAGACTGCCAGCGCGTTTTCCAGCCCGAACGGGCAGACGCCGCCAACCGGGTGGCCGGTCCAGGTCACCACTTCATCACTGCTGAGCATTCGCGCTTTCGCACCGAATGTGTTTTTTAGCTTCTTGTTATCAAGCCGCGCGTCGCCTTTGGCGACCACCAGAATCACCTCATCTTTCACTTTCAGCGAGAGCGTTTTGGCTATCTGACCGGGTTCAACCTGATGGGCAGCGGCGGCCAGCGCGACGGTGGCGGTGCTTTGGTTAAGTTCAATGATTTCAATATCGGGGGCGTTTTCGACAAAAAATTGTCGCACGGATTCCAGACTCATTTATTTCTCCTGAAAATAGCTGTCTTAATCTGGCATACCGCACCAGGTTTTGTAAATTAGCGGAAAAGCGCTTTTCTGTGGCCATCCGGTGTTTTCTGGATCTCCTTCACAATCAAAGAAACCGGTTACTGTAACCGGTTGCAGAGCGACCATCGCGGATTAATACTGGTGATGTAACCTCCCTCTGTAACCAATAATAAGAGCCGTGTATGAAACCTTTCTTTTTCAGTTACGCCGCTGGCAAGGCAGTCAGACACTGTTGCAGCCCGGAAGATTTCACTGCGCAGGAAGCAGAGCGACACACCTGGTTACGGTTTTCAGTTCAATGGATTATGGGATGATGCGCGACGGCCGCTCGCCGCGTATTCACGTTGATTGCCTGACAGGAGACCGCCATGTCTGCCAACCATGCTGCCTTTAATGTGATATTTCGCTTTGTTGAAAACTATGTCAGCCCGATAGCTTCGCGCATTTCCGCGCAGCGCCACGTGATGGCGATCCGCGACGGGTTTATCTCCGCCATGCCGTTTATGATTGTCGGTTCGTTTTTACTGGTGTTTGCCTATCCGCCGTTTTCACCCGACACCACACTGGGTTTTGCCCGTGCGTGGCTGGATCTGGCGAAGCAGTTTGAGGGGCAGATTCTCACGCCGTTTGATATGACGATGGGGATCATGTCTATTTATATCTGCGCGGCCATCGCCTATAACCTCGGCAAGCACTATGTGAAGTCGCATCAACTGGATCCTTTCATGTGTGCGATGCTGTCGCTGATGGCATTCATGCTGGTGGCTGCGCCGAAAACCAAAGGGACGCTACCGGTAGACAGCCTCGGCGGCACGGGTATTTTCACGGCGATTCTGGTGGCGATTTACTGCGTGGAGATGATGCGTTTTCTGAAAGCGCATAACATCGGCATACGCCTGCCGGAACAGGTGCCGCCGATGATCAAAAACTCTTTCGATCTGTTGATCCCGGTACTGGTCGTCGTGCTGACGCTGTATCCGCTGAGCCTGTTAATTCAGTCGCAGTTCGACCTTCTGATCCCACAGGCGATCATGGCTATCTTTAAACCGCTGGTGTCGGCGGCCGATTCGCTGCCCGCCATTCTGTTAGCGGTGCTGATTGCCCATCTGCTGTGGTTTGCAGGCATTCACGGCGCGGCGATTGTCTCCGGTATGCTGCAGATGTTCTGGCTGACCAACCTCGGGCTTAACCAGACGGCACTGGCGCAGAGCGCGCCGCTGCCGCATATTTTTATGGAAGCGTTCTGGACCTTCTTTATTGTAATTGGCGGTTCCGGGGCGACAATGGGGCTGGTGTTCTGTTATCTGCGTAGCCGCTCCGCGCATCTTCGCTCGATAGGACGGCTCAGCGTAGTGCCCAGTATTTTCAACATCAATGAACCGGTGATTTTCGGCACGCCGATAGTAATGAACCCGGTTTTCTTTATTCCATTCCTGCTGGCCCCAATGCTGAACGCGGTGCTGGCATGGGCGGCGATGAAATTTGATTTAATTGGCCGTGTGATTTCTGTCGTGCCGTGGACCGCACCAGCGCCGGTTGGCGCGGCCTGGGCGCTGGGCTGGGATTTCCGCGCCGCGCTGCTGGTGATTGTGCTGGCGGTGGTCTCGGCCATCATTTACTTCCCGTTCTTTAAAGTCTACGAGAAGCAGTTGCTGGCACAGGAAGCGGAAGAGGCGCTGAAGGAGGCGCAGGGCGCGGGTGAACAGGCCGCGTGATGAAAACGGCGGGGAAACCCGCCGTTAACTATTTCAGCGTACAGTTGCCGCACTGCTGCACGTCAGGCAGCTTGTAGCGCTGGCAGCAGGTGCGGCGCACCAGTAGCCCTTCGCGCATAACGACGGTACGAAACAGCGGATTTTCCTCGCCATTAAGCAGTGTCTTTTCGAAAAAACAGCTCTGGCGCAGCGCGCTGACGGTCTCGTCGCCGAGCCACTCGCGCCATTCGCCAAAACACCAGTTAATAAGATAACCGGTGTTACTCCAGATAAGCTTGCCGTTGATATCACCGGAGGTTTCCAGCGCCTCAACGACCGGCGTTATGACCTCCAGCACCAGCTTTTCCAGCCGCTCGCGCGCGGAAAGCGCGGTTGCGCGCGCATCTTCTTTAACGGTCAGATAAAAGCAGGCCGCGCGGCCCGTTTCGTGAAACTCAACGGCGAGATTCTCTTCGTTCAAATCCAGCGCCTGCGGCTGCGTCAACAGCGCCAGCATCAGCGGCGGCACGAGTAACCCGAGATACCACTGCGCCCAGAGCGATTTCAGCGGCTTATTTTCACGTACCGCGTGCGGCTGATTGCGATAAATATGATCAGAGTAGAGCGCCATTAATGTGGCGAGCGTCGCGGGCTGCGTCCATTCGCGAAAGGAGAGCGCTGCAGAGGGCGGCGTTTCATCCAGCTTCATAATGTCGTGAAAATGCGCGCGGTGCGTCGTAAACGCGTCGCGCAGGCGCAACGCCAGCGTCGATGGCGAACGAGGCAGCGGGGCGCGCCAGAGTAATTCATCAACAGAATGAAGAGAGCGATAAGCCATAGCGTCTGTGAATAGCAAATCTAAATGATAATGATTGCCAATCCTAACTATAGGCAGAAACGAGTGCAAGCAGTTTGACCAGAAAACCGGCGCACCGCAGCGCGCCGACGGTATTCACGCGGCGCGCAGGGCGTCGTGATAAAGGATGTGATTGCGACCCTGATTTTTGGCGGCGTAAAGCGCTTCATCGGCGCGGCGCAGCGCATCTTCGATGTCGTCGTTTTCCAGCGGCGCGATGCCGATGCTCAGCGTGACGTTGGTTGCCACACTCTCGTTGAAAATATGAGGAATGCGCAAATCATACACCCGCTGGCGAATGCGCTCGGCGGTAAGTCGTGCGCTCTTTTCATCCGCCTGCGTCAGGAGCACCATAAATTCCTCACCGCCGTAGCGGGTAACGATATCCCGCGAGCGCACGGCATCGCGGATCGCCGCTGACACCCGTGTCAGCGCCTGATCGCCCATCATATGGCCGTAGTGGTCGTTATAGGCTTTGAAATGGTCGATATCCATCAGCAGAACAAACCGCTGCCCGGCGTCTGGCGAGAGGTTAGCGAAGCGGTTTTCAAAGCCGCGGCGGTTACAAAGGCCGGTAAGTGGGTCCATCATACTGAGATCGTTGAGCGTCGCTTTTTCGTCTATCAGCGTCTGCACCATTTGCCGCGCGAGAATATCGTTGTGCCTGCCAATGAAATGCTGAATAACCAGTCCCATTAACGGTACGGTCAGCGTAAAAGCATAAAACACAGGAGGCTGGACGTTATCAAGCCACAGGATCGTCGAGATTATTGGCAGGCAAAAAGCGATACCTGGCCCGGGCATATTGATAAATGACAGCGCCGCAATAAACAGCGCGCCGAGCAAAGAAATAAGCAGGCACGTGCCATCATGAAACACGCACCATGGGCTTTTCAGCCAGAGATTGACTGACCATAACGCGCCTGTCAGTAGCGCTGTCAGCGTAATTGCTTTCAGGCTGAATGTGCGCGTCCACGCGTGCAGCAGAAGGGCACCGCAGAGCGCAATCATGCTAAACGCTGCCCAGGGAATATGCGGGTAAGGAGAGAGCGGATCCACGAGATTAAACAGCGCGGAAAAGAGATTAAGAAACAGAAAGCATTTCAGTGAGAGCTGATATTTTTT
The DNA here is from genome assembly GCF_000982825.1 of Cronobacter sakazakii. Taxonomy (NCBI): domain Bacteria; kingdom Pseudomonadati; phylum Pseudomonadota; class Gammaproteobacteria; order Enterobacterales; family Enterobacteriaceae; genus Cronobacter; species Cronobacter sakazakii. Next base: position 336,166 of record NZ_CP011047.1, on the reverse strand, counting down.
TTCCGTCAGGGCTCGCCAGTTATTTGCAGTCATATCCATTGTGACTTATTTAGCGCTATCAGATTTTTATAAAAGCCTGATAAAACAGAGGCTTATTATACCGCGAAACAGGGAGTAAGAATTTTCTTAACCAGGGCGGCTAATTTATCACCTTCATTCGGATATGTCATTAGCTCTTAACTGAAGTAAAGCAGCGCTAAACTCATAATTGCTGACAAATGAGAATTAATATCATATGATATTGTTTATCATTATCGATACGAGAGGCGAAACGATGTTGTACAGGCGACTGGAAAGTGGTTGGGCCGTCATTTTGCCGGGTGCGGTGGTCGCGATGCTGGCCTGGAAGGAGCTGAGCTGGGAAGCGTGGCGGGTCATTATTGTACTGGCGCTGCTGGCGACCATCGGCATGCTGTATCATCCGCGTCTGCGGCACTATGTGTTGCTGCCATCCTGCATCGCTTTCGCCAGCGGATTAATGCTGATCGTGTCGCATTTGCATCTGGCGCTGAATTAAAGCAGTACGAAAAATCGTAGAGAAATAACAGGGAATCACGACGAGGAAAAACAGAGGAAATCAGAAGTGATAAAAGAAGTGGTGCGAGGGGGGGGACTTGAACCCCCACGTCCGAAGGACACTAACACCTGAAGCTAGCGCGTCTACCAATTCCGCCACCTTCGCACTGTCTCTTTTATCGTATCGCCATCGCATTGGTGCGAGGGGGGGGACTTGAACCCCCACGTCCGAAGGACACTAACACCTGAAGCTAGCGCGTCTACCAATTCCGCCACCTTCGCGCAGTGCGAGCGATACTTTCTTGCGTGGTCTTTGGTGCGAGGGGGGGGACTTGAACCCCCACGTCCGAAGGACACTAACACCTGAAGCTAGCGCGTCTACCAATTCCGCCACCTTCGCATACCAGCAATACCGGGAAGTATTGCAACCACGGAGGCGCATTCTAGATGTTTTCTGGACTTCGTCAACACTTAATTGCATGCCGCTTTTCCAAATGATGCAAAAAGCGGCATTCGACGCGTGAATACGCTTAACGCTTCGCGTTGCGACCCATTACCGCGCGATAGACCTTAAAGCGCCCGGTCTGCGCCAGCACTTCGTGGTTGCCGAAGGTTTCGTCCAGCACGTTGGGATACGGCAGAAACGCGTTCGCCACAATACGCAGCTCGCCGCCGATATTCAGGTGGCGCACAGCGCTGCGAATCAGCGTTTGCGCGGCTTCAAAACTGGTCTCCATGCCATCGTGGAACGGCGGGTTGGAGATAATCATATCGAAGCGGCCTTTGATTTCTGAAAAGACGTTGCTTGCAACCACTTCACCTTCAAAGCCGTTCGCGGCGAGCGTCGCGCGGCTCGCTTCCACCGCTGGCGCGCTCACGTCGCACAGGGTCAGACGCACTTTCGGCGAATGGCTCGCCAGCACCGCGGCCAGCACGCCCGCGCCGCAACCCACGTCCAGCACTTTGCCTTTGGTATGCGGCGAGAGGGTAGAGAGCAGCAGATCGCTACCAACATCCAGCCCGTCGCGGCTGAAGACGCCCGGCAGGGTTTTGATGGTCAGATCGTCGACCTGGTATTCGCCCCACCAGCCGTCGGCATTGAATTCCGGCTGTTTTTCAAGGCGACCGTGATACAGCCCGCAGCGGCGCGCGCTGTCGACTTTATTAAGCGGGCAGTACGCTTCCAGCATTGCTTCGGCGCTGCGCACGCCGCTGCGGTTTTCGCCGACCACGAAAACATCGGTACCGACCGGCAGCAGCGACAGCAGGTTCATCAGCTGGAACTGGGCTTCCGGTTTGTTTTTCGGCCAGTAGTAGATCAGGGTATCGCTGTCCGCCACGATTTCGGCGTCGGCCACCAGACCATAGCGCGCGTTATCGCCCATCGGCTTGCTCAGCACCTGCCAGTGGTGGAACTGCTGCGTATGCGCGCGGCTTTGCGCGGTGTCAAAACGCGCCGGCAGGTCATCCTGCATATCGCCGGCAAACAGAACGCGGCTTTCGGTAAAATCATCACTGTGGCGCAGCAGAACTTCGCTTGCCGGGGAAAAACCAGACATGAAACACTCCTTCGGAAACTTGAGGAGCGATTATAGTGGTTTGTTGGCGCATGTTCGACGGATTTGCTATATTTGCGGCCCTTCGGCACTGATTCAGGCATTCCTATGACATCCCGACGAGACTGGCGATTACAGCAACTGGGCATTACCCAGTGGGTATTGCGTCGCCCCGCCGCGCTGCTGGGTGAAATTGCCATTGTGCTGCCTTCTCATATTCGCCTGGTCATGGTGACCGCCGAGCCGCCGCCGCTCACGCATCCCTTTATAAAAGATGTGCTGCGCGCGCTGGCGCTTGATGCCGACCAGGTGATGCAGTTAACCCCCGATCGCGTGGCGATGCTGCATGACGCCCACTGCAACAGCTGGTGTCTGGGCGTGGATGCGCCACCTGAGCTGCCCGGTGCCCGGCTGGTGACGCCGGGGCTGGAAACGTTACAGCGCAGCGGCCCGGCGCGCGCCGATCTCTGGCAACAAATTTGCGAGCACGAAGATGATTTCCTTACTGCAGAGCGCTGATCTGCCGGCGGCTTTCGCGATTGAACAGCGGGCGCATGCCTTTCCCTGGAGCGAAAAAACCTTTGCCAGCAACCAGGGCGAGCGCTACCTGAACCTGCGTCTGGATGTCGATGGCAAAATGGCCGCGTTCGCGATTACCCAGGTCGTGCTGGATGAAGCCACGCTGTTTAATATCGCGGTCGACCCGGCGTTTCAGCGCCGCGGGCTGGGCCGCGCGCTGCTGGAACATCTTATCGAGGCGCTTGAGGCGCGCGGCGTGCTGACGCTGTGGCTCGAAGTGCGCGCCTCCAACCACGCGGCGCGTGCGCTTTATGAAAGCATGGGCTTTAACGAGGCGACGATTCGCCGCAACTATTACCCGACGTCCGACGGGCGCGAAGACGCCATCATCATGGCGCTACCGTTGGGCTGATAATCAAGAAAGGTGACGTAATGAAGTGGGACTGGATTCTTTTTGACGCTGACGAAACGCTGTTTACTTTCGACGCCTTTGGCGGCCTGCAGCGCATGTTCCTGGACTACAGCGTGACGTTCACCGAGCAGGATTTTCACGAATATCAGGCCGTGAATAAACCGCTGTGGGTCGATTACCAGAACGGCGCTATCAGCGCGTTACAGTTGCAGCACCAGCGTTTTCAGGGCTGGGCTGACCGTCTGAGCGTGCCGGCAGGCGATCTGAACAGCGCCTTTTTGAACGCGATGGCGGAGATCTGCGCGCCGCTGCCGGGTGCCGCGTCGCTGCTGGCGTCGCTTAAGGGTAAAGTCAAACTGGGCATCATTACCAACGGCTTTACGGCGCTGCAGCAGATCCGTCTTGAGCGCACCGGTTTTCGCGACTATTTTGATTTACTGGTTATCTCCGAACAGGTCGGCGTGGCGAAACCCGCCCCGGAAATCTTCGACTATGCGCTGGAGAAAATGGGCAACCCCGATCGCTCCCGCGTGCTGATGGTGGGCGACACGGCGGAATCCGATATTCTGGGCGGCATCAACGCGGGGCTCGCGACCTGCTGGCTCAACCACCACGGACGCACGCTGCCGGAAGATATCGCCCCGACCTGGCAGGTCACCTCGTTAAGCGAACTGGAGCAACTGCTGTGTAAACAATGATTGTCTGACCCTGGCAGATGGGTAAAATAGCCGCATTTTTCGCTCACTCGCCGCGTGGCGCCTGGCCGCGCGCTTACACAGAAGATTGATTATGACGTTGTCTCCTTATTTGCAAGAGGTGGCCAAGCGCCGCACTTTTGCCATTATCTCGCACCCGGACGCCGGTAAAACGACGATCACTGAAAAGGTGCTGCTGTTCGGACAGGCGATTCAGGTCGCCGGTACGGTAAAAGGCCGCGGCTCCAGCCAGCACGCGAAATCGGACTGGATGGAGATGGAAAAGCAGCGCGGGATTTCTATTACCACCTCCGTGATGCAGTTCCCTTACCATGACTGTCTCGTTAACCTGCTGGATACCCCCGGCCACGAAGACTTCTCGGAAGATACCTACCGCACGCTGACGGCGGTGGACTGCTGCCTGATGGTTATAGACGCCGCGAAAGGCGTTGAGGATCGCACCCGTAAGCTGATGGAAGTTACCCGTCTGCGCGACACGCCGATCCTGACCTTTATGAACAAACTCGACCGTGACATCCGCGATCCAATGGAGCTGCTGGATGAAGTGGAAAACGAGCTGAAAATCGCCTGTGCGCCGATCACCTGGCCGATTGGCTGCGGCAAACTCTTTAAAGGCGTTTACCACCTTTATAATGACGAAACCTACCTGTACCAGACCGGTCAGGGCCATACCATTCAGGAAGTCCGCATCGTTAAAGGGCTGGACAACCCGGAGCTGGATCAGGCCGTGGGCGACGAGCTGGCCGCGCAGCTGCGCGACGAGCTGGAGCTGGTGAAAGGCGCTTCGCATGAGTTTGACCGCGAGCTGTTCCTGAGCGGTGAAATCACGCCGGTGTTCTTCGGGACCGCGCTTGGCAACTTCGGCGTTGACCATATGCTGGATGGTCTGGTGGAGTGGGCACCTGCGCCGATGCCGCGCCAGACCGATGGCCGCGTGGTGGAAGCGAGCGAAGAGAAGTTCTCCGGTTTCGTGTTTAAAATTCAGGCCAACATGGACCCGAAACACCGCGACCGCGTGGCATTTATGCGCGTGGTGTCCGGTAAATATGAAAAAGGCATGAAGCTGCGCCAGGTGCGTACCGGTAAAGATGTGGTTATCTCCGACGCGCTGACCTTTATGGCGGGCGACCGTTCGCATGTCGAAGAAGCGTATCCTGGCGATATCATCGGCCTGCACAACCACGGCACGATTCAGATCGGCGACACCTTCACGCAGGGTGAAAGCATGAAGTTCACCGGTATCCCGAACTTCGCCCCGGAACTGTTCCGCCGTATCCGCCTGAAAGATCCGCTCAAGCAGAAACAGCTGCTGAAAGGGCTGGTTCAGCTCTCAGAAGAGGGCGCGGTGCAGGTGTTCCGTCCGCTCTCCAACAACGATCTGATCGTTGGCGCGGTGGGTGTGCTGCAGTTTGATGTTGTTATGTCGCGCCTTAAGAGCGAATACAGCGTTGAGGCGATTTACGAATCGGTCAACGTGGCGACGGCCCGTTGGGTGGAATGCGACGACGCGAAGAAATTCGAAGAGTTCAAGCGTAAGAACGAGGTTCAGCTGGCGCTGGATGGCGGCGACAACCTGACGTATATCGCCCCGACCATGGTCAACCTTAACCTCACGCAGGAGCGTTACCCGGACGTCACCTTCCGTAAAACGCGCGAGCACTAATCCCCTTCAGGACGCGGCAAAGCCGCGTCCTGCCTCGTTTCCCCGCCTTTTTTCCGCCATGCGGAATGTTCTTAAATTCCTGCTTTCTCAGCTGTTTTGGCGATTTTTCCCGCCGTTGCCCAGGCGTTTTTGCGAAGCTGATCTATATTTAACAATGTGATGACAACGTCGTCGGGATGAAATGCCGCTAAGCGCTTCTCATCCGGTGATTCATCATCATAAACGTTATTATTGCCATATTAATAACTGAGTTCTCGCAACGCGACGGCTGTCTGACTGACCCTCTGACGATGCCTTGCCGGCGCGGCGCGAATAACTCATCAGCGGTGCTTATGCCTGCTGTTAGGAAAGCCGCTGACGTGGCGGCTTGCGGCTCAAATTCTGAGCAAACTACAGGAACGAATCGATGAACAAGACTAAGATTTCAAAAACTCTGCTGGCTGTTGTATTGGGTTCTGTCATGGCGTCCTCTTCTGCATTCGCAGAGAACTCCGCCGTTGAAAGCACCAAATCTACCGCGGATAGCGCAGGGCAAAAAATCGATAGCTCTATGAATAAAGTCGGTAACTTCATGGACGATAGCGCCATCACCGCTAAAGTTAAAGCGGCGCTGGTAGATGACGAACAGATTAAGAGCACCGACATCTCTGTTAAAACCGAGAAAAGCGTTGTAACGCTGAGCGGCTTTGTTGAAAGCCAGGCTCAGGCCGAGGAAGCGGTGAAAATCGCCAAAGGCGTTGAAGGCGTTACTTCTGTCAGCGACAAGCTGCACGTACGCGACGGTAAAGACAAGTCGGTGAAAGGTTATGCGGGTGACGCGGCCACCACCAGCGAAATCAAAGCGAAACTGCTGGCGGATGACATCGTTCCTTCGCGTAATGTGAAAGTCGAAACCACCGACGGTGTGGTGCAGCTTTCCGGTCACGTCGAGTCTGAAAAACAGTCTCAGCGCGCTGAAAGCATCGCAAAAGCAGTTGATGGCGTGAAAAGCGTCAAAAACGATCTAAAAGTGAAGTCGTAACAGGCAAGCCCCTCTCCCGGTTTGCGCCGGGAGGGAAGGTAAGCACTATCAGCTGGATGACACCGCCAGTGGACGCTGCGTTCATTAAGAAGCGGTATAAAGATTAACTATGGTAAAGGAGAGTCTTATGTTTCGTTGGGGCATTATCTTTCTGGTTATCGCGTTGATTGCGGCCGCTCTGGGCTTTGGTGGCCTGGCAGGTACCGCAGCAGGCGCAGCGAAAATCGTATTTGTTGTGGGTATTATTCTGTTCCTGGTTAGCCTTTTTATGGGCCGTCGACGCCCATAGTGTGATAAAAAGATAACTGACAGACGGCAAAGCCAGTCCCTGTGACTGGCTTTGCTGGTTTATGGCACCGAAAAACGTTCGCGCGGCGCGCGACGGATAACAACAGGAAAGCAGGGTGGGACAACGTATTCCCGTAACGCCGGGCAGCATAGCGCCGCTGGCGGTGAAACCGTTTCGTCCCGGTAAGCTGGCTATCGTCTGTGAAGGTGGCGGTCAGCGCGGGATCTTTACTGCCGGCGTGCTGGACGAATTCATGCGCGCGCAATTCAACCCGTTCGACTTCTTTCTCGGCACCTCTGCCGGGGCGCAAAACCTCTCAGCCTACGTCTGTAACCAGCCTGGTTACGCCCGGCGCGTTATTACCCGCTTTACCACCTCTCGCGATTTCTTTGACCCGGTGCGCTTTGTACGCGGCGGTAATCTTATCGATCTCGACTGGCTGACCGAGGCCACGTCTGCGCGTATGCCGCTCAATATGGGCAACGCGATGCGGCTGTTTGACGACGGCAAAGCGTTTTATATGTGCGCCTGCCGCCGTGATGACTATTCGCCTGGCTATTTCGCGCCGCAGGAGAACAACTGGCTGGAGATTGTTCGCGCCTCCAGCGCCATTCCGGGTTTTTACCGGCCTGGCGTCGATATCGACGGCGTAAACTATTTTGACGGCGGCGTGAGCGATGCGATCCCGGTGCGCGAGGCGGCGCGCCTCGGTGCCACGACGCTTGTCGTTATCCGCACCGTACCGTCGCAGATGTACTACACGCCGCAGTGGTTTAAGCGTATGGAACGCTGGTTGACCGACAGCAGCCTGCAGCCTCTGCTCAATCTGGTGCAGCACCACGAAAAAACCTACCGCGAGATTCAGGAATTTATCGAAAACCCGCCTGGCAAACTGCGCGTTTTTGAAATCTCGCCGCCCCGCGCGCTGACCAGCATGGCGCTCGGCAGCCGTCTTCCGGCGCTGATGGAAGATTACAAACTGGGGCGTCTGTGCGGGCGCTATTTCCTGGCCACCGTCGGCAAACTGCTGGTGAACAAACCGCCGCTGCGCCGTTACGGTACGCGCCCTGTGCTGCCGGTGGCTGAACCGGCCGCGGTTGCCGCGGCGGCTGAGGTGCTGGCGCCTGTCATACCGGAAACGACCATCGTGGTGCCGCCGGCGACCGTTGCCAACGACGCGCTGGACGCGCCGCTGGTCAAAACCGAGCAGGCGAACGACGCGACGTTCAGCGATGAGGATCTGGCATGACGCGGCGCTTCATCGACACCCACTGCCATTTCGATTTCCCGCCGTTTACCGGCACCGAGGCTGAAAGCCTGGCGCAGGCGGCGTCGGCAGGCGTTGAGCACATCATTGTGCCTGCGGTGGAAGCCGCGCGCTTCGCGACGGTACTGGAGCTTGCCGCGCGCTATCCGGCGCTGTGGGCGGCCATCGGTTTGCATCCGATTGTCATCGGCAACCATAACGACGCGAGCCTCGCGCTGCTGGAGCATCATCTGCAACAGCAGGCGGACAAACTGGTGGCGATAGGCGAGATCGGGCTTGACCTCTATATGGAAAACCCGCTGTTTGAGCGCCAGGAAGCGATACTCGACGCCCAGTTGCGGCTTGCGAAACGCTATGATCTGCCGGTGATCCTGCACTCGCGCCGCACGCACGATAAGCTCGCGATGCATCTTAAGCGCCATGCGCTGCCCTGTACCGGCGTGGTGCACGGCTTCGCGGGCAGCCTGCAACAGGCGCAGCGCTTCGTGGATCTCGGCTACCGCATCGGCGTCGGCGGCACGATTACCTACCCGCGCGCGCAAAAGACGCGCGACGTCATCGCGAAGCTGCCGCTGTCTGCGCTGCTGCTGGAAACTGACGCGCCCGATATGCCGCTGAACGGCTGGCAGGGGCAACCAAACCGGCCCGAGCGCGTTAACGGCGTGTTTGACGTTCTCTGCGAACTGCGCCCCGAGCCGCCGGATGTTATCGCTCATACCCTCTTTGAAAACACCCGCGCGCTGTTTCCGCGCCTCAAAATGTGACCCACTGTCCACGCTTGTTTAAAAAAGCGTAAAGCGTCTGGATTTCAACAGATTCCCTGTCGTTAAATCGCGCCGCCTGCCTGCGCGGGACAACATAATTCACTCATATCTCAGGGATACTGTATGCAAATATTGATGGGCCTGGTGGGAATGCTGGCGCTGCTTCTCATCGCGGTCGCACTCTCCAGTAACAGAAAGGCGATTAATCTTCGCACCGTCGTGGGTGCATGGCTGATTCAGGTTGCTATCGGCGCGCTGGTGCTCTACGTGCCCGCCGGGCGCAAAGTGCTGCTGGCGATGTCTGAAGGCGTGGCGAATGTCATCGCTTACGGCAATGACGGCATCTCGTTCCTTTTTGGCGGGCTGGTGTCCGACAAAATGTTTGAGGTGTTCGGCGGCGGCGGGTTTATCTTCGCGCTGCGCGTTCTGCCGGTTATCGTCTTTTTCTCCTCGCTTATCGCGGTGCTCTATTATCTCGGCATCATGCAACTGGTGATCCGCCTGCTGGGAGGCGCGCTGCGTAAAGTGCTGAAAACCTCCCGTACTGAATCGCTCTCGGCGACCGCCAATATTTTTGTCGGCCAGACCGAAGCGCCGCTGGTGGTGCGCCCGTATATCGCCACGATGACCCGCTCTGAACTCTTTGCCGTGATGTGCGGCGGGCTGGCATCGGTGGCAGGCTCAGTACTGGCGGGCTATGCCCAGATGGGCGTACCGCTGGAATACCTGATTGCCGCATCCTTTATGGCAGCCCCTGGCGGCCTGCTGTTCGCCAAAATCATTATTCCGGAGACGGAAACCCCGCACGACGCGCCGCAGCTCGATACCACGCAGCGCGATCCCGACAGTCCGTCGAACGTGCTGGACGCCGCCGCCTCCGGTGCGTCCGCCGGGATGCAGCTGGCGCTTAACGTTGGCGCGATGCTGCTGGCGTTTGTAGCGCTTATCGCGCTGCTGAATGGCATGCTCTCCGGCATCGGCGGCTGGTTTAATCACCCGGAGCTGTCGTTGCAGCTGATCCTCGGCTGGCTGTTCTCACCGGTGGCGTGGCTGATCGGCGTGCCGTGGGATGAGGCGATGGTCGCGGGCTCGTTTATTGGCCAGAAGCTCATCATTAACGAATTCGTGGCATATATGAATTTCGGCGAATACCTGAAAGAGGACGCGCTAGTCGCGGCGGCGGGCTTGCAGGTGCTCTCTGATCACACCAAAGCGATTATCTCTTTCGCGCTGTGCGGATTTGCTAACCTTTCTTCTATCGCCATCCTGATTGGCGGGCTGGGCAGCATGGCACCCAACCGCCGCCACGAAGTCGCGCAGCTCGGGCTTAAGGCCGTAGCGGCCGGTACGCTCTCTAACCTGATGAGCGCGACGATTGCCGGACTGTTTCTCGCGCTGTAGCAGGATGTGAGAATGTTATTATTTTCACATTTTCGGTGATATTCAGGCTGGTGTCGCGCCAGCCTTTTTTATTTCCGGCGCACGAATCCGACTGTCATAATGTTGTGTTAATCACATATAATGGCGCAAAGTATGCAATGATGACTTTGCAATTTGTGAAACAAGGCACAAAAACATCCTGCCTGTCGGTGTTAGAATTTTAACATTGATGGCAATGATGTGCGGTGAGACGGATCTCAGCGTGACGGCGGACAACGCCGCTCTTCTTCACGGAACCACGACCGCTCCAACGTGTTGAGTTTCTCACCCGAGATGCATTTTTTGTTGGAGAAAGTTATGACTGATTTAACCAAAAGCAGCCTGCGTGCACTGCAACTGATGGACCTCACCACCCTGAATGACGACGACACCAATGAAAAAGTGATCGCCTTATGTCATCAGGCGAAAACCCCGGTGGGTAACACCGCCGCAGTCTGTATTTACCCGCGCTTTATCCCGATCGCCCGTAAGACGCTGAACGAGCAGGGGACGCCGGATATCCGTATCGCCACCGTCACCAACTTCCCGCACGGCAACGACGATATCGATATCGCGCTGGCGGAAACCCGTGCGGCGATCGCCTATGGCGCAGACGAAGTGGACGTGGTTTTCCCGTATCGCGCGCTGATGGCGGGCAACGAGCAGGTGGGCTTTGATCTGGTGAAAGCCTGTAAAGACGCCTGCGCGGCGGCGAACGTACTGCTGAAAGTGATTATCGAAACCGGCGAGCTGAAAGAAGAAGCCCTGATCCGCAAGGCGTCTGAAATCTCCATCAAAGCGGGTGCCGATTTCATCAAAACCTCAACCGGTAAAGTGCCGGTGAACGCGACGCCGGAAAGCGCCCGCATCATGCTGGAAGTGATCCGCGATATGGGTGTGGCGAAAACCGTGGGCTTTAAACCGGCAGGCGGCGTGCGCACGGCGGAAGATGCGGCCAAATATCTGGCGGTGGCTGATGAGCTTCTGGGTGCCGACTGGGCCGATGCCCGTCACTACCGCTTTGGCGCGTCCAGCCTGCTGGCGAGCCTGCTTCAGGCGCTCGGCCACGGCGACGGCAAAAGCGCCAGCAGCTACTAAGCCACGTTGTGCCTGATGGCGCTTCGCCCATCAGGCCGACTGAATTACCGGGCGGGAGCTTCGCGTGACCCGCCATCGTTCTTCCTTATTCACGGGGGGTACCGTGTTCCTCGCTCAAGAAATTATTCGTAAAAAGCGCGACGGCCATGCGCTCAGCGACGAAGAGATCCGCTTTTTTATTAACGGCATTCGCGATAACACCGTGTCCGAAGGCCAGATCGCCGCGCTGGCGATGACGATTTTCTTTCACGACATGACCATGCCGGAGCGAGTCTCGCTGACGATGGCTATGCGCGATTCCGGCACCGTGCTGGACTGGAAAAGCCTTAACCTCAATGGCCCGGTCGTGGATAAACACTCCACCGGCGGCGTGGGCGACGTGACCTCGCTGATGCTGGGCCCGATGGTCGCGGCCTGCGGCGGTTACATTCCGATGATTTCCGGGCGCGGGCTGGGCCACACCGGCGGCACCCTCGATAAACTGGAAGCGATCCCGGGGTTTGATATTTTCCCGGACGACAATCGCTTTCGCGACATTATTAAAAACGTGGGCGTGGCGATTATTGGCCAGACCAACTCGCTGGCACCGGCGGATAAACGCTTCTATGCGACGCGTGATATCACCGCGACCGTCGATTCTATTCCGCTTATCACCGCCTCGATCCTCGCGAAAAAACTCGCCGAAGGGCTGGACGCGCTGGTGATGGATGTGAAAGTGGGCAGCGGGGCATTTATGCCGACTTATGCGCTCTCTGAAGAGCTGGCGCAGGCGATCGTTGGCGTGGCGAACGGTGCGGGCGTGCGCACGACCGCGCTGCTGACCGACATGAACGAAGTGCTGGCCTCCAGCGCCGGTAACGCGGTGGAAGTGCGTGAAGCGGTGCGGTTCCTGACCGGCGATTACCGCAACCCGCGTCTGCTGGAAGTGACGATGGCGCTGTGCGTCGAGATGCTGCTCTCCGGCGGGCTTGCGAAAGACGAGACAGAAGCGCGCGCGAAGCTGCAACAGGTGCTGGACAACGGCCAGGCGGCGGAGATTTTCGGACGTATGGTGGCGGCGCAAAACGGCCCGGCGGACTTTGTCGATAACTACGATCGCTACCTGCCCGCGGCCACGCTCAGCAAAGCGGTCTACGCCGACCGTTCCGGCTTTGTCACGCAAATGGATACCCGCGCGCTCGGCATGGCGGTCGTGGCCATGGGCGGCGGCCGCCGTCAGGCGTCCGACAGCATTGATTACAGCGTCGGCCTGACCGATATGGCGCGCCTCGGCGAACAGGTTGACGGCGAGCGTCCGCTGGCCATCATCCATGCGAAGAGCGAAGCGAGCTGGCAGGAAGCGGCGGCGGCCGTTAAAGCGGCCATCAACGTTGACGATACGGCGGCGAAAACGTCACCGGTTGTCTATCGCAGAATCAGCGAATAAGTGGCATACTGATCTGATCACTTTTTTACAGCGCAATAGGTACGGAGAAAATATGAAACGTGCATTTATTATGGTGCTGGACTCCTTTGGTATTGGCGCGACAGAAGACGCGGAACGCTTTGGCGACGCGGGTTCTGACACCCTTGGCCACATTGCCGAGGCCTGCGCCAAAGGTGAAGCAGACATCGGCCGTAAAGGCCCGCTGCATCTGCCGAATCTGACGAAGCTGGGCCTTGCAAAAGCGCATGAAGGCGCGACGGGCTTTATTCCTGCCGGCATGGACGGCAACGCGGAAATCACCGGCGCGTACGCCTGGGCGCATGAGTTTTCCTCCGGTAAAGACACGCCGTCAGGCCACTGGGAAATCGCCGGTGTGCCGGTGCTGTTCGACTGGGGCTATTTCACCGACGAGAAAAACAGCTTCCCGCAGGAACTGCTCGACAAACTGGTGGAGCGCGCGAATCTGCCGGGCTATCTCGGTAACTGTCACTCCTCGGGCACGGTAATTCTGGATGAGCTGGGCGAAGAGCATATGAAAACCGGCAAGCCGATTTTCTACACCTCCGCTGACTCCGTCTTCCAGATTGCCTGCCATGAAGAGACGTTCGGCCTGGACCGCCTCTATGAGCTGTGCGAAATCGCGCGTGAAGAGCTGACCGAAGGCGGCTACAACATTGGCCGCGTTATCGCGCGTCCGTTTGTCGGCGACAAAGCGGGCAACTTCCAGCGTACCGGCAACCGTCACGACCTGGCCGTCGAGCCGCCGTCGCCGGTCGTGCTGAAAAAGCTGGTGGACGAGAAGGGCGGCCACGTGGTGTCTGTCGGTAAAATCGCGGATATCTACGCCAACATGGGCATCACCAAAAAAGTGAAAGCCACCGGCCTTGACGCGCTGTTTGATGCCACCATCAAAGAGATGAAAGAAGCAGGCGACAACACCATCGTCTTCACCAATTTCGTGGACTTTGACTCCTCCTGGGGCCATCGCCGCGATGTTGCGGGCTACGCGGCCGGGCTTGAGCTGTTTGACCGCCGTCTGCCGGAGCTGCTGGAGCTGGTCGGCGAAGATGACATTATCATCTTTACCGCTGACCACGGCTGTGACCCGACCTGGAAAGGCACCGATCACACCCGCGAGCACATTCCGGTGCTGGTCTACGGCCCGAAAGTGAAACCGGGCTCGCTTGGCCACCGCGATACCTTTGCTGATATCGGCCAGACCGTCGCCAAATACTTTGGCCTGTCTGACATGGAATACGGCAAAGCTTTATTTTAACTGACGATAGTCAGTTGCAGGCCGGGTGTGCCGCCGCCGCCCGGCAACATAAAAAACTAAAAAGGAAACAGAGATGGCAACCCCACATATTAACGCTGAGATGGGCGATTTCGCGGACGTTGTGCTGATGCCGGGCGACCCGCTGCGTGCGAAACACATTGCAGAAACCTTCCTGGAAGACGTGCGCGAAGTGAACAACGTACGCGGCATGCTGGGTTTCACCGGGACTTACAAAGGCCGTAAGATTTCCGTCATGGGCCACGGCATGGGTATCCCGTCCTGCTCTATTTACACCAAAGAGCTGATCACCGATTTCGGCGTGAAGAAAATCATCCGCGTGGGCTCCTGCGGCGCGGTGCGTGCAGACGTTAAGCTGCGCGATGTGGTTATCGGCATGGGCGCGTGCACCGATTCCAAAGTGAACCGTCTGCGTTTTAAAGATCACGATTTCGCGGCAATCGCGGATTTCGACATGGTGCGTAACGCGGTAGACGCGGCGAAAGCGCTGGGCGTGGAAGCGCGCGTAGGTAACATTTTCTCCGCAGACCTGTTCTATACGCCGGACCCGTCAATGTTCGACGTGATGGAAAAATACGGCATCCTGGGCGTGGAAATGGAAGCGGCAGGTATCTACGGCGTGGCGGCAGAATTCGGTGCGAAAGCGCTGACCATCTGCACCGTGTCCGACCATATCCGTACCCATGAGCAGACCACCGCGGCAGAGCGTCAGACCACGTTTAACGACATGATCAAGATTGCGCTGGAATCCGTGCTGCTGGGCGATAAAGCGTAAGTTTTCGCGTGTTTAAAGTGAAAGAAGAGGGCGCTGCGGCGCCCTTTTTTAGTGGGCGGGAAAAGGCAAAGGAAACGGCGGGTGCGCTTCGCTTACCCGCCCTACGCACGGAAAGGCTATGTTTTGTAGGGTGGGTAAGCGCAGCGCACCCACCAGTGGTTTTTAACGCATAATGGTTAACGCACCGCCTGCGCCATCCACGCGCCCACTTCGCGCAATTCCGCGGCCTGGGCGGGAAACTCACTCACTAACGCCTCGCAGGCCTCCTGCAACGCGCCGGCCTGATACACGCAGCCCTGCAACCGGCTCGCCAGCGCCTCCAGCGGCGCGGGGTTCAGGCTGTCGGTAAAAAGCTGTGTGCGGGTGATATGCCCCTTTTCCACGTCGAAATGCAGCTCCACGCCGCCCCAGACAAAACGCTCGTCCAGTTGATGCGTAAAGGCGGGCGCCTGGCCGAAATTCCACTCCCAGCTGCTCTGGCGTGCGAACGTTTCGGCAAAGCCGGGCAGATCCGGGAACGCGTCCGGGGAAATCACCTCGGCGGCCACCCGCTCGCCGTAATACGCGAAAAACGCCTCCATCACGGCCTCGCAGATCTGCGCATGCGTCACGCCGGGTTTGAGATCGTGAATATTGGCGACGCGCCCGCGCACGGAGGTGATCCCTTTCGCCTGGAGCTTTTTCTTATCCGGGTTCAGGTAATTCGCCAGCCGGCTTAAATCGGCGTTCAGCAAGAGCGTGCCGTGGTGGAAGCCGCGATCCATCGTCTCGCGGTAGGCGGAGCCGGAAATTTTGCGCGGCCCGTCGGCGGTTTCCACTACCAGATCGTTGCGCCCGGAGGCCGACGCCGGAATACCAAGCTGCGCCAGCGCGTTAATCACAATTGCGGTCGAGACGCTTTTGTCATACTCCGGTTTGCCCGCCATAAAGGTAAAACAGGTATTGCCGAGATCGTGGAACACCGCACCGCCGCCGCTGCTGCGCCGCGCCAGACGCACATTATCTTCCTCCATCCGGCGAGTGTTGCACTCTTTCCACGGATTCTGCGCCCGGCCAATCACGACGGTGTCGGCGTTGCGCCAGAGAAACAGCACGCGCTGGGTGGCAGGCATCTGGCGGAAGATGCACTCTTCCACCGCCAGGTTAAACCAGGGATCGTAAGAATCGGAAATAAGCAGGCGTAAAGAGGACACAGGCGTTTTCCCTAAAGCATTGAAGAACGCCCATTATATCACGCGGCGTCAGGCGCGTTTGTCGTCCGCGGGCGTTTCAGGCTCGCTCTCTTCTTCCGGCACCGATCTGCTGGCGGTGAGCAGGAACGGCGACTGTTGCCAGCGCGTGCGTTTGCCCTGAAGCAGCGTGCGGGTCAGCACGATGCCGATAGCGAGCGCCAGCAGCATCATCAGACGCAGAATATTGGTGGTGTTATCCACCTGACGCGCCTCGGTCGGCAGGCTGTGGGTGTCGAGCGTAAGCCGCAGGTAGCCCACCGGGCCGCTCTTATCCTGCACCGGCTGAACAATTTGCTGGTTGAAGTAACTGCCCGCTTTTTTGCCGTCGAGCGCCAGCCGGTCGCGCACGTTGACGCTCTCGCCCGCGCGGGCGATCAGTTCGCCCTGCTGGTCATAGACGCTGGCATCCAGAATGCGGCTCTCGTCGGTCAGCTGATTCAGCATGGCCGCGACGCGTTTTTCATCCGGGTTTTCGCCCTTAATCAGCGGCGCGAGGCTGTAGCTGACCTGGCGGGCCAGCGTGCGGGCGAGCTCTTCCATCTGGATATTGCGCGACTGCTGATGGCTCTGGCTAAACCAGGACGCGCCCTGCATCAGCGCCACCAGCAGCGCCAGACAGATAAGTACAATCACTGCGCGATGCAGCCGAAATTTGAGTTTTGCCCGGGCCATAAAGTACCTGCTTAAATTTTGAAGCTTAATGTTGCCAGAAGCGCCGCAGACAAGGTAGCCTCATGCGTTGTTTTGTCCCGCCCCGATACTATTTACAGGAGCCTGAATGCCGAACAGTCTTACCTGGTGCGACCTGCCAAACGAGGTCTCCCTCTGGCCTGGATTGCCCCTTTCTTTAAGCGGTGATGAAGTGATGCCGCTGGATTACCACGCTGGCCGCAGCGGCTGGCTCCTGTACGGACGGGGTTTAAATAAGCAAAGCCTGACCCAATATCAGCACAAGCTCGGCGCGGCGATGGTTATCGTTAACGCGTGGTGCGTGGAAGATTATCAGGTGATCCGCCTTGCGGGTTCGCTGACGCCGCGCGCGACGCGCCTGGCGCATGATTCAGGCTTAGATGTCGCGCCGCTTGGCAAAATTCCGCACCTGAAAACGCCTGGCCTGCTGGTGATGGATATGGATTCCACCGCGATTCAGATTGAATGCATCGATGAAATCGCAAAGCTTGCCGGTACGGGCGATGAAGTGGCGGACGTCACCGAGCGCGCCATGCGCGGCGAGCTGGATTTCGCGGCCAGCCTGCAAGCGCGCGTCGGCACGCTGAAGGGCGCGAGCGCGGAGATCCTGCATCAGGTGCGCGACGCGCTCCCGTTAATGCCTGGCCTCACCTCGCTGGTGCTGAAGCTGCATGCGCTGGGCTGGAAAGTGGCGATCGCCTCCGGCGGTTTTACGTTCTTCGCGCAATATTTGCAGGACAAACTGCATCTGGACGATGTGGTCGCCAATGAACTGGCGGTGGAAAACGGCGTCTTTACCGGTGAAGTGACCGGCCAGATCGTCGACGCCCAGTTTAAGGCGCAGACCCTGCAACGCCTTGCTGAAAAATATGAGATCCCGACGGGCCAGACCGTCGCGATTGGCGATGGCGCCAACGACCTGCCGATGATCCAGACGGCGGGGCTGGGTATCGCCTATCACGCTAAACCGAAAGTGAATGAAAAGACGGAGATCACTATCCGTCACGCTGACCTGATGGGGGTTTTCTGCATCCTTTCGGGCAGCCTTAACCAGAAATAAAGAGGTAAAAGGTGGCGAAAGCTCCAAAACGCGCATTTGTCTGTAACGAGTGTGGTGCGGATTATCCGCGCTGGCAGGGGCAGTGCAGCGCCTGTCATGCCTGGAATACCATCACGGAAGTGCGCCTCGCCGCCTCGCCGCAAGCGGCGCGCAATGAACGTCTCTCCGGCTACGCGGGCAGCGCAGGCGTGTCGAAAGTGCAGAAGCTTTCCGACATCAGCCTGGAAGCGCTGCCGCGCTTCTCCACCGGTTTTAAAGAGTTTGACCGGGTGCTTGGCGGCGGCGTCGTGCCGGGCAGCGCCATTCTGATTGGTGGCAACCCCGGCGCCGGGAAATCCACGCTGTTGCTGCAAACGCTCTGCAAGCTCGCCGAGCAGATGAAAACGCTCTACGTCACCGGCGAAGAGTCGCTGCAACAGGTGGCGATGCGCGCGCATCGTCTCGGCCTGCCCACCACCAATCTCAACATGCTTTCGGAAACCAGCATTGAGCAGATCTGCCTGATTGCGGAAGAAGAGCAGCCGAAACTGATGGTGATCGACTCCATTCAGGTGATGCATATGGCTGACGTGCAGTCGTCGCCGGGCAGCGTCGCGCAGGTGCGTGAAACCGCCGCTTACCTGACGCGCTTTGCGAAAACCCGCGGCGTGGCGATTGTGATGGTCGGCCATGTGACCAAAGACGGTTCGCTGGCGGGCCCGAAAGTGCTGGAGCACTGCATCGACTGTTCCGTCCTGCTGGACGGCGACGCCGATTCCCGTTTTCGCACGCTGCGTAGCCATAAAAACCGTTTCGGCGCGGTGAATGAGCTCGGCGTTTTCGCCATGACGGAACAGGGGCTGCGTGAAGTCAGCAACCCGTCGGCCATCTTCTTAAGCCGTGGCGATGAAGTCACCTCTGGCAGCTCGGTGATGGTGGTCTGGGAAGGAACGCGCCCGCTGCTGGTGGAGATTCAGGCGCTGGTGGACCATTCGATGATGGCGAACCCGCGGCGCGTGGCGGTGGGCCTTGAGCAGAACCGTCTCGCAATCCTCCTCGCCGTGCTGCACCGTCACGGCGGCCTGCAAATGGCGGATCAGGATGTCTTCGTCAACGTCGTTGGCGGGGTAAAAGTGACTGAGACGAGTGCCGACCTGGCGCTGCTGCTGGCGATGGTGTCAAGCCTGCGCGACCGGCCGCTGCCGCAGGATCTGGTGGTCTTTGGCGAAGTGGGCCTCGCGGGTGAAATTCGCCCGGTGCCGAGCGGCCAGGAGCGTATTTCCGAGGCGGCGAAGCACGGTTTTCGCCGCGCGATTGTTCCTGCCGCTAACGTGCCGAAAAAGGTACCGGAAGGCATGCAAATTTTCGGCGTGAAAAAGCTGGCGGATGCGCTGGCCGTTTTTGACGACCTATAATCAGTAAATCCCTGTTTTCTGGCGGGTAGCGCACGGCTGACCCGCCCTTTATCTTTTACCTGTCCGGCACGCTCATTCAGCAGGAGGCTCTTGTGTCATCATTCGACTATCTCAAAACCGCGATTCGTCAGAAAGGCTGCACGTTGCAGCAGGTGGCGGATGCCAGCGGCATGACCAAGGGTTATTTAAGCCAGCTTCTCAACGCCAAAATCAAAAGCCCGAGCGCGCAAAAGCTCGAAGCGCTGCACCGTTTTCTGGGGCTGGAGTTTCCGCGCCGTCAGAAGCGCGTCGGCGTCGTCTTTGGCAAATTTTATCCGCTGCATACCGGCCATATCTATCTGATCCAGCGCGCCTGTAGCCAGGTCGATGAGCTGCATATCATCATGGGCTATGACGAAAAGCGCGACCGCACGCTGTTTGAAGAGAGCGCGATGTCGCAGCAGCCGACCATCAGCGACCGTCTGCGCTGGCTGTTGCAGACCTTTAAATACCAGAAAAACATCCGCATTCACGCCTTTAATGAAGAGGGCATGGAGCCGTATCCGCACGGCTGGGACGTCTGGAGCGAAGGCATTAAAGCGTTTATGGAGGAGAAGGGGATCGAGCCGGATTCCATCTATACCTCCGAGGAGGCCGACGCGCCGCAGTACCGCGAACATCTCGGCATCGAGACCGTGATTATCGACCCGAAACGCACCTTTATGAATATCAGCGGCGCGCAGATCCGCGCTAATCCGTTCCGCTACTGGGAGTACATCCCTACCGAAGTGAAGCCGTTCTTTGTACGCACGGTGGCGATTCTGGGCGGCGAATCGAGCGGGAAATCGATGCTGGTGAATAAGCTCGCCAATATTTTCAATACGACCAGCGCCTGGGAATATGGCCGCGATTATGTGTTTTCGCATCTCGGCGGCGACGAGATGGCGCTGCAATATTCCGATTACGACAAAATCGCGCTCGGTCACGCGCAATATATTGATTTTGCGGTGAAATACGCTAATAAAGTGGCGTTTATCGACACCGATTTCGTGACCACGCAGGCGTTTTGCAAAAAGTATGAAGGGCGTGAGCACCCGTTTGTGCAGGCGCTGGTGGATGAATACCGCTTCGATCTCGTGATCCTGCTGGAAAACAACACGCCGTGGGTGGCGGACGGGTTGCGAAGCCTCGGGAGTTCAGTGGATCGCAAAGAGTTTCAGTCGCTGCTGGTGTCGATGCTTGAAGAGAACAACATCGAATATGTGCATGTCGAGGAGCCGGATTACGACTCCCGTTTTCTGCGCTGCGTGGAGTTAGTTAAGCAGTTGATGGGCGAGCAGGCGTAGCGGGCGGTTGTTGTTGGGTAGGAAAGGCGTTACTGGTGGGTGCGCTGCGCTTACCCACCCTACAAAGATGCTCACGTTTCCCGTAGGGCGGGTAAACGGAGTGCACCCGCCATTTATGTGAATGCTCAAAGGTGGGTGCGGCTACGCTTACCCACCCTACAAATAGAGCAATGTAGGGCGGGTAAACGACGTGCACCCGCCGTGGCCCGCCGGAATTAAAACTCTACCACTACCTTGCCGCGCATATGGCCTTCCAGCACCTTCTCGTGCGCCTTGCTGATGCTCTCAACGCTCAGGCCGTGGAACGTTTCGCTCAACGCGCTCTCCACTTCGCCCGCATCCACAAGCTTCGCCACTTCATTGAGGATCTCGCCCTGACGTGCCATATCGGCGGTCTGATACATGCTGCGGGTATACATAAACTCCCAGTGCAGCGCGGCGGATTTCGATTTCAGCGCATCCTGATCCAGCGGGTGCTCATTCTCCACGATGCTGCAAATATGCCCCTGCGGCGCGATAAGCTGGCTCACCGCTGCCCAGTGACCGTCGGTATCATTCAGAATGAAAATATAATCAACAAACTGAAGCCCGTGCTTTGCGAGTTCGCCCGGCAGGTCGTGATAATTCACCACCAGATCCGCGCCGCGATCGCGGCACCACTGCGCGGAATCTTCACGCGAGGCGGTGGCGATAATTTTGACCTTGCTGTGCAGACGCGCGAACGGAATGGCAAGCGAGCCCACGCCGCCTGCGCCGCCGATAATCAGCAGGGTTTTGTCTTCACCGGCGTCCTGAATCGCCAGACGCTCGAATAAACCTTCCCACGCGGTCAGCGCCGTCAGCGGGATGGCCGCCGCCGCCGCCCAGGAGAGCGTGCGCGGCTTATGGCCCACAATGCGGGAATCGATCAACTGATGGCTGGCGTTGCTGCCAGCGCGGGTAATATCGCCAGCGTAATAGACTTCATCGCCCGGTTTAAAGCCGCTGACTTTGCTGCCCACTGCCGTCACCACGCCGCTGGCGTCCCAGCCCAGCACGCGCGGCTCCTGCAAGCCATTCTTTTTGAGGCTGGCGTGTACTTTGGTATCCACCGGGTTGATGGACACGGCTTTGACCTCTACCAGCAGGTCGTACTCGCCGGGCTGCGGCATCGGCTTGGTGATTTCAATAAAGCTTTCCGGGGCGTTCGGATTCACAGCAATCGCTTTAACAGACATATCAGGTTCCTTTCGTGTATTCAGAGGAGGATGTGTTGACTGTAGTCTATGCAGCCTGAAAGAGGGTGATAAGATGGACAATCCAGAACGGCGTGTTCGTGAGAGATGAACAATCATGTTTAAACAACTGCAGGATATGGCCCTTTTCGCGCTGGTGGCGGAGACGGGCAGCTTCACGGCGGCAGCGCAAAAAGCGGGGCTGCCAAAGTCCAGCGTCAGCCAGCGCATTAGCCAGCTTGAGGCGCATGTCGGGTTGCGGCTGCTTAATCGCACCACGCGCAAGCTCAGTCTGACCTTTGCGGGCGAACATTATCTGGTGCACTGCCGTGAAATGCTGGATGCCAGCGAACGCGCCGATCTCGCCATTCAACGCCTGCGCGATAACCCCAGCGGTCGGCTGCGCATCACCAGCCCTGCCGGGATCGGCGCGACGCTGCTGGCGCGCATGAACGCCGAGTTTCTCGCGAAATACCCGGATATCACGCTGGAGGTGTTTATCTCCGACGACGTGCGGGATCTGGTGATGGAAGGGTTTGACGTGGCGCTGCGTACCGGCAAACCGCAGGATTCCTCACTGATTGGCCGCAAGATTGGCCACTGCCCGCGCTATCTGCTCGCTTCGCCAGCGTACCTGGCGCGTCACCCTGCGCTGACGCATCCGTCGCAGCTGATGGATCACCGCGTGATTGTTCATCGCGCCTGGTCGGAGTGGCTGCTCCAGCGCGACCGCGAGCTTTACCGCTGCCATCTGAACCAGATGCACCAGACCGATAATCTTCTTTATGCCCGTGAAAGCGCGCTGGCAGGTGCCGGTATCACGCTGCTGCCCGCCTTTCTGCTTGATGATTCGCTTGCAGAAGGCGCGCTGGTCAATGTCCTGCCGGAGTGGACCGTCACCGGGAACGATCTGTATCTGGTGTATCCGGGCCGCAAGCTCAACGCACCGGCGCTGGTCAGCTATATCAACTTTGCACTGGAGTACGAAGGTGTGACGCAGTTTTACGATAATTTATCGGCTTTCGTCTCAAAATGACTATCTTTTATAAATTTGCAGATAAAAACGGATAAATAAAAAGTATGAAATCTTAATATTTCCAAAAAAAGAAAGCCAGAATAAGTTATTTATGGAGATGATGGATTGTGATATTTTACGCGCCTGAATTATTGTAACGCCCTTCTGTTGTCGTAATGATAATTACGGCTAATAAAACACGAATTTTGATTGTTTATAATGATAATCACGCGAGCGGTTACGCGCGTGTTGCCGTTATTTTTTTCTGTCAATGGAAGTGCATTTTACAACGAGCTGTTATGGGAATGCCCCATAGCGGTAGCCTGTTCACAATAATATAACCAGGAACTGTTTATGAAAAGGCATGGGCTGGATGTCCAGCGCGCCACTGTGCTGGCGTTATTTTTAAGGGAAATTAAAACGCGTTTCGGCAAGTTTCGACTGGGCTACTGCTGGGCGCTGCTTGAGCCACTACTTCATCTTGCCATCCTGCTGTTTGTTCTGGATTTTGTGATGGAGCGAACGCTGCCGGATATCTCATTTCCTGTCTTTTTATTAAGCGGCATTATTCCGTATTTTATTTTTAGCCATATTACGAGTCGTTCTATTAATGCCATCGAGGCGAACCAGGGGCTTTTTAATTACCGTCCGGTAAAGCCTATTGACACAATAATTGCGAGAACGTTACTGGAAGCCGGAATTTATATTGCCGTTTATCTGGTGCTGCTCGCGCTGCTGGCCATGACAGGCGAGGCGTTTACCTGGTAATGACTCCAACTTATTGATAGTGTTTTATGTTCAGATAATGCCCGATGACTTTGTCATGCAGCTCCACCGATTTTGAGAACGACAGCGACTTCCGTCCCAGCCGTGCCAGGTGCTGCCTCAGATTCAGGTTATGCCGCTCAATTCGCTGCGTATATCGCTTGCTGATTACGTGCAGCTTTCCCTTCAGGCGGGATTCATACAGCGGCCAGCCATCCGTCATCCATATCACCACGTCAAAGGGTGACAGCAGGCTCATAAGACGCCCCAGCGTCGCCATAGTGCGTTCACCGAATACGTGCGCAACAACCGTCTTCCGGAGCCTGTCATACGCGTAAAACAGCCAGCGCTGGCGCGATTTAGCCCCGACGTATCCCCACTGTTCGTCCATTTCCGCGCAGACGATGACGTCACTGCCCGGCTGTATGCGCGAGGTTACCGACTGCGGCCTGAGTTTTTTAAATGGCGGAAAATCGTGTTGAGGCCAACGCCCATAATGCGGGCGGTTGCCCGGCATCCAACGCCATTCATGGCCATATCAATGATTTTCTGGTGCGTACCGGGTTGAGAAGCGGTGTAAGTGAACTGCAGTTGCCATGTTTTACGGCAGTGAGAGCAGAGATAGCGCTGATGTCCGGCGGTGCTTTTGCCGTTACGCACCACCCCGTCAGTAGCTGAACAGGAGGGACAGCTGATAGAAACAGAAGCCACTGGAGCACCTCAAAAACACCATCATACACTAAATCAGTAAGTTGGCAGCATCACCCGTTTACCTGCTCTCATTTGTTAGTTCTGTTTGGCGTCTGGGGTTGTCTGGTGGTGTTTTCCTTCGGTGTCGGGCTGATTTTTATGGTGACCAGTAGTGCGTTTCCGGAGTCGGAAAAGTTTCTGCCCCTGCTGACCCGCCCGCTTTATTTCATCTCCTGCGTGATGTATTCGCTCAATACTATTCCTCAGGAATATCAAAGCTGGGTCGCGTGGAACCCGCTGGTGCATGTGGTGGAACTGACCCGCGAATCGCTGGCGGCAAGTTATGAAAGCGACGGAGCCAGCCTGACGTATCTCGCAGTCAGCACGCTGGTAGTGCTCTTCACAGGCCTCGCGCTTTATCGTCATCAGGAAGAGGCGATGCTGACGTCATGATTGCTATCGAAAATCTCACCAAATCGTACCGCACGCCCGCAGGGCGGCATTATGTCTTTAAGGATCTCTCTCTGACGCTGCCGTCCGGCAAGAGCGTGGCGCTGATAGGGCGTAACGGGGCAGGGAAATCGACGCTGCTGCGCATGATTGGCGGGACGGATAACCCGGACAGCGGGCGAATCGTCTCCAGCGCCACGATCTCCTGGCCGGTCGGGCTGGCAGGGGGTTTTCAGGGCAGCCTGACCGGGCGTGAAAATGTGAAATTTGTGGCGCGGCTTTACGCGCCTAAAGAAGAAGTCCGCCAAAAAGTCGCGTTCGTTGAGGAATTCGCCGAGCTTGGAAAGTATTTTGACATGCCGGTGAAGGCCTATTCCTCTGGCATGAAAGCGCGTCTCGGGTTTGGGCTGAGCATGGTGTTCAAATTTGACTACTACCTGGTGGACGAAGTCACTGCTGTTGGCGACGCAAGTTTTCGTAAAAAATGCGAAACGCTGTTTGAAGCTCGCCATCAAGAGTCGTGCTTTTTAATGGTGTCGCACAATCTCCACTCACTCAAACAGTATTGCGATGCGGCGTTGTTTATAGGTCGGGAAAATCATGTGCATTTTTACGAAAGTGTTGATGATGCCATTGATGCTTATAAAGCTCAGGAGAACCTGTAAGCATGCAATACAGAAAAATCAGGAAGCTACTGACGTCGCCAGGTCTGTTTTTACGGGACTATCTTCTTAATAAATATCCTCTTTTTCTTAATGAAATAAACTGCCCGCTGAGCGAGGAGAGCGTATTAATTAAGCATGATCTGGGGTGATGCTGCCAACTTACTGATTTAGTGTATGATGGTGTTTTTGAGGTGCTCCAGTGGCTTCTGTTTCTATCAGCTGTCCCTCCTGTTCAGCTACTGACGGGGTGGTGCGTAACGGCAAAAGCACCGCCGGACATCAGCGCTATCTCTGCTCTCACTGCCGTAAAACATGGCAACTGCAGTTCACTTACACCGCTTCTCAACCCGGTACGCACCAGAAAATCATTGATATGGCCATGAATGGCGTTGGATGCCGGGCAACCGCCCGCATTATGGGCGTTGGCCTCAACACGATTTTCCGCCATTTAAAAAACTCAGGCCGCAGTCGGTAACCTCGCGCATACAGCCGGGCAGTGACGTCATCGTCTGCGCGGAAATGGACGAACAGTGGGGATACGTCGGGGCTAAATCGCGCCAGCGCTGGCTGTTTTACGCGTATGACAGGCTCCGGAAGACGGTTGTTGCGCACGTATTCGGTGAACGCACTATGGCGACGCTGGGGCGTCTTATGAGCCTGCTGTCACCCTTTGACGTGGTGATATGGATGACGGATGGCTGGCCGCTGTATGAATCCCGCCTGAAGGGAAAGCTGCACGTAATCAGCAAGCGATATACGCAGCGAATTGAGCGGCATAACCTGAATCTGAGGCAGCACCTGGCACGGCTGGGACGGAAGTCGCTGTCGTTCTCAAAATCGGTGGAGCTGCATGACAAAGTCATCGGGCATTATCTGAACATAAAACACTATCAATAAGTTGGAGTCATTACCTGATCTGGCGCTGGAGAGCATGAATAATGTGACTTTTCCGGTAGATGTGGTTTTTACCTGGGTGGATAACGGCGACGGCCAGTGGCGCAGTAAATTCGAGCAGTGTCGGAAGCATCATCTACAAGCAGAGGCGGGCATTGATCATGACCCTGCGCGCTTCGATAACCACAACGAAATTTTTTATTCGGTACAGAGCGTACTGATGTTCATGCCCTGGGTTCGCCGGATATTTATTGTTGTCGACGGGCACCCGCTACCGTGGGCCGAAAAGATCGCAAAAGTGAAAATCATTTCACATGATGAGATTATTCCGGCGCGCTATTTGCCGACATTTAACTCGCACGTCATCGAAGCGCATTTAGACGCTATCCCCGATCTTGCCGAACACTTTATCTACTTTAATGATGATGTCTTTGCCGCGCGCCCCCTTCCGGCAAGCCACTTTTTTAAAGGGAATGGTCTGGCTTCGCTCTTCATTGCCGGTAAAAGCCTGACGGCAATGGCGCAGCGGGGGAGACATACCGCTGCACTTTCTGCGTCATTAAACGCCAAGAATTTACTGTCTGAGGATATCGATTTTGCGCCGGATAGTCCGCTGGCATACACTTATGTGCCTCTGCGCAAAAGTATTTTTACTGAAGCCCGGCAGCGATACAGTAAACAGATTAGCGCTTTCTTACCCTGTAAATTCAGAAGCGATCACGATTTGAATTTGCCTACCTTTCTGGTGCCCTGGTTTGCCTATGCCAGAGGCGTTGCCGTGCCTGCCAGGGATATTTGTTATTACTTTAACGTGCGCTCTCCTGCCGCCAAAACGCATTATCGTGCGCTAATTAACGCACGCAGGCAGGGGGGTTCTCCGCACTCTTTTTGCGCCAATGATTTTTCTTCACGTAACCATAGTGTCAATGATTATCAGGAACAACTGATTGCAATGCTCGAAACATATTTTGAAAATGGAATGTACAAAAATGTTTAATAATAAACTCCGTAAGCTGGTAAGGGACCCAAAACTTTTCTTCAGCGATATGGCTGCCAATCAGGCGCGTAAACTCAGAAAGCTTCATCTAAAAAAAGAAGATGGGCACTATAATTATACTGTGGTTTCTGCTGTGTATAACGTGAGTGCTTTTCTGGATGATTATTTTAAAAGTTTCGTGACGCAACGGATAAACTTCAAAAAAAATATACAGCTCATTCTTATCGATGATGGTTCAACGGATACTTCCGCCGAGATCATCAAAAGATGGCAGAGGAAGTATCCAAAGAACATTACTTAAATTTATCAAGAGAATGCGGGGCAATCAGCTGCGCGTAATAATGGGTTACAGCAAGTCGCTACCGAATGGGTCACTTTTATCGATCCCGATGATTTTGTTGATGCAGATTATTTTTACAACCTTGATAACTTTCTTTATCAAAATCAGGATAAAGATATTAAAATGGTGGGTTGTAATACTATTATGTTTTATGAAGCCAAGAATCAGTATAAGGATGCACATCCTCTTGGTTTCAAATTTAAAAAAGGGAATCAACTTGTGCCGCTTGGCAGTATGGAAAAGGAAATCCAGCTGTCAGCCAGCACTGCCTTTTTTCGAGCAGATATAATTTTTGCAAAACAAGTTTTCTTTGACGCCAGGGTTAAGCCTAATTTTGAAGATGCGCATTTTGTTGCCCGATACTTAAAAGGCGATAAATTCGGTCATGCTGCTTTTTTACAGCACTCAAAATATTATTATCGTAAGCGTGAGGATGGTTCTTCGACGCTGGATACGTCATGGACTAAAAAAGAACGGTTTCTCAACGTACCAGAGTATGGTTATCTGGATGTATTGAAAAGCTATCATGAAACAGAAGGCTCAGTCCCTGTAAATATTCAAAGGACGGTGATTTATGAAATCGTCTGGTATTTAAAATGGCTCACTAATCACGGCGAGCGTAGCGCGTTCTTGTCGACAGATGAAAAGCGCGAATTTATCAGTAAGCTTAAGGAAATATTTGTTTTCCTTGATAAAAATACGATTATGAATTTTGAGCTGGCGGGGGCGTGGTTTTTTCAGAAAGTCGCCATGCTTTCATTCTTTAAAGGGCTACAACCAGATGCCCAGATTGTTTATGTTGAAAAATACGATCCCTACAAGCACATGGTTCAACTGCGCTATTTTACCAGCGCGTTGAGCCTTGAGCAGATATCACTGGATGATAAAGACATTATTCCAGCATATGCCAAAACGATCCGTCATGATTTTATGGATGAGACGCTGATTCTTGAGCGACGTCTGTGGGTAGCGCTTGGCGATGCACAGCAGATCGATATTTCTGTTTCCCACCTGCCGACTCGTCTCTCTCTTGGCGGTAAGCAATATAAAGAAGGTTTAAAAGCTACTGATATCAAAAAGCACTTCCTTGCCTTGATGCCAAAATATGAAAAGAAAAGAGAATATCAAGATGCATGGATTTTTATAGACCGAGATACGCAGGCTGACGATAATGCTGAACATCTTTATCGTTATGTTCACGAGCATTATCCAGAAAGGAATATATATTTTGCGTTAAAGAAAGAATCTCATGATTGGGAACGCCTTCAGAAAGAAGGATTCAATTTAATTGAATTTGGTTCTCATGAGCACAAGCTGGCTTTGGGATCATGTAGTAAAGTCATTAGCTCACATGCTAATTACTATATTACGAATCTCCTTGGCCCTAAAATGCTTGCAGGAAGACATTTTGTTTTTTTACAGCATGGAGTAACAAAGGATGATCTGTCGGCGTGGTTAAATACTAAAGATGAAATAAATTGTTTTATAACTTCTTCGCCTGCAGAATATCATTCTATTAGCGACAATTTAACAAAATATTTTTATTCAAAAAAAGATGTTTTTCTGACAGGTTTTCCACGGCATGATAGATTAATAAAAAGCAATAATGTTGCAGAAAGATTAATTGTTATCATGCCTACCTGGCGGCAAACTATTGTTGGGAAAGTTTTAGGTAATGGTGATGAGAGGGAAATAAATCCTCTGTTTATGCACAGTGAATTTGCCACCCGGTGGAAAAGCGTTTTACATTCTCCTTTACTGGAGAAATGTGCTAAGCAATATAATTACCGTGTGGCCTTTTTCCCCCACTTCAATATATTGCCTTATTTAAATAGCTTTGATATTCCAGAATATATTGAAGTTCTTACCCATGTCACTGGGAGTATTCAGGAAGTATTCTCTCGCGCCGCGCTAATGATTACTGATTATTCTTCGGTAGCTTTTGAAATGGCAGTGCAAAATAAACAAATAATTTACTATCAGTTTGATGCTAAAGAGTTTTTTGCAGGACATGTTTATACTAAAGGCTATTTCGATTACCGTAAGCATGGTTTTGGCCCGGTGGTAGAAACCGAAAAAGAGCTGTTTAAAGAGTTAAATACGCTGTTGAAAAATGATGCGGTGCCGTCTGCGAAGATTCTCAAGCGTATTAATGATACCTTCCCGTTCCGCGATGGCCTTAACTGTGAGCGCACGTATCAGGCGATCGCTTCGCTGGATGCGCCGCTGCCGGAAGGATTTGCAGATAAAGATATCCATCAGCAGTACGCACAGCAGGCTGCGGATGCTCGCCGCTGGGGACTTGCCGAAAAACGCTGGCAGGCGTACCTGATGCTGGCACTCACTCAGGATGAAGAGGCACATGGCTGCGCCGGGCTTGCTGAAGCACTGCGTAAACAGGGGAAAACCGTCGCAGCGCGCAACGCTATACACCACTGGTATGCACGTCATACTGAACAGCGTCATACGGCGCTTTCTGCAGGGCTGGCGCTGGTAGAAATGGCGGAGCACCACTGGCAGCAGGCAGCCGCTCACTGGCAAGAGGCGGGCGAGGCGACTATCGATAACGCGCGCTACTGTTATTGCCTGTATCGCAGTGGGCAGGTATTTGTGCTGGAGGCTTTGTGCAAGAAAGCACGGCCTGCGGCTGGTTTTAGCTATGCCCGGTTCTGTTTACTTCTGGCGAAGCAAAAATGGGCTGATGGGATTGCTTATGTAAAAGAGCAGGACGTTGATGTGACTTCATCAGAAAGTCTTGAGAATAAGCTTCTGATTACGCTTTCTTATTGCTATCAGCAGCTGAATAAACTGAATGACGCCCATCAGTGCCTGGTGAAATATGAAAAATATATTGAAAATGATCCGCAGTGTCGTCTGAAAATCGCTCGTCTCGCTTTCCTGCGTCAGAACTGGGAGAAAATTCTCACCCAGCTTAATAAAGCCACTGCGGATGTCGAGCATTTGCCTGATGAGCATCTTTATTACTACTGCGTCGCGCTGCTGCGTACCGATAAATATAAAGAGCTGTATACGCTATACGGTACTCTGAGTGATGCGCTGAGAAATGATGTGCGTTTCCTGAAAATCTATGCGCAGGCGTGTCTGGAACTGAAAAAAGCCGGTGAGGCGATCGCACTCTTTGAGGCACAAAATAAACCGGATGATGAGTTCTGTCTTATCTATGCAGAAGCGCTGAGAGAGGCCGGACGCTTTAGTCAGGCGCTCTCTGTCGTTCGCAATAAACTTAGCCGTTACAACCAGAAAGCGTGGATGCTGCGGTGTGAACTCGCCCAGCTTTGTGAGGACTGGGACGATGCTTACGATTGCTGGCTGAATCTGTTGCGCCATTATCCGCAGAATATGCCTGCCAATGCGGCGGAGAAATTACAGAACCTCCGGTTGCTGCGTGAGTTTTCTGTTAAATCGGATGCGTAACCCCAAACGTCAATAAGTTAAAAACAGGCGCGACCATCACTCGCGCCTGTTTTTATGGAGTAAATATGTCAGAGCAAATAGAAATAATTAATGGCGTGCAGATAAAGTATCGCTATAAAAAAAGAAAGTATGACACTCAGCATATGATTTTCATTTTTAGCGGGTTTGGCGGTGCCGGGATGTTCACATGGGATTTTGCCAACGCCCTTCAGGATTGCCCTGCGCATGTGGTGTGGATAAAAGATGATTTTCATAATGCCTGTACGTATTACCTCTGCCATAATAACGATTTCTATGTTGAACAGGCCGTAATTACCTTTATTGAAACCATGCTCGCTCGCTATGGGCTTGAAAAGACGCAATGTACGCTGGCCGGATTTTCTAAAGGCGGCAGCGCCGCGCTGTGGTATGGACTTAAATATCAGTTTAAAAATATTGTTTCGACGGTGCCGCAGTTTCATATTGGCAGTTACGCCAGAAAAAACTGGCCTGGCGTATTTACTCATATGTCGGGTGACGACAGCGACGCTTTCGCACTAAAACTGGATGCTTTGTTGCCTCAGTTATTATCCCGCGACACTGCACTTGATAAAAATATTTATCTGTTAACTTCTGAGGCTGATATACAGTACGAAAGTGAAGTAAAGCCCTATATTTCTGAATTCAGGAAATACCA
This sequence comes from Cronobacter sakazakii, assembly GCF_000982825.1. Lineage (NCBI taxonomy): Bacteria > Pseudomonadati > Pseudomonadota > Gammaproteobacteria > Enterobacterales > Enterobacteriaceae > Cronobacter > Cronobacter sakazakii. The sequence goes on along the minus strand of NZ_CP011047.1, from coordinate 304,589 downwards.
AAATTTTAATCTTTTTATGGCGCAATCCATGCTCATCAGAGAGCATAATCAGGTTACTTCTTACCATGTGCCACTTTTGCTTGGGATTTTTTATTTGCTTTCACAGGGTGCGGTTCCACGCTATGGCGAATGTGAGCTCAGCGCGGATAACAGCCTTTTGCCGCGTCCGGTCAAGCCACAGCCATTTGCAGTATTGAAGAAAATCGCTGTCAAAGGATCGGTATTCTTCCCGGAAGGCATAGCGGTATTAAAAGGCGTGAGCTGCGCTGAGTATCAGGATATTCAGGTTGATATGGTTTTCAAAACCGATGGTTTTGAAGACGTCTTTCGTATTGCGAAGGCGCATCGTTCGATTCTGAGCCGTCAGCTTTATGAAGACGGTTTTGTTAATTACGACAAAGGGTGGTTTTGCACATTGCGCTATGAAGGGCTCTCGCTTGAGGCGTTACCCACAGGCACTTATCAGATCTTTCTGGATATAACGTGCCAGCAAAGCTGGGCGCGTAAAGCGCTCGAAACTGAGCCCTCGCAAGCAAACACCGTGCTCGCCGTCAGTGAAGCGCTGGAAGTATTTAGTCATGAAGGAAATGTTTATGTCACCCGCAAAGCAGGTCTATAACCCGGAGAACGGGTTTTCACGGCTGTAAAAAACGGTATTAAGCTGGGTTTTTTGCATCAGATAATAGCGAAAGGTTGAAAACAGGGTGTGGTCGGGGCGAAAGGACGCTTGCCAGAAGTCGTCAAGACGCCCCTGGAACGTTAACCCTTCGATATCATAGAGCGCTCTTCCCATTACTTTCAGCGGTTTGTTATGAATCAGCGCTGAAATTCCCGCTGTACTGTTAATCGTCACGACGCCCGCTGCATTGCTCAGGAGCTCTGGTAGCGGCAAGTCATGGACATAAACAATGCGCCCACTGACGCCATAGCGTTTGCTGAGGGTTTTAATCAGTGAACGATACTGCCGGTGCCCTCTGTCCATCGGATGGTGTTTGATGACCAACATGCGTGAGGGCGGCGCACCACGCGCGAATGAGCTGACCGTCTCCTTAATGAAATCCCGCATATCGCCATAATCGCTGTGGTGCTGAAGCTGGCTGTCGTTAAACACCTGAAGCACCGCAAGAAAATAGCGTCCGTGATAGTCTGTAGACAGCGAACGGCGGATGCCCCGCTCTGTATTGCGATACCAGATTTTGCGTATCGCGGCGCGTACCCAGCAGCCGCCTTCATACCAGGGCGAAAAACTTTTGTGGTGCTGGTAGCGTGGAAATGCGCGCTGATAGTAGCAGCCCATCAGATAATACCAGGCGGCATGAGCGATACGCCGCAGTAGCGAGGGTGTGATACGCCGCACTTCCGGAACCGGCAGAAAAGGCAGGGCACGATAAAACCCAGCCTCCCGCGGCAGGCTGGAAAACCCGTTCACGCCATTCTCTTCAAGCGTGATAAAACACGGGCGCAAATAACCCTCTTCAAAGACCAGAAAACGTATCCCCTGCGCTTGCGCCCAGCGGCGCGCGGCCTGATGCAGAGGCCGACAGTCGCCAAAGCATACCAGCGTATCAAACGGCCATGCGCTTCGCGTTGCCGCTAACCACGCGCCAAACCCCTCCGGCGTGCCCTGATAAGACAGGCTTTTCCCTTTGCGGCGGTAAAACCAGTCGCCTCCGTTAAACACCACCTGTTTCGCCTCGCGCCCTTTGGTCTCAAGCCAGTTTCCCAGGTCTCGAAAAAACGGCCCCATTGGCCCTTGCAGCAGCAAATATTTCTGGCCGGAAAGGAGGGTATCAAGCGCGCTGTAGTTCATCTGGGTCACCGGGAATAAAAAAGCGCGTGAAAGAGATTGCGGGCTTTATTGGCGAGCCGGGTGAGTGTTTTACGGCGGCGGTGTTGCGTGACGTTGCGTCGGGGCGATGCGCTGAGCAGGGCAACCGCTTCCTCCGCAGCGATCGGCGTTTTGCGCGTTGGGTGGAGGTAGAAGGGGTAATCGATAAGCGTGGTGTGGATAAGCGCGTTAAGCGTGAGCCGCCGGGTGCGGCGCGGGCAAGGATATTCGTCGTGTGTCAGGCCCCAGCCGGCGTAAAACGGCATGCCGTAGCAGAAGACGGCCTTGCCGCGCAGCAGCGCCTCAAAACCGGCAAGCGACGTCAGCGTATGCACTTCGTCTACCTGTTCGAGCACATCGACGATATCCGCCTGCGTGGCGAGACAATCCGCCCAGCGCAGCGCGTCTCGCGCGCTGGGTTCGCCCTGGCGGTTGCCGCAGGCCACGTCCGGGTGCGGCTTGAAGACGATATACGCCTGGGGATTTCTGGCGCGCACCATGCGCAGGAGCGCGGCAATCGTGCGGATGCCTTGCGTGCCGCCGACAAGCGAGGCATCGTCGCTGACCTGCCCTGGCACCAGCAGAATACGCCGCCCCCATGCCGATGCAGGCAGCCGCCACGCGCCGCCCGCGTTGTATTTACTGACCCGGCTTTCGATAATCTGTCGACGCAGTGCTGCGGCGCGCGCTTCTTCGGCTGGCGTCAGATGCACCCGGTTCAGGGCTATTTCCAGATCGCTTGCGCGCGTGGCGTCGTAATAGAGACCGCGTTTATCGAGCACCAGCGAGAGCGGGGCGAACAGATCGGAGCCGAGCCCCACCGAGCGCAAAAACGCATCTTCCATTCGCCACACGGGCATGCCACGCGCCTGTGCCGTTGATTGCCAGCGCGCTTCACCCGCGGTTCCCCACACCACGCAGGCATCAGCCTGCGGCGCGCGGCGCGTAAAGCGCAGCCGGTTACGGGGTGTTGAAAGAAAAGGTTTTACGACGCTGCGCTTCCAGAGCGTCAGCCCTGGTACCCATAACGTGCCGCGCAGCGCCAGATGATGACGCCGCTGCAGCGCCAGCCATGTCAGCACATCAAACAGCGTGCCGGGCTGATTGGTTTGCGGGTTGAGGTAGCGGGCGTAACGTAAATAGGCGGCGCTGAAAAGCGTCAGCAGCGAGGCGTCGCCGCGGCGTGCGGCAAGCGTGGCCGCCGCCGGATGCCTGTCGTCCGTCAGCCCCCATCCGGCATACCACGGCTGCCCGAAGCAGACCACCGGCTTGCCCGCCATCAGCGCTTCAAAACCGAAGTGAGACGTCACGGTATAAACCCGAGATACGCACCGCAGCAGCGACTGCGGGCTGGCGTCTTCGGTTATCAGCCGCAGGCGCGTATTCGCGCGGATATCGCGCAAATAGCCACGCTTGCCGCCGTGCACGACATCAGGATGCGTTTTTACCCAGATTTCGGCATCCGGGTTTTCAGCAAGGGCGCTCTCCAGCATCAGCCGAAACGACGCCGCGCTGGCATTGCCGAAGGTGACAGACATATCGCCCGCCGTTTGATCCACCACCAGCACCGCGCGGGCATCGGGCGAGCCGTCAAACGGCGGCGCGTGGTTATACTTCGCCAGATCGCCTTCTACGATAAGGCGCATCGCCTCCTGCGCCGCTTCGCGCAGCGCCGCGTTGCCCGCGGTGTCCTGAATCAGGTTCTCCAGCGTGCTTGGCTGGCTGGCGTCGTAGTAAATGCCGTCGTAATCGATAACCAGCGAGAGCGGTGGATGGCCGTGCGCCGCCGGGCCGCAAGAGCGGATAAACCCGTCTTCAAGGCGAATCACCGTAAGCCCGGCCTTGCGGGCGCGGGCAACAGCCGCCGCCGCGCTGGGGCGGTTCCCCCAGACGGCGATAGCGGTAACGTCGTCCGGGATAGCCCGACGCGGCGCGAGTTTTCGACAAGGCATCGGCAGCAGGTGATGTAAGCCCGCAATACGCCAGATGCCTTTCGAGAAAATGCCGGTGACGCTATTTTTCATGGGATTACAGCGTCAGGATGACTTTCGCGGCGACAGCCAGCTGGTACATGATGGTCGAAATGCCGCGCGTCACTTCAATATTCTTCGACTCATACTTCGGCAGCACCATCAGTTCATCGCCCGGCTGCATGTCATCGACATCTTCGGCATTGAGCGCCTCGCCGTTCTGGCGAATCACGATGACTTTCGCGCCGCTGGCTTTTTGCGTCATGCCGCCGCATTTGGCGATGTAATCCTCAGGCTCCAGCCCTTTCTCCCAGGTGACGGCGTTGGGGAACAGCACCTCGCCATGCACCATGACGAGCGACGTTTTCTCCGGGATGGTGATAACGTCGCCATCTTCCAGCAGCACGGAATCAAGGTTGTTCTCATTCAGTACCACTTCGCCCTGCGGCACCACAGTGCGGGCTTTCGCCACGAAACGGCTGACCAGTTGCGCCTCCTGCATACGCAGGCGCGATTCCTCCTGTGTGGAGGATTGCGCTGAGAGCGAAGCCTGCTCCAGCTTTTGCAGCGACAGATCCAGCATCTCTTTCTGACGCAGCGCGACCGAGCGGCGATAGAGTTTGATGGCGTTTAACTGCGACATCGTGTTCGGGCGCAGTTTCGCCATCACCTGGCGCAGCGTGGCACCGTAAGGCAATACCATCGCATGTTCGCCGGAGTGTGCGCCTTCCACGCGTACCTGGATGGTGCCGGTATAGCGATCGGAGCTGACCACCATGCGATCGCCATCCTGCAACATGCGGCCTGCGGTTTCGCTAATCGGGAAATATTCGCTCTGCTTCATCGCGCCTTGCTGGCGCATCAGCGTCACATGCGTGGCCCCCGGTTTAGGCCGCGCCCAGCGCAGCGCTTCGGAAACCGGAATACGCTCATCGGTAAATTCAAAGTCGTAGCTGTTAAAGACATCGCCTTCGACGCCAAAGGTGTGCTGGCGCGGACCGACAATAATGGTGTCGCCGTCGGCGAACTGCGACAGGCTGAGGCTGCCGTTGAGCAGAAAATCATACAGGTTCACATGCGAGCGCGTTTTCTGGCCGCGTTTGACGGTGATATCGACATAACTGCCGCGTTCGCTGTCCACGCCGCCTGCTTTGCTGAGATAAGAAAGCAATGAATCGGACGCCACGCCGCCATATAACCCCGGCGTGCGGACATAGCCCGTGACAAACACTTTCACCGGCTGCGCCTGAACCAGCGAGGCGTAGACATTCACATTCGCCTGGTACACCTCTTTCACTCGTGAGATAACCAGTGCGTTGAGCTGGCTATTCGTCACACCTGCAACTTTAAGCGGGCCGACGTTAGGCAGAAAAATGTTGCCTTTCGGGTCGACAGTTAATGTGCCGTCATACGTGAAAGCGCCCCACAGACGCACCTGAATGGTGTCGCCAAGGCCAATCACATAATTGGGATTGAAGGCGATGCCAGCCCCGCCTTCCGCGTTTTGGGCGGTAAAAAGCTGTGCGCCGAACATGCGGCTCATGACCGTGGCGGGCGCGGGCGGCGGCGTGTTATCAAAGCCATCAGCGCTGACCGGAGCCGATGACGACGATGACAGAATGGGCGCCGCGCCGGTCAGCGCCGGGTCGGCGGTGAGATCAAGCGCGCTGGCGCAGGCCGATAAACAGAAAAAGATCAGTGAGGCGGATGAAACGTTTTTCATAACTCTCTCGGGTGTGAAAGCGGCAAGGTTAAGCACGGTGATCGTCAATAATGGCCAGCAGCAGTCTGAGCGTGCCGAACAGCAGGCAGCAGATCAGCAGGCAGCTGGCTAACAGGTAGAGCGTCTCGGGGTAGCGGGCTTCCTCGGCAAGCTGGGGAGAACTGATCACCGCCAGGCTTTTCAGCTTGCGGGCCGATTCCACGCGCGTTTTTTCAATGGCCGTGAGCGCGAGCTGGTACAGGTCTGTATCGAACGTCACGCGCGATTTCAGCTCTTCGAAATCCGCCGCCACACGGTTGAGGCGGTCGCCTTCCGGTGCGGTAATGTTGTTTTTCTCTTTCTCAATTTGCGCGTTAATGGAGGCCAGCGTGTTTTTCGTCGTGATGACCTGCGGCGCATCTTCACGCAGATACGTCAGCAGAGTACGCAGCTCCGTTTCCAGGCGAATCTTTTGCTCGGTCAGGTTGTTGACCGCTGAGCTCGCGGCCACGGCGGAAGCTTGTGGATCGAGCATCTGGTTGCGGTTCTGAAAGGCGAGCAGCGCGCTTTTGCTGGCGTCGAGGCGCTTGCGCGCTTTGTCGAGCTCGCTTTCGGCGAAGGATTGCTGGTCGCGCGCAATATGATGCGAAAGCTCGTTGATAAACCGCTCAGACTCTTTGAGCACCGCCTGGTTGAAACGCAGGGCGAATTCGGGCGTGAAGCCCTGAGTCTGGATAGTCAGCAGGCCGTTTTTGCTGTCGTAATTGATGGTGATGCGGTGACGGTAGTAATCCAGAAATTCTTCGGCGCTCGCGCTGGCATAAAGGTAATAGAAGAGATCCAGCCCGCTGTCGCCAAACGCCTGTTTGAAATTGAGCTGTTTATCGAGTACGGCTAAGAGATCCGGCGAGTGCAGATACTCTTTCAGGTACAGCGCATCTTCGGCAGAAGTAGGGTTAGAGGCACCCATCAGCAGGCCAATATTCAGGCTGCCGTTTTCGATATCACTGGCGCGTTTGATGGCGACCTGTGATTCGCTCACATAACGCGGCTGGCTGAAAATAAGCAGATAAATCACCAGCAACAGAAATGGCGCGCCAATGACGATTTTCGCGCTGTGGCGCTGAAACAAAATAAGCAGGCGGGAAAAATCCTGACGCCGCATCCATGCTGAAAAACGTTTTATTTTCGTGAGCACTGTGTGATGACCATTAATATAATGAATAAATGACGGATATATATTTATATAAAAAATGTTTTAACGGCTGCCTGCGCGTTTAATAACGTCAATATGCCCGAGCTATCGTTGCCGGTATAAAGAAAGCAACCAAGCATAGCGAGAGGCTACGGCGCGTGCCGGTAGTAAATCTACAAACTGTCTGTTGTTTTTATGTATTGACGCTGAAAATGATGAAAAGCGAGGAGAGATGACGTTAACGACGTGCAGGCGGCGGCCCGCTTACCCTGACAACGATTCCGTGACATTTCCATTCCATGAAAATCATAGCGCTAATAATAAAAAACCCTCGTTCATGAAACATCATATGAAAATGGAGGGATATGATTTATTAATTACCATAACAAGGGTGAATGGACAATTGGTCATGAATAAATCGGAGTTGAGGGCAGGTATTTATCTGAGGGGAATCACTAATAAAACGGCCTTCATTAAGAAGGCCGTTGCGGGAATTACTTGGCGATACGTTTGTATTTGATACGCTTCGGCTCCAGCGCTTCGGCGCCCAGCGTGCGTTTCTTATACTCTTCGTACTCGGTGAAGTTACCTTCGAAGAATTCCACTTTGCCTTCATCCTGATAATCCAGAATGTGTGTGGCGATACGGTCCAGGAACCAGCGGTCGTGCGAGATAACCATCGCGCAGCCCGGGAACTCCAGCAGGGCGTTTTCCAGCGCGCGCAGGGTTTCGATATCCAGGTCGTTGGTCGGTTCATCGAGCAGCAGCATGTTGCCGCCCACCTGCAACAGTTTCGCCAGATGCAGACGACCGCGCTCACCACCGGACAGCTCGCCCACGCGTTTGCCCTGGTCCACGCCTTTAAAGTTAAAGCGGCCAACGTACGCGCGGCTCGGCATTTCGGTGTTGCCGATCTTCATGATATCCAGCCCGCCGGAGACTTCTTCCCAGACGGTTTTGCTGTTGTCCATGGCGTCACGGAACTGGTCAACAGACGCGAGTTTCACGGTTTCACCAAGCGTAATGGTGCCGCTGTCCGGCTGTTCCTGGCCAGACATCATACGGAACAGGGTGGATTTACCCGCGCCGTTCGGACCGATGATGCCGACAATCGCGCCTTTCGGCACGGAGAAGCTCAGATCGTCAATCAGCACGCGGTCGCCGTAGGATTTACGCAGGTGGCTGACTTCCACCACTTTATCGCCCAGACGCGGTCCCGGCGGAATAAAGAGTTCGTTGGTTTCGTTACGCTTCTGGTATTCGGTGTTGTTAAGCTCTTCAAAGCGCGCCAGACGGGCTTTGCCCTTGGACTGACGGCCTTTCGCGCCCTGACGCACCCACTCCAGCTCTTTCTCGATAGATTTACGACGCGCGGCTTCCTGAGAGGCTTCCTGCGCCAGGCGCTGATCTTTCTGCTCAAGCCAGGAAGAGTAGTTGCCTTCCCACGGAATACCTTCGCCGCGGTCCAGTTCGAGGATCCAGCCTGCCACATTATCGAGGAAGTAACGGTCGTGAGTAATCGCCACAACGGTGCCTTCGAAGTCGTGCAGGAAGCGCTCCAGCCAGGCGACGGATTCGGCGTCCAGGTGGTTGGTCGGTTCGTCGAGCAGCAGCATGTCCGGTTTTTCGAGCAGCAGGCGGCAGAGCGCCACGCGGCGGCGTTCACCACCGGAGAGATTCGCGACTTTCGCATCCCAGTCCGGCAGACGCAGGGCGTCGGCCGCGCGTTCCAGCTGCACGTTCAGGTTGTGACCGTCATGGGCCTGGATAATCTCTTCCAGTTTGCCCTGCTCGGCGGCGAGCTTATCGAAATCGGCATCCGGATCGGCGTACAGCGCGTACACTTCATCCAGGCGCTTGAGCGCGTTAACGACTTCCGCGACCGCTTCTTCGATCGATTCGCGCACGGTATGTTCAGGGTTGAGCTGCGGCTCCTGCGGCAGGTAGCCGATTTTGATGCCAGGCTGCGGACGGGCTTCACCTTCGATATCTTTATCGATGCCCGCCATGATGCGCAGCAGGGTGGATTTACCGGCGCCGTTCAGGCCCAGCACACCGATTTTGGCGCCAGGGAAAAAGCTCAGAGAGATATTCTTCAGAATGTGTCGCTTCGGCGGAACGACTTTGCCGACGCGATGCATGGTGTATACGAATTGAGCCACGTTGGACTTCGCCTCTTATCATGATTAAGGGTTTCTCAGCTGCGGAGTTTAGCTGTTTTCAACGCTTAATCCCAGCCAGCAACGCCGTGAATGCGGCGTAAGAGGCATTAATGCGCGAATGGTAAAAAAATGTTCGCGACATGGCGCAACGGCCTTCGCCTGGTTAGCATGAAGTATCTGAGAATTTCAGGCGGCATGAGGCTGCCGGTCAGTCAATTAACATGAGGAAGGATTGTGGGAACATCCAGACAGGTCGTCTGGCGGTGGCTGGCGGCGGGCGTCTGCCTGCTGACGCTCGGCCAGGCCGCACGCGCCGATTCGCTCGACGAGCAGCGCAGCCGCTATGCGCAGATCAAACAAGCGTGGGATAACCGGCAGATGGACGTGGTGGAGCAGCTGATGCCCACCCTGCAAACCTATCCGCTCTATCCCTATTTGCAGTATCGCCAGCTCACTGACGATCTCATGAACGAGCCGACTATCGCGGTACAGCAGTTTATTCAGGCAAACCCGACGCTGCCGCCGGCGCGCACGCTGACGTCCCGGTTTGTCAACGAACTGGCGCGCCGCGAAGACTGGCGCGGCCTGCTGGCGTTCAGCCCGCAACCGCCTGGCAGCACCGAGGCGCAGTGCAACTACTATTACGCGAAGTGGAACACCGGTGACGCGCAGGGCGCCTGGCAGGGCGCGAAAGATCTCTGGCAGACCGGCAAAAACCTGCCTGCGGCGTGCGAGCGTCTCTTCCAGGCGTGGCGCACGTCCGGCGCGCAGGATCCGCTGGCTTACCTTGAGCGCATTCGCCTTGCGATGAAAGAGGGCAACACGTCGCTTGTCAGCTCGCTCGCAAACCAGCTGCCGCCGGATTATCAGACCATCAGCAGCGCGCTGGTGAGCCTGGCGAACGATCCCAACAGCGTGATGACTTTTGTGCGCAGCGTCGGCGCGACCGATTTCACGCGCCAGATGGCCGCGGTGGCGTTTGCAAGCGTCGCCCGTCAGGATGTGGAAAACGCGCGGCTGATGATCCCGTCGCTCATCCAGGCGCAGCAACTGAACGACGCCCAGGCGCAGGAGCTGCGCGATATCGTGGCGTGGCGTCTCATGGGCAGCGATGTCACCGCAGAGCAGGCCCGCTGGCGCGACGACGCGATCATGCGTTCAGAATCCACATCGCTCATTGAGCGTCGGGTGCGTATGGCGCTCGGCACCGGCGATCGCAGCGGGCTGAACACCTGGCTTGCGCGTCTGCCGATGGAGGCGAAAGAAAAAGACGAATGGCGCTACTGGCAGGCCGATCTCCTGATGGAGCGCGGGCGCGACGACGAGGCCAAAACCATTCTGCATTCACTGATGCAACAGCGCGGTTTCTACCCGATGGCGGCGGCCCAGCGGCTTGGCGAAGATTACCCGCTGCGTGTCGATAAAGCGCCAGCGGTAAACGCCGCGCTGTTTGAAGGCCCGGAAATGGCGCGCGTGCGCGAGCTGATGTACTGGGGCCTTGATAACACCGCGCGCAGCGAATGGGCGAACCTCGTCACCAGTCGCAGCAAGCAGGAGCAGGCGGCGCTGGCGCGTTACGCGTTTGATCGTAACTGGTGGGATCTGAGCGTGCAGGCGACGATCGCCGGTAAGCTCTGGGATCAGCTCGAAGAGCGTTTCCCGCTGGCTTATAAAGATCTCTTTGCCCGCTACGTGAGCGACAAAGCCGTTCCGCAGAGCTACGCGATGGCGATCGCCCGTCAGGAGAGCGCCTGGAACCCGAAAGTGCGCTCGCCGGTAGGCGCGGCTGGCCTGATGCAATTAATGCCGGGCACCGCCACCCACACGGTGAAGATGTTTAATCTGCCAGGCTACAGCAATAGCGCGCAGCTGCTCGACCCGGAAACCAACATCCAGATAGGCACCAGCTATTTGCAGTATGTCTATGGCATGTTCGACAACAACCGTATTTTCGCCTCTGCCGCCTATAACGCCGGGCCGGGGCGCGTGCGCACCTGGCTTGGCAACAGCGCCGGGCGTATCGATGCGGTCGCGTTTGTCGAAAGTATTCCGTTCTCAGAGACGCGCGGTTATGTGAAAAACGTGCTGGCTTATGATGCCTATTACCGTTACTTCATGGGCGGTAAGCCGGTGTTGATGAGCGATGCGGAGTGGAGCCGCCGTTACTGATTCGGCGGCGTTGTGCTATTCTGTCGTACTAGTGAACGAGTATGGCGGCATCTGATGACTCAACATTCAACCTATTCCGCGGCCCAGGCCGAACAGAGTAATCAGGAGTGGCTGCGCTTTGTGGCGCTCCTGAAACAATCTTTCGACAAAGACCTGCATCTTCCGCTGCTGACGCTGCTGCTGACGCCGGACGAACGCGCCGCGCTCGGCACGCGTGTGCGGATCATTGAAGAGCTGCTGCGCGGCGAGATGAGCCAGCGCGAGCTGAAAAGCGAACTGGGCGCGGGGATCGCGACGATCACCCGCGGCTCTAACAGCCTGAAAGCGGCGCCGCCGGAGCTGCGCCAGTGGCTTGAACAGGAGCTGTTACAGGCTCAGCGGTAAATCGCGTTATGAAAGGGGCTTAAGGCCAGGATCACAGCCTGATGGTAGACGCTGCTGCGCGTCAGCTTACCGGCGGTGAAAATGCCGATAGCCCCTTCTTTACGCCCGATTTCATCAATGCCTGTCCAGGCTGACATCACCGGCCCGAGCGCTTTCCCGGCGCGCACTTCATTAAGGATCGCCGCAGGCAGCGGTAGCGTCGCCGAGCGCGCTTCGCCACGCTGGTCTGCGCTTTCAATCACCACCCAGCTAAACGTGCTGTCGTCATCAATACCGGCTTCAATCGCCACCCAGTAATCGGCTTGCGGGCGCAGCGCGCGGGCATTAATGACGCGCTGGCGTGCGCCGGAGCGCGTTTCTTCACTGCCGAGCGGCTGTTCCGGCACGCCGCTATCGACGGAGACGGCGTCAATATGGCAGGATGCTTCGCCGAAAATCTCGCTAAATGCACGCAGAATCGCCTGAATTTTGGCTGGATTCGTCGTGGCGCAGACAACATGGTACATAATTCAATTCACACTCACAGACGTTTAAAGTCGCAGCAGTATAACGGATAAAAAGCATGTTACAGGTATATCTGGTTCGCCACGGTGAAACGCAGTGGAACGCCGAGCGACGCATCCAGGGGCAATCGGACAGCCCATTGACGGAAAAAGGGGAACGCCAGGCCATGCAGGTGGCGCAGCGCGCTAAAGCGCTTGGCATTACGCACATTATCACCAGCGATCTGGGACGCACGCAGCGCACCGCTGAGATTATCGCGCAGGGCTGCGGCTGCGACGTGATACTCGATCCGCGCCTGCGTGAGCTGGATATGGGCATCCTTGAGCGCCGTCATCTCGACACCCTCAGCGAAGAAGAAGAAGGCTGGCGTCGCCAGCTGGTGAACGGCACGCCGGATGGTCGTATTCCGCAAGGGGAATCGATGCAGGAAGTGAGCGAGCGCATGCACGGCGCGCTGAACGCCTGCCTCGATCTGCCGCCGGGAAGCCGCCCGTTACTGGTGAGCCACGGTATGGCGCTTGGCTGCCTCGTCAGCACCATTCTTGGCCTGCCCGCGTATGCGGAGCGCCGACTGCGCCTGCGCAACTGCTCAATCTCTCGTGTCGATTATCAGCAGAGCCCGTGGCTGGCGTCCGGCTGGGTGGTGGAAACCGCAGGCGATGTGTCGCATCTCGATGCGCCTGCGCTGGATGAGCTACAGCGTTAACGGCGGATGGGGATCAGGTACTCGCAGCGCAGGTTGATGTCGCCCTCCTGGGCACCGGACGCCTCCGTAAGCAAATAGCGCTCGATATCCTGACCACGGCGGCGCGTCAGCCCCAGTGCGGGCATACAGGTGCCGTAGACGGTCAGGATAAACTCCTGAACGCCGGTGCCTGGTCCTTCATAGGTAAACTGCACATAATCGCCGCCTTCAAGCGTCACCGGATGGGCGTGCTCCACGCAGCCTTCCGCCAGCGGCTCCGGCAGCGCGGTGGTGTAAAAGACTTCCTGCTCGTCATCTTTTTCGACGCTCGGGCGTGATTCATTCAGGCCGTAAAAGACCGGTGGAATGGTCGGACAGTTCGCGAGAAATTCGCGCCAGAACTGGACACGCATCTGCTGGCGGAACACCGAGATTTGCTCAAGCGAGCAGGTATAGCTCTGGGTGAGGCCGGTGAGGTGCATCGGCGCGAGCGTGACAAACTGATGCGGCGGTGGCGTGAACGGCTCAAGGCGCAGCGGCGGGCGCATACCCTGCGCGCTCCAGTCCGCCGAGCGGCGATAGAGCGCAGGCGTCAGCGAGAACTGCTTTTTAAACGCGCGAGTAAACGTCTGCTGTGAATCGAAACGGTATTGCAGCGCGATGTCGAGAATCGGGCGCGCAGTGAGACGCAGCGCAACGGCGGATTTGGACAAGCGGCGCGCGCGAATATAAGCCCCGATGGCATGGCCCGTCACCTCTTTGAACATCCGTTGCAAATGCCACTTGGAATACCCGGCTTTAGCCGCCACATTGTCCAGAGACAAGGGGTGATCAAGATGGCTTTCCAGCCAGGCGAGCAGATCCCGAATGATCCCAGACTGATCCATATTTAATCCTCATCCTTAAACGCAGTGCCTGAAAAAGTGGGTAGCGAATAGTAGCATTTTTTGTTCTTCTGGCATTCAGTGTTTTCTTTTGCGGTTAAAGCGGAGCGGACTGCTGCAAAACAGGATTTTTGAGTAACAATGTGATCTGTAAGGTTTTTTGTTTTAACGGTGAATAATCACTAAACGTAACCTTTAATGAATGGTAACAATATGAAATACAAGCTGTTATTAATTCCGACATTGTTTATGGCTTTAACCGGCGGTTTACGTGCGGAAGAAATTGGATCGGTTGATACCGTGTTTAAATGGCTGGGGCCGGATCACAAAATCGTGGTGGAAGCGTTTGACGATCCGGATGTCAAAAATGTGACCTGCTACCTGAGCCGCGCCAAAACCGGCGGTATCAAGGGCGGGCTGGGGCTTGCGGAAGACACGTCCGATGCGGCGATTTCCTGCCAGCAGGTCGGGCCCATTGAACTGAGCGATAAAATCAAAGCCGGGAAAGCGCAGGGCGATGTGGTGTTCCAGAAGCGCACATCGCTGGTCTTTAAAAAATTGCAGGTGGTGCGTTTTTACGACGCGAAACGCAACACGCTCGCCTATCTGACCTATTCCGATAAAGTCGTCGAAGGCTCGCCGAAAAACGCGCTGAGCGCCGTACCGATTATGCCGTGGGGTCAGGCCCGGTAATTCACAGGACTATTCAGGATGAATCAGACAACCGTCTGGCTGGTGGAGGATGAGACCAGCATCAGCGAAGCGCTGTCATATGTGATGCAGCTTGAAGGGTTTACGGTGCGGACGTTTGAGCGCGGGCTGCCCGCGCTGGATGCCGCGCGCCAGACGCTGCCCGATCTCGCCGTGCTGGATGTGGGCCTGCCGGATATCAGCGGCTTCGAGCTGTGTCGTCAGCTTCTGGCGGCGCATCCTGCGCTGCCGGTGCTGTTTCTGACCGCGCGCAGCGAAGAGGTCGATAAGCTTATTGGCCTGGAAATCGGCGCGGATGATTATGTCGCCAAGCCGTTTTCGCCTCGGGAAGTTTGCGCCCGCGTGCGTACCATCCTGCGGCGTCTGCAAAAGCAGCAGCGCGGCGCGCAGACCGTCGTGCGGGTGGGGCGTTTCGAGCTCAATGACGAGGCCGCGCACATCGCCTGGTGTGGTCAGCCGCTGTCGCTCACCCGCTATGAATACCTGCTGCTGAAAACGCTGCTGCTGGCGCCGGGGCGCGTCTATTCGCGCCAGCAACTGATGGATATCGTCTGGGGAGATGCGAACGACAGTTTCGATCGCACCGTCGATACCCATATTAAAACGCTGCGCGCCAAGCTGCGCGCGGTCAATCCTGACGTGTCGCCTGTCAATACGCATCGGGGGCTGGGTTACAGCCTGGCGGTAAACTGATGCGTATCGGCATGCGGCTGCTACTGGGCTACTTTCTGATCGTCGCCGTGGCGGCCTGGTTTGTTCTCACGATTTTCGTGCAGGAGATCAAACCCGGCGTGCGGCGTGCGACGGAAGGCTCGCTTAATGACACCGCCACGCTGCTGGCGGAAATCGCCCGTGACGATCTGCTGGCGGGCCATCCGCGCGACGGGCAGCTGGCGCAGGCCTTTGAGCGGTTAAATCATTACCCGGTCAACGCCAACATCAGCGGCATTAAAAAAGAGCGCAATGAATACCGCGTGTACCTGACCGACGCGCAGGGGCGCGTGGTGTTTGACTCCAGCGACGCGGCAGTCGGGCAGGACTATTCGCGCTGGAACGATGTCTGGCTGACGCTTCGCGGCAAGTATGGCGCGCGCAGTTCGCCGCTGCATCCGGACGACCCTGACAGCACAGTAATGTATGTCGCGGCCCCTGTGCGCGAGGCCGGGCGCATCATCGGCGTACTGAGCGTGGGCAAGCCGAATATCGCGCTTGCGCCGGTGATACGGCGCAGCGAACACCGGATCATGATGGCGGGCGTGGCGCTGCTCGGTATCGCGCTGCTGACCGGCATCGTGATGGTGCTGTGGATCAACCGCTCCATCGGCACACTGGTGCGTTACGCCGATTCGGTCACCGAAGCCGCGCCGCTGCCCTTACCGGACCCCGGCAGCAGCGAGTTGCGGCGTCTCGCCCAGGCGCTGGAAAACATGCGCGTGCGGCTGGAGGGTAAAAACTATATCGAGCAGTACGTCCACGCGCTGACGCACGAGCTGAAAAGCCCGCTTGCGGGTATTCGCGGCGCGGCGGAGATCCTGCGTGAATCGCCACCGCCGGCGGTGGCACAGCGCTTTTGCGACAATATTCTTGAGCAAAACGCGCGTATGCAGGCGCTGGTTGAGAAGCTATTGCAGCAGGCGAAGCTGGAAAACCGGCTGGAGATCGTGCCTGAGCCGGTATTGTTGGCATCGCTTTTCGCCACGCTCGCGGAGCTGCATGCCTCGACGCTTTTGCAAAAATCGGTGCGGCTCACTATCGACCCCGCTCCTGGCAGCCTGCGCGTGGCGGGCGATGAGGAGCTGCTGCAGGCCATCGGCAATCTGCTTGTTAACGCGCTCGACTTCACCCCGCCTGGTGGTGAGATAACGCTTGGCGCGTGGCAGGAGGGCGAGCGCGTTATCGTGCGCGTAACGGATACCGGCAGCGGTATTCCGGATTACGCGCTGGCGCGTATCTTCGAGCGGTTCTATTCGCTGCCGCGCGCAAGCGGGCAGAAGAGCAGCGGCCTCGGCCTTGCTTTCGTGCAGGAGGTGGCGCGGCTTCACTAGGGCGAGATAGCGCTTGTTAACCGCCCTGAAGGCGGCGTTGAGGCGCGGCTGACGTTACCGCCCGCCTGACTTCACCGACGCTTCACATAACTTCATTTCCACCCCACATAAGCCCTCTATCTTCGGCAGCATCGAAGAGGAGAGGCTTATGTTGAAATCACCACTGATATTAAAAGGGCTGGCGCTGCTGGGCTGTATGGCGCTGCTGTTAATTCCACTGCGTATTCTGAGCGTGGTTATCGGCGAGCGCGCCGACTACCGCGACGATGTGTCCCGCTCGCTTGAGCAGAGCACCAGCGGGCCGCAAAAGCTGGTGGGGCCGCTTATCGCCATTCCGGTAACCGAAATCACCACCGTGACGGAAGGGGGCAAAGACGTCACCAAAACGCGCAGTTTTATTCGCTACTGGCTGCCGGAATCGCTGGTGGTCACGGGAAAGCAGGCGGTTGAGCCACGGCATATCGGCATTTACGAAGGGCAAATCTGGCGCAGCGATGTCGCGCTGGAAGCGCGCTTTACCTTGCCTGAACAGGGGCTCAACCCCGGCGCGCAGTATCAGCTGGGCGAGGCGCGGCTGGTGATGGCAGTGGGCGATGCGCGCGGCATCGGTAACGTGGGCGCGCTGAAAATCAACGGGCAGGCGCTGGCGGTGGAGCCCGGTTCCGGGCTTGAAGAGGGCGGCCAGGGTTTGCATGCCATCGTGCCTGCGGCACTTTTGAATGCCCCGACGCTCACGGTCAGTTTTTCGCTGGAGCTGAACGGCACCGGCGCGTTTTCCGTTGTTCCGCTGGGCCGCAACAGCGAGCTGTCGCTTATCAGCAACTGGCCGCATCCGGGTTTTTATGGCAATTTCCTGCCAGCGACGCGGGAGATTTCCGCCAGCGGTTTTGCGGCGAAATGGCGCAGCAGCTGGTATGCCAACAATATCGACAGTGAATTTCATGACGCGCAGAGCGTGACGCTTCGCAACTTGCCTGCATTTAGCGTGACGGTGGCAACGCCGGTGGATCAGTACCAGCTAACCGACCGGGCGGTGAAATACGCCGTGCTGCTGATAGCGCTCACCTATATGGCGTTTTTCGTCTGCGAAACGCTCAGCGGTATTACGATGCACCCGGTGCAGTATCTGCTGGTGGGGCTTTCACTGGTGATGTTTTATCTGCTGCTGCTGGCGTTTTCAGAACACATCGGCTTTAACCTGGCCTGGCTTGCCGCAAGCCTTGCGGGAGCGGGGCTGAACGCGCTCTATCTTCAGGCGGTACTGAAAGGGTGGCGGCGCAGCCTGATATTCGCCGGTGGTCTGCTGGCGCTCGACGGCGTGCTCTGGCAACTGCTGCGCTCGCAGGATTTCGCGCTGTTGCTCGGCAGCGGGCTGTTGTTCGTCGCGCTCACGGCGGTGATGCTGCTGACGCGCCATATCGACTGGTATACGCTGACGCCCGCGAAACCACGCTATCAGCGCCTGACGCCTGCGCCGCAGGAGGAGCGGTTCCGGCTCTGGAAGTAAAACGCGGGCAATAAAAAAGGGCGGAAATTCCGCCCTTTTTGCGTGGCGCCGAAACGCCTTATTCCTGCAGATCGCCGCAGAAACGGTAACCTTCGCCATGAATGGTGGCGATGATTTCCGGGGTGTCCGGCGTGGACTCGAAATGTTTACGAATGCGACGGATGGTCACATCAACGGTACGGTCATGTGGCTTGAGCTCGCGACCGGTCATTTTCTTCAGCAGTTCCGCGCGGGTCTGGATCTTGCCCGGGTTTTCGCAGAAATGCAGCATCGCGCGGAATTCGCTGCGCGGCAGTTTGTACTGCTCACCGTTAGGGCTAATCAGCGAACGGCTGTTGATATCAAGCTCCCAGCCGTTGAACTTGTAGCTTTCCACGCTGCGGCGCTCTTCGCTCACCGTACCGAGATTCATGGTGCGGGAGAGCAGGTTGCGCGCGCGAATAGTCAGCTCGCGGGGGTTAAACGGCTTGGTGATATAATCGTCGGCACCAATTTCAAGGCCTAAGATTTTATCCACCTCGTTATCACGGCCGGTCAGGAACATCAGCGCGACGTTCGCCTGCTCGCGCAGTTCACGCGCCAGCAGCAGGCCGTTTTTACCCGGCAGGTTGATATCCATGATAACCAGGTTGATATCATTATCAGACAGGATCTGATGCATCTCGGCGCCATCGGTGGCTTCAGAGACATCATAGCCTTCTGCTTCGAAAATACTTTTTAACGTGTTGCGTGTAACCAACTCGTCTTCAACGATAAGAATGTGCGGGGTCTGCATGTTTGCTACCTAAAAATTGCCAACTAAATCGAAACAGGAAGTACAAAAGTCCCTGACCTGCCTTCTGCATGCCATAAATTAACATGCCCGGCGTAACATGACTAAAGTACGTAATTGCGTTCTTGATGCACTTTCCATCAACGTCAACAACATCATTAGCTCGGTCGTGGGTACTTTTCCCTCTGGACCCGACGGTGTCAAAAACGGCAGTCATCCTAACCATTTTAACAGCAACATAACAGGATGATACGATACCAACACCCAATAAAACTACTCTTCGTTGACATATATCAAGTTCAATTGTAGCACGTTAACAGTTTGATGAGATCGTCGCAGCGAAGAACTAACTTTGGTTACATTTGAATAACAATACGGATAATTTCATATCCTAATTAATAAACAAGGTGAATCCGATAAGCAAGCGGAATTTATATGGCTTTTTTTGATGCTAAACAGCCGCATAAGACAGCTTTTAAAGCATAATTAAGCCGCGCTTTTCTGAATTATTCATAACTATTATTTATCGTTTTTACCGTCACTTTCATGCTGTAATTGTATATAAAATGTAAATTCGCGACGCGTATTAATTAGCGCGCTGATATTTACCTCCACAACAGGATCATTAAAAGCCTTATGCGTTTGCCCATTATTCTTGTATCTCCCGCCAGACCTGAAAACGTCGGTGCCGCCGCGCGCGCGATGAAAACCATGGGATTTACCGAACTGCGGATCGTCGCCAGTGAAGCTCATCTCGACCCGGCTGCCCGTCGCGTTGCCCACGGCGCGGGCGATATTCTCGACAATACAAGGCATTACGACACGCTCGCCGCCGCGCTGGAAGATGTGGATTTTACTGTCGCCACCACGGCGCGTAGCCGCGCCAAATTTCACTATTACGCGACGCCGCAACAGTTATTGCCGCTGCTTGAAGAGAAAGCGGCCTGGCTGCCGGTCACGGCGCTGGTGTTTGGCCGTGAGGATTCGGGGCTGACCAATGACGAGCTGGCGCTGGCCGATGTGCTGACCGGCGTGCCGATGGTGGCGGACTATCCGTCGCTCAATCTGGGCCAGGCGGTGATGGTGTACTGCTATCAGTTAACCGCGCTGATGCAAAACGCGCCTGCCGTCGCACCCGCCGCCGATGAGCAACAGCTGAAAGCGTTACGTCTGCGTATTGATGCCTTGCTGGCGACGCTCGGGGTGGCAGACGACCTCAAAATGGCCGACTGGTTACAGCAGCGTCTGGGGCTGCTTGAGCAGCGCGACACCGCAATGCTGCATCGTTTGCTGCATGATATCGAAAAAAAAGTGGCGGGCTGAAATGCTGACATGTCTCCATTGAATAGCATTAAATGCTAAATAGGCAGGGCGTTTGCCGGTTTTTCGGGCCGTGAGTGCGGCTTTTATCGGTATCCGTGGGGAAAGTTTCGGCCGGTGCGTAAATGAAATATTCGTTGACTTAACCTGACGATTACTTTAACCAATAGAGATACAGGACAGAAAACAGAAAAGTACAGAGCACACAACATCCATGATTCGCATCAGCCTGACTACCATTATTACTACCACCACCATTACCACAGGTAACGGGGCGGGCTGACGCGTACAGGAAAAACTGAAAAAAGCCCGCACCTGAACAGTGCGGGCTTTTTTTTCGGCATAAAATCAAGGGGTAACAACAATGCGAGTGTTGAAATTCGGCGGTACATCGGTCGCGAACGCAGAACGCTTTATGCGTGTCGCCGACATTCTGGAGAGCAATGCCAGGCAGGGGCAGGTAGCGACCGTTCTTTCTGCCCCCGCAAAAATCACCAACCATCTGGTGGCGATGATTGAAAAAACCATCAGTGGCCAGGATGCCCTGCCGAATATCAGCGATGCCGAACGTATTTTTGCCGAACTCCTGAAAGGCCTCAGCGACGCCCAGCCTGAATTCCCGTATGCGCAGATGAAAGCGCTGGTCGATCAGGAATTCGCCCAAATTAAACATGTGCTGCACGGCATCAGCCTGCTCGGCCAGTGCCCGGACAGCATCAACGCGGCGCTGATCTGCCGCGGCGAAAAGCTTTCGATCGCTATTATGTCGGCGCTGCTTGAGGCGCGCGGCCATAAAGTGACGGTCATTGATCCGGTGGAGAAACTGCTCGCGGTCGGCCATTACCTTGAATCCACGGTCGATATCACCGAATCCACCCGCCGCATCGCGGCCAGCAAAATCCCGGCGGATCACATGATCCTGATGGCCGGTTTTACCGCCGGGAACGACAAAGGCGAGCTGGTGGTGCTCGGACGTAACGGCTCTGATTACTCCGCCGCGGTGCTGGCGGCGTGTCTGCGCGCCGACTGTTGTGAGATCTGGACCGACGTCGACGGCGTTTATACCTGTGACCCGCGCCAGGTGCCGGACGCCAGGCTCCTGAAGTCGATGTCGTATCAGGAGGCCATGGAGCTCTCCTACTTCGGCGCTAAAGTTCTTCACCCCCGCACCATCACCCCCATCGCCCAGTTCCAGATCCCTTGTCTGATTAAAAATACCGGTAACCCGCAGGCGCCAGGCACGCTGATTGGCGCGTCCAGTGATGAAGACGGCCTGCCGGTGAAAGGCATCAGCAACCTGAACAATATGGCGATGTTTAACGTCTCCGGCCCCGGCATGAAAGGCATGGTGGGCATGGCAGCGCGCGTGTTCGCCACCATGTCCCGCGCCGGGATCTCGGTGGTGCTGATCACCCAGTCGTCGTCAGAGTACAGCATCAGCTTCTGCGTGCCGCAAAGCGACTGCGCCCGCGCGCAGCGGGCAATGGAAGAGGAATTCTATCTGGAGCTGAAAGAAGGGCTGCTGGAGCCGCTCTCCATCATGGAGCGCCTGGCTATTATCTCGGTGGTGGGCGACGGCATGCGCACGCTGCGCGGCATCTCCGCCAAATTCTTCGCGGCCCTCGCCCGCGCCAATATCAATATTGTGGCGATCGCGCAGGGCTCGTCTGAACGCTCTATCTCTGTGGTGGTGAGTAATGACGACGCCACCACCGGCGTGCGCGTCACGCACCAGATGCTGTTTAACACCGATCAGGTGATTGAAGTGTTTGTTATCGGCGTTGGCGGCGTTGGCGGCGCGCTGCTGGAGCAGCTTAAGCGCCAGCAGGCGTGGCTCAAGCAGAAGCATATCGATCTGCGCGTTTGCGGTGTTGCGAATTCTCGCGCCTTGCTGACCAACGTTCACGGCCTCGATCTTGAGAACTGGCGCGCGGCGCTGGAGGAGGCCAACGAGCCGTTTAACCTTGGGCGCCTGATCCGTCTCGTGAAAGAGTATCACCTGCTGAACCCGGTGATTGTCGACTGTACCTCCAACCAGGCGGTGGCGGATCAATACGCCGACTTCCTGCGCGAAGGCTTCCACGTGGTGACGCCGAACAAAAAGGCCAACACCTCGTCGATGGCGTACTACCACCAGTTGCGCCACGCCGCCGCCGCGTCGCGCCGTAAATTCCTCTACGACACCAACGTTGGCGCGGGGCTGCCGGTTATCGAAAACCTGCAAAACCTGTTGAATGCGGGCGATGAGCTGCAACGCTTCGCGGGCATTCTCTCCGGTTCGCTCTCTTTTATCTTCGGTAAGCTGGATGAGGGCATGAGCCTCTCTGAAGCAACCACCACCGCGCGCAAAATGGGCTATACCGAGCCGGATCCGCGCGACGATCTCTCCGGCATGGATGTGGCGCGTAAACTGCTGATCCTGGCGCGTGAAACAGGCCGCCATCTTGAGCTTAGCGATATCGTTATTGAGCCGGTACTGCCGGAAAGCTTTGACGACAGCGGCGATACCGAAAGCTTTATGGCGCGCCTGCCGCAACTGGACGACGAGTTCGCCGCCCGCGTGGCCCAGGCCCGCGATGAAGGCAAAGTGCTGCGTTATATCGGCACCATTGAAGAAGATGGCGTCTGCCGCGTGAAAATCGCCGCCGTTGACGGCAACGATCCGCTTTATAAAGTGAAAAACGGCGAAAACGCGCTGGCGTTCTACAGCCGTTACTATCAGCCGCTGCCGCTGGTGCTGCGCGGCTACGGCGCAGGTAATGATGTCACGGCGGCGGGCGTGTTCGCCGATCTGCTGCGCACCCTGTCATGGAAGTTAGGAGTTTAAGATGGTTAAAGTGTATGCCCCTGCCTCCATTGGCAACGTCAGCGTGGGGTTTGACGTATTAGGCGCGGCGGTATCGCCGGTGAATGGCGAGCTGTTGGGCGACTGCGTAACGGTGGAAGCGGCGGCGGAATTTTCGTTGACCAACACCGGGCGCTTCGTCAGCAAGCTGCCCGCCGAGCCGCGCGAAAATATCGCCTGGCAGTGCTGGGAGCGTTTTTGTCAGGAGATAGGCAAAACCGTGCCGGTCGCCATGACGCTTGAAAAAAATATGCCGATAGGCTCCGGGCTAGGCTCCAGCGCCTGTTCGGTGGTCGCGGGCCTGATGGCGATGAACGAATTTTGCGGCAAGCCGCTTAGCGATGACCGCCTGCTGACGCTGATGGGCGAGCTGGAAGGCCGCATCTCCGGCAGCATTCATTACGATAACGTCGCGCCCTGTTTTCTGGGCGGGCTGCAGCTGATGCTGGAAGAAAACAACATTATCAGCCAGCCGGTGCCGTGTTTTGACGAGTGGCTGTGGGTGATGGCGTATCCCGGCATTAAAGTCTCCACCGCCGAGGCGCGGGCGATTTTACCGGCGCAGTATCGCCGTCAGGATTGCATCAGCCACGGGCGCTATCTCGCGGGCTTTATTCACGCCTGCCATACGCTCCAGCCGCAGCTTGCCGCTAAACTGATGCGTGACGTCATCGCCGAGCCTTACCGCACAAAACTGCTGCCGGGCTTTAGCGAGGCGCGTCAGGCGGCGCTGGAGACCGGGGCGCTCGCTTGCGGGATCTCCGGCTCCGGCCCGACGCTGTTCGCGGTCTGCGATAAAACCGACACCGCGCAGCGGGTGGCAGAGTGGCTGAAGCAGCACTATCTGCAAAATCAGGAAGGCTTTGTACATATTTGCCGTCTCGACACGGCTGGCGCACGAGTACTGGGATAACGCATGAAACTTTATAATCTGAAAGATCATAACGAGCAGGTCAGCTTTGCGCAGGCCGTCACGCAGGGACTGGGCAAAAATCAGGGGCTGTTTTTCCCGCACGATTTGCCGGAATTCAGCCTGACTGAGATCGACGAAATGCTGGAGATGGATTTTGTCTCCCGCAGCAGCAAAATCCTCTCCGCCTATATTGGCGATGAAATCCCGGCGGACACGCTGCGTCAGCGCGTGGAAAAGGCGTTCACCTTCCCGGCGCCGGTAAGCCAGGTAACGGAAGATATCGGCTGTCTGGAGCTGTTCCACGGCCCGACGCTGGCGTTCAAAGATTTCGGCGGCCGTTTTATGGCGCAGATGCTGACGCAAATCAGCGGCGATAAACCGGTAACCATTCTGACCGCGACGTCCGGCGACACGGGCGCGGCGGTAGCCCACGCGTTTTACGGCCTGAAAAACGTGCAGGTGGTTATCCTCTATCCGCGCGGCAAAATCAGCCCGCTGCAGGAAAAACTGTTCTGCACGCTTGGCGGCAATATTGAAACGGTCGCCATCGACGGCGATTTCGACGCCTGCCAGGCACTGGTGAAACAGGCGTTTGACGACGAAGAGCTGAAGGCGAAACTCGGCCTTAACTCTGCCAACTCCATTAACATCAGCCGTCTGCTGGCGCAGATCTGCTACTACTTTGAGGCTGTCGCGCAGCTGCCGCAGGAAGCCCGCAACCAGCTGGTGGTGTCGGTGCCGAGCGGCAACTTTGGCGATCTCACCGCCGGGCTGCTGGCAAAATCCGCCGGGCTGCCGGTGAAGCGCTTTATCGCCGCCACCAATGCCAACGACACCGTGCCGCGTTTCCTGCAACACGGCGAGTGGCTGCCGAATGCGACGGTGGCGACGCTCTCGAACGCGATGGATGTGTCACAGCCAAACAACTGGCCGCGCGTGGAAGAACTCTTCCGCCGTAAAATCTGGCGTCTTAACGAGCTGGGTGTGGCAACCATCGACGATGACACCACAAAGGCAACCATGCGCGAACTGCGCGAGCTGGGATATCTCTCTGAGCCGCACGCGGCGGTGGCGTACCGCGCGCTGCGCGATCAGCTGCGTCCTGGCGAGTACGGGCTGTTCCTCGGCACCGCGCACCCGGCGAAATTCAAAGAGAGCGTGGAAGCGGTGCTTGGCGAAACGCTGGAGCTTCCGCCTGAGCTTGCAGAGCGCGTCGATCTGCCGCTGCTGTCGCATTCGCTGCCGGCGGATTTCGTCGCGCTGCGTGAGCTGATGATGAGCAAAGCGCCGTAAGCGGCGCAGGCTGAATAAAGGGAAAAGCCGCCTGTTTCGCAGGCGGTTTTTTTATTGCTCGTGGCGCTTAAAGACCAATTCGTTGCCTGCTGATGACGCTTCGTCGAAGAAGTAACCTTCGCTGTCGAACGCCGTCAGCTGTTCCGGTTTTGTCAGGCGATGTTCAATGATGTAACGGCTCATCAGGCCGCGCGCTTTTTTGGCATAGAAGCTGATGACTTTAAACTTGCCGTTCTTCTCATCGAGGAACACCGGCTTGATGATTTTCGCGTTCAGTTTCGCAGGCTTCACCGCTTTGAAATATTCATCTGACGCCAGATTCACCACCACGTTATCGCCCTGAGCGGCGATCGCCTCATTGAGTTTTTGGGTAATCGTCTCGCCCCAGAAGCTGTAAAGATCTTTGCCTTTCGGGGTGGCGAGCCGCGTGCCCATCTCCAGACGGTACGGCTGCATCAGATCGAGCGGGCGCAGCACGCCGTAAAGCCCGGAGAGCATCCGCAGGTGCTGCTGGGCGAAATCGAAATCCGCGTCGCTGAAAGTTTCCGCCTGCAGGCCGGTGTAAACATCGCCTTTAAACGCCAGAATCGCCTGACGGGCGTTATCCGGTGTGAAATCCGGCTGCCAGTCATTAAAACGAGTGGCGTTCAGCGACGCCAGCTTGCTGCTGATACTCATGAGATTGGCAATCTCTTCGTCGGTTAAGCGGCGGGCCACATCAATAAGTTGCTGCGCATGATCGAGCAGTTCAGGCTGCGTGAAACGCGTTGTGGCAAGCGGGCTCTGGTAATCCAGCGTCTTGGCGGGGGAAATAAGAATCAGCATGACGTTTCCTTTCTTGGTTTTCCCGAAACTCTACCAAAGAACGCCGCAAAGTGAACCAATGGCTGCGATTGAAAGCGCTTAATCCAGCGGCGCGCTGCGCCAGACTTCCGGTTCCACCTGACGCGCTATCTCCGGGTAGCGATCGGTGTTAAAGACGGGCCGTAAGCCGAGCCTGCGCTGGCGCAGGTAGTCGTCAGCAATGCACTTCACGACCGGCGAGAGCAGCAGAATGGCGGTGAGATTCATGACGGCCATTAACGCCATCGCCACTTCGGCGACCTGGCGCAGCAGCGGCAGATTCAGGAACGGCCCGGCAAACACCATCGCGATGACTGACGTGCGAAGCAGCCAGCGATAAGGCGGCGTATAGCGGCGCAAAAACACCAGGTTGTTTTCGGCATAGGCGTAATTGGCGACGATGGAGATAAACGCGAAGAGCACAATCACGCCTGTCACCAGATCTTTTGCCCAGGGGCCAGCGAGCAGGCCCAGCGATTCGCGCGCGAGCGTCAGTCCGTCGGTTGCTGTCGCAGACGGGTACGCCAGCAGCACGATAAACGCGGTAGACGAACAGATAACCAGCGTGTCGACAAACACGCCGATCATCTGCACGATGCCCTGCGCCGCAGGATGCGGCGGCCATGAGGTGGCCGCCGCCGCCGCATTGGGCGACGCGCCCATCCCTGCTTCGTTGGAGAACATACCGCGCTGAAAACCGCTGGTCAGCGCCTGGCTTATCGTCCAGCCGGCCGCGCCAGCGGCGGCTTCATGCCAGCCAAAAGCGCTGCGAACGATTAGCCAGAGGATCTCGGGCAGCGCGGCGATATGCATCGCCATCACTACCAGCGCCGTGATGATCCAGATGCCTGCAATTGGCGGCACGGCGAAACGCATCAGGCGCGCCACGCGGTTGAAGCTGAGCACCAGCATCGGCAGCAGGCACAAAGCGAGCACTCCGCTGCTGACGGGCAGGGAGAGGGTGAAGGTGTTGCTAAGCGCTTTTGAGAGCGCGCCCGCCTGCGCGGCATTAAAGAGAAGTCCGAAAGTGAAGATTAAAAAGAGGGAAAACAGCACGCCCAGCCAGCGCATGCCGAGCCCACGCTCCATATACCAGGCGGGCCCGCCGCGAAAATAACCGTCTCTGTCTCGCCCTTTATAGAGCTGGCCCAGCGCGTTTTCAGCAAAAGAGGTGGCCATGCCGATAAGGCCTGCGACCCACATCCAGAACACGGCACCCGGCCCGCCGCTGATGATGGCGAGCGCAACGCCCGCGATATTGCCGCTGCCGACGCGCGCGGCGATGCTGGTGCAGAGCGCTTCGAACGCCGTCAGCCCGCTGCCGGAAGGGCGCAGGCTGCGGCTTAACGCGCGCGGGAAAAAGCGCAGATAGCGGAACTGAATAAACCGTGTGCGCCAGGAAAACCAGAGACCCGCGCCTGCGAGCAGGTACAGCATCGCTGATTCCCATAATATTTCGCTGATAAATAACAGAAAATCCGACATGCCTGTTCCTCGCAGCGTGACTCTGCCTTATTGCCTGCGGCGGGGATGCCGACATGCCTTCCATGAAAGCGCAGAGCCTGAAATAAAAGCAGTTTATCACATGGCAACGACGCGATTGCCCCGGTTGCGCTCGAAAAGTCTCGTGATATCATCACCGCAGACCGGTTACATTCCCTGACACGTAGTTCAAAAGAGAAACACTATCATGACGGATAAATTGACCTCCCTTCGTCAGTTCACCACTGTGGTTGCTGACACTGGAGATATCGCGGCAATGAAGCTGTACCAGCCGCAGGATGCCACGACTAACCCTTCTCTGATCCTTAACGCCGCGCAGATCCCTGAATACCGTAAACTGATTGACGATGCGGTGACCTGGGCGAAAAGCCAGAGCAGCGACCGCGCGCAGCAGGTCGTGGACGCCACCGACAAACTAGCAGTGAATATCGGTCTGGAAATCCTGAAGCTTATCCCTGGCCGTATCTCTACCGAAGTGGACGCGCGTCTGTCCTATGACACCGAAGGCAGCATCGCCAAAGCCAAGCGCCTGATTAAACTCTACAACGACGCCGGCATCAGCAACGATCGCATCCTGATCAAACTGGCTTCCACCTGGCAGGGCATCCGCGCGGCAGAGCAGCTGGAAAAAGAAGGCATCAACTGTAACCTGACGCTGTTGTTCTCCTTCGCGCAGGCGCGTGCCTGTGCTGAAGCGGGCGTGTATCTGATCTCCCCGTTTGTGGGCCGTATCCTCGACTGGTACAAAGCGAACACCGACAAGAAAGAATACGCGCCGCAGGAAGATCCGGGCGTGGTGTCTGTGACGGAAATCTACCAGTACTACAAACAGCACGGCTATGAAACCGTGGTAATGGGCGCAAGCTTCCGTAACGTTGGCGAAATCCTTGAGCTGGCGGGTTGCGACCGTCTGACCATCGCGCCTGCGCTCCTGAAAGAGCTGGCGGAAAGCGAAGGCGCGGTTGAGCGCAAACTCGCGTTCAACGGCGAGGTGAAAGCGCGTCCGGCACGTCTGACCGAATCCCAGTTCTTCTGGGAGCACAACCAGGATCCGATGGCTGTGGACAAACTGGCGGACGGTATCCGCAAGTTCGCCATTGACCAGGAAAAACTGGAAAAAATGGTCGAAGAACTGCTGTAATCCCTCCGTGGCCGGTTCCGCCGGCCACGTTTCTTGCACTCTCTCCCTGTCTGCAAACCGCGCTGGCGTGTATCATTTCGCAAAACTGCACTGATTTTCGGAAATGATATGGATACGTTACGCATAGGCTTAGTTTCAGTTTCTGACCGCGCTTCCAGCGGTGTGTATCAGGATAAAGGCATCCCGGCGCTCGAAGCGTGGCTTACGCAGGCGCTGACGACCCCGTTCGTGCTGGAGACGCGTCTGGTGCCTGACGAGCAGCCGCTCATCGAACAGACGCTCTGCGAACTGGTGGATGAAATGGGCTGCCACCTGGTGCTGACCACTGGCGGCACCGGCCCTGCGCGTCGCGATGTGACGCCGGACGCCACGCTTGCTATCGCCGACCGTGAAATGCCGGGCTTTGGCGAACAGATGCGCCAGATTAGCCTCAACTTTGTGCCGACCGCGATTCTGTCGCGCCAGGTGGGCGTCATTCGCAAGCAGGCGCTGATCCTTAATCTTCCCGGCCAGCCAAAATCCATTCAGGAGACGCTTGAAGGGCTGAAAGATGAGCAGGGAAAAGTGAAAGTGGCAGGAATATTTGCCAGCGTGCCGTACTGCATCCAGCTGCTGGA
This sequence comes from Cronobacter sakazakii, assembly GCF_000982825.1. Lineage (NCBI taxonomy): Bacteria > Pseudomonadati > Pseudomonadota > Gammaproteobacteria > Enterobacterales > Enterobacteriaceae > Cronobacter > Cronobacter sakazakii. The sequence goes on along the minus strand of NZ_CP011047.1, from coordinate 275,596 downwards.
TGGCCCTTACGTTGAGACTAACGCCAGCGTGGTAGCGGCTTTTCGTCCCAAAAGCGCAATTCGCGACGTAAAAAACTAATTATTTGCTGTTCCTGGCATAAAGAACCGTTGGGCGTGGCGTGATCGTGATTTAACGATATAGTCACTTTTAGTTTACGCTTTTGCAGTAAGCTAATTCACGCCCACCTCTTTACAAACGGTTCGTTATGGAACAGCAAACACGCCCTCTTAATCGTCAGGATTATAAAACCCTGACGCTGGCGGCCCTTGGCGGCGCGCTGGAATTCTACGATTTCATTATCTTCGTCTTTTTCGCGGCAGTGGTAGGGGAGCTTTTCTTCCCGCCGGATATTCCGGAGTGGCTGCGTCAGGTGCAGACGTTTGGGATCTTCGCCGCGGGTTATCTGGCAAGGCCGCTTGGCGGCATTATCATGGCGCACTTCGGCGATCTGGTCGGGCGCAAAAAGATGTTTACCCTGAGCATTTTGCTCATGGCGGTGCCGACGCTGCTGATAGGCCTGTTGCCGGATTACGCCGCGATGGGCATCGCCGCACCGGTGTTGCTGCTGCTGATGCGCATTTTGCAGGGCGCGGCGATTGGCGGCGAGGTGCCCGGCGCGTGGGTGTTTGTGGCGGAACATGTGCCGGAAAAACGCATCGGTATCGCCTGTGGCACGCTGACGGCGGGCCTGACGGTGGGCATTCTGCTCGGCTCCGTCGTCGCCACGATTATTAACACCAGCATGACGCAGCAGGCTATTCATGACGGCGGCTGGCGTATTCCTTTCCTGCTTGGCGGCGCGTTTGGCCTGGTGGCGATGTATCTGCGCCGCTGGCTCCAGGAGACGCCGATTTTTCTTGAGATGCAGCAGCGTAAGGTGCTGGCGCAGGAGCTGCCGGTGAAAGCCGTGGTGGTGAAGCATCGTCAGGCCGTTGCCGTTTCCATGCTGCTGACCTGGCTGCTGTCGGCGGGGATTGTGGTTGTGATTCTGATGTCGCCGGTGTGGCTGCAAAAACAGTACGGCTTTGCGCCTGCGGTGACGTTACAGGCTAACAGCATCGCGACCGTCATGCTCTGCGCCGGTTGCCTGCTGGCCGGGCTTGCCGCAGACCGTTTCGGCGCAAGCCGGACGTTTATTGTCGGCAGCGTGCTGCTGGCGGCTGCCAGCTGGGCGTTTTATCACCTTTCCGGTACGCACCCGGAACAGCTCTTTCTCCTCTATGGGCTGGTGGGGCTGTGCGTCGGCGTGGTGGGTGCCGTCCCGTTCGTGATGGTGCGCGCGTTCCCGGCCGAAGTGCGCTTTACCGGCATTTCATTCTCCTACAACGTGGCGTACGCCATTTTCGGTGGGCTAACACCTGTCGCGGTGACGATGCTGATGGGCGTCTCGCCGATGGCACCCGCGTGGTACGTGCTGGCACTTTCCGTTATGGGGCTTGGGCTTGGCGTGTGGCTTGGCCGAAAGCGGCAGGTTGAGAGCCGGAGCGCGGTGGCGGCGCAACCGTAGTTCAGGCGGGAATAATAAAGAAGCGACGTCGTGCCCGCGGGCACGACGTCGGGTAAATCAGCGTTTCTCGCCGATCGGCAGTACGGTACGGCCATACTGTTCGTTCAGCACTTCGCCCATCGCCAGCCAGATAGCGCTCGCGCCGCACACCAGACCAATCCAGCCTGCGATATGTACGATGCTTTCGTTATCCATCAGATGACCGACGGCCAACAGCGCGAACAGCACCGTCAGGCTCAGGAAGACGAACTGCAGCATGCGAGCGCCACCCAGCGTGCCAAAGAACATAAACAGCGTGAACACGCCCCAGATGCCTAAGTAAACGCCGAGGAAATGCCCGTTGGCCGCGTCCGCCAGGCCCATTTTCGGCAGCAGCAGAATAGCGACCAGCGTCAGCCAGAATGAGCCATAGGACGTAAACGCCGTTAAGCCGAAGGTATTGCCTTTTTTATACTCCAGCAGACCGGCAAAAATTTGCGCGATACCGCCGTAAAAAATCCCCATCGCCAGAATAATGCCGTCCAGCGGGAACATCCCGATGTTGTGCAGATTGAGCAGAATGGTAGTCATACCAAAGCCCATTAACCCCAGGGGGGCCGGATTAGCCAACTTAATGTTGCCCATAAACCCTCAAAAGAAGAAGAAAATTTGCAAAAAGTAACGCCCCGTACGTTATCTTCCGTGGCGGGGCGCGGCATCATAATCAGGCCGTTTCGCGCCGTCTATGATCCCGGAGGGGAGAAAATAAAAAAATTTTGCGTATTGCCCCTTGATGGCGGACAAGCCGACCCCATCTTGTAGTCAACCGCAAAGGATGAGCCTGAAAAAAAAGGGCGGTGGACGGTTGAATCCCCACCGTTAGCCCGCATAACAGGTTCATACCACATGATGACGATTTTTTAGTGGAGACGTTTAGATGGGTAAAATTATTGGTATTGACCTGGGTACAACCAACTCTTGTGTAGCGATTATGGATGGCACTCAGGCTCGCGTGCTGGAAAATGCGGAAGGCGATCGCACCACGCCTTCAATCATTGCATACACTCAGGATGGTGAAACTCTGGTAGGTCAGCCGGCTAAACGTCAGGCAGTGACTAACCCGCAGAACACCCTGTTTGCGATCAAACGCCTGATCGGCCGCCGCTTCCAGGACGAAGAAGTTCAGCGCGACGTGTCTATCATGCCGTACAAAATCATTTCCGCTGATAACGGCGACGCCTGGCTGGATGTGAAAGGCCAGAAAATGGCACCGCCGCAGATCTCCGCGGAAGTGCTGAAGAAAATGAAGAAAACCGCCGAGGATTACCTGGGCGAGCCGGTGACTGAAGCGGTCATTACCGTTCCGGCTTACTTCAACGACGCGCAGCGCCAGGCGACCAAAGACGCCGGTCGTATCGCGGGTCTGGAAGTAAAACGTATCATCAACGAACCGACCGCCGCTGCACTGGCTTACGGTCTTGATAAAGAAACCGGCAACCGCACCATCGCGGTCTATGACCTGGGTGGCGGTACGTTCGATATCTCCATCATCGAAATCGATGAAGTTGACGGCGAAAAAACCTTCGAAGTTCTGGCGACCAACGGTGATACCCACCTGGGTGGTGAAGACTTCGACAGCCGCCTGATCAACTATCTGGTAGAAGAATTCAAGAAAGATCAGGGTATCGACCTGCGTAACGACCCGCTGGCGATGCAGCGCCTGAAAGAAGCCGCAGAAAAAGCGAAAATCGAGCTTTCTTCTGCGCAGCAGACCGACGTGAACCTGCCGTACATCACCGCAGACGCGACCGGTCCGAAACACATGAACATCAAAGTGACTCGCGCGAAACTGGAAAGCCTGGTGGAAGACCTGGTGAACCGTTCTATCGAGCCGCTGAAAGTTGCACTGCAGGACGCTGGCCTGTCGGTTTCTGACATCAACGACGTTATCCTGGTCGGTGGTCAGACCCGTATGCCGATGGTTCAGAAGAAAGTGGCTGAGTTCTTTGGTAAAGAGCCGCGTAAAGACGTTAACCCGGACGAAGCTGTGGCTATTGGTGCAGCGGTTCAGGGCGGCGTACTGACCGGTGACGTGAAAGACGTACTGCTGCTGGACGTTACCCCGCTGTCTCTGGGTATCGAAACTATGGGTGGCGTGATGACCCCGCTCATCACCAAAAACACCACGATCCCGACCAAGCACAGCCAGGTGTTCTCTACTGCAGAAGACAACCAGTCTGCCGTGACCATTCACGTGCTGCAGGGTGAGCGTAAACGCGCTGCGGATAACAAGTCTCTGGGTCAGTTCAACCTGGATGGCATTAACCCGGCGCCGCGCGGTATGCCGCAGATCGAAGTCACCTTTGACATCGACGCCGACGGTATTCTGCACGTGTCTGCGAAAGACAAAAACAGCGGTAAAGAACAGAAAATCACCATTAAGGCTTCTTCTGGTCTGAATGAAGAAGAAATCCAGAAAATGGTGCGTGAAGCGGAAGCGAACGCTGAAGCTGACCGTAAGTTCGAAGAGCTGGTGCAGACCCGTAACCAGGCGGATCACCTGGTACACAGCACCCGTAAGCAGGTTGAAGAAGCAGGCGACAAACTGCCGGCTGATGACAAAACCGCTATCGAATCCGCTCTGAGCGCGCTGGAAGCGTCCCTGAAAGGCGAAGACAAAGCGGATATCGAAGCGAAAATGCAGGCGCTGGCGCAGGTTTCCCAGAAGCTGATGGAAATCGCTCAGCAGCAGCAGGCGGGCTCCGCTGACGCTTCTGCGAACAATGCGAAAGATGACGACGTCGTTGACGCTGAGTTCGAAGAAGTAAAAGACAAAAAATAATCGCCCTGATGCAGGGTAGATAACACTGGCACGGGCGTAGGAGTTTCTCCACGCCCGTGCACGCATGTCAGGGGCAGATAAAACATGGCGAAGAAAGACTATTACGAAATTTTAGGCGTCCCGAAAACGGCGGACGAGCGTGAAATAAAAAAGGCGTATAAACGCCTGGCCATGAAATTTCACCCGGACCGTAACCAGGGTGATAAAGAGGCCGAAGCCAAATTCAAAGAAATTAAAGAAGCTTACGAAATCCTCACCGATGCGCAAAAACGCGCCGCCTACGATCAGTACGGCCACGCGGCCTTTGAACAAGGCGGTATGGGCGGCGGCGGTTTCGGCGGCGGTTTTGGTAACGGCGCAGACTTCAGCGATATTTTCGGCGACGTCTTCGGCGATATTTTTGGCGGTGGACGCGGCCGTCGCGCTTCTCGCGGCGCGGATTTACGCTATAACATGGAGCTGACGCTCGAAGAAGCGGTTCGTGGCGTGACGAAAGAAATTCGTATCCCGACGCTGGAAGAGTGTGAAGTTTGCCACGGCAGCGGTGCCAAACCAGGCAGCCAGCCGCAGACCTGTCCGACCTGTCATGGCGCAGGCCAGGTACAGATGCGTCAGGGCTTTTTCGCGGTACAGCAGACCTGTCCGCACTGTCAGGGCCGCGGTACGCTGATTAAAGATCCGTGCAACAGCTGCCACGGTCACGGGCGTATCGAGAAAACCAAAACGCTGTCGGTGAAAATCCCGGCGGGCGTGGATACCGGTGATCGCATTCGTCTGGCTGGTGAAGGCGAAGCGGGTGAGCAGGGCGCACCGGCAGGCGATCTGTACGTTCAGGTGCAGGTGAAACAGCACCCGATCTTTGAGCGTGAAGGTAACAATCTCTACTGCGAAGTGCCTATCAACTTTGCGATGGCGGCGCTGGGCGGCGAGATTGAAGTTCCGACGCTGGATGGCCGTGTGATGCTGAAAGTGCCGAGCGAAACCCAGACCGGTAAGCTGTTCCGCATGCGTGGTAAAGGCGTGAAATCGGTCCGTGGCGGCGCGCAGGGTGATTTACTGTGTCGTGTCGTGGTGGAAACCCCGGTCGGCCTGAACGATCGTCAGAAAGCGCTGCTTCAGGAGCTGCAGGAAAGCTTTGGCGGCCCGACTGGCGAAAAGAACAGCCCACGCTCTAAAAGCTTTTTCGACGGTGTGAAAAAGTTCTTTGACGACCTGACCCGTTAACCTTTCGGTTTTAACGAATCATGGATGAGCCTGAAACGGTATTTGCCGTTTCAGGCTTTTTTTATACTCAGTTTTTACTTAATCATAATAAATAACAGCGAAGCGGATATTAACATTGTCTTGCGCCAGTCTGGTGGCTCAGGAACAAATAGTGTGGCTTGCGCCGCCATTTTAGATAAGGACGTTGTAGAAGATATAAATTGATTTTGCCAGCAGCCGTCGAAGCTTATATTTTGTACCTTCCCCTACCGGCGCCAGGACACTCTGTGAGATGAAGAAGAAGAATGGTGTCAAAGAATTTGATTATAATCTAATCAAAGTCCTTGATGCGGTGATCACCGCGGGCAATGCCACTCGTGCTTCCCGTCAACTTCAGGTCACTCCTGCCGCCATTACGCTTGCTATTCAACGTCTCCAGCAAACCTATAACGAAGAACTTTTTATTCGTACTCGCGAAGGTCTGATGCCAACACCGCGTGCGCACGAAATTCACCGCGCCTATATTAAGGTGCTGGATATGATTGACGCCACCTTTGATCATGACGCCAGGATATCGCCCTGGTGTGAAATGAAAATTATGGGTGACGATATCAGCGAGCAGTACTACATTTCGCAACTGTTTGATATGGAAATGTTTGAGCGTTTTCGGCTGCATTGCTCATCAGTCTCAGGGAAAGATTCCTCAAAGAAAATCAGCGACATAAGAAACGGAAAGGGCGATCTGCTGATAAGCACACATTATTTCAGCGATCCCGATATTGAGCAGATCATTCTTGATCAATACCGTACTTATACCGCCGTCTGTCATGTTCAGAATCCGCTTTGTGAACTACAGCAGTTAACGCTCGCGAATCTTTTTACCTCCCGGCATGCCATTTATTATCCTTACGCGATAACACCAAGACTAAAAAAAGAAATCACAAACAATGAATCCTTCTCTTTTTTTAATAGCCATTTTTCAGTTGGGTATAATACAGAATCAATAAATGGGTTATTAAGTATTATTGAAAACTCATCCATGATAGCGATATTACCGGAAAAGATAGCGCGTTTTTTTCAGTCGCAGGGACGGTATCGTATTGCATTAATCGATCTTCCTGACGCCATAGAGTTTGAAATAATTAAGATTTATGCCTACTGGTATCGTCATAACCCGCAACGCGATCAGATTAGAGATGTTATTGCAATGCTGCAAACTCTTATCAATTATCGTAAATAGCCTTTCACAGACACGTAAATCACTGGCTAAAAAAAATCGGTAAAAAAAACATCGATGCGTCAAAGAAGCGATGAAGACCGGGCATGAGATTAAATGATTAGCGACCTACTGGTTAGATTGCTAACTTTATCGCATCGCCAGACGGCGTAATTATTTATCGTCTACTTATTACCGAGGTTTATTATGTCTATTGCAGCTCATGTCGCCGCCCCTAAACTGGTTCTGGTTGAACTGGAGATCTTATTAACGATTATTGCAATTGGAGGGTGGGGGGGCTTTGTCAGTTATCTGATGAAGCGTGAAAGAAATGACACCCATAAAGATATTATGGATTGTCTGGCTCAGATAGCGATTTCCTGCTTTACCGCTTTTCTGTTGAGCGTGGCGGCTATTGATCGCAACATGAGTTTTAATATGGTGCTGATGGTCGCAGGGCTCGGTGGGGTGTTTGCCACGCCGATATTGCGGGTGCTGAGCGAGAAAGTGAAAAACTTCCTGAGTGGCGCCTCGTTGCTAAAATAAGCACAACAAAAAGCCCGCTGTGATAAGCGGGCTTTTTTTCAGGCCAGTCAGGAGAGCGTGACTCTTTCACGCAGCCAGCCATAGATGAACGCCTCGTTTGCCTCGCGTTTTTCCGTAATCTCCAGATAGTAATCGCCTTGCGTACAGTTAAGCGCCTTGACCAGCACGCTCTCACCCTCTTTGCCACGCTTATCCAGATACGTTTTTAACGCATTCAGGGTGTTTCTTCCGATAACGCCGTCCACGGTCAAATCGTGATAAAACGCTTGTTGATTGTTGAATACGTTCAGCCAGCGCTGCAGCCACCGGGCAGGCACCGAAGGCCCGATATTCGTCCCCGCTTCGCATAGCTCAAACGCGACAGGCAGCGAGTATTGTGCGACCTGGTCAAACCCCGGCGCTGTCCAGTAATCTTGCTCCAGTATGCGGTACGCCTCATCGCGGCTCAGATCCCGCATATTCCCTTTGTAGCCGTGCGCTCTTGCCGTTTTTTCGGTAATACCCCATTTCGTCGGGCCTCCCCGATCGGCCGGATTATCCACATAACTGCCTTCAATATTCAGAATACCGTCGATAACAGGATTCATAGTGATTCCTCGCAACAGAGTTTATGGGTTACTTACATCCGTCAGAGTTAAAAGCGTCAGGACACAGAGGATGAACACGGCAAACACCGCCGCGGTCCAGAGCGCGCGTTTTGGCTTTTTCTTTTTTTCTTCGGTCAGGATGTCGACCGGCACATCATCATTCACTTTGATGCCAAGCTTAGGAATGGTGACAAAGAGGTCATTAATGCCGAGCGCGCGCAGGTCCCGGCGCAGCAGGTACAGCACCTGCGTCAGGTTGGCATCGCTGATGAATTGTCCCCGGTTGCCCCACAAGAAAGCGGCGATTTGTTGCTTTTCAATCACACCATTTTTGGCGTTTTCAATAATAAAACTTAAGCATCGTGCCCGCATGGACGTCATTTTGATGACGCATGCGTTATCGGTATTTTTTAATTCGTTATTAGCCTCAGTAAAAATACAATTATGGTTAATCAGATAACTTTTCATATATCACCTGTGAACAGATACGAATATATGGCGGGAGGTTCTCTGGCGCCTTTAAGAGTAGGGAGGCACTTTGTTAATTTCCACAGAATAGAATAAAAATGCGTTTTTATTTAGCGAAACGCTAATACGGATCACGATTCCCCTGGCTTTTTAAATCTCTTTTAAGTTGGAATTAACGGCAGTTTAATCTTTAATGTATGCTATATTGAGTTTCAACTGGTTGAATACAGTGATAAAAAATCAAAAAGATGGGTTTTGTTTGTTCTTTTGAAAGCGCTCTTTAAATCATTGTTGTTTTTTAAAATCATTTTTATTGGTTGTGACTGGAGGAATAGAAACTGGCCGATCATGATAGTTAGCGCAGAAATTACTGCACTCACTTTTCACGAAGGAAAATAAACATGGCTACAAGTAAATTAATTCAGGGCGATAGCCTGACAGAAACCAGTAATGCTGCCGATGGTTTTAATCCAGCAAGCGAAACTGAAAAATACAGTTATACTTCAGCCCGCGTGGCGAAACCGGTATATAACAAATATAAGGCTGCTAATAAACCAAAAGTATTTGGTTATTATACTGACTGGTCGCAATATGATGGACGCCTGCAGGGTGATGACAGCCCCGCTAACCGGGGTCGCGGCTATGATCTGGCGAAGGTCTCGCCTACTGCGTATGACAAAATCGTTTTTGGTTTCCTCGGTATTGTTGGCGATAAAGGCGAAAAGCAATACACCATTGAAAACGCGGCTCGCCAGACCAACAAAAACACCAACGAACCCACTTTCCTCGATCCGTGGGGGGATTTTCAGTCTTATGAAAACTGCGGCCACACCACCAGCGGCTGGGATATCGACCCGGCCACGGTAACCCAGGCGACAACCAAAGGGCTGCTGGGCGGCCTGCGCGATCTCCAGCAAAAAGCGAAACAGCAGGGACATACCCTGGTGTTGTCGATGAGTATCGGTGGCTGGACCATGAGTAACGGTTTCCACGAGATGTCGAAAACCGACTCATCGCGCAAAACGTTCGCCGCCGGCGTGGTGAAGCTGTTCAAACAATTCCCGATGTTTAGCGAAGTGGATATCGACTGGGAATATCCAAACGCCGAAGGCAACGGCAACCCGCATGGCCCGGAAGATGGCGCGAATTACGCGTTGCTTATCGCTGAGATGAAAAAGCAGCTCAGCGCGGCAGGGCGCAGCGATGTGAAAATCTCGATCGCCAGCTCAGCGGTTGTCTCTACGCTTGAGTATTCCAATGTCAAAGCGCTGCTGGACGCGGGTCTCTACGCCATTAACGTCATGACCTATGACTTCTTCGGCACCCCGTGGGCGGATACGCTGACACACCACACCAACCTGACGCCGCTCACCGCGGGTGGCTGGAGTATTGAGGCGGTTGTGGATTATCTGATTGCCGAAGGCTTCCCGTCCGATCGTATCAACATTGGCTATGCAGGCTATACCCGTAACGCCCGCAATGCGGTGATTGAAAGTTTCTCCCCGCTGAAAGGGTCTTATTCTCCGGGCAACGGCACCACGACCGGGAGTTTTGAATCCGGGAGTACCGAATGGTACGACACCATTTATAACTATCTGGATCTGGAAAACCAGAAAGGGCGCAACGGCTTTAACGTCTATACCGATAAAGTCGCTAACGCGGATTATCTCTATAACCCGCAAAGCAAACTGTTTATGTCGCTCGACACGCCGCGCTCGGTAAAAGCGAAAGGCCAGTATGCCGCGTCGCGTAACCTCGGCGGGTTATTTACCTGGACGATTGACCAGGATAACGGCGTGCTGGTGAATGCCGCACGTGAAGGGTTGGGTTATGAAATCGACACCCAGACCATCGATATGAAGCCGTTCTACTTCGAAGGCATCAATGTTGCTGAGCCGGATAACAGCGGCGGTGATAGCGAGCCGCAACCGACAGTCAACCATGCGCCCGTGGCGGCTATCCAGTTGCGGGTGGTCGGCGGTTCGCGTATTCAGCTCTCCGGCGAGGCGTCGCATGATGACGACAACGATGCGCTGAGCTTTAGCTGGGGCGTGCCAGCGACGATTACCGTCGCGGATAAGAGCGCCGCCGTGATTGAGTTTGACGTGCCTGTTGTTACCCAGAGCACCGATTACCAGTTCACGCTGTTTGTCCGCGACACCAAAAATGAGCCTTCGTCACAGCAGCGCTTTGTTGTCACTGCCGTGCCGGGTAATGCACCTGCGGGCGGCGACACTCCGGTGCCACAACCGACGCCTGAGCCGACACCGGACCCGACCCCCACTCCGACGCCCACCCCGACCCCGGATACCGGCAGCGCGCCGTATCCGCTCTGGGATGCCGGCACGATTTACGGGGCGAAATGGGGATCTTTCGAGAAAGTCAGCTGGAAAGGCCACAACTATCAGGTGAACTGGTATTCGCAGGGCGAGCAGCCCGATCTCAACAGCGGGCCTTATCAGGTCTGGACAGATATCGGAACCTATTGAGTCGTCAACGTCACGATGATATTTGCCGCTCTGCCCGTGTTTGAGCGGACCTCTGGTCCCGGGGATGGATTACCGGGGCTTTTTTTGCCTGCCATTTACCCGATGTCATTTCCAATAATTCGTTTTAAACGATCTGTATGCCCAGAATAAACTGCTTTTCCGATGGATAAAGGCCGCTATCCTTATACCTGGTGTAAGTCAGTGAATACGTGACTCTATAATTCTGGGTAGACAATGATGATAAAAAAAGTAGAACGTTTCTTTAAAAGTGACGCAGCAGGCGGCATTGTGCTGATCGCCGCCGCCGCGCTGGCCATGCTTCTGGCAAACCTCAACGCCACTCAAGAGCTCTACACCGGCTTTCTCAGTACGCCGGTAGAATTAAAATTCGGGGCGCTGGAGATTAAAAAGAACATGCTGCTATGGGTGAACGACGCGCTGATGGCCGTGTTCTTCCTGTTGGTGGGGCTTGAGGTGAAGCGTGAGCTGGTACAGGGCTCGCTCGCCAGCCGTCGACAGGCGTCGCTGCCGGTGATTGCCGCGCTGGGCGGGATGGTGTTGCCTGCCGCGCTCTATCTGGCGTTCAATTTTCAGGATCCGATAACCCGCGCGGGCTGGGCTATTCCGGCGGCGACGGATATCGCGTTCGCCCTGGGGATTCTGGCGCTGCTCGGTAACCGTGTGCCGCCCGCGCTGAAAATTTTCCTGATGGCGCTGGCTATCATCGACGATCTCGGCGCGATTGTGATTATTGCGCTGTTCTATACCAGTTCGCTGTCGATGGTGTCGCTGATGGTGGCAGTTGGCGCTATCGCTGTACTGGCAGTGCTTAATCTCTGCAACGTGCGCCGCGTCGGGGTTTATATTCTGGTGGGCGTCGTGCTCTGGACGGCGGTGCTGAAATCGGGTGTCCATGCCACGCTTGCGGGCGTCATTATCGGCTTTTTCGTACCGCTTAAAGCGCAGAAGGGACATTCGCCCGCAGGCACGCTTGAGCATGCGCTACACCCGTGGGTGGGTTTTCTCATCCTGCCGCTGTTTGCGTTCGCGAACGCAGGCGTTTCGCTGGATGGCGTCACGCTGGCGGGCCTGACGTCGCTGCTGCCGCTTGGCATTATCGCCGGTTTGTTTATCGGTAAGCCGCTCGGCATCAGCCTGTTCTGCGCGTTGGCGGTAAAGCTTAAGTGGGCAACACTCCCGCCGGGCGTCAGCCAGAAGACGATTCTGGCCGTCGGCGTGCTGTGTGGTATCGGCTTTACGATGTCCATTTTCATCGCGTCGCTGGCTTTTGGTGATGTCGACGCAGCCCTGGTGACCTGGGCTAAGCTTGGCATTCTGGTCGGTTCATTACTGGCTGCGGTCATCGGCTATGCGCTCCTGCGCAGCCATTTATCACGGGCACCTTAACGTCTGGTTTATCATGCGGCCTTTCGGAGTGAAGGCCGCTTTGCCTCAGGGACTCCACAGAGAACGCGCTTATGTCTCATATCAATTACAACCACTTATATTACTTCTGGCAGGTTTGTAAGGAGGGCTCGGTCGTCGGTGCAGCCGAGGCGCTCTACCTTACGCCGCAAACCATTACCGGACAGATAAAAGCGCTGGAGGAGAGGCTACAGGGCAAACTGTTTAAGCGTAAGGGAAGAGGGCTTGAGCCGAGCGAGCTGGGGCAACTGGTGTTTCGTTATGCCGACCGCATGTTCACCCTAAGCCAGGAGATGCTGGACATCATCAACTATCGCAAAGAATCTCACTTATTGTTTGATGTCGGCGTGGCGGACGCCCTTTCGAAAAGGCTGGTCAGCGGCGTGCTCGACGCGGCGGTGGTGGAAGATGAGCAAATCCACCTGCGCTGTTTTGAATCGACGCACGAGATGCTGCTTGAGCAACTGAGCCAGCATAAGCTCGATATGATTATCTCCGATTGCCCCATCGACTCCACGCAGCAGGCGGGCCTGTTTTCCGTCAAAATTGGCGAGTGCAGCGTGAGCTTCTGGTGTCAGAGTCCGGCGCCGGCAAAGCCGTTCCCGGCGTGTCTTGAAGAGCGCCGGTTACTGATACCCGGGCGTCGTTCCATGCTTGGGCGTAAATTACTGAACTGGATCCACTCGCAGGGTCTGAAGGTGGAAATTCTCGGCGAGTTTGACGACGCGGCGCTGATGAAAGCCTTCGGCGCGGCGCACAATGCTGTTTTTGTCGCGCCAAGTCTCTACGCGCACGATTTTTACGAGGATGAGAATATTGTGGAGATAGGGCGCATGGATAACGTGATGGAGGAGTATCACGCGATTTTCGCAGAGCGAATGATTCAGCATCCGGCGGTGCAGCGCATCTGCAATCGTGACTATTCGGCGCTGTTTGTGCCGCCAAAATAAATCAGCAGGCATAAAAAAACCCGCATAAGCGGGTTTTTTTAACAAGCTGCTTGCAACAAGCGACAGCGAATGGCGATTAAGCCAGTTTGCTGATCTGTGCAGCCAGGTTAGCTTTATGACGAGCAGCTTTGTTTTTGTGGATCAGACCTTTAGCAGCCTGACGATCCACGATTGGTTGCATTTCGTTAAATGCTTTCTGTGCAGCAGCTTTGTCGCCAGCTTCAATCGCTGCGTACACTTTCTTAACGAAAGTACGCATCATAGAGCGACGGCTTGCGTTGTGCTTACGGGCCTTTTCAGACTGAACGGCACGCTTCTTAGCTGATTTGATATTAGCCAAGGTCCAACTCCCAAATATGATCTATGTGGACAATTCAAAGGCCGAGGAATATGCCCTTTCAGCCTTCTTTTGTCAATGGATTTGTGCAAATAAGCGCCGTTGTTATGCGGCGCTCGTTACGTAGTGATGGCGCAAGATTCTACCAGCTTGCCTCGTGCGAATACAGTCTTTGTGGGACAAAATTCGCGTTCAGTGCGAAACCCTGACGCAGCGCGATGAAATCGTTGCCAGTTTATGGCTGACAGGGCCAAATCGTCGGTTAACCTTATAGGCTGTACAAGGTATAATCCGACGATTTTCACTGTTCTGAGCCAGTCATGAAGCTGATACGCGGCATACATAATCTCACCTCTGAGCATCACGGTTGCGTGCTGACCATCGGCAATTTCGATGGCGTGCATCGTGGGCACCAGGCTTTGCTTGCCGGGCTATGCGCGCAAGGGCGCGAACGCGGCCTGCCCGTTATGGTCATGATTTTCGAGCCGCAGCCGCTTGAACTTTTCGCGGCCGATAAAGCGCCTGCACGGCTTACCCGGCTGCGCGAAAAGCTGCGCTACCTCGCCCGTTGCGGCGTGGATTACGTGCTGTGCATTCGTTTTGACCGCCGCTTTGCCGCGCTGACGGCTCAGAATTTCGTCAGCGATCTGCTGGTCGAGCGCCTCGGCGTGAAATTCCTGGCAACCGGTGACGATTTCCGCTTTGGCGCTGGTCGCGAAGGGGATTTCTTGTTATTACAGAAAGCCGGGCGCGAATATGGTTTTGAAGTCACCAGCACGCAAACGTTTTGCGAAGAGGGCGTGCGCATCAGCAGCACCGCTGTACGCCAGGCGCTCGCGCAGGATGACTTAAGCCTCGCAGAAAACCTGCTCGGACGGCCATTCGCCATCTCCGGGCGTGTGGTTCACGGCGACGCGCTCGGACGCACCATAGGTTTCCCGACGGCGAATTTACCGCTGCGCCGTCAGGTTTCGCCCGTTAAGGGCGTTTATGCGGTGGAGGTGCTGGGCATCAGCGACAAACCGCTGCCCGGCGTCGCCAATATCGGCACCCGCCCGACGGTGGCCGGCCTGCGCCAGCAGCTGGAAGTTCACTTGCTGGACGTTGCAATCGACCTCTACGGCCGCCATATAGATGTAGTGCTGCGTAAAAAAATACGCAATGAACAGCGGTTTGCCTCGCTTGATGAACTCAAGGCGCAAATCGCCAGAGACGTGATCACCGCCCGCGACTTTTTTGGGCTACCGACACCGGCGTAACGCCTGAATCGGCTAATTATCAAACCGAAATACGGAACCGAGAATCTGATGAGTGACTATAAATCAACCCTGAATTTGCCGGAAACAGGGTTCCCGATGCGCGGCGATCTCGCCAAGCGCGAACCGGGAATGCTGGCGCGTTGGACCGATGATGACCTCTACGGCATCATCCGTGCAGCCAAAAAAGGCAAAAAAACCTTCATTCTGCATGACGGCCCTCCTTATGCGAATGGCAGCATTCATATTGGTCACTCGGTTAACAAGATTCTGAAAGACATTATCGTGAAGTCCAAAGGGCTTGCCGGTTATGACTCTCCGTACGTGCCGGGCTGGGACTGCCACGGTCTGCCGATCGAACTGAAAGTGGAGCAAGAGTTTGGCAAGCCGGGTGAGAAATTCACCGCGGCCGAATTCCGCGCCAAATGCCGTGAATACGCAGCCACTCAGGTTGACGGCCAGCGTAAAGACTTTATCCGTCTGGGCGTGCTCGGCGACTGGTCGCACCCGTACCTGACCATGGATTTCAACACCGAAGCCAACATCATTCGCGCGCTCGGTAAAATCATCGGCAACGGCCATCTGCACAAAGGCGCGAAGCCGGTACACTGGTGCGTCGACTGCCGCTCCGCGCTCGCCGAGGCGGAAGTGGAGTATTACGACAAAACGTCGCCTTCTATTGATGTTGCCTTTAACGCGGTAGACGCGGCGGCGGTCGCGGCGAAGTTTGGCGCGCAGAACGTCAACGGCCCGGTATCGCTGGTTATCTGGACCACCACGCCGTGGACGCTGCCGGCGAACCGCGCTATCTCTCTGCACGCTGAAATCGACTATGTGCTGGTGCAGATCGAAGGCCAGGCGCTGATCGTGGCGAAAGACCTGCTTGAGAGCGTGATGAAGCGCATCAACGTCGCCGATTACACCGTGCTTGGCGAAACCAAAGGCGCGCAGCTTGAGCTGATGCGCTTTACGCACCCGTTCATGGGCTTTGACGTTCCGGCTATTCTCGGCGAGCACGTGACGCTCGACGCCGGTACCGGTGCGGTGCATACCGCAGGCGGCCACGGCCCGGACGACTACACCATCAGCCAGAAATATAGTCTGGAGATTGCCAATCCGGTCGGTCCAGACGGCGCGTACCTGCCGGGCACGTATCCGGGTCTGGATGGCGTTAACGTCTTCAAAGCGAACGATCAGATTGTTGAACTGCTGCGTGAAAAAGGCGCGCTGCTGAACGTCGCGAAGCTGCTGCACAGCTATCCGTGCTGCTGGCGTCATAAAACGCCGATCATCTTCCGCGCCACGCCGCAGTGGTTCGTCAGCATGGATCAAAAAGGCCTGCGCGCGCAGTCGCTCAAAGAGATCAAAGGTGTGCAGTGGATCCCGGACTGGGGTCAGGCGCGTATCGAGTCGATGGTCGCCAACCGCCCGGACTGGTGTATCTCCCGTCAGCGTACCTGGGGCGTGCCGATGTCTCTGTTCGTCCATAAAGAGACGCAGGAGCTGCACCCGCGCACGCTGGAGCTGATGGAAGAAGTGGCAAAACGCGTTGAGCAGGACGGCATCCAGGCGTGGTGGGATCTCGACCCGCGCGACATCATGGGCGATGACGCCGATGTCTATGAAAAAGTGCCGGATACGCTGGATGTATGGTTCGACTCCGGCTCTACCCACTCATCTGTGGTTGACGTGCGCCCGGAATTCTCAGGCCATGCGGCGGATATGTATCTCGAAGGCTCTGACCAGCATCGCGGCTGGTTTATGTCCTCGCTGATGATCTCCACCGCGATGAAAGGCAAAGCGCCATATCGCCAGGTACTGACCCACGGTTTCACCGTTGACGGCCAGGGCCGCAAGATGTCGAAATCCATCGGCAATACGGTCTCTCCGCAGGATGTGATGAACAAACTGGGCGCGGATATTCTGCGTCTGTGGGTGGCATCCACCGACTACACCGGCGAGATGGCAGTCTCTGACGAGATCTTAAAACGCGCCGCCGATGCGTATCGCCGTATCCGTAACACCGCGCGCTTCCTGCTGGCGAACCTGAACGGTTTCGATCCGGCGAAAGACATGGTGAAACCGGAAGAGATGGTCGTGCTGGATCGCTGGGCGG
The DNA here is from genome assembly GCF_000982825.1 of Cronobacter sakazakii. Taxonomy (NCBI): domain Bacteria; kingdom Pseudomonadati; phylum Pseudomonadota; class Gammaproteobacteria; order Enterobacterales; family Enterobacteriaceae; genus Cronobacter; species Cronobacter sakazakii. The sequence continues at coordinate 258,674 of NZ_CP011047.1, read as the reverse complement.
TCGGCTGCGCGAAAGCCGCGCAGGACGATATCGTAAAAGCGTATGAAGCGTACGATTTCCACGAAGTGGTGCAGCGCCTGATGCGCTTCTGCTCCATCGAAATGGGCTCGTTCTATCTCGATATCATCAAAGACCGTCAGTACACCGCGAAAGCTGACAGCGTGGCGCGCCGCAGCTGCCAGACCGCGCTTTATCACATCAGTGAAGCGCTGGTGCGCTGGATGGCGCCGATCCTCTCCTTCACTGCAGATGAAGTGTGGGGCTACCTGCCGGGCGAGCGCGAGAAGTATGTCTTTACCGGTGAATGGTACGACGGCCTGTTTGGCCTTGCCGATACCGAAGCGATGAACGACGCTTACTGGGACGCGCTGCTGAAAGTGCGCGGCGAAGTGAACAAGGTGATTGAGCAGGCGCGTGCCGATAAGAAAGTCGGCGGCTCGCTGGAAGCGGCGGTTACCCTGTACGCGGAGCCGGAGCTGGCGGCGAAACTCACCGCGCTTGGCGAGGAATTGCGATTTGTCCTGTTGACCTCGCAGGCGAAGGTTGAGGATTATGCCAGCGCTGCCGCGGATGCCCAGCAGAGCGAACTGCTCAAAGGGCTGAAAGTGGCGCTCGCAAAAGCCGAAGGGGAGAAGTGCCCGCGCTGCTGGCACTACACCACCGATATCGGCAAGGTGGCGGAACACGCAGAAATCTGCGGTCGCTGTGTCAGCAACGTCGCCGGTGACGGCGAAAAACGTAAGTTTGCCTGATGAGTAAACCGATTCTTTCAACCGGTCTGCGCTGGCTGTGGCTGGTAGTGGTCGTGCTGATTGTCGATCTGGGTAGCAAGGCGTTAATCCTCCAGCATTTCGCGCTGGGGGAAACCGTCTCGCTGTTCCCGTCGCTCAATCTGCATTATGCGCGCAACTACGGCGCGGCGTTCAGCTTCCTCGCGGACAAAGGCGGCTGGCAGCGCTGGTTCTTCGCCGGTATCGCTATCGGTATCTGCGTGCTGCTGGTGGTCATGATGTATCGCGCGAAGGCGAGTCAGAAGCTCAACAACATTGCTTACGCGCTGATTATTGGCGGCGCGCTGGGCAATCTGTTTGACCGTCTGTGGCACGGCTTCGTGGTCGATATGATCGACTTCTATGTCGGCGACTGGCACTTCGCGACGTTCAATCTGGCCGATACCGCCATTTGTATCGGCGCGGCGTTAGTGGTGCTGGAAGGCTTCCTGCCTTCTAAACAGAAAGCCACGGCGTAACCTCTGGCCGGGCGGCGCTACGCTTCCCGGCCCACAGAATGTGCGGCCGTCTGTTTTCCCGATACCGGGCAGACAGACGACCCAAAATAAGTGAGCAACCTGCATGTCTACATCCATACAGAGCAACAGCGCGGTGCTTGTGCACTTTACGCTGAAGCTTGAAGACGGCTCCACGGCGGAGTCCAGCCGCAACAGCGGCAAACCCGCGCTGTTTCGCCTGGGCGACGGCTCGCTGTCGCAGGGCCTGGAGCGCGAGTTGCTCGGCCTGCATGCCGGCGACAAAAAAGCGTTTACGCTCCTGCCGGAAGACGCGTTCGGTACGCCAAGCCCGGATCTCATCCAGTACTTCTCCCGCCGCGAGTTTATCGACGCGGGCGAGCCGGATATCGGGGCTATCATGCTCTTTACCGCAATGGACGGCAGCGAAATGCCGGGCGTCATCCGTGAAATTAACGGCGACTCCATCACCGTGGATTTCAACCATCCGCTCGCCGGGCATACCCTTCATTTTGATATAGACGTGCTGGAGATCGATCCGGCGCTGGAGAGTTCTGATGCAGATCCTGTTGGCTAACCCGCGCGGCTTCTGCGCAGGCGTGGACCGCGCTATCAGCATTGTGGAAAACGCGCTGGCGATTTATGGCGCGCCTATCTACGTTCGCCATGAAGTGGTCCATAACCGTTACGTGGTGGACAGCCTGCGCGAGCGCGGCGCGATTTTTATCGAGCAAATCAGCGAAGTGCCGGATGGCGCGATCCTGATTTTCTCCGCCCACGGCGTTTCTCAGGCAGTACGCAATGAAGCGAAAAGCCGCGATCTGACGGTGTTTGACGCCACCTGCCCGCTGGTGACCAAAGTGCATATGGAAGTGGCGCGATCCAGCCGCCGCGGTGAAGAAGCCATTCTTATCGGCCACGCCGGGCACCCGGAAGTGGAAGGCACGATGGGCCAGTACAGCAACCCGGAAGGGGGCATGTACCTGGTGGAGTCGCCGGAAGATGTCTGGAAAATTACCGTGAAGGATGAGAATAATCTCTCCTTTATGACCCAGACGACGCTGTCGGTGGACGACACTTCCGAAGTGATCGACGCGCTGCGCAGCCGTTTCCCGAAAATCGTCGGGCCGCGTAAAGACGATATCTGCTACGCCACCACCAACCGTCAGGAAGCGGTGCGTGCGCTGGCGGAGCAGGCGGACGTCGTGTTAGTGGTGGGGTCGAAAAACTCCTCTAACTCCAACCGTCTGGCGGAGCTGGCACAGCGCATGGGCAAAACGGCGTATCTTATCGACGACGCCAACGACATTCAGGAAGCCTGGGTGCAGAACGCCGCCTGTGTCGGCGTGACCGCGGGCGCCTCGGCACCGGATATTCTGGTGCAGAACGTCATTACGCGCCTCAAAGCGCTTGGCGGCAGCGACGCCCACGAGCTGACCGGTCGCGAAGAAAACATCGTTTTCGAAGTGCCGAAGGAGCTGCGCATCGACGCGCGCGAAGTGCAGTAATTTTTTACGCGCGTACCAGAACTGCATGCCGGACGGTGAAGATCGTCCGGCATTTTTTTATCCTGACGGCAGGCCAGACAATAAGGAGCGCCCATGACAAAAACGCCGATTATTCTCGATACCGATCCCGGTATTGACGATGCCGTGGCTATCGCCGCCGCGCTGTTTTCACCAGAGCTTGATTTACAGCTCATCACTACCGTCGCAGGCAATGTGTCCGTCGAGAAAACGACACGCAACGCGCTGCAACTGCTGCATTTCTGGAATGCTGATGTGCCGGTGGCGCAGGGTGCCGCCACGCCGCTGGTGCGCCCGCTGCGCGATGCCGCGTCGGTGCATGGCGAATCGGGGATGGAAGGCTACGAATTTGTCGAACACGACCGGCTGGCGCTCGACGTTCCGGCGTTTCAGGCGATTTACGAACGCCTGACGGCCGCCACGGAGCCGCTGACGCTCGTCACCATCGGGCCTCTGACCAATATCGCGCTGCTGCTGACGCACTATCCGGCATGTAAAGCGAAAATCAAACGGCTGGTAATGATGGGCGGTTCGGCAGGGCGCGGCAACTTTACCCCCAACGCCGAATTTAATATCGCCATCGATCCGGAGGCTGCCGCGCGGGTGTTTGACAGTGGCATTGAGATTGTGATGTGCGGGCTGGATGTCACCAACCAGGCTGTGCTGACGCCTGATTATCTCGCGGCGTTGCCCTCGCTTAACCGCACCGGGAAAATGCTGCATGCGCTGTTCAGCCATTACCGCAGCGGCAGCATGACGACGGGCCTGCGTATGCACGATCTCTGCGCTATCGCCTGGCTGGTTAAGCCTGAACTGTTTACGCTCAAACCCTGTTTCGTGGCGGTAGAGACGCGTGGCGACTACACGGCGGGCACCACGGTGGTGGATATTGAAGGCAAGTTAAACCAGCCTGCGAATGTGCAGGTCGCGCTCAGTATCGACGTGGCTGCGTTTCGCGACTGGGTTGCACAAACGCTCACGCTTGCGCCTTAACTGAGCTTTTCCGTCAGGTAGTCGATGAGCGCCCGGATTTTGGCAGGCATATGACGGCTCGTGGACCACAGCAGCCAGAGCCTGCCGGAATAGCTGCTGATAAACTCCCACTCCGGCAGCACCTGCACTATCTCGCCTGCCGCCAGCGCGTCGCTGGCGGTAAAACGCGGCAGGCTGCCGATGCCCAGATGGCGCTTCACGGCGTCCAACCGCACGCCGGTATGGTTGGCGGCGTACCGCCCGTGCGTCTGCACCACCACGCTTTTCCCGTCGCGACGAAACTTCCAGCGCGCGTCCGCCGCCGTTTCACCCAGGCTGATGCAGCTGTGATGACGTAATGCCTGCGGCGTTTCCGGCGTGCCGTGGCGCGCGAGATAGTCCGGCGTGGCGCACAGCAGATGCTCTATTGGCATCAGCGGTTTGCCGTACAGGCCGGGAGAAGGGGAATCGGTAATACGCAGCGCCAGATCCACCTCATCATCGATCAGATCCATATACCGGTCTTCCAGACGCAGGCAGATATCCACCTGCGGGTAGCGCGTCAGAAACTCTTCCATTAGCGGATGGATCACAAAACGGCCCACCGCTTTCGGCACGCCAAGCGTGACGCGCCCCTGTGGTGACTGTGAGGCGGTACCGCCCCGGGCCATCACATCGCGGGCGGCATCCATCATACTGGCGGCGCGCTGAAACACGCCGTTGCCCGCCTCGCTGAGGCGCAATTTGCGCGTGGTGCGCACCAGCAGCTTGCAGCCCAGCTCGCGCTCCAGGCGAGAGACGCTGCGGCTGACGGAAGAGGGCGTGGTGCCGAGCTTGCGCGCGGCGGCGGAGAAGCTGCCGCTCTCCACCACCTGAACGAAAACCGCGATATCGGGCAGAAGGGCTAAATTCATATTTGTGCGCCTGGTGCAAAGGTTCGTTGTCGCCGCGCAGGATTATCGCTGCGGGAATAACAAATATACTGTGTGGTGAACCGGGAGGACAACGATGACACACAGAGAGTACTACCTGAGCGATGCGCTGCAGGGTGAAGCAAACGTACTGCGCTGCGAACAAAATGCGCAGGGCGAGTATGAAGTGGAGCTGGATACGACGCTGTTTCACCCGCAGGGCGGCGGACAGCCTTCAGACAGCGGCACGATAAACGGCGTGCCAGTGCTGCGCGTCGAAAACCGCGGCGATTTGGTGATTCATCTGCTGGCGCAGCCGCTGGGGACCGGCCCCGTCACGCTCGTGGTCGATGACACGTTGCGTCACCGCCATACACGCTGGCACTCGGCGGGTCACCTGATTGGCTATGCCGGTGAGCAGCTCGGCTGGCAGCCCGTGAAAGCGCACCACTGGCCTGGCGAAGGCAAAATTACGTTTGCCCCGGCGCAGGCGTCAGACGTGCCGGATGCCAACGCGTTAAGCGAGAAGATCGCCGCGTGGGTTGCCGCCGATTTGCCACGCTATGTCGATTTCGTGGACGGGCGGCGGCAGGTGCGCTTTGGCGAACTGCCCGTCTACGGCTGCGGCGGCACCCATGTGTCGTCGCTCTCGCAGGTCGGCGAGGTGACGCTCACGGGCATTAAAGTAAAGAAAGGCCAGCTGCTGGTGGCTTACCAGGTGGCAGAGTAAGCCTCACGGCAGGTCAACGCGCCTGCCGTTTCTTTCTCTGTCGCCTGACAGCCACCCGCCAGGGATTCCGTTTCAGTCAGGCTGAACGCCAGGCTGAAACACGTGCGCGAAGCGCGTCATCCTCTCACCCAGGCTTTTATCGTCGCCAGTTGCTGCCCGATCCCTTTGCCAAAGGGAGAGATGCGGTAGGCACCTGCTGCCGCCGGGACGATAAAGGTTTCGGCGTAATGCACCACGAACGGCTCAAACGTGCCATTGGGGCTCTCCACTAACGCTTCGGCACCCTCGACGAGATTAAGCACGTTAACGGTGCCATGGGTATGATGCAGTACCGGTTTATCAAACCAGTGTCTCCGGGTTTCGATAAACTCGCGCTCATGCAGGCCAGTACGCTCTTCTCGCCAGCCGTCGCCGCCAGCGCGAGGTTCTGCCTGGTTCACCAGATGGCGGCGCACCCATTGTGTATCCCTTTCCCAGTCGATCACCTGCGCCCCGTGCTCAAGATGTACGGGGCGGGGAAGGCCATCCATACCGAGGCGTCCCCAGTCCCAGAGTTTGAAGGTAAAAATATACGGCGTGGCGCTTATCTCAAGCACCATCGTTCCCGCGCCTGCGCCATGTACCGTTCCTGCCGGGATCAGGAAATGATCGTGTTTATGGGCGGGGATCGGGTTAACGAACCGGGCATCGTCAAAGGCTTTCTCTCCACGCGCGGCGCGTCTGAGTGCATCAACCATCTGCACAGGCTGCGTCCCGGTCTGGACGCCGAGATAAACCACTGCGTCCGGTTCCGCATCGAGAATGTAGTAGCTTTCATCCTGGGTGTAATGCATGCCGAACTGCTGCTGAATATAGTCCGTCACCGGATGAACCTGGAGGCTGAGATTCTGGCCGCCGATGGTATCCAGCATGTCAAAGCGAATCGGAAACTCAGCACCGAAGCGCGCATGAACGTTTTCACCAAGCAAAGGCCGTGGGTAAAGCAGCACCAGATCCTGTGCAGGAATTTCTGTTCGCACCGTGCCAAAACGCAGGAACAGGCTGTTTTCTTCTGGCACGCAGTCAAAGCACCAGGCGTAATTGGGCATGGATGGATCGAGATCAAATGTGCGCTTCATCCACTGTCCGCCCCAGACGCCGGGGTCAAAAAACGGCACTACCCGGAAAGGCCGCGTTGTCAGTTGCTCCAGGCCTGCGCGGAACGCGTAACCGCTGACGATGGCGGGTTGATTCGCAAGCGTGGTATCTAACAGAAAATCGGCGCGTTTTAGCAGTGGCGTTTTGTGGCGATCGAAGACACGCCATTCGATAAAGTAAGCACGCTTGTAGCGACGAAGCATATCTTCGTGCTGGTTATCCGCGCCCCAGTTGCCAAGCTCGCCCCGGCGCATACGCTGCTGGATCTCCCAGCGCGGCATATCGGCATAGATCAGCATATCGCCGTCATGTACCAGCGCCGCGCCAGAGCCATAGACAATAACCAGGCCTGTACTTATTGCATCGACCCGTTCCCGCAGCGCAGTGAGTTTCGCCTCATCAAAAAAGTCAGTGAGCTGGTGGCAGGAGATCACGCCGAAAACGCGATCGTTCGTAAGGTTGTAAGCCAGTAAAGACTGAAGTTCCCGCTCATCGCGGCGAGCGGTTTCCACGTTGAGAACCAGGGTTGCATTGAGGCCAGGGAAAAAGCGCTCCGCCAGCTCCTCAAGACGCACGCCGGGGTAACAGTCGATAACCAATACCGTTTTCTCAGCGGGCGGGAGCCGTTCGCGCACTTTTTTCACTACTGCTGGCCAGCCCTGCGCGGCGTGATTCGCATAACCGGAAACTGCAACTTCCGGAAATTTGTCATACGACGCGCTACTCATGGCTGTGATCCTGCATAAGGTGTATGGCCAGCGTCAGATAGTCTTTCGCGGCGATAGTCGGGTTGTCTTTCACCGTTTCCTGAATTTCTTCCAGCAGTGACAGCCGATAAATTCTGCAGGTAAAAGGAGAAGCGAGCTCGACGGTCTGCGGCGTGTCGCCAGGGTTGAATAACCTGATGATAACGGTGTGTTCTCCATCGCCGGGCTTACACATGCTCATCTGAATGGCTGGATTATTCTGTGTGAGCCAGGTGAACGCCGGGGCGAGGCCTTTTTCCGGTAGCGGGATAGTGAAACGCTCCAGGCGTTCTTCAAAGGTATTGAGCTGCTGCAATTGATAGCTCAGATAGTGCTCACGATACTGTTTGCACGCATTAAATAAGGCGGCATCGTCGATTCCGCTATCCATCATCAGCGCATAATCAAACGTCATCGGCTGCAGCATTTGAGCATCCGGTGTGTCGACGATTTTATTATTGATGCCTGACGCCCGGCCAGGTCGCCACGGCGTATCGTCTTTCCCAAGCAAGCCGACGCTTCGAAATAACGTCAGCGCCAGTACGTCTTCGTCCGGTAAAACTTCATACTCTTTGATGCCTTTGGTGATAGCCGCGAAGAGATGGTTGTCATCGCGTAACGCCACGCAGTTTTCCAGGGTGTAAACAGGCACGGGTTTCTCAACAAAACCTTGCTCTCGCCAGCCGTTTACGTAACGGCTCCGGGTCTCGCGACGCAGTAAGGCGTAGCCCTGATCGGCAAAGGCGTAATCGGGGGCTTTCACCGGTGTTCTGATATGCACGCGAAGACGATGGTCATGAGCCTCGTTGACCAGATGATGCTGCACACGCACATAGTTTTCATGCTGGCGGAGTTCCAGCGTCGTTTGGATGGTCATGGGCTGTGTCGGTGCCGCATTCCGTCGTTGCTGCATATCTTTGGGCAGCACAAGCGTGGTTTCCAGCGTCATGCGCGACACCATCGGGCTCGTTTCGCAGGCTATAAGCGTAAAGGTGCTGACGCTTACAGGCTGCTCATGCTCCACAGGCGCAAAATCGAATTCATCGCCATCATCCCCGCAGTCAACGAAGGTCAGAAGATTGTCGATACGTTGGCCGGTACCGCGGTTTTCCAGCGAGAGTACGCCCTGATGAAGTGAGATTCGCAAGCGTGTATTTTCAATGGTCTCTTCGTGGCTCAGGGTCAGTGACGGGCTCGCCGTTTGTTCATCAATGAGCCATGTCTGATAACCCAGCCCGTGAAGGCCATCAGCCCTGAAAAGAATAACGCTGCGATAATAGCCTTCCACCGTTTCCAGCTTTTCGCCCTGCGCGGTCACGATGACCTGCTGGCCGCCATCCAGTCTTCGTTGTTCCAGCACCGTACAGGCGACGGGTTTGCCACCACGTCGCAGCGAAACCTGTTTATCTTTCGTGAACACAACAGCCTGAACCAGGCTATCCAGCGGGCTGATATCACTGTTAAAAACCACCAGAATATTGCGTTGCTCGGACTGCAGACTAATGGCGTGGCTGATTTTCTTTTTCAGCAGATTAATCAGGCTCAGCGCAGAGCGTTCCACGCTGATGAGCCGCTGTTTAATGTTCTGATTGACCGGGTCGGCATTGGTCGCCTCAATACCGTTATGAGCATGTGCGCAAAACAGGGTTTTCCAGAGCGAGGCCATTAACGGTTGCGGCCAGTGAATACCCAGTAATGAAGCCATAACGGTGAGCGGTTCAAGTTTATCGATCAGCAGATGCTCGGTTTCCCAGGTCTGGCGTTTAATGTCATAACGCGTTGAGTGGCAGGTTCGGTGAATGCGGGATTTCTGACAGGCGAACAGCTCCCCCTCAATCACGTGGGTAAATTCACCGTCACGCCAGGTTTCACGCATATAGCTCTCATAGTCAGACATAACGAACTGATAAGGCAATCCGCGCTGGTTTAAGGCGTTTACCGTTTGCGGATACCGGGCGTTGGGCAACACCTGATCGCCGCCACAGGGTAAGAGCAGCTTATCGGTATGGCGGTTCATCACGCTCAACTGTTCAAGAATAGGCAGGAGGCGGTGCTGTAAATAATCAGGTTTAGCGGACAAAAACTTACCAGGCCCATAACCATAATAGAGATAGTTGGTGGCGATGGATTTCTGGTTTGGTGCCCGCCAGTAAAAATTGAGATCGCCACGAAGCTGATCCGTATAAATCCCTCTTTGCAGAACGCAGTAATCGATACCGGCGTCCGTAAAAAAGGCGGGCAACCAGGCATGCTGGCCGAAAATATCCGGTAAATAACCAACATTCATTGAATGGCCAAACTGTGTCGCGGTGCGAATGCCGTACTGCAAATTACGGATCAGTGATTCCGTGCGTATCAGCAACGAGTCGCATTGTGTATACCAGGGACCCACAAAAAGCCGCCGCTGACGTATCAACGCATGAATGCGCGATGTATTTTCCGGGCGTTCTTTGAGGTAGTCATCGAGCACGATCGCCAGGCCGTCAAACGTATAGCTTGGAAAATCCGCATCTTTTTCCAGCAGATCCAGCAAATAATCCATATTCTCGACCAGCAGAATATGTGAGTCCTCGCAGGTAAAATACCATTCAGCGTCCCAATGGCAGTGGGGAACGACATACACCTTTTTTTTGACCATTAGAAACAACCTCCCTGTCAGTTCAGCTTAAGCTTGCCTGTGGTTATCAGGTAATAGCGGACAAAAACGTTAGCAAAAGCGATAAACGCTACGCCGAGAAACATCCCAAAGAGATAAGCGGGAAGATTTTGCACCAGTGGCCAACCCCAGATGGCAGGCAGCGGGAACCACTGCACTGAGCCTAAGGTAATGGCCGTCACTGCACCGATAATGGCGCCTGTAATGTTAATCGAGATGGTAATCACCGGATTTCTGAGCATAAAAGGGATAGCGCCTTCGCCGATCGCCAGGAACCCGAGGATTAGCGAGGTAGTGCCGGTGACACGTTGGTTTTCGTCAAACACCCGCCGCCTGACGAGGAAACGATCGATAACCGTTGCAAGGCCCAGGCCAATAGGGGGAATAACGATTCCCAGCACGCGCGCTGTCAGCGGGAAAATATGATCAGCCGCCAGCCCGATGGCGATGGCACCTGCGGATTTATTCACAGGCCCCCCTAAATCAAAGGCGGTCAGCGCGGCGATAATGACAGCCAGCATTAACGCGCTGGAGGCACCGTGCTCGGTAATAAACTGCTGAAGAAATTTATTGATGCCGCCAAAAACCGGATCGACAAAATAGAAGTTGATAAAGAAGATCGCGAGGACCGATAAACCCGGCACGATCAACATCGGCTTCATGGCCTGTAAGTGCTTATGCAGGCGGATATGTTGATTCAGAAAGTTGGCGATGAACCCGGCAAGCGCGCCCAGAATAAGAGCGCCGAGAAAGCCGGAAGGAATGCCGCCGTTAACCGCCCAGAAGGTGTAATGCAGCCCGCCGGCAAAGGCACCGCCAACGAAACCGGGCACCAGGCCTGGTCGGTCGGCAATGCTCCATGCCATATAGGCGGCAAAGATCGGGTACATAAACTTCATGATCATGTTGCCGTAGAGCGTCAGGTAATGGCACATGACCAGCATTGTGTTGTGTTCGGTCGCGTAACGCGCGTTGCCGATATCGGTGACGCCCAGCATGCTGGCGGCTAACTGGCCGAAGCCCATCATCAAGCCTGCCGCGACGATAACCGGGATCATATAGGAAATACCGCTGGAGATGCCCTGATAGAGCTGACTGCCAAAAGAGCGTTTATGCGCTGGGGTTGGGCTTTCCGTGGCGTTTGATTCATTGACGATACCGTCAGGGTTGGTGAGTACGCGCTCAATTAACCCCGCCGCGTCTTTCAGCGGCTCAGAAACGGAGGTTGCGATGAAGGGCTTGCCGTTGAAGCGTGCTTTGCCTTTAGGGGGCAGCGCAGCGGCAAAAATGACGCCGCTCGCCTCGCGGATTTGCGTTTCATTTACCTCATCTTCAATACCGTTCGCGCCCTGTTTTTCGCTATAAACCCGGATACCGCGCGCGGCGCCTGCTTTTTCCAGCGCCTCTGCGGCCATGTAGGTATGCGCGATACCGGTAGAGCACGAGGTGATGACAATCAAACTTTGCCCGCTGGCGTTAATGAGCGTTTTTTCGCCAGCAGATTCATGCGCATCCAGCAGCGCGAGAAAGGCGTCCACGGTAGGTGCTGCTTTAAGCGCGCTGACATTATCTTCATCCATCAGTGCCAGGCTTAATGTCGAAAGCAGGCGCAGGTGCCCGTCATCATCGCCAAGCGGCACCGCAAGTAAAAAGACCAGAGAGACCTTTTCCTCGCCCTCAATGGTGGGCCAGTCATCAACAGGCTGTGTGAGCCGGACGGCAGCAAAGGCAGGCTGTTTTACGACGGGCGATTTGCCGTGCGGGATGGCGATACCTTGTTCAAAGCCTGTTTCAGAAATGTTTTCCCGCTCCCATACAGCACGGAGAAACGCTGCTTGATCGGAGACTTTCCCTTCTTGGTATAAAAGCATGGAGAGATTCTCCAGAATGGATTCACGGGTATTCCATTCCTTATCGAGGAGAATCAAATTAGGGGAAGTCACGCCGCTTAACACCATAAATCCTCCCTGAAAATCAGAGTTGTCGACAGGTTAATCGAGATCAGGCCTTATAAATGCGACGGATTGCTCATATATCGGCGCAGTGCGTTCACTGAGCTAATAAATAACAATGTGCGACACAAGTATGAGGCTGAAAAATGTGGTTTACGCTTAGCGATTCTTTTTAAAACAACCGCTAATGGTTTAATGAATGCTGTAACGGCGTGCACTACGATAAATCGGAGTAAAGTGCTTCCGATTCAAACTGCCAGCCATGATTAAGCAATCACGATAATTAGAGCGCAGATACAACACCGCTGTCATTTGTATGGTGATACAACAAATGTATCAGAAAATAGTGTTCACCTTGTGGTTGCCAGAGCAATCTGATTACGGATTTTTTTGTGTAACTTTTGGGGAGAGTATATGAATAATCTGTTAAAGGTATGCCTGTGTATTCCTGTTATATATAGTGTGTCGGGGTGGACGGGCACAACCTGGGTAGATGTGCGTGGCGCGCATAATATACGCGCGGATACGAATGAAACGCGTATTAAATTTATGCATCAGGCAACGAATGGCTTCTATTTTTCTGCTGAAGCGACTCAGAGCCATAATGAATCTTTTTTTGGTGATGAAGATAGCCGGGATGGTAAAGAAGATGGCGTGACCGGTGTCTCGCAGGAAATAGAAACGCGGTGGCAATTCCCGCTCGGTAATGGTTATTCCATAGCTCCCGGTCTGACGACCGTTTTCACTAAAACCAATACGCACTATCGCCCTTTTATCCAGGGATGGAAGGCATTTGACAACGGGATTAATCTCGCTGCCCGCTATCGCTATAACACGGTGAATGATGCCCATAGCGACAGAAAGCTCGACAGCGATGAGTATACCCGTCGTAAATCGCATCAGTTTGATATCTGGATTGCCTATAATATCGGGCGCTTCGGTATGTCCTGGAACCCTCGCTTCCGTTACCAGGATGGCGTCGATCAGGGAACCGGGAGAGACACGTACTGGGAGCATACGCTGGCATTCAGCTATAAAATGGACGATGACTGGACGCCTTATATCGAGCTTGGTTCTCTTGACAAAACCTATGTGGATGACCACGGAACGCATAAAAATGAGTTCGTCGGCCGCTTAGGGATTACTAAAAAGTTATAATTTTTCTGTGTATTATGCATCGGGTGTCGTCAGTAATTTGCATCCGATGCTATCAATAAAATCCAGTATTTTTATTTGCGACTCCCTTTGATACAGCGATGACGCCTCGTCAGTATCTTCAACAGCCCATGTGCGGGAAGCAACCTGAGATAAAGAAGAATTATTACGGGTAATTGCCATGACCCGGATATTTTTACGCTTCGCGTTGCGCGCCATTTCAACAATGGCTTTCGTTTCTCCCGATTTGCTGACCAGTAAGAGCGTGCCTTTATTTATTAACGCCAGTTGATGCACATCCGTGGTAATGACTCCAACTTATTGATAGTGTTTTATGTTCAGATAATGCCCGATGACTTTGTCATGCAGCTCCACCGATTTTGAGAACGACAGCGACTTCCGTCCCAGCCGTGCCAGGTGCTGCCTCAGATTCAGGTTATGCCGCTCAATTCGCTGCGTATATCGCTTGCTGATTACGTGCAGCTTTCCCTTCAGGCGGGATTCATACAGCGGCCAGCCATCCGTCATCCATATCACCACGTCAAAGGGTGACAGCAGGCTCATAAGACGCCCCAGCGTCGCCATAGTGCGTTCACCGAATACGTGCGCAACAACCGTCTTCCGGAGCCTGTCATACGCGTAAAACAGCCAGCGCTGGCGCGATTTAGCCCCGACGTATCCCCACTGTTCGTCCATTTCCGCGCAGACGATGACGTCACTGCCCGGCTGTATGCGCGAGGTTACCGACTGCGGCCTGAGTTTTTTAAATGGCGGAAAATCGTGTTGAGGCCAACGCCCATAATGCGGGCGGTTGCCCGGCATCCAACGCCATTCATGGCCATATCAATGATTTTCTGGTGCGTACCGGGTTGAGAAGCGGTGTAAGTGAACTGCAGTTGCCATGTTTTACGGCAGTGAGAGCAGAGATAGCGCTGATGTCCGGCGGTGCTTTTGCCGTTACGCACCACCCCGTCAGTAGCTGAACAGGAGGGACAGCTGATAGAAACAGAAGCCACTGGAGCACCTCAAAAACACCATCATACACTAAATCAGTAAGTTGGCAGCATCACCCACATCCGTTAACATTAAATGAGGAATACCAGCAATAGATAAGAAACGAGATAAATAGCTCAGGCTGGTCAGTGTTCCGCCCCTGGCATATAAATAGATATGCTGCGCTTGATGTAACTGCTGGCAGAGTTCCGCAATATCTTTCTCCTGCCCGTTTGACATTTTGTCAGACACGTGCGGTTTTGTTTGTAACGGGAATCCGCATTTATATCGTAATTCGGTATATCCCGAATATCCCATTTTTTTACAGACCCGATTAACCGACGTTGTCGTGGTAAACGTCTGGCTGGCAATCATCTTTGCAGAGATGCATGATAATCTGTGAATATTGCATAGTATATATTCATAGACAATGCGCTCTGTCCTTGAGAGGTTATTCATTACATGATCCCGTTTTACATTTATAGTGATCCGTGTAAACCTTGTGTATGTTATCAATTTGAAATTAGTAATCGGAAAAAACATCCCTTCTTTTGGAAAGTAATATTAATCGAGCAGACGTATTTTTGTAAAATAATAAATGAGTTTATCTCTGCGGAAGTTAAAAATTCTGGAGCCAGCTCGCGTTAATATGAAACCTGGCGCGAGAAAACCGCAAACAGAGAGACAGGGATTAACACGTAGCCCTGAAAAGGCTGTCACTATTTTTCCGCCGTTCACACACAGTGGCCTGCGGTTTTTCCTGCCCATTATGCCTTTTACTGATATCCCTCCCTGTTTATCATTAAATTCTAATTATCGATGTTTTGGGCTGGCAGCACGACGAAACGCTGGTTAACCTGAGAACGTTTTATAAGCAATTTTTTAACATATAAAGAGTATAACTATGCAAGAAGCACAGGTCCGCGTCGCGATCGCGGGGGCGAATGGCCGTATGGGACGGCAGTTAATCCAGGCAGCACTTGCGATGGATGGCGTGGCGCTCGGTGCCGCGCTGGTGCGTGAAGGCTCAACGCTGCTCGGCGCTGATGCGGGTGAACTGGCGGGCGCAGGCGCAACCGGCGTCACTCTCAAGAGCAGTCTTGAGGCGGTGAAAGACGATTTCGATGTGCTTATCGATTTTACGCGTCCGGAAGGCACGCTGGCGTACCTGGCGTTCTGCCGCGCGCATAATAAAGGCATGGTGATCGGCACTACCGGGTTTGACGACGCCGGTAAAGCGGCCATCCGTGAAGCCGGCACGGCGATCCCTGTGGTGTTCGCCGCTAACTTCAGCGTTGGGGTTAACGTGATGCTGAAACTGCTGGAAAAAGCCGCTCAGGTGATGGGCGATTACACCGATATCGAAATTATTGAAGCGCATCACCGCCATAAAGTGGATGCGCCTTCCGGTACGGCGCTCGCGATGGGCGAGGCGATTGCCGGCGCGCTGAATAAAGATCTGAAAAGCTGTGCGGTCTATGCGCGTGAAGGCTACACCGGCGAGCGCGTGCCCGGCACCATTGGATTTGCGACCGTACGCGCGGGCGATATTGTCGGTGAGCACACCGCGATGTTCGCCGACATTGGCGAGCGCATCGAAATCACCCATAAAGCCTCCAGCCGGATGACATTTGCTAATGGTGCCGTCCGGGCGGCGCTGTGGCTTAAAGCGCAAAAAAAGGGTTTTTTTGATATGCGGGATGTGCTTAATCTGAATGATTTGTGATTCTTGTTACCCATCGTGATGTGGTTATTACAATCATAAATTTCTGATTGGAAGGGCAATAATTTATTGCCCTTTTTTGTTTTATTTATTTTTGCGACTTTCGTTGTTAAGTTAACCTTAGCTGCTTAAAACAGAGTGTTTTTAACTGATTTTGCGTTAATGGTTTGTGAATTTTGACCGTTTGGTCCATTTTAAAAGCTGTGTTATGCTTCGTTTTTACTTTTCTTGCCGGGCAACCGTTTTCTGCGCTTCGTTTTCTTTGTTTTTTGCCCTTCATTTCCTGTGTTTTCCTCAAAGCCTTCAAAAAAACAATAAAAAGTGCGTTTTCAGGTAGACTTCCCCCTGAGTTATCTCTAGAATGCCGCCGTTTGCCAAAAATTCGCTGTTCAGGCGTTTTTGCGTTGATTTAGCCATACTGGTTGAATTAATATGCAAATAAATTGACTGTTTATTCCCTGGAGGACGTTTTGATTAAGTCAGCGCTGTTGGTTCTGGAAGACGGAACCCAATTCTACGGTCGGGCCATCGGGGCAACAGGTACGGCAGTAGGGGAAGTCGTTTTCAATACTTCAATGACCGGTTATCAAGAAATCCTCACTGATCCTTCCTACTCCCGCCAGATTGTCACTCTCACTTATCCTCATATTGGTAATGTCGGCACTAACGATGCTGACGCTGAATCCTCCCAGGTACACGCGCAGGGCCTTGTAATCCGTGATTTACCGCTGATTGCGAGCAACTACCGCAACACCGAGGATCTCTCTTCTTACCTGAAGCGCCATAACATCGTGGCGATTGCCGATATCGATACCCGCAAGCTGACGCGTCTGCTGCGTGAGAAAGGCGCCCAGAACGGTTGCATCATCGCAGGGGATAATGTCGATGCCGCGCTGGCGCTGGAAAAAGCGAAAGCCTTCCCTGGCCTGAACGGCATGGATCTGGCGAAAGAAGTGACTACGGCGGAAGCTTATAGCTGGACGCAGGGCAGCTGGACGCTCGCAGGCGAACTGCCGGAAGCCAAAAAAGAAGAAGAGCTGCCGTATCACGTGGTGGCGTATGACTACGGCGTGAAGCGCAACATCCTGCGCATGCTGGTGGACAGAGGCTGCCGCCTGACGGTCGTCCCGGCGCAAACCTCCGCCGAAGACGTCCTGAAAATGAACCCGGACGGCGTGTTCCTCTCCAACGGCCCTGGCGACCCGGCACCGTGTGACTACGCCATCGAAGCCATCCAGAAATTCCTCGAAACTCACGTACCGGTCTTCGGCATCTGCCTCGGCCATCAGCTGCTGGCGCTCGCGAGCGGCGCGAAAACCGTGAAGATGAAGTTCGGCCATCACGGCGGTAACCATCCGGTGAAAGATATCGATAACAACCGCGTGATGATCACCGCCCAGAACCACGGTTTTGCGGTAGATGAAGCCTCCATGCCGTCAACGCTGCGCGTCACCCATAAATCCCTGTTCGATAATACGCTCCAGGGCATTCACCGCACCGATAAACCGGCTTTCAGCTTCCAGGGACACCCTGAAGCGAGCCCCGGCCCGCATGACGCCGCGCCGCTGTTTGACCACTTTATCGAATTAATTGAGCAGTACCGTAAGACCGCCAAATAATCGGGAGAAAGAAAACAATGCCAAAACGTACAGATATTAAAAGCATCCTGATTCTTGGCGCAGGCCCGATTGTTATCGGCCAGGCGTGTGAATTCGACTACTCCGGTGCCCAGGCGTGTAAGGCGCTGCGCGAAGAGGGCTATCGCGTCATTCTGGTGAACTCCAACCCGGCGACCATCATGACCGACCCGGAGATGGCCGATGCAACCTACATCGAGCCGATCCACTGGGAAGTGGTGCGTAAAATCATCGAAAAAGAGCGCCCGGACGCGGTGCTGCCGACCATGGGCGGCCAGACGGCGCTCAACTGCGCGCTGGAGCTGGAGCGTCAGGGCGTACTGGAAGAGTTCGGCGTGACCATGATTGGCGCGACCGCCGATGCGATTGATAAAGCCGAAGACCGTCGCCGTTTTGACGTCGCGATGAAGAAAATCGGCCTCGACACCGCGCGCTCCGGCATCGCGCACAATATGGAAGAAGCGCTGGCGGTAGCGGCGGATGTCGGTTATCCGTGCATTATTCGCCCGTCGTTCACCATGGGCGGCACCGGCGGCGGCATCGCGTACAACCGCGAAGAGTTCGAAGAGATTTGCGCCCGCGGCCTGGATCTCTCGCCGACCAAAGAGCTGCTCATCGATGAATCGCTGATCGGCTGGAAAGAGTACGAGATGGAAGTGGTGCGTGATAAAAACGACAACTGCATCATCGTCTGCTCGATTGAAAACTTCGACGCCATGGGTATCCACACCGGCGACTCCATCACTGTGGCGCCAGCCCAGACGCTGACCGATAAAGAGTATCAAATCATGCGTAACGCCTCGATGGCGGTATTGCGTGAAATCGGCGTCGAAACCGGCGGCTCCAACGTGCAGTTTGCGGTGAACCCGAAAAACGGCCGTCTGATTGTGATTGAAATGAACCCGCGCGTGTCGCGCTCTTCGGCGCTGGCCTCTAAAGCGACCGGTTTCCCGATTGCCAAAGTGGCGGCGAAACTGGCGGTGGGTTACACCCTTGATGAGCTGATGAACGACATCACCGGCGGCCGTACCCCGGCGTCGTTCGAGCCGTCCATCGACTACGTGGTCACCAAAATCCCACGCTTTAACTTCGAGAAATTCGCCGGTGCCAATGACCGTCTGACCACGCAGATGAAATCGGTGGGCGAAGTGATGGCTATTGGCCGCACCCAGCAGGAGTCGATGCAGAAAGCGCTGCGCGGCCTCGAAGTGGGCGCGACCGGTTTTGACCCGAAAGTGAGCCTTGATGACCCGGAAGCGCTGACGAAAATTCGCCGCGAGCTGAAAGACGCGGGCGCCGAGCGTATCTGGTACATCGCCGACGCGTTCCGTGCTGGTCTGTCAGTTGACGGCGTGTTCAACCTGACCAATATCGACCGCTGGTTCCTGGTGCAGATTGAAGAGCTGGTGCGCCTCGAAGAACAGGTGGCCGAGCAGGGCATTAACGGTCTCAGCGCCGATTTCCTGCGTATGCTCAAGCGTAAAGGCTTCGCCGATGCGCGTCTTGCGAAACTCGCGGGCGTCAGCGAATCGGAAATCCGCAAGCTTCGCGAGCAGTACAATCTGCACCCGGTCTACAAACGTGTGGATACCTGCGCGGCGGAGTTCTCAACCGATACCGCCTACATGTACTCCACCTATGAAGAAGAGTGCGAAGCCAACCCGAACCAGGATCGCGAAAAAATCATGGTGCTGGGCGGCGGGCCGAACCGTATCGGCCAGGGCATTGAGTTTGACTACTGCTGCGTACACGCCGCGCTCGCGCTGCGTGAAGACGGTTACGAAACCATTATGGTTAACTGTAACCCGGAAACGGTCTCCACCGACTACGACACCTCCGACCGTCTCTACTTCGAGCCGGTAACGCTGGAAGATGTGCTGGAAATCGTGCGTATCGAGAAACCGAAAGGCGTTATCGTGCAGTACGGCGGTCAGACCCCGCTGAAACTGGCGCGCGCGCTGGAAGCGGCAGGCGTGCCGGTTATCGGCACCAGCCCGGACGCGATTGACCGCGCGGAAGACCGCGAGCGCTTCCAGCAGGCGGTGGATCGCCTGAAGCTCAAGCAACCGGCGAACGCCACCGTGACGGCTATCGAACAGGCCGTCGAGAAGGCGAAAGAGATTGGCTACCCGCTGGTGGTGCGTCCGTCTTACGTACTGGGCGGCCGCGCGATGGAAATCGTCTACGACGAAGCCGACCTGCGTCGCTACTTCCAGACGGCGGTGAGTGTTTCCAATGACGCGCCGGTGCTGCTGGACCGCTTCCTGGATGACGCGGTGGAAGTGGATGTCGACGCCATCTGCGACGGCGAAATGGTGCTGATTGGCGGCATCATGGAGCATATCGAACAGGCGGGCGTACACTCCGGCGACTCCGCGTGCTCTCTGCCGGCTTACACCTTAAGCCAGGAGATCCAGGACGTGATGCGCCAGCAGGTGCAGAAACTGGCCTTTGAACTCCAGGTGCGCGGCCTGATGAACGTCCAGTTCGCCGTGAAAGATAACGAAGTCTATCTGATTGAAGTGAACCCGCGCGCCGCGCGTACCGTGCCGTTCGTCTCCAAAGCTACCGGCGTGCCGCTGGCGAAAGTGGCGGCGCGCGTTATGGCGGGCAAGACGCTGAGCGAGCAGGGTGTGACCAAAGAGATCATCCCGCCGTACTACTCGGTGAAAGAAGTGGTGCTGCCGTTCAACAAATTCCCGGGCGTCGACCCGCTGCTGGGGCCGGAAATGCGCTCCACCGGCGAAGTCATGGGCGTGGGCCGCACCTTCGCGGAAGCGTTCGCCAAAGCGCAGCTCGGCAGCAACTCCACCATGAAGAAACATGGCCGCGCGCTGCTCTCGGTGCGTGAAGGCGATAAAGAGCGCGTGGTGGATCTCGCCGCCAAGCTGCTGAAATTCGGCTTTGAGCTGGACGCCACCCACGGCACCGCGATTGTGCTGGGTGAGGCGGGCATCAACCCGCGTCTGGTGAACAAGGTGCATGAAGGTCGTCCGCACATTCAGGATCGCATTAAGAATGGCGAATACACCTACATCATCAACACCACCGCAGGCCGCCAGGCGATTGAAGATTCCAAACTGATTCGCCGCAGCGCGCTGCAATACAAAGTGCATTACGACACCACGCTGAACGGCGGCTTCGCCACCGCGATGGCGCTGAACGCTGACGCCACCGAGAAGGTGATTTCCGTTCAGGAGATGCACGCGCAAATCACGAAGTAAGACGCCGTGAACCACACAAAAGCCAGCGTAAGCTGGCTTTTTTCATATGCGCCCCCCTAAATTTAATAGCCAATTAGTTTTTCACTCCTGCACGGCCATCCGTTACCCTTCAGGCTGTCTCGTTTGCCGACTTCCCGGTTTACGTTTAAGGAGAAACACGTGTTAAAAAAAGTCCTGCTTCTGGGTACCTGTCTGGCATTAACCGCCTGCTTTGGCGGTGGTGACAGCAAAGAGTTCCTGATAGATAACCCGACCGGGAAACCGCTCGCGATTTCGGTAGACGATCAAAAAATCACGCTTGCGGCAGAGCAATCACAAACGATTAAACTGGACGCGGGCCAGCATACGCTGACGCTTGAGAATGGCGATAAGGTGAAATTCAGCGTCTTTAGCGCGATGCCTCGCTCGGGCGTGAGCGGTCTTATCAACCCGACCCGTACCCGTTACATCTACGTGATACAAAAATATCTGGCGGAAGGCGTAACGCCGTCCAGTGAAAACGGCGATGTTCACACCCTGACGATTGACGGGCAGACCGTGACCGGCCCGTTCGAAGATATGGGCAGCGGGCTGTTTATCGATAATTTTACGAAAGAGTGGGAGCTGAACCCGACAGAGCCTTTCCCGGAGTCGATGTCATCGACCTCTGCGGATAACTACAAAACGAAACTTTTCCGTCTCGAAGAGTTTAAGGATTATTACAACAATCAGTTTTCGCCTTCCGTGGAATACACTGAAAACATGCGTATCACGGAGTCGCGTTACCAGCCGCCTGAAATCACCGCGCAGTTTACTTCGCCTGAACTTCAGCAAAACCTGAATGAAGCCACCAAAATTTATAATGACTTTATTCATGCCGAATCGGCAGGTGACCAAAAAGATTTGCTCAAAGCGTTCGACAAACAGAACCGCGAGAAATGGCGTAACCCTAAAGCGGGCGGTGAAGAATTGACCCGTTATTATGAAATTATGACCAACCTGAATCACACCATGATGAGCTCCATTCTGGAGCTGAAGCAGTAACATCTGACCGCCGGGCATCGGCATTCAGGATGCCCGGCCTCAGAACCGTCTGTATTTCCATCTGTTATCAGTAAGTTAATCTAAAATAATAAAGTAAGTCATTAAAACACACTGAAAGCAGGGGAGAACACCATGCGATCGAAACTACTGATTACGTCCATTTTTGCTGCCGCTACGCTGTTTACCGTCGCGGGCTGTTCATCTAACCAGGCCGTTAAGACGACCGACGGTAAAACCGTGGTCACCGACGGTAAGCCGGAAGTCGACAGCGATACCGGGCTGGTCTCTTATAAAAACGCCCAGACCGGCCAGACCGAGCAGATCAATCGCGACCAGGTAAAATCCATGAGCGAGCTGGATAATTAATTACGGCGTTTTTTATTCTCACGCCTGAAAAAACGGATGCTGATGCATCCGTTTTTGTTTTTACCGCAAGACGCGTTATGCCGGCTGGTAAATCGCAGCAAACCCTTTCTGCTTCATCCCCGCCTAATACCCCTGCGGATTGCCCCTGTAAGCGCGCCCGTTAACTGGCTACACTCATTGCATTCCCACGGTGGGCAGGACACAGGCAAGGTTATGATTTTAATTATTTATGCGCACCCCTATCCGCATCACTCCCACGCCAACCGGCGAATGCTGGAGCATGTGCAGGGGCTGGACGATATCGAGGTGCGCTCGCTTTATCAGCTTTATCCCGATTTCAACATCAACGTGCCCGCCGAGCAGGAGGCGCTGGCGCGCGCCGATCTCATCGTCTGGCAGCATCCGATGCAGTGGTACAGCGTGCCGCCGCTGTTCAAACTCTGGATAGACAAAGTGTTGTCGCACGGCTGGGCCTATGGCAAAGGCGGAACGGCGCTCAGGGGCAAAAGCGTGCTGTGGGCCGTAACGACCGGCGGCGATAAACACCATTTTGATCTTGGCGACCATCCGGGCTTCGACGTGCTCGCGCAGCCGTTACAGGCCACCGCGCTCTATTGCGGCCTGAACTGGCTAACACCCTATGCGATGCACCGCACGTTTGTCTGCGACGACGAAACGCTCGAAGGCAAAGCGCGGGAATACCTGAAACGCTTAACCGACTGGCAGGAGCGCCATCATGGATAGTCATACGTTGATACAGGCGCTGATCTACCTCGGATCGGCCGCGCTGATTGTGCCCGTCGCGGTGCGCCTCGGGCTTGGCTCAGTGCTGGGATATCTGATTGCCGGCGGGCTGATTGGCCCGTGGGGATTACGGCTGGTGACGGACGCGCAGGCGATTTTGCATTTCGCGGAAATCGGCGTGGTGCTGATGCTGTTTGTCATCGGGCTGGAGCTTGATCCGCAGCGCCTGTGGAAACTGCGCGCCTCGGTCTTTGGCGGCGGCGCGTTGCAGATGGGCGCGTGCGGCCTGCTGCTCGGCGGCTTTTGCGTGGCGCTCGGGCTGCGCTGGCAGGTGGCGCTGCTGATTGGCCTGACGCTTGCGCTTTCTTCAACGGCCATCGCCATGCAGGCGATGAACGAGCGCAACCTGACGGCATCACAAATGGGGCGCAGCGCCTTTGCCGTGCTGCTGTTCCAGGATATCGCCGCGATCCCGCTGGTGGCGATGATCCCGCTGCTGGCCGCGAGCGGTGAGGCGACGACCGCCAGCGCGTTTCTTCTCTCGGCGCTGAAAGTGGTCGGCGCGCTGGCGCTGGTAGTGTTGCTCGGGCGTTTTGTCGCGCGACCGGCGCTGCGTTTTGTGGCGCGCTCCGGGCTTCGCGAGGTGTTCAGCGCCGTAGCGCTGTTTCTGGTGTTCGGCTTCGGGCTGCTGCTGGAAGAGGCCGGGCTGTCGATGGCGATGGGCGCGTTTCTCGCGGGCGTGTTGCTGGCAAGCTCAGAATACCGCCACGCGCTGGAGAGCGATATCGAGCCGTTCAAAGGGCTGCTGCTGGGGTTATTTTTTATCGGCGTCGGGATGTCGATTGATTTCGGCACGCTGGTGGCGCATCCGCTGCGCGTGCTTATTCTTTTGTTCGGCTTCCTGTTTATCAAAACCGTCACGCTGTGGCTTGTCGCTAAACCGCTGAAGGTGCCGGGGCGTCAGGGGCGCTGGTTTGCCGTGCTGTTAGGGCAGGGAAGTGAGTTCGCCTTCGTGATTTTCGGCGCGGCGCGCAGCGCCGAAGTGCTGGATGCCGAATGGGCGAAAGCGCTGACGCTCGCGGTGGCGCTCTCCATGGCCGCGACGCCGCTGCTGCTGGTGCTGTTAACCCGCCTTGAAAAATCGGGGCAGCAGCAGGCGCGTGAAGCTGATGAGATTGATGAAGAGCAGCCGCGGGTGATTATCGCGGGCTTCGGGCGATTTGGTCAGATAGCCGGCCGTTTGCTGCTCTCCAGCGGCGTGAAGATGGTGGTTCTCGATCACGATCCGGACCATATCGAAACGCTGCGCAAATTTGGCATGAAAGTGTTTTATGGCGACGCCACCCGCGTCGACCTGCTGGAATCGGCGGGCGTGGCGAAAGCCGAAGTGCTGATTAACGCCATTGACGATCCGCAGGCGAATCTGCAACTGACGGAGCTGGTGCAGACGCACTTTCCGCAGGTGCGGATTATCGCCCGCGCGCGCGATGTCGATCATTACATTCGCCTGCGTCAGGCGGGTGTCGCGCAGCCGGAGCGTGAAACGTTCGAAGGCGCGCTGCGGGTAGGGCGCATGGCGCTGGAGGAGCTGGGCATCGGCAGTTACGAAGCGCGCGAGCGCGCCGATCTGTTTCGTTGTTATAACCAGCAAATGGTGGATGAAATGGCTGAAGGCGACAACGACACCTCGGCGCGCGCTGCCACCTTCAGGCGCACCAGTGCGATGCTGACGGAGATCATTAGCGAAGACCGCGCGCACTTGTCGCTGATCCAGCGTCACGGCTGGCAGGGGACACAGGAAGGCAAACACACCGGCAATGAGGCCGACGAGCCGGAAGTAAAACCGCAGCCATAAAAAAACGCCCCTGTCGGGGCGTTTTCTTTTGCGCGAAGGCAGAGCGCGGCGTTAGCTCAGCGCCACTTTGATGCCAAGGGCCAGCAGCATGCCGCCCAGCAGTTTGTCGATCACCTTCTGTGCTTTGGTCAGGCCGCGGCGCACCGGCTGGCTCTGAATCAACAAGACCAGCAGCGGCCACCAGACCAGCGTCAGGGCGACGATAATGCCCGCGTACCAGAGTTTTTCCATCAGACCGGAGTTTACGTTCAGTACCTGAGTGAACATCGCCAGAAAGAACAGCGTGGCTTTAGGGTTCAGCAGGTTACAGAGGTAGCCCTGAATAAACGCTTTTTTAAGCGAGGTGCTTTCCTGCGCCACGCCATCGAGCGCCAGACTGGTGGTGCCGCGCGCCAGCAGCGCATTCACGCCAAGCCAGACGAGATACGCCGCGCCGACATATTTCAGCGCGCCGAAAAGCCAGGGCGTGGTGGTAATGACCACCGCGATTCCCGCCACGCAGTAGGTCATATGCGTCACAACGCCTGCGATGACGCCTGCGGCCGTCATCATCGCGGCGCTGCGCGGATAGCGCGCGGCGTTTTTGATAACCAGAAAGAAATCGGGGCCCGGCGACAGCATGCCCAGCGCCGCAATGGTGGCAACAAAAAGGGTGGTTTCCAGCATGGTCAATCCTCACTTCAGCAAGCGCGCACTATAAAGCATTCAGTACATTTTGACATCTGCTGCCTTCAGGCAACAAAACGGGTTTACACGGGTGTAAAGTCGAAACGCTTTTGGTTTCATACGCATAACGAAGCGGCGAAAAACGCTGCATCGTGCCCTCCACAGCAGAACAAAAAAAATTCTTTATCTGGTTCGGGTCGCCAGTCGACTAAAGATTGCGCTTTCCGTATAGTGGCGGCAATTTTTTATACCTGGGAAATTATCAATGATCAGTCTGATTGCGGCTTTAGCGGTGGATCGCGTGATTGGTATGGAAAACGCCATGCCGTGGGACCTCCCTGCCGATCTCGCCTGGTTTAAACGTAACACGCTTAACAAACCGGTTATCATGGGGCGTCTGACCTGGGAATCGATCGGTCGCCCGCTGCCGGGCCGTAAAAATATTGTGCTCAGCAGCCGTCCGGGCGACGATGACCGCGTGGTGTGGGTGCGCTCCGTTGAGGAAGCGCTACAGGCCTGCGGTGATGCCGAAGAAGTGATGGTGATTGGCGGCGGTCGCGTTTACGAGCAGTTCCTGCCGCGTGCGCAGCGTCTTTATCTCACCCATATCGATGCGGAAGTGGAAGGCGATACCCATTTCCCGGATTACGAGCCGGACGAGTGGCAGTCGGTGTTTAGCGAATTCCATGACGCCGATGAGAAGAACTCACACAGCTATTGTTTCGAGATTCTGGAGCGCCGTTAAGCCGCGTCTGGGTTGACGGTTGTGTTGAAAAAGCGGATGCGCATGGCGCGTCCGCTTTTTTTATTGGCTTGCGACGGCGGGTGCGCTTCGCTTACCCGCCCTACGAGGATAGTGATGATGAAAGGTAGGGTGGATAAGCGGAGCGCATCCACCTTTTACAAAAAACGATCAGGATGCGATCGCGGCTTTGTCGTCGTCGCTGTCGGCCTGGCGATTGGAGTGCTGCGTGAACACCGCTTTATCTTCCCAGCGCAGACAGGTCAGGGTACCGCCCCAGCAGCAGCCGGTATCGAGCGCGTAGATATTCTCCGGCGTGCCTTTTCCTTCCAGCGACGCCCAGTGCCCGAAGACAATGGCGTACTCCTGCGCCACCGGCCCCGGAATGGCGAACCACGGTTTCAGCGGCGCGGGCGCGCTTTCCGGGCTCTCTTTGCAATACATATCGAGCTGGCCGTTTGGGAAGCAATAACGCATGCGCGTAAAGGCGTTGGAAATAAAGCGCAGGCGCGCAAGGCCCGTCAGCTCCGGCGACCAGTTGTTAGGCATATCGCCGTACATGGCGTCGAGGAACAGCGGATAGCTGTCGCTCGACAGCACCGCCTCGACATCGCGCGCGCACGCCTGAGCGGTAGCGAGATCCCACTGTGGCGTAATACCCGCGTGGGCCATCACCAGCTTTTTATCTTCGTCCACCTGCAACAGCGGCTGGCGGCGCAGCCAGTTGATAAGCTCGTCGGCGTCCGGCGCTTCCAGCAACGGCGTCACGCGATCTTTCGGTTTATTACGGCTGATACCCGCGAAAACCGCCAGCAGATGCAGATCGTGGTTGCCCAGCACCATGCGAACGGAATCGCCGAGTGAACGGACATAGCGCAGCACCTCCAGCGAGCCGGGGCCACGGGCCACCAGATCGCCGGTCAGCCAGAGCGTATCCTGGCCTGGTGTAAATTCGACCTGCTGTAACAGCGCGACAAGTTCATCGTAGCAACCATGAACGTCGCCAATCAGATATGTAGACATGGTATTAATGGATCAGTGTGGGAACGGCGAGGCGGAAAACCGGGATATCAAGGTGAAAACCGTTGCCCTGATCGTCCACCATTTCGTAGTGGCCCTGCATTGTGCCGAACGGCGTTTCAATGACCGCGCCGCTGGTGTACTGGTATTCGCCGCCGGGCTGGATATGGGGCTGAACCCCTACCACGCCTTCACCCTGGACTTCGGTCTCTTTACCGTTGCCGTTGGTGATAAGCCAGTAGCGGCCCAGCAGCTGAACAGGCGTTCGCCCCAGATTGCGAACGGTGACGGTATAGGCAAAGACGAAACGTTCATCCTCCGGTGAAGACTGGGCTTCGATATAAACGCTTTGTACCTGTACGCAAACGCGGGGTGAATCAGCCATGTTTAGCTCTCCTTCGAGGGCGGATTATCAGCTAAATAATTCGCCATCTGGCAATACTGCGCAACAGAAATATTCTCGGCGCGCATAGCCGGGTCGATGCCGAGCGACGTCAGAACCTCAGGGCTGAACACATTGCCAAGGCTGTTGCGAATCGTTTTACGGCGCTGGTTAAACGCTTCGGTGGTGAGACGGCTTAACAGACGCAGCTCTTTCACCGGATGCGGCGGCGTGGCGTGCGGCACAAGGCGCACCACGGCGGAATCCACTTTAGGCGGCGGCGTAAAGGCGGTCGGCGGTACTTCAAGCACAGGAATAACCTGGCAGAAATATTGCGCCATCACGCTTAAACGACCGTACGCCTTGCTGTTCGGCCCCGCAACCAGACGGTTGACCACCTCTTTTTGCAGCATGAAGTGCATGTCGGCAATCGCATCAGTATAGCTAAAGAGGTGGAACATCAGCGGGGTCGAGATGTTGTATGGCAGGTTACCGAACACGCGCAGCGGCTGGCCCATTTTCTGCGACAGTTCGCCGAAATCCATGGTCATGGCGTCCTGCTGATAAATGGTCAGCTTCGGGCCAAGGAACGGATGCGTTTGCAGGCGCGCTGCCAGATCGCGGTCAAGCTCGATAACGGTAAGCTGGTCAAGGCGTTCGCCCACCGGCTCGGTTAATGCGGCAAGGCCCGGGCCGATTTCTACCATCGCCTGGCCTTTTTGTGGGTTAATTGCAGAGACGATGCTGTCTATAACGAATTGATCGTTAAGAAAGTTTTGCCCGAAGCGTTTGCGGGCTAAATGGCCCTGATGGACTCGATTATTCATTGATTCTTACTGTTCACAATCATGCTGATGGCGAGATTAAGCGCCGTAATAAAACTGCCGACGCTGGCGTTTCCGGAACCTGCCAGCTCCAGCGCGGTGCCGTGATCGACCGACGTGCGGATAAAGGGCAGGCCGAGCGTAATGTTCACCGCGCGGCCAAATCCCTGGTATTTTAGCACGGGCAGGCCCTGATCGTGGTACATCGCCAGCACCGCATCGGCGTTTTCGAGGTATTTGGGCTGAAAAAGGGTATCGGCGGGCAGCGGGCCGGTGAGACGCATTCCTTTCGCGCGCATCGCTTCCAGCACAGGGATAATCGTATCGATCTCCTCGGTGCCCATATGACCGCCTTCGCCCGCGTGCGGGTTCAGACCGCAGACCAGCACGTGCGGGTTCGCGATACCAAATTTGCTTTGCAGGTCGTGATGCAGCGTCGTGAGGATATGGCGCAGGAGATCCGGCGTAATGGCGTCCGCCACCGCTTTCAGCGGCAGATGTGTCGTGACCAGGGCGACGCGCAGCGTTTCGGTGGCGAGCATCATCACGACTTTTTCGCTATGACTGCGCGCTTCAAAGAACTCGGTATGGCCGGTAAACGGAATGCCCGCGTCGTTGATAATCCCTTTGTGCACCGGGCCTGTGACCAGCGCGTCGAATTCGCCGCTCAGGCAGCCATCGCAGGCGCGCGCCAGGGTTTCCACCACGTAACTGCCGTTTGCTGCATCGAGCGTACCGGGAAGGACAGGCGCTTTTAGCGTAACGGGCAGAAGTGTGAGCGTGCCAGCCGCCTGGGGTGCGGCGGGTTTATCAGACGAGAAGGGCAATAGCGTAAGCGGTAAACCGAGCTGCGCCGCCCGCGCGGTAAGTAGCGACGGGTCGGCGCAGACGACCAGTTGCGCAGGCCAGCTATTCTGGGCCAGCGCGACAACCAGGTCGGGGCCAATCCCGGCGGGTTCGCCGGGCGTAATGACCACGCGAGGGGTTTTTACCATCAGTTGCTCAGAATTTTCACGTAGGCGCTGGCGCGTTGTTCCTGCATCCAGGTCGCCGCTTCTTCGGAGAATTTGCGGTTAAACAGCATGCGGTAGGCGCGATCTTTTTGGGCCGCGTCAGTACGGTCAGACTTGCGGGTATCCAGCAGTTCGATCAGATGCCAGCCGAAAGACGAGTGTACCGGCGTGCTCATCTGGCCTTTGCTGAGGCTCATCAGCGCATCGCGGAAAGCCGGATCGTAAACATCCGCTGCCGCCCAGCCGAGATCCCCGCCCTGGTTAGCAGAGCCCGGATCCTGAGAGAATTCACGCGCGGCCTGAGCAAAGGTGGTTTTACCACTCTTGATATCAGCGGCGATCTCTTCAAGTTTCTGACGCGCCTGCTGATCGGTCATGATCGGCGACGGCTTGAGCAGAATGTGACGCGCATGGACTTCAGTGACCGACACGGTCTGAGACTGGCCACGCAGATCGTTCACTTTAATGATATGGAAGCCGACGCCTGAGCGGATCGGGCCAATCACGTCGCCTTTCTTCGCCGTGCTCAGCGCCTGGGCGAATACCGATGGCAGCTCCTGAATACGGCCCCAGCCCATCTGGCCGCCTTTCAGCGCCTGCTGGTCTGCGGAATAGGTAATCGCAAGCTTACCGAAATCACCGCCGTTACGCGCCTGATCGATAATCGAACGCGCCTGCGCTTCGGCTTCGCTCACCTGATCGGCGGTCGGGTTTTCCGGCAGCGGGATCAGAATGTGGCTCAGGTTCAGTTCGGTGCTGGCGTCGTTCTGGTTGCCGACCTGCTCGGCCAGGGTTTCCACTTCCTGCGGCAGGATAGTAACGCGACGACGCACTTCGTTATTACGCACTTCAGAGATGATCATCTCTTTGCGGATCTGGGCGCGATAGGTGTTGTAGTTCAGGCCGTCATAGGCCAGACGGCTACGCATCTGATCGAGCGTCATGTTGTTTTGTTTGGCGATATTAGCGATAGCCTGGTCAAGCTGTTCATCGCTGATTTTCACGCCCATTTTCTGGCCCATCTGCAACATAATCTGATCCATGATCAGACGTTCCAGAATCTGATGACGCAGCGTGCTGTCATCCGGGAGCTGCTGGCCTGCCTGGTTGGCGTTAAGCTTTACCGACTGCATGAGGCCATCAACGTCACTTTCCAGTACCACGCCGTTGTTCACGACGGCTGCAACTTTATCGACAACCTGCGGAGCAGCGAAGCTGGTATTCACCACCAGGGTGATACCGAGAAGCAGCGTTTTCCAGTTCTTCATACCTTTTCCATTTCGTTTAACCGCAAAGCGGAGGATGTTTCAAAATCTGAGCATTACATGGAGCGCTGATACGGCAGAATATTCGAGCGCAGCATCTGCTGAGTGCCGAGACCGTAGTTGGAGCTCAGGCCGCGCAGCTCAATGTTGAAGCCAATGACTTCATCGTATTTGCTCTTATCAATATCCCAGCCGTTGAGTTTCCGCTCATAACCGACGCGGATGGCATAACAGCAGGAGTTGTACTGCACGCCGAGCATCTGATCGGCCGCTTCGTTGGTATTGGTGTCGTAGTAATACGCGCCCACGACCGACCAGCGATCCACAACCGGCCAGCTCGCCGTCATGCCCACCTGATTAATACCGTCTTTATACTGTTCTGATCGCGCAAAAGTCGGCAGCGTCGCCTGGATATACTCCGGGCTTGCGTAACGGTAGTTCAGCTGCACCACGCGATCTTCATCACGACGGTACTCGATGACGCCATTGCCGGTGGCAACGTTAGCAAGGCGCGCGTCATACTGCACGCCACCGCGCAGGCCCCAGCGATCGCTGATGCGCCAGTAAGTATCACCTGCCCAGACCATCGAGCCCGTATCTTTATTCTTCTCCCAGTTGATGTTGTCATCGCCGGTACGGGACTGGGTGAAGTAGTAGATTTGACCTACAGAAACGTTAAAACGTTCAACCGCGGCGTCATCATAAATACGTGACGTCACGCCCGTTGTGACCTGATTTGCAGACGCGATACGGTCAAGGCCGCCGTAAGTACGGTCACGGAACAGGCCAGAGTAGTCGGACTGCAGCAATGAGGAGTCATAGTTGTTGATCGTGCTCTGATCGCGGTACGGCACATAGAGATACTGCGCGCGCGGCTCCAGGGTCTGGGTAAAACCATCGCCGATAAGATTGGCGTCACGCTCGAAGACCACTTTACCGTCGAGCTTAAACTGCGGCAGAACGCGGTTAACGGAATCTTCAAGATTGTTAGCCGCTTCGTTATTGCCGCCAAGATAGTTCCGGTAACGTTCGAGATTGTCCTGCTGATAATGTGTCGCCAGCAGTTTTGCCTCGGCATTCAGGCTGCCCCAGTCGTTAGACATCGGCAGATTGATGGTCGGCTCAAGGTGCAGACGCGTCGCTTCCGGGTAATTCTCGTTCACGTTAGTGAAATGGACGGCCTGAGCGTAAAGATGCGTATCGAACGGCCCGACGTCGTTCTGGTAGAAATTGACGTCAAGCTGCGGCTCGGCACGGTAAGCGCTACCCCGGTTGGCATCAAACACCTGGAACTGGCGTGCGGAAAGTGTCGCGTCGAAGTTCTGGACCGCATATCCCACGCTGAAGAACTGCGTTGCGTAACCGTCGGTACTCGAGCCGTATTTCGAGTTGAAATCGTTAAAGTAGCTGGTATCGCTAACCTTGGTGTAGTTAACGTTAAAGCGCCACACCTGATCCATTACACCAACGTGCTGCCAGTAGTACAGCCAGCGGTGCTTAGAATCCATCTCCGGATGCTCATCCTGATAGACGTTATCCGACGGCAGATAGTCGAATTCCATCAGGCCCGCGCCTGCGTGCGTCAGATAGCGGAATTCATTCTGCCACTGCACGTTACCGCGCTTATGCATGTAGTGCGGGGTAATGGTGGCATCGAAGTTCGGTGCGATATTCCAGTAATACGGTAAGGAGAACTCGAAATAGTTGTTCTTACTGTATTGCGCGTTCGGGATAAGGAAGCCGGAACGACGTTTATCGCCAACCGGCAGCTGCAAATAGGGGCTGTAGAACACTGGCACCGGGCCGAGTTTAAAACGGGCGTTCCAGATTTCGGCGACCTGCTCTTCGCGGTCGTGGATAACTTCACTACCGACCACGCTCCAGGTGTCGGAACCCGGCAGACAGGAAGTAAATGAACCGTTTTCCAGAATGGTATAGCGGTTTTCGCCGCGCTGTTTCATCAGATCCGCTTTACCGCGGCCCTGACGCCCTACCATCTGGTAATCGCCTTCCCAGACGTTGGTATCTTTAGTATTTAAATTTGCCCACGCTTTAGGACCTTTCAGGATGACCTGATTGTCATCATAGTGCACATTACCCAGGGCATCGACCGTGCGCACAGGCGTTGGCTGGCCTTCCACCTGCTTTTGATGAAGCTGTACTTCATCGGCCTGCAGGCGACCATTACCTTGCTGAATATCAACATTACCAGTAAATACCGCGTTGTCCGGGTAGTTACCTTTCGCGTGATCGGCGTTAATGGTCACCGGCAACTGGTTAGGGTCGCCCTGTACCAGAGGACGATTATAGGTGGGTATGCCAAGCTTACATTGAGAAGCAAGATCGGCAGCCATGCCTTGTTGGCTGTAAAGGGCTGCGCCAATCATGGTGGCCAGCAAGGTGGGAATACGTTTTTTCATACGAGTTATTCGTGGTTCCATCATCAATGGCTTCGCGTCGGCAAACGGTCAGAGACTAACTTACTCATCACTACAGCGCCAGTGTTATCCTGTCTGCTTTTCTGCCTGCCGGTTAGGCACCGCTTTGAATGGCAGGTATGATAAAGGAATTTCTGGCTGACGGCATGACCATTTGGGGAGTATATGCAGTATTGGGGAAAACTGGTTGGAGGGCTCACCGGGCTGCTGGTCGGCGGTGGAGTCTGGGGCGTCATCTTAGGCCTCGTAATAGGCCATATGATAGACAAAGCGCGCAGCCGTCGTACCGTCTGGTTCACCAGCCAGCAGGAACGTCAGTCGCTCTTCTTCGCCACTACGTTTGAGGTGATGGGACACCTGACCAAATCGAAAGGTCGTGTCACGGAAGCCGATATTCAGGTGGCGACGCAGTTTATGGATCGCATGAACCTGCACGGCGCGTCGCGAGACGCGGCCCGCAACGCGTTTCGCGTGGGCAAGGAAAATGGCTATCCGTTGCGCGATAAAATGCGCCAGCTTCGCAGCGTCTGCTTTGGCCGCTTTGATCTGATTCGGATGTTTCTGGAAATTCAGATCCAGACCGCGTTTGCGGACGGCTCGCTGCACCCGAAAGAGCGCGACGTGCTGTATGTGATTGGCGAAGAGCTGGGGATTTCCCGCATGCAGTTCGATCAGTTCCTGCGCATGATGCAGGGCGGCGCGCAGTTTGGCTCCGGTCAGCAATCCTGGCACAACGGCGATGCGCAGCAGGCACCGCGCGGGCCGACGCTGGAAGACGCCTGCAACGTGCTGGGTGTCAAAACGACCGATGACGCCACGACTATCAAACGCGCGTACCGCAAGCTGATGAGCGAGCATCATCCTGACAAACTGGTTGCCAAAGGGCTGCCGCCGCAGATGATGCAAATGGCGCAGCAGAAGGCGCAGGAAATTCAGAAAGCCTACGACATGATCAAGTCGGCGAAAGGGTTTCGTTAAGCAAAGCCTGAGCCAAACAAAAAGAGACGCATCTGCGTCTCTTTTCATTTATGGGTGACTACGTATGGGTTACCGGGAGCGGCTCAGAAATCCGCAGGTGCCCGGAACGTCATCGGCGTGCCGTAGGCCGGATGCGTAATCGTGAGCTGCTCGGCGTGCAGCAGCAGACGCGGCGCGCGCGCGAACGCGTCGGGTGTCGCGTAAAACTTATCGCCCAGAATCGGGTGGCCAAGCGCCATCATATGCACGCGCAGCTGATGCGAACGCCCGGTAATCGGCCTGAGCAACACGCGGGCGGTGTTATCGTCCGCGTACTCCAGCACCTCATACTCGGTTTGCGCCGCTTTGCCCGTTTCATAGCAGACCTTCTGCTTTGGCCGGTTCGGCCAATCGCAAATCAGCGGTAAATCCACCACCCCCTGCGCGTTTTCCGGGTGCCCCCAGACGCGCGCCACGTAGTGCTTCTTCGGCTCGCGTTCGCGGAACTGCCGTTTAAGCTCGCGCTCCGCGGCTTTGGTGAGCGCCACCGCAATCACCCCGCTGGTGGCCATATCCAGCCGGTGCACCGACTCTGCCTTCGGGAAATCACGCTGAATGCGGATCATCACGCTGTCTTTGTGCTCCT
The DNA here is from genome assembly GCF_000982825.1 of Cronobacter sakazakii. Taxonomy (NCBI): domain Bacteria; kingdom Pseudomonadati; phylum Pseudomonadota; class Gammaproteobacteria; order Enterobacterales; family Enterobacteriaceae; genus Cronobacter; species Cronobacter sakazakii. The sequence goes on along the minus strand of NZ_CP011047.1, from coordinate 224,125 downwards.
CAAGCCGTCCTGGCACGGAGAGCAGACCGCTGGGTTTATTGACCACCATAATATGCTCATCCTGATAAAGAATGAGCAGCCACGGGTCTTGCGGCGGGTTATAGGCATCCAGCATGTTTCGCTCCGGTTACTGATGAGTCACTACGATAAGACGCAGCGCATCCAGTCGCCAGCTCGCCTGGTTAAGATTCTCCAGTACCTGCTGACGGTTATGCTCAATCGCCGCCAGTTCGTCGTCGCGAATATTCGGGTTCACGGCGCGCAGCGCTTCGAGACGCGACAGCTCGGCGGAGAGTTTGTCATCGGCTTCCTGACGCGCCGCGTCGATAAGCTCGCGTGCCGCTTTCTCCACCTGCGCTTCGCCGCCCTGCAGAATCGCATGCACTTCCTGCTGCACCGCGTTCACCAGCTTGCTGCCGGTATGGCGGTTCACGGCGCTGAGCTGGCGGTTGAAGCTTTCAAACTCCACCTGGCCTGCCAGGTTATTGCCGTTTTTATCAAGCAGCATGCGGACCGGCGTCGGCGGCAGGAAGCGGTTAAGCTGCAACTGCTTCGGCGCTTTGGCTTCGACCACGTAAATCAGTTCCAGCAGCAGCGTGCCGACCGGTAACGCTTTGTTTTTCAGCAGCGAAATGGTGCAGCTGCCGGTGTCGCCGGAAAGGATCAGATCCAGACCGTTGCGGATAAGCGGGTGCTCCCAGGTGATGAACTGCGCGTCTTCGCGCGACAGCGCCACGTCGCGGTTAAACGTAATGGTACAGCCATCTTCCGGCAGGCCGGGGAAATCCGGCACCAGCATATGATCGGATGGCGTCAGCACAATCATATGTTCGCCGCGATCGTCCTGATTGATGCCGACGATGTCGAACAGGTTCATGGCGAAATTCACCAGGCCCGTATCGTCATCCTGTTCAGCGATGGCATCAGCCAGCTGCTGGGCTTTTTCGCCGCCGTTAGAGTGGATCTCCAGCAGGCGGTCGCGGCCCTGCTCAAGCTGCGCTTTCAGTTCATCGTGCTGTTTGCGGCACGCCTGAATCAACGCGTCAAAGCCTTCGGTGTTCTCCGGGGCGGCGAGGTAGCCAATCAGCTGCTCATAGACGCTGTCATAAATGGCGCGTCCGGTAGGGCAGGTGTGTTCGAACGCGTCCAGCCCTTCGTGATACCAGCGCACCAGCACGGATTGCGCGGTTTTCTCAAGGTACGGCACATGGATCTGGATATCATGCGCCTGGCCGATACGGTCCAGACGGCCGATACGCTGTTCCAGCAGATCGGGGTTGAACGGCAGATCGAACATCACCAGCTGGCTGGCGAACTGGAAGTTGCGGCCTTCGGAGCCGATTTCCGAGCACAGCAGCACCTGCGCGCCGGTATCTTCTTCAGCAAACCAGGCCGCCGCGCGGTCGCGCTCGATAATCGACATGCCTTCATGGAACACGGCGGCGCGGATGCCTTCTCGCTCGCGCAGCACCTGCTCCAGTTGCAGGGCGGTGGCGGCTTTGGCGCAAATCACCAGCACTTTCTGCGAGCGGTGGCTGGTCAGATAGCCCATCAGCCACTCCACGCGCGGGTCGAAGTTCCACCAGGTGCCGCTGTCGCCTTCAAATTCCTGATAAATCTGCTCCGGGTAGAGCATATCGCGCGCGCGCTCTTCGGCAGATTTACGCGTGCCCATGATGCCAGAGACTTTAATCGCGGTCTGGTACTGCGTCGGCAGCGGCAGCTTAATGGTGTGCAACTCGCGCTGCGGGAAGCCTTTCACGCCGTTGCGGGTGTTACGGAACAGCACGCGGCTGGTGCCGTGGCGGTCCATCAGCATGGAGACCAGCTCCTGACGCGCGCTTTCGGCGCCGTCGCGGTCGCTGTTGGCGGTTTGCAGCAGCGGCTCGATATCCTGTTCGCCAATCAGTTCGCTTAAGGTGTTGAGCTGTTCATCGTTCAGGTGCGTGCCCGCCAGCAGCAGCGCCACGGCGTCCGCCACCGGGCGATAGTTCTGCTGTTCTTCGACAAACTGCTCGAAATCGTGGAAACGGTTTGGGTCCAGCAGGCGCAGACGCGCGAAGTGGCTCTCCATACCGAGCTGTTCCGGCGTCGCGGTCAGCAGCAGTACGCCTGGCACGCGTTCGGCCAGCTGTTCAATCGCCTGATATTCACGGCTCGGGGCATCTTCGCTCCAGACCAGGTGATGGGCTTCATCCACCACCAGCAGATCCCACTCGGCGTCGCACAGATGCTCAAGGCGCTGCTTGTTGCGGCGCACGAAATCCAGCGAGCAGATCACCAGTTGTTCGGTGTCGAACGGGTTGTCGGATTCATGCTGGGCTTCGGCGTAACGCTCGTCATCAAACAGCGAGAAGCGCAGGTTGAAGCGGCGCAGCATCTCCACCAGCCACTGGTGTTGCAGCGTTTCCGGCACGACAATCAGCACGCGCTCGGCCGCGCCTGCAAGCAGCTGCTGATGAATGATCATCCCGGCCTCGATGGTTTTGCCGAGACCCACTTCATCGGCCAGCAGCACGCGCGGCGCGTGGCGGCGGCCCACGTCATTGGCGATATTGAGCTGGTGCGGGATAAGGTTCGTGCGCTGGCCGCGCAGGCCGCTCCACGGCATCCGGTACTGTTCGCTCTGGTACTTGCGGGCGCGATAGCGCAGGGCAAAGCGGTCCATTCTGTCAATCTGACCGGCGAACAGGCGGTCCTGCGGTTTGCTGAACACCAGTTTGCTGTCGAGGAACACTTCGCGCAGCGCGACATTTTCCTCAAGCGTATCCAGACGGGTGCCGATATAAATAAGTAAGCCGTTTTCTTCCTTTACTTCATCCACTTTCAACTGCCAGCCTTCGTGGCTGGTCACGGTATCGCCCGGGTTGAACATTACGCGGGTGACCGGGGAGTCATTTCGGGCATACAGACGATTTTCACCGGTAGCCGGGAAAAGCAGAGTCACCATGCGGGCATCAATCGCCACCACGGTGCCCAGTCCCAGTTCGCTTTCCGTATCGCTGATCCAGCGTTGACCAAGTGTAAAAGGCATATATATCGGCTCTATTCTCTTATCAGATTTGCAGGCAATAGTATAACTCCCGCCTGCGTGCAGGCGGGGTGTCGCAATCAGGGTGATGTGAAAAGGGCGCTATGGTACTGGATGCCAGGACGTTCGTCACGTGTCAAAAAAGCCCCATCTGCCCTGTCATCAGTGTAGCAAAGTCATCCTCCATAAAAGGCAGGATGCCGTCCGCGACGGGCTGTAACTGCTTCGTTAAATAGTGATCGTAGTCGGGCGCGCCCTGCTGATAATCCACCGGCTCCGGGCCGTTCATTGTCCAGACATATTTAATCGTGCCGCGGTTCTGGTACTGCGCCGGACGCCCGAGACGCGCGTTATGCTCATCGGCAAGCCGCGCGGCGCGCACGTGCGGCGGCACGTTACGCTGGTATTCGCTGAGCGGGCGGCGCAGGCGTTTGCGGTAGACCAGTTGATCGTCCAGTTCGCCCGCCATCAGCCGCGCGATAGTGTCGCGAATGTAATCCTGGTACGGCTCGCGGCGAAAAATACGCAGGTAGAGATTTTGCTGGAACTGCTGCGCGAGCGGCGTCCAGTCGGTGCGCACCGTTTCCAGCCCTTTAAAGACCATGCGCTGGCTGTCCCCTTCCTGAATCAGCCCGGCGTAGCGCTTTTTGCTGCCCATCTCCGCGCCGCGAATGGTCGGCATCAGAAAACGGCTGAAGTGAGTTTCGTACTCCAGCTCCAGCGCGCTCTCAAGGCCAATACTCTCTTTAAGGTGACGCTGCCACCAGGCGTTAACGTGTGCAATCAGCCGCTGGCCTATCTCTGCGGCCTCGTCTTCTTTATGCGCCCGTTTAAGCCAGACGAACGTGGAGTCGGTATCGCCGTAAATCACCGTATAGCCCTGCGCTTCGATCAGCGCTTTGGTCTGACGCATGATCTCGTGGCCGCGCATGGTGATCGAGGAGGCGAGGCGCGGATCGTAGAACCGGCACGCGCTGGTGCCGAGCACGCCGTAAAACGCGTTCATGATGATTTTCAGCGCCTGGGAGAGTGGTTTATTGCCGAGGCGTTTAGCCTCTTCACGTCCCTGCCAGATCTGCGTGACGATCTCCGGCAGGCAGTGCGTCTCGCGCGAAAACCAGGCGCCAATAAAGCCTTCCACGCTCGCCGCGGGTTCCGGCGCGCCCAGCCCTTCCACCAGACCCACCGGATCGATTAAAAAGGTGCGGATGATCGACGGATAAAGGCTTTTGTAATCCAGCACCAGCACCGAATCATACAGGCCGGGCTGTGAATCCATCACATAGCCGCCGGGACTGGCCTGCGGCGGCACCGCGCCGAGATTGGGCGCGACAAAACCCGCGCGGTGCATGCGTGGAAAATAGAGGTGGCTGAACGCCGCGACCGAGCCGCCGTGGCGATCCACCGGCAGGCCGTTCACCGTGGCGCGTTCCAGCAGAAACGGCATGATCTCCGTTTTATGGAAGATGCGCGTTACCAGCTCGCAGTCTTTCAGGTTGTAGGTGGCGAGCGCGGGTTTATCCTCCGCGAAGCGCCGGTCGATTTCATCCATGCGCTGCCACGGGTTGTCGATGGCTTTGCCTTCGCCGAGCAGCTCCTGAGACACCGACTCCAGTGAAAACGATGAAAAATTCCAGAAGGCGGATTTTAGCGCTTCAATGCCGTCGATGATTAACCGCCCGGCGGCCTGCGCGAAAAAGACGCCATTCTTAAAGCCGTGTTCGCGCCACTCCAGCTCGCTGTTGCCGCGCCCAAGCCGCAAGGGCACGCCGTAACGCTCGGCATGTTTTTGCAGCATCCGCAGATCGAACTGGATAACGTTCCAGCCGATCAGCACATCCGGGTCATGCCGTGCAAACCAGGTGTTGAGTTTTTCAATCAGCTGCGGGCGACTTGCGACATATTCCAGTTCGAAATCAAGGCCGCGGGAATTGCCGTTTTCCGGCCCGAGCATGTAGACCACGCGCGAGCCGCAGCCTTCAAGACCAATGCAGTAAAGCTCGCCGTGGCGGTTGGTTTCGATATCAAGCGACACCCATTTGAGCGGCGGGCGATAGTGCGGGCTCGGCTTCAGGCGCGCATTAATCAGCCGCTCGCCCTGACGCTCGCCGCTGACCCACACGGGTGCCGTGATAAACCGCTCCATCAGAAAACGTTCCGGCGGGCGAATATCCGCCTCATAGACCGTGACGCCGTTTTCGCGCAGCAGCTTTTCAAGCCGCATCAGCTGGCGGTGCGAGCGGCAGTAAAGGCCGCACACAGGCTGACGCTGAAAATCTTTCAGTGAAAGTGCCGCAAAGCGCGCGTCGTTCTCCTGCGCAAGCAGGCTTTCGGCGCGCGCGCGTTCGGCTTCGGGAATAAACGCGACGGACTCCTGCGGCGGCAGGCAGACGCGCAGCGGCCCGGCATCCGTCGCGAGCCAGAATTCGATCTCCGTTCCCTGCGGTGTATCCCGCCAGTGACGGCTTAAAATAAACCCCTGATGCGCTTCAGACACGCGGCGTACTCACATAAAAAACCAGGCGTGATTATAGCCTGGTTGCGTCTGTTTTGCTGGGGTTTTATACAGGTACGCGGTGGTATTACAGGTTGCCCGCAAGCCCGGTAAGCGTCGCGCCACCGGGCGCGGTTTACTGCCCGTAATACGCTTTCGCGCCGTGTTTGCGCAGATAATGTTTATCCAGCAGCGTCTGCTGCATTGGCGGCAGTTCCGGGGCGAGCTGGCGGCAGAAGATCCCCATATAGGCGATCTCTTCCAGCACGATCGCGTTATGCACCGCGTCGACCGCATCTTTACCCCAGGCGAACGGGCCGTGGGAGTGCACCAGCACGCCGGGCATCTGAGCCGGATCGATATCGCGCTGGCGGAAGGTTTCGGCGATCACCACGCCGGTTTCCCACTCATACGCGCCGTTGATCTCGTCATCCGTCATTTTACGAGTGCAGGGGATCTCCCCGTAAAAGTAATCGGCATGCGTGGTGCCGGTCGCCGGGATCGGCAGCCCCGCCTGCGCCCAGATTGTCGCGTGGCGCGAATGGGTATGCACAATGCCGCCGATCGTCGGGAACTGCTGATAGAGCAGGCGATGCGTGGGCGTATCGGACGATGGCTTTTTCGTGCCTTCGACGACTTCGCCGGTCTCGATGCTGACCACTACCATATCTTCTGCGGTCATCACGCTGTAATCGACGCCCGAGGGCTTGATAACAAACAGGCCGCGCTCGCGGTCAACGGCGCTCACGTTGCCCCACGTGAGCGTCACCAGATTATGCTTCGGCAGCGCCAGATTGGCTTCCAGCACCTGACGCTTGAGTTCTTCTAACATACCTCTCTCCACGCCGGATGACGTGTCGCGAGCGAGCCTGCGAAGTCACAGGCCCGGCGCACGACGCGTCACCGGGCACTGGGGTTTAACGTTTGAAGCCGTAATAGACTTCGTTCCAGCGCAGCGCGTCTTTAAACGCGGGCAGGCGGGTCTCGTTGTCGATCACGGCGAGTTCAAGGTCATGCATCTCCGCGAACAGGCGCATATCGTCGAGCGTCAGCGCCTGGCTGAAGACGGTATGGTGCGCGCCACCGGCGAGGATCCAGGCTTCAGACGCGGTCGGCAGATCCGGCTGCGCTTTCCACAGCGCGTTGGCCACCGGCAGCTTCGGCAGGTCGTGCGGGGTTTTTACCGCGTCGACGCAGTTCACCAGCAGGCGGAAACGATCGCCCAGATCGATAAGGCTGGCGTTGACGGCAGGACCGGTGGAGGTGGAGAAGATCAGGCGCGCCGGATCGGCTTTACCGCCAATGCCGAGGTATTGCACGTCGAGGATCGGTTTTTCCGGCGTGGCGATGGTCGGGCAGACTTCCAGCATGTGGGAGCCGAGCACCATGTCGTTGCCGTTCTCGAAGTTATAGGTGTAGTCCTCCATAAAGGAGGTGCCGCCTTCAAGGCCAGTCGACATCACTTTCATGATGCGCAGCAGCGCGGCGGTTTTCCAGTCGCCTTCGCCCGCAAAGCCGTAGCCCTGCTGCATCAGACGCTGTACCGCAAGGCCCGGCAGCTGTTTCAGTCCGTGTAAATCTTCAAACGTCGTGGTGAAGGCGTGGAAGCCGCCGTCCTCCAGGAAACGCTTCATGCCAAGTTCGATGCGCGCGGCGTCGAGGACGTTCTGGCGCTTGTCGCCGTTAATTTGCGCGGCAGGGGTCAGGCGGTAGCTGCTTTCATATTCATCCACCAGCGCGTTGATATCGCCTTCGCTGACGTCGTTAACCACGGCCACCAGATCGCCCACGCCCCAGGTGTTCACCGAGAAGCCGAACTTGATCTGCGCGGCGACTTTATCCCCTTCGGTCACGGCGACTTCACGCATGTTGTCGCCAAAGCGCGCCACTTTCAGGTGACGGGTATCCTGTTTCGATACCGCCTGGCGCATCCACGCGCCGAGACGCCCCTGAGACTGTTTGTCCTGCCAGTGCCCCGTCACCACGCTATGTTGCAGACGCATCCGCGCGCCGATGAAGCCGAACTCGCGGCCGCCGTGCGCGGTCTGGTTCAGGTTCATAAAGTCCATGTCGATGCTGCCCCACGGGATCTGCGCATTGAACTGGGTATGGAATTGCAGCAGCGGTTTGTTAAGGATGGAAAGGCCGTTGATCCACATCTTCGCCGGCGAGAACGTATGCAGCCAGACCACCAGACCCGCGCATTTGTCGTCATAGTTGGCGTCGCGGCAAATGGCGGTGATCTCGTCCGGCGTGGTGCCGAGCGGCTTCAACACCAGTTTGCACGGCAGCTTCGCTTCAGCGTTCAGCGCGTTCACCACCTGTTCGGCGTGCTGGTTGACCTGACGCAGCGTTTCAGGGCCGTAAAGGTGCTGGCTGCCAATCACAAACCACACTTCATACTGATCGAAAATTGTCATCATCGTGTCCTTAATGTGTCAGGGCCGCCTGGCCTGCGCGCTCGGCAGACTGCGGGATGGCGGCTGAAGGGAGATAGTGTTGTTCCGCGCTTTGCGACCATTGCTGGAAGCGGCGGTAGAGTTGTTCGAAGCGCGCGGCGCTCTCCGGCTGCGGCTGTAGCGTGCTTTCAATCTGGCTTGCCATCGCCTGCTGCGCCTGCGGGATATCGGCATGAGCGCCTGCGGCGACGGCGGCGAAAATGGCCGCGCCCAGCGCACAGCACTGATCGGAGGCGACGATTTGCAGCGGGCGGTTTAGTACGTCGCAACAGACCTGCATGATCACCGGGTTTTTACGGGCGATGCCGCCGAGCGCCATCACGTTATTCACCGCTATGCCCTGATCGACAAAACACTCCTGAATGGCGCGCGCACCAAAGGCGGTGGCGGCGATAAGCCCGCCGAAGAGCAGCGGCGCGTCGGTGGCGAGGTTAAGATCGGTAATGACGCCTTTCAGGCGCTGGTTGGCGAACGGCGTACGGCGGCCGTTAAACCAGTCGAGGATCACCGGCAGATGATCGAGCGACGGGTTTTTCGCCCAGGCTTCCGTAAGCGCAGGCAGCAGCTGTTTTTTGCTGGCTTCAATCTGGGGTTTCAGTTCCGGGTGCTGCTTCGCGAGCGTATCCAGCGGCCAGCCGAGCAGACGACCAAACCAGGCGTAGATATCGCCAAAGGCGGATTGCCCGGCTTCGAGGCCGATGAAATCCGGCACCACGCTGCCATCCACCTGACCACAAATACCTTTCACGGCGCGCTCGCCGACGTCTGCTTTCTCCGCCACCAGGATGTCGCAGGTGGAGGTGCCGATCACTTTCACGAGCGTATTCGGCTGTGCGCCCGCGCCGACCGCGCCCATATGGCAGTCAAACGCGCCGCCGGAAATCACCACGCTTTCCGGCAGGCCGAGGCGCTGCGCCCAGTCGGCGCACAGGTTGCCCACCGGAATGTCGGCGGTGAAGGTGTCGGTGAACATCGGGTAATCGAGATGCTGGTTAATCAGCGGATCAAGCTCATCGAAGAAGCTTGCCGGCGGCAGGCCGCCCCAGCTTTCATGCCACAGCGATTTATGACCGGCGCTGCAACGGCCGCGGCGAATATCCGCCGGGCGGGTGGTGCCGGAGAGCAGGGCAGGTACCCAGTCGCACAGCTCAATCCACGAGGCGGCGGCCTGCGCGACGGCGCTGTCCTGGCGCGTCACATGCAGGATCTTGGCCCAGAACCATTCACTGGAGTAAATCCCGCCGATGTAGCGCGAATAGTCCGTTTTGCCGGGCGTATGGCACAGGCGGGTGATTGCTTCCGCTTCCTCCACCGAGGTGTGATCTTTCCACAGCACGAACATCGCGTTGGGGTTGTCGGCAAACTCCGGATTAAGCGCCAGCACGTTACCGTCGGCGTCAATCGGGGCGGGCGTGGAGCCGGTGCTGTCAACGCCGATGCCAACCACGGCGGCGCGCTGCTCTGGCGAGAGTGCCGCCAGCACGGTTTTTAACGCCGCTTCCATTGATTCAATGTAATCCCGCGGATGATGGCGGAACTGGTTACGGGCCGCGTCGCAATAGCGCCCTTCCTGCCAGCGTGGATACCACTCCACGCTGGTGGCAAGCTCGGCACCGGTGGTGCAGTCCACCGCCAAAGCTCTCACCGAGTCGCTGCCAAAATCGAGTCCCAGCGCAATAGCCATCTTCATACTCCATGCGATAAACAAACATGGAGAGAACATTAGTTTTACCCCGCCAAAAGGGTCAGGGTGGATCCGCTGAACTTATGGACGAAAATGCTGTGAAGCGAGAATTTGTGACGCCACGCAAATATTCGATGTGGACATTTCTGCCGCGCTTATAGACACTTCGGTTATGGATTAAAAAGCCTGACAGCGAAGGCAATACAGGTTATTTTCTGTAATAAAGCGGGCTTAAGCCGCCGCCGCTGTTGTGCCAGGCGCTCAGGTGCCTGCCGCTGCTGGCGAAAATAACGATATGGACAAATGGTTTCTTCACTCTCGCTTCGGAGCGCCGTGAAAATGGCTGAAACGCAAAACGATCCTCTGCTGCCTGGTTACTCGTTTAACGCCCATCTTGTGGCCGGACTGACGCCGATTGAGGCCGACGGCTGGCTCGATTTTTTCATTGACCGGCCGCTCGGCATGAAAGGTTATATTCTCAACCTGACGGTGCGCGGCGAAGGGGTGGTGAAAAATCAGGGTAAAGAATATCTCTGCCGCCCCGGCGATATGCTGCTGTTCCCACCGGGCGAAGTGCATCACTATGGCCGTAACCCGGAGGCGAAAGAGTGGTATCACCAGTGGGTCTATTTCCGCCCGCGCGCCTACTGGCACGAGTGGCTGAACTGGCCCGCCATTTTCGCCAATACCGGTTTTTACTGCCCGGACGAGGCGCATCACGAACAGTTTTCTTCGCTGTTTCAGGCGATTATCGACGCCGCCCAGGGGCCGGGGCGTTATGCCGAGCTGCTGGCGATAAACTTGCTGGAGCAGTTGCTGCTGCGCCGCGTTGAGGCGATCAGCGAATCGCTGAAAGCGCCGCTCGACAGCCGCGTGCGCGATGCCTGCCAGTACATCAGCGATCACCTGGCCGACAGCCATTTTGATATTGCAAGCGTCGCTCAGCATGTCTGCCTGTCGCCGTCGCGCCTGTCGCATCTCTTCCGTCAGCAGTTGGGCGTCAGCGTGCTGAGCTGGCGCGAAGATCAGCGCATCAGCCAGGCGAAGCTTCTGCTCAGCACCACACGCATGCCGATAGCGAGCGTCGGGCGCAACGTGGGCTTTGAAGATCAGCTCTATTTCTCGCGTGTGTTTAAGAAATGCACCGGGGCGAGCCCGAGTGAATTCCGCGCCGGATGCGAATAACGCAACGTGGGTTTCGTGTCATGCCCGGTAAAGTAAAGTATGGTTAAAGAAGGATGGCTTGACGCAGGGCATAGCGCTCAGGAGAATCCTCTGTTCCACACTTTACCGGATGCGTTATGGAAGCCTTTCTGGAACACTTTATCACTCAGTCAGTCGCCTATTCGCTGATTGCTATTACGCTGGTAGCGTTCCTCGAATCCCTGGCGCTGGTCGGGTTACTGCTGCCCGGCACCGTACTGATGGCAGCCCTGGGCGCGCTCATCGGCAGCGGCGAGGTCAATTTCTATGAGGCCTGGGCCGTGGGGATTATTGGCTGCCTGCTTGGCGACTGGATCTCATTCTGGCTCGGCTGGCGCTTTAAGAAACCGCTGCACCGCTGGTCCTTCCTGAAAAAGCACAAGGCGCTGCTCGATAAAACCGAACACGCGCTGCATCAGCACAGCATGTTTACCATTCTCGTCGGGCGCTTTGTCGGGCCGACGCGCCCGCTGGTGCCGATGGTGGCGGGAATGCTCGACCTGCCGGTGCGTAAATTCCTCCCGCCGAATATCGTTGGCTGCCTGCTCTGGCCGCCGTTTTACTTTCTGCCGGGCATTCTCGCGGGCGCCGCTATCGACATTCCGCCGGAGATGAAAAGCGGTGCGTTTAAATGGTTGCTCGGCGGCGTGGCGCTGCTGATCTGGCTGGCGGCGTGGCTGCTCTGGCGCTGGTGGCGCAGCGGTAAAACGCAGGATCGCCTCACGCGCTATCTGCCGCGCGCGCGTCTGCACTGGCTGGCTCCCGGCGTGGCGGTGGCGGCGGCCGTGGCGCTGTTCGCCATTCAGAGCCACCCGCTGATGCCGGTGTATCGCAGCATTCTGTGGAAAGTGGTGACCGGCGCTCAGTGAGGCGTAATGCCGAGCAGCGCCGACGCGCTGGCCTCGCCGCTCAGCAACTGCGCGGTGGGGCCGTCCCAGACGATGCGTCCTTCAACCACCACCAGACTGCGCGCGGCGATGCGCGCCGCATCCTCCACGCTGTGCGACACCATGAGCAGCGTCGTGCCTTCCTCCTCGCATAAGGTTTCCAGCAGCGTCAGCATCTCCTGACGCAGCGCCGGATCGAGCGCGGAAAACGGCTCATCCAGCAGCAGAACGGGGCGCTTTCGCACCAGACAGCGCGCCAGCGCCGCCCGCTGACGCTGGCCGCCGGAGAGCGCGTCCGGCAGCCGCTCCAGCAGATCGCCAATCGCCATGTTGTCGGCTATCGCCTCGACCTGACGCTTCTGCTGCGCGTTCAGCCGCAGGCCGGGCGACAGCCCGAGCGCAATGTTCTGGCGCACCGTCAGATGGTTAAAGAGATTATTTTCCTGAAACAGCATCGACACCGGGCGTTTTGACGGCGGCGTGTGGGTGTGATCCGCGCCGTTGATAGTGAGCGTGCCGCTGGCGGGCGCGAGAAAACCGGCAATCAGATTGAGCAGCGTGCTTTTGCCCGCGCCGCTTGGCCCCAGTACCGCCACGCGTTCGCCCTCGCGCACGTCCAGCGTAAAGCGCATCGGCAGGTGGTGATACAGCCAGGTGAGATCAGTCAGTGTCAGCATGGCGCCCCGGAAGTTTTTCAATCAAGGTGAACAGCAGGAAACAGAGTAACAGCAGCAGCAGCGCCGTGACCGCGCCTGCGTCGCTGCGGTAGGCACCGATCTGCTGGTAGAGATAAAAGGGCAGCGTGCGGAAATCCTCATTGCCAAGCAGCGCCACGACGCCGAAGTCGCCAATCGACAATACGCAGGCGAACGCCATCGCCTGGGCGAGCGGCACCCGCAGCGCGCGAGTTTCCACCAGCCGCAGCCGGTTCAGGCCGCGTATCTCAAGCGACGCGCAGAGCGCGCCGTAACGCGCGGCGATATCGCGCATCGGGTTATCGAGCACTTTCAGCGCGTAAGGGATAGCCATCAGGGCGTTGGTAAAAATCACAATCGCATCGGCGCGTTCCGGCAGGCCGATGGTGGCGTTCAGCAGCAGGAAAAACCCGGTCGCCAGCACGATGCCCGGCATCGCGAGGATCAGCACACCGCAGAGCTCAAGGCTTTGTCCGGCAAGACGACGCTGGCGCAGGTACAGCTCGCGCGTGCTCCAGAGCAGCATCATGGTCAGGATAACGCACAGCCCCCCCGCGCAGAGCGCAATACGCAGCGACGTCCAGAGCGCGCGCCACAGCGCCGGGTCGGCCAGCGCATGGTTTATATCGCCGCGCAAGCCATCCACCAGCACCGCCAGCAGCGGCGGCAGGAGAAGCAAGAGTGCGGCACCAATCAGCGCTGAATCGGTAAGCTTGCTGCGCCACGAATCCTCCGGGTTGCGCCAGCCGCGTGCCAGCGTCGCGCCGACCGGAATCGCTTTGCTGAGCCGCTGGCTTAACAGAATAAGCGACAGGCAGCAGCCCATCTGGATAAGCGCCAGCAGCGCCGCGCGGCCCGGATCGTAGTCATAGCTCAGCGCCTGGTAGATGGCGAGCTCAATGGTTGTCGCCTGCGGCCCGCCGCCGAGCGCCAGCACCGTGGCGAAACTGGCGAAGCAGAGCATAAAAATGAGCGCCGCCACCGGCGGGATCTGGCGGCGCAGCCAGGGCCACTCCACCAGCCGGAAGAAGTCCCAGCCGCGCATGCCGAGCTGCGCGGCGAGCTGTCGCTGTTCGCCGGGGATCTGCATCAGCGTCTGGTAGAGCAGGCGGGTCGCCATCGGCATATTAAAAAAGAGATGCGCCAGCAGGATGCCCTGTAATCCATAAGGCGAGAACGTCCATTCGATGCCGAGCATTGCGCAGAGCGCGGCGAGCCAGCCGCTGCGCCCGTAGACGCTAAGTAGGCCGAAAATCGCCACCAGCACCGGCAGGATAAGCGTCATGGCGCACAGGCGCAGCAGCATTCGCCGCCCCGGAAAGCGGCGGCGGTAGAGCGCGCGGGCGAGTGGAATAGCGGGCACGACGGAAAGCAGCGCGGAGAGAAATGCCTGCCAGAACGAGAAGCGCACCACGTGCCACAGATAGCTGTCGTGCAGCAGCGCGCGTGCATCGGTGTGCGGCGCGTGTGTCCAGAGTGCTGCGAACGCCGCCAGCGCCACCGCCGCCATCAGCAGGGCGGCGGTGAGGCCGGGCCAGAGCCAGCCGGGGATCAGCGGCTCACGGCGCGTTGCCATTCACTCGTCCATTGCGCGCGCTGTGCGGCCACTTCCTGTGAGGTGAATTGCAGGGTGGTCTGCGGCCGGGTCAGCGCGTTAAAGCCTTCCGGCAGCGCGACGCTGGTCACCGGGTACATCCAGTTGCCGGCAGGAATTGCATTCTGGAACGCAGGCGAAACCATAAACTTCAGGAATTTTTCCGCCAGCGCCGGCTGTTTGCTGGCGGCGGTGCGTGCCGCGACTTCCACCTGCAGGTAGTGGCCTTCGCTGAAATTCGCGGCGGCGTAGTTCTCTTTTTTCTCTTCAATAATGTGGTAGGCGGGCGAGGTGGTGTAGCTCAGCACCAAATCGCCTTCGCCTTTCAGGAACAGGCCGTAGGCTTCGCTCCAGCCTTTGGTGACGGTAACGGTTTTTGCAGCGAGCTTCTGCCAGGCGTCCGGCGCGTTATCGCCATAGACTTTCTGCATCCACAGCAGCAGGCCGAGCCCCGGCGTGCTGGTGCGCGGATCTTCATAGATCACGCGCCATTTCTGATCGCTCTCAACCAGCTCTTTCAGGCTTTTCGGCGGGTTTTTCAGTTTGTTTTTGTCATAAACGAAGGCGAACCAGCCGTAGTCGAACGGTACAAAGGTGTCGTTATTCCAGCCGCCCGGCACGTTAACTTCACCTGCCGGAACGCCGCTTTTCGCGAACAGCCCGGTTGCGGTTGCGGCCTGAAGCAGGTTGTTATCCAGGCCCAGCACCACATCGGCTTTGCTGTTTTTGCCTTCCATGCGCAGGCGGTTAAGCAGCGAGACGCCATCTTCCAGCGCCACGAATTTCAGCTCGCAGCCGCAGTCGGCTTCAAAGGCGGTTTTAATTTTCGGGCCAGGGCCCCACTCCGAGGAGAAAGAGTCGTAGGTGTAGACGGTCAGAACAGGTTTGGCGAAAGCCGGAGCGGCGGCGAGCGCCAGCAGAGGAAGCAGTTTTTTTAACACTTTGCACCTTTATCAAATGGGGGCAAAGGATTTTGAGCGGTAGCCTCAAATCCCTTCGCCGGCGTTATCCGGATCAGGTTCGACGGGTATTATCTCAGCGCACCGGTCAGCCGGCAGCACCCCGTTGAGAACGGCCCATTGTAATGATTTGCGTAATGTTGCGAAAGGGTTACGGCTCCGGCGGCGCAAACCAGGCGGATTTAAAATCAAACCAGCCGAGCGTGTTCATGCGCACGCCGCGCATACTGCGCTGGCCCTGGAGCATCAGCCAGTGATGAATCAGCGGCAGAATGTCCTGACGCTCCAGCATCGTGCGGCACCACTGCGGCAGGTTCAGCGCGCCGGTGCGCCAGCGCTGCGCGTCGCCCTGCCAGTCGAGCGGGATGCAGCGCTGAATGAGCGGCACTTCGCACAGGTGCGCGAACAGCGAGAAATCGAGCGGCAGCGTAAAGTTGGCGCTGTTAAGCCACAGATCGCTGGTGATATCGCCCTGATACCACTCCTCATAGCTCACTTCCCGCAATTCCAGCTCCACCTGCTCCTGCGCCAGAATGTCGCGCAACAACGCGCCGATAATGCGGTTTTCATTGTGGTCGCCATAAAAGGTGAGCGTCAGACGCTCAAGCCCGGCGGGTTTCTGCGCCTCAGGAATTTGCGGCGCGTGGTGCCAGCGCGGCAGCAGGCCGTAAGCCGGAAACCAGAGGCGCTGATAGTGCGGCGCGGCGCGGTGCAGCAGGCGGGCAGGCGTAAAGCGCGAGCTTATCCAGCGGCGTACCTCCGGCATCGCGCCCACGCGCGAGCGGGAATCAAACAGCAGGTAGTAGCAGCCTTCTTCGAGGCGGCTTTCTACGGCTTTTTCGTCGGCGTCGCGCGTCGGGCCTTCAAGCTGAACGGCGCAGCTCAGCTCTTCGCCTATCTCCGGCAGTACCCAGAAATTCACTTCATCAATCAGCGCGCGATAGCCAAAGTAGTCATCAAAAGCGCGGATCTTAAGCTGGTTGCTGTTATTGCGTACCACCGCGTACGGGCCGGTGCCGACGGGCTGGTTCGCGAATTTCGGCAGCTCCGGCCATTCCCGCGGCAGGATCATCGCCGGCACGCTACCCATCAGCCACGGCAGCCAGTCGTCGGGCTCGCTCAGATGAATATCCAGCGTCCAGGCGGTGGGAGAGACCACTTCACGGATATGCGCGTAGAGCGGCAGGGCGCAGATGCGCTGGAGCGAGCTGATGACATCGAGCATGTCCAGCTCGCGGCCATGGTGAAAATGGATGCCGGGGCGTAAGAAAAAGCGCCAGTGGAAAGGGGAAATACGCTGCCAGTGGTGCGCGATGTCAGCTTCCAGTTCCCCGTTTTCCTCGTTTATGCGTGTCAGGCCGTTGAAAATCTGCCGGGCGATGTGGGTTTCTGAACGGCGCAAGGCGCTGCCGGGCAGCAGATTTTGCAGCGGGCGGTAATAGAGCACGCGCAGAATATGGCGTCCCTGGCGGAAACTGCGGCCCAGATGCGAGAGCAGCATCTGACGCACCGTGGATTTGTCGCCGACGATCTGCACCAGCTGATCGATTCTGTCCTGCTCCAGCAGATCTTCTGCCCGCTGCTGTTGCAGCGCGAGCCCGGTATAGAGGAACTGGAGCCTGGAGCGTTTGCCGCGTCCGGCCTCGGCTTCCCATGTCAGCCAGCCGCGCGCCTGCATGGCGTTCAGCAGCGTGCGCATGTGGCGGCGCGAGCAACTCAGCAGTTCGGCCAGTTCGTTGAGCGTCGTTTGCTGCGGCTTGCCATCACAGCATTGCCACAAACGAATGAATTGTTGTTGCAGACGACCTGAAGGCATAAAAGAGGAACTCCCGCTCGAAACTCATCAATTTAATATTCCCTATATTACGGCAATACTTCTCTTCGATGAAAGCGGAGGGGCTTATGAAAACGTCGTCAACATGCAGGTTTTATCAGCAGTATTTCAGCGCAACGCAACGTCTTTCCGGCTCATGGCTGGCCCGCCTGAACGGTAAAACGCCGCAACGAATGCTGGATGAGATCATGCAGTGGGATGTGACATTCCCGGTGACGTTTAAGCGCCGCTAAGCGGACATCACGTGTAACTGAGTATTGGTGCTTTTCACCTGCCAGCAGTGTGCTACTGCTGGCTTTTTTCGTCTATTATGAGCACGATTTCGCCCGCCTCAACTGAAAGGATGCGCCCGATGCTGTGGTTTCTTACGTTTGTCCGACGGCTTAATGTCGTCTATCTCGCTTTTATGGTCGTCGCGTTCATGATGGGCGTGGCAGGCGCGCTGCAGGCGCCGACGCTGAGCCTGTTTTTAAGCCGTGAAGTGGGCGCGCCGCCGTTCTGGGTCGGGCTGTTTTATACGGTGAACGCGATTGCCGGGATTGCCGTCAGCCTGCTACTGGCGAAGCGCTCCGACAGCCGGGGCGACCGACGCAAGCTGATCCTTTTTTGCTGCCTGATGGCGGTCGGCAACTGTGTGCTGTTCGCCTTTAACCGTCACTACCTGACGCTGATTACCGCAGGCGTGCTGCTGGCGTCGCTTGCGAATACCGCCATGCCGCAGCTTTTCGCGCTGGCGCGTGAGTATGCCGATAACTCTGCCCGCGAGGCGGTGATGTTCAGTTCGGTCATGCGCGCCCAGCTTTCGCTCGCGTGGGTTATCGGGCCGCCGCTGTCGTTTATGCTGGCGCTGAGTTTCGGCTTTACCACCATGTTTTTAATCGCCGCCGGGATTTTTATCCTGAGCCTGGTGATTATCTTTTTCGCGCTGCCCTCGGTGGCGCGTATTGAACAGCCCGCCGATGTGGCCATCACGCAGGTGAGCGGCTGGAAGGACAAGAACGTTCGGATGCTGTTTATCGCCTCCGTGCTGATGTGGACCTGCAATACGATGTATATCATCGATATGCCGCTGTGGGTGAGCCAGGAGTTGGCGCTGCCGGAGAGCCTCGCGGGCGTGCTGATGGGCACCGCGGCGGGGCTTGAGATCCCGGCGATGCTGCTGGCCGGGTTTTACGTGAAGCGGTTCGGTAAAAAGCCAATGATGCTGCTGGCGGTGGCTGCGGGCGTGCTGTTCTACGCCGGGCTTAATCTCTTTCACAGTCGCGAGGCGCTGCTTGGGTTGCAGCTCTTTAACGCGCTGTTTATCGGGATTGTCGCCGGGCTTGGGATGATCTGGTTTCAGGATTTGATGCCGGGGCGCGCGGGTTCCGCTACCACGCTTTTCAGCAACAGTATTTCGACGGGTGTGATCCTGGCGGGTGTGGTGCAAGGGGCGCTGGTGGAGAGTTTCGGGCATTACGCGGTATACCCGGTGATGACCGGGGTTGCGCTGGTGGCGCTGTGGCTGACGAGTCGGGTTAAAGACGTGTAAGTCATTGTCTGATGGCGGGTGCGCTGCGCTTACCCGCCCTACAAACTCTTAAACGTATTTTCGTAGGGCGGGTAAGCCACGCGCACCCGCCGTAAACACCAGGTAAACCGCAAAAACTCACCCCATAAACGCGGGCTGTTTTTTCTCATACGCCGCGATGGCGTCCTCGTGCTGCAACGTCAGGCCGATACTGTCCAGTCCGTTCAGCATGCAGTGGCGACGAAACGCGTCGATGTTAAAGCTATACGTCTTATCGCCCGCTTTCACCACTTGCGCTTCTAAATCCACTTCAAAGCGAATGCCAGGGTTGGCCTTCACCAGCGCAAACATCTCATCCACTTCTTCATCGCTGAGCGTCACCGGCAGCAGCTGGTTGTTAAAGCTGTTGCCGTAGAAGATATCGGCGAAACTCGGCGCAATCACCACTTTAAACCCGTAATCGGTCAGTGCCCACGGGGCGTGCTCGCGCGACGAGCCGCAGCCGAAGTTTTCACGCGCCAGCAGGATAGACGCGCCCTGATACTCCGGGAAATTCAGCACAAACTCCGGGTTCGGCTGCTGGCCTTTGTCATCCAGAAAACGCCAGTCGTTAAACAGATGCGCGCCAAAGCCGGTACGCGTCACCTTTTGCAGGAATTGCTTCGGGATAATCGCGTCGGTATCCACGTTCGCCGCATCCAGCGGAACTACCAGACCGGTGTGTTGGGTAAATTTCTCTGCCATGGGGTTCCCCTTATTTCAGACTACGGATATCGGCGAAACGGCCGGTTACAGCGGCGGCGGCGGCCATCGCCGGGCTGACCAGGTGCGTGCGCCCGCCGCGGCCCTGACGGCCTTCAAAGTTACGGTTGCTGGTTGAGGCACAGCGCTCGCCCGGGTTCAGGCGGTCGTTGTTCATCGCAAGGCACATCGAGCAGCCAGGCAGACGCCATTCAAAACCAGCCTCAATGAAAATCTTATCCAGCCCTTCGGCTTCCGCCTGTGCTTTCACCGGGCCTGAGCCTGGCACCACCAGCGCCTGAACGCCGGGCGCCACTTTACGACCACGGGCAATTTCAGCCGCGGCGCGCAGATCTTCAATGCGCGAGTTGGTGCAGGAGCCGATAAACACTTTATCGATAGCCACATCAGTCAGCGGCACGCCGGGCTTGAGGCCCATATAGGCCAGCGCTTTCTCGGCGGAGGCGCGCTCAACCGGATCGGCGAATGAGGCCGGATCGGGAATGGCGTCGCTTACGGCGATCACCTGGCCTGGGTTGGTGCCCCAGGTGACTTGCGGGGCTATCTCTTCGGCATTGAGCGTGACAACCGCGTCAAACTGCGCGCCGTCGTCGGTTTTCAGGGTTTTCCAGTACGCCACGGCCTCGTCGAAATCCTGGCCTTTCGGCGCATGCAGACGGCCTTTAACATAGTTGAAGGTCGTTTCATCCGGTGCCACCAGGCCCGCTTTGGCACCCATTTCGATCGCCATGTTGCACAGCGTCATGCGGCCTTCCATGCTGAGCGCGCGGATAGCGTCGCCGCAGAATTCCACCACATAGCCGGTGCCGCCGGCGCTGCCGGTTTTACCGATAATCGCCAGCACGATATCTTTCGCGGTGATACCCGGCGCGGCGCGGCCATTGACCTCGATTTTCATGGTCTTCGCGCGGCCCTGTTTGAGCGTCTGGGTTGCCAGCACATGCTCCACTTCCGAAGTGCCGATGCCGAACGCCAGCGCGCCGAACGCGCCGTGGGTCGCGGTGTGGGAATCGCCGCAGACGATGGTCATGCCCGGCAGGGTGATGCCCTGTTCTGGCCCCATCACGTGCACGATGCCCTGATACGGATGATTCAAATCGTACAGCTCAACGCCGAACTCGTTGCAGTTTTTAATCAGCTCCTGCATCTGAATGCGGGCCATTTCACCGGACGCATTAATGTCTTTGGTCTGGGTGGAGACGTTGTGATCCATCGTGGCGAAGGTTTTACGCGGCTGGCGCACCGGGCGGCCATGGGCGCGCAGGCCGTCAAATGCCTGCGGCGAGGTGACTTCATGCACCAGATGACGGTCGATGTAGAGCAGCGGCGTTTCGTTCGGGGCCTCATGAACCACGTGAGCGTCAAACAGCTTCTGATATAAGGTCTTTGCCATGGTTACACCCCTTCGGCCACATAGCGGGCGATGATATCGCCCATTTCATCGGTGCTGACAGCCTGGCCGCCGCGGGCCAGGTCGCCGGTACGCACGCCTTCTGCGAGCGCGCGGTTAATCGCGTTTTCAATCGCCGTCGCCGCGTCGTCGGCTTCCAGGCTGTAGCGCAGCAGCAGCGACAGCGAGAGGATCTGGGCTATCGGGTTGGCGATGTTTTTCCCGGCGATATCCGGCGCGGAGCCGCCTGCCGGCTCGTAAAGGCCAAAGCCCTGCTCGTTGAGGCTCGCGGAAGGCAGCATCCCCATAGAGCCGGTGATCATGGCGCATTCGTCAGACAGAATATCGCCAAACAGGTTGGAGCAGAGCAGCACGTCGAACTGCGACGGATCTTTAATCAGCTGCATGGTGGCGTTGTCGATGTACATGTGCGCCAGCTCGACGTCCGGGTACTCTTTGCCGATTTCATTGACGATTTCACGCCATAGCAGCGAGGTTTGCAGCACGTTCGCTTTATCAATCGAGGTGACTTTATTACGGCGTTTGCGCGCCGACTCAAACGCGATGCGGGCGATGCGTTCGATTTCAAAACGGTGGTAGACCTCGGTGTCGAACGCTTTTTCATGCATGCCGCTGCCTTCACGGCCCTTCGGCTGGCCGAAATAAATACCGCCGGTCAGCTCGCGCACGCAGAGGATGTCAAAGCCGTTGGTGGCGATATCGGCGCGCAGCGGGCAAAATTCTTCCAGCCCCGGGTAGAGCTTCGCCGGGCGCAGGTTGCTGAACAGTTTGAAGTGTTTACGCAGCGGCAGCAGCGCGCCGCGCTCCGGCTGCTGCGCTGGCGGCAGATTTTCCCACTTCGGGCCGCCGACCGAGCCAAAGAGAATAGCATCGGCCTGCTCGCAGCCTTCCACGGTTGCCTGCGGCAGCGGGTTGCCGTGGCGATCGATGGCAATGCCGCCAACGTCGTAGTGGCTGGTGGTGATACGCATATCAAAACGACCACGAACGGCATCCAGTACTTTCAGGGCTTGCGCCATCACTTCCGGGCCAATACCGTCGCCCGGCAAAACTGCAATATGATAATTTTTAGACATCACACGGTTTCCTGATTGTGTTCTTTATTCTGTGCTTTGCGTTGCAATTCTTTCTCGACTTCACCGGCGCGCCAGATGTTGTTCAGCACGTTGATCATCGCGCGGGCGGAGGATTCGACGATATCGGTCGTCAGCCCCACGCCGTGGAAGTGGCGGCCGTTGTAGCTGACCACGATATCCACCTGGCCCAGCGCGTTTTTGCCATGGCCTTTTGCGCCTAACTGATATTTCACCAGCTCAATGTCGTAATCGGTAATGCGGTTGATGGCCTGATAGACGGCATCGACCGGGCCGTTGCCGTTAGCGGCTTCGGCTTTGATCTCCTCGCCGCAGGCGAGCTTCACAGAGGCGGTCGCCATGGCGTTTGAGCCGGACTGCACACTGAAATATTCCAGACGGAAATGCTCAGGCTCTTCCTGCTGTTTATTAATAAAGGCCAGCGCTTCCAGATCGTAATCAAACACCTGGCCTTTTTTGTCGGCCAGTTTCAGGAAGGCATCGTACAGGTCATCCAGGTTGTAGTCGTTTTCTTGGTAGCCCATCTCCTCCATGCGATGCTTCACGGCAGCGCGGCCGGAGCGGGAGGTCAGGTTCAGTTGCACCTGATTCAGGCCGATGGATTCCGGCGTCATGATTTCGTAGTTTTCGCGGTTTTTCAGGACGCCGTCCTGGTGGATGCCGGACGAGTGGGCGAAGGCGCCAGAGCCGACCACCGCTTTGTTCGCCGGGATCGGCATGTTGCAGATCTGGCTCACCGTCTGGCTGGTGCGCCAGATCTCCTGGTGATTAATGCGGGTGTGGACGTTCATCAGGTTCTGGCGCAGCTTGATAGCCATAATGACTTCTTCCAGCGCGCAGTTGCCCGCGCGTTCGCCGATACCATTTAACGTACCTTCCACCTGACGCGCGCCCGCCTGCACGGCGGCCAGGGCGTTGCCGACGGCCATGCCCAGATCGTCATGGGTATGAACGGAGATAACCGCTTTATCGATGTTCGGTACGCGCTCGTACAGGCCGCTGATGATATTGCTGAATTCGAAAGGCAGGGTGTAGCCGACGGTGTCCGGGATATTAATGGTGGTGGCACCCGCGTTGATGGCGGCTTCCACCACGCGCGCCAGATCGGCAATCGGCGTGCGGCCTGCGTCTTCGCAGGAGAATTCGACGTCATCGGTATAGTTGCGGGCGCGCTTTACCATATAAACGGCGCGCTCAATCACTTCATCCAGGGTGCTGCGCAGTTTGGTCGCGATGTGCATCGGCGAGGTGGCGATGAAAGTGTGAATACGAAACGCCTCGGCAACTTTCAGGGATTCGGCGGCCACATCGATATCTTTTTCCACGCAGCGCGCCAGGGCGCAGACGCGGCTGTTTTTTACCTGACGGGCAATGGTCTGGACCGACTCGAAATCGCCCGGCGAAGAGACCGGAAAACCGACCTCCATGACATCGACACCCATGCGCTCAAGCGCCAGCGCGATTTGCAGTTTTTCCTTTACGCTCAGGCTCGCCTGGAGCGCCTGCTCACCGTCACGCAATGTGGTATCAAAAATAATGACTTGCTGGCTCATGGTTGGTGTCCTTTTTTGTCCTGGGGCGCCTTGCGTGAGCATAAAAAAACCCGCGCAGCGGCGCGGGTTTTTTATTTCTGATGACCTGACTCAAGCGTTACCGCTGAACGTCGCGCACCAGTCTACCGCGCACTGAGGATGCGTTTAGTAGTAGTAGACCAGCGAAACGAACGATGCGAATCATGAATCATGTCCCGAATAAATGCGTTAACAGGCTTTTAGTGGTACTTGATACCACAGACCATGTCAACCCCCTGTCCGTAATTCTACAGTTAACCCAAACGGGCGACGCCAGATGCGGATTTAGTGGATTATGCTGAGTAATCGCAGTTATATAAAATATATGTATACGTTAAGCGAGGCGTAAGTGTTGAAGCCCTTTGGATGCGCATTTTTAGTTCCTTTTTATCGGTTTAATTGCGTTAGATTATTTATCATATCAATGAATTAAAAGCGCGAGTGAGGATGTGATGACATTTGAGCGTGAATAATTCAAAGCACGCCGTCGCATTTATTAAAAAAGTGAAGTATTTACGAAAACTTAATTGATAATTCATTAAGTGAATTATTGTTTATTCGTCTTTTTTATGATTTGATCGGGCTGTAAGAAAAGTACCATGATAAACAAGGTCCTAAAATATCAGGAGATTTATTTTTATTGTCTATTAATGAACTTTTAATTCAAAACAGCAACTTTTTATGAGTTTTTGAACCTCCTCTTTTGCCTGAAATTGCTACATGATAAACGGAATGTTCTGGGTAATGCATGCAGGTGATGCTGCCAACTTACTGATTTAGTGTATGATGGTGTTTTTGAGGTGCTCCAGTGGCTTCTGTTTCTATCAGCTGTCCCTCCTGTTCAGCTACTGACGGGGTGGTGCGTAACGGCAAAAGCACCGCCGGACATCAGCGCTATCTCTGCTCTCACTGCCGTAAAACATGGCAACTGCAGTTCACTTACACCGCTTCTCAACCCGGTACGCACCAGAAAATCATTGATATGGCCATGAATGGCGTTGGATGCCGGGCAACCGCCCGCATTATGGGCGTTGGCCTCAACACGATTTTCCGCCATTTAAAAAACTCAGGCCGCAGTCGGTAACCTCGCGCATACAGCCGGGCAGTGACGTCATCGTCTGCGCGGAAATGGACGAACAGTGGGGATACGTCGGGGCTAAATCGCGCCAGCGCTGGCTGTTTTACGCGTATGACAGGCTCCGGAAGACGGTTGTTGCGCACGTATTCGGTGAACGCACTATGGCGACGCTGGGGCGTCTTATGAGCCTGCTGTCACCCTTTGACGTGGTGATATGGATGACGGATGGCTGGCCGCTGTATGAATCCCGCCTGAAGGGAAAGCTGCACGTAATCAGCAAGCGATATACGCAGCGAATTGAGCGGCATAACCTGAATCTGAGGCAGCACCTGGCACGGCTGGGACGGAAGTCGCTGTCGTTCTCAAAATCGGTGGAGCTGCATGACAAAGTCATCGGGCATTATCTGAACATAAAACACTATCAATAAGTTGGAGTCATTACCCATAAAACACTATCAATAAGTTGGAGTCATTACCCGCGCCCAATATTCATTTAGTCTTTAAATCTTCTTTAAATCAGAATATCGAACATCAACTGCGATACCAGGAGACCGAATTTGTCATTGGTTACGATGAATTCCGTCGCCCGGAGTTTACCTGCGTACCGCTATTTAAAGATGAAATGGTGCTGGTAAGCAGTAAGAGCCATCCGCGTAAGGATAATTTGTTACGTGAAAGTGAAGTATTTAAAGAGCAGCATGCGGTGGTGGCGTTAGATCGTTTTAGCTCTTTTAGTTTGCCGTGGTATGACACCGCAGAAAAACAGGCCGCCATCGCTTATCAGGGTATGGCGCTGACCAGCGTATTAAATGTCGTATCGCGCACGAATCTTATTACCATCGCGCCGCGCTGGCTGGCGCAGGATTATGAGCAGTCGCTGCAACTGCAAATTATGCCGCTGCCGTTTAAATTAAACAGCCGTACCTGTTATCTCTCCTGGCATGAAGCGGCCGGGCGCGATAAGGGCCATCAATGGATGGAAGAGCTGTTATCAAACGTCTGTCGGCGATAACCGACGCTGAAAAAAAAACGGGTGGCAGTAGCCGCCCGTTTTTCTGTAGATGCTCTCTTTCGTGATATTTTATTCTGTTATTAATCCCTGCTTCGTGGCGCATTCCCTTCCCGCCGTTTTTTTTGATTTATCACTGTCAGAAATGGGCGTTGCGAAATTAACGGTCATAAGCGCCGCTTATATTCAGCATATCTCTCCGTTTAATCGCTTTTCTTCAGCGTCGCGACGCCATTTGGCGCGCCCGGCGACGCCTGATTGCTAATTGCCTGCCTCATTTTCAGCGGTTATGTTAGGGGAAACCCATAACGATAATTAACGACAGGGCATCACACCTGTACCAGTGACCGTGCGGAAAATGACTTCTGCCGTCAGTCCGTAAACAAAAGCCTGGAGGCAAACCATGGAGATGTTGTCTGGAGCCGAGATGGTCGTCCGATCGCTTATCGATCAGGGCGTAAAGCAAGTATTCGGTTACCCCGGTGGCGCGGTGCTTGATATTTATGACGCGCTACATACCGTTGGCGGTATTGATCATGTGCTGGTGCGCCATGAGCAAGCCGCGGTGCATATGGCGGATGGTCTGGCGCGCGCGACCGGTGAGGTGGGCGTGGTGCTGGTGACTTCCGGCCCTGGCGCCACCAACGCGATTACCGGTATCGCTACGGCTTATATGGACTCCATTCCGCTGGTGGTGCTGTCAGGCCAGGTCGCAACCTCGCTGATTGGCTACGATGCATTTCAGGAGTGCGACATGGTGGGGATCTCCCGCCCGGTGGTTAAACACAGTTTCCTGGTGAAGCAAACCGAAGATATCCCGACGGTGCTGAAAAAGGCGTTCTGGCTCGCCGCCAGCGGCAGACCAGGCCCGGTGGTGGTCGATTTGCCGAAAGATATCCTCAACCCGGCGAAAAAGCTGCCGTATGTCTGGCCGGAAACCGTCAGCATGCGCTCTTACAACCCGACAACGCAGGGCCATAAAGGGCAGATCAAACGCGCCCTGCAGACGCTTATCGCCGCGAAAAAGCCGGTCATGTACGTGGGCGGCGGCGCGATTACCGCCGCCTGTGAAAATGAACTGCGCGCCGTGGCGGAAAAACTCAACGTGCCGGTGGTCTCTTCATTAATGGGGCTGGGCGCTTTTCCGGGCACGCACCGCCAGGCGCTGGGGATGCTGGGGATGCACGGCACCTTTGAAGCGAACATGACGATGCATAATGCGGACGTTATTTTCGCAGTCGGCGTGCGCTTTGACGATCGCACGACCAATAACCTCGCGAAGTACTGCCCGAACGCCACCGTGCTGCATATCGATATCGACCCGACGTCTATCTCTAAAACCGTGGCGGCGGATGTGCCGATTGTCGGCGATGCGCGCCAGGTGCTGAGTCAGATGCTGGAGCTGCTGGGCCAGGAAGAGAGCCAGCAGCCGCTGGACGATATTCGCGACTGGTGGCAGCAGATTGAACAGTGGCGCGCCCGTCAGTGCCTGAATTACGACCGCGAAAGCGGCAGTATTAAACCGCAGGCGGCTATCGAAACGCTGTATCGTCTGACCAAAGGCGATGCCTACGTGACGTCCGATGTAGGCCAGCATCAGATGTTTGCGGCGCTCCATTACACCTTTGATAAACCGCGCCGCTGGATAAACTCCGGCGGGCTTGGGACGATGGGCTTCGGCTTGCCGGCGGCGCTCGGCGTGAAGCTCGCGTTACCGGAAGAGACCGTCGTGTGTGTGACCGGTGACGGCAGTATCCAGATGAATATTCAGGAGCTTTCCACCGCGCTGCAATATGAGTTGCCGGTACTGGTGCTTAACCTCAACAACCGCTATCTGGGCATGGTGAAGCAGTGGCAGGACATGATTTACTCTGGACGCCACTCGCAGTCCTATATGGAATCGCTGCCGGATTTCGTCAAACTGGCGGAGGCTTACGGCCATATCGGGATTTCCATCACCCGCCCGGAAGAGCTGGAAAGCAAACTCAGCGAGGCGCTGGAACATGTGCGCAATAACCGGCTGGTGTTTGTCGATGTCACCGTGGACGGCACCGAGCACGTTTATCCGATGCAGGTTCGCGGCGGTGGAATGGATGAAATGTGGTTAAGCAAAACGGAGAGAACCTGATTATGCGCCGGATATTATCAGTATTGCTGGAAAACGAATCGGGCTCGTTGTCTCGTGTGATTGGGCTTTTCGCACAGCGCGGCTATAACATCGAAAGCCTGACCGTAGCACCGACCGACGATCCGACACTCTCCAGGATGACCATCCAGACGGTCGGTGACGAAAAAGTCCTTGAGCAGATCGAAAAGCAGCTGCATAAGCTGGTGGACGTGCTGCGCGTCAGCGAGCTGGGGCAGGGCGCGCATGTCGAGCGCGAAATCATGCTGGTGAAAATTCAGGCGAGCGGTTACGGGCGTGAAGAAGTTAAACGCAGCGCGGAGATTTTTCGCGGGCAGATTATCGACGTCACGCCGTCGCTTTATACCGTGCAGCTGGCGGGTACCAGCGAAAAGCTCGACGCGTTTCTCGCAAGCATTCGCGATGTGGCGAAAATTGTGGAAGTGGCGCGCTCTGGCGTAGTGGGGCTCTCCCGCGGCGAAAAGATCATGCGTTAGTCCTGTTATTGCCTTGTTATGCATCCGCCCGGCACCTGCCGGGCTTTTTTTTGCAGCGGGCGCGACAGGCGCGCGCAAAAGCAGTTGCTCAGGGTACTATTCTGCGCTTAGATGTTAAGGATTTTAACTTATAACCCTTGAAAGGTTATGGAGTAACACTCTTGTTAAGGGGTAAACGTGAAACTGGATGAAATCGCGCGGCTGGCTGGCGTGTCGCGCACCACGGCGAGCTACGTCATTAATGGAAAAGCCCGGCAGTACCGTGTGAGTGATAAAACCGTTGAGAAAGTGATGGCGGTGGTGCGTGAGCATAATTACCACCCGAACGCCGTCGCCGCAGGCCTGCGCGCAGGAAGAACACGCTCGATTGGCCTTGTTATCCCCGATCTTGAAAACACCAGCTATACCCGCATCGCCAACTATCTTGAGCGCCAGGCGCGCCAGCGCGGATATCAGCTGCTTATCGCCTGTTCTGAAGATCAGCCCGATAACGAAATGCGCTGCATTGAGCATCTGCTGCAACGCCAGGTTGACGCTATCATCGTTTCCACTTCTTTACCGCCTGAACATCCGTTTTATCAGCGCTGGGCGAACGACGCATTTCCGATCGTGGCGCTGGACCGGGCGCTGGATCGCGAACACTTCACCAGCGTTGTCGGTGCCGATCAGGACGACGCGGAAATGCTGGCAAGCGAGCTGCGCACGTTTCCGGCTGAAACCGTCCTCTATCTGGGCGCGCTGCCGGAGCTCTCAGTAAGTTTTCTGCGTGAGCAGGGTTTTCGCAACGCATGGAAAGATGACCCGCGCGAAGTGCACTTCCTTTATGCCAACAGCTACGAGCGTGAAGCCGCCGCCGCGCTGTTTGAAAAATGGCTGGAAACGCACCCGATGCCACAGGCGCTGTTCACCACCTCTTTCGCTTTATTGCAGGGCGTCATGGACGTGACGCTGAAGCGCGAAGGGCGCTTGCCGTCAGAGCTCGCTATCGCGACGTTTGGCGATAACGAACTGCTCGATTTCCTGCAATGCCCGGTTCTTGCCGTGGCGCAGCGCCATCGCGATGTCGCGGAGCGCGTGCTGGAGCTGGTGCTGGCAAGCCTCGATGAGCCACGCAAACCACGGCCTGGTCTCACCCGTATTCGCCGTAATCTATACCGGCGCGGTAGTTTAAGCCGTCGTTAAAGCTAAGTGCAAAAAGATAAAAAGGCAGCTTCGGCTGCCTTTTCTTTGGATTCAGATAATTCCGGCACCTTTTTACACATTCTGACACTCCCTCTCCTGACGATGAAGAAACGGTGTGAGCTACCGTATAAGTGGTAACCAATCATTTCTTGTGTGTAAATTTGTAACCGGGCAGATGTCTTAAGCCGCAGGCGTATGGTTTTTGTTTTCAGGTGTTTCCCGAACGGTTGAGAAAAGCGCGCTAAACCACAGCAGACGCTGTTAACTCCAGGGCTTTTCCCTTAAAATGCCGCTCGCGTCGCAAACTCAACACTTAGTCCTCTTCACCGATCGTATTAAGTGGTTTTTAACGGTCCTGTGTGTATTCGTCTTTTTTCTTACAAATATTCATAGCGTTAATTTTGCCTCGTTAGCATGGCAGGGATTTTATTTGCCGCTTTCTCTTTGTCAGCGCCGAATCTTTTGTTGAAGGCTGCCCCGGTGCTGGCTTGACAAGCTTTTCCTCCGCTCCGTAAACTCCGGTGGGTGGGATTTTGTGGGATAAAGTGGTGAAAAAGGGCAGAGCTCAGTGAGGCTTTAATGTTTCGTGGCGCAACGTTGGTGAATCTCGACAGCAAAGGGCGGTTATCCGTTCCGACGCGCTATCGCGATTTATTGAACGACGCCTCGTCCGGCCAGATGGTTTGCACCATTGATATTCACCATCCCTGCCTGTTGCTTTATACCCTGCCCGAATGGGTCATTATTGAACAAAAATTGTCGCGTCTGTCGAGCATGAACCCCGCAGAACGTCGCGTGCAGCGCCTGCTGCTGGGCCATGCCAGCGAATGCCAGATGGACAGTGCGGGCCGTCTTTTATTAGCACCCGTTTTACGGCAACACGCCGGATTGACCAAACAAGTGATGCTGGTCGGGCAGTTCAATAAATTTGAGCTGTGGGACGAAGCGACTTGGCATCAACAGGTCAGGGAAGATATCGACGCTGAGCAGTCATCTTCTGAAGTGTTGTCGGAACGGCTGCAGGATTTGTCTTTATAAAATATGATGGAAAATTATAAACATACGACGGTGCTCCTGGACGAGGCCGTCAATGGCCTGAATATACGTCCGGACGGCATTTACATTGACGGCACTTTTGGCCGCGGCGGACACTCGCGCCTTATCCTTTCACAGCTGGGCGAACAGGGCCGATTACTGGCGATCGATCGCGATCCGCAGGCGATCGCGGCGGCCGCTGCCATTGACGATCCGCGTTTCTCCATCATTCATGGCCCTTTCTCGGCGCTCGGCGATTACGTTCGCGAACGCGAATTACAGGGCAAAATCAACGGCATCCTTCTCGATCTCGGCGTTTCATCGCCGCAACTTGACGACCCTGAGCGCGGCTTCTCCTTTATGCGCGATGGCCCGCTCGATATGCGCATGGATCCTACCCGTGGGCAATCTGCCGCCGAATGGCTGCGCAACGCGGAAGAAGCGGATATCGCCTGGGTGCTGAAAACCTTCGGCGAAGAGCGCTTTGCTAAACGTATCGCGCGCGCCATAGTCGAGCGCAACCGCGAACTGCCCATGACACGTACCAAAGAGCTGGCGGAGGTCGTGGCCGCCGCGACGCCGGTCAAAGACAAGTTCAAGCATCCTGCCACCCGCACTTTCCAGGCGGTGCGCATCTGGGTGAACAGCGAACTTGAAGAGATTGAGCAGGCGCTGAAAGGCGCGGTCGAGGTGCTGGCGCCGGGCGGACGGCTTTCGGTTATCAGCTTCCACTCGCTGGAAGATCGCCTGGTGAAACGCTTTATGCGCGAGCAGAGCCGCGGCCCGCAGGTGCCGGCCGGTTTGCCGATGACCGAAGCGCAGCTGCAAAAGCTCGGTGGTCGCGAACTGCGCGCGCTTGGCAAGCTGATGCCGGGCGAGGCGGAAGTGGCTGAGAACCCGCGCGCGCGTAGTTCCGTACTGCGCGTCGCCGAGAGGACGGGCGCATGATAAGCCGGGTGACAGAGACCTTAAGCAAAGTAACCGGATCGCTTAGCAGCACGGAACGTCATGCGCTGCCTGCCGTGATCGGCGGCGATCTTCTGCGCTACGGGAAACTGCCGCTCTTTCTGTTTATTGCCATTATCGTGACTGCGATTTTCGTGGTCACCACCGCGCACCACACTCGCCTGCTGACCGCGCAGCGCGAGCAGCTGGTGCTGGAACGCGATGCGCTGGATATCGAATGGCGCAACCTGATCCTTGAAGAAAACGCGCTCGGCGATCACAGCCGGGTAGAACGGATCGCAACGGAAAAGCTGCAAATGCAGCATGTCGATCCCTCGCAGGAAAATATTGTGGTGCAGAAATAAGGACTGACCAGGCGAATGAAAGCAGCAGCAAAGACGCTTAAACCAAAACGTCAGGAAGAACAGGCCAACTTTATCAGTTGGCGTTTTGCGTTGCTTTGCGGCTGCATTTTGCTGGCTCTGGCGTTTCTGCTGGCGCGCGTCGCCTGGTTGCAGATTATTGACCCGGATATGCTGGTGCGTCAGGGGGATATGCGCTCGCTGCGCGTGCAGGAGGTTTCTACCGCGCGAGGCATGATAACCGACCGCTCCGGCCGACCGCTCGCGGTCAGCGTGCCGGTAAAAGCTATCTGGGCTGACCCGAAAGAGCTGCACGACGCAGGCGGTATTACGCTCGACAACCGCTGGAAGGCGCTCTCCGACGCGCTGAAAATTCCGCTCGATCAACTGGCCGCGCGCGTCAATGCCAACCCGAAAGGCCGCTTTATCTATCTCGCGCGCCAGGTCAACCCGGACATTGGCGATTACATCAAAAAGCTTAAGCTCCCTGGTATTCACCTGCGCGAAGAGTCGCGCCGTTACTATCCTTCCGGCGCAGTGACCGCTCACCTCATCGGCTTTACCAACGTCGACAGCCAGGGGATTGAGGGTGTCGAAAAAAGCTTTGATAAATGGCTCACCGGCCAGCCCGGCGAGCGTATCGTGCGTAAAGACCGCTATGGCCGCGTCATTGAGGATATCTCCTCGACCGACAGCCAGGCGGCGCACAACCTGGCGCTCAGCATTGACGAACGCCTCCAGGCGCTGGTTTACCGTGAGCTTAACAACGCCGTCGCGTTCAACAAGGCGGAATCCGGCAGCGCCGTGCTGGTGGATGTGAATACCGGCGAAGTGCTGGCGATGGCCAATAGCCCCTCTTATAACCCGAACAACATCACCGGCACGCCGAAAGACGTAATGCGTAACCGCACCATTACGGACGTTTTCGAGCCAGGTTCTACGGTGAAACCGATGGTGGTCATGACGGCGCTGCAACGCGGCGTGGTCCAGGAAAATACGGTGCTCAACACCGTTCCGTACCGCATTAACGGTCACGAGATTAAAGACGTCGCCCGCTACAGCGAGCTGACCCTTACCGGGGTGTTACAGAAGTCGAGTAACGTCGGGGTTTCTAAACTGGCGTTAGCGATGCCCTCCTCAGCGTTAGTGGATACTTACTCACGCTTTGGACTTGGAAAGTCGACCAATCTGGGGCTGGTCGGAGAACGCAGTGGCTTATTCCCACAAAAACAACGGTGGTCTGACATAGAGAGGGCCACCTTCTCATTCGGCTACGGGCTAATGGTAACGCCGTTACAGTTAGCGCGAGTCTACGCAACCATCGGCAGCTATGGCGTCTACCGCCCGCTGTCGATTACCAAAGTCGATCCGCCCGTGCCGGGCGAGCGCATTTTCCCGGAATCTATCGTGCGCACCGTGGTGCATATGATGGAAAGCGTGGCGCTGCCTGGCGGCGGCGGCGTGAAGGCGGCGATCAAAGGCTACCGCATTGCGATTAAAACCGGTACGGCGAAAAAAGTCGGGCCGGACGGGCGTTATATCAACAAATACATTGCTTACACCGCAGGCGTTGCACCTGCCAGCAATCCGCGTTTCGCGCTGGTGGTGGTGATTAACGATCCGCAGGCGGGCAAATACTACGGCGGCGCCGTTTCCGCGCCGGTCTTCGGTGCCATTATGGGCGGCGTGCTGCGCACCATGAACATCGAGCCGGATGCGCTGACAACGGGCGAAAAAAGTGAATTCGTAATTAATCGAGAAGAGGGAACAGGTGGCAGATCGTAATTTGCGCGACCTTCTCGCTCCGTGGGTAGCTGGTCTGCCTGCGCGAGCTCTGCGGGAGATGACCCTGGACAGCCGCGTGGCGGCGGCGGGGGATCTCTTTGTGGCGGTGGTCGGTCATCAGGCGGACGGGCGTCGGTATATCCCGCAGGCGATAGCGCAAGGTGTAGCTGCCATCGTCGCCGAAGCGAAAGGCGAGGCGACGGACGGCGAAGTCCGTGAGATCCACGGCGTGCCGGTTATCTATTTAAGCCAGCTGAACGAGCGTCTCTCGGCGCTGGCGGGGCGTTTTTATGATGAGCCATCCGAGCGTCTGCGCCTGATTGGCGTGACGGGCACCAACGGTAAAACCACCACCACGCAGCTTATCGCGCAGTGGTGCCAGCGGCTGGGCGAAACCAGCGCCGTCATGGGTACCGTGGGCAACGGGCTGCTTGGCAAAGTGATCCCGACGGAAAATACCACCGGCTCTGCGGTGGATGTTCAGCATGTGCTGTCAGGGCTCGCCGCACAGGGCGCGACCGTGGCCGCGATGGAAGTCTCGTCCCACGGTCTGGTACAGCATCGCGTGGCGGCACTGAAATTCGCCGCCACGGTATTTACCAATTTAAGCCGCGATCATCTCGACTATCACGGCGATATGGAACATTACGAAGCGGCGAAATGGCTGCTGTTTTCCGCACACCATTACGGACAGGCGGTGATCAACGCCGATGATGAAGTCGGCCGCCGGTGGCTGGCGAAGCTGCCGGATGCCGTCGCGGTGTCGATGGAAAACAACATTAATCCGGGCTGTCACGGCCGCTGGCTGCGCGCGGATGCGGTGGAATATCACGACCGCGGTGCGACCCTGCGCTTCAGCTCCTCCTGGGGCGATGGCGAAATCGAAAGCCGTCTGATGGGCGCGTTTAACGTCAGCAATCTGTTGCTGGCGCTCGGCACGCTGCTGGCGCTCGGTTACCCGCTCGCCGCGCTGCTCGAAAGCGCGCCCCGCCTCCAGCCGGTTAACGGGCGCATGGAAGTGTTCAGCGCGCCGGGCAAACCGACCGTGGTGGTCGATTACGCCCACACGCCGGACGCGCTTGAAAAAGCGTTGCAGGCCGCGCGTCTGCACTGTGCGGGCAAGCTGTGGTGCGTATTCGGTTGCGGCGGCGATCGCGATAAAGGCAAACGCCCGCTGATGGGCGCGATTGCCGAGCAATTCGCCGATGTCGTGGTGGTCACAGATGACAACCCGCGCACCGAAGATCCGAAGGCGATCATCGCGGATATCCTGACCGGCATGCTGGATGCGGGCCGCGCGCGGGTCGTTGAAGGCCGCGCCGAAGCCGTGACCAACGCCATTATGCAGGCGGCGGAAAACGACGTCGTGCTGCTGGCGGGCAAAGGCCATGAGGATTACCAGATTGTCGGCACCCGCCGTCTTGACTATTCCGATCGCGTCACTGCGGCGCGTCTGCTGGGAGCAGTGGCATGATTCGCGTATCTCTGAGCCAGCTTGCCGCCATTCTGAATGGCGAGCTGCACGGCGCCGATGCTGATATCGACGCGGTAACGACCGACACCCGCAAACTGACGCCAGGCTGCCTGTTTGTGGCGCTGAAAGGCGAGCGTTTCGACGCGCACGATTTTGCAGGCCAGGCGCTGGCGGGCGGCGCGGGCGCGCTGCTGGTGAGCCGCAAGCTGGATATCGACCTGCCGCAGCTGGTGGTCGCCGACACGCGTCTGGCGTTTGGCGAACTGGCGGCGTGGGTCAGACAACAGGTGCCCGCGCGCGTGGTCGCGCTGACGGGCTCTTCCGGCAAAACCTCGGTGAAAGAGATGACCGCCGCCATTCTTGGCGAGTGCGGCAACACGCTCTACACCGCAGGCAATCTGAATAATGACATCGGCGTACCGATGACGCTGCTGCGCCTCACGCCAGAGCACGAGTATGCGGTGATTGAGCTTGGCGCGAACCATCAGGGCGAAATCGCCTGGACCGTAAGCCTGACGCGCCCGGAAGCCGCGCTGGTCAATAACCTGGCGGCGGCGCATCTGGAAGGTTTTGGCTCGCTCGCGGGCGTGGCAAAGGCCAAAGGCGAGATCTTCACGGGCTTGCCGGCAAACGGCATCGCGATTCTGAACGCCGATAACAACGACTGGCTGAACTGGCAGAGCGTGATTGGCGATCGCAAGGTCTGGCGCTTCTCGCCGAACCTCGATACCAGCGATTTCAGCGCCACCAATATCCATATCACCAGTCACGGCACGGAGTTTACGCTGCGTACGCCAACGGGCGACGTGGACGTTCTGCTGCCGCTGCCAGGGCGTCACAACATCGCTAACGCGCTCGCCGCCTCGGCACTGGCGATGGCCGTCGGCGCGCCGCTTGAGGCGATTAAAGCCGGTCTTGCGAAGCTCAAAGCAGTGCCAGGGCGTCTGTTCCCGGTGCATCTCGGCGAAAACCAGCTGTTGCTGGATGATAGCTACAACGCCAACGTTGGCTCTATGACCGCTGCCGCGCAGGTGCTCTCTGAAATGCCCGGCTATCGCGTGATGGTGGTGGGCGACATGGCTGAGCTTGGCGATGAAGCCGAAGCCTGCCATCAGCAGGTGGGCGAAGCGGCGAAAGCCGCAGGCATCGATAAAGTCCTGAGCGTCGGCACCCTCAGCGAAGGCATCAGCCGCGCCAGCGGCGTAGGCGAACATTTCCGCGATAAGCAGGCCGTGATTGCACGCCTGAAGACGCTTATCAACGAGCATTCCATCATTACCCTTTTAGTGAAAGGTTCACGTAGTGCTGCCATGGAAGAGGTGGTGCGCGCATTACAGGAGAACAGGACATGTTAGTGTGGCTGGCCGAGCATCTGGTCAAATATTATTCCGGCTTTAACGTCTTTTCGTATCTGACGTTTCGCGCCATCGTCAGCCTGCTGACCGCGCTGTTTATTTCGTTATGGATGGGACCGCGCCTGATCGCGCATTTACAGAAGCTTTCCTTCGGGCAGGTTGTGCGTAACGACGGCCCGGAGTCGCATTTCAGCAAACGCGGCACGCCGACCATGGGCGGCATCATGATCCTCACCTCTATTGTGGTGTCGGTGCTGCTGTGGGCTTACCCTTCCAACCCGTATGTCTGGTGCGTGCTGTTTGTGCTGGTCGGTTACGGCGCGGTCGGTTTTGTCGACGATTACCGTAAGGTGGTGCGTAAAGACACCAAGGGCCTGATCGCCCGCTGGAAATATTTCTGGATGTCGTTGATTGCCCTGACGGTGGCGTTTGCGCTTTACATCACCGGTAAAGGCACGCCTGCAACAGAACTGGTGGTGCCGTTCTTTAAAGACGTGATGCCGCAGCTCGGCATTTTCTATGTGCTGCTCGCTTATTTCGTTATTGTCGGCACCGGCAACGCGGTAAACCTGACCGACGGTCTGGACGGCCTCGCCATTATGCCTACCGTACTGGTGGCAGGCGGTTTCGCGCTGGTGGCGTGGGCGACAGGTAACATGAATTTCGCAAGCTACCTGCATATTCCGTATCTGCGTCACGCGGGTGAGCTGGTGATTGTCTGCACCGCGATTGTCGGCGCGGGCCTGGGCTTTCTGTGGTTTAACACCTATCCGGCGCAGGTCTTTATGGGTGATGTCGGCTCGCTGGCCTTAGGCGGCGCGCTCGGCATTATCGCCGTGCTGCTGCGTCAGGAGTTCCTGCTGGTGATTATGGGCGGCGTTTTCGTGGTGGAAACCCTGTCGGTCATCCTGCAGGTAGGCTCCTTTAAGCTGCGCGGACAGCGCATTTTCCGCATGGCGCCGATTCATCACCACTATGAACTGAAAGGCTGGCCGGAGCCGCGCGTGATCGTGCGCTTCTGGGTGATTTCGCTGATGCTGGTGCTGATTGGCCTGGCTACGCTTAAGGTACGTTAAACATGGCAGATTATCAGGGTAAAAAAGTCGTCATCATCGGGCTTGGGTTAACCGGCCTTTCCTGCGTGGACTTTTTCCTGGCGCGCGGCGTGACGCCGCGCGTGATGGATACCCGAATCTCCCCGCCGGGGCTGGATAAGCTGCCGGAAGAGGTGGAGCGCCATCTCGGCTCGCTCAATGAAAACTGGCTGATGAACGCCGATCTGATCGTCGCAAGCCCAGGCATCGCCCTCGCGCATCCGGCGCTGAGCGCGGCGGCAGAAGCAGGCGTTGAGATTGTTGGCGATAT
Organism: Cronobacter sakazakii; assembly: GCF_000982825.1. Taxonomy (NCBI): domain Bacteria; kingdom Pseudomonadati; phylum Pseudomonadota; class Gammaproteobacteria; order Enterobacterales; family Enterobacteriaceae; genus Cronobacter; species Cronobacter sakazakii. Next base: position 186,725 of record NZ_CP011047.1, on the reverse strand, counting down.
CGAACTGTTTTGTCGCGAAGCGCAGGCACCTGTCATCGCCATTACCGGCTCGAACGGCAAAAGCACCGTAACGACGCTGGTGGGCGAAATGGCGAAAGCGGCGGGTGTTAACGTGGGCGTGGGTGGCAATATTGGCCTGCCCGCGCTGATGCTGCTGGAAGAGGGCCGCGAGCTGTATGTACTTGAGCTTTCCAGCTTCCAGCTCGAAACTACCTTTAGCCTGAAGGCTGCCGCCGCGACCATTCTTAACGTCACCGAAGATCATATGGATCGTTATCCGCTCGGGTTGCAGCAGTATCGTGCGGCGAAGTTACGGATATATGAAAACGCGACGGTGTGCGTGGTAAACGCCGACGACGCGCTGACCATGCCGGTACGCGGCGCGGACGAGCGCTGCGTGAGCTTCGGCATTGATGTCGGGGATTATCACCTTAACCGTCAGCAGGGCGAAATCTGGCTGCGCGTGCGGGGCGAGAAAGTCCTTAACGTGAAGGAGATGAAGCTCGTTGGCCAGCATAACTACACCAACGCCCTGGCGGCGCTGGCGCTGGCGGATGCCGCAGGCCTGCCGCGTGCCAGTAGCCTGAAAGCGCTGACGACGTTTGGCGGGCTGGCGCACCGTTTCCAGCTCGCTTATGAGCATAACGGCGTGCGCTGGATTAACGATTCCAAAGCCACCAATGTCGGCAGCACCGAGGCGGCGCTCAACGGCCTGCATCTCGACGGCACGCTGCATTTACTGTTGGGTGGCGACGGCAAATCCGCCGATTTCTCACCGCTTGCGCATTACCTGACGGGCGATCGTGTGCGTCTCTACTGCTTTGGCCGTGACGGCGACGCGCTGGCGGCGCTGCGCCCTGAAATCTCCGAGCGTATGGACACCATGGAAGAGGCGATGAAAGTCATCGCCGGACGCGTTCAGCCAGGCGACATGGTCCTGCTCTCGCCCGCCTGCGCGAGCCTCGATCAGTTTAAAAACTTCGAACAGCGCGGCGACGTGTTTACGCGTCTTGCGAAGGAGCTTGGCTGATGCGCTTATCGCTCCCACGCCTTCGCCTGCCGCGGTTCCCCGGAATGGGCATTCTTGCCTGGATTTTCCGGGCGCTTCGCGGCTGGGTGATGGGCTCTCGCGAGAAAGACACCACCAGCCTTGTGATGTACGACCGTACGCTGCTCTGGCTGACGCTGGGGCTTGCGGCGATTGGCTTCATCATGGTGACCTCAGCGTCGATGCCGGTTGGTCAGCGTCTGGCGAACGATCCGTTCCTGTTCGCCAAGCGTGACGGCATCTATCTGCTGCTGGCGTTTGGCCTGGCGCTGATTACGCTGCGCCTGCCGATGGAGTTCTGGCAGCGCCACAGCGCGGCGATGCTTATCGCCTCGATTGTGATGCTGCTTATCGTGCTCGTGGTGGGCAGTTCGGTGAACGGTGCGTCGCGCTGGATTGCGCTCGGCCCGCTGCGTATTCAGCCGGCGGAATTCTCCAAGCTGTCGCTCTTTTGTTATCTGTCGAACTACCTGGTGCGTAAGGTCGATGAAGTGCGCAACAACCTGCGCGGCTTCTTAAAACCGATGGGCGTCATTCTGGTGATGGCGGTACTTCTGCTGGCTCAGCCTGACCTCGGTACGGTGGTAGTGCTGTTTGTGACGACGCTTGCGATGCTCTTTCTCGCAGGCGCCAAGCTCTGGCAGTTCATCGCGATTATCGGCATGGGCATTTCGGCGGTCGTGCTGCTGATCCTCGCCGAGCCTTACCGTATTCGCCGCGTCACCTCGTTCTGGAACCCGTGGGAAGATCCCTTCGGCAGCGGCTACCAGCTGACCCAGTCGCTGATGGCATTTGGCCGCGGCGAGTTGTGGGGGCAGGGGCTTGGGAATTCGGTGCAGAAACTGGAGTATTTACCCGAAGCGCATACCGACTTCATCTTCTCCATTATTGGGGAAGAACTGGGATATATCGGTGTGGTACTGGCGCTTTTGATGGTATTCTTCGTGGCTTTTCGCGCCATGTCGATAGGGCGTCGCGCGCTGGAAACCGATCAGCGTTTCGCGGGCTTTTTGGCCTGTTCTATCGGTATCTGGTTTAGTTTCCAGGCGCTGGTTAACGTCGGCGCGGCGGCGGGTATGCTGCCGACCAAAGGCCTGACGCTGCCGCTTATCAGTTACGGCGGTTCGAGCCTGCTGATTATGTCGACGGCGATTATGTTGTTGTTACGCATAGATTATGAAACGCGTCTGGAGAAAGCGCAGGCGTTTACACGAGGTTCACGATGAGTGGTCAACCAAAGCGGCTGATGGTGATGGCGGGCGGAACGGGCGGACACCTCTTTCCAGGCCTTGCCGTAGCGCACCATCTGATGGCGCAGGGATGGCAGGTTCGCTGGCTGGGGACCGCCGATCGCATGGAAGCAGACCTGGTGCCGAAACACGGCATTGAGATCGATTTTATCCGGATCTCCGGCCTGCGTGGAAAAGGCGTGAAAGCGCTGCTGCTGGCCCCGGTGCGTATTTTTAACGCCTGGCGGCAGGCGCGGGCGATCATGAAACGTTTTAAGCCCGATGTGGTGCTGGGCATGGGCGGCTATGTATCCGGCCCTGGCGGGCTGGCGGCGTGGTCGCTCGGTATTCCTGTCGTCCTGCATGAGCAGAACGGCATCGCGGGGCTGACCAACAAATGGCTCGCGAAAATCGCGAGCCGCGTGATGCAGGCGTTCCCCGGCGCGTTCCCGAAGGCGGAAGTGGTGGGCAACCCGGTGCGCACCGACGTGCTGGCGCTGCCGCTGCCGCAGGCGCGTCTCGCGGGCCGTGAAGGCCCGGTGCGCGTGCTGGTGGTTGGCGGCTCGCAGGGCGCGCGCATCCTGAACCAGACGATGCCGCAGGTCGCGGCGCGTCTGGGCGATGCCGTGACTATCTGGCATCAGAGCGGTAAAGGCGCGCAGGCGGATGTCCAGCAGGCGTATGCCGCTGCGAGCCAGCCGCAGCATAAAGTGACCGAATTTATCGATGATATGGCGGCAGCCTACGCGTGGGCGGATGTGGTGGTATGCCGCTCCGGTGCGCTGACGGTGAGCGAAATCGCCGCTGCGGGTCTGCCGGCCCTGTTTGTGCCGTTCCAGCATAAAGACCGGCAGCAATACTGGAACGCGCTGCCGCTTGAGAAAGCGGGTGCGGCGAAGATTCTGGAGCAGCCGCAGTTTACCGTCGACGCGGTAAGCGAGACGCTGAAAGGGTGGGATCGCGCCACGCTGCTTGAAATGGCTGAGCGGGCAAGAGCGGCCGCCATTCCCGACGCGACCGAAAGGGTCGCAGATGAAGTACGCGCGGTCGCCCGCGCGTGACGATTGCGGATAATGTTTGTTCCGCGTGATTGATGATGTTATGGCGTTTGCCAAAGGCTTTTAAAGAATGAATACACAACAACTGGCGAAACTGCGTTCTATCGTGCCCGAGATGCGTCGCGTCCGGCACATTCACTTCGTTGGCATCGGCGGCGCCGGTATGGGCGGCATTGCGGAAGTGCTGGCGAATGAAGGCTACCAGATCAGCGGATCCGATCTGGCGCCGAACGCTGTCACGCAGCAGTTGACGGCGCTGGGCGCCACCATTTATTTCAACCATCGCCCGGAAAACGTGCTCGATGCGAGCGTGGTGGTGGTGTCGAGCGCTATCTCTGCGGATAACCCGGAGATCGTGGCGGCGCATGAGGCGCGTATTCCGGTTATCCGCCGCGCCGAGATGCTGGCGGAGCTGATGCGTTTTCGTCACGGTATCGCGGTTGCCGGTACGCATGGCAAAACGACGACCACTGCGATGGTGTCGAGTATTTATGCCGAAGCGGGCCTCGACCCGACGTTCGTCAACGGCGGTCTGGTGAAAGCGGCGGGGACGCACGCGCGGCTTGGCAACAGCCGTTATCTGATTGCCGAAGCTGACGAGAGTGACGCGTCATTCCTGCATTTGCAGCCGATGGTCGCGATTGTGACCAATATCGAAGCCGACCATATGGACACCTATCATGGCGACTTTGAGAACCTGAAACAGACGTTTATTAACTTCCTGCATAACCTGCCGTTTTATGGCCGTGCGGTGATGTGTGTTGACGACCCGGTGATCCGCGAGCTGCTGCCGCGCGTCGGGCGTCAAATTACCACTTATGGTTTCAGCGAAGATGCCGATGTACGTGTGGAAAATTATCGCCAGACCGGCGCGCAGGGGCACTTCACTCTGGTGCGTCAGGACAAGCCGGAACTGCACGTAACGCTGAACGCGCCAGGCCGCCATAACGCGTTGAACGCGGCGGCGGCGGTGTCCGTAGCGACAGAAGAGGGGATTGAAGACGATGCCATTCTGCGCGCGCTGGAAAGCTTCCAGGGCACCGGACGTCGTTTTGACTTCCTGGGCGAGTTCCCGCTGGCAAACGTCAACGGCAAATCCGGCACGGCGATGCTGGTCGATGACTACGGCCATCACCCGACAGAAGTGGATGCGACCGTGCGCGCCGCCCGTGCAGGCTGGCCGGAGAAAAACCTGGTCATGATTTTCCAGCCGCACCGTTATACCCGCACGCGCGATCTGTATGACGATTTCGCTAACGTGCTGTCGCAGGTGGATGTGCTGCTGATGCTGGATGTCTATCCGGCGGGCGAAGCGCCGATTCCGGGTGCCGACAGCCGTTCGCTGTGCCGTACTATCCGCGCGCGCGGCAAAGTGGACCCGATTCTGGTCTCCGATCCGGCGCAGGTCGCCGCGATGCTGGCACCCGTGCTGTCGGGCAACGATTTGATTCTGGTTCAGGGCGCGGGCAATATCGGTAAAATCGCGCGCCAGCTGGCGGAAGCGAAGCTGCAACCCGAGGAGAACGCGCATGGCTGAAAAAATCGCTGTACTGCTGGGCGGTCACTCGGCGGAACGTGACGTTTCCCTGCAATCCGGCAGCGCGGTGCTCGCGGGTCTGAAAGAGGCGGGCGTTGACGCGTACGCTGTCGATCCGCGCGATGTGTGCGTAACGACGCTGAAAGAAGAAGGGTTCGATAAAGTCTTTATCGCGCTGCATGGTCGCGGCGGTGAAGACGGCACGCTGCAGGGGATGCTGGAGTATCTCGGCCTGCCTTATACCGGCAGCGGCGTGATGGCGTCGGCCATCACCATGGATAAACTGCGCACCAAACTGCTCTGGCAGGGCGCAGGTTTACCGGTAGCGCCGTGGGTGGCGCTGGAGCGTGGGGACATCACCGGTGGCCTTAGCGAGGCATTAAGCGCGCGTATCGCGGCGCTGGGCCTGCCGGTTATCGTGAAGCCGAGCCGCGAAGGTTCAAGCGTCGGCATGTCGAAAGTGGACAGCGCGGAAGCGTTACTGCCCGCGCTCGAACTGGCGTTTGAACACGACAGCGAAGTGCTGGTGGAGAAATGGCTGAGCGGCCCGGAATTTACCGTCGCCATCCTTGGCGATGAGATCCTGCCTTCGATTCGCATCCAGCCTGCTGGCGTGTTTTATGACTACGAGGCGAAATATCTCTCGGACGAGACGCAATATTTTTGTCCGGCGGGCATTGATGCCGAACGCGAGCAGGCGTTACAGGCGCTGGTGATGGACGCCTGGCGTGTGCTGGGCTGCCGGGGCTGGGGCCGCGTGGACGTGATGCAGGACAGCGACGGTGAGTTTTATCTGCTTGAGGTAAATACGGCGCCTGGCATGACCAGCCATAGTCTGGTGCCGATGGCGGCGCGTCAGGCGGGCATGAGCTTCTCGCAACTGGTGGTGCGTATTCTGGAGCTGGCGAACTGATATGTCGCAGGCTGCGCTGAACACGAAAAATCGTCCTGAAGAAAATACGGTTTCGCGCCGTAATAATGGGACCCGTCTCGCAGGCATCGTCTTTCTGCTGGCGGTCGTGTTAACCGTGATATTCGGCGGCTGGATGGTTTTGGGGTGGATGGAAGACGCCCAGCGCCTGCCGCTTTCAAAGCTGGTGGTAACGGGCGAGCGCCATTACACCCGCAATGATGATATTCGCCAGTCCATCCTGGCGCTGGGCGCGCCGGGCACGTTTATGACGCAGGACGTGAATATCATCCAGAATCAGATAGAACGTTTGCCGTGGATCAAGCAGGCAAGCGTAAGAAAGCAATGGCCGGACGAATTGAAGATTCATCTGGTTGAATATGTGCCGATAGCACGCTGGAATGACCAGCACATGATCGACACCGACGGAACGTCCTTCAGCGTGCCGTCCGATCGCGCCAGTAAGCAGACCTTACCGCTGCTCTATGGCCCTGAAGGTAGCGAGAACGAAGTGCTGCAGGGTTTTCGCGCGATGGGCCAGGTGCTGGCGAAAGATAAATTTACACTGAAGGAAGCGGCGATGACCGCGCGTCGCTCCTGGCAGGTGACGTTGAGCAATAATATCAAGCTCAATTTTGGCCGGGATGACACAATGAAACGCCTGGAACGCTTTGTAGAGCTGTACCCGGTTCTGCAACAGCAAGCGCAAACTGACCATAAGCAGATAAGCTATGTCGATTTACGCTACGACTCCGGCGCGGCGGTCGGCTGGGAGCCGGCCCCCACTGAGGAAACTAATCAGCAACAGAATCAGGCACAGGCAGAGCAACAATGATTAAGGCGACGGACAGAAAACTGGTAGTTGGACTGGAGATTGGCACTGCGAAGGTCGCCGCTTTGGTAGGGGAAGTTCTGCCCGACGGTATGATCAATATCATTGGCGTGGGAAGCTGTCCGTCCCGCGGGATGGATAAAGGCGGCGTTAACGATCTGGAATCGGTGGTGAAATGCGTTCAGCGCGCGATTGACCAGGCCGAACTGATGGCGGATTGCCAGATCTCTTCCGTCTACCTGGCGCTTTCCGGCAAGCATATTAGTTGCCAGAACGAAATCGGTATGGTGCCGATCTCCGAAGAGGAAGTGACGCAGGAAGATGTTGAAAATGTTGTCCATACCGCAAAATCAGTACGCGTACGCGATGAACATCGCGTATTGCATGTGATTCCTCAGGAATACGCTATTGATTACCAGGAAGGGATTAAAAACCCGGTTGGCTTATCCGGCGTTCGCATGCAGGCGAAAGTACATTTAATCACCTGCCACAATGACATGGCGAAAAACATCGTCAAGGCAGTGGAACGTTGCGGTCTGAAAGTTGACCAACTTATTTTCGCGGGCCTGGCATCCAGCTACTCCGTTTTAACGGAAGATGAGCGTGAGCTGGGCGTCTGCGTGGTGGATATCGGCGGTGGTACAATGGATATCGCGGTCTACACCGGTGGTGCGCTGCGTCACACTAAAGTGATTCCGTATGCCGGTAACGTGGTGACCAGTGATATCGCTTATGCTTTCGGCACGCCGCCGAGCGATGCTGAGGCAATTAAAGTGCGCCATGGCTGCGCGCTCGGGTCGCTGGTCGGTAAAGACGAGAGCGTTGAAGTGCCGAGCGTAGGCGGTCGTCCGCCGCGCAGCCTGCAACGCCAGACGCTGGCAGAAGTGATTGAGCCGCGTTATACCGAGCTGCTTAATCTGGTCAACGAAGAAATTTTGCAGTTGCAGGAGCAGCTTCGCCAGCAGGGTGTGAAACATCATCTTGCGGCGGGGATTGTATTAACCGGCGGCGCGGCGCAAATTGAAGGTCTGGCGGCGTGCGCGCAGCGGGTGTTTCATACGCAGGTGCGTATCGGGCAACCCTTAAATATTACTGGCCTTACCGATTACGCCCAGGAGCCTTACTACTCCACGGCGGTGGGTTTACTTCACTATGGTAAAGAATCGCATTTAAGCGGTGAGGCGGAAGTGGAAAAACGGACTTCAGTCGGCTCGTGGATCAAACGGATCAACAGCTGGCTGCGAAAAGAGTTTTAATTTTTTTCAGAGACCGGACAAAATTAGCGGTCTCAGGCGAAAGGCACAAAACGGAGAGACATTATGTTTGAACCTATGGAACTGACCAACGACGCGGTGATTAAAGTCATCGGCGTCGGTGGCGGCGGCGGTAATGCCGTAGAACATATGGTGCGCGAGCGCATCGAAGGGGTTGAGTTCTTCGCAGTCAACACCGATGCCCAGGCGCTGCGTAAAACCGCAGTCGGCCAGACCATCCAGATTGGTAGTGGCATCACTAAAGGTCTGGGTGCGGGCGCAAACCCGGAAGTGGGGCGCAACGCTGCGGAAGAAGACCGCGAAGCGCTGCGTGCTGCGTTAGATGGCGCTGACATGGTGTTTATCGCAGCCGGTATGGGCGGCGGTACGGGCACTGGTGCTGCGCCGGTTGTCGCTGAAGTGGCGAAAGACCTCGGCATTCTGACCGTGGCTGTCGTGACCAAGCCGTTTAACTTTGAAGGCAAGAAGCGTATGGCTTTTGCCGAACAGGGTATTGCCGAGCTCTCCCGTCATGTCGACTCCCTGATCACCATTCCTAACGACAAGCTGCTGAAAGTGCTGGGTCGTGGGATCTCTCTGCTGGACGCGTTTGGTGCTGCGAACGACGTGCTGAAAGGCGCGGTGCAGGGTATCGCCGAGCTGATTACGCGTCCGGGTCTGATGAACGTCGACTTTGCAGACGTGCGCACCGTGATGTCTGAAATGGGCTACGCCATGATGGGCTCGGGTGTGGCAAGCGGCGAAGACCGTGCGGAAGAAGCGGCCGAAATGGCCATCTCCAGCCCGCTGCTGGAAGATATCGATCTGTCCGGCGCGCGTGGCGTTCTGGTCAACATCACGGCGGGCTTTGACCTGCGTCTTGATGAGTTCGAAACCGTGGGTAACACCATCCGCGCCTTCGCATCGGATAACGCGACCGTGGTTATCGGTACATCTCTCGACCCGGATATGAACGACGAACTGCGCGTGACTGTGGTTGCGACCGGTATCGGCATGGATAAGCGTCCTGAAATCACGCTGGTGACCAATAAGCAGACGCAGCAGCCTGCAATGGATCGTTATCAGCAGCACGGTATGGCGCCGCTGACCCAGGAGCAGAAACCGGCTTCTAAAGTGGTTAACGACCCGACGCCGCAGACGGCAAAAGAGCCAGATTATCTGGATATTCCGGCGTTTCTGCGTAAGCAGGCTGATTAAGAATAAGCCGGAAGTTGGGCATATTCGCTCTTTGTGCTAAAATGGCCCACCGGTTGTGATGTACACTATCGGTAAGGTGAATTATTTGGCGAGATTATACGATGATCAAACAAAGGACTCTTAAACGTATCGTTCAGGCGACTGGCGTCGGTTTACATACCGGCAAAAAAGTCACCCTGACGCTGCGCCCTGCGCCGGCAAATACCGGGGTCATCTATCGTCGCACCGACTTGAATCCTCCGGTAGACTTCCCGGCCGATGCCAAATCTGTGCGTGATACCATGCTCTGTACGTGCCTGGTGAATGAGCATGATGTGCGGATTTCTACCGTTGAGCACCTGAACGCCGCGCTGGCTGGCCTCGGTATCGACAACATCATCGTCGAAGTGGATGCGCCTGAAATCCCGATTATGGATGGCAGTGCTGCACCGTTCGTTTACCTGCTCGTTGATGCAGGTATTGATGAGCTGAATGTGGCGAAGAAATTCGTGCGCATTAAAGAAACCGTGCGTGTTGAAGATGGCGATAAGTGGGCGGAATTTAAACCGTACAACGGTTTTTCCTTGGACTTCACCATCGACTTCAACCACCCGGCGATTGATGCGAGCAACCAGCGCTACTGCATGAATTTCTCTGCAGACGCGTTTATGCGCCAGATTAGCCGCGCTCGTACTTTCGGTTTCATGCGTGATATCGAATATCTGCAGTCCCGTGGTTTGTGCCTGGGCGGCAGCTTCGATTGTGCCATCGTTGTTGACGATTATCGCGTACTGAACGAAGACGGCCTGCGTTTTGAAGACGAATTTGTTCGTCACAAAATGCTGGATGCGATTGGTGACCTGTTCATGTGTGGCCACAACATTATCGGCGCGTTTACCGCCTATAAGTCTGGTCATGCGCTGAACAACAAATTGCTGCAGGCGGTTCTTGCGAAACAAGAAGCCTGGGAATATGTCACCTATGAAGACGAGGCTGAACTGCCTCTGGCCTTCAAAGCGCCGTCGCTGGTGCTGGCGTAACAGCATAGTCTGACTAAAGACGACTGGTAGACCAGGTACTCTCTCCGGCCTGTGTTCACCAGTCGTTTTTTATTGCTCTTAAACAGCCATTTTTCTCTTCGCCTTTTACCCTGCTTTACCATCTCCCTGTTGATGATTAACTGCTGGTTTCTTGTGCGGATTGCGTAAGGTATCGCAGTGATACTGCTGCTGCCTCGCGGGAATGATGGTAATATTTATCCCCTTATTAACAGACAACATAACGCGGGCAAAAGCCGGCGTTATCCGGTGGGTTACAGTGCCTGGTATATTCACGCGTTGGCGACAGTTTGGAAGACGCTATTTCTGGCCGCATCTCCTTTTGGGGATGGTCGCGGCCAGTCTTGGCCTGCCTGCGCTTAATAACAACGCTGAACCCGCCGCGCCTGCCGAGGCCAGCACCAGCCATACCGGTACGCTACGCAGTTTTGATTCACTGGCGCTGATTAGTGAAACCTCGCGTCGCTCTGCATCATTCGGTGTGGATTACTGGCAGCAGCACGCCATTCGCACCGTTATCCGTCATCTCTCTTTCGCCATGGCGCCGCAGGCGCTGCCGATGGCGATGGAAGAAAGCCTGCCGCTAAATGCACAGCATCTCGCGCTGCTGGACACCCTGAGCGCGATGCTAACGCAGGATTTGCAGCCTGCCGCCGCGCAGGTGCAGCCCGCACCGCGTTTGCTTCCTCCTCTTTCTTTTACGGTCTCTGCCTGGATTCGCCAGGTACAGGGTATCCGCGCCGGTCCTCGTCTCCTCGCCTGAGTATTTTCATTCTTATCCACTTACTTTTTGCCTGTGCGAGGCTTCAGAGAATTTATTATGTTGATCAAAATGTTAACCAAGGTATTTGGGAGTCGTAACGATCGTACTTTACGTCGTATGCGTAAGGTCGTTGCGCTTATTAACGGCATGGAACCAGCGCTGGAGAAACTCTCCGATGAAGAGTTGAAAGCGAAAACCGCAGAGTTCCGCGCGCGTCTGGAAAAAGGCGAAACGCTGGAAAACCTGCTGCCGGAAGCGTTCGCGGTGGTGCGTGAAGCAAGCAAGCGCGTCTTCGGCATGCGTCACTTTGACGTTCAGCTGCTGGGCGGCATGGTGCTTAACGATCGCTGCATCGCGGAGATGCGTACCGGTGAAGGTAAAACCCTGACCGCGACGCTGCCAGCCTACCTGAACGCGTTGACCGGTAAAGGCGTTCACGTGGTCACCGTCAACGACTATCTGGCGCAGCGTGACGCCGAAAACAACCGCCCGCTATTTGAATTTTTAGGCATGAGCGTTGCGGTTAACATGTCCGGCATGCCGGCACCGGCAAAACGCGAAGCCTACGCCGCGGATATCACCTACGGCACCAACAACGAATATGGTTTCGACTATCTGCGCGATAATATGGCGTTCAGCCCGGAGGAGCGCGTGCAGCGTAAGCTTCACTACGCGCTGGTGGATGAAGTTGACTCCATTCTTATCGATGAAGCGCGTACGCCGCTGATTATCTCCGGCCCGGCCGAAGACAGCTCCGAGCTTTACAAGAAAGTGAACAAAATTATCCCGCATCTGGTACGTCAGGAGAAAGAAGACTCCGATACGTTCCAGGGCGAAGGCCACTTCTCTGTGGACGAAAAAGCGCGTCAGGTTAACCTGACCGAGCGCGGTCTGGTGTTAGTTGAAGAGCTGCTGGTGAAAGAAGGCATCATGGATGAAGGCGAATCGCTCTACTCGCCGGGCAACATCATGCTGATGCACCACGTGACTGCCGCGCTGCGCGCGCACGTGCTCTTTACCCGCGACGTTGATTACATCGTCAAAGATGGCGAAGTCATTATCGTCGATGAACACACCGGTCGTACCATGCAGGGTCGCCGCTGGTCTGATGGTCTGCATCAGGCGGTGGAAGCCAAAGAGGGCGTGGAGATCCAGAATGAAAACCAGACACTGGCTTCTATCACCTTCCAGAACTATTTCCGTCTCTATGAAAAACTGGCGGGGATGACCGGTACGGCAGATACCGAAGCGTTTGAATTCAGCTCTATCTATAAGCTCGATACCGTCGTGGTACCGACCAACCGTCCGATGATTCGTAAAGACCTGCCGGATCTGGTCTACATGACCGAAGCCGAGAAAATCGACGCAATTATTGAAGATATCAAAGAGCGCACCGCCAAAGGCCAGCCGGTTCTGGTGGGGACCATCTCTATCGAGAAATCTGAAGTAATCTCTCAGGCGCTCACCAAAGCAGGCATCGAACACAACGTCCTGAACGCCAAATTCCACGCCCGCGAAGCGGATATCGTTGCGCAGGCGGGCTACCCGGGTGCGGTTACCATCGCCACCAATATGGCAGGCCGTGGTACCGACATCATGCTGGGCGGTAGCTGGCAGGCGGAAGTCGCCGAGCTGGAAGCGCCGAGCGAAGAGCAGATCGCGCAGATTAAAGCCGACTGGCAGAAACGCCACGACGCGGTGCTGGCCTCAGGTGGCCTGCACATCATCGGTACCGAGCGCCACGAATCGCGTCGTATCGATAACCAGCTGCGTGGCCGTTCTGGCCGTCAGGGCGATCCGGGTTCCTCCCGTTTCTACCTCTCCATGGAAGATGCGCTGATGCGTATTTTCGCCTCGGATCGCGTCGCCAACATGATGCGTAAACTGGGCATGAAGCCGGGCGAAGCGATTGAACACCCGTGGGTGACCAAGGCCATCGCCAACGCGCAGCGCAAAGTAGAAAGCCGCAACTTCGATATTCGTAAGCAACTGCTGGAATATGATGACGTGGCCAATGACCAGCGTCGCGCTATCTACACCCAGCGTAACGAACTGCTGGATGTGGCGGACATTAGCGAAACCATCAACAGCATCCGTGAAGATGTCTTCAAGGCGACCATTGATGCCCATATCCCGCCGCAGTCGCTGGAAGAGATGTGGGATATTCCGGGTCTGGAAGAGCGCCTGAAAAACGACTTCGATCTGGAACTGCCGATTGCGCAGTGGCTGGATAAAGAGCCAGAGCTGCACGAAGAAACGCTGCGTGAACGTATTCTGGAAAGCGCGAAAGAAGTGTATGCGCGTAAAGAGGAAGTCGTAGGCGCAGAGATGATGCGTCACTTCGAGAAAGGCGTGATGCTGCAAACCCTGGATTCCCTGTGGAAAGAGCACCTGGCGGCGATGGACTACCTGCGTCAGGGTATTCACCTGCGCGGTTATGCACAGAAAGATCCGAAGCAGGAATATAAGCGCGAATCGTTCGCCATGTTTGCGGCTATGCTGGAATCGCTGAAATATGAAGTAATCAGCACCATCAGCAAAGTGCAGGTGCGCATGCCGGAAGAAGTGGAAGCGATGGAGCAGCAGCGCCGCGAAGAGGCGGAGCGCCTGGCGCAGATGCAGCAGCTCAGCCATCAGGACGACGACACCGCTGCCGCTGCAGCACTCGCTGAGCAGACCGGCGAGCGTAAAGTCGGCCGCAACGATCCTTGCCCGTGCGGCTCCGGTAAAAAGTATAAGCAGTGCCACGGCCGCTTAAGCTAACCGGTTGTTAACCGACATAAAAGGCGCAGATATCTGCGCCTTTTTTACAGGAAGAAATGCATGAAAAAATTACAGATTGCGGTAGGTATCGTGCGTAACGCAAAAGGCGAAATCTTTATTACGCAACGTGCCGCCGATGCGCATATGGCGAATAAATGGGAGTTCCCTGGCGGTAAAATTGAAGCGGGCGAAACGCCTGAAGCGGCGCTTCGCCGCGAGCTTCAGGAAGAGACCGGCATAACCGTAACTTCCGCCACGCTGTTTGAAACGCTGGATTATGAATTCCCGGACCGCCACATCAGCCTGTGGTTTTACCTGGTAGAACGCTGGGAAGGAGAGCCGTGGGGCAAAGAGGGGCAACCGGGGCATTGGGTGCATCAACAGGCTCTGGATGCGCAGGCGTTTCCGCCCGCCAACGAGCCTGTGATTGCTAAGCTTCGCGCGCAGTCTTAAGGCTGGTTTTCTTCATCGCTCCAGCCGTCGGTGTCGGAGCGATCGCTGCTGCTGGGAATACGTTTCTCTTCAGCGGCCCATTCACCCAGATCGATAAGCTGGCAGCGTTTTGAACAGAAAGGACGAAACGAACTCTTTTCGCCCCAGATGACTTCTTTGCCGCAGGTCGGGCAGTTAACAATAGTAGCGTCTGACATCATAATTCCTTAACAGCAGGCCAGTTCAAAATCGAACCGTTCCGGTACGCGGCCATGCTCGCTGTCGAGCGGCATAAAGCGGATCGCAAAACGGCTCTTGTGGCCGGAAATCTGTGGGTAAAGCGCTTCCTGAAGCGGAAGTTGCAGGCGCAGCAGGTCGGCATCATCGCCGTTATCCTGATAAAACCCATTCAGGCTGGTTTGTTTGCGAAACGGCGCTGACTGGCGAATAAGATCGAGGATCATATCCAGTGTATACGTCAGCGGTTGTAGCGTGGCCAGCCAGCTATTGACCTGAACGTCACGTTCTTCCTGCGGCGAGCAGAGCCAGACGTGCAGCAGTGGTAAATCGAAGCTGCAACAGCCGCCCGGAATGCTCAGTCGCTGGCGCACCAGAGCGATAAGACGATCTTCACGCAATGTTTGCCCGAGGCGGGGGGCGGCCATCAGCATACTGCTGCGTGCTTTCAGTTCGTGGCGCAGTGACTCAATGCGCTCGTTATCCACCCCCGGCACTTCTGCCCAGCTTTGCAGTTTACGCTGCTGACGTTCCAGCTCTTTTAAGAGCTCAGTGCGGGTATCACCACGCTCAAAGACGTCCAGCAAATCGCCGACGTTGCGAAAGAAGTGCAGCGCAGAGGCATGATCGCTGACAGGCAGCAGCGCTTTCATTTGCTGGATGAGAAATTCGATACGCAGCCAGGTGCGCATTTTTTCATTCAGGGGATGTTCAAAAAGAACGTGAGTCTGCATTACTTATTTTCCTGTGGTACGGCCTGCGCCGCCAGTTGCAGATAGCGCTGATGCAGGCGCGCCACATCAGCCTCTATCGTTTCCGGCGAGCCGTTATTATCTATGACGTCATCAGCGACCGCTAACCGGGCTTCACGTGTGGCCTGTGCGTTGAGGATAAGCTCAGCATGCTCGCGAGAAACCCCATCGCGCTGCATAGTGCGCTGTATCTGTGTTTCGGGGGGGACATCCACCACCAGCACACGGTTAGCTTTGCTGTGTAATTGGTTTTCAATCAGCAGCGGAACGACCCACAGCACATAGGCCGACGTGGCGCGTGCTATTTCAGTCTGCGTCTGTTGATGAATAAGCGGGTGCAGGAGGCCATTCAGCCAGGCTTTTTCCTGCGGGCTTGAGAAGATGATTTCGCGAAGTGCGCGGCGATTAAGCGTGCCGTCGGCGTGACAAATGGTCGAGCCGAAACGCGCAATAATGGCCTGTAATCCGGGCGTACCAGGCGCCACCACCTGGCGTGCGATGATGTCGGCATCAACAACGGTAACACCGAGACGGGCAAAGGTGTCAGCGACTGTACTTTTGCCGCTTCCGATACCGCCCGTCAGTGCTACCGTATAAACCATAAAGCCGTCATCCCAAAGTGTTGAAGTATGCGTGATAATATAAAAAACAGTCTATTCAAATAGTTGCGCAGAACGAATTAACGTCACTAGCGGGCTCGCTTATCGACCTCGTGCGCAAGGTAAATTTATAGGATTGTAGCGTAAAAAAGCGCGCTTTCGCAGTCTTGCGGCGCCATTATTAGTGCGTATGATAACGTCACTGGAGTTGGCTGTTGTCCCGCCGCACATGTTCTGTGCTCATCGCCATTAACCAGGAATCGCACATGCGTATTGAAGAAGATTTGAAGTTAGGTTTTAAAGACGTTCTTATCCGCCCGAAACGCTCCACTCTCAAAAGCCGCTCTGACGTTGAACTTGAGCGCCAGTTCACTTTTAAACATTCCCGCGTTCAATGGTCCGGTGTTCCGATCATCGCTGCCAATATGGATACCGTCGGGACTTTCGCAATGGCGCAGGCGCTGGCCGGTTTCGATATCCTGACGGCGGTGCATAAACATTACAGCGTTCAGGACTGGGCAGGGTTTATTGAGGCCGTTTCTCCGGATGTGCTGAAGCACGTTATGGTATCTACGGGCACTTCCGATGCTGATTTTGAAAAAACCAAGGAAATCCTCGCGCTTTCTGCGTCCTTAAAGTTTATCTGTATTGACGTTGCGAACGGCTATTCAGAGCATTTCGTGCAGTTCGTTGCTAAAGCACGTGCCGCCTGGCCTGATAAAGCGATTATCGCCGGTAACGTCGTCACCGGTGAAATGTGCGAAGAACTGATCCTCGCGGGTGCCGATATCGTTAAAGTCGGTATTGGTCCGGGGTCTGTCTGCACCACACGCGTAAAAACCGGTGTGGGTTATCCGCAGCTTTCTGCGGTAATCGAATGTGCAGATGCTGCACACGGCCTCGGCGGCCAGATCATCAGCGATGGTGGCTGCACTGTACCAGGCGATGTGGCCAAGGCCTTCGGCGGCGGCGCAGATTTTGTCATGCTGGGCGGAATGCTGGCCGGTCATGACGAAAGCGGTGGTACGGTCGTTGAGCAGAACGGTGAAAAATTCATGCTCTTTTACGGTATGAGCTCTGAGTCCGCCATGAATCGTCACGTTGGCGGTGTAGCGCAGTATCGTGCTGCAGAAGGCAAAACGGTTAAACTACCTCTGCGTGGGCCAGTAGAAAACACCGCGCGCGACATCCTGGGCGGCCTGCGTTCTGCCTGTACCTATGTCGGTGCCTCTCGTCTGAAAGAACTGACCAAGCGCACCACGTTTATTCGTGTGCTGGAGCAGGAAAACCGCGTATTCAACAGTCTCTGAGGGGCTGAACATTATGCTGGCGCACTTCTTGCGCCAGCATTAATTCATTCCACTCATCGCATCCCCGAGCCGGAATATCGGCAGATACATCGCCACCACCAGCGTACCGACGATTAACCCGATAACCATCATCATGAGCGGCTCCAGCGTGGCCGCCAGCGTTTGTGCGCGCTCAGACGTTTGACCGAGATGCCATTCGGCAAGTTTCTCCAGCATCAGATCCAGCGAGCCGGTTTCTTCGCCAGTGCGAACCAGTTGAATACACAGGGCGGTAAAAACGGATTCCTGTTCCAGAGCCTTCCAGAACGGCAGGCCACCGGCGATGCTGGCTTTAACGCGCCCGACAGCCTGTTGCCACAAAGGCGATGCCAGAGTCTCTTCCACATTTCCCAGGCTTTGCAGTAACGGAATACCGGCGCGCTGCATGAGTGACAGGACCGTATAGATCTGGCTTAACTGCTGGCCGCGAATCAGCGCGCCAAAAAGCGGCATCTTCAGCAGCCATGCGGCCTCACGTAGCTGCCATTGTGGTCTGCGGCGAAGCCTGATAATGACCGCAGGCGTAATCACCAGAACACTGAGCCACAAGGCGGCGTGCTGTATCAAAGCTTCAGACAATGCGATAACAGCGCGCGTCACCAGCGGCAGCGGCGTATTGAAGGAGCGGTAGATAGCCGTAAACTGCGGGAGAACAAAGCAGGTCATCCCGAGTGTCAGCAACAACGCGACGGTAAAAATAAATGCCGGATAGCGCAGCGCTTTAATGACCTGCTTACGCAGTTTTTGCTGATCTTCCTGCTGTTGCGCCAGCTGCCGGCAGCATACGTCAAGCTTTCCGGTCAGTTCACCGGTGCGCATAAGCAGGATATAGAGTGGCGGAAAAACCGCCGGCCACTGGCGCAAGGTTTCTGAAAAGGCGACGCCTCGACCGAGCTGTTTCGCAAGTTCCCCAAGAAGTGCGCGCCACTGTGCGATGGGATGCTGGCTTGCCAGCATCATTAACCCTTGCGTCAGGCTGACGCCTGCCTGGAGCAGGGCCGCCAGTTGGCGGATTGCCAGAATTTTATGTTCGCTGCCCCAGTGGCGTGGGTTTATGCTGGCGCGCTTAAGCATGAAAGGTTGCACCTCGTCATCCATCAGCTGCAGCGATGCGTTGATTTTATCTGACGCCCAGACCATGCCTTCGCAGCTTGCGCCTTCTTTATTAACGCCGCGCCAACGCCATAACAAGTTATCCATGCGGCATACCCGAAACGCGATAAAGCTCTTCAGGCGTCGTCAGCCCCGCTTCGACAGCCTGTAACCCATGCTCAAACAGAGTGGTCATGCCCTGCGCCCGCGCTTGTAAAGCGATCTCTTCAGGCGGCGCGCCGCTGGCGATAGTCTGGCGCAGCGCGGCATTAATGCTGAGCAGCTCGAAAAGCGCGATACGCCCGTAATAACCGCCGTAACAGCGCTCGCACCCACAGGCTTTATAGGAATGAATCGGGCGCGGCCAGAGTGAAGCCGGGAGCGTCACTGGTTCCTGTGAAAAGACGCGGCAGTAAGGGCAAAGCTTCCTCACCAGCCGTTGTGCGATGACCAGCTCAAGTGCGGAGGCCAGCATCCAGCGCGGCAAACCCATCTGTTCAAGCCGCACCAGGGTTTCGGTTGTAGAGTTAGTGTGAAGCGTGGAGAGCACCAGATGCCCGGTCTGCGCCGCTTTAACCGCGATTTCAGCAGTTTCGAGATCGCGAATCTCGCCAATCATGATTACGTCAGGATCTTGCCTGAGCAACGCCCGTAGCACCGCCTGAAAAGTCAGTCCGGCCTTCGGCAGCACCGGCGTCTGGTTCAGGCCCGTTACAGGAATTTCGACGGGGTCCTCCACGCTACAGATATTTACCTGTGGTGCATTAAGTGTATTGAGCGCAGTGTACAACGTGACGGTTTTACCGCTCCCTGTCGGGCCAGTCACCAGGATTAACCCTTGAGGGCGCTGTAACGCCTGACAAAAAAGTGTCTGCTGCGCCTGCGACAGCCCCAGTGCCTGGACTTCCAGTGGTTGTTCCGTTTGCTGTAACAGACGCAAAACCACCTTTTCGCCACAGCGGCAAAGCAGGGTAGAGATGCGAAAAGAGACTGTTCGCCCGCCAAGCTCGATGCTGAATTGTCCGTCTTGCGGGAGCCTGCGCTCCGCAATGTCAAGATTACCCAGCACTTTCAGACGCGCCGTCAGCGCATCAGCAAGCGTTGCAGGTAGCGGCGGCAATGGATGTAAAACGCCGTCGATACGAAATCTTACCTGGTAGTGCGCTTCGGCAGGCTCAAAGTGGATATCGGAAGCGCGCCGCTGTAGCGCCTGTTGCAGCGTCTGGTTAACCAGCTCCACCACAGAAGCGGTTTCCTCCTGAGCTGTCTGGCGTAACGGCTCTGCCGCCAGTTGCCGTTCTTTTTCCAGCCGTTCAGGGCTCCAGCATTCAATATCAATATGCCGGTGCGTGGAAAAACGTAGCGCATCCATCAGCTCATTACTGGGTTCGCCCGCCACGGCGATATGCACCGTGGCGTCATCGATATCCAGTACCAGAGCGTTATAGCGCTGGCATAACGTATGCAGGTAATCGATTGGCATTGCAGCGTCCTCGCTTAAGGTAACGAGCTGCGAAAGACGTCTTCGCAGGCCTGCTTCAATGCGGTATCGCTGGTATCACAGGTTCGCTTCCAGCCTTCCATACCGTTAGTGGTGTTCCACTGCGGTGTGAGCGTCACCGATAAGCCGTTAAGGCTATCCTGCCCGGTAGCGCTTATCACGCCTTGTGCGATAGTCATTTCGCTCACATAACGGGTGGTTTTAGGGGCCGGAATGCCGTTTGCGCCTGCATCACAGCTGCTAAGCCCACCGCGATCTATAGCGCACAGCTCAATAGCAGTGCGATAAGGGATAACGGTTTGCAGCATGTCCGTCAGCGCTGCTTTGCGCAGGTAATTCTGATATGCCGGTACGCCAATGGCGCTAAGTATGGCGATGATGCCTATCACCACCATGATATACTGAATTTTACTGTCATAGGTTTTGGTAAAATAGAATGCAAAAAACGGTGTATTGCTATGCTCGTGTCAGTTCGCGAGGGCAGGCTAAAGATGGTTATGGCATGCCAAGACAGCAAACAATGCTGCGAGATTACGTTGCTGCATACGATGATTCTCTACATAATCGAGGATACGAGTTAGGATCGGTTAACTGGTTGTACGCAGAAGGTATCTCGGCGTATAGCGGTAAGAACATAGAAGATGGTTCAGTGCTGAAATCATTCATTGATGATGTATTGGAGCGTAAGATTATCAATGCGGTTTTAGTTATCGAGAATCTTGACCGATTTAGTCGAGCAGAACCAATTAAAGCCGCTAATCTATTCCTCAATTTGATTACTGCCGGATGTGATATCCATGAAGTCGAAACTGAAACAATACATCATTCCAGTAGTGACCTCAGTATCATTACAGGTGGGTTACAACGTGCTCATAACGAGAGTAAACGTAAAGCCCGATTGAGTATCAAGAATTGGGATGAACGAATTAAAAACGCGATCGATGGTAAAGCAGTACTGACTAATCGAGTCCCATCGTGGTTGGAAGTAAAAGACAATGGATATGTAATCAAAGAAGGGGAGAAGGAAAAGTACAATCTTATATTCCAGATGTATGCTGATGGTTTCGGTCCTGCCGCAATACGCGATGTATTAAAAGAAAGGAATATGTTAATCAATGATAGTGAACCAACTATTGCTCACTTAAACAAGATAATAAAAGATGAGCGATTGATTGGAAAGTTTAATTCAACTGGTAGGAAAAAACTGAGTGGTCTTGTTATATATCCAGTAGTTGTAGATTTATCACTATTTCATATCGTTGACCAACTACGGAAACAGCGTAATCCTGTTGGGAAAATACATCGCAAGGCAAATAACTTATTTGCTGGATTATGTATATGCATGGAATGTGGTAGATATGTTCAGGTTAACAGTGTTGAACCAAGTGGTGAGTCATACTTTCGTTGTGGCGGCAGTCTTGTTAAGATTGATAGATGTCAGGAACGTGGATTCAAATACAAGCTTTTCGAAAATGCATTATTGCAACATATCAGGAATTTTGATTTCTCGTCATTGAATGCGAATGAGTCTGAAGTTCAGATTAGAGTAAATCATCTCTCAATTGAATTGTTAACGCACATAAAATACAGAGATGAGATATTGCAAGATATCGAGAAAGAGGATATACCCGATCCTAATGACAGAAGGATATTGAAAAATCTACAGAAGAAAATTGGAGAAATTGAATCTGAAATATCTAATCTAAAACGTTTGAATGTGAATGTCAGTACATTCGACGAGTTGAAAAAATATTCAGAGGAATTGCGTGATCCGTTGAATGTGGATTTAAGACTCGACTTTAACATCAAGGTTAAACGTGTAATCAAAAGTATAATTATAAAAAGATATAGCGATACAATATTTTTGGTTGTTAATTATATTGCCATTAATGAAAAACAAGCTATCGTAATTAATAGCAAAAGTGGTGAGGTACTGTACATGGGTGTTCAGAATGATGACTTAAAAAAAGTTGAACATCTAATTAGGAACTAATTCCCTTTCTGAGTGTATTCATTATAGTTTGGGATTTAAGCTTGATAATGTATACTCTAAATACTAATAACTAAAACGACGAAAGGCCGACTCACTGGAACGAATCGGCCTTTCTAAATTAATCAATATGGAGCGTGTGCAAATGATTAATCCTACACCTATTTATAACAAGTTTAAGTACATATCTGCTGAGTGTGGTTCGGGTAAGACCCGTGCAATATGTAAAATAATTAACGAAAGCGAAAGTACTGAAAAATATATTTTAGTACAGAACACTCAAGAACTTATTAAGCAGACAGCAAAACAAATCAATAACTGTGAGTATATTATTACGGATACAGTACCAAAAGATGAAAGTGTTATTAGTTCAGTCATTGAATTTCTTTCATCTGGAAGTAATAAAACATTAATCATAACAGATAAAACGTTTTTCAAAATACCTCGTGAATTGTTATCTAACTGGAATGTTTATATTGACGATGTGACTAATTTTCACTCTTTTCAAAATATCAATGAAGGTAGTCCAGAAATAAAAAATGTTATCCGCAATGTTTTAATCCATAAAGTGCAAATTTTAGATGACAAAAATATGTATATTGCGGCTGAAAGAAACCCAGACGTAAAGGGGGATATAGTAAAGAACATTTTAAATCAACTTTCAGTATTGAATGATAATGATCTTTTTATAATGAATAATGAGTACTTTACCGATATCGAAAAGGAACAGCTTAATATTACCGCATGGAAAGATCTCAATAAGTACAAAGACGTATCAATTACCTTTCTCGGTGCTAATTTTGAAAAGTCATTGATCTATAAAGGCAATAAAGAACTCTTTGAAAGTACTCCCCTTAGCGGATTATTAACACGAAAAACAGATCTCAAAGACAGATTAAAGGTTTATTACTTCTCAAAAAATCATAAACTATCAAGGACATGGAAAACTAACAACCCTGATAAATTACAAAGAATATACTCATTTATTGATGAAAAACTTGAGGGACAGGACTTCTACTGGACGAAGAACAAAAGCGATTCTCAGAGCCTCAAGAACGGCACAGAGATAAGCCCGGATGCCAGAGGATTTAACCAGTACCAACACTTGCTCACGTGCGTTTGGTTGGCTTGTATGCGTCCCTCTGAAACAGAAGCTAAACAGTGTGAATTGTTCTTTAAGATTGACGGCGAAGCGATACACGTTGCAAGGGAGTACGAAAGTCTACACCAGTTCGTACTACGAGGGATTTCGAGGAATTTTGACAGTGCTGAAACGCAGATAGTCTATGTTTTTGATGAATGGCAAGCCAGATCACTCACAGACAATATTGAGTACATAGATCTCGGTATTGATGATGATGAACAAGGGCAGAGAGGCAGGCCACAAGGCTCAATGAACAAGGAAAAGCGTTTCACTCTTGATGACACTAAAGCAACGCGTTTCAGACGCTGGAAAGACAACAATCCAGGGCTTGAGTTAGAAGCGTTCAGGGCGTTTCTTGCCAATGCTACTAACGAAGATCTCAGTACTGAGGAAAGGGCAGCCATGTACGAGAAGTACGAAAAAGCAGCAAAAAAGAAACAGAAATAGCTCTGCTTCCCTGTCGGGAACACCATCATATACAGCAAATGTCCGAAAAATAATACCTTATAAATCAATAGGTAATTAATTTCCGACATCACAAAGAGCGAATGCGAATTAACTACCTGAAAGCAGGAGCGGCGAAGCAAGCGAACTGTTTCGGGTAGTTAGTGAGAGTGCTCACGTAGTGAGTACTTGATAGCTATCCCATTGTTTATACAAATAAAACATTTAAACAGCACCCGCTTTGCGTGTACTGTTCGCTGGATTCGGTTCTACTGCTGCGTTCCTTTCAGTCACTGGCAGAGCGAACCAATCGCGTTTTTAGTTCTGTCACTAAGTACATAACCGATTGTTATTTAATTACTTATTATACAAAAAATTCCTTTTTGTACTTAGTGGGGGATCTGCCGTTACAGTTACTGGAAAAGCCCTATAAGTACTGCTCTGAGAGAAGCGAACCCGATCCGATCAATCCCTTTCCATGATGGTGTTCCCGACAAAATGCACAGGAAGCCCCTGAACGCGTTGTTCATCACTGACATACCTGAACGCACAAAAACGCATAGAACGCCGTAGCGACTCTTTAAGAGCGTTTACGTAATGGAATCGACAGTCCTCCCCGTATTGAAATCAGACACATAGCCTTTTTCATGTTCTACGAATCCCCTTGATCGTTTTTACCTATTGATTTGTATTGAATTAATAGATTTTGATAGATTAGAACGATCAATTATCTAATTATTGATCGTTAATATCGATCAATGATGGGTGTACGTGTTACTCTTGAGAGCTTGAAAACGGATGGTTTCAGTCCGTACTTTTGGCCTGAAAGAAGCTAACGGGAGTGATAAAGCAGTGAGAGTTGTACAACTAATAATTGGGGGATTTCTTTTTGAGAGAGATACCTAAAGGCAAACGAATTATTGCCGATTATATAAATGGAATGAACTATCTGACTTGGAAAATTTTTAAAGGAAAATTACAGTGAATAAGTTTTTAAAAATAGGAATCTATGGAATTTGGGGCGTATTTTTATTCCTTGCGTCAATGGAGAAATTTGGTGATCTTTTCGCAGCCGGTACTGGCTTCTCGTCGGTCGTAATGCTTACAGCCGCTGGATTGTGCCAATTGGTGGCATGTGTTATCGCTATAGGTTGGGCTGTTTTGGGGTCTGGTACGCTCAAAGCGAAGTACTTACCCTATAAAATCGTGAACAATTATACAGTGCCAGTATTGATCATCGGACTTGTTATCGCGGCAGGTGCAGCCCGTTCTTCAAGCGATGAAGCGAGAGCACAAAAACTTGGTTTTAAAGACGGTAGAGATTTTTCTCACGCCCGTGAAAATAACATTACCAATGCTACTGATTACGCAAAGTATTTGGCAGAGCAGAAATCTAAAGCTGAAGCCAAAGCCGCTCAGGATGCAGCTCTTGCAGCAGAGAAAGAACAAAAGGCAAAAGAACAAGAGATTGAATGCATGCGTAGTGACAATCCAGAATGCTATATATCGAAACATGAACGAGGAGATTATGTATGTGAAAAAGCTGTCGAGGATTCTGCTAAGTACGAATTTAAGTGGACTGATGGAATTACAGAACCAAAATTTTCCTCTCTAAGTTGGTACGATAAAAACAGGAGATTAGTTACTCTTTACGGGCATCGAGCACAGGCTCAAAACGGTTTCGGTGCGTTTAAAAATATACAATACTCCTGCACATACAATGCTGATACTGGTGAAGTATTAAGTACTAACCTTCAATAAGGAATATTAAAATGAAAAAAACTTCTATCGCAGCCATGCTATTTTGTGTTTCTGTCTCTTCAATAGCGGCAGTACCAGACGGAAAAATAGAAAAACCCTTTATTGTTGGCAATGAAGTTATTTGTTTGAAAGAAATTCAGAAGCAAATCACCCCTTATCTCAAGTCATTTGAAGAAGAAAACGGGGTTAAGTACAAATACAATGTTAAATCTGGTTTATCGTACAAGGATACTGTAGGGCTACGGCTACAGATCAACCGTGTTGATTCAGGTCTGAATGTTCGAGTTGCCGATTTGGATTACTACTGGTTACAGGAGCGTGGCAGCATGTGCCAACCCACATATATGGTACTGGATCGTTCTCAATGATTAATGTTACAAATAAGGCCGTGTAATCGGCCTGTATTCAAGTGATGAATATGAGTATGGGTACATTATCCTTTAAAATTTAAATTGATAGTAGTGAAATTGGAAAAGTGTCTAATTTTTGATTAAGATTATTTTTTTCTAAACTTGGGCATACTCAACGTATATACCATACAGATTATTTGTATACTGAAACTATAATGATATACTATAGACGGTCACAACACCGAATTGGTTAGGTTTTTATGTACTATGATAGATTTTATTATTGTTAATTCCACGAGGGATTTGTTATGTTTGATAATTTATCATTGAATCAGAAAGAGATACTTTTCCTTCTTATAAAATTTTATACGTTCCCTCAAGATAATTACCTTAAGTCAAAGTATGGTAATACTGATTTTAATATTTCTAAAAATTATTTCAATGAAAATGTTGAGCGTTTCTTGAACAAAAAAATAGGCATTGATAGAGTTTACAATTCATTGTTTAATATTGGAAGTTCATATCTGAGCTTTAGATATATGATAGGTAATTATCCAAATGCTTTCCAGAATGCTGATGATGAAAAAAAAGCCTTTATTGCTTTCAATGAGCCTTTTGTAAATAGTGTCATACTGAATTTTAATATCTTTTATGAACTCATTAAGTTTAATATGAAAGATATATCTATGTCACCAGAATTCAAATCTGACTTTGGTTATATTAATAGTCTATGTAAACGGATAAAGGATTCTGGGATTATTTCTATTAGAGATCGTTGGGTCGCACATCCTTTTAAAGATAAAAGTAGAGGAATACTTTTTAATCCACAAGAAATACATAAGGAGGTTTTTATAGCATTTAATATTCTATGCGTTGATGAAGATAGAAAAGAATATAACAATTGCACTAACGATAGATTGGCGTGGTTTTGTCAAAAGTATATAGTTCATGGTATTGAACATTATCCTAGCATACCTGAAGCAGTACATAGTGTTTTAAAAGGGGAAAAACCACCTATACATCGAATTTCTACTAAACCCAGTGAATTTCTTATAGAAATGAATAAATTTTCATCTTTACTTAGAGAAAAAAAACTGTTTGGGATTGAACCATTCTTTCATCCATCCGAAGAAGATATTGAGAATGTTAAGGCTAATGGATTATCAAAAGAGCTTAATATTTGAAAAGTAGCTATGGTTACCTGCCTTAAGAGCATAAAATAATATAAAATTAGTCATCCCTTTTTCTGGTTCAAAAGTTAAAGGGATCGTTTACTGAGATAAAAGTACAGTCAGTTTTTTTCTGCACGATTTGAAATCTCGTTCGTATGGTCAGGTTCAACCCCGCCGACCAAATGCAGTGTACTCAGCTCTCAGTACTGAGCTTTTTACTAAACCTGAATTGACTAAAAAACTCAGGCCTCGTTATAATATTTTCATTGTCTCGGGAACTATAAAATCTTTCCCATCTATAAGAATTGTTTGTTGAATCGTAGGTGGCAATTTTTTTGTGTAAGTACATGTTAGTAAAAATTTGATATTCCTGACAAAAGATGAAATTTAATATGTTTTTCTTTGTGGTTTTGTATACACTTTAACTTCTTTTCATTGATAACAATTATGTTTACTAAAAAGTTTTCTCAGAAAATAGAGGTGGCTATGAAAAAAATGTTTTTTTGGTTTTTATCTTTAAATCCGGTAGAAAGGGAAATTCAAGATCCTAAAATAAAATTACTTAACAGTATGCGTGTGACATCAAGATGTCGCTTCAATAGGGCTGAGTCGTTAAAAAATATTAGTTTCTATTCTTTTTTTACAACTACAATCCTATCCCTTGGGTTGATTTTTATTCCTTTATTCCAAATAACAGGCAGGGAGATGCATTATAGCTCCAATGCTTTAACTGTAATTCAAATATTCTTAGCTGTTTCAGTTCTTGTTTATTCTGTGGTTATTGCAACTTCAAAATATGAACTAAGAGCAGCATTACTTGATGAATGTGGTGTTAAAATAAAAGAGCTTATCAGGAGGCTTAGAGCAGAAATTTTTGAACCTGAATCGGAGGTGGCTGTGGTTGATTTAAACAAGTACCACAAGATGTATAATAAGGTTACTTGTAGCTGTGAAAATCACAAGCGGGTCGACTATCTCTTTGCAACTTTAGAATCCCGTAATGATTTTAATATAACTGGAATTGTTAGGCTTTGGAAATTTGTTAAAGGTTATGCTATTAGATTTTTCCCATATATCATTCCAACGTTTTTGATTGTATGCGAAGTACTTTTCATTTCAGATATTATGGGAATGACAAGTATTTTTACATCATATTTTAATTAGTTCATTATCAATGTATGCCATACACTAATTACATCGTATCTTTAAGGCAAAGTGAAAAATGTAATTTGCTATTTGAGATTAAAAAATGAGCAGTGCAAAATCTCTTTTGAGTACTCCCCAACGATACTCGGTTTTCCTGTCTCACTTCGTATCATTTAAATGTTGAAGGGATATAAATGATACTGTATCATTGAGATAATTTAAATGATACTGATCAGTAGTGAGGGTAGGAAAATGATTTTTGGTTATGCGAGAGTCTCAACGAAGGATCAGAATCTTGAGCGTCAGTTGGCAGTACTGGAACCTATTTGTGACAAAATTGTTACAGAGAAAGAGTCAGGGAAATCCACCAGCGAAAGACCTGAACTGTTGAACATGCTTTCTCACCTCCGCGAAGGGGACACCCTCGTTACCCATTCCATTGATCGCCTCGCACGTAATACCCGCGATTTGTTGGTGATGATTGATAATCTCGTTGATCGCGGGATTACTGTTCAATTCCTCGCAAACTCGATGAGCTTCGACAACTCCCCACAATCACGCCTGATCCTGACTATGATGGGGGCAGTAGCGGAATTTGAGCGTGGCATGATCGCATCACGCCGCAACGAGGGGATCGCTATTGCCAAAGAAGCTAAGAAGTACAAGGGCAAGCAAAAGAACAAAGAACTACACAGCAAGATTATCGATATGTTAAAAGCCGGAAAAAACACACCAGACGAGATCGCAAAGCTGTGCGATTGTGGCAGGGCTACAGTGTTTCGCGTGAAGAAAGAAATGAATGCCTCCTGAGATTGGGTGATGCTGCCAACTTACTGATTTAGTGTATGATGGTGTTTTTGAGGTGCTCCAGTGGCTTCTGTTTCTATCAGCTGTCCCTCCTGTTCAGCTACTGACGGGGTGGTGCGTAACGGCAAAAGCACCGCCGGACATCAGCGCTATCTCTGCTCTCACTGCCGTAAAACATGGCAACTGCAGTTCACTTACACCGCTTCTCAACCCGGTACGCACCAGAAAATCATTGATATGGCCATGAATGGCGTTGGATGCCGGGCAACCGCCCGCATTATGGGCGTTGGCCTCAACACGATTTTCCGCCATTTAAAAAACTCAGGCCGCAGTCGGTAACCTCGCGCATACAGCCGGGCAGTGACGTCATCGTCTGCGCGGAAATGGACGAACAGTGGGGATACGTCGGGGCTAAATCGCGCCAGCGCTGGCTGTTTTACGCGTATGACAGGCTCCGGAAGACGGTTGTTGCGCACGTATTCGGTGAACGCACTATGGCGACGCTGGGGCGTCTTATGAGCCTGCTGTCACCCTTTGACGTGGTGATATGGATGACGGATGGCTGGCCGCTGTATGAATCCCGCCTGAAGGGAAAGCTGCACGTAATCAGCAAGCGATATACGCAGCGAATTGAGCGGCATAACCTGAATCTGAGGCAGCACCTGGCACGGCTGGGACGGAAGTCGCTGTCGTTCTCAAAATCGGTGGAGCTGCATGACAAAGTCATCGGGCATTATCTGAACATAAAACACTATCAATAAGTTGGAGTCATTACCCTGAGATTGGATTCAGAAAGGGTAATTGTTATTAAGGAAATCATTACTGCCTTGAATTAAATATTATCTGGTTGAATGCATTAATATCATTTGTTTATATGGTGAGCAGGCACGAAATTTAATTCGAGCCTGCTCTTCTTTTTATCTCAATCTATCAAATATTGATACCAGGTCGTTAATGAAATCTTTTGGCATTTTCATCGAATTGGTCAAGTATCTAGCCATTATCATTATAAATTGACGAATTCTTGAATTATCTGAAATTAGAGTGGATAGTTGCTCATCCTTTTTAATGTCATGCATGGATAGTTCTGAAAAACTAAATTCACGTAACACATGGCAACATTTAATTATATCATTAGGAGAGTCAAGTAGACTCCTTGTGAGTTCAATAAAGTCATCCCAATTCCTTAACTCTGGCTCTATATTTTGAATCGAACTGTCATTAGATGAGATTAGTTCTCTCATCTTATGTCTTAATATAAAGCTATCTTTCCCTCCCCAGATATAATATTTGAGAAGTCTTGTAAATTCATTCTGATTATAATCAAAATCAATTAACCCTCTTAGTTGCTGTACTAAGCATGCCATAATATATGAGAATGTCATTAAGCTATGCAAGTAAATTGCTCTGTGTTTATTTTTTTGAGGGTCTAGTTCATTCTTCACTTTTTGTAAAGCAGCAATAAATCTTCTCAAATTCTTCGCTGGATCATTTTCTGTAGGAACCGAACTTGCTAAAAATTCGCCATATTTTTGGATGGTTTTATCTGTTTTATATACTTCCTGTATACTTATCCAATTATTAATATCCGTAGAGTAGCTTAAATCAATATTGAAATTCATCGAAAATGATTGTGCATATCCTTTCATTTGATCTTCATCAAAAAGGTGGACATTAATTGTTTTTGCGGAAAGTCTATGGGCCTCACTTGCTTTCTTTCTTAATATGATGAATGCTTCATCATAGCCTAAAAAATTCATAACACCGGAAGCCCAAAACGCTCTATTAATAGGGCTGGTATTTTTAAGGGTTTTACAATCGAAAATTATCTTTCTGGTTTTTCCAGTTATATCAAAAGCAACCCCTAAAACATCTACATCTGTTATAATTGTAGATGTATCAGAAAGTTCCCTATAGTTTTCAACGTTAACTTCTAAAAATGGCAAGTAACCATTTATCAAGCAAAACCTTATAGCGTCTTGCTTCAAACCTAGGTCTTTATCTAAGTTAGCCATTACCATTACTCCATTTCGAAAATCAGTTGTTCAAATTGTTCTTTTGCTTCCTCGCTTTGTTTTATCTTGTCTCTAGTTCTAAGTTCTGCGGAGCTAATGATAGATTGAATGTATTTTTCATCTTGAGTTAATGCTATTTTTGCATTTTGATCAACTTCTAAATTTGCAAGTTCTCCTGTTTTTAAGAGACTTATTGCTAAATCTAATGCTTCAATATTTTCTTCTGTTTTTATTAAATGAAATTCCCACTTGTTATGATCCTTAGCTTTTAGCATTCCAACTTTTAAAAACACCAGATTCCTATACTGGGATGCAGCTTCTGAATTTTGATTAAGATAACCTTTTTCTTTTAATGATTCCAATATTCTAACTGGAAGCCTTATTCTATATTTGTCGTGCAGTAATTGTCCTTTCCTAACACAAGAAACTAACGCCATTGCTCGTTCATAAATCTCTCTGTTAGCTGCATTCAATTTTATATTTCCGGGCCTCGGTGTGAATATGAATGTTTCTTGTTTTTGGTTTCCGAAATCAATTGAAGGGGGTTTGAGTACACCCTCTTGGCAAAAACCAATTAAAAGTTCTTTTTGTACTTTTGTTAGCTTTTTTCCACCGATTTCTAATTGTGATTCGATCAGTGAGAGAGGCCATCCCTGATTATCTTTTATAATTTTTAAAACAGCATCAATATCATTTGAACCAATTTTGGCTGAAATATCGACAAGTGACTCTAAATTATCGGCAAAATAAAATGGGCTAGCTATGATGTTTTTTCCTCTAGCTCTATAATTTCTAAAGTAATTACCTTTTTCACCAATCTCTAAACAACGAGAAAAAAGAGTATTGTCGATGCCTGTAGAATGAATTAGTTTGTCTCTGTTTTCGGGTTTGTTTTGAAGATTAGATAATATTATCAATGTGCCTTGCTCATGTTCGTTGAGATCGCTAAATGTGAAATAATCACCAACACCTTGATAGAGATCTTTGAATCGAGGAACGTTTGGAATTACTGACAATATTCTTTTGTCTTTCGTTATTAAATCTACATATTCTATCTCAGCCAGTACTTCCAATACGCTTTTTAAAGCATATGAAGGTATGTTGAAAAAAAAGTCACTGACTTTCCTTAAAACTTCATAATCAATTTCTCCCAATCCTCGTATATGCATTGCTAGTATTGATGCCATTCCGATAGTTTTGATGTTATCAAAATCTGGAACGTCAATGTTTCCTAGTCCAGATTGTATGTCATGGGAAAGTTCAACAAGAGATTTCGAGTCCATGGTTAGCACCTGATTAAGTTTTATAGCTGTTAGTACATGATACCTGTGTGTTCCTGATTTGAAACTGC
This sequence comes from Cronobacter sakazakii, assembly GCF_000982825.1. NCBI lineage: Bacteria > Pseudomonadati > Pseudomonadota > Gammaproteobacteria > Enterobacterales > Enterobacteriaceae > Cronobacter > Cronobacter sakazakii. Next base: position 154,935 of record NZ_CP011047.1, on the reverse strand, counting down.
CATCTTAATAAAAACTAAAGGAGAGGTAGAACTATATAGAAATCAATAGCATTTTTACTATGTTCTGAAGATGATTACCACCATTTTGGCGAAAGCAAAGGATACTTTATTAGTACATAGGCGAAAAGATGCCATTAGATCTCTACTGACGAGAAATATAGTAGAAGGGGGTCTAAAAATAGGAAGTGATGGTTAAGATTGATCAAATCCTTTTGATATCATTATATATTAAAATCAATATCTTATGGATTATGGCATTGTGGGCGAGAGATGAATTAACAGATGCGGTATTTGTACAGTAATTTACTGTTAATTACCACCATCAGTTCAATGAGTGTAAAGCCGCCCTGTCTGTTCATGGTTCCTCCTTGTTTGGGTGACGCCACTCTGGCAGGCCGTAAAAGGCTGCTCCAGACAAAGAAACCGATTCAGGAATCTGTCTTCAGAAGAAAATTATGTTGTTGCATGAAACTGCAACGCGGTTGCGTAACGTCTCGCAAATTGTTTAATAAACAACAGAGTGTTGAAAAAACACGGAGACAAAAAAGAGAGGACACAGGAAGATAACGGCAAGAAAAGGAGAGGGCAGGCGAAAACCTGCCCGGTATGAGTCAGCGAAAACGCATGGAGAGGTCGAGCGCGCGAATATGTTTAGTCAATGCACCCACAGAGATGAAATCCACGCCGGTTTCTGCGAATTCGCGCAGCGTTTCCAGCGTGACGTTGCCGGAAACTTCCAGCCGTGCCTGGCCCGCAGTACGTTTTACCGCTTCACGCATCTGATCGACGGTAAAGTTGTCGAGCATGATGATATCGGCACCGGCTTTCAGCGCGGCGTCCAGCTCATCAAGCGATTCCACCTCGACTTCTACCGGCACGTCAGGGTGCAGCCAGAACGCTTTCTCAACCGCCTGGCGCACCGAGCCGGAAGCGATAATATGGTTTTCTTTGATAAGAAAGGCATCAGAAAGCCCAAGACGATGGTTAGCGCCGCCGCCGCACAGTACCGCGTATTTCAGCGCGCTGCGCAGGCCCGGTATGGTTTTACGGGTGTCGAGCAGTTGTGTGCGCGTACCTTCCAGCAGCGCCACATAGCGGCGCACTTCGGTAGCCACACCGGAAAGCGTCTGGACGAAATTCAGCGCGGTGCGTTCGCCCGTCAGCAGAACGCGGGAGGCGCCTTCAAGCTCAAAAAGCGGCTGATCGGGCTGCACGTCGTCACCATCTTTTACGTGCCACGTGACGCGGACATCGCCGCCAAGCTGGATAAACACCTCATCAACCCAACGCTTACCGCAGAATACGCCCGCCTCGCGCGTAATGACGACCGCATGCGAGCGACTGTCTGGCGGTAACAACTGCGCGGTAATATCGCGGCTGGCATCGGTCTCGCCGCCAAGATCTTCACGCAGAGCCTGAGCGACGGTAAAGGGGATATCCAGGGCGATTCGTTCCAGTAGCGCGTCACGTCGATGGTCCGGATTGTAACGGCGAGGTGGCATGATATAACTCCAGATTGGTGGCTAATCAAAAGAATGAAACATGCTACTCTGAAGCGAGTTTGAGTACCACAGAAAGGAGAATTGCACATGCAGGTGAAAGATGGCTGGCTGGTGGATGCCCGGCACGCGCCCTCGCCGCATCATGACTGCCGGCCTGAGGATGAAGCGCCTTCGTTGCTGGTGGTGCATAACATCAGCCTGCCGCCGGGCGAGTTCGGTGGCCCGTGGATCGATGCGCTGTTCGCCGGTACGCTTGACCCTCAGGCGCACCCTTATTTCGCAGGCATCGCCCACCTGCGCGTTTCGGCGCACTGCCTGATTCGTCGCGATGGTGAAATTGTGCAGTATGTGCCTTTTAATAAACGCGCCTGGCACGCTGGCGTATCCTGCTACGAGGGGCGCGAGCGCTGCAACGACTTTTCTATTGGCATTGAGCTTGAAGGAACGGACACAGAGCCCTACACCGATGCGCAGTACCGGCAACTGGCCGCCGTGACGCGCACGCTGATAAGCCTTTACCCGGCGATGAAAAGTCATATGACCGGCCACAGCGATATCGCGCCTGAACGTAAAACCGATCCCGGTCCGGCTTTTGACTGGCCGCGCTTTCGCGCGCTGGTGGCCGACCCGTCTGATAAGGAGATGAGATGACGCTTTTCACCCTGCTGCTGGTGCTTATCGCCGAACGGCTTTTCAAACTGGGCGAGCACTGGCAACTGGATCATCGCCTTGAGCCGCTGTTTCGCCGCGTGCGCCACTTTTCGCTGTTCTTTACGCTCGGTATGGCAGTGCTGGCAATGTTGGTGGTCTTTCTGTGCCTGAACGCGCTGGAAGGCTGGTTCTTTAATGTGCCGCTGCTGATCTTCTGGATCTTAATCGGCGTGCTGTGTATCGGGGCGGGCGGGGTGCGCAGGCACTATCATGCTTACCTTAAAGCGGCGAGCCAGGATGACAGCCACGCGCGCGAAAACATGGCGTATGAGCTGACGCTTATTCACGGCGTGCCGCCGGGTTGCGATGAGCGTGAGTATTTGCGCGAACTGCAAAACGGTCTGTTGTGGATTAACTACCGCTTTTATCTGGCACCGATGTTCTGGTTTGTGGTGGGCGGTATGTGGGGGCCGGTGACGCTGACGGGTTATGCTTTCTTACGTGCCTGGCAGAGCTGGGTTGCCCGTCATCACACCCCGCACCAGCGATTGCTTTCGGGCATCGACGCCATATTGCATGTGCTGGACTGGGTGCCGGTGCGTCTTGCGGGCGTGGTGTATGCGCTCGTCGGGCATGGTGAGAAAGCGCTGCCTGCGTGGTTTGCCTCACTGCTCGATCGCTATACCTCGCAGTATCAGGTATTAACGGGCCTGGCGCAGTTTGCGCTGGCGCGTGAGCCACACGTGGATAAGGTAGCAACGCCGAGGGCGGCGGTGTCGATGGCGAAGAAAGCGACGCTGGTAATTGTGGTGGTGGTGGCGTTGTTAACGATTTACGGCACGCTCATGTGAGCGTGCCGCTGAAGATACCTCAGGGGTGATCGGCGGGCGGAGTGCCAAACTGCGGCATGCCGTCGTCATCCCAGGTGACCAGCTTCACGCGGGTATGGCGGTTCGGGTCCCAGAGCGGATCGCCTTCGATTTCCGTATAGTTGCGCGCATGGTAGACCAGCACGTCCTGACCATCCGGTGTCGTGGTGAAGCTGTTGTGGCCCGGTCCGTACTGCCGGTTTTCATAACTGGTGGTGAAAACGGGCTGCGGCGATTTATGCCAGTTACGCGAGTCACGTAAATCCGCCGCCTGATCTATCCAGAGCAGCCCCATGCAGTAGTTTTCGTCGGTGGCGCTCGCAGAGTAAGTCACGAACAGGCGTTCGCCGTGTTTCACCACCGCAGGGCCTTCGTTGACCAAAAAGCCGCGGCACTCCCACTCCAGCTCAGGCTTGCTCAGCATCACCGGCTCGCCTTTCAGCGTCCACGGATTTTCCATCTCACACAGATACAAATTAGAGTTACCCGGAATAGTCGGTGCTTTTTGCGCCCACAGATACCAGAGCTTGCCCTGATGTTCGAAGGTCGTGGCGTCCAGTGAGAAGGTATCGTAAGGCGTCTGAATCTGGCCTTTATCCGTCCAGGTGCCGGTCAGCGGGTCGCTGTCTGCACATTCCAGCACGTACATCCGGTGCTGAAACATATTGTCTTTCAGCGCGCGTGTCGGGGCCGCGGCGAAGTAGATGTACCATTTGCCATTGATGTAATGCAGCTCCGGTGCCCAGATGAGCTCGCTCATCGGCCCGGTATCCGGCTTACGCCAGACCACCACCGGTTGCGCCTGGCGCAGTGATTCAATCGACGGCGCGCGGCGAATTTCCAGCCGGTCATACTCCGGCACAGAGGCGATAAAGTAGTACTGGCCCTGATGGCGCAGAATAAATGGGTCAGCGCGCTGCTCAATCAGCGGGTTTGGCCAGGGTGAAGTATTCATCATCGCTCCTTACGGTTTTGCTTCCACAGGTTTAGTCTGCGGGTATTCAGACAGCTCGCGGTAGTTTTCGCGGCGTTTTTCGAGGTCGCTCTGAATACGCGCCATCAGTTCACGGTCCACTTTCAGCAGGCGAACAACGCCCGCGGTAATCAGATACCCGACGCCCGGGATCACGGTAAAGAGCATGAGGATGCCGTTAAGCGCTGTGGCGCTCTGGGCTTTGGCACCCGCGTCATAGCCATACCAGGAGAGCAGAAAGCCTACCAGCGCGCCAGCAATCGCCAGCCCTAATTTCAGGAAAAAGAGGTTGCCAGAGAAGCTAATGCCGGTGATGCGCTTGCCGGTTTTCCATTCGCCATAATCATCCACGTCCGCCATCAGCGACCAGTGCAGCGGCGATGGGATCTGATGCAGCACGTTCAGCAGGAAATACATCACCACAATCAGTACGGTGGCGTGCGGATTCAGGAAGTAGAAACCGCTGGAGAAAATCGCCAGCACGATGTTGGTCCAGAAGAAGACTTTCAGCTTGCACCAGCGGTCGGTCAGCACTTTGGCAAGCGTGCTGCCAATCATCATGCCGATCACGCCGAGGCTGATAAACATCGTGGCGAAACTGGTGCTCTGCTGCATAACCCAGGTGACGTAATACATGGTCGCCGCCATGCGGATAAAGCCCGGGCAGACGTTGCAGATGGTCAGCAGCAGAATGCGCACCCACTGGTCGTTTTTCCAGACATCTTTCAGATCGGCTTTTAAGTCGTCATTGGTCGGTACCGCCGGGCGGATGCGCTCGCGCACCGTGGCGAAACTGAACAGGAACATGCACATGCCGATCAACGCCAGAATGGTCATGGCGATTTGATAGCCTTTGGCTTTGTCCCCGCCGCCGAAGTAATCCACCATCGGCAGCAGCGTCAGGGAGAGCAGCAGCGTGGCGATACCCACCATCACAAAGCGATAAGACTGACAGGCGACACGCTCTTTCGGGTCATTGGTTATCACGCTGCCAAGCGAACAGTAGGGAATGTTGATGGCGGTGTAGGTAATGGAAAGCAGGAAGTAGGTCACAAAGGCATAGACAACTTTGCTGCTGTAGCTCCAGTCCGGCGTGGTAAACATCAGCACGCTGAATAACGCGTAGGGGAACGCTATCCACAGTAGCCATGGACGAAAACGCCCGAAGCGGCTGCGGGTGCGGTCGGCGATGGCACCCATAATCGGGTCGGTCACTGCGTCAATGACGCGAATCGACAGAAGCAATACGCCAACCAGCGCCGGGGCCAGGCCAAAAATATCGGTATAGAAGTAATTAACAAACAACATGATGGCGCCAAAGATAATATTGCAGCCAGCGTCACCCATTCCGTAGCCTATTTTTTCTTTGACAGAGAGTCTGCTGTTTTCCATCGACACATCTCCGGTGAATGATATGGACGGAAGTATCATTCGGCCTAAGCAAAACTGCGCAGCAGTAATAAGTCGCAGAGATGGATAATCGTGTTGTGCGAAGGAATTTGTGAGGAAGGTAACAACCCTCACCCGGACGAGTGAGGGTTTGATAGCTTAGCGGGCGTGCGCCGCTTTCGCTTTTTTCTCTTTAATGAAGTAACCGATAGCCAGGATAAGCAGCCATACCGGGATCAGCCACACGGAGATCGCCATACCCGGCGTCATCAGCATAATGACCAGCACCGCAGCCATAAAGAGCAGGCATAGCCAGTTGCCGAGCGGGTAGAAGAGCGCCGGGAAGCGCGGCGTCACCCCCTGTTGCTGTTTGGCGCGGCGAAAACGCATATGGGCAAGGCTAATCATCGCCCAGTTAATCACCAGCGCGGAAACCACCAGCGCCATCAGCAGGCCAAAGGCTTCCTGCGGGGCCAGGTAGTTAATCAGCACGCACAGCGCGGTAAAGGCGGCGGAGACCAGAATGGTGTTGACCGGCACGCCGCGCTTGTCGACTTTTTGCAGCGCTTTCGGGGCGTTGCCTTGTCTGGCGAGACCGAACAGCATACGGCTGTTGCAGTAAACGCAGCTGTTATAGACGGAGAGCGCCGCAGTCAGCACCACGATGTTGAGCGCGTTCGCCACGAGAGAGTCGCCCAGCTCATGGAAAATCAGAACAAACGGGCTGGTATCGGCCGTGATACGCGTCCACGGCAGCAGAGAGAGCAGCACCGCCAGCGAACCTACATAAAAGATAAGAATGCGATAGATAACCTGGTTGGTGGCTTTCGGAATGCTTTTTTCCGGCTCGTCGGCTTCCGCCGCCGTAATGCCGACCAGCTCCAGGCCGCCGAACGAGAACATGATAATCGCCATCATCATGACCAGCCCCGAGACGCCATGCGGCAGGAAGCCGCCATGTTCCCACAGGTTGCGCACCGTGGCCTGCGGGCCTGCGGTGCCGCTAAAGAGCAGCCAGGCGCCGAACAGGATCATCGCGACGACCGCGATAACTTTAATAATGGCGAACCAGAACTCCATCTCGCCGAATACTTTTACGTTGGTCAGGTTGATGGCGTTGATAACCACAAAGAAGACGGCGGCAGAGGCCCAGGTCGGGATCTCCGGCCACCAGAACTGGATATATTTACCGACTGCGGTCAGCTCCGCCATCGCCACCAGCACATACAGCACCCAGTAGTTCCAGCCGGACGCGAAGCCTGCGAAACCGCCCCAATATTTATAGGCAAAATGGCTAAAAGAGCCTGCCACCGGTTCTTCCACGACCATTTCGCCAAGCTGGCGCATGATCAGAAAGGCAATAAACCCCGCGATGGCGTAACCGAGAATAATCCCCGGCCCTGCGGACTGGATTACAGAGGCGCTGCCCAGAAACAGGCCCGTACCAATAGCACCACCCAGCGCGATAAGCTGAATATGGCGGTTTTTGAGGCCGCGCTTCAGCGTGTCGCCGTGCTGTTGACCTTCCATCATAAAACCTCGTTTGTGGTTATTTTTAATCCGCAGCGTGGCGCTGCTGTAATGTTGTTATGTCGCTGTGTGTAGTCTTTTCTTTACAGCCAATAAGGATGAAATTTCTAATAACGACTACCGCAGCGCCAAGAATAGTGATAAGCGCTGCCAAATGCACCTGCTTTCTCAGCGGGCACTCGCGGAGTGAATAAAAAGAAACCATTTGTAAATCGCTGCGGTTATTTCACGGACGGGCGCGCGTATTCATCTTAAGCGCAGATATTGAATAGATATTCATATTTTAAACTAATGAAACGGTTCAGGTTGCACGCCTTTACGTTTCATTTGAGTTAAAACTACCGCTTTTGAGGTAACGGGTTCATTTGCGCGGAGTTACATTTCTGAAACGTTATTTCTTTATCATTGTTAAAATATGCGGGCTTTCCTGATTTCAATCAAAACCAGGATGGACAGAAGGTGAATACTTTGTTACTTTACCAACACGAACGTTAAATTGGTCATACCAATTGACTCCGGGCGAATGGCAGAGACAGGGAATAATGGCCTACAGCAAAATCCGCCAACCAAAACTTTCCGATGTGATTGAGCAGCAACTGGAGTTTTTGATCCTCGAAGGGACGCTGCGTCCCGGCGAAAAACTGCCTCCTGAGCGCGAGCTGGCTAAACAGTTCGACGTTTCCCGACCCTCCCTGCGAGAGGCGATTCAGCGTCTCGAAGCGAAGGGCCTGCTGCTTCGTCGCCAGGGCGGCGGTACTTTTGTTCAGAGTACGCTCTGGCAAAGCTTCAGCGACCCGCTGGTAGAACTCCTCTCTGACCACCCCGAATCCCAGTTTGATCTTCTTGAGACGCGTCACGCGCTGGAAGGCATCGCTGCGTACTACGCGGCGCTGCGCAGCACCGACGAAGACAGAGCGCGGATGAGCGAATGTCATCAGGCTATTGAGCGCGCTCAGGAGTCCGGCGATCTGGACGCAGAATCAAACGCGGTGGTGCAGTATCAGATAGCGGTCACGGAAGCCGCGCATAATGTAGTGCTGCTTCATCTGCTACGCTGCATGGAGCCGATGCTGGCGCAAAACGTCCGTCAGAACTTCGAATTGCTCTACGCGCGACGTGAAATGCTGCCGCTGGTCAGCGGCCATCGCACCCGGATTTACGAGGCGATTATGGCGCGGGAGCCGGAGCAGGCGCGGGAAGCCTCGCATCGTCACCTGGCGTTCATTGAAGAAATTTTGCTGGACCGCAGCCGTGAGCAGAGCCGTCGTGACCGCTCGCTGCGTCGTCTGGAGCAACGTAAGAATTAATGTTTTTCCGGTTTGTGCCGGAAGATTTGTACCAAAAGCGCCATTGAAGCGCGGCAACTAAACCCAGAACCTGTCTTATTGCGCTTTGTTAAGTGCCCGTAGTTCAGGTTGCATCGCGGCGGCAAGATGAAGCCCTTGAAAAGAAAGGGGGCGCACAGCCGCTACAGACGCAGCCGGACGCTGTAAGAGCACAGAGTGCAATGGGACAGGTTCCAGATAAATCAACGTATTAGATAGATGATAAGGAATACCCCCATGTCAGAACGTTTACAAAATGACGTGGATCCGATCGAAACTCGCGACTGGCTACAGGCGATCGAATCGGTAATCCGTGAAGAAGGTGTTGAGCGTGCTCAGTATCTGATCGATCAGCTGCTTTCCGAAGCCCGTAAAGGCGGCGTGAACGTAGCGGCGGGCAGTGCCGCCCGTCAGTACATCAATACCATCCCCGTTGAAGAAGAGCCGGAATACCCGGGTAATCTGGAACTGGAGCGCCGTATTCGTTCTGCTATCCGCTGGAACGCCATTATGACCGTGCTGCGTGCGTCCAAAAAAGACCTCGAGCTCGGCGGCCACATGGCGTCCTTCCAGTCTTCCGCGACCGTCTACGAAGTGTGCTTTAACCACTTCTTCCGTGCGCGCAACGACAAAGACGGCGGCGACCTGGTGTACTTCCAGGGCCACATCTCTCCGGGCGTTTACGCGCGTGCGTTCCTTGAAGGCCGCCTGACCGAAGAGCAGATGAACAACTTCCGTCAGGAAGTTCACGGCAACGGTCTGTCCTCTTACCCGCACCCGAAACTGATGCCGGAATTCTGGCAGTTCCCGACCGTATCGATGGGCCTTGGCCCGATCGGCGCTATCTACCAGGCGAAGTTCCTGAAATATCTGGAACACCGCGGCCTGAAAGATACCTCTGAGCAGACCGTTTACGCGTTCCTCGGCGACGGTGAGATGGATGAGCCGGAATCTAAAGGCGCCATCACCATCGCGACCCGCGAAAAACTGGACAACCTGGTCTTCGTCATCAACTGCAACCTGCAGCGTCTGGACGGCCCGGTCACCGGTAACGGCAAAATCATCAACGAACTGGAAGGCATCTTCGAAGGCGCTGGCTGGAACGTTATCAAGGTGATGTGGGGTTCCCGTTGGGACGAGCTGCTGCGTAAAGACACCAGCGGCAAACTGGTTCAGCTGATGAACGAAACCGTTGACGGCGACTACCAGACCTTCAAATCCAAAAACGGCGCGTACGTGCGTGAGCACTTCTTCGGTAAATACCCGGAGACCGCAGCGCTGGTTGCAGACTGGTCTGACGATGAGATTTGGGCGCTGAACCGTGGCGGCCACGATCCGAAGAAAATCTACGCTGCATTCAAAAAAGCGAAAGAAACCAAAGGCAAAGCGACCGTTATCCTTGCTCACACCATTAAAGGTTACGGCATGGGCGACACCGCCGAAGGTAAGAACATCGCTCACCAGGTGAAGAAAATGAACATGGACGGCGTTCGCTACGTCCGCGATCGTTTCAGCGTGCCGGTGGCCGACGAAGACCTGGAAAAACTGCCGTACATCACCTTCCCGGAAGGCTCTGAAGAGTACAAGTACCTGCATGAACGCCGTCAGGCGCTGCACGGTTACCTGCCGTCTCGTCAGCCGAACTTCACCGAGAAGCTGGAGCTGCCGGCGCTGGAAGATTTCCGCTCCCTGCTGGATGAGCAGAGCAAAGAGATCTCCACCACCATCGCTTTCGTACGCGCCCTGAACGTGATGCTGAAAAACCCGTCTATCAAAGACCGTCTGGTTCCTATCATCGCGGACGAAGCCCGTACCTTCGGTATGGAAGGTCTGTTCCGTCAGATTGGTATCTACAGCCCGAACGGCCAGCAGTACACCCCGCAGGACCGTGAGCAGGTGGCGTACTACAAAGAAGACGAGAAAGGCCAGATTCTGCAGGAAGGGATCAACGAGCTGGGCGCAGGTTCTTCCTGGCTTGCCGCTGCGACCTCTTACAGCACCAACAACCTGCCGATGATCCCGTTCTACATCTACTACTCCATGTTCGGGTTCCAGCGTATCGGCGACCTGTGCTGGGCAGCAGGTGACCAGCAGGCGCGCGGCTTCCTGATCGGCGGTACTTCCGGTCGTACCACGCTTAACGGCGAAGGTCTGCAGCACGAAGATGGTCACAGCCACATTCAGTCGCTGACTATCCCGAACTGTATCTCCTACGATCCGGCTTACGCTTATGAAGTCGCTGTCATCATGCATGATGGTCTGCAGCGTATGTACGGCGAAGCGCAGGAAAACGTCTACTACTACATCACCACGCTGAACGAAAACTACCACATGCCGGCGATGCCGGAAGGTGCCGAGGAAGGTATCCGCAAAGGTATCTACAAACTCGAAACCCTCGAAGGTAGCAAAGGTAAAGTTCAGCTGCTGGGCTCCGGCTCTATCCTGCGTCACGTCCGTGAAGCGGCAGAGATTCTGGCGAAAGAGTACGGCGTAGGCTCCGATGTCTACAGCGTGACCTCCTTCACCGAACTGGCGCGCGACGGCCAGGACTGCGAGCGCTGGAACATGCTGCACCCGCTGGAAACGCCGCGTGTACCGTACATCGCTCAGGTGATGAACGACGCACCGGCGGTCGCTTCCACCGACTACATGAAACTGTTCGCCGAGCAGGTTCGTACTTATGTACCGGCTGATGATTATCGCGTACTGGGCACCGACGGCTTTGGCCGCTCTGACAGCCGCGAAAACCTGCGCCACCACTTCGAAGTTGACGCTTCTTACGTGGTTGTCGCTGCGCTGGGCGAACTGGCTAAACGTGGTGAAATCGATAAGAAAGTGGTGGCTGACGCTATCACCAAATTCAATATCGATGCAGAGAAAGTCAACCCGCGTCTGGCATAAGAGGTAAAGAAAGAATGGCTATCGAAATCAATGTACCGGACATCGGGGCGGACGAAGTTGAAGTCACCGAGATCCTGGTCAAAGTGGGCGACAAGGTTGAAGCTGAACAGTCGCTTATCACCGTAGAAGGCGACAAAGCCTCTATGGAAGTCCCGTCTCCGCAGGCGGGCGTGGTCAAAGAGATCAAAGTGTCCGTGGGCGACAAAGTCGAAACCGGCAAACTGATCATGATTTTCGATTCCGCCGAAGGTGCAGCAGCCGCTGCACCTGCGAAGGCTGAAGAGAAGAAAGAAGCCGCTCCGGCAGCAGCACCGGCAGCCGCGGCAGCAAAAGACGTTAACGTACCGGACATCGGCGGCGACGAAGTCGAAGTCACCGAGATCCTGGTGAAAGTCGGCGACAAAGTTGAAGCCGAGCAGTCTCTTATCACCGTAGAAGGCGACAAAGCCTCTATGGAAGTGCCGGCACCGTTCGCGGGCACCGTGAAAGAGATCAAAATCAACACCGGCGACAAAGTTTCCACTGGCTCCCTGATCATGGTCTTCGAAGTGGCGGGCGCTGCGTCTGCGGCTGAAGCCAAACCGCAGGTTACCGAGCAGGCGGCATCTGCACCGGCGGCAGCCGCTGGCGCGAAAGACGTCAACGTGCCGGATATCGGCGGCGATGAAGTCGAAGTGACCGAAGTGCTGGTGAAAGTGGGCGACAAAGTCACCGCTGAACAGTCTCTTATCACCGTAGAAGGCGACAAAGCCTCTATGGAAGTTCCGGCACCGTTCGCAGGTACCGTGAAAGAGCTGAAGGTGAACGTGGGCGATAAAGTCTCCACCGGGTCGCTTATCATGGTCTTCGAAGTAGAAGGCGCAGCGCCTGCGGTGGCTCCGGCGGCGAAACAGGAAGCGGCGGCTCCGGCTCCGGCGGCGAAAGCTGACAAACCGGCTGCGGCTCCGGCGAAAGCCGAAGGCAAATCTGAATTTGCTGAAAACGACGCTTACGTCCACGCGACGCCGCTGATCCGCCGCCTGGCGCGCGAATTCGGCGTGAACCTCGCGAAAGTGAAAGGCACCGGTCGTAAAGGCCGCATCCTGCGCGAAGACGTTCAGGCTTACGTGAAAGACGCGGTTAAACGTGCCGAATCCGCACCTGCCGCTGGCGCGACCGGTGGTTCTCTGCCGGGCCTGCTGCCGTGGCCGAAAGTGGACTTCAGCAAGTTTGGTGAAGTGGAAGAAGTGGAACTGGGCCGTATCCAGAAAATCTCTGGCGCGAACCTGAGCCGTAACTGGGTGATGATCCCGCACGTTACGCACTTCGACAAAACCGATATCACCGATCTGGAAGCGTTCCGTAAGCAGCAGAACGCCGAAGCTGAGAAGCGTAAGCTGGATGTGAAGATCACCCCGGTTGTCTTCATCATGAAAGCCGTTGCCGCTGCCCTTGAGCAGATGCCGCGCTTTAACAGCTCGCTGTCTGAAGACGGTCAGCGTCTGACGCTGAAAAAATACATCAACATCGGCGTGGCGGTGGATACCCCGAACGGCCTGGTTGTACCGGTGTTCAAAGATGTGAACAAGAAAGGCATCATCGAGCTTTCTCGCGAGCTGATGACCATCTCCAAAAAAGCGCGCGATGGCAAGTTGACCGCCGGCGAAATGCAGGGCGGCTGCTTCACCATCTCCAGCATCGGCGGCCTGGGCACCACCCACTTCGCGCCGATCGTGAACGCGCCGGAAGTGGCTATCCTCGGCGTCTCCAAGTCTGCGATGGAGCCGGTGTGGAATGGTAAAGAGTTCGTGCCGCGCCTGATGCTGCCGATCTCTCTGTCCTTCGACCACCGCGTGATCGACGGTGCTGATGGTGCGCGTTTCATCACCATCATCAACAACACCCTGTCGGACATTCGCCGCCTGGTGATGTAAGCGAAAAGCCGGCCTGACGGCCGGCTTTTTTCTGGTAATTCCGCCTGACTGTGCGAAATTATCAGGTGCCAAAAGGATTCGTCTGCCGTTTGTTGTTTCAAAATTGTTAACAGTTTTGTAAAATGCGAGCGGATAGAACGTCCCGGTGGATGATGGGCGTTAAAACTTAAGCGTCAGACCCGCCGGAAAATTACAAAGAGGTCATGATGAGTACTGAAATCAAAACTCAGGTCGTGGTACTTGGGGCAGGCCCGGCAGGTTACTCTGCAGCCTTCCGTTGCGCTGACTTAGGTCTGGAAACCGTAATCGTCGAGCGTTACAGCACCCTGGGCGGTGTTTGCCTGAACGTAGGCTGTATCCCTTCTAAAGCGCTGCTGCACGTAGCGAAAGTTATCGAAGAAGCCAAAGCGCTTGCCGAGCACGGCATCGTTTTCGGCGAGCCGAAAACCGACATTGATAAAATCCGCACCTGGAAAGAAAAAGTCATCAATCAGCTGACCGGCGGTCTGTCTGGTATGGCCAAAGGCCGTAAAGTGAAAGTGGTGAACGGCCTGGGTAAATTCACCGGCGCGAACACCCTGGAAGTGGAAGGCGAGAACGGCAAAACCGTGATTAACTTCGACAACGCGATCATCGCGGCGGGTTCTCGTCCGATTCAGCTGCCGTTTATTCCGCATGAAGATCCGCGCGTATGGGATTCCACCGACGCACTGGAACTGAAAGAAGTGCCGAAGCGTATGCTGGTTATGGGCGGCGGTATCATCGGTCTGGAGATGGGTACCGTTTACCACGCGCTGGGTTCAGAGATCGACGTGGTTGAAATGTTCGACCAGGTTATCCCGGCTGCCGACAAAGACGTAGTGAAAGTCTTCACCAAACGCATCAGCAAGAAATTCAACCTGATGCTGGAAACCAAAGTGACTGCCGTTGAAGCGAAAGAAGACGGTATTTACGTTTCCATGGAAGGCAAAAAAGCGCCGGCGGAAGCGCAGCGTTACGACGCGGTGCTGGTAGCTATCGGCCGTGTGCCGAACGGCAAAAACCTGGATGCAGGCAAAGCGGGCGTGGAAGTGGACGACCGTGGCTTTATCCGCGTTGACAAACAAATGCGCACCAACGTGCCGCACATCTATGCGATCGGCGATATCGTCGGTCAGCCGATGCTGGCGCACAAAGGCGTTCACGAAGGTCACGTTGCCGCTGAAGTTATCGCGGGCATGAAACACTACTTCGACCCGAAAGTTATCCCGTCTATCGCTTACACCGAGCCGGAAGTGGCATGGGTGGGTCTGACCGAGAAAGAAGCGAAAGAGAAAGGCATCAGCTACGAAACTGCCACCTTCCCGTGGGCAGCCTCTGGCCGTGCTATCGCTTCCGATTGCGCAGACGGCATGACCAAACTGATTTTCGACAAAGAAACCCACCGTGTCATCGGCGGCGCGATTGTCGGCACCAACGGCGGCGAGCTGCTGGGTGAAATCGGTCTGGCTATCGAAATGGGTTGTGACGCGGAAGATATCGCGCTCACCATCCACGCGCACCCGACCCTGCACGAGTCCGTAGGTCTGGCGGCAGAAGTGTTCGAAGGCAGCATTACCGACCTGCCGAACCCGAAAGCGAAGAAAAAGTAAGTTTTCTCGCAAAAATAAACGCCTCTTCGGAGGCGTTTTTTATGGCTGTTATTCAGCAGTGCGTCTTCCCTTATTCTTTAACTACCTAATCTGGTAGGAAATTTTCGCTAATCTTCTTCCTTGTATCGCCGATAACAACGTAATAAAGGCGTTTTTGCCGCCGACGGCACGCTCTGGATGCTCAGGACTGTGTGGACAAGGAACGTATTCATCCCCGCTTTGCTTTGCTCATCTCAACACGGTGACGGCGTCTTGCTGTCAACGGCGTGTCTCTTTTTTTCACTCGGGTGACTTTCAATAAAAAAGGAAAAGGTATGTCTGTAAAAAAACTGGCTGTCGTTAGCCTGGTATTAGCCGCGTTTACCCTCACTGGCTGCGGGGCAATGACCACCGCTATCAAGAAACGCAATCTTGAGGTGAAAACCCAGATGAGCCAGACCATCTGGCTTGAGCCGTCTTCTGAGAAAACCGTGTATATCCAGGTGAAAAACACGTCAGACAAAGACATGAGTAACCTGCAAACCCTGCTGGCGAACGATCTCTCCGCCAAAGGGTACAAAGTCACCAGCTCGCCTGACTCTGCCTACTACTGGATCCAGGCGAACGTCCTGAAAGCCGACAAAATGGATCTGCGTGAAGCGCAGGGCTACCTGAAAACCGGTTATGAAGGCGCCGTCGCGGGTGCCGCGCTGGGTGCGGGCATCACCGCGTACAACAGCAATTCTTCCGGCGCGGCGTTAGGCGTTGGCCTGGCGGCGGGGCTTATCGGCATGGCGGCTGATGCGATGGTCGAAGATGTGAACTATACAATGGTCACCGACCTGCAAATTTCCGAGCGCAGCAAAGCGACAGTGACGACGGATAATATTGCCGCGCTGCGTCAGGGCACCTCCGGCGTGAAGCTGCAAACCAGCACCGAGCAGGGTAACCGTGCGAAATACCAGACGCGTGTGGTGTCCAGCGCCAACAAAGTTAACCTGAAATTTGAAGAAGCTAAGCCTGCGCTGGAAGCGCAGCTGGCGAAATCTGTCGCCAGCATTCTGTAAGCGGCATAACGATGGGCCGTCAGTACACGGCCCATCGGTTTTTTGCGTAAAATCCTTACGGAGCGACGGGGTCCCACGTGTTATCGAGATGAGCCGGGTCAATAGTGCTGGCGCGCTGCGCCGTATCCGTCCCCAGGTTTGCCTGAAGCACCCGATCGTCCAGCTTTACAATAAAACTCATTACGCCCGTTTCGCCGTAGCTAACAGGCCAGGCTAACATCGCAAAGCCGTTGTCGTGAGTGGGCAAAAGGCGGAAATGATAGCCGTGATAGCCCATAACCTGCTGTTGCGGGCTGAACGCCGGGCCAAGCGGACTTGGCGCTTCACCGGGTTTCACCGGCCAGTAGAGGCCATCTTTTTTCCCCTCGCTGCTGACAATTTTCTCTGCGTAACGCTGATTCAGGGCGTAATAGCTCTGCTGAGCATCGACGCCGGCATGGAGTGCGGTAATCGCGGCGAGTTCGTTGCGCCCGATCGTGCGGGTGAGAATTTCCTCCGCCGCGCCCTGCATGTCGAACTGCCAGCCCTGCGCGTGTTTGACGAGAGGAACGGGCAATTGCCAGTCCTGCGCGCCCACTTGCAGATGCGCCGTATCACCCTGCAGGACGATATGATGATTTACTTTCCAGTCGCGCAGAAAACGGCTGACTTCCTCAGGATCGGCACCTTCGGGTGGCAAAATCTCGCGCCACGCATCGCCAAGAAGATGATTTAAGGCCGCCTCGTCGTGTGTCGAAATTGCCTGCGTCAGGGCGTCAGCGGCCTGATCCGGCGTGCTGAATTGCGCCTGCGCAAAGGCGTGCGATGCGGACAACCCGAACGCCAGCGCGGCGAGAAATGTCGATTTCACCTTTTTCTCCTTCTTAGTGATGGCGTTCATGCTGACGATGCTCAATGTGCCGCTCTCTTACCGGCGTGTCCGGGCGGTGGGTTGCCGCCAGATGCCGGCTTTCGATGCCGCGCTGCTGTTGCACCTGCCAGCGGGCGGAACGGCTGTCGTTACCGCTGAACGCGCTGGCGTGCAGATCGCGATAAGGCGCGTGTCGTGTCGCGTCATGGAAAGGGCGTTCCGACGCGTTATGCGCGTGACTGGCCAGCCGTGCGCTTTCGGGTTTGATATCGTAACCGCGATAGTTGCTACGCTGGGCGCGCGCCTGCAACGACTGTCGGGCGGCCTGGTGCGGGGTATTCACCGTGGCACTGTGTCCCGTGGCCTGCTGAAAGCGCGCGGCCGCCGCCTGGCGCTGCGAGGCGCGGTTGTCGGCAATAGGGTCTGTTGCGCTGGCAGGGCGGTGAAGCGGTGTGACGACACGGGTATCGGGATTGTCCATACCGTTGCGATACGCCGGATTGGGGTGCCAGGGCATCGTGTTTCCGCGCCGGTTTTCACCGGTTATTCGGTTGTAGTTATTCACGTTAATATTGATGTTATCGCCATTGTGCCAGTAGCCGCCGTCGTGGCGATCGTGATGATGGTAGTCATCGTCATGATGATGGTGGTGGTCATCATCATCATCCCAGTCAATGGCGCTGAAAAGCGCATACGTTGTGGCGACACCAAGACTGTAGCCTAATCCCCTCACAAAACTGTTGCCGAACTGCTCGCCGGGCGTTGGCGGCAAATAAACAGGCGGGTACGCCGGGTTCTGCCAGGTGCCATACACGGTTGCCGGATTATAGGTGGGCACATACACCATCTCGGGGCTCGCCGGTTCAATTTCGATAACGGTTGAACTGCGCGGCGCGGCGGCAGGTTTTTCCGGTGAGACTGGCGGCGCGGTTCTGGTGATGGTTGTTACCTTTTGCTGTGGCGAAGAGGTGAGCGCGCCAGTCTGTTGAGCCAGCGCGCGCAGGCGCTGTACCGACGCCATGACGTCATCAGGCTGCGCCAGAAAAGCATCGCCCAGGTTTTGTATCCACGGCGGGTTCTGCCCCAGCAGTGACATTAATTGCGGAAACGCCACCAGGGATTTAACGCTGGCGTCCCACGGCTGCCCGGCGACTGCCTGAATGGCGGCGTCGCCCTGGAGCGTGGGATGGTCCTGTGACCACTGCGCGGCCTGCACCATATTCATCGGGTAAGTGGAGGCCATCAGGATCTGCGACAACAGCGCATCAGGGTAGAGCGCGATGGGCGCGACCCACTGGTCGATTTGCGCGGCGGAATATGTCGGTGTGGTTGCGGGCGCAGGCGTGGGTTGAGGCGGCACCGGCGCGGTGGGTAGTGCCGCGACAGGCGCTTCGGCGGCGGAAGGCACCTGACTTTTCACAAACAGGACGCCTGAGGCGCCGAACAGCCCGGCGCTGCACAGCAACGCGAGCAGGTGTGGCTTTAAAGGCAACTTCATAGATGACTCCGGGGCTCATGGCGCCATACGGGCGCTGACGTTGCCGCGAGTATTATCTACCCGAGTTTTCCTTTTTTAACCTTAACAGGGAAAGGGACGCGTGAGTCCGGAATAAGAGTGTGAGTATTTATTACGCAATTATAACTGATAACGAAGCGCAGGGTAGGGAGTCGTAAAAGACCGCCCTTGCGGGCGGTCAGCAGCTTAATTGCCCAGATTCAACACCAGCAGCACCGTGATGTCGGAAATATTCCAGCCACCGTGTGATGCCGCCAGCAGTGAACCCAGCGCAACGATGAGCGCAAAAAGCCAACGCATCTCCATTGCGAGTAGTCCCGAAGGCGCTACGTTGATCCTCTCTTCACCGGGAAAGGCAGAACCAGGCAAGTGTGTTATACCTGCCACGTAGGTTGTTGGAACTGCTTCCGGGCCCGGTGACTGGCTGCTACCCCAGCGAAGCAGGCCAGGCGCTACTGTAGCGAGCCGGAGAAAAGGCTCAAAGGGCTTTTCGGCGTTTGCAGCGACTTACATGTAAATTCTGAAAGCGGTACGCAAAACGTACATCCGGGCTTGCGGGCCTGTCTTTCTGATGTCACTATTTGCCCTGTGTTATACCTGCCATATAATCTGTGCAACGGTGTCTGCTACCACTCGCGCACAACAGAGAAACCGCCACCCGGCGGTTTTTTTGTGCCCGAAAACACACTTCTGAAACGTGTTCTGCGTAGCTTAACGATTCAGCAAAGATTTAATGTTGCTTTTTTGTAAACAGATTAACACCCCACCAAATTCCTGCTATTCTGCCCGTCGCGGATCCGGGCATTTACCCTACAAACTGCTGTCTCACAGGAGCGTGAAGAGAGAAGCCTGGCTCCCACTATGACAATGAGAGCGAGGAGAACCGTCGTGCTAGAAGAATACCGTAAGCACGTAGCTGAGCGTGCCGCCGAGGGGATTGTAGCCAAACCCTTAGATGCAACCCAAATGGCCGCACTCGTCGAGCTGCTGAAGAACCCGCCCGCGGGTGAAGAAGAGTTTCTGTTAGACCTGCTGACCAACCGTGTACCCCCTGGCGTTGACGAAGCCGCCTATGTAAAAGCAGGTTTCCTTGCCGCTGTCGCCAAAGGCGAAGCCACCTCCCCGCTGGTCACCCCTGAAAAAGCCGTTGAACTGTTAGGCACCATGCAGGGCGGTTATAACATTCATCCGCTGATTGAAGCGCTGGATAACGACAAACTGGCACCGATCGCCGCCAAAGCGCTGTCCCACACGCTGCTGATGTTCGATAACTTCTACGATGTCGAAGAGAAAGCGAAAGCGGGCAACGCTTACGCGAAGCAGATCATGCAGTCCTGGGCGGACGCCGAATGGTTCCTGTCGCGCCCGGCGCTGGCAGAAAAAATCACCGTCACCGTGTTTAAAGTGACCGGTGAAACCAACACCGACGATCTCTCACCTGCGCCGGATGCTTGGTCGCGTCCGGATATTCCGCTGCACGCTCTGGCGATGCTGAAAAACGCCCGCGAAGGCATTGAGCCGGATCAGCCGGGCAGCGTTGGCCCGATCAAACAGATTGAAGCGCTCCAGCAGAAAGGTTTCCCGCTGGCCTACGTTGGCGACGTCGTGGGCACCGGCTCATCGCGTAAATCCGCCACCAACTCCGTGCTGTGGTTTATGGGCGACGACATCCCGTACGTGCCGAACAAACGCGGCGGCGGCGTGGTGCTTGGCGGCAAAATCGCGCCGATTTTCTTCAACACGATGGAAGATGCGGGCGCGCTGCCGATCGAAGTGGATGTGTCAAACCTGAACATGGGCGATGTGATTGACATCTACCCGTTCAAAGGTGAAGTGCGCCACCACGAAACCGGTGAGCTGCTGGCGAATTTTGAACTGAAAACCGACGTGCTGATCGACGAAGTACGCGCGGGCGGTCGTATTCCGCTGATCATCGGCCGCGGCCTGACCACCAAAGCGCGTGAAGCACTGGGCCTGCCGCACAGCGACGTGTTCCGTCATGCGAAAGATGTGGCTGAAAGCAATCGCGGCTACTCGCTGGCGCAAAAAATGGTCGGTCGCGCCTGCGGCGTCGCGGGTGTCCGTCCGGGGGCCTATTGCGAGCCGAAAATGACCTCCGTGGGTTCTCAGGACACCACCGGTCCGATGACCCGTGATGAACTGAAAGATCTGGCGTGCCTCGGCTTCTCCGCCGATCTCGTGATGCAGTCCTTCTGCCACACGGCGGCGTATCCGAAGCCGGTTGACGTCACCACGCATCACACGCTGCCGGACTTCATCATGAACCGCGGCGGCGTGTCGCTGCGTCCTGGCGACGGCGTGATCCACTCCTGGCTGAACCGTATGCTGCTGCCGGATACCGTCGGCACCGGCGGCGACTCCCACACCCGTTTCCCGATCGGGATTTCGTTCCCGGCGGGCTCTGGCCTGGTGGCGTTCGCTGCCGCGACCGGCGTGATGCCGCTCGATATGCCGGAATCGGTGCTGGTGCGCTTTAAGGGCCAGATGCAGCCGGGCATTACGCTTCGCGATCTGGTACATGCGATCCCGTATTACGCCATTCAGCAGGGCCTGCTGACCGTTGAGAAGAAAGGGAAGAAAAACATCTTCTCGGGCCGCATCCTGGAAATCGAAGGTTTGCCGGACCTGAAAGTGGAGCAGGCGTTTGAGCTGACCGACGCCTCTGCCGAGCGTTCTGCGGCGGGCTGCACCATCAAGCTCAACAAAGAACCGATCATCGAGTATCTCAACTCCAACATCGTGTTGCTGAAGTGGATGATTGCAGAAGGCTACGGCGATCGCCGTACGCTGGAGCGTCGTATTCAGGGCATGGAGAAGTGGCTTGCCGATCCGCAACTGCTGGAAGCGGATGCTGACGCGGAATACGCGGCGGTGATCGAGATCGATCTCAACGAGATCAAAGAGCCGATTCTCTGCGCGCCGAACGACCCGGACGACGCACGTCTGCTCTCTGACGTGACCGGCGATAAAATTGACGAAGTGTTTATCGGTTCGTGCATGACCAACATCGGTCACTTCCGTGCGGCCGGTAAGCTGCTGGATACCCATAAAGGCCAGCTGCCGACCCGTCTGTGGGTGGCGCCGCCGACCCGTATGGACGCCGCGCAGCTCACCGAAGAGGGCTACTACAGCGTCTTTGGTAAGAGCGGTGCGCGTATCGAGATCCCGGGCTGCTCGCTGTGCATGGGTAACCAGGCGCGCGTGGCGGACGGCGCGACGGTGGTGTCCACCTCGACCCGTAACTTCCCGAACCGTCTCGGTACCGGCGCGAACGTCTACCTGGCGTCTGCCGAACTCGCCGCCGTCGCGGCGCTGATTGGCCGTCTGCCGACGCCGGAAGAGTATCAGCAGTTCATGTCCCAGGTGGATAAAACCGCCGTGGACACCTACCGTTACCTGAACTTCGACCAGCTTGATCAGTACACTGAGAAAGCGGACGGCGTGATTTTCCAGACGGCGGTATAACGCACCTCTGCCCGGCGTTATTCGCGTCGGGACAGACAGTAAAAAGGGAAGCCCAATGGCTTCCCTTTTTTATTGCGGTTAACGGCTCACGACTCCGCTTTGCCGTCGTAGCGCGGCAGGCTCACCACCGGATAAGTAAACTCGCCTTCCACCTGACAGCGCTCCGGTTTCTGCTTACCGGCGTCAAACAGCACATAGCGCTCTTTGTCGGGGAAATAGATCAGATCGTCGCCGTTACGAAACGAAATCATTTCATAAGGCACGCCGTTGTCGGTTTTGCTCTTTTCAATGCCGGAGGCTATCTGGAAGTGATCTTTCCACTTCATCGTGGAGAGGTGATATTTAAAAAACGAGACCAGCACATTGCCGCGATTAACGCATTCAAGGCGAACCGCTTCACCGGCATACGCGTGGGAGAGCGGCAGCGCGACGAGCAGCAGCGCGCGGCGCAGAAGAGTAAAGTTCACAGGCAACCTCAATACAACAGCACTTAAGATAAACCAAGAGTAACACAGCTCATGCAACGGCTTGTCTACAAGGGTGTTGTCAGTTTCGTCGGCGGCTGCGCTTTTCTTTCCGTTTCATGCTGCGATAATAACAAGAGATAAACAAAGCAGCGGCCAGGCGACGCCCGGCCAGAGGAAAACACCATGGATTATGAATTCTTGCGCGACATCACCGGCGTGGTGAAAGTCCGTCTCTCAATGGGCCACGAAGCGCTCGGGCACTGGTTCAACGAAGAGGTGAAAGGCAATCTGGCGCTGCTGGATGAAGTCGAAGCGGCGGCGCGCGACGTCAAGGGCAGCGAGCGGCAGTGGCAGAAAACCGGCCATGAATACACGCTGTGGCTGGATGGCGAAGAAGTCATGGTGCGCGCCAATCAACTGGAATTCTCCGGCGACGAAATGGAAGAAGGAATGAGCTACTACGATGAAGAAAGCCTGTCGCTCTGCGGCGTTGAGGATTTCCTTCAGGTGGTGCAGGCGTACCGCGATTTTCTGGCGCAATACGGATAACGGCGGCGCTTCCGTGCGCCGCGCAGGATCATACGGACGGGATATTGCGTCCGTAATAGATTTCACGCATCTCTTTCCAGAGCTGGTCGGTAATGACCTTGCGCTCTTCTTCGGTTAACTCTTCCGGCCGGGTGTGGAACATGTAGTGCTTAAGGTCGAACTCTTTAAGCAACATTTTGGTATGGAAGATATTTTCCTGATAAACGTTCACATCCATCATGTCATACAGCGATTTAATGTCGTCTGACATAAAGTTCTGTATCGAGTTAATCTCATGATCGATAAAGTGTTTCATACCGTTGACGTCGCGGGTAAAGCCGCGCACGCGGTAGTCGATAGTCACGATATCGGACTCAAGCTGATGGATTAAATAATTCAGCGCCTTCAGAGGCGAAATCACGCCGCAGGTTGACACTTCAATGTCGGCGCGGAAAGTACACAGGCCGCCTTCCGGGTGGCTTTCCGGGTAGGTGTGGACGCAGATATGGCTCTTGTCGAGGTGCGCGACCACGGTTTCCGGCAGCGGGCCGGGGTGCTCGGTTTTGTCGATAAGCTGCGGGTCGACCGGCTCTTCGCTCACCAGAATCGTGACGCTGGCACCCTGTGGCTCATAGTCCTGACGTGCGATATTCAGAATATTGGCGCCGATAATCGAGCAGGTTTCCGTCAGGATTTCCGTAAGACGGTTGGCGTTATAGAGTTCATCGATATACGCGATATAGCCATCGCGTTCTTCCGCCGTTTTGGCGTAGCAAATATCGTAAATACAAAAACTCAGGCTTTTGGTCAGGTTGTTAAAGCCATGCAGTTTCAGCTTTTTCAATTTTTATCACCTCCTTAGGATGCCTGAGACGCCAGGGCATCTTGCAAATATTGCGGCAGAGCGAACGCTGCCGTATGAATGGCCGGATTGTAATAACGGCACTTCAGCCCCGCGGTGTGAAAGCGCGCCTGTAAAGTTTCGAGCGGGAGTTTGCGCAGGGCGTCGTTATCGGTCGCCCAGGCGAACGTCATAATGCCGCCGTAATAGGTGGGGATCGCCGCCTGATAAAAGCTCACGTCGCCAAAGTAGTGGCTGAGCTTTTTATGGCTGTCGATGGCTTCATCCTGCTGGAGAAAGCAGACGCCGTTCTGCGCGACGAAAATCCCGCCCGGATTCAGGCAGCGCTTGCACCCTTCATAAAACGCCGACGTGAACAGGCTCTCTCCCGGCCCGATGGGATCGGTGCAGTCGGAGATAATCACATCAAATTTCTGGGTGGTCTGGTTGACGAAATTCACACCGTCGTCAATCACCAGCGTAAAGCGCGGATCGTCATAGCTACCGGCATTGTGGTTAGGCAGATGCTCGCGGCAAAACGCCACCACGCCGGCGTCGATTTCCACCATCGTGATGGATTCCACGCTCTGATGACGCGTCACTTCACGCAGCATCGCGCCATCGCCGCCGCCGATGATCAGCACGCGCTTCGCGTGGCCGTGGGCCAGCAGCGGCACATGCGTCATCATTTCGTGATAGATAAATTCATCGCGTTCGGTGGTTTGCACCACGCCGTCCAGCGCCATCACCCGGCCAAAGGCGGAGTTTTCGAAAATAATCAGATCCTGATGATCGGTTTTTTCGCGATAGAGCACTTTGTCGACGGCAAAGTATTGACCAAACTGATCGTGCAGCGTTTCGTGCCACATAGGATTCTCGGTCACGGGCTGATTCCTCCTTCGTTAACACCCCATAAAAACGGGCGCAACATCATAGCTAACTATGACCGTGGATGCACGGTCACCATTTCACCAAAGGAGCGGGGGAGGGGATTACTTCACGTAGGCAAGCAGGCTTAGCGAATCACGCGCCAGGGCTTTGCACTTTTTAGCGGTAGGAATAGCGATGCCGCTCAGATCGCGGTAACTGTCCTCGCCGAGCGCCTTCATATTAAAGCTGTCGTAATTGCTTAAATCCCACTGATTCTGCTGGGCGAAAAAGACCAGTGCGCGACGGATCTGCCCGTTCGGCAGGTTCTGGTAGCCACAATCATTTTTCAGAAAAACAAAAACCGCCGTCAGGTCGGCCATGTCTTCCGCTTCTGATTCACTGAGCGCAAAACTGTTAGTGGAAAAGGCCAACAGACAGCCCAGAAACATTAGCCTGACTACTTTTCTCATCACGTCTACCACTCGCCAACCAATACCCAACGATAGCACATTTCGTTCAGGCGCGACGAGGAGATTTCTTGCCTTTAACGCGCGGATAACTGCCTGTTTCAGGCGATGTTGTAAGAACATTATCGATAAGAAAGCAGCAGAAAAATCCCTCTATACGATACGGCAATCGCGCACGTTAACGCACCGAAGAGCAAACCACTGAACGAATGAAACGATAAAAGTGATGGGCGTTGCGCCAGGACGTCTAAACCCTTTTTTATGCTCCGCTTGTAAGGCGTTGATTTTTAATGCGTGCAGTTGTGGTGATAAAAAAGGGTTTCAGGCATTAAAAGCAAAAATTTGTTTTTAATTCAGGCATTCCGGTAATATTCGCTCTTGTTCACTGCCGTACAGGCAGCTTAGAAAGACCAGAAAACGAGCTGATTGAGTATCGCGGCGTTCACTGCCGTACAGGCAGCTTAGAAAACTGAGGGCTGCTACTACACGCAGCAGATGTCGTTCACTGCCGTACAGGCAGCTTAGAAAATTATTCGCGCTCGTTTTTCTGCTCTGCTCCAGTTCACTGCCGTACAGGCAGCTTAGAAACGAGTGATGTAGATCATTGCAGCGCCGGGCTCGTTCACTGCCGTACAGGCAGTCTCATATCCAATTCCCTCGCCGTCACACTTGACCTTCCCGCAAGGGGAGGGTTTAAGCTCAACGGGTGCACGTTGACGATAAGGACGGGAAGATGCAACGCCGAGAGTTTATCAAGTACACCGCCGCGCTGGGGGCGCTCAGCGCGCTGCCGACATGGAGCCGGGCCGCGTTTGCCGCAGAGCAGCCCGCGCTGCCCATCCCCGCGCTGCTGACGCCGGACGCCCGCAGCAGCATTCAGCTGACGGTTCAGGCCGGCAAAACCACATTTGCCGGTAAAAATGCCACGACCTGGGGATATAACGGCTCGCTGCTGGGCCCGGCGATTAAGCTGCGCCAGGGCACGCCGGTCAATATCAATATCCGCAATAACCTCGCCGAAGAGACCACGGTGCACTGGCACGGTCTGAAAGTGCCGGGCGCGGTGGACGGCGGGCCGCAGGGCATTATCGCGCCGGGGCAGACGCGCAGCGTAAGCTTCACGCCTGAGCAGCGCGCCGCGACCTGCTGGTTCCACCCGCATCAGCACGGCAAAAACGGGCATCAGGTAGCGATGGGGCTGGCGGGGCTGGTGCTTATCGAAGATACCGAAAGCCTGCAACTGATGCTGCCCAAAATCTGGGGCGTTGACGACGTGCCGCTGATTATTCAGGACAAGAAATTTACCGCCGACGGCAATGTCGATTATCAGCTCGACGTAATGACCGCCGCCGTCGGCTGGTTTGGCGATACGCTGCTGTGCAACGGCGCGGTGTATCCGCAGCATACGCCGCCGAAAGGGTGGCTGCGTCTGCGCCTGCTGAACGGCTGTAACGCGCGCTCGCTGAAGATTGCCGCGAGCGATAACCGTCCGCTGTATGTTATCGCCAGCGACGGCGGTCTGCTGGCGGAACCGATGAAAGTGACCGAACTGCCGATGCTGATGGGCGAGCGTTTTGAAGTGCTGGTGGATACCAGCGACGCACGGCCTTTCGATATCGTGACGCTGCCGGTCACACAGATGGGCATGACGGTCGCGCCGTTTGATAAACCGCAGCCGGTGGTGCGTATTCAGCCCATCGTGGTGCCCGCCTCAGGGACGCTGCCGGATAAGCTGGTGGAGGTTCCGCCGCTGCCTTCGCTCGACGGGCTTCAGGAGCGCTGGCTGCAATTAATGATGGACCCGATGCTGGATATGATGGGCATGGACGAACTGGTCAAGCGCTACGGTAAGCAGGCGCTCGCGGGCAATGCGCACGGGCAGATGATGGGCCAGATGGGGCACGGGAAAATGTCGCATGGCGGCATGAACCACGGCGGCCACGGGTTTGATTTCCATAACGCCAATAAGATTAACGGCAAAGCGTTTGATATGAACACGCCCGCGTTTGCGGCGGCGCTCGGCAAATATGAGCGCTGGACCATTTCCGGCGAGGGCGACATGATGTTGCATCCATTCCATATCCACGGTACGCAGTTCCGTATTTTGACCGAGAACGGCAAGCCGCCCGCCGCGCAACGCGCTGGATGGAAAGATACCGTGTGGGTGGAAGGCGCGCGCAGCGAAGTGTTGGTGCGGTTTGATTACGCGGCGTCAGCCGAGCACGCCTATATGGCGCATTGCCATCTGTTAGAGCATGAAGACACCGGGATGATGTTAGGGTTTACGGTGGCGTGATGGATGTTTGGCGGAGGTATTAACGGCGGGTGCGCTTACCCGCCCTGCGGTAAGGGCGGTGAAATTTAAACGGCGGATGCGCTGCGCTTACCCGCCCTACAAAAGGGTTACGGTGAGCGCTGTGTAGGGTGGGTAAGCGAAGCGCACCCACCTGTCCCCCCAATAAACCACACTGCAAAAACACCTGCTCCCACATAACACACCCCGGCATCATCAAATAAAACCCCGCCCATAAAAAAGCCCCTCGATGAGGGGCTTTTTGCTTTCCGATACGGTTTTACTTCGCATCATCCGGCAGGGCATAGGCAACGATATAGTCGCCCATTTTGGTGCCGAACGAGCCGTGGCCGCCTGCGGAGATCACGACATACTGCTTGCCGTTCACTTCATAGGTCATCGGCGTCGCCTGGCCGCCAGCCGGCAGGCGGGCTTCCCACAGCTTCTCGCCGTTGGTCACGTTGTACGCGCGCAGATAGTTATCCGCAGTCGCACCGATAAACAGCACGTTACCGCCGGTGGTGATCGGGCCGCCAAGCATCGGCATACCCATGTTAAACGGCACCGGGAACGGCATCGGGAACGGCATGCTGTCGCGCGGCGTACCGATACGTTTTTTCCACACCACGTCGTTGGTCTTCAGATCCAGCGCGGAGATATAACCCCATGCCGGCTGCTTACACGGCAGACCAAACGGAGAGAGGAACGGGTTCAGAGTAACGCCATACGGCACGCCGTACTGCGGCTGGATACCGGCTTCTGTACCGGTGCCCTTCGCGTCTTTCGGCTGCTCCATCGGGTTGCCAGGACCACGCGGGATAAGCTTCGATACGAACGGCAGCGCCATCGGGTTGGCAATCGCCACCTGACGGTGCGGGTCAATGGCCAGGCCGCCCCATTCGAACATCCCCAGGTTACCCGGGAACACCAGCGTGCCCTGCTCGGACGGCGGCGTGAAGATGCCTTCGTAACGCAGGCTATGGAACATCACGCGGCAGACCAGCTGGTCATACATCGTGGCACCCCACATATCCGCGCCGCTCAGATCTTTCTTCGGACGGAAGGAAAGGTCAGAGAACGGCTGCGTCGGCGTCACGTAGTCGCCTTTCGCGGCACCCTGCGGAACCGGTTTTTCCGGTGCCGGGACGACGAGCTTACCGTTGCGGCGATCCAGCACGAAAATGTTACCGGTTTTCGCTGGCGCGTAGATGACCGGAACGGTTTCGCCTTTCACGGTAATGTCGGCAAGGGTCGGCTGCGCCGGCAGGTCCATATCCCACAGGTCGTGGTGAACGGTCTGATAAGACCATACCAGCTTACCGGTGGACGCATTCAGCGCGACGATAGAACTCGCATAGCGCTCCTGCTCCGGCGTGCGGTTACCACCCCAGATATCCGGCGTGGTTACGCCCATCGGCAGGTAAACCATGTCGAGCTTCGCATCATAAGACGCCGGTGCCCAGGAGTTCGGGGAGTTCAGCGAGAAATGATGCTCGTCAGCCGGGATCGCGTTCGGGTCTTTCGCACCCGGATCGAAGGCCCACAGCAGTTTACCGGTGTTGATATCAAAACCACGGATGACGCCGGACGGCTCACGGGTGGAGAAGTTATCGGTCACCGCGCCAGCAATCACAATCACCTTATCGGTAACGATCGGCGGCGAAGTCGGCTCATACATACCCGGCGTAGTGACCGGCATGTTGGTCTGCAGGTTCAGAATGCCTTTATTGGCGAAGCTTTCACACAGCTTGCCGTTATCCGCATTCACCGCAAACAGACGACCGTCGTTCACCGGCAGGATAATACGACGCGGACAATCCGCGACGACATCCGGGCTGGCGTTCGCGGCTGTCGCTTCGTGATACGACACGCCGCGGCAGGTCACATGCTGGAATGACGGATTGGTATTCAGCTGCGGATCGAAGTGCCATTTCTCTTTACCGGTTGCGGCATCAACGGCGAAAAGATGCTGGTGCGCGGTGCAGAGGAACAGGGTGTCACCGACTTTAATCGGCGTCACTTCGTTGGTGATCTCACCCGGATCGGTCGGCAGCTTCAGGTCACCGGTGCGGAACACCCAGGCTTCTTTCAGCTTGTGAACGTTGTCGGTGTTGATCTGCTTGAGCGGAGAGTAACGCTGGCCTTCCTGGTTACGCCCGTAAGCCGGCCAGTCGCCGTCAGGAATGCTCTGGCTGCCGTTCACGGCGGCAGGGGTGCTGTCCGCGCTGAGGGTGCCGTTGATTTCCTGCGGATCGTTAAAGCCCGCCCAGAAGAGCAGCCCCGCGGTGATGATAAGCGAGACCAGCAGCGCCGGTACGCCTGCGCGGGACGGCGTGCTGAGGCGACGCCAGACGAATGGCAGAATCAGCCATACGCCGAAGAACACCAGGACGTCGCAGCGCGGCGTCAGCGCCCAGAAGTCGAAGCCGACTTCCCAGATGCCCCACGCCATTGTGCCTAATAAGATGATAGCGTAGAGCCACAGCGCCGCAGCGTTACGTCTCCACAGCAGCCAGGCGGTCGCCAGCATACCCACCCCGGCGATGGGGTAGTACCAGGAACCACCAATTGAAACCAGCCATATACCACCAACCAATAAATACAGCCCTGATAATGCTGCGAACAGGGCTGTGAGCATCACGAGAAGTCGTGATTGTGTCTTTTTTGTTTCTGCCATAACCACACTCTTAATTTTTAAGTAGCAAGTTATTATAGTTGTTAACATATGTGATCTTAATCACAAAAAGAGCTTTTCGCACTTTTCTGTCGGACGGGCGTTTTACTGGTATACTGCCCCGCTTATCGAGCGTTACCGGCGGCAGGCACCGTTGGTAACGCTGATTTATTTTTAAATCAAACGGTTAGCGATATGAAACATACTGTTGAAGTGATGATTTCCGAGGCGGAAATTAAGGCACGCGTTGAAGAACTGGGGCGTCAGATTACTGAGCGTTATCAGGACAGCGGCAGCGAAATGGTGCTGGTAGGGCTGCTGCGCGGCTCTTTTATGTTCATGGCGGACCTGTGCCGTCAGGTTCACGTGGCGCATGAAGTCGATTTTATGACCGCCTCCAGCTACGGCAGCGGCATGTCTTCCACGCGCGATGTCAAAATCCTCAAAGATCTGGATGAAGATATCCGCGGTAAAGATGTGCTGATCGTCGAAGATATTATCGACTCCGGCAACACGCTCTCCAAAGTGCGTGAAATCCTGAGCCTGCGCGAGCCGAAATCGCTCGCCATCTGTACGCTGCTCGATAAACCGTCGCGCCGTGAAGTGGACGTCGAAGTGGAGTATGTCGGCTTCTCGATCCCGGATAAATTTGTGGTGGGCTACGGCATCGATTATGCCCAGCGCTATCGTCATCTGCCGTATATCGGCAACGTGGTGATGCTGGAAGAGTAAATCCGGCGCACAAAAAAGGGGCCACCGGCCCCTTTTTTTATGTCACGCTCGCCCTTATTTATGGCTGGCGTGTGTTTTCTGGATGTTGGATACGCCTTTGCGGTAACCCTGCTCCAGCGTTTCGCGGTCGGTCGCGGTCACGTCCAGATCGCGCAGCAGGCCGTCGTGAATGCCATACGCCCAGCCGTGCAGCGTGACGTTCTGGCCGCGTTTCCAGGCGGACTGCATGATGGTGGAGTGGCCAAGGTTATAAACCTGCTCCATCACGTTCAGCTCGCACAGAGTGTCGAGACGTTTTTCCTGCGGCAGCTCGCTCAGCAGGGCGTTGTGTTTCAGCCAGATGTCGCGAATGTGCAGCAGCCAGTTGTTAATCAGGCCCAGCTCCGGGTTCTCCACCGCCGCCTGCACGCCGCCGCAGCCGTAGTGACCACAGATGATGATGTGCTCCACTTCCAGCACGTCCACCGCGTACTGAACGACGGAGAGGCAGTTAAGGTCGGTGTGGATAACCAGGTTCGCCACGTTGCGGTGAACGAAGATCTCGCCCGGCTCAAGGCCAGTGAGGCGTTCAGCCGGTACGCGGCTGTCGGAACAACCGATCCACAGGAAGCGCGGTTTCTGCGCTTTCGCCAGACGTTCAAAAAAGCCAGGGTCTTCTTTGACCAGCATTTTTGACCAGATTTCGTTATTACTAATAAGTGTGCTGATATCTTTCATAGAGGTTAACGACCTGTAACCAGACAATTGCGTTGGGGTAATATAGGGCAACTAAACTTTTTTTTAAACCACACAACTTCTGCAAGAAAATAAGGTGACTGTACTTTCATGACCATTGCACTGGAACTGGAGCAGCTTAAAAAGACATATCCCGGCGGCGTACAGGCGCTGCGCGGCATTGATTTACAAGTCGAAGCGGGAGATTTCTACGCGCTGCTGGGGCCGAACGGGGCCGGTAAATCCACCACCATCGGTATTATCAGCTCGCTGGTCAATAAAACGTCCGGTCGGGTGCGCGTGTTTGGGTACGATCTGGAACGGGATGTGGTTAACGCCAAACGCCAGCTTGGGCTGGTGCCGCAGGAGTTTAACTTCAACCCCTTCGAGACCGTGCAGCAGATCGTCGTCAACCAGGCGGGCTACTACGGCGTTGAGCGTCGCGAAGCGATTGCACGCAGCGAAAAGTATTTAAATCAGCTCGATCTGTGGGAAAAACGCAACGAACGCGCGCGTATGCTCTCGGGCGGGATGAAGCGTCGTCTGATGATCGCCCGCGCGCTGATGCATGAGCCGAAACTGCTGATTCTTGATGAACCGACGGCAGGCGTGGATATCGAACTGCGCCGTTCAATGTGGGGCTTTCTTAAAGATCTCAACGATAAAGGCACCACGATTATCCTCACCACCCACTATCTCGAAGAAGCGGAGATGCTGTGCCGCAATATCGGCATCATCCAGCGCGGAGAGCTGGTGGAGAACACCTCGATGAAATCGCTGCTCTCTAAACTTAAATCGGAGACGTTTATCCTCGATCTGGCGGCGAAAAGCCCGCTGCCGAAGCTTGAAGGTTATCAGTATCGTCTGGTAGATACCTCGACGCTTGAGGTGGAAGTACTGCGCGAGCAGGGCATTAACAGCGTTTTTAATCAGCTGACCGCGCAGGGTGTTCAGGTGCTGAGTATGCGCAACAAAGCGAACCGTCTTGAAGAGCTGTTCGTCACGCTGGTGAATGAAAAACAAGGAGAGCGCGCATGATGCAGCTTTACTGGGTCGCCCTGAAAAGTATCTGGGCGAAAGAGGTGAACCGTTTTGCCCGTATCTGGGTGCAGACCCTGGTGCCGCCGGTCATCACCATGACCCTCTATTTTATTATTTTCGGCAATCTTATCGGCTCGCGTATCGGCGAAATGCATGGCTTTACGTACATGCAGTTTATCGTGCCGGGCCTTATCATGATGGCGGTGATCACCAACTCTTACGCGAACGTGGCGTCGTCCTTCTTTAGCGCCAAGTTCCAGCGCAATATCGAAGAGCTGCTGGTGGCACCGGTGCCGACGCATGTGATTATCGCCGGTTACGTGGGCGGTGGTGTGGCGCGCGGGTTGTGCGTCGGTATTCTGGTGACGGCGGTGTCGCTGTTTTTCGTGCCGTTCCAGGTGCACTCATGGCTGTTTGTCGCC
Organism: Cronobacter sakazakii; assembly: GCF_000982825.1. Taxonomy (NCBI): domain Bacteria; kingdom Pseudomonadati; phylum Pseudomonadota; class Gammaproteobacteria; order Enterobacterales; family Enterobacteriaceae; genus Cronobacter; species Cronobacter sakazakii. Next base: position 122,304 of record NZ_CP011047.1, on the reverse strand, counting down.
CTGACGCTGCTGATGACCGCTATTCTGTTCTCGCTCGCCGGGCTGCTGAACGCCGTATTCGCCAAAACCTTTGACGACATCAGCCTGATCCCGACGTTCGTGCTGACGCCGCTGACTTATCTCGGCGGGGTGTTTTATTCGCTGACGCTGCTGCCGCCGTTCTGGCAGGCGCTGTCGCATTTAAACCCGATCGTCTACATGATAAGCGGCTTCCGCTTTGGTTTCCTCGGGATAACCGATGTCCCGCTGCTGTTTACCGTTGCGGTGCTGGCGTGCTTTATCATCGCGTTCTATCTGCTGTGCTGGTATCTCATCAGCCGCGGACGCGGCCTGCGCTCCTGACAGACTCAGCGTGCTGGCGTGGAAACATTCACGCCAGCGCGTCGCCCGCGACCCGTGCCCGGAATGTGTAAGGTGCAATAAATAACAACCGGGCTTGGTATTCATGTCACTTTTGTTAAAATGTGCATAATTTCACCTCTGGCAGTGACTGTTCTTTCATTCCTATGCTAAATCGTCTCTTTTTGTGTCTGCTCCTTCTGGTGGCAGGCGTCGCGCAGGCCAGCCTGCTTGGTAGCGAGCAACCCTCCCCGCAATATATGCAAATTACCGAAGATGCCGCGATCTGGGCGAAGGTCGGTGATAACGTGCAGACGGTTGGTATCATTCGTGAAGGGCAGTTGCTTGCCGTGGTGCCGATTGCCGCTGACTACTATGAATTTCGATTTGGCTTCGGCACCGGGTTTATCGACAAAGCCCACCTGACCGACGTACAGGGCAAAAAACGCGTGACGGACAGCCTGGGCGATCTGAATAAGCCGCTCAGCAATCAAAATTTGCTGACCTGGCGGGATGTCACTATCTACAACGAACCGGACGTGAACAGCGAACCGTTCGGCACGCTGGCCGAAAATCTGCGTTACCCGATTGTCGGCAAGCTGAAAGACAGGCTGAACCAGACCTGGTATCAGATCCGCATTGGCGATCGGCTGGGCTATATCAGTAGCCTGGACGCGCAGGAGGATAACGGCATTCCGGTGCTGACGTACCACCACATTCTGCGCGATGAAGAGAACACCCGGTTTCGCCACACCTCCACCACCACGTCCGTGCGCGCGTTCAGCAACCAGATGACGTGGCTGCGCGACCAGGGCTACGCGACGATTAGCCTCTACGATCTCGACGGCTACGTGCATAACCGCATTAATCTTCCCGCCCGCGCGGTGGCGATCACCTTCGACGATGGCCTGAAATCGGTCTACCGCTATGCGTATCCGGTGATGAAAGAATATGGCTTTAAGGCGACGGCGTTTATTATCTCGTCGCGCATCAAGCGCCATCCGCAGCGGTGGGATCCAAAAACGCTCCAGTTTATGAGCGTGTCGGAGCTGAAAGCGATTCAGGACGTGTTTGATATCCAGTCGCACACCCATTTTCTGCACCGCACCGACGGAGCGCGCCATCCGATTCTGTTAAGCCGCACATATCACAACATTCTCTTTGATTATCAGCGTTCGCGCCGCGCGCTCTCGCAGTTTAATCCGCACGTGCTGTTTCTCTCTTATCCGTTCGGCGGGTATGACGACAAAGCCGTGAAGGCGGCGGGCGACGCCGGGTTTCATCTGGCGGTGACAACGGTGAAGGGCAAAGTGAAGCCGGGCGATAACCCGTATCTGTTAAAGCGGCTCTATATTCTGCGCACCGATTCGCTGGAAACGATGTCGAAAATCATCAGTAACCAGCCGCAGGGATAAAAAAAGCCCTCGCGAGGAGGGCTTTTTTCTTGTGCGCGTAGCGCTTACGCCACCTGCACCGGCACCGCTTTGGCGAGTCGTTTCATCTCGTTGTCGCCGTCGAAATAGGCGACTTTCGGCTGCCAGCTGCGCGCCTGCTCATCCGGCATGGTCACGTAGCTTGCGATAATCAGGATATCGCCGACATCCGCGCAGTGGGCCGCGGCACCGTTCACCGAAATGATCTTCGAGCCGCGCTCGCCCGCGATGGCGTACGTCGAAAAGCGTTTGCCATTGGTCACGTTGTAGATATCAATGGCTTCATATTCCAGAATGCCCGCGGCCTCGAGGAAATCCTGATCGATGGCGCAGGAGCCTTCATAATGCAGGTCCGCCTGAGTAACTTTGACGCGGTGCAGTTTGCCCTGCAACATGGTGCGAATCATAACTTGAACCCTGTTTACCTGAATGTCGTCAGAGCCGGGCGGTGACCCGGCTCCAGGAATTTATCCCGGGCAGTATTGCCCTTTTTACCCATGCTGTCTACTGGGTTAATTCCACGGTCTGATTGTCGATGAGCCGCGCCTGGCCGAGCCACGCGGCCATCAGAATCACCGCGCGCTGGCTTGCCGGTGAGAGTGCCAGCAGCGTGTCGGCATCGCGGATTTGCAGGTCGTCCGGGCGGAAGCCTTTCTCGCTAAGCGCTTCGCTTGCCGCGGCGATAATCGCCTCCAGATCGCGCTCGCCCGCGCGCAGTTTCTCCGCCATCGTATTCATCACTTTGCTCAAGCCCGGCGCGATTTTGCGCTGGTCGCTGGTGAGATAACCGTTGCGGGAGCTGAGCGCCAGCCCGTCTTTCGCTCGTACCGTCGGTACACCGATAATCTCAATGTCATAACCCATATCGGCCGTCATTTTGCGAATAAGCGCAAGCTGCTGATAATCCTTTTCGCCAAAGCAGGCGACATCCGGCTGCACCAGGTTAAAAAGCTTGCTCACTACGGTCGAGACGCCCCGGAAATGCCCCGGACGGCTTGCGCCTTCGAGCATCGTGGAGAGGCCGGGAACGTCAACATAGGTCTGATCGCTCATGCCCTGCGGATAAACCTCTTCCGGCGTCGGTGCGAACACGAAATCGGCACCGCGTTTATTCAGCTTCTCGCAATCTTCCTGAAGCGTGCGCGGATAGCGCGCCAGATCGTCGGCGCGGTCAAACTGCATCGGATTAACGAAAATACTTACCACTACCGCGTCGGCACTGGCTTTCGCCTCGTCCACCAGCTTCATATGGCCGTCATGGAGATTCCCCATGGTCGGCACCAGGGCGATACGTTTGCCCTCCATGCGCAGGCGACGGATCTGCTGGCGCAGCAGCGGCACGGTTTCAATAATCAGCACAATGACACTCCTTTAGTGAAAGCTGTGTTCTTCGCCCGGGTACGCGCCGGACTCCACTTCAGCAATATACTGGCGCACCGCGGCGCGCATATCGCCCGCTTCAGCCAGGAAGTTTTTGGCGAATTTCGGGATGTGGCCGCCGGTAATACCGAAGGCGTCATGCATCACGAGGATCTGCCCGTCAGTGACGTTACCGGCACCGATGCCGATAACCGGAATGGAAAGCGCGTCGGTGATGCGCTGCGCGAGTGCGACCGGCACACACTCCAGCACCAGAAGCTGCGCGCCCGCGGCTTCTAAGGCCAGCGCGTCGTTAAGCAGCGTCTGCGCGGCGGCTTCATCGCGGCCCTGCACTTTATAGCCGCCGAAAATATTCACGGATTGCGGGGTCAGCCCCAAATGCCCGCACACCGGTACGGCGCGCTCGGTCAGCATGCGTACCGTGTCGGCAAGCCACTGGCCGCCTTCGATTTTCACCATATTGGCGCCCGCGCGCATAATCGCGGCGCTGTTCTCAAAGGCCTGCTCAGGCGTAGCGTAAGCCATAAAGGGTAAATCGGCGAGCAGCAGACAGTGCGGCGCGCCGCGGCGAACGGCTCGGGTATGGTAGGCGATATCGTCGACGGTGACCGGCAGGGTGGAGTCATGTCCCTGGACGGTCATGCCCAGCGAATCCCCCACCAGCATGACGCCAATTCCTTCTTCTTCAAAGAGTTTCGCAAAGCTGAAATCGTAGGCGGTGATGGTGGCGAATTTTTTGCCGGTTTCCTTCAGGCGTCGCAATTGAGAAATGGTTGTCGGTTTCATGGGTGTCCCGCAAACAGAAAAAAAGCAGTGTAAACGATGCGTTTACGGGAGGATACCGCGAGGAAATACGAAGGGGAACTTTTTGATTTACCAGTGGCGAATTGCTGAACAATCAAGGCGTTCGAGCACGTCGGCCAGGCGCTCGCCATCCGGGAAGCGCAGCGCGGGCGCAATCTCTGAAAGCGGCAGCAGCATAAAAGCGCGGTTTTTCATGTCGTAGTGAGGAACGATCAGGCGCTCGGTGTTTATCGTCGCATCGCCAAACAGCATGATATCGAGATCGAGCGTGCGTGGCCCCCAGCGCTCCGCTTTACGTACGCGCCCCTGCTCAAGCTCAATGCGCTGCGTGTTATCAAGAAGTGCTTCGGCGCTAAGCGTCGTCTCCAGCGCCACGGCGGCGTTCAGATAATCGGGCTGATCCTGCGGGCCAAGCGGCGGAGTGCGATAAAACGAAGAGGTCGCCACAATGCGGCTACCCGGAATACGCGCCAGCGCAGCCAGCGCGTTATTCACCTGGGAAAGCGGCTCGGCAAGATTGCTGCCGAGCGCGATAAAGGCCAGCGTCACGCGTTACCCTCGCGGCGCGGGGAGGTGCGACGGCGTGGACGACGCGTGCGGCGACGCGCGGCCGGCTCGTCGCCCAGATCGTTGAGCATATCTTTTTGCATCGGCGGCGCGGCGGACTGGAATTCGCCCCACCAGTTCGTCAGACGTTGCAGCTCGCTGTTGTTTTCCGCTTCGGCGCGCAGCGCCAGCAGGTCGTAAGCCGCGCGGAATTTCGGATGCTCCATCAGCTTCCAGGCGCGTTTGCCCTGACGGCGCGACAGGCGCAGCTGCAGCATCCAGATATCACGGATAAGCGTGGTGATGCGTTTCGGGATCGCGAGCGAGCGGCAGGCTTCATCCAGCACATCGTTCATGGCGAGCGCGAAGGCGTCGTAGTAGGCAAGGCCGCTCTCCTGGGCGATTTTCTGCGCCATTTCGAGCTGCGGATACCAGTACATCGCGGCGAACAGGAACGCCGGGTTCACGCGCATGTCGTTATGGATGCGGTGATCGGTGTTCTTCAGCACCTGCGCGATGATGCGCTCCATCGGGCTGTCGCCTTTCTCGGTGAAATAGCGGCTGATGCCGGGGAACAGCGGCTGGAACAGATTGTATTCACACAGCAGGCGATAAGTCGCATAGCCATAACCGGTCTGCAACAGCTTCAGCGACTCTTCAAACAGACGCGCCGGCGGCACGTCATTGAGCAGCGTGGCGAGGCGCGGGATAGGCTCGCCGGTTTCCGGGCTGATGCGCATATCAAGCCGGGCGGCGAAGCGCACCGCGCGCAGCATACGCACCGGATCTTCGCGGTAGCGGGTTTCCGGATCGCCGATAAGACGGATAATCCCTTCTTTAAGATCGTTCAGGCCGCCGACGTAATCACGTACTGTGAAATCGGCCACGCTGTAATAGAGGCTGTTGATGGTGAAATCGCGACGCTGGGCGTCTTCTTCGATAGAGCCGAAAATGTTGTCGCGCAGCAGCATGCCGTTCTGGCCGCGCTGGGAGGTGGCGCGATCGCCCGCGTTCTCTTCGTGATGACCGCGAAAGGTGGCGACTTCAATGATTTCCGGCCCGAACATGACGTGGGCCAGGCGGAAACGGCGGCCAACCAGGCGGCAGTTGCGGAACAGCTTGCGTACCTGATCCGGCGTGGCGTTGGTGGTGACGTCGAAATCTTTCGGCTTTTTGCCAAGCAGCAGATCGCGCACACCACCGCCGACAAGCCAGGCTTCATAACCGGCTTTATTCAGGCGGTACATCACTTTAAGCGCGTTCTCGCTGATATCTTTGCGGGAGATAGCGTGCTGTTCACGCGGGATAATGGTTATGGCGGGCTGTGCGACGCCTTCGTCAACCACGCTCTCCTCGCGGTTTAACACCTTACGGCAAAAATTAGCGACTCGGGTAAAAATGGTGCACCTCGGTAGTGTCAGACTCTGGACAAAAAACAGCGGCTAATATAGCTCAGCGCAACGCATTTGAGAATGCCGGATTCGCGGCCGCCGCCGCAGGCACCGCGCTGAGATCCCATTTTTCCACCGCCTGACGCAGCAGCGTTTCGGTGGAAAGCGCGCGCCAGTCGTCATCGACCGGCTGGTTTAAAAACGCCAGCGCCTCAACCAGCACCGGACGCGGGTCGCCTTCCGGCAGCGGCGGCGCGTGGTTCTGTTTGGAAAGCTTGTTGCCATCCAGGTTCACCACCAGCGGCAGGTGAACGTAATCCGGCGCTTGCCAGCCAAACTGCTGATAGAGCGAAATCTGGCGCACCGTCGGCTCGATAAGATCCGCCCCGCGCACGATTTCCGTCACGCCCTGGAAATGGTCATCGACAACGACCGCCAGGTTATAGGCGAACAGCCCGTCGCGGCGGTGAATCATAAAATCTTCGCGGGCGAGCGCCGGGTCGGCGGTAATGTTGCCACGCAGTTTATCGGTAAACGCCATGACCGGGTGCGTCTGCACGAGCCGCACGGCGGCGTTCTCCGGGCCGTAACGTAACGCGCGGCAGTGGCCATCATAAATGCCGCCCAGTTGCTGAATACGGCTGCGCGGGCAGGTGCAGTAGTAGCTTAGTCCGTGCTCGCGCAGGTACGCCAGCGCCTCGCGGTAGGCCTCGTGACGCTGCGACTGATACAGCACCTCGCCGTCCCAGTGCAGGCCGTAATGATCAAGCTGGCGCAAAATCGCGTCGGCGGCACCCGGTACTTCGCGCGGCGGATCGATATCTTCGATACGGACAAGCCACTGACCTTGTAATGCGCGGGCCTGAAGATAACTGCCGAGCGCGGCAATCAGCGAGCCGAAATGCAGTTCGCCGGAAGGAGAGGGGGCGAAACGCCCGATGTATGGCTTAACAGACATGGTGATGGCAGAGATAAAAGAATACGGCGGGAAAATCCCGCCGTAAGTGTGAGTAATTTGTGTCAGCGATTAGCCGGCCATCTGTTTTTCGCGGATTTCAGCGAGCGTCTTACAGTCGATGCACAGATCGGCGGTCGGACGGGCTTCCAGACGACGGATGCCGATTTCAACACCGCAGGATTCGCAGTAGCCGAAATCTTCGTCTTCCACTTTTTTCAGCGTCTTTTCAATCTTCTTGATAAGCTTGCGTTCGCGGTCGCGGTTACGCAGCTCAAGGCTGAACTCCTCTTCCTGGGCGGCACGGTCTACCGGATCCGGGAAGTTTGCAGCTTCATCCTGCATGTGGGTTACGGTGCGATCGACTTCATCCCGGAGTTGATTACGCCATGCCTCAAGAATACGCCTGAAGTGCGCCAGCTGGGCTTCGTTCATATACTCTTCGCCCGGTTTCTCCTGATACGGCTCCACCCCAGCGATGGCGAGAATACTCAGGGACGATGTTTTACGGTTTTGCCCTTCTTGCATGTTGCTTCTCCTTAACACGCACTATCGATCCCCTTCTCGGGGGAAAAATCAGGCCGCTATAAATAACAGAAGCTTTTCCGGATAGCAATTATCTAAACGTTACACTTGACAACCCTGTGAGGAAAAGCGTATTTGCGCACGCGGCCGTATCATTATTAGTCGATTGCGGATCAACTGGTTATAAGCGAACCGGCAAAGGCGACGTCAGCGTTATCTCACTGGCGGAGAGCGAGGCCTTCCAGGCCAGCACTTCCACCCCCTTGCGCTGCGCCTCGCTTAACAGCTCAGCATAGCGCTCATCGATATGGCGCGCCGGGGCAACCTGCGTAATGGCGGAGTGCAGCACGGCGAACAGCAGCACGGCGCGATCCCCTTGTTCCACTACGCTCATCAGCTCCCGTAAATGCTTCTGACCGCGCGCGGTCACCGCATCCGGGAAGTAGCCTGAATCCTGCTCCGACAGCGTCACGGATTTCACCTCAATATAGCAGTTAACCTTGTCACTCGCCTGCAACATAAAGTCGATGCGGCTGCGTTCGGCCCCGTACTTGACTTCGCTCTTAAGGCTCTCGTAACCGGCGAGCGCAGGCAGGCGCTGCGCCTGCAACGCCTCTTTCACCACCGTGTTGGCGCGCAGCGTATTCACGCAAATCAGCGCGCCGTCACGGGTCTGGGTTAATTCCCACGTGTGCGGATATTTGCGCGTCGCGACGCTTGAGGTGGAATACCAGACGGTATCTCCGGGCGTCGCGCAGCCGGTCATCGCACCGGTGTTCGGGCAGTGCAGGGTTAAGGTTTCGCCTTGCGGCGTGACCACATCGGCGAGAAAGCGCTTATAGCGCTGAATCAACCGGGCCGGTTGCAGTGCGGGGGTAAATTCCATGTCGCTTCCTTATGGATTCAGAGACCAGCGTTGCAGCGGCTGGTAACGGGTACGTCCCTGTTCAAATCGCGATTCATACAGCACAAACTCCCGCACCGGAAGCTGCCAGCCAAACCCTGGCGGCGGCAGCCTGACCGGGTGCTGAGCGTTACGCAGTAATGTGACATGCGGATGAAAGGGTTGTGCGCTTTGTGAGCAACCGCTGCGCGCCGCCTGCGCGCGCAGTAAATTCGCGAGCTGCAACAGGCCGCGCGGCGGCTGACGGGAGCCGAGCCAGACGACCTGCGAGCGCGGCCAGTGTCCGGCGTCGTCCAGCGTAAGCGTAAACCCCGGCTGCTGAATGCGCCCGGCAAGCTCGCTTAACGTGCGCTGTTTCTGCGCGCTGACGTCACCTAAAAACGCGAGCGTGATATGCAAATTCGCGGCGGCAATCGGCCTGCCCGCGTCCGGCGCAAAGTGTGCGGCGCGCCACTCGATAATCTGTTGCTGAAGGTCGGCTGGCAGGGGCAGCGCGAAAAACAGCCGTTTCTGGTCTGACATAGCGGTAACTCGTAATGATCGGGCGGAATGCTACAATGCGTGCCTTTCATAGTAACCCTCTGGAGCCTGTCGTGTCGTCTTTACCGGTCGCCGCCGTTTTGCCTGAACTTCTCAACGCCCTGCAGCACGCGCCGCAGGTGCTGCTGTGCGCCCCGACCGGCGCGGGGAAATCGACCTGGCTGCCGCTGGAAATTTTAAAGTCCGGCATGCTGGACGGGAAAATCATCATGCTGGAGCCCAGACGACTCGCGGCGCGCAACGTGGCGCAGCGTCTGGCGGATCTGCTCGGCGAGCCGTGCGGCGAAACCGTGGGCTACCGGATGCGCGCCGAAAGCTGCACCGGCCCGGCCACGCGGCTGGAAGTGGTGACCGAAGGCATGCTGACGCGGCTGTTGCAGCGCGACCCGGAGCTTTCCGGCGTGTCGCTGGTGATCCTCGATGAATTCCACGAGCGCAGCGTGCAGGCGGATCTGGCGCTGGCGCTGCTGCTCGATGTCCAGCAGGGGCTGCGTGAGGATCTCAAACTGCTGATTATGTCTGCGACGCTCGACAACGCGCGCCTGCAGGCGCTGCTGCCGCAGGCGCCGACGGTGGTCTCCGAAGGGCGCAGCTTTCCGGTAGAGCGGCGCTATCAGGCGCTTTCCGCGCATCAGCGTTTCGATGAGGCGGTGGCGCAGGCGGTGAGCGGGCTGCTACGTGAAGAACCCGGTTCGCTGCTGCTGTTTTTACCGGGCGTCGGTGAGATCCAGCGCGTGCAGACGCAGCTTGCGGAGCGCGTGGGGCGCGACGTGCTGCTGTGTCCGCTCTACGGCGCGCTGCCGCTCGCGGAGCAGCGCAAGGCTATCCTGCCCGCGCCGCCCGGCTTTCGCAAAGTGGTGCTCGCCACCAATATCGCCGAAACCAGCCTGACCATCGAAGGCATCCGACTGGTGGTCGACAGCGCCCAGGAGCGCGTGGCGCGCTTTGATGCCCGCACCGGGCTGACGCGCCTTATCACGCAGCGCATCAGCCAGGCGTCGATGACCCAGCGCGCCGGACGCGCCGGACGTCTTGAGCCGGGCATCTGCCTGCATCTTCTGCCAAAAGAGCAGGCGGAACGCGCCGCCGCGCAGGCGGAAGCGGAGATCACGCAAAGCGATCTCTCCGGGCTGCTGCTGGAGCTGCTGATGTGGGGATGCCGTGACGTGACGGATCTCCAGTGGCTCGATCTGCCGCCTGCGGTGAACCTTGCCGCCGCGCGCGAACTGCTCACGGCGCTGGGCGCGCTGAAAGAGGGCCAGCTCACCGCGCGTGGACGCCAGATGGCGCAGTTCGGCAACGATCCGCGCCTCGCCGCGATGCTGGCCAGCGCAGAAGGCGCTGACGCGCAGGCAACGGCGGCGCGGCTTGCCGCCATCCTTGAAGAGCCGCCGCGCGGCGCAGAGGCGGATTTGCGCAGCGCCTTTTCCCGCAGCCAGGGCAACTGGCAGGCCCGCAGCGCGCAACTCATGAAGCGGCTTAACGCCCGCGGCGGCACGCCGTCGCTCTCGCTGGCGCCCGCGCTGCTTGCCTGCGCGTTCAGCGACCGCATCGCGCGTCGTCGCGGGCAGGAAGGGCGTTATCAGCTCGCCAACGGCATGGGCGCGATGCTCAGTCAGGATGACGCACTGACGCGCTATGAGTGGCTTATCGCGCCGCTCTTATTGCAGGGCAGTAACAGCGCCGACGCGCGGATTTTACAGGCGCTGCCGCTGGATATTGACGCGCTCATTGATGAATGCCCGCATCTGCTGAGCCAGCGCGATTCGCTGGAGTGGAATGACGAACAGGGCACGCTGCGCGCGCAGCGTCGCTGGCAGGTCGGGCAACTGGTGCTGAAAACGCAGCCGCTCTCAAAACCCTCCGAAGACGAACTTCACCAGGCGATGCTTAACGGCATTCGCGAAAAAGGGCTTTCTGTTCTTAACTGGACGCCAGAGGCGGAGCAGTTGCGCCTGCGTTTGCACTGTGCGGCGCGCTGGCTGCCGGAGCAGCCGTGGCCGGACGTCAGCGACGAGGCGCTGCTGGCGTCGCTTGATGTCTGGCTGTTACCGGCGCTTCACGGCGTGCATTCGCTGCGCGCGCTGAAAAACATCAATCTCGCCCAGGCGCTGCTGCATTTACTCGACTGGACGCAGCGGCAACGGCTGGATAGTGCGCTGCCGGCGCATTACACTGTGCCGACCGGCAGCCGGATAGCGATTCGCTATCATGAGGAAAACCCACCGGCGCTGGCGGTGCGCATCCAGGAGATGTTCGGTGAAGCCGAAACACCGGTTATCGCCGAAGGCCGGGTGCCGCTCACCCTTGAACTGCTTTCACCCGCCCAGCGGCCGCTACAGATCACGCGCGATCTCAGCGCGTTCTGGCGCGGCGCCTGGAAAGAGGTGCAGAAAGAGATGAAAGGGCGCTACCCGAAACATGTCTGGCCGGACGATCCGGCCAACGCGCTGCCAACCCGGCGCACCAAAAAGTATCAGTAACGGCGGCGTTGCCGTCGTGATGATTTGAGAGCTTTCTTCTTCCGCCTGCGTGCGGAAGAGCCAAGAATCTGGCCTTTGCGCCTGTACGTTGTGGAGAAAAAGCATGGCGGGGAATGACCGCGAACCTATCGGACGCAAAGGACGACCGACGCGTCCGGCAAAACAGAAGGTAAGCCGTCGTCGTCTCAGGGATGAGGATTATGACGATGAATATGAAGACGATGATGAGGAGCCGATGCCGCGTAAGGTAAAAGGCAAAAAAGGCAAAGGCGGAAAACAGGGCGGCAAACGCCGCTGGCTGTGGCTTCTGTTAAAGCTGTTTGTGATTTTTGTGGTGCTGCTGGCTATCTACGGCGTCTATCTCGATCAGAAAATCCGCAGCCGTATCGATGGCAAAGTCTGGCAACTGCCGGCGGCGGTCTACGGGCGCATGGTTAACCTTGAGCCGGATATGACCATCAGCAAGCAGGAGATGGTGAAGCTGCTGGAGGCGACGCAGTATCGTCAGGTGACGAAAATGACGCGTCCTGGCGAGTTTACCGTCCAGGCCAACAGCATTGAGATGATCCGCCGCCCGTTCGATTTCCCGGACAGTAAAGAAGGGCAGATCCGCGCGCGTCTGGAGTTTGACGGCGACCATCTGGCCTCTATCGAGAACATGGACAGCAACCGTAACTTCGGTTTCTTCCGCCTCGATCCGCGGCTGATTACGATGCTGTCATCGCCGAACGGCGAGCAGCGCCTGTTTGTGCCGCGCTCCGGATTCCCGGATCTGCTGGTGGACACGCTCGTCGCGACGGAAGACCGCCACTTCTACGAGCATGACGGCATCAGCGTCTGGTCGATTGGCCGTGCGGTGCTGGCGAACCTGACGGCGGGCCGCGCGGTGCAGGGCGGCAGTACGCTGACGCAGCAGCTGGTGAAAAACCTGTTCCTGACCAACAAGCGTACCCTGTGGCGTAAAGCCAACGAAGCGTACATGGCGCTTATCATGGACGCGCGTTATGACAAGGACCGCATCCTTGAGCTGTACCTGAACGAGGTGTATCTCGGCCAGAGCGGCGACGATCAGATCCGCGGCTTCCCGCTGGCGAGCCTCTATTACTTTGGTCGTCCGGTTGAAGAGCTGAGCCTCGATCAGCAGGCGCTGCTGGTGGGCATGGTGAAGGGTGCGTCGCTCTATAACCCGTGGCGTAACCCGAAACTGGCGCTGGAGCGTCGTAACCTGGTGCTGCGCCTGTTACAGGAGCAGAAGGTTATCGACCAGGAGCTTTACGACATGCTGAGCGCACGTCCGCTCGGGGTGCAGCCGCGCGGCGGCGTGATCTCCCCGCAGCCGGCGTTTATGCAGATGGTGCGTCAGGAGCTGCAGGCGAAGCTTGGCGATAAAGTGAAAGATCTCTCCGGCGTGAAGATTTTCACCACGTTTGACTCGGTCGCGCAGGACGCGGCGGAGAAAGCGGCGGTGGAAGGCATTCCGGCGCTGATTAAACAGCGTAAGCTGAAAGATCTGGAAACCGCGATGGTGGTGGTGGACCGTTTCACCGGCGAAGTCCGCGCGATGGTCGGCGGTGCGAATCCGCAGTTCGCGGGCTATAACCGCGCGATGCAGGCGCGTCGCTCGATTGGCTCGCTCGCCAAACCGGCGACCTATCTGACTGCGTTAAGCCAGCCGAACACCTATCGTCTGAATACCTGGATCGCCGATGCGCCGATCTCCCTGCGCCAGCCGAACGGGCAGGTGTGGTCGCCGCAGAACGATGATCACCGCTTCAGCGGCCAGGTGATGCTGGTGGATGCGCTGACGCGCTCCATGAACGTGCCGACGGTAAACCTCGGTATGGCGCTCGGTCTGCCAGCCGTGACGGACACCTGGAAAAAACTGGGCGCGCCGGAAAATCAGCTGCATCCGGTTCCGGCCATGCTGCTCGGTGCGCTGAACCTGACGCCGGTTGAAGTGGCGCAGGCGTTCCAGACCATCGCGAGCGGCGGTAACCGCGCCCAGCTCTCGGTGCTGCGCTCGGTCATTGCCGAAGATGGCACCGTGCTGTATCAGAGCTTCCCGCAGTCGGAGCGCGCCGTACCGGCGCAGGCCGCCTACCTGACGCTCTGGACGATGCAGCAGGTTGTGCAGCGCGGTACCGGCCATGCGCTGGCGGTGAAATTCCCGAAACTGCATCTCGCCGGGAAAACCGGGACCACCAACAACAACGTCGACACCTGGTTTGCCGGTATCGACGGACGTGAAGTGGTGATCACCTGGGTGGGCCGCGACAATAACCAGCCGACCAAGCTCTACGGGGCCAGTGGCGCGATGGCGATTTACCAGCGTTATCTGACTAACCAGTCGCCGATCCCGCTGGATCTGACGCCGCCTGAAGATATCGTCGACATGGGCGTTGATGATATGGGCAACTTCCTGTGCGGCGGCGGTGGCATGCGTACGCTGCCGGTGTGGACCAGCGATCCGAACGCGCTCTGCCAGCAGAGTCAGCCGGTCGCGCCATCGGGCAATCCGTTCGATCAGTCCGCGCCGCAGCAGCCGCAACAGCAACAGCCTCAGCAGGCACCGCAGCAGGAAGAGAAGAGCGACGGCGTCGCGGGCTGGATTAAAGACATGTTCGGCAGCAACTGACGCTCCGTTTGGGAACACAGGGCTTAGCGCCTCTCCGGCTTCGGCGGGATGAGGGCTAAGCCCTTTTTTATTGTCACCGCTTTTTAAAGTGCCGGTAACGATTCGCTATCCGCTGATTAACCAGATAATTTCCTCTGGTGATTAATTGGGCCATTGGCCGCCCGCGCTGCGCCAGGCGCTTGCTATATAAACAACCTTTCGCATATCATCTCGGGCGCATAATAATAATTCTCGTTTACGTTATCATTTGTCATTATCACTCAGAGAAATTAGCATGGCGCGTTCTATTCACACTCAGATCAATACCAGGATTTGCAGACTGGCGGTTCTTATTGCCACGGCGTGCGGGGGATTTTCCGCTTCCACGTTAGCCGCTGACGGCCAGAAAGAGGAAACCATCACCGTTTCCGCTGCTGCTGCGCAGGAAAGCGCCTGGGGCCCGGCCCCGACCATTGCGGCGAAGCGTTCCGCGACCGCCACCAAAACCGATACCCCGATTGAAAAAACGCCGCAGTCCGTGTCCGTCGTGACGCGCGAAGAGATGGATACCCGTCAGCCGACCACCGTGAAAGAAGCGTTGAGCTATAGCCCGAGCGTTTTCTCCACACGCGGCAGCTCCTCCACTTACGATGTCGTGACCATCCGCGGTTTTACGACCTCGACCACGGTGAACACTAACCAGTACCTCGATGGAATGAAGCTTCAGGGCAACAACTACTCTGAAATTTCCATGGATCCTTATTTCCTGGAACGCGTGGAGCTGATGCGCGGGCCGACGTCCGTGCTCTATGGCAACAGCAACCCCGGCGGTATCGTCAGCATGGTCAGCAAACGTCCGACCACCGAGCCGCTGCGCGAAGTGCAGTTCAAAATGGGCAGCCATAATCTCTGGCAGACCGGTTTTGATTTCAGCGACGCGATTGATGACGCGGGCGTGTGGTCTTATCGTCTGACCGGTTTAGGCCGCAGCCAAAATGCTCAGCAGGAGATGGCGAAATCGTCGCGTTACGCGATCGCCCCTTCGTTCAGCTGGCGTCCGGATAACAACACCGATTTTACGTTCCTGAGTAACTTCCAGAGCGACCCGTACGCCGGTTTCTACGGCTGGCTGCCGCGCTCCGGCACGATCGTGCCGTATTACGACGCTAACGGTAAGGCGCATAAACTGCCGACCGATTTCAACGAAGGCGAAGAAAATAACAAGATGTCTCGCCGTCAGCAGATGGTTGGCTACAGCTTCTCGCACGCCTTCGATGACACCTTCACGCTGCGCCAGAACCTGCGTTACACCCGCGAGCACACGCTCTACCGCTCGGTGTACGGCAATGCGTTTGTTGCGCCGTCCACGATTAACCGCGCGTATGTCCGTTCCGATGAGGACATGAACGCCTTCAGCGTCGATACGCAGTTGCAGTCTGATTTCGCGACTGGCGCGGTGGATCATAAGCTGCTGACCGGCGTTGATTACTCCCGCATGCGTAACGACATTAACGCGGACTACGGCACCGCCAGCCCGCTCAATATGCTGGATCCGCAGTACGGCAACCCTGACATTAACGTGAACTTCCTCTATGACGTGATTAATCGTCAGGAGCAAACGGGCCTGTATGTGCAGGATCAGGCAGAGTGGAACAAGTGGGTAATGACTTTAGGCGGCCGTTACGATTTCGCGAAAACGTCCACTTATACCCGCTCCTCCGGCGCGCTTGCTGAGATTAACGATCAGCAGTTCACCTGGCGCGGCGGCATCAACTATCTGTTCGATAACGGCGTATCGCCGTACTTCAGCTACAGCGAATCGTTTGAGCCTGTTTCTGGTTCCACCTTAGGCCGCAAACCGTTCGAGCCCTCACGCGGCAAGCAGTATGAAGCGGGCGTGAAATATGTGCCGAAGGATATGCCGGTCGTGCTGACGGCCGCGGTATATCAGCTCACGAAAGATAAAAACCTGACGGCCGATCCGGCGAATAACAGCTTCAGCGTCCAGGGCGGTGAGATCCGTTCCCGCGGCATTGAACTGGAAGCGAAAGCGGCCGTGTCAGCGAATGTGAATGTGACCGCGTCTTATAGTTTTACCGATGCGAAATATACGCATGACACGCTCTTTGAAGACAAGCGTCCGGCGGAAGTGCCGCGCAATATGGCGTCGCTGTGGGCAGATTATACCTTCCACGATACCGCGCTGAGCGGCCTGACTGTCGGCGCTGGCGGCCGCTATGTCGGCAATACCGTCAGCTATTACGCCTACGGTGATAAACAGAACCAACCGTTTAACGTTGCAAGCTACACCGTGGCGGATGCGATGGTGAAATACGATCTGGCGCGTTTAGGCCTGCCGGGCTCGTCTGTCGCCTTAAACGTCAATAACCTGTTTGATCGCGAGTATGTCTCCAGCTGCTACAAAGACTACGCATGCTACTGGGGCGCGGAACGTCAGGTTACGGCGACCGCCACATTCCGCTTCTGATCCGTCTTTGGGCACGCTTTGGCGTGCCCTTCAACAAGTTGGCTACCATGCAGGACAAAATTTCCCCGCCCGATGCTGGTTTTTCGTTAAAAGATGTCACTTTTCGCGTGCCCGGACGCACGCTGCTGCACCCCTTATCGCTCACCTTTCCGGCGGGCAAAGTCACCGGCCTTATCGGCCATAACGGCTCCGGCAAATCCACGCTTCTGAAAATGCTTGGTCGTCATCAGAAACCCTCCGGTGGCGACATTCTGCTTAACGGCGAGCCGCTGGCGGGCTGGAACAGCAAAGCGTTCGCGCGTGAAGTCGCGTATCTGCCGCAGCAGTTGCCCGCCGCCGAAGGCATGACGGTGCGCGAGCTGGTGGCGATTGGTCGTTACCCGTGGCACGGCGCGCTTGGGCGTTTTGGGGCGGAAGACCGTGAACGGGTGGAGGAAGCCATTAGCCTGGTGGGGCTTAAAGCGCTTGCGCACCGGCTGGTGGATAGCCTGTCCGGCGGCGAGCGCCAGCGGGCCTGGATTGCCATGCTGGTGGCGCAGAACAGCCGCTGCCTGCTGCTCGACGAACCGACCTCGGCGCTGGATATCGCTCATCAGGTGGACGTGCTGGCGCTGATCCACCGTTTAAGCCAGCAGCGCGGGTTAACCGTGATTGCGGTACTGCACGACATCAACATGGCCGCGCGTTACTGCGACCATCTGGTGGCGCTGCGCGGCGGGGAGATGATAGCCCAGGGCAGCCCGCTGGAACTGATGAACGGCGAAACGCTCAAACAGATTTATGGCATTCCGATGGGCATCCTGCCGCATCCGGCGGGCCTCGCACCCGTGAGCTTTGTCTGCTGATGCGCGACGTTCTCTCAACCCCTTTCAGCCGTCGGCGTCTGATGACGGCGATGGCTCTCTCGCCGCTGATGTGGCACATGGCGAAAGCCCGTGCGGCATCGGTGGATCTCAAACGTATCGTGGCGCTCGAATGGCTGCCCGTCGAACAGCTGATCGCGCTTGGCGTGATGCCTTACGCGGTGGCGGATGTGCCGAACTACCGCCTGTGGGTTGATTATCCGCCGCTGCCGGATGCCGTCATCGACGTCGGGCTGCGCACCGAGCCCAATCTGGAGCTGCTCACTGAGCTTAAGCCGTCGCTGATGATCTGGTCGGCGGGCTATGGCCCGTCGGAAGCGCAGCTTAAGCGTATCGCACCCGGCATGGGCGTGACGTTTACCGACGGTAAAGCGCCGCTCGCGATGGCGCGGCAGTCGCTGCTGACGCTGGCCGAACGGCTGGGCCTTGAGAAAGCGGCCCATGCTCACCTTGATGAATTCGAACAGTTTCTTACGCAGATGAAAGTGCGCCTGGCGGGACGCGAGCCGCGTCCGCTTCTGATGATGTCGCTGCTGGATTCACGCCACGCGCTGACGCTTGGCACTAACAGCCTGTTTCAGCCGGTGCTGGACGCGGTGAAGATCCCCAACGCCTGGCAGGATAAGACCAATTTCTGGGGCAGCGCGATTGTCGGCGTCGAGCGCCTCGCGCAGTTCCGCGACGCTGACGTCATCTGCTTTGAGCATGGCGATGATCAGGCGATGCGCCAGCTTGCCGCCACGCCGCTCTGGCAGGCGATGCCGTTCGTACGCGAGGGCCGTTTTCAGCGCGTGCCCGCCGTCTGGTTTTACGGCGCGACGCTCTCGGCGATGCGCTTTGGCCGCGTGCTGGAAAACGCGCTGGGAGGCCGGGCATGAGGCGACATCATCTGCTTTTCCCGGCGCTGCTGCTGGGACTGCTGCTTGCGCTGGCGCTCGGCCTGAGCTGGGCCAACCTGAACGCCTGGCTGCCGCGCGCGCAGTGGCAAGAGGCGCTGTGGCGCCCCAATATCGACGCCATCGATCAGATGCTTTTTCATTACAGCCTGCTGCCGCGCTTTGTGGTATCGCTGTTGGTCGGTGCCGGGCTTGGGCTGGTTGGCGTACTGTTCCAGCAGGTGCTGCGTAACCCGCTGGCGGAGCCGACCACGCTCGGCGTGGCGACCGGCGCGCAGCTTGGCGTGACCGTGGCGACGCTCTGGGCGCTGCCGGGCGGCGTGCTGACCGCGCAGTTCGCGGCGCTGGCCGGTGCCTGCGTGGTCGGGTTGCTGGTGTTTGGCGTCGCCTGGGGTAAACGCCTCTCGCCGGTCACGCTGATTCTGGCGGGCCTGGTGGTGAGCCTCTACTGCGGTGCCGTCAATCAGTTGCTGGTGTTGTTCCATCACGATCAGCTGCAAAGCATGTTTTTATGGAGCACCGGCGCGCTTAACCAGAACGACTGGAGCGTGGCGGCGCGGCTCTGGCCGCAACTGCTGGCGGGTTTTTTACTGACGCTGCTGCTGTTACGCCCGCTTACGCTGATGGGGCTGGATGACGGCGTGGCGCGCAATCTTGGGCTTGCGCTGTCGCTGGCGCGGCTCGCGACGCTGACGCTGGCGATTGTTATCAGCGCCCTGCTGGTCAACGCGGTCGGGATTATCGGGTTTATCGGGCTGTTTGCGCCGCTGCTCGCGAAGATGCTCGGCGCGCGTCGGCTGCTGGCGCGGCTGCTGCTGGCGTCGTTTATCGGCGCGCTGCTGCTGTGGCTGTCGGATCAGTTTATCCTCTGGCTCTCCCGCGTCTGGCTGGAAGTCTCCACCGGGATGGCGACGGCGCTGTTTGGCGCGCCGCTGCTGCTGTGGCTCCTGCCGCGTCTGCGTACCATGAGCGCGCCGGCGATGAACGCGGGCGACACGATCCCGGCCGAGCGTGGCCATGTGGCGCGCTGGACGCTGGCGGGGCTGTTACTGCTGCTGGGCGTGGCGGCGCTGGCGCTCTGCTTTGGCCGCGACGCGCACGGCTGGGTGTGGGCGCAGGGCGACGTGCTGCGCGAGCTGCTCGGCTGGCGCTGGCCGCGCGTGCTGGCGGCGCTGTGCGCAGGCACGATGCTGGCGGCGGCGGGCTGTATTATCCAGCGGCTGACCGGCAACCCGATGGCAAGCCCGGAAGTGCTGGGCATTAGCTCCGGCGCGGCGTTCGGCGTGGTGTTGATGCTGCTGTTTGTGCCGGGCGACGCGTTCGGCTGGCTGCTGCCGGCGGGCAGCGTCGGGGCGGCGGCGACGCTGATGGTCATCCTGATTGCCGCCGGACGCGGCGGGTTTTCGCCGCACCGGATGCTGCTCGCGGGGATGGCGCTCAGCACCGCGTTTACGATGCTGCTGGTAATGCTGCAGGCGAGCGGCGATCCGCGTATGGCGCAGGTGATCACCTGGATCTCCGGCTCCACCTACAGCGTAACGCCGCAGCAGGCGCGAAATTCGCTGTGGGTGATGCTGATATTGCTGGCGCTGACGCCGCTGTGCCGCCGCTGGCTGACGGTGCTGCCGCTTGGCGGCGAGACCGCGCGCGCGGTCGGGATGGCGCTGACGCCGACCCGCATTGTGCTGCTGTTGCTGGCTTCAGCGCTGACCGCCGCGGCGACGCTGACCATCGGGCCGCTGAGTTTTATCGGGCTGATGGCGCCGCACATTACGCGGATGCTCGGTTTTCGCCGCGCGTTGCCGCAGCTTATTATCGCTTCGTTGCTGGGCGGTATGTTGATGATGCTGGCGGACTGGGCAGGGCGGATGGTGATGTTCCCGTACCAGATCCCGGCGGGGCTGCTGGCGACGTTTATCGGCGCGCCGTATTTTGTGTATTTGTTGCGTAAGCAGAGCCGTTAATCAGAGGCAGGAAATCGTGGTGGGTTGCCTGGGGGAACGGTGGGGCGTTTGATGGGTGAAAGGTGGGTGGGCTTCGCTTACCCACCCTACGAGGGGCGTTTGGTGGGTGAACGGTGGGTGCGCTTCGCTTACCCACCCTACATTGACTCACCTTTGTTAATGCATTGTAGGGCGGGTAAGCGTATGCGCACCCGCCACGGTCAAAAAACGATTACAGCTTCGCGAACACCCGGCGCGCGGCGTCGATGGTGTTGTTGATATCTTCTTCGCTGTGCGCGACAGACATAAAGCCCGCTTCAAACGCTGACGGCGCGAAATAAACCCCTTCTTCCAGCATCAGATGGAAGAAACGCTTAAAGCGCTCAACATCGCATTTCACCACATCCTGATAGCAGGTCACGCTGTCGGCATCGGTAAAGAAGAAGCCGAACATCCCGCCGACGTGGTTCACCACCAGCGGCACGCCGGCTTCCTGCGCGGCGTCGAGCAGGCCTTCCGCCAGTTGGGTCGTCAGCGCGTCGAGGGTGCTGTGAACGCCAGGCTGCGCCACTTCGCTCAGACATGCGAAGCCCGCCGCCATCGCAATCGGGTTACCAGAGAGCGTGCCCGCCTGATAAACCGGGCCAGTCGGCGCCAGCGCTTCCATCACTTCGCGGCGTCCGCCGAACGCGCCCACCGGCATACCGCCGCCGATGATTTTGCCAAGACAGGTCAGATCCGGCACCACGTTGTAGTACGCCTGCGCGCCCGCGAGCGCGACGCGGAAACCCGTCATCACTTCATCAATGATCAGCAGCGCGCCGAATTCGTCGCACAGCGCACGCAGGCCCGGCAGGAAATCGGGCTGCGGCGGGATGCAGTTCATGTTGCCCGCTACCGGCTCAACGATAATGCAGGCGATATCCTGCGGGTAAAGCTCGAAGGCCTCGCGCACAGAGGCGAGATCGTTATAGGTACAGGTCAGGGTATGTTTGGCGAAATCTGCCGGTACGCCCGGTGAGTTTGGCTGGCCGAGGGTCAGCGCGCCGGAGCCCGCTTTCACCAGCAGGTGATCCGCGTGGCCGTGGTAGCAGCCTTCGAACTTGATGATTTTATCGCGACGGGTAAAACCGCGCGCCAGACGGATGGCGCTCATGGTCGCTTCGGTGCCGGAGTTCACCATACGCACCATATCCATCGTCGGCACCAGTTCGGTGACGAGCTGCGCCATTTTCACTTCCATTTCCGTCGGCGCGCCGAAGCTCAGACCACGCTCTGCCGCTTCAATCACCGCGTTGCGAATCGCCGGGTGGTTATGGCCGAGCACCATCGGGCCCCAGGAGCCGACATAGTCGATATAGGCTTTGCCGTCGGCGTCATAGAGATAAGCCCCGTCCGCCCGTTCGATAAAGAGCGGTGTGCCGCCCACGCCGGTAAAGGCGCGCACCGGCGAGTTAACGCCGCCTGGGATAAGTTCGCGGGCGGCGGCAAAGAGGTGTTCAGACTTACTCATGAATCGGCTCCTGATTCGGGAAAAGAGGGATAACGGGTTATTCTAAGTCATCCCTTCCACGTTATGAAAGTTTTGCCCAATTAAACCCAGACAGCGGGCAGGGCTTTTTTGAATGACGCGGCCGCGCGACGTATAATGCGCGGCCTGAATGCTTTTCGGAGAACTGTTCGTATGACCCCGCAGACGACACCCAACCGCCGCGTCAGAGGATTTCAACACGCCGCGGTTATCCGCCAGTTATTGTCGCGCGACAAAACGCCGCTGACGATTTTGCTGCTGGCGTCTCTCACTGGCGTACTGGCGGGGCTTGCGGGCGTGGCATTTGAAAAAGCGGTCGCCTGGGTGACGGCGCATCGCATTGAAGGTCTGGCGCAGGTGGCGTACAACCCGTGGCTCGTCTGGCCGCTGGCGTTTTTGTTTTCCGCGCTGCTGGCGATGGTGGGCTATTTTCTGGTGCGCCGCTTCGCGCCGGAGGCGGGCGGTTCGGGTATTCCTGAAATCGAAGGCGCGCTGGAGGAGTTACGCCCGGTGCGCTGGTGGCGCGTGCTGCCGGTGAAGTTTTTCGGCGGGATGGGCACGCTTGGCGCAGGCATGGTGCTCGGCCGCGAAGGCCCTATGGTGCAGATGGGCGGCAATATCGGGCGCATGGTGCTGGATATTTTTCATCGCCCGGATGCCGAGGCGCGCCATACGTTGCTGGCGACAGGGGCGGCGGCAGGTCTGGCAGCGGCTTTTAACGCGCCGCTCGCGGGCATTCTGTTCATTATTGAAGAGATGCGCACGCAGTTTCACTACAACCTGATTTCCATTAAAGCGGTGTTTACCGGGGTCATTATGTCGACCATCGTCTTTCGCATTTTCAATGGCGAAAAATCGGTGATTGAAGTCGGGCAATTGACCGACGCGCCAGTTTATACGCTCTGGCTCTATCTGCTGCTGGGGATTATTTTCGGTGCCGTGGGGCCGCTGTTTAACCGTCTGGTGCTCGGGATGCAGGACGTATTCGCGCGTATTCATGGCGGCAATACTACCCGCTGGGTGCTGCTCGGCGGCGCGATTGGCGGCGCGTGTGGTCTGCTTGCGCTGTGGGAGCCTGCTGCAGCGGGCGGCGGGTTTGGGTTAATCCCCATCGCCGCGGCGGGTAATTTTACCGTCGGGATGCTGCTGTTTATTTTCATCGCGCGCGTAGTGACGACGGTGTTCTGTTTCTCCTCCGGCGCGCCGGGCGGGATTTTCGCCCCGATGTTGGCGCTCGGCACGCTGCTTGGCAGCGCGTTCGGCATGGCCTGCGCCGCCTGGTTCCCGCAGTGGCACTTACAGGCGGGCACGTTCGCCATCGCGGGCATGGGCGCGCTGCTTGCCGCCTCGGTCAGGGCGCCGATTACGGGTATCGTGCTGGTGCTGGAGATGACGGATAATTACCAGCTCATTTTGCCAATGATTATTACCTGCCTCGGCGCGACACTGCTCGCCCAGTTCCTCGGCGGCAAGCCGCTCTATTCCACTATCCTCGCGCGAACGCTTGCGAAACAGGAGGCGGAACGACAGGCGCAGACCGACGGGCGGAATACTTGAACGATTTACCAGGGTAATAGATAATGGCCCTAAAGATCGGGTTATTCTTTGCCCGATTGCTGGTTTCAACGGGAGCAAAAAATGAGTGATGACGTAGCGCTGCCGCTGCAGTTTACCGACGCAGCCGCCAATAAAGTAAAAAGCCTGATCGCAGACGAGGACAACCCGAATCTCAAGCTGCGCGTCTACATCACCGGTGGTGGTTGCAGCGGCTTCCAGTATGGTTTTACCTTTGATGACCAGATTAACGATGGCGATATGACTATCGAGAAGCAGGGCGTGTCGCTGGTCGTAGACCCGATGAGCCTGCAATACCTGGTGGGCGGCGCGGTGGATTACACCGAAGGCCTCGAAGGCTCGCGCTTTGTGGTGAATAACCCGAACGCCACCAGCACCTGCGGGTGTGGTTCTTCCTTCAGCATCTGATTGCCGTGCTGAAATAAAAAAGCCGTGTTTTGCGACACGGCTTTTTTTATGGCTTACGCTTTTTCGTCCAGCGCGAAGGTGGGGAGCTTCAGGTGCCAGCGGATCGCGGCAAGACGGATCGCAAGCGTCACCACCATGCCCATCATGCTTGCCTGCTCCAGCGGCACTTCAAAGGTGTAAAACGCTGTCGCATGGACGATGCCGCCCACGATGCATGCCGTGGCGTAGATTTCGGTTCGCAGGATCATCGGGATTTCGCGCGCCAGCACGTCACGAATAATACCGCCGCCGACGCCCGTTATCACGCCCATGCAAATCGCCACCAGCGGCCCGGTGCCGGCCATAAATGCTTTATTCACGCCGATGCCGACAAACACCGCGAGGCCTACGGCGTCCAGCACCGGCAGTACCCATTTCGGCAGGCGACGCGGCTGGCGCACCAGCGCAATCGTCAGCAGACACGTCACCATCGCCACCACCAGATCGGTGGGATCTTTCACCCAGAACACTGGGCCGTGATCGAGCGCCATATCGCGGATCGTGCCACCGCCCACCGCAGTGACGACGCCCAGCACCAGTACGCCGAAAGGATCCATACGCAGTTTGCCCGCCAGCAAAACGCCGGAGATGGCAAACACCGCAGTGCCAATAATATCCAGCCAGTAAACCAGCATGATGTTCCTCGACTCGTTATTTTACCTCTGCCAGCGCCTGACAGAGCTGATTCGCGGCGAGGATAATACGCGGGCCTGCGCGCTCAAACCAGTCATCGTTAATGCTTATGACAGGAACATTTTGCTGAGGCTGCCAGAACTGCTGCGTGGCGGCGATAGACTTCTCGCCGCCGGTAATGACGACGGCCTCGGGATGGCGCGCCAGCACCTGTTCGCGGCTCACCTGCGGCCAGGGAACGGGGCTGTCGGCGAAGATATTCTCGCCGCCGCAGGCCCCGACGATTTCATTCTGGATGGAGGCTTTGCTGGTGGTAAAAAGCGGACGCGTGCCGAACTGCAAAAACACGCGCTTTTTCGGCTGGCTTTTATAACGCGCGATGAGCGCTTGCCAGCGCTGTTCAAGCTCGCGCGCCGCGGCCTGCGCCTTTTCCGGCGTCGGGCTGTAAGGGGCCAGCGCGCGCAGCGCGTCGGCCACCTGCGCGACATTTTGCGGATCGAGCCAGAGCACGTGAATGCCGAGCGATTTGAGCTGGTTTATCTGCCGTTCCGGGTTGCCGCCGCGCCAGGCGACCAGCAGATCGGGTTTAAGCGCCGCGATACGCTCCACGTTCATCCCCTGCCAGTTCGCCACCTGTTCGAGCTGACGCGCGGCGTCGGGGTAGTCAGAGTAAGCGCTTACCGCAACCGGCGTGATCCCGGCGGCAAAGGCGAGTTCGGTATTGGCAGGGGAGAGGGTAATGACCCGCGGCGCGGCAAAAAGCCACGCCGGGAGAACCAACAGGGCGACAAGCGCCCCGGTAAGCCAGCGTTTAGCCACGGTTCAGGCTCGTGAGCAGCGTCTCGACCATCAGGCTCGACTGCTTCGCCGCCACCGCCAGGAACTCTTCAAAGCTCAGGTGTGATTGCTGATCGGCAACGTCAGAGATAGCGCGCACGACGACAAACGGCACGCCGAAGTTATGACAGACGTGACCAATGGCGGTCGCTTCCATCTCTACGGCAATCGCCTGCGGGAAGTTGTGGCGGATTTTCGCGAGGTTCACGGAGCCGTTAATAAAGGCGTCGCCGCTGACTACCAGCCCGCGCACCGCGTGCAGGTTCAGTTTTTCGATGGTTTCCTGCGCCGCCGCGATCAGTTTTTCATCGGCTTTGAACGCCGCCGGGCAGCCCGCCATCTGGCCATATTCGTAGCCGAACGCGGTGACGTCGGCGTCGTGGTAGCGCACTTCGTCGGACACCACGATGTCGCCCACTTTCAGCGAGGGCGCGAGACCGCCCGCCGAGCCGGTGTTGATAATCACGTCAGGTTTGCAGTGCTCCAGCAGCAGCGTCGCGCCCATCGCGGCGGAAACTTTACCGATGCCCGATTTCAGCAGCGCCACATCCACGCCGTTGAGGGTGCCGGTGTAAATTTCGCAGCCGGCGATAGTCAGGGTCTGGCGGTTGTCGATTTTGTCACGCAGCAGCGTCACTTCTTCTTCCATTGCGCCAATAATGCCTGCTTTCATAGAGATACTCGCTAAATGATGGATTCAGAGGCATAGTCTATCATGGCAGACAGCAAGGATTTAATTCGCGTGCGCGCAGACCGGGAGGGCGGATGGAGAAAATCGATTTCCGAAACAAAATCAACTGGCATCGCCGGTATCGCTCGCCGCAGGGCGTGAAGAGTGAACACGAGATCCTGCGTATTTTTGAAAGCGATCGCGGCCGTATTATCAACTCGCCCGCGATCCGCCGCCTGCAACAGAAAACCCAGGTTTTTCCCCTTGAGCGCAACGCCGCGGTGCGCACGCGCCTTACGCACTCTCTGGAAGTGCAACAGGTGGGGCGCTATATCGCCAAAGAAGTGTTGAGCCGCCTGAAAGAGCAGGGGCTGCTTGAGGCGTATGGCCTGGCGGAGCTGACCGGGCCGTTTGAAAGTATTGTCGAGATGTCGTGCCTGATGCATGACATCGGCAATCCGCCGTTTGGCCACTTCGGTGAGGCCGCGATTAACGACTGGTTCAGCCAGCGGCTCTTTCCGGCCGATGCCGAAAACCTACCCGTAAGCCAGGACCGCTGCACGGTGCAGACGCTGCGCCTGCAGGAGGGTGAAGAAGCGCTTAACGCCCTGCGCGGCAACGTGCGCCGCGATCTGTGTCATTTCGAGGGGAACGCGCAGGGCATTCGGCTGGTGCATACGCTGTTGCGCATGAATCTCACCTGGGCGCAGGTTGGCGGTATCCTCAAATATACGCGCCCGGCCTGGCACCACGGCCCGGTGCCGGAAACCCACAGCTACCTGATGAAAAAGCCGGGGTTTTATCTCTCCGAAGATCAATATATTTCGCGGTTGCGTAAAGAACTGCAATTAGACACTTACAGTCGCTTCCCGCTTGCCTGGATTATGGAAGCGGCTGACGATATTTCTTATTGCGTGGCGGATCTCGAAGATGCGGTTGAAAAACGTATTTTCAGCGTTGAGCAGTTATATCAACATCTCTATGACGCCTGGGGTGAACATGCGCCGGGCGATCTCTTTAATCTGGTGGTGCAAAACGCCTGGGATAAATCGGGCACTAATCAATTGCACCACAGCGCGGAAGATCAGTTCTTTATGTATCTGCGCGTGAATACATTAAATCGGCTGGCGCCTTACGCCGCGCAGCGCTTTATTGATAATTTGCCGGACGTCTTTAACGGTTCGTTTAATCATGCGCTGCTGGAGGATGACAGCCCGTACAGCCGCCTGCTGGAGCTGTATAAAAATGTCGCGGTGCGTCATGTATTTAACCACCCTGACGTCGAGCAGCTGGAGTTGCAGGGCTACCGGGTTATTAGCGGGTTGCTGGATATTTACAGCCCGCTGCTTGCACTGACGCTCGCGCAATTTCGCGAGCTGGTGGACAAAGAGAGCGTGCGGTCGCTGCCGATTGAATCGCGTCTTTACCATAAACTTTCTTCCCGGCACCGGCTGGCTTATATCGAGGCTGTCAGTCATTTGCATCCGCAGGCGGCAGATTTCCCGGTTTGGGAATATTATTATCGTTGCCGACTCATTCAGGACTATATCAGCGGCATGACCGATCTCTACGCCTGGGATGAATATCGCAAACTGATGGCGGTAGAATAAGCCGCTTCGTTTTGTAAAGACGGACAATAAATTTTTACTTTTTTCAGAAAATTAACGACGGAACTTCGCGCTATAAATCGACTCTGACAGACACCTTCACAGCAATTTATTTGCGTTACTTGTTAGTTGAGAATGAATCGATGAAAAAAACCACGTTAGCAATGAGTGCGCTGGCCCTGAGCCTGGGGCTGGCTTTAAGCCCGGCTTCCTTCGCCGCTGAAACCGCGTCCGCCGTGACGTCGCAGGCGATGCCGAGCCTGGCGCCGATGCTGGAAAAAGTCATGCCTTCTGTCGTCAGCATTAACGTTGAAGGCAGCACCACGGTGAATACGCCGCGTATGCCGCGCAACTTCCAGCAATTCTTCGGCGATGATTCGCCGTTCTGCCAGGAAGGCTCACCGTTCCAGAGTTCGCCTTTCTGCCAGGGCGGCCCTGGCGGCGCGGATGACGGTGGCCAGCAGCAGAAATTTATGGCGCTCGGCTCCGGTGTGATTATCGATGCCGCCAAAGGTTATGTGGTTACCAACAACCACGTGGTGGATAACGCTACCACGATTAAAGTGCAGCTGAGCGATGGCCGTAAGCTGGATGCGAAAATCGTGGGTAAAGATCCGCGCTCCGATATCGCGCTTATCCAGATTCAGGATCCGAAAAACCTGACGGCGATTAAACTTGCCGACTCCGACAGCCTGCGCGTCGGCGACTACGCCGTGGCTATCGGCAACCCGTTCGGGCTTGGCGAAACGGTGACCTCCGGTATCGTCTCGGCGCTGGGCCGCAGCGGCCTGAACGCGGAAAACTATGAGAACTTTATCCAGACCGATGCGGCAATTAACCGCGGGAACTCCGGCGGCGCGCTGGTGAACCTGAACGGTGAGCTTATCGGTATTAACACCGCAATTCTTGCGCCGGACGGCGGCAACATCGGTATCGGCTTCGCTATTCCGAGCAATATGGTGAAAAGCCTGACGTCGCAGATGGTCGAATATGGCCAGGTGAAACGCGGCGAGCTGGGCATCATGGGCACCGAGCTGAACTCTGAACTTGCCAAAGCGATGAAAGTGGACGCCCAGCGCGGCGCGTTTGTAAGCCAGGTGCTGGCGAACTCTTCCGCCGCCAAAGCGGGTGTGAAAGCGGGCGACGTGATTGTGTCGCTGAACGGCAAACCGATTAGCAGCTTCGCCGCGCTGCGTGCGCAGGTCGGCACCATGCCGGTCGGCACGAAACTGACGCTCGGTCTGCTGCGCGACGGTAAACCGGTGAATGTCGATCTGGTGCTGCAACAGAGCAGCCAGACGCAGGTAGACTCCTCTTCCATCTTTAGCGGTATCGAAGGGGCGGAGATGAGCAACCGCGCCGGTAAAGAGAAAGGCGTGGTGGTCAACAGCGTGAAAGCGGGCTCGCCTGCGGCCCGTATCGGCCTGAAGAAAGGCGATGTTATCGTCGGCGCGAACCAGCAGCCGGTGAGCAATATCGCTGAACTGCGCAAAATCCTCGACAGCAAGCCGTCGGTGCTGGCGCTGAATATTCAGCGTGGCGACAGCTCCATCTATCTGCTGATGCAGTAACCGATGCTCTGAAAACAAAAGGCCGCGATTGCGGCCTTTTTTACGTCCAATGCCCGGCGCGAAATGCGCGGGCGACGCTTATTTGTTGCGGGTGAGCTTTTCGAGGTCGGATTCGATCTCTGAGATCTTGTTCGCCACGACGCTTTCCAGATGGCGCAGGTCGTCCAGGATTTTGCGTTTGAGATCCACTTCGGTGCGGTCGCGCTGGCAGAGTTGATCCAGCTCGTCTATCACGTAGCGCAGGTTAGGGCTGATCTCCTGCACTTCTTTATAACCCTGACCGACGCCGTCGGCGACCACGGTTTTGCGCTGGCGTGGGTATTTAAACTTCACGCTTTTGGCGAAGAACTCGCCCTTATCCTTATGGAAGTAGATCTTCAGGATATCGTTGTTCGCTTCCTGGCGCAGACTGTAACGGTCGATTTCATCAGGATTGGTTATGCCAAGACTCTTAAGGTTGTCGTACATAGCGATCCCCCTGGGGAAATAATAACCTTTAGATAATTAATGAAAAGATCCCATCGCGCCACCCTCAGATGCGAAAAAGGCGGGCCAGGCCCGCCTTTTTTCGTTCTGCTTAGTCGATGGTGCGCAGCAGTTCGTTGATACCCACTTTACCGCGGGTTTTCGCGTCGACCTTCTTCACAATCACCGCGCAGTAGAGGCTGTATGAGCCATCTTTCGACGGCAGGTTACCGGAAACCACCACGGAGCCTGCCGGCACGCGACCGTAGAAGACTTCGCCGGTTTCGCGGTCGTAAATTTTAGTGCTCTGGCCGATGTAAACGCCCATCGAGATAACAGAGCCTTCTTCGACGATAACGCCTTCCACCACTTCGGAGCGCGCGCCAATAAAGCAGTTGTCTTCAATGATGGTCGGGTTGGCCTGCAGCGGCTCCAGTACGCCGCCGATGCCGACGCCGCCGGAGAGGTGAACGTTTTTACCGATTTGCGCGCAGGAGCCAACGGTCGCCCAGGTGTCCACCATGGTGCCTTCATCGACATACGCGCCGATGTTGACATATGACGGCATCAGCACGGTGTTGCGGGCGATAAACGCACCCTGGCGCACGGCCGCAGGCGGCACTACGCGAAAGCCTTCTTTCTGGAAGCGCGCTTCGTCGTAGCTGGCGAATTTCATCGGCACTTTGTCGAAGTAGCGGCTTTCCGCGCCTTCAATCACCTGGTTGTCATTGATACGGAAGGAGAGCAGCACCGCTTTTTTCAGCCACTGGTGGGTGACCCATTCGCCGTTGATCTTCTCTGCGACGCGCAGTTCGCCGCTGTCCAGCAGGGCGATAACCTGGTTGACCGCCTCGCGGGTGACGGCATCGACGTTCGCCGGCGTGATGTCGGCGCGGCGCTCGAAAGCGGATTCAATAACGTTCTGTAGCTGCTGCATAATTAGCTTCTTTCCTGATAACTTTTGGGTATTAAAAATTCACTACACTTTATCGTTTGGATTGAGGGCCTCTGTCAACCGTTGTCTCACCTCTTGCTGGAGCAGATTATTAAGCCCACGCCGGTCCGCTGTCGCGATTATAAATAAATCTTCTACTCGCTCCCCGATTGTACTGATCCGGGCCCCGTGCAGCGAAATGCCGAGGTCGGCGAAGACCTGCCCGACGCGCGCCAGAAGGCCGGGCTGATCGAGCGCGATAAGCTCCAGAAACGATTTTCTGTCGGTGTGCGTTGGCAGGAAATTGACCTCGGTTTCCACCGTAAAGTGCCGCAGTTTGGCCGGCTGACGGCGCGGCTGCGGCGGCTGCCAGGTGCGCTGGGTAATTGCCTGCTCAAGACCGTGGCGAATCGCCTCGTGGCGGTCGGGAGAGAGCGGGCTGCCGTCCGGCTCCAGTACAATAAAAGTATCCATCGCCATGTCGTCGCGGGTCGTGAAGATCTGCGCGTCGTGTACGCTCAGGTTGCGCCGGTCAAGCTCGGCGCAGACGGCGGCGAAGAGGTAAGGGCGGTCCGGGCTCCAGATAAATATCTCGGTGCCGCCGCGCGTCGCCTGCGGGCTTAACAGGATAAGCGGCTTGCTGAGATCGTGACGGAGCAGATGCCGCGCGTGCCAGGCGAGCTGATTGGGACTGTGGCGCACAAAGTAGTTGGCGCGACAACGTCCCCAGATGTGATGCAACGCCTCTTCGTCGATGTTTTCCATACGCAGCAGCGCCAGCGCCTGAAGCTGGTGATGGCGCACCCGCTCGCGCATGTCGGGCGTGCTTTGCATGCCGCGACGCAGCTGTTTTTCGGTCGCGAAGTAGAGCTCGCGCAGCAGGCTCTGCTTCCAGCTGTTCCAGAGCGTTTCGTTGGTAGCGCAGATATCCGCCACCGTCAGGCAGACGAGGAAACGCAGCCGGTTTTCGGTCTGCACTTCCTCGGCAAACTGTTTAATGACTTCCGGGTCCTGAATATCGCGGCGCTGCGCCGTGACCGACATCAGCAGATGGTGGCGCACCAGCCAGGCGACCAGCTGCGTTTCACGCGAGTTGAGGCCGTGCAGCTCGGCAAATTTCAGGATGTCCTGCGCGCCCAGCACCGAGTGATCGCCGCCACGGCCTTTGGCAATATCATGGAACAGCGCGGCGATGAGGATCAGTTCCGGGTGCGACAGGCGCGGCCAGAGATCCACGCAGAGCGGGTGTTTCGCGCGCGTCTCTTCTTTGGCGAAGCTTTCCAGCTTCAGCAGCACGCGGATGGTGTGTTCATCCACCGTATAGGCATGGAAAAGGTCGAACTGCATCTGACCGACGATATGCGACCATTGCGGCATGTAAGCCCATAACACGCTGTGGCGATGCATCGGCAACAGGCCGCGGCTTACCGCGCCCGGATGGCGCAGCATCGCCAGAAACAGTGAACGGGCTTCCGGGATGTAACACAGCGGCTGTTTAAGATGGCGGCGCGCGTGGCGCAGATGGCGCAACGTGGTGGAGTAGATCCCGGTGATGCCGCGGTTACGCACCATCATATAAAACATGCGCAGAATAGCCTGCGGCTCGCGAATAAATAGCGTCTCGTCGCGCAGATCGATAAGCGTGCCGCGCAACTGGAAATCGTCATCCAGCACGCGCGGCTTTTCATCGGTGGTGAGCGCGAGAATCGCTTCGTCGAACAGTTGCAGCAGCATCTGGTTGAGCTCGCCGACGCGGCGCGTGACGCGGTAAAAATCCTTCATCATATGCTCAACCGGCTCGTTGCCTTCGCCTTCATAACGCAGGCGCTGAGCTACGCTCAACTGGCGGTCAAACAGCAGGCGGTTGTCGTAGCGGTTGAGTTCCAGATGCAGCGCAAAACGAATGCGCCACAGCAGATGCTGGCACTCGTCAAGCTCGTTGCGCTCGGCTTCCGTCAGAAAGCCGAAGCCGACCATTTCGCGCAGCGACGTGGCGCCAAAGTGGCGGCGCGCCACCCATTGCAGCGTGTGGATATCGCGCAGGCCGCCAGGGCTGCTTTTAATGTCCGGCTCCAGATTGTAGCTGGTGCCGTGATAGCGCTGGTGGCGCTCATTTTGCTCTTCCACTTTGGCGGCGAAAAATTTCTCTGAAGGCCAGAAGCCGTCGCTAAAGATGTGCTTTTGCAGCTCAAGGAAAAGCGCCACGTCGCCAATCAGCAGGCGTGATTCGATAAGGTTTGTGGCAACGGTGAGATCCGAAAGCCCTTCCAGCAGACACTCTTCCAGCGTGCGAACACTGTGGCCCACTTCCAGCTTCACGTCCCACAGGAGCGTCAGCAGCTCGCCCACTTTTTGCGCCTGCGCTTCGCTTAAGCGCTTGCGGCTCAGGATCAGCAGATCGATATCGGATAGCGGGTGCAGCTCGCCGCGCCCGTAACCGCCGACCGCGACCAGCGCGGTGTCCGGAGTGTCGCCAAAGCCCGCGGCAATCCACAGCCGTTGCAGGAGCTGGTCAATAAATTCAGTGCGGGCTTCAATGAGTTGTTCGGCGGTGTAGCCGTCGTCAAACGCCGCGCCCAGCCACTGCTGAAAAGCGTCGAGATGCTGTTTGATTTGCGCGCAGTTAAGCGCGTCGGCAGGCCAGGTGGCGGGGTAATCAGGCTGTCCGGGAAGAGGAGCAAGCGTGGTATTCACAGACTGCTCGGGTAATGTGTTACTCATCATGCGCCACCCATAAAAAAAGCCGGCGTTTGCCGGCTTCTTATTAGTCGTTATGCGAAATGATGTTGGGTATGGTGTCGTCTTTACGCAACGTCAGAATTTCGCAGCCGTTATCCGTCACCACAATAGTATGCTCGTACTGTGCAGACAAGCTGCGATCCTTGGTTTTCACCGTCCAGCCATCCTTCATGGTGCGGATGCGGTAATCGCCGGCGTTCACCATCGGCTCGACCGTAAAGGTCATGCCCGGTTGTAGCACCACGCCGCCGTCGTCGGCATCGTAATGCAGCACCTGCGGCTCTTCATGAAAGCCGCGGCCAATGCCGTGTCCGCAATACTCGCGCACCACAGAAAAGCCTTCCGCTTCGACGAATTTCTGAATGGCGGCACCGAGCGTGCGCAGGCGGATGCCGGGTTTCACCATACGCAGCGCCAGATAGAGGCTTTCCTGCGTAATGCGGCACAGGCGCTCGCCCAGAATGGTCGGTTTGCCGACGATAAACATTTTGGACGTGTCGCCGTGGTAGTCATCTTTAATGACGGTCACGTCGATGTTAACGATGTCGCCATCTTTCAGCAGCTTGCCGTCATCAGGGATCCCGTGGCACACCACTTCGTTAATGGAGATGCACACGGATTTCGGGAAACCGTGGTAGTTCAGGCACGCGGAGATCGCATGCTGGTGATTGGTAATATAATCGTGGCAGATACGATCCAGCTCGCCCGTGCTGACGCCCGGCTTCACATGTTCTTCGATCATCTCAAGCACTTCAGCGGCAAGCCTGCCCGCGACGCGCATTTTTTCGATTTCTTCAGGAGTTTTGATTGAAATAGCCATAATCTGGTCCGCTGGTGCCGGAAAAGTCGGCAATACTGATAAATGTAAAACAATGGTATCAGGGCATCAGGAAGGTGCCAAATTGAGAATCATTAAGGGCACGTCCTGCGAACAACTATTGGAGTCCTGGCCGAATTTGTGATATAAAGCGCGCCGGACTTCTGTACCAGAATCCTGGCACAGAGGCGACTACTCT
This sequence comes from Cronobacter sakazakii, assembly GCF_000982825.1. Classification (NCBI taxonomy): domain Bacteria; kingdom Pseudomonadati; phylum Pseudomonadota; class Gammaproteobacteria; order Enterobacterales; family Enterobacteriaceae; genus Cronobacter; species Cronobacter sakazakii. The sequence goes on along the minus strand of NZ_CP011047.1, from coordinate 88,175 downwards.
CACTTTGTGTAATAACACACACGTATCGGCACATATTCCGGGGTGCCCTTCGGGGTCGGTAATATGGGATACGTGGAGGCATAACCCCAACTTTTAAACAGAGGTTTTAAATCATGGCAACTGTTTCCATGCGCGACATGCTCAAGGCTGGTGTTCACTTCGGTCACCAGACCCGTTACTGGAACCCGAAAATGAAGCCGTTCATCTTCGGTGCGCGTAACAAAGTTCACATCATCAACCTTGAGAAAACCGTACCGATGTTCAACGAAGCCCTGGCTGAGCTGAGCAAAATTTCTTCCCGTAAAGGTAAGATTCTGTTCGTCGGTACCAAACGCGCTGCAAGCGAAGCGGTGAAAGAAGCTGCTAACAGCTGCGACCAGTTCTTCGTGAACCATCGCTGGCTGGGCGGTATGCTGACTAACTGGAAAACCGTTCGTCAGTCCATCAAGCGCCTGAAAGATCTGGAAACTCAGTCTCAGGACGGCACCTTCGATAAGCTGACCAAAAAAGAAGCGCTGATGCGCACCCGTGAGCTGGAAAAGCTGGAAAACAGCCTCGGCGGTATCAAAGACATGGGCGGCCTGCCGGACGCACTGTTCGTTATCGACGCTGACCACGAGCACATCGCTATCAAAGAAGCAAACAACCTGGGTATCCCGGTATTTGCTATCGTTGATACCAACTCCGATCCGGACGGTGTTGACTTCGTTATCCCGGGTAACGATGACGCCATCCGTGCCGTCAGCCTGTACCTGAATGCTGTTGCTGCAACCGTTCGTGAAGGCCGTTCTCAGGATCTGGCTGCTCAGGCGGAAGAAAGCTTCGTAGAAGCTGAATAATAAGGCATGCTCGTTTAGAGCCCTTATTAACCAGGTAGTAACAAGTTTGGTTAGGGGGCCTGTCTCAGGCTCCCTTTTTTGTTTGAGTCGGGTGTGTCGGTAGTATCCGACAGGCCTGGACTTATCTCCCCGCACGAGATAACCGAGGATTATAGAATGGCTGAAATTACCGCTTCCCTGGTAAAAGAGCTGCGCGAACGTACTGGCGCAGGCATGATGGAATGTAAAAAAGCTCTGGTTGAAGCTAATGGCGACATCGAGCTGGCTATCGAAAACATGCGTAAATCTGGCGCGATCAAAGCGGCGAAAAAAGCAGGCAACGTAGCTGCTGACGGCGTGATCAAAACCAAGATCGAAGGCAACTACGGCGTGATCCTGGAAGTTAACTGCCAGACCGACTTCGTTGCTAAAGACGGCGGTTTCCAGGCGTTCGCTGACAAAGTGCTGGACGCGGCTTTTGCGGGCAAAATCACCGACGTTGAAGCACTGAAAGCGCAGTTCGAAGAAGAGCGCGTTGCACTGGTTGCTAAAATCGGCGAGAACATCAACATCCGTCGTATCGCATCCCTGGAAGGCGACGTTCTGGCGAGCTACCTGCACGGCGCGCGTATCGGCGTTCTGGTTGCGGCTAAAAACGCTGACGAAGAGCTGGTTAAACAGCTGGCGATGCACGTTGCTGCAAGCAAGCCGGAATTCGTTAAGCCGGAAGACGTGTCTGCTGACGTGGTAGAAAAAGAGTACCAGGTACAGCTGGACATCGCCATGCAGTCTGGCAAGCCGAAAGAAATCGCAGAGAAAATGGTTGAAGGCCGCATGAAGAAATTCACCGGCGAAGTTTCTCTGACCGGTCAGCCGTTCGTTATGGACCCGAGCAAAACTGTTGCTCAGCTGCTGAAAGAGCACAACGCTGACGTCACTAACTTCATCCGCTTTGAAGTGGGCGAAGGCATCCAGAAAGTTGAGACTGACTTTGCAGCAGAAGTTGCTGCCATGTCCCGCCAGTCTTAATGGTGTAAAAGAGCCGCCTGAGGGCGGCTCCTTTTTATCCGTCATTCATAAATTTCGGCCTGCTCTTATATAGCCGGAGCCGGAATGCGACGCATCATGTCGCCTGAATTAACCATCCCATTCGTTGACAGTTCCAGGAAAGAAACATGGCTACCAATGCAAAACCCGTCTATAAACGCATTCTGCTCAAGCTGAGTGGCGAAGCGCTGCAAGGAGCAGAAGGCTTCGGTATTGATGCGAGCATTCTGGATCGCATGGCGCAGGAAATTAAAGAGCTGGTGGAGCTGGGCATCCAGGTCGGGGTGGTGATCGGCGGCGGCAACTTATTCCGCGGCGCTGGCCTTGCCAAAGCCGGTATGAACCGTGTCGTGGGCGACCACATGGGTATGCTCGCAACCGTAATGAACGGCCTTGCGATGCGCGACGCGCTGCATCGCGCCTATGTTAACGCTCGCCTGATGTCTGCCTTCCCGTTAAACGGCGTGTGCGACAACTATAGCTGGGCTGAAGCTATCAGTCTGCTGCGTAACAACCGCGTGGTTATTTTCTCCGCCGGTACCGGCAACCCGTTCTTCACCACCGATTCCGCCGCCTGCCTGCGCGGCATCGAAATCGAAGCGGAAGTGGTGCTGAAGGCGACGAAAGTAGACGGCGTCTACTCCGCAGACCCAATGAAAGATCCGACCGCGACGCTCTACGATCAGCTCTCCTATCAGGAAGTGCTCGAAAAAGAGCTGAAAGTCATGGATCTGGCGGCCTTTACGCTCGCACGCGACCACAAATTGCCGATTCGTGTTTTCAACATGAATAAGCCGGGCGCGCTGCGCCGCGTGGTAATGGGCGAAAAAGAAGGCACTTTGATTACGGAATAATTTTCGTTTGAAGGGAATCAGGGTAAGATTCCGCTTTAAAATCAGTTTCCGTGACCAGGCGACCCGTCGGGTGCCGCAAGATAAAGAAGGCTATACTTAGCACGCAGCCGCAAGGCATCGTGGCGCGGGTGTGGTCTGCCTGATAACCAGTTTTCAAGGATTCGTAACGTGATTAGCGATATCAGAAAAGATGCTGAAGTACGCATGGACAAGTGCGTTGAAGCATTCAAAACCCAAATCAGCAAAGTGCGTACCGGCCGCGCTTCCCCGAGCCTGCTGGACGGGATCGTGGTGGAATACTACGGCACGCCGACGCCGCTGCGTCAGCTGGCTAACGTCACCGTAGAAGACTCCCGTACGCTGAAAATCAACGTGTTCGATCGCTCCATGGGCCCGGCCGTTGAGAAAGCGATTATGGCATCTGACCTCGGTCTGAACCCAAGCTCCGCGGGCAGCGATATCCGCGTTCCGCTGCCGCCGCTGACTGAGGAGCGTCGTAAAGACCTCATCAAAGTCGTGCGTGGCGAAGCCGAGCAGGCGCGCGTGGCTATCCGTAACGTCCGTCGCGACGCGAACGATAAAGTCAAAGCGCTGCTGAAAGATAAAGAGATTGGCGAAGATGAAGATCGCCGCTCTCAGGACGACGTTCAGAAACTGACTGACGCCGCCATCAAGAAAGTGGACGCGGCGCTGGCTGATAAAGAAGCCGAGCTGATGCAGTTCTAAGCCCTTTCTGATGATACTGTAAACGCCGTACAGGAGAGCCGCATCGCGGTTTTCGCTGGCGGCGTTTTGCATTGGATCGCGCGCCTGCGCGATGCGTTTATTCTTATTTCACGTTGAGCGCCTCATGAAGCATTTAACCATTCTCGGCTCAACCGGCTCTATCGGTTGCAGCACCCTTGATGTTATTCGCCATAATCCGGAAGAATTTTCGGTGACCGCCCTGGTGGCGGGAAAGAATGTCGCCAGAATGGTTGAGCAATGCCTGGAGTTTAGCCCCCGTTTCGCGGTAATGGATGATGAGGCGAGCGCCCGTGAATTGCGTGAAACGCTGCGCCAGCACGGCAGCCGCACTGAAGTATTAGCAGGGCGCGACGCCGCCTGCGAGATGGCTGCGCTCGACGACGTGACCCAGGTGATGGCGGCCATTGTCGGTGCCGCCGGGCTTCTGCCGACGCTTGCGGCTATCGCTGCCGGTAAGCAAGTGTTACTGGCGAATAAAGAATCGCTGGTGACCTGCGGGCGACTTTTTATGGACGCGGTCGCGCAGAGCGGGGCGCAACTGCTGCCGGTGGACAGCGAGCACAACGCGATTTTTCAGAGTTTACCGGCAACAATTCAACACAACCTGGGGTACGCTAAACTTGAGGAAAGCGGAGTTTCTTCGATTATCCTCACCGGATCTGGTGGACCGTTTCGACAGACGCCTTTGCCTGAACTGGCCGCAATGACGCCAGACCAGGCGTGCCGTCATCCTAACTGGTCGATGGGGCGTAAAATATCCGTCGATTCGGCTACCATGATGAATAAAGGTCTCGAATACATTGAAGCTCGCTGGCTTTTTAATGCCCGGGCAGACCAGATGGAAGTATTGATTCATCCACAGTCGGTGATTCATTCCATGGTACGTTATGCTGACGGCAGCGTGCTGGCACAACTGGGCGAACCCGATATGCGCACCCCCATCGCGCATACGATGGCCTGGCCGGCGCGCGTTCCTTCCGGCGTACAGCACCTGGATTTTTGCAAGATAGCGACGTTGAGCTTCGGTGAGCCGGATTATCAGCGTTATCCCTGTCTGAAGCTTGCCATTGATGCCTTCGAAAAAGGGCAGGCGGCGACGACAGCGCTTAACGCGGCGAATGAAATTACGGTCGCCGCTTTTCTTGCCGGAGAGATTCGTTTTACGGATATCGCAGCGCTTAATCAGGCGGTGCTGGATGAAATGGATCTTCGCGAACCGCAAAGTGTGGATGAAGTGCTCACCGTCGACGCCGAAGCGCGTGTTGTTGCGCAGAAACGGGTGACGCGTCTCGCAAGCTGATGATTAATCATACGGTGAAGGCGAGGTTATTTGTGAGCGCTCTGCTTCGGTGATATAGTCTGCGCCACCTGAATACGGGTGGGTGAGCCTGGCCTGTCGGGCGAGCCGTGGTTGTCACGGCTTTTTTATGCAAAGGCTTCAGTATTCCTGAGTACCGCTTAATCCTTATCAGGGAATAAATACGCGTTATGTTGTCTGTAAACCTTCCATTAAGCGAAAACTTGCCCGCACATGGCGCGCGCCATGTTGCCATTATTATGGATGGCAACGGCCGCTGGGCGAAAAGACAAGGGAAAATCAGAGCCTTTGGTCATAAAGCGGGGGCGAAGTCGGTTCGCCGCGCGGTTTCTTTCGCTGCAAACAATGGTATTGAGGCACTGACGCTTTACGCATTCAGCAGCGAAAACTGGAACCGTCCTGCCCAGGAAGTCAGCGCGCTGATGGAGTTATTTGTCTGGGCGCTCGACAGCGAAGTCAAAAGCCTGCATCGCCATAATGTGCGTCTGCGGGTTATCGGCGATATTAGCCGTTTCAATACTCGTTTGCAGGATCGTATCCACAAAGCCGAAGCGTTAACCAGCCAGAATACTGGCCTGACGCTGAATATCGCCGCGAATTATGGCGGACGTTGGGATATTATTCAGGGAGTGCAGCAGCTAGCGGCGCAGGTCCAGGAAGGATTATTACGTCCTGACCAGATTGATGAAGAGATGCTCAGTAAGCAGATCTGCATGCATGAGCTGGCTCCCGTAGATTTAGTGATTAGGACAGGGGGAGAGCATCGAATCAGTAATTTCCTGCTGTGGCAAATTGCCTATGCAGAGCTCTATTTTACCGATGTTCTCTGGCCTGATTTTGATGAACAAGACTTTGAAGGTGCGCTAAATGCCTTTGCCAACCGGGAAAGACGGTTCGGCGGCACGGCACCTGGCGGCATCGATGCCTGATGGGGGTAGCTTTTGCTGAAGTATCGCCTGATTTCTGCGTTTGTTTTAATACCGGTTGTTATCGCCGCGCTGTTTTTGTTGCCGCCGATGGGGTTCGCGATGGCGACGCTGGTCGTCTGCGTGCTGGCCGCCTGGGAATGGGGACAACTGAGCGGTTTTACTTCCCGATCTCAGCGGGTATGGCTGGCGCTGCTTTGCGGGCTGCTTCTGGCGCTGATGCTCTTTTTTCTGCCGATTTACCAGGCGCCGATTAGCGTTCCGCTGGTCGAAGGCGCGCTCTGGGCATCGCTGGGCTGGTGGGTGGTCGCGCTGTTGCTGGTGTTGTTCTACCCGAACTCCGCCGCCTTCTGGCGGCATTCAAAAGCGCTGCGTCTGGTGTTTGGCTTGCTGACGATTGTCCCGTTTTTCTGGGGCATGGTGGCGCTGCGCGCCTGGCATTACGACGCGAATCACTACAGCGGCGCGCTCTGGCTGCTGTATGTCATGTTCCTCGTCTGGGGAGCGGATTCCGGCGCGTATATGTTCGGTAAAATGTTCGGCAAGCATAAACTTGCACCAAAAGTCTCTCCGGGGAAAACCTGGCAGGGCTTTATCGGTGGCCTCGTAACCGCTGCGATCATCTCCTGGATTTACGGCGCGTGGGCGGATCTGAACGTTGCGCCGGTTACGCTGTTGACCTGTTCTATTGTCGCTGCGCTGGCCTCTGTACTGGGTGACCTGACCGAGAGCATGTTTAAGCGCGAGGCGGGCATTAAAGACAGCGGACATCTGATCCCAGGCCACGGCGGCATTCTCGATCGCATCGACAGCCTGACGGCAGCGGTGCCGGTTTTCGCCTGTCTGCTGCTGTTGGTCTTCAGGACGATTTAACGGAATAAATTATGTTGAGCATACTCTGGAATCTGGCGGCTTTTATTATCGCACTGGGCGTTCTTATCACGGTGCATGAGTTCGGCCATTTCTGGGTTGCCCGTAAAGTCGGCGTGCGCGTAGAGCGCTTCTCCGTCGGCTTTGGTAAGGCGTTGTGGCGGCGCACTGACCGCCACGGCACCGAATATGTCATTGCCCTGATCCCGCTCGGCGGCTATGTCAAAATGCTTGACGAGCGCGTGGAGCCGGTTGCGCCGGAACGACGCCACGAAGCCTTCAACAATAAAACCGTGTCGCAGCGTGCGGCAATTATCGCCGCCGGACCCATCGCCAATTTTCTCTTCGCTATTTTCGCCTACTGGCTCGTTTTCATGATGGGTGTGCCGGGCCTTAAACCGGTGATTGGTGAAATAACGCCCAATTCCATCGCGGCGAAGGCACAAATCGAACCTGGCACGGAACTAAAAGCCGTAGATGGCATCGAAACGCCAGACTGGGATGCTGTGCGTCTTGAGCTGGTTGGCCGTATCGGCGACAAGAACGTGACACTCAGCATTGCCTCGCCAGGCGACACGGCGACCACGGATAAAGTGCTCGATCTGCGTCAGTGGCAGTTCGAACCGGATAAAGAAGATCCGGTCGCGTCGCTTGGTATCAGGCCGTTTGGTCCGAAGATTGAACCGGTGCTTGCGCAGGTTCAGCCGAAGTCGGCCGCCAGTAAAGCGGGTTTGCAAGCCGGAGACAGGATCGTTAAAGTCGATGGTCAGCCGCTCAGTGAGTGGTCGACCTTTGTGACGATGGTGCGCGATAATCCGGCGCGCCCGCTCGCAATCGAAATAGAAAGACAGGGCAGCCCCTTGTCTTTGACGCTGATACCGGATACAAAACCCGGTAATGAAAAGGCGGAAGGGTTTGCAGGCGTAGTGCCGAAAATTGCGCCGCTGCCCGATGAGTACAAAACAGTGCGCCAGTATGGGCCGTTTAACGCGATAGCAGAAGCCACGGAGAAAACGTGGCAGCTGATGAAGCTGACGGTCAACATGCTGGGAAAATTACTGACCGGCGACGTTAAACTGAACAACCTCAGTGGGCCAATCTCGATAGCCCAGGGAGCAGGGATGTCAGCGGAGTTCGGGTTGATTTACTACCTGATGTTTCTGGCGCTGATCAGCGTGAACTTAGGGATTATCAATCTGTTCCCGCTACCCGTACTCGACGGGGGACATCTGCTGTTTCTGGCGATTGAGAAGCTTAAAGGCGGGCCGGTTTCCGAGCGAGTTCAAGACTTTAGTTATCGCATTGGCTCAATGTTGCTGGTGCTGTTAATGGGGCTTGCACTTTTCAATGATTTCTCTCGGCTATAGAGAGCAGGTTAGGAAGAACGCATAACAACGATGGCGATGAAAAAGTTGCTCATAGCGTCGCTGCTGTTTAGCAGCGCCACCGTATACGGTGCAGACGGGTTCGTAGTGAAGGACATTCATTTCGAAGGCCTGCAGCGAGTCGCCGTTGGTGCGGCCCTCCTCAGCATGCCGGTTCGCGTTGGCGACACGGTAAATGACGAGGATATCAGTAATACTATCCGTGCGTTGTTTGCCTCCGGCAACTTCGAGGATGTTCGGGTGCTGCGCGACGGCGATACGCTGCTCGTTCAGGTGAAAGAGCGCCCGACAATAGCCAGCATTACTTTCTCCGGCAACAAGTCGGTGAAAGATGACATGCTCAAGCAGAACCTCGAGGCCTCCGGCGTGCGCGTGGGTGAATCCCTTGACCGCACCACGCTTTCCGATATCGAAAAAGGTCTGGAAGACTTTTACTACAGCGTCGGTAAATACAGCGCCAGCGTAAAAGCCGTGGTCACGCCGCTGCCGCGTAACCGCGTTGACCTGAAGCTTGTCTTCCAGGAAGGCGTCTCCGCCAAAATCCAGCAGATCAACATTGTCGGCAACCGTGCGTTCAGCACCGAAGAGTTGATTTCCAACTTCCAGCTGCGTGACGAAGTGCCGTGGTGGAACGTGGTGGGCGATCGCAAATACCAGAAGCAAAAACTTCAGGGCGATCTCGAAACGCTGCGTAGCTACTACCTCGATCGCGGTTACGCGCGCTTCAATATCGACTCCACGCAGGTCAGCCTGACGCCGGATAAAAAAGGCATTTATGTCACCATCAACGTAACCGAAGGCGATCAGTACAAGATTGCCGGCGTTGAAGTGAGCGGCAACCTGGCCGGCCACTCCGCTGAAATTGAGTCGCTGACCAAAATGCAGCCGGGTGAACTTTACAACGGCACGAAAGTGACCCGTATGGAAGACGACATCAAAAAACTGCTTGGCCGTTACGGTTATGCGTATCCGCGCGTACAGACGCAGCCGGAAATCAACGACGCCGATAAGACCGTTAAGCTGCATGTGAATGTCGATTCCGGCAACCGTTTCTATGTACGCAAAATTCGCTTTGAAGGTAACGACACCTCCAAAGATGCCGTACTGCGCCGTGAAATGCGTCAGATGGAAGGCGCGTGGCTTGGCAGCGATCTGGTCGATCAGGGTAAAGAGCGTCTGAACCGTCTCGGCTATTTCGAGACCGTGGATGTGGATACCCAGCGCGTTTCCGGCAGCCCGGATCAGGTTGATGTGGTCTACAAAGTTAAAGAACGCAATACCGGCAGCTTTAACTTCGGCGTGGGCTACGGCACCGAAAGCGGCGTCAGCTTCCAGGTTGGCGTGCAGCAGGATAACTGGCTCGGTACCGGTTATTCCGTTGGCATCAACGGCACCAAAAACGACTACCAGACGTATTCTGAATTCTCCGTCACCAACCCGTACTTTACGGTTGATGGCGTGAGCCTCGGCGGGCGCATCTTCTACAACGACTTTAAAGCGGACGATGCCGATCTCTCCTCCTACACCAACAAAAGCTATGGTGTGGATGGTACGCTGGGCTTCCCGGTTAACGAATACAACACGCTGCGCCTCGGCTTAGGTTACGTGCACAATGACCTGTCGAATATGGAACCGCAGGTGGCGATGTGGCGTTACCTGGATTCCTTAGGCCAGAGTGCGAAAACGACCTCCGATGACAACGGTTTCTCGGCGGACGACTTCACGCTGAACTACGGCTGGACGTACAACCATCTTGACCGTGGCTTCTTCCCGACGTCGGGTTCTCGTGTAAACCTGAACGGTAAAGTGACGATTCCGGGCTCAGATAATGAGTTCTATAAAGTCACGCTCGATACAGCAACCTATGTGCCTATCGATGACGACCATAAGTGGGTGGTTCTGGGTCGTACGCGCTGGGGTTACGGCGATGGTCTGGGCGGCAAAGAGATGCCGTTCTATGAAAACTTCTATGCGGGTGGTTCAAGCACCGTGCGTGGTTTCCAGTCCAATAACATCGGTCCTAAAGCGGTGTATTACAGCGGTCCGGGTCTGGATAACTGTGACAAAGCGGTGGGTGGCTATTGTTCTTCCGATGATGCCGTCGGCGGTAACGCGATGGGCGTCGCAAGCCTTGAGTTTATTACTCCGACGCCGTTCCTGAGCGAGAAGTACGCGAACTCCGTTCGTACCTCGCTGTTTGCCGATGCGGGTTCCGTCTGGGATACCAACTGGAAAAACACCGCAGCAATGCGTGCGGCAGGCGTGCCGGATTATAGCGATCCAAGCAACATCCGTATGTCCGCGGGTATTGCGTTACAATGGATGTCTCCACTTGGGCCGCTGGTGTTCTCTTATGCCCAGCCGTTCAAGAAATACGAGGGAGACAAAGCAGAACAGTTCCAGTTCAATATTGGCAAGACCTGGTAATGTTCATTACAAGGGAATGCGTTTAGCAGTCGCGATGACTTTCGGTGCGTGCGCATAGCACGCATCCGGGCCACGCAAAGAATAGTGCTCTCGGGCACATATGGGATGGTAAGGAGTTTATTGTGAAAAAGTGGTTATTCGCTGCAGGTCTTGGCCTGGCAATGGCAGCATCAGCTCAGGCTGCTGACAAGATCGCTGTAGTTAACATGGGTAATCTGTTCCAGCAGGTTGCACAGAGCACTGGCGTTTCTAAAACGCTGGAAAATGAGTTCAAAGGCCGTGCCGGCGAACTGCAGCGCATGGAAACCGACCTGCAGGCTAAAATGCAGCGTCTGCAGCGTGACGGCTCTACCATGAAGGCGAGCGAGCGCAGCAAACTGGAGAAAGACGTCATGGCGGGTCGCCAGGAGTTCTCCAGCAAAGCGCAGCAGTTCGAACAGGATCGTGCACGTCGTTCTAACGAAGAACGCGGCAAGCTGGTGACTCGTATTCAGAGCGCTGTGAAAAAAGTGGCTGCTGACCAGGATATCGATCTGGTGGTAGACGCCAATACTGTGGCTTACACCAGCAACGATGTAAAAGACATCACCGCCGATGTGCTGAAACAGGTTAAATAAGTAATGCCTTCAATTCGACTGGCTGATTTAGCCCGGCAGTTGGATGCGGAGTTACACGGTGATGGCGATATCGCCATCACCGGCGTCGCTTCCATGCAATCTGCGCAGGAAGGGCAAATCACGTTCATGGTAAACCCGCGTTACCGTGAACAACTGGCGCACTGCCAGGCCTCTGCGGTCGTCATGACCGAGGCCGATCTTCCTTTTGCCAACTGTGCCGCGCTGGTAGTGAAAAATCCCTACCTGACTTACGCGCGCATGGCTCAGATTCTCGATACCACGCCGCAGCCTGCGTCCAGCATCGCGCCGAGCGCGGTGATTGACGCCTCCGCACGGCTTGGCAATAACGTCTCCGTTGGCGCTAACGCTGTGATTGAATCCGGCGTAGAGCTTGGCGACAACGTCGTTATCGGCCCAGGCTGTTTTATTGGTAAGAACAGCAAGCTCGGTGCCGGTACTCGCCTGTGGGCGAACGTCAGCATTTATCACGATATTCAGATTGGCGAAAGCTGCCTGATTCAGTCCAGCACCGTTATCGGCGCGGACGGCTTTGGCTACGCCAACGATCGCGGCAATTGGGTTAAAATTCCGCAGCTTGGGCGCGTCATTATCGGTGACCGCGTTGAGATTGGTGCCTGTACCACGATCGACCGTGGCGCGCTTGATGACACCATTATCGGCAATGGCGTGATCATTGATAATCAGTGCCAGATTGCACATAACGTCGTGATTGGCGACAATACGGCGGTCGCAGGCGGCGTCATCATGGCTGGTAGCCTCAAAATCGGCCGCTACTGCATGATTGGCGGCGCCAGCGTGATTAACGGCCATATGGAAATCTGCGACAAAGTAACGGTAACAGGGATGGGGATGGTCATGCGTCCTATTACTGAACCTGGGGTCTACTCTTCAGGCATACCGCTGCAACCGAACAAAGTGTGGCGCAAAACGGCGGCGCTGGTGATGAATATTGATGAAATGAACAAACGCTTAAAAGCAGTTGAGCGTAAAGTCACTCAGCAAGACTAACTCGCCGGTATATAAAGCCTGCCCGCCAACAGAACCGCGGCCTGCAAGCGATCCAGAATCGCCGCAGGCCGTGTTATTATTGCCCATTCAGTATATTTTTAGACAGGAAGAGTATTTTGACTACTGAAACTCATACTCTGCACATTGAAGAGATTTTAGAGCTTCTGCCGCACCGTTATCCATTCCTGCTGGTGGATCGCGTGCTGGATTTTGAGGAAGGTCGTTTTCTACGCGCAGTAAAAAATGTCTCTGTAAACGAGCCTTTTTTCCAGGGTCACTTTCCTGGTAAACCCATTTTTCCGGGCGTGTTGATTTTAGAAGCCATGGCACAGGCCACCGGCATTCTGGCATTCAAAAGCGTTGGCAAACTGGAACCGGGTGAACTTTACTATTTTGCAGGCATCGATGAAGCGCGCTTTAAGCGCCCTGTCGTGCCAGGCGACCAGATGGTGATGGAAGTTACCTTTGAAAAAACGCGCCGTGGAGTGACCCGCTTCAAAGGCGTCGCGCTGGTTGACGGTAAAGTGGTGTGTGAAGCCACCATGATGTGTGCACGGAGCCGGGAGGCCTGATACGTGATTGATAAGACCGCCTTTATTCATCCCACCGCCATTGTGGAAGAGGGTGCCATTATCGGTGCTAACGCCCACATTGGTCCGTTTTGTATTGTCGGCCCTGATGTCGAAATCGGTGAAGGTACCGTACTGAAATCGCACGTTGTCGTGAATGGTCATACTACGATCGGTCGCGATAACGAGATTTATCAGTTCGCCTCTATCGGCGAGGTAAACCAGGATCTGAAATATGCTGGCGAACCGACCCGCGTTGAAATTGGCGATCGCAACCGCATCCGCGAAAGCGTCACCATTCATCGCGGCACGGCACAGGGTGGTGGTCTGACGAAGGTGGGCAGCGATAACCTGCTGATGATTAATGCGCACGTCGCGCATGACTGCACAGTAGGCAATCGCTGCATTCTTGCCAATAACGCTACGCTTGCCGGGCATGTTTCCGTGGATGATTTCGCAATCATCGGCGGCATGACGGCCGTGCATCAGTTCTGCATCATCGGGGCGCACGTGATGGTCGGCGGCTGCTCCGGCGTCGCGCAGGACGTGCCGCCTTACGTCATCGCGCAGGGCAACCACGCGACCCCGTTTGGTGTGAACATTGAAGGGCTTAAGCGTCGCGGCTTCAGCAAAGAAGCGCTGCACGCTATCCGTAACGCTTACAAGCTGCTTTATCGCAGCGGTAAGACGCTGGACGAAGTGAAGCCGGAAATCGCAGAGATTGCTGCAAAGCATCCTGAAGTGCAGCCGTTCTACGATTTCTTCGCCCGTTCCACGCGTGGTCTGATTCGTTAATGACCCGCCCGCTGACGATTGCCCTGGTCGCCGGAGAAACCTCCGGCGATATTCTTGGTGCCGGTCTCATCCGTGCGCTCAAAGCACGCGTGCCGAACGCGCGTTTTGTCGGCGTCGCGGGCCCGCGTATGCAGGCCGAAGGCTGCGAAGCCTGGTATGAGATGGAAGAGCTGGCCGTGATGGGGATTGTGGAAGTGCTGGGTCGCCTGCGCCGCCTGCTGCATATCCGCGCCGATCTCACCGAGCGCTTTACCGCGCTGAAACCGGATGTGTTTGTCGGTATCGACGCGCCGGATTTCAACATCACGCTGGAAGGCAACCTGAAAAAGCAGGGCATTCGCACGATTCACTACGTCAGCCCGTCCGTCTGGGCCTGGCGCCAGAAACGCGTTTTCAAAATAGGCAGAGCCACCAATCTGGTGCTCGCGTTTCTGCCTTTCGAAAAAGCGTTTTATGACAAATTTAACGTGCCGTGTCGCTTTATCGGCCATACCATGGCGGACGGGATGCCGCTGGACCCGGACAAAAACGCGGCGCGTGATGTGCTCGGTATCGCCCATGACGCCCGTTGTCTGGCCCTGTTGCCGGGCAGTCGCAGCGCGGAAGTCGAGATGCTGAGTGCCGACTTCCTGAAAACCGCGCAGCGTTTACGCGAGCATTATCCTGATCTCGAAATCGTCGTGCCGCTGGTCAATGCGAAACGGCGCGAGCAGTTCGAGCGCATCAAAGCGGAAGTCGCGCCAGAGCTGACCGCGCATCTGCTTGACGGCCACGCGCGCGAAGCGATGATCGCAAGCGACGCGGCGCTGCTTGCCTCTGGCACCGCCGCGCTCGAATGTATGCTGGCGAAATGTCCGATGGTCGTCGGTTATCGCATGAAGTCGTTCACTTTCTGGCTGGCGAAACGGCTGGTGAAAACTGAATTTGTGTCGCTGCCTAATCTGCTGGCGGGGCGCGAGCTGGTGAAAGAGCTGCTCCAGGATGACTGCGAGCCGCAGAAGCTCGCCGACGCGCTGTTGCCGCTGCTCGCTGATGGCAAGCAGAGCCATGAGATGCACGACACTTTCCGTAAACTGCATCAGCAGATCCGCTGCAATGCCGATGAACAGGCGGCGGACGCGGTGCTGGAACTGGCGCAATGATGGAATTTATCTATCCCCACACGCATCTGGTGGCGGGCGTTGATGAAGTGGGCCGCGGCCCGCTGGTCGGTGCCGTAGTCACCGCAGCGGTGATCCTCGATCCGCTCAAGCCCATCGTGGGGCTGGCGGATTCTAAAAAGCTGTCTGAAAAGCGTCGCCTCGCGCTGTTTGATGAGATCAAAGAGAAGGCGATCGCCTGGAGTCTCGGGCGCGCGGAGCCGCACGAGATTGACGAGCTCAATATTCTTCACGCCACGATGCTCGCCATGCAGCGCGCCGTGGCGGGGCTTGCCGTTACGCCGGAATATGTGCTGGTAGACGGTAACCGCTGCCCGGCCCTGCCGATGCCGAGCATGGCCGTCGTCAAAGGCGACAGCCGGGTGGCGGAAATCAGCGCCGCGTCGATACTGGCTAAAGTAACGCGCGATGCGGAAATGGCTGAACTGGATCTCACCTTTCCTCAATATGGATTTGCTCAGCACAAGGGCTATCCGACCGCCTTTCACCTTGAGCGGCTTGCCGAGCACGGCGCGACGGCGCATCATCGGCGTAGCTTTGCGCCGGTCAGACGCGCGCTGGGCATTGCCTCTTAACGACGAAACAGAGTTAACCGGAAACAGAAATGGCTGAACCACGTTTTGTGCACCTGAGAGTGCACAGTGACTATTCCATGATTGATGGACTGGCAAAAACGGGGCCGCTGGTAAAAAAGGCGGCCGCGCTTGGCATGCCTGCCTTTGCCATTACTGACTTCACCAACCTGTGCGGGCTGGTCAAATTTTACGGCGGCGCGCATGGCGTCGGCATCAAGCCGATTATCGGCGCCGACTTCAATATGCAGTGCGAGTTGCTGGGCGACGATTTCTCGCATATCACCGTGCTGGCGGCGAACAATACCGGCTATCAGAACCTGACGCTGCTTATCTCACGCGCCTACCAGCGTGGTTACGGCGCTGCCGGCCCGTGGATCGATCAGCAGTGGCTGGCGGAGCTGGGCGAAGGGCTGATCCTGCTCTCCGGCGGCCGTCAGGGCGATGTTGGTAAGTGTTTACTTCGTGGCAATAACGTCATGGCCGAGCAGGCGCTGGCGTTTTATCAGGAACATTTCCCGGACCGCTACTATCTGGAACTGGTGCGTACCGGTCGCCCGGATGAAGAGCGATATCTGCATGCCGCCGTCGCGCTGGCGGAAGAAAAAGGCGTACCGGTCGTCGCTACTAACGACGTGCGCTTTATCGAGCCTGGCGATTTTGACGCCCATGAAATCCGCGTCGCCATCCATGACGGCTTTACGCTCGACGATCCGAAAAGGCCGCGCCACTATTCGCCGCAGCAATATCTTCGTACCGAAGAGGAGATGTGCGAGCTGTTCTCCGATCTCCCGGAGGCGCTGGAAAACAGCGTGGAGATCGCCCGTCGCTGTAACGTGACGGTTCGCCTTGGCGAATATTTCCTGCCGAAATTCCCGACCGGCGATATGACCACCGAAGATTTCCTGGTCATGAAATCGAAAGAGGGTCTGGAAGAGCGTCTTGAGTTCCTGTTCCCCGATCCGGAAGTCCGCGCGCAGAAACGCCCGGAATATGATGAGCGCCTGGATATTGAACTCCAGGTGATTAACCAGATGGGCTTCCCTGGTTACTTCCTGATCGTCATGGAGTTTATCCAGTGGTCGAAGGATAACGGTATTCCGGTAGGGCCGGGCCGTGGTTCGGGCGCGGGGTCGCTGGTGGCGTATGCGCTGAAAATCACCGATCTCGATCCGCTGGAGTTCGACCTGCTGTTCGAACGTTTCCTTAACCCGGAACGTGTCTCCATGCCCGACTTCGACGTCGACTTCTGCATGGAAAAACGCGACCAGGTGATTGAGCACGTAGCCGATATGTACGGTCGCGACGCGGTTTCCCAGATTATTACTTTCGGCACCATGGCGGCGAAAGCGGTGATCCGCGACGTAGGCCGCGTGTTGGGGCATCCTTATGGGTTTGTCGATCGCATCTCTAAACTGGTGCCACCCGATCCGGGCATGACGCTTGCCAAAGCGTTTGAAGCCGAACCGCAGCTGCAGGAAATTTACGATGCCGATGAAGAGGTCAAAGCCCTCATCGACATGGCGCGCAAGCTCGAAGGCGTAACGCGTAACGCCGGTAAACACGCCGGTGGCGTGGTGATCGCGCCGACCAAAATCACCGATTTCGCGCCGCTCTATTGTGACGAGATGGGTCATCATCCGGTCACGCAGTTTGATAAAAACGACGTGGAATACGCAGGCCTGGTGAAGTTCGACTTTTTAGGCCTGCGCACGCTCACCATTATCAACTGGGCGCTGGAGATGATTAACGCCCGTCGTGCGAAGCAGGGCCTGGAGCCTATCGACATCGCGGCCATTCCGCTTGATGACAAGAAAAGCTTCGACATGCTTCAGCGCTCGGAAACCACCGCGGTCTTCCAGCTTGAATCGCGCGGCATGAAAGATCTCATCAAGCGTCTGCAGCCAGACTGCTTCGAAGATATGATAGCCCTGGTGGCGCTGTTCCGTCCGGGGCCGCTGCAGTCGGGCATGGTGGATAACTTTATCGACCGTAAGCACGGACGCGAGGCTATCTCTTACCCGGATATTCAGTGGCAGCACGAAAGCCTGAAACCGGTGCTGGAGCCGACCTACGGCATCATTCTGTATCAGGAACAGGTGATGCAGATAGCCCAGGTGCTCTCAGGGTATACCCTCGGCGGCGCGGATATGCTCCGTCGTGCGATGGGTAAAAAGAAACCCGAAGAGATGGCCAAGCAGCGCTCCATCTTTGAAGACGGCGCGAAAAACAACGGCATCGACGGTGAGCTGGCGATGAAAATCTTTGACCTGGTGGAGAAATTCGCCGGGTATGGATTTAACAAATCGCACTCTGCCGCCTATGCTTTGGTGTCATACCAGACGCTGTGGCTTAAAGCCCACTATCCGGCGGAGTTTATGGCGGCGGTCATGACCGCAGATATGGACAACACCGATAAAGTGGTGGGGCTGGTGGATGAGTGCTGGCGCATGGGGCTTAAGATCCTGCCGCCGGATATCAACTCCGGGCTGTACCATTTCCACGTCAACGACGATGGGGAGATTGTCTACGGCATTGGCGCGATCAAAGGCGTTGGCGAAGGCCCTATTGAGGCCATCATCGAGGCGCGTAATAAAGACGGCTACTTCCGCGAGCTGTTCGATCTCTGCGCCCGTACCGACACCAAAAAGCTCAACCGTCGCGTACTGGAAAAACTGATCATGTCCGGGGCGTTCGACCGTCTCGGGCCGCACCGCGCCGCGCTGATGAATTCGCTCGGCGACGCGCTGAAAGCGGCGGATCAACATGCGAAAGCCGAGGCCATCGGCCAGGCGGATATGTTCGGCGTGCTGGCGGAAGAGCCGGAGCAAATCGAGCAATCCTACGCCAGCTGTCAGCCGTGGCCGGAGCAGGTGGTACTGGATGGCGAGCGTGAAACGCTGGGGCTGTATCTCACCGGTCACCCCATCAACCAGTATCTGAAAGAGATTGAGCGCTATGTCGGCGGCATGCGCTTAAAAGATATGCATCCTACCGAACGTGGCAAAGTGACCACGGCGGCGGGTTTGATAATTGCCGCGCGGGTTATGGTCACCAAGCGCGGCAATCGTATCGGCATCTGTACGCTGGATGACCGTTCAGGGCGTCTTGAAGTGATGTTGTTCACCGACGCTCTGGAAAAATACCAGCATCTGCTGGAAAAAGACCGAATCCTTATCGTCAGCGGACAGGTCAGCTTTGATGACTTCAGCGGGGGCCTTAAAATGACCGCCCGCGAAGTCATGGACATTGACGAAGCCCGCGAAAAGTATGCGCGTGGGCTTGCTATCTCGCTGACGGACAGGCAAATTGATGACCAGCTTTTAAACCGACTCCGTCAGTCTCTGGAACCCCACCGTTCGGGAACCATTCCAGTGCATCTCTACTATCAGAGGGCGGATGCACGCGCCCGGCTGCGCTTTGGCGCGACGTGGCGTGTCTCTCCGAACGATCGTTTACTCAACGATCTGCGTGGCCTGATTGGTTCAGAGCAGGTGGAACTGGAGTTTGACTGATGCGTTGCATCAGATGCCAGGCCCCTGAATCGCTGGATTCAATCCGCGTGGCCTGCCAGGTTCGGAGCAGGTGGAACTGGAGTTTGACTAATACAGGAATACTATGAGTCTGAATTTCCTTGATTTTGAACAGCCGATTGCAGAGCTGGAAGCGAAAATCGATTCCCTGACTGCGGTTAGCCGTCAGGATGAGAAACTGGATATTAACATCGATGAAGAAGTGCATCGTCTACGCGAAAAAAGCGTAGAACTGACGCGCAAAATCTTTGCCGATCTCGGCGCATGGCAGATTGCCCAGCTGGCGCGTCATCCACAGCGTCCGTACACCCTGGATTATGTCCGCCTGGCGTTTGACGAATTTGACGAACTGGCAGGCGATCGCGCTTACGCTGACGACAAATCTATCGTCGGCGGTATCGCGCGTCTGGATGGGCGTCCGGTGATGATCATCGGCCATCAGAAAGGCCGTGAAACCAAAGAGAAAATTCGTCGTAACTTTGGTATGCCCGCCCCGGAAGGTTACCGTAAGGCGCTGCGCCTGATGGAAATGGCTGAGCGTTTCAACATGCCAATCATCACTTTCATCGACACCCCGGGCGCATATCCGGGCGTGGGCGCGGAAGAGCGCGGTCAGTCTGAGGCTATCGCCCGCAACCTGCGTGAAATGTCTCGCCTGAAAGTGCCGGTTATCTGCACCGTTATCGGTGAAGGCGGCTCCGGCGGCGCGCTGGCTATCGGCGTTGGCGATAAAGTGAATATGCTGCAATACAGCACCTATTCCGTTATCTCACCGGAAGGCTGTGCCTCCATTCTCTGGAAAAGCGCTGATAAAGCGCCGCTCGCGGCGGAAGCGATGGGCATCATCGCGCCGCGCCTGAAAGAGCTGAAGCTTATCGACAGCGTGATCCCGGAACCGCTGGGTGGCGCGCACCGCAACCCGGAAGCCATGGCGCAGTCGCTGAAAACCCAGCTGCTTGCCGATCTCGCCGATCTCGACGTGCTGAGCAAAGACGATCTGCTCAACCGCCGTTATCAGCGTCTGATGAGCTACGGTTACGCCTGATAAACGGCAGATAAAAATCTCAATGAGGGTCGCGATAGCGGCCCTTTTTTATGGTCGCTCGTCGCTGATGAAATGTGATTTTTGCAATGAGTTAACGTGAGGTGACGCGTCTTTCTCCCTTCCTACACTCGCTTGTGAACCACAACCACAAGGGGACACCGGAATGGAAATAGCAAAAATCGCGGCGATTGGTGCCGCAGGGGTTCTTGCAGGCGCTCAGGCGCTGGCCGCGCCGCTACTCAGCAGCAGCACGCCTTACACCCTTAACGCCAGCGACCTCACTAAAAAAGAGCAGGAGCTGACCAATTTTCCACTGATGCAGTCGGTAAAAAGCGCTATCCGCACGCTGGATAACGCGCAGGTCGAGCAGATAGCGCCGGGGCGCGCCGCGAACCCGGATAACGTTAAGCGGGTCGAGAAAATCCTGAGCGCGCAGGACTGGGAATATCTCTTTCCGCTGCGTGCGCCGGAATACACCTACATCAACTTTCTGAAAGCCGTCGGCAAATTCCCGGCGGTGTGCGGTAGCTACAGCGACGGACGCGACGCTGACGCTATTTGCCGGAAATCGCTCGCCACCATGTTTGCGCACTTCGCACAGGAGACCGGCGGCCATGAGAGCTGGCGCGAGCAGCCGGAGTGGCGGCAGGCGCTGGTTTATCTGCGCGAAATGGGCTGGAGCGAAGGGCAGAAGGGCGGTTATAACGGCGAATGTAATCCGGATACCTGGCAGGGGCAGACCTGGCCCTGCGGCAAGGATAAAGATGGCGATTATGTGAGTTATTTCGGGCGCGGCGCCAAGCAGCTCTCCTATAACTACAACTACGGGCCGTTCTCCGACGCGATGTACGGCGATGTGCGTCCGCTACTCGATAAACCGGAAATGGTCGCGGATACCTGGCTGAATCTCGCCAGCGCGATCTTTTTCTTTGTTTATCCGCAACCGCCTAAGCCTGGCATGCTGCATGTGATTGATGGCACCTGGGTGCCGAACGAACACGATAAAGAGAACGGGCTGGTGCCCGGCTTTGGCGTGACCATACAGATAATCAACGGCGGCGTTGAGTGTGGCGGCGATGCTGAAAATGCCCAGTCGCTGAACCGTATCGCGTATTACAAAGAGTTTGCCAAATACCTGAAAGTGCCGGTGCCGGCAGATGAAGTGCTCGGCTGTAAGAAAATGAAGCAATTTGACGCAGGCGGGGCAGGCGCGCTGCCAATTTACTGGGAAATGGACTGGAGCTGGAGCACCACAACGCCGGATGGTCAAGCTTATGCTACCAGACGCCGTTCAGCGCGTTCAAAGAGGGGGATTATGCCA
The DNA here is from genome assembly GCF_000982825.1 of Cronobacter sakazakii. Taxonomy (NCBI): domain Bacteria; kingdom Pseudomonadati; phylum Pseudomonadota; class Gammaproteobacteria; order Enterobacterales; family Enterobacteriaceae; genus Cronobacter; species Cronobacter sakazakii. The sequence continues at coordinate 67,142 of NZ_CP011047.1, read as the reverse complement.
AATGTGTGCAGAATCACTTTAACGTGAATATCGTTAACGACGCCTCCGGCGGCACTACGCCCGCGCCGCAGCCTGAGCCGCAACCACAACCGTCTCCAACCCCTTCAGGCAATGTCGCGCCGGTTGCGCGTATCAGCGGTCCGGTGGGCGCGGTTGAGTCAGGCAGCAAAGTCTCGCTGAGCGCGACGGGCTCCAGCGATGCGAACGGCGACGCGTTGACCTACACCTGGATGGCGCAAAACGGGCAGACGCTGAGCGGTAAAGACAAGAGCGTAGTGACCTTTAACGCGCCAGAGAGCACCAGCGACGCGCAGTACACCATCAGCCTGAAAGTGGACGACGGTAAACTGAGCGACACCACCAGCTATATCCTCAACGTGAAAGCGAAAGCGAAAACGCCGGATGCTGGCCCCGTGAGCTACCCGTCATGGACCGCGAGCCATAGCTGGAAGCCGGGCGACATCGTGCTCAACCAGGGCGCGCTTTATCAGTGCAAGCCGTTCCCGGCTGGCGGCTGGTGCAGTGTGGCGCCTGCTTACTATGAGCCAGGCGCAGGCCTTAACTGGCAGGATGCCTGGAACGCGCTGTAAGCATACAAAGCCAGCCTGCGGGCTGGCTTTTTGGATGATTACCGCGAGAAGGCAAACGGCGGATTGCAGGTTTTTTGCCTTCTCGCCCGTCGTTCCGCTTCGCTCAACTATGCTTACCAGACGGTTTTTTTTGCCAGGGGGTAAGCAGTGAATATCATCGCCATCATGGGGCCGCACGGCGTTTTTTATAAAGACGAGCCGATGAAAGAGTTGCAGGCGGCGCTCCAGCAGCAGGGCTTTCAGCTAATCTGGCCGAAAAACAGCAACGATCTGCTGAAGTTTATCGAGCACAACCCACGCATCTGTGGCGTCATTTTCGACTGGGATGAGTACAGTCTCGATTTATGCTGTGAAATCAATCAGCTCAATGAATATCTGCCGCTTTATGCGTTTATCAATACGCACTCGACGCTGGATGTCAGCGCCAACGAGATGCGCATGGCGCTCTGGTTTTTCGAGTATTCGCTGGGCATTGCCGACGACATCGCGACGCGCATTCGCCAGTACACCCAGGAGTATCTCGACAACATCACGCCGCCGTTTACCAAAGCGCTGTTTACTTATGTGAAAGAGGGTAAATATACGTTCTGCACGCCAGGGCATATGGGCGGCACGGCGTATCAGAAAAGCCCGGTCGGCTGCCTGTTTTACGATTTTTTTGGCGGCAATACGTTAAAGGCGGATGTTTCGATCTCCGTCACCGAGCTTGGATCGCTGCTCGATCACACCGGGCCGCATCTGGAGGCGGAAGAGTATATCGCCCGCACTTTCGGGGCCGAGCAGAGCTATATGGTGACAAATGGCACATCCACGTCGAATAAAATCATCGGGATGTACGCCGCGCACGCCGGCAGCACGGTGCTTATCGATCGCAACTGCCATAAATCGCTGACGCATCTGCTGATGATGAGCGATATTGTGCCGCTATGGCTCAAGCCTACCCGCAACGCGCTCGGCATTCTCGGCGGCATTCCGAAGCGGGAATTTACCCGCGAGTCGATCGCCCAAAAAGTGGCGCAAACCCCGGACGCGAGCTGGCCGGTCCATGCGGTCATCACTAACTCCACCTACGACGGGCTGCTGTATAACACCAACTGGATCAAGCAGACGCTGGACGTTCCCTCGATCCATTTCGACTCCGCCTGGGTGCCTTACACCCATTTTCACCCGATCTACAAGGGCAAGAGCGGCATGAGCGGCGAGCGTGTGCCGGGGAAAGTGTTCTTTGAAACTCAGTCGACCCACAAAATGCTGGCGGCGCTGTCGCAGGCGTCGCTTATCCATATTAAGGGCGACTATGACGAAGAGACGTTCAACGAAGCGTATATGATGCACACCACCACCTCGCCAAGTTATCCGCTGGTGGCGTCGATTGAAACCGCCGCGGCGATGCTGCGCGGTAATCCGGGCCGCCGCTTGATTAACCGCTCGGTGGAGCGCGCGCTGCATTTTCGCAAAGAGGTACAGCGTCTTCGCGAGGAGAGTGACAGCTGGTTCTTTGATATCTGGCAGCCAGAGGAGATTGACGAAGCAGACTGCTGGCCGATTACGCCCGGCGACGACTGGCACGGTTTTACCCATGCCGACCGCGATCATATGTATCTCGATCCGGTGAAGGTGACGATCCTGACGCCGGGCATGGACGCGCAGGGCAATATGAAGAAAGAGGGGATCCCCGCGGCGCTGGTCGCGAAGTTTCTTGACGAGCGCGGCGTGGTGGTCGAGAAAACCGGCCCATACAATCTGCTGTTCCTGTTTAGCATTGGCATCGATAAAACCCGCGCGATGGGCCTGCTGCGCGGCCTGACGGAGTTTAAGCGCGCCTACGATCTCAACCTGCGGGTGAAAAATATGCTGCCCGATCTCTGGGCGGAAGATCCCGATTTCTACCGCAACATGCGCGTGCAGGAGTTAGCGCAGGGGATCCACAAGCTTATCCAGCAGCACGATCTGCCGGATCTGATGCTGCGGGCGTTTGACGTGCTGCCGGAAATGAAAATGACGCCGCATGAAATGTATCAGCAGCAGGTGAAGGGCAATGTCGAAACGGTGGAGATCGAAAAGCTGATCGGGCGGGTGTCTGCCAATATGATCCTGCCGTATCCGCCCGGCGTGCCGCTGGTGATGCCTGGCGAGATGATCACCGAAGATTCGCGCGCGGTGCTCGATTTCCTGCTTATGCTCTGCTCCATCGGCAGGCACTATCCCGGCTTTGAAACGGATATCCACGGCGCGAAGTGCGGGGAAGACGGCGTCTATAGGGTACGTGTCCTAAAAAGCGAGTAACCCCTTGTTTTGCCGCATGAGGCTCAGTAACGTGCCAGACAATCATAAGGAGGGATTATGCTGGGTTTAAAACAGATTCACCATATCGCCATTATCGCGACGGATTACCACCGCAGCAAAGCGTTCTACTGCGATACGCTGGGCTTCACCCTGCAGTCAGAGGTTTATCGTGAGGCGCGCGATTCCTGGAAGGGCGATCTGGCGCTGAACGGACAGTACGTGATCGAGCTCTTTTCGTTTCCGTTTCCGCCCGCGCGGCCGAGCCGCCCGGAAGCCTGCGGTTTGCGCCATCTCGCATTCAGCGTGGACGATGTCGACACGGCGGTGGCGTTTCTGGAAAGCCGCGGCGTGACGTGCGAGGCGGTACGTGTGGATCCGCTCACCGGCAAGCGCTTTACGTTCTTCAACGATCCGGATGGCCTGCCGCTGGAGCTCTACCAGCAGTAACGCTTGCTCCCGACGCCATTGCCCGGTAAGTTGCCCGGCAATGGCTCTTCTTTCTTGCGATGTAATGGACACTTCTCTGCTCTCAGCCCTGCGGGGCCGACGCCAGCTGCTGGTGGCATACAGCGGCGGGCTCGATTCGACGGTGTTACTCCATCAACTGGTGCGGCTGCGCGAGGCGCATCCTGAACTGCGCCTGCGCGCCATTCACGTTCATCACGGTATCAGCCCGAACGCCGACCGCTGGGCGGCGCATTGTCAGGCGCTCTGTCACCGCTGGCAGGTGCCATTTGAGCTGGCGTACGTGGAGCTGGCGCAGGACGGCTCAGGCCTTGAGGCGCAGGCCCGCAAGGCGCGCTATCAGGCGTTTGAAGCTGCACTTCTGCCGGGCGAAGCGCTGGTGACGGCGCAGCATCTCGATGACCAGTGCGAAACCCTGCTGCTGGCGCTCAAGCGCGGCAGCGGCCCGGCGGGGCTGGCGGCGATGCCTGCCGAACTGCCGTTTGCGGGCAGCGTTCTTCTGCGCCCGCTGCTGAACACGCCGCGCACGCAGCTGGAGGCGTGGGCCTCTCGCCACCAGCTTGTGTGGATCGACGATGAAAGCAACGAGGACGATCGCTTCGATCGCAACTTTTTACGCCTGCGCATTCTGCCTGCGCTGGAAGCGCGCTGGCCGCACTTCACCCAGGCGGCGGCGCGCAGCGCACAACTCTGTGGCGAGCAGGAGCAACTGCTGGATGAACTGCTGACGCCGGAGCTTGCCGCGCTGATGGATGGCAAAACGCTCGCGATTGCGCCGCTTGAAACCATGAGCGCGCTGAAACGCGCCGCGCTGCTCCGCCGCTGGCTGGCCGCGCTGAACGCGGCGATGCCTTCGCGCGCCACGCTGCAACGGATCTGGGATGAAGTGGCTCAAAGCCGTGAGGATGCCGCGCCGCGCCTGAAATGCGGCGACTATGAAGCACGGCGTTATCAGGGGCGGTTGTGGTGGGTGAGAGCGCGGCAGGGGCAGCGCCAGACCATGCTTGCCTGGCCCGATCCGCATAAGGCATTGCTCCTGCCGGAATCGCTAGGCTGCCTGCGTTTCGGTGAGGCAGGCGACACGGTGCGACCGCCGCGCCCCGGCGAAACGGTCTCGGTGCGCTTCAGCGCGCCAGGGATGTTGTATATCGTCGGGCGCGATCGCGGACGCACGCTGAAAAAACTCTGGCAGGAACTCCAGGTGCCGCCCTGGCAGCGCGAGATAACGCCAATCCTGTTTTATGATGAGCAACCCATTTGCGCCCCCGGCCTGTTCATTACCCGTGAAGGCCAGGCGCAGAACGAACCGGGCTGGAGTCTGGTCTGGCACAAGGAGCACAACGATGATTAAACATGGCGTATGGCTGGCGAGCCTGATGGCGTTAAGCGTGACGGCGCAGGCCAAAGGCGACGCGGCGGCAGGCGAAGAGAAAGCAGTCATGTGCGTCGCCTGCCACGGCGCGTCCGGCAAAGCCAGCGCGCCCATTTATCCGAATCTCGCCGGGCAAAATGAGGCGTATCTTGAACATGCGCTTCAGGCGTACAAAAAAGGCGAGCGCAGCGGCGGGCAGGCGGAAATCATGAAGGCCTATGTGAGTGGGTTGTCGGATGAAGATATCGCGAATCTGGCGGCTTACTACGCCGGGCAGAAGCCCTGAAAAAAAACGGGCAGCCGCCAGGGCTGCCCGTCAGGGTGACGTGCGCGTCAGGATTCGCTGACAACCACCGTACCGATTTGTGGATGGCTGAAGCTCGCAATTTTGTCGAGACGTACTTCGCGTACGGCACCGGCTTCATCGGCAATCAAATATTCGACGTTTTTGCGCGTAACCAGATCCTGCGCTTTGGCCTTCATGACCTCGCCGCTTTTGAGTTCCAGCGTCAGTAATAAGTGATGCTGGCAGGCGAGCTCGAGGTTGTCATAGTCATCGCAGTTGATGGGTTGATAGGCATCATTCATTGACATAATCGCTCACCAGTAAGTTCGCGGCAGCATACGCCGCCTGTTCCCTGACCGACTCCGAGAGGGTTTCGTCAGAGGCCACCTCATTCAGAGCCCTTAATACGCAGCCCAGCGCGTCGGGAATGTACCCCAGTTCGCCGCTGGCTATCTGCGAATAGCGCTGTCGTATTAATTCACAATATTTATCCACATGCCCTCCTGTCAGAGCCTGACGACAGACTTCACCGCGGGATGCAAGTCTAAGCCTACGTAGTTAAACTCTGTTTAGCAAGGTGACTATACCATAGTCATCAGAGCCATAGCGCAGGCTCTCGCAGCGTTACCGCGCTGCGCTTGAAGCGGCAGCCAGCCGACACGTATTACGCTACAATACCCCCCAACTTTTCAGGGGGCCCTATGGCGTTAAAAGCAACCATTTATAAAGCGGCGGTCAATGTGGCCGACCTCGACCGGCAGCAGTTTCTCGACATCAACCTGACGCTGGCGCGCCATCCTTCGGAAACGCAGGAGCGGATGATGCTGCGCCTGCTGGCCTGGATGATGTACGCCGACGAGCGGTTGCAGTTTACCCGTGGCCTGTGCGCCGATGACGAGCCGGAGATCTGGCTGCGCAACGATCATCTCGGCATCGATCTCTGGATTGAACTCGGGCTGCCGGAAGAGCGACGCCTTAAGAAGGCGGTGAGCCAGTCGCAGCAGGTGGCGCTGTTTACCTATAATGATCGCGCCGCGCAGATCTGGTGGCAGCAGGATCAGGACAAACTGCGGCAGTATAAGAACCTGACTATCTGGTATATCAATGATGACCAGCTCGCCCAGCTGAGCGCGCTGGCGCAGAGAACCATGACGTTACAGGCCACGTTGCAGGAAGGCGTTATCTGGCTTTCCGGCGGCGAGGAAAACCTGGAGCTTCACCCGACCGTCTGGCAAGCTCAGGCATGATTACGTTTTCACGAAGCGTGGCGGTGCCCGATGACGAGGTGACGTTCAGCGCCATCCGGGCGCAAGGCGCGGGCGGGCAGCATGTAAATAAAAGCTCGACGGCCATTCACCTGCGGTTTGATATCAACGCCTCCAGCCTGCCGGATGAGTGGAAAGCGCGCCTGCTGGCGGCGAGTCACCACTTGATTACCGCCGAGGGTGTGGTGGTTATCAAGGCGCAGGAGTATCGCAGCCAGGAGATGAACCGCGAGGCGGCGCTGGCGCGTCTTGTGATGCTGGTGCGGGAACTTACCGCCACCCAAAAGCGTCGAAAGGAGACACGCCCGACGCGCGCTTCGAAAGTGCGACGCCTGGAGGCGAAAACCCATAAATCTGCCACTAAAGCCCTGCGGGGAAAAGTGCGCGGTATGCCGGATTAAAAGCACCACGAACAATAAGGAAATACGGTGAAAAAAATCATATTTTGCGCAGCGGCGGCATTAAGCCTGTTTACGCTGTTTGGCTGTAACAACCGGGCAGAAATGCAGACCTTAGCGCCGACCAGCGCTGCGGAGCTGAAGCCGATGCAGCAGAGCTGGAAAGGCGTGCTGCCCTGCGCCGATTGCGAAGGCATCGAGACCGCGCTGTTTTTAGAAAAAGACGGCACCTGGGTGATGAATCAACGCTATCTGGGCGCGAAAGGGCAGGCGGTGTTCGCCTCTTACGGCACCTGGGCGCGCACCGCTGATAAGCTGGTGCTCACTGACAGCGAGGGCGAGAAAACCTATTTCCGCGCGCGCGGCGAGGCGCTGGAGATGCTTGACCGTGAAGGCAACCCGATTGAGTCGTCGCTGAATTACCGGCTCGATCCGGTGAGCGATCCGCTGCCGAAAACGCCGATGACCATGACGGGGATGTACCAGCACAATGCAAGCGCCGCCACCTTTACCGACTGCGCCACCGGGCGCGAGACAAACGTAGAAAATCATGCCGCGCTGGCGCATGACTATCAAAGCGCAGGTGGCGTGAGCCAGAAACCGGTGCTGCTGGTGGTGGAAGCGCACTTTACCATGACCGTCGATCCGGCGAGCGGCGCGGTGCAAAAGCGTCTGGTCGCCGATCGCAAAGTGGCGTTTAAGCCCGGTAAAGATTGCGATCATCCGTAACGGAGACAGGTAAGCGGATAAGAAAAAGGCCCTCTACTGAGGGCCTTTTTAATGCAATGTGGAGAGCGCTTAGCGCTTCACATTCGCGACCAGGTAATCGAGGATGTCACCGGTTTTGATCATCTTCTTCTCGCCATCGCGACGGTATTTGTATTCAATCTCGTCGTTGTCGAGGTTGCGATCGCCAATCACTACAGTGTGTGGAATGCCGATAAGCTCCATATCCGCAAACATTACGCCCGGACGCTCTTTACGGTCATCCATCAGCACGTCGATGCCTTTGGCGCGCAGCTCAGCGTAGAGTTTCTCCGCCAGTTCCTGCACGCGGAAGGATTTGTGCATGTTCATCGGCAGAATCGCGACCTGGAACGGCGCAATGGCGTCCGGCCAGACGATGCCGCGTTCGTCGTGGTTCTGCTCAATCGCCGCCGCCACCACGCGCGTAACGCCGATGCCGTAGCAGCCCATCGTCAGCACCTGGTTACGGCCATCTTCGCCCTGTACGGAAGCTTTCAGCGCGTCGGAGTATTTGGTGCCAAGCTGGAAAATGTGACCCACTTCGATACCGCGTTTGATAAGCAGCGTGCCCTGACCATCCGGGCTTGGATCGCCCGCTACCACGTTGCGGATATCCGCAACCTGCGGGGTCGCCACGTCGCGATCCCAGTTGATGCCGAAATAGTGTTTACCGTCGATGTTCGCGCCTGCGGCGAAATCGCTCATCGCGGCCACGCTGCGGTCAATCACAACCGGCACCGGCATATTTACCGGGCCAAGCGAACCCGGACCGGCGTTAACCGCGGCGCGGATTTCGGCTTCGGTCGCGAACGTCAGCGGGCTGGCGACCTGCGCCAGTTTCTCGGCTTTTACTTCGTTCAGTTCGTGGTCGCCGCGCACCAGCAGCGCCACCAGCGGGAACTCGCTGCCTTCAGCCGCTTTCACCAGCAGGGTTTTCACGGTTTTCTCAACCGGCAGGTTGAACTGCTCAACCAGCTCGGCAATGGTTTTGGCGTTCGGCGTATCGACCAGCGTCATCTCCTGGGTTGCCGCCGCGCGTGGGGTCAGCGGGGCGACCGCTTCAGCAAGCTCAATGTTTGCCGCGAAGTCAGAGGTGTCAGAGAAGACGATATCGTCTTCGCCGCTCTGCGCCAGCACCTGGAATTCGTGCGACGCGCTGCCGCCAATTGAGCCGGTATCTGCCTGCACCGGGCGGAAATCAAGCCCCATGCGGGTGAAGATTTTGCTGTAGGCCTCATACATCGCGTCGTAGGTCTGTTGCAGCGATTCCTGGGTGGTATGGAAAGAGTAGGCGTCTTTCATCAGGAACTCGCGCGAGCGCATCACGCCAAAACGCGGGCGCACTTCGTCACGGAATTTGGTCTGGATCTGATAGAAGTTGAGCGGCAGCTGTTTATAAGAGCTCAGCTCATTGCGGATCAGATCGGTGATGACTTCTTCGTGCGTCGGGCCGAGCACAAACGCGCGATCGCCGCGATCGACAAAACGCAGCAGTTCCGGACCGTACTGCTCCCAGCGGCCGCTCTCCTGCCACAGTTCAGCAGGCTGAACCACTGGCATCGACACCTCGATAGCACCGGCGTTGTTCATCTCTTCACGCACGATATTTTCGACTTTTTTCAGGACGCGCAGGCCGGTTGGCAGCCAGGTGTATAACCCGGAGGCCAGCTTGCGGATCATCCCGGCGCGCAGCATCAGCTGGTGGCTGATAACCTCCGCGTCGGCAGGTGTCTCCTTCAGAGTGGAGAGCAGATATTGGCTAGTACGCATGTTGTTACGGTTCCGTTTGAACGTGTGAATTCAGGCACGCTAAAGCCTGACACAAAAAAGTGGTTTAGTGTACCAGTGAGAATGGGCCGCCAAAAGAGAGGCTATGGAAATTAACGCGGCTCCAGGGCATAGACCTCAAAGCCCTGCGGCGTTACGCGCCAGCGGACGTTGAAATCAAGCAACCAGACGGCGTAGCTCTTGCCTGTTTCTTCCTCTTTACGATAAGCCGGACGCGGATCCTGGGCGAGCACTTCACAAATAAACTGGCCAAGCCGTGGGTAGCGTTTCTCAAGCGACGGCAGGGCCTTCGCAATCTCATCGGTAAAAAAGACGGATATCGCCGCCTCCGGTGCTTCCCGTGCATAGCCCGCGCGCGCATCGGGCAGCGCTTCGGCAAAGGGCAAATACGGTTTGATATCGATGACTGGCGTGCCGTCCACCAGATCCAGCCCGCCGAGCGTCAGGATCACGCGGTCTTTTTCACAGCGGATGCCCTGAAGTTCCACCAGCGACATACCGACGGGGTTCGGGCGAAAGGTAGAGCGCGTGGCGAAAACGCCCATTCTGGCGTTGCCGCCAAGCCGTGGCGGACGCACGGTAGGCCGCCAGCCGCCTTCCATTGTCTGATGAAAAACAAACACGACCCAGATGTGGCTAAACGCGTCCAGCCCGCGCACGGCGTCAGGCTGGTTATAAGGCGCGATTAAATGCAGCTCGCCGCGCGCGCTGTTAACCAGTCCTGGCTGGCGCGGCACGGCGAATTTTTCTTTATAAGGCGAGCGGATGACGCCGATTTGCTCAAACGCAAAAGTCGTCATTTGGTCGGAACGCTAAGGGCTGACCCTAAGCAAACGGCCTGGCGGTAGCAGCCCGGCGTGCCGCTGGTCACTTCACAGCTGTGCAGCAGAACGGCGTTCGCTTTCATTTTAGAGGCGTTAATCTGCAGGCGCTTACGGGCCGTCGGGATATTCGGCGGAGAATCCTGGTTAGAGGCCTGGCAGGATTCGCCACTCACTTCGCCCAGATCGCGGAAGGGTTTGCCAACCAGATCGGCTGCGTTGGTGTAGATTTTTACCGGAGCAGGGCGAACCGTCTTCTGGCGAACTGGCTCGGATTTTTGCGGCGACGCGGTGCTTTGAACAGGTTCTACGGGGGATCTGCTTAGCACGGAGCAGCCGCTCAGGATGAATGCTAAAAGACAGATCGGTAAAGCACGCATAATAATTCCTCGTCGGTGATAAAAACGTGGCTTATTGAATCAGGAGCTTGCAGAAATAACAAGACGGGCTTAAGCCCGTCCTGAAATTATAACCACTGGCAATCAAAACGGCTTACCAGCCTTTGACGGCACCGCCGTTGAAGACTTTGTTCGCGGCTTCATTCACTTCGTCAGACTGATAAGCCTTGACGAATTTCTTCACGTTTTCTGCGTCTTTGTTATCTTCGCGGGTCACAATCATGTTCACGTACGGGGAATCTTTGTCTTCCACAAAGATGCCGTCTTTCGCTGGCGTCAGGTTGATCTGGCTGGCGTAAGTAGTGTTGATTACCGCAAGGGCAATCTGGTCGTCATCCAGCGAGCGCGGCAGCTGCGGCGCTTCCAGTTCGACAATCTTCAGGTTTTTCGGGTTTTCGGTGATATCCAGCACGGTCGGCAGCAGGCCGATATCGTCTTTCAGCTTGATAAGACCGACTTTCTGCAGCAGCAGCAGGGAACGGCCAAGGTTGGTCGGATCGTTCGGCACGGCAACCTGCGCGCCCGGTTGCAGCTCATCCAGCGATTTGATTTTGCGGGAGTAACCAGCGATCGGGTACACGAAGGTGTTGCCGACGGAAACCAGCTTGTAGCCGCGGTCTTTGATCTGCTGATCCAGATACGGTTTGTGCTGGAACGCGTTCGCGTCGATATCGCCTTTGCTCAGCGCTTCGTTCGGCAGAACGTAGTCGTTAAAAGTCACCAGCTCGACATCGAGACCATATTTCTCTTTGGCGACTTTTTTGGCGACTTCAGCAACCTGCTGTTCCGCACCCACAATCACGCCCACTTTAATATGGTTCGGATCTTTTTCTTCCTGACCGCAACCTGCCAGAGCCAGCGTGCCGAGAAGGGCGCCTACTGCCGCAAAGGTTTTAAACTTGAAAGACATAACCATTCCTTAACTGAAAGTATATTGATGTTGTGTGTAACGTTACTTGTGAGTGACAGCCCGGACGATGCGATCGCCTGAGAACTGAATTAAATACACCAGTACGACCAGTAAGACTAATACGGTGTTCATCACGGTCGCGTTGTAGCCAATGTAGCCATACTGATAACCGATCTGTCCCAGACCGCCTGCGCCGACCGCGCCGCCCATAGCGGAATAGCCGACAAGCGTAATCAGCGTAATGGTCGCGGCATTCACCAGGCCCGGCAGCGCTTCAGGCAGCAGCACCTTGCGAACAATCTGCATCGGCGTGGCACCCATCGCGCGTGAAGCTTCAATAAGACCTGACGGGATCTCCAGCAGGGCGTTTTCCACCATACGGGCGATAAACGGCGCGGCACCCACGGTCAGCGGGACGATAGCCGCCTGCAGACCAATGGAAGTACCAACGATGGCGCGGGTAAACGGGATCATCCATACCAGTAAGATAATAAAAGGAATGGAACGGAAGATATTCACCAGCGCAGAAAGAATGCGATAGAGCTTTGCGTTTTCGATAATCTGGCCCGGACGAGTTACGTACAGCAATACGCCAACCGGCAGGCCAATCACAAAACCAAAAAAGCCGGAAACAAAGGTCATCGCCAGCGTTTCCCAGATGCCGCGCACCAGTAACCACATCATTGCTTCAGACATAACCCAGAACCTCTACTTTTACATGATGTTGTTGCAGGTAAGCGATGGCCGCTTGCGTTTCTTCCTGTGTGCCGTGCATTTCCGTCAGCATGATGCCGAATTTCACGCCGCCGGCGTAATCCATCTGCGCGCTGATAATGTTGTTGTTCACGTTATAGCGACGCGCGGTTTCGGAGAGGAGCGGAGCGTCAACCGACTGGCCGGTGAATTCAAGGCGCAGCAGCGGTACGCGGTCATCATCAGATTGCGCGTTAAGACGCTCGGCGTAATCTTCCGGGATATCCAGATGCAGCGTGGACTGAATAAACTGCTGGGCCAGCGGCGTTTTCGGGTGCGAGAACACTTCGCTGACGCTGTCCTGTTCAATAAGCTCGCCGTTGCTGATCACCGCAACGCAGTCGCAGATACGCTTCACGACATCCATTTCATGCGTGATGAGCAGAATAGTCAGGCCCAGACGGCGGTTGATGTCTTTTAGCAATTCCAGAATCGAGCGGGTAGTGGCCGGGTCCAGCGCGCTGGTGGCTTCATCGCACAGCAGCACTTTCGGGTTGCTGGCAAGCGCTCGGGCAATCGCCACGCGCTGTTTCTGTCCGCCAGAGAGGTTTGCCGGGTAGGCGTCCTGCTTTTCACTCAGGCCAACCAGATCCAGCAGTTCGGTTACGCGGCGTTTAATTTCGTCACGCGGCGTGTTATCGAGCTCCAGCGGAAGCGCGATGTTGCCAAAAACAGTTCGTGATGCCAGCAGATTAAAATGCTGGAAAATCATGCCAATCTGGCGACGGGCTTTGGTCAGTTCTGATTCGGAAAGCGCGGTCAGCTCCTGGCCGCCGACCAGCACGCTGCCCTGAGTCGGGCGTTCAAGTAGATTGACGCAGCGGATGAGCGTACTTTTACCGGCGCCTGAGGCACCAATCACGCCATAAATCTGTCCTGCCGGGACATGCAAGCTGACATTATTCAGCGCCTGAATGGTGCGGTTTCCCTGCTGGAACACTTTGGTGATATTCGACAGTTTGATCATCTGGTTATTTATTATCTTATAGGAGTTAGCCGTGGCATTTTGTTCTGCCTTATACGGGTGTTGGCCGTAAACAGAATGGATGTTAAGGCATCCAGACGTCTAAATCAATCTGACTGTCTGCAATGAGCACTTTCTCCGTCCAGGAATCATGCGATACTAGGCGGCATTATTTAAGGCAGGAGTTTTTCAGGTGGCTAAATCTGTACCGGCAATTTTTCTCGACCGTGACGGCACTATTAATATCGATCACGGTTATGTCTCTGAGATTGACCGCTTCGAGTTTATCGACGGTGTTATCGATGCGATGCGCGAGCTTAAAGCCATGGGCTTTGCGCTGGTGCTGGTGACCAATCAGTCCGGCATCGCGCGGGGTAAGTTTACCGAAGCGCAGTTTGAGCAACTGACCGAATGGATGGACTGGTCGCTGGCGGACCGCGGCGTCGACCTCGACGGCATCTATTATTGTCCGCATCACCCGGAAGGGGCAGTGGAGGAGTTTCGCCAGAACTGTGACTGCCGCAAGCCGCAGCCGGGCATGCTGATTTCAGCGCGCGATTTTCTGCACATCGATATGGCGGCTTCTTATATGGTGGGCGATAAATTAGAAGATATGCAGGCGGGTGCAGCGGCAGGCGTCGGCACCAAAGTGCTGGTGCGAACCGGCAAACCTGTGACGCCAGAAGCCGAAGCGGCGGCCGATTGGGTGTTAAATAGCCTCGCTGCGCTGCCGGATGCTATCAAAAAGCGCTAAAAATACGCGTTATGATGAAAAGGTGAGCGGTCGTGATTTTTTTTAAGTTTTCCGCTTGCCATTACTTCTGAGCTCCCTATAATGCGCCTCCATCGACACGGCGCTGATGAGAAACATCCCACAGCGACGGTAAGTCGGGAAGAGAAAAATCCTGAAATTAAGGGTTGACTCTTAAAGAGGAAAGCGTAATATACGCCACCTCGCGACAGCAGGCTGAAGGCCGCGTCGCACCGCTCTTTAACAATTTATCAGACAATCTGTGTGGGCACTCGGGGCACTGATATCTTAACGTCTACGGACGATAAACGAATATCAAGTCTCAAGTGAACAACAGTTAATTCATTACGAACTAACAGTTTAATTCTTTGAGCATCAGACTTTTAATTGAAGAGTTTGATCATGGCTCAGATTGAACGCTGGCGGCAGGCCTAACACATGCAAGTCGAACGGTAACAGGGAGCAGCTTGCTGCTCTGCTGACGAGTGGCGGACGGGTGAGTAATGTCTGGGAAACTGCCTGATGGAGGGGGATAACTACTGGAAACGGTAGCTAATACCGCATAACGTCTACGGACCAAAGTGGGGGACCTTCGGGCCTCATGCCATCAGATGTGCCCAGATGGGATTAGCTAGTAGGTGGGGTAACGGCTCACCTAGGCGACGATCCCTAGCTGGTCTGAGAGGATGACCAGCCACACTGGAACTGAGACACGGTCCAGACTCCTACGGGAGGCAGCAGTGGGGAATATTGCACAATGGGCGCAAGCCTGATGCAGCCATGCCGCGTGTATGAAGAAGGCCTTCGGGTTGTAAAGTACTTTCAGCGGGGAGGAAGGTGTTGTGGTTAATAACCACAGCAATTGACGTTACCCGCAGAAGAAGCACCGGCTAACTCCGTGCCAGCAGCCGCGGTAATACGGAGGGTGCAAGCGTTAATCGGAATTACTGGGCGTAAAGCGCACGCAGGCGGTTGATTAAGTCAGATGTGAAATCCCCGGGCTCAACCTGGGAACTGCATTTGAAACTGGTCAGCTTGAGTCTCGTAGAGGGGGGTAGAATTCCAGGTGTAGCGGTGAAATGCGTAGAGATCTGGAGGAATACCGGTGGCGAAGGCGGCCCCCTGGACGAAGACTGACGCTCAGGTGCGAAAGCGTGGGGAGCAAACAGGATTAGATACCCTGGTAGTCCACGCCGTAAACGATGTCGACTTGGAGGTTGTGCCCTTGAGGCGTGGCTTCCGGAGCTAACGCGTTAAGTCGACCGCCTGGGGAGTACGGCCGCAAGGTTAAAACTCAAATGAATTGACGGGGGCCCGCACAAGCGGTGGAGCATGTGGTTTAATTCGATGCAACGCGAAGAACCTTACCTGGTCTTGACATCCAGAGAATCCTGCAGAGATGCGGGAGTGCCTTCGGGAACTCTGAGACAGGTGCTGCATGGCTGTCGTCAGCTCGTGTTGTGAAATGTTGGGTTAAGTCCCGCAACGAGCGCAACCCTTATCCTTTGTTGCCAGCGGTTCGGCCGGGAACTCAAAGGAGACTGCCGGTGATAAACCGGAGGAAGGTGGGGATGACGTCAAGTCATCATGGCCCTTACGACCAGGGCTACACACGTGCTACAATGGCGCATACAAAGAGAAGCGACCTCGCGAGAGCAAGCGGACCTCATAAAGTGCGTCGTAGTCCGGATTGGAGTCTGCAACTCGACTCCATGAAGTCGGAATCGCTAGTAATCGTGGATCAGAATGCCACGGTGAATACGTTCCCGGGCCTTGTACACACCGCCCGTCACACCATGGGAGTGGGTTGCAAAAGAAGTAGGTAGCTTAACCTTCGGGAGGGCGCTTACCACTTTGTGATTCATGACTGGGGTGAAGTCGTAACAAGGTAACCGTAGGGGAACCTGCGGTTGGATCACCTCCTTACCTGAAAGATACAACCTCGCGTGCTCACACAGATTGTCTGATAGAAAGTAAAGAAGCAGGGTTGTCTGCGAAAGCGAAGTCCCTTTCGTCTAGAGGCCCAGGACACCGCCCTTTCACGGCGGTAACAGGGGTTCGAATCCCCTAAGGGACGCCACCTGCTGGTAATGAGTGAAAGGCGTTACCGATTGATATCTCAAAACTGACTGTAAAGTCACGTTTGAGATATTTGCTCTTTAACAATCCGGAACAAGCTGAAAATTGAAACAGACATGCTGCTGCATTTCTCCGTAATAAGAAATGCGCGGTGTGTCAGAGTCTCTCAAACTCGCAGCACGAAGACTTCTTCGGGTTGTGAGGTTAAGCGAACAAGCGTACACGGTGGATGCCCTGGCAGTCAGAGGCGATGAAGGACGTGCTAATCTGCGAAAAGCGCCGGTAAGGTGATATGAACCGTTATAACCGGCGATGTCCGAATGGGGAAACCCGGTGCACTTCGGTGCATCATCGTTAGCTGAATACATAGGCTAACGAGGCGAACCGGGGGAACTGAAACATCTAAGTACCCCGAGGAAAAGAAATCAACCGAGATTCCCCCAGTAGCGGCGAGCGAACGGGGAACAGCCCAGAGCCTGAATCAGCTTGTGTGTCAGTGGAACGGTCTGGAAAGGCCGGCGATACAGGGTGACAGCCCCGTACACGAAGGCACACAGGCTGTGAGCTCGATGAGTAGGGCGGGACACGTGATATCCTGTCTGAAGATGGGGGGACCATCCTCCAAGGCTAAATACTCCTGACTGACCGATAGTGAACCAGTACCGTGAGGGAAAGGCGAAAAGAACCCCGGCGAGGGGAGTGAAACAGAACCTGAAACCGTGTACGTACAAGCAGTGGGAGCCTTCGTAAGAGGGTGACTGCGTACCTTTTGTATAATGGGTCAGCGACTTATATTCTGTAGCAAGGTTAACCGTATAGGGGAGCCGAAGGGAAACCGAGTCTTAACCGGGCGTTAAGTTGCAGGGTATAGACCCGAAACCCGGTGATCTAGCCATGGGCAGGTTGAAGGTTGGGTAACACTAACTGGAGGACCGAACCGACTAATGTTGAAAAATTAGCGGATGACCTGTGGCTGGGGGTGAAAGGCCAATCAAACCGGGAGATAGCTGGTTCTCCCCGAAAGCTATTTAGGTAGCGCCTCGTGAACTCATCTCCGGGGGTAGAGCACTGTTTCGGCTAGGGGGCCATCCCGGCTTACCAACCCGATGCAAACTGCGAATACCGGAGAATGTTATCACGGGAGACACACGGCGGGTGCTAACGTCCGTCGTGAAGAGGGAAACAACCCAGACCGCCAGCTAAGGTCCCAAAGTCATGGTTAAGTGGGAAACGATGTGGGAAGGCCCAGACAGCCAGGATGTTGGCTTAGAAGCAGCCATCATTTAAAGAAAGCGTAATAGCTCACTGGTCGAGTCGGCCTGCGCGGAAGATGTAACGGGGCTAAACCATGCACCGAAGCTGCGGCAGCGACGCTTATGCGTTGTTGGGTAGGGGAGCGTTCTGTAAGCCTGCGAAGGTGTGCTGTGAGGCATGCTGGAGGTATCAGAAGTGCGAATGCTGACATAAGTAACGATAAAGCGGGTGAAAAGCCCGCTCGCCGGAAGACCAAGGGTTCCTGTCCAACGTTAATCGGGGCAGGGTGAGTCGACCCCTAAGGCGAGGCCGAAAGGCGTAGTCGATGGGAAACAGGTTAATATTCCTGTACTTGGTGTTACTGCGAAGGGGGGACGGAGAAGGCTATGTCGGCCGGGCGACGGTTGTCCCGGTTTAAGCGTGTAGGCTGACTTTCCAGGCAAATCCGGAAAGTTAAGGCTGAGGCGTGATGACGAGGCACCACGGTGCTGAAGTGACAAATGCCCTGCTTCCAGGAAAAGCCTCTAAGCATCAGGTAACATCAAATCGTACCCCAAACCGACACAGGTGGTCAGGTAGAGAATACCAAGGCGCTTGAGAGAACTCGGGTGAAGGAACTAGGCAAAATGGTGCCGTAACTTCGGGAGAAGGCACGCTGACATGTAGGTGAAGCCCCTGCGGGTGGAGCTGAAGTCAGTCGAAGATACCAGCTGGCTGCAACTGTTTATTAAAAACACAGCACTGTGCAAACACGAAAGTGGACGTATACGGTGTGACGCCTGCCCGGTGCCGGAAGGTTAATTGATGGGGTTATCGCAAGAGAAGCTCCTGATCGAAGCCCCGGTAAACGGCGGCCGTAACTATAACGGTCCTAAGGTAGCGAAATTCCTTGTCGGGTAAGTTCCGACCTGCACGAATGGCGTAATGATGGCCAGGCTGTCTCCACCCGAGACTCAGTGAAATTGAACTCGCTGTGAAGATGCAGTGTACCCGCGGCAAGACGGAAAGACCCCGTGAACCTTTACTACAGCTTGACACTGAACATTGAGCCTTGATGTGTAGGATAGGTGGGAGGCTTTGAAGCGTGGACGCCAGTCTGCGTGGAGCCGACCTTGAAATACCACCCTTTAATGTTTGATGTTCTAACCTGGCGCCATAATCTGGCGTGGGGACAGTGTCTGGTGGGTAGTTTGACTGGGGCGGTCTCCTCCCAAAGTGTAACGGAGGAGCACGAAGGTCAGCTAATCCTGGTCGGACATCAGGAGGTTAGTGCAATGGCATAAGCTGGCTTGACTGCGAGAGTGACGGCTCGAGCAGGTGCGAAAGCAGGTCATAGTGATCCGGTGGTTCTGTATGGAAGGGCCATCGCTCAACGGATAAAAGGTACTCCGGGGATAACAGGCTGATACCGCCCAAGAGTTCATATCGACGGCGGTGTTTGGCACCTCGATGTCGGCTCATCACATCCTGGGGCTGAAGTAGGTCCCAAGGGTATGGCTGTTCGCCATTTAAAGTGGTACGCGAGCTGGGTTTAGAACGTCGTGAGACAGTTCGGTCCCTATCTGCCGTGGGCGCTGGAGAATTGAGGGGGGCTGCTCCCAGTACGAGAGGACCGGAGTGGACGCATCACTGGTGTTCGGGTTGTCATGCCAATGGCACTGCCCGGTAGCTAAATGCGGAAGAGATAAGTGCTGAAAGCATCTAAGCACGAAACTTGCCCCGAGATGAGTTCTCCCTGAGACTATAAGTCTCCTGAAGGAACGTTGAAGACGACGACGTTGATAGGCCGGGTGTGTAAGCGCAGCGATGCGTTGAGCTAACCGGTACTAATGAACCGTGAGGCTTAACCTTACAACGCCAAAGAAGTCTGGCGTGTTGAGAGACAATTCAGCTTGTGACGGATAAACGTTCATGGCGGAAGCGGTGAACGGAACAGAATTTGCCTGGCGGCTGTAGCGCGGTGGTCCCACCTGACCCCATGCCGAACTCAGAAGTGAAACGCCGTAGCGCCGATGGTAGTGTGGGGCCTCCCCATGCGAGAGTAGGGAACTGCCAGGCATCAAATTAAGCAGTAAGCCGGAACGATAATCCGGTGGTGTGAAGAAATTCGGTGGAGCGGTAGTTCAGTCGGTTAGAATACCTGCCTGTCACGCAGGGGGTCGCGGGTTCGAGTCCCGTCCGTTCCGCCACTTATTAAGAAGCCCTAAGTATTTACTCAGGGCTTTTTTTTCGTCTTAATAATTATTATTGCTAATCAAACAAAAAACTCCTGCTTTTATTACTCTTTTTCATCTCAATCATTCCTCTCATAATCTCTTTATATTCAGAAGAGAGGTAAAACATGACAGTTCCTGCATTCGGTTTAGGTACGTTCCGTCTGAAAGACGACATCGTCATCGCATCGATAAAAGATGCTCTTTATTTGGGCTATCGCGCCATCGATACCGCACAGATTTACGATAACGAAGCGGCAGTAGGCCAGGCGATTAAAGAAAGTGGCGTGGCACGCGATGAGCTATATATCACCACCAAAATTTGGACTGAAAATCTGAGCAAAGATCGCCTGATCGTAAGTTTGAAAGAGAGCCTTCAGAAATTGCGGACAGATTATGTGGATCTCACGTTGATTCACTGGCCTTCACCAGGAGGTGCCGTCAGCGTTAAAGAATCCCTCGAGGCGCTGCTTGAAGCCAAAGCACAGAGCCTGACGCGTGAGATTGGTATCTCTAACTTTACTATTGCGCTGATGCAGCAAGCAATAGATGCCGTGGGCATTAATAATATAGCAACCAATCAGATTGAGCTGTCGCCTTATCTGCAAAACCGTAAGGTGGTAGAATGGGCGCAGGCACAGGGGATTCATATCACTTCTTATATGACGCTGGCCTATGGCAAGGCGCTCAAGGATGAAACGATTATCCGAATCGCGCAGAAGCATAATGCTACGCCTGCGCAGGTCATCCTCAGTTGGGCGATGGCACTGGGCTATTCAGTGATCCCGTCCTCAACGAAGCGTGAGAATTTACAAAGTAATCTTGGCGCTTTGTCGCTTACGCTGGATGCTGACGACATGTCGGCTATCGCCGCTCTCGATCGTAATGATCGTCTGGTGAGTCCTGATGGCCTGGCACCAGACTGGGATTGAAACTAGCCCCTGTTGGGGCTATTTTTTTATCCATTCACTCAGAAAATCAATGAAGGTCCGGATTCGCGTACTCACAGCCCGATCGCTGTAATAAACCGCGCTGAAGGGCATTTCTACCTGCAATCTGTACTCCGCCAATAGCTCTACAAGCTCTCCTTGTTCGATTTCTTTATCAATCATAAAGTCAGATAAGCACGCGATCCCATTACCGGTAAGGCACAGCTGTTTGAGCGTTTCACCACTGTTTGAGGTCATTCCTGGCGTAATTTCCAGTAGCTGGCCATCTTCACAGGCAACCGGCCAGGTGTTCAAAGATACGGGTTCGGTAAAACCCAGACAGACATGATCGTTGAGCTCGCATATATTTTTCGGCACGCCATAACGCTCAAGGTAATCGGGAGCAGCAACAATTTTCCGGTAACTGGTAAAGAGCGGTCTGGCGCGCAGGCTGGAATCCGTCAGCGTACCCGCACGTATGGCCACGTCTACTTTGCGCTCAATCAGGTTGATAAACGTCTCGGAAGAAACCAGCGACAGCGCAACTTCAGGATAACGCTCGCGAAAAGGCTTAATCATGGGCATCAGCAAATGCAGGATCACAGGCGTAGCGGCATCGATCCGTAACAGCCCGCGTGGCGTCTGACGGCTCTCCATCAGCTCGGTTTCAGCTGCCGCCATCTCCTGTAAAACCTGCTGAACGCGGCGAAAATATCGCTCGCCTTCCTCTGTCAGACTCAGCTGGCGCGTTGTGCGATTAAGCAAGCTGACACCAAGTTTCATCTCAAGCTTCTTCACTGCGCGACTGACCGCTGAATTCGCGAGGTTGAGCTGTTCTGCCGCCCGGCTAAAACTTCCGCTCTCTACCACAGCGACAAAAATAATCAGTTCATCAGAAGAGGCTTTCATTGTTGCTCCACAGGCAAAATTTGCATGGCATTTTAGAGAATTCGGTTATTTAACCACAGCGTTTTATAGCACGCCATGTACGAACTGATGCGCTGATATACCCGACGGCACTCACGCGCGGCTTTCATCCCGCCCATTGCATCTGTGAGCTAAAATCCCTATAACAGGTAAAGGTCGCTTATCTTGCGAACACATCTACAGGGGTTAGCAGCGAAACGTGCGAAAAAATACTTATGCCATGCGCTATGTCGCCGGTCAGCCAGCAGAACGCATTCTGGCGCCAGGATCGTTTGCGAGTATAGGAAAGGCATTACCCGCCGGCGCTCCCTTGCCCGGAGATGGCTCTCTCCGGGTGCTGGTCTGGAATATCTTCAAGCAACAGCGTGCTGAATGGCTTTCTGTCCTGCAAAATTTCGGCAAAGAGGCGCATCTGGTCTTATTACAGGAGGCGCAGACCACGCCTGAGCTGGTGCGCTTTGCGACAACCAACTATCTGGCTGCGGATCAGGTTCCTGCCTTTGTGTTGCCGCAACACCCGTCAGGCGTGATGACGCTCTCTGCCGCACATCCGGTCTATTGCTGCCCGCTGCGTGAGCGTGAGCCTATCCTGCGTCTCTCTAAATCGGCGCTGGTCACGGTCTATCCGCTGCCCGATGGCCGCTTACTCATGGTGGTGAACATTCACGCCGTCAATTTCAGCCTGGGTGTGGATGTCTACAGTAAACAACTCGGGCCTATTGGCGATCAGATAGGCCATCACAGCGGTCCGGTGATCATGGCTGGCGATTTCAACGCCTGGAGCCGCCCGAGGATGAATGCGCTTTACCGCTTCGCGCGTGAAATGTCGCTGCGTGAAGTCCGTTTTACTGATGACCAGCGCCGCCGCGCGTTCGGTCGCCCGCTCGATTTCGTGTTCTATCGCGGCCTCGCCGTACAGGAAGCTTCTGTCCTGGTGACGCGCGCCTCCGATCACAACCCGCTACTCGTTGAATTCAGTCCCGGCAAACCTGAGCAGAAGTAAGGTGTGTCAGGTCTGCCGTTGGGCAGACCCTGCGCCTGCCCTTTCTTTTACTCAATGCAAGGACACGACAATGGCAACACACTCTCATCACGACAACGTTGACAAGCAGTTTGGCTCCCAGGCGAAGGCCTATTTAACCAGCCAGGTGCACGCCACAGGGCGCGATCTCATTTATCTGCGCGAGCGTCTTACGGCATTTCCGCAGGCGCGCCTGCTTGATCTCGGGTGTGGGGCAGGGCATGCCAGCTTTACGGCAGCAGAGCGGGTACAGGAAGTGGTGGCGTACGATTTATCATCTTCCATGTTGTCGGTCGTGAAAGAGACGGCGCGTGAGCGCGGGCTTACGCATCTGTCGACCTGTCAGGGCTATGCCGAATCGTTGCCTTTTGAGGCGGAGAGTTTTGATATCGTCATCAGCCGCTATTCGGCGCACCACTGGCACGATGTCGGTCTGGCGTTGCGTGAGGTGAAACGCGTGCTGAAGCCCGGAGGCTTCATGATCATGATGGATATTCTCTCGCCCGGTCATCCGGTGCTGGATATCTGGCTGCAAACGATCGAAGCGCTGCGTGATACCTCACATGTTCGTAACTATGCCAGTGGCGAGTGGTTGCAGATGTTCAATCAGGCCGGGCTTATCACGCGGGATGTGCGTACCGACAAACTGGCGCTGGAGTTTGGCAGCTGGATCGCACGAATGCGTACACCCGACACGCAGTCGCAGGCTATTCGGGTTTATCAGCAAAGTGCGTCAGCAGAAGTGCAACGCTATTTCGCGCTGCAGGAGGACGGATCTTTTACCAGTGATACGATTATCATTGAGGCGAGCAAGGCGGCATAACGCCAGATAAAGAAAAAGGCACCGGGGGAATCGGTGCCTTTCTTGTTTATAAGGCTTGTCGTCAGGAATCTGGCGTCGAACTGTTCTTCACAAACAGGGTGATTTGATCGCCCGGTTGCAGATTGTCCGTATCGCTGTTCCAGCGCAACACATCCTTAATGTTAACGCCGTGACGCTTAGCAATACTTGCGAGCGAATCGCCCTTACGCACTTTATAGGTGATACTGTCGTTATTGCTTGCCAGTTCACCCGCGCCGCTAACCGTGCCGACAGAGAGCGTCTGGCCTGGTTTCAGCTTCGCACCGCGCAGATTGTTCCAGCGCTGCAAATCTTTGGTGCTGACGTTCATCCGTGCGGCAATCGCGGAAAGCGTATCGCCAGAACGGACTTTATACGTCCGCGCAGACAGTGAATTGTCCGCAACCATAGTCGGCTGAACCGCAGCGATTTCACCGGCGGCCAGAGACGTACGCAGCTGCTGCGCATGTTTCTGTGGAACCATCACGTACTGCGGCCCGCTTACGCCAAGGGTCGAGCCCTTAACGCCTGCATTGAAGGTTTTCAGTTTATTCACTGAAATCCCGGCCATTTCCGCCAGTTGTTCCATTTCCACCGGATTATTCACCTTCACGCGTGCCAGCGCGCGGCTCTCATCCGTTGTCGGTAAACGCACCCCATACCGCTTGCTGTTTTTGAGTATGTCACTCAGCGCCAGCATTTTCGGCACGTAAATTTTGGTTTCCTGTGGCAGTGAGAGCGACCAAAAATCCGTGGGTTTGCCACGTGCTTTATTCGCTTTCATTGCCTTCAATACACGACCTTCACCGCTGTTGTAAGCCGCGACAGTGAGTAGCCAGTCGCCGTCAAACATCCGGTTCAGACGTTGCATCATGTTGAGTGCGGCAGTGGTTGAGGCCACCACGTCACGACGCGCGTCATAATTTCGGGTCTGTTTTAAACCATAATTCCGCCCCGTGCTCGGGACAATCTGCCAGATGCCTGCGGCATTCGCGCCAGATGTCGCGTGGGGGTTAAAAGCGCTCTCCACTATGGGTAGTAGTACCAGTTCCATTGGCATATTACGTTTTTTAATCTGCCCGGCTATCCAGTACATATACGGCTCTGCCCGTAAAGTTACATCGTGGAGATAGCTCTTATTACTCAAGTACTTCAGTTTTTGTTCGCGGATCCGGTCATTTTCCGGAATCCCCATCTTTAGCTCGTCGCCAATGAAAGTCCACAGGTCCTGATCTTGCGCGAGGAAAGTTCCATCATCCATCCAGCGCGCAGAAGCCGCTCGACCAGCGAACTTTCCTGCTTCCCCTTGACCAGCCGCAGAAAGGCTCTGTGCATGCTGTTGAACGCCGCCGTCATGTTGAGACGCCTGGCACCCCACAAGCAGGACAGAGGCGAGTAAGATCGCTTTTGCCTTCATGTGTGTGTCAATAGTTGCTTAAAAGACGAGCAATGATAACGGCGAACTTTCCCGAATACAAGCAAGAATTTCTAGAAGTTATCTTTCTTTGACCTTAACCATGCAAATCTCTCTTCAGGAGTGGACAACCGAAGATCTGGATTAATTTTATCAATTAAATCATCGTCTTCTAATCGCAGGTAAAGATTTATTTGGCGCTCATTTTTAAGAATTGAGGGTAGTGTTTTTTGATTTTTTGCACGTAACTCATTAACTTCTCGATAATATTGGGTTAAAGCGGGATCGTCCGGCAAAATAGCCACTAAAAACTTAAGATTGCTTAATGTGTACTCATGCGCACAGCAAATAAGCGTATCTTCAGGCAGCGCGTTTATTTTCTGAAAGGAGTGATACATCTGCGCGGGCGTGCCTTCAAACAGGCGACCACAGCCAGCGGAGAACATCGTGTCGCCGCAGAAAAGATAAGGGAAACTGAAATATGAGAAATGTCCTAAAGTGTGACCTGGCGTAGAGAATGCAAGGAATTCGCAGCCAAGGATGTTGAACTTCTCCCCATCGTTGACTACAACCTGCGCGCCTTTGCTGCGGGTCTCTTCCGGCCCGTACACAGTAATATCCGGGAACCGCGCCACTAAGGCTTTTACGCCGCCCGTATGATCGTGATGATGATGTGTAAGCAGGATTGCCACCGGCTGCCACTGGTTTTCCTCAAGGGCGCGAAAAACGGGTTCCGCCTCGCCAGGGTCGACAAGCAGGCATTTTCCTTCATCATCATTCAACACCCAGATGTAGTTATCCTCGAAAGCAGGAATACTGTTAAGATTCATAAATCACCTCTTATGCGTTACGGAAGGTAGTGATGAAACCGGCACGGACACCCGCGACACTCAGCGCTCCGGCCCACTGGGATGCGTTTTCCTGGGGCGAGCATTATCGCGCGACGCTTGAGCGGGAACTCCAGCCCTGGCTTGGGAAAATGTATGGCTTTCATTTGCTTAAGATAGGCAATCTCAGCGCGGAGATAAACACCGAAGCCTGCGCGATTTCACATCAGGTCAATGTCGCCTTACAGGGCGACGCATTACAGGTTAAGTGCGATCCGCTGCATCTGCCGTTTGCTGCGAAATCCGTGGATGCCTGTCTGCTGGCGCATACGCTGCCCTGGTGCCCCGATCCGCACCGTCTGCTTAATGAGGCGGACCGCGTGCTGATTGACGACGGCTGGCTGATTATCACGGGATTCAACCCCGTCAGCCTGCTCGGGGCCGCCAAACTTCTGCCGTTTGTGCGCAAACGTGCGCCCGTAAATAGCCGCATGTTTACCATGATGCGTCAGATGGACTGGCTATCGCTGCTCAATTTCGAACTGCTCCATTACAGCCGCTGCCAGGTATTACCATGGTGTCGGCAGGGCGGAAAGATGCTGTCCAAACATCTGCCGGCACTCGGATGTTTGCAGGTGATGGTAGCGCGTAAGCGCACCATCCCACTGACCATTAACCCGTTAATGAAGCCGCGCGCCCGCACGCATCTGCGCCCGGCGGTGGGGGCTACGCGCCAGTATCGTAAACCTTAGCTGGCTGTCGCTTCAGGCTGATAGCCGGTATCTTCCAGCGTCGGGGCCATTGCGGCTGCGCGGGCCAGTTCGTCGCAGCGCTCGTTTTCCGGGTGACCGGCGTGGCCTTTTACCCATTCCCATTTGATTTCGTGCTGGCTCAGCGCCGCATCCAGCCGCTGCCATAAATCGACATTTTTTACCGGTTTCTTCTCGGTGGTTTTCCAGCCGCGTTTTTTCCAGTTATGGATCCACTGCGTGATGCCCTGGCGGACATACTGACTGTCTGTACTGAGCGTCACAATGCAGTGCTCACGAAGCGCCTCAAGGGAGACGATCGCCGCCATCAGTTCCATACGGTTATTGGTGGTCAGGCGATAGCCAGCGCTGAAGGTCCGCTCATGCTGTTTGTAGCGCAGGATAGCGCCATAGCCGCCAGGCCCCGGGTTGCCGAGACAAGATCCATCGGTGAAAATTTCTACCTGTTTACGCATCTCTGGTAGACTTCCTGTGAGTAAAAAGCCAAGTCTGACATAAACGAGCGCTATGAGCACAGCTATTACACGACAGATCGTTCTGGATACCGAAACCACCGGTATGAACCAGATAGGCGCCCATTATGAAGGGCACCGCATTATTGAGATCGGTGCGGTTGAGGTGATCAACCGCCGCCTGACCGGCAATAACTTCCACGTCTACCTCAAGCCCGACCGGCTGGTGGACCCGGAAGCTTTTATGGTTCACGGAATTTCCGATGAGTTCCTGATGAATAAGCCCGTTTTCGGCGATGTAGTGGATGATTTTCTCGATTACATCCGCGGCGCTGAACTGGTTATTCATAACGCTTCGTTCGATATCGGCTTTATGGATTACGAATTCGGCATGCTCAACCGCAGCATTCCGAAAACCGAAACGTTCTGCAAAATCACCGACAGCCTGGCGCTGGCCCGTAAGATGTTCCCGGGCAAGCGCAACAGTCTTGATGCGTTATGCTCGCGTTATGAAATAGACAACACCAAACGTACGCTGCACGGGGCGTTGCTCGATGCCCAGATTCTTGCGGATGTCTATCTGGCGATGACCGGCGGGCAGACGTCTATTGCGTTCGCGATGGAAGGTGACGGACAACAGCAACAGGGCGATACCGGCATTCAGCGCGTGGTACGCCAGGCCTCTCGCCTGAAAGTGGTCCGGGCGTGCGATGAAGAGCTGGCGGCGCATGAATCACGTCTCGATCTGGTACAGAAGAAGGGCGGCAGCTGCCTCTGGCGCGCCTGATTGTACTGAAAACGCTGACAAAATCGCCATGCGGGCGATTTTTAAAGCAAACGATTCAAAATGTGAGAAAAAGCGTTGACGGCACAGGGGGCAGCCCGTAATATTCGCCCCGTTCCCAAGGGAACACAACGCGGAGCGGTAGTTCAGTCGGTTAGAATACCTGCCTGTCACGCAGGGGGTCGCGGGTTCGAGTCCCGTCCGTTCCGCCACTATTCAGAAAGCCCGAATCAGCAATGGTTCGGGCTTTCGTCATTTCGGCGATATAAAAGTTGATGTCCTTTTGGGATATATTTCAGCTGGCATGAAATACGATGAAACTTTTAGCCTGCCAGCGGGTTACGTCTTCGGCTGAGCGCAATGCATACAAAAAGGCCGGGATGCACCCCGGCCAGTAGCTATAATTGTTAAACGTTAACTCGCTAAATTATTCACTTTCCATTATTAGCGAGGCCGAAGCCTGAAAAGCACCTGTCGCGAGTCGCGTTGCGGCGTTTTGTTTGACGAGTGCAAACGAGACATTATCTGAGCCCTGGCCATTTGTGATTACGCTTGAGAAATAGCCATCTACCGGCACCACACTCCCGTTATGAAGCATGGTAATACCTAAACCTGGTGTGGACGTGAGAAATGCGCCATTTTCATCATATTCACCTGCGGCGGCAGCACTGAGTGTGATTTTTATCGGAGAAGAATACGTTTTATCATCGCAATTAAAGTTCAGAGGAACGTTTCTGGTAAGTGCCTGCGTGGGGGATGACTGAACGTCAGTCACAATAACTGTCTGATAATCCACATCGATAACATTGCCGTTATTAATTTTACAGGTAGTGGTATTAATATAAGTGTCATTATTTGAAATAAAGTTCCATGTATAGTACCAGGTACCATCTCTGGAGCTTGTCTGGCGGAACTCGATTTTAAGCAACAGATCCCCTTTGTTTATTTTTAACGGCCTGATGATTTGCTTGTCGAGATAAATAAAGAAGCGAGAGTTAATTTTTCTGGAGCCGCTGTGGAAACTGGGAATAACGGTTTTTCCTACCGACGATGCCAGTGAGTAATTGATTCCAGAAATTTCAATGCCTGCCATAGGTTCCAGCAGGCCTATCGTGCTTGGCGGGGTTTTTGGGCTGATATAGAGCGCATCGACGACTCCTTCAGCATCGTTGGCGCAGGTGATCTGGGAAAGATCAATCAGCATGTTTTTACCGTCTTCGAAATTCGGGTCGACGTCTATGGTTACCGTGCTGCTTCCTCCATGGATCGGAATTGTACCGTAGGGACCATCACAGTGAAAAGCGAATGCAGGCTGGGAAAGCCATAATAAAGGGGTTAAGAGGAGCAATAAAAAGCTACGCATCAGCGTATTATTGCAAACCCGGAAGTTACTGTTACTGTTTTTCATATTCATCGTAAAAATGAAATGCCTTATTATGCTATGGTATTGGATAGAGATGATAAGCGCGCTTTTTATATCGCCAGATAATAAACATAAAGGTGTAATGTTATTCAATCTCATGCGTTATTGTATAAAAAGAGCCTGTATGGATTTATGAACGCTACGGATTGTATGAAAAACAGGGCTAAGGAAAAAATGAAAACGCAATAAATTCTTTTTTTAGAATATTGACCTAATCAATATTAATTTCATTGGTCTCGCAGGAAATTTTATGATTAGGCCTGATGCATCCGTCATATGAACAGCCAGCGACGCTGAGCGCATGCTGGCCATATTCTGTATCCCTGCGTTTACTCAAGCGTAAAACGGTCGGCATCCTGCCAGGCGGGGAATTTCTCGCGGTACTCTCTGAGCGACTCCAGCGACAATTCGGCTTCCACACGCACTGCCTGGTGTGGCTCGCTGGCGGCGATGATGTCGCCCTGCGGGTTGATAATGCGGCTGTCGCCGCGGTAGTGGTGACCGTTACCGTCGCTGCCGACGCGGTTACAGCCCGCGACATACGCCTGGTTCTCAATAGCGCGTGCGGTCAGCAGCGCCTGCCAGTGCAGGGCGCGTGGAGCAGGCCAGTTCGCCACATACAGCGCCAGGTCGTAATCGTCGCGGTTGCGCGACCACACCGGGAAGCGCAGGTCATAACAGACCAGCGGCAGAATGCGCCAGCCGCGCCACGCCACCACCAGCCGTGCGTCACCTGCCACATAATGCTGATGCTCATCGGCCATGCGAAACAGATGCCGTTTATCATAGCGATGCACCGCGCCCTGCGGCTCCACTAATAAAAAACGGTTCACCGGTCCGCGCTCGCTCTGCAACGCCGCGCTGCCGGCCACCATCGCGTCAGTCTGACGGGCTTTTTCCTGCATCCAGGCGACGACGATCTCTTCGGGCAGCGACGACTGCGCGGCTTCCATCGCAAAGCCCGTGGTAAACATCTCCGGCAGCACAATCAGATCCCGTCCCTGGACCTTCTCCAGCAGCAGGTCGAAGTGGCGCAGGTTAGCGGGCCCGTCCATCCAGCTGAGCGGCTGCTGCATCAGCGTAATTTTTAAACCAGACACGTTCAGACTCCCCGTCATTGGCAACTCAGGTCACTTTATCATGCACGCGACAGGATGCGAGGCAATAAAAAACCCCGCCGGAGCGGGGTTTTTAACAGGCCAGAATCAGGCTGCTTCGACTTTACGTACCGCCTCCGGCAGCTTTACCGGCTGTGTCGCCAGCGCGTCCGGCTCGAAATCGTCTACGTTAATGCTGCGCAGACGGCTCTCTTCGGCGCGGATAAGAATGGCGGCCTCATCTTCATTGATACGGCCTTCTTTCAGCGCGCGTTTCGCCAGCTCATCAAGACGGGTGAACGGCAGGTTTTTGCCCATCTCTTTGCAAATGCGCTGGTGGATAGGATCGGCGGCCATCACCTCCAGCAACGCCTGTTCCAGCAGCCCGACCGGGTTATGCTCGCTCGGCGTCAGGTACTGACCGCGGCCGATGCGTGAACGGGTCGCCGACGGCGTTTGCAGGATCTTCGCAAGTTTGTGGTCGAGCTTATCGGAAGGCGCGTCGTAACGGCGGCCCGCCGGGAAAATCGCCAGGCTCAACAGGCCAGCCACCGCGCCATTCGGGAAGTTACGCAGCAGATCGCTGATTGCCTGCTCGGCCTGATGCAGCGCATCCTGCACGCCCCAGTGCACCAGCGGGAGATCTGCTTCCTGGCGGCCTTCGTCGTCATAGCGCTTGAGGACTGCCGAGGCCAGATAGAGCTGGCTTAGTACATCGCCCAGGCGCGCCGAGATACGCTCGCGACGCTTCAGGCTGCCACCCAGTACCGCCATTGACACGTCGGAGAGCAGGGCCAGGCTGGCGCTCAGGCGGTTGATATGCTGATAGTAGCGGCGCGTGGCGTCGCGGGTCGGGCTGCGGCTGGTCAGGCCGTTAGTCAGGCCAAGCCAGAAGCTGCGCACCAGGTTGCTGCCCACGTGGCCGATATGGCGGAACAGCAGCTTATCGAAGGCGTTCACGTCGTTATTCTGCGCCGCCGCCATCTCTTCCAGTACATACGGATGGCAGCGGATCGCGCCCTGGCCAAAGATCATCATGGTGCGGGTCAGGATATTCGCGCCTTCCACGGTAATCGCGATAGGCGCGCCCTGATAAGCGCGGGCCAGGAAGTTGCCCTCGCCAAGCATAATGCCTTTACCGCCTGCGATATCCATCGCGTCAATAATGGACTGCTGACCGCGGTGAGTGCAGTGATATTTCACAATCGCCGACAGGACCGCCGGTTTTTCGCCAAGCATGATGCCGTAAGTAATCAGCGACGCCGCAGCGTCCATCACGTAGGCGTTACCGGCGATGCGCGCCAGCGGCTCTTCAATCCCTTCCATCTTACCGATAGAAACTTTGAACTGACGGCGAATATGGGCGTAGGCACCGGTGGCGAGCGCAATCGACTTCAGGCTACCGGTCGAGTTAGAGGGCAGCGTAATGCCGCGGCCCACCGACAGGCATTCCACCAGCATACGCCAGCCCTGACCGGCCATTTTCGGCCCACCGATGATGTAATCGATAGGGACAAAGATATCTTTGCCGCGCGTCGGGCCGTTCTGGAACGGTACGTTGAGCGGGAAGTGGCGACGGCCGATTTCCACACCCGGCGTGTTCGTCGGGATCAGCGCACAGGTAATGCCGAGTTCCTGCTCGCCGCCCAGCAGACGATCCGGGTCAGAGAGTTTAAACGCGAGGCCCAGTACGGTGGCGATAGGCGCGAGCGTAATGTAGCGCTTGTTCCAGGTAAGGCGCATGCCGAGCACCTGCTCGCCCTGCCACTCGCCCATGCAGACCACGCCGGTATCCGGGATGGCACCGGCGTCAGAGCCGGCTTCCGGGCTGGTCAGCGCAAAGCAGGGGATTTCCTGGCCACGTGCCAGACGCGGCAGGTAATGGTTTTTCTGCGCGTCGGTGCCGTAGTGTTGCAGCAGTTCGCCGGGGCCGAGGGAGTTCGGCACGCCAACGGTGATGGCGAGAATGCCGGAGACGCCAGCGAGTTTTTGCAGCACGCGGGACTGCGCGTAAGCCGAGAACTCCAGACCGCCGTACTCTTTTTTGATGATCATCGCGAAGAAGCGATGTTCTTTCAGGAACGCCCACAGCTCCGGCGGCAGATCCGCCATTTCGTGGGTTATCTGGAAGTCGTTCGCCATGCGGCACGCTTCTTCCACCGGGCCGTCGAGAAACGCCTGCTCTTCGGCGGTCAGCTTCGGCTGCGGATAGTTATGCAGCTTCTGCCAGTCCGGGTTGCCGCGGAACAGATCGCCTTCCCACCAGGTCGTCCCGGCGTCGATCGCTTCTTTCTCCGTGCGCGACATCGGCGGCATCACTTTACGAAAGCCGCGGAACACCGGGGCGGAGATCAGCGATTTACGCACCGGCGTAACGTTCAACGGCACCAGAATAATCGCCAGCGGCACCAGCAGCCACAGTGACCAGAGGTCAGCGGCGCCGAGCGCGGCGGTCCAGGCGAGCAAAATCAGGCTGCTGAGCGGCAGGCTGACGCGATGGTAAAACAGCGCACCGATAAGAACGAGGGTGGCAACGATACTCAAGATCATCATAAAGAAAAGCTCCCTTGCTTGTAGGAGGTCTGACCACTTGTGATGATATGGTTGTAGAGGATGTTGCTTTTTTTAGCAATGCGTTCACAAAATAATTACAACCTGGCTCACATTGTTGCCGCACGTAAACGCAAAACCTGTATGCCCGGCGCGGTGTAGCGCTTCTCGCTCCCGGCGCTATCCGGTACACTGCATCCGGTTACTTTTTAATGCTGAAGGATATCCCTCATGTACCAGGATCTGATTCGTAACGAGCTGAACGAAGCGGCCGAAACGCTGGCTAACTTTCTGAAAGATGAAGCCAATATTCACGCTATCCAGCGTGCGGCGGTGTTGCTGGCAGACAGCTTTAAAGCAGGCGGCAAAGTGCTCTCCTGCGGTAACGGCGGCTCGCACTGCGACGCGATGCACTTCGCCGAAGAGCTGACCGGGCGCTACCGTGAAAACCGTCCGGGCTACCCGGCGATCGCGATCTCCGACGTCAGCCACATCTCCTGCGTCGGCAACGACTTCGGTTACGACCACATCTTCTCCCGCTATGTCGAAGCGGTGGGGCGCGAAGGCGATGTTCTGCTCGGCATTTCTACCTCCGGCAACTCCGGCAACGTGATCAAAGCGATCGACGCCGCGCGCGCCAAAGGCATGAAAGTCATCACGCTGACCGGTAAAGATGGCGGCAAAATGGCGGGAACGGCGGATGTGGAAATTCGCGTGCCGCATTTTGGCTATGCTGATCGTATTCAGGAAATTCACATCAAAGTGATCCACATCCTGATCCAGCTTATCGAAAAAGAGATGGTCAAAGCCTGATAAGGCGCTGCCGCCGGGCGTGCAACGCACGTCCGGCATGCCCCAGTGACGCCTTCCGAAAGGTGGGCGGCGTGTGATGAGGTGATTTATGTGCGAACTGCTCGGGATGAGCGCCAACGTGCCGACGGATATCTGCTTTAGCTTTACCGGCCTCGTGCAGCGGGGCGGGGGAACCGGGCCGCATAAAGATGGCTGGGGCATCACCTTCTATGAAGGCAAAGGCTGTCGCACGTTTAAAGATCCACAACCGAGCTACAACTCGCCCATCGCGAAACTGGTGCAGGACTACCCCATTAAATCATGTTCCGTGGTGGCGCATATCCGCCAGGCGAACCGCGGCGAAGTCGCGCTCGAAAACACCCATCCGTTTACCCGTGAGCTGTGGGGCCGCAACTGGACTTATGCCCATAATGGCCAGCTGACCGGCTACCGCTCGCTCGATACCGGTCCGTTTCGCCCGATTGGCGAAACCGATAGCGAAAAAGCGTTCTGCTGGCTGCTGCACAAACTCACCACGCGCTACCCGCGCACGCCGGGCAACATGACGGCGGTCTTTCGCTATATCGCGGAACTGGCGGGTGAACTGCGGGAGAAGGGCGTTTTCAATATGCTGTTGTCAGACGGGCGCTATGTGATGGCGTTCTGCTCCACCAATCTTTTCTGGATAACGCGCCGCGCGCCGTTTGGCGTCGCCAAACTGCTCGATCAGGATGTGGAAATTGATTTTCAGGAAGAGACCACACCCAATGATGTGGTCACGGTGATCGCCACTCAGCCGCTGACGGGCAATGAAACCTGGCACAAAATCATGCCAGGCGAGTGGGCGTTATTTTGTCTCGGGGAGCGTGTAGTTTGACGCCAGCTGCGGGTGCACCACGCTGCTGCTGAGCGGTTTGCTGACCACGTAACTGCCGTTCACCACAGAGACCACCGGCGGCTGCCGGGTCGCCATAAAGTAGTCGTAGCCGGGCTTAAGCTGTTTCCAGAAGCCGATGTAGTACGAATACTTGTGGCGCTCCATATTGGCGTCGGTCATGCGGAACGGATAGATGCTGACCTGCACGTTCGGCTGACCAAACACCAGCGCGCCGGTGACGAACTGGAAAATCTCATCGATATTTTTATCTGTCATCGCGTAGCAACCCACGGACACGCACGCGCCGTGGATCATCAGATATTTCCCTTCATACCCGTTAGCGCGGTCAAACGCGTTCGGAAAACCGATATTGATCGCTTTATAAAAACGGCTGTCGGGTTTGAGCTGGCTGCGCTGCACGCTATAGAAGCCTTCCGGGCTTTTGAAATCGCCCTGACGGCGTTTCGGCCCAAGACCGCCGGAATAGTTGCAGATGCGGTAGCTATCCAGTAACTGATACTGCTCGCCCATCTTGACGTACAGCTCAAGCGTGCGCTCTTCCTTAAAGATCTGGATATAAACCGGGGAACCCATTAACTGCTGTTTTAATTCTTTTTTTATCGGGGTAACGCTGTCGCTACTGACTGTACTGGCCCATGAAAAGCACGACACCAGAAGCATTGCGATTAACAATGCGATTTTACGCATACTGCTTGTTTCCTTGATAAAGCTAAGACCGATGCCGAAAGGCGAAGGGACCCAAAATAAGACTATTCTGGTTCAGGAGCGCTCACATTAGCATCGCTGTTATTTTTCGCAAGCGCTGCCTGCAGCGTTTACAATTAAGTTTTGCTTAACTTCATCGCGCCCCAAAGAATTTACGCAATTATGACGGAATAAGGAAGGTTGCCGCCGCCCCCATTTTTTGCCAGACTGTATGGACATACAGTGCGGGGCGTGGCGATGCGCAAAATCATTCATGTCGATATGGACTGCTTTTTCGCGGCGGTAGAGATGCGCGATAATCCAGCCCTGCGCGATATTCCGCTCGCCATTGGTGGCAGCCGCGAACGGCGCGGCGTTATCAGCACCGCCAATTATCCGGCGCGTAAATATGGCGTGCGCAGCGCTATGCCCACCGCGATGGCGCTCAAGCTCTGCCCGCATCTCACGCTGTTGCCGGGGCGTTTTGACGCCTATAAAGAAGCGTCTGCCCATATCCGGGAAATATTCTCGCGCTATACCTCGCTGATTGAACCGCTTTCACTCGACGAAGCTTATCTGGATGTCACCCACAGCCCGCACTGTTACGGCTCGGCGACGCTGATGGCCAAAGAGATCCGCCAGACGATTTTCGACGAACTCCAGCTCACCGCGTCGGCGGGTATCGCGCCGATCAAATTCCTCGCCAAAATAGCCTCCGATCTCAACAAGCCCAACGGGCAGTATGTGATAACGCCTGAAGAGGTGCCGGCGTTTTTGCGCACGCTGCCGCTTGGCAAGATCCCGGGCGTTGGCAAGGTGACGGCGGCGAAGCTTGAGAGCCTCGGCCTGCGTACCTGCGAGGATGTGCAAAAAAGCGATCTCGCCGCGCTGCTCAAACGCTTTGGCAAGTTCGGACGCGTGTTGTGGGAGCGCAGCCAGGGGATAGACGACCGTGAAATCAGCAGCGACAGGCAGCGTAAATCGGTCGGCGTCGAGCGCACGCTGGCAGAGGATATCCACGAATGGGCGGAGTGTGAGGCGATAGTGGAGCGGCTCTACCCGGAGCTTGAGCGCCGCCTCGCCGCCGTTCAGCCGGATCTACGCATCGCCCGCCAGGGCGTGAAGCTCAAATTTAACGATTTTCAGCTCACCACGCAGGAGCATGTCTGGCCGAAGCTCAATAAAGAGGATTTGCTCGCCACGGCGCGTAAAACCTGGGAAGAGCGCCGCAGCGGGCGCGGCGTGCGGCTGGTGGGGCTGCACGTGACGTTGCTCGACCCGCAAATCGAGCGGCAGCTGGTGCTGGGGTTGTAGGGGCTTTTCCTCGGGCCCGGTGGGTGCGCTTCGCTTACCCACCCTACAAGCTGAGGTTGTCGATTCTTGTCATTAGCTCTGGTGGGGGCGCTTCGCTTACCCACCTTACAAGCTGAAGTTGTCGATTCTTGTCATTAGCTCTGGTGGGTGAGCTCCGCTTACCCATCCTACATGATGATAACCGTCGGGAAGCGTAGGGCGGGTAAGCGTAGCGCACCCGCCTTTTAAACCCACCCCGCCACAAACGCCAAAACAAAAAAGGCGGCCCCAGGGCCGCCTTTCTTTTGCATCAAACGCTTACTTCGCCGGGATCGCTTTCAGCAGCTCGGTCAGCAGCGTCCAGTAGTGGCCCACGCTTTCAATATGTACCTGCTCATCCGGCGAATGCGGCCCGGTAATGGTCGGCCCGATGGAGACCATATCCATCTGCGGGTACGGTTTCTTGAACAGCCCGCACTCAAGACCCGCGTGGATCACCTGGATATTCGGCGTCTTGTTAAACAGACGCTGATAGGTTTCACGCACCAGCGCCATCACCGGCGAGCTGGCGTCCGGCTGCCAGCCAGGGTAGCTGCCCTTGGCCACGGTCTTCGCGCCTGCCAGCGCGCCGAGCGATTCCAGCATGCTCACCACGTAATCTTTACCGCTGTCGATAAGCGAGCGGATCAGGCAGATGATTTCCGCCTGCTCGTCGGTCATGGTCACCACGCCCACGTTCAGGGAGGTTTCCACCACGCCTTTCGCCACGTCAGAGTTGCGAATCACCCCGTTCGGCGTTGCGTTCAGCAGCGCGATAAACGCATCGCGGCTCTGCGCGGTCAGCGCGGCTTTATCGGTCGAGGCCGCTTCCAGCACAACGGTGATGTTCTTCTCTTTAACGGAGAGCTCATTTTTCAGGATATCGAGATAGGTGTTCGCCAGCGTTTTCAGCTCGCCTGCGTTAGCGGCAGGCACCGCGACGGTCGCGAACGCTTCGCGCGGGATGGCGTTACGCAGCGTACCGCCGTTGAAATCCACCAGACGCAGATCCAGCGCCTGCGCATGACCGCACAGGAAACGCGCCAGCAGTTTGTTGGCGTTGCCGAGGCCCAGATGAATATCGCCGCCGGAGTGACCGCCTTTCAGCCCTTTGAGCGTCAGTTTGAACGTCTCAAAACCGGCCGGGATAGCTTCGCGGGAGAGCGGCAGCGTGGAGATAAAATCGATGCCGCCGGCGCAACCCATATAGATTTCGCCTTCTTCTTCGGAATCGGTATTAATGAGGATATCGGCCTGCAGCCAGCCTGCCTGCAAACCAAACGCGCCGTCCATGCCGGCTTCTTCGGTCATGGTCAGCAGCACTTCCAGCGGGCCGTGTACGACGCTGTCGTCCGCCAGTACCGCGAGCGCGGACGCCATACCGATGCCGTTATCCGCGCCAAGCGTGGTGCCGCGCGCTTTCACCCATTCGCCATCGATATACGGCTGGATAGGATCTTTTGTGAAATCATGAACGGTGTCGTTATTCTTCTGCGGCACCATATCGAGGTGCGCCTGCAGCACGACCGGTTTACGGTTTTCCATGCCGGCGGTCGCCGGTTTGCGAATTAAAATGTTGCCCACCTGGTCGCGCTCGGCAAACAGGCCTTTTTCCTTCGCCCAGCCCATGATGTGTTCGGCGAGTTGTTCTTCATGGTAGGACGGATGCGGAATGGAGCAGATTTTCGCGAAAATATCCCACAGCGGTTGAGGGGAGAGTTGAGACAGTTCAGACACGTTAAGTCTCCTTGACTGGGCCCGGTGCAGCGCGGCGTGCGGGCCTCTGGGTTATCGTTGTGATGTGCCGCAAGACGGGCCTGGGCAATAGCCCGAGAATACCACTTTCTTTTATGCTGTGCAGACCAAAGCGAGCAAAAACCACGGCCCATGCCGCGTGGCACTGGTTTTTAGCGGCTCAGATCTCTATAATCTCGCGCAACCTATTTTCCCCCTGAACACTTTTTAAGCCGTTTTTTAAACTGGCCGGGACACTTCACATGAGCGAAAAATACGTTGTCACCTGGGATATGTTACAGATCCACGCGCGCAAGCTGGCGAGCCGTCTGCTGCCTGCTGAGCAGTGGAAAGGCATTATCGCCGTCAGCCGCGGCGGTCTGGTGCCGGGCGCGCTGCTGGCGCGCGAACTGGGTATCCGTCACGTCGATACCGTCTGTATCTCCAGCTACGACCATGACAACCAGCGCGAACTGAAAGTTATCAAGCGCGCAGAAGGCGATGGTGAAGGCTTTATCGTGGTGGACGATCTGGTGGATACCGGCGGCACCGCAGTGGCTATCCGTGAGATGTACCCGAAAGCCCGCTTCGTGACCATTTTCGCTAAACCGGCAGGCCAGCCGCTGGTGGATGACTACGTTATCGATATCCCGCAGGACACCTGGATCGAGCAGCCGTGGGATATGGGCGTCGTTTTCGTGCCGCCGCTGTCCGGCCGTTAATCCCGTCCTTACGCATCTTTACGCCCGGCACTGCCGGGCGTTTTTGTTTTTATCCGCCGCCTGCGAGTACAATCATGTTTTGTGCTGTTTTTACGGAGGCAGAAAGCATGTCGCAGGCCAATCTGAGCGAAACCCTGTTTAAGCCGCGGTTTAAATACCCGGAAACCTCGACGCTGGTGCGTCGTATTCAGCACGCGCCGCCTCCGGTGATCCAGTCCACGCTGGACGGTAAAACGGTGCCGCAGTGGTATCGCATGATTAACCGGCTGATGTGGGTCTGGCGCGGTGTCGATCCACGAGAAATCCTTGAAGTGCAGTCGCGCATCGTGCTGAGCGACGCCGAACGCACCGATCCCGCGCATTACGACACCGTCATCGGCTATCGCGGCGGCAACTGGATTTATGAGTGGTCGAAGCAGGCGATGGCGTGGCAGCAGCGCGCCGGGCAGGAGACCGACGAAGCGGCCATCGGCAAGGCCTGGCTGATGGCTTCCACGCTCTACAGTATTGCCGCCTATCCGCACCTGAAAGGCGATACGCTCGCCGAACAGGCGCAGGTGCTGGCGAACCGCGCATATGAAGAGGCCGCCACGCGGCTTTCCGGTGAACTGCGCGAACTCTCGTTCCCGATCCCCGGTGGCGCGACCATCACCGGCTTTCTGCACCTTCCCAAAGGCGGGAAGGGGCCATTCCCGACCGTTTTGATTTGTGGCGGCCTGGACGCGCTGCAAAGTGACTACTTTACGCTTTTCGAGCGCTACTTCGCGCCGCTTGGCATCGCGATGCTCACCATTGATATGCCCTCGGTCGGCGCGTCGTCCAAATGGACGCTGTCGCAGGATTCCAGCCTGCTGCATCAGCATGTGCTTCAGGCTCTGCCAAACCTGCCGTGGGTCGATCACACCCGCGTGGCGGCGTTTGGGTTTCGCTTCGGGGCGAACGTGGCGGTGCGCCTCGCGTATCTTGAAGCGCCGCGACTTAAAGCCGTGGCCTGTCTCGGCCCGATGGTGCATCAGCTTTTCAGCGATCCGGCGCGCCAGGATCAGGTGCCGGAGATGTATATGGATGTGCTGGCGAGCCGTCTTGGCATGTATGACGCCTCGGACAACGCGCTGCGTGTCGAGCTCAACCGCTATTCGCTGAAAACCCAGGGGCTGCTCGGCCGCCGCTGCCCGACACCGATGCTCGCAGGCTACTGGAAAAACGACATTTTCAGCCCGGAGGAGGAGTCGCGTTTAATCGCCTCGTCATCTGTGGACGGTAAGCTGCTGGAGATCCCCACTTCGCCGGTGTACAGCAACTTTGATAAGGCGCTGCATCAGATTTCCGGGTGGGTAAACCATAAATTGCGTTAATCATTGGCTAATTTCCATTGGTTTGGTAAAACAATGGCTTCACAAAAGGAGATCGCAATGACGTTACCGAGTGGACACCCGAAAAGCAGGATGATTAAGAAATTCACTGCCCTTGGCCCGTATATTCGGGAAGAGCAGTGCGAAGGCAACCGCTTCTTCTTTGATTGCCTGGCTGTTTGCGTCAACGTCAAACCCGCGCCGGAGAAGCGTGAATTCTGGGGCTGGTGGATGGAGCTGGAAGCGCATGAAGACCGCTTTACCTATACCTGGCAGTTCGGCCTGTTTGATAAAGAGGGCGACTGGACGGCGGTGCCTATCAAAGACGACGAGGTCAAAGAAAAGCTTTCGCAAACGCTGCGCGGTTTTCACGAAAGACTGCGCGCGCTGCTCGCCTCGATGGATTTAAAACTGGAGCCGGTAACAGAAGATCTTAAGCTTTCTGCCTGAGCCGTATTTCAGTTAATACTCAAATAACGCATAAAAAATAACCCCGCCGACGCGGGGTTATTTTTTTATCGTAGCCACACGATGTGATAAACGCCCACGGCGTGGGCGTGGGGAATATTAATCAGAACTGGTAAACGAGGCCCAGCGCAACAACGTCATCGTTGTTGATCTTAAGCTTGTTGTCGTCGTCCAGCTGGTTAATTTTATAATCCACGAAAGCGGACATGTTTTTGTTGAAGTAATACGTGGCCGCCACGTCGTAATATTTCACCAGATCAACGTCGCCAATGCCGTTTTCAACATCTTTGGCTTTAGACTGCACGTAACCGATGGACGGACGCAGGCCGAAGTCGAACTGATACTGCGCAACCACTTCGAAGCCCTGGTTTTTATTGGCAAAACCGCCGGTGATCGGGGTCATGTTGCGGGTTTCCGCATAGGTCGCCGCCAGGTAGATATTGTTGGCGTCATACTTCAGGCCGGTCGCCCAGGCTTCCGCGTTATCGCCTTTACCGAGCGTGGAATTACGCTGCGCCAGTGTACGGTTGGATTTGGTGTAAGCGCCGCCGATGCTCACGCCGCTGTCGCCCAGCGCGTAGTTAACAGAGGCACCGTAGCCGTCGCCGTTGGCTTTGCTGGCGGCACGGCTGTCGTTCTCGTTCTTGCCCTGGTATTGCAGGCCGAATTTCAGACCATCCACAAGACCGAAGAAATCGGTGTTGCGGTAGGTGGCCACGCCAGTGGTACGGCCGGTCATAAAGTTATCGGTTTTGGTGTAAGCGTCGTCACCGAATTCCGGGATCATATCGGTGTAAGAACCCACGTCATACAGGATGCCGTAGTTACGACCGTAATCAATGGAGCCGAGATCGGCGAATTTCAGGCCCGCAAAAGCCAGACGGGTTTTGGTTGCGCTGTTCGTGCTGTCGCCTTCCACACGGTTAGCGGCAACCTGATATTCCCACTGGCCGAAACCGGTCAGTTGATCGTTAATTTGGGTCGCGCCTTTGAAGCCCAGACGGATATAAGACTGATCCCCGTCTACAGCGTCATTATCGCTCATATAATGTTCGGCTTTAACACGGCCATAAAGATCCAGCTTGTTGCCGTTCTTGTTATAAATTTCTGCGGCCTGAGCAGCAGACGACGCAACAATACCCATCACCACTAATGCCAGAGTGCTCTTTTTCATCATTAATCCCAATCATTATTTACGCGCTAAAATTCGCGGGTCAAAGACCTGTGAAAAAACAAGATGGGTTTTAACGGTCGGATATGAAAAAAATATGACAAAGTAAGATAAATTTTAAAAAGGTATATTTTTCGTAAACGGTAATAAAACTATCAAAATCCGCCGCTATGCTTGCCGGTTCGCCTGCGCGGCGTGCGGTTTTTCTGGCCGGGAGTTGGCAAGGGCGCGCTCTCCTGTTACAACGTCATTTTGGGTTTAATTTTTCCAATTTCGTTGATACGGCAAAACATCATGAGTAACAGCCAGACCCTGGTGGTGAAACTGGGGACCAGCGTCCTGACGGGCGGCTCCCGCCGCCTGAATCGCGCCCATATTGTCGAACTGGTGCGCCAGTGCGCGCAGCAGCACGCCGCCGGGCATCGTATCGTCATCGTCACGTCCGGGGCGATTGCCGCCGGGCGCGAGCACCTGGGCTACCCGGAACTGCCGGCGACCATCGCCTCCAAGCAGTTGCTGGCGGCTGTCGGGCAGAGCCGCCTGATCCAGCTCTGGGAGCAGCTTTTTTCGATTTACGGCATCCATGTGGGGCAGATGCTGCTGACCCGCGCGGATATGGAAGATCGCGAGCGCTTCCTGAACGCGCGCGACACGCTCACCGCGCTGCTCGATAACCGCATCGTGCCGGTGATTAACGAAAACGACGCGGTCGCCACGGCGGAAATCAAAGTCGGCGATAACGATAATCTCTCGGCGCTGGCGGCGATTCTGGCGGGCGCCGATAAACTGCTGCTGCTGACCGACCAGCAGGGCCTCTTCACCGCCGACCCGCGCAACAACCCGCAGGCCGAGCTGATTCAGGATGTCTACGGCATTGACGACACGCTGCGCGCGATTGCGGGCGACAGCGTCTCCGGCCTCGGCACCGGCGGCATGGGCACCAAGCTTCAGGCCGCGGACGTCGCGGGCCGCGCGGGCATTGAAACCGTGATCGCGGCGGGCAGCAAGCCGGGCGTGATTAACGATGTTATCGAAGGGCTGCCGGTCGGCACCCGCTTCCACCCGCAGCAGACGCCACTCGAGAACCGCAAGCGCTGGATCTTCGGCGCGCCGCCCGCCGGCGAAATCACCGTCGACGAGGGCGCGCAGTCGGCCATTCTGGAGCGCGGCAGTTCGCTGCTGCCGAAA
The DNA here is from genome assembly GCF_000982825.1 of Cronobacter sakazakii. NCBI lineage: Bacteria > Pseudomonadati > Pseudomonadota > Gammaproteobacteria > Enterobacterales > Enterobacteriaceae > Cronobacter > Cronobacter sakazakii. Next base: position 24,426 of record NZ_CP011047.1, on the reverse strand, counting down.
GGCATTAAAAGCGTGACCGGCAACTTTTCGCGCGGCGAAGTGATTCGCATCCGTAATCTGGAAGGGCGCGACATCGCCCACGGCGTCTCCCGCTATAACAGCGACGCGCTGCGCCGCATCGCCGGGCACCACTCGCAGCAGATTGACGCCATTCTCGGCTATGAATATGGCCCGGTAGCGGTTCACCGCGACGACATGATCACCCAATAAGGAGCCTGCCATGCTGGAGCAGATGGGCCAGGCGGCCAAAGCCGCCTCATATCAGATGGCGCTGCTCTCCTCGCGCGAGAAAAACCGCGTGCTGGAGAAAATCGCCGACTATTTAGAAGCGAATGCCGAAGAGATTTTACTCGCCAACGAGCAGGATCTGCTGGAGGCGCACCGCAGCGGGCTGAGCGAGGCGCTGTTAGACCGCCTGGCGCTCAACCCGCAACGTTTACACGCCATTGCGAACGACGTGCGCCAGGTGTGTCAGCTGGCCGATCCGGTAGGGCAGGTGATTGACGGCGGTCTGCTGGAGAGCGGCCTGCGCATCGAGCGTCGCCGCGTGCCGCTCGGCGTGGTCGGCGTGATTTATGAAGCGCGCCCGAACGTGACGGTGGATGTCGCCTCGCTATGCCTGAAAACCGGCAACGCGGCGATTCTCAGAGGCGGCAAAGAGACCTGGCGCACCAATGCGGCGACCGTCAAAGTTATCCAGAAAGCGCTGGAAGAGTGCGGCCTGCCCGCCGCGGCCGTTCAGGCCATCGAAAGCCCGGAACGCGCGCTGGTCAGTGAAATGCTGCGTATGGACAAATACATCGACATGCTGATCCCGCGCGGCGGGGCAGGGCTGCATAAGCTCTGCCGCGAACAGTCGACCATTCCGGTTATTACCGGCGGCATCGGCGTGTGCCATATTTTCGTTGATGAAACGGCGGAGTTCGCGCCTGCGCTCAACATCATCACCAATGCCAAAACTCAGCGCCCGAGCACCTGTAATACGGTGGAGACGCTGCTGGTGCATGAGGCTATTGCAGAACGTTTCCTGCCGGAACTGAGCCGCGTGATGCACGAACGCGGCGTGACGCTGCACGCCGATGCGCGCGCGCTGGCGCTGCTTTCCGGCGGCCCGGCGACCGCTGTGGCGGTGAAGCCGGAAGCGTTCGACGACGAATGGCTTTCGCTCGATCTTAACGTGAAGCTGGTGGCAGGCATCGACGAGGCCATCGCGCATATTCGCGAGCACGGCACCCAGCATTCGGACGCCATTCTCACCCGCACGCTGCGCCACGCCGACCGTTTCGTGAATGAAGTGGATTCGTCTGCGGTGTACGTGAACGCCTCGACGCGCTTTACCGACGGCGGGCAGTTTGGTCTTGGTGCCGAAGTGGCTGTCAGCACGCAGAAGCTTCACGCCCGCGGCCCGATGGGCCTCGAAGCGCTGACCACCTACAAGTGGATCGGCTACGGCGACGATACGATTCGTGCTTAACGGAGGGCCGGGTGATGCAAAAATCGCCGCTTGAATCGCAAGGGCATTGACGCATCACCCACTTTTTCATAACCTCTTACCCCGTGCTCACGCACACCCTTCCTCAGGGCCGATATAGCTCAGTTGGTAGAGCAGCGCATTCGTAATGCGAAGGTCGTAGGTTCGACTCCTATTATCGGCACCAGTTAAATCAATCACTTATCTACCGTTCATCACCTCCTGTTTTTCCGTGTGGGACAGATTTGGGACGCAATCGCCAAAAATCGAGTCGATTTGCTTCGCGTGCTCGGTCAGGTGATTAGGTGCCAGGTGCGCATACCGTCGAACCATTTCTATTGACTCCCATCCGCCCATTTCCTGAAGAACTGAAATCGGGACGCCAGCCTGAACTAACCAGCTTGCCCAGGTATGCCTCAGGTCATGGAAGCGGAAATCCTCAATGCCAGCACGTTTAAGCGCAGCCCTCCAGGCTGTGTTTGCGTCGTACCGCATCTTCCTCACTGTCGGCGCTTTAGTCCCATCAGGCCGGGTGCAGCTTTCCTTGTAGACGAACACCCACTTGTGGTGATTGCCTATTTGCCTTTTCAGCACACGACATGCAGTATCATTCAGCGCCACGCCAATGGCCTGATTTGATTTGCTCTGCTCCGGGTGTATCCACGCCACCCGGCGCTGCATGTCTATCTGCTGCCATTCCAGATTGATGATGTTCGACCGCCGTAGCCCCGTCGCCAGCGCAAACTCAACAACGGACTTAAGCGGATCCGGGCATTCATCAATCAGCCTTTTCGCCTCATGAGGCTCCAGCCATCGAATGCGTTTGTTCTTCGGCTGCGGAACCTTCACAATCGGCGCTTTGTCCAGCATCTTCCATTCACGCTCAGCGGCGCGTAACAACGCTTTGATGAATGAAAGGTGAGTAGCCTTTGTGGCTGTCGCTGCCGGTCGTGGCACATATGGCGGAACTGGTTTTCCCTTTTTCCTTAATGCCTCCTCTCTGAGCTTCCAGTTTTCCTCGTGCCGGCGGTTGGTCATCTGCTGAATCGCGTTATAGATTCGCGTCTCAGTGATGTCCTTCAACTGCATCCCTGCAAAGTGTTGTAGCCAGAATCCGATCCGGCTTTTGTCATCGTCCAGTGACTTCTTGTGCGCCTTTTCCTCAAGCCACCTGACACACGCTTCCTCGAATGTCATATCCGGCGTCTCGCCCAACTTACTTACTCGCCAGGCTTCGGCCTTCAGCTTGTCATGGAGTTCCGTGGCCTGCCTTTTGTCCTTTGTCCCAAGAGACTGCTTAAATCTTTTGCCGTCCGGCAATGTGAAACTGGCGTACCAGGTTTCACCTCTGCGGAAGAGTGACATATCAATTCCTCTCGTATGCCATCACCCGCGCTCACGGCGACAGTATGCAGCGGAGATTTCAGGGCTGCAATGCAAGCCTGGCGAGTGGTTAGGTAGGGGGATTTGGGTTTTGATGGGTCTTTGCGGGTGGCCTGTAGTCGTCCTGACTTTATCCAGTTTGTGGCCGTGGGTCTGGATATGCCGAGCATGGCGCAGGCCTCATCGAGCGTGAGGCTGTATTGTTCCATTCGATTATCTCCAGGCGTAAAAAAGCCGCCATCAGGCGGCATGTTCGATTCGGATGTGTGGGATTTCGCCCCGCAAGATGGCGTCGTAAAGCGCTGTAACTTCTCGCAGGTACTCCTCTGCTGCTTTAGGGTACGAATGGTAACCTATTTTAAAATCAACGAGCGCCGCAATAGCTTCATCGCGCCGCTTGTCGGCTTCTGAGCGGATGGGGCGAAACATCCAATTATTGCTCTGAAACTCTTCCGTAAAATTTCCAATCTCAACAAGACGCATTCCATGATTTTCGCTGGTCGCCTTATACGAACACCATGAGCGACCACCATCGACCGACACTTCAGCCTTCACGCCCACCGGCGGCAATCCCTCACCATCCCATACAGACTGTTGCGCAGCGGCTAGTGCGGCTTCGTATTGTTCGCGAGTAACTCTTTCTATCCGCACTCCATCGCCTTTCTCACGCGGTTTAACGCAAGCAGCCGCAAAGTCATGACCGTAAACCTTTCCGCAATCGGCGCCCCAATTACCATCCTTATCATAGAAATCAATTTGTGCTTCATGCAGATAACGCTCGCACTCAACTGCACCCTCCGGCCACCCGCCACGCTTCGGCAATTCCTGCACCAGTAAATCAATCAGCTTCATATCTTTGCTCCAATAAAAAACCCGCACTCGGCGGGTCATGGTTTCAACTCAAATTCATCGTCCCAGGGTGGGAGTGTCTGCATCCTTCCATGCGACATGATGTACTCAGTTGCCACAGCCATAGAACTTGGCTTCTCGAACTCCAGCATAAAAACATCATCGTATGCTTTCCCCAACCACCACCCGCCGCCGTACTCCTTTGCGCGCTGAATGAGCACCCAGCGACCGGGCGTAATGCGATGATGCACCTCGCCCCTGTAAATAATCAGATAGTCCGAGTCTTTACTCATGAAGCACCCCAAAATAACTGTATTTATATACAGTAAATTGAGGTGGGCGAGCTGTCAATTCGTGGTGCAATTGGGTGGGAGTTTAGGTGTCAGTCATCATCAATAGGTCCGCGGTTCCCTCTGAACCATACATCATTAGCTGCACGCGTCTTACGTGCCCATCCAAAGAAGATAATCACAGGGATTGTGAACCACAGGGCATAATCAGGAGCCCTTTGTTCGGCGATTATCCCCAGAATGAATGGAAGTACAGAAGAGGCTGCCTTCCTGCCGTACCATGCATATTTATTTATCCAATCCATCACCCCTCCTTTCCAGGCAACTTGTAATGCTGGCTTACAGGTTGAAGAATTGCGGCGCGTCTTTCCCATTCAGCAATTTCGCGAGCGTGCTTCATTGAGTTGTCACTAAACTCGGCATTAGCGCATTCGTCTGCTTCCTCAGCGGCTCTTTTCGCAATAGCCAGAAGCTCGGAGACAAGTGAATCAGCCACAACCGGATCGGGAATTGTCGCGCGCATGAAAGAACGACAATCATCCACAGCGTGGTCAATAAGTTTATGAAACAGCTCCTTGTTGTTTTTCGTCTCTTCATCTGCGAAATACAAGGCTATGTTGAACGCCAGCCTGGTCAGAGCATCATCAGGCACAACCTGCGCGGGCGGTGCGGTGTAGAGCGGGGTTACTTTCCACCCATTCGCAATCCAACTTCCAGCTACAGATTTTGATCTGGTTAATGCCCCCGAAGAGAAAGGCCCGTCATCGTGACGCCACGCAACCGGCTCCGCCCGCTCCCGCAGCGCCAGCAGTGCTACGCGCGCGATTGCTAATTCGGTCTCAAGCTCCTGCCTGACTGAATCAAACGCGCTCTGTTTAACCGAAAACTCAAGCTGTCTCACTTTCTCTTCGCACGCTTCAGCCAGCGCCGCTTTGCTTATTTCGCTCACGCTTCACCCCCTGTCTCAAGATTGATGCCCGCGACGGCGCAAAATTCAACCGCCTCGCGTTGTGCTTTTCGATAACCAAACATCACATCGTCGTTGAACATTTGCGGGTTAATGCTCGGCAGCTTAACCTTGCGCGCCTCCAGTTCAGCGATGCGCTTCTGCGCGGCTTCCAGCGCTGCTATCAGGCAGAGAACAGCCTTTGGGCTTGCTTCGGCAATAAACGCTGCGTCGTCTTTCAGGCAATGCTGCGCAACTGCCTCACTACCAACGCGCACCTCGTATCCGCGCGCTCCACTATGCGGCTTATATGCAGACCAGTCGCCCCAGCGTGCTTTCTCAGCCGCCGCTTTCAGTTTTGCTGTGTCGGTCATGCGGCACCGCCTTGACGCAGCCAGCGGTTGAGGTATTTGTTGTTATTCACAGAACCGAAGCTGTTGCGTTTCATAAGCTCTTCGCGGCTCGGCATCGGCTGAGATTTGACGCGAGCCTGTAGCTCGCTTGGTGTGATACGCGGGTCATGTGTAATCATGAATTTTTCCTCGCGCCGTCCGTGGCGCACGATTAAACGCGACGCAGGCTGATGTGCTCGCGCTTTGCCATCTGGCGGATAGATTCGTATGAGCGGTTTAACTGGCGGGCTATAATCTTGGGATGGACGCTGCCGGCCAGTGATTTGATGAGGCTTAACTCGGTGGTGGTCCAGTTGCGGCCCAGCGTCTGCTGATTGCCACGGCGTTTTTTGAATGGTTCTGCTGGCATTTCACCTCCATTGTTCTCCGAAGGTGAAGCCAATTTCTGCCAGCGCCATGTCCATCTTTTCAATGAACTCTGGCACCGCTTCCGTGAATTCTTCCATGTATTTTTCATCACGTTCGACAACGACATGATGAAGTCCTTCGCGCCTCATGCGCGGGTCATAATTCGAAAAGTACCAGGCATCCTTACCAGTTACCCACATGCTGAACTGCACCTGAGCCATGTACGCTGACTTTATGGCTTCAAATCCGCCGAGGCGAAATTTCATGAAGTCGCGAGAAGTGAAAGGGCATTTAAGCTCAAGCCCTCGGCCATCACTGCAAAGCCCATCCGGTGAGCATGCAGTGCGCATAGTTTCGTCCTTGTAGATAATTGGCGACTCGGTTACCTGAACGCCGACAGTGAACTCAAACAGGGCTCTTGCGTCATCCTCGTATTGCTTTCCCCATGCCAGAGCCTTGGCGTTAACTTCAGGAGCTACGCCGGTACACACCTCAGCGAGAAGGGTGTGGAAATATGACATCTTCATATCCGGCCATTTTTTACCTGAGCGTGGTTTTGATATGACGTTATGAACATCTGATGCGGTGATAACTCCGAGGCGCAGCCTCTGCCACGCCTCATCTCCTTGTTCAACCGTGAGCACATCTATCCCTGTGCGCTCAAGGATGATTTCTGGAGTCATGCTGCCGCCTTTTGCCTGAGGAATCCGAGTGCCTTAACGGCTTCGATTTGGGTAAGCTCAGATGACGCGAGAATTTCGCGACGGAAGATTTTCGAGCAAAGAGGCAACAGGTCTTCATCCCACGTTTTATTCATGGCGATGAGTACGTCGTTAATTTCTTTGATGGTTGCAATGTCTGCCGGGGTGATATCGCGCTCAGGCTGCCGTTCTGCGGCGAAGTTAATACCTTCTTCCCCCTCGGTATTAACATAGTCAATTGCCGCGTCGAGTCGCTCACGGCGCGGCCAGTATTTGGCAGCTTGCTTCACGACCGTCTTGAGCATCATCTGCTCTTCATCGGTAACCCACGGGCATTTTTTGCTGTTGTCAGTTTTGTACTTCTTCCATGCTTCAGACCGGTCACGTATTGAATAAATGTCTTCAATACGCATGGTGTGCGTCAGGTAGTCGCCATCGTCCGTTTTCACGACAACATAAGCGCCTACAACCTCTCCGCGCTGTTCTTTGGTGTCAAACTCGCTATAGATGTGAACCGGAGGCTTATCGAGACCCTCGCGACGGAATTGGTCATTTTTACGGACGATTGCCGACTGGCACCACTTAATTGCCCCTGATTGCTGGGCAATATGCATCAGCCCCATGTAGCTTATATCGAGGCAAATGGCTCCTTTCCGTGGAACCAGATAGGCCAGTTTCTGCGCTGGGTTCAGCGTGATGCCAATCGCAGCAACGTTCATGATCGCGCTGCGGGTACTGGTCGTGTTATTCATTGCAGTCTTTGCGAGATAGTCGTTATTGGCGAATATCTGCATCGCAAACTCTGATTCACGCTTGAAATTTATTGATGGCTCAGCGCATACCTGCTCGAACTCAACCTTCAGGGGATTGATAAGCTCGTATACCTGATTAACAACCGGGCTTGCCATTACGCTGCCTCCCTGTGTGAATGCCGTGCCTTGAAGATGCCGATGGCGTACTCGGCAGTAACGCGCTCGGTCAGCGCATCAATCCACCAACCCTCGGATGCGTCCTGAAACGCGATGCTATGGCCTTCGAGATAGTTGATGGCGTCACCGGTATGCTCATCAGCATCCAGCCCCGCCAGAGCCGAAATAAACGGGTTTGCTTTCTTCGCCAGACGCTCAACTTCATCGCTGATGCGCTCGTTATCAGTTGCGTCCAGCGCGGCGATAATCTGCTCGATTTCTTTGACGTCGTTCAGGGTCAGTCTCATTGCTTCTGCTCCTGTTGTTTTGGTGTCTGTTTCATCAAATCTTTCATGAGGCGGGCAAACTGCTCATCAGTCATGTCGCGAGGGTTGAGGGTCTTCATTGCGGCCTCCGGTACCAGGGCATGCTCACTGCCTGCTTCATCTGCTTATTGGCCTGCAGCCACATCCCGGCGTCACCGAGGAAGCGGGCGATAACCGCCTTGCTCTGCGCGGCCATAAGGGCCTGATGGTTTACTGTTTGATTGCCGTACATGTCAGCTCCTTAAGCGTTGTGCAGATACCGCGTATGCGGCGGGTGATGAGGTCGAGTAGCGATTCATTGAGTTGAGCGGCACCCAAGACGGCACCGCCCGCGATAGCAAATGTCATCGTGGGGTTCCTGTTATTTGTGATTGGCATAGCGAAAACGCCTAAAATAGGCGCTATTGATATGCTGAATTAATGTTCAAATGCTTTTGATAGGTGATAGATTCCATATTCCACAACACATCGGAGGTTTTATATGGAAGAGAACTTTTGCTGTCCTGAGTGCGGGTCAGAGGAAATAATCGGGGACTTAAGTACCGAAGAGGGCTGGAACAACGCTACTTGTGAGTGCGGACATAAATACTCTTATGAAGAGTATGTTCATGCTTCAGCAGTTTTTGCCGCAAAATGCCTGTTTAAAGACTTATAAAAAATGCCCGGACGCAATGCCGGGCGAACAGGCAACAAGGGTTATTTCTCCATTTAACCAGAACAGGTCTTCGTCTCCTGTCTTGGTTATGATGCGGATTGCATCAGATAACCGACTCCATGAATCGGCTATCGGATATCGGCTGATATTCAACGGCCTCATCATCTATGTCGTAAATGTCGTGATAGCATTCGTGGCACAACTCTTCATTACCATCGCCACTGTAAACGGCAACCGCAGCAATCCCTTTGCCGCATATGTCGCATTCGACTTCCTCATCCATATCTCACCTCAGATAAGTGGCTTGCTGCCAAAAAGAAAGGCCGCTTATTCTGCGACCTCATCTGCGTATTCTTTGATGGTTAACCAGCCTGGTCTTTCACCCTTGCCAAGATAGAAATCAATAATATCCAGCAAGCGTGGGTAAAACTTCAGGGCCTTACGACCATCCATTTCAGCAATTTCATGCTTGCTGTATTTACGCCATTCCTCTGCGGTGTGGTTCTGGCACCCAACTCGCACATATTCACCGTTCGTGATGCTGATGAAGTATTTCTCACCTATGATTACGTATGTGAGATCAGGCAGGTTGGCACCGCGCAGGTTGGCACCGTACAGGTTGGCACCGTACAGGTTGGCACAGCTCAGGTCGGCACCGCGCAGGTTGGCACCGTACAGGTCGGCACCGCGCAGGTTGGCACCGTACAGGTTGGCACCGTACAGGTCGGCACCGCTCAGGTTGGCACCGCGCAGGTTGGTGCCGTACAGGTTGGCACCGTACAGGTCGGCACCGTACAGGTTGGCACAGCTCAGGTCGGCACCGCTCAGGTCGGCTTTAGATCCGTTTTCACCAAACGAAGTCACCCACACTTTGTGCTCATCCAGAATTTTTGATAATTCAGCAGAGTTCATTTTGTTAATCCTTTTGATAGTCGTAGTAGGCCGGAATCGATTTGCCGCGCATTTTCTGGTGCGCGTTAATCAAGTGGGTAGGGTGGTTAACTGGTTTCTTGTATGCCGGGTTACGCTTGCGTTCGGTTACTTCCGGCTTCTTGTCGCGGAGAGCTACGAGCGAAGTGGCTCGGTCAACGCGGCTTGCATGCTTGCGTGATTCTTCCTGAGAAGCGTCAGGAGCCTCGCAACCTAAAATGGAGTCGATGATATTGCCGATAGCGTCACGCTCGATAGCTAGCTTTCTGCGCCGCTGATGACGGCGAGTTTTAGCGTTACCTGCTGATACTGAAGAACCGTATTGGATAACCGTCATGGCTTTGTCCTCATGTGAAATGGCTTTGGTGGTGCAGGCAGTCAGGCGGCTAACCCTGACCGCGTACTCATTGCCGAGCGCCTCCGCCGAAGAGGTTGGCTTCTGCCCGCACCCCAAACCCATCTCGTTTGGTATCTGTTCGCGCTTTGTCAGCGCACCTGTTCTGTTAAAGAGCAAACTTCCGTTTCGTACTGCCTCAGCGTCCTTCTGATGGGTTTATATTGTACCAATAGTACGATTAATGCAAGTACCAAAAGTACGAAGATTGAAAATAAAGTCAAAATTAGATTTTTATGTTTGATTTTTAAGGGTATTTATTTTTGCGAGGCATGTCACAGGCACAAAAAAGCCCGCACCGTGGCGGGCTGCTGGTTTGGCTGCAAGGTGCAGGAGTAACGAAATTGTGCAGGAGTCAGCATTTAGTGCAGGTGGCGCAGGGGAGTATGGCAATAAAAAACCCGGCGCGGTGGCCGGGGTATGGATATCATTTTGCGTCGACTATGAAGAGCCTATTAATCTGCCCTTTCTTTACGGTTGCTTTTGCGGTAATCGTAAAGATTGAAGATACATCTCCCTTGGTGGAAATGTAGGCACTCAGAGCATTGAGATAGGGATTATTCTTCTTGCTTGCGGCGGGGTCACTAATATCAGATGTAATTCTCTTCTTGGATTCGTCACCATCTAAAATTATTTTTGCCGTCATATTTTGAGCATCAAACTCAGTAAGATAAGCTCGGTACTCCCTGAGACCAAGAACCTCATCATCGTCAAGCTTGTCGATTTGAGCCTTGTCTTGCTCATTCACTTTAACTAGGCAACCATCAATGTTGGTAGCAATGCTTATCTGATCGCATGTATTGCCTATAGGAGAAACAGCCTGCCTAACTGATTGGCGTAACTCTACAGCCATCTTATCAATCACTGAGATCAATTTATCGATGGTTCCTGCATCCTTGTTTCCTAGCGCCTCAATGGCTTTTTCAAGAACCTGCTGTAGAGCTTTCATTTCGTCTTTCTTGTTGGAGTTTCTCGCAAAAATGTACTGAAGTATTGCACCCAGTATAGTTGCAGCGATCCCCGAGAACAACTGGTTCTGGGTAACAAAGTTAAGGACAGCATCAAGAGTAAAACAGTTTGCTCTAGCCTCTCTGGCATAAACCTTAACTTCTTGATATGTAACTAGTTTGCTGTACTTTTGTGTTGCTGAAAAAGATGCGGCAGTAGAGAGAACTTTAGAGAAACCCTTAAGCGACTCACCAAGACAATTCAAGTCTATCTCATGGTTTAAAGCATCCTTACCGTCATACCTCAATGATATTTTTATGTCCTGCAAAACACCGTCTTCCATAACCATGCCTCTAATTATTTATGTCTATCACCCAATCACTCAGTTCATCAGCTCACTGCACTATCACCCAAACGTCTCTTCAGGCCACTGCGCCTTAAACTAGGCGCATCTTGGTTTCGATAGCTACGCCAATGATTCGACAGTTTCCGTTGATAGGTATCATTGGCCATGCAGGATTGAGGCCTTTTAGATACTTTTGACTGCCGTCGATGATCAGTTTTTTGAATGTCGCTTCATTATCATCAACCAGTTTCGCTATAACTAAGCTGCCGTTTTTAGCCTCTCTGCCCGTGTCTACCAGAACTAATGTTCCCTCCGGGATGCTTATGCCAACTGGAGATGTCATGGAATCCCCTTCAACACGCAACCAAAACCCATCCCCCTCAACATGGGCGTCAGAGTCGTACCATTCTGTGATGTCCTGCAATGAATACGGTTCTACAGCCTCACACCATGCACCAGCTTTCACCATAGAAATCAACGGATAATTTCCTTTTGGCTCATGTTTCCCAACATAGCTTACGTTTGATTCGCTTTGTTTACTGCTTTTCCCGTGCTGCAACCAGACAACGTCAACTTTCAGAAATTGAGCCAGCGCATTCATTTTCTCCTGCCGTGGCAATGCCTCAGCGTTAAGCCATTTACTGACGGCTTTTGAAGTTACGTTCAAGGCTCTGGCTAAAGCCATTCCCCGTCCATGTTCATCCAGCCCAGCTTCATTACAGGCCTGCGCTAGCCGCTGGGAGAATTCTTGGCGCACTTTTTCAGTTTGTACCATGAGTACGATAGTAAACCACTTGCAAAAACTTTCAGTTCAATCATAATGTGTACTGAAAGTACGAAGAGGAATAGCCCATGCATCATTTAGATGAGCCGATTAAAAGTATTGGCATCCCCGAAGTAGCTAGGGCTTGCGGAGTAAGTGAAAGAGCCGTCTATAAATGGCTTAAAAACGGATTTCTCCCCAAGACCGAATTTTTCGGGAAAACACAGTACGCAGAAACGATTGAGAGGATTTCTAACGGTAAATACCAAGCCACTGAATTGCTTGATTTAAGCCGCAGAAAACTTCTCGCAGCATAAGTAACACCGCTCTTTATCAATTTGAACCGCCGACAACGCGGTAACTCATTTAAGTGGCAGACCCCACGGTCTGCGCACGTATCTAAACAACAAAGGAAGAATACCGAATGGAAAACGCAAGTTATAGCAAGCCGTCCCAGCGCGACATCGACCGCGCAGAGACAGATTTACTCATCAATCTTTCTACGGTCACACAGCGTGGACTGGCGAAGATGGTGGGGTGTCATGAATCGAAGATAAGCAGAACGGACTGGAGATTTATTGCTTCGGTCTTGTGTGCTTTTGGAATGGCATCAGACATCAGTCCGATTAGCAGGGCTTTTAAGTATGCGCTTGATGGACTCACCAATAAAAAACGCCCGGCGGCAACCGAGCGTTCTGATCAAATACAAATGGAATTTTAACAACATCCAGCGAGGTAATTATATGCGAAAAACGCAGGAAAATAAACGCGTTAATCACCGAAAAGATGTGCTACGTGACCAGTTTTATCAGGGGGTTAATCCAGAAATAGCTGTGACACTGAGAGAAATACTTAACAGGCACAAAACTTCGGAGAAGTCAAAATGAGCATGAATCTTATGGCTAAGGCCATGAATATAAAGGTTGGCAACCCACTGAGAAAACTGGTTCTGATTAAACTTGCCGATAACGCCAATGATAACGGTGAATGCTGGCCTTCATACCAACATATTGCTGACCACTGCGAATGTAGTAAGAGCGCCGTAAAAGAACACATATCTGCGTTAATAAAACTCGGTCTCATGACCAAGGAAAACCGGCTTGGGGTTAACAACGGGAAAGGTAATACCTCCAACGTTTACCGCCTGCATTTAACATCTACCCCTGTGCCGTCAGAAAGCACACCCCCTGTGCCGCCAAAAACCTCAGGTGGGTCGTCAGAAAGCACCCCTGTGTCGTCAGAAAGCACCCCTGTGTCGTCAGAAAGCACCCCTGTGTCGTCAGAAAGCACACCCCCTGTGCCGCCTGCTGGCACCAGAACCAGTCACTCTTTTGAACCAGTCAAAGAACCTTTAGAGAGCAAGAAAAAATCTACGGTAATGCCGGAAGGATTCTCACCGAGTGAAGCCCACCAAAAGATGGCAAATGAATACGGCATTTCCTTGCAGGAAGAATTTGAAAAGTTCACCGACCACCACCTTAGCAAGGGAAGCAAATTCATTGACTGGAATCGCGCCCTGAATACTTGGCTCAGAAATGCCAGGGGTTTTCAAAAATCCCGTACTTCAAAATCTTTCTCAAAACCATCATCCGCAATCACCGTGTCGAAAACCGGTTATGTATTCTTCGACAGGTGAGACATGAAATCCAGAATCAAAGCGTTACTCATCGCTGGCTATAACCATGGCTGGCTAAGTCCTGCATTCGTTGAATTCTGGTTTAACCGTCTGGATCTGAGGTCAGTTTGATGACACCTAGCGAACTAAGTGACCTGCTGTGGTCGCAGGTTGACAGGGTAGCGCCGCACCTGTTGCCGAACGGCAAGAAAGACGGGCATGAGTGGGTGGCGGGCAATGTCCACGGCGACAAAGGCTCCAGCCTGAAAGTAAACCTCAACGGCAAAAAGAAATGGGCTGACTTTGCTGAAGGAGATGGCGGTGACATGCTTGACCTGTGGATGGCGTGTCGTGGTATCAGCCTCCATCAGGCGATGCAGGAGGCCAAAGCGTTTCTCGGCATCCGCGATGACGACCACCACTTCGACGCAAAGCGCGAAAAGAAATTCTCCCGTCCTGACCGAAAGAAAGTCGCCCGATACTGCAATAAAACCGAGCATCACATCGAATACCTCAAATCACGCGGCATCTCTCCGGAAACGGCGAAAGCTTTTGAAGTCGTCAGTGGCAAGGTGTGGAACGGCGAGAGAGAGCTGGACGCTCTGGTATTCCCGTACAAGCGCGATGGTGAGCTGATTCAGGTCAAACGCATCAGCACCGAGCGACCGAATGGCAAGAAGGTCATCATGGCCGAAGGAGACTGCGAGCCCTGTCTTTTTGGCTGGCAGGCGCTGGACAGCAAAGTGCGGTCGGTTGTTCTGTGCGAAGGTGAAATCGACTGCATGAGCTACTCACAGTACGGCATAAACGCACTGTCAGTGCCTTTCGGTGGCGGCAAGGGCGCTAAGCAGCAATGGATTGAGTTTGAGTTTCACAATCTCGACCGCTTCGAAGAAATCTGGATATCAATGGACAACGACGAAGTGGGGCAGGAAGCCGCCAGAGAGATAGCCAGCCGACTCGGTGAACATCGCTGCCGGATGGTCAAGTTACCACGCAAGGACATCAACGAGTGCCTGATGGACGGCATCTCCGAAGATGAAATCTGGCAGTGTCTAGGCGGTGCCGCATTCTTTGACCCGGAAGAACTCTACAGCGCCCGCGAGTTTTACCAGGACACCATCAACGCCTTCTACGGTAAGCAGCAATACCTGTTCAATCCTCCATGGGAATCTCTGACCTATAACTTCCAGTTTCGCGAAGCCGAGTTGACGCTTGTCAACGGCGTTAACGGCCATGGAAAAACGGAAGTCGTCGGTCATATGGCTCTGGAAGCCATGAGGCAGGGCGTAAAAACATGCGTTGCTTCGCTGGAGCTTAAGCCCGGCATACTGCTTAAGCGCCTTACGCGCCAGGCTACATGCTGCAAGATGCCTCCAGTTCTGGAGATTGAGTCGGCATTCAACTTCTACGATGACCGGTTATGGTTATTCGGTCTGACTGGAACGGCGAAAGCTGAACGCCTCATCGAAATATTCACCTATGCCCGCCGCCGATATGGAATCCGGCTTTTCATCATCGACAGCCTCATGAAGTGCGGCATCGGCGATGACGATTACAACGGGCAGAAGGCGTTTGTCGACGCACTGTGCGACTTCAAGAACAAGACCAACTCTCACATCATCCTCGTCACTCACTCCCGCAAAGGAGACAGCGAGGAAAAGCCCACTGGCAAAATGGATGTGAAAGGCTCTGGTGCCATCACCGACCTCACAGACAACCTGTTTATCATCTGGCGTAACAAAGGCCGGGAGAGAGCGCTACACCGCGTCCAGGCGGGTGAGCAACTCAACGATAAAGACCAGCAACTGTTAGCCGCTCCGGCATCTGTTCTGATGTTGGAAAAGCAGCGAAACGGAGAAGGCTGGGAAGGTGGCGTACCGCTGTTTCTCGACGACCAGTCTCACCAGTTTCTACAGGTCGAAGGCGCATCCCCATACAACTACGTCGCTAACATGCCCAAGTCGGAGTATGACGAGGTGTGGCAGCAGGAAAACGTTTCTCAAATCTGACATCACAAGGATTAACCATGAGCACTATTAGCACAGAACAGGCCAAAGACCTGCGTAACGCATTTGAATGCTGGCAGCAGGACTATGACCCGGTAGAAGACAAAGAGCAGTACGACATGTTTGGCCTTGGCATTGTGGCGATGGATGAGCTTCTGGCGCTGCGCAAAGAGCGGGAGAAGGAAGAATCAGCCGTTTGCCCAAAATGCGGCAACACTGGATTAGCCGATAGCGGCGGGGTGCAGCCATGGGGAGAGCCAATTCTCATTGAATGTGATTGCACAGCACCGCCCGCGCCTGGTGCTGATGACGACTCTCTGCCGTATGACCCACAGATTGCTGAGTATGAGCAAATGATGGAAGCCGAGCAGGCACAAGCCGACACCACCTCGCAGCAGTTCGAATCGCTGGCAGGTAAGGTTGTTGGTGGCAGCGATGGTTTCGAGTGTACGCCAGTCGCTGACCTGTACGAGCTTCTTACCAAGTGTGGCGAGTGTTACGACTATACAACCTCGGCAAAAGTCGCTGCCGCCTGGATTAAAGATGGTTATTCGGCGCGGGAATACGTGAAGCTTGACCGTCTGCAGGAAGCCATGACGCATGGTTCATCCGGGGAGCCTGATGGCTGGATTCCATGCAGCGAGCGGATGCCTGATACATACGTAAATGTTTTACTGACAGACGAGCATGGCGACACTTGCATTGGTCAATTAGAAAGTTTCGAGGACGCGCATTTCTATATCAGTAGCTCTATTCACAGATATAAGGCGACTCACTGGCAACCGCTCCCCGAGCCGCCATGCAAATAACCCTCGACGACATAGACACCATCGCCAGATACATCGGCACTCCTCGCTTCATCGACATCGAAACACTCACCAAACGATATCTCTTTACCAGCCAGCTGATAATGCTTCAGGCAATCAGTAAGGCGAGGTATTGAGCGGAGACTCATCATGATAACCAAGTTGCAAATTATGACCTGGTTCGAAATGAACCGGAAAGGCACAGTCAAGCAGCTCGTTGAGGAGCTCGGCGGAAAGGGCGACCGTGTGGCCGCCATAGTCTGTGGTCTTGTGCGAGAGGGCGCATTGGTACGCTCTGCAAGCACCGGCATGGGAACACGCTGCCGCCTTTATGAACTTAGTGAAGGTAAAACGAGTCGCCAGCGTATCCGCGAATACGTCACTGAACATGGTCCGGTATCGTCCCGCCAGGTTTCAGAGGGCACCGGCATAGATATGGGCGCAGTACAGCGCATTCTCCGTGACGAACACGATTCAGGACGTATTGAGCGCTACAACTCGGAGAAGTGCAGCGAGCACCAGGGTTCATTCCTGTATGTCGCAGCGCATGAGTTATGCAAGTTCGGATGCTCAAACCCCATGACGGCGTTTATCAATCAGCAGCTGCGCGCGGTGCGGCAGGAGATGAGGGTATGAGCATCATAATGCTGGTCTTCATCGGCCTGTGCTTCATGTTCGCGGCCATCGTTAAACAGGACGGCCTGATGTTCACTGACGCGCTGATTCTGCTGCGCAGTGCATTCGTACTGATTAAGCTGGAGAAGAGGAATGAGAAAACAAACTTTTGAAATTCGCACACCGCTAGTCCAGCAAAACGCAATCCGCACCATCCAGCAGCTTTACCCCGACCCGGAAAGACCTCTCATCGTAACCATTCAGGAAAAGACGCGCTCAATAGAGCAGAACAAGCGTCTTTGGGCGACCCTGCGCGATGTGTCTGAGCAGGTCGTCTGGCATGGCATGAAGCTGGATAGCGAAGACTGGAAGCACATCTTCACGGCGGCGCTTAAAGGCCAACGCTCAGCGCCGGGGATTAAAGGCGGTTTTGTCGTGCTCGGCCAGTCGACCTCAAAGATGCGCGTAAGCGAATTCAGCGAGCTTCTGGAGCTGATTCACGCGTTCGGTGCAGAGAGAGACGTCCGGTGGAGTGAGGACGCTCAGGAAGCGATTGAGTGGGCTAAACGAACAGGAAGGAAGGTGACGGCATGACAGACAAATCAAACACGCCAGTTGAGATAAAAGACCTCTGGCAAACCCCGCCGGAAATCTACCGGGCGTTACGGAGCGAGTTCCCGTTTTTCCTTGATGCAGCAGCCAGCCAAAGTAATGCGCTTTGCACCAGGTTCATTGATGAAATGGAAAACACGCTCGAAGCGAATTGGCTCTCGAAAATGCCTATCGGAGTTGGGCGGGCTTACGCGTGGCTGAACCCTCCATACAGTGCACCGATGCCTTTCGTTAAGAAGGCCGCACAGGAGAATGCAGATCACAGTGTTGGCTGCGTGATGCTTCTGCCTGCTGATACCTCTGTCCAGTGGTTCAAAGAGGCTATCAAGACAGCGCATGAGGTCAGGTTCATTACTGGCGGGCGGCTCTCATTTCTGAACGCAAGCACGGGCAAGCCGGTAAACGGCAACAACAAAGGCTCGATGCTCATCATCTGGCACCCGTGGCCGCGAGCTGGCGAATGCCGGATGACGACTGTTGAGCGCGACGAGCTTATGGCGTATGGCCGGAAACGCATGGAGGCGCTGAAATGCGAAAACGGAAAAGCAGCCTAGTCGCTGTAATGGAAAACTGCATATTCATCGTACGGCCCCGCCGAAAGAAGAAACCTGAATTGCCTCCCTCACAAATCCCAACGTATGCGTATACGGCCCACCTTGCTGATGTCCGGTGGCTTCGTCAACGCGCCAGGAGGAAGCATGAACAATGAATACGAGTACGCAGAGCGCTTCGCCGACCTCATGGAAGACATGCAGGGCGATGGCGTGGATGCCATGAACATCCTGATGAATTACCTGATGGGCTTCGTCGAGCAGATGAGCGAGGGCGAAGAAGACAAAGGGCTCATCTGGCAACTGGAAGACAAAGAGCTGGTTATCACCATTGAGCCGGCAGAGACAAACACAGCGAGGCTGCATTGATGGACTATTCACAGTTAAGTGATGATGAAATCAATAACATGGTAGGGCGCGTAGTTTCACAGAGATTTCGCACCGACTACTGCAACGACCCCGGCGCCGCATGGCCGATTATCCAACGAAATGGCATTTCACTCGCCAAATATGAGCACGGGATGTGGCTTGCGTCCTCAGATGCGTACTGGGTTGACGGTGTTGAATGGCAGATTGACGGAGAAACACACCCAAACCCACTCCGCGCCGCCATGATTGTCTTCCTCATGATGCAGGAAAGCCAACATGCTTAACCCCATCCAAACCCAAACCTACGAGCAGCAGAGCATAGCCAGAGCTCTATGCGCAGGATGCAGCAAGCAGCTGGATGCCGATGAGGTATATGCCTGCGGCGAGTGCATCAACGAATGGCTTGTGTATAGAGACCCGAATCATTTTGTGTCGGAGGGTAATGATGACGTGGCTTTATGACATTTTACTAAAACTTTCCATGTTTGCGGCAGAAAGGCTCTACAAGGAAAAGGTTGAACAAGTTGATGTTTGGATGAAGAGCGGGCGACAGGTGTGCTTGATGACAAGGGATAGCGCCGACCAGCTAAAGCGGGTTACCGAAAACCTCCGCGAAGCCTGGACGCCACAGCAAGTTGACGAGCTGAAGGCTGCGATTAAAAAAATCAGAGAGGAGGAAGCTAATGGCTAAATCACCTCGCAGGCGCTGTAAAAACGAAGAGTGCAGAGAGTGGTTCCACCCGGCATTCGCTAACCAGTGGTGGTGTGGGCCCGAGTGTGGCGCAAAGATAGCGCTTGAGCGACGAAACAGGGAGCGAGACAAAGCACTCAAAGCAGCAGAGAAGAAACGACGAAGAGAAGAACAGCAGCAGAAAGACAGACTCAAGATTCGAAAGCTCGCCTTAAAGCCCCGCAGTTACTGGATTAAACAAGCCCAACAAGCCGTAAACGCCTTCATCAGAGAAAGAGACCGCGACCTGCCATGTATCTCGTGCGGAACTTTCACGTCTGCTCAGTGGGATGCCGGTCACTACCGGACAACTGCTGCGGCACCTCAGCTTCGCTTTGATGAACGCAATATCCATAAGCAATGCGTCGTGTGCAATCAGCACAAGAGCGGCAATCTCGTGCCGTACCGGGCAGAGCTTATCCGGCGTATCGGGCTGTCAGCAGTCGAGGCTGTCGAATCTAACCACTATCGCCACCGCTGGACTATCGAAGAGTGCAAAGCGATTAAGGCGGAGTATCAGCAGAAGCTTAAAGACCTGCGCAATTCGCGCGAGGAGGCCGCATGAGCGAAATAAGCAGAGAGGTTTGCGAGGAATATCTCGATGCCCTGGTGACTGTGGAGTTGGCCGCAAAGCTGGCGCAGAAAGACGGGCGCAAGGTTAACGGTGCTATCCGCGCGACGGTGAACGCCTTACTGCCGCGGCTGAGCGACCGGAAAGTGCACGGCATATTCACCGGACTGGCGCGCCAGCCATTCCCGGACGGTGCACTCAAGATGCTGCGCCGACAACTCGATTCAATGGTGGGAGAGCCAGCATGACGACGGTAACAAACATCGCATTAGCTCAGCAGCGCCAGAAGGATAAGGAGATGCTTGAGGCTGTTGAGTGGCAGCTTAACAACGTTCACGAGACCGAGCGGCGCTTAAAGGAAATGCGTAAGGAGCTGGAAAACCGGCTCGGCATCAACAAACCAGAGGGAGGCGATGCAGCATGAACCTGGAAAACGCACTGAAATACCACTTCGCTAAATCGACCATGATAAGCGATTCCCCGCGAGCTACGGCTTCAGACGCATTGACCGGCACTGATATCATGGCAGCTCAGGGAATGGTGCAGAATCGCGCGCAGATGGGCTTTGCGGCGTTTATGGGGAAAATGGGCGTCAGCAGCAATGACCGTGAGAAAGCTATTGAAATGCTGACCCTGTATGCAATTGAGCGCTGCGATAAGGTTGCCGCCTTGCGCAAGCTCGAAAGTGATATTAAGCCAAAGGTAATGCAAGCGCTCGCAACTTACGCCTTTGAGGACTATTCACGCAACGCCGGGAGCACCCGGCAGTGTGAATGCTGCAATGGCGCAGGCTTCATTCATGCGGAAGTCGTGACCATGAAGCACATTGGTCGACCGAATCTCGCGGCCAGAAGGGAGCAGGTGAAAGTGCTGTGCCAGAAGTGCAAAGGAAAGGGTGTGGTTTCTACGGCATGCTCTGACTGCAAGGGGCGAGGGAAGGCGATAAATCAGGAGGAAACAGAAAAGCAGGGCGTTCCAGTGATATCTGACTGCAAGCGCTGCGGCGGCGTCGGCTATCCTCGTTTGCCCTCTACCGAGGCCTTTGCTGCGGTATGCCAAATCACGGATTCCATATCACTCGACACGTGGAAGAAGTCAGTTAAGCCATTCTACGATGCTCTTATCATCAAGTTTGAGGTGGAAGAATCGTGGGCTGACGCACAGTTACGAGAAGTCACCAGGTAAAAACCGAAAATAGCGCATTAATTTGTCGTGCGCTATTTACTTTTCCCGAACCTGCGGATATGATTTCTAACAGTGGAAGTTGCGCACGTTGTTAAGCGCTAAAAACATTAAGCCCTGAGTTAATAGCTCGGGGCTTTTTTATTGGCTCAACCAAAGCAACAGGTGTTCATATGAAAAGCTGCAACGCTACTCAGGGTTTCGATAACCCGACTAAATTTCGTGAAGAGTGGGATCGTCAAACCAAAGAAGCATGAGACGAAACCGGCAAGGGCATTGATGGAACAGGCAGCGTAACCGCGTGGCGGAACAGGCAGCGTAACTGATAGTGCTTTCATTCGTGGGTAACAACTGGCATATCGCCTTAGTAAATCCCATATAGGTGCTGGGTTGATCGCCAGCCGTCAGCTCCACGAAACGGAGCACATAACAGGTAAGGGAACTGAACTTTTTAAGCCAGGTAAGCGCTGGCGTCGGTGCGATTCCGGGCAGTTTCCTTTCCGTTGTGGTGAATGCGCAGGCTGATGCGCGGAAAGAAATGCCCCATTGGTACACGAGGCGAGTTCACCAGACGGGTAAAGCCGCTTGCCGCCGGGACCGATAAGCCGGAGTTCAGCACCGGCCACCACAAACAAATCACTCCAAATATTCAAGGCTCGCTTCGGCGGGCCTTTTTCGTATTAGGCCACAGGAAATCAATCACAGATGAACCCTCACATCCGATGCCTCGCTGGCCTTTCCTAACTACATCACAGCACTTCCATTATCGGAGGTGTGAGAAATGCTACGCATGAATACCAACAACGGATTCTGGTCGTATTTCTGGTCAGGTCTGACGGGATTCTTCGCCATGTTGACTCTTCAGGATGTTCTGTTTGCCCTGGGATTTGTCATAACGGCGACATTCACCTGGCTGACATATCGTTCAAACGACCGAAAGAACAAAGCGGCGATTGAGGAAGACCGCAAGCGAACCGAAATCCTCAAAGCTGCATATGCCCGTGGTGATGTAACGAACATTTCCGATGGTGCCAAAATCGTCAAAGACATCGACCAGGAACTATCGCCATAGGTGAGACCATGCAGATACCAGCGAAACTACGTACTGCACTGGTTGCAGCTGCGGCGGGAGGGGCGTCATTTATCGCTGGCGTCCTGATACAGTACCAGGAAGGCGTTAAGTACAAGCCTTACCTCGACCCTGTCGGCATTCCTACTGTGTGTGCAGGAATTACCGGCCCTGATGTGAAGATGGGCAAGGTCTACACAAAGCAGGAATGCGATGACCTCCTTAACAAGCACATGCAACCGGTTATCAAAGCCGTGGATGCCTCAGTTAAGGTTCCCATTTCTGCATACCAGCGTGCCGCGCTCTACTCATTCACCTACAACGTAGGGGTAAGCGCCTTCCGCTCATCGACGTTGCTTAAAAAGCTCAACAATGGCGACAGAAAAGGAGCCTGCGACGAGCTGCGAAAATGGACATGGGCGGGCGGCAAGCAGTGGAAAGGATTGCAAACTCGAAGGGAGATAGAGCGCTCCATGTGCCTGGCGGAAAGCGAAAATGACCTTTAACTGGAAGATCATCCTCTTCGCCATAATGAGCCTGCTGCTGGCAATCGCTATTGTCATCGCCAGTCATTACCGGTCAGCGCTCAAAGAATCGCAGGCATCTTTAACCAAAGTTAATCGTGAATTAAATCTGGCTAAAGACACCATCAGCGACATGCAGACTCGCCAGCGCGATGTGGCCGCGCTCGACGCAAAATACACACAGGAGCTTGCAAATGCTCAGAGCACTATCAATCAGCTTGAGCGCGATGTTGCCGCTGGTAATAAGCGGCTGCGCCTTGCAGCAACGTGCGGAAAGAACGGAGGCGACCGGCTCCCCCCGGCGTGGATGATGCTTCCACCGCCGAACTCACTCCAGACGCTCGACAAAATTATTTCCATCTCCGAGAGCAATTAGTCACGGCTGAAAAGCAAATACTTGGTCTTCAGGAATATATTCGCACGGTGGTCTTTGATGAAAAGAGCCAAAGTAACACAAGAAATTGAAGCGTATATTAGGGAACACTTGGAAGTAGACGCCCGTGTATCATCAGGCCTGAAATGGAAGAAAGCACCAAAATTTAACGGTCATATGCTCGGGAAAGAGGCGGGAGTTAAAAACCCTGATGGTTACTACCGAGTTGGCGTAAAAAGACAGAAGCTCTCCACGCATCGGGTAGTTTGGTTTCTGTTAAACGGAGACTGGCCTTTTTGTATTGACCATATAGATGGCAATCAAGCAAATAACTCTCCTGAAAACTTGAGGCCTGTGACTCTTTCAGAAAACCAACATAATCGAATTTGCATGGGCGTTAAATATGACGCCCGGCGTGACATGTATAGCGCAAGAATCACTG
Source organism: Cronobacter sakazakii (assembly GCF_000982825.1). Taxonomy (NCBI): domain Bacteria; kingdom Pseudomonadati; phylum Pseudomonadota; class Gammaproteobacteria; order Enterobacterales; family Enterobacteriaceae; genus Cronobacter; species Cronobacter sakazakii. The sequence continues at coordinate 1,287 of NZ_CP011047.1, read as the reverse complement.
TTTCAGGTAAGCGAATCGAGCTTGGGTCATTTAAGAGTCAGAGTGAAGCCTCTCAGGCATACAAGGCCGCAAAAAGAAAACTTCACCCATCTGCTCCTGCTCGCTGTTACCAGTGAAAAGACTCCGCTCAACGGGATTATTTCACCCTCAGAGAGCGAATCGAAACAGTGACCAAACAGGTTAGCTATCTGCAGGACTACATCCGGCAACAATGCCTCAAATAAATTGTGTAACCCCGTAAGGATGGTGATCGCAATCTGGCTGACGGGTAAGCCGTAAGTGGGTTAGCCATTCTGTGAGGAATCGCGAAGCCTGCGACCATGACAACCCCCAAGAAGATTCACCATCAGCAACAAAGCAATATCGGCCTCGCTAATGCGGGGCTTTTTTTATGCGCTTCGCACGCGCAAACACCAATCCCTAAGCCTACAGAAAAGCAAGCCTGAGATTATCCGTAAATGGTGCGTCTTAGGGGACGGCTTAATCTGTGCGACAGGCTTGTTTCTCTATAGGGAGCACCAACCTATGCAATATCCAGCAAATGACCATCCGTTAGTAATGACCAGCATTGAAATCGCTGAGCTGGTAGAAAAAACGGCACGATAACGTTAAGCGCACGATAGAAAGCCTTATTGAACGGGGCACGATTGCTTCTCCTCAAATTGAGGAAAAGCCCACGGCAGGCCGCCCAGTGAGTTTTTATGTGTTTGAAGGTGAGCAGGGTAAGCGCGACAGTATTATTGTCGTTGCTCAGCTTTCTCCTGAATTTACCGCTCGCCGGTTGATCGCTGGCAGGAACTTGAAGCCCAACTTAGCCAAGCCCGTGAGAATACCGCAGAGCCTGCCGGAAGCGCTACGCCTCGCAGCAGACCTCGCAGAGCAGAATGCCCAACTGGAAAGCAAGCTCGCTATTGCCGCACCTAAAGTCGAATTCGTTGATCACTATGTCGAGGCAACCGGAGCTATGGGATTCCGTGAGGCAGCCGAAACTGCTGAAGGTGAAAGAAACGGACTTCCGACTGTTCCTGATAGAGCAGGGAATCATGTATCGCCTGGCGGGGAAATTGACACCCTATGCTCAGCATCTCGATGCCGGCCGCTTCACCATGAAAACCGGAGAGAACCAGAATAACGGCCATGCATTCACCCAGGCCAAGTTCACTCCGCGTGGCATTCAATGGGTAGCCGCATTGGCTGGCAGGTCACAATCTTAATGACCAGGCAGCCTAAGAAGAGGTGAGAGCCTCTTTCACAACGGCTTTCATCACAAGGCGCATTTGCGAGTGC